>NZ_UGQM01000001.1:2400000-4800000 GCF_900454025.1 Mycolicibacterium gilvum | reverse complement strand
TGAGGATCGCGAGGAGCATGCTCGACGGCGCCGGACGGCACGGGCCGCTGCGGCCACGGGTCACCGCCCCGGGCAGATCCGCCGACAGCCGATCCAGCTCGTCGTAGGTCTGCGCAGCGTATGCCCTGTTCAAACGGTTTTCGTACTCGGTGAGGCCAAGCTTGCCCGACGCCGCGGCGTCCGTCAGAAGCTGGGCCACCTGGATGCGGTCGGTGTCGGCAGCGCGCATCGACCCGCTACGGGAGGCGGGCGTGCTCATCGTGACCCTCTGCTCGTCGCTGCGCACATCGCCCACGAGCCTACGGCGAACCTCGGGACATGCAAGAGGCTTGACCAAACTGTAAGCCTGTCAGCCCGCCCAGCTCGGGGCCCGCTTCTGTAGGAACGCCAGCATCCCCTCGCGCGCCTCGTCGGAGACGAACAACTCGGCCGACTCGCGCGTCAATTTCTCTGCGCGACGATCGAAGTCGTCGATCACCGCAGCGGTGGTGAGCGCCTTGGACGCGGCCAGCCCCTGCGGGGAACCCTTCGCGATCGCCGACGTCAGTTCCGAGACCGCCGCGGCGACGTCGTCCGCCGCCAGGGTGACCAATCCGGCGGCCGCGGCCTCCTCGGCGCCGAACTTCTCGCCCGTGACGAAGTACCTGCCCGCCGCGCGCGGGGACATCTTCGGAAGCACCGTCAACGAGATGATCGACGGCGCTACGCCGATGCGCGCCTCGGTCAACGCGAACGTGCTCGCTCGGCCGGCGACGACGATGTCGCACGCGCCGACGAGGCCGAGTCCGCCGGCGCGGACATGGCCGTCGATCGCGGCGATCACCGGCAGAGGGACCTCCAGGATCCGCCGCAGCAGGGTCGTCATCTCGCGGGCCCGGCCGAGAGCCGCCTCCGCCGGATCGCCGCCGGAGACCGGACTCTCGCTCAGATCGGCTCCCGCGCAGAATGTTCCGCCGGCATGGGTGAGCACCACGGCCCGCACACCGGTCTCTGTCGAGGCCCGGGTCAGTCCGTCGTGCAGTTGTGCCACCAGCGCGGTCGACAGCGCGTTGCGGTTGTGCGGCGAGTCCAGGGTCAACCGCGCGACTGCGCCGTCACGGTCATAGCGGACCAGGGTGCTCATCAGTAGGACCGGGGGAGGCCCAGCGACGTCTGCGCCACGAAGTTCAGGATCATCTCCCGGCTGACCGGCGCGATCCGGGCCAGCCGCGATGCCGTCAGCATGGCCGCGACGCCGTACTCCTTGGTCAGGCCGTTGCCGCCGAGTGACTGCACCGCCTGATCCACAGCGCGCACGGACGCCTCACCGGCGGCGTACTTGGCCATGTTGGCGGCTTCGGCGGCCGCCTCGTCGGCGCCGGCGTCATACAGCGCCGCGGCCTTCTGCATCATGAGTTTGGCGAGCTCGACCTCGATGTGGTTCTGCGCCAACGGGTGTGAGAGACCCTGATGCGCGCCGATGGGTGTCTTCCACACCTGCCTGCCCTTGACGTACTCGACGGCCTTGGCAAGCGCGAAGCGGCCCATCCCGACTGCACTGGCCGCCCCCATGATCCGCTCCGGATTCAGCCCCGCGAACAGCTGGGCGATGGCGGCGTCCTCGGATCCGACGAGCGCGTCGGCGGGCAGCCGGACCTCGTCGAGGAAGACCTGGAACTGGAACTCCGGGCTCACGATCTCCATCGGGATCTTGGTGTACGTCAGGCCCGGTGTGTCGGTCGGGACGACGAACAACGCCGGCTTCAGGTTCCCCGTCTTGTGATCTTCGGTCCGGCCCACGACAAGCACCGCCTGCGCCTGATCGACCCCGGAGATGTAGACCTTCTGTCCGGACAGGATCCAGTCGCTGCCGTCGCGGCGGGCCGTCGTGGTGATCCTGTGCGAGTTCGAGCCCGCATCGGGTTCGGTGATCGCGAACGCCATCGTCAGGGTGCCGTCGGCGATACCGGGCAGCCAGCGTTTCTTCTGCTCCTCGGTGCCGAACTTGGCGATGATGGTGCCGTTGATCGCGGGGGAGACCACCATCATCAGCAGAGACGCGCCGCCGGCGGCCATCTCCTCCATCACCAGGCTCAGCTCGTACATGCCCGCGCCGCCGCCGCCGTACTCCTCGGGCAGGTTCACCCCGATGAAGCCCAACTTGCCTGCCTCCGACCAGAGTTCGTCGGTGTGCGCGCCGGCCCGGGACTTCTCCAGGTAGTAGTCCTGCCCGTATCCGGCGACCATGGCGGCGACCGCACTGCGCAGCGCCTGTTGTTCCTCGGTTTCGATGAAGCCGCTCATCGGCTTTCCTCTCCTGAATCTCCGGTTTCGACCCGCGCCAGCACGGCGCCTACTTCCACCTGTTGTCCTGCAACCACATTCAGTGCGACGAGCACGCCATCGGCCGGTGCGGTGATGGTGTGCTCCATCTTCATCGCCTCCAGCCAGAGCAGCGGCTGACCTGCGGTGACCGTGTCCCCCTGTGCTGCGGCGACGCGCAGCACCGAACCCGGCATCGGGGCCAGCAGCGAACCGTGGGCGGGTGCGGCGTCGGGATCGGGGAACCGCGAGAGCGCGACGAGATGCACCGAACCGCCGGGGGAGTCGACGTGGACGTCGGCGCCGTAGCGGTGGACGTCGAAGGGGCGGTCCACTCCGGCCACGCTCAGTACGACGTGGTGCGATGTCGCCGAGACCAGTTCGACGTCGTCATGTCCGTCGAGCGTGAGCCCGGCCCGGGTGAAGCGGTACCGGACCTCCTGCGTCTCGCCGGTGGCGTCCCGGAATGCCTTGACCTGGAACGCCGATGGGAGGTTGCGCCACCCGCTGGGTACCGCGTCGAGGACCCGCGCGGTGGCGCGGTTGTGCGCGGCGTCGGCCAGCGCGGCGGCGATGGCCGCGAGCGCGACGGTCCGTTCGCCGGCGACCGGAGCGGCGAGCGCCGACAGGCCGTGGGTCTCGAAAAAGGCTGTGTCGGTGGCGCCGTCGCGGAACGCCGGGTGCCGGAGCACGTTGACGAGCAGGTCGCGGTTGGTCCGCACCCCGTGCAACCGGGTGCGCGTGAGGGCGTCGGCGAGCAGCGCCGCCGCCTGGCGGCGCGTGGACGCATAGGAGATGACCTTGGCGATCATCGGGTCGTAGAACACCGAGATGGCCGACCCGCTTGTGACCCCCGAGTCCAGCCGCACCCCTGCGCGCTCGAGCAGCCCGAACTCGGTACCCGCCGTGGGGACGTCGAAGTGCGCGACGGTACCGGCCTGGGGTTGCCAGTTCCTGGCCGGATCCTCGGCGTACAGACGCGCCTCGATCGCCGCGCCCCGGGACGACGGCGGCGTGGGATCGAGTGTGGCACCGTCGGCGACGGCGATCTGGAGCTCGACGAGATCGAGCCCTGCGGTCAGCTCGGTGACCGGGTGCTCCACCTGCAGGCGGGTGTTCATCTCCAGGAAGTAGAAGTTGCCGCCCGGCTCGCCCTGACCGGAGGCCATGAACTCGACCGTGCCCGCACCGGTGTAACCGATCGCCTCCGCGGCCAACCGGGCCGCGTCGAACAGCTTCTCGCGCATCCCCGGTGTGCGCTCGACCAGCGGCGAGGGGGCCTCCTCGATGATCTTCTGGTGCCGACGCTGGATCGAGCACTCGCGTTCGCCGACCGCCCACACCGTGCCGTGCGCGTCGGCCATCACCTGGACCTCGACGTGGTGGCCCGCGTCGAGGTAGCGCTCGCAGAACACCGTCGGGTCGCCGAAGGCGGACTGGGCTTCCCGCCGCGCGGCCGCCACCTGGGCGGACAGCTCGCCGAGCTCCCGAACGATCCGCATCCCCCGCCCGCCGCCGCCGGCGGACGCCTTGATCAGGACCGGCAGCATCGCAGTCGTCACCGCGTCGGGATCGAGTTCGTCGAGCACCGGGACCCCTGCGGCCGCCATCATCTTCTTGGCCTCGATCTTGGACCCCATCGCGGCGACCGCCGAGATCGGCGGACCGATCCACGTCAGCTCCGCTCCCTCCACGGCCGCGGCGAAATCCGGGTTCTCCGAGAGGAACCCGTAGCCGGGATGTATCGCGTCCGCCCCGGAGGCCAGTGCGGCGGCGACGAGTTGCCCGGCGTCGAGATAGGCGCGGGTGCCGTCCAGACGTACCCGCGCGTCCGCGTCCCCGACGTGCGGCGCGTCGGAGTCGGGATCGGTGTAGACGGCGACGGTGCCGATGCCGAGCCGACGGCATGTCGCGAACACCCTGCGGGCGATCTCGCCGCGGTTGGCGACCAGGACTCTAGAGATCATCGCTGTACTTTTCTCTCACATCCGGAAGACGCCGAAGTTCGACGTCCCCTCGATCGGACCGCTGGCGATGGCCGACAGACACATCCCCAGCACGGTGCGGGTGTCCCGCGGATCGATGACACCGTCGTCGTAGAGCCGTCCGGACAGGAACATCGGCAGCGACTCCGCCTCGATCTGTGCCTCGACCGCGGCCCGCAGCGCGGCATCGGCGTCTTCGTCGACCTGGCCGCCGCGCGCCTCGGTGGCGGCCCGGTTCACGATCGACAGCACACCCGCGAGCTGCGTACCGCCCATGACCGCCGACTTCGCGCTGGGCCAGGCGAACAGGAACCGCGGGTCGTAGGCGCGTCCGCACATGCCGTAGTGTCCGGCGCCGTAGGACGCGCCGATGAGCAGCGACAGGTGCGGGACGGTGGAGTTGGAGACGGCGTTGATCATCATCGAGCCGTGCTTGATCATGCCGCCTTCCTCGTAGGCCTTGCCGACCATGTAGCCGGTGGTGTTGTGCAGGAACAACAACGGCGTGTCGGAGCGGTTGGCCAACTGGATGAACTGGGTGGCCTTCTGCGACTCCTCGCTGAACAGCACCCCGCGGGCGTTGGCCAGGATGCCCAGCGGATACCCGTGCAGCGTCGCCCAACCGGTCACCAGCGAGCCGCCGTAGAGCGGCTTGAACTCGTCGAACTCGGATCCGTCGACGATCCGGGCGATGACCTCGCGCGGATCGAACGGGATGCGCAGATCGGGTGGCACGATGCCGATCAACTCGTTCTCGTCGAACAGCGGTGCGGTGAACGGTCCCGGCGCGGGACCCCGCTTGCGCCAGTTCAGCCGTGCGACGACACGACGGCCGATGCGGAGCGCATCGAGTTCGTCGGCGGCCAGATAATCCCCGAGACCCGAAGTGCGGGCGTGCATCTCGGCGCCGCCGAGCGCTTCGTCGTCGGACTCCTCGCCGGTGGCCATCTTGACCAGCGGGGGTCCGGCGAGGAACACCTTGGAGCGTTCCTTGATCATCACGACGTGGTCGGACATGCCCGGGATGTAGGCACCACCGGCGGTCGAGTTGCCGAACACCAGAGCGATGGTCGGGATGCCTGCGGCCGAGAGGCGGGTCAGGTCGCGGAACATCCGCCCGCCCGGGATGAAGATCTCCTTCTGCGTCGGCAGGTCCGCGCCACCCGATTCCACGAGCGAGATCACCGGCAGCCGGTTCTCCAGGGCGATCTGGTTGGCGCGCAGGATCTTCCGCAAGGTCCAGGGGTTGCTCGTGCCGCCCTTGACGGTCGGGTCGTTGGCGACGACCACGCATTCGACGTCGCTGACCACCCCGATGCCGGTGACCACGCTGGCGCCGACGGTGAAATCGGTGCCCCAGGCGGCCAGCGGGCTCAGCTCCAGGAACGGCGAGTCCGGGTCGAGGAGGGCCTCGATACGTTCCCGCGCGGTCATCTTGCCGCGCGCATGGTGCCGCGCGACGTACTTCTCACCGCCTCCGGCAAGGGCTTTCGCGTGTTCGGCCTCCAGTTCGGCGATCTTGACGGCCATCTCGTCAGCCGCCTCGGTGTAGGCGGCCGAGCGGGTGTCTATCGCGGAGGTTCGTAGCGCAGATGCGCGATCCGCTGCGTTGCTCGCTGTCGTCATGCCTGATATCCCAACGTCTTGGCGGCCAGCGAGGTCAGAATCTCGGTCGTGCCGCCGCCGATGCCGAGGATGCGCATGTCCCGGTACTGGCGTTCGACCTCGGACTCCGCCATGTATCCCATGCCGCCGAACAACTGCACGGCCTGGTGCGCCACCCACTCGCCGGCCTCCACCGCGGTGTTCTTGGCGAAGCAGACCTCGGTGATGAGATCCGTGTCGCCCGCCAACTGACGCTCCACCACGTGCCGGGTGTAGACGCGGGCGACGTCGATCCTGCGGGCCATCTCGGCGAGGGTGCTCTGCACCGTCTGGCGTGCGATCAACGGTCTGCCGAACGTCTCGCGGTTGCGGCACCACTCGACGGTCAGGTCCAGACAGCGTTGTGCACTCGAATAGGCCTGGGCGGCAAGGCCTACGCGCTCGGAGACGAAGGCTGCCGCGATCTGCAGGAAGCCGGTGTTCTCGGCGCCGACCACATTCGCGGCGGGAACCCGGACATCGGTATAGGACAGCTCGGCGGTGTCCGAGGAGCGCCAGCCCATCTTGTCGAGCTTGCGGCTGACCTGCAATCCAGGCGAGCATCCCGGTCCGTCTTTGTCCACGACGAGCAACGAGATACCGGCCGCGCCGGGGCCGCCCGTGCGCACCGCGGTCACGACGAAGTCGGCGCGCACGCCGGAGGTGATGTAGGTCTTGGCGCCGTTGACGATGAAGCAGTCCCCGTCCCGCACCGCGCGGGTGGTCAGATGGCCGACGTCGGATCCGCCGCCGGGCTCGGTGATCGCCAGCGATCCGATCTTCTCGCCCCGCAGGGTCGGCCGCACGTAGGTGTCGATCAAGCGTTCGTCGCCGGAGGCGATCATATGTGGCACCGCGATCCCGGACGTGAACAGCGACGCGAAGACCCCACCGGGGCAACCGGACTGGTGCATCTCCTCGCAGATGACGACGGCATCGGCACCGTCCCCGCCGTCACCGCCCACCGACTCGGGGAAGCCGGCGCCGAGCAGCCCCGCGGCGGCAGCGGCGCGGTGCAGGTCGCGCGGGATCTCGCCGGCGCGCTCCCACGCGGCGGCGTTCGGCAGCACCTCGCGTTCGGCGAAGGTGCGGACCGTCTTGCGCAGGTCGTCACGTTCGGGTGTGGTCCAGATGCTCATGGGAGCAGCTCCTCGGGGATGTCGATGTGCCGGCTTCGCAGCCATTCGCCCAGGCCTTTGGCCTGCGGGTCGAACCGCGCCTGATAGGCCACCCCCTTGCCGAGGATGCCGTCGATGACGAAGTTCACCGCCCTCAGGTTGGGCAGGACGTGACGGGTGACGGGCAGGTCGGCCACTTCCGGCAGCAGTTCGCGCAGCGTGTCGACGGTCAGGGTGTGAACCAGCCACGGCCACTGCTCGGCGGAGCTCACCCAGACTCCGATGTTGGCGCTGCCGCCCTTGTCGCCGCTGCGGGCCCCGGCGATCGTGCCCAACGGGACCCTGCGGGTGGGCCCGGCAGCCGGCGCGTCGGGCAGTGCGGGCGCGGGCACGTCGGCCGGCACCTGGGTCCGCGGCGCCGCCTCGATGTCGACGCGCGTCCCGTCGGGACGCACCGCGGTGTGCGGGACCTCGGCGGTAGGGATGTGGGCGGCGGTGAACACTCCGTAGACCTGGCCGTCGCCGGGCGGGGACGTCGTGGTGAAGCCCGGATAGCTCGCCAACGCCAGCTCGACGGCCGCCGACGAGAACTGCCTGCCGACCGTGTTCGGGTCCGGGTCGCGCACGACGCACCGCAGCAGCGCGCTGGCCGTCTGCTCGGAGTCGGCGTCGGGCCGGTCGGTGCGGGCCAGCGTCCAGTCCATCTCGGTTGGCCGGACCGTCAGAGCGCTCTCCAGCTGGTGGCGCACCAGGTCGGCTTTGGCCTCGATGTCGAGGCCGGTGAGCACGAAGGTCATCTCGTTGCGGAAGCCGCCGAGGCTGTTGAGGCCGACCTTGGCGGTCGGCGGCGGCGGCTCGCCCCGGACCCCGTCGATCCGGACCCGGTCTCCGCCGTCCGCGGACAGTTCGATGCTGTCGACGCGCAGGGTCGCGTCAGGGTTGGCGTATCGGGCCCCGGTGATCTCGTACAGCAGTTGGGCGGTGACGGTGCCGGTCGTGACCGCTCCGCCTGTGCCCGCGTGTTTGGTGATCACGGACGTGCCGTCGGCGTGGATCTCGGCGATCGGGAAGCCGGGACGGGTCAGGGCCGTCGGATCGGGGAAGTCGCGGGCGAAGAACGCGTAGTTCCCGCCGGTGGCCTGCGTGCCGCACTCGATGACGTGACCTGCGGCCACCGCGCCGGCGATGCGGTCGAAGTCGGTTCGGCGCCAACCGAAATGGGCGGCGGCAGGCCCGACGACCACCGAGGCGTCGGTGACCCGGCCGGTGACCACGATGTCGGCGCCTGAGGTGAGGCACTCCACGATTCCCCACGCGCCGAGGTAGGCGTTGGCGGTCAGCGGCTCACCCAGGCCGAGGTCGCCCGCGCGGGGCAGCAGATCGTCGCCCTCGACATGGGCGACGCTGACGGTGACACCCAGCTTCTCGGTCAGGCTGCGCACAGCCCGGGCCAGCCCGGCGGGGTTCAGCCCGCCTGCATTGGTGACGATGCGGACGCCGCGATCGGCGGCCAGGCCGACGCATTCCTCGAGCTGGCGCAGGAACGTCCTGGCGTACCCGCGGTCGGGATCCTTCATCCGGTCGCGGCCGAGGATCAGCATCGTCAGCTCGGCGAGGTAGTCGCCGGTCAGGTAGTCCAGTTCGCCGCCGGTCAGCATCTCGCGCATCGCGGAGAGACGGTCGCCGTAGAACCCTGAGCAATTGGCGATCCGCACGGGGGAGGGGACCGGTAGAGGATCACCCGTAGGCGTCACGAGCACTCCTTGCCGCACCGTCGCGTCGAAAGCAGGACCAACCAACCGGTAGGTTAATGGGTACCGGCGGTATCGCGTCAAGGTTTCGGCGTGTCCCCAGTGTGCGGGGGCGGGGTGGCTCCGCGGCGGAGTTTGGAGCGCACCGAGCCCACCGGTTATCCTGAACGGCAATTGCCGGCGCCCGGCCTGTGTCCAGGCTCGCAGGCGGACTCACCCCGAACAGATGGAGCTCGATCATGGCTGTGCCGAAGCGCAGGATGTCGCGTGCGAACACCCGTAGCCGGCGCGCGCAGTGGAAAGCAGAGGCCACCGGCCTGGTGAACGTGACCGTCGCCGGTCAGCCCCGCAAGGTACCGCGTCGTCTGCTCAAGGCCGCCCGTCTCGGCCTGGTCGACCTCGACCGCCGCTGACTCTCAGGCAAACCCTAAGCTTCGCGGCGCGCCTCTCAGGTCTCTCTCAGACACTGGGTCGAAACTGTGCCAGTGCGAATACTTGTCGTTGACGACGATCGCGCGGTGCGCGAATCCCTCCGACGGTCACTCTCCTTCAACGGATATTCGGTCGAGCTCGCCCAGGACGGTCGCGAAGCGCTCGACCTGATAGCGGCCGACCGCCCCGACGCGGTGGTGCTCGACGTGATGATGCCGAGGCTGGACGGTCTGGAGGTCTGCCGGCAGCTGCGGAGCACCGGCGACGACCTCCCCATTCTCGTTCTGACCGCTCGCGACTCGGTGTCCGAGCGCGTCGCCGGCCTCGACGCCGGCGCCGACGACTACCTGCCGAAGCCTTTCGCCCTGGAAGAGTTGCTGGCCCGGATGCGCGCGCTGCTGCGCCGCACCTCCCCGGTCGACGGGGACGGGGAGTCCGCGGCGATGACGTTCAGCGATCTGACGCTGGATCCGGTGACCCGGGAAGTGACCCGCGGCAGCCGCTCGATCAGCCTCACCCGTACCGAGTTCTCGCTGCTGGAGATGCTGATCACCAACCCCCGCCGCGTGCTCACCCGCAGCCGCATCCTCGAGGAGGTGTGGGGCTTCGACTTCCCGACCTCAGGTAACGCGCTCGAGGTCTATGTCGGGTATCTGCGCCGCAAGACCGAGGCCGAAGGCGAACCGCGCTTGATCCATACGGTGCGCGGTGTGGGCTACGTCCTGCGCGAGACGCCGCCCTGATGGTCGGGGACCCCAACGCCGCCCCGTGGCCCCCCCAGGCTCCCGGCCCACCTCCTGCTCCGGCCAGTTCGATCTCCCTGCGATGGCGGGTGATGCTGCTGGCGATGTCCATGGCGGTGATCCCGGTCGTGCTCATGGGAGTCGCGGGGTATGCGGTGGTGTCGCGTGCGCTCTACGACGACATCGACGATCAGCTGCGCACCCGCGCGCAGATGCTCATCGAGAGCGGATCCCTCGACGCAGACCCGGGGAAAGCCATCGAGGGCACGGCGTACTCGGACATGAACGCGATGTTCTACATCCCCGGACGCAGCAAATACACCGCCAAGCAGCAGGGTCAGACCCTGCCCGTCGGCCGTCCCGAGCAGGACGTCATGGACGGCACGCTGTGGATGTCGCTGCGCACCGTCGAGCACCAGCGGGTGCTCGCGGTCCACCTCGCCAGCGGCAACTCCCTGCTGCTGTCCAAGAGTCTCGCGCCGACCGGGCAGGTGCTCAAACGCCTGGGCACGGTTCTACTCATCGTCGGTGGCATCGGCGTCGCGGTGGCCGCCATCGCCGGCGGCATGGTCGCCCGTGCCGGACTGCGGCCCGTCGCGCGGCTGACCCAGGCGGCCGAGCGGGTCGCCCGCACCGACGACCTGCACCCGATACCGGTCGTCGGCAACGACGAACTCGCCCGGCTCACCGAGACCTTCAACATGATGCTGCGCGCGCTGACCGAGTCGCGCGACCGCCAGTCGCGGCTGGTGGCCGACGCCGGCCACGAACTGCGCACACCGCTGACGTCGCTGCGCACCAACGTCGAACTGCTGATGAGTTCGATGAAACCCGGTGCGCCGCGGATCCCGGAACAGGACATGGAGGATCTGCGCAACGATGTGATCGGGCAGATCGAGGAACTGTCGACGCTGGTCGGCGACCTGGTTGACCTGACCCGGGACGAGGCGGGCAACGCCGTCCACGACACCGTCGAGATGTCCGAGGTGATAGAGCGGTCCCTCGAGCGCGTCCGCAGGCGGCGCAACGACATCGAGTTCCACGTCGAGATCACGCCGTGGCAGGTCTACGGCGACGCCGCGGGACTCGGGCGCGCGGTACTCAATCTGCTCGACAACGCGGCGAAGTGGAGCCCGCCGGGCGCGGGCGTCGTGGTGCGGTTGCAGCCGATCGACGCGTCTGCTGCCGAGTTGGTCGTGTCGGACTACGGCCCGGGCATCCCGCCCGCCGAACGGGAACTCGTCTTCGAGCGCTTCTTCCGGTCGACCACGGCGCGCGCGATGCCGGGTTCGGGGCTCGGCCTGGCGATCGTCAAACAGGTCGTGCTCAAGCACGGCGGCACGCTGCGCGTCGAGGAGACGGTGCCGGGAGGCGATCCACCGGGCACGTCGATGCACGTGGTGCTGCCCGGCCGTCCCTCGACCAACGTCCCCCGCGGCGAATAGGCCCTCGACACGCCTCCGCCGGTGCCCGCGGGTGACCACGGTCACCGGAGAAGATGATTGAGACGGGCACAACCGGGGCAGAGCCCGAATGTTGTCGGAAAGGCAATCGAACTCTAAGGCCTTTCTCAGTACGTTTGGGCACGCTGAGCTGGCAACGGTCGTTGTTCACAGCGACAGGACCATTTCGAGGGAGAGCACTGCAGCGATATGACCAACCACCCGAGGTACTCGCCGACTCCGCAACCGGGTCGTCAGTCCGGCTACACCGGGCAGGTGCCCCAAGGCTCCGCCGGGCCCACGGGGTCGGGATCCTATGAGCAGGGCACCGGCAGTTGGGACTGGCGCTACGCGACCGAGCAGCAGCGGCAGGCCTTCCGCGGCCCTCATAACGGGCCGTACGACCCGTACCGCGGCGCGCCCATGCCCGGCGGACCCGGCCAGTTCCCGCCGCAGGGGATGCCGCCGCTGCCGCAACCGCAGCCGCGCAAGCGGTCCCGCGGACCGGCTCTGGCAGCCGGCGCGATCGCACTGGCGCTGGTGTCCGGAGGCATCGGTGGAGGCGTCGCGATGCTGGCCCACCCCGACCACAGCCTCGGCGGCATCAGCGCGTCCGGGGCCGCTCCGAGCATGCCCGCGGCCAGTGTCCCCGGCGGCTCGGTCGAAGCGGTCGCGGCGAAGGTGGTTCCCAGCGTCGTGAAGCTCGAGGTGAACCAGGGGCGGTCCACCGAGGAGGGGTCCGGCGTCATCCTGTCGTCGGACGGACTGATCCTGACCAACAACCACGTGGTCGCCGCGGCCGCCGAGAACGGGGCGCCGGGTGCGCCTCCGGGCGCCGCACAGACCAAGGTGACGTTCGCCGACGGCAAGTCGTCCACCTTCGAGGTGATCGGCGCCGATCCCGGTAGCGACATCGCGGTCGTGCGCGCCAAGAACGTGTCGGACCTGACGCCCATCGCCGTGGGTTCGTCGGCCGATCTGCGGGTCGGACAGGACGTCGTCGCGATCGGCTCTCCCCTCGGCCTGGAGGGCACCGTGACGACCGGCATCATCAGCGCCCTCAACCGTCCGGTGGCCGCCAGCGGCGACGCCAGGAACCAGAACACGGTGCTCGACGCGATCCAGACCGACGCGGCCATCAACCCCGGCAACTCCGGCGGCGCACTGGTCAACATGAACGGTGAACTGGTCGGCATCAACTCGGCGATCGCGACCATGGGCGCCGACGCCGGAGGCCCCCAGGGCGGATCGATCGGCCTGGGCTTCGCGATCCCGGTCGACCAGGCCAAGCGGATCGCCGACGAGATCATCCAGACGGGTTCGGCGTCCCGCGCGTCCCTCGGCGTGCAGGTCGGCAACGAAGCGGGCGTCGACGGCGCCAAGATCGTCGAGGTCACCGCCGGAGGAGCGGCCTCGGCCGCGGGACTCCCGAGCGGCGTGATCGTGACCAAACTCGACGACCGGGTCATCAGCAGCGCGGACGCCTTGGTGGCCGCCGTGCGCTCCAAGGCCCCCGGAGACAAGGTGACGCTGACGTATCAGGACGCGTCGGGCAAGCCGCGCACCGTGGACGTCACGCTCGGCAAGGCCAAGCAGTGAGGGCCGTCGTCGGAGAGGACCGGCCCGACCTGCGTGTGGCTGCACCGGTGTCGGGGCCGAGATATACGGTTGAGCTCATGGAGCAGCCTCATACCCTGGTCGGTCGCGCGCTGGTCGTCATCGTGGACGACCGGACGGCTCACGGAGACGAAGAGGACCACACCGGGCCCCTGGTCACCGAACTGCTCGGCGAGGCCGGGTTCGTCGTCGACGGCGTCGTGGTGGTCTCGTCCGACGAGGTCGAGATCCGCAACGCGCTCAACACCGCCGTGATCGGCGGTGTGGACCTGGTGGTGTCGGTCGGCGGCACCGGCGTGGCGCCGCGCGACGTCACACCCGAGTCGACCGTCGACCTCCTCGACCGCGAGCTGCTGGGGATCTCCGAGGCGCTCAGATCCTCGGGGCTCTCCGCCGGGATCATCGACGCCGGCGTCTCCCGCGGGCTGGCAGGCATCTCCGGCAGCACTCTGGTGGTGAACCTCGCCGGGTCGCGCGCGGCGGTGCGCGACGGGATGGCGACCCTCGGACCGCTGGCGGCGCAGATCATCGCGCAGCTATCCAGTTTGGAGATCTAACCGAGTTGCACTGTCAGGGCTTCGTCCAGGATCCGCTCAGGGTGGCCACCGCCGCCTCGGGCGGATTCTGCTTTGTGGGGACCACCTCTGGCCTGCAATGTTAAGTACAGGTGAACAAACGCCCCCGTCAGTTAGTGATCTTGATCACAAGGAGAATCGACTGTGAACCGGCCTTCGGAGGACGCGCGGGATTCAGTTAACAGACTGATGAGGAAGGCGTTCCCCGAGATCTCCGATCCCGAGCGGGACCCCGAGGTCCCCGACGACCGGGATACCCACGATCGATGGCTCCGCGACAACATCCCGCCTCACCACGAATGACCTGTGCATTCGGTACGGCCCTCATGAAACCCCACGCGTAACGCATTGACGCCCGTTGACGAATACGTCGATGCGGGGTCACGAACTGCGGCGCTTGAAAACCACTCCCCGTCGCCGCGCGGAAGGGGTCCGGGACACCCGGGGAAAGCTCCAGCAAACGGCGCGAGGCATTGCGTCCCGATTAACACCACCGAAGCCTCGCGTTGCCGGTCAGATGCCTCCCCGTTATGTTCCTCGTGTCAACGATGAGCGAATCGTAAGAACAAGATGTGCGGTTTTTAATTCTCCTCACATGGAAGTCTTGCGAGGTGTGTGGTGTAGCGGTAAAGCCAGGCACGGACACTCGGAACCCCGCCCGGGGTATCCGTAACGCATAGCTAGGGAGATCATGAAGGCAATCACTCGGGTGCTGATCGCGATGGTGGCGTCCATCGCGGCATTGTTCGTGAGCACTGGCACCTCTCACGCGGGATTGGACAATGAGCTGAGTGTCGTGGACGGCCAGGGCCGCACCCTGACCGTTCAGCAGTGGGACACGTTCCTCAACGGCGTCTTCCCCCTCGACCGCAACCGTCTGACCCGTGAGTGGTTCCACTCCGGCAAGGCGACCTACATCGTGGCCGGCGAAGGCGCCGACGACTTCGAGGGCACCCTCGAGCTCGGCTACCAGGTCGGCTTCCCGTGGTCGCTGGGCGTGGGCATCAACTTCAGCTACACCACCCCGAACATCGCGTTCAACAACTACGGCGTCGGGGACAACTTCAGCATCGTGACCCCGCCGCTGTTCCCCGGTGTGTCGATCTCGGCCGACCTCGGTAACGGCCCCGGCATCCAGGAAGTGGCGACCTTCTCCGTCGACGTCGCCGGCCCGGGTGGCTCGGTCGTCGTGTCCAACGCCCACGGCACCGTGACCGGCGCCGCCGGCGGTGTGCTGCTGCGTCCGTTCGCCCGGTTGATCTCCTCGACCGGCGACAGCGTCAGCACCTACGGCGCTCCGTGGAACATGAACTGACGCACGTCTGACTGCTTTACCGAATCAGCCCCCGGCTTCCGGCCGGGGGCTGATTTCGTCTGAGTTGTTCGTTCACTTCCCGGCGGAGGGCTTGTCCTGCTCGGTGTGGTTCTCGCCGGCGGCAGTGGCGACGGTGTCGGGGGACTGCGCCCGTAGGAGATCGCGGATCTCGGTGAGCAGCGTCAGTTCGGTCTCGGCCGACTCCACCTTCGCGTCGCGCTCCTTGATCTTCTTGAACGGGACGACGATCACGAAGTAGATGACAGCGGCGACGATCAGGAAGTTGATCGCCGCGGACAGCACCGCGTTGAGGTCGACGAACTGGTCGGCCCCCAGCGGGATCTTCAAGACGCCGTACTCGGCGTCCGGTCCCGCACCGATCCTGTCCACCAGTGGCTGCACCACGTTCTGGGTGAACGCGGTCACCAGGCCGGTGAAGGCGGCGCCGACGACGACCGCCACGGCGAGGTCGATGACGTTGCCTCGCGAGATGAACTCTTTGAAGCCTTTCAGCATGATGTGACCCTTTCGTTCGGCGTAGTGGTGCCAGCTCAATCAACCTAGTCCTGCACCCCGCCGGAGTGGGTCGAATGTGGACGTCCGCCGCGATTCGGGCGACGCACCGGGGAATCCGTCCGCTTTTACGAAAAGTCAAGCGCGGGAATGTATTTCGACAAACCCGCGAACGGTCGAAAAGGCGTTTCCGGGCCACTTCAAGAATCTCTGACTAGACACGCGCATTGCGCCGCCGACTGCTAGTCTGTGAGAGCCTGAAAACGTAGATAAGGACTGCTGTGTCCTTCCTGACAAAAGGGGAAAGCTGATGGCCAAGCATGCCAAGGCGCCCGCTCGTAGTGTGAAGAAGCTAGTGTCCCGCGTCTGAAGTTGGTTTACGGGTGTGGGGCAGGATCTCGTCTGCGGTCTTGGTCCACACGAACGGGTGGCAGCGTTGGTTCCAGCCGTCGATGAATGCGCTGATGGCTGCGACGAGTTCTTTGACGCTGTTGAACGATCCGCGCCGGATGGCCTGGCGGGTGATGATCGAGAAGAATACCTCGACCATGTTCAGCCATGACCCTGAGGTCGGGGTGAAATGCAGTGTCACACGTGGATTCTTGGCCAGCCAGGCGTTGATGTCGGCGTGTTTGTGGGTGTGGTAGTTGTCGCATACGACATGCAGTCGACGCTGCGGGTAGGCCCGTGCGACCGCTTTGAGGAAGTCCAAGAACTCGGCTTTGCCGTGGCGCTCATAACAGCGGTCGGTGACCTTGCCGGTCGCGATCTCGAGCGCGGCGAACAAGGTGGTAGTGCCGTTGCGTTTGTAGTCATGGGTCGCCTTCTCGGGCAGTCCCGGCCGCAGCGGCAGGATCGGCTGGGTTCGATTGAGTGCCTGGATCTGGCTCTTTTCGTCCACGCACAACACGATCGCCTTGGCCGGCGGATTCAGATACAGACCCATCACGTCACGGACCTTGGCCTCCAACTCCGGGTCGGTGGAGAACTTGAACGTCTCGCGCCGCCACGGCTTGACCCCGTAGCGTCGCCACGCCCTGGCCACCGTGGCGTCCCCGACACCGAGGCGCTTGCCCAATAATCGACTCGACCAGTGCGTGACCGCCAACGATTCCGGTGGCGGCTCCAATGTGGCCGCCAGGATCGCCGCGTCATCGACGGTCTTGGGGCGGCCACTGCGCGGCTCATCGGCAAGTCCGTCAATCCCGAACGCGGCGAACCGATCCCGCCACTTGATCACCGTCGGCCGCGACACCCCCACCCGCCGTGCCGCACCCGAGGTACCAGCCCCGTCGGCTACGGCCAACACGATCCGCGCCCGCTCGACATGGCCGGCAGACACCGTCGAGGACCGAGTCCACGACTCCAACGTCACACGATCTTCAGGACTGATCACCAGTGCAGATGACGGCATACACCATCATCTCACACTGTAAACTAATTAATGACGCACGACACTAGGTGCCGTGGGCCTGGGCGCGTTCTTCGCGGCCTCAGCTTTTTCCGGATTGAGCGCGGCGACCGCGAGCGCCGACGTCGAGGAGTTGGCTCCGCAACTGCAGGTGTACAGCCGGCAGGCGTCGGAGAACTCCGTCATCCGCATCAACGATCCCGGGGCGGCGCGCGGCATCTCCGAGGGTCGCCTCGCGGACGCGGGCGAGATCCTCGCCAGCGGCAGCGGATCGACCGAGGTCCGCGACACCACCAAGGCGGTCGTCGCCAAGAAGGCGGCGGGCTTCAAGGGTGCGTGGCCGGTCGGCCCTGCGCAGGGCGATTGGTGATCTGACCACAAACACGGCGCCCCCGGGAATTCCCCGGGGGCGCTGTGTTTTTGGTGTGGTCGCGTCAGTGCAGGGTCAGCGTGACCGCCTCGACGAGAGCGGCCCCGGCCACCCGCTCGGCGGCGGCGGCGGGCAGCGCCACGAGCACCACGCGCCCGCCCGCCCGTGCCCCGATGCCGCTCTGCTCGGCGGACACCAGCACCACGACCGCATCGGTGGCCACGGTCCGTGCGGCGACGGAGTCATCGGCGGGCGCGGCGACGATGTCGACGACGTCGCCGGACCTGACCAGATCCACCAGCGCCGCGTCGGCGAGCGGGACGGGGACGATCCGCCCGTCGGGACCGGCCGCGGATCGGGCGAGACGCGGCCCCAGAAGTCGGACGTCGGTGAGGACCTCGCCCTGGCGTGCCGGCCCCGCCAGCGTCGCGTCGACGACCGCGTCGAGGTCGGTGAGGGCGCCGTCGGGGAGGACGGGCGCGGCGCGCGACTCCAGTCGGACATCGGCGGCGGTGAGCGAGGCTCCCGGCGCCAGATCGCGAACGGTGACGACCACCTCGGAGCGGTCTGCGTCAGGGTCGCCGCGCCACGCGGCCACCGCAGCCAGGACGACCAGCAGCCCGGCGAGAACCCGACGCGCCGCCGGTGTCCGTGACCAGTCCGGACGTAACGCACGACTCACCCTGTGCAGGGATGACGGATCCAGCGGGTTGCCCATCAGGACACGCTAGGACGCACCCCGCACCCCCGTCTGCTGCCATCTCGGCAGCTGTGGATAACCGTCCGGTGTCAGGATGCCGCAGCGGCCGGGGCCGGGGAACTGCTCGTGGAGGAGGAGCTGCCCGAGCTCGACGAGGACGACTTCTCCGACGAAGACGACTTCTCCGACGAACCGGTCGAGCTCGACGACGAGGACGACTCCCCGCCCCCCGCGCTGCTCACGCTCGAGGTCTTACCGGCCTCGCGGCTGTCCGTGCGGTAGAAACCGCTGCCTTTGAAGACCACGCCGACTTTGCCGAAGATCTTGCGCAGTCGACCGTCGCACTGCGGGCATTCGGTCAGGGAATCATCGGTGAACGCCTGCACCACGTCGAACTTGTTGCTGCATTCGGTGCACGCATAGGAATAGGTGGGCACACAAACCTCCGAGGTGGTCAAACTTCTTAGCACTCTAGCGGCTCAAGTGCTAGAACCGCCACCCGGCGTCATGCATTCCCGGAAGAGGCGCGGTTCCCGAGCGTCACCAACCCCCGCCCGGGGGTCAGCGCATGCGTCATCGGGACATCGTGCGGCTCCGCCGGCAGGTCGTCGACCAGCTCGTCGTCGCGCACCACGGCGATCACCAGCGCAGTCGGGTTGACCAGTGCCAACGTCCGGTCGTAGAACCCCGCGCCGCGCCCGAGTCGGGTACCCGCCAGGTCCACGGCGAGTGCCGGCACCAGCACCACCTGCGCGGTCGCGACCGCGTCGGCGGGAAGCCACGGTGGTGGCGGCTCACGCAGACCGTACGGCGCCGCGACCAGCTTCCCGGGAACGTGACGAGCCCATCGCAGCGGCAGGGGTGTGCCGTCCTCGCCCTCCCGGGCGACGGGCAGCAGGACGGAACCGGCACGGCCGGCGATGTCGTCGACGAGCGCGAGCGAACCGGGTTCGGAGCCGACCGGGATGTAGGCGCAGACCGTCGTTCCGGGGCGGATCAGCGCCGCCAGGTGGCCGGCCAATTGCGTCGATTCACGCTCCTGTGTTTGCTCGCTCAAAGAGCGCCGGACCGCCAGAATCGCGGCCCGCGCTTGTGATTTGGTCGACGTCACCGGGTAGTCGCTCCAAGCTCGGGTTAGGGGAGAACAACCAACGCAGAGAGGTTAGTGTGTGAACGATGAATCGGCCTGAGGTTCCTGTGCCGCACACCGCGGTGGTGCCCGCAGCGGGCCTGGGAACGCGCTTCCTGCCCGCGACCAAGACCGTGCCCAAGGAGTTGCTGCCCGTCGTCGACACACCGGGCATCGAGCTCGTGGCCGCCGAGGCCGCCGAGGCCGGCGCCGAGCGTCTGATCATCATCACCTCGGAGGGCAAGGACGGCGTCGTCGCGCACTTCGTCGAGGACCTGGTCCTCGAGGGCACGCTGGAGGCCCGCGGCAAGAAAACCATGCTCGAGAAGGTCCGGCGCGCACCGGCACTGATCAAGGTGGAGTCGGTCGTGCAGGCCGAGCCACTCGGGCTCGGACATGCCGTCGGCTGCGTCGAGGCCAGCCTCGCCCCCGACGAGGATGCGATCGCGGTCCTGCTGCCCGACGATCTCGTGCTGCCCACCGGCGTGCTGGAGACGATGGCGAAAGTGCGGGCCAAGCGCGGCGGATCGGTGCTGTGCGCGATCGAGGTGGACCGCGAGGACATCAGCGCCTACGGCGTGTTCGACGTCGAGGAGGTCCCCGACGCCGCCAACCTCAACGTCCTGCGGGTCAAGGGGATGGTCGAGAAGCCGAAAGCCGAAGACGCGCCGTCGCTGTTCGCCGCGGCGGGCCGCTACATCCTCGACCGGGCGATCTTCGACGCGCTCAAGCGCATCCCGCGCGGTGCCGGCGGCGAATTGCAGCTGACCGACGCGATCGCGCTCCTGATCGAGGAGGGGCATCCGGTCCACGTCGTCGTGCACCGCGGATCTCGACACGATCTTGGAAATCCCGGGGGCTACCTCAAGGCTGCGGTTGACTTTGCGTTGGAGCGGGACGACTACGGGCCTGAACTTCGCCGGTGGTTGGTCGAACGACTGGGGCTCCCGGCGGGGACCGAAGGCTAGCGATCAACTGCACCGCCGAGCGAGCCGGTCGACGCCCGCCGGTTCGACGGAAGAAAGGCGCGCTGTGCGTTCGGTGGAGGAGCAGCAGGCTCGGGTAGCAGCTGCCGCGGTGGCCCCGCGGCCGGTGCGGGTCGCGATTGCCGAGGCCCAGGGTCTGATGTGTGCCGAGGAAGTGGTCACCGAGCGTCCGCTGCCGGGGTTCGACCAGGCGGCGATCGACGGCTACGCGGTGCGCAGCGTGGACGTGCTGGGTATCGGCGGGCCGGCCGACGGCCAGGACGACGACTACGCCGATCGCGACGAGGGCCGTCCGCGCGAGATCAGCCTGCCCGTGATGGGGCTGATCGAGGCCGGCGCCCGGACACCGAGCCGACTGCAACCACGTCAGGCGGCGCGGGTGCAGACGGGCGCGCCGATGCCGACGCTGGCGGACGCGGTGCTGCCGTTGCGCTGGACCGACGGCGGCGATGCGCGGGTGCGGGTGCTGCGCGGCGTCCGGTCCGGAGCCTATGTCCGCCGCACCGGCGACGACGTGCAGCCCGGAGACGTCGCCGTGCGCGCCGGCGCGATCATCGGTCCGGCCCAGGTCGGGCTGCTCGCCGCGGTGGGTCGCGAACGGGTGCTCGTGCATCCGCGGCCGCGGTTGTCGGTGATGTGCGTCGGCGGTGAGTTGGTCGACATCTCCCGGACCCCGGGAAACGGCCAGGTCTACGACGTGAACTCCTACGCGCTGGCGGCCGCGGGACGGGACGCGGGCGCCGAGGTGAACCGAGTCGGCATCGTCCCGACCGATCCCGCGCAGCTGCGCGAGGTGGTCGAGGGTCAGCTCAGCCGCGCCGAGATCGTCGTCATCGCGGGCGCGGTCGGCGGTGCAGCGGCCGAAGGCGTGCGCACCGTGCTGTCCCAGCTCGGCGACATGGAGGTTGCGCGCATCGCGATGCATCCCGGGTCGGTGCAGGGCTTCGGTCAGCTCGGCCCGGAGGGCGTTCCGGTGTTCCTGCTGCCGGCCAACCCGGTCAGCGCGCTGGTGGTGTTCGAGGTGATGGTTCGCCCGCTCATCCGGCTTTCGCTCGGCAAACGGCAGGCGATGCGCCGCATCGTGCCGGCCCGTGCCCTGTCGCCGATCAGCTCGGTGGCCGGCCGCAAGGGGTATCTGCGGGGACAGCTGATGCGCGACCAGGACACCGGCGAGTATCTGGTGCAGGCCCTCGGCGGGGCTCCGGGAGCGTCGTCACATCTGCTGGCCACTCTTGCCGAGGCAAACTGCCTCGTGATCGTTCCCAGTGAGGCCGAGCAGATCCGCACGGGCGAGGTCGTCGACGTCGCGTTCCTCGCCCAACGCGGCTGAGGACGGATCACCGCAGCCGTGATGGACCTTCTCAGCTCCCGGTCGCAGCATCCGGGGTGGCCGGTGCCCGTCGGCCCGTTGCGAGTACCCGCCGGCCTGGTGCGGCTGCGACCGGTCCGACTGCGCGATGCGGCGCAGTGGAGCCGTATCCGGCTGGCCGACCGGGACCATCTGGAGCCCTGGGAACCGTCGACCGACATGAACTGGGAACTGCGCCACTCTGTTTCGGCGTGGCCGTCGGTGTGCTCGGGCCTGCGGTCGGAGGCCCGCAAAGGTCGCATGCTGCCGTATGTGATCGAGCTGGACGGACAGTTCGCGGGCCAGCTCACGATCGGTAACGTCACTCACGGTGCGCTGCGGTCCGCGTGGATCGGCTACTGGGTCGCCAGCGGATCGACCGGCGGTGGTGTCGCGACCGCGGCGTTGGCGCTCGGCCTCGACCATTGCTTCGGCCCGGTGATGCTGCACCGCGTCGAGGCCACGGTGCGTCCCGAGAACGGGCCCAGTCGCGCGGTGCTGGCAAAGGCCGGACTTCGTGAGGAGGGGCTGCTCAAGCGCTACCTGGACGTCGACGGAGCGTGGCGCGACCACCTGTTGGTGGCGATCACGGTCGAGGAACTCAACGGCTCGGTGGCCTCGGCGCTGGTCCGGGCCGGCCACGCGTCCTGGGCCTGACCCCTCGTGCCGCGAGCCTGCCGTCCTGCCGCGAGCGGACGCAAAATCGCGTCGACGCGCGGCAACACGCCCGACTCTGCGTCTGCTCGCGGGGGTCGGCTTGTTACTGATGTGACACGTGTGACGTTTGGTGCTTGTTTATGGTGAATTACAGGTGTGTAATTGTCTCGGCGCGCCGCTCCAGGATGCGCTGGTCACAGACCTAGCCTGATGGGGAAAGGAGCAGGCGCCATGCCAAGCATCCCCCAATCTCTTCTCTGGATCTCGCTCGTAGTGCTCTGGCTCTTCGTGCTTGTTCCGATGTTGATCAGCAAGCGCGACGCCGTGCGCCGTACCAGCGACGTCGCCCTTGCCACGCGTGTGCTCAACAGCGGTGCGCGCAGCAGGCTGCGCAGGCGTGGTCCGGCCGCGGGTCACCGCAGCGACCCGGACTGGAGCCCGTCGGATGACGAGGCCGAGGCCGACGCCGACGTCGTGCCGAGCCGTGCGGTGGTCATGGTGGCCGCCGAGGGTGAGGACGCGAACACCGAGCCGGACTACCTCGATGTCGACGTGGTCGAGGATTCCGGCGCGCTGCCCATCGCGGACATCAGCGCCGATGAGACTTCCGAGGCCGAGCCCGTCGAGAGCCCCGAGACCGAACCCGTTGCCGACGAGCCCGAGGAGCGGCACATCCGCGCGGCGGCCCGGGCCGACCGCGACACCAGCGAGGACACCGGGGTCTACTCGGTCATCGACGACGAGTACGAAGACGGCTACGCCGACGAGGACGACGACGAGGACGAGGACGCCGACGAGTCTCCGCGCAGCGAGGAGCGGGTTGACGCCGACCAGCGGGTCGCCGGGTCGCTCAGCGAGTCGCGCCGCCGCCGCCGGGAGTCGACGACCGCCGCGGCGGTGTCGGCACGTAAGTACCGCTTCCGGGCGCGCACGATCGCGGTGATGTCGGTGCTGATGCTCGCCAGTGCCGTCGCGGCGCTGACGTGGTCGTCGACGATGTGGTACTCGACGGCTGCGGTCGCGACGGTGACCCTGCTGTATCTGGCCTACCTGCGTCGGCAGACCCGGATCGAGGAGCAGCTGCGGCGCCGTCGGGCACAGCGGATGGCACGTTCGCGGCTCGGGGTCGAGAACACCAGCGACCGCGACTACGACGTGACCCCGTCGCGCCTGCGCAGGCCCGGTGCGGCGGTGCTGGAGATCGATGACGAGGATCCGGCGTTCGAGCACCTCGACTACGTGCCGTTCTCGCGTCACTACGACCTGCCGCGGGCCGCGGGGCAGTAGCCCGACGACCGATTTCTGCCGGTGGCCGGTGGCTGATAACCTGTACCGGCACTAGGGGCTATAGCGCAGTTGGTAGCGCGTCTCGTTCGCATCGAGAAGGTCAGGGGTTCGATTCCCCTTAGCTCCACTCAGTTTGACGGCGGCGGCTCATGCCGACCCGCCCGCGTGACCGTCTGGCGCGCGATGAACGAATTCCAGTCCGATGCCCGCTCGACAAGAACGTCGCGCACCTGATCGTCGGTGTAGACCATGAAGGTGTCGTCCAGGATGGCCCGGGCGACCTGCTCGCCGACGACCTCGGGTGCGAGCACCCCGAACTGCTCGCCGGGCAGCGCGGTGGGCACGTCGGGACCGAAGGTCGGCGGCATGGTCGCCATGATGTCGGTCGCGACGGGCCCGGGGCACAGCACGGTGACGCCGATTCCCTGCGGGTGCAGGTACAGCCGCAGCCCCTCCGAGATCTGCACGATCGCCGCCTTGGTCGCCGCGTACGGTATCCGGTCGTAGGAGTAGGTGAACAGACCGGCGAACGACGCGGTGTTGACGAGGTGACCGCGACCCTGTGCGAGCAGCAGTGGGAGGAAGACGGTGTTGCTGCGCACGACGGACATCAGGTTGATGTTGATGATCCGTTGCCATTCGCCGACCGGAAGGTGCTCGGGGCGGCCGCTGGTCAGCACTCCCACGTTGTTCATCACGATGTCGACGGCCCCGAAACGTCTCAGCGTGAACGCCGACAGGTCGTCGAATGCCCGGTCGTCACCGACGTCGCACACGATGGCGGCGGCCTCGCCGCCCGCGTCGACGATCTCGTCGGCCACCCGAGCGGCGTTCTGCGCGTTGATGTCTGCGATCACCAGCCGCGCACCGCGGTCGGCCAGTGACCGCGCGGTGGCCCGTCCGATGCCACTGCCGCCTCCGGTGATCACCGCGACCGCGCCGTCGAGTGTCCTCATGGTCGGGAGCTCAGCGGATCGAGAAGCCGGCGTCCAACGGCCACTGGATACCGGTGATGAACCTGGCCTCCTCGGAGACCAGGAACGCCACCGCGTTGGCGACGTCCTCGGGTTGCAGGATCGGCAGGGGTAGCGCGTTCTCCATGCCCGAGATCGCGTTCTGGCCCCCGGCGGCCGCGTGTTCCATCAGCGCGTTCATCGCGTCGTTCTGTGTCATCCCGCTCAGCACTCCGGTCGGGTGGATGGTGTTCACGCGAATCCATTCGGGGGCAAGGTGGTTGGCGAGGTTCTGCATCAGCGCGACCACACCCCGCTTGGCCGCCGCATAGGCGTTGCCGCTGGCGTTCAGGGATGCCGTCCCCTTCAGGCCCGCGGTGGAGCTGGTGATGACGATCGAGCCGCCGCGCCCGGCCTCGCGCATCACGGGAAGTGCTGCCCGGATGGTGTGGTAGACGCCGGTGAGGTTGGTGTCGATGACGTCACGCCAGTCGGCCATGAAGTCCTCGGATTCGCCTGCCAGACGGACGATCCCGGCGTTGGCGATGATGATGTCGATCCGGCCGAACTCGTCTGCGCCGGCGCGGACCGCCTCCTGCATGTCCACGTAGCTGCGCACGTCTCCCTTACAGGCGACCATGCGGCGGCCTTCTTTCTCGACGAGTCGCCGCGTCTCCTCGAGGTCGGCGAGCGACGCGTTCGGGTAGGTCATCGTCGCGATGTTCTCGCAGATGTCCACACCGATGATGTCGGCGCCCTCGCGGGCCAGCCGGACGGCGTGGGCGCGGCCCTGCCCCCGGGCCGCCCCGGTGATGAACACGGTTCTGCCGTCGAGTGATCCCATGTCAGTCCTGTTCTGTTCGTGCGGCGGTGATCCGGTGCCAGGATTCGTCGGCCGCCTGCTGGAGAACGCGAGCCTTCGGGAACCCGCTGTAGACGGCGAACTGGAGGATGAGCTCGTCCATCTCCTGCTTGCCGATGTCGCCGGACTCCAGCGCGGAGCCGACGTGGGAGTAGATGGGCCCCAGTGCCTCGGACACGCCGACGCTGGCGACCGTGATGAGCCGGCGTTCGCGCCGACCGAGACCCGGACGCTGCCAGAGGTGTCCGAACACGAAGCCGAGGATTCCCGCCTGGAAGTACGGCGAGTCCCGTGCCGGTGCGGGTAGCAGGTTCACGTCGACGAAGCAGCGTTCGCCGTCGGCGAGCCGGCGGGCATGGTCCTGCGGACCCAGCGACTCCAGCGGGAGGTCGGCTCGGGGGTCGGTGGTCTCGCCGCGTTCGGCGGCGAGGCGCGCGTACTGGGATCGTGCGGCCAGCTCGGCCTGCGACCCCTTGGGCCATCCGCAGTACACGGCGAAGTGCAGCACGAACTCCAGGACCTCGTCGAAGGTGACGTCGCCCCCGGCCAGTGCCGCGTACATGTGGGCGTCGATCTCGTCGACGGCCCCGGAGGCGCAGACGCAGGTCAGGCTCACGAATCGACGGTCCCGTCTACCCAGGCCGGGCCTCTGCCAGACGTTCGCTGAGAGCGGGTCGTCGGCGAACACGTCCCGAAAGGGTGCTGTCGCCTGCGCGTCCATCCGAACTCCGTTCAGTCGAGTGCCTGAACTATAAGGCGATGGCCTTAATTCGTCCAGTGTGAGATTCTGGCGTCATGTCCGAACCGGGCCCAGCCGCCGCGATGCCCTCTGCCAAGCAGCAGTTGGTGCTGACCGCTGAACGACTGTTCGCGCGGCACGGTCTCGACGGTGTGGCGCTACGTCAGATCGGCGCCGAGGCGGGGATGGCGAACAAGTCCGCGGTGCACTACCACTTCGGCTCGAAGGACGGCCTGGTGCAGGCCATCCTGCTGAACCGACTGCACCACCTGAACTTTCGCAGGGGTCTCTTGGAAGCCCGTGCGCCCCATCGTGATCTGCGCCGTGTCGTCGAGGCGCAACAGCTGCCGCTGATCGAGCTCGCCGAGGACCTGGAGTGCTTCTACCTCCCGTTCCTGGAGCAGCTTCTGCGCTACGACGCCGCCGTCAGCCCTCTGGCCGCCCTGCCCGACGAGCATCAGGTGTCTCACCAGGCCTATGTCGACAGGGTCGGCGCTCTGATCGGGCATGTCCCACAACCGCTGCGGGACAACCGCATCCATCAGACCTCGGCGTGGTGTGTACATGCGTGCGCCGACCGGCACCGGGCGCTGGTCAGCGGAGCGCCGGTGACGCCGTACGCGGTCCACGTCAGCGCGCTGCTCGACGGTCTCGTCGCGCTGCTCGAGGCTGAGCCCTCGGCGGAGACGCTCGCGGCGCTGCGCGGCTCGGAGCCTGCGAGACCGGTGCTCCACCCGTTGCCGTGAGTCTCAGCGGCCCGCGAGGGTGACCGGCATGTGCCGCACCCCGCTGTGTTTGTTGCTGCGCACGTACTCGATCGGGCCCGTCACCGTCACGCCGGCGACGCGATCGAGCAGCACGTCGAAGATCACCCGCATCTCCATCCTGGCCAGGGACGCACCGAGGCAGAAGTGGGTACCGCGCCCGAAGGCCAGGTGCGGGTTGGGGTTTCGGGACACATCGAACGAATACGGGTCGGTGAAGACCGTGTCGTCCCGGTTCGCCGACGCCCACCACAGCGTCACCTTGTCGCCCGCTCGGATGCGGTGGCCGTGCAGTTCGATGTCCCTGGTGGCGGTGCGGCGGTTGTACGGCGTCGACGACGCCCACCGCAGCATCTCCTCGACCGCCGACGGCAGCAGTGTCCGATCCTGACGGATCCGCTCCCACACGTCGGGACGGTGGCTCAGTGCGGACATGCCGAGCGCGATGGAGTTGCGTGTCGTCTCGCTCCCGGCGGCGATGATCAGGCTCAGGAACATGCGCTGCTCGTTCTCGCTGAGCGGCTCACCGTCGATGAGCGCGTGCGTGACGATCGACAGGAGGTCCTCGGTCGGCGGTTCCCGGCGTTTGCGTTCCAACAGCGTTGTGCCGTAGACGAACATCTGCGCCTGCGCCGCGGCCACCCGGTCGCTGGTCTCACCGATCTCGCGTTCCTCGTAGTCGAGCGTGACGTTGGCCCAGTTCATCAGCTCGTGGCGGTCCTCCTGCGGCACGCCGGCCAGCTCGGCGACGGCCTGCAGCGGCAACTCGGCGGCCACGTCGACGAGGAAGTCGCACTCGCCCTTGGCCAGCGCGGCGTCGACGATGTCGATCGCACGGCGGCGCAGGTCGGTTTCGATGGCGCGTAGCGCACGCGGTCCGGTGCTCGGCGCGAGCAGTCGGCGGAACTGTGCGTGCCGCGGATCGTCCATCATGTTCAGCAGCGCGCCGACGGCGAATCCCCTCGGCATGTCCTCGAGGGTGGTGCCGCCCCCGTCGCGGGCGCCGCCGGACTCGGAGGAGAACGTGTCGCTGTCCGCCGCCGCGGCGACGATGTCGGCGTGCCGGCTGAGCACCCAGAAGCCTTCGCCACCGGGGGTGTGCCCGGTGGGCGGATGCCACCAGACGGGGGCGTCGCGCCGCAGGACGTCGAAGATCTCGAAAGGGAAGCCGGCGGTGAACCGGTCCAGGTCGGCCAGATCGACGTCGGCCAGGTTCGGCATACGTTAGACCATACGTATGCCGTCAAGATGTCCTGTCAGAACGGACTGCTGTTCGACTGGGTCTTGGAGTCCTCGGGGCGCGGTCCGTACTTGCGGATGTAGTCGTCGTGCATCTTCGCGTCCTTCTTGCGCTTGATGACATCGACGAGATTGGGGTCGAGGCCGTGCCGGGCCAGCCGGTGGCGGCGCCACACCTTGTTGAGCGCCAAGGCCATCAGCAGCGCCCAGATGTAGATCGGCGCTGTCATCTCCAGCCGCATGTAGATCGGCGCCGGCAGCAACCAGAGCGGCGCCAGGACGATCAGCGGCGGGATGGCCCACCGGATCATGTGCCTGCGGACGGCGCCCTCGCCGGCGAGATCCTCGGCGACCCAACGGTCCATCGACTTCGGCAGGCGCTTGCCGTAGGAGTAGGCGAGGTACTGCCAGAAGTTCGGCTTCTCGGTACCGGTCGGTTCGGGGTGGGCCATGACGCTCCTTCGCGTTGGTGGTTCAGGACTGCAGGGCGCCGGCGGCGACGGCGGCCGAGTTCACCCTGGTGAGTACGTGGTGGAGATGGTCGAGCTCGGCGAGGTCGACGCCGAGGCGTTCGACGACGGCCGGCGGGATGTCCAGCGCCCGCGTGCGCAGGGCCGTCCCGGCGTCGGTCAGTTGCACGTCGGTGGACCGCTCGTCGGCGGCGTTACGTGTCCGTGAGATGAAGCCGAGCGCCTCGAGCCGTTTGAGCATGGGGGACAGCGTCGCCGAATCCATCTGCAGGGTGGTGGCGATCTTCTTGACCGACAGAGGCGGGGCCGGCTCCGAGGTCTTCTTCTGGTGGTCCCAGAGGGCGAGCATCACCAGGTACTGCGGATGCGTGAGGCCCAGCGGTTCCAGGAGGGGGCGGTAGATCGCGAGCACCGCCCGGTTGGTGACGGCCAGAGCGAAGCAGACCTGCCGCTCGAGAGCGAGGGGATCGACTTCGGCGGCAGCGACGGTCATGACTTAGATTGTGCCCTAACTATTAGGGGCCTAGCAATGTATCGTCGGTCACTGCCGCCCGAGGGTCGCCCCCGCACGACGTTCCATCGGTTTGACGATGGACGTGAAATCCGACTCCGGCCCCTCCTCGTCCTGGGTGTCACGCCAGATCTGTGCCACGGACTCGGCCAGCGCCGCCGGTGCACCCATCGCGTGGGCCTCGGACAGGTATAGCAGCACGTCCTTGGTCATCAGGCCCGTGGCGAACCCGTAGTCGAACGTGCGGGGCAGCACCGCGCGCGGGAACTTCTCGCGGCTGGCGTGAGTGCCACCCGATCCGGCGTTGAGGACGTCGATCATGATCTGTGCATCCAGTCCCGCCTTGGCGCCCATCACCATCGCCTCGGCGGTCACGGCCAGCGTCGTCGCCGCGATCAGGTTGTTGATCAGCTTCATGGTCTGTGCCGCCCCGGCGGTCTCGGACACGAACGTCGCGCGCCCGATCGCCGACCACACAGGTTCCAGTGCGTCGAATTCGTGCCGTGGTCCGGACACCATCACGGCCAGGGTCCCGGCCTCGGCGCCGTGGACGCCGCCGCTGACCGGGCTGTCGAGCGCCGCGATGCCGCGTTCCCGCAGTACCTCCGCAGTGCGCTGGGCGGCCTGCTGACCCACAGTCGACAGATCGACGAACCGGCGGACCCGTGACCCGTCAGCGACCTCGCCGGCGACGCCGGCGGAGACCTGCGGGGTCGGCAGGCTCGCCAGCACCGTGTCGGCGCGATCGGCCACCTCACGCACCGACGCGGCCGCGTCGGCCCCGATCGCCGCCGCGCGTGACACCGCGTCCAGGTTGGTGTCGAACACCACGACGGGGTGCCCGGCCGCGACGAGGCGGCCCATCATCGGGAACCCCATGTTCCCCAGCCCGATGAATCCCAGTGGCCTGTCCACCGTCTACTCGCCATCCATGTCGGCGAACGTCGCCTTCGCGATCCGGAAACTGTCGACGGCCGCCGGGATGCCCGCGTAGACGCCGACCTGCAGGAAGATCTCCCGGATCTCGTCCTTGGTCACCCCGTTGGTCAACGCGCCGCGGATGTGTGTGGCGAGCTCGTGCGGGCGGTTCAGCGTCGCGATCATCGCGAGGTTGAGCATGCTGCGGGTCTTGCGAGACAGGCCGTCACGACCCCACACCGCGCCCCAGCAGTACTCGGTGACCAGGTCCTGCAACGGTCCGGAGAAGTCGTCGGCGCCGGCGGCGGCACGTTCGACGTACTCCGAGCCCAGCACTGCCGCGCGGATCTGCGCGCCGCGCTCGTAGGTTTCGCGGTCCATCGCCGGCTCCTTCGCTGGATCTGTCAGGCGGGCGGCGGGGTGCCGATGAGAACTGCGCTGAGGCGGCAGCCGTCGGGCCCGGCGCGCCAGGCGTGGTCGACGCCCGTGAGCACCGCGAGGTCGCCCTGCTCGAGTCGGTGCGCGCCGTCGTCGAGGATCAGGTCGACGCTGCCGGAGAGCACCGTCTCCAGATCGAGGGTGTCGGTGTGGTGCATCGGCGTCTCGGAGTCGGGGCCCAGTTCGACGACCATCCACCGTGCGAGCCCCGGCGCGATGCCCTGGTCGATGACGGAGGCGGTGCCCGCCGGCCGGGCCGGTGGCGGATTCGTGGTGGTCGCGTAGGGAATTCCCATCGCGAAGCCGGGTGCCAGCTGGTCCAGGGTCAGCTCGTCCTGACTGACGACGCAGGACCTGCCGTCGGCATCGACTCCGGTGATGAACGTCCGCACTTCTCCCCGTTCCCGTGACGTCATGGCGCCGAGCCGAGGGCCGGCCAGCTGCCGTGGTGGTGACATTGGTTGCCGCCGTTTCGTTTTGCACGGTACATCGCCATGTCCGCCGCGGCGATGAGGTGATCGACGACGTCGTCCGGATCCCGATCGGCGATGATGTCCAGCGCGGCGGTCGCCGTTCCGACGCTGGCTGTCACGGGGATCGGCAGTGCGGCGATCGCCTCGCAGAGTCCCTGGTAGCGCTTCGTCGCCTCGTCCGTCGGCGCGACGTCGGCGATCAGGAACTCCTCGCCTCCGCTGCGGCTGATCACGGCGCTCGACGTTGCGGTGGCACGCAGGGTGTCGGCGACCGCGACCAGTGCCTGATCGCCGACGTGGTGTCCGTGAGTGTCGTTGAGCGCCTTGAACTTATCGAGGTCGATGAGCGCCACCACGAGGTGTCGGGCGTCCCCGGGGCGGTCGAACAGGTTCAGGGTCTGGGTGCGGAACGCGCGCCGGTTCAGCAGGCCGGTGAGCGGATCGTGGTTCGCATCGCTGAGAGCGTGGACCAGGTCGCCCCGAAGGGCGCGCAGCAGGCTGTGAATGGCCAGCGGCATCGCCAGGTTGGCCTGCACCACGATGAAGAGATCGACCGCGGCCAGCGCCGGGCGGCCTGCCATGGCGAGCTCGACGGCATGGACGGACGCGACCACGACCGCGAGGGCGACGACGCAGAGCACCGAGCGTGTCGAGTGGAAGAACGCCAGATACGCACCGATCGTCATGAAGGTGATGCATCCGAGCAGCGCGGCCAGCGGATCCGGATAGGCCAGACACGCCAACGTGATCGAACACGTCGTGACCGCCGCGAACGCCGCCGACTGCCTGCGGGTGGGCCATCGCCGCACCCACAGCGCCGCGCCCGCGACACCCCCGGCTGCGGCCGTCCACATCATCGCGACGTACGGCTGGGTCGTCGGTCCGCCCGCGCCGAGGGCGAGGATGACCGACGAGACCGCCATCAACAGCCCGATCGCCGCCAGGCCGGCACGGACGTACATCGCGACGCCCCGGGCGTCGAGGAAGTCGCTGAACCACTCGTAGTGATCCGAGTGCCGCTGATCCCGCTGCATCCACACCATCTCGTCGCCGCCCGCCGTCCGCCGTCGACCCGCGGCGGTACTCCATGATGCTCGGTCCGGTCCACGGGCGGCGTCACAGGGTGGGGCTCTGTGACGGTCGCGGCGCATTCCTTGCCCGACCTTCCCGCGCGCCCGTAGCCTCGTGAACGTGGCCGGCGTGACAGCAGTTCGAGCCGATGACCTCGCTGGATTGGCCGTCTTCGACGGGATCACCACCGAGGCGCTGGTGCCGCTGGCCGCGCAACTGCGGCCGTTGACCGCCGCCGCGGGGCAGGTGCTGATGCAGCAGGGTGAGCTCGCGGTGTCGTTCCTGCTGATCGGATCCGGCCGCGCCGAGGTCACCCACACCGGTGAGGACGGTCACGACACCGTCGCGATGCTGGAGCCCGGGCTGATCGTCGGGGAGATCGCACTGCTGCGCGACGCGGCGAGGACTGCCACCGTGATCGCCACCGAACCACTGACCGGATGGGTCGGCGGGCGCGAAGCGTTCGCGACGATGCTCGACGTGCCCGGGATGATGGGCAAGCTGGTGCGCACCGCGCGGCAACGTCTGGCCGCCTACATCACCCCGATCCCGGTGCAGGCCCGCGACGGCACCGTGCTCTACCTGCGGCCGGTTCTTCCCGGGGACATCGAACGCACCACCAGCGGGCAGGTGGAGTTCTCCAGCGAGACGCTCTACCGCCGATTCCAGTCGGTGCGCTCGCCGACGAGGTCGCTGATGGCGTATCTGTTCGAGGTCGACTACCTGGACCATTTCGTGTTCGTCCTCACCGAGGGGGTCGACGGTCCGGTCGTCGCCGACGTGCGCTTCGTCCGCGATGAGAAGAATCCGGCCGAAGCGGAGATCGCGTTCATCGTCGGCGACGCCTACCAGCACCGGGGTGTCGGAACCCTGCTGATGGCGGCCATCTCGGTCGCCGCCGCCAGCGACGGCGTGCAGCGGTTCACCGCGCGGGTGCTGACCGACAACTACGCGATGCGCGCGATCCTGGACCGGTTCGGCGCCCGGTGGCGCCGAGACGATCTGGGAGTGGTCGTCACCGAGATCGCCGTGCCGCCCGTCAAGGACCTGCCGCTGAGCCGCGAATTGGCCGACCAGATCCGCGCGGTGACGCGTCAGGCCGTGCGGGCGGTCGGCTGATGCCCCGGCGGCGGGCCGCCGATCAGACCGAGCGGCGGGCCGCCGATCAGACCGAGCAGCGTGCCCGCAGACCGCCGCTGAACAAGGACACCCGGGTCTGCATCTCGCTGTCCGGGCGGCCGAGCAACATCGGCACGAGATTCCACAATCACCTCTACGACGTGTACGGCCTGGATTTCCTCTACAAGGCCTTCACCACCACCGACATCGTCGCCGCGATCGGCGGGGTCCGCGCGCTCGGCATCCGCGGCTGCTCGGTGTCGATGCCGTTCAAGGAGGACGTGCTCGCCCTCGTCGACGAGATCGAGCCGTCCGCACAGGCGATCCGCTCGGCCAACACGATCGTCAACGACGTCTCCGTACCCGGCGGCAGGCTCACCGCCTCCAACACCGATTACCTCGCCGTCGGGCAGCTCATCGACGACAACGGTCTGGACCCGCACGACGCCGTGCTGATCCGCGGCAGCGGCGGCATGGCCAAGGCCGTGGGCGCCGCCTTCGTGGACGCCGGATTCCGCACCGGGTTCGTCGTCGCCCGTAATGCCGCGACGGGAGCCGCGCTGGCCGACCGACTCGGCTACGAGTTCCGGCCCGAGGTCGGTTCGGTCGAGGCGTCCGTCCTCGTCAACGTCACCCCCGTCGGGATGGCGGGAGGACTCGACGCCGACGAGATCGCCTTTCCCGAGTCGGCGATCGCCGCCGCGGACACGGTGTTCGACGTCGTGGCGATGCCGTCGGAGACGCCGCTGATCCGGGCGGCCCGCGCGGCGGACCGCCGGGTGATCACCGGCGCCGAGGTGGTCGCTCTGCAGGCCGCCGAGCAGTTCGCCCGCTACACCGGCGTGCGGCCCGACCCCGGGCACGTCGCCGAGGCTTCCGCTGTGTCGAGAGCCTGAGCGCCGGCTACGGGGTGATGGTGGTCTGCTCGTCGATGGCCGCGGTCGCGTCCATCAGCGGCATGGCGAAGTCGTCGGTTCCCTCTGCGGTGACCTTGAGGACGAAAACCGCTCCGTCCGTGGGGATCACAGTGGTCTTCTGCGCGAGCATCCGGGTGACACCGTCCCTGGTGTAGAAGCCGCCGATCTGCGTGGCGTCGAATCCGCTCAGCGTGCTCGGCTTACCCTCGGTCGCGCCCTCGAAGCCGGGCAGGGCGATCGTCTCGTTGGGTGCGTACTCCAGGATCTTGGCGGTGTCGACGGGGCCGGTGAGCTTGTCGACGAACGCGACGATGGTCGGTTTGTTCGGTGACGGCCCGGCGAGCACGAGCGCGTCGTAGGCGCCCTCGGGCGTCTGCGGGCCCGCCGGCTCCCAGCCCGGGGGGATCGGAAGCTGGATCGTCGGCGCGCCCGGTTCTCCCTTGGCGACGGGCGTCGAGGTGATGCCGTTCTCGTCGACGTACTGCTGGATCGTGATGCCGGGAGCGGCGGCCGGTGATGGCGAGGTCGGGGGAGCAGGGGTCGTGCTCGACGTCGACGAGGTCTCTGACGCCGACGGCGTCTCCTGCGCTGTGGTCGCGTCACCCGCGGTCTGTGACCCGCAGGCCGACAACCCGATTCCGACGGCGACGGCGACGGCGGCGGCGCCGGCCCGGTTGGCGATGATCACGTCGTCTCCTGTTCGGCGGCCACGGGGTGCCGCCCGTGGGGAAGGGGGATTTCGGGCTCAAGGCTAGCGAATTCACGGGCCGATCCTCGACGAGGTTTGCCGATAGTGTCCGCCGTCGACCGGGCGGTGCTACATATGGGCTGTACCGGCACGACGGGTTGGGGGTCGGGACATGGGCGTGGGTATTCGCTCGGTCGTCGCGGTCCTTTCCGCGCTCACGGCGGCGCTGGCGATACCCGCGGGGGTGCCCACTCCGGTCGCGGTCCTGGTGGCGAACACCACCGCGCTCGTGATGGGCGGCACCTTCCATCCGCTGACGGGGCCCAGGGATTCGCCGGAGTTCGTCACCGCGTATCTGGACAACGCGGTCGACAACCAGATCTCCGCGGCGTACGGCTATGCGGTCACCAATGCGGTCGCCGTGTACACGCCGGAGGAGTTCTTCCCGCTCGGAGGATTGACGTTCGACGATTCCGTCGCCGAGGGGCTGGCGAACCTCGGCAGATGTCTGCGGGCCGAGCCGGGGTGTGTGTTCAATGCGGACCCGGCGGTCGCAGCGCGGGTGGGCACGGTGGCTCCGCGGCACGACGACACCTTCGTGGTGTTCGGGTATTCGCAGAGCGCCGCGGTGGCCTCCCTGCTGAAGCGTCAGTTGATCGACGCTCCCGGACCCGAGCCGGCGGCGACGACCTTCATGCTCGCCGCGAACCCGATGCGGCCCAACGGCGGTGTCCTCGGGCGCTTTCCGGCTCTGACGATCCCGATCCTCGGTATCACCTTCCACGGGGCGACACCCACCGCCGGCGTGGACGGCGCGTACCGGACCGTGGACGTCGTGCGTCAGTACGACGGACTCGGCGGCGACTTTCCGGTGCGTCCGTTGAACCTGCTGGCCACGGTCAACGCGCTGCTGGGCTACGGCATCATGCACGGGGAGACCGTCGACGTGCCGTTCGCCCAGGCACGTTTCCAGGGCCGCGAGGGTGACACCGACTACTACCTCATCGGGACGGACCTGCTGCCGCTGTTGCAACCCCTGCTGTTGTTCGTGCCCCGCCCGATCCTCAGCGCGCTCGACGCTCCGCTGCGGGTCCTTGTGGAGGACGCCTACGACCGCGACGCGGGCCCGGGTGATCCGACGACGGCCCGGTGGTGGCCGGTCAAGGATTTCGCCGGCACCGCGGCCAAGCTGATCGCCTCGGTGCCGGTCGCGGTCGACAATCTCACCGAGGGGTTCGGCTTGGGGCGGGTGCTGGGCACGCCGGTGCCGGGTGTGTTCGGCGTCGGGGGCCCGGATCTGCCCGATGTCGACGAAGGCGGCGCGGTGACCTCGGACATCGACGAAGATGCTGTCGCCCAACGGGATTCGGCGTCCTCGACCGAACGGTCGGCGCCGGCAGAGGAGAGTCGGTCCGCTGTCGGTGGCGCGGACTCCGACGGTCGTGATGACGTGGTCGACCCGGAACCGGCCGCACCGGAGGCCGAGACTTCTGAGGCCGAGACCGTGACCGAGACCGAAGCCGACGACGCCGACGACGCCGACGACGGCGCCGACGCGGACGACGAGGACATCGATGCGGACGGCGCCGATGCGGACGGCGAGGACACCGCCGGCAACACGGCCGAAGCCGCCTGAACGAGCCCTCGCCAAACCCTCGCCAAAACCGTGGTATCAACACCGCGTGAGGCTCGTCGTCGCATGCGCCCTGGCTCTGCTCGGGATCGCCTGTGCCCAGCCCGCCCCGCCGCCCCCGGCGGCGGCGCCGGAGAAGCCGGCCTCGACGACCGTGAACCCCGCCAGGATCGACCGCGCGCGGGACGGCCTCCCCGACGGCTACGAGGTCACCCCGTACACCGGCAGTCCCGCGCCGTTCGCCTCGTGGGGCCTGCAGGAGTCCGCGGTCGCCGACCCCGCGCAGTGCGCGACGCTCGGGGCGCCCGCCGTCGACCCCGCGTCGGCCCGCGGCTGGTCGGCCTCCGGCGCCGGCGGCATCGTCTACGCCGTCGTCGCCGGCGCCGCGCCCGAGGCGACGCCGCCGTCGCAGCTGTTCGGAGAGTGCGCGCAGTGGTCCGTGACCGCGGGGCGCGCGACCGCAACCGTGACCACCCGGCCCGGGCCCGCCGTCGACGCGGCACAGACGTCGGCGATGAGCACGGCGATCACCATCGTCGTCGAAGGAGGCACCGAAACACGCTCACATGCAGACACTTTCGTCGCATACCTGGGCGACCACGTCTGCTACATCGTCGTGGTGACAGATCCGGGATCGCCGCATCCCGGGCTGGCACCCGAGTTCGGTTCGGATCTGCTCGTCGAAACGGTGTCGACGCTGCGGGGCTGAGCCGCCCCGCGCCGGTACATTGGCGGCGATGTCGAACGCCGGGAAGTACCTCGCTCTGCCAGTGGCCGCGGTGGTCGGGCTGTCGACGGCCTGCAACGCCGCTCCGGCCGAGGACTTCTCGAAGGCCGATATCGCCCGGGTGGCCGAGGTCAAGAGTGGTTTCGCGCCGTCGTACACGGTGAACACCGTCGGGCCGGCCGCCATCGATCCGCGGTTCCTCACGGCCCAGAAGCTGCCGCCGGGTCTGACCTTCGACCCGCAAGACTGCGCCAAGAGCGCCACCGAGAACACCGTCCCCGAAGGCGTCAAGGGGAACATGGCCGCGACCACCGCCGAAGGCGACGGCGTGCGCTACATCGTCATCGCGGTCGAGACCTCCGAAGCCGTCCCGGTGAACACCCCCAGCGACCAGTGCAGGAAGGTGACCTTCACCGGGGCGGGAATGCGCGGACTGGTCGAGGTCGTCGAGGCGCCCGCGGTCGACGGGGTCACGACCGTCGGCACGCACCGGGTGCTGCAGACGGTGACCGAGGAGGGGCCGCGCACGGGTGAGCTCTACAACTACGTCGCGACGTTCGGCAATTTCATCGTGATCGTCACCGCCAACCCGCTCGTCGTCGCCGACAAGCCGGTCGCGCGGATCGACACCCAGCGCGCTCGCGACCTCGTCACCCAGGCGGTCGGTCTGGTCAAGGGCTGACGCGCCTCATCGCACGTCGTGTGGACGGAATTGGATGCTGATGCGCGGCCCGGTCGGCCTGGTGGTCTTCGGGACGGCGTGTTCCCAGGTGCGCTGGCAGGACCCGCCCATCACGAGCAGATCGCCGTGGCAGTGCCGCAACCGCAGTGACGGCCCGCCGCCTCGCGGACGGAGTGCGAAAACCCTTGTCGCGCCGATGCCGACGATCGCGACCATGGTGTCCTCGGTGCTGCTGCGCCCGATGTTGTCGCCGTGCCAGGCCACGCTGTCGTCACCGTCGCGGTAGAGGCACAGACCCGCGGTGACGAACGGTTCACCCAATTCGCCGGCGTAGACGTCGTTGAGGCGGCGCCGCAGTTGCTTGAGCCGCGGATGGGGTGCGTTCCCGTCGAGCAGGTTGTGGAAGCTGACCAGCCGCGGCACATCGAGCACCCGGTCGTACATCTGCCGCCGTTCGGCGCGCCACGGGATGCGGTCGCGCAGTTCGGCGAACAGCGTGTCGTCGGACGAACCGTCCTGCGACAGCCATCCGGAACGCACCTCCAGCCACGCCCCGTTGCCGAGGTCGCGGCGATCGGACTGCTCGAAGAGTGAGCTCTGCAGTGCCGGCTCCATGCCGCCGAGCCTATCGCACAGGCGTTCGAAAAATCGAGACTCTAGAGGCGGGCGGCGCCGGGCCCCTCGTCGGCCAGCACATCGCCGGGGTTGGCGAGTGCGCAGATCTTCAGGCTCAGGCACCCGCAGCCGATGCACCCGGCGAGGTTGTCGCGCAGCCGTTCCAGATGCAGGATGCGCTGGTCCAGGTCGTCACGCCAGCCCGCCGAGAGCCGGGCCCAGTCCTTACTGGTCGGCACGCGGTCCGACGGCAGGGTCGCCAGGGCCTCGCGGATTCGTGCCAGCGGGATGCCGAGCCGCTGCGACATCCGGATGAAGGCCACCCGCCGCAGCGTCTCGCGGGCGTAGCGGCGCTGGTTGCCGCCCGTGCGCCGGCTGGTGATCAGCCCCTCGCGCTCGTAGAAGTGCAGCGCTGACACCGCCACCCCGCTGCGCGCCGCCATGTCGCCCGGCGTGAGCTCGTGGGGCCATTCCATGACCTCAACCCTAGTTGCGGTTACGGTGCACATGTGACGGATGCGCCGTTGGGATGCAATTCGGAGGTGGGCACCCTCCGGGCGGTGATCCTGCACCGACCCGGAGCCGAACTGCAGCGGCTCACGCCCCGCAACAACGACACGCTGTTGTTCGACGGTCTGCCGTGGGTAGCGCGTGCACAGCAGGAACACGACGCGTTCGCCGACCTGCTGCGGTCGCGGGGGTGGAGGTGCTTCTGCTCGGCGATCTGCTGACCGAGGCGCTCGACAAGAGCGGAGCGGCCCGCATGCAGGGCATCTCGGCCGCGGTAGATGCCCGCCGCCTCGGCGCACCGCTGGCGCAGGAACTCTCGGCGTACCTGCGTACCCTCGAGGCCGCGCCGCTGGCCCGAATCCTGATGGCCGGCATGACGTTCGACGAACTGCCGTTCGGCGAGAACGAGCTGTCGCTGGTGCGGCGCATGCACCACGGGGGCGATTTCGTCATCGACCCGTTGCCGAACCTGCTGTTCACCCGCGACTCGTCGTTCTGGATCGGGCCGCGCGTGGCGATCACGTCGCTGTCGATGCACGCCCGGGTGCGCGAAACCTCGCTGACCGACCTGATCTACGCCCACCACCCGCGGTTCCTGCGGGTCCGGCGGGCCTACGAGTCGAGGTCGGCGCCGATCGAGGGAGGCGACGTGCTGCTGCTGGCGCCGGGTGTGGTCGCCGTCGGGGTGGGGGAGCGCACCACCCCCGCCGGTGCGGAAGCGTTGGCGCGCAGCCTGTTCGACGACGACCTCGCGCACACCGTGCTGGCCGTGCCGATCGCGCAGGAGCGCGCGCAGATGCACCTCGACACCGTGTGCACGATGGTCGACACCGACGCGGTCGTGATGTACCCCAACATCCAGGACTCGTTGACGGCCTTCCCCATTCGCCGGAAGTCCGGCGGCGTGACGATCGACCGGGCGGCGCCGTTCGTCGACGCCGCGGCCGACGCGATGGGCATCGGCAAGCTGCGGGTCATCGACACCGGTCTGGACCCCGTCACCGCCGAGCGTGAGCAGTGGGACGACGGCAACAACACGCTCGCCCTCGCGCCGGGAGTGGTGGTGGCCTACGAGCGCAACACCGAAACCAATGCGCGCCTTGCCGACTCGGGTATCGAGGTGCTGCCGATCGCGGCCTCAGAGCTCGGCACCGGCCGCGGCGGACCGCGCTGTATGTCGTGCCCGGCAGGCCGCGACCCGCTGTAGCCGTCGCCCCCATTCGCGCCGAAATTGCATTCCAGCAGGGAAAGCGCGAGTACGGGCCTGCTGGAATGCAAGTTCGGCGGATTGGTTGCCTAACGCCAGGACGGCAGCCAGATCTGCATGTTCCAGGTGTGCTGCGAGATCGGCAGGCCCGTCAGCACCGGGTAGAGCCACGCGAAGTTGGTGATGACGACCGCGACGTAGATGCACACCACCAGCAGGCCCAGCGTTCTGCGCTCGGAATTCTGTCCCGGTTTGTACAGAATGTCGCCGAGGATCATTGCGATCATCAACACCAGGAACGGCGCCATGGTCGAGGCGTAGAAGAAGTACATCTGCCGGTCGATGTCGGCGAACCACGGCAGGAAGCCGGCGTTGTAGCCGACCAGCAGCACCGCATAGCGCCAGTCCCGCTTCACGAACGCCCGCCACACCGCCCACGCGAGGACCGGCACCGCGAGGAACCACATCGTCGGGGTGCCCACCAGCATGACGGCCTTGACGCACGACTGCGCGCCGCAGCCCGACACGTTCTCGGTGTCGATCGCGTACAGCACCGGCCGCAACGACATCGGCCACGCCCACGGCTTGGACTCCCACGGGTGGTGGTTGCCGTCGGCGTTGGTCAGTCCGGAGTGGAAGCGGTAGGCGGCGTAGGTGTAATGCCACAGCGACCGGACGGCGTCGGGGAGCGGCAGGACGCTGTCCGGGCCGATCGAGCGGCCCACCTCGTGGCGGTCGACGCCGGTCTCGGAGGCGAACCACGGCGTGTACGACGCCAGATACACGCCGAACGGGATGAGCACCAGCGCGTACAGGGACGGGCCGACGTCGCGGCCCAGCGTGCCGAGCCAGGGGCGTGGCACCCGGTACTGCTTGCGGGCGGCCACGGTGTACGCGACGGTCATGAGCCCGAAGAACATCACGAAGTAAAGGCCCGACCACTTCGTCGCGCAGGCGAGGCCGAGAAGCACGCCCGCCCCGAACCTCCACCACCGCACACCGAGCCGCGGACCCCACGGCGTCTCGTCGATCCGGCCCTCCGAGAACGCGACGTGCATGCGCTCGCGGATCTGGTCGCGGTCGACGATCAGGGCGCCGAACGCCGCGACGACGAACAGCGTCAGGAACCCGTCCAGCAGCGCGGTGCGGGCGGTGACGAAGCTGACGCCGTCGGCGATCAGCAGCAGCCCGGCGATCCCGCCGACGAGCGTCGACCTGCTGATCCGCCGCGCGATACGGACCACGAGCAGCACGAGGATCACGCCGCAGACGGCGCCGGAGAACCGCCATCCGAGCCCGTTGTAGCCGAAGATCGCCTCACCGATCGCGATCAGCTGTTTGCCGACCGGCGGATGCACCACCAGCCCATAGCCGGGGTTGTCCTCCAGGCCTTTGTTGTGCACCATCTGCCAGGCCTGCGGCGCGTAGTGCTTCTCGTCGAAGATCGGGGTGCCCGCGTCGGTGGGGGAGCCGAGGTTGAGGAATCGCGTCACCGCGGCCAGCGCGGTGATGACCGCGGTCATCGCCCAGCCCTGCAGGCGGTCGAGCGGGCCGAAGTCGGCGACGGGCACGACCGGGCCCGGGCTGATGACAGGGACCGCGCGCCCGCTCCTCTCGAGTTCCTCGGTCGGGGCGGTCACGCAAGCGATCGTAGGCTGTCAGGCATGACGGCCGGACGACTGCTTGTGGGCGCCACGCCGTTGGGTCAGCCGTCGGACGCCTCGGCCCGGCTGGTCCGGGCGCTGGGCAGTGCCGACGTCATCGCCGCCGAGGACACCCGGCGGGTCCGCACCCTCGCCACCGCGCTGGAGGTCAAGCCGAGGGGCCGCATCGTGAGTCTCTACGACCAGAACGAGGCGTCCCGGGTACCCGCGCTGCTCGACGACATCAAAGGCGGTGCGACGGTGCTGCTGGTCAGCGATGCCGGTATGCCGTTGATCAGCGACCCGGGCTACCGCCTGGTCGCGGCCTGCGCCGAGAGCGACCTGCCCGTCCAATGCCTGCCCGGCCCGTCGGCGGTCACCACCGCGCTGGCCGTCGCGGGTCTGCCGTCCGAGCGATTCTGTTTCGAGGGGTTCGCCCCGCGTAAATCGTCGGCGCGCGCGACGTGGCTGCGGTCGCTGAGCGCCGAGCCGCGCACCTGCGTGTTCTTCGAGTCGCCGCGCCGGCTGGCCGAGACGTTGCGCGACGCCGTCGAGGTGCTCGGAGCCGACCGCCGGGCCGTCGTGTGCCGGGAGCTGACCAAGACGCACGAGGAGATCGTGCGCGGCACGCTCGGTGAACTCGCCGAGTGGGCCGTCGACGGCGTGCTGGGGGAGATCACCGTGGTGCTGGCCGGTGCGACACCGTCCGCGGACCCCGAAGCGCTGGTCGCCGAAGCGCTGCGGTTGGTCGACGACGGGATGCGGGTCAAGGACGCGTGCGCGCAGGTCGTCGCCGCGAATCCCGGCGCTCCGTCGCGCCGCGAGCTCTACGATGCGGTTCTACGCGCGCGTGAGTGAGGGGCTGCGATGGCGCTACCCGGTCTGGTTCTGGTCCACGGCGGCGGATACGCGGGAGACTGCTGGGACCCCACCGTCGCCGAGTTGCGCAGGCAGGAGCCCGCGCTCGACGTGCTCGCGATCGACCTGCCCGGCAGGCGGTCCCGGCCCGGCGATCTGCGGACGGTGACGTTCGCCGACTGGGTCGACTCGGCCGTGCGGGACGTCGACGCGGCCGGCCTGGACCAGATCGTGCTCGCCGGGCATTCGTTGGCCGGCCTGACGATTCCCGGGATGGCAGCCAAGCTCGGCGCGGCACGGGTGCGCGAGCTGGTGTTTGCCGCCGCGTCCGTGCCGCCGGCGGGCGCCACCGTCACCGACACGATCGGCGGGATCGCCGGCGTGCTCGCCCGGCGCCGCCGGGGGGTCGTCGGGCCGGGAGTGACTCCGCGCTGGTTCGCGCGGTACTCCTATACCAACGGGATGACGCGTGCGCAGCGCAGGCTTGCGCTGGAACGGCTGTACCCCGAATCGGCCCGAGCCTTCCACGAGCCCGTGTACCGAACCGGCATGCCCGACGACGTACCACGCACCTGGATCCTGACGACACGCGACCGCGCGCTGAGCCCGAAATGTCAGCGCGCGGGGATCGCGGCGCTCGGCGGCGTGCAGAAGCTGATCGAGATGGATACCTGCCACAACTTGATGATCAGCGAGCCGACGCGACTCGCCGAGATCCTGATCGAGCGGTGCCGGCTTCACCCCCGATGATCGGGGCCGCCTTGTCCAGGCACTCCTGCCATTCGCGGTCGGGGTCGGAGTCGGCGGTGATCCCTCCGCCGACGCCGAGCACCGCGGTGCGCTCGGCCGCGAACTCGACGGTCCTGATCGCGACGTTGAGTTCGCATCCGGCTGTTGGTGACGCCATTCCGACTGTGCCGCAGTAGATTCCGCGGCGCTTGCGCTCCCAGCCGACCAGCAGCTCGCGGGCGCGCTGCTTCGGGGTGCCGGTCACCGACGCCGGCGGGAACGTGGCGTCGAGCAGTGCGCTCGTCGGTAACTCCGACGGCACCTGCGCGGTCACGGTGGAGACGAGATGCCAGACCCCGGGTGCGGGACGCACCGCCAGCAGTTCGGGGACGGCCACCGAACCGGTGCGCGCGACACGGCCGAGGTCGTTGCGCACCAGGTCGACGATCATGATGTTCTCGGCGACGTCCTTGACCGACGCGCGCAACGCGGCGGGATCGGCGGAGCGCGGCAGCGTGCCCTTGATCGGGCTGGACGCGACGGCGTCACCGCACCGGCGCAGGAACAGCTCCGGGGACAGCGACGCGACCGCCCCCCAGTCCCCGGCCACGTAGGCCGCGCGGGCGGGCGCCGTCCTGGTCACCGCGTCGGTGAAGAACTCCAGCGGATCCCCGTCGAGGACGCCGGTGAACTGCGTGCACACGCACGCCTGGTAGACCTCACCGGCCGCGATCGCGTCGAGGCACGCCAGCACACCCAGCCGGTGCGCGTCCCGGTCGGCCGGTTCCCAGGTGACAGTCGAGCGTCCGGGCTCGGCCGGGGACCGCAACGCCTGCTCGATCCAGGCGGACATCGTTGCGCCCGAAAGACTTTCGTGCCACCACGCGCCGTCCCGGTCGCAGCGCAGTACCGAATCGGACCAGCCGCCCGCGGCTTCGGGGATCCGTGGACCCAGGCCGTCGGCGCCGGCGTCGGGATAGGACAGGTAACCGAACCACCCGCCACCCACCGCGCCGTCGCAGCGGTATCCCGGTGTCACGTCGAAAACCGTCCGAGGCGCGACGGCCGACACGCTCACCGACGGAGCGATCACCGCACGGGAGCCGAACCAGTCCCCGATCAGCGCTGCGGGCGGGGCGAGCCCGAGATGCGCCGTCGCGACCCCGAGCGCACGCAGCACTGACGGGGCGTCGCCCAGATCGCCGAGCCGCTCGATACGCACGCGCTCATTATCGGCTGATGGTGCGCGCCACCATCACCCCTGTCAGTTTCTCCGGATTGCGCATCGCGTAGAAGTTGGTGATCCGGCCGTCGGCCACCTCGAACGTGACCACGCCCTCCAGCACGTCGCCCGTATAGAGCACCAGCGCGGGCGCACTGTTGTAGAACGCGGGCTCGACCCTGGCCTCGCCGCCGGCGAGCCGGACGAAGCCCAGGATGAGGCGGGCGACCTTGTCGGCACCTTCCACCGGACGCCGCGCCGCGCTGACCTTGCCGTCGCTGTCGGCGGTCCACACCACGTCGGGCGCCAGCATCGCCATCAGTGCGTCCAGGTCGCCGGTGGCCGCCGCGGCGAAGAACGTCATGGTGATCTCGCCGGAGGTCTTCGGGTCGACGGGTTCGAACCGCTTGCGCCGCGACTGCACGTGCTCGCGGGCCCGGTGTGCGATCTGGCGGACCGCGGCCGTCGACTTGCCCAGCGTCGCCGCGATCTCGTCGTGCCCGAAGCCGAACACCTCGCGCAGCACGAACACCGCCCGCTCGTCGGGGCTCAGGGTCTCGAGCACCACGAGCATCGCCATCGACACCGACTCGGCCAGCACCACGTCGGCGGAGGGATCGGCCTCGGTCAGGAGAGGTTCCGGCAGCCAGGGTCCGACGTAGTCCTCCCGGCGGCGGGATTGCGCGCGCAACGTGTTGAGTGCCTGCCGGGTGACGAGCCGGGCCAGATAGGCCTTGGTGTCGGTGACCGCGGCGAGATCCACCTCGGCCCAGCGCAGGTAACTCTCCTGCAGCACGTCGTCGGATTCTGTTGCGCTGCCCAGGATCTCGTAGGCGATCGTGAACAGCAGCGGTCGCAGCTGCGTGAACCTCTCGGCGTGTTCGTCACCCGGCGCCGCGGTCATCGGACCGGCACCGCCGTCGACGCGATCAGCTCGGAACGGTCCGGGCCCTTCAGTGAGCGGTAGGACCCGGGCTTACGCGCCTCGGCGGCAAGCCATGTGATCGTGAACCGGCACACCTGCTCCTTGACGAACGCTCCCGTGCGACCGCCGAGGTAGAGGTTGAGCGGGGTGTCGTCCTTGCGCTGCAGCTGCACCGTTCCGGCGTCGCGTCCCAGGCTGATGCACTGCCCGGACATCGGCACCGTCGCCACAGCGGCGTCGGTGCCGGCGATCCGGGCCAGCACGGTTTCGGCGGCCTGGGCTCCCAGCGGCAGTCCGGCCTGGCAGCTCATCCGGTAGGGCAGACCCGACGGGGCCGCGGAGTCGCCGGCCGCCACGATGCGGTCGTCGTCGACGCTGGTCAGCGTTTCGTCGGTGAGGAGCCGTCCCAGCGGGTCGGTGGCCAATCCACTGTCCGCGGCCAGCGTCGGCACACCGAATCCGGCCGTCCACACCGTCACCGCGCTGGGCAGGGACCGGGCGTCGTCGAGGACGACGTGGTCGGCCCCGACCGAACGGACGGATGCCGACACCAGATGGACACCGAGCTTGCGCAGCCTCCTGGTCACCGACCGGCGGCCCGGCCCGCTCAGTGACGGGCCGACGACCGGGCTGACGAGGGTCACGTCGCGTCCCGCCTCGGCGAACTCCGCGGCCGCCTCGATCCCGGTCAGCCCGCCGCCGATCACCACCACCGGTGCGATCGCTGCGACGTCGGCCAGCCGGGAGCGCAGCCGCTGCGCCTGCTCCAATTCGGCCAGGGGATAGGCGAACTCGGCGGCGCCCGGGACGCCGTCCGGCACGGCGCCGGTGCTGCCGACGGCGTAGACCAGATAGTCGTAGTCCAGGCTCGCGCCCGAGCTCAGCGCGAGTCGCCGCGCGGGCGCGTCGATGCGCTCGACGTTGTCGACCACCAGTTGCACGCCGGGGTTGAGCACGGCGCCGAACTCGGCGACGGCGCTGCTGGTTCCCCGTCGCTTCGCTCGCCCGGCGGTGCTGGTTCCCCGTCGCTTCGCTCGCCCGGCGGTACTGCCGGCGTCGGCGGCGAGCTGGTGCAGGCGGATCCGCTCGACGAACTGGGGCCTCGGGTTGACCAGCGTCACGTACAGGTCGTCGCGTGTCAGCAGCCGGTTCGCGGCCATCACGCCGGCGTAGCCGCCGCCGACGACGATCACCCGGATGTTCTTTGCGGTCATGGTGTCTCCTCTCGAAGGGCTTGTGCCCTCAAGACACCGCTGGGCGCCGATCTGTGACATCACGGCTCACAGTGTGGCGCACATCACTACGCAGGCGTCAGACCAGACCCAGTGCCAGCATCGCGTCGGCCACCCGGATGAAGCCCGCGATGTTCGCGCCCGCGACGTAGTTGCCGGGCTGGCCGTACTCGTCGGCGGTGACCAGGCAGCGATTGTGGATGCGGCGCATGATCTGTTCGAGCCGCAACTCGGTGTCGGCGAACGTCCAGGAGTCGCGGGATGCGTTCTGCTGCATCTCCAGCGCACTGGTCGCCACCCCGCCCGCGTTGGCGGCCTTGCCCGGAGCGAAGATCACTCCCGCGTCGGAGAACTGTTTGATCGCGTTCGGCGAGCACGGCATGTTCGCACCCTCGGCGACCACCTTGCAGCCGTTCCTGATCAGTGCAGCGGCCTCGTCACCGTTGATCTCGTTCTGCGTCGCACACGGAATCGCGATGTCGCACGGCACTTCCCACACGCTGGCGCCCTCGACCGACGTGGCGCCACCGCCACGCAGCTCCGCGTAGTCCGACATCCGGCCCCGGCGCACCTCTTTGACCTCTTTGAGCAGCGCGAGGTCGATGCCCTTCTCATCGACGACGTAGCCGCTGGAGTCCGAGCACGCGACCACGGTGCCCCCGAGCTCGTGGATCTTCTCGATGGCATAGATCGCGACGTTGCCCGAGCCGGACACCACGACGTCCTTGCCCTCGAACGTGTCGTCGGAGGCCTTGAGGATCTCGTTGATGAAGAACACGGTGCCGTAGCCGGTGGCCTCGGTGCGGACCTGGGAGCCGCCCCAGGTCATGCCCTTCCCGGTGAACACACCGGACTCGTAGCGGTTGGTGATGCGCTTGTACTGGCCGAACATGTAGCCGATCTCGCGCATGCCGACGCCGGTGTCGCCCGCGGGCACATCGGTGTACTCGCCGAGATGGCGGTACAACTCGGTCATGAAGGACTGACAGAACCGCATGATCTCACCGTCGCTGCGGCCCTTCGGATCGAAATCCGACCCGCCCTTGCCGCCGCCGATGGGCATGCCGGTCAGCGAGTTCTTGAAGATCTGTTCGAAGCCGAGGAACTTGACGATCCCGAGGTACACCGACGGGTGGAAGCGCAGGCCGCCCTTGAACGGTCCGAGTGCGGAGTTGAACTCCACCCGGAAGCCGCGGTTGAGCTGCACGACGCCGTTGTCGTCGATCCACGGGACCCGGAAGATGATCTGGCGCTCGGGCTCGCAGAGCCGGCGGATCACCGCCGAATCGACGTAGTCCGAGTGCTTTTCGACCACCGGTCCGAGGCTGCTGAGCACCTCGTAGACGGCTTGGTGGAACTCGGCCTCACCCGGATTGCGGTGTGCGACCTCGTCATAGATGTGTTGCAGCTGCTGGTGGAGTTCAGTCATCTCGTGTCGTTTGATAGCGGGGAAACACGCCCGTGGGCGCAGGCAGTGCGGTGCCCGGTGTCAACCGCACTGTGATCGCGCTGAATGCGCGTCGGTCTTCGGGCTGCCCGAGCAGGTCGAGCAGGGTGGCCATGGTGGCCGGCATCACCGGCTGGCTCAGCAGCGCCGCGATACGGACCACCTCCAGCGTCGTGTACAGCACCGTGGCGAAGCGGCCGGGATCGGTCTTGCGCAGCACCCACGGCTCCTGCGCCGAGAAGTAGCGGTTGGCCGCGCCCAGCACCGACCAGATCGCCTCCAGCGCAAGGTGCATCGCGGTCGCGTCGTAGTGCTCGCGGACACGGTCGAGCAGGTCGTCCGCGGCGGCGAGCATCGCGGTGTCCTCGGCGGTGAACTCGCCGGGTTCGGGCACCGCGCCGTCCAGATTCTTGGCCACCATCGACAGCGACCGCTGGGCGAGGTTGCCGAACTCGTTGGCCAGATCGGCGTTGATCCGGGCGATGATGCCGTCTTCGCTGTAGCTGCCGTCCTGGCCGAACGACACCTCACGCAGCAGGAAGTAGCGCAGCTGGTCCACCCCGAAGGTCTCGACGAGGTCGTTCGGGTCGACCACGTTGCCGACCGACTTGCTCATCTTCTCGCCGCGGTTGAACAGAAAGCCGTGGGCGAACACCTTTTTCGGCAGTTCGATGCCCGCCGACATCAGGAACGCCGGCCAGTACACGGCGTGGAACCGGATGATGTCCTTGCCGATCATGTGCAGGTCTGCCGGCCAGTACCGGCGGAACGTCTCGGAGTCGGTGTCCGGGAAGCCGACGCCGGTGAGGTAGTTGGTGAGCGCGTCGACCCATACGTACATCACGTGGTCGGGGTGGCCGGGCACCGGCACACCCCAGTCGAACGTCGTACGGGAGATCGACAGGTCGCGCAGACCACCGGAGACGAAGCTGACGATCTCGTTGCGCCGCACCTCGGGCTCGATGAAGTCCGGCCGTTCCGCGTAGAGCGCCAGCAGCCGGTCGGTGTAGGCCGACAGCCTGAAGAAGTACGTCTCCTCCTCGGTCCACGTGACCGGGGTGCCCGTCTCGGTGGCGATGCGGACGCCGTCGGCGCCGATCGACGTCTCGGCCTCGGTGAAGAAACGTTCGTCGCGCACCGAATACCAGCCGGAGTACTTGTCGAGGTAGACGTCGCCGGCGTCGACCATCCGCGTCCAGATGGCCTTCGAGGCTTCGTAGTGGTCGGCGTCGCTGGTGCGGATGAAGCGGTCGAAGGAGACGTTCAGCTTCTCCTGCAGCCGTTGGAACACATCGGAGTTCGATCGTGCCAACTCGGCTGTCGGGACGCCGAGCTTGGCGGCGGTCTCGGCCATCTTCAGGCCGTGCACATCGGTGCCGGTCAGGAACCGCACGTCGAAGCCGTCGAGACGCTTGAACCGTGCGATCGCGTCGGTGGCGATGTATTCGTAGGCGTGCCCGACGTGCGGATCGCCGTTGGGGTACGCGATCGCCGTCGTGACGTAGTAGGGCTGGCTCATTTCAGGCTCAACCCTAGAGTGTGGTCGTGAGCGCTGATCAACAGCGGCGTGTGCCGCCGCCGGTACCGGAACCGCTCGACCCGCTGGTCGACGCTCACACCCATCTCGACGCGTGCGGCGCCGACGACGCCGACGGCGTGCGCGCGATCCTCGATCGGGCCGGGTCGGCCGGGGTGCGCGCGGTGGTCACGATCGCCGACGATCTGGAGTCGGCCCGCTGGGCCGTCGAGGCCGCCGACTGGGATTCCCGGGTCTACGCCGCGGTCGCGCTGCATCCGACCAGGGCCGGCGCGTTGACCGACGAGGCCCGCACGGTTCTGGAACGCCTCGCGAGCCACCCGCGGGTGGTGGCCGTCGGCGAGACCGGGATGGATCTGTATTGGCCGGGCCGTCTGGAGGGCTGCGCCGAACCCGCCGAGCAGCGGGAGGCGTTCGCCTGGCACATCGAGTTGGCCAAGCGCACCGGCAAGCCGCTGATGATCCACAACCGTGACGCCGACGCCGCGGTGCTCGACGTCCTGCGCGCCGAAGGGGCGCCCGAGACTGTGATCTTTCACTGCTTCTCGTCCGACGCGACGATGGCGCGGGCCTGCATCGACGAAGGGTGGCTGCTCAGCCTGTCGGGCACGGTCAGCTTCAAGAACGCCCGCGACCTGCGCGAAGCGGCGCCGTTGATTCCGCCGGGGCAACTTCTGGTCGAGACCGACGCCCCGTTCCTGACCCCGCACCCGTATCGCGGCGCGCCGAATGAGCCCTACTGCCTGCCCTACACTGTGCGGGCGCTGGCCGATCTGCTCGGCCGGCCCGCGGAAGAGCTCGCCGAGGAGACTTCCGCGACGGCGGTACGGACCTACGGTCTGGCGGAAGCCTGGGCCTAGGTTGCCGGGCTCGAGCTCCTTCGTTACCGTCTTGTGATAAATCGCGGGGCGGCACCCCCACCTTCGCCGCCCGCGCCAGGCTGAGTCGGGATAACGACATCTTGAATGCATTGACAAAACTTCATCAGACGCGTTCGCCCCTGCTGCGATGTGTGGTCGCCGGGATTTTGCTGGCTCTGGTGTTCGCCGGCGGTACGGCAGTCGCCACCCACAAAACGGTGACCCTCGAGGTCGACGGCGCATCGGTCACGGTTCCCACCATGAAGTCGCGCGTGATCGACGTCGTGACCGAGAACGGGTTCGACGTGGGGGAGCGCGACGATCTGTATCCGGCGGCCGACACCCCCGTGAACCAGTCGGACACGATCGTCCTGCGCCGGAGCCGTCCCCTGGAGATCTCCACCGACGGCGGCGGCACCGAGCAGGTCTGGACCACGGCCTCGACCGTCGACGAGGCGCTCGCCCAGCTGCAGATGACCGACAAGGCTCCGGTCGCGGCGTCCCGCGCGAGCAGGCTGCCGCTCGACGGAATGGAACTTCCGGTGGTCAGCCCGCGAAACGTGCAAATCGAGGACGCCGGTCAGATGCGATTCGTGCGGCTCGCGGCGCCGAATGTGGGCGCGCTGCTGGAAGCATCCGGAGCCCCGCTTCAGCAAAGTGACGCCGTCATTCCGGCCGCGTCGACGCCGATCACGGATGGAATGCACATCAGGGTGACGCGTGTCCGGGTTGCGAAGGTCACCGAGCGGTTGCCGCTGAATCCGAACAATCAGCGCGTCGAAGACGTGAATCTGAACATGAGCCGGCAGATCGTCGAGAATCCCGGCGTTCCCGGCGTTCAGGACGTCACTTTCGCGGTGTCGACCATCAACGGTGTGGAGACCGGCAGGCTGCCAGTAGCCAATGTCGTCATCACTCCGGCGGTTGACGGTGTGCTGAGGGTCGGCGCCAAACCCGGTACCGAGGTGCCGGAAGTGCGCAACGGGGGCACCTGGGACGCCCTCGCGCGGTGCGAAGCGGGTGGTAATTGGTCGATCAACACCGGTAATGGCTACTTTGGTGGCGTCCAATTTGATCAAAACACCTGGGAACGCAACGGGGGTCTGAGGTATGCTCAGCGAGCGGATCTGGCAACAAGAGAAGAGCAGATCGCGATTGCTGAGGTGACTCGGGCGCGTCAAGGTTGGGGGGCGTGGCCGACCTGTAGTGGGAGGATCGGTGCGTCGTGACAATACGGCTGCTCGGGCGAACTGAAATACGGCACTTGGCGAAGTCGATCGACTTCCGGCCCCGAAAGTCTTTCGGACAGAATTTTGTCCACGATGCGAACACCGTGCGCCGCATCGTGTCGGCGTCCAGCGTGAACCGGTCCGACCATGTACTCGAGGTCGGGCCCGGGCTGGGGTCTCTGACACTCGCCCTGCTCGACCGCGGTGCGCGGGTGACCGCCGTGGAGATCGACCCGGTGCTGGCGACCCAGTTGCCGACGACGATCGCGGCGCATTCGCACAGTGAAGTCAACCGGCTCACCGTGCTCAACCGGGACATCCTGACGTTCAAGCAGTCGGACATGACCGAGATGCCGACGGCACTGGTCGCCAACCTGCCCTACAACGTCGCGGTGCCGGCTTTGCTGCATCTGCTCGCCGAGTTCCCGTCCATCCGGACCGTGATGGTGATGGTTCAGGCCGAGGTCGCCGAGCGCCTCGCCGCCGAGCCCGGCGGCAAGGACTACGGGGTGCCCAGCGCCAAGGTGCGGTTCTTCGGCAACGTGCGCCGCTACGGCATGGTGTCGCCGACGGTCTTCTGGCCGATCCCGCGCGTGTACTCCGGTCTCGTGCGCATCGACCGCTACGAGACCTCTCCGTGGCCGACGGACACCGAGTTCCAGGAGCAGGTCTTCGAACTCATCGACATCGCCTTCGCGCAGCGTCGCAAGACCTCGCGCAACGCGTTCGCCGAGTGGGCGGGTTCCGGAAACGAGTCGGCCAGCCGACTGCTCGCCGCCAGCATCGACCCGTCCCGCCGCGGTGAGACGCTGAGCATCAACGATTTCGTCCGCCTGCTGCAGCGCAGCGCCGACTGGCACACCGTGCCGAAGGCCGACGACGCCGGCGACGACGCCGACGCACAAGCGAAGGCCGACGACGCCCAGGTGTCCACGCTGTAGCGACACGCTCCACCCGAAACGGCACCGGTCGCGCACCGGTGCCGTTTCGCGTGTCGGGCCGTTCGCGGCGGGGTTGAAGTTCACCACCCGCGCCCGTCGGCGTTAGTGTCGTGCGGTGTCCGCGCGCGACGGTAATACGGCATCGGAGTGGGTTCCCACGGGTTCGGTCACCGTCCGCGTGCCCGGCAAGGTCAATCTCTATCTCGACGTCGGTGACCGTCGGCAGGACGGCTACCACGAGCTGACGACCGTCTTCCACGCCGTGTCGCTGCTCGACGAGGTCACGGTGCGGACCGCCGACACGTTGTCGCTGGAGCACGTCGGAGAGGGCGCCGACTCACTCCCGACCGACGAGCGCAATCTCGCCTGGCGCGCCGCGGAACTGATGGCCGAGCATGTCGGCCGCGCGCCCGATGTCGCGATCTCGATCGAGAAGACCATCCCGGTGGCCGGCGGGATGGCGGGCGGCAGTGCCGATGCGGCGGCCGTACTGGTCGCGATGAATTCGCTCTGGGAGCTCGGGGTGCCGCGGCGCGATCTGCATGCGCTCGCCGCCCAGTTGGGTAGCGACGTGCCGTTCGCGCTGCACGGCGGTACGGCGCTGGGCACCGGTCGCGGCGAGGAACTCGCGACGGTGCTGACCCGCAACACGTTCCATTGGGTGCTCGCGTTCTCACCCGGTGGCCTGTCGACCGCCAAGGTCTTCGCCGAGATCGACCGGCTGCGCGCCGAGGAGGACCGCACCCTTCCACCCCGTCTGGAGTCGCCCGAACCCGTCCTGGCGGCGCTGGCGTCCGGTGATCCGGCGCAGCTGGCGCCGCTGCTCGGCAACGATCTGCAGCCGGCGGCGCTGAGCCTCAACCCGGCGCTGCGCCGGACTCTGCGCGCGGGTCTCGACGCCGGCGCGCTGGCTGGTCTGGTCTCCGGATCCGGCCCCACCTGCGCGTTCCTGTGCACGTCGGCCGGCGCCGCCGTCGACATCGGGACCGATCTGGCGGGCGCGGGGGTGTGTCGCACCGTCCGCGTGGCCAGCGGACCGGTGCAGGGCGCGCGGGTCGTACCGGCCCCGTCGACCGCCGGCTGATCGATTACTTCGCGATCACAAATAAATGTGACTCGTGACTCATTCAGCGCGCACGTTTGGCAGCTACTTAAGAGTTGCTTAAGATGATCGACGGTGACAGCTAGCGGTCGAGTCATGGACGCATCGAGTCTCCCCACCGGTACGACCGGCGGGGCGCCGAACGCGGTACGTGCAGCATTCGCCCCAGCGTGCGAAACATCACCGATTCGAGACACAACCGCTCCCCAAACGTATGCGCGCCTCCGCGAAAAGGCCGCTGAACAGGCGGAGCATGGCAAACGGGCATGTGCACCGGGGCAGATGTCGGCGAGGAGGTCGTCGTGAGCAGATTCACCGAGAAGATGTACCGCAGTGCCCACACCACGGGCAGGGGGATGGTCACCGGAGAGCCTTACGAGCCGGTCCGTCACACCTGGAGTGAGGTGCACGAGCGGGCAAAGCGCATCGCGGGCGGCCTGGCCGCCGCGGGCGTGGGTCTCGGTGACGCCGTCGGCGTCCTGGCGGGCTTCCCGGTCGAGATCGCCCCGACGGCCCAGGGGCTGTGGATGCGCGGCGCCAGCCTGACGATGCTCCACCAGCCCACCCCGCGCACCGATCTGGTGATGTGGGCCGAGGACACCATGAACGTGATCGGCATGATCGAGGCCAAGGCAGTGATCGTGTCCGAGCCCTTCCTCGTCGCGATCCCGGTGCTCGAGGAGAAGGGCATCAAGGTCCTCACCATCACCGATCTGCTGGCCTCCGAGCCGATCGAGCCGATCGAGGTCGGCGAGGACGACCTTGCGCTGATGCAGCTGACGTCGGGATCGACCGGTTCTCCCAAAGCCGTGCAGATCACCCACCGCAACATCTACTCCAATGCCGAGGCGATGTTCATCGGCGCGCAATACGACGTCGACAAAGACGTCATGGTCAGCTGGCTGCCGTGTTTCCACGACATGGGCATGGTGGGCTTTTTGACCATCCCGATGTACTTCGGCGCGGAATTGGTCAAGGTCACGCCGATGGACTTCCTGCGCGACACGCTGCTGTGGGCCAAGCTCATCGACAAGTACAAGGGCACGATGACCGCGGCCCCGAACTTCGCCTACGCGCTGTTCGCCAAGCGGCTGCGCCGCCAGGCCAAGCCGGGCGAGTTCGACCTGTCGACGCTGCGCTTCGCGCTGTCGGGCGCCGAGCCCGTCGAGCCCGCCGACGTCGAGGACCTGCTCGACGCCGGTAAGCCGTTCGGACTCGATCCCGGCGCGATCCTGCCGGCCTACGGCATGGCCGAGACGACGCTGGCCGTGTCGTTCTCGCCGTGCGGTGCGGGCCTGACGGTCGACGAGGTCGACGCCGATCTGCTCGCCGCGCTGCGTCGCGCAGTGCCGGCGTCCAAGGGGCACACCAAGCGTCTCGCCGAGCTGGGCCCGCTGCTCACCGATCTGGAAGCCCGCGTCATCGACGACCACGGCAACCTGATGCCGCCGCGCGGCGTCGGCGTCATCGAACTGCGCGGGGAGTGTGTCACCCCCGGCTACATGACCATGGGCGGCTTCATCCCGGCGCAGGACGAGCACGGCTGGTACGACACCGGCGACCTCGGCTACATCACCGAGGAAGGCAATGTCGTGGTCTGCGGCCGCGTCAAGGACGTCATCATCATGGCGGGGCGCAACATCTACCCGACCGACATCGAGCGGGCCGCCGGTCGTGTCGAGGGCGTGCGCCCGGGCTGTGCCGTCGCGGTGCGTCTCGACGCGGGCCATTCGCGGGAGACGTTCGCCGTCGCGGTCGAGTCCAACAACTGGCAGGACCCGGTCGAGGTGCGCCGCATCGAGCATCAGGTCGCGCACGAGGTCGTCGCGGAGGTCGATGTCCGGCCGCGCAACGTCGTCGTGCTGGGCCCGGGCAGCATCCCGAAGACCTCGTCGGGCAAGCTGCGCCGCTCGAACTCGGTCTCGCTCGTCACCTAACTTGTCTGCGCGAGCGCGCGTGTCCCCGGGCGCCACGCCGCGACAATCCGGGATTCCGCGCACGCTCGTCGCTCGGCCGGATAATCGGTTGGCCGATGTCGGTGGCCGCCCGTAGCGTCGAACCATGCCTTTTCCTCCGGCGATCGAAGCGCTCGACCTGGTGAAGCGGTTCGGCGACCAGACCGCCGTCGCCGGCGTCAGCTTCGTCGTCCCGCCCGGAACCGTTCTGGGCCTGCTCGGGCCGAACGGCGCCGGGAAGACCACCACGGTGCGCATGATGACGACGCTGACCGAGCCGACCAGCGGCACCGCGCGCGTGGCGGGGTTCGACGTCCGCACCCACCCCGACGAGGTCCGCCGGCACATGGGGCTGACGGGCCAGGTGGCCACCGTCGACGAGCTGCTGACCGGACGGGAGAACATCCGGATGATCGGCGGTCTCTACGGCATCCGGCGCAGAGACCTCATGAACCTGGGTGATCAACTGCTGCACCAGTTCTCGCTCACCGACGCGGCCGACCGGCCGGTCAGGTCCTACTCGGGTGGCATGCGACGGCGCCTGGACCTCGCGGTGAGCCTGCTGGCGTCGCCGCCGGTGCTGTTCCTCGACGAACCCACCACGGGACTGGATCCCCGCAGCCGCAGCGAGCTGTGGGACGTGCTGCGGGGTCTCGTCGCGCAGGGCACCACGCTGCTGCTGACCACGCAGTACCTCGAAGAGGCCGATCAACTCGCCGACAACATCGTGGTGATCGATCGCGGCCGGATCATCGCCGAGGGCTCTCCGCTGCACCTGAAACAGCAGGCGGGACGGGCAAGCCTGGTGGTGACCGTCGCCGACGCGGCGGACCTCGAATCCGCCCGGGGCCTGCTGGCCCGCACCGGCGCCGAGGTCTACGTCGACGCCGGGGCCAGGCGGCTGACGGCGACCGCCGACGGGCTCGACGACATGGTCAAGGTGGCGGGCTGGCTGCGTGACAGCGGGATCACCGTCGACGACATCGGCTTGTCCCGGCCCAGCCTCGACGACGTGTTCCTGATGCTGACCGGGCATCGCACCGACGACACCGAGGAGGTCGGCGCATGACCGCCGTGGACAGTCAGACACATACCCCGGTGCAACCGCGGCCGGTGCCGATCCGGCCCACCAACCTGGCGCAGCAGTCGTGGATCATGGTGAAGCGCAACATGATCCACACCAAGCGCATGCCCGAGATGCTCAGCGACGTCACGGCGCAGCCGATCATGTTCGTGCTGTTGTTCGCGTTCGTGTTCGGCGCGTCGATCACCAACACCGGGGGAGCGTCCTACCGCGAGTTCCTGCTCCCCGGCATCCAGGCCCAGACCATCGTGTTCTCGGCGTTCGTGGTGGCCTCCGGGATCACCGCCGACGTCGAGAAGGGCATCATCGACCGCTTCCGGTCGCTGCCGATCTCCCGGTCGTCGGTGCTGATCGGGCGCAGCATCGCCAGCGTCATCCACTCGTCGCTCGGCGCACTGGTGATGGCGCTCACCGGCCTCGCGATCGGTTGGCGCATCCGCAACGGGGTCGGGGAGGCCGTGCTCGCGTTCGCCCTGCTGATGCTGTTCGGCTTCGGGATGATCTGGTTCGGCATCCTGATCGGATCACTGATGCGCAGCGTCGAGGCGGTCAACGGGGTGATGTTCACGGCGCTGTTCCCGGTGACGTTCCTGGCCAACACGTTCGTGCCGACCGAGCCGATGCCGCACTGGCTGCGCGTGATCGCCGAATGGAATCCGGTGTCGTCACTGGCCCAGGCGATGCGCGAACTGTGGGGCAACGGCGGACCTGCGCCGGCGAGTGCCCAACTGCCGCTGCACTATCCGGTGGCCTCGACGATCCTGTGGTCGCTGGCGCTCACCGCGGTGTTCGCGCCGTTCGCGCTGTACGCGTACAAGCGCCGAACCGGAGGCTGACCCTCCGCCGAACGTGCATTCCAGCAGGCCCCCACTCGAACTTCTTCTGCTGGAATGCAATGTCGGCGGAAAGGGGGGCGTCAGCTCCAGGCGTGCACGGTGTTCTGTGCGGGCTCGATCCCGAGCTCGATCAGCAGCTCGGTCGCATCGGCGGCCTGCTCGATGATGGTGCCCAGCTCCGGGCGCTCCCGCGAGTTGAACGGTTCCAGCACGAAACTGGCGCCCGACTTCTGTCCCGGCGGTCGGCCGATGCCCACCCGAACCCGCTGGAAGTCGTTGGTGCTCAACGCCGATCCGACCGACCGCAGCCCGTTGTGCCCCGCCACGCCGCCGCCGGCCTTCAGCCGGATACGGCCGAAGTCGATGTCGAGCTCGTCGTGGATGATCACGACGTCGGTGGGGGCGATCGAATAGAACTTGGCGAGTGGGCCGACCTGTCGGCCGGACTCGTTCATGTACACCCGCGGCTTGGCCAGTACCACCGGACGGCCCGCGAGCCGTCCGGTGGTCACCTCGGCACCGGATTTCTTGTGCACCTTGAACGTCTCGCCCATGCGGTCGGCGAGGACGTCGGCCACCATGAACCCGATGTTGTGCCGGGTGGTGGCGTACTGCGGTCCGGGGTTGCCCAGGCCGACCACCAGGACGGGTTCGGCCATGCCTGGATTCGCCTACTCGGACTCGGCGGCGGCTTCGCCCTCGGACGCGCCCTCGCCCTCGGCGGCTTCGTCGGCGCCCTCGGCGGCCTCCTCGGCCGATTCGCCGCCGCCCTCGGACTCCAGGTCCTCAGCGGTCGGGGCCGCGACGACGTTGACGACCAGCGTCTCCGGGTCCGCGATCAGCGTCACGCCGCTGGGCAGCTCGATCTGGCCGGCCAGGATCTGGGTGCCCTCTTCGGCGCCCTCGACCGACACGGTGAACTGCTCGGGGATCGACTGCACGTCGGCCTCGATCTCGACCACGTTGGCGTCCTGGGTGACGAGCGTGCCGGGTGCGGCCTCACCCTCGACGATGACGGTGACCTCGACGGTGACCTTCTCGCCCTTGCGCACGACCAGCAGGTCGGCGTGCTGGATGTTGCGGCGGATCGGGTGGATCTCGATCGCCTTGGTCAGCGCGAGCTGCTCGGTGCCGTCGATGTCGAGGGTCAGCACGGCGTTGGTGCCGGCGTGACGGAGTACGGCGGCGAAGTCGCGGCCGTCGAGCTCCAGGTGCTGGGGGTCGGTGCCGTGGCCGTACAGCACCACGGGGACGCGGCCTTCGCGGCGGGCGCGGCGCGAGGCGCCCTTGCCGGTCGTGCTGCGGACCTGCGCGGTCAGATTGTTGGGGGCGTTCTTCGCCATCGGTCTGTGCTCCTGTGCCGGTGTCTCGGTATCGGGCACGGCCAGGGTTGCACACCAGAAGTGATGTTCCCGTCGATAACGGCGGCCCTGCAACAGCAGGCCACCCTCGCCGTGACGCGTCCGCAAGGGTAGCTCAGCGAGGCCGGGAACCGGAAATCAGGGCGGGAACTCGACGCCTGTGAGCTGCTCGGACAGCGTCCACAGCTGGGCCGCGGTGGTCCGGTTTCGGGCCAGCGGGCTGCGCCACGTCGCGACGGTGGGGCCGAACATCGTGAAGCGTGGCCCGATGAAGCTGTCCCCGGCGACGTCCCGGGCCACCGCGTAGAGCGTCTGGCGGGCGCCGAAGTCGGCATCGGTGGCCATCCGGTTGCCGGCCCGCGCGATCTTCTCGCCGAGCGGGTTGCCGGAGTGCCCCTGCAGGTTGGTCGCCGAGTAGCCCGGATGTGCGGCCACTGCGCGGACCGGGGACCCCGCCCGGCTCAGCCGTCGCTGCAGTTCGCTGGTGAACAGCAGGTTGGCCAGCTTCGACTGCCCGTACGCGGGCCAGGCCAGATACGGCCGTGACTTCCAGTTCAGGTCGTTGAGGTTGATGCGGCCGAACAGATGCATCATCGAGGACACCGTGACGACCCGGTCGCTGATCTTCGGCAGCAGCAGGTTGGTCAGCGCGAAATGCCCGAGGTGGTTGGTGCCGATCTGGCTCTCGAACCCGTCTGCGGTCAGCGCATACGGGACGGCCATGATGCCGGCGTTGTTGACCAGCACGTCCACGGAGTCGACGCCGTCGGCGAACTCGCGCACCGACGACAGGTCCTGCAGGTCGAGCCGGCGGACCTCGACGTCACCGGACATGGAGTCGGCCGCGGCGCGACCCTTGTCGAGATTGCGGACCGCCAGGATGGTGGTGGCGCCGACGCGGGCGAGTTCACGGGCGGTCACCAGGCCCAGTCCGCTGTTCGCTCCGGTCACGATCACCGTGCGTCCGGCGAACGAGGGCAGGTCGGCTGCGGTCCAGTCGCTCATGCCCCCACAGTAACGGCCGGGTCAGGGCACCTTGACGGTGAAGCCCCGGATGATCTCCTCGATGTCGGGGGCCTCCTCGGCGGCTTTGTCGGCGTACCCGGTGACGGTGAACTGGACGAGGTAGCGCTGCGAGGCCGGCGGTGCGCCGGTGGCGATGACGATCCGGTTGTAGCTGTGCATGCGGGTGCCGGCGAGGTCGTAGCTGCCTTCGATCATCGACGACGGGAAACCGCCGAAGTCGGCGGTGGAGGTGTTGAGTTCGGTGAAGTTCTCCGACGTCTCGGCATCGGTGTTGGCGTGGCTGAGGGCCTGGGCGACGTCGAAGTCCCCGTTGAGCTCGAACACGATCAGCATGGCCGTCGGATAGGTCTCGCCCTTGGCGATCATCCGGGTTCCGGGCGACAGATTGCTGTTGCGGTAGGGCTCCCACCCCTTCGGCGTCGGCATCGAGACCGTCAGGTCGGTCAGCTTGTCCGGGGCGACGGGCTGGCCGGCCACGCCCGCCTGTTCGAGGAAGGTCGCGATGGACATCGGCTCCGCGGAGTCGGCGGCCGCGCTCGGGGAGGTCGGCGTCGCGCTCGTCGTCGACCAGATCGACTGGTAATCCGGTGTTTCCGTGGTGCATCCGGTGAGCGCCAGGGCTGCCGCGAAGGCGATCGTCAGCCGGAGGCGCACCGTCACAGAATCTCGCGCACGTTGTCGAGCGGCCGGGCCAGGCGGGTGCCCTTGTCCGTGATCACGAACGGACGCTCGATGAGGATGGGGTGTTCGGCCATCGCGTCGAGCAATGCGTCGTCGTCGGCCGAATTCAGACCCAGTTCGGTATAGAGCGATTCGCGTTTGCGCACCGCGGACCGCACGTCGATGCCGGCGTCGCGGATCATCGTCTCGAGTTCGGCCCGCGTCGGCGGCGTCTTCAGGTAGAGCACGATCTCGGGTTCGATTCCGTTGTCGCGCAGCAGGTCCAACGTCTTGCGTGAGGTCGAGCACTTGGGGTTGTGCAGAATGCGCGCCACAGGGCTATGCCGATCCGTCGAAAAGGCTTGTCACCGAACCGTTGTCGAAGACCGCCCGGATGGTGTTGGCCAGCAGCGGCGCGATCGAGAGCACGGTCAGCTGCGGGAAACGCTTCTCTTCGCTGATGGGAAGGGTGTTGGTGACGATCACCTCGCACGCACCCGACTCGGCGAGCCGGTCGCGGGCCGGGTCGGACAACACGCCGTGGGTCGCGGCGATGATCACGTCGCCGGCGCCGTCCTCCTTGAGCAGCCGCACCGCGCCGGCGATGGTGCCGCCGGTGTCGATCATGTCGTCGGTGATCACACATGTCTTGCCGCGGACGTCGCCGACGACACGGTTGGACTTGACCTGGTTGGGCACCAGCGGATCGCGGGTCTTGTGGATGAAGGCCAGCGGCACGCCGCCCAGGGAGTCGGCCCACTTCTCGGCGACGCGGACGCGGCCGGAGTCGGGGGAGACAACGACCATGTCGTGGTCGGCGTAGTTGTCGGCGATGTAGCCCGTGAGAAGCTTCTGGGCCCGCATGTGGTCCACCGGGCCGTCGAAGAAGCCCTGGATCTGGTCGGTGTGCAGGTCGACGGTCACGATCCGGTCCGCACCGGCGGTCTTGAACAGGTCGGCGATGAGACGCGCGGAGATGGGCTCGCGGCCGCGGTGCTTCTTGTCCTGGCGGGCGTACGGATAGAACGGCAGGATCGCGGTGATGCGCTTGGCGCTGCCGCGCTTGAGCGCGTCGATCATCAGCAGCTGCTCCATGATCCACTCGTTGAGCGGCGCGGGATGGCTCTGCAGCACGAAGGCGTCGCAGCCGCGCACCGACTCGTCGAAGCGGACGAAGATCTCGCCGTTGGCAAAGACCCGGGCCGTCTGCGCGGTCACCGGGACGTCGAGCTCCTTGGCGACCTGCTCGGCGAGTTCGGGGTGCGCCCGACCCGAGAAGAGCATCAGGTTCTTGCGGTTGTCGGTCCAGTCGTGGCTCACGGGGCTGCCCTCGGCGTCGGCGGTGGATACGGGGTCATCGTACGGAGCGCGGACGCCCCTGTGCTGGCGGGTTACCAGAATGCCAACAAACGGCTGCCGAACGCTACTCGCCGGTAGCCGGGGCCGGTTTTGCGGTGGCCGCGGCGCGGTCGGCGGCAGCCGTGTCCCCGTCGGCGGCCGCCGCCTCGGCCGCTGCGGCCGCCTTGCTGCCCGGCCGTTTGCGCGCCACCCATCCCTCGATGTTGCGCTGCGGACCGGCCGACACGGCCAGCGCGCCCGGGGGTACGTCGTCACGGATGACGGTGCCCGCGCCGGTGTACGCGCCGTCGCCGACGGTCACCGGGGCGACGAACATGGTGTCCGAACCCGTGCGCACATGCGAGCCGATCGTGGTGCGGCTCTTCGTTTCTCCGTCGTAGTTGACGAAAACGCTGGAGGCGCCGATGTTGCTGTGCTCGCCGATGTCGGCGTCGCCGACGTAGGTCAGGTGCGGCACCTTGGTGCCGGTGCCGATGGTCGCGTTCTTGGTCTCGACGAACGCCCCGAGCTTGCCGTCCGCCCCGAGCGCCGTGCCGGGCCGCAGGTAGGTGAACGGGCCGACGGCCGCGCCGGCACCGATCTGCGACGACGTCCCGTGGGTGCGGATCACCTGCGCGCCGTCTCCGACCGTCACGTCGGTGAGCGTGGTGTCGGGTCCGATCTCGCAGCGGCCGCCCACGGCGGTGGCGCCGAGCAGCTGTGTTCCGGGACGCACGACGGTGTCGCGGCCGATGGTCACGTCGACGTCGATCCAGGTTGTCGCCGGGTCGACGATCGTCACGCCGGCCCGCTGATGGGCCGCCACGACGCGTCGGTTCAGCTCGGCCCCGAGGTCGGCGAGCTGCACCCGGTCGTTCACACCGGCGACCAGCGCGGGGTCGTCGACGTGCACGGCGCGCACGGTGCCGCCGTCGCCGCGCACCAGCGCGATCGCGTCGGTCAGATACAGCTCGCCCTGGGCGTTGTCGGTCTTGAGGCGACTCAGCGCGGACCGCAGCGCGCCCACACCGAACGCGTAGACCGCGGCGTTGACCTCGGTGATCGCGCGCTGGGACTCGGTGGCGTCGGCCTGCTCGACGATGCCGATCACCTCGCCGTCCTGGGTGCGCAGGATGCGCCCGTAGCCGGTCGGGTCGGCCATCGTGGTGGTCAGCAGGGTGACATCCGCCGATTCGGCGTCGTGGGTGGCGATCAGCTGAGCCAGCGTGTCGGTGTCCAGCAACGGCACATCGCCCGCGGTGACCACGACGACGCCGTGAAAGTCCGCGGGCAGCGCCGCCAGCCCGCATTCCACGGCGTGGCCGGTGCCGCGCTGCTCCTCCTGGACGGCGATGTCGACGGTCCTGCCGAGGTGTTCGCCGATCTGCAGGGCCGCCGGCGCGACCTGCTCGCGATGCTTGCCGACGACCACCACGAGGTGGCGGGGGCCGAGACCCGCGACGGCGTGCACGCTGTGGGCGAGCATGCTGCGACCGGCGAGGCTGTGCAGGACCTTCGGGGTGTCGGATTTCATCCGGGTGCCGGCACCTGCTGCCAGGATCACGACCGCGGCGTCACTCATGGGTTCCTTCCCTGCCGGGCCGCCCGATCGGGCGTGCGCTCACCGCGTGATGAGCTCCGTCGCCAGGACTCGAACCTGAACTATCTGAACCAAAATCAGAGGTGCTGCCGATTACACCACGACGGACCGGGCCACCAGTTACGCGTGCGACTCTAGCCCACCGTGGTGCCGGTTCAGCGCTGTGGCGAGCCCGCGGTGACCGCTTCGAGTGCGTGCGCGGCGAAGGGTTTGGCGGACAGCAGCGTGACGTGCTGGGTGCCGCCGTTGGGCAGCTGATAGCTGCGCTGCTGTCCCGGTGTCGCGCCGAGCAGCGCGCTGCCCATCGGCGAGTTGACGCTGTAGACGTCGAGCTCGGAGTCGGCGGTGGCGCGGGTGCCGAGCAGGAAGGTCTCGGTGTCGCCGGCGTCGTCGAAGCGGACGGTGAGCACCATGCCCGGCTCGGCCACTCCGTCGTCGGCGGGGTCGACGGCGTGCTCGGCCTTGGTGAGCAGTTCGTGGATCTGCCTGATGCGTTCCTTGCGGGCGAGCCAGGCGTCGACGACCTCGTCGGAGCCCGCGGGACCGGGTGTGGCCATCAGGGCGGCCAGCTCCTGCTCGAGGCTCTCGCGGGTCTGCGGGGACATCCAGATGGTGTCGGCGGGTTGCATGGGCTGTTCCTTCCGGTAGGAGTGATCGTCGTCAGGGGCGGGATAGCGCCGCCGCCCCTGACGACCTGGGAACCCTCGTCAGAGGGGAAGAGTGAGCGTGGCGGCCCGTGACTGGAAAGGGGACGCGACGGAAGGGCCGGCCATCAGTGCTGCCCCTCGCGCAGCACCGATGGGGAGACGACCACGGAGCAGGAACCGCTGCCCATTCCGCACCCCCCGAACATCGCGTGACCTGTCGTGACCTGTGCCGGACCTGATCGAAGGCCGACGTCTTCCATGGTCGGCGTCCCGGCAGCGACGCGCTTTGTCCCGATCCGACAAACGGGGCCTAGAACAATGTCGCATTACGACAACGGGCGGTCAGTCGAGTACGGCAAGCTCGATCGTCATCGCGAATCGCTTACGCGCGTCGTCGAGGTGGAGCTCGGTGAGTTCGGCCATCCGGCGCATCCGGTATCTGACGGTGTTCTCGTGCACCCCGAGGTGCGCCGCGGTGCGCACCGGGTCACCGCGTTCCTGCAGCCAGGCCCGCAACGTCGGGACGTAGGCGGTGCCGTGCGCGCTGTCGTGTTCCCGCAACTCGGCGACCGCGCCGCGCGTCGGGGTCCGTCCGGAGCGCGCCGCCGTCTTCAACCGCCGCAACAGCAGGTCGTCCCATGATTCGTCGTAGGCCGGCGGCTCGCCGGCGTCGGTGCTCTCCTGCAGTGCCAGGCATTCGTCGGCCTCGGTGCGGGCCACCGCGAGGTCGGTCGCCGCCGCGGGCGCGCTGATGCCGGCCTTCACGGTCACCTGGTCGGGCAGCGTGGAGATCAAGGCGGAGACCCAGTCACGTGCCACCGCGGCGGGTTCGGCGGCCAGCACGGTGTAGACCGTCGCGTCGGCCAGCGCGCTGCGGGAGGGACGGGACCAGCCGAACCCCGCGGTCGCGCGTTCGAACATCTGCAGCAGAGCCGAATGCCTGCCCGCCGTGTCGACGGCGCGCAGCGCGATCACGCGCAGTGCCGACGGTGGAAGTCCGAGGCGGCTGGCGACCGTCTCGGCATCCGCCGGGCTTTCCAGCAGCCGGATCACCATCTCCGATTCGACCTGACGTTCGAGGTCGGCGCTGGCCCGCGATCGCAGCAGGTGCAGGGCGACGGTGCGCGCGCCGTCGGCCAGAGCCTGTCGCTGCGCGCCGGCGAGCGGTTTCGGCACCGCCACCCACACCGATCCCAGCAGTTCGCGACCGGCGCGTGCGGCCACCACCATCCGGCCGGTGAGCCCGACGGCGTCGTCGCCCGGCACGAACAGCGGCTCGTCGGACACGGCCAGGTGGGCGAAGACCCCGTGCGCGTCGAACACCGCGCGCAGCGACGGCGGCGCCTGCCGGTCCAGGATCGTCGCCGCTCGGGCCGGGTCGGCGTCGAGCTGGCCGCGGGAGAACGCGAGCACCTGCGAGGCCCGGTCCTCGATGACGACGGCGCCGCCCACGGCGTTGGACAGGTTGTCGGCGAGCGCGAACAGGTCGGTGGGGCCGCGCCCCGACTCGGTCTCACGGCCTTCCATGACCAGCCCGTACACGATCGCGGCGAACTCGCTCCACGGCATCGCCGAGTCGACGACGAGGACCGCGACGCCGGCGGTGTCGGGTTCGGGATCGCCGCCACCGCGGGTCAGCACCACCACGGCCCGTGCGGCCCGGGCCCAGCGGACCGCCTCGCTGGTGGTGGCGGCACCGATCGCGAGCAGCACGTCCCCGGAGACGGTGCGGCCGTCGACGATCTCCGGCAGCACCACGCTGCGAAGCTCGGTCTGCCTGTCCGCCGAACCTCCCTGCCAGCGCGCGCCGTAGCCGCCGAGGACGTTGATCAGGCGATCCAGCGTGATCACGAACGTTGACGCTACGCCTGGTCCGGCCGTGTGCACCGTTTACCCTGAGACGCGTGGCCGTGCCGCACAAGCCCGAGGTCCCCGTTCACGCCCGCGCTCCGCGCGCCAGGATGACGGGCAGTGAGCGACGTCAGCAACTGATCGAGATCGCGAAGTCGCTGTTCGCCGAACGGGGCTTCGACGGGACGTCGATCGAGGAGATCGCGTTGCGCGCCAACGTGTCCAAGCCTGTCGTCTACGAGCACTTCGGCGGCAAGGAAGGGCTGTACGCAGTCGTCGTCGACCGCGAGATGTCGGCGCTGCTCGACGGCATCACCTCGTCTCTGGCCGACAACCGCTCCCGGGTCCGGGTCGAGCGGGTGGCGCTGGCGCTGCTGACCTATGTCGAGGAGCGCACCGACGGGTTCCGCATCCTGATCCGCGACTCACCGGCCAGCATCACCCAGGGCACCTATTCGACACTGCTCAACGACGCGGTCAGCCAGGTCGCGTCGATCCTGGCCGGGGACTTCTCCCGGCGCGGGCTCGATCCCGACCTCGCGCCGCTCTATGCGCAGGCGCTCGTCGGTTCGGTGTCGATGGCCGCGCAGTGGTGGCTCGACGTGCGCGAGCCCAAGAAGGAGGTCGTCGCCGCGCACCTGGTCAACCTGTGCTGGAACGGTCTGACCCACCTGGAGTCCGACCCGGTGCTGCACGAGGAGTAGTGCGGCTGCTCTGCGGGCGCTGATCATCAATTTCTGGCTGCGCCGGGCAGTGCCTACGATGGAGCCATCATGACCGCATCGGGGACTCTCCATGTCCATACCCCGATCGCGGGCCTCGTCGAACTCGCGCTGCGCGACCCCTCCCTGCAGGAGATCGCACGCCGTGGCGCCGACCGGCCCGCCGATCTCCATTTCGTCGGGCCCGCGAGCGCCCGCCCGTTCGTGGCGTCCGCGCTCGCCCAGGCCGGGCTGCTGCTGGTCGTCACCGCGACCGGACGCGAGGCCGACGACCTGACCGCCGAGTTGCGTGGCGTGTTCGGCGACTCTGTGGCGATGTTCCCGTCGTGGGAAACCCTGCCGCACGAACGACTCTCACCGGGTGTCGACACCGTCGGCGCGCGGATGATGCTGTTGCGTCGGCTGGCGTTCCCCGACGACGCCCGCCTCGGTGAGCCGCTGCGGGTGGTCGTCACCACGGCGCGTTCGCTGGTGCAGCCGATGGCGCCCGACCTCGCGCAGATCGATCCGGTGACCCTGACCGTGGGTGCCGAGGCGGACTTCGACTCAGTCGTCGCGCGGTTGGTCGACCTGGCCTACACGCGGGTCGACATGGTGGGCAAGCGCGGCGAATTCGCGGTCCGCGGCGGCATTCTCGACCTTTTCCCGCCGACGGCCGAGCATCCGGTGCGGGTGGAGTTCTGGGGCGACGAGATCTCCGAGATGCGGATGTTCTCCGTGGCCGATCAGCGGTCGATCCCGGAGATCGAGATCGACACCGTGATCGCGGTGCCGTGCCGGGAGCTGCTGCTGACCGCCGATGTCCGCGAGCGCGCCGCCGCCTTGTCGGCAGAACATCCGGTCTCGGAGAACAACGTGCCGGGCAGTGTGCCCGACATGCTCGCGCGGCTGGCCGAGGGTATCCCGGTCGACGGGATGGAGGCGCTGCTTCCGCTGTTGCGGCCCAGCGATTTCGCCACCCTGCCCGATCACCTGCCCGAGGGCACCCCGCTGTTGGTGTGCGACCCCGAGAAGGTCCGTACCCGCGCCGCCGATCTGATCAAGACGGGCCGCGAGTTCCTGGAGGCCTCGTGGTCGACGGCCGCCGTCGGCGGGGATGTGCCGATCGACCTCGGGGCACTCGGCGCGTCCGGCTATGTGACCTACAACGAGGCGCGGGACGCCGCGCGCGACGGCGGGCACGCGTGGTGGACGCTGAGCCAGCTCGACAGCGGTGCCGGCGAGTCCACCGCCCTCGACATCCGTCCCGCGCCGTCGGCGCGCTTGGCGCAGCCCATCGCAACAGGTCCAGACGAGATCTTCGCGATGCTGCGCGCCCATGTCGCGACCGGTGGCTTCGGGGCGGTCGTCACCCCGGGTGCCGGAACCTGTCAGCGTGTCGTCGAGCAGCTGTCCGAATCCGACACGCCCGCAATGATTCTCGAACTGGGTATGGCACCGAAGGAAGGTGTGGTCGGTGTCCTGAAGGGCCCGCTGCACGACGGGGTGGTGATCCCGGGCGCGAACCTCGTGGTGATCACCGAGACCGACCTGACCGGCAACCGGGCCGCGGCCACCGAGGGTAAGAAGCTGGCGGCCAAGCGGCGCAACGTGGTCGACCCGCTCGCGCTGACCGCGGGGGACCTCGTCGTGCACGACCAGCACGGCATCGGCCGCTTCGTCGAGATGACCGAGCGGGTGATCGGCGGCGCGCGCCGGGAGTACCTGGTGCTGGAGTACGCCTCAGCGAAGCGCGGCGGCGGTACCGACAAGCTGTACGTGCCGATGGACTCGCTCGATCAGCTGTCGCGCTACGTCGGCGGGGAGGCACCGACGCTGTCGCGGCTCGGCGGCAGCGACTGGGCGAACACGAAAACCAAAGCGCGCCGGGCAGTTCGCGAGATCGCCGCCGAGCTGGTGACGCTCTACGCCAAACGCCAGGCGTCGCCGGGGCACGCGTTCTCTTCGGACACCCCGTGGCAGGTCGAGATGGAGGACGCGTTCGGGTTCACCGAGACCGTCGATCAGCTCACCGCGATCACCGAGGTCAAGTCCGACATGGAGAAGCCGGTCCCGATGGACCGGGTGATCTGCGGTGACGTGGGCTACGGCAAGACCGAGATCGCGGTGCGGGCGGCGTTCAAGGCCGTGCAGGACGGCAAGCAGGTCGCGGTGCTGGTGCCGACGACGCTGCTGGCCGAGCAGCATCTGCAGACGTTCACCGCGCGGATGACGGGTTTCCCGGTCACCGTCAAGGGGTTGTCGCGGTTCACCGATCCCGCCCAGTCGCGCGCGACCATGGAGGGGATGAAGGACGGGTCGGTCGACATCGTGATCGGCACGCACCGGCTGCTGCAGACCGGCGTCACGTGGAAGGACCTCGGTCTGGTCATCGTCGACGAGGAGCAGCGCTTCGGCGTCGAGCACAAGGAGCACATCAAGTCGATGCGCACCCACGTCGACGTGCTGACGATGAGCGCCACCCCGATCCCGCGCACGCTGGAGATGAGCCTGGCCGGCATCCGCGAGATGTCGACGATCCTGACTCCGCCGGAGGAGCGTTACCCGGTGCTGACCTATGTCGGGCAGCACGACGACAAGCAGATCGCCGCGGCGCTGCGGCGCGAGATGCTGCGCGACGGGCAGGCGTTCTACATTCACAACAGGGTCCGCACCATCGACTCGGCCGCGGCGAAGGTGCGCCAGCTGGTGCCCGAGGCGCGGGTGGTCGTCGCCCACGGACAGATGCCCGAGGAGCAGCTGGAGAAGACCGTCGAGGGGTTCTGGAACCGGGAGTACGACATCCTGGTGTGCACCACGATCGTCGAGACGGGACTGGACATTTCGAACGCGAACACGTTGATCGTGGAGCGTGCTGACACGTTCGGACTGTCGCAGCTGCATCAGCTGCGCGGGCGCGTCGGCCGGTCGCGTGAACGCGGTTACGCGTACTTCCTGTACCCGCCCGAGGTGCCGCTGACCGAGACGGCCTATGACCGGCTCGCGACCATCGCGCAGAACAACGAGCTCGGCGCCGGGATGGCCGTCGCGATGAAGGACCTCGAGATCCGCGGCGCCGGAAACGTGTTGGGCGCCGAGCAGTCCGGGCACGTCGCCGGGGTCGGCTTCGACCTGTACGTGCGGCTGGTCGGCGAGGCCGTCGAAGCATATCGGGCGGCTGCAGACGGGAAAACCGTTGCGACACCAGAAGAACCGAAGGACGTGCGGATCGACCTGCCGGTCGACGCGCATCTGCCGCCCGACTACATCGGCAGCGACCGATTGCGGTTGGAGGCCTATCGCCGGCTGGCGGCGGCACCCGACGACGCCGCCGTCGACGCGGTCATCGAGGAACTCGTGGACAGGTACGGGCCGCTGCCCGAGCCGGCCGAGCTGCTGGTGGCGGTGGCGCGGCTGCGGCTGCTGGCGCGCGCGGCGGGCATCACCGAGGTCGGTGCCGTCTCGGCGTCGGCGTCGACGCTGCGGATCTCTCCGCTGACGCTGCCGGACTCCGCGCAGCTGCGGCTCAAGCGGCTCTATTCCGGCGCGAACTATCGCGCCACCACCTCGACGGTGCAGGTGCCGATCCCGCGCGCGGGACAGGGTGTCGGAGCGCCGCGGATCCGCGATCGGGAACTCGTGGACTTCGTCGCGGGACTGATCAAGGTGCTGCACGAGTAGGGCTGGCCAACGAATGGGTGACCGTCCGGCAAAGCTGATATAACCGACAGCGATGACCGTCGTCCTCGTCGATCCGCGTCGCCCGTCGCTGGTGCCTGTCGAGGCGATCGAGCTGCTCCGCGGCGACGTGCAGTACACCGAGGAAATGCCGATCAAGGTGCCGTGGTCGCTGCCGTCGGCCCGGCCGTCCTACACCGGCGATCCCGCCGAGGTGCTGCTGTCCTCAGATCCGCAGCATCCGTCGGTGCAGGCGCGCGTCGCGGCGGGGGAGCGGTTGATCGCCGCGCCTGCCGCGCAGTCCGGTGACCGGTTGGTCGATGCCGTGGCGATGATGGACAAGCTGCGCACCGCGGGCCCGTGGGAGAGCCAGCAGACCCACGACTCCCTGCGTCGCTATCTGCTGGAGGAGACCTACGAGCTCTTCGACGCGGTGCACGGCGGCGACCTGACGGAGCTGCGCGACGAGCTCGGAGACGTGCTGCTGCAGGTGCTGTTCCATGCGCGCATCGCCCAGGAAAGTCCTGTGGCGCCCTTTGACATCGACGACGTCGCCGACGCGCTGGTCCGCAAGCTCGGCAACAGGGTGCCCGCAGTGCTTGCGGGAGAATCCATTTCGCTCGAGGATCAACTGGCGCAGTGGGAGCAGCGCAAGGCGCTCGAACGCTCGACCCGTCAGTCCTGCATGGACGACATCCCGACCGCGCAGCCGGCGCTGGCGCTGGCGCAGAAGGTGCTCGCGCGCGCCGAGACCGCCGGGGTGCCCGTCGATCTGATCCCGGACACGGTCACCTGGGTGACGGTGACCGCCGACTTCGACGCCGAGAATGGCTTGCGCACAGCGGTTCTGGAGTTCATGGCCGATGTCCGCGTGGCGGAGCGGGCGGCCGCGGCGGCCAGGCGCGGTGCGGATGTCGCCGAGGAACTCGACGATGCGCCGCGCGGCGGCATCACCGCCGACGAGTGGCGGGCGGCGTGGCCGCGCGAGATCGTCGACGAGAACGACGAGTAACCTCCAAATCCACCTTTTGCAGCGGTTTACTCGCACTTTGGCTGCACAACGTGGATTTCGTCAGCGGGCAACAGAGCAGCGCAGGACTCAGCCGACCAGTTGATCGCCCAGGAACCGGTCCGGTCCGGAGACGCCGGGCAGGGTGAAGAAGAACCCTCCGCCGACGGGCAGGATGTACTCTTCGAGCGGCTCACCTTTGAGGCGGTTCTGCACAGCGAGGAACCCGTCCTCGAGGCTGCGCTGGTAGGCCACGAACGCCAGGCCCTGGTCGAGCCGGCCGGCGCCGTCGAACCCGCGGGAGTAGTTGAAGCCACGCCGCAGAATGAGGTTCTTCTCCGTTTCCGGAGTGCGGGGATTGGCGAGCCGGATGTGGGCGTCGAGCGGAATGCGCACGCCGTCGGGATCGGACGGGTAGTCCGGGTCGGTGAACTCGCCGGTCAGGCCCAGCGGTGCGCCGGAGACCTTCGAGCGGCCGATGAGGGCTTCCTGTTCGTCCAGGCGGGTCCGATCCCAGAACTCGACGAGCATCCTGATGATGCGTATGGCCTGATAGGACCCGCCGACGGCCCACTCGGGCTCACCGTCGTCGGGTCCGACCCACACATGCCGGTCCATCGATGCGCCGTCTTCGACGTCGAGGTTGGAGGTTCCGTCCTTGAAACCCATCAGGTTGCGGGGTGTCGCGGCCTCCGACGCGCGGCCCGCCCCGATCCCGCGGGCGTACCCGTCGATCATCCAGCGCAGCACCAGGTCTCGGCGGGTGCGCCGCATCAGCTGACGCAGTGCGAACTGCACCGTGTCGGAATGTCCGGCCTCGAACACGACCGAGATGTCGCCGTGCGAGAGCCGGGGGTCGAGCCGGTCGTTGGCGAGGAACGGCATGGTGACCAGCTCGCTGGGTTTGCGGTCGGCCAGCCCGAAGCGGTCGTCGAACAGCGACGCGCCGACTCCGACCACGATCGACAGATCGTCGGCGGGTGGCTGCTCGCCGAGGATCCCCGAGTCGACCGGCGGGAAGGCCGGGTCACGCACCTCCGGCGGCCTGCCCGCCATCAGTCCGCGGATCTCGTCGGTGAGTTCGCGCAGCACCTCGGTGAGCCGTTCCCGATCGCGGGAGAGCAGGTTGAACGACGCGATCAGGCCCTGCTCGGGGATGGGTAGTGCGGTGATACCGGTCTGGTGGGGGCCTTCGAACGTGACGAACCGTCCGGTGGCCTTGGCCGGTGCGGTGTCCCGGTCTGCCGCACAGCCCGCCAGCGCACCCGCACCGGCGACTGCACCGGTCCCCAGCACGCCGGTGACGAACCCGCGCCGCGAGATCCCGGGACGGGCGGGCTGTCGACTCACATCGACCTCACTGCAGCTTCAGCACTCCGGAGACCTGAGCCAGGTTCTCGGACAGGCCGGCGAGCTCGGCCTTGAGCGTGTCGATCGTCGCCGGGTCGACGGTGACCTCAGGGCAACGCGGGGACGGGAACGGGTCGTTCTCGGTGCAGAACAGCACCCAGCCGTCACCGCGCCGCAGCGGACGCATGGTGTCGAACACCGAGTTCATGCCGGCCTCGATCTTGCCGAGCAGCGCGGGATCGGCCTCCACCAGCGCGGGGCTGAGCTTGTCGACCGCGGCCTGCGAGCCCTGCATGTTGGCGTCGAAGTCCCACAGGTCGGTCTTCGAGTAGCGGTCCTCTTCGCCGGTGATCTTGCCCTCGGAAACCTCTTCGATCAGCTCGGCGGCTCCCGTCGCGACGTCCAGCGGTGTGACCTCGACCGACGCGAACTGCTCCTTCAGCGTGGCGATATCGGCGTCGAGCTGGTCGGCGAACGGTGCGCCGCCGTCGGTGGTGTTCTGCTCGAAGAGCAGGTATTCGAGGCGGTGCCACCCGGTGAACGCAGGGTCGTCGGCTCCGGCGAAGTCGTCGACGCGGGCGTCGACCTTGCCGTCGATCTCCTCGACCAGACCGGCGAGCGGTTCGATGCGTTCCCACGGCAGGCGCGACGGTGCGTAGGCGTTTTGCGCGGCCTGCAGATCACCGGCACGGACGGCGTCGGTGAACACCTTCACCGCGCCGACGAGTTCGTCGATCTGCGCGGTGGCGTACGCCTTGTAGTCGGCGGCGGCCTTCTCGACCAGCGGATTTGCGGGGGCTGCAGACGAGGTCGTGGTGTCGGCCGCAGAACTGCCGGTCGCCGTGGCGTTGTCGTCGGAGCTGCTCCCGCCGCAACCGGCCAGGATCATCGCCGCAGCTGCGACCGCTGCCGGCCAGGTGAGATGCCGTCCCATGGGTTCTCCTCGTGTAGGTGCGAGAACAGTACAACGTTCCGGCGGAAGCATAGGCAAACCTAACGGTGACGGGAAGGTGCTTCTTACGTTTTGCAGGTCTGGGCACCGGGGAGAGGCGTGTTGGACCGACCATTCAGGAACGCGTGGGAACATGGGGCTTGACCAGACAGGGTTTAGGGAGTCCGGTGACGCGGGTGCGTTGGCTGCAGGCGATGGCCGTGATCGGTGCGACAGCGCTGCTCATGGCGTCGAGCTGTTCCTGGCAGATCGGCATCCGGGTGCCCGACGGCGTCCCGCCCCCGCCCGGTGACGCGGTCCCTCAGATCGACACGTACGCCGAGGGACGCCCCGCCGACCAGCTGCACGACTGGGCCGCCGCGCGCGCTCCGGCGCTGCGCATCCCGGTGACCGCCCTGGAGGCCTACGCCTATGCCGCCCGGGTCGCCGAGGTCGAGAACCCGGATTGCAACCTGAAGTGGACGACGCTGGCCGGGATCGGCCAGGTGGAGAGCCACCACGGCACCTACCGCGGCGCGACGATCGCGCGGGACGGCCGGGTGACGCCGCCGATCCGGGGAGTGCTGCTCGACGGCACCAACGGCAATCTGGAGATTCTCGACGGCGACGCGGTCAGCCACGACCCGGCGGTGGAGCAGAAGGGCGACGAGCCTTTCGCCCGTGCGATGGGTCCGATGCAGTTCATCCCGGAGACGTGGCGCCTCTACGGCGTGGACGCCAACAACGACGGCGAGGTCGATGTGGACAACATCGACGACGCCGCGCTGTCGGCGGCCGGGTACCTGTGTTGGCGTGGAAAGGACCTGTCCAAGCCGCGGGGGTGGATGGAGGCGTTGCGCGCCTACAACTATTCCGATGCGTATGCACGCAACGTGCGGGACTATGCGACGGCCTACGCGCAGGGACATCCGCTCTGAGGGCGCCCGCCGATACGGCACGCTCTAGGCTCAACACCGGAAACGTCTGAGCCCAAGACCCAGGAGGCGACAAAGTGCCCATCATCGAGCAGGTCGGAGCCCGCGAGATCCTCGATTCCCGGGGAAACCCGACCGTCGAGGTCGAGGTGGGTCTGCTGGACGGGACCGTGGCCCGCGCGGCGGTGCCGTCGGGTGCGTCGACGGGTGAACATGAGGCGGTCGAGCTGCGCGACGGCGGGTCGCGCTACCTGGGAAAGGGTGTCGAGAAGGCCGTGGAGGCGGTGCTCGACGAGATCGCGCCGGCGGTGATCGGGCTCGGCGCCGATGAGCAGCGTCTCGTCGACCAGGCGCTGCTGGACCTCGACGGCACTCCCGACAAGTCCCGGCTGGGCGCCAACGCGATCCTCGGCGTATCGCTGGCGGTGGCCAAGGCCGCTGCGCAGTCGGCCGAGTTGCCACTGTTCCGCTACCTGGGCGGGCCCAATGCCCACATCCTGCCGGTGCCGATGATGAACATCATCAACGGCGGCGCCCACGCCGACACCGGTGTCGACGTGCAGGAGTTCATGATCGCGCCGATCGGCGCGCCCAGCTTCAAGGAAGCCCTGCGGTGGGGCGCGGAGGTGTACCACTCGCTGAAGTCGGTGCTCAAGAAGCAGGGCCTGTCCACCGGGCTCGGTGACGAGGGCGGTTTCGCGCCGGATCTGCCGGGCACCAAGGCCGCGCTCGACCTGATCGGCACCGCGATCGAAGGCGCCGGGCTGAAGATCGGCAGCGATGTGGCGCTGGCCCTCGACGTCGCGGCCACCGAGTTCTACACCGACGGCACAGGTTACGCCTTCGAGAAGGAGACCCGCACGGCCGAGCAGATGGCCCAGTTCTACGAGCAGCTGATCGGTGCGTACCCGCTGGTGTCGATCGAGGATCCGCTGTCCGAGGACGACTGGGACGGCTGGGTCGCGTTGACCTCGGCGATCGGCGACCGGGTGCAGCTGGTCGGTGACGATCTCTTCGTGACCAACCCGGAGCGGCTCGAGGACGGCATCGAAAGGGGTGCGGGCAACGCGCTTCTGGTGAAGGTGAACCAGATCGGCACGCTGACCGAGACGCTCGACGCCGTGTCGCTGGCCCACCACGCCGGCTACAAGACGATGATGAGCCACCGCAGCGGCGAGACCGAGGACACCACGATCGCCGACCTCGCGGTCGCGGTCGGCAGCGGTCAGATCAAGACCGGTGCGCCGGCGCGCAGCGAAAGGGTCGCGAAGTACAACCAGCTGCTGCGCATCGAGGAGGAACTCGGCGACGCCGCGCGGTACGCCGGCGACCTGGCGTTCCCGCGCTTCGGTGTGGAGTCGAAATAGCCCGTGCCCGACGCGAAACGGCCTGATCCGAAGCGGAGGTCTTCTTCGGCGAAGAAGGCCCCCGCTTCGAGGCCGGGCAAGTCCGGCGATGCCGGGCGGGCCAAACCGCGTGCGATCGCTGCGCGCCGGGAGAGTCGCAGTGCCGAGCCGCCGCCGACTGCCCGCGAGGACGCCGAGTTCGTCGAGCGACCTGGCGACGAGGGTGACGGCAGTGACGGCGGGGGCTCGATCCGTGAGTCGATCCTCGCGTCGGCGGAGGCCGCGGCCGAGCAGCGGTTCGGGTCGGCGGCGCGCCGTGCGGCGATCCTGGCTGCGGTCATCTGCGTGCTGACGCTGACCATCGCCGGGCCGGTGCGGACGTACTTCTCCCAACGCACGGAGATGAAGCAGTTGCAGGCCAGCGAAGCCCAACTGCGCGAACAGATCTCCGAGCTCGAGGAGCAGAAGGCCAAGCTCGCCGACCCCGTGTTCATCGCGGCACAGGCCCGCGAGCGGCTCGGCTTCGTGATGCCGGGGGAGACGCCGTATCAGGTGCAGCTTCCTCCGGGCGCCGCGGTGGCGCCGAACATCCCGGCCGAGGAACTCTTGGAACCCAAGAACAACGATCCGTGGTACACCTCGCTATGGCATACCATCTCGGATGTGCCGCAAGGTATTTCACCCACCGCCCCGCCCGTTCCCCCTGGCGCGCCCGCACCGCCCCCGACCGCGCCCGGCGCACCTGCCCCCGGTGGTTGAGCAGTCGGATCTCGACGCGGTGGCGCGGCAGTTGGGCCGTGAGCCCCGCGGTGTGCTCGAGATCGCCTACCGGTGCCCCAACGGTGAGCCCGCCGTGGTGAAGACGGCGCCGAAACTTCCTGACGGAACGCCGTTTCCGACGTTGTATTACCTGACCCACCCGGCGCTCACCGCGGCGGCGAGCCGGCTGGAGTCCTCGGGCATGATGCGCGAGATGACCGAGCGTCTCGCTGAGGATCCCGACCTGGCCGCGGCATACCGTCGGGCGCACGAGTCGTTTCTCGCGGAGCGCGACGCGATCGAGCCGTTGGGCACGACGTTCTCCGGTGGCGGTATGCCGGATCGGGTGAAGTGTCTGCACGTGGTGATCGCGCATTCGCTGGCGAAAGGGCCGGGAGTGAATCCGTTCGGTGACGAGGCGCTGGCGGTGCTGGCGGTCGAACCGGAGATGGCCGGAATCCTCGACAGGAAGGTGTGGGCCCGATGAGTTCCCGGAGGGTCGCTGCCGTCGACTGCGGTACCAACTCGATCCGGCTGCTGATCGCCGACGTCGACCCGGACGGCCAGGGCGGCGGCCTGCGTGACGTGCACCGTGAGATGCGCATCGTCCGTCTCGGCCAGGGCGTCGACGCGACCGGGGAGTTCGCCCCGGAAGCGTTGGCGCGCACGCACTCCGCGCTCGCGGGCTATGCCGAACTGATGCGGCGCCACGAGGTCGACGCGGTCCGGATGGTGGCGACGTCGGCGGCCCGCGACGTGTCCAACCGCGAGCAGTTCTTCGCCATGACCTCCGAGGTGCTCGGCGGGGTGGTTCCCGGCGCGGTCGCCGAGGTGATCACCGGTGCCGAGGAGGCCGAGCTGTCGTTCCGCGGGGCGGTCGGCGAACTCGATTCCGCGGCAGCGCCGTTCGTGGTGGTCGACCTCGGAGGCGGCTCGACGGAGGTGGTGGTCGGCTCCGAGGACGTGGTGGCCGCGCATTCCGCGGACATCGGCTGTGTGCGTCTCACCGAGCGCTGCCTGCGGTCGGATCCGCCGACCGACGGTGAGATCGCCGATGCGCGGGCGGTGGTTCGCGATGCGCTGGCGCAGGTGCTGACGGCGGTCCCCGTCGATCAGGCCCGCACGTGGGTCGGGGTGGCGGGGACGATGACGACGCTCGCGGCGTTGGCGCACAACATGACCGTCTACGATTCCGACGCGATCCACCTGTCACGGGTGGCGTTCGACGACCTGCTGCCGGTGTGCGCGGAGCTGCTCGCCATGACACGCAAGCAGCGCGCGGTGCTGGGCCCGATGCACGAAGGCCGGGTCGACGTGATCGGCGGTGGCGCCCTCATCGTTCAGGAGCTCGCCGCGATGCTCGGCGAACGCGCGGGTATCGCCGAACTGGTCGTCAGCGAACACGACATCCTCGACGGGATCGCCCTCTCGATCGCCTGACCTCTCCCGCACCTGACCGCCCCTCGCCGAAATTGCATTCCAGCAGACAAAGTGCGAGTGCAGGCCTGCGCGGACGCAATCTCGGCGGTCGTCAGTGCGAGGCGGCGGGAGTCAGTGCGACGCGGCGCGCCGTAGCCGCGGTCGGCGCTTCGTCGGGTCGTGCTGCCCCGCCAGGGTGACCGCCAGCAGGACCATCACTGTGCCCAGGCCGAAGTGTAGCCAGTTGGCGGCGGTGTTGAGCGGGATCACGTGGGCGTCGCTGCCGAAGTCGACGAGGGCGCCGTAGAGCCAGACGCCGAGGTACAGCAGGCCGCCGCCGAGCAGGTAGGCCCGCGCCGCGGCGTAGGTCCGCGCGAACCAGAAGCCCGCGGCGCCGACCACGAGGTGGACCACGTTGAGGAGCGCGCAGACGGCGATCGTGCCGAAAAGCAAGGCGCCCGAACGCTGGCCGACCCAGTCGAGTTGGTCGAGGTTCGCGGTGACGCCGGGGACGAAACCCAGGATGCCGAGGATGATCAGCACGGCTCCGACGATCATCGCCGCGCCCTGCACCGCCATGATTTTGGGAGCCGGGGACACCTCTGCCTCCCTTCACGGTTCATATCGACGAACGTGTGAGGGAAGTACCCATCCTTGCCGGGGGCGTAACACCGGCGGGACTCAGGAACGCAGAATCGGCCCCAGGGTCTCGAGCACCGACGGGTCCTCGATGGTCGACGGTACGGGCTCGTCGCGGCCGGCGGCGATACCGCGCATGGTCTTGCGCAGGATCTTCCCCGAGCGTGTCTTGGGCAGCGCCGGCACGACGTCGACGAGTTTGAAGGCGGCGACCGCACCGATCTCGTCGCGGACCAGCTTGACGAGTTCGTCGGTCAGGCCGTCGGTGGAAGCCCCGGACTTCACGACCACCAGACCGCGCGGCGCCTGCCCCTTGATCTCGTCGGGGACGCCGATGACGGCGCACTCGGCGACCGCGGGATGGGTGGCCAGCACTTCCTCGATCGCGCCGGTGGACAACCGGTGCCCGGCGACGTTGATGACGTCGTCGATGCGGCCCATCACGAACAGGTAGCCGTCCTCGTCGAGGTTTCCGCCGTCGCCGGTCAGGTAGTAGCCGGGGTACTCGGTCAGGTAGGAGACGCGGTAGCGGTCCTCGGCGTTCCACAGCGTCGGCAGCGTGCCGGGCGGCAGCGGCAGCTTGATGGCGATCGCGCCCTCTTTGCCGGGTCCGCAGTCGTGGCCGTGTTCGTCGAGGATGTGCACCTCGTAGCCGGGCATCGGCACGGTGGGGGAGCCGGCCTTGATCGGAAGTTGTTCGGTGCCCATCGGATTCGCGGCGATGGCCCATCCGGTCTCGGTCTGCCACCAGTGGTCGATCACCGGGATGCCGAGCTTGTCCGAAGCCCAGTGGTAGGTGTCGGGGTCCAGGCGCTCGCCGGCCAGGAACAGATACTTCAGCGCCGACAGGTCGTAGTCCCCGACATACCTGCCCTCGGGGTCCTCCTTGCGGATGGCCCGGATCGCCGTCGGCGCCGTGAACAGTGCCTTCACCCCGTGCTCGGCGGCCACCCGCCAGAACGCGCCCGGGTCGGGGGTGCCGACGGGCTTGCCTTCGTAGAGCACGGTGGTGGCGCCGAGCAGCAGCGGCGCGTACACGATGTAGGAGTGCCCGACGACCCAGCCCACGTCGGAGGCCGCCCAGAACACCTCGCCGGGGGCGATGTCGTAGATGTGGCGCATGCTCCACAGCAGCGCGACCGCGTGGCCACCGTTGTCGCGGACGATGCCTTTGGGCTTGCCGGTGGTGCCCGAGGTGTAGAGCACGTAGAGCGGGTCGGTCGCGGCGACGGGCACGGGGTCGACGGGTTCGGCTCCGTTCTCCGGGGCCATCAGCTCCGCCCAGTCCAGGTCGCGTCCCTCGATCAGTTCGCAACGATGCCGATCTCGTTGCACCACAACGCAATGCGTCGGCGGATGTTCGGTCATGCCGATCGCGGCGTCGAGCATCGGTTTGTATTCGACGGTGCGTGACGGCTCGATGCCGCAGGACGCGGACACGATCACGGTGGGTTTGACGTCGTCGATGCGGACGGCGAGTTCGTGCGGGGCGAATCCGCCGAACACCACCGAATGCACGGCGCCCAGACGCGCGCAGGCCAGCATCGCGATGACGGCCTCGGGGATCATCGGCATGTAGATGACGACGCGGTCGCCCTTGCCGACACCGAGGCCCCGCAGCGCGCCGGCGAAGCGTGCCGTCTGGTCGAGCAGTTCGGCGTAGGTGTAGGTGCGTTTGGTGTCGGTCACCGCGGAGTCGTAGATCAGGGCGGCCTGCTCGCCGCGCCCGCCCTCGACGTGCCGGTCGAGAGCGTTGGCGCAGGTGTTGAGCTCGGCGTCGGGGAACCACCGGTAGAACGGTGGGTTGCCGTCGTCGAGGATGCGGTTCGGTGCGCGGGTCCACGTCACGGCCCGGGCGGCGTCGGCCCAGAAGGACGTGGGATCGCTGATGCTGGCGTCGAAGAGGTCGCGGTACCCAGGCATAGCAGCACCGTAGACCCTGGGGACTACTCTCTGGGCCATGACCAACCAACCCCCGCCGATTGCTGGGGTGCGCCGCCACCGTGTGACCGTCCGAGGGGTCGATTTCCACATCACCGAGGCCGGTCCCGAGGACGGTCGGCCCGTCCTCGCGCTGCACGGCTGGCCGCAGCATCACTGGGCCTACCGGGACCTGCTCGCCGACCCGCCCCCGGGGCTACGGATCATCGCCCCCGATCTGCCCGGCTACGGCTGGTCGGGTCCGCCGCCGCACCGCTGGGCCAAAGAGGACGTCGTCACCGATCTGGTGGCGCTGGTCGACGCGCTCGGGCTGGACCGTTTCCTGCTGGTCGGTCACGACTGGGGTGGCTACATCGGGCATCTGCTGGCGCTGCGGATCACGGACCGTGTCGACGCCTATCTGGCGTTGAACATCGCCCACCCGTGGGTGCCACCGAAGGTGATGGCGCCGCATCTGTGGCGTTTTCTGCTCTACCAGCCGGTGGTGGCTTCGGCCGGGGTGCCCCTGCAGACGCGGACCAGGTATCTGGAGAAGGTGGTGTTCCGTGCGGCGGCCCCGAAGCTGGATGCGGCCACGGTGGGCACCTACGCCGAGCGGTTCCGCGATCCCGTCGTGGCGAGGACGGCGCGCGACACCTACCGCACATTCCTGACCCGCGAGATCCCGAAGGGTGTGCGTGACGGCGAGCGACGCTGGTCGACGGTCCCGACGCGGGTGTTGTTCGGCCGCAGCGACACCGCGATCCACCCGGATCTGGCGTCGGCCGAGACCGCCCGCGCCGACGACTACACGATCGACGTGGTCGACGGCGGCCATTTCATCCTCGACGAGCAGCCGGACCTGGTGCGCGCCAAGCTGATCGCGGTCGCCGACGAGTTTCCGGAGCGCCCGGTCCGGTAGCCCCGCGCGCTCAGCGCTCGACCACGCCGGCCGCCTGCGCGCTGGACACCAGCTCGCCCCATGCGTGCTGACCGGCGACGAACACCACCAGCGCGGTCGCCAGCGCGATCGAGGATACGGTCCAGTACGCCACTGGCGAGGCCGAGTGCGATGCTGCGGTCAGCATCATCGCGAAGCTCGCGATCAGGGCGAGGGCGGCGGTCAGCCACGTTCGCTGCGATTCGGTCGTGACGGTGCTGCGATTCTGCCGAAAATCGACGGTTTCAGCCATGTCTCATACTGTGAGAGCGCCGGCTGAGAACTTGCTCACCGGTAGCTGAGCAAATCCTTTGAAGTCAGGAGGAGATGCCTAAGAGGGCGGCAGTTCGTGGGTCATGGCCTTGTAGCCGTGAGCGCTCGCCCGTTGCAGGGATGCCCGGACGACGCCGATGATGAGCCCTTGAATGGCCGCGGCGATGAAGACCGTCTTCGCGGACTGGGTGAGATCCTTCGGATCCGGCGGTTCTGGGTCGTTGTCGCCGATCCGCTTCCAGATCTGGCCGAACAGCGATCCGGCGAGCAGGCCTCCACCTACGCCGGTGGCCACCGACAGTGGTGTGTACAGCGATCGCGCGACCTTGCTCATCGTCGACTCCATTCCGTGCGCGGTGCATCAAATCAGATGAGGTTCCTCTACCCGGGCTGGGCTGGGCCAAACGCACGAACGACGCCTGCGAGCGGTGGCACGATCGACAGACGGGACCTGGTCGTGGGCGCTGCTGCTTTCCATGCGAGCGGGGTCGACCCGCGAGGGTGAGGAACAGTCACCTGCGCCGTAGTTTCGGTCCGAATGCGCCGGGTACGCAGGCGCCGTGACCGACGACGTGACGCCCGACGCTGTGATTCCGTACCCCGGCGAGACGCAGGACATGAGCGACCGCCCTCGCGACGACATGCGCGACTACGTCGGCCGTGGACTGCTCGACGGCAAGAAGGCGCTCATCACCGGCGGCGATTCCGGTATCGGTAGAGCGGTGGCGGTCGCGTTCGCCAAGGAGGGCGCCGACGTGGCGATCGCCTACCTCAACGAGACATCCGATGCCGCGCACACGGTGTCGCTGATCGAGGCGCAAGGCCGCCGGGGTATCGAGTTGCCCGGAGATCTCGCCGAGCCCGGGCACTGCCGCAGCACCGTCGAGCAGACGGTGAAAGAGCTTGGAGGACTGGACATCGTCGTGAACAACGTCGCGTTCCAGTCGCCGGCCGACGACCTGACCGAGATCTCCGACGAGCAGTGGCGTCGCACATTCGCGGTCAACATCGACAGCTTCTTCCACGTCACGAAGGCGGCGCTGTCCCACCTGCCCGACGGGTCGGCGATCATCAACACCGCTTCCATCAACGGATTGCGCGGCAACAAGTCCCTCATCGATTATTCGGCGACGAAGGGGGCCGTCATCGCGTTGACGTACTCGCTTGCCCAGTCGTTGGCGGAGCGCAGGATCCGGGTCAACTGTGTGGCCCCGGGCCCGGTGTGGACACCTCTGATCCCGGCGACCATGGATGCGGAGAAGGTCGAGTCGTTCGGCGGGCAGGTCCCGATGGAGCGGGCGGCCCAACCGGATGAGATCGCACCGTCGTACGTGTTCTTCGCGGCCTCGCAGATGTCGTCGTACTACAGCGGCGAGGTGCTGGCGCCGATCGGCGGAGAAACACTGCCCGGCTGAGGGCAATTCAACCGGAGCCCGGCTGAGGGCAATTCAACCGGAGCCCGGCTGAGGGCAATTCAACCGGAGCCCGGCTGAGCGTGTTTCACGCGCGACGGTAGGTCAGGAACAGATAGCCGTCGGGGTCGACCAACACCCGGCCCAGTCGCATGGGTGCGGGCGCGGCGATGTCCGCCGGTGTGCCGCTGCCGACCGGCTGGCTGCCGGCCAGCCGTGGTGCCAGCGTGACGCACAATTCGTCGACCAGGTCGGCGGTCACCAACTCGTCGAGCAGCGTCGGCCCGCCTTCACACAGCACCCGCTCCATGCCGTCGCTGCGCAACTGGTGCACCGCGCCGGCAACGTCGACTGCATCGTCGCCGGAAACCACGATCTGGCAGCGCTTTTCGGAGCACTCCCGCGCGCCCTGCGCGCTGGTGATCAGGATCGGAGGCACCGGACCCGCGAAGATGCTCTCCGGAAGCCGCCCGCTGCGCGATACGACCGCCAGGGGCGGTGGCTGCACACCGAGCCCCAGTTCACGTCGCTGAGCGCGGTGGTCCGGTCGAAGCGCCACCGGACCGTAGCTTTCGGCGCGGGCGGTGCCGGCGCCGACGAGTACGACATCGGCATAGGCGCGAAGCGCCAGCAGCAGCTGGTAGTCCGCGGGGCACGACAGCGGGCCCGCGCGCCCGCCGAACGCGGCGGCGCCGTCGGCGCTGAAGATCATGTTGGCGCGCAGACCGGGCGGGGCGGGTCGGTAGCCGTGATCCTCGACGGGAGTCTCCCCGGAGATGGTGCGTACCTCGGTCATGCGTCGTGCCCGGGCTCGATGTCGCGGACATCGGAGAAGCTGAGCAACTCGCCCAGCGTGTCCGGTGCGCTGCCGTCGACAGGCTCGAGGAGGTGTGCGACGTGGTCTCCGACGTCGAAGCGCCGGATCACCCGGCCGGCGAACCACCCGGTCGCGCCGTCGAGGATCGGTAGTCCGTGCGGGCCTGGGCGCCAATCACATTCGTCGAACTTGTCGACCGAGTCCCCGGAGGTGCCGCCGAACAGCTCTGCCAGCGCCGGCTGATCGCGGGGCAGTATGTGCACCGCCAGGTAGTCGGCGTCCTGGGCCACGGTGAAGGTGTGGTTCTTCCGGGACAGGCCGACCAGAAAGCGGGGCGGGTTGATGCTGGTCTGAGAGGTGAACCCGACGAGGCAGCCCGCCTTGCGGTCGCCGACGACGGTGGTGACGACGAACATCGGATAGTCGAGCAGGGACACCAGTTTCTCGAACGCGGCACCGCCGCTGCGTTGTTCACTCATCGCGCACCTCCTCCGGCCGTCGGAGCATTGCCGCTTCTGATCTTGATGAAACGGCGCGCGGCCCTCGACGTTTGAGGGAATCGTCACAGGGTAGGTGAGCGGGCATGAAGGCTGTGACATGGCATGGGCGGCGCGACGTGCGCGTCGACACCGTCGCCGATCCGAAGATCGAACAACCCACCGACGCGATCATCGAGGTGACCTCGACCAACATCTGCGGCTCGGACCTGCACCTCTACGAGGTTCTCGGGGCGTTCATGAGCGAGGGTGACGTCCTCGGGCACGAACCGATGGGAATCGTGCGCGAGGTGGGCGCGGAGGTGTCGAACCTGTCGGTCGGCGACCGGGTGGTGATCCCGTTCCAGATCTCCTGCGGTCACTGCTTCATGTGCGACATGAAGCTGTACACCCAATGCGAGACCACGCAGGTGCGTGAGCAGGGCATGGGGGCCGCGCTGTTCGGTTTCTCCGAGCTCTACGGCTCGGTTCCGGGCGGGCAGGCGGAGTACCTGCGGGTGCCGCAGGCGCAGTTCACCCATATCAAAGTGCCTGAAGGGCCCGATGATTCGCGGTTCGTCTACCTGTCCGACGTGCTACCCACCGCCTGGCAGTCGGTGGCCTACGCCGACATTCCCGATGGCGGGACGGTGACCGTCATCGGTCTCGGGCCGATCGGCGACATGGCGGCCAGGATCGCCCAGCACAAGGGGCACACGGTGTTCGCCGTCGACTTCGTGGCCGAACGGCTCGCGCGGGCCAAGGCCCGGGGCATCCACACCATCGACGCCTCGGCGCTCGACGGATCTGTCGGCGACGAGGTCCGCCGCCTGACGAGCGGTCGTGGCAGCGATTCGGTCATCGACGCGGTCGGTATGGAGGCGCACGGATCGCCGGTGGCCAAGGCCGTGCAGGATGCGACGGCGTTCCTGCCCGACGCCATCGCGAAGCCGATGATGAAGAAGGCGGGCGTCGACCGTCTCGATGCGCTGTACACGGCGATCGACTGCGTGCGGCGCGGGGGCACGCTGTCGGTGATCGGTGTGTACGGGGGTATGGCGGATCCGATGCCGATCCTGACGATGTTCGACAAGCAGATTCAGGTGCGCATGGGCCAGGCCAACGTCAAGCGGTGGGTCGATGACATCCTGCCGCTGCTGACCGACGAGGATCCACTGGGCGTCGACACCTTCGCCACCCACACGCTGCCCCTGGATCAGGCCCCCCACGCCTATGAGATCTTCCAGAAGAAGCAGGACGGTGCCGTCAAGGTGATCCTGAAGCCCTGAGCTGGCCGAATAGTGTGGGGGACACCTGAATTGGGTATTCCGCGACGACAACGTCACGGTATGAACGAGGTGCCCGGCAGTGCGGCTCACACGAAGCAAGCTGAATTCGGCGGGGATCGTCCGTAAGCGTCGCGGTAAAGGCTTCGCGTATTACGGTCCAGACGGTGAGCTGCTGGCCGACCCCGACACCGCCCAGCGCATCAAAGATCTGGTGATCCCCCCGGCGTGGAAGAACGTCTGGATCAGTCCCAGCCCGAACGGGCACATCCAGGCCGTCGGCACCGACGTCGCCGGTCGGCGGCAATACCTGTACCACGAGCGGTGGCAGCAGGAACGGGCCGAGGAGAAGTTCGACCGCGTGCTGGAGTTGTCGGTCCGGCTTCCCGAGTGGCGTGCGCAGATCGCCAAGGATCTGGGCAGGCGCGGGCTGGAACGCGATCGGGTGCTGGCACTCGCCCTGCAGCTGCTGGACCGGGGATACTTCCGCGCCGGCGGGGAGCAGTCAGCCGAGGAATTCGAGCATTACGGGCTCGCGACGTTGCTGTGCGAGCACGTGACGCTGCGGAACGGCTCGGTGGTGTTCGAGTATCCGGCCAAGAGCGGCGTGCAGCGCAACGTCGAGATCGACGATCCCGAGGTGGTTCGTGCCGTGCGCTCACTGATGCGCAGAGAGGACAGGTCCGGGCGCCTGCTGGTATGCCGCGGAGGGGCCGACGGCGCGTGGGTCGACCTGCGCGCCGACGATCTCAATGCCCGGTTCAAAGAGCTCGTCGGTGAAGAGTTCACCGTCAAGGATCTGCGCACGTGGCACGGCACAGTGCTCGCCGCCGCGGCGTTTGCTGACGCGAAGGAGCCGACGTCGGCGACCCGTATCAAGAAGGAGACGTCGGCGGTGATGAAGGAGGTGTCGTCTGAGCTGGGCAACACGCCCGCCGTCGCCAGGGCGTCCTATGTCGACCCTCGGGTCGTCGACGGATACGCCAAGGGCATGACCATCGCGTCGGCCGTGCGCCGCGCTGAGAAGGCGAAAGAACCCGACGAGACGCAGGCGATCCTGGAGAAGGCCACCCGGACACTCATCAAGCGGGTTGCACGTGGTTGATCGGGTTTGGTTGCTGACGGGCCGGGAAACCAATCGACAGAGCAATCGGTAGGAGGTCCGAGTTCTATGCCCAACTCATCGATCAAGAACGAGAAGATGTACGAAGATCTCCGGCGAGAGGGGAACTCGAAGGAGAAGGCAGCCCGCATTTCGAATGCTGCTGCTGCCCAGGGTAAATCCTCGGTCGGACGCAGAGGCGGACAGTCCGGGTCGTACGACGACTGGACGGTCAGCGACCTCAAACAGCGAGCCAAGCAACTGGGGATGTCGGGTTACTCCCACCTCACCAAAGGCAAGCTCATCGACAAACTGCGCAATCACTGACGCTTCGGCGCCCGGGATCGGTGTGGCCGGTCCCGTGGGGGTGACGTCGAGTCACCCGGTCCCGGTGCAGCCGTCAGTCGTCACTGCGCGCTTCGGCACCCGACTCGCCGGCGTCGAAGTCGTCGTCCGAGCTCGAACGCCCCACGTACGGTCCGTCGGACGGGTCGTCGTCGCCTTCGGATGCCCGTGAACCGGCGACCTTGGGGTCGGCGTCGGTATCGGCTTCGGCCTTTTCTTCGCGGGGGCTGCTCATGCGGGAACAGATGCCCCACGCAATTACTTTCAAACGTGTGACGTGATGGCCCTCGCCGTTTGGTGACAGAGGCGTCGGGTATCTCGTCGGCATGGAGCACAATCAGCAGTCGCTGCGCGCCGTGGCTCTGATCTGCAGTTTGAAGCCGAGTCCTGCGGAATCCAGTAGCGCGCTGATGGCCGAGCACGTCTTCGAGAACCTGCGGGCGCACGGTGTTGACTGCGAACAGGTGCGCTGTGTCGACTACGACATCGCCCCGGGCGTCGAGGCCGATATGGGTGGAGGTGATCAGTGGCCACAGATTCGCGAAAAGATCTTGGCCGCAGACATTCTGGTGCTCAGCTCGCCGATATGGTTGGGTCATCCCGCGTCGGTGACACAGCGCGTGCTCGAAAGGCTCGACGCCGAGCTGTCCAACACCGACGAGCAGGAACGTCCCGTGATGGTGGGTAAAGTCGCCCTCGTCGCCGTGGTCGGGAACGAAGACGGCGCCCACAAGGTCGTCGCCGACCTGTTCCAGGCGCTCAACGACGTCGGCTACAGCATTCCCGCGCAGGGGTGCACGTACTGGAACGGGCCGGCCATGGAGTCCGGTGATTACAAAGACCTCGACGAAGTCCCCGAACAGGTGGCCTCGACCACCGCCGCCGCGGCACGCAACGCCGCGCACCTGGCGCGTGCGCTCAAGCAGGCGCAATACCCGTCTTACCAATAACGACACGACCGCGAGGAGGAGCCCTCATGCCTGATACGTCGCAAGATCCCGTCGACCACGCCCGCACCACCCGCCAGCACGCCGGCGAGACGATGAAAGCCGGTGTCAACGCACCGGGTTTGATCGCTGTCGGCCTCGGCGTCCTGTCACTGGTCGTCGGACTGTTCTCGTTCGCCAACAGCAGCACGATCACCGGCATCGTCGGAGTGGTTCTGGCGGTGCTTCTCATCGCCGGCGGCCTGGCCTGGTTGGCCCGCACGCACCGCAAAGTCCAACTCCAGCAGGAGGAATGGCACCGGAAGCACCCGCAGGCGCACTACGAGCCGCCGACGAGCTAGGCCGGGGTCAGCCAGGCCAGAGCGGCGGTGATGAGCGCCTGCGTGGCGGTGTCGAGCGTCGGCTGGATCACCGGTGCGAACCGCGGTGAGTGGTTCACGGCGATGTCCTGGTTGATCGAGCCTGCTTCGGCCGCCGTGCGGTAGACGTCGGGATCGACGCAGCCGACGCCCCAGTAGGTGTAGGGCACGCCGAGTGCTCGCGGGATGTCGCTGAAGTCCTCGCTACCAGCGCCCTGGGGTAGCTCCACGCAACGTTCACCGAACATGTCGGTGAACGCGTGCGTGACACGCTCAGTGGTGGGGATGTCGTTGTCGGTCAATGGGAATCGATCAAACAGTTCGAACTCCGGATCCCGGGGCGATCGCGACGCCATGCACTCGGCGGTGACGATCCGGCGGACGGCGTCGAGGACGGCGGTGCGTGTCGCGTCGTTGAATGTCCGGATGTTGAGCTGCAGGACGGCGCGGTCGGGGATCACATTGCTCTTGGAGCCGGCAGTGATGCTGCCGACGGTGAGCACTGCGGACTCCGCGGGGCTGACCTCCCGTGAGACGACGGTCTGCAGGCGCACGACGATCATCGCGGCGAGGACGACCGGATCGACGGACGCCTGCGGCATCGATCCGTGACTTCCCCGGCCGTACACGGTGATCCGCATGCTGTCGGCAGAGGCCATGAACGGACCGGCGTGCACGCCGATCGTGCCGGCGGGGAAGGGCATGACGTGTTGACCGTGGCACACGTCGACGGGTGGCAGAAGTTTCGCCAGTCCGTCGTCGACCATCCCGCGGGCTCCATCGCCGGTCTCCTCGGCGGGCTGGAAGAGCGCCACCAGGGTGCCACCCCAGTTGCTGCGACCGTCGGCCATCAGCCGCGCAGCGCCGAGCAGTGCGGTGACGTGGGCGTCGTGCCCGCAGGCGTGCATCACGGGGACCTCGTGCCCGGTCGCATCGGTGGCGCGCGTACTGCTGGCGTAGGGCAGACCGGTGTCCTCCAGGACCGGCAGGGCGTCCATGTCGGCGCGCAACAGCACCGTCGGGCCGGGGCCGTTGTCGAGGATGCCTATCACCCCGGTGCCGCCGACGCCGGTGTGGACGCGGTAGCCGGCCAGCGTTTCGGCGACTTTCGCCGCGGTTCGGTGCTCCTGGTGCGACAGCTCGGGGTGGCGGTGCAGGTCGCGGTAGAAGTCCTCCTGCCACGCGCGGATGCCGGGTAGGCCGTCGAGGACGGCGGTCGCGGCGGTCGATGACGGTGCCATGGCGACTCCTGGCAGTTGAGGTGATGACGGATTGCCTGGGCGGGGCAGACGCAAACCCGGGCCGCGGCGGATCGTTAGGATCAGCGGCCAGGCCCCCATAGCCCAATTGGCAGAGGCAGCGGACTTAAAATCCGCCAAGTGTCGGTTCGAGTCCGACTGGGGGCACCGCGGGTCCGGCGCACCTGGAGATCGCGCCTCAGGCACCGACGTCGCCGCGTCAACGCGCCCATTGAAAGCCTCTGGGCGTAGCCGGCTCGGGATGCCGATTGTAGGGAAGCCGTGTCACCTGGGCGTAGTGAGCAGAAGAGGTTCGAGATGTGGCTGATCGCGGCATCAGCCTTCAGATACCGGTGCCCGCAGCCGGGCGGCCCCAGACTGCACTCAGGGTCGTTGATGGGCCCGTTGTCACGACCGTGAAGGCAGTCTCGCGAAGGTTGAACTGGTTGGCTCGCAATCGAACCCGGATTTGTCAGACCTCTCTGCCACTCTGGGGTCATGCGGCCAGGCAGCGCACCGTCTTTCATCCCGAGCCCGCCTCGGGAAGCGCGGTTGGAGGCCCTGTTCGACGAACTGTCCGAGCTCGCCGGCCAGCGCAACGCCATCGACGGGCGCATCGTCGACATCGTCGCCGAGATCGACGGCGATCAACTCTGGGGTGCGACTGGAGCCCGCTCGATCGCGGCGTTGGTGGCGTGGAAGCTGGGCACCTCCGCAGGAAACGCCGAGAGAATCGTCGCGATCGCCGACCGGGCCGCCGAGTTCCCGCGCTGCACCCAGGCATTGCGCGAGGGACGCCTTTCTGTCGATCAGGTCGGGGTGATCGCCGAGGGCGCCGGTCAGGGCTCTGACGACCACTACGCACGGTTGGCGCAGAATGCCTCGGTCAGCCAGTTGCGCACCGCGATCAAACAGGAACCCCGACCCGAACCCGAACCGTCCGCCGACGACGGCGACGAGCCCGACCACGACCTGCCCGATCATGACGAGCCTGAACCACCGTCGCTACCGACCGCCGAGATCACCACTTCCTGCGACGCCGACTACACCTACTGGCGGATCAAGCTGCCCCATGAGCAGGCCGCGACGTTTCAGGCCGCTCTGCACTCGCACAAAGATGCCCTGATCGCCCAGTGGACCCGCGAGCACGCCGACAGCGACGAGGGCCCGCACCGGCCCCCGCTGCCCAATCTCGCCGAGGCGTTCCTGGCGCTGGTCGAGGCTTCCTGGGATGCCGAAGCGGTGCGCCGCCCTCATGGTCAGCACACCACCGTCGTCGTGCACGTCGATGTCGAATCCAAGCTGGCCGCGTTGCATCTGGGCCCGCTGCTGACCGCCGGGGAGCGCCGCTACCTGAGCTGTGATGCGACCTGCGAGGTGTGGTTCGAACGTCACGGCCGCCCGATCGGCGCCGGACGAAGCACCCGCACCGTCAACCGCCGCTTGCGTCGCGCGTTGGAACACCGCGACCGCAGCTGCGTGGTCCCCGGCTGCGGGGCCACCCGAGGCCTGCACGCCCACCACATCGTGCACTGGGAAGACGGCGGAGACACCGAGCTCGACAACCTCGTGCTGGTCTGCCCCTACCACCACCGCGCGCACCACCGCGGCATCATCGTCATCACCGGACCCGCACACCAGCTCGCCGTCACCGACCACACCGGCCGCCCACTGCAGTCCGGCACGCTGGCCCGGCCGCCCACCCAACCCCCGCCGGCCGTCCCGCCCTACCGGGGACCGTCGGGTGAACGCCTCTACTGGAAGTGGTACCACCCCTACCAACCACCACCCACGGCCACCGCCAACTGACGCGGAACGTCCGAGGTGGCGTGGACCCTTCGGCCAGCACCCATAGGTTGCTCCGTGATGCAACAGGGATCTGCCGGCGCGCGCGCGACGTATAGGTCCGGGCTCAGCCATGTCCAGTCTGCGGTTCACGTCGGCCCCATCAGCATCGGACTTTCCTGCCACGCGACTCGAGTCGCAAGCTGGTCAACGATCCCCTATGCCGTATGGGAAGCCGTCGCACGCGATCACATAACGCCACTTGTGGACGCCGACGCCGATGGGGATGCGGAGGCTGCCCGGCGCCCAGCCGCACCGCAGCCAAAACTGTTGGACAACCGACCGAGACGTCTGCCGAGTCTGAACTTCTTGGCGAGTTCTCGGCCCGGGGTCGACCACAACTTCAGGTTCGGCCCCGATCCGACAGTGTCGTCCAGTGAATTGCCAGTTTGAGTCGGCGTCGAAGGGGTAGGCGCCTCAGATGAACAAGCATGTCACCGCCGCCATCGCTCTGCTCGCCACGCCCGCCGCCATTCTGAGCGGTTGTTCCAGTCAGCCCGGTGAGGACGAGTCCTCGACCACCACCCCGTCGTCGTCGAACGCTGACGCGCAACAACTCAAGACCCAACTGAAGACAATCGATGACAAGGCTGTCGCCGACGCCACCATTGATTTCACCGGCGGATTCGCCACTGTGACAGTCGAAACCGTTGACGGTGCCAGTCTCTCTCCGGGATTCCACGGCCTGCACATCCACGCGTTCGGCCGGTGTGAGCCGAACTCGCCTGCCCCTGACGGCGGACCGGTCGGCGACTTCAACTCCGCCGGTGACCACTTCCAGGGTGAGGGTATGACCGGCATGCCGGCTGCCGGCGACCTGCCGCCGCTGCTCGTCCGGTCCGACGGGAACGGCAAGCTCGTCGCCACCACCGATGCCTTTACTGAAGAGCAGCTCACGGGACCCGACGGCTCTTCGATCCTGCTGCACGAGGGCGCCGACATGCCGGGTGCGGAACAAGGCGCGGATACCCGCATCGCGTGCGGCGTGATCAGCCCCGCTAGTACCGAGACGTCGGTCTCGACCTCTACGTCCACGTCGACCGTCACGACAACGGTGGCACCCGCTGTACCGCCGAACACCGCGTCCGAGACGACCCCGACGACGCCGCCGCCCACGACCGACAGCCCGACTCCCACCACGACGGTGACCACCGAGACCACGGCGCCGACCGAGACCGTGACGACGACGACCACGGCACCGGTCCCTGCCCCCAACGGCTGACGGGGAGCCGCGCGGGAGATTTACCTCAGCGTGACCGGCGCCGGACTCCCGGCAGCCTGCTCTTCCTGACCGGCCGTCATCACCCACCGGATCCCGCCGACGAGCACTCGTCCGGCGGCGCGCACGGCCGTCGCTTCCAGGGGCGGAAAGTGCGGCAGCCACAACGGCTTTCGTGCCCACCCGGGCAGCATCGCCACCGCGGTGGTGGCCAGGACGCCGTACGGAGCACGTGCCGGCAACGGCAGCGGCGGCGTCAACAGCAGGAATCGCGCGGCGTCCCGGGCTGCGGAGGTGCCGCGCAGCTCCGGTCGGTAGGCCTTGATCCGCTCGCGTAACTCGCCTTCGGTGCGGGGAGGATTCGACACTCCGAGAGCACGTGCGACACGGGCGGTGTCGGCGACGTAGCCGTCGCGGCCCGCCTGGTCGAGAGGCTGCGCCCCGTAGAGCTGGTGGGCCAATAGGAAGCTGTCGATCTCCGCGATGTGCACCCACTCGAGAAGGTGGGGATCGCCGGCTTCATACGGTGTGCCGTCGGGCGCGACGCCGCGCACACGGCGGTGGATGCCGCGGACCTTGTCGACCGCCCGTTGCGCCTCGGCGTCGGGCCCGAAGGTCGTGACCGCGAGGAATGTGCTGGTGCGCTGCAGACGTCCCCACGGATCGGCGCGGTAGTCGGAGTGCTCGGCGACGCCCGCCATCGCCAGCGGATGCAGCGACTGAAGCAGCAGTGCGCGCAGGCCGCCGACGAACATCGACGCGTCGGCGTGCACCCGCCGGATCGGGCGGTCCTCGGCGAACCACCGCGGACCCGGCGTGCCGTGGATCCGTGCGCGGTTGTCCGGCCCGTCCGGCCCTGCCACCATCCCGAACACCGCGCGGCCCAGGCCGCTCCTGATCGCCGCCACTTCCCGCGCCAACACCATGACCTCGACGGTACGTGGCCTGCCAGGGGAGGGGGTGACAGACGATCCCGGCGCTATCGTCGGAGTATGCGCATGCCCCGCCGAGTCGCAGAGTTCAACCGGCGCGTCACCAACCCAGCGGCCAGATCGCTCACGCCGTGGCTTCCGAACCTCGGAACGCTCGAGCACGTCGGAAGGAAGTCGGGCAGGCCGTACCGGACACCTCTTCTCGTCTTCGAGACCGCCGACGGTTACGCCATTCTGATCGGTTACGGCCTGCAGACGGACTGGGTCAAGAACGTCCTTGCAGGAGGACCGACGGTGCTGCACAAGCGCGGACGCGCCGTCGTGCTCACCGACCCACGGGTGGTGAGCAAGGCCGAGGCCGCGCCGCTCGTCGTCGCGCGTGCGCGTCCGTTCTATCGCCTGTTTCCCTACAACGAGGCGGCCCTGCTGCTGACCAACGCAGGCCCCGCTCGCTGAAGGCCGCGGAAACCAGTCGTAGGCACGCGTCACGCGCCTGAGGATGTCGCCGATGCTGGTGGAGTCCGCAGCGCGCCCCGACCCTTGCCGGCGACCGCCGCCGCTACAACAACCCGCGCGGGATCGGGGCCGGCAACTGGATCGGCGGGATGGCGGCGGGCAACTGCACGGAGGGAACGGGGCCGGGCAATGTCACCGGTGGCACCGCGGCCGGGAACTCGACGGTGGGGATGTCGGCCGGCAGTTGCACCAAAGGAACGTCCGCGGGGTAGGGGAACGGCGGCAGTCCCGCCGGGATGGGCAGTACCGGCAGCGGTAGCGCCGGAAAGGCGGGTGGGGGTATGACCGGCGCGCCGTGATCATCCTGCCCCGGTGCGGCCGCTGCCCGTCCGCCGCCCGCGGCGAGGACGGTCAGTCCCAGGACCGCGGCGATGATCACCAGCGGGCAGGCACGTGCCATCGGTCAACTCTAACGCTTCGGCCGCGGAGCTGCGAGAAGGATTGCGCAGCAACATATTTCGCGTTCTCGGCCACAGGTCTGACAACGTGTGATGTCGGCAGGTACCGACACTTGCTACCTTGCATGCAAGCGACCTGGGCGAGGAGGCCTCGAGATGAATGACGCGCTGGGCAGCGTTCGGCAGAAGCTGCAGCAGGTATCCGAGTCGGGTCGAGCGCTCAAACGCCTCATCGACACCGGCATCATCGACTTCTCCGATCTTCCGGCGTCGGTGCGCACGGCCAAGCTGTCCCGCGTCTACGGCCCGCAGGCCACGATGGCGATCCAGGGCGGACGTAAGTACGCGGACCTGCCCGCGATCGTCGACGAACGCGGAACGCTGACCTACAAGCAGGTAGACGATCAGTCGTGGGCGCTGGCGCACGGGCTGCGCCGGCTCGGTGTGTCTGCGGGCTCGGTGGTCGGCGTGCTGTGCCGGGACCACCGCGGTCTGGTCATCACCATGGCGGCCTGCGGCAAGCTCGGCGCGCGGATGGTGCTGATGAACACCGGCTTCGCCAAGCCGCAGTTCGCCGAGGTCTGCAAGCGCGAGAACGTCGCCGTCGTCCTGCACGACAGCGAGTTCCTCGGGCTCCTCGAGGCTCTCCCTGCCGACATGCCACGGGTGCTTACCTGGGTCGACGACGGCACGGAGGTGCCTCCGGGGGTCCCGACCCTCGACGACATCGTCACCGCGAATTCGACGGAGCCGTTGCCGGCGCCGGACAAATCAGGCGGGTCGGTCATCCTGACCAGTGGCACGACCGGGCTTCCGAAAGGGGCGCCGCGCGACAGTGTCTCACCGCTGGCGACGGCTCAGATCATCGACCGAATCCCGTTCCCCCACAAGGGAACCATGGTGATCGTGTCGCCGATCTTCCACAGCACCGGTTGGGCCACCTACACCGTCGGCGCCGCGTTCGGGAACAAGATCGTGACCTCTCGGCGCTTCAAGGCCGAGAAGACGTTGGAGCTCATCGCGACGCACAAGGCCGACATGCTGGTCGCCGTCCCCACGATGCTGCACAGAATGGTCGAGCTCGGACCCGACGTCATCGCCAAGTACGACACGTCGTCGCTGAAGGTGATCCTGATCGCTGGTTCGGCGCTGAGCCCGGAGCTGTCCAACCGGGTGCAGGACACCTTCGGCGACGTTCTCTACAACATGTACGGGTCCACCGAATGCGCCATCGCCAGCGTCGCCACACCCGCCGAACTGCGCGCGGCACCCGGTACGGCGGGCCGCGCGCCCGTCACCTGCGAGGTCGTTCTCTACGACGAGAACGACCAGCGCATCCACGGCACGAACCGGCGTGGCCGGATCTTCGTCCGTAACGGCGCACCGTTCTCCGGGTACACCGACGGCCGCAGCAAGCAGATCATCGACGGCTTCATGTCCAGCGGCGACATGGGTCACTTCACCGACGACGGCCTGTTGTTCGTCGACGGCCGCGATGACGACATGATCGTCTCCGGCGGGGAGAACGTCTTCCCGCAGGAGGTCGAGCAACTGCTGGAGGAGCGGCCGGACGTCGCCGAGGTGGCTGTCGTCGGCGTCGACGATGTGGAGTTCGGAAAGCGGTTGCGGGCCTTCATCGTCACCGAACCCGGCGCGGCCAGAGAGCCCGAGGAGATCAAGCGGCACGTCAAGGAGAACCTGGCCCGCCACAAGGTTCCGCGCGACGTGGTGTTCGTCGACGAGTTGCCGCGCAACGCGACCGGCAAGCTCCTCCGCCGGGTGCTGGTGGAGATGGACGTCGAGAGCTGAGTGACGTCCGCGCCGACGGACGCGGATCAGAGGTCGGTGACGGGCGAGAACACCGTGACGAGTGCGATGCCGTCGGCGTCCCCGCTCAGCAGCTCCGCCGACGTCACGTACCCGGTGCCGTCGAGGCCGAACGTCGGCGGAAAGCCCTGGTGGTACTGGACATATTCGAGGTCGACCACCTTCTGCGCGCCGGCGGCCGTCACCGCGTAGACGCCCGGATCGTCCGGGGTGAAGTACAAGGTCACATAGGCGGTACCGTCACGGCCGAACGCGAGCACCGTCCGGTAGGGGTTGTTCTCATACGTGGTCACCGGGTTGGTGAGGCCGCCGGCGCGCGACACGGTCTCGCCGGCGGCGTTGAAACCGAGGACGTCGAGGTCCTGGGACGCCCCGATCTGGGTGGATACGGAGCCCGTCAGCAAGTAACCGACGCCGTCCGGACCGAACACCACCGCGTCGCGGACATAGGTGAACCGGCCGCCCGGCACCTTGTCGGTATAGGTCGTGGAGGCCAGGGCGAGGATCTGGCGGAAAGTCGTCTGTCCCTGTGCGTCTCGGTACTCCAGCATCTCGAATGCCGCCCCGTCGGGGCTGTAGAACACCGAACCGCCGGTGGCTCCCTCGGGAAGCTCGATGGTGCGCGCGACCGTGCCGTCGGCGCTCAGCACGGCGACGTACTCTCGGCCGCCGGTGGCGTAGTTGACGTAGCCGACGTCCTCGACGTTGTACGTGCCGCCGTCCCGAATCGCCCGCCGACCGACGACAAGGGTGCCCGGCAGCAGCACCGTGTGCACCGTGCCGTCGCGGTCGATGACCGCCACCGGGGTTTCAGCGCCCGCGCCGTCGATCGGCGCAAACACCGTGCCCTCGGCGGTGACCTGGAACTCCGCGATGCGGCCCTCGATGAGGCCGGACGTGCCCACCCCGCCCGCGGTGAGCCGCGAGACATACGACGTGCCAGGGCCCTCCGATCCGGGCTCGACGAACGTCGCCAGGTACACGCCGTCGGCGCCGACCACGGCACCGGCGGGCAGGCCGGCAACCGTGTGCGCCGCGATCGAGTCGCCGGTCGCGGTGTACACCCGGGTCTGCGGGGATCCGAACCAGGTCACTCCCGCGGTGACATGCGCGGTCCCATCCGGACCCAGAACCGGGGCGCTCGGATCGGTACCCAGAGGCAACAGGGTCGTCCTGCCCAACCCGGCCGTCGGGATCACCCGAAGCACCGAGATGCCGTACCGGCGGGACACCAGATATGCCGTACCGTCGTCGGCGATGGCGACATCGGTGTCAAAGGCGAAGGCGCGCACGGTATTACGGGGGGAGATCCGATAGGTGCGGTAGCCGACGTTGGCGCCGACCGGGGAGAGCAGATCGGGTAACCCGGCGCCGAAGTACAGTGCACCGTCGGGGCCCACCCGCGGTGGGTTGAGCGGCGTGCCGAGCAGATTGGCGATCGGGGTCACGGTGCCGTCGCTGCTGACCGTGGAGACAGTGGTGCTGATGAAGCGCCGGCTGAACACGACCAGTGTGCCGTCGGGCCGGGCGACCGCGTCCATGACGGTGCCGCGGACCTCTCCGGAGCTGACGATCTGCCCGGTGTTGTCGAGGATGGTCACCGTGCTGAACTGGCCACCGGCCGATGATGTTCTGGTGACCTGGTAGACCGTGCCGTCGACGCCGATGATCGGTGAGGCTGACGCATCGCCGGGAACCGGCGTCGCCGCGATCGGGGCTTCGGCCTGAGCAGCCGTCTGCGACGCCGCGTCACGGTCGGGACCGGCCTGCTGGTCGGTCTGACGGCGGCCGGCCGCGCCGAGGAACCACAGCAGCGACGAGGACGCGGGGAGTCCGGCTCGTCCTCGGTCTCGACGGCCGATGCCGGCGTGACCGGTTCGGTCGGCGGAACGATCTCGACGGTGTCCCGGGTTTCTTCGACAGGCTCGGCCTCGTCGTCGGCGGTCTCGCCGGACGTCGTCTCCTCGGTGACCGCGACCTCCCGGGGTGAACGGTCTGGCGGATCGGATCCTCCGGACGGTTTCGTTGCCGCACTGCGCTCAGACTGCGCCGGCTTTCCCGAGCGGGATGTCGCGTCGGTGCCGGATCCGGCTCTGGCCGGACCGCTGACCGAAGTCTCTGACATGCCCGAGCCGCCATCGGCGTCGGGTTTGGCCGACGCCTGCCCGGGCATCGCCGCCACGGCCGATCCGATGCCGAGCGCGACCGCCAGCGCCCCCACCCGTCCGATGTACCTGTCGAGTGCCATGTCTGCCCCGCCTCCTCGCCAGCGACCGTGCACTTGAGTCTGCGGACGCCACCGCGGGGGAGCAATGGGGGATACCCCTTGTCATCGGCCCGTCCCTCGTTGACACGCGTCTGCCCTCGACATAATCTCCCTTTTGACTACATGTGTTGTCAGAAGTGAGCTCAAGGAGGAGCTGCAGTGAGCGTGCCCGTTCCGAAGCGCCACCCTGACCGTCCGCGGCCGATCCCGGCCGGCGTTCGCGCCCTCGCGACCGCCCTGGCCATCCGGAACCCGGACCCGCAGCAGTGGCAGGACCTCGGGGAACGCCTCACGGTCGGTGACGGGCCGATGGACCGCCTGGTCGAGTGGATGGCGGCGACCGGAATGGAGCAGACGCGGCCGCTGTTCGATCGCGCCCTCCACGGCGGCATCGCGAGCGTGCCCGACGCGCCGGCGCCGCTACGCGAGTTCTTCGAAAGCGTTGAGGTGCTGCCGGATTGGGTGGATCTCGCGCTCCTGCGAAAGGGGCAGCGCGCCCTGCGCCGGGGTGGGGCGGACGGCATGTACGTCGCCCGCGATGTGTCCCTGCTCGGCGGCTACCAGTTCTCCGGCTTCAACAAGACGCTGCTGCGCACGGGCGCCCTGGAGAAGGGCTCCAACAAGCGGTTCGCCGAGACCATGCAGTGGGCCATGGACGTCATCTCCGAGGGCGGTCTCGAAGGCAGAGGTATCGGATACCGCTCGACCATTCGGGTGCGGCTGATCCACTCGTTCGTCCGGCGGCACGTGGCGGCGATGCCGGACTGGCGACCCGAGGAGTGGGGACTGCCCGTCAACCAGACCGACATGGCCGCGACGCTGGTCGGCGCGCTCGTCGCCCCGGCGGTCGGGGCGATGGGCATGGGGGTGGTGCTCTCACCGTCGGAATACAACGCCGTCGCCCATCTGACCCGCTACGTCGGCTGGCTGATCGGCGTCGAAGATGCCTGGCTGCCACAGGATTTCCGCGACAGCGTGCGGGTGCTGGCGCACACGCTGTCCGCGCTGGCCGCCCCCGACGAATCCAGTAGGCAACTGGCGGCACCGATGATCGACGATCCGCTCGCATGGCACTACGACACCCTGACGGGCGTGCGGCGGCGGCTGGCCCGCGCCCAGCACCTGTCGATCACCAGCGCCTTCCTCGGGCGTCGCGCGGTCGCGTCACTCGGCCTGCCGTCCCACGGGCTGCCGTGGTACCCGCTGCTGCGGCTGCCGGTGAACCTCGCCCGCAGCGCCGCCGCGCTCACCCTGCCCGGCGGCATCGACCGCGCCGATCAGCGTGGCCGGCGCGAGCACGCGAAGCTGATGCGCACGATGATCGGCGTCGACGGCTCCGCGACCATCGGTGAATCCGCAGCTCACGTCAACCGCGTCGCCTGACGCGCAGCCCTCACAGCCTGCACCAGCCGATGTGAGGGTCAGGCAACACGACTGTCCACGTGATGTTTCGAATCGGCAATACGCTCCGGGAACTCTTTCGGGAACACCCCGCTCCCGAAAGGTTCCACATGTCCTATGTGAGTCCGAGCGAATTCGTCGGCAAGATGATCGATGCCGGCGAGTCCAAAGCTCTGATGTCGACCCGTGACACCCTGATCCGTGCGTTCATGGCGGGTGCCATCCTCGCCCTGGCCGCGGCGTTCGCGGTGACGATCACTGTGCAGACCGGTAACCCGCTGCTCGGCGCGGTCCTGTTTCCGGTCGGCTTCTGTCTGCTGTACCTTCTCGGGTTCGACCTGCTGACAGGCGTTTTCACCCTGGTACCCCTGGCCATGCTGGACAAGCGGCGGGGCGTCACGTTCCGCTCCATGATGCGCAACTGGGGCCTGGTGTTCGTCGGGAACCTCGGCGGCGCAATCGTGGTGGCGCTGATGATGGCGGTGGTGTTCACGTTCGGGTTCAGCGTCGACCCCAACGAGGTCGGCCAGCGTCTCGGGGAGATCGGTCACAGCCGGACCGTCGGCTACGCCGAGCACGGCGCCGCAGGCATGCTGACGCTGTTCATCCGCGCAGTGCTGTGCAACTGGATGGTGTCCACCGGTGTGGTCGCGGCGATGATGTCGACGAGTGTCTCGGGCAAGGTCATCGCGATGTGGATGCCGATCATGCTGTTCTTCTACATGGGGTTCGAGCACTCCATCGTCAACATGTTCCTGTTCCCGTCGGGCCTGATGCTCGGCGGTGACTTCTCGATCGCCGACTACCTGATCTGGAACGAGATCCCGACGGTCCTCGGCAATCTGGTCGGAGGTCTGACGTTCGTGGGCCTGACCCTGTTCGCCACCCATGCCCGCACCGGCGAGACCAGGCTGGTCGAGCTGCCCACCGAGGATCGCTCGCTGGTCGGCGCTGCGGGGCGGGTCCTGCGATGACCCCGATCATGCCCAAAAGCGATGCCGCAGAGCTCATCGCGGCGGCACAATCCGCAAGAAGCTCAGCTGGAGCGACATCGCCGACGAGATCGACGCGCCCCTGGTGTGGTGCGTGGCGGCTCTGCTCGGACAGCATCCGATGGAGGCGGCACAGGCCGAACGGGTGTGTGCGCTGCTCGACCTCGACACCACGGTCGCCGAGAGCCTGCAGTTGCAGCCCAGTCGCGGCATCGATCCCGCGAAGCTGTCCGATCCCACCATCTACCGGTTCCACGAGGCGCTGGCCGTGTACGGGCCCGCGCTCAAGGAGCTGATCCACGAGGAGTTCGGTGACGGCATCATGAGCGCCATCAACTTCAACGTCGACATCAAGCGCCGCGAGCACCCCGACGGCGACCGCGTGGTGGTCACGTTCGACGGAAAGTTCCTCGACTATCGCTGGTGACGGGCACATCCGCGGCGGGTGAGTGATGTGGATCACCGGTGGGTACTCAGCACCGGTTCTTCTCCCACGCCGTCGGAGGTTGACATGAGTGCTGCACCAACCCTGAAGAAGGCCCTCAATCAGCGCCAGTTGACGATGATCGCCATCGGCGGCGTCATCGGCGCCGGCTTGTTCGTCGGATCGGGCGTCGTCATCGCAGACACCGGGCCCGGTGCTTTCCTGACGTACGGCATGGCCGGCGTGCTCATCATCATGGTGATGCGGATGCTCGCCGAGATGGCCGTGGCCAACCCGTCGACAGGATCGTTCGCGGACTACTCGCGCAATGCGTTGGGGCACTGGGCGGGATTCTCCGTCGGCTGGCTGTACTGGTACTTCTGGGTCATCGTCGTCGGCTTCGAGGCGATCGCCGGGGCCAAGATCGTGCAGTACTGGATGGACGTGCCGCTGTGGTTGTCCGCGTTGATCTTCATGGTGCTGATGACGGCGACGAACCTGTTCTCGGTGGCCTCCTACGGGGAGTTCGAGTTCTGGTTCGCCGGCATCAAGGTGGCCGCGATCATCGCGTTCATCGCGGTCGGCGCCGCATTCGTGTTGGGTCTGTGGCCCGGAAAGGGTGCGGACTTCTCGAACCTGACCAGTCACGGCGGATTCATGCCGTTGGGCTTCGGCGCGATCACCGTCGGAATCGTCACCGTCATCTTCTCGATGGTCGGCGCCGAGATCGCGACGATCGCCGCTGCCGAGTCCCAGGATCCCGAGCGGGCGGTGGCGAAGGCAGCCAACTCGGTGATCCTGCGCATCCTGATCTTCTACGTCGGGGCAGTGCTGCTGCTCGTGCTCATCGTCCCGTGGAACGACGAGAGTGTGTCGGCGTCGCCGTTCGTGGCCGCGTTCAACGCCATGGGCATTCCGTACGCCGACCATGTGATGAACGCCGTGGTGCTCACCGCGGTACTGAGCTGCCTGAACTCGGGCATGTACACCGCTTCGCGCATGCTCTTCGTCCTGGCCGCCCGCAGGGAGGCGCCGGCGGCACTGGTCAAGGTCACCAACCGGGGCGTGCCGGCGAACGCGATCCTGGCGTCCTCGGTCGTCGGCTTCCTGTGCGTGATCGCCGCCGCGGTCTCGCCGGACACCATCTTCGCGTTCCTGCTGAACTCCAGCGGCGCGATCATCCTCTTCGTCTACCTGCTGATCGCGATCTCCCAGATCGTCCTGCGCTACCGCACCCCGGACTCGAAGCTCCGCGTGAAGATGTGGCTCTTCCCAGTGCTTTCCGGACTGACCGCGCTCGGCATCCTCGCCATCCTCGTACAGATGTTCATCGACACCGCACTGCGCTCGCAGCTGGTGCTGAGCCTGCTGTCCTGGGCGGTGGTCATCGCGCTGTTCGCCGCGAACAAGTGGTTCGTGAAAAAGCGGCCGGCCGAGGGGGACAGCGGCGCCCCCACCGGTCCACCGCACCGAGTTCTGGTGCTGGCCAACCGAACCGTCGATTCCGACGAGCTGCTCGCCGAGCTGAGCCGGATCGGAGCGGATCAGACGGCGGAGTATCTGGTGGTGGTACCCGCCAGCGCCGTCGACACCGGCGCGGCGGCCACCCACGGTCCGCGCGACGTCACCGAAGCCACCCAGGAAGCGGCCACCGCGCGCCTCGAATCCACGCTGGCGGCGCTGCGCGGCAAAAACCTGACCGTCCAGGGTGAATTGGGTGATTACCGCCCACTGCGTGCACTCGACCACGCCGTCGCGGAGTTCGGTCCGGACCAGATCGTCATCGCGACGCTGCCGCCGGAGTTCTCGATGTGGCACCGGTTCGACGTCGTGGACCGGGCCCGTGCCCAGTTCACGGTGCCGGTGACGCACGTCGTCGCCACGTCCGCGGTGGGAAACCAGGTGCCGCGATGACGATCATCGCGGGATTCAGCGCCAGCGGCCAGGGGCCGGCGCCGCTGCATCTCGCCGCTCAACTGGCCCGGTGCACGGGCGAGCGGATCGTCGCCGTGGCGATCGTGGAGCGGCAGTGGCCGCAAAATGCGGATCCGTTGGAGGACGAGTATCTGAACTATGTTGGCGCGCAGGCACAGAAGTCGCTCAAGGAGATGGTCGACAAGCTTCCCGGCGATCTCGACGTGTGGCGGATGGTTCACCAGGCCGAATCGGTGCCCAGCGGCCTGACCGAGCTGGCAGAGGAGATGAACGCCGACGTCGTCGTCGTCGGCTCGTCGTCCTCCGGTCTGCTCGGCAGGATCGCGCTCGGAAGCGTCACCGATCGGCTCGTGCACACCGCCGCGGTCCCGGTGGCCATTGCGCCACGCGGATACCCGTTGCAGGACAGCAGGATCGAGCGTCTGACGGTCGCCTACGGAGGTCACGCCGACGAGGGGGGTCTGGTCGCCGCCGGCGCCGAACTCGCCCGAAGGTGGTCGGCGACACTGCGCATCGCCTCGTTCACCGTGCGGCCGGTCACCATGTTCAGCGGTGCGATCGAGACGTCCGCCGAAGACCTCGTCGTCCAGCAGTGGGTCCGTCGAACCCAGGAGAAGATCGCCGCCCAGCTGGAGGCCGTGCGTTCCGGTGTCGACACCCTCGACGCCGAGGTGGTGATTGGCGCAGGGGCGACGTGGCGGGACGCGGTGGAGGCGATCGACTGGGGGTCCGGGGATGTTCTGGTCCTCGGTTCCGGCGCCGCGGGTCAGGTCGCCCAGGTGTTCCTCGGTTCTGCGGCGGCGAGGATCCTGCGGCATTCGCCGGTGCCGACGATGATCGTGCCGCGGCGAGAGGGTCTGTGACAGCGGTACTTTCGTGACAGGCGATGGGGCCTCAGCGTGGGCAGTTCTCGGGTGAACGCCCGTCCATCACGGCATCGACGAAGTCCTTGACGGTAACCTCGGATGCGGCGATGACTCCGCGGTGGTCCTTGCCCGGGTAGGTGTTGTAGTCCACGTCGACCCCCTTGCCGCACAGGGCCTTCGCGAGTTTGTCGACGCCGACCGGGTTGACGGCGACATCTTCGGTGCCCTGAGCGATCAGCACCGGCACGCGTGGGGTGAGCTGCAGAGGATCCTGGCGGTCCAGGTAGGCGAGCAATCCGCGCAGGTCGGCATCAGGTGCGAGCACCTGCGACGCCGGAATGGTGGGAACGACGTTGAGTTGGGCGAGGCACTCGTTGCGCGCTGTCGTCAGCAGTGGGCGTGCCCGTGTCGTGAAGATCTGATCGGGGTCGACCGACGGATCGACCACGGCGGCACCGAGCACCAGCAGAGGCACAAACCGCTGCGCCACTTCGACTCCGGGATCACCGGCACGCAGCAGATCGACGGTCGCGCCCATGTCCACCCCGCCGGGAGCCATCGCGACCGCCCCGAGCAGCCGGAGATCGGGGTCTCGGTCCGGGCCGTCGTGGGCGGCGAACAACGCGGCCTGCCCGCCCTGACTGTGGCCGAGGACCACCCATGCGGTCCCGATGCCGGGATCGAGATGTCGTGCTGCCCTCACGATGTCGGTCACGGTGTTGGATTCGCTGACACCGTCGACGTAAGGATGCCCGCCGGGCGTGCCGAGCCCCTGGTAGTCGGTTTGGACGACGGCGAAGCCGCGGGCCACCCAACGGTCGAGCATGGGACGAACCAGTTGGACGTAGTCCTGGATGAGCCCGTCGGCGGTGGCGGCAGACGGGGCGCAGGTGTCGGCGTAGCCGGTGGTCCCGTGCGCCCAGTTGATCACCGGCCACCCACCCTCGGGTGGTTCCGATTTCGGCACGGACACGGTGCCCGACACGACGATCGGTTCCCCGGCCGAGTCGTCGGAGACATAGGTGATCAACCGGTTGTCCGCGCTGGGCAGGGCGGCCACCGTCGTCAGTGGCCGGGCGGTGAGCAACTGGCCGGCGCGCAGCTCTGGTTCGGTGGCGTGGGCGCAGCCCACCACGGTGGCGACCGCGGCCGCCGCGGCCAGCACACGCCGGATCGGGTCAGTCATCGAGTTACGACCGGCGGCTGGCCGCGATCGGGCTCTGGGCGGTCAGCCCACCATCGAGCACCAGCGTCTGCCCCGTCATGTAACGGGATTCGTCGGAGGCAAGGTAGACCATGGCCCAGCCGATGTCCTCCGGGGAGCCGATCAGGTCCAGCGCGTTGTGGCTGCGAATGTTGTCGATCACCGCCGCAGGAACGTTGTCGGCCAGCGCGGGTGTCATCACGGCGCCGGGAGCGACTGCGTTGCAGCGCACACCCTTTCGACCGTACTGGGTGGCGATGTACTGCGTGAGCCGGATGACTGCGGCCTTGGAGGCGCCGTAGGCGCACTGGAGCGTGTCGCCCGTCAGCCCGGCCACGGAGACGGTGTTGATGATCGAACCGCCGCCTTCGGCGATCATATGCGGCAGCGCCAGCCGGGAGGCGACCACGGTGCTGCGGGCGTTGAGCGCCATGGCGCGATCCCATTCGTCGAGGTCCAGGCGCAGCAGGTCGAGATCCTTGTGGGGGTTGCTGCCACCGACGTGGTTGCACAGCACGTCGATGCCGCCGAACTCGGTGACCGCGCGGTCGATCATGGCGGCCACCGATTTGTCGTCCAGCACGTTGGCCGCCACGCCGATCGCGTTGCCGCCGATGTCGGAGGCGGCCGCCGCGGCGGCGTCGGCGTCGAGGTCGGCGATGAGCACACGGGCACCCTCGCCGATCATCAGCTGGGCGGCTGCGCGGCCGATGCCGCTCGCCGCGCCGGTGATGACAACCCTCTTGCTCGCCAGCCGTTGTCCGGTCATTGCGCGCCAACCTGTCGAATACGGGCGGTCTGTCGGCCGCTACCCGCACGCTAAGCCAAGGGGCGACGGAGCGGCGGGAAACAGGGGAGTACGGCGACGAGGACACCTGGACCGGGGAGTCGGCGGCCGCCGGGTGCCGCGATGTAGGACCCTGCTGCCGCGGTTGCGAATGAAACATGACCAGATTCTGAAAGGTGTCTACTGCTGCGTGGTGGTGCTCTACCGTGAGCCGCGGTCGGGCATGACCCGGCCGTCAATTCCGAGGTTGGGAGAGCAATGCCACAACTGTCAGCTTGGATGGGTGCGGGCGTCGTCGCCGCGGGCGTCTCCGCGGCGCTGATCGCCGGAGTCGATACCGCCGGTGCAGACACCGGATCTGACACGTCGGGCAGCGCCGGCGCCAGCGCCTCTGACAGCGCCGACCGCGGTCCGCGAGCCACCGGCGATTCGGCTCGGGAGAGCCGCAAGCCGAACCTGTCGAACCGGACCGAGGCGTCCGGCGGCGACGGCGATTCCGGTGACACGTCCGTGGGGGACGCCGAACCCGCGGACCCCTCCGAGAAATCCGGTGCCGATGAGACGGCCGACGACACGGGTGCCGGCACCGCTCCCGAGCCGTCGGACGTGGACGTCGACGACACCGCCGATCAGCTCCCGGAGGGTGACGCCGAGACCGTGCCGGACCTCGATACCGAGCCGTCCGGCGTCGACGACCTGCCTCCGGTCAGCCCGGAGCCCCAGGACGCTGCCATCGAGGCGGAGGTACCCGCGGCAGCTGAGCAGGCATCTGTCGCCGCACCTCCCACGGCGCCTGCGACGGTCGGCACCGTTGCCGCCCAGCAGGTCTCGGCGACGGTCGCCCCGACCGCCACCCTCGCGGCACCGGAATCCCGATCGTTGCAGGACGTCATCCAGTCCCTGGTCATGGAGATCATCGGGGCGGCCGTCCGCTTCGTCTCGGGACCGCCCGTGACACCTCCGGGCAGCAACGTCACCGTGCGCAGCTCTCGGCTGGAGATCACCGACGGCCGCACCGTCCGTGCCGACTGGTACTACCCGGACGGCGACGAGCCGCCGCAGCGGCTCATCTACCTGCAGCACGGCTACCTCGGCATCGGCCCGATGTACAGCTACACGGCGTCCTGGCTGGCCGAACGCACCAACAGCATCGTCGTCGCTCCCACGCTGTCATCGAATCGGTATGTCCGCGACGGCTTCTGGCTCGGTGACGATCAGGCGCACCGCGCCACCGCCGACCTGTTGCTCGGCGACCGTGACGCGTTGACGGCCAGCGCGGTGGCGGCCGGCCTGATCAGGAAGTACGGCCCCGACGCGGTCCTGCCGCAGAGCTTCACCCTCGTCGGGCACTCGCTCGGGGCCGGGGTGGCCGCGGGCGCCGCGGGCTACTACGCCGACGCGGTCCTCGCCGCGGGCGGAACCAACCACCTTGCCGGCATCGTCCTGCTCGACGGAGCCCCGCCGGCAGGTGTGTTGGCCGGCGCGCTCGACAAGCTCGACGGTCTGGGCGGCTACATCCCCGTCTTCGAGTTGGGTGCGCCCAAGGAGTCCGGCGTCCGGCCGGTCGACGACGCTCTCAACGACCACCGGCCCGGGCGCTTCAACGGGGTGGTCCTCGACGGTGGCCAGCACCTCGACGCGATGCAGGGTGGATCGCGGCTGATCCAGTACGTCTCCTACCTCTACCGCGGATTCCCGACCGAACAGAACAAGTCCGCCGCGCAGACCTTCCTCGCCGGATGGGTCAACGACATCTTCGCCGGCCGCATCGATCCGTCGACGGGGGCGTGCGAGGAAGACGGCTGCGACGGTGTCTACGGCCTGCCGGGACAGTCCCTGTCGGTCGAGACCCCGGCCGGTCCGGCCACGGGTGTCGTCATCGGTACCGCCGTCGCCCCGACGAGGACCGTGTTCGACCCCGTGGCGGCCGGCGCACTCTTGTCCGCGCGGCCCACGGTGATACGCCTGCTGATCGACAGCTGATCGACGGGCGGTCCCGCTGGTCTTCCGGAGCCGCGCGGAGCGGAGTAGACAGAGCCCAGGGCGATCTCACTGCCGGCGCCGAGGGGATGAGCTGATGTGTCGTTTGTTCGGACTGCACGCCGGCCGCCCCGTCGCCGCGACGTTCTGGTTGCTGGACGCTCCCAACAGTCTCGCGCAGCAGAGTCGGCGTAATCCGGACGGCACCGGACTGGGGGTGTTCGGCGCCGACGGAAAGCCGACGGTGCTCAAGCAGCCGATCCCGGCGTGGCGTGACACGTCCTTCGCGACCGAAGCGCGTCAGATGACGGGAACGACGTTCGTCGCGCACGTGCGCTACGCGACCACCGGGGCCACCGAGGAGGAGAACACCCATCCCTTCCTGCAGGACGACCGCATCTTCGCCCACAACGGGGTGGTGGAGGGCCTCGACATTCTGGACGCCAGATTGTCCGAGCTCGGTGTCACCGATCTCGTGCACGGTGACACCGACTCGGAGCGGGTCTTCGCGGTGATCACGGCCTCGATCCGCCGGCGCGACGGCGATGTCGACGCAGGATTGGCCGACGCGCTGCACTGGCTGAGCACACACGTCCCGATCTACGCGCTGAACATCCTGTTGGCCACCGCGACCGACCTGTGGGCGCTGCGCTACCCGGACACCCACGAGCTGTACCTTCGGGACCGCGCCGCGGGGGAGTCAGGCCGGTTCTCGCTGCGCAGCAACAGGATCCGTACCGGGAGTGCACATCTGGAGAATTCACCGTCGGTGGTCTTCGCCAGCGAGGCGATGGACGACGGAGCGTGGCAGTTGCTGGAGGCGGGCGAGGTGATCCATGTCGGCCCCGACCTGACGATCCACCGCCGCATGGTGTTGCCGGAACCTCCCGCGCACCGGATGGAGCGGTCAGACCTCACGGCGGCGGCCGCGTCGGCGCAGCACCCGATGGGATGACCGTCGGCGAGGTCAGTCCGCCGCAACCGCCAGCACCTCGTCGAAACCCGCCCGCAGGCAGTCGCAGAAGACGTCGATGTCGGGTATCGCACCGGTGTCGGCGTCGATGCCCAGCGCGCAGGTGTCGACGTAGGTGAGCAGTGTGATGTTGACAGCCGCACCGATCGTCGGGCCGAACGCGTACTGCATCAGCACCTTCGCGCCACCCAGGCTGACGGGCACCGGTATCCCGGGCACGTCGCTGGCGACGAAATCGACGTGACGCAGAATCGACCCGATGTACCAGCGGGGGACCAGGTTGAGCACGCCCGCGATCGCCTGGGTGTAGGGCAGCGACTTCTCCCGGCGGACCTGCTCGGTGCGGGCATGGATGGCACGGATCCGGTCGCCGGGATCGGTGAGTCCGGCGGGTATGTCGAAGCGCATCAACGTTATTCGATTGCCGCCCGGAGCGTCGCCTTCACTGCGCAGGCTGATCGGCATCGACAGGTGAAGGGCGTCGACGGCGGCGCCGTGCTTCTCGTGATACTGCCGCAGGCCGCCGGCCACGCCCGCGACGAATGCGTCGTTGAGAGCACCCCCGCTGCGGTGGGCGGCGTCCCGCAGCGGCGGCATCGGAATCTCGAGGATCCCGAGTCGGCGGTTCATGGTCCGCCGGGTCATCAGCGGTGATCCGGTCGCATTCACCGGCCGGACTGTCCGGTACACCGACGCTGCGAGACCCGCGGCATTGCCGAGTGTCCGCCTCGGACTGCGGACGCTGTCGACGACCAGGCGCGGTGCCACGGACAGCGCACCGGTCACGGCGCTGCCGACAAGTCCGACGCTGTAGCGCGCGGCGTCTTTGTAGTCGCCCAGAGCCGACCGCTGCGGCGGCGCCGTCGGTGACTCGTCGACCGGCGGCAGTTCGGGCGAGAGGCCGAAGAGCGTCATCGCGATCTGCACCGCCCCCACCCCGTCGGTCAGGGCGTGGTGGAGGCAGCACAGCACCGCCGCGCGACCGTCGGACAGGCCCTCGATCAGCGTCAGCTTCCACATCGGTCGCGCCCGGTCGAAGTCCTCCATCTGGGCCAGCCGCGCCATCTCGAGTACCGATTCGAACGTGCCGTCCTGCGGTGCGGCGACCCTGCGCATGTGGAAGTCCAGATCGAAGTCCGTGCAGTCCTGCCACCGCGGAGGTGCCGGCGGCGGCGTCTCCACCACGACCTGACGCATCATCGGGACCTCGTGGCTGAGGCGCTCGACCCGGCCGCACACCTCGCCCCAGTCCGGCGTGCGATCCAGCATCAAGACGGTGACCACCGTCGATCTCAATCGAGGATCGCTTTCCATCGCCCAGGTGAAGGCGTCGCTGTTGCGCATGAATTCGCTCATTGTGTGCTCCCGGTCTCACGATAGGGCGCACGTGTGCCTGGCTACAGAGCCCGACGGGATCCGGTGACTTTGTGCCCTCCGGGAGACGACCGAGGTCCCGGCCGCGGGAACGTCGGCGGCATGGCTCCGAACCGAACCGCTCCGGCGCGTCAGGACCGGGATCGTGCCCGCCATCGGGGATGACACGAATGTGACTGCTGATGTTGATGATGCAGATGTGAAGGACGATGTCACGACGGAGTCGTCTCCACCTGCCGCGTCACCGGTCGAGCCCGATACCGTGTCGCCGGCCCGGACCCGGTCGCGCCCGAAATCCCCTCTCACGCGGCAACACGCCGAGCAGGCCGGTCGGTATGCGGTCGCCGCCGCCACCGGGGTCGCCCGTGCGATCACCGGCCTGGCGCGCTTCGGCGCGCACGCGGTGGGACAGGTCGGCGCGGTGATGCGCGAGATCCCCCCGACGCTCCGGATGCTGTTCGTGTTCGGGGTTCTGACGTTGCTCGCAATGGCCGGGTCCCTCACCCTCGCCGGAACACCGGGCCTGGTGTGCGCGGTGGTGCTGGTGCCGATCTGTTCGATCACCCTCGGAGCGCTCGGTCACCGGTGGTTCGCCGGCGCGGGCGCCGAGCCGGAATCGGGGTCGCGGGTGTCGAGAGCGGAGACGGCCGAACTCGAACGTTCCATGGTCTACGCGGACAAAAAGCTCTCGATGGCGCTGAACTCGCTCGGGTCCGACCGTCACCAGCACGCCGTGATCGCGCTCTTCCAGGCAAAGACGGCAGTCGAGCTGGCCCTCGGAACCGAGAACGACGACGACCGGCCGGCCCCGATCCCGGTGGACGCCTACCGCGTGCGTCCCCGTATCCAACCGGGATCGCTGACGAAAGCGGATGCGCCGGAGGGTGATTCGCTGGCGGCGTCATGAGGGGGCAGGTTGCGCTCGTCGAGGACGACTACACGCTGATCATCAACCGGGGCGCCGAATCCGGTGTGGTGCCGGGAATGGTCTTCGGTGTGCACACCGGCGTCGGCCCGGTCATCACCGATCCCGAGTCCGGGCGTGAACTGGGCAGACTGAGCCGGGAGAAGCTGCGAGTACGCGTCTTCGACGTGCATCCGCTGTTCGCCCGCGCACACACGTTCGTCGACACCGGCGACTTCTACGATCTTCTCCGCGTGCCGTTCGAACCAGGGCACGACGACGTCGTCACCGTCGACGTGGGCGACGTGGTCGAACTGATCGAATCTCACCGGAGCTCCTACCGCGAAGCCCGGTAGTCGGGCGCGGTGAGGGGTCACACCGTGAAGCCGAGCGCAGCTCCGGTCAGCCGCTAACATCCCTGCAATGCCCACAGAAGTTCGACATCCGCTGCGTCGCCGGATCCGCATCACGTCAAGCCTCGCCATCGTCGGGTTGATCTATGTCGCTTCGCTTTTCGGATACTGGTGGGTCAGCAGTTCCTATCCGGCGCTGCCGGCGTTCGATCCGAGTCGCAGCGAGCAGCCCGTCGTGTCGATCGACATGGGCAGCATCCACACGACATCCAACGAGTTGGAGGTCTCCGTCCTGCTGATCCCGCCGCAGCGCTACATCGATCCGGAGTTGGGTGTGCTGAACACCGACATCGCCATCCGTCTCTACCCCTGGGTCGATCTCGGCGAGTTGAAGTTCCCGAAGGGGCAGACGCCGGGCAGCATCGACGCGACCATCGAGGCGCACGGCGATGCCGACAACTGGCCGTTCGACAACTACACGACCAAACCTCTCACCGCCGATGCTCTGGTCGGGTCCGGCGACGACCGCACGGTGCAACCCGCCGAGGTGCGGTTCAGCGGTGGCATAGAGGGCTGGAACGTCGAGATCAAACAGGCCCCTTCGGACCCGGCCGCGTCGGTCATCGAATTGAGCCGCCACCGTGGGACGTTGGCGTTCGACCTCGGGATCTGTTTGGTGCTCATCGCGCTGCCCGCAATGGCGATGATCGTCGCGATCGAGACGGTGATGGGACGACGTCAATTCCTGCCGCCTCTGTGCACGTGGTTCGCGGCGATGCTGTTCGCCGTCGTCCCGCTGCGCAACATCCTGCCGGGGGCGCCACCGCCGGGGGCGTGGATAGACCAGGCGGTCGTGCTGTGGGTGCTCATCGCGCTGGTGTCGGCGATGGGGATCTACATCATCGCCTGGTATCGCTACTACAAGCAGTAGGCCGCCCGAAGCGGGGCCGGTATCGGGTGCTCATGAGGGGATCGACAGTGCGCCCGACACCGACCCCGCAGCACGCGGAAGATACCACGGCGAACAACCCGTGAACTCGTGAATTCGCCTGTCGGAACTGGGTTATTCGCGGTTGCAAACGATCTCGGTGAAATCGCAACGACATCGCGTCGCCTGCACCGCGCCGGTGACTTCGACCGGTGCGGGACTATCGTGAGGTCATGAGTTCCGAGATGCCTCCCGACCGCACCGGTGCCGCCACGACGGTGACCCGCGAGCCCGACCGGTTCGTGATCGAGGTCGAGGGACGTGCGGTCGGACTCGCCGACTATCACGACACGGACGGCCGACGGGTGTTCCCGCACACCGAGGTGCTTCCCCAGTTCCAGGGCCGGGGCCTCGCGACGATCCTGGTTGCCGAAGCCCTGCGCGTCACCAAGTCCGAGGGCCTGCGCATCGTCCCGACGTGCTGGATGGTGGCGGAGTACATCGACAAGCATCCCGAATACGCCGACATCACCGACCGCTCGTAGCGTCGCGGCGTTCCGTGCCTCTGCGCCTGCGCCCCGGAGGTCCGGTGCGAAGCCTCCTCGTCGTCGTCGGGACGGCCGCGCTGGCGGGAGCCGTCATCGGCATCGTCGGCGCGGCGTTCCAGTGGTGTCTGCGTGCCGCCGAGGGCCTGCGCCTCGACGTCGTCGAGTGGGCCCAACGGCTACCCGGACCCGGATGGCTGATCCCGGTTGCGCTGGTCGCGTTCTGCGCCGCGGTCGCCAGGACCCTGGTGCGGTGGGAGCCGCAGGCCGCCGGCAGCGGCATCCCGCATGTCGAGGCCGTGTTCCTCGGCGAGACGTCTCCTCCGCGACTGCGGGTGCTGCCCGCGAGATTCGTCGGAGGAGTTCTCGGGATCGGCTCCGGTCTTGTCCTGGGGCGCGAAGGTCCGACCGTGCACATGGGCGCCGCGATCGGTGCGCAGGCCGCTCGCCGGAGCTGTCTGTCCGACGGTGACGTACGGCTCGTGCAGACGGCGCTGGCGGGTGCGGGGCTTGCTGTCGCGTTCAACGCGCCGATCGCCGGAGTGCTGTTCACCCTCGAAGAGGTGACCAGGTCGTTGCGCGCGCGCACGGTCCTGGCCACCGTCGCCGCGACCGTCACGGCGGTGCTGGCCTCCCGGTTGATCCTGGCCGATCAGCCGGACTTCGACGTCCACGCCGTGGTCGCGCCGGGGCTCGCGTGGCTCCCGCTGTTCGTGGTGTTCGGCGTGCTGACCGGGCTGCTCGGGGCCGCCTACAACGTGGTGGTGGTGTGGAGCACCGATCGTGTCGCCGCGATCCCTCGCGTGCCGACCGAACTGAAGGCGGCGGCGATCGGGGCCGCGGTGGGCGCACTGCTGTGGGTGGCACCACTCACTGTGGGAGACGGGGACACCCTGACCCAGATGATCCTCGACGGCCACGGCTTCGTCCTTCTGGCTGCGGTGGGACTGCTTGCGGCACGGTTCTTCACGGGGCCGATGAGCTACGCGGCCGCGGTGCCGGGCGGGCTCTTCGCGCCGCTGCTCGCCGTCGGAGCCCTGTGGGGATATGTCTTCGTGACGTGCCTCGGCGCGATAGCACCGGAAAGCGCTTCGGCACTTGTCATTCCGATGGCGCTGGTCGGCATGGCGGCGTTCTTCGGCGCCACGGTCCGCGCTCCACTGACCGGTGTCGTGATCGTGCTCGAGATGACGGCGACGACGGCGGTGGCGCTGCCGATGCTGGCGGCGTCCGTGTCCGCGGTGCTGGCGGCCCGTGCGGTGGGATCGGCACCGATCTACGCGAGCCTGCGCGACCGGATGCTCGTCGAGCCGGTCGCCGCGCCCGGGGTCGACGAAGGACGTTGAGAGGGTTGCTGTTCGGGGCGCGGGACGGCCTGTCTCGCCGGTGTCGCGAAAATTGCGCGAGCAGCGTGATTTGCCATATCCGCATTGATCTTGTCGGTTACCCTTAGCACGCTTTTCCGAGCAACGACCAGGCCCACGAGGGAGTCGACATGACGCAACCGCCGCCCGGGAACTATCCGCCCCCGCCTCCCGCCGGTGGCGGTGGCTTCCCCCCACAGCAACCCGGCGGCGCGGCGGCACCGAATTCCAACCTGGTGCTCGGCATCCTGACCACAATCTTCTGCTGTCTGCCGTTCGGCATCGTGTCCATCGTCAAAGCCGCACAGGTCAACGGACTTTGGACCCAGGGCCGGTACGCCGAGGCGCAGGCGTCGGCCGACGCAGCGAAGAAGTGGGCGATCTGGAGTGTCGTCGCCTGGGTCGTCTTCGCGGTCATCTACGGCATCCTCATCGCTCTCGGTGCGGTGAGCATGGACTTCGACACCTCGTCGTACTGATTGCGTTGCCGGCCAGGCAATCTGCGCCCGCGCGCCTCGGTGGCCCCCTGTTGGTGGGCGCCGTGGCGGCGGGCGCATGCGTCGTGGTGTGGATCGGTGATCCGACCACCCCGGGCGGAATGCTGCCGGAATGTCCGACGAAAGCCCTTGCCGGAATCAACTGTCCGGGCTGCGGAACGCTGCGGATGATCTATTCGCTGCTGCACGGCGACGTGCTCGCGGCAGCCCGCTTCAACGCGGTGGCGCTGGTGGGTCTCGCGTTGCTGATCGCCGCGTTCGCGATCTGGACCTACGGCCGCGCCGTCGACCGCGAGATCGTTTCGTGGCAGCACCACCGCTGGGCCGGTGCTGTGACGCTCGCGGTGGTTGGCGTGTGGTTCGTGGTGCGAATCCTGCCTTTCGAGCCTTTCACCCAACTCCGCGTGTGATCGACGATCTCGTGTGTCCTACGGGCAGTAGGACTGTGTCGCGGCGCCGACGAAGAACCCGCTCTGCTCGGGACTCCAGCCGGCCGGCTCCATGATCTCGAGCGCGATCTGCGTCTTGTCCTGACCGGCTGCGGCGTATTCGCAGACGGCACCGGCAAGTTCGATCGCGTTGCCGGCGGTGGAGAACGGGATGCCCTCCTGCTCCAGAGCCGCGATGAAGATGTCGTCTGTTTCGTCGGCGAAGGCCGGGGCAGCCAGGGCGGTGGCGAGTCCGGCAGCGGCGAGTGTGGTGATGAAGAATGTTCCGCGCATGCGCGTCCCTCCTGGTGAGATTTGCTGACGGCGATACGCTACGCCCGAATCTCTACGCGAGCGTCATTTTTCCTGAAGTCCCGACGCGGTCATTGCCAAGAGAACGTCTGATGGAGAAATGCAGCGATGTCATTCTCCGGAGCGAGTTGGATTCGGCAAAGCTGCTGACCACGCGGGATGATCAGGACTGTCGTGGGGCGGCGGCGGGCACGGCACCGCAGGGCTGCGGGTCCGCCGATATCCGAAAGACGAAAGGCGACTTCGCCTTCCGGCATCGATCGATTCCGCGCCGATCCCGATTCGTAGTGCCCTCGGTGGCATTTGCTGCGGTGCGCGGTGGCGTACCTCGGCGAACTCAGTTCTCGTCGGGGATGTCGCGATAGGTCTGTGACCGTGCCGTGCATTCGGGTCGTCATCGGCGTGGTCGAGCTTCTCCTGCATGTCGCGCTGCTCCTCGGTGGCCTGGGTGGCATCTTCGGGCATGCCCGATTCGGGGTTGTTCTCGTGCACCGTGAAACCTCCAAGCATCAGCGACGGGCGGACCCCGGGTGTGTTCTCCGATTGCGACCCGGCGAAACACGACCGGGGCGTTCGGCTGTCAGTCCGCCGGTCCGGTGCCCGCGGGCGACGCCGAGAACAGCCAGGCGGTGAGCCAGATCGTGCTGACCACGATGAGGAGGGATCCGAGGACGTGGATGGCGAGCGTGGCTCCTTCGCCGAGCGCCGCCTGAACAAACGAGTACACGAAGGCGATACCGGCGAGCGCCGCAGTCCACCATCCCCGCCGTCGCGCGTACGCCAGTCCGGCAAGGCCCACCAGGAGGCCGCCGAGGACGACGTGCAACGCGATCGCTGCAGCACCGTGAACGTCTTCGAGTTGGTGGGCCGCGACGAGGCGCCCCGCCGTCCCGAACAACACGACGATGACGACGGTGGCGGCGACCGCGAACAGTCGGGCGACCAGCACGAACGGCCGGGCTTCGCTCGGATCGGGGGAGGGCATGGCGGCTCCTGTCGTAACCGGTTCGTGGTTCTGTGACTATCGCATTGCCCGTGCCGGTCGGCATGCGCTCTGCGAAACCCGTCGACGAAACCCGTCGACGAAACCCGTTGAGATTGGACGTATCCGGGATACGGCGACGGTCGGTGCCCGCAGAGGTCCCACCCGGCCGGGGATCTCGGGCAACGAGGTCGTAGCACAGATGTAGCGGACCCGAAATGCCAGGTGGGAATCCTGCGCCCATCGTCTTCCGTCGAAAGGTGCACCATGACTGATCCCGCCCGCCGTGCCGCAGAAACCCTGTGGACGGGCATCGGCCGACGAGATTTCCTGCGCGCTGTCGCAGCGGTCAGCGCCGGCGCCGGAGTGGCCGGCGTGAGTTCGGCGTGCGCGTCGGGCACACCCGGACCCGCATCGCAGTCGCCGTCGTCCGCCGCGACGGACGTCGCGATCCTGCAGCCCGGGGAGGGTGACCCCGTCGGCGATCACTATCTGCAGTCCGTCCCGGACGAGGTGTTGTGGGGCTACGTCCCGAATGTGCACGCGGCGCCGGTGATGCGGATGTCGTCCGGGCAGACCGTGACCATCGACGCCGTGAGCCACGAAGGCATCCTCGAAGACCAGGGCCGTGACCCCGTCGGATATTTCGGAGGCCAGGGAGTGTCCGAATCCGAGGTGCTGCGCGACGCGATCGCCATCGCCGCCGAATACGACCGGACTCCGAGGAACTTCGACAAGGACGGGCCGCACGTGGTGACGGGGCCGGTCTTCGTCGAAGGTGCCCAGCCCGGTGACGTCCTGAAAATCGAGATTCTGCAAGCGATCCCGCGCGTTCCCTACGGGGTGGTGTCCAGCCGGCACGGCAAGGGCGCGCTGGCGCGCACCGCCGACGGCGCGGCGCCGGCCGGGGTCGGCCTCAGCGAGGTCATGCCGCCGGTGGCCACCGACGGCCGGCCCGATCCGGATCCGACCCGCTACGGCAACGTCTCGACCTTCACCGCGGTCGAAGACGGTCACGGCGTGATGCGCTACGGCAGCGCGCAGGTGCGATTCCCGCTGCGACCCTTCATGGGGATGATGGGTGTGGCCTTCACCCAGGATCGCGAGATCACGGCCGCGACGGCGAACTCCATCCCGCCGACCGTCGGTGGCGGGAACATCGACATCCGGTTGCTCGGCGAAGGTGCCACGTTCTTTCTGCCCGTCTTCGCCGAGGGGGCACTGTTCTACGTCGGCGATCCGCACATGGCCATGGGGGATGGAGAGGTCGCGCTGACCGCGATGGAAGGGTCGCTGCGCGGCACCTACCGGCTCACCGTGTGCAAACCGGGGTCCGGTGACGCGCCGTCGGTCGCCTACCGTTATCCGTTCGGCGAGACGGTCGACGCATGGGTGCCCATCGGACTGTCGGATCCCGACGGCTCGGTGGGCGGGCAGGGTTCCGACCTGGACGTCGCGATGAGACGCGCCGTCGTCAACGCACTCGACTTCCTGGAGACCGACCAGGGGATGGACCGGGCCACCGCCTATGCGTATCTGTCTGCGGCAGCGGACTTCTCGGTTTCCCAGGTGGTCGACCGCACGGTCGGGGTCCACGGTCAGATCTACAAGGGGCACTTCGGGCAGAGCTGAGAGCAGACGAATCCCATCGGCGGTCCGTAGTTGAGGGACGGCTGCCCGATAAGTTGGGACCGGCGAAACCTTCCCGGCAGGTTCCCCAAACTCCCTGTGTGCGAAGCGGTTTCGACGAGCGCCGAGTTGCGGACCCCGCGCCTGCGTGGGTATGGTGGCGACAACGAAGGGGAGTAGCCCCCAAATCGGCAATCGACATACTGGCCCACGGCGTCCGCGCCGGGCCCGGTTGTCCGGACCGGTCTGCGACCGGTGGGCGAGACCTTCGGCCGTACAGACCGTGATTCGGGCTGCCGGCCGGAGGCGTGTGAACCCCCTCCGACGGGCAGCCTCCGACACCGAGGAGTCGTGTGCTCGCCGCATTGCTGCTGAGCTTCGCCGTCATCTTCGTCGCCGAGTTGGGCGACAAGACCCAACTCGTGGCGATGATGTTCGCGTTGCGCTACCGCTGGTGGGTGGTGCTGTCGGCGATCACCGTGGCCACCACCGCGGTGCACGTCCTGTCGGTGGCCATCGGGCACTATCTCGGCGCGGCATTGCCGACCCACCTGCTGGGACTCATCGCCGGGGCGATGTTCATCTTCTTCGGGTTGTGGACCCTGCGCGGGGACAGCCTGTCCGACGAAGAGGCGTCGCGCGCCGAGAAGGCCACTGCGCCCGCGTTCTTCGTGGTGACGTCGGCTTTCGTACTCGCCGAGCTCGGCGACAAGACGATGCTCGCCACCGTCACCCTTGCCTCGGACAACGACTGGCTGGGGGTGTGGATCGGTTCGACGCTGGGTATGGTCGCCGCCGACGGTCTGGCCATCATCGTCGGCGCGGTGCTCGGCAGGCGGCTGCCCGAACGTGTCATCCAGATCGCCGCTGCCGCGCTGTTCCTGCTGTTCGGCGCCTACATGCTGCTGGAGAACATCTTCCCGTCGCTGCCCTTCGCCCTCGTCGGCGGCATCGCGCTGACCATCGTCGCGGCCTCGGGTGCCGCGGTGTGGGCGCTACCCGAGCGGCTACGCCCGGCAGTGCTGCGGCCGGCGCCCGCGGCGGAGCAGGATGGCACGGCGTCAACCGACACGGCGTCAGCCGACACGACGTCAACCGACACGACGTCAACCGACACGAAGTAGCCGGTGACGGCCAGTCTCAGATGGCGACCACCGAGCGGATCGCAATCTGGTCGGTCTCACAGTGTCGGCATGTCAGAGGCCGAACCTTGAGGCGGACGTTGGCGATTCGCAGCGCGCGCTGACACATCGGATACGGGCACCCGCACGACAACGTCACCCACCACTGCGCCGGGTGAGCCAGCGGACCGCAGAATCTGCGGCACGTGCACTGGATATCGTGGTCGAAGTCCAGCTCTGCCAGCGACGGCTCGTGCAGTGTGGTCACGGCCACCAAGGCTAAAGTCAAGGTCGAGACTTCTGCGGTAGGCGCGCGCGAACGGGCGCCGCGGGTGTCTAGCGGTGGCCCGTCACGTGAGAGGCGGCACTGCCGGGCAGGCGCAGCGTCTCGATCAGCGTGAGCGCCAGGATCGCGCCGAGCGCCAGGAACGTCCACGGGTACGACCCGAGCACCGTCAGTAGCAGTGCGGCCACAGCGATTCCCAGACCTGCACCCATTTCCTGCACCGTCGCGTTCAACGTGTTGGCGTGGGTGAGTTCGTCGCCGTCGACGTCGGCGAACGCGAGGCTGTTGTACGCGGTGAACCCGATGGACCGCAGCGCGCCGCTGACATAGAGCGCGGCGGCGATCAGTGCGACCGGAGTCCCCGGCTCCAGCAGTGCGAGCACGCCGAACCAGGCCACCGAGACGACGCCGTTGACCAGCAGCACCCGCTTGATGCCGAACCGGCGCATGAGTGGCGTGGTCAGCGGTTTGATCGTCAGATTGCCGATGAACAGCGCAGCCACCATCAGCCCGGCGGTGAACGCCGACCAGCCGAACTCGAGCTGGAACAGCAGCGGCAACAGGAACGGCACCGCGGTGATGACCAGGCGGTACACCGATCCGCCCACCACCGTGATCCGAAGCGTGCGGACACGCAACACGGCTAGGCGCACCAGGGGTGTCGGGGTGCGCCGCAGATGCCACACCGCAGCGGCCAGCAGTGCGACGGCGCCGACGAGGCCCGCGCCGACGAGCACCCACGCCGTTCCGGTGACCCTGATGTGCTCCAGCGCGACGAGCGCAGCACCGATCCCGGCGCCCAGCAACAGCAGACCCCGCCAGTCGAACGGCCTCGGCGTCGGCGCCGGACCGCCCCGGATCAGCTTGAGCGCCAACACGAATCCGACGATCCCGATCGGGATGTTGACGATGAAGATCCAGCGCCACGACCCCAGCGTCGCGAGGGCACCGCCGAGGACTGGTGCGAGCACCGGCGCTGTGAGCGCCGGCCAGGTGAGCAACGCGATGGCGCGCACCAGATCCGCTTTGGCGCTGAAGCGCAACACCGCGAGCCTCCCGACGGGCACCATCATCGCGCCGCCGACACCCTGCAGAACCCGCATGGCCACCAGCATCGGCAGCGTCGCGCTCAGCGCACACCCGATCGAGGCGATCGTGAACACCGCGATGGCGGTGAGGAACACCGGCCGGATGCCGAATCGGTCGGCGATCCAGCCGCTGGCGGGGATCAGCACCGCCGCGGTGAGCAGATAGGACGAGATCGCGATGTTGACGTCCACGGCCGCCACCCCGAACGTCGCGGCGATCGCGGGAATGGCCGGAGCCAGGATGGTGGCGTCGAGGATCTCCATGAACATGGCGCCCGCCACCAGCAGCGCCATTCCTCGTGGGAACGTCGGCTCAGAAGCGGCGGGCACGGGATCCAAACCTAGACGGCCGCCGCCGGGCGGCGGCCGTTCAGGCTGGGTCTAGCCCGCGCAGTCGAGGGACACCGCGACCTTCTGCTTCGGCGTGATGGTGAAGACGTTGATGTCGTCATCGTCGTTGACGAGGAAGGGCTGTGCGGGGGCGGGCAATGCGCGCACGGCCGAGACCGTGCATTCGTCGAGGGGCGCACTGCCGACCCGGTCGACGCGCACGTCGAGGCCCTGCGCCCGAAGTCCGTCGATGGTCGTCGACGCGGGCTCGGCGTGCGCGGGAGCGGCGAGGATCAGCAGGGCGCCGAACGGCAGCAGACCTGCGGTGACGAAGGTGTTCATGGTGTGACTCCTGGATGTGTGCGTCACGGGTGTGGCGCAGCGGATTGAGTGACACCATCGTCACGCCGTGCGCCCCGCGAAGCTTGGAGTTCACGTGGAGAAACGGTGGAGAAACGGGGCGCAGTCAGCGCCCCGCGTCAGCCCGCGACGACGCCGTTGTACGTGGGGCAGTACGCGCCGACGGCGGCGACCATGAGCCGCACCGCCTGATCCTGGTTCACGCCGTCGGTCAGCAGGGAGTCGACGATCGCGGCGCGGATGCGCGCCGGGTCGAAGCCGTTGGCGGTGCCCTCGGCGACGATGTCGCAGACGTTGTCGCCGGCCTCGGTCGCCTCCTGCGGAGTATCGAACCGCAGCCCGAGTTCGGCGACCACCGCGAGGAACTGGGCGTCGGCGTCCGTGGCGTGGGCCGCCGGGACGGCGACCGACATTGCTGCCGCGGCGACGATCGACGACCGGAAGTGGTGGGCGCGCATGGAGCCTCCTGTGAGATGTCTGTGCGGATGGTAGCTGTGCCGCGGCGGGTCGCCCGGGATTTGCGCAGCGGGTCAGGCCGCTGATCGTCGGCGGAGGTCGGCAGCGCACGCGGCGGCTGCGCTGCCCCGCGTGCGGGGACTTCGCTACCCTGTACCGGTCGCCGCCAGCCGGCACCGGGTTCAGACTGCAGCCTTCGACGAATTGTGCGACCGCATCGGGCGCACACGACGAGATGAGGCCACAGACGTGCAGCAATTCACCGAACGCGAGGTCGACGGCGTGGTGATCGTCGCGGCGGTCGGAGCCATCGACATGCTGACGGCACCGCAGTTGCAGGAGGCCGTCGCCGCAGCTGCGCGGCGCAGGCCGTCCGGTCTTGTCGTCGACCTGACCTCGGTGGACTTCCTCGGGTCGGCCGGCATGCAGGTGCTGATGGAGACCCGAAAAGGTCTCGACGGCGACACCCGGTTCGCGGTAGTCGCCGACGGACCCGCGACCAGCAGGCCGTTGAAGATCACCGGGATCACCGACTACGTCGACCTGTACCCGTCACTCGACGTCGCTCTGGCAGATCTCGCAGGCTGAGCCCGAGACAACCGAGTTTGTCCCGGCGACGGGCGGGGAACACAGGGCTCTGACGTGATCACGCTGCCGAGGAGGAGCGCTCGATGGGTGACAATTCCGGTCCCGAAGAAGCCGTCAAAGGCGCCGTTGAGGGCGTGAAAGGCAAGGCCAAGGAGGTGATCGGGGTGGTCACCGGCCGCGACGACCTCCAGCGCGAAGGCGAAGCCCAGCAGGACAAGGCCGACGCCCAGCGGGAAGCGGCCCAGAAGGAAGCGGAGGCCGAGAGCGCGCGCGCCGCCGCCAAGGCGAACGAGGAGCGGCAGAAAGCCGAGCAGTAGTTGCGGTTGCGCAGGTAGATTGGCCTGCGATGACCGTCACGTCGATTCACAGCAGATCGGCCGACTGTCGGAGCTTCGCCATAGCCTCGACAGCGCTGGCTGTCGCCTGCAGGACGGAAGGCCGCGGTGCGCAGAAATGCGTCACCGTGTCCGTCCGGGGAGAAGTCGACGCCCTCAACGCCAAACACTTCGCGCACACGGTTCGCGAGATGGCCGGGGGCTCGGCGGCGCTGGTGCTGGACCTCACCGAAGTCAGCTTCCTGGCGTTCGACGGCGCATCTGCGCTGTACGCGATCAGCGCCCACCTCGCGCGCGAGGACGTCACCTGGTGTGTGGTGCCCAGTCCGGCCGTGTCGCGAGTGGTCAAACTGTGTGATCCCGAGGGCCTCATCCCGTTGCAGGACATCGCGTCGGTCCGCGGCGTGAAGCCGGCCTGATCGCGTTTCAGCGAACACCCCGGCGTCGTCGATGCCGATGTGTGTCCCCGACCTTGCGCTTTGCCGCCGTCGACTCGCCGGCACCGCGAAGATTTGCTGACGTGTCGCGGTGTGATCTACCCCTCACTTTGCCCCGCCGAAGCTAAGAGAATTCCCTTAAATGGTGTTTCTCACATTCCCGCAAGTGGCTTGCCGCAGGGTCATCGCTGCTGTTCACGTGCTGTTCGCCGATTGCTGACACAACATCACGAAACAATAACCAAGAGTTTGTTAAGTACTTTCTGAGAACGTCGCCGCATATTCGCCCGGTGGCGCATTTCCCTTGCGGTGACCTTGATTTCGCGTCGCTACACTCGAATCAGACCGCCCCCGCGCCGGGGGCGAACGGCCGTCAGAGGTCCGGAATCTAGTGCCAGGTAGTTGATTACCGGCGGAGGTACCCAGGATTATGGCTAACTTTTCAATGCCCACGGGGCATGTGATGCACAACGTGCACAACCGTAGTAGCGCTGAGGACACCGTTCGCGGCGACATCGTGCGCGAGCGGGTGGTCCGCGTGCAGCGGGGCCCGATCGGCGACATGGCCACGACCGACGGCGTCGTGGCGATCGCCAACCCCGGCGACGACAGTGTGTCGCTGCTCGACCCGAGCACGCTGACCGTTGTCGACACGGTGGTCGTGGACGGAGAACCGCAGGCCGTCGCCGTGGCCGACGGCCGCGCGTATGTCGGTATCGCCGCCGCCGGCCATGACGCGGTGGCCGTCGTCGACCTCGACAGCCGCACTCTCATCAAGACCTATCCGCTGGCGTTCGGTGTCACCGCTCTCGCGGTCAGCCCGGACGGCAAGCGTGTGTACGCCGGCCGCTGCGTGCGCGACCGCGTCGACGTGGCCGTCATCGACGTGACCGCCGAGCGGGTCGGGACGATCGACATCGGTCGCGGCCCCGCCGCCAACATCGACGCGATGAGCGTCGATCCCGGTGGCAAGCGGATGTATCTGGCGGTGACCGACACCGAGGGCAGCAGGTTGATCGTCGTCGGCACCGAGACCTCGCGGGTGAGTCGCGTGGTGCCGATCGGTTCGCCGATCCGGGACCTCGGTTACGCCGCCGGTGCGTTGTACGCGCTGACCTCCGACCGTGCGGTCGGCGGCGCGATCCACGTCGTCGATCTGGCGACGTGGAAGGTCACCGAGGCGACGACTCTCGGCGGTGCGCCCACCCAGCTGGTGATGAGCGCCGACCAGACGCGCGCCTACGTCGTCGACTACGACCGCGTCGCCGTCGTCTCCACCTCGTCCCTCGAGGTCAGCGATTCGCTCACGGCCGAGGCGCGCCCGTCCTGCGTCACGCAGAGCGCGGACGGCACCCGGCTGTACATCGCCGACTACTCGGGCGGGGTCAGCGTGCTCTCGGTGGAGTCGTCGATCGAGGCCCTGTACCCGCACTTCCTCGCGACCGACCCGATCGCGCAGACTGCGACGCGCGCGCTGCAGCCGGCCGGCGTCTGACACCACTGCTTTTTTCTGTCGCGAGCAGACGCAAACTCGCAGCGACACGCCGTGACGCGCCCGAGTATGCGTCTGCTCGCGGGGAAAGGCGACTACCGCTCGGCGCGCTGGTAGGCGGTGACCACCGCGGCGCCACCGAGCCCGATGTTGTGCTGCAGCGCAGCGGTCACGCCGTCGACCTGCCGCTTGTCGGCGGTGCCCCGCAGCTGCCAGGTCAGTTCGCTGCACTGGGCCAGGCCGGTCGCACCCAGCGGATGCCCCTTCGAGATCAGTCCACCGGACGGGTTGACGACCCACCGGCCGCCGTAGGTGGTGTCGTTGTCGTCGATCAGCCTCGGCGCCTCGCCGGGCCCGCACAGTCCCAACGCTTCGTAGAGCAGCAGCTCGTTGGCCGAGAAGCAGTCGTGCAGCTCGATCACCTGGAAGTCCTCGGGGCCCAGCCCTGACTGCGAGTACACCTGTTGTGCCGCCTTGACATTCATGTCATGGCCGATGATGTTGGCGGCGCTGCCGTCGAACGTCGACGCGAAGTCGGTGGTCATCGCCTGTCCGACGATCTCGACCGCCTGCCCGGCGAGATCGTGGCGGGCCACATAGTCCTCGCTCGCCAGCACCACCGCGGCCGATCCGTCCGAGGTCGGCGAGCACTGCAGCTTGGTCAGCGGATCGGAGATCATCTTCGCGGCGAGGATGTCGTCCAGGGAGTACTCATCCTGGAACTGCGCATACGGGTTGTTGACCGAATGCTTGTGATTCTTGAACCCGATCTTCGCGAAATGCTCTGCGGTGGTGCCGTACTTCTTCATGTGCTCGCGGCCGGCGGCGCCGAACATCCACGGTGCGACGGGGAAGGCGAATTCGTCGATCTCCGACAGCGCCTTGACGTGCCGTCCCAGCGGGGACTCCCGGTCCTGCGCCCCGCCGCCGAGCGAGCCGGGCTGCATCTTCTCGAAGCCCAGCGCCAGCACACAGTCGGCCAGCCCGCCGCGGATCGATTGGGCGGCAAGGTAAAGCGCGGTCGAACCGGTGGAGCAGTTGTTGTTGACGTTGACGATCGGGATGCCGGTCATCCCGAGTTCGTAGAGCGCCCGCTGACCCGACGTCGAGTCGCCCGAGCAGTAACCGACGTAACCCTGCTGGATCTCGGAGTAGGCGATCCCGGCGTCCTCGAGCGCCTTGGTGCCCGACTCGCGCGCCATGTCGGGGTAGTCCCAATTCTCCATCCGGCCGGGCTTCTCGAACTTCGTCATCCCGACACCGACCACGAACACCCTGTTCATCACGTCCCTTTCGCCACGTTGCGTATCAACGGCACGGTAGCGCGGACTAGCCGAACTCCAACCACCAGTCGTGCAGATCCTCCAGGTTGGGACTCTGCGCATCGGCGAGCAACAGCTTCTCGTCGTTGGTCCAGACGATGTCGGGGTTCTCGTTGTAGGTGCCGCAGGCGACCTGGCCGACAACCTGGTCAGGGGTCTCGGTGTAGTGCCACGTGGTCGGTGAGTCGACGCCGCTGCCCGGGCATTCCAACAGCTCGGAGTTCACCCGGATCGCTTCGTCGAACGCCGCGTCGAGCGCACCACGGTCGGCGAACAGCGAGTAGCGGGTGAAGGCGGGCCCGCCCGGGTTGGTGTTCTGTGTGCAGTCCACCGTCGCGACGGCGGTCTGGGCCGGCGGACTGACCGGCTCGCAGTTCGACCCGTCGTGGCCGCCCGACAGCATCGCCATCAGCTGCTGGTCGTAGGACCCCGTCGCCGGCGGCGCGGACGTGGTCGTCCTGGTGCGCCGCGTCGGTTCCCGCGACGTCGTCGGCGCCGCGGACGAACTCGTCGGGGACGCCGTCGTGCTCCCCGGGTCGTCGGACTTCGTCACCAGCCAGATGCCGACCGCGGCGAGCACGAGCAGCACGACGGCGCCGGCCACCACTGCGATCAGCGGCCCCTTCGAACCACCCGAACCGCCGGGACGGCCCGGCGGCACCGGTGGCGGCCCCCACCCGGGCGGCGGCGGGGGTTGATAGCCACCCTGATACGTCGCGGCACCGCCGGGCGGCGGCGTCGCCGCGAACTGCGGTGGAGGCGGTGGGGGTGGCGGCGGTGGAGGGGGCGGCAGCGGCGCCATCATGGTGGCGGCCTGGCTGCGCTGCAGGATCGACGCCGCCTGATCCTGTTCGGCGCGGGTCAGCGCGTCGGTGGCCGCATCGGCCAGTTCGCCCGCCGACGCGAAACGGTCCTCGGGCCGTTTGGCCATACCGCGGGCGATCACCTCGTCGAGCCCCGCCGGGATGCCCTGCCGCAGGCTGCTGGGCCGGGGCACCGGCTGGTTGAGGTGCGCGGTGATGACGACGCTGACACTGTCACCCTCGAAAGGCTGTGTGCCGGTGAGGCATTCGTGGAGCACGCAGGTCAGCGCGTACACGTCGGCGCGGTGGGTGACCTCGCCCGCGGCGAAGCGCTCCGGCGCCATGTAGGCGTACGTGCCGACGGCGGTGCCGAGTTCGGTGAGTGACTCGTCGGTGGCCGCATTCGCGATTCCGAAGTCCACCAGGTACGCGAAGTCGTCGCGGGTGACCAGGATGTTCTCCGGTTTGACGTCCCGGTGCATGATGCCGGCCCGATGCGCGGCGTCGAGCGCCGAGGCGATCTGTCTGACGATCGCGGTCGCCCGCGCGGGAGACATCGCGCCCTGCTCCTTGAGGATCCTGCGCAGATCCACGCCGTCGATCATCCGCATGTCGACGAACAGCAGCCCGTCGATCTCGCCGTAGTCGTGGATCGGCACGACGTGCGGTTCCTGCAAGCGACCGGCTGCATGGGCCTCGCGTTGCAGTCGCTTGCGGAACACCGGGTCGTGGGAAGCGGACTCCGGCAACAGCTTCAACGCGACGACACGGTCCTTGACGGTGTCGTAGGCCTCGTAGACCTCACCCATGCCGCCCTTACCGAGCAACCGTTGCAGCCGGTACGGCCCGACTTGAGAGCCGACGCGGGAACCGTGCTGGGGATCGGTCATGGCGGCTCCTTGGCTCAGAGATCGTCCGGCGAACACACACTAATCCCGTGGATTCGGCCGCACAGCGCAACGGAGAGCGAAATCGGAGTTTCGGCTACGGGTGGGACCGGCGCTGGTGTACATGTGAATAGAACGTGTTCTAGTTCGGGGGCTGCCGGGAGGAGACGAGATGGCGCTGCGCGTCGTGCAATGGGCGACCGGCGGTGTCGGGATCGCCGCGATCCACGGTGTTCTCGCGCACCCCGAGCTCGAACTGGTCGGCTGCTGGGTGCATTCGAAGGCCAAGGCCGGACGCGACGTCGGCGACATCGTCGGCACCGCGCCACTCGGAGTGGTGGCGACCGACAGCATCGACGAGATCCTGTCGCTGGACGCCGACGCCGTCATCTACTCGCCGTTGATCGCCGACACCGAGGAGGTGGTGGCCCTGCTGAAGTCCGGCAAGAACGTCGTCACGCCCGTCGGCTGGCTCTATCCCAGTGAGCGCAGCGGCGCACCGTTGCGGGAGGCGGCGCTGGCCGGTGACGCCACTCTGCACGGCACCGGAATCGCCCCCGGCGGAATCAGTGAGAAGTTCCCACTGATGCTGTCGGCGATGTCCACCGGTGTGACCTTCGTGCGCGCCGAGGAGTATTCGGATCTGCGGACCTACGAAGCGCCCGACGTCCTGCGCCACGTCATGGGTTTCGGCGAGACACCCGACAAGGCTCTCACCGGGCCGATGCAGAAGATGCTGGACTCCGGCTTCATCCAGGCCGTCCGGATGGTGGTCGACCAACTGGGTTTCGCGGCCGACCCCAAGGTGAGGGCGACGCAGGAGATCGCCGTGGCGACGGCGCCGATCGACTCACCGATGGGGCAGATCCTGCCGGGCCAGGTCGCCGGCCGCAAATTCCACTGGGAGGCGCTCGTCGGCGGTCAACCCGTCGTGCGCGTCACGGTCAACTGGCTGATGGGGGAGGAAAACCTCGAACCGGCCTGGTCGTTCGGCCCAGAGGGACAGCGGTACGAGATGGAGGTCCGGGGCAATCCCGATTTCACCGTGTCGGTCAAGGGATTTCAATCCGACATCGGCGGGGAAGGGCCCGAATACGGCGTCGTCGGGACCGCGGCGCACTGTGTGAATTCGGTGCCCGCGGTATGCGCCGCCGCACCGGGGATCGCCACCTACCTCGATCTTCCGTTGATCAGCGGCAAGGCCGCCCCGGACCGGGCACGCACCGGAAGCTGACCTACCATCGCGGTATGCCCACCGCCCATGTCATGGAGCAGTCGCGGGCCATACCCGTCGACGTCGACACCGCGTTCCGGCACACGCTGCCGATGCCGCTACCGACCCTGTTCAGCCGTTGGTACGGTCCGATCTCCCCGGTCAAGCAGGTTCGCGACCAGACCGGGGACTGGGGGACGGTCGGCCAGACCCGCACCGTCGTGCAGGTCGGCGGCGGATCGATGCGCGAAGAACTGACTCTGCTCGACCCGCCCCGCGCATTCGGCTACACCCTGTCGGGCGTGACCGGCCCGCTCGCTCCACTGGTCGATCACATCGACGGGCAGTGGCACTTCAGTCCGGTCGGCACCGGAACCGAGGTGACGTGGCGCTGGACCGTGTACCCCAGGAATGCGGTGGCGGGACTGGCGATGCCAGGGTTCGCCCGGTTGTGGCGCGGCTTCGCCCGGGTGAGCCTCGAGCAACTCTCCAACGAACTGCTGCGCCGATGAGCGGGACGCGCGCACTCGTCCTCGCCGGCGGTGGGCTCGCCGGAATCGCTTGGGAGACCGGGGTATTGCTCGGCATCCTCGAGGAGGCCCCCGAGGTCGGCCGGCAGTTGCTCGACTCCGACGTCCTTGTCGGCACGTCCGCCGGATCCACGGTGGCCGCGCAGTTGGGCAGTGGGATGGGGCTGACCGAGTTGTTCGAGCGGCAGCGCTCGGAATCCCATGGCGCGCATGAGATCCACCCCGGAGTCTCGATCGACGCGATCACCGACCTCTTCCTGAAGGCGATGACGATCCCGGACGCCACCAGGGAGCAGAAGCTGCAGAAGATCGGCGCTGTGGCCGCAGGCACCGACACTGTCGGTGAAGCGGTGCGGCGCAAGGTCATCGAACACCGGCTGCCGTCGCACGACTGGCCCGCGCGCATCCTGCGGGTCACCGCGATCGACATCGCCACCGGGGAACTCGTCGTACTCGACGCGTCGTCGGGGGTCACGCTGGTCGACGCCGTCGCCGCCAGTTGCGCGGTGCCGGGCGTCTGGCCGCCGGTGACGATCGGGGAACGGCGGTTCATGGACGGCGGGGTCGGCAGTACCGTCAACATGTCCGCCGCCGTGGACTGCGCGGCCGCGGTGGCGCTGGTGCCCTCCCCGGCTGACAGCCCCTCGCCGTGGGGCGCGGGGACCGCGGCCGAGATCGAGGCGTTCCCGGGGGAGGCGCTGGCGGTGTTCGCCGATGACGACGCGCTGGCGGCCTTCGGGCCCAACCCGCTCGACCCCGCGTGCCGGGCACCGGCGGCCGAGGCGGGACGCGTCCAGGGCCGGCGCGAGGCGGCGCGCGTCGCCGATTTCCTGTCAGGCCTCTGACGGTTCCGGGTCCAGCGCCTCCAGCGCCGCACTGGCGAGTTCCTGTCCGATCTCGATCACCTCGTGCGCGCGGTGGAAGTCGAGGCTGCGGCACACCGTGCGGGGGACCTCGATGAGCAGGTCCGGGGGATAGGCGGCCAGCGTGTGGCGTGCCAGCGCCGACTGGGCGATGTCGATGACGCGGTTCATCACCTCGAAGCTTCCCAGCCTGGGCAGTTCGGGAACGCCCGTCGCGTCGGCGGAGTCGTGCTTGACGACCTCGGGCGGTGCGTCGATGGGCTCGTCGTCGGCCGCCACGAATCGGCCGAGCACCGCGCGCCCGGTAGGTGTCTCCAGCAGGGATCGTGCGGCCTTCGTGTCGAGCAGCGACGAACTGGACCGCCACATGCGGCTGAGCCAGTCCGTGGTCGGCTGCCGGAGGTCCTGCATGCGGCGGTCGACGGCGGGGTCCTCACCCGAGAGGCTGACGGCGATGGTGATGTCGGCGGGGGCGGCGGCGATCGGCGCCATCGGCAACGGATCGAGGATCCCCCCGTCGGCGAGCAGGCGACCGCCGAGCACATGCGGGGTGATCAACCCCGGAATCGCGATCGACGCGCGGATCGCGTCGTCGACCCGTCCGCGCTGCATCCAGACCGACTTGCCGGTGATCAGATCCGTGGCCACCGAGGTGTACGGAATGGGCAGATCCTCGATGGTGACCTCGCCCAGGATGTCCCGGACGGACTCCAGGATCTTCTCGGCCCGCAGCACCCCGGGCGACGAGATGGACGGGTCGAGGAGTCGTAACACCGCGCGTTGGGTCAAAGACGTTGCCCACAACGTGAATTCATCGGTCTTACCCGCGGCCTCCAGGCCCCCGACGAGCGCTCCCATCGAGGACCCGGCGATACCGACGACCTCATGGCCGCGTTCGCGCAACTCGTTGAGGACCCCGATGTGGGCATAGCCGCGCGCCCCACCGCTTCCCAGAGCCAGTGCGACCCGCATGGATCCATTCTGGCGCACCCCGGGGCGGTCGGCGGCCTCTTGACATGCAGCCGTGCGGCTGCCTAATGTCGGACATGTAGCCACAAGGCTGCATATGTGGGAGAACTAGAGGCATGGACGAGGTGTTCCGCGCGCTCGCCGACCCCAGTCGGCGCAGACTTCTCGACAACTTGAACGCCCGCAACGGGCAGAGTCTTCGGGAACTGTGTGCCGGGCTGGACATGGCCCGGCAGTCGGTCAGCAAGCATCTCAAGGTGCTCGAGGACGCCAACCTCGTGAGCATCGTGTGGCAGGGCAGGGAGAAATTGCACTACCTCAACGCCGAACCCATCAACGCCATCGCCGACCGCTGGATCAACCACTACGACCGGATGCGGGCCCAGACGCTCGCGGACCTGAAAACAGCATTGGAGCGGAATCCCATGGCAGACAACACCCATTCGGCAGCGGCCGACTTCGTCTACACGACCTACATCAGGACCACCCCGGAGCGATTGTGGCAGGCCGTCACCGATCCGGCGTTCTCCGAGCGCTACATGGGCCACGGACTTGTCTCCGACTGGCAGGTCGGCTCGACATTCGCATGGCGCGACGGCGATCTGTCCATCACCAGCCCCGAGCAGGTGATCCTCGAGTGTGAGCCCTACCGGCGGCTCGCGTTCACGTTCCACACCTTCACGAAGGACCTCACGACGGTGGGACTCTCTGAGGACGTGATCGAACGGGCCGCCGCCGAACCGCGTTCGCAGGTCGTCTTCGACATCGAGTCCGTCGAGGACGGCAGGGTCAAGCTGACCGTCACCCACACCGGTTTCCCATCGGAAAGCATTGTGCGCGAGCTGGTCTCAGGTGGGTGGCCGTCGAAGCTGTCCGACCTCAAGACCCATCTCGAGCTCGACCGGGTGGCGGTGGGCGCCTAGCCGCACAACGCGTCGGCCGCCGCCTCGACGGCGACGATGACCGCGGACTGCTGACCGGGGGACAGGTCGGACCAGCGCTCGCCGAACGTCCCCGGGCCGGCGGTCTGCTCGCTCTGCACCGTCTTCAGATACGGCTCGATCTGCGAGCGCGGGTCACCGCCCTGCTGGTCCATCCAGGCCCTGGCGGCCCGGCAGGCCTGGAAGTAGTCGTCCTCGGTGGACTCCGCCGGTGCGTCGACCGCAGTCGTCACCCCGTCCGGTGACATCCCGGGTGCGGCCGGGGCCCCTGGGGTCGTCACCGCCTCCGAGCTCGAGGTCGGCGTCGCGGGCCCCGTCGACGTCGATGGGGCTTCGGTGCCCGACGAGCAGGCGGCGACGACCAGCAGGGCGGCGGCGCCGCCGGCGCTGAGCAGGGGACGCAGATTCGGGCGCATCCCGCCAATCTATGCAACGGCCGTCGAGGGAGGTGGCGAGGGCCCAACTGGGGCTTTCCAGATTCACGGTGAGATTAATTCGCGGCGGTGGCGATCCGACTCGCCCCTGTGGAACACTTGCCCGGTGACCGACGTGACGCGAAATCAGGAGTGTTGTCAGGCCTGACCGCCTGCCCCCTGATCCGTTCGTCTGTCTGTCTCCCTGGAGTTCTCTAATGGCCCTGGCCCCCACGCGTCTGCGCCCAGCCGACCTGCTGCACGTCACCGACCGCTTCGCCGACGACATTCTCGGTGGCGACTACGACCATGTCCTTCCCGCGGGCGGGCCGCCGACCACCGAACGGTGGTTCACCCGGCTGCACGGCAACGAGGAACTCGACGTGTGGCTGATCAGCTGGGTCCCGGACTGCTCGACCGAACTCCACGACCACGGCGGATCGCTCGGCGCGCTGACCGTGGTGTCCGGGGCCCTGCGTGAAACACGCTGGGACGGAAGCGCGTTGCGGGACCGCCGATTGGTTGCCGGCGACCAGGCCGCGTTTCCGCTCGGGTGGGTTCACGACGTCGTCTGGGCCCGAGACGGCGTCACCGTTGGAGGGATCGCGCCGGCGCCGACCCTGAGCGTGCACGCCTATTCGCCTCCGTTGACCGCGATGTCGTATTACGACGTCACCGATCGCAACACGTTGCGGCGCAAGCGCACCCAACTGACCGACAAGCCGGAGGGCGACTGATGACCAGCCGTATCGACGCCGTCCTCGACCGGGCACGAGCGAGGCTCACCCGGCTGACGGCCGACGAGGTGCCCGACGCTCTGGCGCGAGGCGCGGTGCTCGTCGACATCCGGCCCGCGGCGCAGCGCGCCACGGAGGGTGAGATCTCCGCGGCGCTGATCATCGAACGCAACGTGCTGGAGTGGCGGTGCGACCCCACCAGCGACGCCCGCATCCCGCACGCCGTCGGCGACGACGTCGAATGGGTCGTGTTGTGCTCCGAGGGATATACGTCCAGTCTCGCGGCGGCGTCACTCCAGGAGTTGGGCCTGCACCGTGCCACCGATGTGATCGGCGGCTATCACGCCCTCAAAGCGGTTCTGAACTAGGAGTTCTCGTCGCTGCGCAGCATCGTGCGCAGCTTCTCGGTCTTCTCCGGCGTCCAGCCGGGTGGTTCCAGGATCGCCGCCCACGCGTTGGCGACGTTGCGCACATAGACGTGCCCGTGACCGTCGGGCACGTCGACGGCCACCGCCATGTCGGCCGACACCTGCAGGAACGTCACGACCGGGATCCACTCCATGTCGGGCGAGACATCGGAACCCCGTGCCTCCCGCAGCCAGTCCGGTTTGGTGAACAGCAGATCGGTGTTCCACCACGCGATCGGATCCGACGCGTGCTGCAGATACACCACCCGCGGCTGCTCCCACGGATCCTGCGGCCGGGCGAAGTCGGCCGGATCGGCGACGAACCGGACGTTCTCGCCCCTGTCGTAGATCGGCAGCCACTCCGGCGAACCGGGATCCCGGTTGCGGGTGAGGTCCTCCCAGATCGTGTTGTTGAACGTCGGCCCGCTGAACAGTGCGCCGTCGGTACGGGCGATCAGGTTGTTCAGCGCGAGGAAAGGCGCCTCCCCGCCGAACGATCCGAGGCTCTCGCCGAACACCACCAGCTTCGGCCGCTGCGCCTCGGGCATCTCGCGGACCAGCGCGTCGATGGCCTCGAACAGGGCCTGACCCGCCTGCCGGGCGTTCTCCTTGTCGACGAGGAACGACAGCCAACTCGGCAGGAACGAGTACTGCATCGACACGATCGCGGTGTCGCCGTTGTACATGTACTCCAGCGCAGAGGCTTCCGCCTCGTTGATCCACCCGGTTCCGGTCGTGGTCGCGACCGCGACGACCGCCCGCTGGAGCCCACCGGTGCGCTGGAGTTCCTGCGCGGCCAGGGCCGCGGTCTCCTTGATGCCGTCCGCGGAGTTCAGCCCGGCGTAGGCGCGGATCGGCTCGGTGGCGGGGCTGCCGTTGAACGAGGTCAGCTCGTCGACCGTCGGCCCGTTGGCGACGAACACCCGTCCCTGGTGCCCGAGCGACTCCCAGCTGACCAACGACTCGGGCCCTCCGGATCGCAGAACCGATTGGGGCGCAGGGTTATCCGGATCGGTCTCGTCGTTCACCGAGGCGAAGGTGCTGTTGATGGTGCTCATCGCGAAGCGCACCACGACGCCGTTGAGCAGCGCGATGGTGAGCGCGAGCAACAAGGCGACGACGACCACGGCCGCGATCCTCGGGGGCGCGACGCGGTCGACCTGCCGCACCAGGAAGCGCACCAGCCTGCCGACCAGCTGACCGATCTCGACGAACAGGAACAGTGTGACCACCGAGATCGCCGCCGCCAGTGGGTAATCCCAGAACGTGAGCCGGGGAACCCCCATCAGGTCCCGGACGTCGTCCTGCCAACTGTGGAAGCGGAACACCATCACGATCAGCCCGATCAGGCCGACCGTGACGAGCGTCGGCCATGCCCACCGCGGCGCCGGCGGCGACGTGTCCTTGGAGCGCATGAAACGCACGAGCCACACGCCGAACACCCCGAGGGCGTAACCGATCGCGCCCGCACCGCCGCTGACCAGGCCCTGGAACAGCGGGCCGCGCGGCAGCAGCGACGGTGTCAGCGACAGGAAGAGGAAGACGAGACCGACCGCGGTACCGGTGAACGTGTAGCGCCGGATCCACCAACCGCGCCGGGACGGCGCCTCGGGGACGGGCGCAGGCGTCTCTTCGAGCGCCTCGGCGGGGGCTTCACCGGTGGTCACGCATGAACTCTAGCGATGGGTGAAGTTCGGCGAACGTTTCTCGCTGAACGCGTTCATCCCCTCGGTCTGGTCGTCGGTGGCGAACGCCGAGTGGAACAACCGGCGCTCATACAGCAGGCCTTCGGACAGTGTCGTCTCGAATGCCCGGTCGACGGCCTCCTTGGCCATCCGCGATGCCGACAGCGACATCCCCGCGATCGTCTGTGCGACGGCCTTGGCCTCCGACAGCAGCGAGTCCGCCGGAACGACGCGTGAGACCAGGCCCGCGCGCTCGGCCTCCTCGGCGTCCATGTTGCGGCCGGTCAGGATCAGGTCCATCGCCTTGGCCTTGCCGATCGCGCGCGTCAGCCGTTGCGATCCGCCCATGCCGGGCAGCACGCCGAGCTTGATCTCGGGCTGCCCGAACTTCGCGGTGTCGGCGGCGATCAGGATGTCGCACATCATCGCGAGCTCGCAGCCGCCGCCCAGCGCGTAACCGGCCACCGCGGCGATCGTCGGGGTGCGGGTGGCGGCGAATTTGCCCCACGCGGCGAAGAAGTCGGAGGAGAAGACATCGGCGAACGACAGCGAGGCCATCTCCTTGATGTCGGCCCCTGCCGCGAACGCCCTCTCGCTTCCGGTGACGATGATGGCGCCGACGCCGGGCTCGGCATCGAGCTCGGCTGCGGCCGTGGTGACTTCGTTCATCACCTGGGTGTTGAGCGCGTTGAGCGCCTTCGGCCGGTTCAGCGTGATCGTCGCGACGCGGTCGTCGCGGTCGACCAGGATGGTCTCGAAAGTCATGACTGCTCCTCGAAGTTGATGTCAGGGTCCGCGGAGACGAAGTACGCCTCGATGTCTGCGGCGGTCACGTCGGCCAACGTGGCGGGTGACCACTGGGGGTTCTTGTCCTTGTCGATGAGCAACGCGCGGATGCCCTCGACGAGATCGTGGGAACGCAGCGCCGCGATCGAGGTCCGGAACTCCTGACGCAGCACGTCCTCCAGTGTGGCGAGCCCGGCGGCCCGGCGGACCGCTTCCAGCGCGACGGACACCGCCACCGGGGAACGCGACGCGATCAGGTCGGCCGCGTCCGTCGCCGGTTGGGCGCCGTGCGCGCGCAGTGCGGAGACGATGTCGTCGGCCGTCCCGGCGGCGTAGCAGCTGTCGATCCACTCCCGGTGTGCCGAGAGCGGGCTGGGCGGGGGCTGCTGGGCGTGGGCCGCGACCGCCGCGTCGACACCGTCGGCCTCGACCGCGGCGACGAACGCCTCCAGTTGGTCCTGCGGCACGAAGTGGTCGGCGAATCCCATCTCGATCGCGTCAGCGCCGGAGAAGGGTGCGCCCGTCATCGCCGCGTGCACTCCGAGCAGCCCCGGCGTCCTGGACAGGATGAACGTGCCGCCGACGTCGGGGATGAACCCGATGCCCACCTCGGGCATCGCCATCTTCGTCGTCTCGGTGACCACCCGGACGCTGCCGTGTGCGCTGATCCCGACGCCGCCACCCATGGTGATGCCGTTCATGATCGCGACATAGGGCTTCGGGTAGCGCCCGATGTAGGAGTTCAGCAGGTACTCGTCGTGCCAGAACCGTCTGGTCTGCGCACCTCGGACCTTCGCGTCGTGATAGATCGCGACGACGTCGCCGCCGGCGCACAGCCCGCGCTCCCCGGCGCCGGTGACGAGGACCGCCGTCACCGAGTCGTCGGTCTGCCAGGTTTTGAGCGTCGCGTCGATCGCGGTGACCATCGGATGGGTCAGCGAGTTGATCGCCTTGGGCCGGTTCAGCGTGATGCGACCGATCCCGTTGGCTACGGTTACTAGGACATCCTCGTTTTCGTCCACGGAATGCAATGTAGATCGTCGCCCGACCGAAGGCATGCCCGGGTAAGGTTTCCTGTGAATGGCCTGGGAGGCCGCGGCGGATTTTTCCGTCCGACGGGAACCGCCCGGGAAGGACAGACGTTCACCTTGTGATCGTCACAAGGCGAGACCACGCGAGATACGAAAGGAACCGACGGTGCGCGAAAGCAGCAACCCGGTATTCCGCTCACTGCCTAAGCAGCAGCAGGGCGGTTACGCGCAATTCGGTACGGGAGCCGCCGCCGGCTACGGTGCGCAGGCGGTCCACGCCGATCCGTACACCTCACAGCAGTATCCGGACCAGCAGCAGCGCGGCGTCTCCCGTGCGCTGACAATCGACGACGTCGTGATGAAGACCGGCATGACGCTCGGCGTCCTGACGGCCGTCGCGGTCGTGTCGTACTTCCTCGTCAGCGGCAACGTCGGTCTGGCGATGCCGTTCACCCTGGTGGGTGCGCTCGGCGGTCTCGCGCTGGTCCTCGTCGCCACGTTCGGGCGCAAGCAGGACAACCCGGCGATCGTGCTGAGCTACGCCGCACTCGAGGGACTGTTCCTCGGTGCGATCTCCTTCGTGCTCGCCAACATCGTCTCTGTCGGCGGCGTCGGCATGATCGCGCAGGCGATCGTCGGCACGCTGGGCGTGTTCTTCGGCATGCTCGTGGTCTACAAGACCGGCGCCATCCGCGTCACCCCGAAGTTCACCCGCATGATCGTTGCCGGCCTGTTCGGTGTCGTCGCGCTGATGCTGCTCAACCTGGTGCTGGCGCTCTTCGGCGTCGGTGGCGGCGCGGGCCTCGGCCTGCGTGACGGTGGCATGCTCGCCATCGGCTTCTCGCTGCTGTGCATCGGCCTGGCCGCGTTCAGCTTCCTGATCGACTTCGACGCCGCCGACCAGATGGTCCGCGCCGGCGCGCCGGAGAAGGCGGCCTGGGGCATCGCGCTCGGCCTGACCGTGACCCTGGTCTGGCTGTACCTCGAGATCCTGCGTCTGCTGAGCTACTTCAACAACGACTAGCAGTACCCCCAGAGAAAGGGCGTCCACGCGTGTGGGCGCCCTTTTTCGCGTCTGCGGGTGGGCCTACTCCGCGAGCGTGCGCTCAGCGCGCCGAGATTTCGAGAATCGGCGATCTGGACGCACGCTCGGCGTAGCGCTACACCGCCCGCGGCGTGACCCGGCTCGCGGCCTCGGCGGCATTGCGGCGCGCGGTGTCGACGTCGTCGGCGAAGGCCAGGGCGACGCCCATCCGCCGGTTGACGAAACTCTCCGGCTTGCCGAACAGCCGGATATCGGTGTGCGGCACCGCCAGTGCCCGATCGACGCCGTCGAACACCACACCCTCGGCGTCCACCCCGCCGTAGATCACCGCGCTGGCGCCCGGCGACTTCAGCGTCGTGTCCACCGGCAGGCCCAGGATCGCCCGCGCGTGCAACTCGAACTCGTTCTGCCACTGCGTGACCATCGTGACCATGCCGGTGTCGTGTGGGCGCGGGCTGACCTCGCTGAACCACACGTCGTCGCCCTTCACGAACAGCTCCACGCCGAAGATGCCCTGTCCGCCGAGGTTCTCGGTCACCGCCTTCGCGATCTGCCGCGACCGGTCCAGGGCGGTCGACGGCATCGGATGCGGTTGCCAGCTCTCGACATAGTCACCGCTGACCTGCCGATGCCCGATGGGCTCACAGAATTGCGTCTGGACTTCGCCCGAAGCGCCGCGGGCCCGCACCGTCAGCAGCGTGATCTCGTAGTCGAAGTCGACGAACCCCTCGACGATGATGCGGGTGTTGGAGACCCGGCTGCCCGACATCGCGTACTCCCAGGCGGGTGCGACGTCCTCGGGGCCGTCGATTTTCGACTGCCCCTTACCCGAGCTGCTCATCACGGGTTTGACGACGCACGGGTAGCCGACGGTGCCGTCGATGGCGGCCCGCAGTTCCTCCAGCGAGTCGCAGAACCGGTACGGGCTGGTCGGCAGACCCAGCGTCTCGGCCGCGAGGCGACGGATCCCCTCACGGTCCATGGTCAGCCGTGCGGCGCGGGCCGTCGGGATCACCGTGGCCACGCCCTCGGCCTCGAGCGCTTCGAGAGCCGGGGTCGCGATGGCCTCGATCTCGGGCACCACCAGGTCGGGCCGTTCGGCCTCGATCAGCGCCCGCAACTGCTCGGGATCGGTCATCGCGATCGTGCGCGCGTGGTGGGCGACCTGCTGGCCGGGCGCGTTGGCGTAGCGGTCGACAGCGATGGTCTCGACGCCGAGGCGCTGCAGCGCGATCAGAACCTCGCGACCGAGCTCACCGGAGCCGAGCAGCATGACTTTCGTGGCGCGCGGTGACAGCGCCGTTCCGATGGTGGTCATCGGAACGGCATTGTAGGGCGCGTTAGGAGAGCCGCTCCACGACCATCGCCATGCCCTGCCCGCCGCCGACGCACATCGACTCGATGCCGAACGTCTTGTCATGGGTGGCGAGGTTGTTGAGCAGCGTCGCGGTGATGCGGGCGCCGGTCATGCCGAACGGGTGACCCAGCGCGATCGCGCCGCCGGACACATTGAGCTTGTCCTCGTCCATGCCGAGCTCACGGGCCGAGCCGAGCACCTGCACCGCGAACGCCTCGTTGATCTCGTAGAGGTCGATGTCGGAGATGCTCATCTTCGCGTTGGCGAGCGCCTTCTTGACGGCTTCGATGGGGCCCAGGCCCATGATCTCGGGCGACAGGCCCGACACACCCGTGGAGACGATGCGCGCCAGCGGGGTCAGGCCGAGTTCCTTGGCCTTGGTGTCGCTCATGATGACGACCGCGGCGGCGCCGTCGTTGAGCGGGCACGCATTGCCGGCGGTGATCGTGCCGTTGGGCCGGAACACCGGCTTGAGCTGGCTGATCTTGTCGTAGCTGGTACCCGCGCGCGGCCCGTCGTCCTTGGACACCACGGTTCCGTCGGGCAGCGTCACCGGCACGATCTCGCGGTCGAAGAAGCCGCTGTTGATCGCCTCTTCCGCGCGGTTCTGCGAACGCACGCCCCAGTGGTCCTGGTCCTCACGGCTGATTCCGGTGAACGCCGCGACGTTCTCGGCGGTCTGGCCCATCGCGATGTAGACGTCGGGCAGCAGCCCGTCCTCGCGCGGATCGTGCCATTCCTCGGCACCCTCGGCCGCCTTGGCCGACCGCTCCTGCGCGTCGGCGAAGATCGGGTTCTTCGAGTCCGGCGCGCCGTCGGCCGCACCCTTGCCGAACCGCGACACCGTCTCGACGCCGGCCGAGATGAACGCGTGGCCCTCGCCGGCCTTGATCGCGTGGAACGCCATCCGCGTGGTCTGCAGCGACGACGAGCAGTACCGGTTCACGGTCGTGCCGGGCAGGAAGTCGTAGCCGAGCTCGACGGCGACGGCCCGAGCGATGTTGTAGCCGGCCTCACCGGCGGGCTGCGCGCAGCCCATCATCAGGTCGTCGATGTCGCGCGGGTCCAGCGACGGCACCTTGTCCAGCGCCGCGCGGACCATCTGGGCGGCGAGATCGTCGGGACGCATCGACACCAGCGAGCCCTTGTTGGCCCTGCCGATGGGTGAACGTGCGGTGGCGACGATGACGGCTTCGGGCATGACGACTCCTCGGGTCAATAACGTGTTGCAAGAAAACTAGCCCGCGGCCACGACGATCGGCGCGGGGACCCCGGTGGAGCGGCGCCACAACCTGGTCAGCCCGCTGACCCGGGACAACAGGGAGGTGCCCTCGCCGGTCCTCGACTCCAGCGCCTCGGCCAGCGGTTCGCCGGTGATGAACTCGCCGAGCTCCTCGCAGAGCGCGGGCAGCAACTGGGTGGCCGCCAGCTCGTATCCCGCCGCCGACGGATGGAACATGTCGGGGGAGAACAGCAGCTCCGGCGTCTTGTAGAAATGCGGCGCCAACAGATCCGAGAACGGCACCGGGACGCCTCCGGCGGCGCGCACGGCCGCAGCCTGCGCGTGCGCGAGGCGCAGCCCGCGGCTGCGCGCCACCCAGCGCAGCGGCTGGGGGATCGCGGTGATGACGCCGAAATCGGGACAGGTGCCGACGACGACGACGGCGTCGCTGCCGCGGAGCCGTCGTACCGCCCGGCCGAGCCGACGCGCCGACGGGCCGATGCCGTTCGGCTTGGTGATGTCGTTGGCGCCGATCATGATGACCGCGGCGTCCGGCGGCGGGCCCGCGACGTACATCGCGTCGATCTGACCCGACAGGCCCTTCGAGGTGGCGCCGACGATGGCCTTGGTGCTCAAGCGGATCCGCTTACCGGACTCCTCGGCCAGCCCGCGCGCGATCAGCACACCGGGCACCTCGTCGGCCACCGTGCAGCCGTACCCGGTCGCCGTGGAGTCGCCGAAGATCATCAGGTGCAGATCGAACGGGACGCCGCGGTGCCAACGCTCGACGGGTCCGCCTCCCGGCGAGTACACGCCGTCGGCGCGCGGCGGAATGTCCCAGGCCTTCGGAATGATCTGGCGGGCCTGATCGGCCTGGCCGGTGAGCAGATTGCGTGCCCCGACGTACGCCGTGCCTGTCGAGGCAAGCGTGGCTGCGGCCGCCAGGGCGACCGTCGAACGACGACGCGGGATGCCCACAGGGCGAGTCTAGGGCGGATTCGTCCCGATATCCGGGCGGTGAGGGCGATCGGCGATCACAGTGCGGTATCAACTCCGGTACCAATAGCGTTTAACCAATTGTGATAATGGTTACTCGTGCGAAGCTAAGTTGCGAGATGGTCTGAGTAACTCGGCTTATCCCGGTTCTACATTGGCGTAGGAAGTGGTGGCGATGACGGCACCCAGCAAGGTCCCAGCGACTCCTCATGTTGCGATCAACGCAGCTCGGGGCCGTAAGCAGCGGCGATTCCCGGTCTCTGACGGGGCGCCGGTCGAGGTCGTCGAAGACGGGCCGAGCGTTGCCGGCCGCGTGCTCGGGCTGGCCGCGATGGCCACCATCAAACCGTTCCTGACCGTCGGTAGCTACGCACCCAAGCTCCCGTGGCCGTGGGGATTGGTCGACTTCGCCGCGCGTGTCCTCAAACCCGCGCCCGGCACCGTGCGGGCGACGATCAAACTCCCGCACTGCACCGCGCAGCTCGTTCGCGCCGCCGGTGTGCTGCCGGCCGACGGAAACCGCACCGTCATCCTGTACCTGCACGGCGGGGCGTTCCTGACGTGTGGCGTGAACACCCACGGCCGCCTCGTCACCGCGCTGTCGAGGTGCGCCGACGCGCCCGCGCTGGTGGTGAACTACCGGATGATCCCCAAGCACTCCGTGGGCACGGCGCTCGACGACTGCTACGACGCCTACAAGTGGCTGCGCGAAACCGGTTATGAGCCCGAGCAGATCGTGCTGGCCGGCGATTCGGCCGGCGGCTACCTCGCGCTGGCGCTCGCCGAGAAGCTGCAGGCCGAAGGCATCAACGGTTACGTCGGGGAGACGCCGGCCGCTGTCGTGACGATGTCCCCGTTGTTCGAGATCGACAACGAGGCGCGCGCGGACCACCCGAACGTCCGCACCGACTCGATGTTCCCGCCCAAGGCTTTCCACGCTCTCGTCGAGCTCATCGAGGAGGCCGCGTCCCGCCGCATGGTCAACGGCGCGCCGGAGGAGGTCTACGAGCCGCTCGACCACATCGAACCCGGCCTGCCCCGCACGCTGATCCACGTGTCCGGCTCCGAGGTGCTGCTCAGTGACGCCCGTAAGGCCGCGCGTCTGCTCGCCGCATCGGGTGTTCCCGTCGAGGTCCGCATCTGGCCCGGCCAGATGCACGTCTTCCAGCTCGGGGCGCCGATGGTTCCGGAGGCGAGCCGCTCGATCAAGCAGATCGGCGAGTACATCCGAGAGGCCACCTGGTAGCTGCCCGCGGGGCCTGACACGATGGACCCATGCGGATCGCCCGGCACATCAGTGAGCTCATCGGCAACACCCCCCTGGTTCAACTGAACTCTGTCGTCCCCCCGGGCGCGGGCACGGTCGTCGCCAAGGTCGAGTACCTCAATCCCGGCGGCAGCTCCAAGGACCGCATCGCGATCAAGATGATCGACGCGGCCGAGGCCAGCGGCGAGCTGAAGCCCGGCGGCACCATCGTCGAGCCGACGTCCGGCAACACCGGCGTCGGCCTCGCCATCGTCGCCCAGCAGCGCGGGTACAAGTGCATCTTCGTCTGCCCCGACAAGGTCAGCGAGGACAAGCAGAACGTGCTGCGGGCCTACGGCGCGGAGGTCGTGGTGTGCCCGACGGCCGTCGCCCCCGACGATCCCGCCAGCTACTACTCCGTCTCCAACCGGCTCGTCTCGGAGATCGACGGCGCCTGGAAACCCGACCAGTACTCCAACCCGATGGGGCCGGAGAGCCACTACGAGACCACGGGCCCCGAGATCTGGGCCGACACCGACGGCAAGATCACCCACTTCGTCGCCGGCGTCGGCACCGGCGGCACGATCACCGGCGCCGGGCGCTACCTCAAAGAGGTCTCCGGTGGCCGCGTCAAGGTCATCGGCGCCGACCCCGAGGGGTCGGTCTATTCCGGCGGCACCGGACGTCCCTACCTGGTGGAAGGCGTCGGTGAGGACTTCTGGCCGTCGGCGTACGACCCGTCGGTGCCCGACGAGATCATCGCCGTCTCGGACGCCGACTCCTTCGACATGACGAGGCGGCTGGCACGCGAGGAGGCGCTGCTTGTTGGCGGTTCCTGCGGCATGGCGGCGGTCGCGGCGATCCGGGTCGCCGAGCGGGAAGGCCCCGACGCGCTGGTGGTGGTATTGCTGCCCGACGGCGGACGCGGCTACCTGTCGAAGATCTTCAACGACGGATGGATGTCGTCCTACGGGTTCCTGCGCACCAGGCTCGACGGATCGGTCCAGGAATCCACCGTCGGCGACGTCCTGCGCGGCAAGTCCGGCGCGCTGCCGGCACTGGTCCACACGCACCCGTCGGAGACGGTCCGCGACGCGATCGGCATCCTGCGCGAATACGGCGTCTCCCAGATGCCGGTGGTGGGTGCCGAACCGCCGGTGATGGCCGGTGAGGTCGCCGGCAGCGTGTCCGAGCGCGATCTGGTGTCCGCGGTCTTCGAGGGCCGGGCCAAGCTCGCCGACGCGGTCGCCCAGCACATGAGCCCGCCGCTGCCGCTGATCGGCGCGGGCGAACTCGTCAGCGCGGCGGCCAAGACGCTGCGCGAATGCGACGCGGTGATGGTGGTCGAGGAGGGCAAACCGGCAGGCGTGCTCACCCGCCACGACCTGCTCGGATATCTGTCCGACTCCTCGCCGGGCCACTGACCGCCCGTGCGGTCATTATGCCGCGAAAGCCCAGTTCGGGGTCCCGCCTCGGATAAGGTGGGCTCGCTCGTCTCCCGGTTCGGTGCGACCGAAGGGCGTCGGTCGTCGACCGGTCCCTGCCGACACGCCGACATCGCCGTCGAGGGAGACACCCAGCGTCCGGCCATTGCAGACAAGATAATGGCGGCAGTCGTACCGCTGTGACCGCGATCGAGATCAGGAGATATCGATGACTGAGAATCCACCCCCCGGCGGCTATCCGCCTCCGCCGCAGGGCGGCTACCCGCCTCCGCCGCCGTCCGAGGGCGGCTACCCGCCCCCGCCGCCGTCCGAGTGCGGCTACCCGCCCCCGCCGCCTGCGGGGGGATATCAGCAGCCCCCGCCCGGCGGTGCCTACCCGCCGCCCCCGGGGCCCGGCGGTTACCCGCCTCCTCCGGGCCAGGGAGGCTACCCGCCGCCTCCCGGCGGATACGGCATGCCGCCGGCCGGATTCGGCGGTGGCTACCCGCCGCCGGGGCAGGGCTACCCGCCCGTCGGCGGTCCACCGTCGCTGGACATCGGCGCCGCGTTCAGCTGGTCGTTCAACAAGTTCAGCAAGAACGCGGTACCGCTGATCGTCCCGACCCTTGTCTACGCCCTCGTCATCGGTGTGCTCGGCGCGGTCATCTTCGGTCTCGCGAGCCTGTTCCCGGCGGACTACACGTCCTACTCGGGAGCGGACGGCGCCGGCATGTCGCTGGACATGGGGCCGGCCGCGACGATCATCCTGTTCCTCGGTCTCATCATGCTTTTCGTTGTGGGAGGGGCGATCTCGGCCGCCTACATGGCCGGTGTGCTCGACATCGCCAACGGCCAGCAGGTCGAGTTCGGATCGTTCTTCAAACCGCGCAACATCGGGGCGGTGGTCATCGCGTCGCTGATCGTCGGCATCGCGACGTCGATCGGTTACGTGCTGTGCATCGTGCCGGGCCTGATCGTGTCGATCTTCGCGTTGTTCACCACGGTCTTCATCGTCGACCGCAACCTGTCGGCGATCGACGGCATCAAGGCGAGTATCGCCGTCGCCAAAGCCAATTTCCTGCAGGTGTTCCTCACCTGGCTGATCTTCAACGTGCTGATCTCGGTCGGGTCGTTCGTCTGCTACATCGGCCTGATCGTGACGGTGCCCCTGGCGGTGCTCTACATGGTCTACGCGTACCGCACGTTGACCGGCGGGTACGTCGCTCCTGCCACCCCGTAGAGGTTCAGCATCACCGATGTCGGCGTGCCCGGGCCCCCGGGCACGCCGACATTGCGTTGGACGAGAGGAACTTTCGTGAGGACGGCGGCACGGAATCCGCACACGTCCTGGACGAGGAGGGTCGCGGCGGGGATTCTCGACGCGGTCCCGGTGATGCTCGGGTGGGGGATCTGGGAGTCGGTGGCGATCGGCGCCGCCTCGACCGAATGCGTGACCTACGACAACGGCGGCGTCGCGTGCACCGCGATCGGGTCGCCGGCCGGCGATGTCGTCGGTGTGCTGATGGTGTTCCTGACCGTCGCGTACCTCTGCTGGAACCTCGGTCTCCGGCAGGGACGTCGCGGCGCCAGTATCGGCAAATCGGTCATGGGCTTCCGGATGGTCGACGAGAAGACCTGGCAGGCAGTCGGATTCGGCAGATCCATGCTGCGGCTGCTCGTGCATGTCGTCGACGCCGTGCCGTTGGGCATCGGGTTCCTGTTCCCGTTGTGGGACCGCCGCCGCCAGACCCTGGCCGACAAGCTGATGGGCACCGTCTGCGTACCGGTGCAGGGGACGGTCCTGGGCACCCGGCGGTGAACCGGCAGGGTTAGCCTGGCGGTTATGGGTGAGCAGCGCAGTAACGCAGACCGGTACCGGGCTTACGGACCCGCGACCAAGGCCATTCATGCCGGTTACCGGCCCGATCCGGCCACCGGTGTGGTCAATCCGCCGATCTATGCGAGCTCCACGTTCGCCCAGGACGGTGTCGGCGGGCTGCGCGGCGGGTTCGAGTACGCCCGCACCGGGAACCCGACCCGGTCCGTCCTGGAGTCGGCGCTGGCCGCGATGGAGGGCGCCTCCTATGGGCGTGCGTTCTCCTCAGGGATGGCCGCCACCGATTGCGTGCTGCGTGCGGTGCTGCGGCCGGGCGATCACATCGTGATCCCCGACGACGCCTACGGCGGCACGTTCCGGCTGATCGACAAGGTCTTCAGCCTGTGGGGTATCAGCTACACCGCCGTCGCGCTGTCGGATCTCGACCGGGTGCGCGCCGCGATCACCGACCGCACGCGACTCGTCTGGATCGAGACCCCGACCAACCCGCTGCTGTCGATCGCCGACATCGCGGCGATCTCGGCGCTGGGCGCCGAGAAGGACGTGAAAGTGTTGGTGGACAACACCTTCGCCTCGCCGGCACTTCAGCAGCCGCTCGCGCTGGGGGCCGATATCGTGCTGCACTCGACGACGAAGTACATCGGCGGACACTCCGATGTGGTCGGGGGAGCGGTGCTGACCAACGACGAGGCACTCGACGACGCGTTCGCGTTCCTGCAGAACGGCGCCGGTGCCGTGCCGGGACCGTTCGACGCGTACCTGACGATCCGCGGGCTCAAGACGCTGCCGTTGCGGATGCAGCGGCACAGCGAAAACGCCACTGCCGTCGCGGAGTTCCTCGACGGACACCCCGCGGTCGACACCGTGCTGTACCCGGGGCTGCCGTCGCATCCGGGGCACGAGGTCGCGGCGCGGCAGATGAGCGGTTTCGGCGGGATGATCTCGGTGCGGCTCGCCGGCGGACCGCAGGCCGCACGCGACTTCTGTGCGCGCACAGAGATTTTCATTCTCGCCGAGTCGTTGGGCGGCGTGGAGTCGCTGATCGAGTATCCGGGTGCGATGACGCACGCCTCCACGGCGGGTTCGCAACTGGAGGTGCCCGACGACCTGGTGCGGCTGTCGGTCGGGATCGAGGACGTGGCCGATCTCGTCGGCGACGTGGAACAGGCGCTCGGCTAGGTCAATTGCGCGAGTGCCTGGCGCACCGTCGCCGCGGTGACCGCCAGGTTCACCTCGGGCAGTGCCGACGGCGACTCGTCCACCCAACTGCCGCCGGCGATCTCACCGGCGCGGGCATGGACCCAGCGCCAGCCGCGGTCGTTGAGGCTCAGCAGTGCGCCGAGCCCGTCGACGGCGTGCAGCACGGTGATGACGGCCGCCGTCGCCGGCGCCGGCGACGCGCCCTCGAACAGCGCCGACGTCAGAGCTTGCCGCGCAGGGCCGACTCGGCCGCGACCGGTGAGCGGATACGAGACGGTCTTGCCGAACCGCCGCGTCGACTCGACGGTGCGACGGATCTGACCGGTCTGCTCCAGGTGGGCGATCAGACGCTCCTCGGTGTGTCTGCCGAGCTTCTTGATCGCCGTGCCGGGTCGCAGCGGCCTGCTCTGCAGCATCGCCAGCGCAGGCGCCGCGACGGGGTCGACAGGGCCCTCGGTGTCGAGGGCCACCAGCCTGCCGGCCGGCGCCCGTTCACCGTCGACGGCCGGACGGACACGGCAGTCGAGGGCGAGATCGAGCAACGACGCGGCGGCCAGCACGTGGCCGCGGCGCGCACCGTCGAGCGCGGGCTGGGCCGACGCGTTGTCCAGCAGCAGCAGAAACAGGTCCTCTGCGATCTGGGCCATGGGCCGAGACTAACCCGCTCTCACCGGGCGGCTCGCATCAGCCGTGCCAGGGCTCCGCGCTGACCAGGGTGACCTTGACGGTGTTTCCGCTGGGCACGGTGTAGGAGCGGGACTCGCCGACCTTCGCGTCGATCAGGGCGCCGCCGAGCGGGGAGTTCGGGGAGTAGACCTCGAGCTTGCCGTCGTTGACGCCCTGCTCGCGGGTCCCGATCAGGAAGGTCTCGGTGTCGTTCTCGTCGTCGTCGTAGTAGACCTTCACGACGGATCCGGGCAGCGCGATTCCGGACTGCTTGGGTGCCTCGCCGACCTTGGCGTCGTTGAGCAGCTCCTGCAGCTGCCGGATGCGGGCCTCTTCCTGTCCCTGCTGCTCACGGGCGGCGTGGTAGCCACCGTTCTCCCGCAGATCGCCCTCTTCGCGGCGGTCGTTGATCTCGGCGGCGATGACTGGACGGTTGGCGATCAGCTGGTCGAGCTCCGCCTTGAGCCGGTCGTAGGCCTCTTCGGTGAGCCAGGTGACCTGGGTGTCAGTCATGTCGCGCTCCTGTCGTTGTTGCTTCGCGCTGTGTCGCATTGTCGCGATCTCGCCACGGGCCGGGGTCACAAACGGTGTACCGCCGCAGTCGAGCGTCGTTGCTGAGCTCCAAAATGCAGCAATACACGGCCCCAGCAGGAACCGTGTATCGATCGAGCATAGCACCGGGGGTCCACCCGGATCTCACGATTTCGCAGGCGAATCGTCGCCCGGCGTTTGCCCGTCAGCCGGTGACCAGATAGTCCGGCACGTCGATCCCGCAACCGTAGATGTCGCCGATCACCGCGGGCCTGCTCGACTTCACAGTGGTCCTGACCTGCACCGTCGTCTCGGACGAGGGTGGCACGAGCAGTTCGCGGCGCCCCGTCTCGTCGCCGTCTCTGCTGCGCGCGCGCACGATGCAGACCGCGGGCCGGGACGGGTCATCGCGGGTGACGCTGATGGTCACGTCGACGGTGTGGGGGTCGACGAGCTCGTAGCCGGCCATCTCGCCCTTGACGTCACTGGAGCCGAATCGGCTGAAGGCCACGGCGGCGACGGCGACACCGATGACCACCACGAGTGCGGTCAGGCCGGCGGCGATCCATCGCCGGGTGCGCCGGGACATCGTCTGCCTGCCGTAGCGGGCGGTGGGACGCTCGATCATCTCGTTTTGCATGCCCGTCGGTCGGATGGGTCTACTAGACCTGGAACTATAGGGCCCGTCGCGTGGTTGAACTGATGCGTGAGTGCCCCAGCATCGAAACTATCGAGAAGGACCAGGTTGAGCGAACTCCGCTTGATGGCCGTGCACGCGCACCCGGATGACGAGTCCAGCAAGGGTGCCGCGGCGATGGCGCGCTACGTCGACGAGGGCGTTCGGGTGATGGTCGTGACCCTGACCGGCGGCGAGCGCGGCGACATCCTCAACCCGGCGATGGACCTGCCCGAGGTGCACGGACGTATCCACGAGATCAGGATCGACGAGATGGCGCGGGCCGCGGAGATCCTCGGTGTCGAACACCACTGGCTCGGGTTCGTCGACTCCGGGTTGCCCGAGGGCGACCCGCTGCCGCCACTGCCGGAGGGCTGCTTCGCGCTGGAGCCGCTCGAGGTGCCCACCGAGGCGCTGGTCAAGGTGATCCGCGACTTCAGGCCCCACGTCATGACCACCTATGACGAGAACGGCGGCTATCCGCACCCCGACCACATCAAGTGCCATCAGGTGTCGGTCGCCGCGTACGAGGCGGCCGCCGACCATCTGCTCTACCCGGACGCCGGTGAGCCGTGGAGTGTGTCCAAGCTCTACTACAACCACGGCTTCCTCCGGCAGCGGATGCAGGTCCTGCAGGATGAGTTCGCCAAGCACGGCGAAGAGGGCCCGTTCGCGAAGTGGCTGGAGAAGTGGGATCCCGACGACGACGTCCTCGACAAGAGGGTGACGACGCGGATCGAGTGCGCGAAGTACTTCGGGAAGCGGGACGACGCACTCCTCGCCCATGCGACACAGATCGACCCGAACAGTTTCTTTTTCACCACTCCGATGGAGTGGCAACAGCGGCTCTGGCCGACGGAGGAGTTCGAACTGGCGCGGTCCAGGGTGCCGGTGGTGCTGCCCGAGACCGACCTGTTCGCCGGGATCGAGGATTTGGGTGACTGATCGTGAATGACGTCGTACTGCTCGGCATGGACCTGATGGCAGGTGTGCTCGCCCAGGACGAACCCCGGCAGACGGGTCCGGACTTCGGCAAGGCCAGCCCGGTCGGGCTGATCGTGCTGCTCCTGCTGCTGGTCGCGGTCTTCTTCCTGGTGTGGTCGATGAACAGGCACCTGCGCAGACTGCCGAAGTCCTTCGACAAGGACGACGCCGCCGACGGCGGTGTCGATCCTGGCGGCGAGACGTCCACCGAGAGCCCGGCCGACGGGACGAAACGTGAGTTCTCCGGCTGACGGTCCGGGCAACCTGCTCGCGGACGCGACCAGTCCGTATCTGAGGCAGCACGCCGACAACCCGGTGCACTGGCGGCAGTGGGGCGCCGACGCGCTCGCCGAAGCCGCGGCCCGCGACGTGCCGATCCTTCTGTCGATCGGCTACGCGGCCTGCCACTGGTGCCATGTGATGGCCCACGAGTCGTTCTCCGACGACGAGGTGGCCGCCGCCGCGAACCGGGACTTCGTCTGCATCAAGGTCGACCGTGAGGAGCGCCCCGACCTGGACGCGGTCTACATGAGTGCCACCGTCGCGCTCACCGGGCAGGGCGGTTGGCCGATGACCTGCTTCCTGACCCCGGACGGGCGGCCGTTCTTCTGCGGCACCTACTACCCGAAGGTGAGTTTCCTGCAACTGCTGGCCGCGGTCAGCGAGACGTGGCGGACGCGCCGCGACGAGGTGGAACAGACCTCCGACCATATCGCCACCGAATTGCGTTCGATGGCAACGGGTTTGCCGCGCGGGAGCCGGACCGTGGACTCCGCGGTGTGCGACGACGCGGTGGCGGCGGTGTTGCGCGACGAGGACGTCGCGCGCGGCGGCTTCTCGAACTCCCCGTCGGGTGCGCCGAAGTTCCCGCCGTCCGCTCTTCTGGAGGCGTTGCTGCGCCACCACGAACGCACCGCATCGCCGGAAGCGCTCGCGACGGTGGAACGTACGTGCACGGCGATGGCGCGCGGCGGCATCTACGATCAGCTGGCCGGTGGCTTCGCCCGCTACAGCGTCGACTCTTCCTGGGTGGTACCGCATTTCGAGAAGATGCTGTACGACAACGCGCAGTTGTTGCGCGTCTACGCGCACTGGGCACGGCGCACCGCAGACCCGTCGGCCCGCCGCATCGCCGACGAGACGGCGCGGTTCCTGCTCGACGACCTGCGCCGCGACGCGCTGTTCGTCTCGTCGCTGGACGCCGACACCGAGGGCGTCGAGGGGCTGACCTACGTGTGGACACCCGACCAGCTCCGCCGGGTTCTCGGTGAGGACGACGGACGCTGGGCGGCAGCGGTTTTCGAAGTCACCTCCGACGGGACGTTCGAGGACGGGCAGTCGGTGCTGCAACTGCTGCGCGACCCCGACGACCCCGAACGCTTCGAACGTGTCCGGATCGCGTTGCGCGCCGAGCGGCGCGCCAGGCCGCAGCCCGCGCGTGACGACAAGGTGATCGCGGCCTGGAATGGTCTGGCGATCACCGCGCTCGCCGAAGCCGCGTTTGCCCTGGGCCGACCCGAATACTTCAGTGCGGCAGTCGATTGCGCACAGGCGCTGCTCGATCTGCATATCGTCGACGGACGGCTTCGGCGCTCCAGTCTCGGCGGGGTGGTCGGTGACGGCGCCGCGATCCTCGAAGACCATACGGCACTGGCGACCGCTTTGCTGACGCTGCACCAGGGGACGGGGGAGCGCCGGTGGCTGGACGCGGCCACGCGGTTGCTGGACCTCGCCCTGGACCATTTCGCCGATCCGGACGAGCCGGGCCGCTGGTACGACGTCGCCGACGACGCCGAGCGGCTGGTGGTGCGCCCGTCGGATCCGATGGACGGTGCCACGCCGTCGGGGGCCTCCCTGGTCGCCGAAGCTCTGCAAGTGGCAGCACATCTGGCCGATGACGGGGCGGATCGTTACGCCGCGGCGGCCGACGCCGCGCTGTCGAGTGCGGCGGTGCTGCTGGAGCGCGCGCCGCGGTCGGCCGGGCACTGGCTCGCTGTCGCGGAGGCAGCGGTGCGCGGCCCGATCCAGATCGCGGTGGCGTGCGAGGGGCCCGACTCCGCGCTGCTCGCCGCGGCCCGCGCTCTGGCGCCGGGTGGCGCGGTGGTGATCGGCGGGGTGACGGATTCCTCTGCGCTGCTCCGGGACCGGCCCCGTGTGCGGGGTGCCGACGCCGCCTATGTGTGCCGCGGTCGCGCGTGCGACCTGCCGGTGACCACGGCGGGGGAACTCGCTGCCGCACTGGGGTGTTCCGTGTAGCGTGGCCGCTCATGAGCTTCGAGCCCGACGTCCTGCAAGGTTTCGTCCAGCGTTATCTCGACACCGTCGTCAGCGGCAACGCCGAAGAGGTGGCCGCGCTCTACGCCGAGGACGCCACGCTGGAAGATCCGGTCGGCGGCGGCGAGGTGCACATCGGCCGCCAGGCCATTGCCGGCTTCTACAACAACATCTCGGGCGCCGAGGTGAAGACCGAGCTGCTGAGCTTCCGCGCCGGTGGCACCGAGGCCGCGTTCCTCTTCGCGATCACCGTGGGCGGCGCGATGCGCATCGAGCCCATCGAGGTGATGACCTTCAACGCCGACGGCCAGATCACGTCGATGAAGGCCTACTGGGGTCCGCAGGACATCACCCAGCTCTCCTGACCCCTTCGCCGCGAGCGTGCGTGTCCGCGGCGGACACGCCGCACGCATCACGGACTTTCCGCACGCTCGCGGCGCGCGGGTGCGACGCGGGCGCGGGCGCGACGCGGGCACGCGGGCGCGCGGGTGCAGCGCGGTACGCGCCCGCGCCAGAGGTCGGCACACCGTGTCCGCACACCCACGCCGGCTCCGCGCGTCGCGAGCGTGCGCAAAGTGCCCGACGAGCGTGCGCAAAGTAGGTGTTTTTCCCGGCGCGTCGGCCGCGGACACGCACGCTCGCGAGAAAGAAGAGGGTCAGAAAACGGCGAACCACATCGCGATGTAGTGGCAGATCGCCGCGACGGCAGTGCACGCGTGGAAGAACTCGTGATGGCCGAAGGTCGTGGGCCACGGGTTGGGCCACTTCAGCGCGTAGAGCACACCGCCGATGCTGTACAGCGCGCCGCCGACGATCAGCAGCACCACTGCCGCGACGCCCGCGCCGTGCATGATCGGCCCGATGAACCACACCGCCACCCAGCCCAGCAGGATGTAGAGCGGCACCCCGAGCCAGCGCGGCGACGACGGCCACAGCATTTTCAGTGCGACCCCGGCCAGCGCCCCGCCCCACACGATCCACAGCAGCACCATGCCGTCGTTCTCCGGCAGCGCCAGCAGTGCGAACGGGGTGTAGCTGCCCGCGATGAACAGGAAGATCATCGAGTGGTCGGCGCGCTTCATCCACTTGCGCGCGGTGGCCGACGTCCAGTTCACCCGGTGGTAGGTGCCGCTGACGGCGAACATCGCGACGATCGTCAGTGTGTAGATCAGCGTGGCGATGCCCGAGCGGGTCGACTGCGCCGACCATGACACCGCGACCAGAGCCGAGCCGCAGATCACCGCGATGACGGCCGAATAGACGTGGATCCACCCACGGAGACGTGGCTTTCCGAAGAACTGGGCGACGCCCTCGGCGACGGCCTCGGGGAGATCCTCGGGACCCTGCGAACGGTCTGCGCTGTACCACGGTTCGAGAGAAGTCGGCATTTCACCTCCGCTGAGTGGCATTGGGGCTCCTCCGCGTCACAGTAGTCTGGACCATCGTGGACCTCATTCCGCGGCGTCTCAAAGAGCCGATGTACCGGCTGTACGAGATGCGTCTGCGTCAGGGTCTGTCCGTCAAGCGGTCGGAGCTTCCCCGGCATATTGCCGTTCTGTGCGACGGCAACCGTCGCTGGGCCCGTGAGACCGGTCACGACGACGTCGCCTACGGCTACCGCGTCGGCGCCGGCAAGATCGCCGAGATGCTGCGGTGGTGCCGGGAGGCCGGCATCGAGATGGCCACGGTGTACCTGCTGTCCACCGAGAACCTGCAGCGCGAACCCGAAGAGCTGTCCTGCCTGATCGAGATCATCACCGAGGTGGTCGAGGAGATCTGCGCCCCCGCCAACCAGTGGAGTGTGCGCACGGTCGGCGATCTCGAGTTGATCGGCGAGGACCAGGCCCGCCGGCTGCGTGACGCGGTGTCCTCGACCGACGGCAACGGCGGAGCCTTCCATGTCAACGTCGCCGTCGGCTACGGCGGACGTCAGGAGATCGTCGACGCGGTCCGGGCGCTGCTGAGCAAGGAGCTGGCCAACGGGGCCACCGGTGATCAGCTCGTCGAGGCCGTCACCGCCGAGGCGATCTCGGAGAACCTCTACACCTCCGGCCAGCCCGATCCCGACCTCGTGATCCGCACCTCCGGTGAGCAACGACTCTCGGGATTCCTGTTGTGGCAGAGCGCATATTCGGAGATGTGGTTCACCGAGGCGTACTGGCCGGAGTTCCGCCGCGTGGACTTCCTGCGTGCGCTGCGCGACTACAGCGCCCGGCACCGACGCTACGGGCGGTAAGGAACGCCGGCCATGGTTGCGCTCTCCGCGGTGGTCTTCGCACTGAGCTGGTGGTTGGGGCTGTATCTGCTCGCGCGTGACCCGCGCAAACCCATGCTGGTGCTCGCCGCGATCGGCCTGACCGGATTCTCACTGGTGGTCGCGCTGGACGCGGTCCGGGTGGTCAGCGGGTCCGAGGTGCTCAGCCGCATCGAGATCTATCTCGTCGCGGTCCCGGGTATCGCGTGGTTCGCCGTCCTGCTCGAGATGAGCAGGCCGCGCGACACGTGGCGTGGTCGCGCAGGGCCGGCCGGGCTGGTGGCCGCCGCGGCCGGCGTCGCCGTCGTGGGCGCCGCGATGGCCGGCGGGGTCGAGGGGCCGCTGCGGCTCGGGCACTGGGTGCTGTTCGCGGCGGTGTCGGTGCCGGCGGTCGGAGCGATGATCCACGCGGTGGTGCGGCACTCGCAGCCCCGCCCGGTCGTCGGGTTCATCGTGATCGCGACCCTGTTCTTCGCACTCGGCAACGCGATCCTGGTCATTCCGCTCGGGTTGGTGCCCAGCTGGCTCGCGCTCGCGTCGACCGGATTCGACGTGGCCCTGCTCGGTGTCGCCGTCGCGATCGGCGACGCGTTCGACGAGGGTCAGGCGCTGCGCAGGGACATGCTGCGTTCCTTCGTCGGCACGGCCGTCGTCGCGGTGCTGTTCGGCGGGCAGGTGCTCGTCGGGCTCGCGGTATCGGGGCCGGGCACGACGCTGACGGTGCTGTTGTTCAGCAGCCTGGCCGTCGCGATCGCGATCACTGTGCTCGCCGATCCGCTGGCCGGCGTGCTCGACCGGCTGGCGTTCTCCCGTGCGCCGGATCTGCGTGCCGACCGGGCCGCGCTGCGCAGCACGGAGGCGGCGCTGCCGCTGCGGTCGGCCAGTCCGCTGGACGACATGGACGAAGACACCTTCGTGCGTGTCACCCGGCGGGCGCTCGGGCATTTCGGTGACCTGTCCAAGCTGGTGGCCAGCCCGTTGACCGCCCTGCCCGCGATCGACGAACGCCTCGCGCGCCGGGGTGCACCGGATCAGCCGCTGGAACGGGCCAACGAACTGCGCGCGCTGCTGGCCGAGCGCATCGCCAACCTGAAACCGCGCGACGGCAACGACTTCGGCACCACCGAGCAGTGGCGCCACTACAACTCGCTGTACTTCCCGTACGTCGTCGGAGTGCGGGCTTACGCGCAGAACGCGACGGCCGCGGGCCTGGACCCGGCCGCGCGGCAGGCCTGGCAGTGGTTCGTCACCGAGGTGCCGCAGCGCTCACTGCACAACTGGCAGAACGCGGCAGCCCGCGTCATCGCCACCGACCTGCGAAGCGACCTCGTCCCGACGCGCTGACCTGCGCTTGGCAGTAGCTGGCAGCGTCGGGTGCAGACCTGGCAGTGGGTACGGCCGACGCTGGAGGCAGTCCTCGGGCACTGATCCCGGGGCGACCGGTCCGGAGTCGGCGCTGCGGACGCGAGGAGCAATCCAACCGTGCGGAGGTCTGGCGTCGACTCCGGTACCGGGACCTGACCTCACCACCGAAAGGAATACTCATGACCACGACCACTGTTCCCGGCGCCGACACCAGGAGCGGACTGCTGCGCTTCGCGATGCGCCTCGACGCGGTGCTCGTCGGCATCACCGGCATCCCCTTCGTCGCGGCCGCCGGATGGCTGTCGTCGCTGACGGGTATCCCGGTCGCCGTCGAATACGCGCTCGGGGTCTTCTTCCTGGCCTACGGCGTGGTCGTCTACTGGCTCGCCGGGCTGGACGACGTCCGGCCGGGCGCGCTCGCGACCATCGCGATGAACGCACTGTTCACCATCGGCTTCGTCGGCGCGGAGGTGGCCGGCGTCTGGCCGCTGACCGGGTGGGGCATCGGCGTGCTGCTCGGCGGCGGGTTGTACACCGCGGTGATCGGCGCCGTGCAGTACGTGGGCCTGCGGCGGCTCCGCTAGAGCTTGCGCAGGCGTAGCCGGTTGATCGAGTGATCGGAGTCCTTGCGCAGCACCAGCGTCGCCCGCGGCCGTGTCGGCAGGATGTTCTCGATCAGGTTGGGCCGGTTGATCGAATGCCAGATGTCGCGGGCGGCGAACACCGCCTGCTCGTCGGTCAGCGTCGAGTAGTGGTGGAAGTGCGAAGCAGGATCGGCGAACGCGCCCTCGCGCATCTTCAGAAACCGTGAGATGTACCAGTTCTCGATGTCCTCGATGCGGGCGTCGACGTAGACGGAGAAGTCGAACAGGTCCGACACCATCAGCGCCGGACCCGTCTGCAGCACGTTGAGTCCTTCGAGGATCAGGATGTCGGGATGTTCGATGATCTGCTTCTCACCGGGCACGATGTCGTAGAGCAGATGTGAATACACCGGCGCGCACGCCACATCCGAGCCCGACTTCACCGTCGTGACGAAGCACATCAGGCCCCGACGATCGTAGCTCTCCGGGAAACCCTTGCGGTGCATCAGGTTTCGTCGGGAAAGCTCGGAGTTCGAGTACAGGAAGCCGTCGGTGGTCACCAGGTCCACCCGGGGATGGTGCTCCCAACGCGCCAGCAGCGCCTGCAGCACACGGGCGGTGGTCGACTTGCCCACCGCGACACTGCCCGCGACGCCGATCACGAACGGCACCGGCCGGTCCGGATTCTGTTGTGGCTCACCCAGGAAGTCGGCGGTCGTGGCGAACAGTGCCTGACGCGCGGCCACCTGGAGATGGATGAGCCTCGCCAGGGGGAGGTACACCTCCTCGACCTCCAGGAGGTCGATCTTCTCGCCGATACCGCGCAGCCGGACCAGCTCGTCCTCGGTCAGCTTCAACGGTGTCGACATGCGAAGTGCCCGCCACTGAGCTCGGTCGAACTCCACGTAGGGGCTGGGTTCGCTCAGCCGCGCCATGGGGTCAGTCTTGCAGTTAGGTTATGAAGGCATGGACGTAGGTATCGATTCCGGGGCTCCCGCATCCGTCGTGACCGAGTACCTGTTGCTCGGTCTGCGCTTCGACAGGATCGAGGACGGCTACGTCGATTCGTTCACCGGCGACCCCGAGCTCAAGCGCGCCGTCGACAACGAGCCGCAGCCGGACCCGGCCGACCTGGCCCGTCAGGCCGAGCACCTGATGAGCGAGCTGCCCGCCGGACTGGACGAGCCGCGTGCCGCATTCATCGGATCCCACCTGCGTGCCCTGGCGTGCGCCGGCCGCAAGTTCGCCGGTCAGGACGTCGGGTTCGTCGACGAGGTCGAGGCGTACTTCGACGTCCGCATCAGTCGGGGCGATCCCGAGCGCTACCGCGAGGCGCACGCCAAGCTCGACGACGCGCTCGGCGGCTCCGGGCCGCTGGCCGAACGGATCCAGGCCTACCGCGCCTCCGAGGAGATCGCGCCCGAGCGCCTGGAGGAGGCCATCCACGCGTTCTCCAGCGCCCTGCGCGACCGGGTGCGGGCCACGTTCCCGTTGCCGGCCCGCGAGACGATCACCTACGAGGTCGTCACCGACAAACCGTGGTCCGGGTTCAACTACTACAAGGGCGACTACCAGTCGACGGTCGCGGTGAACGCCGATCTCAAGCAGCAGATGTCGAACCTGCCGCGGCTGGTCGCCCACGAGGCCTATCCCGGACACCACACCGAGCACTGCCGCAAGGAACAAGGCCTCGTGGAGGGCAAGGGGCAGGCCGAGCAGACGATTTTCCTGGTCAACACCCCGCAGTGCCTGATGGCCGAGGGGCTCGCGGACCTGGCGCTCTATGCCGCCGTAGGACCCGAGTGGGGGAGCTGGGCGTCCGAGATCTACGCCGACCTCGGTCTGCGGTTCGACGGCGAACGGGCAGCGCAGATCTCCGAGGCCACCGCGGCGCTGGCCGACGTGCGGCAGGATGCCGCTCTCATGCTGCACGACGAGCACCGCGACGTGAACGACGTCGTCGCGTTCCTCAAGCAGTGGCTGCTGGTCAACGACGAGCGGGCCCGGCAGATGCTGCGGTTCCTGTCTTCCCCGTTGTGGCGGGCGTACACCAGCACCTACGTCGAGGGATACCGGCTGTTGCGCGGCTGGCTCGATGCCCGCCCGGACGGCGTGACGCTGACCGAACGGTTCGGCACGCTGCTGGACGAGCCGCTGATCCCGTCGTCGCTGCGCACCGCCTAGCCCGATAGGCTTTCCGGCATGACTTCCGTGTCTGCCTCAGGTCAGGGCGCCGAGTACGCCGCCACCGCGAGTGAGGCCTACCAGGCCGCGTTGCGGGTCATCGAGACCGTCGAACCCCGCATCGCCGAGGCGACTCGCAAAGAGCTTGCCGATCAACGGGATTCGCTGAAGCTGATTGCCAGCGAGAATTACGCGTCGCCGGCCGTGCTGCTGACCATGGGCACGTGGTTCTCCGACAAGTACGCCGAGGGCACCGTCGGGCACCGGTTCTACGCCGCGTGCCAGAACGTCGACACCGTCGAGGCACTCGCCGCGGAGCACGCCCGTGAGCTGTTCGGTGCGCCGTATGCGTACGCCCAGCCGCACTCCGGCATCGACGCCAACCTCGTCGCCTACTGGGCGATCCTGGCCACCCGGGTCGAGGCTCCGGGCCTGGCCGAGATGGGCGCCAAGCACATCAACGACCTGTCCGAGGCGGACTGGGAGAAGCTGCGCGCCAAGCTCGGCAACCAGCGTCTGCTCGGCATGTCGCTGGACACCGGCGGGCACCTCACGCACGGTTTCCGGCCCAACATCTCCGGCAAGATGTTCCATCAGCGCCAGTACGGGACGGACCCGACGACCGGGTTCATCGACTACGACGCCGTCGCCGCGTCGGCCCGGGAGTTCAAGCCGCTGGTGCTGGTCGCCGGCTATTCGGCCTACCCGCGCCGGGTGAACTTCGCGAAGATGCGCGAGATCGCCGACGAGGTCGGCGCGACGCTGATGGTCGACATGGCCCACTTCGCGGGCCTGGTGGCGGGCAAGGTCTTCACCGGCGACGAGGATCCGGTGCCGCACGCCCACGTGGTGACGACGACGACGCACAAGTCGCTGCGCGGTCCGCGCGGCGGTCTGGTGCTCGCCACCGAGGAGTTCGCCCCGGCCGTCGACAAGGGTTGCCCGATGGTCCTGGGCGGCCCGCTCTCGCACGTGATGGCGGCCAAGGCCGTCGCGCTGGCCGAGGCGCGTCAGCCCGAATTCCGCACCTATGCCCAGGCGGTCGCCGACAACGCCCAGACGCTCGCCGACGGGTTCGTCAAGCGCGACGCCGGACTGGTCACCGGCGGCACCGACAACCACCTCGTGCTGCTGGACGTGACGTCGTTCGGTCTGACCGGCCGGCAGGCCGAGTCCGCGCTGCTGGACTCGGGCATCGTCACCAACCGCAACGCGATCCCGGCCGACCCCAACGGCGCCTGGTACACCAGCGGCATCCGGTTCGGTTCGCCGGCGTTGACCACACGCGGCTTCGGGGCCGACGAGTTCGACCGGGTCTCCGAGTTGGTCGTCGAGGTGCTGAGCAACACGCAGCCCGCGGCGGGCCCGAACGGGCCGTCGAAGGCGAAGTACACGATCGCCGACGGTGTCGCCGAGCGGGTGCACGCGGCGGCGTCCGAATTGCTGGAGGCCAACCCGCTGTACCCGGGCCTCACGCTGTAATCGCGCGAGGTTGCGTTCCGGCAGGACCTCACTCGCACGTGTCCTGAGGGAATGCAATTTCGGCGGGTGTGTCGCGGGCCGAGAATTTTACGATTCCCACAGAATTGGGTTACTGTAACCGCATGGCACAGAAACCTGTCGCTAATGCTCTGACCCTCGAACTCGAGCCCGTCGTGCTGCAGGAGCTCCGGCGTCATCTCGACACCGAGGACCTCTGGTTCGCCCACGATTACGTGCCGTTCGACCAGGGTGAGAACTTCGCATTCCTCGGCGGTCGTGACTGGGAGCCGTCGGACGTGACGCTGCCCAAGCCCGTCACCGACGCGCTGGAGATCCTGCTCATCACGAAGGACAACCTGGCCGGGTACCACCGTGAGCTCGTCGAGCACTTCATCCTCGAGGACAAGTGGGGCCGCTGGATGGGCCGCTGGACCGCCGAGGAGCATCTGCACGCCGTCGCGCTGCGCAACTACCTCGTCGTGACCCGCGAGATCGACCCGTCCGCCAACGAGGACGTGCGCGTCGAGCACGTGATGAAGGGCTACCGCGCCGACACCTACAGCCAGATCGAGACCCTGGCGTTCATGGCGATGTGGGAACGCGCCCACGCCGTCTTCTGCCGCAACCTCGAAGCGCAGATCGACGAGCCCGTGCTGAAGGCACTCGTCGGGCGCATCGCGCGCGACGAGGAACGCCACGAGCAGTTCTTCGCCAACCTGGTGAGCCACTGTCTGGGCTACTCCCGTGAGGAGACCGTCGAGGCCATCGCGCGCCGCGCCGGCGAGCTCGGCGTCGTCGGCGGGGACATCGACGCCTACCAGGACAAGGTCGCCGTCGTCGCCGAGGCGGGCATCTTCGATCAGGACCACCTGCGCACGGTGATCGTCGACCGCATCACCGCGTGGGGACTCGCCGAGGAGCCGGCGCTCCAGCAGTTCATCAGCTCTTAACGCACGCGACTTTCGGACACGGCGCGCCTGCGAGGCGGCACCACTGCACCGGGAGTAGCGTCGATTCCGATGGCTAGCGACATGCTCTGCTGTCCGGGCGGTCCAGATTCGGAAGGGCCGGCCCCGGTCCTGAGACCGCGTGTGTGTCCACCGAGTAGTTCGTGTGGGGTCGCATGAACACGCGCAGCCTCGAGGAGCGCTACGTGACTGATTCGATCACCCGGACCTATGTGCTCGACACTTCGGTGTTGCTGTCCGATCCCTGGGCCATCACCCGGTTCGCCGAACACGAGGTGGTCGTCCCGCTGGTCGTCATCAGCGAACTGGAGGCCAAACGCCACCACCATGAGCTGGGCTGGTTCGCCAGGCAATCTCTGCGCCTCTTCGACGATCTGCGTCTGGAGCACGGACGCCTCGACGAACCGATTCCCGTTGGGACAGAAGGCGGCACGCTGCATGTCGAGCTCAACCACAGTGATCCGTCGGTGCTTCCCGCGGGCTTCCGCAACGACAGCAACGACGCGCGCATCCTGACCGTCGCGGCGAACCTCGCCGCGGAGGGCAAACAGGTCACGCTGGTCAGCAAGGACATTCCGCTGCGCGTCAAGGCGGGTGCGGTGGGTCTGCTCGCCGACGAGTACCGCGCCCAGGACGTCGTCACCTCGGGGTGGACCGGAATGGCCGAGGTCGAGGTGCCCAGCGAGGACATCGACACGCTGTTCGCCGACGGCGAGGTCGACCTCGAGGGGGCCCGCGATCTCCCCTGCCACACGGGAGTTCGGTTGTTGGGCAGCACCTCTCATGCGCTCGGCCGGGTGAACGCCGACAAGAGGGTGCAGCTGGTCCGAGGTGACCGCGAAGTGTTCGGCCTCCGGGGAAGGTCCGCCGAACAACGCGTCGCACTCGATCTGCTGCTCGACGAGTCGGTGGGCATCGTGTCCCTCGGCGGCAAGGCCGGTACCGGTAAGTCCGCGCTCGCATTGTGCGCAGGCCTGGAGGCGGTGCTGGAGCGTCGCACCCAGCGCAAGGTCGTGGTCTTCCGTCCGCTCTACGCCGTCGGCGGCCAGGACCTGGGGTACCTGCCGGGCAGCGAGAGCGAGAAGATGGGGCCGTGGGCGCAGGCGGTCTTCGACACCCTCGAAGGTCTGGCCAGCCCGGCGGTCCTTGAGGAAGTGCTGTCCCGCGGGATGCTCGAAGTGCTTCCGCTGACCCACATCCGGGGCCGGTCGCTGCACGACTCGTTCGTGATCGTCGACGAGGCGCAGTCGCTGGAGCGCAACGTGCTGCTCACCGTGCTGTCGCGACTGGGTGCCGGATCCCGGGTGGTGCTGACCCACGATGTCGCGCAACGGGACAACCTGCGCGTCGGCCGGCACGACGGTGTCGCCGCGGTGATCGAGAAGCTCAAGGGGCATCCGCTGTTCGCCCACATCACGCTGCTGCGCAGCGAGCGTTCGCCGATCGCGGCACTGGTCACCGAGATGCTGGAGGAGATCAGCCCCGGCGCGCTCCCGTGACAAGTGAATCCGGCGCGCTTGACGACGCTCACCGTCGTCAAGCGCGCCCGATTCGCCGGCTGGGGGCGGTGGTGCTGGGGGTGATGGCCGTGTTCACCGCGGCACCGACGGCGGCGGCCGGCCCCGTCGACTGTGCGGCGGTGCCCTGCGTGGCGCTGACGTTCGACGACGGGCCCGGCCCGCACACCGACCGGCTGCTGGACGTCCTGCGTGCCCACGGCGCGAAAGCCACGTTCTTCGTGATCGGGGAGAAGGTGGCCGCCGACCCGGCGGCGACGCGGCGGATCACCGACGCCGGCATGCAGGTCGGCAACCACACCTGGCAGCACCTCGACATGACCACGCTCGCGCCGCCCGACGTCGCGGCCCAGTTCGCCAGGGCGACCGAGGCCATCGACTCTGCCACCGGGCAGCGGACACCGTTGGCGCGCACCGGGTTCGGCGCGATCGACGACAGCGTGCTGGCCGAGGCGGGGCGGCAGGGTCTGACCGCGGTCAACTGGGACGTCAACCCGCGCGACTGGCACCACGACGCCGACCCGGACGGCATCCGGGACGCGGTGCTGACGCAGGTGCGGCCGGGGGCGGTGGTCCTGCTGCACGACACCGTTGCCGCGACGGTGGACGCGATGGCCGACGTCGTCCCCGCGCTGCGGGCGCGCGGATATCACCTCGTGACGGTGTCGCAACTACTCGGGCCGCTGACGCCGGGCAGCCTCTACGGCAGCCGCGAGCGGGCCTGAGCGGCTATCGGCGCCTGCGGCCCTCGACCAGGAACCAGCCCGCGGCCGCGGCCCCCGACATCGCGAGTACCCGGTCCGCGCGTCCGCCGCGGTCCGCCTTCGACAGATCCATCAGAGACGCCAGTCCGAGCATGACGAAACCGGTCCGCAGCGCGGGCTGGCTGGTGGCCGTCGTGACGAGGGCAGCAGACGACGAGGGTTCGAGGGTAGCGGTCACCGCGACTCCTGTTTGATACCTGGGAACGGGAGGGTTGCCCTAATCTTGTGCCCGGCTTGACGATTCGTCAGGCGTTTGGCAGATCTCCCGGGTACCAAAAAGCCCTACTGGTCGCCCGGCTTGACCTTCGCCATCGCCAGCACGTCGAGCCGCTTGTCGAGCTCCTCCTCGGAGAGCTTGTCGCCGATCAGGCCGCGGTCGATGACCGTCTGGCGGATCGTCTTCTTCTCCTTCAGCGCCTGCTTGGCGACCTTGGCGGCCTCTTCGTAGCCGATCGCCGAGTTCAGCGGCGTCACGATCGACGGCGACGATTCGGCCTGTTCACGGAGGTGCTGGTCGTTGGCGATGAGGCCGTCGATGCACTTGGCGGCGAACAGCTTCGACACGTTGGCCAGCAGCGTGAACGACTCCAGGACGTTGCGCGCCATCATCGGGATGTAGACGTTGAGCTCGAACGCGCCGGACAGCCCGCCGACGGTCACCGCGGCGTCGTTGCCGATCACCTGCGCGGCGACCTGCGTGACGGCCTCGGGGATCACCGGGTTGACCTTGCCGGGCATGATCGAGCTGCCCGGCTGCAGATCGGGGAGTTGCAGCTCGCCGAGCCCGGTGAGCGGGCCGGAACCCATCCACCGGATGTCGTTGGCGATCTTGGTCAGCGACGCCGCGATGGTCTTGAGGGCGCCGGAGGCCTCGACCAGGCCGTCACGGGCGGCCTGGGCCTCGAATGAATCCTTCGCGGTGCGCAATTCGGCGATGCCGGTCTGGTCGACGAGCACCTCGACGACCTTGGCGCCGAAACCGTCGGGTGCGTTCAGGCCGGTGCCGACGGCGGTGCCGCCGATGGCGAGCTCACCGAGGCGGGGCAGCGTCGCCTTGACCCTTTCGATGCCGGCCTCGATCTGGCGGGCATACCCGCCGAACTCCTGGCCCAGCGTGACGGGAACGGCGTCCATCAGGTGGGTGCGGCCGGACTTCACCGTGGTGCGCCACTGGCGGGCCTTGGCGTCCAGCGACTCGTGCAGCACCTCCAGCGCCGGGATCAGATGCCGCACAGCGGCTTCGGTCGCCGCGATGTGCGTGGCGGTCGGGAAGGTGTCGTTGGAGCTCTGCGACATGTTGACGTCGTCGTTCGGGTGGATCGTCACGCCGTTGGCGGCCGCGATCGACGCGATGACCTCGTTGGTGTTCATGTTCGAGCTGGTGCCCGACCCGGTCTGGAACACGTCGATCGGGAACTGGTCGTCGTGGCGGCCGTCGGCGATCTCGGCGGCGGCGGCGATGATCGCGTCGGCCTTCTCCGGGGCGAGCAGCCCGAGGTCCTTGTTCACCTGGGCGCACGCGCCTTTGAGCAGGCCCATCGCGCGGATCTGGGTGCGCTCCAGCGGACGGAAAGAGATCGGGAAGTTCTCGACGGCCCGCTGGGTCTGGGCGCGCCACAGCGCGTCCTTGGGCACCCGGACCTCGCCCATGGTGTCGTGCTCGATGCGGTACTCGACGTCTTTGTCGGCCATGTGGCTCCCTGTTTCCTGAGGTGAGTGGGTGGGTTACGGCAGCGGGTAGGCGGCGGTCTTGTCGCCGGTGAAGTTCACCGCGGAGTACTCGTTGAGCTTCGACAGGCGGTGGTAGGCGTCGATCATCCGGACCGTGCCGGACTTCGACCGCATCACGATCGACTGGGTGGTGCAGCCGCCGCCGAAGAACCGGACGCCCTTGAGCAGGTCGCCGTCGGTGACGCCGGTCGCGCAGAAGAACACGTTCTCGCCGGAGACCAGGTCCCTGGTGGTCAGCACCCGGTCCAGGTCGTGGCCGCGGTCGAGGGCGCGCTGGCGCTCCTCGTCGTCGGTGGGGGCCAGGGTGGCCTGGATCTCGCCGCCCATGCAGCGGATGGCCGCGGCGGCGATGATGCCCTCGGGGGTGCCGCCGATGCCGACCAGCAGGTCGGTGCCGGACTCCGGCCGGCACGCCGAGATCGCGCCGGCGACGTCGCCGTCGGAGATCAGGCGGATCCGGGCGCCCGCGGACCGGACCTCCTCCATCAGCTTGGCGTGCCGGGGACGGTCGAGGATGCACACGGTGACGTCGGAGACCGAGGCCTTGCGGACCTTCGCGATGCGCTGGATGTTGGCCGCGATCGGCGAGGTGATGTCGATGAACTCGGCGACGTCGGGGCCGCCGGCGATCTTGTTCATGTAGAACACCGCCGACGGGTCGAACATCGCGCCACGCTCGGCGACGGCGAGCACCGAGATCGCGTTGGGCATGCCCTTGCTCATCAGCGTGGTGCCGTCGACGGGGTCGACGGCGAAGTCGCAGTCGGGCCCGTCGCCGTTGCCGACCTCCTCGCCGTTGTAGAGCATCGGCGCGTTGTCCTTCTCGCCCTCGCCGATCACCACGACGCCGCGCATCGAGACCGAATTGACCAGCTCACGCATCGCGTCGACGGCCGCACCGTCGCCGCCCTCCTTGTCGCCGCGGCCGACCCACCGGCCCGCGGCCATGGCGCCTGCCTCGGTCACCCGCACGAGTTCGAGGGCGAGGTTGCGGTCCGGTGCTTCACGTCGCGAGGCGCTCATGGCCGAGATTCTCCCATTAGCGGGTTCACAATCGGGAGCTGGGATACTGGCGGACATGACGATGCCGCCCGATCCGGGCCTCCCCGGCGCCGGAGACGCCTCCGAGCAGGCCGCGGCCGGCTACACCGTCCCGGTCGCCAAGCCCGCGAAGTCCCGTCTGCTGCAGGACGGCCGCGACATGTTCTGGTCGGTGGCGCCGCTGGTGCTGGCGTGTGTGGTGCTGGCCGGAGTGCTGGGTATGTGCTCGTTCGCGCCGACGGGCCCGGGTGCGGGCCCGGTCCCCGACTACGACGCGCCTGCCGGGTTGCAGGCCGACGCCGACGCGCTGAAGATCCCGATCCGGGTGCCGCAGCTGCCCGAGGGCTGGCAGTCGAACTCGGGGAGCCGCAAGGGGATCGAGGCGGGGCGCACCGACCCGGTGTCCGGGCAGCGGGTGCGCGCCGTCGCCTCGGTCGTCGGCTACCTGACCCCGAGCGGCATGTACCTGAGCCTGACTCAGTCCAATGCGGACGAGGACAAACTGGTCGCGTCGTTCAGCTCCGAGATGGTGCCGACCGGTGTCGAGGACGTCGACGGGGTCCGGTGGGTGGTCTACCAGGGCGGCGAGCGCGACGGAAAGCCCAACGAACCGGTGTGGACGGCGGAGGTCCGCGGCCCGACCGGGCCCGCCCAACTCGCCGTGACCGGGGCGGGCAGCGCGGACGAATACCGTACGCTTGCTGCGGCGACGCAGACGCAGCCGCCGTTGACTGTCACCTGACGCGGGAGACGCCATGAGCGCAAGCGGACACACACCGGGGACGGCTCGCACATCGGAGGGCGCCGCCGGGGCGGCTCCCGAAGCCGACCTGACCGGATGGACCGCAGCGCCGTTCACCGCGGCCGGGTTCACCTACGACGTCTACCGCAGGGGTGACGGGCCCGGCGTGGTGCTCATCCCGGAGATGCCCGGCTTGCACCCAGGGGTGCTGGCGCTCGGTAACCACCTGGTGGACAACGGTTTCACGGTCGCCGCACCGTCGCTGTACGGAACCCCCGGCGCTCCGGGGATCCGGCCCGGTGCGGTGCCGGTGATGGTGCGCGGTTGCGTGGCAAAGGAGTTCGCGGCATTCGCGACCAACGCCGACCGGCCGATCGCCCACTACCTGCGCGCGCTGGCCCGCGACCTGAACGAACGCACACCGGGCAGGGGCGTGGGTGTGATCGGGGAGTGCTGGAGTGGGGGATTCGCGTTGGCGGCGGCCGTGGACGACAGCGTGCTGGCGCCGGTGCTGAGCCAGCCCTCGCTGCCGCTGGGGATCACCGCCAGGCACCGGGCCGACCCCGGTCTGTCGGAGGCCGAACTGCAGGTCGTCGAACGCCGTGCCGCCGAGGAAGGTCTGTGTGCGCTGGGCCTGCGGTTCAGCGAGGACCCGCTGGTGCCGGCGGCACGTTTCGCGACGCTGAAGAAGCGTCTCGGGGACGCGTTCGAGGTCATCGAGATCGACTCGAAGAAGGGCAATGCGCACGGCTTCGGCAGGATGGCCCACTCGGTGCTGACCCTCGAGGTGCGCGAGGTGGACGGCCATCCGGCCTACGAGGCGCGCAAGCGTGTCGTCGAGTTCCTCACCGAGCGGCTGACCTAGCCGGCTTCGGTTTCGGCTTCCCGGGCAGAATCCTTCGCCACCACGGGATCTCGCGGTCGGGGTCGTCGTCGGAATGGGTGCCGGTGATCGACTCCATCGGTGCGTCCCGGTACACCACCCGGTAGACGCTGATCGTCGTGACCACGACGATCATCAGCACCGGGCCGAGCACGATGCCGATGAACCCGAACATCTGCAGGCCCGCGAAGACAGCCAGCAGCATCAGCGCAGGATGCAGGTGTGCGCTTCTGGGTACCAGGAACGGCCGCAGCAGGTTGTCGATGTTCGTCGTCGCGATGATGTGGAACACCACCACGAAGATGCCGCCGACCGGGTTGCCGAAGATCGCCATACCGATGCCGAGGGGGATCACGACGATGCCGCTGCCCAACGGGATGAACGACAGGACCGTCAGGAAGATCACGAACATGAAGAAGCCGTTGTGGATGCCGGCGATGTACACCGAGATCGCACCCGCGACTCCCTGACAGGCGGCGATGATGAACTGGCCCCTGACCGTCGCCGACACCATCGCGCCGACCTTGGCCAGGTAGATGTCGGAGACGTTGTCTCCCAACGGGTTCAGGTCGCGGAACAGGTCGAGCACCTTGTCGCCGTTGGTGAGCAGCGCCAGGAACACGTACAGGAAGATGATCGCCCCGGTGACGGTGGAGACGATCCCGCCGACGGAGTCGCGCGCGAACCCGAGCGCGAGCTCGCCGAGGTTCTGACCGACCTTGCCGATCGCGTCGCGCACGGACTCCGGTGTCAGCGTGAAGTCCGCGAACGGCACCCGGGCCAGCAGTTCGTTGGCGGAGTCGAGCAGGCGCTGCCCGAGCGCCGTCAGGTCGGTCTGCTCGACCCAGTGCCCGATGCCGGTGACCATCTCGCTGATCTGCAGGAAAGCCAGGAACAGCACGCCGGTCAGGGGCAGCGCGACGACCGCGATCGCGGCGAACAGCGTCGTGGCCGCGGCAGCGCCCGGACCCATCCTGGTGCGCAACCGCCGGTACAGCGGGCTGAACAGATACGCCAGGACCGCGGACACCGCGATCAGCAGCACGTAGTTGCGCAGGAAGTACGCCCCGAAGCCGAGGGCGACCACCGTCAGCACTGCCAGGGCCCGCTTCTGGTTGACGGTGAAGTCGTCCCTCATGGGGCGCACACTATCCGGAGTTGACCGCCGATGACTGTTGTGCGGAGAGAAACCGTGCGGCCAACCGGTTCAGGGCTGTCGGTGCCAGCCTGTTGAGGATCCACTGCGCATGTGCCACACGAGGTTTGATCAGGATTGCCTTGTTGCGCGCGATCGCGTCGAGCACGTCGCGCGCCAGTCGGTCGGCGTCGTAGGCCTTACCGCCCTGCGCGCGCAGGAAGAAGTCGCGCCCGCCGAACGATCCGACCGCCCCTTTGTCCAGGATCGGCGTCTCGACGGCCGCCGGGCACACGGCGAGCACTCCGACACCCTGCGACAGCGCCTCCGAGCGCAGCGCCAGGGACAGCCCGACGACCGCATGCTTGGTCGCGACGTAACTCGTCAGATGGCCGGCGGCGGCGAGCCCCGCCATCGAGGCGGTGTTGACGATGTGCCCGTGACCCTGCCGCAGCATCAGCGGGTATGCCGCCGCGACCCCGTGCACGACGCCGCGGATGTTGACGTCGATGATCGCGTTCCACTGGTCGAGTGTCAGCAGTTCGGTCTCGCCGCCGAACACGATGCCGGCGTTGTTGAACATCAGGTCCAGGCGTCCCGCCCGTGCCTCGACGTCGTCGACGGCCGCCTGAACGGCCGCGGCATCGGTGACGTCGAGACGCGCTGCCCGCGCCCGTGAGCTGAGCGTGGAGACCACCCGCTCGGCGGCCAGTTCGTCGATGTCGGTGCACACCACGTGCGCGCCGGCCCGGTCGAGGGCGCGGCACAGTGCGGCGCCGATGCCGGAGCCGCCGCCGGTCAGGAGAGCCTGTTTTCCCGCGAAGTCTGCGGTGGAGCTCACGAGGCCGGCTCCATCAGCTTCATCACGTGGCCCATCACGTCGGGGTAGCGCTTCAGGTGCGCGCCACCGTTGATGTCGAGCACCTCACCCGTCATCCAGGACGTGCCGGGGGAGCACAGGAAGACCACCGCGGCGGCGATGTCCTCGGGGGTGCCCGCGCGCCCCAGCGCGGTGTTGTCGACGTAGTCCTCGACGACGCCGGGGACCGACGCGGCGGCGGCCGTCAGCGGGGTGTGGACGAAGCCGGGGGCCACCGCGTTGACACGGATGCCGCGAGGCCCCATCTCCAGCGCGGCCACCTGGGTCAGCATCGACAGCCCCGCTTTGGCCGCGCAGTAGGCGCTCATGCCGGCGGCGGGCTGGCGGCCGTTGAGCGAGCTGATCTGCACCAGTGACCCTCCCCGGCGCAGATGCCGTCCCGCGTGCTTGGTGACGATGAAGGCGCCGTTGAGGCAGACGTCGATGACGGCGCGGAAGTCCTCGGCGGCCATGTCGGTGATCAGGCCGACGTTGCTGAACCCGGCGCAGTTCACCGCGATGTCCAGCGGGCCGATCGCGTCGAACAATCGCGCCACCGAGTCCTCGTCGGTGACGTCGACGGCTTCGGCGCGGTGCCCGGATCCGAGCTCGGACGCCCGTTCGCGGGCGCCGTCGGCGTTGCGGTCGGCGATCGTCACCCTGCATCCCTCGGCGGCCAGGGCCTGGGCCGTCGCCCATCCGATGCCTGATGCGCCGCCGACGATCACGGCGACCCGCTCGCTACTGTTGCTCATCCAGTTGGCCCTTCGACTCGGGGTGGAACGAGTTCCAATTATGGGGTGGCACACTCTGCGGGGTGACCGAACTGAAGCGATCCGGGTCCATCGCCGTGGCCGTACCGCCGGAGAAGCTGTACGCGCTGGTGTCCGATGTGACGCGAACGGGCGAGTGGAGTCCGGTGTGCAAGGCCTGTTGGTGGGACGAGGGCGCCGGTCCGCGGGTGGGCGCCTGGTTCACCGGCCGCAACGAACTGCCCGAGCGGACCTGGGAGACGCGCAGCCAGGTGGTGGCGGCCGAACCGGGCCGGGAGTTCGCGTGGGAGGTCAACGACGGATGGGTGCGCTGGGGATACACCCTCGAACCCGACGGCGACGGCACCCTGCTGACCGAGTCGTGGGAGTTCCTGCCCAAGGGGATCGACGGGTTCCACGAGCGTTTCGGATCCGAGGCCGACGCCGAGATCGTCACGCGCAGTGACGCGGCGCGCGACGGGATTCCGGCGACGCTCGCGGCGATCAGGAGAATCGCCGAGGGCGGCTGACGGTCGGGGACTAACGGCCCTGTTCACCTGTAAGCGGTTTCGGCAAACTCGATGGCATGGACCTCGGCGGCGGAATGGCCACGCGCCGTGTCGGCCTGCGCGAAATTTCGTGATGCCGGTCACGCGAAATGCGCCGCGAACTGGAGCTGAACCCGGGACGCAGCACGCTGCGGTAATTCCACGTCAATTCAGGCCGTATGATGAGCAAACCCGTCCGCCATTCTCGGGGCGCGGTGGTAGTGCATGGGGGCGCCGTGAGTAAAGGCCGGATCCGGCCTCAGGCGAGGCCCTGGCTGTGGATACCGATAGGTCTGACCGTCGGGCTGGCGATCCTGCTTGCCGTCGACAGCGACCGCGGACTCCCGGTGCGAACTCTCGACAACGCGATCACGCTCGCGTTGTCCTGCTTCGCCGCGGTGAGCGCGTGGCAGGCGGCGCGCAGTGCCCGCGGGCGGGCGCGCAGATCCTGGACGTTGATGGCGGCCGCCCTGGCCGCGTACGCCCTGGGTGACCTGACCTGGCTGATCCGCGAGAGCGCGTTGCGCACACAGCTGTTCCCGTCGCCGGCCGACGGGTTCTACCTGGTGTCCACCATTCTCGCGGTGCTGGCCGTGTTGACGATGGCCCGGTACGGAATGGGGTCGACCCGGCATTCGAAGCTCCGGGTCGCACTCGACGGTGTGACGATCGCGCTCTCCGCGTTCCTGCTCGCCTGGATCATCTCGCTGAAGGACGTGTACGCCGACCATCAGGGCGACCGCCTGACGCTGGTGGTCGCGACGGCGTACCCGGTGCTCGACATCGTCGCCCTCGGTGTGACGGTGTCGGTCCTGGTGCGGTCCGACATCCGCTACCGGGCCGTGCTGACCAGGGTGGTCGCGGCGTTCGCCCTGACCACCATCGCCGACATCGGTTTCGCCCATGCCGTGGTCAACGGGACCTACTCCACCGGCAGCTGGCTGGACGTCGTATGGGCCGCCGGCCTGGTGTGCTTCGCGGCGGCCGGGCAGATGGCACGGTCCACCACGATGTCGAACCGCCGGGCGCTGACAGTGCCGCCGAACGTGTCCGTGTGGCTGCCGTACGTGCCGTTCATGATCGCCGGAACCATCGGGCCGTTGGTGGTGATGTCGGGGCTGGAACGCCTCATCGTGCCGTTCATCACCGCGGCCGTGTGTCTGCGGCAGGCCGTGGCGGCCCGGGAGAACCGGTACCTCCTGTCCCTGGCCGCCGAGAGGGCTTTGCGCGATCCGCTGACCGGGCTGGCGAACCGGTCGCTCTTCCAGGACCGGTTGGCGCACGCGTTGATGCTGCGCGAGCGCGACAACCGCTCGGTGGCCGTCATCTCCCTCGACCTCGACGACTTCAAACTGGTCAACGACAGTCTGGGGCACCCGGTCGCCGACAGCCTCCTGGTCAGTGCGGGACGTCGCATCGTCGACTGCGTGCGCAGCGGTGACACCGTGGCCCGTGTCGGCGGCGACGAGTTCGCGCTGCTGCTCGAAGGCGACGAGGTGTCTTCGGATCTGATCGCGCAGCGGGTGGCCGAAGCGTTCACCGAACCGTTCGTCGTGGACGGGCACCAGATCCTGATGCACCCCAGCATCGGTGTCGCGGTCGCGTCGCACGACGAACCCGACATATCTGCCCAGACCCTGATCAAGCGGGCCGACATGGCGATGTACACCGCGAAGAAATCGCGGTCGTCGCGCGTCTACACCTTCGACCCGGACATGACGCTTCCCGGCCCCGACGCGGACTCGATCGTCGACAGCCCCGACCGCAAGCCCGGGGCGGGCGCGGCGAAGGTGCAGTTGTTGGGGGAGTTGCGCCGCGCCATCGACGCCGGCGAGTTGGAGATGGTCTACCAACCGAAGGTCGCGCTGCGGACCGGGTGCATCATCGGCGTCGAAGCCCTGCTGCGGTGGCCGCATCCTCGACTCGGTCTGCTCTATCCGGGCGCCTTCATGTCACTGGTGCGTCAGCACGGTCTGATGCGACCGGTCTCCGACCTCGTGGTGGACAAGGTTCTCGACGCAGCCGCCGCCTGGGTGGCCGAGGGGGTGCGAATCCCGGTGGCGGTCAACCTCTTCGCCCCGACTTTGCGGGATGCGCAGCTGCCGGACCGGCTGCTCGGCGCCCTGGAGAAGCGTGGGCTGACCGCAGACATGCTGACCGTCGAGATCACCGAGGACCTCGTCGTCGACGATCTCGGGACGGTGACCGACGTCCTGCAGCAGTTGCGCCTCTGCGGAATCCGGGTCGCGATCGACGATTTCGGCAGCGGCTACTCGGCACTGTCCTATCTGCGGGACCTCCCGATCGACGAGATCAAGCTGGACCGGTACTTCGTGGCGCCGGTGACTGAGGATTCGCGCGCGGCCGCAGTGGTGTCGGCCGTCATCGACCTCGCGCACGTGCTGAACATCGTCGTCGTCGCCGAAGGGGTCGAGGAACCGGTGACCGCGCACTGGCTGCGCGACAAGCAGTGCGACATCGGGCAGGGCTATTACTTCGGCAGGCCGACGGACGCGGCCCGGCTGCCCGACCTGGTCGACGCCGCGGCGCTACCGCGACTCGATGTGCTCGCGGACTAGCACCGGGTAGCGGTTGCGCTCCGGGCGGAAGATGTCGTGCGGGGAGTCGGGGAACTCGCGCATCGTCGCGCCCGGGAACTCGTCGCGGTAGCGGGTCCAGGCGTCGTCGTCGACGATCGGCGCGTTCGGGCTGCGGACGACGAGCAGCGGCGGCTGCCATTGCGCCAGCCGCTCCCACAACGACTGTGTGCGCGCCGAGCGGATCGTCGCGAGTCCGGCATCGCGGTCGACGCGCTCGCTGACCGGCGTCCCGCGCCATCGGCCGCCGAGCAGGCCGAGCGCGGTGTCGTCGGACAGTTCGATCTCTTCGGGCACGTAGTCACCGATGGACACCGAGAGCACGCGGTCGCGGTGGGTGAGCGCCCACAGCAGCGCATACGTCGTCCCCCGCGAGAACGACATGATGTGCACGGGTCCGGCGGTCAGGGCGTCGACGACGGCGCCGACATCACCGGTCAACGCCTCTGAGTCGAACCGGCCGGTGCCGATGCTGTGTCCGTGTCCACGGAGTTCCACGACGGCGGCGCGGCGGCCGAGCGCAGGCAGAACCTCGACGTAATCGTCTGCGACACAGGTGAAGCCGGGCACGAAGACCACGGGCGCGCCGTAGTCGTCTCCGCCGGAGTCCAGGTAGCGGATGCGCGCATCGTCGGTGTCGGCGAAGCGGAACTGCGGCATACGCGAAGTTTCTCAGCCCTTCGGCGGGGCGGGTGCGGCGGCCTGCACGACCGGCGCGCCGCCTTCGCGCTTCATCCGGTCGAACAGTTCGACGTAGTACGGGATGCACTGCTCCAGCGCCTGTTCGGTGGTGAAGCGCGGTTGATAACCGAGATCGCGCTGCGCCTTGGCGATCGAGAAGTAGTTGTCCAGGTAGAGCCGTTCCACCGCAAGCGGTTCCAGCAACGGCTTGGGCAGTCCGAACTTGAAGTGCAGGAACTGCCAGATCGTCATCGCGAACCACACCAGCCGACCCGGAACCCGGAACCTCGGGAACGGCTCGCCGCACGCCTCGACCACGGGGCGGGCGAACTCGAACATGTTGATCGGCTCGCCGTCGTTGATGAAGTAGGCCTGGCCAGGTGCAGTGCCGCCGTCGACGAGATGTTCAGCGGCCAGGATGAATCCGTGCACGAGGTTGTGCACGTAGGAGTTGTCGAGCTTGACGTTCTCGTTGCCGACGAGCACCTTGACGTGTCCGGCGAGTACGCTCTCGAACACCTTGCGGAACATCGTCTGATCGCCCCGGCCCCAGATGCCGCTGGGACGGATCGAGCAGGTGAGCATGTCCGAGATCCCGTTCTGGGACAGTACGAACTTCTCGGCGACCACCTTGGTCTCGGTGTAGAGATCGTTGAAACGTTCGGTGTACGGCAGGGTTTCGTCGCCGCCGGCGATGCGCTGCCCGCCCATCACGACGCTGTTGGAAGCCGTGTAGACGAACCGCTTGGCGCCGGCCTTCTGCGCGGCGTGCACGAGGTTCTGGGTGCCGGTCACGTTGACGGCGAAGCTGCGCTGCCGGTACTCCTCGGTGACCGACGCGCCGCCCATCAGGTCGATGATCGCCGCGGTGTGGAACACGGTGTCGATGCCGTCCACCGCGGCGGCGACGTCGTCGGCGTCGGTGATGTCGCCCTCGAAGATCTCCAGGCGCGCGTGTGCGGGCAGCGCCGAGGCGACCCGGTCGAAGGAGCGCACGTGCAGGCCCCGTTCGAGGAGTTCGGTGACCAGGTTGGCCCCGACGAAACCGGAGCCGCCGGTGACCAGCACCCGGCCGAGATCTGTCCGCAGCGTTGCATCGCCCATGCGGGCAGAATAACTGAAACGTGTTCCAATTTCGAGGGTCGGACCGGAAAACCCTGGAGCCGGGGTCAGTCGTCGTCGTGGCCGGCGGCCAACGCCTTCTCGACCCGCTCGCGCGCCCCGGCTAAGTGCTGCTCACAGCGTTTAGCCAGTTCTTCGCCCCTTTCCCACAATTTGAGCGAAGCATCGAGGTCCAAGCCGCCATGCTCGAGCTGCTCCACGACATCGATGAGTTCATCGCGCGCCTCTTCGTACCCCAACTCACTAATAGGCTTCACTGTCCACCCTCGCTCGTCGCCGTGATCGCCCCGTCTGCGACCCTCACCCGCAACCGGGTGCCGGCCGGTGCGTCCGCGACCGACCCGAGTATCCGCGGATCACCGGCATCCGGGACCGTCTGCACGACGGCGTACCCCCGTGCCAGGGTCGCCGCCGGACCCAGTGTGGTCAGCCGGGCCGACAGGTGCCCGACGCGGTCGGACTCGACCCGCAGCAGGCGGGCGATGTCGCGGCGGACCGCGGCGCGGGCCCGGCCGATCTCGTCGGTACGCGCGTCGATGGCCGCCAGCGGGCGTGACATCACCGGCCGGCTGCGCAGCTGCGAGACGACATGGGCCTCCCGGTTCACCCAGTTGCGCAGCGCGCGTGCGCTGCGCCGGCGCAACTCGGTGATCAGCGCCTGCTCGGCGGCGGTGTCGGGGACGATCCGCTTGGCCGCATCGGTCGGCGTCGCCGCGCGCAGATCGGCCACCAGATCGCACAGCGGATTGTCCGGTTCGTGGCCGATGGCGCTGACCACCGGCGTCGTACACCGGGCGATCTCGCGGCACAGCGTCTCGTCGGAGAACGGCAGCAGGTCCTCGACGCTGCCCCCACCGCGGGCGAGCACGATCACGTCGACGTCGCGGTCGGCGTCCAGTGCGCGCAGGGCGTCGACGATCTGCGGCACGGCGTTGGGGCCCTGGACCACGGTGTGACGCACGGCGAACCGCACCGCGGGCCACCGGCCCGACGCGACGGCCATGATGTCGTGTTCGGCGGCCGACGCGCGACCGGTGATCAGCCCGATGGTGTCCGGCAGGAACGGGATGGGGCGCTTCAGGCGCGGATCGAACAGTCCCTCCGCGTCCAGCAGCCTCCGCAGCCGCTCGATGCGGGCGAGGAGCTCGCCGATTCCGACCGCGCGGATCTCACTGACGCGCAGCGAGAAGGTGCCGCGACCGGTGTAGAAGCTCGGCTTGCCGTAGACGATCACCTGGGTGCCCTCGGACATCTTCACGGGCGCGTTGACCACGAGGCCACGCGGACACGTCAACGACAACGACATGTCGGCGGCCGGGTCGCGCAGCGTGATGAACGCGGTGTTCGAGTTCGGCCGCAGCGTGAGCTGGGCGATCTGCCCCTCCACCCACACCGCGCCGAGCCTGTCGATCCAGCCCGCGACGCGGATCGCAACGCCCCGGACCGGGAACGGATTGTCCGCCGATTGTCCGGGGGCGCCGTCTGCCCCCTCCGGCGTCACTTCGCCGATGCGCGCGTGATCCTGTTGGCGAGCAACGTCTGGTAGGGCGCGCGTGCCTTCGTCGACTCCTCGTAGGCCAGCAGGGCCTCCAGGTCGGGCACCCGCAGCGATGTCAGGCGGGCGCGCAGCTGAGCCAGCGTCAGCGAGTCGTACTCGATCTCCGCGACGATCTCGGGTGCATCGGCGGACGCGGCGGGTGTCTCGGCGGGCGCATCCTGCTTCGGGACCTCGGGATCACCGCTGAACAGCGCGAACCGACCCTCGGTGAGGCGTTCACCGTCCCGGACGGGCAGCTCCACGACGTCTCCGACGTCCCTGCCGTCGTCGGAGTCCCGGTCGGCGCCGGAGTCCTCGTCGAACGTCGCCCACTCGGGCTGCTCGTCCTTGGGCGGGAAGATCGTTTCCAGCGTCTCGTCGCCCTTGATGACCAGGACTGCGACGTCCTGCTGCATCTTCATGACCAGCTGGGCGATCTGGCTCGCGATCGTCATCGGGTACATCAGGATGGTCTGGGGGAGCTTGCGGGTCTCCTCGATGGCGGTCACTGCCGCACCTACGAGCAGACGGACGCCATACGGTGCAGTCGACATGCGCACAGCCTACGGCTGGGCGGCACGGGTGGCGGGTCAGTACCCTGGTGTGCATGCCGCCGACTGTGAACATGGGCATCCCGGGTGCCGCCAGCTCGGTCGTCGAACGGACGGCGGGCAAACGTGTCCTGCTGGCCGAACCGCGCGGGTACTGCGCGGGCGTCGACCGCGCCGTCGAGACTGTCGAACGGGCCCTCGAGAAACACGGTGCCCCGATCTACGTCCGCCACGAGATCGTGCACAACCGCTATGTCGTCGACACCCTGGCCAAAGCGGGTGCGATCTTCGTCGAGCAGACCGACGAGGTGCCCGAGGGCGCCATCGTCGTGTTCTCCGCGCACGGCGTCGCGCCGACGGTGCACGTCGAGGCCGCAGCCCGGAACCTGCAGACGATCGACGCCACCTGCCCGCTGGTCACCAAGGTGCACAACGAGGCCAAGCGGTTCGCCCGCGACGACTACGACATCCTCCTGGTCGGTCACGAAGGCCACGAGGAGGTCGTCGGCACCGCGGGTGAGGCGCCCGACCACGTGCAGGTCGTCGACAACCCGGACGCCGTCGACGACGTCGTCGTGCGGGACCCGAACAAGGTCATCTGGCTGTCCCAGACCACCCTCAGCGTCGACGAGACGATGGAGACGGTCCGCAGGCTCCGGGAGAAGTTCCCGACGCTGCAGGATCCGCCGAGCGACGACATCTGCTACGCCACCCAGAACCGTCAGGTCGCGGTCAAGGCGATGGCGCCCGAGTGCGAACTGGTGATCGTCGTCGGCTCCAAGAACTCGTCGAACTCGGTGCGGCTGGTCGAGGTGGCGTTGGGCGCCGGTTCGCACGCGGCTCATCTGGTCGACTACGCCGAGGACATCGATCCGGCCTGGCTCGACGGCGTCACGACCGTCGGGGTCACCTCCGGCGCCTCGGTGCCCGAGATCCTGGTGCGAGGCGTGCTCGACCGCCTCGCCGAGCACGGTTTCGACACGGTGCAGCCGGTGACCACGGCCAACGAGACGCTGGTCTTCGCCCTGCCGCGGGAGATTCGTCCGGCGCGCGCGTGACCCCCGCGCGCCATGCCCTCGGTGCGCTGCTCGCCGCCGTGCTCGTGCTCGCCGGCTGCAGTGACGCCGAGGACCGTCTGGACGCCACCGTCCGCGGCTTCGCCGACGCGTTGAGCCGCGGCGATGCCCCCGCTGCCGCTGCGCTGACCACTGACTCGGCCGCCGCCTCGGACACCCTCGGCACGCTTTTCGCGAGCCTCGGCACCGACGTCCGCTTCGACGTCGCCGACCGTCGCCGCGAGGAGGATGCGGCGGCGTTCACGCTGTCGGCGACCTGGAAGTTCGGGCCCGGGAAGACGACCGAATGGACCTACACCGCCGAGGGTCGTGCGCGCGCCGACGGCGACGACTGGACCGTCGACTGGAATCCCGCGACGGTCGCCCCGGGCCTCGATGCGGGTCCACTGTCCTACACCACACTCGCTGCGACGCCGGCCGCCCGCGTCGTCGACCGCACGGGTGCCGACCTGCTCACCCAGCACATCGTCACCCTCGTCGAGCTGTCACCCGAAGTCGACGTGAACACCGTTGCGGCCCTGCTCAACCCGGCTGCGCCGACGATCACGCCACAGTCGCTGGCAGCCGATCTCGCCGCCGCGGACGGCAAGCCCGTCACCGCGGTCACGCTGCGCGAGGAGGACATCGCACCCATCCGGGAACAACTCGCCGTGCTTGCCGGGGTGCAGCTGCGCCCGCAGACCCGGCTGCTGGCCACCGACCGCGCGCTGACCTCGCCGACCCTGTCGGGACTCTCGGAACTGTGGCAACAGCGCACCGACGCCGCGGCCGGCTGGGCGGTGCTCGCCGAGACCCCGTCGGGGCCCGAACGTGTCGGCGGTGAGGATGCCGGGCCTGTCGGTGACATCGCGAGCACCCTGGACATCGGGATGCAGCGCGCCGCCGAAGCGGCGCTGGCGCCGCTGGCCACCCCCGCCGCGATCGTGGCCATCCAGCCGTCGACGGGGGCGCTGCTCACCGTCGCGCAGAACTCACCCGCCGATGCCCAGGGCCCGATCGCGCTCACCGGTCTGTATCCGCCGGGATCCACGTTCAAGACGGTGACGGTGTCCGCCGCGCTGCAGGCCGGACAGGTCACACCGGACACCATCGTCGGATGCCCCGGCACCGAGAACATCGAGGGCAGGCAGATCCCGAACGACGACAACTTCGAACTCGGCGACGTGCCGCTGCACACGGCGTTCGCCCGGTCCTGCAACACCACGATGGGCCGGCTCGCGGTCGGCCTGCCGCCGGACGGCCTGACCGAGGCCGCCGCCCAGCTCGGGCTCGGAATCGACTACGTCGCACCGGGCATGACCACGGTCACCGGTTCGGTGCCCGCTGCCGACACGCCGGCACTGCGCGTCGAGGAAGGCATCGGTCAGGGCAAGGTCACCGCGTCACCGTTCGGGATGGCACTGGTCGCCGCGACGCTGGCGCGCGGTTCGGTTCCCGCGCCGTCCCTCGTCGAGGGCGAGCCCGGCATCCCCGACCGCACACCGGATCCGCTGCCGTCCGGGGTCGACGCCCAGGTGCAGGCGATGATGCGCGAGACCGTCACCGGCGGCACGGCGACACAACTTCAGGACATCCCCGGCATGCTCGGCAAGACCGGCACCGCCGAGTACGTCCACGGTCAGGGCGGAGAGGTACGTGCGCACGGCTGGTTCGTCGGCATCCGCGGCGATCTCGCGGTCGCCGTGTTCATCAGCGACGCCGGCAGCTCGGCACCCGCGGTCGACGCGGCGGGAAGCTTCCTGCGCGCAGTGCCCTAGATGTCGTACTCCCACCGGTCGGCTTCGCGGGGCTCGCGCCGGCGGCTGCGGTACTCGGCGCGCTCGCCGGAGTCCTCACCGCGGTAACGAACCCGGGAGACCGGATGGTGCGAGCTGGATCCGTCGGAGCCGTAGGAGTCGTAGTCGTCGTACCGGCTGGGACGCTGCGGGCGCTCGCGCTGAGTCCGTTCCCGCTGAGTCCGTTCGCGCTGAGGTCTGGGCCGCTCGTACCGTTCGCCACGGTCATAGGAGTCGTCGCGGTCGTACGGGTCATAGCGGTCGGTGCGTGTCCGCCGTTCCCGGGGCTCCCTGGCCTGACGCAACTCGCGGTCCTCACGCGACTCGCGTGCGCGCCGCGGCTCCCGCGATGACGGGCGCGGGCGGCGCCGCGGCTCCGGTGCCGACTCCCTGTCGGGACGCGGCCTGCGGCGGCGCGGCTGCTCGTCGACGACGGGCTCGATGATCTCGGTCTCCGGAGCGCGGGAGTGCCGCGAGCGGGGTGCGCCTCGCTTGGCCGGGTCGCCGCTGCGTGCGGTCCGGCGGGCAGCGGGCTTCGCGTCGCGAGGGCGGCGGCGATCCGCGGTGCGGCGCGGTCTGGACTCAGCGCCGTCGGCTCGGGCGGGTCTGCGCAGACCGCCGACGAGGGCGGCGAGCTTCGCCCCCAGGCCCGGAAGAGCGGCCGCCTCGGATGCCTCCGCAGGGTGCGACTTCGCGAAATACCATCGCGCCAGACCGATCAGCAGTACCGCGGCCGAGGTGAAGAACATCAGCGGGAACCGCTCGATCAACGGGTAGCCGCAGTTGATCAGGACGTCCTTGACGCCCTGGATCTCGCTGCTGTGCATCAGGAAATAGGCGGTCGGGACTGTGACGAACAACACCAGCGGGGGCTGGATGACGGCCGTGAACAGAGCACGCTGCTGGACGGCGAGAACACCGATCAGGCAGCCGATCACATAGAGCGTGGAGAACGCTGCGGTGAGCCGTCCACCACCGCTTCCCGCGTCGAAAGCGAACCCGATCAGCGCGGCGACGACCGCGCTCAGGATCGCACCCCACCACGGAATTCCGGCGACATTGGGATGCGCGGAGCGGTGATCGGCCGCGACTGCCGGCCGTGCGCGCTGTCCTGACACAGGTAGACCGTACCGGCTGCGGCTGTGTGACGTTGCAAGCGAACTCCTGCGTGCCGATCACATTGCCTACACTGTGGACCCCGTGGGCCTGAATCTCGGAATCGTCGGACTGCCGAACGTGGGTAAGTCGACCTTGTTCAACGCGCTGACACGCAATGACGTGCTGGCGGCCAACTATCCGTTCGCGACGATCGAGCCGAATGAAGGTGTGGTTGCGCTCCCCGATCCGCGGCTGACCGAGCTGGCCAAGATGTTCGGCTCGGAGAAGATCGTCCCGGCGCCGGTGACGTTCGTCGACATCGCGGGCATCGTCAAGGGCGCATCCGAGGGTGCCGGGCTGGGAAACAAGTTCCTCGCCAATATCCGCGAGAGCGACGCGATCTGTCAGGTGGTCCGCGTCTTCGCCGACGACGACGTCGTCCACGTCGACGGCCGCGTCGACCCCAAGTCCGACATCGAGGTGATCGAGACCGAGCTGATCCTCGCCGACATGCAGACCCTCGAGCGGGCGCTGCCGCGGCTGGAGAAGGAAGCGCGGACCAACAAAGACCGGCGTCCGGTCCACGACGCGGCCGTCGCCGCCAACGAGGTGCTCAATACCGGCAAGACATTGTTTTCATGTCCTCCGCGGGATACGGACGTGTCGCTGCTGCGCGAGCTGAACCTGATGACGTCCAAGCCGTTCCTGTACGTGTTCAACGCCGACGAGTCGGTGCTGACCGACGAGGAGCGGGTGGCGGAGTTGCGCGAACTCGTCGCCCCGGCGGACGCGGTGTTCCTCGACGCGAAGATCGAAGCCGAACTGCAGGAACTCGACGAGGAGTCCGCGGCCGAACTGCTGGAGTCGATCGGACAGACCGAGCGGGGCCTGGATGCGTTGGCGCGGGCGGGTTTTCACACGCTGAAGTTGCAGACCTACCTGACGGCGGGCCCGAAAGAGGCGCGCGCGTGGACGATTCACCAAGGCGATACCGCGCCGAAGGCCGCAGGGGTCATCCACACCGACTTCGAGAAGGGCTTCATCAAGGCCGAGGTCGTGTCGTTCGACGATCTCATGGAGGCCGGTTCGATGGCCGCGGCCAAGGCGGCCGGCAAGGTCCGTATGGAGGGCAAGGACTACGTGATGGCCGACGGCGACGTGGTGGAGTTCCGCTTCAACGTGTGACGGCAAGGCTGCGGCGAAGTAACCAGGGAGGTGTAGGGGTGGACTCAAAGGCTGGGGTGCTGTCCGATGTATGCACTGCTCTTGCTGGCGGCGACTCGCTTTCTGCTGCTAGGGAGATTCTCAGGGACCGGTATCCCTTCGTGCCGGTAGAGAAGATCGTCCGCCGGTACTCGGTAGGTCAGCAGATGAACCTGTTCATGCGTGACGGCTTCATCGACCGCTACACGGGTAACCGACTCGTTAACCCCGGCGTTCTCCGCCTCCTCCATGTTGTGCTCGGGGACGACTTCCCGGCACACCCGAACGGGAAGCTCTCAGAGACGCACATCGCTTTCTGGGAGTTGTTTCCGACGGTCGATCATCGCGTGCCCGTCAGTCGAAGCGGGCCCGACGACGAGTCGAACTGGGTCACAGCGTCGATGCTGAGCAATCAGGCCAAGGCCCAATGGACATTGGAAGAACTCGGTTGGGAGCTGCATCGGCCTGGCGCTGTCACGGAGTGGGATGGGTTGTCGCGGTGGCTGGTCGACTATCTCGCGGACCCGACCGTGTTGGCGAGGGCACCTGAGGCCCACAGTGGCTACATCCGAAAATGGCTTACCGCCACCAAGACGGCGCTTGAAGCCGACGGCGACGTGGTGGAGTTCCGCTTCAACGTTTAGGCGGAGATCCGCTTCGACGTCTGCGGCCGTCGCAGGGTAACGCTAGAATTCTGTACATGACGACGCTGCCGTTGGCTGAGGTCCGCGCGAATCTGTCGAAGCTCGTCGATGAAGCGGTGCGAACACACCAACGGATCGAGGTGACTCGGCAAGGACGTCGTGCCGCAGTGATCTTGAGCGCCGAGGACTACGACTCGATCATGGAGACGCTCGATATCTTGAGCGATCCGGAACTGATGAAGGAACTCCGCCAGGGGCAGGACGACGTCGCTCGCGGGAACTTTCACACGCTCGACGACGTGGCGAAGGAGATGCGAGCCACGGGCCGACTGCCCCAGTGACGTGTGTAGTGGTCTTGTCTCCTGGGGCACGCAGAGCTTTAACAGAACAGCTTCCGGAGGCGGTCGCTGCGGCCTGTTTCGCGTTCATCTACGGACCACTGGCCGAAAATCCCCGCCGCGTCGATAAGCAACTGCGAAACGAGCTGGCCGGTACCTATTCGGCGCGGCGCGGTGAGTTCCGGGTCATCTACGACATCGACGACAACCGGATTCGAGTGGAGGTCATCTCGATTCGTCACCGCAGGGACGTGTACCGCCGACCTTAGGTTGTTCGGTGCGCCGAAAAACCGGTGGCACGCGGCGGCGGTGACCGGCGAGGATGGGTCCGCAATCAGTCGCACACAGTGAGGGACGTCGATGGCGGGGCACGCGGAGAACGAGTTCGGCCAGCCCGTCGGTGTGGCGGTGCCCGACTGGGCGCCGGTCCCGCCGCCAGACGTCGACACTCTCGCGGGAACCTACTGCACGCTCGAACATCTCGACGTCGACCGGCATCACGACGACCTGTACGACGCCTACTCCGCGGCCCCCGACGCGCGCGACTGGACCTATCTCCCCGTCGGTCCGTTCCCGACCGCGCAGTCCTACCGGGAGTGGGCCGTCGCGGCCGCCGAGAGTCGGGACCCCCGTCACTACGCCGTCATCGACAACACGACGGGCCGCGCACTCGGCACGCTGGCGTTGATGCGCCACGACTACGCGAACGGGGTGATCGAGGTCGGTTTCGTGATGTTCTCCCGCGCGCTGCAGCGCACCCCGGTCTCCACGGAGGCCCAGTTCCTGTTGATGCGCTACATCTTCGGCCTGGGCTACCGGCGGTACGAGTGGAAATGCGACAGCCTCAACGAACCCTCACGCAGAACCGCTGAGCGCCTGGGCTTCACCTACGAGGGAACGTTCCGTCACGCCGTCGTGTACAAGGGCCGCAACCGCGACACCGCGTGGTTCGCGATGACCGACGGTGACTGGCCGTCGGCGCAGGCGTCGTTCGCAACCTGGCTCGACCCGGCGAACTTCGACTCCGAGGGGCGCCAGCTGCAGCCCCTGCGGATCGCGCGCGCCTGAGGGCGTCCTGCGCCGAACCTATCCGTTACACGAAATGATCGGGCTGTCATATCTACAGGCCGGTCAATTGTGTGTCATGATCGGCAGGCTGCCAGCCTGTGCGGCAAGACATTTGGGAGGGGACCACGTGACCGCTCGGCGCGCAGCTCCGATAGTGATGGCCGCCTTCCTGATCGCCGGATGCGGCGGATCGGCCGGGGACACCGCGGGTTCGTCGACGCAGTCCGGGACCACCGCGCCGGCGGCGAAAGCCGAAGCCGATGCCGACGACGTGCCCGACGAGGGCGACATGACCGCCGTCTATGAAGACGCGACCACCCCCGAGGCGCAGAACGGCCGCCACCTCATGGAGTCCGCCGAGCTGCTGGAGAATCTGGCGGCATCGGTCAACGACACGTTCAACCTGCCGGGTGATTTTCAGCTCCTCGGGCAGCAGTGCGATCAGCCCAACGCCTTCTACGACCCGAACGAGCAGGCGATCGTCCTCTGCTACGAGGACGCCGATTTTGCCGAGGCCGTCTTTGCGAAGAACGGGGATCCCGATCCGGTGGACTCGGCCCTCAACGCCGAGATCGGCAGCTTCTATCACGAACTCGGCCACATGCTCATCGACATCTACGACCTTCCGATCACCGGGCGGGAGGAGGACGTCGCCGATCAGCTCGCCGCCTTCGTCATGCTGGCGCCCGACGACGACGGCACGATCGATCCCGAGTCGGTGAAGGTGGTCCGCGACTTCGCCGGTGAGTTCCGAGCTTTCGCCGACGAGGAGGGCGAGGTCGGGGAGGAGCAGTTCGCCGGGGGGCACTCGCTGAATCAGACGCGCATGTACAACCTGCTGTGCTGGGCCTACGGCGCGGACCCCGACGCCAATGCGGCCATCGTCAGTGACGGCGAGTTGCCGCCGGAGCGCGCCGAGCTGTGCGAGGACGAGTACTCCAAGATGGATTACGGATGGGCGACTCTGCTTGCGCCGTATGTGAAGTGACCGTCAGCGCGGCGTCAACCGGAAGACCGGGATGTCGCGGCCGGTGACCGACGTCTTCTCGCGGTAGTCGCGGTAGCCGGCGTAGACGCGCTCGGCGAGCTCGTAGAGACGTCGGTGTTCTTCGGCATCGGTGACCTCGGCGGCGGTGAACGGCTCCTGGCCGAACGTGCACTCGGGGTTCGCTTTCAGGTTGTGATACCACTGCGGGTGGCTGCTGCCTCCGAAGTTGGAGGCGACGAGGATGACGTCCGACCCGTCGTGAAAGTACGTGAGCTGGACTTCGCGGGGCTTTCCGGACTTCGCGCCGGTCGTCCGCAGCGGCGCGTTGACGATCGGGCCCATGTTGATCCGGCCCTTGCTCAGGCGGAACAGGATCGGATCGGTGCGGCGTGCGATGTGGCGCGCCATGAACTGCCCGAACTTCGACCGCCCGAAGCGCACGCCCTGGTCGTAGCGGTGCCCGCGTCGGCGGTGGGGGTCGACATGGCGCAGCGGCATTGACGCAACCTACCGCGCGACACGATGCAGCAGCGCAGGCAGTCGCTTACGGGCGGTCCGCTCCAACTCGCTGAGCGTCACCATCGCGATTAGGCTGACCGCCTGGCGGCCCAATGTCGCGCGGCTGGTGCGCTCTCTCCAGGAGTGCTTCCGCGATCCACGGCGGTGACCGATGAGATAACCGATCCACAGTGCTGCAGACACGGCTGCGAACAGTCCGAGCGCAGTCATGGTGGTCAGCTTGCCCGGCCACGGTCGCGGCAGGGTCACGAACGCGGTACACCTCCGATTCCGATGACGCGGCCGTCGCATACAGGGACTTCACAGGTGTGCCCAAGGTCCGTGGGACGGTCCCGTGTGCGTTAGTGTCTTAATACAAATCAGGGGTCCGGGGACCGTGACGATGTCATTGGGTGCGACAAGAATGAGGAAGGTTCTTGAAAGAGACTCACACCACCGGACTGTTCGGCATATGAACCAACAAGATCACACAGCCGGCTCACGGCTGAGCTCCACCGAGAACCGGACCGCCGACCTTCTCTCCCGCCTTGTGGGCTGTCACCTGCAATCGATCCACTTCAACGGCGGATTCGTGCAGTTCGCGTTCGCCTGCCCAGGCTCGGCGGAGGTGCCGGTGCTCACCTGCGAGGTCACCCCGACGGTCGAGACGCCGTCGGGCTCACTCGCCGACGGTGATCCCGGCTACGCGGACGCCATCCGCGCTCTGATCGGCCACCACGTCATTGAGACGCGCGAAATCCCACGCAACGGCATCCGGATCGTCACCGACGGCGCGGTGCTCATCCTGCGGCCGGAACCCGACGAGCTGCGCGGGCCTCAGATCGCGATGCTGTCGGATTTCACGGACGGCGACTCGAAGGCCTGGTACCCGGGCAGCGAACCGTTCGAATACCTCGGTTAGCGCTGGGATCACTGCACCCGGAATTCCACCATCGGGTCGCGGCTCTGCAGCTCCTCGCCGGAGAGCACCACGAGTTCGGTGGGCGACAGCCGGTAGGTGGTGCCCCCGTTGCGCACCTCGAACCCGGCCGGGATCGGCGTCACGTCGTCGAGTGTCAGCGACGCGCCGTCGCGTAGACGCACCCCCTGGTACTCCAGGGTCCCGTCGGCCGACTCGCACACCACCATCGTCGAGCGCTCGGTCCGGGCGATGGCGATCGGCCGGTCTCCCGAGTCGCACCGGGCGGAGTCGACGAACCCCTGGGAGTCCACGGCGGGTCCGGCCGTCTGGGTCGTCGAGGGTGCGGTCGAGGGTGTCGGCGACGGGGTGGAGGTCGTCGGGGTGGAGGAGGTCGACGTCGGGGCCGGGGCGGAGGGTAGCGGCGACACCGGCGTGGACGGGGACGCAGCGGCCGGCGCCGTGGGTCCTGCGGATGTCGGATTCGGTTGCGCCGGAATCGATTGCACGTGGATCGGGCCGGGGTTCGAGATCATCATCACGATCACGACGGCGAGGGTGGCGACCGACGCGAGGACGATCGCGATGGCCGCTCCGCGGCCGAGGCGGCGCCGCGGTGGCGCCTCGGATTCCGGGTCGTGGTCGGTGGGCGTCGGCATGCTGAGCTCCTTGTTGCGTGCCGAATGCACGTGCTGCCCCACAGCAAACCACTCGTGACGCCGCGGCGACGACAACTCGTGCGGCGTTTCGCGGCCGCGGCGGCAACCAACCCGGCTACGGGACCACCTCGACCTCGTCGCCGAGCCGGTAACCCTGCATCAGCGGTAGTTCGTCGCCGCTCCAGAACGATCCGGGATCGAACCAGTTCGAGTGCTTCTCGGTCTCCAGCAGACCCATCTCCTCGTAGGTGATGGCAACGGTCTCGGCGCAATAGGCCGTCTGCAATCCCACCTTGGCCCGCTCCGCCTTCCGGCGTTCGGCCGTTTCGCGAACCTTCTTGTGCACGAACGGGATTCCCCGGGTGAAGTCACTCACGACCGGAATCCGCCCGCGCATCCACCGACCCGTCAGCCTCGCCGTCGTCGGAAACGGGGTCCCGTCCATGCGTGCGATCACGCGCAGCATCCGGTCCTCCTGCTCGCGGGTGGCATAGGGGTGGAGTTGGCGCAGCCAGCAGCGCTGACCGTAGGTGTGCACCCACCGCTCGACGGCCGCCCGCAGGTCGTTGAGTTGCACCCCGCGGTGGTGGGTGCCCGTCCACAGGTCGAGCAGCTTGTCGCCGAGTTCGGCGTGCCAGATCAACGGCGGCAGGTCATCGACGGCCACCGTCATCCCGACGTGGTTCACCGGGCTGTTGGTCATCGACTGGATCGCCCGATCCGGCCCCGATTGCCCGCGGAAGAGCCAGATGTCGCCGGTCCGAGTCTCGTCCAGCGCACGCTCGAGAGGCACCGTGCTTGGATTCATCCCCGCAGCTTATGCAGACTGTGGGGCATGCGTGGGATCTGGAAGTGGGTCGGACTCGCCGGTGTGGCCGGCGTCGTCGCAGGCGGGGCGCTGGTTGCGCGCGATCAGCGGCGCCGAAACGCCTACACCCCCGACGACATCCGCGCCCGCCTCCATCAGCGGCTCGCCGAGGCCGAGCGCACCGGGTAGAGCGTGTGCGAACCGGAGAAGCCCTTGAGTTCGACGTCGCGCTGCTCGTCGAACGCGAGGTCTTCGCAGTCCGCCAGCGCCCTGTGCACCGCGCTGCTGACCAGAATCTCCCCGCCGTCGGCGGCAGCGGCCACTCGGGCCGCCATCGCGACGTTGCGCCCGAACACGTCGTCGCCGCGCAGCACCGACTTGCCGGTGTGCACACCCATCCGGACCCGGATGTCGTTCGGGCGGCGCGCAAGTGAGTGCTGGATGTCGAGGCCGCAGCGCACCGCCTGTTCCGGCTTGGCGAACGCGACCATGAACCCGTCGCCCTGACTCTTGACGACATGTCCTTCGTGCTTGTCGACGAACTTGCGCACCGACTTGTCGTGTCTGCCGATCAGCCGCACGAACGCACGGTCCCCGATGCGCTCGTTGAGCGCCGTGGACTCCTCGATGTCGGAGAACATGATCGTCAACCGGCCGTTGAGCGACAGCCGCGCCAGGTCGGGCCGCTCCACCTCGGCCCAGTCGGCCAGTTCCTCGATCGAGGACCGCACTGCAGCACCGAACCCGTCCTTGCGCAGAATGTTCGCCGTCTGCCACACCGTCTTCACGGCCTTCGTGCCGCCCGACACCAGCAGTTGTCTGGTGTCGAGGCGGTGACGCAACTCGTCGGCCTCCTGCCGCGCGGCCGCGAGGCGACGTGTCTGCACGACCAGCGCCGCACCCAGCCCGGCAGCCAGCGCCGCGAGGACGCATATGAGGATCAGCATTCCCGTCACGCCTCCAGTATTGGATGCTGGTGCGGTGACGATCGCCGAAGCCCCCTATTACGAGAGTCGGTTCCTGCGGGCCAACGACCCGGACGGCGAACGCGCGGTGTGGCTGCGGGAGACGCTGCTGCTGACGACCACGGGCGCTGCCAGTGCCGATGTGTGGGTGATGATGTTCGACCGGTCCGGCCATCGCGCGCTCAAACAGCAGTACCCGATCGACGACGCGGTGTTCGACCGCGACCCCTGGACGGCCCGCATCGCGGCCACGGCACTCGACGACACCTCAGCGACAGGGAGGCTCCCGACAGCCCGGTGGGAGCTCTCGATCAGCTCCGCCGGCCACGACCCGGTACGGGTGCTGGCCGACTCGGCCTACCAGCGGAAGTTCCCACCCGCCAAGACGATGGTCCGTCATCCGCTGGCGCGCTTCGACGGCCGCCTCGAGATCGAGGACCGCGTGGTGGATGTCGACGGCTGGACGGGCAGTGTGAACCACAACTGGGGGACCAGGCACACCCCTGCGTACGCCTACGGGCAGGTGTGCGGTTTCGACGACGCTCCCGACTCGACATTCGAGATCGTCACGGCGCGGACCGCCCTCGGGCCCGTCCTGCTGCCGGGCGCCACCCTGTTCGTGTTCCGGCACGCCGGGCACGAGTTCGCGGTGCGCTCGATCCGCGGCAGCCTGCAGACGCACGGCCGCTACACACCGTTCCGGTGGACGTTCGGTGCCCGGGTGGGCGACAAGATGATCGAGGGCGAGATCGTCACCGAGCCCGCGGACGTCATCGGTCTGACGTATGCCGACACCCACGGCGGCGTGAAGTACTGCTACAACTCGGCGCTCGCCCACTGCCGGATCCAGGTGGCGGGTAAGGCATTCGCCCGGACCGAACTGGTCAGCCGGCGAGCGATGTTCGAGATCCTGACCGGGGAACCGCTCGACACGGTGCCGCTGCTGGTCTAGGACCACGCAGCGGCGACGGTGGACATGTCGAAGTAATCACGCCACGCCGCGATCCGGCCGTCGGCGATCTGGAAGACCCCTGTCACGGGCAGCGCGAGCTCACGGCCGTCCTTGAACCGCATCACATCGGTGCGCTCGTTGAAGACGAGATTCCCCGAAGCGACCTGGTGGTGCACCTGGAAATCGATCCCGTCGACCGCCGCGGTGAAGTCGGCGATGAAGTCCGCGATGGCGGCTCTGCCGACCACCCGCTCCATCGGGATGTTGTGATAGACACCGTCTTCGGTGAAGAATGCGCTGAGCTCGGCGGGATCGGGCGTCGCCCACTTCGCGCAGAACTCCGTCACCACGTCGTCAGCGGAGCGTGCCATCGATCGTCACCATCCTTCGGTCAGTACCCGGTCGAGCGTGTCGACGTAGAAGTCGGCCGCCTCAACGTCGATGCACAGCGGCGGCTTGGTCTTGAGAATGTTCTGGTGGTCACCCGTCGGCTGGATGATCACGCCGAGGTCGAGCATACGGTCACAGATCGCCGCGGTCTCCTCGGGCGCGGGCTCCAAAGTCTGCGGATCGCGGACCATCTCGACGCCCAGGTAGAGGCCGAAGCCGTGCACGGTCCCGATCAAGGGGTGCTTGTCGCGAAGGCCCTCGAGACGGCCCTTGAGGTGACCGCCCACCCGAAGGGCGTTGTCCTGCAACCCTTCATCGCGGAGCACGTCGAGCACCGTCATGCCGATCGCGCACGACAGCGGACTGCCGCCGGTCGACGAGAAGAAGTACCCCTCGGCGGCGAAGGCCTCGGCCACCGCACGGGTGGTGATCACCGCTCCCACCGGGTAACCGTTGCCGACCGACTTGGCGACCGACACGATGTCGGGAACGGCATCCTGCTGCTGGAATCCCCAGAACCATTGTCCGAGACGGCCGTATCCCACCTGAACCTCGTCGGAGATGGTCAGGCCGCCTGCGGCCCGGATGGCCGCGTAGATCCGCTTCAGGTAGCCGTCGGGCAGCGCCATGCCACCGGCGTTGCCGTACACGCTCTCGCAGATGAACGCCGCGGGGGGACGTCCCGACGCGACCAGTGCCTCGATCTGTGCCACCGCGTCGGCCGCGTAGCGGGACGACTCGGCGCCGCGGTACTTCCCGCGGAAGCTGTTCGGCGATTCCACGGTGTGGACCCAGTCCGGCCGTGTGGCAAGCGCATTCGGGTTGTCCGCGGTCGACGTCGACACCGCGTCGGTACCGTAGGTCCACCCGTGATAGGCCTCGCGGACGGCGACGACATCGCGGCGGCCCGTCGCCGCGGTCGCCAGCCTGATCGCCAGGTCGCTGGCCTCCGAACCGGAGTTCACCAGGAACACCGTGTCCAGGGGGTCGGGCAGCAGGCCTGCCAGCCGCTCGCTGAACGCCACGACGGCCTCGTAGTTGAACCGAGAATTCGTGTTCAGCCTGCGCAACTGCCGGGCGGCGACCTCCGCGATCCGGGGGTGCGCGTGGCCCAACACGGTCACGTTGTTGACCATGTCGAGGTAGGTGCGGGCCCGGGTCGACATCAGATAGTGCCGTCGGCCACGCTCGATCCGGGGCGGGGTCCGGTAGTAGAACTCCTGCACCGGAGCGAAGCTCGCGTCGCGGCGGGCCAGCAGATCGTCCTCGTCGTGCGTCACCGCCGGCGGCAGTCCCAGCAGTGGTCTCGGGTCGCGGGTCACGGCGAGCCATCCGGCCGCGAGATCGCTGCGGACGAACATCGGTGCCACCGGCGCGCCGACGGGTCGCACGCTGATCTCGACCGGGCCGTGCTGCGCCGCCGACCCGATGACGTCGCCCGCGCTGACAGTGCCCCGGACAGGTTCGGTCACGCCGGCCAGGGTCAGCTCGAACTCGTTGCCGCGCAGCGTGAGTCGTCCCGACACCTCCTCGCTGATCTCGCCGTCCCACGGCGCCGCAAGCTCGGTGCGGGCTGCAGTCCACAGCTCGATCCCGGTGGCGACGACGTCGGGCGCCTCCTGGCTCAGGCGGGGCGCGTTGCACAGCCGCGGTTCGCCGTGCCGGGTGACCACCACCGGGGCGCCGCGTCGCAGTGCCGCCCCGGCATGGTCGCCGGCCGTGGCGAATCCGTCGTCGTAGAGATCCGACGTCGTCGACAGGTCCAGCGTGACGGCGGTGGCCCGGTCCACCGCGATCATCAGCGCCGCGGGTCGGACCGGCGGTCGCGGCTGCCCCTGCCCCAGATACGCCGCGATCAGCTCCGTCATCACGTCGATCGGCACCGATGTCGCCGCCTCGAACATCCGCATACCACTGTCGGACTGCGCAGCGATGTAGGCGTTGTCGGGGTCGAGGACGGCCTGCTGAGCGTCGCTGACAATGAGCACCGCGGTCCGGAGGACCAGCATCGGCCACAGCGCCTCGACTTCCGCGCCCGACAGCGGCCGTACCGCGTGGAACGCCCCGATCGCCGGCAGCGTGGAGGTCACCTCCGCGCCGACATGTCCCAGCACCGACGACGCGGTGATCGCGAGCTCCGACACCGCCCACGTGTGGGACAGGTCGCCGAAATCGATGACACCGTCGGGAGACACCGCCCCTGGTGTCCGGGTGACGACCACATTCGCGTCGGTCAGGTCGAGATGGACCGCCTGGCGCGGCAGCGCATCGTCGAGCGCCGATAAGCGTGACCACGCGTCACGGGCCGCCTCCTGCAGGCGGCTTCGAAGCGCCGGATCCGTGACGTGCGGGCCGAGCGCGTCGACCACGTCCATGCCGAAACGCAGGTCCCACTGCAGGATCCGGTCCAACCCGGGGTGGGTGAAGTCCCTCAACGCCCGGCTCACCCGTCCCGCCACATCACCGAGACCCGCCACTGCCGCCGGCGGCAGGTACCCCGATTCGAGCAGAGTTCCGCCGGGCAGGTAGCGCAGCAGCCGGACGAAGGCCGTGCCGTCGACCAGATCGGTCGCCGTGGTGTACATCTCGCCCGCGGAGTTCGGCAGCGGCACCGAGACCCGCAGCCCGGGTTCGGTGTCCGCGATGAGCCGGGCCGCCTCGTCCTGGGCGCACAGCTCCACTTCGGTGAAAGCCGGATTGGCGACTTTCAGGACACCCAGGACCGTCCCGTCGTCGCCGTGCACGGTGAAGTTCTTGTCCTGCTGACTGCCCAGCGACGTGACGCGGGCGTCCAGGCCGTAGGACTGCGACAGGATCCGTTGCGCCTGAACCTCATCCACGGCAGGTGCGGGCAGTTCGGGCTGCTCCAGGAAGTTGAAGCCAGCGCTCATCGCGACCCTCGGCTCTTCGCGCGAGCGCTCATCGCAATACAAACCGGGTGACGACCTCCGAGAACGCATCGTTGTCGTCCCCGGCGGCGGTGTGGCCGGCGCCGGAGAGTTCGGCGAACTCGGCCCCCGGCACCTTGGCCAGAAAGTCCTGGACCGCTTCCTCACTCACCACATCGGAGAGCTTGCCCCGGATCAGCAAGATCGGCACGGTGAGCTCCATCGCGGCCTGCTCAAGTTGCTCGACGCGCGCGAACGGGTCCTCGCTCGGCTTGGTCAGGAACGCGGGATCCCAGTGCCAGTACCACCGTCCGTTGCGGCGCCGCAGGTTCTTCTTGAGCCCCTCGGGGCTGCGCGGTTTCGCGCGGTGCGGTAGATACTCCGCGACGGCGTCGGCCGCTTGCTCCAGAGAGTCGAATCCGTGCACGTGGCTGAACATGAAGTCGCGGATGCGCGCGCTGCCGCCCTTCTCATAGCGCGGCACCACGTCCACGAGCACCAGCCGCGTCACGACCTCCGGGCCGGCGCGGCGCGCGGCGAGGATGCCCGTCAACCCGCCCATGCTGGCGCCGATCAGGACGGTGGGGCGTCCGATCTGCCCGAGCACTTCCAGCGTGTCCTCGCACAACGCCTCGACGGTGTACCTGGCATCGGGGGAGCGGTCGCTGTCTCCGTGTCCGCGGCTGTCCAGCGCGACCACATGCAGTCCCCGCTCACCCAGGATCTGCCCGGTCTTCTTCCAGGAGAAGCGATTCTGGCCGCCGCCGTGCATCATCAACACCGACGGGCGCGAGGGGTCGGCGGCCCCGGTCTCGGCCGGGTTGTTCCACTCGTCGGCGATCAGAGCGAGGCCGTCGGCGCCGCGGAACGTCACGGTCTTCGGTTCGCGGTGCTCGATGCTCACGGCGTCCTTTCGGCAGGCCCCGGGCGCTCACGTTACCCAGCGCGCGTGTTATCGCGATCTTGGGTCCCGACGGACCCGGATGTCCCTATATTGACGTGCGTGCAGCACGTCCGGGATGCCGAGGACGATCGTCGGCGGATCATGGACGCCGCCTACCGCTGCCTGGCCGATCCGCATACCGGCCCGGTGTCGATGGCCGCGATCCTGAGCACCGCCGGCGTGTCGAGTCGCGCGTTCTACCGCCACTTCGAATCCAAGGACGACCTGTTCCTGGCACTGCTGGAGCAGGAGGGCGCGGCCGTGGTCGGCCAGGTGGATCGCGTCGCCGACGCGGCGCAGGGCACGCCGGCCGATCAGCTCGCGGACTGGATCGAGGCGATGTTCGACATCGTGGTCGACCCCCGGCAACGGATGCAGCTGGCCGTCATCGACTCCGAAGAGGTGCGCACCGCCAAGGGCTACCGGGAGACACGGGACCGGCTGCACAACGCACGCGAGCGAGGACTGGCCGAGATCCTGCGCAGGGGTCTGCGCGACGGTTCCTTCCCACTCACCGAGCCCGAGATCGACGCGGTGGCGATCAACGCCGTGGTCAGCCGGGTCCTCAACACCCAGACCACGGACGAACCGGAAGCCCGCAAGAAGGCGCAGGTGGCCGTGCTGGACTTCGCGCTGCGCGCGGTGGGCGCCGACCCGCGCTGAGCGGCGTCGATGAGTTGCGGGTCGGCGGCAGGTCTGAACAGACACCAGCACCGCTCGCCCGAGGAGACTGCCATGCCCGCCATCACGCCGTCGCTGTGGTTCGACGACAACCTCGAAGACGCCATGGAGTTCTACTGCTCGATCTTCCCGAATTCGACGGTCGATTCGATCGAGTACTACACCGACGCCGGCCCGGGAACGCCGGGTAGGGCGCTGTCGGCGACGTTCACCCTCGACGGCCAGACGTTCATCGGCATCAACGGCGGCCCGCTGTTCCCGTTCACCGAGGCGGTCTCGTTCACCGTCGCGTGCCGGGATCAGACCGAGGTCGACCACTACTGGGACCGGCTCGTCGACGGCGGCGCGGTGTCGCAGTGCGGCTGGCTCAAGGACCGCTTCGGGCTGAGCTGGCAGATCGTGCCCGACCGGCTGCGGGAACTGACCTCCGATCCGGATCCGGCGAAGGCGACGGCCGCCACCAAGGCGATGCTCGGCATGACGAAGATCGTCATCGCGGATCTGGAGGACGCCGTCGCCGGCCTGTGACGGCCGGGCCGCCTCGTGTTGCCGGTCCAGAATTGGTTGATATACGGTTCTCGGCGTCCTCGGCTGTGTAACCTCATCGGAACCCGAACTGGGTCCAGGCCGGTTGTGGGAGGACCTATGACGGTGAGGTGCAACCGAGGAGGGGCCTGCTAGATGGTCGCTTCCGGTGTGATCGCCAAACCCATGCGTGCCTTCGGCGGCTTCTTCTCGATGGCGCTCGACACGTTCGTGGCGATGTTCAAGCCGCCGTTCGCGTGGCGCGAGTTCATCAGCCAGTCCTGGTTCGTCGCGCGGGTCTCGATCGTCCCGACCCTGATGCTTACGATCCCCTACACCGTGCTGCTGACCTTCACGTTCAACATCCTGCTGACCGAATTCGGTGCCGCCGACTTCTCCGGAACCGGCGCCGCGCTCGGTACCGTGCGCCAGATCGGGCCGATCGTGACCGTCCTGGTCGTCGCCGGCGCCGGCGCGACGGCGATGTGCGCCGACCTGGGCGCCCGCACGATCCGCGAGGAACTCGACGCGCTGCGCGTCATGGGCGTGAATCCCATTCAGGCGCTGGTGGTTCCGCGGGTTCTCGCGGCGACGCTGGTGTCGCTGGCGCTGTCGGCGACGGTGATCCTGGTGGGGCTGGCCGGAGCCTACTTCTTCTGCGTCTACATCCAGAACGTGTCCCCGGGCGCGTTCGCCGCCGGTCTGACCCTGATCATCGGCGCCACCGACGTCATCATCGCGCTGGTCAAGGCCGCGCTGTTCGGGCTGTCCGCGGGCATGATCGCCTGCTACAAGGGCATTTCCGTCGGTGGTGGACCGGCGGGTGTCGGCAACGCGGTGAACGAGACCGTGGTGTTCACGTTCATGGCGCTGTTCGCGATCAACATCGTCGCCACGGCCGTCGCGGTGAAGGTGACGATGTGACCGTTTCGCGCCCCCACTCCCAGTTCCCCTGGCTCAAGGCCAGATTCCGGTCAATCGCGGACCCGTGGAACCAGGTCGGAGTGCAGACCAAGTTCTACGGGCGCACCCTGCGCTCGATCGTCATCGCGGTCACCAGGTACCGCATCGAGCTCGTCCGGCAGATCGCCCAGATGGGACTCGGGGCGGGCGCGCTGATCGTCATCGGCGGCACCGTCGCGATCGTCGGGTTCCTGACGGTCACGACCGGCGCACTCGTGGCCGTCCAGGGCTATACCGACTTCTCCGAGATCGGCGTCGAGGCGCTGACCGGTTTCGCGTCGGCGTTCTTCAACGTCCGGCTGATCGCGCCCGCGACAACGGCGGTGGCGCTGGCGGCGACCATCGGCGCCGGCGCGACCGCGCAGCTCGGGGCCATGCGCATCAACGAAGAGATCGACGCACTGGAGGTGATGGGCATCCGCAGCGTCGCCTATCTCGCCTCGACCCGTGTGCTCGCCGGCCTGCTCGTGGTCATCCCGCTGTACTGCGTCGGTGTGCTGGCGTCGTTCTGGGCCGCGAGATTCGGCACCACGGTGATCTACGGCCAGTCCACCGGCGTCTACGACCACTACTTCCGGACCTTCCTGAACCCGACCGACCTGGTGTGGTCGTTCGCGCAGTGCGTCGTGCTGGCCGTCGTGATCATGCTGGTGCACACCTATTACGGCTTCAGCGCCCGCGGCGGGCCCGCCGGCGTCGGGGAGGCCGTCGGTCGCGCGGTGCGGACGTCGCTGATCCTGTCCGCGTTCGTGCTCGTGATGATCTCGCTCGCGGTGTACGGGCAGTCCGGCAACTTCAACCTGGCGGGCTGAGCGATGGATGACGACGGCCTCAAACCAGGGTGGTGGACGCTGATCCTGGTCGCGGTGTTCGCGGTGGCGATCTTCGTGACCTACGCACTGTTCACCGGCTCGCTGAAATCCACTGTGCCGGTGACGCTGACCTCCGACCGCGCCGGCCTGGTGATGGAGACCAACGCCAAGGTCAAGCTGCGCGGCGTGGAGGTGGGCCGCGTGGCCGACATCTCGGTCACCGGCCGGCAGGACCCCACCGTCGCGCTGCAGCTGGAGATCGAACCCGACCAGGTGCGCTACATCCCGGCCAACGTGGAAGCCCAGATCCGGGCCACCACCATCTTCGGCGCCAAGTTCGTCGACCTCGTCTTCCCGGACGACCCGAGCAGCCAGCGCCTCGAAGCCGGCCAGGTGCTGCAGTCACGCAACGTGACGACCGAGGTCAACACGGTCTTCCAGAACCTCGTCGCGGTCCTCGACCAGGTCGACGCCGCGAAGCTCAACAGCACCCTGTCCGCACTCGCCGACGGTGTCCGCGGCCAGGGTGAGCGCCTCGGCCAGGCCACCACCGACGCCAATCAGGTTCTGCTGGCGCTCAACCCGCGCAACGAGACCATCACCGAGGACCTGCGGGCGCTCGACCAGTTCAACCAGACCTACAGTGCGGCGGCACAGGACATCCTGGCCACGCTCGACGCCGCGTCCACCACCAGCACCACCGTCGTCAACCAGGCCAACGAGCTCGACGCGCTGCTGCTCGCCGCGATCGGACTGTCCAACAGCGGTATCGACCTGCTGGCGCCCAACCAGGCCAACCTGATCAAGGCGGTCAACACGCTGGCGCCGACGACGAACCTGCTCCACAAGTACAGCCCGTCCTACACCTGCCTGCTGCTGGGCGCCAAGCACCTCCTCGACGAGGGCGGCTACGAAGCGCCCGGCGGCAACGGACGCACCCTGGTGCTCGACACCGGCCTGTCGTTCGGCGACGACCCGTACAAGTACCCGCAGCACCTGCCGATCATCGGCGCCAAGGGTGGCCCCGGCGGCAAACCCGGCTGCGGTTCCCTGCCCAAGGTCTCCGAGAACTGGCCGGTGCGGAACCTGGTGACCAACACCGGTTTCGGCAGCGGTCTGGATTGGCGGCCGAACCCCGGCATCGCCTTCCCGATGTACGCCAACTACCTGCCGGTCACGCGCGCGGTGCCGGAGCCGCCCAGCGTCCGGAACCTGTTCGGTGGGCCCGCCATCGGGCCGGTGCCCTACCCGGGCGCCCCGGCCTACGGAGCCCAGCTCTACGCACCCGACGGCACCCCGCTGTGGCCGGGCCTTCCCCCGGCCCCGCCGCCCGGCGCGCCGCGGGACCCCGGTCCCCGGCCCGGGTCGGAGCCCTTCGTGGTGCCGCACCCGTCCCAGATGCAGCCGACGGCCGTGCCGTATCCGTTCGTGCCGCCGCCCGTCCCGGCCCAGCCCGGGCCGCCCCGATAGCCCGCCCGACAACCCGAGAAGCACAGAGAGGTCACCGATGTCAGTCAGCATCCGGCGCGACGCGACGCGTCTCGGTGTGTTCCTGGCTGTCTGCCTGCTCGGTGTGTTCGGCCTGTTCGCGGTGTTCGGGCAGATGCGGTTCGGGGAGAAGACCCAGCAGTACCGCGCCGAGTTCGTCAACGTGACAGGCCTGGAGACCAACGACTTCGTCCGCATCGCCGGCGTCGAGGTCGGCAAGGTCGAGAACGTCGAGATCCAGCCCGACACCACCGCGGTGGTCGAGTTCACCGCCGACGACTCGGTGGTGCTGACCCAGGGCAGCCGCGCCGTCATCCGGTACGACGACCTGATCGGTGGCCGCTACCTGGCACTCGAAGAAGGCGCCGGGGGCACCGAGAAGCTGAACCCGGGCGGGACGATCCCGCTGGCCCGTACCTCGCCCGCGCTCGATCTGGACGCGTTGATCGGCGGTTTCCGGCCGCTGTTCCGCGCCCTCGATCCCGACCAGATCAACGCGCTCTCAGGACAACTCATCTCGGCGCTGCAAGGTCAGGGCGGCACGATCAACTCCTTCCTGGCCCAGACCGCGTCGCTGACGAGCACGCTGGCCGACCGGGACCAGCTGATCGGCGAGGTGATCGTCAACCTCAACACCGTGCTCGGCTCGCTCGGTGACCAGAGCGACCAGTTCGCCAAGGCCGTCGACTCCCTGGCCCAGCTCGTCGAGGGGCTGGAGGGGCGCCGACAGGAGATCACCGACGGCCTGGCCTACACGAACGCCGCGGCGGGCAGCATCGCCGACTTCCTGACCGAGGCCCGTCCGCCGCTGAAGAAGACGATCGACGAGACCGACCGTGCCGCGGGCATCGTGGTCGCCGACCACGAGTATTTCGACAACCTGATCAACACGCTGCCCGACGCGTACCAGGTGCTGGCGCGTCAGGGCATCTACGGCGATTTCTTCAGCTTCTACCTGTGTGACATCGTCCTCAAGCTCAACGGCAAGGGTGGCCAGCCGGTCTATGTGAAGGTCGCCGGCCAGTCCAGCGGGAGGTGCGCGCCGCGATGAAGCCTTTCAGCGAACGCAACCAGTTCGTCGTCGGTGCCGTCGGCGTCGGGATCACCGCCGCGATCGTGCTCGGCGCCACCAACTACGACAAGATCCCGCTGTTCGATCCGGGCCGCGAGTACACCGCGCACTTCGCCGAGGCCGGCGGGCTGACCACCGATGCGTCCGTTCAGGTTTCGGGATTCAAGGTGGGTCAGGTCAAGTCCATCGAGCTCGACGGTCCGCAGGTGCTGGTGACGTTCACCGTCGACAAGGGCATCCGGCTCGGCGACCGGACCGAGGCCGCGATCAAGACCAAGGGTCTGCTGGGCACCAAGGTTCTCGAGGTGATCGCCCGCGGCGAAGGTCAGCAGGACGGCACCATCCCGCTGGACCGGACGACCTCGCCCTATCAGCTTCCCGACGCGCTCGGTGAGCTGTCGGCGACGATCAGCGGCCTTGACACCGACCAGCTTTCGGAATCGCTGCGGGTGCTCTCGGCGACGTTCGCCGACACCCCGCCGCAACTCAAGATCGCGGTGGAGGGTGTGGCCCGGTTCTCGGACACGCTCAACGCCCGCGATGCGCAGCTGCGCGGACTGCTCGCCAACGCGAACAAGGCCACCACGGTGCTGGCCGAGCGCAGCGAGCAGGTCGTCGGGCTGGTCTCGAACACCAATGCGCTGTTGGCCGAACTGCAGAACCAGAGCGCGGCGGTGGACCAGATCTCGGGGAACATCTCGGCGCTGAGCCAACAGCTGCAGGGATTCATCGGCGAGAACCGCGACACCATGAAGCCCGCCCTGGACAAGCTCAACGGCGTGCTGACGATCCTCGACAACCGCAAGGAGCGGCTGCAGAAGTCGCTGAGCCTGCTCAACGACTACTCGATGTCGCTGGGTGAATCGGTGTCGGCCGGTCCGTTCTTCAAGACCTACGTCGCCAACCTGCTGCCCGGGCAGTTCCTGCAGCCGTTCATCGACGTCGCGTTCTCCGATCTGGGGCTGGACCCGAACGTCCTTGCGCCCTCGGAACGCAACGATCCTCAGGTCGGTCAGCCGGGGACGCCGGCCATGCCGGTGCCGTTCCCGCGCACCGGTCAGGGTGGCGAGCCGCGGATGACGATCCCCGACGCGATCACCGGCAACCCGGGCGACGCCGGGTGCGGCCCGCCCGGAATCCCGCTGCCCGGCCCGACCGGCTGCTACCCGTACCGGGAACCGTTGCCGGCGCCGCCTCCCGGCGGTCCGCCACCCGGTCCGCCGGCGGTGTCGCCGCCGGGGCTGGCTTCGACGCCGACACCGGACACCGGACTGCTGGTTCCCGCACCCGGTGAGGCGCCGCCGCTGGTCCCCGTCCCGGGGGAGGGCACGCGATGAAGAACCTCCGCCTCTGGGTCGGCCTGGTGCTGGTGGCGCTGCTCGTCGTCGGCGTCGCGCTTCTGGTGCGCACCACCGACAAGGTGAACCGCGTGAACGTCGTCGCCTACTTCGAGAACAGCAACGGCATCTACGAGGGCGACGACGTGCGCATCCTCGGCGTGCCCGTCGGCCGGATCACCTCGATCGAGCCCGAACCCGAGCGGGTGAAGATCTCGTTCTGGTACGACGACCGCTACGACGTGCCGGCCGACGCGGCCGCCGCGATCCTGTCCCCGGCTCTGGTCACCGCGCGCGCCATCCAGCTCACCCCGGTCTACACCGGCGGTCCGGTGATGGGTGACAACGCCGTGATCCCGTTGCAGCGCACCGTGGTTCCAGTCGAATGGGATCAGGTGCGGGCCCAGCTGGAGCGGCTCAGCGAGACGTTGCAGCCGACGGAGCCCGGCGGCGTCAGCCCGCTGGGTTCGGTGATCAACACCACCGCCGAGAACCTGCGCGGCCAGGGCGCCGACATCCGCGAGACCGTCATCAAACTGTCCCAGGCGTTCTCTGCGCTCGGGGACCGCAGCACCGACATCTTCTCGACGATCAAAAACCTCGCGATCCTGGTGTCGGCCCTGCAGGACAGCACCGATCTGATGCGTCAGCTCAACCAGAACCTCGCGTCGGTGACGGGCCTGCTGACCGACGGGCCCGACGAGGTGGCCGCCGCGATCCGCGATCTCAACGCCGCGGTCGTCGACGTGCAGAGCTTCGTCGCCGAGAACCGCGAATCGCTGGGCACCACCTCGGACAAGCTGGCCGGGGTCACCACCGCGCTGAACGAGAGCCTCGAGGACATCAAGCAGTTCCTGCACGTCGGGCCGAGCACGTTCCAGAACTACATCAACATCTGGCAACCCGCCCAGGGCGCGGTCAGCAGCGTGCCGCAGATCAACAACTTCGCCAATCCGATCCAGTTCCTCTGCGGCGCAGTGCAAGCCGCGTCCAGGTTGGGTGCCGAGGAGTCGGCGAAGCTGTGCGTGCAGTATCTCGCGCCGATCATGAAGAACCGCCAGTACAACTTCCCGCCGCTGGGTCTCAACCAACTCGTCGGCGCCACCACCCGGCCCAACGAGCTGACCTACAGCGAGGATTGGCTGCGGCCGGACTACATTCCGCCGGGCGGCCCCGCGCCGGCACCGGCCGGCGCCGTCCCGGCGGGTGATCCGGCCACCCTGCCGCCCGGTCAGGGCCCGCTGATGCTCGACGCACCGCCCGGTGCCGCCGAGATGCCGGTGCCCACCAACCCCACCGACGGGTTGCACGGGATGATGGTGCCGCACGGAGGTGGCTCATGACCGCCGTCAGGGCTTCGGCGACGATGGCGCTCGCCGTGACGATGGCCGCAGCGGTCACCGTGTCCGGATGTGGTTGGCGCGGCTTGAATTCCGTGCCGCTGCCCGGCACCCAGGGCGGTGGGCCGGGCTCGTTCACGATCCAGGCGCAGATGCCCGATGTCGACAACGTCGAGCAGAACTCGAGGGTTCGGGTCGGCGACGTCAACGTCGGCACCGTCAGCAAGATCGAACGCCAGGGTTGGAACGCGCTGGTGACGATGACCCTCAACGGAGACGTGAACCTGCCGGCCAACGCGACCGCGAAGGTCGGCCAGACCAGCCTGCTGGGCTCCCAGCACATCGAGCTCGCCGCGCCGGCAGACGAGGCGCCGCAGGGCCGCCTCGAGGAGGGGACGCTGATCCCGCTGGCGTCCGCGGGCGCCTACCCCAGCACCGAGCAGGCGCTGGCCGCGGTGGCGCTGCTGCTCAACGGCGGCGGGCTCGGCAACATCCAGGACATCACCGACGCGCTGTCGACGGCGTTCTCCGGACGCGAGAACGACCTGCGCAGCCTGATCGAGCAGCTCGACATCGCCGTCGGCCACCTCGACGACCAGACCGGCGACATCATCGCCACCTCGGAGAGCCTCAACAACCTCGTCGGCCAGATCGCCGAGCAGAAGCCCGTGGTGGACAAGGCTTTACGGACCATCCCGGACGCATTGGCGGTGCTGCGCGATCAGCGGGACACGCTGTCGGAGGCGCTGGTACAGCTCGGAAGGTTCAGCGCGCTGGCCGCCGACTCGGTGACCAAGACCCGGGAAGCGCTGATCCAGGAGCTCAAGGACCTCGGCCCGGTGCTGCAGTCGCTGGCCGACGCGGGCCCGGCGCTGACCCGTGCGCTGAGCTTCCTGCCGACGTTCCCGTTCCCGAAGGAGACGCTGACCAACTGGATGCGCGGCGACTACGCGAACCTGACGCTGGTGGTGGACCTGACGTTGAGCCGCATCGACCAGGGTTTCTTCACCGGGACGCGGTTCGAGTGCAATCTGACGTGGCTGGAGCTGCAGTGGGGCCGCACCATCGGACAGACCCCGAGCCCGTGCAACCACAACGTCCCACCACCTGGCAGCAATCCGTTGATCGCGCCGTACCGCTGGGATCAGGGGCGATGACATGCGTGTGACCAGACAGATGCTGATCCAGCTCGCGATCTTCTCGCTGCTGGCCGTAACCGCGTTGGGCATCATGGTTTTCGGCTACATGCGGCTGCCGGAGATGGTCGGTATCGGCCAGTACAAGGTGACGCTGGAACTGCCGGAGACGGGCGGACTCTACGAGCGCAGCAACGTGACCTACCGCGGCTCGCAGGTCGGGATCGTCGAGTCGGTCGGGCTGACCGACCGCGGGGTGGCCGCCGAGCTGTCGCTGAACTCCGACGTCAAGATCCCCGCGGACCTCATCGCATCGGTGCGCAGCCAGTCGGCCGTCGGCGAGCAGTTCGTCGAGCTGGTGCCGCAGAGCGGCGACGGGCCCGTACTGCGCAACGGCGACGTGATCTCCCGCGACCGTGCGCGGGTGCCCGCCGACGTCAACACCGTGCTGGAGCTGACGAACGAAGGCCTGCGGGCGATCCCGCAGGACAACCTCAGGACCGTCGTCGACGAGGCCTACGAGGCCGTGGGTGGTCTCGGACCGGAGCTGCGCCGGCTGGTCAACGGATCGGCGCAACTGGCGATCGACGCCCGCGCCAACCTGGACTCTCTGACAACCGTGATCGACCAGTCGAAGCCGGTGCTGGATTCGCAGATCGACACGTCGGACTCGATTCAGGCGTGGGCGTCCAACCTCGCCGACCTCACCGGCCAGCTGGAGAGCCAGGACGCCGCGGTGTCCGGCATCTTGAGCAAGGGTCCCGGCGCCGCCGAGGAGACGCGGGCCCTGTTCGACCGCATCAAGCCCACCCTGCCGATCGTGCTCGCCAACCTGGTCAGCGTCGGCGAGGTCGCGGTCGCCTACCAGCCCAACCTGGAGCAGCTGCTCGTGCTGCTGCCGCAGGGCACCGCGGTGACCCAGGCGGTCGGTGTCGCCAAGAACGGCACCAAGCAGGACTACATGGGCGACTATCTGGTCTTCAACCTGAACCTGAACGTCCCGCCGCCGTGCACGACCGGGTTCCTGCCCGCTCAGCAGCAGCGCGCACCGACGTTCGAGGACGCCCCCGACCGGCCGCGCGGAGATCTGTACTGCCGGGTGCCGCAAGACAGTGCGTTCAACGTCCGCGGTGCGCGCAACATCCCGTGCGCGACGGTGCCCGGCAAACGCGCACCCAGCGCGGCGATGTGCGAGAGCGGCGAGGTCTATGTGCCGCTGAACGAGGGCTACAATTGGAAGGGCGACCCGAACGCTACGCTGTCCGGGCAAGCCGTCCCGCAGTTGCGGCCAGGTCAACAACCTGCGCAAGCTTCTTCACCGCCGGGCCCGGCCCCGCCGCCTGTGGCGGCCGCTGAATACGACCCCGCGAACGGCACGTACGTTGGTCCGGACGGACGCGTGTACACGCAGTCCAACCTGGCTGAAGGTGCCACAGAGGAGCAAACATGGCAGACGATGCTGCTGCCCCCGAAGGGGAACTGACCGACGCCGACGAGCGTGAGTCGTCCACCGCGGTCGAGCTGACCGACACCGACTCTGACGCCGATGCCGACACCGAGGGCGCCGGGACCACCGAGCCCGACGACACCGCCACGACCACGGCGAAAGCCGGGAGGTCGCCCGTCAAGCTCGCGCTGATCGCGGGCCTGGTCGCGGTGTTGGCGTTGGCGGGCCTCGCGGGCTGGCTGGGCTATCAGACCTACGAGTCGCATCGCGCCGAGGAACGGCGCAACCTCTTCGTGCAGGTGGGCCGACAGGGGGCGCTGAACCTGACGACGATCAACTGGGAGAGCGCCGAGGCCGATGTTCAGCGCATCCTGGACTCGGCGACCGGCACGTTCTACGACGACTTCCAGCAGCGCGCCGAACCGTTCGTCCAGGTGGTCAAGCAGGCGCAGTCCAAGTCGGAGGGCTCCATCGCCGAGGCGGGCCTGGAATCCGCCACCGACACCGGGGGACAGGTGCTGGTCGCGGTCACGGTGCGCACGACCAATGCCGGTTCGGCGGAACAACAACCGAGAGCATGGCGGATGAGGATCTCGGTCCAGGAGATCGACGGCGAGGCGAAGGTGTCGAACGTGGAGTTCGTGCCGTGACCGACGACGTGAAGGGCGACGGCGAGAGCGTGGACCTGGAGAAGAAGGCGGTCACGGAGGCGGAGCCGACCGAAGCTGCCACGGAGGCGGAGCCGACCGAAGCTGTCACGGAGGCGGAGCCGACCGAAGCTGCCACGGAGGCGGAGCCGACCGAAGCTGCCACGGAGGCGGAGCCCACCCCCAGTCGCGGGATCCAATGGTCCCGGGTCGTGGCGTTCATCGTGCTGCCTGTGATCGCGCTCGTGCTGGCCGCCGGCGCCGGATACCTGAAGTGGCTCGACAACTCCAACCGTGACGGGTCGATGTCCGTCGGCGGGGCCGGCAGACCGTCCCTGGCGGAGACGTCGGTGCAGGCGGCCCGAGACGGCACGATCGCGTTGCTGTCCTACGCCCCTGACACCGTTGAACAGCAGTTGGGCGCGGCCCGTGAGCTGCTCACGGGCGAATTCCGGGACTCCTACACGTCGTTGACCAACGACGTCGTGATCCCGGGCGCCAAGGAGAAGCAGATCTCGGCGATCGCCACGGTGCCGGCAGCGGCGTCGGTGTCGGTGACCGGGGAAGAGGCCGTGGTGCTGTTGTTCGTGAACCAGACGGTGACGATGGGGCCGGACGCGCCGACCGACACGGCGTCGAGCGTGCGGGTCACGTTGGAGAAGGACGGCGATCGCTGGCTGATCTCCAAGTTCGACCCGGTGTAAGCGGGCTTTCGGAGCGGTCGTGACGGTGCGTCGGCTCACTGCGGTCGACGCCAGGACCCTCTGGCTGTGCCGGTCCATCCCCGACGACCAGTTTCTGCTGTACGCGTTCGACGGTTCGGTCGGCGACCTCGACGAGGCTCTGGCCGTGATCTCGGCCAGAGCTCGGGCGTGCGGCGAGTTCGGGCTGCGTATCGCCGACACGGGATTCTGGACCTACCCGCGATGGGAGCCCCGCCCGGTCGGCGCCGATCAGTTCGTCGTGCGCGCGGAGGCGACGTGGGATGGCTGCCTGGCTGCGGTGGCGGCATCGGTGGAGAGCCAACTCGACGCTTGCGTGATGACATGGCGGCTCCACGTCTTCCCCTCCGTCGTCGACGTGCCGGGCGCGACGGACGCGGCCTCGGTGTTGGTGCTGCAGATCTGTCATGCCCTCGCCGACGGTGTCCGCGCCTCGGCCCTGGCGGCCTACCTGCTCGGCCGCGGGGACCCGGTGGCCGCGGTACCCCGGATGCGGTCACCCGCGGTGGCTCTGCCGGTGCGCGCCGTGCGGGCGGGGCGCGAGCACCGTCGGCTTCTGCGCGACACCGCTGCGGGCCATGTTCCGGCGCAGGCGGTTTCGCGGCCCACCTTGCACAGCAACATCCGTCCCGAGGGGGACTGCCATCTCAGGACGGTCGTCGTGGAGCGCGGTCTGTTCGACGGACACACCGTCACGGTGGGGGCACTGTCGGCGATCTCCGGCGCGCTGGCCGCACACCTGCGAGAACTGGGTGACGACCCGGCGCACCTGGGCGCCGAGGTTCCGATGGCGAAAGTCGGCCCGCGACAGGCGAACAACCACTTCGGCAATGTCGGCATCGGTCTCCATCCCGACGAGGAGCCCGCGACCCGGATGCGCCTGATCGCCGACGAGTTCGCGCAACGTCGGCGACGGGCGACCCACCCGGCGATGGGCGCGGAGGACGCGGCGTCCGCCGCGGTTCCCGCACCGTTACTGCGCTGGGGCGTCGGCCATTTCGACCCCGATCTGCGTTGGCCGACGGTCACCGGCAACACGGTCGTCTCCAGTGTGAACCGCGGCGCCGCCGACCTGCGATTCGGTGACGCCCCCGTGCTGCTGACCGCCGGCTTCCCGACCCTGTCCCCGATGATGGGGGTGACGCACGGTGTGCACGGTATCGGTGAGTACGTCGCGGTCAGTGTGTACGCGGCCGAGTCGGCGATCGGCGACATCGACGCCTATGTCGACCGATTGGAACACGCACTGCGCTAGGAGTTCTGGGTCAGGACTGCGTGCATCGACCGCACGGCCGCGTCACGGTCGTCGCCCATCCCGACGAGAGTGTCGATGATCAACGGACCGAGGATCTGCGCCAGCCCGTGTCCTTCATGGCCGAAGAAACCGGCCATCTCCAGCATGACCGCGCCGTGGTTGATGCTCCAGAGGCGCCCTGCCACCGCGAGTTCGTCATCCTGCCGGATCCGGCCGGCGGCCATCATGCGGTGTACCGCGCCGTGCAGCGCACCGAACGACGCCGCCCACTCGGCCCTGTTCGTCGCGCTGCCGGTTTCGGTGATGTCGGTGCGGAACCGCGCGATGGACTCCGGGGATGCCGCCCCGAAGATCAGTTGGTAGCGGGCAGGATTGGCGAGCGCGAACCGATGGTAGGCCAGGCCCATCATCAGGAAGTCGGCCACCGGATCGTCGCTGCGCGGGACGCCGGTCAGCGCCTCGGTGAAGCGGTGGAACACGTCCACGGCGACGGCGTCGAGTAAACCGGTCATGCCGCCGAAATGGGTGTAGAGCGCCATGGTCGACGTGCCCGCTTCGGTCGCGACGCTGCGGGCACTCAGCGCGCTCAGGCCGTCGCGCTCCAGGAGGCGCACCCCGGCGGCCACCATCTTGTCGCGGACCGCGTTCACCGTTGCCACTCTGCCATAACGGTGTTATACAGAGGTGTCCTATAACGCTGTTATTGGAGGTCGATGTGGCCCACCGGTATCTGGAGGGTGCCTACGCGCCGATCTCTGAGGAGTACACGCTCAGCGACCTCGACGTGACCGGGACCATCCCGGATCACCTCGACGGGCGCTATCTGCGCAACGGCCCCAACCCGATCGGTGAGATCGACCCGCAGCTCTACCACTGGTTCATCGGCGACGGCATGGTGCACGGCATCCGGATCAGGGACGGCCGGGCCGAGTGGTACCGCAACCGGTGGGTTCGCGGCCCGGCGGCCGCCCGTGCGCTGGGGGAGTCCGTGCCCGAGGGCCGGTTCCCGATCTCCGGGATCGGTGCGAACACCAATGTGATCGGGCACGCCGGAAAGACGTTGGCGCTCATCGAGGCAGGCGTGCCCAACTACGAGCTGACCGAAGAACTCGACACCGTCGGCGTCTGCGACTTCGACGGCACCCTGACGGGCGGCTACACCGCGCATCCCAAGCGCGACCCGGACACCGGTGAACTGCACGCGGTGTCCTACAGCATGCTGCGTGGGAACACCGTGCAGTACTCGGTGATCGGTACCGACGGCCGGACCCGCCGCACGGTCGACGTCGAGGTCGCGGGCAGTCCGATGATGCACGACTTCTCGCTCACCGAACGCCACGTGATCTTCTACGACCTCCCCGTCACCTTCGACACGCGTCTCGCCGTCGCGATGACCGTGCCACGGGGTCTCCGACTGCCCGCCCGGCTCGTGCTGTCGGCGCTGATCGGGAAGATACGCATCCCGGATCCTGTCGCGGCGCGGCAACCGTCGGGCTCGGGTTCGGACCGGCGGTTCCCGTACTCGTGGAACCCGCGCTACCCCGCGCGCATCGGCGTGATGCCCCGTGACGGCGGTGGCGCCGACGTCCGGTGGTTCGAGGTCGAGCCCTGCTACGTCTTCCACCCGATGAACGCCTACGATTCGCCGACCGACGACACGATCGTGCTCGACGTCGTGCGGCATCCGAAGATGTTCGACACCGATCATCTGGGTCCCAACGAAGGCCCCCCGACGCTGGAGCGCTGGACCGTCGACCCCGTCGCGGGCAAGGTCCGCCAGTCGCGGGTCGACGATCGCGCCCAGGAGTTCCCCCGCGTCGACGAACGCCGGGTCGGTAAGCGGCACCGCTACGGGTACGCGCCGTGTGTCGGAGACGGCACCGGCAGCGACACGCTGCTCAAACACGATCTGATCGGCGACAACTCGCCGAGCCGATCCTTCGGCGCCGGGAAAGTGGTGGGTGAGTTCGTGTTCCATCCGTCGTCGGCCGACGCCGCCGAGGATGACGGGGTGTTGATGGGTTACGTCTACGACCGGGCCACCGATCGCAGCGAGTTCGCGATCCTCGACGCGGCCACGCTCGAGGACGTCGCGACCGTCGGACTGCCGCATCGGGTGCCCTCGGGATTCCACGGAAACTGGGTGCCGACGGCGTAGGGGGGGGTGGGCGGCGGCGAGACAGATGTTCTAAGTTTTGTTACATGACTGCCTACGATGGCGCTGATTTCGGTGTCCTTATTTTACGTGTCGTGCTCGGCCTGACCATGGCCGCGCACGGGTACAACAAATTCTTCGGCAAGGGCGGGCTCAAGGGCACCGCGGGCTGGTTCGACAGCATGGGCATGAAGCCCGGCATGTTCCACGCCCGTATCGCGGCAGGCACGGAGATGGCCGCCGGTATCGGCCTGGCGGTCGGCCTGCTCACCCCGATCCCGGCTGCCGGGTTCGTCGCGCTGATGCTGGTCGCGGCGTGGACCGTGCACAAGCCGAACGGTTTCTTCATCGTCAAGGAGGGCTGGGAGTACAACCTGGTGCTCGCCGCCTCGGCCGTCGGTCTCGCCGCGATCGGCGCCGGCAGGCTGAGTCTGGACCATCTGCTGTTCAGCGGTTCGGCCTTCTACGACTACCTGCACGGATGGTGGGGGCTGGCGATCGCCCTGGTGCTGGGGCTGGCCGGCGGGATCGGGCAGCTGGCCATCTTCTACCGGCCACCGGCCAAGCAGGGCGCGTAGGGATTTCGGTGTAGTTCGTCAACGTCAGCGTGACGAACTACACCCGAATCGCTCAGGCGAATTGGAACACGTTCTAGTCTGACCCCCATGGGGTTTCTCAAACAGGACGCACCCGTCGTCGACTACGCCGAATGGAGCAAGGGCACCCGCGCCGAGCGCATCGTGCCGATGGCCCGGCACTGGGCCGAGGTCGGTTTCGGCACCCCGGTCGTGATGCACCTGTTCTACGTGGTGAAGATCCTGCTCTACGTGCTGGTGGCGTGGCTGATCGTGCTGAGCACCTCGGGCGTCGACGGGTTCACCGACGTCGCCGCCTGGTACCACGAGCCGATCGTGTACCAGAAGGTCGTCTTCTACACGATGCTCTTCGAGGTCGTCGGCCTCGGCTGCGGGTTCGGGCCGCTCAACAACCGCTTCTTCCCGCCGATGGGCTCGGTGCTGTACTGGCTGCGACCCAGAACCATCCGGCTGCCACCGTGGCCGAACCGGGTTCCGTTGACCGCGGGGGACACCCGGACCCCGGTCGACGTCGTGCTCTACGCCGCGCTGCTCGCGGTGCTGGTGATCGCGCTTTTCTCTGATGGCACCGGCCCGATCCCCGAGATCGGATCCGAGGTCGGCGTGCTGCCGGTGTGGCAGACCGCGACGATCATCGGGCTGCTCGTCGTGGCGGGCCTGCGCGACAAGGTCATCTTCCTGGCCGCTCGAGGCGAGGTGTACGGCTCGCTGGCGGTGTGCTTCCTGTTCAGTGGCGCCGACATCATCATCGCCGCGAAGCTGGTGTGCCTGACGATCTGGATCGGCGCCGCGACGTCGAAGCTCAACAAGCACTTCCCGTTCGTGATCTCGACGATGATGAGCAACAACCCGGTCATCCGGCCCCGCTCGATCAAGCGGAAGTTCTTCGAACACTTCCCCGACGACCTGCGCCCCGGCCGCGCGTCGCGCGTGCTGGCACACTTCTCGACGGCCATCGAGATGCTGGTGCCGCTGGTGCTGTTCTTCTCCCACGGCGGATGGCCCACGGCGATAGCGGCTTTCGTCATGCTGGTGTTCCACTTCGGCATACTCTCGGCGATCCCGATGGGGGTCCCGCTGGAGTGGAACGTCTTCATGATGTTCAGCGTGCTGGCGTTGTTCGTCGGCAACTCCGGCATCGGACTCGGTGATCTGCAGAGTCCGTGGCCGATCGTGCTGTTCGCCGTCGTCGCGGGCACCGTGGTGGTCGGAAACCTGTTCCCGCGCAAGGTGTCCTTCCTGCCCGGCATGCGCTACTACGCCGGCAACTGGGACACCACGCTGTGGTGTGTGAAGCCCTCGGCCTCGGACAAGATCACCAACGGCATCGTCGCGATCGCCAGCATGCCCGCCGCGCAGATGGAGAAGTTCTACGGCAGCAAGGAAACCGCGGAGATGTACCAGTACATGGGGTATGCCTTCCGCTCGTTCAACACCCACGGCCGTGCGATGTTCACCCTCGCGCACCGTGCGATGGCCGGCCATGACGAGGGCGAGTACGTGCTCACCGACGGGGAACGCATCTGCAGCACGGCCATCGGCTGGAACTTCGGCGACGGCCACATGCACAACGAGCAGTTGATCACCGCATTGCAGAAGCGGTGCCGTTTCGAGCCCGGTGAGGTGCGGGTGCTGATTCTCGACGCGCAGCCGATCCACAAGCAGCGCCAGGAATATCGCCTCGTCGACGCGGCGACCGGTGAGTTCGAGCGCGGCTACGTGATGGTGGCCGACATGGTCACGCGGCAGCCGTGGGACGACACCGTCCCGGTCCACGTCACCTGGCAGAAGAGCGGTTAGCCCCAATACCGTTCAGTTAGTGGCTGATGACGGTGACGCTGGGTGGGTGTTCGGGTTGTGGCCAGTGTTGGTGCGCTGATCTTTTGACATGCCACTTGGGCATTTTGCGTTTGATCACGCGGGGAGCTGACCGTGTGCGGCGTGCCGGGTTGATGCGGTCGAGGAGGCGACGGAGGAACGCCTGCCAGTGAGGGTCGGCGGATCGGCGCCGGTTAGGGGGAAAAAGCGCCCTGATGGGCGACGGATTGGCGCACGACGCGCAACGCGGCGGTGAAGCTGAGTCGGTCCGGGTCGTGTCCGCTGTGGTGTGCGGCTTGGCTCATCAACGAGCGAATCGCGTAGTGGCAGCACAGGTATCCCCAGATCTCCTGCAGGACGAGGTCGGGCGACTTCGACCGCAGCACCACCTTCGACCCACGCTGGTGGGTCTTGAGTTCGTCGAAGACGCTCTCGATCTCCCAGCGCTGGGCGTACGCGGCCGCCAACTCGACCGCGGGTGCGGTGTCCGGGTCGGTCAGCGTGGTGAGCAACCGGTAGGCCACGGGGTTGTCGCGGCCGTCGTCGACGGTGTAGTCGATGACGCGAGCCAGCATTGGCTCGCCGTGTCGGTCCTTGGCCGCGCGCAGGTGGGCCAGCCACGAACCGTCGGCGAGATCCTCGACGTGAGTGGGGGTCGGGCCGTTGCGTCCGGTGCTCACGCGCCACAGCAGATCGGCTCCGGTATCGGAAGCGTTACGCCACAACGCGTATGAGAAGAATCCACGATCAGCCAGCACGAGCATTTCCGGTGTCAGTGCATCGAGCACGTGCTCGACCATCGTGGACTCCGCGTCGCGGTAGGCGCCGATCGTGGCCGCGAAGATCGCATGAGTGCCGCACTCGGCGACCGCCAACAACCGCGCCTGCGGAAACGCCGACTTCTCACCCTTGTTCACCCCCGGACGCCCGAAGAACTCCTCATTGACCGGGCTATCCGCCACATCCAGGCACGTCCCGTCGATCGCGACCACCCTGCGTCCGGCCACCCACGTCCCCGGCGTATCCGCCGCGCCCAACGGACGAGCGACCCTCGCGAACAACGCAGCCAACGGCTGGGACCCCAATCGCTCCCGCGCCTGGAAAATGGCCGACTTCCCCGGCAACTGATACTGCTCACGCCACCCGGAAGCCCACGCTAAACCATCCGTGAGCTGGGATAACACATCCTCGTAGGAGCCATCGGAGTACAGGCCCATGCCGATGGCGAAATACGCCATCACCCGTGCCGGCAGTGCACGATGACGCACCTGAGTACGCCCCGTCGCCTCGATCACCTCATCAACCATCGCCGGCGGGAACACCCTCGTCAGGACACCCACAGACACCAGATCCGACAACCGACGATCCGATTCAGGCTTCCGCCAACCCGCGCGAGGCATACCAACAAACTACACCCATGTAGTCTTAACTGAACGGTATTGCGGTTAGCCCATCACGTCGCGGACCGGCACGCTCTCCAGACCGGCCAGCAGCAGCTCGCGCGTCTTGTCGAGATGCCTGCGCCAGTGCGCCTCGGCGCCGTCGGCGTCGCGGGACCTCAGGAACTGCAGGAGCCGGCGGTAGGACCTCAGCAGCGTCTCGTAGTCGGCCTTCGACACCGGCCGGCGTTCGTTGAACACGAAAGCCGTGTGCCTGACCGTGATCTCGTGCAGCATGCCGGCGACGATGCTCAACGTGGCATTGCCCGACAGCTGCACCACGCGCAGGTGGAAGGCGCCGGTGGCCTCCGCGAGCCGCGGCGACTGATGACTGTCGGCGACGAGCTCTTCGAGAAGCTGCTCGAGCTCGTCGAACGCTGCGGCCGAACCGGATTCGGCCAGCAGCCGCGCGGCCATCGGTTCGATCGCCGACTTCGCGGTGAGAAGGTCCGCGATCGTCGCGCCGGACAGTTCCAGCAGAAGTCCCGCCGGTCGGGCCACGATCTCGGGTCCGGGCACGCGCACCCGGGCGCCGGTGCGCGATCCGCGGCGCACCTCGACGAGGCGTTCCGATTCCAGCACGCGGACGGCCTCGCGCAGCGTGGGTCGGCTCACCCCGAAATGGGCCATCAATTCGGCCTCGTTGGGCAGGAAGTCGCCGTCCTTGAGCTGTCCCTCGACGACCATCCGGCGCAGGGTGCCCGCGACGAGCTCCGCGGTCTTGGGGGAGCGCACGGCGGTGCGCGAGGCGACGGCGTCCGGCCCGATCATCGGCGCCAGCGGTGTACTGCGGGCCACGGCACCTCCTCACCGGTCATAGTCGTCCGCACCTCAAGCTGTGCAACTCAGTAAACCATGTGAGCGATCGAGCGCCTGACCATACGATATCGCCGCAGGTGAGTGTCCGCTGCGGTCGCTGACCCGGTGGGCGAATCCGGACGGCCGCCGCAGCGCGCATGGCAGGGTTACGCCCATGCCTCAGGAACTGACCGCCGACCAGGCTGCCGCACGGCTCGAACCCGCTGACTCCCTCGGCATCCCACTGGGGCCGGGGCAGCCCCCGGCGTTCCTGCGCGCGCTGGGAGAACGCACCGACTGGACCGATCTGCGGGTCTACGGTGCCCTGCTGGCCGTCGGCACCGAGCTGTTCTCGCGGCCCGGCGTCCATTACCTGTCCGGCTTCTACGGCCCGCTCGAACGCGCCCTGCGCGACAGCGGGGCGAACATCGAATTCACCCCCGCCGACTTCCGTCGCTTCGGGCCGCTGCTGGAACGGCAGGCGCCGCGGGTGATGACGACGGTGGCGACGCCCCCCGACGCCGACGGCTGGTGCTCGCTGTCCCTGCACGCGGGCGGCACCGTCGAGGAGTTGCGCCGCGCGGGCGCCGATCCGCAGCGCGTTCTGGTCGTCGAGACGTCCGACGCCTTCCCCCGAACCTTCGGTCTGGGGGAGCGCTACCGGCACGCGCTGCACCTGGACGAGATCGATGTTCTGGTGCCCTCGACCGATGCGCCGCTGGCGCTGCCGACGGCGCCGCCGACCGACGTCGACACCCGCATCGCCCGGCATGCGGTGACGTTCATCAGATCCGGTGCGACGTTGCAGACCGGGATCGGTTCGATCCCGAGCCAGATCGCGACGCTGCTGGCCGAGGGCGACGGCGGCGACTACGGACTGCACAGCGAGATGTTCACCGACGGCTGCATGCAGTTGCACCGGGCGGGAAAGGTCACCAACGCGGCCAAGGAGCACTTCGCCGGGGTGAGCGTGACGACCTTCGCGATGGGTTCGAGCGAGCTCTACGCGTGGCTCGACGGCAACACCGACGTCGCGTTCCTGCCCGTCGAGGTGGTGAACTCCCCCGAGGAGATCGCCGCCAACCGGCACATGGTGTCGATCAACGGTGCGCTGGCGGTCGACCTGCAGGGTCAGGTCGTCGCCGACACCATCAACGGCGACCAGTTCAGCGGGATCGGCGGCGCCGAGGACTTCGTGGCGGGCACCGGGCTGGAGCTGTCGGACCGCTCCCTGGTCTGCCTGCCGTCGACCTTCGAGAAGGACGGTGTGCTGCAGTCGCGGATCGTGCCGTGGTTCGGGCCGGGAGCGGTGATCACGACGCCCCGCCATCACGTCGACGTCATCGTCACCGAGTTCGGCGCCGCCGAGCTCGAGGGCAGGACCGTGCAGGAGCGGGGTCATGCGCTGGCGGCGATCGCCCATCCCGACTTCCGGGCCGACCTCGCGGCGGCCGCCGACCGGGCCGCGAAGGGCCGCTCACCGGTGCTCTGACCGGTCCCGGCCCCTCGCCGGAGGCCTCCACCAACCAGTAGGTTGACCTAGTAAACCTTGTTCGTTTACGTTCGTGGTAAGACGTCGTCAAAGAAGGAGTATCACCATGGCTGAAGCCGTCATCGTTGAGGCTGTCCGGTCTGCTGTCGGAAAGCGCAACGGCGCCCTGGCGGGCATCCATCCCGCCGAGCTGTCGGCCCAGGTCCTCAACGGCTTGGTCGAGCGTGCGGGTGTCGATCCCGCGCTCGTCGACGATGTCATCTGGGGCTGCGTCATGCAGGCCGGCGAGCAGGCGCTCGACATCGCCCGCACCGCGGTGCTGTCGGCGGGCTGGCCCGAGACCGTCCCGGGTGTGACCGTGGACCGCCAGTGCGGCTCCAGCCAGCAGTCGCTGCACTTCGCCGTCGCCGGTGTGATCGCGGGCCATTACGACGTGGTCGTCGCCGGTGGCGTCGAGTCGATGTCGCGGACCCCGATGGGCTCCTCGCTGGCCAACGGCGGCAACCCCTACGGCGAGTCGTTCAAGGCCCGCTACGCCCAGACCCCGAACCAGGGCGTCGGTGCCGAGATGATCGCCGAGCAGTGGGGCCTGTCGCGCACCCAGCTCGACGAGTTCTCCCTGCGCTCGCACGAGAAGGCCGCTGCAGCACAGGATTCCGGCGCCTTCAAAGACCAGATCGTCGGCATCAAGACCAAGGACGCCGACGGCAACGACACCGTCGTACTCGAAGACGGCGGCATCCGCCGCGGCGGCACCGTGGAGTCGATGGCCAAGATCAAGCCCGCCTTCCGCGAGGACGGTGTGATCCACGCCGGCAACTCCAGCCAGATCTCCGACGGGTCCGCCGCGCTGCTGCTGATGTCGGCCGAGAAGGCCAAGGACCTCGGTCTCAAGCCGCTGGCCAAGGTGCACACCGCGGTGCTCGCCGGCGCCGACCCGGTCATCATGCTGACCGCGCCGATCCCGGCCACCCAGAAGGCGCTCAAGAAGTCCGGCCTGAGCCTGGACCAGATCGGTGCGTTCGAGGTGAACGAGGCCTTCGCCCCCGTGCCGATGGCATGGCTGAAGGACATCGGCGCCGACGAGACCAAGCTGAACCCCAACGGCGGCGCGATCGCGCTGGGCCACCCGCTCGGCGGATCGGGTGCGCGCATCCTGACCACGCTGCTGTACCACATGCGGGACAACAACATTCAGTACGGCCTGCAGACCATGTGCGAGGGTGGCGGCCAGGCCAACGCGACCATCCTGGAACTCCTGTGACCGATACCGCAGTGGCACCGGGCGCTCTCACCGAGCGCCGCGGAAACGTCCTGATCATCACGATCAACCGGCCCGAGGCCCGCAACGCGATCAACGCATCGGTCAGCATTGTCGTCGGTGACGCGTTGCAGGCCGCGCAGGAGGACCCGGACGTGCGGGCGGTCATCCTGACCGGCGCCGGGGACAAGTCCTTCTGTGCCGGAGCGGATCTCAAGGCCATCTCGCGCGGGGAGAACCTGTTCCACCCGGAGCATTCCGAGTGGGGCTTCGCCGGCTACGTGCGGCACTTCATCGACAAGCCGACCATCGCCGCGGTCAACGGCACCGCCCTGGGCGGCGGCACCGAGCTGGCCCTGGCCAGCGACCTCGTCGTCGCCGAGGAACGCGCGAAATTCGGTCTGCCCGAGGTGAAGCGCGGTCTCATCGCCGGTGCCGGCGGCGTGTTCCGCATCGTCGAGCAGCTGCCGCGCAAGGTGGCGCTGGAGCTGATCTACACCGGTGAGCCGATCAGCTCGGCCGACGCGCTGCGCTGGGGACTGATCAACCAGGTCGTGCCCGACGGCACCGTCGTCGACGCCGCCCTGGCGCTCGCCGAGCGGATCACCTGCAACGCACCGCTGGCCGTCCGTGCCAGCAAGAGGGTCTCCTACGGCGCGATCGACGGCGTCGTCGGCAGCGACGAGCCGTTCTGGAAGCAGACGTTCAGCGAGTTCTCGACGCTGCTCAAGACCGAAGACGCCATGGAAGGACCGCTGGCCTTCGCGCAGAAGCGCGAGCCGGTCTGGAAGGCCAAGTAAGCCAAGCAAACCCAGTAAGGAACACGAAAAAGCCATGAAGCGAACGATTTACGACGCCGAGCACGAGGCATTCCGCGACACCGTCAAGGAGTACATCGAGCGCGAGCTGGTGCCCAACTCCGAGAAGTGGGAGACCGAGCGCATCGTCGACCGGTCGGCCTACACCGCTGCGGGCAAGTACGGCCTGATCGGCTTCAACATGCCCGAGGAGTTCGGCGGCGGCGGCACCGACGACTTCCGGTTCAACGCGATCATCGACGAGGAGATCGCCAAGGCCGGGGTGCACGGTCCCGCGCTGAGCCTGCACAACGACGTCGTCGGACCCTACTTCAAGGACCTGACCAACGACGAGCAGAAGAAGCGCTGGCTGCCGGGCATCACCAGCGGCGAGACGATCATCGCGGTCGCGATGACCGAGCCGGGCGCGGGCAGCGACCTCGCCGGCATCCGGACCTCCGCGGTGCGCGACGGTGACGACTGGATCATCAACGGCTCCAAGACGTTCATCTCGTCGGGCATCAACTGCGACCTGTGTGTCGTGGTCGCGCGCACCGACCCCGAAGCCGGCCACAAGGGCTTCTCGCTGTTCGTCGTGGAGCGCGACATGGAGGGCTTCACCCGCGGCCGCAAGCTCGACAAGATGGGCCTGCACAGCCAGGACACCTCCGAGCTGCACTTCGAGAACGTCCGGGTGCCGAACGCGAACCTTCTCGGCAAGGAAGGCCGCGGCTTCTACCACCTGATGACGAACCTGCCCTCGGAGCGGCTCTCGATCGCGATCTCGGCGATCGCGGGTGCGCGGGCGGTGTTCGACGAGACGCTGCAGTACTCGAAGGACCGCAAGGCCTTCGGGCAGTCGATCGGCAGCTTCCAGCACAACCGGTTCCTGCTCGCCGAGATGGAGACCGAGCTCGAGGTCACCGAGACCTACATCGACCGCTGCCTGCAGGGCGTCGTCGATGGTGAGCTGACCGCGGTCGAGGCCGCCAAGGCCAAGTGGTGGGCCACCGAGGTCGCCAAGAAGGTCGTCGACCAGTGTGTGCAGCTGCACGGCGGCTACGGCTACATGCTCGAATACCGCGTCGCGCGGGCCTACGTGGATGGTCGGATCCAGACGATCTTCGGTGGCACCACCGAGATCATGAAGGAGATCATCGGCCGCGAGCTGGGCGTCTAGAAGCACAACGAATCGGGCGCGTTTCGCGACACTGGGTGTCGCGGAACGCGCCCGATTTCGTACGTGGGAGAACTCAGCCGGCCGGGGCCTCCGCGGCTGGTGACGGTGCCGCAGGTTCGGTCGTCTCGGCCGGTGCGGTCGCCGAAGTCGATGCCTCGGCGGAGCCGGTGGTCGTCGTCTCGGTGGTGCTGGTGCTCGTCGGCGCGATCGGGGCCGGAGCCTCGGCCGGGTTGAGCACCTGGTCGATGATGTAGACCTTGGCGTTCTGCGCCGTGATGCCACCGCAGACGACCTTCGTGGTCGCATTGACCTGGATGTCGCCGCCGGAGCCGGTCACCTCGACCTCGGTGCCCTCCTGCGTGGGGCGCTGGCCCTTCACGTCGTCGGGGCCGAGCAGTCCGAGGAAGGCGTGGTAGTAGACCAGCGTGGTCAGCGCGGCCGGATCGGTGCGCAGGATCTCGAGCTGCTCGGGAGGCAGCGCGGCGAACGCCTCGTTGGTGGGCGCGAACACCACGTACGGCCCGTTGTCGAGGACGCCGGTGATGTTCACGGCCGGGTTGAGCTGAGCGGAGATCGCCGAGGTGAACGTCGAGATCTCCGGGATCGAGGCCAGCGCGGTGCTGACGGGCAGGTTCGCCAGCCCCTTCCACTCCGGGACGGCTTCCTTGAACGGTCCGCAGTCGGGACCCTGCGGATCCGGGACCTCGACGGTGGGCGTGGACGGCTCGGCGGAGGCGTTGACGGCCAGCGGAACAGACAGGGCGATGGCGGCGACGCCGAGTGCGGCGCCCACGGCCTTGCTGGTGCGGGTCTTCACGATGCAGCTCCTTACATGTGTCAAGTCGCCTGGAATGGTATGTGCACGAAATGGTCACGGCCAAGTCGACCGAAGGTCACGGCGGCCGGGATCGCCCGGCTACAGCGCCGTTCACCTGCACTTTCGGCAGGGCGCCCCCGGTTTGCGGAGACGCGTCACAGGGCGGCGTTCAGGCGGCGCCTAGGTGGCCGACGACGCCGTGCAGAGGTGCTCGGACAGCGCCCACAGGGTCAGCGCCCGCGTCTCGTCCGCCGCGTACGGTGCGGCCTCCCGGATCCGGCAGTCGGACAGATAGAGACCGCCCTGGCCGTCGAGATCGTCGCTGACCGCGGCCCACACCTGGGTGGCCGCCCCGTGTTCGGGCGTCGTGAACTGCTTGCGGAAATCGGTGGTCGGCTTGTCGGGATTGCGCGACGCCGTCGACTTGTTCAGGCTGGCGAAGTCGTCGTTGGTCATGTGGCGGGCCAGTGAGGTCGCGACGATCCCGGGGTGCACGGCGAACGCGCGGACCCCGCTGTCACGCAGCCGGCGATCGAGCTCGACGGCGTGCAACACGTTGGCGGTCTTCGACGCGCCGTAGGCGGCGAACTTGTCGTAGTCGCGGGTCTCCCAGTTGGGATCCTCGAAGTCGACGTCGCTGATCCGGTGGCCCTCCGACGACAGGTTCACCACGCGCGCCCCGTCGGCGGCGACCAGTGCGGGGAACAGCAGTCGGGTGAACTCGAAATGCCCGAGATGATTTGTGCCGAACTGGGTTTCGAAGCCCTCGGCGGTCCTGCCGAACGGCGTGAACATGACGCCGGCGTTGTTCATCAGCACGTGCACGGCCGGTGTCAGCTCGCTGATCTGGGCCGCCGCGGACGCGACACTGGCCAGCGACGTCAGGTCGAGGGGCACGATCGACAGCTCCGCGTCGGCGACCTCCGCACGCACCCACGCCTCGGTGTCCGAGAGCGCTTCGAGATTGCGCGCGGCGAGGATGACGTGGGCGCCGGTCGAGGCCAGCGCCCGGGCCGATTCGCGGCCCAGGCCCGACGAGGCGCCGGTGATCACACAGGTCTTGCCGCCGAGGTCGGCCCCGGCGACGATGTCGAGCGCGGTGGTTTCTGACGTCGTTGTCACGTCGTGAGGATCGCACGCCCGGTCCGGGCGCGGCACCACCGGCCCCGCCGCCGCGGGGTGGTCCGTCCCTAGGATGGCCCCATGGCCGAGCCTCTGATCGTGTCCCTCGCCGGGCACACACCGGATCTGCATCCCGACAGCTGGGTCGCGCCCAACGCCACGGTGATCGGTCAGGTGGTCCTCGCCGCCGGGGCGAGCGCCTGGTACGGAGCGATCCTGCGCGCCGAGGTCGAGGTGATCGACATCGGCGCCGGCACCAACATCCAGGACGGCGTGACGATCCACGTCGACCCCGGCTTCCCGGTGCGCATCGGTGCCGGTGTCAGCGTCGGCCACAACGCGGTGCTGCACGGATGCACCGTCGAGGAGAACTCGCTGGTCGGGATGGGCGCCGTGGTGCTCAACGGGGCAGTTGTCGGAGCCGGTTCACTGATCGCGGCAGGGGCGGTGGTGCCCCAAGGCGCGGTGATCCCGCCCGGTTCCATGGTGGCCGGGGTGCCGGGCAAGGTGCGCCGGCAGCTCGGCGAGGACGAACTCGCCGGCATCCGCACGAACGCGACGCTGTACCAGGAACTGGTCAAAGCCCACCGTGACGCATACAACTCCTGAGCGCGGGTTCTGAATCCCGGTTGACGGGTACAGCGGTGAAGTGAAATCCGTGCGCACCCTTGTCACCGGCGCCTCCGGGTACATCGGATCTCGGCTGGTCACCGCGCTTCTCGACGACGGTCATCAGGTGGTGGCCGCCAGCCGCGACCCGTCGCGGCTCGCCGACTTCGGTTGGTACCACGATGTCTCGACCGTGACCCTCGACGCTCACGACGAGATCTCGGCCCAGCAGGCGTTCACCGAGGCCGGTCCCATCGACGTCGTGTACTACCTCGTCCACGGGATCGGTCAGCCCGATTTCCGGGAGGCCGACAATCGGGCCGCGGCCAACGTCGCCGCCGCCGCCAAGGCCGCCGGTGTCCGGCGCATCGTGTACCTCGGCGGGTTCGTGCCCGACGACGACTCGCTGTCCGAGCACCTGACGAGCCGCGCCGAGGTCGCGGCCGCGCTGACGATCGACGACGGACCCGACGTCGTCTGGCTCGGCGCCGCGATCGTGATCGGTGCCGGGTCGACGTCGTTCGAGATGCTGCGCTACGTCGCGGACCGTTTCCTGCTGCTGCCGATGCCGGAATGGTCGGTGAACCCGATCGATCCGATCGCGATCAGCGATGTGCTGCACTACCTCGTGGCGAGCGCCGACCCCGACGTGCCTGCCGGCGCGTACGACATCAGGGGGCCGGAGACCACCACCTACGGCGATCTGCTGCGCGCCTACGCCCGCATCGCCGGGATCTGGCGTGCCCCGGTGGCGGTGTACGGCATCGACACCTCGCTGGTGTCGAAGGTGACGGGGCTGATACTGCCTGTCCCCGGCGGTCTTGCTGCGGATCTTGTTGAGTCGCTGGACTTTCCGATGATCGCGTCGGCCAATGGTCTGCGCGAGTTCGTGGCGGATCCGCCGGACGGGCCGGTCAGCGTGGACGACGCGATACGGCGGGCCGTCGGAACCCCGCCGCGACGCCCGGTCAACGAGCTGATCGACCCGCACCACCTCGCCGACACCGACCCCGACTGGGCCGGCGGCGACGTGTTGCGGCTGCGCCAGCTGGCCGGCGCGGTGACGCCGCCGCTCGTGCACCCGGTGCTCGGGTTGATCGGTTTCGTGCCCAGACCTGTTGCGGCAGCGGTGCGCACCGGTCTGGACACCTTTCTCGGGATGGTGCCGAGGGTGATTCCGGCGTGACCGCACCGACGAGCTGGGCCGGCGAACTACGCAAGATCGCGGCGACGAAGGCGCCCCCGTACAACGAACCCCCGTCGGTGGTCGGCCGGCGCAAGGTGATCGTGGCGGTGGTGCTGCTCATCGGCGCCGCGCTGCTCGGCTATTCGCTGAGCAGACCGCCGGGTGACGAGACCTTCATCTGGCTCACCCTCGCGCTCGCCGGAGTCTGGGCCGCAGGCGCTTTCGCGTCGGGCCCGCTGCACATGGGCTACGTGTGCTTCCGCGGACGCAACCAGCGTCCGGTCATCACCGGGACGGCCATCGGGCTGGGTCTGGGCGCGGTGTTCGTGCTGGGCGCACTGGTGGTCCGCGAGATTCCCGGCGTCAACGACTACATCCGCGCGGTGCTGCAGTACTCCAACGCCGGGCCGCTCTACGTGATCGTGTTCATCACGGTGATCAACGGCGTGGCCGAGGAGATGTTCTTCCGTGGCGCTGTCTACACCTCGTTGCTGAAGTTCCATCCGGTGATCGTGTCGACCGCGCTGTATGTGATCGCGACGGCAGCGACGACCGGCAATCCGATGCTCGGTTTCGCTGCGATCATCCTCGGCACGGTCTGCGCGTTCCTGCGTCGCGCCACCGGGGGAGTGCTGGCGCCGATGCTGACCCACTTCTTCTGGGGTCTGGTCATGGTGCTCGCGCTGCCGCCGATGTTCGGCGTCTGACGCCTACGAGATGCGTGGGGGGAGCGCGACGGTTTCTCCCGCCACATCGATGGCGACCTTGCCGCGCAGCGCATACGACCGCCGGTTCTCAAGGAGTTCATGAGCCTCGCCCATTCGGGCGAGCGGAAGGGTCGCGCCGAGGACCGGCTTCACGAGCCCGCGCTCGACCAGCATCGTGAGTGCGTCCAGCTTTCCGCGGTTCTGCCGTGTGAAGACGAAATGGTAGGCGGCGTTGCGGCCCCATGCCTCGATAAGGTTCTGCGGCCGCGCGATGTCGACGATGCTGACGACGCGTCCGGAATCGGCGAGTGACAGCGGGCTCCGCGTGAGGGTGTCGCCGCCGATCGTGTCGAAGACGACGTCGACCCCCCTTCCTCGCGTCGCTTCGGCCACGGCATCGACGTAGTCCGTCGACGTGTGATCGATCGCCACGTCCGCTCCGAGCGAGTTCACGAACGCATGGTCACCGGCCTTCGCGGTGGTGATCACGCGTGCGCCCATCGCCTTCGCGACTTGAATCGCGATCGTGCCGACACCGCCCGCCCCACCATGGATCAGGATCGTCTCGCCCACAGTGAGCTGAGCTCGAGTCACCAGGGACTCCCAGACCGTTCCGCCGACAAGAGTCAGGCTCGCCGCCTCCAGGTGATCGAGGTTGTCCGGCTTGCGGCCGACGAGGTCGACGTCGGCGACGTGCTGTTCGGCGTACGAACCGGGGCCGCCGAAGATCTTAGGCGTGTAGTAGACCGCGTCGCCGGCGCGGAACTCGGTCACGTGGGATCCAACCTCCTCGATCACGCCGGAGATGTCGTGTCCGATGATCGCCGGGAGCGGCACAAGATCGGTGTAGTCGCCCCGACGGATTTGATAGTCGAGTGGGTTGACGGCGGTCGCATGGACGCGCACTCGTACCTGGCGTGGTCCGACGTGCGGTACGGCGACGTCGCGCAACTCGAATGCATCGGCCCCTCCGAAACGGGCGAGCACCACGGCCTTCATCCGATCAGACATATCGATGTTCCTCATCGCGGTTCCGGGTGCGCGACGCGCCGAGACGGGCGGCTCGCCGGGTGTCAATTTCCGCGCACGCCAATGAGAACGATTCCGATCTCCGCGCGTATTCCACGCCTGAGCACGGTGGGGGACCGAGACACGGTTTGTCGACGAGACTGTGTTGCGGGTCTGTCATGGCGACACGACGATCTTGCCGCGGAGGTGCCCGGCGATGCTGGACTGAAGGGCTGCAGCCCCGGAACGCACTGATCCCGCCCAGCCCCTTGTGATTTCGGTGTAGTTCGTCACGCTGACGTTGACGAACTACACCGAAATCCCTCAGACGTCAGTGAATTTCGCGGCGCGGCGCTGCTGGAAGGCCTTGGTGCCCTCACGGAAATCGTCGGAGTGCAGCAGGCGCAGCTGTCCCTTGGTCTCACGTTCCAGAGCGTTCTCCACCTCGGTCAGCGTGGCGCCGTTGATGGCGTCCTTGGTCAGCCGCAGCGCGACCGCGGGGCCTGTCGCCAGCGTCTCGATCACCGAAGCGGCTTCGGCCTCGAGGGAGTCGGCCGGGTACACCTGGCTGACCAGACCCCACGCGTAGGCTTCGTCGGCGGTGATGCGCTCGGCGAGCAGCGCCATCCGCATCGCCCGGATGCGGCCGACCGCAGCGGCGATCAGCGCCGACGCGGCGCCGTCGGGCATCAGCCCGATCTTGGTGAACGCCAACATGAAGAACGACTTCTCCGACGCCAGCACCACATCGCAGGCCAGGGCCAGAGAGACCCCGACGCCCGCCGCGGCACCCTGGACGACGGCGACCGCCGGCTGCGGGAGGTTCACGATCGAGCGGATGCAGCGGTTCGCGGCGTCGAGCACATCGGCGGGGGTGCCCGAAGCGCCCGGGTTGGCGTGGTCCTCTTCGCTGATACCCGCGCCCGAGCAGAAGCCGCGCCCGGCGCCGCCGATGCGGACGACCTTGACGCGGGAGTCGGTCGCGGCGCGTTCCAATGTCGCGGCGAACGTCTCCAGCATGGGCGCACTCAGCGAGTTCAAGCTCTCGGGGCGGTTCAGTGTCACCGACAGCACGCCGTTGTCGAGGCTTGCGGTGCAGTGGTCGATGCCCTGGTACGCGTCGGTATTGGTCATGAATGTCCCCTTCATCGGGGGCCTTCGCCGACTGCTGAAGCCCCGTGGCCGATCGACTTGGTTATACAAGTAAGCTATGTCGCGGTCAACCGAGCGATACTCACGAAGGGCGGTCAGTCGTGGCTGGACCACTGCAGGGACTTCGAGTTGTGGAACTGGCCGGCATCGGCCCCGGCCCTCACGCGGCGATGATCCTGGGTGATCTCGGCGCCGACGTCGTGCGCATCGAGCGACCGGGCAAGGGCCCGGGTCCGGCGACCAAACCCGGCGGCGACTATCTGCTGCGCAACCGGCGCTCCGTGGCGGCGAACCTGAAGAGCGACGAGGACCGGGAGATGGTCCTGCGCCTGATCTCGAAGGCCGACGTGCTGATCGAGGGGTTCCGTCCCGGTGTCACAGAACGACTTGGTCTCGGTCCTGAGGACTGCGCCAAGGTCAACGACAAGCTGATCTACGCCCGCATGACGGGCTGGGGTCAGGACGGCCCACGTTCCCAGCAGGCCGGGCACGACATCAACTACATCTCGCTCAACGGTTCCCTGCACGCGATCGGCCGGGCCGGCGAGCGTCCGGTACCCCCGCTGAACCTCGTCGGCGACTTCGGCGGTGGCTCGATGTTCCTGCTGGTCGGCGTGCTCTCGGCGCTCTACGAACGGGAACGTTCGGGCAAGGGCCAGGTCGTCGACGCCGCGATGGTCGACGGGTCCAGCGTGCTGTCGATGATGATGTGGGCATTCCGCGGCATGGGCATGTGGAGCGACGAGCGCGGCGTCAACATGCTCGACACCGGTGCGCCGTACTACGACACCTACACCTGCGCCGACGGCCGCCACATCGCGGTGGGCTGCATCGAGCCGCAGTTCTACGCCGAATTCCTCAAGGGCATCGGGCTCGACGGTGCGGACCTGCCCGACCAGAACGACATGAGCCGCTGGCCGGAATTGCGCGAGGCATTCACCTCCGCGATCGCCGCGCACGACCGCGACCACTGGGCCGGAGTGTTCGCCGGCACGGATGCCTGCGTCACCCCGGTCCTGTCGTTCGCCGAGGTCGAGTCCGAGCCGCACAACACCGAACGCAACACCTTCTACAGCGAGAACGGCTCGCTGTACCCGGCTCCGGCCCCGCGCTTCTCGCGCAGCGTCCCGTCGGCGCCGAAAGCGCCCGGCGTGCCCGGCGCTGACACCGAAGCCGTTCTGCAGGAATGGGTTTGACCTAAGTTCTCACACCGTCACGAAAGGACAATTCTGTGGAGATCAAAGACGCCGCTGCCGTCGTGACCGGGGGCGCCTCCGGCCTCGGTCTCGCGACGACCAAGCGGCTGCTCGACCGGGGTGCCTCGGTCGTCGTCATCGACCTCAAGGGTGACGACGTCGTCGCCGAGCTCGGCCCGCGGGCGAAGTTCGTCCAGGCCAACGTGACCGATCCCGAGCAGGTGAGCGCCGCGCTCGATGCCGCCGAAGAGTTCGGCCCGCTGCGCATCAACGTCAACTGCGCGGGCATCGGCAACGCGATCAAGACGCTGAGCAAGGACGGCCCGTTCCCGCTCGACGGGTTCACGAAGGTCATCCAGGTCAACCTGATCGGCACCTTCAACGTGCTGCGACTGGCCGCCGAGCGCATGGCCAAGACCGAGCCGATCAACGGTGAGCGCGGCGTCATCATCAACACCGCGTCGGTCGCCGCGTTCGAAGGCCAGATCGGCCAGGCCGCGTACTCCGCGTCCAAGGGCGGCGTGGTCGGCATGACCCTGCCGATCGCCCGTGACCTGTCGCGCGAGTTCATCCGGGTGTGCACGATCGCCCCCGGTCTGTTCAAGACCCCGCTGCTGGGCTCGCTGCCCGAAGAGGCGCAGGCGTCGCTGGGCAAGCAGGTTCCCCACCCGGCACGTCTGGGTGATCCCGACGAGTACGGCGCTCTGGCGGTGCACATCCTCGAGAACCCGATGCTCAACGGTGAGACGATCCGCCTCGACGGCGCGATCCGGATGGCGCCCCGATGAGCGCTTGCGCGAAGAGAAAAGGGGCGAGGTAGACGATGACGATCACCACGAAGTTCACCGAGACGTTCGGGGTCGAGCATCCGATCGCCCAAGGCGGTATGCAGTGGGTCGGTCGCGCGGAACTGGTTGCGGCCGTGGCGAATGCGGGCGCCCTCGGGTTCATCACCGCGCTGACCCAGCCCACACCGGCGGATCTGGCCAACGAGATCGCCAGGACGCGCGATCTGACCGACAAGCCGTTCGGTGTGAACCTGACGATCCTGCCGGCGATCAACCCGCCGCCGTATGACGAGTACCGCCAGGTGATCGTCGACGCGGGCATCAAGATCGTCGAGACGGCCGGCTCCAATCCGGCGCCGCACCTGCCGATGTTCCACGACAACGGCATCAAGGTGCTGCACAAGTGCACCTCGGTGCGCCACGCGGTCAAGGCGCAGAGCCTCGGTGTGGACGGCATCAGCATCGACGGCTTCGAATGCGCGGGACATCCGGGTGAGGACGATGTGCCCGGCCTGGTGCTGATCCCGGCCGCGGCCGACAAGATCGAGATCCCGATGATCGCCTCGGGCGGGTTCGCCGACGGCCGCGGTCTGGCTGCTGCCCTGGCGCTCGGCGCCGACGGCGTCAACATGGGCTCCCGGTTCATGTGCACCGTGGAGTCCTGCATCCATCAGAACGTCAAGGAGGCGATCGTCGCCGGTGACGAGCGCGGCACGGAGTTGATCTTCCGCAGCCTGCACAACACCGCGCGGGTCGCGTCCAACGTGGTGTCGCGGGAGGTCGTGCAGATCCTCAAAGAGGGCGGTCAGTTCGAGGACGTCAAGGATCTGGTGGCGGGCGTGCGCGGCCGCAAGGTGTTCGACGACGGCGACATCGACGCCGGAATCTGGACTGTCGGCACGGCCATGGGCCTGATCAACGACATCCCGACCGTCGGCGACCTGGTGTCGCGGATCGTCGGCGACGCGGAGGAGATCATCAGCGGCCGACTGGCGGGGATGGTCTCGCCGGTGGCACAGCGGGTCTAGAAGGGACGCCCTCGGGCGTCAGGCAAACCGAAAACGGAGGAACGCGCGCCCGGTGGGCGCGCGTTCTTTCATACCGCGGTGGGCAGGGCCTGGTCGTCGTCGAGTTGCTCGGAGGTCAGACCCTCGACGAGGAAATCCCCGTGATAGAGCGCCTCGAAATCAACCTTGATGACATCAGCATTGGTGTCGTCGATCCACATGTACTGGAGAGTAACCACGGGCTCTAAGAGTTCTTTGAGCCTGCTTTCGGAAAACTGTGGCAATTCTTACCGGTGGGTAGGTTCGCCCATCTACACAGCGCCGAAATGAATCGGGTTCACGCCGTAGAGCGCCACCCATGTGACGACCGCGGTGACGAAGGCCAGGACGAGCAGGATCACCTTGACCCGCGGTGACCAGGAGAAACGGGAGAGTACGCGGGCGTCGACCGCGTAGCCGCCCGCCCCGGTCGCCAACAGTGTGGCGGCGCCCAGGCCGATCAGGAACGGCGCGTTGAACGGGTCCTCCCACACGGCGCCCGCCGAGACGTTCACCGCCCAGGCGCAGAGCATCGCACCGAGGCCGGCCGACGCGGCCAGCGGCGTCATCACGCCCAGGACCACTCCGATGCCGGCGAGCGTCTCGGTGGCGGTGACCATGAACGCGGCGAACGCGGGAAGCCTCCATCCCGCATCGGCCATGAACTGGATCGTCGTCGGGAAGTTGGAGAGCTTCAGGAACGCGGCGTGCAGAAAGGCTGCGCCGAGCCCCAGGCGCAGAACCAGCAGGCCCACGTCCAGGGTCGCGTCGACGTTCCGTGCGGGCGTCGACAGTCGGGAAGGGGTGGTGGTGATGTCGTCCATGATCACTTCGACCGGTCGCGGCGGCCGAACTCATCGCGAGGCATTGCCGCCATGAGTTATCGCTGCTAACTTAGCGCCGATATTCTTGCCGACATTCTCAGGAGGCGCCGGTGCTCCATCGCATCGCACGGCTCGCCATCGCCGCACCGCGCCGCGTCCTCATGGCAGCCCTGCTCGTCGCGATCGCCTGCGGCGTCTTCGGCATTCCCGTCGTCACCCATCTGTCCGCCGGCGGATTCCAGGACCCGACGTCGGAGTCCGCGCGGGCCACCCAGATGCTCGTCGACACGTTCGGGCAGGGCGACATGGAGCTGATCCTGGCCGTCACCTCCGATGACGGCGCCCAGAGCCCAGCGGCGCGCGACGTCGGCGTCGAGCTTGTCGAGCGACTGTCCGACTCGCCGCACGTCGCGGCGATCACGTCGGCCTGGACCTCGCCCCCGTCTGCGGCACCCGCACTGATCAGCGAGGACGGCCGCACCGGGCTGATCGTCGCCGGCATCACCGGCGGCGAGAGCGGGGCGCAGAAACACGCCAAGGCCCTCACCGACGAGCTCGTGTACGACCGGGACGGCGTCACCGTCCGCGCCGGCGGCGCCGCGATGACCTACGTCCAGATCAACACGCAGACCGAGAAGGATCTGCTGCTGATGGAGTCCATCGCGATCCCGCTGAGCTTCGTGGTGCTGGTGTGGGTCTTCGGCGGTCTGCTCGCCGCGGCGCTGCCGCTGGCCGTCGGCGTGTTCGCGATCCTCGGTTCGATGGCGGTGCTGCGCGGGTTCACCCTCGTCACCGACGTGTCGATCTTCGCGCTGAACCTGTCGATCGCGATGGGCCTGGCCCTGGCCATCGACTACACCCTGCTCATCATCAGCCGATACCGCGACGAATTGGCCGACGGGCACGACCGGGATACCGCGTTGCTGCGCACGATGACGACCGCGGGCCGCACGGTGGTGTTCTCGGCGATGACGGTGGCCCTGTCGATGGTTGCGATGGTGCTGTTCCCGATGTACTTCCTGAAGTCGTTCGCCTATGCGGGCATCGCGGTGGTGTCGTTCGCGGCGCTGGCCGCGATCGTCGTGACACCCGCCGCCATCGCGCTGGCCGGAGACCGGCTGGACGCCCTCGACGTGCGACGGCTTGTCCGCCGGATCCTGGGCAGACCCGACCCGGTCGCCAAGCCGGTCGAGCAGAACTTCTGGTACCGGTCGACGACGTTCGTGATGCGGCGGTCGATCCCGATCGGCGGTGCCGTCGTCGTGCTGCTGGTGCTGCTCGGCGCGCCGTTCCTCGGCGCCACCTGGGGGTTCCCCGATGACCGGGTGCTCCCGGAGACCGCGTCGGCGCGCCAGATCGGCGATGAACTGAGAGCGGACTTCGCGGTCGACTCGTCGACCAACGTCGTCGTTGTGCTTCCCGACGCGGATGGCATCAGCCGAGAGGACTTCGACGCATACGCCATCGCGCTGTCGGGCGTCGCGGACGTGTCCTCGGTATCGGCTCCCAGCGGGACGTTCATTGGGGGCGCCAGGGCAGGACCACCCTCTGCGGCAACGGGTTCGGCCGACGGATCGGCGTTCTTGACGATCGGCAGCAGGGCGCCGCTGTTCACCGATGCGTCCGAGGTGCAGCTGGACCGCCTGCACGCGATCGCGCCGCCGGGAGATCGCCAGGTCCTGCTGACCGGCCTGGCGCAGATCAACCGGGACAGCGCCGACGCGATCACCTCGCGGCTGCCGCTGGTCCTCGCGGTGATCGCGGCGATCACCTTCGTGCTGCTGTTCGTGCTGACCGGCAGCGTGGTGCTGCCGTTGAAAGCCCTGGTGCTCAACGTGTTGTCCCTGACGGCCGCCTTCGGGGCGCTGGTGTGGATCTTCCAGGAGGGTCACCTCGGGGCGTTGGGCACGACGCCGACCGGCACGCTGGTCGCCACCATGCCGGTGCTGTTGTTCTGCATCGCGTTCGGCCTGTCGATGGACTACGAGGTGTTCCTGGTCTCTCGGATCCGCGAATACTGGCTGGAGACCGGCGAGAACGGCAGGAGCGTCGCGCTCGGTCTCGCCCGCACCGGGCGCGTCGTCACCGCCGCCGCGCTCGTGATGTCGATATCGTTCGCCGCGTTGATCGCCGCCCAGGTGTCGTTCATGCGCATGTTCGGTGTCGGGCTCACCCTCGCCGTGCTCGTGGATGCGACCCTGGTACGGATGCTTCTCGTGCCCGCCTTCATGCACCTGCTGGGCCGCTGGAACTGGTGGGCGCCCCCGCCGTTGGCGCGGTTGCACGCCCGCATCGGTGTCAGCGAGACGGTGCCCCAGCGTGTCTGAGCACGGCGTGCGCCGGCGTCGTGCCCCGCGCGGGGCAGGGGAGCACCTGCGCGACGAGATCCTCGACGCCGCAACCGAACTGCTACTCGAGTCCGGGGACGAGAAGGCCGTCTCCGTGCGGTCGGTCGCCGAGCGCGTCGGGGTGACCCCGCCGTCGCTGTACCTGCACTTCGCCGACAAGAACGCGCTGCTCGACGCCGTCTGCGGCCGCTACTTCGAGAAGCTCGACGAACAGATGCAGGCCGTCGCGGCCGCCTGCCCGTCGACGATCGAGGTGTTGCGCGCGCAGGGCCTGGCCTACGTCCGGTTCGCCCTGCAGACCCCCGAGCTCTACCGGATCGCGACGATGGGCCACGGCAACCCCGGCAGCGGCGTGGACCTGACCCTGAACAGCGCGGCGTTCGTGCACATGCGCGCGTCGGTCGAGGCGCTGATCGCCGAGGGCGTCTACCCGCCCGGTGATCCGACCGTATTCGCGCTCGAACTCTGGACATGCGCCCACGGTATTGCCGCACAATTGATCTCGCGTCCCTACCTGCCCTGGGGGGATGTCGAGCAGTTCGCCGACCGGGTCCTGCGCGCCGTGTGTATCGGCCACATGGTGTCGGTGGCGATCGGGCCCGACGAGAATGCCATGGACACAGTGAACTGGCTGAAGGAGGTCGTCGATGAGCGACGTCGTCGATAATCCGTTTTTCGCCCGGCTCTGGACGGCGATGTCGTCGCGGGAGCCGGAATCGCTGCGGCGCCTGCGCCGCGACAACCTCGCCGGGCTGACCGGCCGGGTCCTCGAGGTCGGCGCCGGGACCGGCACCAACTTCGAGTTCTACCCGTCGACCGTCACCGAGGTGGTGGCGGTCGAGCCCGAACGGCGCCTCGCGGTCCTGGCCGAGCAGGCCGCTGCCGGCGCGGCGGTACCGGTGACCGTCAGCACCGACACCGTCGAACAGTTCGCCGACGCGAAGCCGTTCGACGCGGTGGTGTGCTCACTGGTGCTGTGTTCGGTCGACGACCCGGAACAGGTTGTCTCACAGCTCTTCTCGGTGTTGAAGCCGGGCGGTGAGCTGCGGTATCTGGAGCATGTGGCCAGTGACGGCGCCGCCCGCGGACGTCTGCAACGGTTCGCCGACGCAACCTTCTGGCCGCGCCTGCTGGGAAACTGTCACACCCATCGCCGCACGGAAGACACGATCACCCGGGCGGGGTTCCGCGTCGATGACGCCCGTCGCGAATGGACGTTCCCGGCGTGGGTTCCGGTGCCCGTCGCCGAGTTCGCGATCGGCGTGGCCCGCCGTCCGTAGGGGCGCGGCTTAGGTGAGCAGCGCGGGCAACCGCTGCAGCAGTCCCGGCAGCGCGGTCGAGGCCTTCTCGCGCAGTGTCACGGTCGCGCTCGACGACAACGGCGTCGGTTCGGGATTGACCTCGATGACCGGTGTTCCGTTGGCCAGCGCCATCTCCGGAAGACCCGCCGCCGGGTAGACCACCGACGACGTGCCGACCACGACGACCAGGTCCGCGCCGGCGACCGCCTCGACCGAGCGCTCCCAGGCATCGTCGGGAAGTGCCTCGCCGAACCACACGACGTCGGGCCGGATCAGCCCGCCACACGCCTCGCATACGGGCGGGTCGACGGACTCGACCGGTTCGGGCATGTCGGGGACCGGGCCGCAGTAGGCGGATCGGCATGTGTCGCAATGAAAGTCGAACAGGCTGCCGTGCACGTGGTACACCCGACGACTGCCCGCGCGCTCGTGCAGGTTGTCCACGTTCTGGGTGACGACGTGCACGTCGGCGTAGTCCTCCCACGCCGCGACGGCGCGGTGGGCGTTGTTGGGTCCGACCGCGCTCATCATGTGGTGGCGCCACAGATACCAGGCCCACACCCGGTCGGGGTGTGCGCGCCAACCGTCGGCGCTGGAGATCTCGTACGGGTCGACTTTCGCCCACAGCCCCGTCTCGACGTCGCGGAACGTCGGGACGCCGCTCTCGGCGGAGATCCCGGCGCCGCTGAATACCGTCACCTGCACTCCACCAAGTTAGCGGCTGTAGGCGATACTGGGGGCGTGGGGGATTTGGGGGATTGGGTAAAGGTTGATCCGCACGCGGCCAGGCCGCTGTTCGATCAGCTCAGGACGCAGATCATCGCGGGGGTCCGGGACGGCGAGCTTGCTCCCGGCACCCGGCTGCCGACGGTCCGTGAGCTGGCCGGCCAGGTCAATCTGGCGGTGAACACGGTGGCGCGGGCCTATCGGGAGCTGGAGGCCGCGGGAATCCTGGAGACCAGGGGCCGTTTCGGCACCTTCGTGGCGCGCGCCGATCCGGCCGACGTGGCGATGGCCACCGCCGCGAACACCTACGTCTCCGCGGCGCGTGCGCTCGGCGTCGAGAAGGACGAGGCGCTGCGCTACATCGAGAGCGCGTTCGGCTGACCCGCTCGGTCAGCCGAACTCCAGCAGCGTGAACATCGGCCGGATCGGATCGAGCAGCGGGACCCGCTGCGCCGTCCACAGCAGCGCGTTGATCAGGCGTCCGCGCGCGTGCTCGGCGGGCAGATCGTGCACGGCCCGCACGCCGGGGACGGTGTTGACCAGGTCGGCGGCCTCGGCGATCGTCAGCGAAAACGGCATCGGCGGGACGCGGTAGCGCAGGGAGGCGCGCACCCCGCGACCGACCAGGAACGCGAAGGCAGACGGCGGCAGGTCGAAGATCATCTGGCCGCCCGGGAAGCGGGCTGCGCATTCGGTGATCAACGACATCGCCTCGGCGGGTTGCAGATACATCAGCAGTCCCTCGGCGGTGATGAACACGCCCTCGCTGGTGTCGACCTGATCCATCCAGCTGAAGTCGAGTGCCGACTGCGCGAGCGTGCGGACGCGGTCGGACGGCGGCAGCAGCTTGGTGCGCAGGTCGATCATCGGAGGCAGATCGACGGTGAGCCAGCGGAAATCGTGGCCGACGCTCTCGGGGCCGGAGTCGAGCCGGTAGAAGGACGTCTGCAGACCTTCGGCCAGCGCGACGACCGTCGCCCGGGGGTGGTCCACCAGATACCGTCGCGTCCACTTGTCGAAGACCAGCGCGCGCACCGCCATGTCCTGGCGTCGCACGAAACCGAACTTGGCGCGGTCGAAGTCGAGCGAGTCGACGAGCTTGACGGCCATCGGGTCGTCGATCAGGGAATCGGGCCGGCGCGCCTCGGTCGCCCGGACCAGCAGCGTCATCAACGCGGTCTCCGACACCCCGGTGAGGTCGGCGGAGTGCTTGTCGGTGGGGCTCATCGGTGGTCTCCTCCTGAATGATTGCGTAACGGGGCCACCTGGTCCATCCTCCCAGGCCCGCAGAAGTCGTAGGCTCGTCCCATGACGCGCGATGTCTTCGACGACAAGCTGCTGGCGCTGCTCGCCGGGAACTCGCTCGGTGTGCTGGCCACCCTGAAGCGCGACGGCCGGCCTCAACTGTCGAACGTGTCGTACTTCTTCGATCCGCGCGCGCTGACGATCTCGGTGTCGATCACCGAACCGCGGGCCAAGACGCGCAACCTGCGGCGGGACCCGCGCGCCGCGATCCACGTCAGCTCCGACGACGGGTGGGCCTACGCCGTCGCCGAGGGCGACGCCGTCCTGTCGCCGCCCGCGGCGAACCCCGACGACGACACCGTCGCCGGTCTGGTCGAGCTCTACCGCAGCCTTGCCGGCGAACACCCCGACTGGGACGACTACCGCCGGGCGATGGTCGACGATCGCCGGGTGCTGATGACGCTGCCGATCTCGCACGTGTACGGCATGCCGCCGGGGAAGCGCTGAACCCCGCCCCGGCGGACTAGGCTGCCGACATGGCATCGAACGAGTCCGCAGAGTCCGGCGAGGACGACAGCAAACGCAAGTTCCGGGAAGCTCTGGAACGCAAGAATGCCAAGGCGGTCAGCGGCTCGTCGCACCGCGACGGCGGCGCCAAGCAGTCGCGCGGCGCGCACGGCCCGGTCGAGAACCGCCGGGAGTTCCGCCGCAAGAGCGGCTGAGACTTTCGCCGAAATTGCATTCCAGCAGGCGTCTTCTCGACTTTTGCCTGCTGGAATGCAATTTCGGCGGGGTGGAGCGGGGCGCTAGTGGGACACGGCCTTCTCGGCCCCGATGCCGGTCAGCGAGCGGACCTCCATCTCGGCAGCGACCTTCGGGTCCTCGTCGTCAGGTGAGGTCAGCGTGCCGACGATGCCCAGGATGAAGGCCAGCGGGATGGACACGATGCCGGGGTTGGCCAGCGGGAAGAACGCGAAGTCCGCGCCCGGGATCATCGCGGTCTTCGATCCGGACACCGCCGGGGAGAACACGATCAGCACGATGGTCGAGATCAGACCGCCGTACATGCTCCACAGCGCGCCACGGGTGTTGAACCGCTTCCAGTACAGCGAGTAGATGATCGTCGGCAGGTTCGCCGCCGCCGCCACCGCGAACGCCAGCGCCACCAGGAACGCGATGTTCTGCCCGTTGGCCAGGATGCCCAGGCCGATCGCGAGGATGCCGAGCACGACGGCGGTGATCCGCGAGACCTTCACCTGCTCGGCCTCGGTCACCTTGTGCGACTTCAACACCGACGCGTAGATGTCGTGGGCGAACGATGCCGACGCGGTGATCGTCAGCCCCGCCACCACCGCGAGGATGGTCGCGAACGCGACCGCGGAGATGACGCCGAGCAGGATCACGCCGCCGAGCTCGAAGGCCAGCAACGGGGCCGCCGAGTTGACACCGCCGGCCGCGCCGAGGATGCGGTCCGGACCGACCAGCGCCGCGGCTCCGTAGCCGAGCACCAGGGTGAACAGGTAGAAGGCGCCGATCAACGCGATCGCCCACACCACCGAGCGCCGGGCTTCTTTGGCGGTCGGCACCGTGTAGAAGCGCATCAGCACGTGCGGCAGACCCGCGGTGCCCAGCACCAGCGCCAGCGCCAGGGAGATGAAGTTGATCTGCGAGGTCAGCGAACCGCCGTACTGCGCGCCGGGGGCCAGCACGTCACGATCGGCGACGCCCGCGGTGGTCGCACCGCTGATGGCCGACTGGGCGGAGCCGAGGATCTCGGAGAAGTTCAGCCCGAACTTCGCGAGCACCATCACCGTCATGAAGCCGGCACCGGCGATCAGCAGCACGGCCTTGATGATCTGCACCCACGTCGTGCCCTTCATGCCGCCGACCAGGACGTAGACGATCATCAGCACGCCGACCACGGCGATCACGACGGACTGCCCTGCGCGGCTGTTGATGTCGAGCAGCAGGGCGACCAGGCCGCCGGCGCCGGCCATCTGGGCCAGCAGGTAGAACAGCGACACCGTCAGGGTGTTGGTGGCCGCGGCCAGCCGGACCGGGCGTTGCTTGAGCCGGAAGCTCAGCACGTCGGCCATGGTGAATCGTCCTGTGTTGCGGAGCAATTCGGCCACCAGCAGCAGGGCGACCAGCCACGCGACCAGGAAGCCGATCGAGTACAGGAAGCCGTCGTACCCGTACACCGCGATCGCGCCGGCGATGCCGAGGAAGCTGGCCGCCGACAGGTAGTCACCGGCGATCGCGATGCCGTTCTGCGGTCCGGAGAAGCCGCGGCCGCCGGTGAAGAACTCGTCGGCGGTGGCGTTGCGCTTGCTCGCCCGGATCACGACGATCATCGTGACCACGACGAACAGGCTGAAGATGCCGATGTTGGCCAGCGGGTTGCCGACCGTCTCGGATTGCGCCAGCAGGGTGGTCATCGGATCTCACTCTCCAGTTGGGTGCGGATCGCCTCGGCGCGCGGATCGAGTTCGCGGTTGGCGAAGCGGACATACAGACCGGTGATCAGGAACGTCGACAGGAACTGGCCCAGGCCGATGAGCAGGCCGACGTTGACGTCGCCCCACACCTTGGTGGCCATGAAGTCGGTGGCGAACGCGCCCAGCAGGACATAGGTCGTGTACCAGACGAGGAAGACCGCCGTCATCGGGAACACGAAGCGGCGCAGACGGCTCCGCAACTCCTGGAACTCGGGACTGGCCTGGACTTCTAGATAGCGATCGCCGCTGATGGCTTCCGGGCGAATCGGAAGGTTGGTCTCGGACACCTTGATCTCACGCTCCTGACTGCTGTGAACCGGCTCTGGGTGAAAGGTAGTTGAGATGTAGGTCACATACCCAGCGCGGACGCGTCGGACACGGCGAGGCCGGGGGAGCGTGCGGTGAACGGTCGATGGTCGGCGACGAACGGCGGCACGTCAGGCGCGCGGCAGACGCTCGATTCCCATGCCCAGGTTCTCCGGCACGTGCATCCGCGCGAACGTCTGCGCGACGTCGGGGGGCACCTCGTCGCGGGTGAACCGGCTGACCAGGATCATCGTCGCGAACGCGAGTGGCACGCTGAGGGCGGCGGGATAGCCGATCAGCACCGCCGGCCAGCCACCGAGGGCGTTCTCGTCGATGCCGCCGGCCACCGCGACGGTCACCGCGCCGCCGGAGAGCAGCCCGCCGACGGCCAGACCCGACATCGCGCCGCGCGCGGTCAGACCGCGCCACCAGATGCCGAGGACCAGCAGCGGGCACAGCGTCGACGCCGCGACCGCGAACGCCAACCCGACGCTGCGGGACAGCTCCAGGTCACCGGAAGCCGCCAGCGCCAACGGGATCGGTATCAGTCCGCCGACGACGGCGGCCACCCGGAAGTCCCGGACGCGGCCGGGCAGCACGTCGGTGGCCAGCGCACCCGCGAAACTCACCAGCAGCCCCGACGACGTCGCCAGGAACGCTGCGATCGCACCGGCGGCCACCAGCGCCGCGAGCAGTTGACCGGCCGCACCCCCGATCGCCGATCCCGGTGCCAGTAGCACGGCGGCATCGGCGGTACCGGTGATCAGCAACTGCGGGACGTACCACCGGGAGAAGACCCCGAGCAACGTCGGGAACAGGTAGAACAGCGACAGCAGCGCGATGACCGCGAGCGCCGTGCGACGGGCGGCCCGCCCGTCGGGGTTGGTGTAGAACCGGACCAGCACGTGCGGCAGGCCCATGGTGCCCAGGAACGTCGCGACCATGATCGACAACACCTGATACAGCGGATGCTGTCCGCCCAGCCCCCCGCCGGAGGAGATCCAGTCCGCGCCGGCGCTCGGCGTCCCGTCGACCACCGGGGTGGCTGCGCCCGCCGCCAGCGTCAGGCTGCTGCCCGCGCCCAGGGTGTGCCGACCCGCCGAGCCGATGGGGACGCCCTCGACGTCACGGTTGTCGAGGGTGCCGGTGACCGTGATGCCCGCGGGTTCGGCGACCTGGACGACGACGTCGGTCTCGATCTGGACGGTCGTCTCCTGGTGCACGGTCGGCGGGAGCGGTCCGCCGAGGTCGCCGCCGCGATCGGACAGGAACAGGCCTGCCAGCGCGAGCGCGGGGATCGCGACGGCGGTGAGCTTGAGCCAGTACTGGAACGCCTGAACGAACGTGATCGAGCGCATCCCGCCGGCGACGACGTTCATGATCACGATGGCGCCCACGGCCAGCGGCCCGAGCCAGACCGGCGTGCCGAGAAGGGTTTTCAACGCCAACCCGGCGCCCTGGTACTGCGGGACCAGATAGAAGATGCAGATCACCACGACGACGAGCATCGCGACCTTGCGCAATCGTGTTGATCCGAGCCGGAACTCGGCGAAATCAGGGACGGTGTAGGCGCCCGACCGGCGCAGCGGGGCGGCGACGAACAGCAGCAGTCCCAGATAGCCCGCCGTGAACCCGACCGGGTACCACAGTGCGTCGGCGCCGTACTTGGCGATCAACCCGGCGACACCCAGAAAGGATGCGGCCGACAGGTATTCACCGGAGATCGCCGCGGCGTTCCACCGCGAACCGACCGTGCGGGACGCGACCAGGAAGTCGGAGGTGGTGCGCGAGAACCGCACGCCGTAGGCGCCGATCGCGACGGTCGCCACCGCCGCGGCGAGCAGCGCGACAGCCGTCAGCGGTGATCCGGTCACGGTTCGGCGTCGACGACGCGGACGAAGTCACGCTCGCTCTGCTCGGCAAGGCGCACGTAGAACCGCCCGATGCCGTAGAGGAGGGGGTAGACCAGCACGGCCAGCACCAGCCAGTTCAGCCGGATACCGAACACGGTGACGCTGCCCAGGTCGGGAAAAACGGCGTTGAGCAACGGGATCGCGCCGATCAGGCACACCACGACGGCGGCCAGCCGTAAGGCCAGACCCAGTTGCGCACGCACCAGCCCGCGCACCAGCGCGTCGCCCACCTGCGTCTGCTCCTGCACCTCCACCCGGGTGCGCACCATCCGTGCGCCCCGCCGGTGGGCCAGCACCACCCGCTGCCGCTGCGGCCGTTCGCTACTGGTCATCGGAACTCCCGGCCGGTCGCAGGTTGCGCATCGGGCTGCGCACCAGCCGGTCCCGCAGTTCACGGGCCTGTCGCCGACTCACCGGCAACTCCACGGCCGGTGACGCGCCGTTGGCGCGCAGGCGTACCAGGACGGCGCCGTCGCTGGTGCGCAGCCCGGTCACCAGTTTCAGCGCGACGAGGTAGGAACGGTGGACACGCTGGAAACCGTGTTCACGCCAGCGGGTTTCGAGGGTGCTCAGCGGGATGCGAACCAGATGCGAGCCCGACGCCGAGTGCAGTCGCGCATAGTCGCCCTCTGCCTCGATCCAGCCGATGCTGTTGCGCGGGATCAGATGCGTGACCCCGCCGAGTTCGGCCGGCACGACGTCGGATTCGGGCTCGGGCGCCGGGGTTTCGTCGTCGGGGGGCGGGCCGGCCTGCGCCTGCGCCGCACGGCGGACGGCCTCGTCGAGGCGTTCCTCGCGGATCGGCTTGAGCAGATAGTCGACGGCGCCGACGTCGAAGGCGGCGACCGCCTTGTCGTCGTGCGCGGTGACGAACACGATCGCCGGACGCTGGGCGTAGTTCGCGAGCACCCCGGCGAGTTCGATCCCGGAAAGCCCGGGCATGTTGATGTCGAGGAACACCGCGTCGATGGGGCGCAGATTCAGTTCGCGCAGCGCGGAAGTCGCGTCCCCGGCGCGGAAGACCTCGGCGATGCACGGATGGCGGTCCAACAGGTAGGCCAGCTCATCGAGCGCGGGAACCTCGTCGTCGACGGCGAGCACCGTGAGCGGCTTGGTCACGACTCACTCATTTCGCCCCAACCCCGAACCCACCTCCGCTGGCCCGCACCCCCGACCGGAACTTGGGCACCCGCATGATCACCTTGGTGCCCGCGCCGATCGCCGTTTCGACCACCAGACCGTAGTCGTTGCCGAAGGCCGCGCGCAGCCGATGGTCGACATTGGTCAGCCCGACATGCGCGCCCGTCCCCTCCGGCTCGGCGTCGCCGGCCGAGAGTGCGTCGCTCGGACCGGACCGCAGCGCGTCGGGATCCATTCCGACGCCGTCGTCCTCGACGGTGATCACGCAGTCGGAGCCCTCGTCGCGCGCGACCAGTTCGATCGAGCCGCTGCCGCGGCCCGCGAACCCGTGCCGGACGGCGTTCTCCACCAGCGGCTGCAGCGCCAGGAACGGCACCACGACATTGAGCACCTCGGGGGCCACCCGCAACGTCACCTTCAAGGCCGTGCCGAACCGGGCCCGTTCCAGCGTCAGGTAGCGGTCGATGTTGCGCAGTTCGTCCGACAGGGTGGTGAACTGCCCCGCCGCCCGGAACGAGTAGCGGGTGAAGTCGGCGAACTCCAGGATCAATTCCCGGGCGCGGTCGGGGTCGGTGCGCACGAACGACGCGATCGTGTTGAGCGCGTTGTAGATGAAGTGCGGGCTGATCTGGGCACGCAGCGCCAGCACCTCGGCCCGGTCCAGGCGCGCCCTGGACGCGTCGAGTTCGGCGAGTTCGATCTGGCTGGCCGCATACCGCGCGACTTCGCCGACGGCGCCGAGCATTCCGGGCCCGGGGGAGCGGGTCGTGACGACGACCAGCACGCCGAGCAGGTCTCCGGTCTCGGTGAGCATCGGCTGCGCGACCACCGCGGAGGTTCGGGCGTGCGTCATCACCCGGCGCCCACCGGAGATGGATTGTCGCGCGGCTCCGTCGCAGGCGTCGCGCACGTCGGGGGGCCACACGGCGTCGTCGTCGGGATCCCTGGCGAGCAGTGCGCCGTCGCCACCGAACAGCGCAAGGCCGTCGGTGCCGGTGAGTTCACGCAGGAAAGGAGCGGACGTCTTCGCCGAATCGGTGTCCAGGCCCTGGCGCAACGCGCGGGCCGCGAGCGACGCGGTGTGCAGTGCGGCGTGCACCGCGCGTTCGGTCGGGGTCGCCACCACCCGCCGGGTCCGGACCGCGACGACGACGGCGGCCACGGCGAGCAGGATCAGCGCGGCCGTGAGTGCGATCGCGAGTTCGCCGGGCATCTTGGTTACGCTACTTCGCCGCGCGGCGCCGAATGTCGCTCAGGGCAGCCCAATTGACCGCGGGACGGCGAAGCCCGCGTCTGTCCAGATACTTCTGCCCGGAGGTGTGGATGCGGCGCAGGAACGACACCATGTGCCACCGGGACTTCGGGGTGAAGTGCTCGGCGGCGAAAACCCAGCCGTCGTCACGCCTGCGCAGGCAGCCCTTGACCTGTGTGGAGTCCAGGCTCCACAGCTTGTCGTCGTGGTAGTGGCACAGCAGATTGGCCTGCCCTTCGGCGGCGTGCAGGTCGGCGGGCAGCGAGACGGCGAGGGTGCCGGTGGCCGGGTCGAAGTCGCGGGCGGGGACGCGCACGCTCAGCGGGTAGCCGTCGGTGTCCAGCGCGGTCAGGACCGCCTCGGTGAACTTGCTCAGTTCTTTGGCTGCGTCAGACCACACGCTGCACCTCGTTGAGATCGAGTTCGATTGGCGCCGTGGTGAAATCACGCGTCGGCCAGAACAGGGCACGACGGGGCGTGACGTAGATCAACAGCCGCATGTAGTACGACCACCACAGCTGCCGCCCCGGCCAGCTGCTCCAGAACGCGCCGGCGGGTTGGCGGGCAAACAGGGTTTCGGTCAGTGCGGCGAGTTCCGGCTCGGTGGCCACGTCGGTCACGATGCGGTCCTCGGCGATCGCGTCACCCTGGATCAGGACCGCGCCGGCAGAGGTGAGGCCGCTGCCGGTGGGCTCGGAGAAGAGCATGGCGACCTTCGGATTGCGGCGGATGTTGAAGGCCTTCTGCGGCAGCCCGATGCTGGTGGTGAGCAGGAACCGGCCGTCGGTGAGCAGGCGAGGACTCACCGGCCAGGTCTGGGGCGAACCGTCGCGCGCGATCGTCGTGAACTCACACGTGAAGTAGTTCTCGATGATCTCGACGGCCGGCGACGCCACACGGGGAAGGTTACGCCGGACGCGATGGCCGGTCACGGGTTCGCGGACACCGTCCTAGACTGGCCACGTGGCGAAACTGCAGTTGGTTCAGGACCCCGCGGCCGACGAGTTGCTGGAGGCCAATCCGTTCGCGCTTCTGGTCGGGATGCTGCTCGATCAGCAGATACCGATGGAAGTGGCGTTCGCGGGGCCGAAGAAGATCGCCGACCGCATGGGCAGCTTCGACGCCGAGACGATCGCCGACCACGACCCCGAGGCGTTCACCGCGCTGTGCGCGCAATCGCCTGCGGTGCACCGGTTTCCGGGCTCGATGTCGAAGCGGGTGCAGGCGCTGGCGCAGGTGATCGTCGACGAGTACGGCGGAGACGCATCGGCGCTGTGGTCCGATGGCGCCGACGGCAAAGAGGTGTTGCGCCGGCTCAAGGCGCTCCCGGGTTTCGGGGAACAGAAGGCCAAGATCTTCCTCGCCCTGCTCGGCAAGCAGTACGGCGTCGACGCCAAGGGATGGCGGGCCGCGGCCGGTGACTACGGCAAGGCGGGCAGTCACATGTCGGTGGCGGATGTGAAGGATCCGGGGTCGCTGCAGAAGGTGCGGGCGTACAAGAAGGAAGCGAAGGCCGCAGCGAAGGCCGCGAAGGCCGCCAAGGTCTGAGCTCGTCGCGAGCGTGCGGTCAGATCGCCGAGACGGCCGCGATCACGCCCTGTGCGCACTCTCGACGGAGTCCGGCGCGTCGAGCGACGCCAGGTCGGTGAGCACCTTGGCGACGACCCGGCCGGTGGAGGTCGCGGTGTCGAGGCCGTCGGCGAGGCAGCGCAGCGTGATGCCCCGGGTGGTGAGGTCGGCGACCGTACGCGTGACCTCGGCGGCCGAGCGGCCCAGCCGTTCCAGAGCCGCCACGACGACGACGTCGCCGGCGCGCGCGTAGCTGAGCAGTGCCAGCATCCCGGCGCGCATCTTGTCCGCGGAGCCGGGTGTCCTGTCGGTGAAGACCCGCCGCGGGTCCACGCCCGCGGCCGTCAGCGCCGCGAGCTGGTCGTCGAGGTCCGCGCAGCCGGGGACGGCCGTCGCATACCCCAACGTGACCGCCACCTTGCCAAGGTCTCACGTCGGGCGCGTGCGGTCACAGAGACTCGCCGTCGAAATTCTCCCGGGTGGCAAACTCGGCGACCGGTCTGCGGGTCAGCTTCGTGACCTGGCGGAGCGGGCGCCCCATCGGCACGATCGCCGCGACGGCGTGTTCGTCGGGCAGGCCGAGCAACTCCTTGACGCGCGGCTCCTCGGCGACGGCCATCGTGGTCAGCACGCCGCCGAAGCCTTCGTTGCGCGCGGCGAGCAGGACGTTCCACACGAACGGGTACACCGAGGCCCCGGCGACGAGGCCGATGCGGTCGAGGTCCTGATCGATTGCGGCGACCACGTCGAGGTCGACGGAGAACACCAGCACTACGGCCGCCGTCAGCAGCGGGGCCGTCATCTGCTCCGGCACCTCGATGGCGGCGACTTCGTCGGCGGTGACCTTCATGGGGCGCAATGGGTTCCACGGCCCTTCGCCGTTGTGTTTCTGCGCCAGGTAGCGTCGCGCACCCGTCCGGCTCAGTTCGGCGAGGGCCCGGCGGGTCGCGACGTCGCGCACCGCGATCACGTGCACGCCCTGCCGGTTGCCGCCGCTCGGGGCGAACCGCGCGTGGTCCAGAATGCGCCGCAGGACGTCGTCGGGCAGGGGGTCGCCGGTGAACTGGCGGACCGCGCCGGTCGTGCGCATCACGTCGTACAGGTCCATGTTGAGATCTTGTCTCATCGCGCGACGGTCGCTGTGCCAAAGTGGTGCGTATGAAGACTCACCTGAACTGCCCCTGCGGCGAAGCGATCACCGGTAAGGACGAGGAGGATCTCGTCGAGAAGGCCCAGGCCCACCTGTCGGAGGTGCACCCCGGCCGCGACTACGACCGCGACGCCATCCTCTTCATGGCCTACTGACCTCTCGCGAAACTGCACTCACGGTAGTGAATCGCGCGGTTCCACTACCGTGAGTGCACGCTCGCGAGGCTCCCTCAGGGGACGACGGTCGAGCCGATCGTCGGCATGAACTGGCACTGCTTCTCGGTCGTGGTGACCTGACCGAAGACCGTCGACATGATGCTGCCCGATCCCGTGTCGGCGATGGCGGTCAGCGTGGTCGGCCCGTTCGGGTTCATGTCCGGACGCGGCTTGAGGGTGACGCTGCCCGACTTTCCGGTGGTGAGGTTCACCCACGTCGCGTTCAGGGGCAGCTTCTGCTCGGCGGCCGGTCCGGGCGTGCCGATCGCGGTGAAGACGTAGGCCGTCTGGCCGGGGCCGGGGCCGGGCAGCGGGATCGTCGCCGGGCCGGCCACCGAGATCGCCGTCGCGAGGACGTTGCCGCCGTCGGACAGGCACCCGTTGCTGATCGACGGGTACAGGAAATCCTGCGTGACGGGCGCGTTCGGGCCCAGGCCGGGCGCACCGGCGGGGTTGGCGGCCGGCGTGACGGGAGCGGCGGCCGGCGCCGCCGGATCGGCGACCGGCGCCGCGACAGGAGTCGCGACCTCGGGGGCCGGGCCCGGTGCCGGTGCCGGACCGGGTGCCGCGGCGGCCGCGGGAGCATGCGCGACCTCGAGAAGCGCCTGCGGAACCGCCTCCGGGGCTGGCCCGAGCACATGACGGGGGTCGACGCCGGCGGGTAGGTGCGCCTCGAACCCCGGAACCGCGCCGGTGGCCGGCACATGCGCGACGGGCTGCGCGACGAACTGGTTGACCGCCGACGCGACGTCGCGGGACGGCTTCGGCACCGCCATGTCCCCTGCGAACACCGCGGCGGCGGCCATCAACATCGATGCCGCATTGGTGGGATCAGAGGCCGCCTGCTGGATCACCGGTCCCAGGCTCTGCACGGCGGGCAGGCCGGGGGCCTGGAGCCCGTCGATCGGCAGCGGGGCCGGCAGCGGCGCCGTGGGGTCGGCGTTCGCCGGTCCGGCCACGCCGACCGTCAGCAGCACCGCAGAAGAGCACACCGCCAGCGCGGTGGTGAGCCGGGTCTTCGTCATAGCCTTGCTTCCGGTCGTGGACATGATCCCCCAATACGTCTGTGGTGCAGTGACTTCGGTGACTACAGCTGGCCTGGTTCAGCCCAGCGTCACGGCAGGGCCGCGAGCGGGCTGAGCATCGACGGCACCGCCGGAGCAGCTGCCGGTGCGACGGCCGCCGGGGCCACCGTGGTGGCCGGGGCCGTGGTGGCGGCGCCGGGTAGCAGACCTGCCAGCGGGTTACCGGCGGGCAGCAGTGACGCGAGCCCACCGGGCATGCCGAGCTGATCGGTCAGACCTGTCAGCGGCGACGCCGGGGCCGCCGGGGCGGTCTGCGGAACCGTCGTGGTGTTGCCGGCCGGGACCGTGGTGACGTTGCCGTTGCCCAGTGCGGTCGCGCCCGGCAGCACATTCGCGGGCTGCGGCAGGGTGATCGAGGCCGTCGCGCCGGGACCCGTGACCGGGGTCGCGGGCACGGCGGTCGCGGTGGCGGCGGGGGCCGCGGGTGCGGTGCCCATCAGGTTGGCGAACCCCTGCATCAGCTGCGTCGCGGCGGCCGGGTTCGCGGCGAGCTGCTGCAGGAACGGCAGGCCGGGGACCTCGGGAGCGGGGGCGGGAGCCGGCGCGGGCTGCGCGGTGGCTGTGGCGCTGAGCGCCACCGCGGCCGACACCGCCCCAGCCGCGGCGAACATCGTGGTTGCGAACAGTTTCCGGGTGCGGTGCATCAGAGATCTCCCAATCTTGGTCGGCCGTGAATGACATCGATGGCATGCCGTTCACCCGAAGCTAGCCTGTTACTAGAGTTACTCAAGTGACAAGAGTGGCATTTATCCAACCGTTACTGAGGTGAAGGCAGACGGTGACCGCTCGCTAGAGTCGGTCCGATAAACACCACCGACTCCACGACGCCGACCACGAGCTCCCGATGGGGAGCCCGTCTCGCGTCGGCGGCCCCACTCCTGCTGATCCTGAGCATCGCCGCGCGACTGGCGTGGACCTACCTGGTGCCCAACGGCGCCAACTTCGTCGACCTGCACGTCTACGTCGGCGGCGCCGCCGAACTCGATGGTCCGGGCACGCTCTACAGCTACGTCTACGGGGAGCAGACCCCGGACTTCCCGCTGCCGTTCACCTATCCGCCGTTCGCGGCCGTCGTGTTCTATCCGCTGCATGTGCTGCCGTTCGGGCTGGTCGCGTTCGCGTGGCAGATCGGCATCATCGCCGCGCTCTACGGGGTCGTGCGGCTCAGCCAGCGGCTGCTCGGGGGCGGCGACCGGCGTGTCGCGATGCTGTGGACGGCGGTCGGGATCTGGACGGAGCCGTTGCGCAGCACGTTCGACTACGGCCAGGTCAACGTCCTGCTGGTGCTCGCGATCCTGTACGCCGTCTACAGCACGCGGTGGTGGCTGTCGGGACTACTGGTGGGTCTCGCGGCCGGGATCAAACTCACTCCCGCCGTCGCGGGCCTGTACTTCGTCGGCGCCCGGCGCTGGGCGGCGGTGGTGTGTTCGGCGGCCGTCTTCCTGCTGACGATCGGCGTGTCCGCGCTCATCGTCGGCGAGCAGACCCGGTTCTACTTCACCGAGCTGCTCGGTGACGCCGACCGCGTCGGCCCGGTCGGCACGTCGTTCAACCAGTCCTGGCGCGGCGGGATCTCGCGGATCCTGGGCCACGACGCCGGCTACGGCCCGGTCGTGCTGATCGGTGTCGCGGTGACCGCAGTGCTCGCGCTGCTGGCGTGGCGCGCGATCGACGGCGCGCAGGACCGGCTGGGAGGCATCGTCGTGGTGCAGCTGTTCGGTCTGCTGCTGTCGCCGATCTCGTGGACGCACCACTGGGTGTGGCTGATCCCGCTGATGATCTGGCTGCTGCACGGACCGCTGCGTGACCGACTCGGCGCGAAGGTGCTGGGCTGGGGATGGCTGGCGCTGATTCTCGTCGGGGTGCCGTGGCTGCTGAGCTTCGCGCAGCCGACGATCTGGGTGATCCCCCGACCGTGGTACCTGGCGTGGGCCGGCCTGATCTACATCGTCGCCACGGTGGCGACGCTGGCGTGGATCGCTATCCGAGGATCCCGTCGATGTCGCGGGCCATCTCCAGATCCTTCTGTGTGATCCCACCCTCGGAGTGTGTCACTAGGGCGAAAGTGACAGTGCGCCAACGGATGTCGATGTCAGGGTGATGGTCTTTGCTCTCGGCGTGCTCGCCGACGCGCCGGACCGCGTCGATGCCCTCGAGGAACGCGGGGAACTCGACCGATCGTCGCAGCGTCCCGTCGGCGCGCTCCCAACCGTTGAGCTCGGGCAGAACGGCGTCCACTTGTTCGTCAGTCAATACAGCCATGCTTTCGACGGTATACCGTCGTCGCCGATGTCCAACCTGATCGTGGTCGCCGGCGCCCTGATCGAGCACGGCGCGCTGCTGGTGGCCCAGCGCGCCCGCCCGCCGGAGCTCGCCGGGCTGTGGGAACTTCCCGGCGGAAAGGTCACGCCCCCGGAGAGCGACGAGACCGCGCTCGCCCGTGAACTGAACGAGGAACTCGGAATCGACGTGACGGTCGGGCCGCGTATCGGGGCCGATGTCGCGTTGAGTGCGACGACGACACTGCGCGCCTATGCCGTGACACGGACCCGAGGCGCGGTGACGGCCCACGATCATCGTGCGCTGCGATGGGTGCGTGCCGACGAAATCCCGAGCCTGCCGTGGGTGCCCGCCGATCGTGCATGGTTGCCTGATCTGGTCGGACTGCTCACCGGAAACAACCTCACGCAGAGCGGTTCGGGCACCGACACCGACGGGTGAACAGCGGGTGTCGGTGAAGTGAGGATCGCCTTGGTCCTGAAACGCGATCTGCGCCAGATCAATTCAATTGTCGCCAATCGGTGGAAGTCGTCGGGCAAACATGCTTGTCTGGGCGGGTGAGCACGGCGACTACGCCGGACATCGGCGCACGGCGGGGACTCAATCTGGCTTTGGCCACCTGGGTTTCTGCGATCAACTTCTGGGCCTGGAACATGATCGGCCCGCTCTCGACGACCTACGCCGCAGACATGTCGCTCAGCAGCAGCGAGGCGTCGGTCCTGGTGGCGACCCCGATTCTGGTCGGCGCGTTGGGCCGGATCGTGGTGGGTCCGCTGACGGACCGGTTCGGCGGGCGCGTGATGTTCATCGTGGTGACCGTGGCCTCCATCGTCCCGGTGCTGGCGGTCGGCATCGCGGGCACTGCCGGCTCCTATCCGCTGCTGGTGGTGTTCGGGCTCTTCCTCGGTATCGCGGGCACCGTTTTCGCCGTCGGTATCCCGTTCGCCAACCACTGGTACGACGCGTCAAGGCGGGGGTTCGCCACCGGGGTTTTCGGCATGGGCATGGTCGGCACCGCGATGTCGGCGTTCTTCACCCCGCGTTTCGTCAACTGGTTCGGTCTGCTCACCACGCACATCATCATCGCGGTGGCGCTGGCGTTGACCGCGGTGCTGTGCCTGGTGGTCATGCGGGACTCGCCGCAGTTCACGCCGAACCACGACGCGGTGATGCCCAAGCTGAAGGCGGCCGCGAAACTGCCCGTCACATGGGAGATGTCGTTCCTGTACGCGGTGGTCTTCGGTGGCTTCGTCGCCTTCTCCAACTACCTACCGACCTACATCAAGACGATCTACGACTTCTCCGCCGTCGACGCCGGCGCGCGTACCGCGGCGTTCGCGCTCGCCGCGGTGCTGGCCCGCCCCGTGGGCGGGATGCTGGCCGACCGCATTTCGCCGAAGTACGTCGTCCTGGGCTCGTTCGCCGGCACCGCGGCGGCGGCGTTCGTCGCGATCTTCCAACCGCCGCCGGACCTCTGGTCCGCCGTCACCTTCATCACGCTGGCGTTGTTCCTGGGCATCGGCACCGGAGGGGTCTTCGCCTGGGTAGCCCGGCGTGCCCCGGCGAAATCGGTCGGATCGGTCACCGGCATCGTCGCGGCCGCAGGCGGACTCGGCGGCTACTTCCCGCCGTTGGTCATGGGCGGCACCTACGACAGCGTCGAGAACGACTACACCCTCGGACTGTCGCTGCTGGTCGCGACCGCACTGATCGCGTTCGGCTACACCGCGATGCGATTACACGCCCACGAGCCGAAACCCAAGGAGGAAGCCACGTGAGCACTCCGCCCCGCACCGGAGGCAGGGTCGAGGAACTGCTGGCGCGCAGCGGCCGGTTCTTCACTCCCGGGGAGTTCTCCGGGGATCTTCGCACCGTCACGCGCCGCGGCGGGCGCGACGGAGACATCTTCTACCGTGACCGGTGGAGCCACGACAAAGTGGTGCGCTCCACCCACGGGGTGAACTGCACCGGGTCCTGCTCGTGGAAGGTCTACGTCAAGGACGGCATCATCACCTGGGAGACCCAGGAGACCGACTATCCCTCGGTGGGCCCCGACCGCCCGGAGTACGAGCCCCGCGGGTGCCCTCGCGGCGCCGCGTTCTCCTGGTACACCTATTCGCCGACGCGGGTGCGCTACCCGTACGCCCGCGGGGTGCTCGTCGAGATGTACCGGGAAGCCAAGGCGCGCATCGGTGATCCGGTGCTGGCGTGGGCCGACATTCAGGCCGATCCGCAGCGGCGGCGGCGTTACCAGCAGGCTCGCGGCAAGGGTGGCCTGGTGCGGGTCACGTGGGCAGAGGCGACCGAGATGATCGCCGCCGCACACGTGCACACCATCAAGACCTACGGCCCCGACCGCGTCGCGGGCTTCTCGCCGATCCCGGCGATGTCGATGGTCAGCCACGCCGCCGGGGCCAGGTTCGTCAGCCTGATCGGCGGCGCGATGACGTCGTTCTACGACTGGTACGCCGATCTTCCCGTCGCCTCGCCGCAGGTGTTCGGGGATCAGACCGACGTACCCGAGTCCGGGGACTGGTGGGACGCAACATATCTGATGATGTGGGGCTCCAACGTGCCGGTGACCCGTACCCCGGATGCGCACTGGATGGCGGAGGTGCGCTACCGCGGCACGAAGGTGGTCAGCGTCAGTCCCGACTACGCCGACAACACCAAGTTCGCCGACGAGTGGATGCCGTGTGCGGCCGGCACCGACGGCGCGCTCGCCATGGCGATGGGCCATGTCATCCTCACCGAAAACTTTGTCCGACAGCGTGTCCCGTTCTTCGACGAGTATGTGCGCACCTACACCGATCTCCCGTTCCTGGTCAAGCTCGAAGAGCGCGGCGGGGTCACGGTGCCGGGCAAGATGCTCACCGCCGCAGACCTCGGACCCGCGTACGGCGGCGAGAACGCCGAGTTCAAACCCGCGTTGCTCAACCTCGCCACCGATTCGGTGACCGTGCCGCCCGGTTCGCTCGGTTTCCGCTACGGCGACGAGGGTGTGGGCAGGTGGAACCTCGACCTCGGGGACGTGGTGCCGGCGTTGACCGTGGCGACCGGGGAGGTGCACGACGGGGCGACCGCGGCGGTGACGCTGTCGCGCTTCGACACCGTCGACGGGCACGGCGCGACCATGCTGCGCGGCGTGCCCGTGCGCCAGGTCGGTGCGCACCGCGTCTGCACGGTGTTCGATCTGATGCTGGCCCAGTACGGTGTCGCACGGTCCGGGCTGCCGGGGGACTGGCCGACCGGCTACGACGATGTGGAGAGCCCGTACACGCCGGCCTGGCAGGAACCGATCACCGGGGTGTCGGCCGCTCAGGCCACCCGCGTGGCACGCGAATTCGCCCGCAACGCCGAGGAATCCGGCGGCCGGTCGATGATCATCATGGGCGCGGGCATCTGCCAGTGGTTCCACGGGGACACCACCTACCGCGCGGTGCTGGCGATGCTGCTGCTGACCGGGTCGATGGGCCGCAACGGCGGCGGCTGGGCGCACTACGTCGGTCAGGAGAAGTGCCGGCCGGTCACCGGATGGGCGACGATGGGTTCGGCGCTCGACTGGTCCCGGCCGCCGCGCCAGATGCCCGGGACGTCGTACTGGTACGCCCACACCGACCAGTGGCGCTACGACGGCTACCGTGCCGACACGCTGGCCAGTCCCACTGCCCGCGGACGTTTCACCGGCAAGCACACCATGGATGTGGTCGCCGCGGCCGCCGCGATGGGGTGGATGCCGTTCTACCCCCAGTTCGACCGCAACAGCCTCGACATCGCCGACGAGGCGCTCGCCGCGGGACGCGACATCCCGCAGTACGTGTGCGAGAAGCTCGCGTCCGGCGAGGTGACGATGGCGGTCACCGACCCCGACAACCCGGCGAACTGGCCGCGGGTCCTCAACGTGTGGCGGGCCAATCTGCTCGGCTCGTCGAGCAAGGGCAACGAGTACTTCCTGCGGCATCTGCTCGGCACCGACTCCAACCTGCAGGCCACCCCGACCCCCGAAGCGCTGCGCCCCGCCGACGTCGTGTGGCCCGACGACATCCCGGAGGGCAAGCTGGACCTGCTGATGTCGATCGACTTCCGGATGACGTCGACGACGCTGCTCTCCGACGTGGTGCTGCCCGCGGCGACGTGGTACGAGAAGGCCGATCTGTCGTCGACCGACATGCACCCCTACGTCCACGCGTTCAGCCCGGCCATCGATCCGCCGTGGGAGACCCGGTCGGACTACGACGCGTTCGGCGCGGTGGCGCGCGCGTTCTCGACGCTGGCGCGCACCCACCTGGGCACGCGCACCGACGTGGTGCTCGGCGCACTGCAGCACGACACCCCCGGTGCGATGGCATACCCGGCCGGGACGCACCGGGATTGGCGGGATACCGGCGAAGTCCCGGTGCCCGGCAGGACGATCGGCCCGATCGCGGTGGTGGAACGCGACTACACGGCGATCGCCGACAAGTGGTCCACGCTCGGCCCGCTGGTCGACACGCTCGGACTCACCACCAAGGGCGTCACGACCCACCCGGACCAGGAAGTCGGTGAGCTCGCCCGCAAGTTCGGCGTGCTCGACTCCGGTCCGGCCGCGGGCCGTCCGGCGATCACCACCGCCGAGCGAATGGCCGACGTGATCCTCGCGCTCTCGGGCACCTCGAACGGGCGCCTGGCCGTCGAGGGTTTCCGCGAACTGGAGCGGCGCACCGGCAGGCCGTTGGCGCACCTGGCCGAGGGCAGCGAGGAACGCCGCATCACCTACGCCGACACCCAGGCCCGACCGGTGCCGGTGATCACCAGCCCGGAATGGTCGGGCAGCGAGACCGGCGGACGCCGATACGCACCGTTCACCGTGAACATCGAGCAGCTCAAGCCTTTTCACACCCTCACCGGCCGCATGCATTTCTACCTCGACCACGACTGGCTGGAGGAACTCGGCGAGCAGCTGCCGGTGTACCGTCCGCCGCTCGATCTGGGCCGCCTGTTCGGCGAGCCCGCTGTCGGGGCTCGCGGCGAACTCGGACTGACCGTGCGCTACCTGACCCCGCACTCGAAGTGGTCGATCCATTCCGAGTATCAGGACAACCTGTTCATGCTGTCGTTGTCGCGTGGCGGGCCGACGATGTGGATGAGCCCGGCGGACGCCGCGAAAATCGAAGTGCGCGACAACGACTGGGTCGAGGCCGTCAACCGCAACGGTGTGCTGGTGTGCCGGGCCATTGTCAGCCATCGGATGCCCGAAGGCGTCGTCTACGTCTACCACGCCCAGGAACGCACCATCGACGTACCACTGACCGAGACGACGGGACGGCGCGGCGGCATTCACAATTCCCTGACCAGGCTGCTCGTCAAACCCAGCCATCTGGCCGGCGGATACGCCCAGACGGCGTTCGCGTTCAACTATCTCGGGCCGACCGGAAATCAGCGTGACGAGGTGACGGTGGTGCGCCGCCGCTCACAGGAGGTGGTCTACTGATGAAGGTCATGGCGCAGGTCGCGATGGTGATGAACCTCGACAAGTGCATCGGCTGCCACACCTGCTCGGTGACATGCAAACAGGCGTGGACCAATCGCCCGGGCACCGAGTACGTGTGGTTCAACAACGTCGAAACCCGCCCCGGACAGGGGTATCCGCGCACCTACCAGGATCAGGAACGGTGGCGTGGCGGGTGGGTTCGCGACAAGCGGGGCCGCCTGAAGCTGCGCGGCGGTGGCCGGCTGAACAAGCTGCTGAACATCTTCTCCAACCCGAAGATGCCGTCGATCGACGACTACTACGAACCGTGGACCTACGACTACGAGAACCTCATCAACGCGCCGTTGGGTGACCAGATGCCCGTCGCGCCGCCGCGCAGCCTGATCACCGGCGAGCCGATGAAGGTCGAGTGGTCGGCCAACTGGGACGACAACCTGGGCGGGTCGACCGAAATCCTCTCCGGCGACCCGATCTTGGAGAAGGTCAGTGAGACCGTGCGCCTGGAGCTCGAACAGACCTTCATGTTCTACCTGCCCCGGATCTGCGAGCACTGTCTCAACCCGTCCTGCGTGGCGTCGTGCCCGTCCGGGGCGATGTACAAGCGCAGCGAGGACGGCATCGTGCTCGTCGATCAGGACCGCTGCCGCGGGTGGCGGATGTGTGTGTCGGGCTGCCCGTACAAGAAGGTGTACTTCAACCACAAGACCGGCAAGGCCGAGAAGTGCACGCTGTGCTATCCGCGGATCGAGGTCGGGCTGCCGACGGTGTGCTCGGAGACCTGCGTCGGCCGGCTGCGCTATCTCGGGGTGGTGCTCTACGACGTCGACCGCGTGACCGAGGCGGCGTCGGTGGAGAAGGACACCGACCTCTACGAGGCGCACAGGTCGATCCTGTTGGATCCCAACGATCCTGCGGTGATCAGCGGCGCCCGCGCCGAGGGCATCTCCGATGAGTGGATCGAGGCCGCGCAGCGATCGCCGATCTACGCGCTGATCCACACCTTCGGGGTGGCACTGCCGCTGCATCCGGAATTCCGCACCGTACCGATGGTCTGGTACATCCCGCCGCTGTCCCCGGTGGTCGATGCGGTGAGCCGCGACGGTCACGACGGTGAGGACCTCGGGAACCTGTTCGGCGCTCTGGAGGCGTTGCGCATCCCGATCGAGTACCTGGCCGGACTGTTCACCGCCGGGGACACCGCCGTGGTCGAGCGAGTGCTCAGGCGGCTGGCGGCCATGCGGTCCTACATGCGCGACGTCAACCTCGGGCGCGAGACCCAACCGCACATCCCCGAGTCGGTCGGCATGACCGAGGAACAGATCTACCAGATGTACCGGTTGCTCGCGCTGGCGAAATACGAAGAGCGCTATGTGATCCCGACGGCCTATGCCGCCGTCGAACCCCTGTCGATGGAGGAGTCCGGCTGCTCGCTGTCCTTCGAGGGCGGGCCCGGGATGTATGACTCCGGGCCGTTCGGGGAGGCCAGTGGCCAGCCGGTGCCGGTCGCGGTGGAGACGTTCCACGCCCTCAAGCAGCGCCAGACCAGCGAGCACATGGCGGCCAACGAGAGCCGGCCGTCGCGGGTCAACCTGCTCAACTGGGATGGCCGCGGCGCACCGTCGGGGCTGTTCCCGCGGAACGGCGACCGATGATGAGGCTGCTCGGACGTCCCCGCGCACCGGCACTGACCGACCGGCTGGTGTGGCAGTGCGCCTCGCTGCTGCTGAGCTACCCCGACGACGAATCCCTGGACGCCGCCGCGCGGCTGGTCGAGCACATCGACGGCGAAGCCGCCCAACAGCTTTCGTCGGCGCTGACCGCGGTCCGCGGACTCGGTGCGATGGCTGCTGCCCAGGCCTACGTCGCGACGTTCGATCTGGGTCGGCGCACCACCATGTACCTGACCTACTGGACCGCCGGGGAGACCCGCAACCGCGGACAGGCGATGCTCGAGTTCACCGCCGCGTACCAGGCGGCGGGGGTCGCGCCGCCGGTCGGTGAGGCCCCCGACCACCTGCCGGTCGTGCTGGAGTTCGCCGCGACTGTGGACGCCGAGATCGGCCGACGGCTGCTGACCGGTCACCGGGTGCCGATCAGCGTGGTGCACGACGCGCTGCGCGCGGCCGGCTCGCCGTACGCACCGGTCGTGGCCGCGGTGCTGGCGACATTGCCGAAGAGCACCGAGGAGGATCTGCGCCGCGCCGAGCGGCTCGCCGAGGCGGGCCCGCCCGCCGAGGCGGTCGGGCTGCAACCGTTCACGCTGACGGTGCCGCCGAGGCGTGCGGAGTCGGCACGGAAGGGGAGTCTGGCATGAGTGGGTGGGAGATCTTCTGGGACGTCATCCCGTACGTCACCCTCGCCGTCGTGGTCGTCGGCACCTGGTGGCGGTACCGCTACGACAAGTTCGGCTGGACCACCCGCTCGTCGCAGCTCTACGAGAGCCGGCTCCTGCGCATCGGAAGCCCGATGTTCCATTTCGGCATCCTCGTCGTCATCGTCGGGCATGTCATCGGTCTCGTGATCCCCGAATCATGGACCGATGCAATGGGATTGAGCGATCACGCCTATCACATCCAGGCGCTCGTCCTCGGTGCGATCGCCGGGGTGTGCACCCTGGTCGGGATCTCGTTGCTGGTGTACCGGCGGCGCACCCAGGGTCCGGTGTTCATGGCGACGACCGTCAACGACAAGGTGATGTACCTGGTTCTCGTGCTGGCGATCGTCGCGGGCCTGGCGTGCACGCTGATCGGCGCCACCCCGGCGGGCGCCGAACACAACTACCGCGAGACGGTGTCACCGTGGTTCCGCTCCATCTGGGTGCTGCAGCCGCGCGGAGATCTGATGGTCGATGCCCCGCTGTGGTTCCACATCCACGTGCTGCTGGGCCTGACACTGTTCTGCCTGTGGCCCTTCACCCGGCTGGTGCACGCGTTCAGCGCACCGATCGGCTATCTGTTCCGGCCCTACATCGTCTACCGCAGCCGCGATGCCGCCGGGAAAGGCGAGCTGGTCGGGTCCGCGCCGCACCGTCGCGGATGGTGAGCTGGGCTCAGCCGTCCCACACGACGTGCCCGTCGGCGGCCACCCGAGCTCCCTCCGACGGGTCGTGGCGGGCCAGTCGTCCGTCGTGCATGAGGTGGAAAACAGCTGTGTCGCAGCGTAACTCGGCGACATCGGCGACCAGGCGGCGATGGCAACGCCACCACACCGATTCGCTGCACATCATCGCGACGCGCCTGGCGGCGGCCTCGGCGAGCAGTGCCTCGAGCGACCGGCCGAACGCGTCGGTGCGGGTGTACGCCGCGTAGGCGGCGAACTGCATTACCCGCCACCACGTGTCGACGACGTCGGTTCCCGCGGGTAGCCGGCGTCGCCCGCCCAGACCCGCATCCCAGCGGTAGGCCAACCCGGCCTCCGGCGCCCAGACCTGCATCGCGTCGCGTCCGATCTCGGGATCACGTCTACTCCCCGGGAATCGCCGGATGTCGACGACCACCTCGACCCCGGCGTCGCGCAGCAGTGAGGTCAGCCCCGCGCGGTCGAGGGTGCCGTGACCCACCGAGATCAGCCCGGGCAGCCCGGGCGCTAGTACCGCAGACGATCCCCGGCGACCCGCACGTCGGCGCGGCTGTCCCGGTGCGCCAGCGCGTGGATCGGGTGGGTCAGGACGGGGTGGCGACACTGCGGGCACGACGCCTGACTCCTGTTCGCCGAACTGAACGTGAGATGACGACATTCACTACATCGCACGACATAGAACGCACCGATCCAATTGGCGAGTCCCAGGAAGATCGCGAGCGTCGTCAACGTGGCCAGCACAGTGATGAGGACAATGGTGAGCACCGTGTAAACCGTCATGAAAGGCACCTCCAGAAAACGCCTGACGGGTTCTTCCACGGTACGCCCGTAGCGGCGCCCAGGGATTGAAAACCGGAGGTCAGGCCTTACGGGCGCGCTTGAAGACCTTCTCGAGTTCCTTGCCGCGGATACCGTTCAATTCGGCCTTGCGCACCTTGTGCAGCACCAGCGGACACCGCTTGCACCTCGGCTTGCTGCGGCAACACTTTTTCTTGGCCTTGACGTCGAGGAGCTTGTTGACTTTCACGTGACGGGAATCTCTCGTTTTCGTGATCGGTGCAGTGCACTGCGACAATCACCGACGTGAATGCACGCCCCGATTTCCGCAATGTCGCCATTGTGGCCCACGTCGACCACGGCAAGACCACTCTGGTCGACGCGATGCTGCGTCAATCCGGAGCGTTGACCCACCGCGGCGACGACGCGATCGAACGCCTGATGGATTCCGGTGACCTGGAGAAGGAAAAGGGCATCACCATCCTGGCCAAGAACACCGCCGTCCACCGGACGCACCCGGACGGAACCGTCACCGTGATCAACGTGATCGACACCCCGGGCCACGCCGACTTCGGCGGCGAGGTCGAGCGCGGCCTGTCCATGGTCGACGGCGTCGTCCTGCTCGTCGACGCCTCCGAGGGGCCGCTGCCGCAGACCCGCTTCGTTCTGCGCAAGGCGCTGGCAGCACACCTGCCCGTCCTTCTGGTCGTCAACAAGACCGACCGGCCCGACGCCCGGATCGCCGAGGTCGTCGAGGAGAGCCACGACCTGCTGCTCGACGTGGCGTCCGACCTCGACGAAGAAGCCCAGGCGGCCGCGGAGAAGGCCCTCGATCTGCCCACGCTGTACGCGTCGGGGCGCGCCGGCATCGCCAGCACGACCCAGCCGCCCAACGGCGAGAACCCCGACGGCGAGAACCTCGACCCGCTGTTCGACGTGCTGCTCACGCACATCCCGCCGCCGCAGGGCGACCCGGACGCACCGCTGCAGGCGCTGGTCACCAACCTCGACGCGTCGGCGTTCCTGGGCCGGCTCGCGCTGATCCGCATCTACAAGGGCCGGATCCGCAAGGGCCAGCAGGTCGCCTGGATGCGGGAGGTCGACGGCCACCCCGTCATCACGAACGCCAAGATCACCGAGCTGCTGGTCACCGTGGGCGTCGAGAGAACCGCCACCGACGAGGCTGTCGCCGGCGACATCGTTGCCGTGGCCGGCATGCCCGACATCATGATCGGCGACACCCTGGCCGATCCCGACCATGCGCACGCGCTGCCGCGCATCACCGTCGACGAGCCCGCGATCTCGGTGACCGTCGGCACCAACACCTCACCGCTGGCGGGCAAGGTCTCCGGACACAAGCTGACCGCGCGAATGGTCAAGAACCGCCTGGACTCCGAGCTCGTCGGCAACGTGTCCATCAAGGTCGTCGACATCGGTCGGCCGGACGCCTGGGAAGTGCAGGGCCGTGGTGAGCTCGCGCTCGCGGTGCTCGTCGAGCAGATGCGCCGCGAAGGCTTCGAGCTGACCGTCGGCAAGCCCCAGGTCGTCACCCGGACCATCGACGGCAAGCTGCACGAGCCGTTCGAGGCGATGACGATCGACTGCCCTGAGGAGTTCGTCGGCGCGATCACCCAGCTGATGGCCGCCCGCAAGGGCCGCATGGAAGAGATGACCAACCATGCCGCCGGATGGGTCCGGATGGACTTCATCGTGCCCAGCCGCGGCCTGATCGGATTCCGCACCGACTTCCTGACGCTCACCCGCGGCACGGGCATCGCCAACGCCGTGTTCGACGGATACCGGCCGTGGGCCGGCGAGATCCGCGCCCGCCACACCGGGTCGCTGGTATCCGACCGCAGCGGGCAGATCACCCCGTTCGCGATGATCCAGCTCGCCGACCGCGGACAGTTCTTCGTCGAACCCGGCCAGGAGACCTACGAGGGCCAGGTCGTCGGGATCAACCCGCGCGCCGAGGATCTCGACATCAACATCACCCGCGAGAAGAAGCTGACCAACATGCGGTCCTCGACGGCCGACGTGATGGAGACGCTGGCCCGGCCGCTGGAGCTCGACCTGGAGAAGGCGATGGAGTTCTGCGCCGAGGACGAGTGCGTGGAGGTGACCCCGGAGATCGTGCGCGTGCGCAAGGTCGAGCTGACGGCGTCGCTGCGCGCCCGGGCGAAAGCGCGCGCGAAGGCCCGCGGCTGACCGCTTACCGAGTGTGCGGCCAGGGCGGAAATCCGCGCCGGCGACCGCCCTGGACGCACATTCGATGGGCTCCGGCCGGCGTCCGACGAATCCGGCTTCCCGCGCTGCCCGATATCGCGGTCGATACCCTGAAGGGCGTGCCGACCGCCCGCCGACTGCTGACCTGCGCGGTTGCGCTGATGCTGTTGGTGTCCGGGTGTACGGTCAGTCCGCCGCCGGCCCCGCAGAGCACCGACACCACCGAGTCGACGCCGCCGCCCCCGATGAAGGCGACCCAGATCATCGTCGCGATCGACTCCATCGGACCCGGCTTCAACTCCCATCTGCTCTCGGATCAGTCGCCGGTGAACGCGGCGATCAGCGCGCTGGTGCTGCCCAGTTCGTTCCGGCCCATCCCGGATTCGCAGACGCCGACCGGCTCGCGCTGGGAGATGGACACCACGCTGCTGGAGTCGGCGGAGGTGACCAGCCGGGACCCGTTCACGGTCACCTACAAGATCCGGCCCGAGGCGCAATGGACCGACAACGCGCCGATCGGCGCCGACGACTTCTGGTACCTGTGGCGGCAGATGGTCAGCCAGCCCGGCGCCGTCGACCCCGCCGGCTATGACCTGATCACCGGTGTGCAGTCCGTGGAAGGCGGCAAGACCGCGGTCGTCACGTTCGCGCAGCCCTACCCGGCCTGGCGTGAGCTGTTCAACGACATCCTGCCCGCCCACATCGTCAAGGACGTTCCCGGCGGCTTCTCGGCCGGTCTGGCGCAGGCGCTGCCCGTCACCGGCGGGCAGTTCCGGGTCGACACCATCGATCCGCAGCGCGATGAGATCCTGCTGGCCCGCAACGACCGCTACTGGGGGGTGCCGGCGACGCCGGATCTGATCCTGTTCCGCCGCGGCGGGGCGCCGGCCGCGCTCGCCGACTCGATCCGCAACGGCGACACACAGGTTGCCCAGGTGCACGGCGGCTCGGCCGTCTTCGCGCAGCTGTCGGCGATCCCGGATGTGCGCACCGCGCGGATCGTCACCCCGCGCGTCATGGCGCTGACCCTGCGCGCCCGGCAGCCCGCGCTGAGTGAGGCGCCCGTCCGCAAGGCGATCCTGGGTCTGCTCGACGTCGATCTGCTGGCCGCCGTCGGCGCCGGCGACGACAACACCGTGACGCTGGCCCAGGCGCAGGTGCGCTCCCCGTCGGATCCCGGGTACGTCCCGACCGCGCCGCCTGCGATGACGCGGGACGACGCCCTGTCGCTGCTCGCGCAGGCCGGCTACGAGGTCGAACCCCTCGAGGTGGCGGGCCAGGCCCCGGAGAACGGCCGCGGGCGCATCGCCAGGGACGGCGAGCCGCTGACACTCGTGCTCGGTGTCGCGGCCAACGACCCGACGTCGCTGGCCGTCGCGAACACCGCCGCCGACCAGTTGCGCAACGTCGGGATCGCGGCCTCGGTGTCCGCGCTGGACCCGGTGACGCTGTACGGCGAGGCGCTGGTCGACAACACCGTCGACGCCGTCGTGGGCTGGCACCCGGCCGGCGGTGACCTCGCGACCTCGCTGGCGTCGCGCTACGGCTGCCCCGCGCTGGAGGCCACCGCCGTCCCGACGACCCCCGGGGCACCCCCGCCCGACCCCCCGCCGTCGGAGACGCCCGGAAGCACCCCGCCGCCGCGCACGACCGCGACGCCGACCCCGCCGAGTCCGGCACCCGAGTCCGGTGAGCTCGTCCAGGCCCCGAGCAACATCACCGGGATCTGCGACCACGCGATCCAGCCGAGGATCGACGCCGCGCTGCGGGGCACCGCCGACATCGCCGAGGTGATCGACGAGGTCGAGCCGAGACTGTGGGAGATGTCGACGGTGCTGCCGATCCTGCAGGACACCACGATCGTCGCGGCCGGGCCCAGCGTCGAGAACGTCAGCCTGACCGGAGCGGTACCGGTCGGCATCGTCGGCGACGCCGGCGACTGGGTGAAGCTGCCCCAGTAGGCCGGGCGTCGGCAGGGGCCGGCGGCCGGGCAAGCTTGGACGAATGGAGACCCCGCGACTTCTCTTCGTCCACGCCCACCCCGACGACGAGACGCTGACCACCGGCGCGACCATCGCGCACTACACCGCCCGCGGCGCCGAGGTGCAGGTCATCACCTGCACCCTCGGGGAGGAAGGCGAGGTGATCGGTGACCGCTGGGCGCAGCTCGCCGTCGACCACGCCGATCAGCTGGGCGGATACCGCATCGGCGAGCTCACCGCCGCCCTGGCCGCGCTCGGCGTGGACCGGCCCCGCTATCTCGGCGGCGCCGGCCGCTGGCGGGACTCCGGCATGGAGGGCACCCCGGCCCGCCGCCGGGAACGTTTCGTCGACGGCGACGTCGCCGAGCAGACCGCGGTCCTGGCCGCCGCCATCGACGAGCTGCGCCCGCACGTCGTGGTCACCTACGACCCGAACGGCGGGTACGGCCACCCGGACCACATCCACACCCACCGGCTGACCACCGCCGCGGTCGAGGCGGCCGCGTGGCAGGTCCCGAAGTTCTACTGGACCGTGACGTCGGACTCGGCTCTGCGGACCGGGATCGCCGCGCTGACCGACGTCCCCGACGGGTGGGTGACGCTGACCGCCGACGACCTGCCTCTCGTCGGGTTCACCGATGACACGATCGACGCCGCTCTGGACCTCGGCGCGCATTCGGCGGCCCGGGTCGCGGCGATGCACGCCCACCAAACGCAGATCACGGTCGCGCCGGACGGACGCAGCTTCGCGCTGTCGAACGACATCGCGCTGCCGGTCGACGCGACCGAGTACTACGTGCTGGCCCGGGGCGAGGCCGGTGAGCGCGACGCGCGGGGCTGGGAAACCGACCTGCTGGCGGGGCTGAACCTGCGTTGATCACGCACCGAGCGGGTAAGCTGCCCGCAACCGACCGCACGTGGAAGGGCACGACATGGACCCGGACCTGGATCCGAACCTGCAGCACTGGCAGGACCGCCTCGACAGCTACCAGTGGGTCGTCGGCTCCCTCGTCTCGCTGCTCGACAGCATCCCGACCTGACAACGGCGGTCCGACCGGCCCCCGGCCGGTTACGTGTGCCCCTGCTGATCCTGCTCGGCCTCGACGGTGTGCTGTCGGCGTTGCTGGCCGTGTTCTTTCTGCCGTTGCGCCTCGGTCCGGTGCCGTTCCCGATCAGTGCGCTGCTCAGCGGCATCCTCAACGCCGCGCTGGTGTGGGCCGCGCTGCAGCTGACCTCGACGCCGCGCCTGGGTGCGCTCCCGCTGTGGACGTGGCTGGCGACGCTGCTGGTGCTGATGACGATCACACCCGGCGACGACATCGTGTTCGGCGGCTCGGGCCTGATGGAGTTCGGGCCGGTGCTGCTGGTGGCGTTGGGTGCGGTTCCGGCGGCCTGGCTGGTGATGAAGGCAGGCGATCAGCGCGTGCCGACCAGGGCGCCCTCCGCCACGCGAACCAGGTGACTACTGTGATGCCTATGTCATCCGGATGGCAGGCGCAGTCTGTTTCAGATAGTGAGACGTGCGGATGATCCCCGACCATACCGGGGTTACAGGGGAGTGGCTCTGAACATCCAGCACGGCGCCGATCTGCCCAGCCCGGTGGTTCCGCCCAAGTCCGCCGCGCCGTCACCGACCGCGCTGCGCCGGGTGCTGCGCCGTGCGCGCGACGGGGTGGCGCTCAACGTCGATGAGGCCGCGATCGCCCTGACGGCCCGTGGCGACGACCTGGCCGATCTGTGCGCGTCGGCGGCCCGGGTGCGCGACGCCGGACTGGAGGCCGCCGGACGCCGCGGCGCCGCCGGCCGGCTGCCGGTCAGCTACTCCCGCAAGGTCTTCATCCCGGTCACCCATCTGTGCCGCGACAAGTGCCACTACTGCACGTTCGTGACCGTGCCCGGCAAGCTGCGCGCCGAGGGCAAGGGCATGTTCATGGAGCCCGACGAGATTCTCGACGTGGCGCGTCGCGGCGCCGAATTGGGTTGCAAGGAAGCATTGTTCACCCTCGGTGACCGGCCGGAGGCACGCTGGGACGAGGCCCGGCAGTGGCTCGACGAGCGCGGGTACGACTCGACGCTGGATTACGTACGGGCGATGGCGATCCGGGTGCTCGAAGAGACCGGGCTGCTGCCGCACCTGAACCCCGGTGTGATGTCGTGGTCGGAGCTCTCGCGCCTCAAGCCGGTCGCGCCCTCGATGGGCATGATGCTGGAGACCACCTCGCGGCGGCTCTTCGAGACGCGGGGTCTGGCCCACTACGGCAGCCCCGACAAGGACCCGGCGGTTCGGCTGCGCACCCTGGACGACGCGGGCCGGCTGTCGATCCCGTTCACCACCGGACTGCTGGTGGGCATCGGGGAGACCCTGGCCGAGCGCGCCGAGACCGTGCACGCGATTCGCCGCTCGCACAAGGAGTTCGGGCACGTCCAGGAAGTCATCGTGCAGAACTTCCGCGCCAAGGACCACACCGTGATGGCGACTGCGCCGGACGCCGGTTTCGAGGATTTCCTGGCCACGATCGCGGTGACCAGGCTGGTGATGGGCCCCAAGGTGCGGATCCAGGCACCCCCGAATTTGGTGTCGCGCCAGGAGTGTCTGGCGTTGATCGGCGCCGGGGTGGACGACTGGGGCGGGGTGTCGCCGCTGACCCCCGACCACGTCAACCCGGAGCGCCCGTGGCCCGCGCTCGACGAGCTGGCCGAGGTCACCGCCGAGGCCGGCTACGACCTGGTGCAACGCCTGACCGCGCAGCCGCAGTACGTGCAGGCCGGCGCGGCGTGGATCGACCCGCGCGTGATGGGACACGTGACGGCGCTGGCCGACCCGGAGTCCGGACTGGCGCTCGACGTGAACCCCGTCGGGCGCCCGTGGCAGGAACCCGACGAGGCCACCGAGTCGCTGGGACGCACCGATCTGCACGCCGCCATCGACTCCGAGGGCAGGCTGACCGAGACGCGGTCGGATCTCGGGTCGGCGTTCGGGGACTGGGAATCCATCCGCGCCAAGGTCGAGGAACTGGCGGCGCGCGCACCCGAGCGGATCGACACCGACGTGCTCGCCGCACTGCGCGCCGCCGAACGGGATCCGGCGGGCTGCTCGGACGACGAGTACCTGGCGCTGGCGACCGCCGATGGGCCGGCGCTGGAAGCCGTTACCGCACTGGCAGATTCACTGCGCCGCGACGTCGTCGGTGACGACGTCACGTTCGTGGTCAACCGGAACATCAACTTCACCAACATCTGCTACACCGGATGTAGGTTCTGCGCGTTCGCGCAACGCAAGGGCGACGCCGACGCGTTCTCGCTGTCGACGTCCGAGGTCGCCGACCGGGCCTGGGAAGCGCATGTCGCCGGCGCCACCGAGGTGTGCATGCAGGGCGGCATCGACCCGGAGCTGCCGGTCACCGGCTATGCCGATCTGGTGCGTGCGGTCAAGGCCCGGGTGCCGTCGATGCACGTGCACGCGTTCTCGCCGATGGAGATCGCCAACGGGGTCACCCGCAGTGGCACGTCGATCCGCGAGTGGCTCACCGCATTACGTGAGGCGGGGCTGGACACCATCCCCGGCACGGCGGCCGAGATCCTCGACGACGAGGTCCGCTGGGTGCTGACGAAAGGCAAACTCCCGACGTCGATGTGGATCGAGGTCGTCACCACCGCCCACGAGGTCGGGCTGCGGTCGAGCTCGACGATGATGTACGGCCACGTCGACACGCCCCGGCACTGGGTGGGCCATCTCAACGTGCTGCGCGACATCCAGGACCGCACAGGCGGTTTCACCGAGTTCGTGCCGCTGCCGTTCGTGCACCAGTCCAGCCCGCTGTACCTGGCGGGCGGCGCGCGTCCGGGGCCGACGCACCGGGACAACCGCGCGGTGCACGCGCTGGCCCGGATCATGTTGCACGGCAGGATCTCCAACATCCAGACCAGCTGGGTCAAGCTCGGCATCGAGCGCACCCAGGTGATGCTCACCGGCGGCGCCAACGACCTGGGTGGCACGTTGATGGAGGAGACCATCTCCCGGATGGCGGGTTCGGAGAACGGCTCGGCCAAGACCGTCGCGGAGCTGGTCGCCATCGCCGAGGGCATCGGCCGCCCCGCGCGGCAACGCTCGACGGACTACAGCCCCCTCGCGGCCTGACGTCCCCCCGTCGCCGAAATCGCATTCCAGCAGGCGCGCACTCGATCTTTCGCTGCTGGAATGCAATTTCGGCGGGCAGTAGGGCTCAGGCCTGCCTGGTCGCCTCGATCTCGAGGGTGATCGTGACCTTGTCGCCGACCACCGCGCCGCCGGTCTCCAGGGGCATGTCGATGTCGATGCCGAAGTCCTTGCGGTTCACCACGACCGACGCCTCGAAGCCCGCGACCTCGCCGTGGCCCATGCCGGGGTTCACGCCGTTGAACTCCAGGGCCAAGGAGATCGGCCGGGTGATGCCCTTGAGTGTGAAGTCGCCGTCGAGGACGTAGCGGTCGCCGTCCGGGCGCACCGCGGTGGATACGAACGTCGCGGTGGGATGGTTCTCGACATCGAAGAAGTCTGCGGACCGCAGGTGTGCGTCGCGCTGCTCGTTGCGGGTGTCGACCGAGCCGACCGCGATCTCGGCGCGCACCGACGGCGCGCCGTCCTCGGCGACGGTCACCGTGCCGCTGAAGGTGTCGAAGCCGCCCCTGACCTTGCTGACCATCAGGTGGCGTACCGAGAAGGTGACGGCGGAGTGGACGGGGTCGATGGTCCAGGTTCCGGTGGGCAGGACGGCGGTCGCAGCGGTGGTGGCATCGGTGGTGGAGGTGGGCATGAACGTCTCTCTTTCGCGGCGCCGCCGGCGGGTCCGGCGGATCACCCGGATAAACGGACTGCGGTCCGGATAAATTCCCCGTCGGCTCGGGCGTGACGCTCGCGCACGGTGAGCGCGCGCGAAAGCACGCAATTCAACGGCGTGTCGGGTGCAGACGCGCGCGCTCGCGGTGCAAGGGGACCGGGAGGTTGCGAAGGGGTGTCGCTACTAGGCGAGGGGTATGTGGGACGTTTAGTATCAGTAACTGCGCGCAAGTTAGGGCACACTGAGACACGCGTCCAACTATCGGCATGGATACTTGCTGGGATTGGCTGCGGGGATCAAGCGACTCTGCCGAAGCAGCAGCCCACTGGACAGGTAGTTCGAGAGGACTGAGGAGAAGTACGTGACGTACACGATTGCCGAGCCCTGCGTCGACGTCAAAGACAAGGCATGTATCGAAGAGTGCCCCGTCGACTGCATCTACGAAGGTGCTCGCATGCTGTACATCCACCCGGATGAGTGCGTCGACTGCGGCGCCTGCGAACCGGTCTGCCCGGTCGAGGCCATCTACTACGAGGACGACGTTCCGGAGCAGTGGAGCGCCTACACGCAGATCAACGCCGACTTCTTCACCGAACTCGGTTCGCCGGGCGGTGCGTCGAAGGTCGGTCAGACCGACAACGATCCCCAGGCCGTCAAGGACCTCCCTCCCCAGGGTGAGGACTGAGCCCACGGCTGAGCTCGCCCGCCGGCGGCTGAGAGCCCCGGTCTCCGCGTCGTTGCCGGTGTTCCCGTGGGACACCCTGGCCGACGTCACCGCGGCGGCCCGTGCCCACGAGAGTGGAATCGTCGACCTCTCGGTCGGCACCCCGGTCGACGAGGTGGCGCCGGTGATCCGCGACGCGCTCGCGGCGGCCGGTTCCGCCCCCGGCTACCCGACGACCCACGGCACGACCGCGTTGCGTGACGCCGCGGTCGCCGCGCTGCACCGGCGCTACGGGATCACCGGCCTGGACCCCGCCGCGGTGCTGCCGGTCATCGGTACCAAAGAACTGATCGCGTGGTTGCCGACGCTTCTCGGCCTCGGCGCGGCCGACACCGTCGTGGTCCCCGAACTGGCCTACCCGACCTATGAGGTCGGTGCGCTGCTCGCCGGCGCCGCGGTGGTGCGCGCGGACTCCCTGACACAGCTGGGCCCCGCGGCCCCGCCACTGGTGTACCTGAACTCACCCAGCAACCCGACCGGCAAGGTGCTCGGGGTCGACCACCTCCGCAAGGTGGTGAGCTGGGCGCGCGACCGCGGCGTGCTGGTCGCGTCCGACGAGTGCTATCTGGGTCTGGGCTGGGACGCCACCCCCGTCTCGGTGCTGCACCCCGCCGTGTGCGACGGCGACCACACCGGGCTGCTGGCCATCCACTCGCTGTCGAAGACGTCGTCGCTGGCCGGGTACCGCGCCGGTTTCGTCGCCGGCGATCCCGCCGTCGTCGCCGAACTGCTCGCGGTGCGCAAGCACGCCGGGATGATGGTGCCGACGCCGATTCAGGCCGCGATGGTCGCCGCTCTCGACGACGACGCGCACGAGCGGACGCAGCGAGCCCGCTATCAGCGTCGCCGCGACGCACTGCTGCCCGCGCTGGTGTCCGCAGGGTTCACCGTGGACCACTCCGAGGCGGGCCTCTACCTGTGGGCCACCCGCGACGAGCCGTGCCGCGACACCCTCGCATGGCTCGCGCAGCGCGGCATCCTGGTCGCCCCCGGAGAGTTCTACGGGCCACGCGGCACCCGGCACGTCCGGGTGGCGCTGACCGCGACCGACGAGCGCATCGACGCGGCCGTGGAGCGCCTCGGTTCCTAGCGCACACCCCTATCGTGGGTAGATGACGCGCATCGGCGGCGACGAGCACCTGGTGTCCGAAGTCGAAACCCTGGTCCGGCGCTGGCTCGACGACGCGGCGGGACACCGCGTCGCACCTGCGGCACGACGGCTCGCCGACGTGCTGCGCGACCCCGGCGGGCTCGATTTCACCGTCGGGTTCGTCGACCGCGTGATCCGCCCGGACGACCCCCGCGTCGCGGCGGCGAACCTGCGCGAGCTGGCCCGCACCGCGCCCGGGTTCCTGCCGTGGCATCTGCGGCTGCTCATCAGGCTCGGTGCGGCAGTATCCGTCGTCCTACCCGGCGTCGTGATCCCGATCGCCTCCCGCGCCCTGCGCGAGATGGTCGGCCATCTCCTGGCCGACGCGACCGACGCCCGCCTCGGCCGCTCCATCGAGCGGATCCGCCGTCGCGGGGTCAACCTCAACGTCAACCTCCTCGGCGAGGCGGTGCTGGGGCGGCGCGAAGCGCGACGGCGCCTGACGGGCACCGAGCGGCTCCTGGCCAGACCCGACGTCGACTACGTGTCGATCAAGGTCTCGGCGAGCGTGCCTCCGCATTCGGTTTGGGCGTTCGACGAGGCCGTCGACCACATCGAGCAGAGCCTGCTGCCGCTGTTCACCCAGGCGGCGACCGCGGCCACCCCCAAGTTCATCAACCTCGACATGGAGGAATACCGCGATCTGGAGCTGACGATCGCGGTGTTCACCCGTCTGCTCGACCGGCCGGAACTACGCACCCTCGAGGCCGGCATCGTGTTGCAGGCCTATCTGCCCGATGCCCTGAGCGCGATGATCCGGCTCCAGGACTGGGCCCGCGACCGCAGGCAGCGCGGCGGTACCGGCATCAAGGTGCGTCTGGTCAAAGGCGCCAATCTGCCGATGGAGCACGTCGAGGCGTCCCTGCACGGCTGGCCGGTCGCCACGTGGCCGACCAAGCAGGACACCGACACCAACTACAAGCGAGTGCTGAACTACGCCCTGCAGTCCGACCACATCGACAACGTGCGCATCGGCGTCGCCGGTCACAATCTGTTCGACGTCGCCTACGCGTGGATCCTGGCCGGGCGGCGCGGCGTCCGCGACGGCGTCGAGTTCGAGATGCTGCTGGGCATGGCCGACGCCCAGGCCGAGGCGGTGCGGGCGACGGTCGGAAACCTGCTGCTCTACGTGCCCGTGGTGCACCCCGAGGACTTCGACGTGGCGATCGCCTACCTGGTGCGTCGGCTCGAGGAAGGCGCCAGCCAGGACAACTTCATGTCGGCGGTCTTCGAATTGCACAGCGACGACACACTTTTCCGCCGTGAGCGGGACCGGTTCGCCGCATCACTGGCCGCCGTCGACGACGGTGTTCCCCCGCCCAACCGCCGGCAGGACAGGCGGACCGACGATCCGGCGGCCGCGATGCGGGACGTGTTCTCCAACGTCGCCGACACGGATCCGGCGCTGCCGGGCAACCGGGCGTGGGGACGCGCGGTCACCGAGCGCATCGCGGGGTCGACTGCGGGGTGCGCGCTGGTGGACGAATTCACCGTCACGACGGTCGACGAGCTCGACGGGGTGATCTCCCGCGGTGTCGACGCAGGCTCGCGGTGGGCGGCCCTGTCGGGAGCGCAGCGCGCCGCCGTTCTGCGTCGCGCCGCGGCGACGCTGGAGGGCTGTCGCGCCACGCTGTTGGAGGTGATGGCCTCCGAGACGGGCAAGACCCTGGACCAGGGCGACCCCGAGGTCTCCGAGGCCGTCGATTTCGCCAACTACTATGCCTCGCTGGCCGAGGAGCTCGACCGTGTCGACGGCGCCACCGCGCGGCCGGTCGGGCTCACCGTGGTGACGCCGCCATGGAACTTCCCGGTCGCGATCCCCGCGGGTTCGACCCTGGCCGCGCTGGCCACCGGGAGCGCCGTGGTGATCAAACCCGCCACGCAGGCCAGGAGGTGCGGGTCGCTCATGGTGCAGGCGCTCTGGGATGCCGGGATTCCGCGCGACGCACTGCAATTGGTCCACCTCGACGAAGGCGAGCTGGGCGCCCGGCTCATCTCCGACGCGCGGGTCGACCGACTGATCCTGACCGGCGCGTTCGACACCGCCGCGCTGTTCCGCAGTTTCCGGCCCGACCTGGCCCTGCTGGCCGAGACCAGCGGCAAGAACGCGATCGTGATCACCCCCCACGCCGACGTCGACCTGGCCGTGAAAGACCTGGTGTACTCGGCGTTCGGGCATGCCGGGCAGAAGTGCTCGGCGGCCTCGCTGGGCATCCTGGTGGGTTCGGTGGGACGCTCGACCCGATTCCGGGACCAGCTCGTCGACGCCGTCAGCTCGCTGAACGTCGGCTATCCGACCGACCCCACCGTCCAGATGGGTCCGGTCGTCGAACCTGCAGAGGGCAAACTGCTGCGGGCGCTCACCACGCTGGGGCCGGGGGAGACGTGGCTTGTGGAGCCACGGCGGCTCGACGACACCGGCCGGCTGTGGTCGCCCGGGGTCAAGACCGGGGTGCGGCGCGGTTCGGAATTCCATCTCACCGAATACTTCGGTCCCGTACTGGGTTTGATGCAGGCCCGCGACCTCGACGAGGCGATCGCGATGCAGAACCAGGTCGACTACGGGTTGACGGCCGGCCTGCACAGTCTCGACCGGCGCGAGATCGAGCGCTGGATCGACCGGGTCGAGGCAGGCAATGCCTACGTCAACCGGTCGACGGTCGGGGCCATCGTGGCGCGCCAGCCGTTCGGGGGCTGGAAGAAGTCCTCGGTCGGTGCCGGGGCCAAGGCCGGCGGCCCGAACTATCTGATCGGGCTCAGCGAGTGGGACACCGCCCCGGCGGCGAAAGCCGGCCGACTGACCCCGGAAATCAACGAATTCCTCTCCGCCGCAGCAGGTCTGGACCTGAGCGCGGCGGATCTGGAATTCCTCGGGCGATCTCTGAAGTCGGATGCGCTGGCCTGGGAGCAGGAGTTCGGCGAGGCCCGCGACGTGGCGGCGCTGACCGCGGAGAAGAACATCCTGCGCTACCGCCCGGTGCCGGTGACCGTGCGGACCGAGGGCGGGCACACCGCGTCGCTGCTCCGGGTGGTCGCCGCGGGTCTGCTGTCCGGCGCCGGGATCACGCTGTCGAGCGCCGCGCCGCTGGACCCCGCGCTCGCGGGCATGCTGCGGTCGCGCGGAGTCACCGTGCGCGACGACGATCCCGGCAGCTGGCGGAAGCTGTTGCGCGGCAACGCTCCGACGCGGGTCCGGCTGATCGGCGGGAGTCGCGAGGCCTTCGCCGAGGACAGCGGCGGCAGGGCGGACATCGCGCTCTACGCGCAACCGGTGGTCGAGGCCGGGCGGATCGAGCTGCTCACCTTCCTGCGGGAACAGGCGGTCTCGGTGACCGCGCACCGGTTCGGTTCACCGACAGCCCTCGTCGACGGACTGCTCGACGGGCCTCACGCCGGGTAGGCGGCCACCGGCATCACGACGGTGCCCTTGCAGACGCCGTCGAGGATCTCCGTACGCCAGGTGCCGTACATGGAACCGTCGGCGGTGGGTGCGTAGAACACGAGTGAACGGGCGGCCGCGTATTCGCGGGGGAGACCCTCACCTCGGAAACACTCCCACTGCCAGTTGTAGTTGAAGATCCACTGCCGGCCGTCCCACGTGTAGCGCGACGGCTGCGGGATGGTCGGATTGGACGGCACCGGCCCGTCGGACGCCGTCGCCACGCAGGTGCCGACACAGGACGTGCTGAAGGTGTACTGCGCGCTGAAGTCCGGTTCGGGCTGTCGGGTCGCGATGCTCGTGCCGATCTTCTGCGATGCGAAGGTCACCACCGTGTAACGCCCGCTCCAGTCGACCGGGGCGGCCGACGCGGTGGCCGATCCGCAGACAGCCGCTGCCGCAACGACAGCCGCGGCTGTCAGCGCGTGGCGCGCCTGTCGGGCCAACATGAGTTCCTCGCTGTTTTGAATTAGGTGCTGGGTTATTTCGGTGTGGCACTTCAACTTAATTGCCGCAACCGTCACGATGCCGCATCGACACGACGCGTACGGGCACGGTTGGATCACGGCTTGGTATCGGTGGCCGATCCGAATGACGTTCGTGCGGAACGTACCTCGTGACCTCAGTGGCCGGTGAGGTGCATCAACATCCATGCGGCGATGCTCTGCGCGTCGGTGATCACGCGTTCGCGCATCATGCGTTCGACCTCTGCGCGGGTGAACCAGGCGCTGCGCATGTCCTGCTCCTCGTGCTCGCGGTCGTGCGGACCCTCGGTGATCCCGGTGGCGAGGAACACCCTCCCGCGCTGGCTGCTCATCCCCGGGGCGACGTCGAGCAGACCGATCTCGGTCATCGACGCGGCGATCAGGCCCGTCTCCTCGCGGAGCTCACGTGCGGCGAGGTCGGCGCCGTCGAGGTCGGCCCGGTCGGGCGCAGTGCCCTGCGGGAACTCCCACCGTCGCAAACCGATCGGGTAACGGAACTGCTCGACGAGGTGGAAGCGCTCGCCGTCGCGCGGAATCACCAGCGCATACGTCGGCTTGTCCACCACCGCGTACACCCCGGGGCTGCCGTCGGGCCTGCGAATGTCGTCCTCTCGGATCGTCAGCCAGGGGTTTCGATAGATCTCCCGCGTCCCGACGGCCTGGATGTAATCCACACCGACCAGTATGACCAGCGTCAGGGGTAGCCTCACGCTGTGCTGTTGGCGTCCTTGAACCCTGCGGCCGTCGCCGCCGGTGCCGACCTCGGTGATGCGGTGCGCATCGACGGGGTGTCGTTGAGTCGGAGTGATCTCGTCGGGGCGGCGACCTCGGTGGCCGAACGGGTCGCCGGTGCGTCGCGGATCGCGATCCTGGCCCGGCCGACCGCGACGACGGTGCTGGCCGTCGCCGGCTGCCTGATCGCCGGAGTGCCATTCGTCCCGGTGCCCGCCGACGTCGGGGCCGCCGAGCGACGACACATCCTGACCGACTCGGGTGCGCAGGGATGGCTCGGTGAACTGCCCGAGCACGCCGACGGACTCGCGCACATTCCCGTGCGGATGCACGCCCGGTCCTGGCACCGCTACGCCGAGCCGCCCCCGGACGCGACGGCGATGATCATCTACACCTCGGGCACCACCGGATTGCCCAAAGGCGTCGTGGTCAGCAGGCGCGCGATCGCCGCCGACATCGACATGCTGGCCCACGCGTGGCAGTGGACCCCCGACGACACCCTGGTCCACGGGCTGCCGATGTATCACGTGCACGGCCTCGTGCTGGGACTGCTCGGGTCGCTGCGGATCGGGAACCGCTTCGTGCACACCGGGAAACCGACTCCTGACGCGTACGCCCACGCGGTCAGCGAGCTGGGCGGCACGCTGCTGTTCGGGGTCCCGACGGTGTGGTCGCGGATCGTCGAGGACGGTGATGCCGCACGTGCGCTCGCCCCGGCCCGCCTGCTCGTGTCGGGAAGTGCGGCACTGCCGGTGCCGGTGTTCGACGGGCTGGCCACGTTGAGCGGGCACCGGCCGATCGAGCGCTACGGCAGCACCGAGACACTCATCACGCTGAGCACCCTGGTCTCGGGGGAGCGCCGGCCCGGCTGGGTCGGGATGGCGCTGCCGGGTGTGCAGACCCGGGTGGTCGCCGACGACGGCACGGCACTGCCGCACGACGGGGAGTCGATCGGCCGGCTGCACGTGCAGAGCCCCACGCTGTTCGACGGATACCTCAACCGTGCCGACGCGACGGCCGAGGTGCTCGGCGACGACGGCTGGTACCAGACCGGTGACGTCGCCGTCATCGACTCCGGCGGGATGCACCGCATCGTCGGCCGGGAGTCGGTCGATCTCATCAAGAGCGGCGGATTCCGCATCGGCGCCGGCGAGATCGAGACGGTGCTGCTCGGCCATGCCGGGGTGCGGGAGGCCGCCGTGATCGGAGCGCCCGACGAAGACCTCGGGCAGCGGATCGTCGCGTTCGTGGTGGGCGCGGCGGAGCCCGACGAGCTGATCGATTACGTGGCCAGACAGCTGTCGGCGCACAAGCGGCCCCGCGAGGTCCGGATCGTCGAGAGCCTGCCGCGCAACGCGATGGGCAAGGTGATGAAGAAGGAACTGGCGCAGTGGGTTTGAGGTTCAGCGACATCTGCGTCGACGCGAACGATGTCCGTGCTCTGGCGGCGTGGTGGGCGGAGGTCCTCGGGTGGCCCGCCGAGGACACCGACGACGGGGATGTGGTGCTGCGGGCACCCGGCGGGGTGGGTCCGGACTGGCTGTTCCTCGCAGTGCCCGAGGGCAAGGCCGTCAAGAACCGCATCCACTTCGACTTCACCCCCGACGATCAGCAGGCCGAGGTCGAGCGGGTGATCGGACTCGGCGCCCGGCGGGTGGACATCGGTCAGGGTGAGCAGACCTGGGTGGTGCTGGCCGACCCCGAAGGCAACGAGTTCTGCATTCTGGCGGCCGGATCGTGACCCCCCACCCCGCACCGCGAGCGTGCGTGTCGGCGGGCAACACGCCGGCGTTTCGCGGGATTTCGCGCACGCTCGCCGCGATCGGAACGGCCGTGGTGCTGGCGGCGTGTGGGCACGCACCCGAGGTCATGCTCGTCCAGACCAGCATCACGGTGCCGCCGGCCCCGGTTGCGCAGGCCACGCCCGCAGACACATTGAGCATCGGAACGGGCGCCGTGGACACCACCGGAGGCTGGCTCCCCGACGGTCGTCCGCTGTCACCGTTCGATACTGCGAATCCCATTCTGTCGCAACTGGATCCCGCGCTCCTCGCCGCCGTCCAGAATGCCGCACGCGCCGCGCAGGCCGGCGGTGTGGACATGACGGTGACCTCCGGCTGGCGCTCGAAAGGGTTCCAGCAGAGGCTGTTCGACGATGCCGTCGTCGCGTACGGCAGCGTCGCAGCCGCCGCCGAGTACGTCGCAACCCCCGAGGTGTCCAAACATGTCCTGGGCCAGGCTGTCGACATCGGCCCGCCCGAGGCCGACCACTGGCTGATCGCCAACGGACGGCAGTTCGGCCTCTGCCAGATCTATGCCAACGAGATCTGGCATTTCGAGCTCACCGCGGACGCGCAGGGCGAGTGCGCGCCGCTCAAACCCAACGCCGCGGGATAGCCGCCGCGGCGGCACTGGTCAGTCGTCTGCGCCGCCGGGACCGCCGGACCCACCCTCGCCGCCGGCTCCTCCGGAGCGGCCCGTCGCCGACTGTCCCGACTGCCCCGCGCCGCCCGGTGTGCCCGTTCCGCTGATGCCGCCCTTGCCGCCATGGCCCCCGGCGCCGCCCCGGCCGCCCGTTCCGGCATCGCCGGCCCTGCCGTCGGCGCCCGACCTACCGGCGAGGCCGCCGGCGCCACCGAGTCCCGGGGCGCCGCCTTCTCCGCCGTCGCCGCCGCGGCCTCCGGTGCCGCCCGTACCGCCGGAGCCTCCCGCGCCGACGGATCCCGTCGCGGTGAGGATTCCGCCGCCCACGCCGCCGTCGCCGCCCACGCCACCGGTGGCGCCCACGCCGCCGTCACCGCCGGAGCCGCCGTCGCCGCCCTTGCCGCCGTTGCCGCCGAACAGACCGGCGCGACCGCCATTGCCGCCGGCGCCCCCGATGCCGCCGGTGCCGCCGTCGGCACCGGTGCCGCCCCGGCCGCCGTCTCCGCCGTCGCCGCCCACGGCGTATCCACCGGATGCGGATCCGCCGTCGCCGCCTCGCCCGCCTGCCGCCCCGGTGCTTCCGTCGCCGCCTGCGCCTCCGTTGCCGCCGGTGGTGATCCCGCCCCGGCCGTACGCCGAACCGCCGGCGCCGCCGTTGCCGCCGCGACCGCCGAACGCGCCGTTGCCACCGGTGCCTCCGTTGCCACCCGTGGCGCTGCCGTCGATGCTGTTCGCCCAGCCGCCGGCCCCGCCGGCGCCGCCGACCGGCAGGTCGAGGCTCCAGTTGGCGCCGAACGGATAGCGACCGCCGTCTGCCCCGGTCTCGCCGTCGCCGCCGACCAGATTGCCGTACCCGTACGGCGGGCTGTCGCCGCGCGTGCCCGTCGCCGCCGGCAGCGAGCTCGGCGGGGTCGGGCCGGCGCCCGCGGGTCCGACGACGCCGAGTGCTCCGTTGCCGCCGTCGCCCCCGTTGCCCCAGAGTCGTCCTCCGTTGCCGCCGTGCCCGCCGTTCTGGCCGGGTGTCGTCGCGTCGCCGCCGCGTCCACCGTTGCCGAGCAGGCCCGCGTTGCCGCCGTTGCCGCCGTTGGCGCCGGCTCCGCCGTTGCCCCAGATCAGCCCGCCGTGGCGACCGTTGCAGGCGGTGCCGACGCAGTCGGCGGGCGCGTCGGCTCCGTTGCCGAACAACGGACGGAACAGGGAATTCGACCCGGCCGCCTGCAGCGTTGCCAGATTCGCAGATCCGTGCGCTCCTTCGGCGCCGACGGCTGCCCCGACGTTCGCGCAGCCGTCGGCGGGCGGCAGGCATTCGGAGTACGGGGCGGCCGGCAGCCAGTCATCGGGCGCTGCGGCTGCCTCGGGTGCCAGCAACGCCGCGGCCCCGAGGGCGCTGCCGCCGAGTCCGACCGCAACCGCCAAACTGGCGAACAGTGGTGATTTGCCTGGTGCGTAAGCGGTGCCTGACAAGGTCAGCGTCCCTTCTCGAATGCTGCGGAAGCCGCTGGTCGGCACCCGGCTTTCAAGATCATCGGGACACAGCATAATTTGCACATGCGTAAATAGCCAAAACATGTTCGGCGAAGATCAGTTGTGCCCCGGCCGCCGGTCCGCGCGCCCAATCTGCACAGCGCACGCAGAATTCAGCAAATATTCGGCGTCTCATCGTCGACGCCGGGGCATCAGCACCTAGTTGGCGTGCAGCGCCTCGTTCAGGGTGATTCCCGTGCCATCGCGCTTGACCACCTCGACGGCGCCGGTCACCGAGTTGCGGCGGAACAACAGGTTGCTCGCGCCGGAGAGTTCGCGAGCCTTCACAGTCGTGGCCGTCCGACCCTCGTCGAGGAGGGTCACCTTCGTGCCCGCCGTGACGTACAGCCCGGCCTCGATCACGCAGTCGTCACCCAGCGAGATGCCGAGGCCCGCGTTGGCGCCGAGCAGACACCGCTTGCCCACCGAGATGACCTGCGTGCCCCCACCGGACAGCGTCCCCATGATCGATGCCCCGCCGCCGATGTCGGAGCCGTCGTCGACCACGACACCCGCCGAGATCCTGCCCTCGACCATCGAGCTGCCCAGGGTGCCGGCATTGAAGTTCACGAAACCCTCGTGCATCACCGTGGTGCCCGACGCGAGATGTGCGCCGAGGCGCACCCGGTCCGCGTCGGCGATCCGCACCCCGGAGGGCAACACGTAGTCGACCATCCGAGGGAACTTGTCGACGCCGTACACCGCGACCTGTCCCCGGCGGCGCAGCTTCGCGCGCACGGCCTCGAAACCGTCCACCGCGCACGGGCCATGACTCGTCCACACGACGTTGGTCAGCACTCCGAACAGTCCCTCGGCGTTCAGCCCGTGGGGTGCGACGAGGCGGTGCGACAGCAGATGCAGGCGCAGATAGGCGTCATAGGCGTCCACGGCCTTGTCCGCCAGCGACGCGATCACGGTGCGCACCACGACGACCTCGACGTCGCGGTCCTCGTCCCGGCCGGCGAGCGCGGCGAGTTCGGCAGGTACCTCTGCCACCGACAACCGCGACGTTCCGGACGGTCCGTCGGCGGTCAGCTCCGGCGCGGGGAACCAGGTATCGAGAACGGAACCGTCGGCCGCGATGGTCGCGACGCCGACGCCAGAGGCACCAGTTGCGGAAGTCACGGTGCATCAGGCTACCCGGGGGCCGGACCGTGCTCATGCTCCGCGGGGTCCCGACCAGCCCGGGAAGGCGGCGCAACCGGCTAACGTGGCCGGTGTGCTGGACCTACACGCCGACCCGATCACGCTGACCGCGGCGCTGGTGGACATCCCCAGCGAGTCGCGGCACGAGACCCGCATCGCCGACGAGATCGAGACCGCGCTGCGCGAACAGACCACCGGTTTCGAGGTCATCCGCCACGGCGACGCGGTGCTGGCGCGTACGAACTTCGGAAAGCCGTCTCGGGTGCTGCTCGCCGGCCACACCGACACCGTCCCCGCGGCCGACAACCTGCCGAGCCGGCTCGCCGACGGGATCCTGCACGGCTGCGGAACCTCGGACATGAAGTCCGGGGACGCGGTGTTCCTGCATCTGGCGGCCACCATCGCCGACCCTGCGCACGACATCACCCTGGTGATGTACGACTGCGAGGAGATCGAGGCGTCGGCCAACGGGCTGGGCCGGATCGAACGGGAGCTGCCGGAGTGGCTCGCCGCCGACGTCGCGATCCTGGGCGAACCGTCCGGGGGCTACATCGAAGCCGGCTGTCAGGGCACGCTGCGGGTGGTGGTGCGAGCCACGGGCACACGCGCGCACTCGGCGCGATCCTGGTTGGGCGACAACGCCGTTCACAAACTCGGCGACGTGCTGGCCCGGCTCACGGCGTATCGGGCACGCAGTGTCGACATCGATGGCTGCACCTACCGCGAGGGACTCTCGGCGGTGCGTATCGACGGAGGTGTGGCGGGCAACGTGATCCCGGACGCCGCGAGCGTCACCGTGAACTTCCGGTTCGCGCCGGACCGCAGCGTCGAGCAGGCCCATGCCCACGTCCTGGAGGTGTTCGACGGGCTCGATGTCGAGATCGAGCTCACCGACTCCGCGGCAGGCGCGCTGCCGGGACTGACCAGACCCGCCGCGGCCGCGCTCGTCGAGGCGGCCGGCGGACAGGTGCGTGCGAAGTACGGCTGGACCGACGTGTCGAGGTTCGCCGCCCTGGGCATCCCGGCGGTGAACTACGGTCCCGGCGACCCGAATCTCGCGCACCGCGTCGACGAACACGTCGAGGTCGCACAGATCACCGCGGTGACCGACATGCTGCGGCGCTACTTAACCTCGATCCACCGGTGAGCTGTCGGTGTGAAGTCGATTTCGATTGTGTGCGTTGGGCCCGGGGTGTGCCGTGAGGTGGGTGTGTGTGATGGCCCGATCTCGGTATCGGCTTGTTCCTGTGGGTCTTTCGTCTCGTGCGGGCGGTTGGGGTTGCTCTGTTAGGCCAGCAGTGGCCGGTTTCGGCCAAACAGACTGTGGAACAGGGTGTTCCACGCGGTTTCCCAGGGCCAGTTGCGTGGCAGGTGCAGGGTCAGGCGTCGGGCCGAGGAGGCGATGCGTGCCGGCACGCTGATCAGGGTGCGGCGGATGGTGCCGGTGCGGGCTTTGGCCAGCGCTGGTCCGGTCAGGGTGGCCGCGGCGCGGGTGAGGTTGAACGCCATCGCTGCGCACACCAGCCAGGCGGCGTTGGCGCCGAATCGCCCCGAGGGCAGATGGGCCAGAGCAGAGTCTTTGAGGTCGGCGTGGACCTGCTCGATGAGCGCGTGGCCGCGGTGGGTCTTGTCGGCGGTGACGGTATCGAGGTCGGTGGTGGTGAAGAAGGCATGGAAGCGCCAGGTGTCGAACAGGGTGGTCTGCCCCTCGCCGCTGGCGGGGTTGAGGTCGGGGATGCGCCGCACCACCAGCCTGCCGGGGATCTGCTCGCTGGTTTTGCGGGAGCTGAACGCGGTGAAGTCGATCTCGGCGACCTCGGCGCGCGAGATCCAGCGCTGGGTGTTCTCGTCGTAGATCGCGTCGGTGTACTGGATCGGGATCCAGGCGTCCTCGGGTATGGCGGCGATGGCGGCTTTGACTTTTGGGTCCAGGCGCACGGTGATCGACACGTCGGCACCACCGCGCAGAGCAGCCGCCACGGTTGGGTAGCCGTAGAACGCCGAGTCGGCTCGCAGCAGCGGCCGGGTGGCTGCCGCCGAAGAGCGCAGTCGTGTCACGGTGGCCAGCGTGTCGCCGACGATGCGGGCAGCTCCACGTGCTGATCCGCAGGCGCCTTTGCGTAGGCGTTGGCCGCAGATGATCGGTGCACCATGCTCAGTGGTGAGCGTGGCGATCAGCGCATTTAACCCACGGACCCCGGAGTATCCGTAACCAGATCCCTGTTTGGTGTAGCCGTGCACTTCGATGATGGTGTCATCGAGATCAACACACACCGGACCGTCAACACCGGCCAGCACCGGAGTGCGTTCGTGCAGACCGGCCAGCAACCGCGCCGCCACGGCGTCGAGTTGGCGGACATGACCGAAGCTGAATTCGCGCAGGAACGATCCCAGCGTCGACGGGGCGTACGGGCGGTCGAACACGGTGCCCATCGCGCCGTGGCGCAGCAAGGCCATGTCATCGATGCTGTCAGCACCAGCTACCATGCCCGCGACCAGCGACAAGACTTTCGCCCCGGCGTTGGCGCCCTTGTCGGTCGGCACCGTGATGTGCTCATCAGCCAGGCTGCTCAACCCGCACTGATGAGCCAGAGCGGCCATCGGGACCAGCCCGGCACACGACACCAGATTGGGGTCATCAAAGCGGGCTGACGCCACAGGACGAGTGTGAGATAGTTGCATCTACGAGATGCCCTTCGTTCTGACCGAATGTGATCCTAGACAAATCCCATTCTTTCACCGCGACAGGGCATTTCGTTTTTACAACCCGCCCCAACTCCTATTCGATCGGTGGATCAAGGCTTAATCGGTTGACCCCGCCGCTACCGTGAAACACATGCTCTCGCACTGAGGAACCAGACCCTCGTCCGTACCTCACCGGGAGCTCCCGCATGCCGTCGATCACCTGTACCCATCTGTCCTTCTCCTTCGACACCGGGCCTCCGAAGGCGTTGTTCACCGACCTGAACTTCTGGGCGGGGCCCGGCCGCACCGGACTCGTCGGATCGAACGGCTCCGGTAAGAGCACGCTGCTGCGGCTCATTGCCGGCGAATTGTCGCCCACCGCAGGGACAGTCGTCGTCGACGGCACCATCGGTCATCTGCCCCAGACGCTTCCGCTTCTCGACGACCGACGGGTCGCCGAGGTGCTGGGTGTCGCCGAGGCGCTCGACGCGCTGAAAGCACTGTCTGACGGGGATTCTCGCGACGCCGTATTCACCGCGATCGGCGACGACTGGGACGTCGAAGAGCGCACCCGCGCCCAGCTCGACCGCCTCGGTCTCGGGCACGTCGGGCTCGACCGGTCGTTGCGATCGCTGTCGGGCGGGGAAGTGGTGACGCTGGGCCTCGCCCGCGAGCTGTTGCGACGACCCGACGTCCTGCTGCTCGACGAACCGACCAACAACCTCGACGCCGCCGCCCGCGGCACGCTCTACGACACCCTCGACGACTTCGCCGGCTGCCTGGTCCTCGTCAGCCATGACCGCGTGCTGCTCGACCGGATGGACCGCATCGCCGAGCTCGACCGCGGCGCCATCGTCTCCTTCGGCGGCAACTTCACGGACTATCGGGCCTCGGTCGCAGACGCGCAGCGTGCCGCCCGCGACGCGGTCCGCAACGCCGAGCAGGCGATCAAAACCGAACAGCGACAGCGTCAGCAGGCGCGCGAACGCGCCGACCGCCGGTCGGGCAGAGCCCGACGCACGCTCAAGGACGCCGGGCTGCCGACGATCGTCGCCGGCGCGCGAAAGCGCCGCGCGCAGGAGACGGCCGCGCGGACGGACGACGTGCACGCCCGCCGGATCGACGAGGCGCAGCTCCGCCTCGACACTGCCGAGCGGGCCGTCCGCGACAGCGATGAACTCGCACTGGAGTTGCCCGGTACCGGGGTTCCTTCTGGACGAACGGTGTTGCAGGCCCGCGGGTTACAGGTGCATCGGGATGGGCGAATTCTTCTCGCCGGGGTGGACCTGACCATCCGGGGGCCGGAGCGGATCGCGCTGACCGGCCGCAACGGGACCGGAAAGACCACCCTGCTGCGGACGCTGTGCGGGGATCTGGCGCCCGATGCGGGGACGGTGCAGGCTGCCGCCGGGCGGGTGGCCTACCTGTCGCAACGTCTCGATCTGCTCGACGACGACCGGACGGTGTCGGACAATCTGGCGACGTCGGCCCCCGCCCTGGCTGCGACGCGGCGCAGACATCTGTTGGCGCAGTTCCTGTTCCGCGGCGATGCGGTGGATCTCCCCGTGCGGGCGCTGTCGGGAGGCGAGCGGTTGCGGGCGACGCTGGCATGCGTGCTGTTCGCCGAGCCCGCGCCGCGCCTGCTGCTGCTCGACGAACCGACGAACAACCTCGACCTCACCAGCATCGCCCAGTTGCAGAGCGCGTTGGTCGCCTACCGGGGCGCGTTCGTCGTGGTCAGCCACGATGTGGCGTTCCTGGACGCGATCGGCGTGGGCCGCGTGCTGCACCTCGGAGAAGGCCGGTTGGCCGACGCGTCGTTGAGAGCAGAGGGCTAACCGAGTGCGGGGCGGATCGGCGCGGGCTTCGGTGCGGTCGGTGCCGGGGCGGTCGGACCCGCGTGTGCCGGGTCGGCAGCGGCACCGTCTCCGGGGCTCGCCTCGACGTCGTCCTCGGAGTCCCGTTCGGGTGCCTCGTTGTCGGTTTCGTCGTCGGTTTCGGCGTCGGGTTCGTCGAGGCTGGTCTCCGCGCCGTCGGCCCCCGCGGTGGCGGCACCGGGTGGTGCCTTCGTGTCGACTCCTGGTGCGCCAGTGGCTGATCGGTCGGCCTGCTGCAGCCCCTGCATCAGTTGTTGGGGAAGCTGCTGCAGGGGCTGGGCCAGCGCTGCCAGCGGCGCGGTGAACAACTGGCCGAGCTGGCCGAGCTGACCGACGGCCTGCGCGAACGGATCCGCTCCGGCGGGGGTGCCGCCGGTCGTCGCGCCGCCCGCGGTGGTCTGTGAGCCTTCATCCTGAGCCATCGCGTCGGCCGCCGCGCGGATCGCGTCGCCTCCCTGCTCGTCGCCTCGCTCGTAGGCCAGCGTCGCCTGGTGCAGCAGCTCGGAGATGGTCTCGCTGAGGCTGCGAGTGCGGGTCAACGAGCGGGCCCGGCTACCCAGGGCGCCGCCGAGCGCGGTGTCCACGGCGGTCGCGATGGTTCCGTGGGTCGCAGTCACCGGTGGAGACCCGGCTGCGGATGCAGACATCGATCCCAGGTCCGCGGCGACACCGCTGTGGATCTCCCCGAGGGCGCGCACGCCGTCGGGATCCACCGAAAAAGGCTGGCTCATCACAACTCTCCGGATCCGTCGGTGTCTCGATCCTAGAGTCGCCGGCGCGGCACCGAGCGCACTGATTTTCGAGCGGATCCCTGCCGGCTACGTCGCCGCGGCCCGCCCGAACGCGCAATCGAGCTCGGTCGACAGCCGATGCAACGTCTCCGCGGCCCGCGGGTCGCCCACCCGGACGCCCTCCCGCGCGGCGCGCAACGCGACCGCCGTCTGGCCCCCGCGCTCGGCGGCTCTGACCGCCTCCCGGGACGCGGCCACCGCACCGTGGGTGTCGCGGCGGGCGACCATGGTCCACGCGCGCGCCAGCGCCAGCTCCGGGGCGAACAGCATCGATTTGAGGCCGTGCCGGGATTCCGCGCGCGACAGTGCTTTTCCCGCCTCGACCGTCAACCCGAGCTGCCCGAGTGCCTGCGCGAGCAGCATCCAGGCCAGCGGCCCCCACGAATACCCGGTCGGCGCCAGCGTGGCCGCGGCCTCCCGCAGCAGCGACGCCGCGCGCGGAAGCTCCCCGGATGCGATCAGCACGTCGGCGACCAGGACCTCACCGATCGCGCGGCCCGGCTGGCGGCGCTGGGCGAAATCGGCGAGCCGCTGTGCGAGCTCGAGAGCCCGCTCCGGCTCCCCGGTCATCACCAGCGCGGTGGTCTGCCCGAAGCCGCTGGTGAAGCGGAGCAGGCCCGGTTGGCCCGCCGACAGCGCCCGTTCGGCGAGCGCGTCGACCTCGTCGAACCGTCCCGTGCGCGCGGCGCTGAGCGCGGCCGCGGACGCCGCCCAGCCGACCGCGGTGTCATCGGCGTCCGGTGACGTCAGCACCTCGGTGGCGAGTTCGGTTGCCCGGCCCAGGTTCCCGGCGTTCATCGTGAACGTGGCCGACAGCGCGTCGAGCGTGACGCGGGCCGCCGGGGAGGTCATCTTGCCCCGGGTCGCCTGCAGGAACGCCGTCGCCCGTTCGGGTTCCGACAGCATCCAGAACTGGTTGGCCGCGGTGGGCAGCGCCCACGCCAGCAGCTCGTCCTCGGACAGCGAGCCCGGATCGATCTCGGCGAGCACCGCGTCCGCCTCCCGGCCCCGCCCCTGCCACGCCAGCGCGTAGCCGACCGTGAGACGGGCCGCCAGGCCGGGGGACCGGCCCAGTGCGGCGCGGCCGAGACGTTCGCTCAACTCGAGATCGCCGAGCCGCAGGGCCTCGTTCGCGGCGGCGCACACATCCACCAGGGCCTGCGCACCGTCACTGTCCACCGCCAGGGCAGCTGCGCGCAGCCGCGCCACCACACCCTCACCGGCCTCGGTCGCGCGCGCGACGACGGCGGTGCGCAACCGCCGCAACTCCGGGCCGCCGAGTGCGTCGCGGACGGCGTCGAGCAGCAGGGGGTGTGCCGGGCGCAGATCGTCGCCGGTGAGCGTCGCGGCGCCGCAGGCCAGTGCGTCGCGCACCGCATCGGCTCCGGCCAGTGCGTCGGCATCGGCACGCGACAACGGGTCCCACACCGTCAGGAAGCCCAGCACCGAGCGGACCGGGACGGGCAGCGTCGCGACGAACTCGCCGATCTGCGCGCGCAGCCTGCCGTCCTCGTGTCCCGGCGGTTGCACGTCGACCCGGGCGACCAGGCCGTCGTGCCACAGCGCGGTCACCTCCGCGGGCACCGGGGTGTCGGCCACGGTCGCGGTCAGCAGGAGGCGGACCGCACCCTCGGCGGCCAACTGGTAGACCAGTGCCGCCGACAACGGGTCGAGCAGATGCGCGTCGTCGACGACGAGCAGACGCCCGTCGCCGAGCTGGTCTCTGGCCGCGCGCAACACCACGGTCGTCGACCCCGTCTCGGGGACCGTCACCAGGTTCTCGAACGCGGCGAACGGCACGCCCTGCCGTGCCGTCGTCGCCGACACCCAGTCGATGCGCGGGAAGTCCGGGGCCAGGTGTTCGGCGGCCAGGCGCGCCAGCGTCGACTTGCCGACCCCCGCCGGGCCGATCAGCACGGCGCCTGCGCGCGTCCGGACACCGAGTTCGAGCTGGTCAAGGGCCGGTTCAGCGGGCGCGATCACCCAACCGAGAGGCAGAGGCGCAGGCACAAGCCGGAGTCTATGCGGATAGGTTGGTGGTGTGTCCCGAGATCCAGACCGTGAGTGGGCCGTCTGCGTCTACTGTGCGTCGGGCCCGGTGCATCCCGAGCTGATGGAACTCGCCCGCAAAGTCGGTGCGGGGATCGCCGACCGGGGGTGGACTCTCGTCTCCGGTGGCGGCAACGTCTCGGCGATGGGTGCGGTGGCGGCCGCCGCGCGTTCGCACGGCGGCTACACCGTCGGGGTGATCCCGAAGGCGCTCGTCCACCGGGAGGTCGCCGACACCGAGGCCGACGAGCTCGTCGTGACCGACACCATGCGCGAGCGCAAACAGGTGATGGAGGACCGCGCCGACGCGTTCCTCGCGCTGCCCGGCGGCATCGGCACCCTCGAAGAATTCTTCGAAGCCTGGACAGCCGGCTATTTGGGTATGCACACCAAGCCGATCGTGATGCTCGACACTGTTGGGCACTACGACGGCCTCCTGGCGTGGTTGCGGGGGTTGGTCGGGACGGGGTACGTCGCACAGGACGCGATGGATTCCCTCGTCGTCGTCGACGACGTCGACGCGGCTCTGACCGCCTGCGCACCACCGTTAGGGTGACCCACACAGCAGCAGCGGAGACAGCGGAGGCACAGTGAGCAACAAGTCGGGGACCCGCAGCAGCGTCGGGCTGCTCGATATCGCCAAGCAGGTGCCGGGGTTGGTGAAGGACACGCCGACGATGCTGCGGGGCGTCGTCACCGGGTTCGGCGCGCGCCCCTCGGCGAAGACCTCGATCGGCAAGGTCTTCCAGGACCGGGCCGCGCAGTACTCGAACAACGTCTTCCTCAAGTTCGAGGACCGCGAGATCACCTACGGCGAGGCCAACGAGATCGTCAACCGGTACGCCGCGGTGCTCGCCGCCAAGGGTGTGGGCCACGGTGACGTCGTCGGCATCATGATGCGCAACTCGCCCGAGCCGATCCTGCTGATGCTCGCCGCGGTCAAGTGCGGCGCCATCTCCGGGATGCTCAACTACCACCAGCGCGACGAGGTGCTCAAGCACAGCGTCGGGCTGCTGTCCGCCTCGGTGATGGTCGCCGAGACCGATTTCGTGGAGCCGATCACCGAATCCGGGGCCGACACCGACGGGCTGATGACGCTCGACGAGCTCAAGAAGCTCGCCGAGACGGCGCCGACGACCAACCCGGCCACCACGTCCGCGGTGCTCGCCAAGGACAAGGCGTTCTACATCTTCACCTCCGGGACCACCGGAATGCCCAAGGCCAGCGTGATGACCCACTACCGCTGGCTGCGCGCGCTCGCCGGCTTCGGCGGGCTCGGAATGCGCCTCAACAGCAACGACACGCTCTACTGCTGCCTGCCGCTCTACCACAACAACGCGCTGACGGTCGCGTTGTCGTCGGTGCTGAACTCCGGTGCGACCCTGGCGATCGGCAAGTCGTTCTCGGCGTCGAAGTTCTGGGACGACGTGATCCGCTACGACGCCACCGCGTTCGTCTACATCGGTGAGATCTGCGCCTATCTGCTCAACCAGCCCGAGAAACCCACCGACCGCAAGCACAAGGTCCGGGTCATCTGCGGGAACGGTCTGCGCCCCGCCATCTGGGACGACTTCACGAAGCGGTTCGGCATCGACAGGGTGTGCGAGTTCTACTCCGCCAGCGAGAGCAACACCGCGTTCGTCAACTTCTTCAACCTCGACAAGACGACCGGCATCTGCCCCAGCCCGATCGCGTTCGTCGAGTACGACGAGTCCGGTGACCCCCTCCGCGACGAGAACGGGCGCGTGAAGAAGGTCAAGAAGGGCGAGCCCGGCCTGCTGCTGTCGAAGGTCAGCAACTTCCAGCCCTTCGACGGCTACACCGACAAGAAGGAGTCGGAGAAGAAGCTGGTGCGCGACGCGTTCAAGGACGGCGACGTGTGGTTCAACACCGGCGACCTGATGCGCAGCCAGGGGTTCGGTCACGCCGCCTTCACCGACCGGCTCGGCGACACGTTCCGGTGGAAGGGCGAGAACGTCGCAACCACCGAGGTGGAGGCGGCCGTGTCGACCGATCCGCAGGTCGAGGAGGCCACGGTGTTCGGTGTCGAGGTCCCCGACACCGGCGGTCGCGCGGGCATGGTCGCGATCCAGCTCAAGGACGGCAAGGAGTTCGACGGCAAGGCGCTGGCCAAGGCCGCCTTCGACAAGCTGCCCGGCTATGCGGTGCCGCTGTTCGTGCGCATCGTCGAGGAGCTGGCGCACACGTCGACCTTCAAGAGTCAGAAGGGCGACCTGCGCAAGGAGGGCTATGGCGGCTCCAGCGGCGAGGGCGACGAGGACGACGTGAAGGTCGAGGACCCGATCTACGTGCTCTCCGGCCGCGAGGAGGGCTACGTCGAGTTCTACGAGGAGTACCTCGTCGAGGTGAAGGACGGCAAGAAGCCCAAGTAGCGGGCGGATCGGGCGCGCAAAACGACGCCGAGCGTCGTCGAGCGCGCCGGATTCGCGGTGAACCGTAGCCTGGGAATGTGCAGTCGACGTTTCTGGGCCGTCCGGTCGCGGGTGATCGTGCGCTGATCATGGCGATCGTGAACCGCACGCCGGACTCCTTCTACGACCGCGGCGCGACGTTCAGCGACGACGCCGCCAAGGAGGCCGCGCACCGCGTCATCGCGGACGGGGCCGACATCGTCGACGTCGGCGGGGTGAAGGCGGGACCCGGGACGACCGTCGACGTCGACGAGGAGATCGCCCGCGTCGTGCCGTTCATCGAGTGGCTGCGGGGCACGTTTCCCGACCAGGTGATCAGCGTCGACACGTGGCGCGCCGCGGTCGCCAAGCAGGCGTGCGCCGCGGGCGCCGACCTGATCAATGACACCTGGGGCGGCACCGATCCCGACCTCGCCGGCGTGGCCGCGGAGTTCGACGCGGGCCTGGTCTGTTCGCACACCGGCGGCGCGGTGCCGCGCACCCGACCGTTCCGGGTCAACTACGGACTCTCCGAGCGTGGTGTGGTCGACGACGTCCTCGCCGAGGTGACCGCCGCGGCCGAGCGTGCGGTGTCGCTCGGGGTCTCCAGGGACCGGATTCTGATCGATCCGACCCACGATTTCGGCAAGAACACTTACCACGGTCTTAGTTTGTTGCGCCATGTAAAAGAGCTTGTAAACACTGGATGGCCGGTCCTGATGGCGCTGAGCAACAAGGATTTCGTCGGGGAAACTCTGGGTGTGGGCCTGACCGAGCGTCTCGAGGGCACGCTGGCGGCGACCGCTCTGGCGGCCGCCGACGGTGCGGCGGTGTTCCGGGTACACGAGGTGGGGCCCACACGTCGAGTACTGGAGATGGTTGCGTCAATCCAAGGCGCCCGTCCGCCGAAACGCACGGTGAGGGGATTGGCATGACTGTGTTGTCTGATCGCGTCGACGAGCTGGCCACCTACGGTGTCGCCGAACACCGCTGGCTCAAGGACCGCAGCTGGAGCCGGCCGACCTGGTCGATCGCCGAACTGGAGGCCGCCAAACGCGGCCGCACCGTGTCGGTGGTGCTCCCCGCGCTCAACGAAGAGGAGACGGTCGCCGGCGTCGTCGAGACCATCACGCCGTTGCTCGGTGGGCTCGTCGACGAGTTGATCGTGCTGGACTCCGGCTCGACCGACGACACCGAGATCCGGGCGGTCGCCGCCGGCGCACGCGTCGTGAGCCGCGAGGTCGCGCTGCCCGAGGTGGCGCCCCAACCCGGCAAGGGCGAGGTGCTGTGGCGGTCGCTGGCCGCGACGACGGGCGACATCATCGTGTTCGTCGACTCGGACCTCCTGGACCCCGACCCGATGTTCGTGCCCAAACTCCTCGGGCCGCTGCTGATCGCCGAGGGCGTGCACCTGGTCAAAGGCTTCTACCGTCGGCCGTTGATGGTCAGCGGGAAAGAGGACGCCAACGGCGGCGGACGCGTCACCGAGCTCGTCGCGCGCCCGCTGCTGGCCTCGCTACGGCCCGAGCTGATGTGCCTGTACCAGCCGCTGGGCGGCGAGTACGCCGGCACCCGCGAGCTGCTGACGGCGGTGCCGTTCGCGCCCGGCTACGGCGTCGAGATCGGGCTGCTGATCGACACCTACGACCGGTTGGGTCTGGACGGTATCGCGCAGGTCAACCTCGGCGTGCGCACCCATCGCAACCGCCCGCTGACCGAGCTGGCGTCGATGAGCAGGCAGGTCATCGGCACCCTGCTGTCGCGGTGCGGGGTGCCCGACTCCGGGATCGGCCTGACCCAGTTCTTCGCCGATGGCGAGGACTACACGCCGCGGACGTCGACGGTGTCGCTGGACGACCGTCCGCCGATGGTCACCCTGCGTCCTCGCTGACGATCCGTCGGTGCCGTCGGGCACTATCGAGGGGTGACACTCGTCCTGCTCTACCTCGTGGTGCTGGTGCTCGTCGGGATCGTCTTGTTCGCTGTGGGCAGTGTGCTGTTCGGCCGCGGAGAGGTGCTGCCGCCGCTGCCGCAGGGCACCACCGCCACGGTGTTGCCCGCCTCCGGGGTCACCGGGGCCGATGTCGACGCGGTGAAGTTCACCCAGACCCTGCGCGGCTACAAGACCGGCGAGGTCGACTGGGTGCTGGATCGCCTCGGTCGGGAAATCGACGCGCTGCGCGGTGAACTGGCCGCCGTCCGCGCCGCGCACGGGGTCGAGGATCCGACCCTCGACGACGCGCAGAGCTCCGATGCGCATCCGGGCGAGTACGCGCGGGACGACATGTGAGCGACGTCGAACCCGACGCGCGGACCCGGTGCGGATGGATCGACGAGTCCCGGCTCTCGCCGGAGGATTTCACGCTCTACCGCGACTATCACGACGACGAGTGGGGGCGCCCGCTGTACGGGTCGGCGGCGTTGTTCGAGCGGGTCAGCCTGGAGGCGTTCCAAAGTGGCCTCTCGTGGCTGATCATCCTGCGCAAACGGGACAACTTCCGCGCCGCGTTCGACGGGTTCGACGTCGAGCGGATCGCGTCCTACGGTGACGGCGAGGTGGCGCGTCTGATGTCCGACGCGGGCATCGTGCGCAACCGCGCCAAGATCGACGCCACCATCTCCAATGCCCGTGCGGTCATCGAGATGGCCGAGGCGGGGGACGATCTCGGAGAACTGCTGTGGTCGTTCGCGCCGTCCGACCGGATGACCCGGCCCCGTCCCGCGAGCCTGTCCGACGTCGCGGCGGTGTCGCCCGAATCGACGGCGATGGCCAGGGAACTGAAGAAGCGTGGCTTCCGCTTCGTCGGACCGACGACGGCGTATGCGCTCATGCAGGCCACCGGGATGGTCGACGACCACACCGCGGACTGCTGGGCACCCCGCCTGCAGGGGTGACGCCGCGGGTCCGTCGTGGCGCTCGGTGGGCCGCTCCAGCGAAGCCCGACCCCCCATCCCGACGGCTATAGCCGGGTCTTCGCACACGACTCGGCCCGGATAGGGAACAATGGAGGTCTGTAGCAGTTCAGAGCCGGGTGCTGTCAGTGCACGTCGAACGGTGCCCAGCTCCGGCTCACGGACAGACCAGGCCCTGACGGGCACGCCCATTGTGGAGGGAGCACTCGATGGCGGCGATGAAGCCCCGGACTGGAGACGGTCCACTGGAAGCAACCAAGGAGGGGCGAGGCATCGTGATGCGGGTTCCACTGGAAGGCGGTGGACGACTCGTCGTCGAACTCACTCCCGAAGAGGCGGCAGCCCTCGGCGACGAGCTCAAGGGAGTGACCAGCTAGCGTCGCCCTCTAGGCCGTGACGGACCGGTAGATCTGCAGGGTCTGCTCGGCGATGCGCGCCCACGAGAACTCGTCGATGCACCGCTGCCGTCCGGCCACCCCGTACTCGCGGGCCCGCTGTGGATCCGCGACGAGACTGTTGACGGCTTCGGCGAGCTGGCGCTCGAACGTCGCGGTGTCCTTCGCGTCGTAGTGCACCAGCAGACCTGTCTGCCCGTCGGCCACCACCTCGGGAATGCCGCCGACGTCGGACGCGACGACCGCCGTCGCGCAGGCCATCGCCTCCAGGTTCACGATGCCGAGCGGCTCGTAGACCGACGGGCACACGAACGTCGTTGCCGCTGACAGGATCTCGTCGATCTTGGGCTGTGGCAGCATCTCCCGCACCCAGAACACGCCCGTGCGTGCCTCGGCGAGACGCTGCACCGCGGAGGCCACCTCCTCGGCGATCTCCGGGGTGTCGGGGGCGCCGGCGCACAGCACCAGCTGAATGCCGGGATCGAAATGGTGCGCGGCGGCGACCAGATGGGCGACGCCCTTCTGCCGGGTGATCCGTCCGACGAACGCGACGATCGGACGGGACAGGTCGACGCCGAGTTCGGTCAGCACCGACTCCTCGCCGCCGGCGTCGACCGGACGCCACTTGTCGGTGTCGATGCCGTTGAGAACGACATGCACCCTGCTCGGATCGAGTGTCGGGTAGGCGTGCAGCACGTCCTCCCGCATGCCGGCACTGACGGCGATCACCGCGTCGGCGGCCTCCACGGCCGTCTTCTCCACCCAGGACGAGATGCGGTAGCCCCCGCCGAGTTGTTCGGCCTTCCACGGCCGCATCGGCTCCAGCGAGTGCGCGGTGAGCACATGCGGCACTCCGTAGAGCAGCGCCGAAAGGTGCCCGGCCATTCCGGCATACCAGGTGTGGGAGTGCACGACCTGGGCCTGCGCCGCCGCGTTGACCATGTTGAGGTCCGCCGACAGCGTGGTCAGGGCCGGGTTGGCGCCCGCCAGCGCCGGGTCGGTGGCCGCGACGATGGCATCGGGACGTGGCGCGCCCATGCAGTGCACGTCGACCTCACAGAGTCGTCGCAGCTGCGCGACGAGCTCGGTGACGTGGACGCCGGCGCCGCCGTAGACCTCCGGTGGATACTCCCGCGTCATCATCGCCACCCGCATGGCAGAGACCGTATCCAACTTCGCGATCCGCTGCGCCCCATCCCCAATTGTCTTGACGGACAGCCCGGAAACGCCTCGTCAGGGCGTCGCGACAGGGCCGGCGACGCGCGACAAAACGAGGAATGGCTGGCCGCCGTCCCGGCGTGCGGATAGGTTGGAAACATGAGGGAAGCGCCACATGTGCTGGGCATCGTCCTCGCAGGCGGCGAGGGAAAGCGGTTGTACCCGCTGACCGCCGACCGCGCGAAGCCTGCGGTGCCTTTCGGTGGCGGATACCGCCTCATCGATTTCGTGCTGTCGAATCTCGTCAACGCCCGCTTTCTGCGGATCTGTGTGCTCACCCAGTACAAGTCGCATTCGCTGGACCGCCACATCTCACAGAACTGGCGGCTGTCCGGCCTGGCCGGTGAGTACATCACCCCGGTTCCGGCGCAGCAGCGCCTCGGCCCCCGGTGGTACACCGGTTCGGCCGACGCGATCTATCAGTCGATGAACCTGATCTACGACGAGGATCCCGACTACATCGTGATCTTCGGCGCCGACCACGTGTACCGCATGGATCCCGAACAGATGGTCCAGCAGCACATCGAGAGTGGCGCGGGCGCGACCGTCGCCGGCATCCGGGTTCCGCGCTCGGAGGCCAGCGCGTTCGGGTGTATCGACGCCGACGACTCCGGGCGCATCCGCGGCTGGGTGGAGAAGCCGGCCGACCCGCCGGGCACCCCCGACGATCCGGAGATGACGTTCGCGTCGATGGGCAACTACATCTTCACCACCAAGGTGCTGATCGACGCGATCCGGGCCGATGCCGAGGACGACGACTCCGACCACGACATGGGCGGCGACATCATCCCGCGGTTGGTCGCTGACGGGATGGCCTCGGTCTACGACTTCAACAACAACGAGGTGCCCGGCGCAACCGAACGCGACCACGGCTACTGGCGTGACGTCGGAACCTTGGACGCCTTCTACGACGCGCACATGGATCTGGTGTCGGTGCACCCGATCTTCAACCTGTACAACAAGCGCTGGCCGATCCGTGGTGGCGCGGAGAACCTGGCTCCGGCCAAGTTCGTCAACGGCGGATCCGCCCAGGAGTCGGTCGTCGGTGCCGGCAGCATCATTTCGGCTGCGTCGGTGCGTAATTCGGTGCTGTCGTCGAACGTGGCGATCGATGACGGCGCCATCGTCGAGGGCAGCGTGATCATGCCCGGTGTCCGGATCGGGCGCGGCGCGGTGGTGCGCCACGCGATCCTGGACAAGAACGTCGTCGTGGGTCCCGGCGAGATGGTCGGTGTGGACCTGGACAAGGACCGGGAACGGTTCACCGTCAGCGCCGGCGGCGTCGTGGCGGTCGGTAAGGGCGTGTGGATCTAACTGGTCACCGGCACACGCCGGGGACGGTCCGAGGCGGGCCACACGTACGGCAGGTCGTCGGGCACGCCGGGAAAGTGGTGCCGGTAGTGCGCGGGGTCCTTGCGGAGCAGGGCCGAGCGGTGGCTGAGGTGGAAGTCGGCGTCGCCGAGCCACGGAGGCACTTCGTCTGCGGCCGCGAGCTCGTCCTGGGTCCGGATGATCTCCAGACCGGTTCCGGTCGCCAGATCGCTGCGTAGCGTCGCGGCGCAGGTGTCACCGCGTCCCTGCCGGCACCACACATCGCACATGTCGAGGCCGTACCGGACCAGCGCCTCCTCGTAGCCGGCCCACATCGCCGCGGCGGGGTGGTGACGCCAGCCGTACCCGGGAACCGTCAGGGCGCGCAGAACCTGGATGGTCTCGACACGTTGTTTCCCGAGCCGGCGCGTGTCCAGGATCTCCGCAGAGGTGACGAAGTCCGGGTAGGGCAGGAAGGTCTGCATGATGCCGGGATACCCGTTCGCTCCTTCCGCACGAGTTCAGTTCCGTGGTGTCTGGGCCGCGGCGCGGCGTCGGCGGAGGAGCCGCACCGCCGCCCAGGCCAGTGCGAGCACGGCCACCAGCACGAGCACCGGAACCAGGATCGCGACGAAGACCAACGCAACACTGGCGACGTCCTCGACGGTGCTCAGCACGGGCGCGGCCACACCCGCGGTCGCGACGTTGGCCGCCGGCCGCACGGTCGACTTCGTCAGCGACACCACCAACGCGATCGCCACTCCGATGGCGACCGGTATCCACTGCCCGGACTGGGCGAACGCGCCGGGATCGGTGACCGTCGCCGTCTGCGCTGCGGTGCCGGAACCGAACACGATGCCGCCTGCGGTCGGACGCACGAAGGTCTGGACGACGTCGTTGACGCTGTCGAGGGCGGGGACCTTGTCGGCCACGACCTCGATGACCAGCAGGGCTGCGACGATCGTCATGACCCAGCCGTTCTCCAGCCAGGCCCAGCCTGCGGGCAGCGTCACCAGTTCGGTGAAGCGGCCGAGCAGTCCGAGGGCGAGCAGCGGGATGTAGGCGTTGAGGCCGGCCGCCGTCGCCAGGCCGAACCCGGTGAGCAACTCCATGGCTTCAGTATGCGGCGGCTACAGAAGCCCGCGCGGTCACGCCGCATCGCGTCTGCGGTACAGAAATCCCGCGAGCACGGTCAGGGCGGCCGCCGCCACGCACATCACGACCAGCGCGACGAACGGGACATCGGTGGGCACCGTTGTGCGGCTGATGGGCGACAGGTCGATCAGCCAGCGCGGCAGGCGCAGCAGCGCGCCGAGGTAGAGCGACAGGACGACGGAAGTGACTGCGAGCCAACCGATCCAGGGCTGGCGCAGCGCGACACCGACAGCGGCCACCCCCGCCATCACCGCCAAGGCGGGAACGAACGCGAGGCCCGCCACCGTGAGTCTGCCGACCGTCCCGGGCTCGCCGAGGGTGATCCCGGCGCCCACGCCGTTGCCCAGGCCGGCGAAGAACATCAACACCGTCGCCCCGAGCACCGCCGCCGCGACGCTCGTCGACAGCCAACGCCACCGGGACACCGCACCGGCGAGCACCGCCTCCCCGAGGCCGGACCTCTCGTCGGCGTGCAGACGCAGGACGCAGGACACGACATACGCCGAGGCCGCGGCGGCCAGGAACTGCGACATCGTCATGTACACCCCGTCGGTGCCCTGGGCCGAGATCATCTGTGCGATCAGCTCATTGCCTTCGGCGGCGTCGAGCAGCGACTTCGTCATCGACCCGAAGGCGAGCCCCGCGATGAAGAGTCCGGCCGACCAGCCGATGGTCTGGCCGCGCTGCAGGACGAGGTGCAGGGCCAGGACGCCGCGGACAGGTTTCGCGTCGGGGTGTTCACCGCGGGACGCGAGCGTCGCGTCGTCGTACTGGCGGCGCCCCTCCAGTGCGGCGGCCAGCGTGACGAGGGCGAGTGTCAGTCCGACCAACAGCGCCAGAGGCCACCAGCGAAGGTCGACGAACGACCGCATCTGCTGTGCCCAGGCGATGGGGGAGAACCAGCTCAGGGCGCTGCCCGAGTTGTCGATCACATCGCCGATGCCGCGGATCAGCGCCGCGAGGGCCAGCGCCGCCATCGCCGTACTCGTGGCGGCCCTTGCGGCACGCCACATCTGGGCTGTGACCGCCGCCAGCGCGGCGAACACCATCGCCACGGCGGTCACCCCGGCGCACATGCCCAGCGAATCCGCGACCCCGAATCCACTCGCGACCATCGCAGCCGTCATCGTGACGGTGAGGACCACGTTGACCCCGGCGGCCACGCTCAGGGCGGCGGTGGTGCGCGCGTACCGGCCGACGACCGAGGCCAGGACGAGCTCGGCCGTGCCGCTCTCCTCCTCGGCGCGGGTGTGCCGAATCACCGTCAGGATGGCCAGTATCGAGGTGGCGACGATCAGGGTGAGCATCAGCTCGTTGGCCATCATCACGCCCAGATCGGTTTCGTCGACGCCGAACACGGGCCCGCCCATCATCATTCCGGCGGGTGTCTTGAGTAGGTTGACCCGTGCGAGCCGTTGGGCCTCCTCGGGGTATGCCAGTTCCAGTGCGTTGGGGGTGTAGATCATCAGCAGCGTCAGCGTCGCAATCCATATCGACAGCCGAATCCGGTCGCGTCGCAGTGCAAGTCGGATCAGCAGCCCGGTGTGCGTCCACATCGACTTGGACGACGCGGGCGCTGCGGCGTGCCGGGTGTGGGTGAGATGGCCCGCGGTACTCACCGGTTTGCGCCTTGGTACTCCTGCAGGAACATGTCCTCCAGCGATGCCGGTGCCACCGCGAGGTCCTCGATGCCGAGGGCGGTGAGATCGAGGACCGCGCGATCGAGATGGTCGCGGTCGACCGAGAAGCGCAGCGCTCCGTCATCGGTCCGCAGGTCGTGGACATACGGTGCGTCGGTGAGGGCGCGGCCGTCACCACGGACCCGCACGGTGACGGTGGTGCGCATGAGGTGGCGCATCTGAGCCAGCGTCCCGGACCGCACCGTGCGGCCGGAGCGCACGATCGTGACGTTGTCGCAGAGCTTTTCGACCTCGGCGAGGATATGGCTCGACAGCAGAACCGCCGCACCCCGGCCGGCGACCTCGCGGACGCATTCCTGAAATGTCTTCTCCATCAGCGGATCCAGTCCCGATGTCGGTTCGTCGAGGATGAACAGCTCACTGCGGGTGCTGAACGCGGCGACGATGGCGACCTTCTGCCTGTTGCCTTTCGAGTACGTTCTCGCCTTCTTGTGCGGATCGAGTTCGAAGCGCTCGATGAGTTCGTCACGCCGCCGGGTGTCGACGCCGTCTCCGCGCAGGGCGGCGAGGAAGTCGATTGCCTGCATACCGGTCAGGTTCGGCCACAGGGTCACATCGCCTGGCACGTAGGCGATCCGGCGGTGCAGTGCGACGGCGTCGCGCCAGGGGTCTGCACCGAGCAGACGGACGTCGCCGCCGTCGGCCCGCAGCAGACCCAACAGCACCCGGATGGCGGTGGATTTGCCCGCCCCATTGGGCCCGAGGAACCCGGTCACGTCGCCGGGTGCGACGGTGAGGTCGAGACCGTCGAGAGCCTGCGTGCGGCCGAACGCCTTTCGCAGCCCACGGATTTCCACAACGGGTGAGGTGTCAGGCATCGCGTGCTCCTGTCGAGGGGGACGAATGGTCGTGTGCGCGTTCAGCCACGAAGGCGTCGTACATCGTCGAGTCGGTCAGCAGGCCGTGGGTGTAGAGCTCCAGCGCCGGCAGCACCATCGCCTCGCTGTAGTCGCGCAGCACGACACGGATGTCGGTGCTCTCGTGGAGCTGCAGGTAGAGCAGAAAGCCGCCGCCGCTGGCCATCGAGAGGAAGAACGCCCTGGCCCGCGGATCCGCGCTCGGCTTGACGGTTCCGGCTCGCACGCCGTCTTCGAGGTACTGTTCGACGTCGTCGGTCATGGTGCGCCACAACATCTTTCCGAGTTCCCCACCGGCCTGCAGGCTGCGCACCAGGTACGCCATCAGGGGGGCGTACTCCTCGATCTCGGCCATCTGCGCCAGCCAGGTCGCCGGATCCGACGTCTGGATGGAGTCGCTCTTGGCTGCCCGCACGGTCTCGGCGACGTAGGCGTCGCAGGCCTTGTGCAGTTGGTCCTTCGAGCCGAAGTGATGGATCACCAGCCCGGGGCTGACGCCCGCCGCGGCCGCGATGGTACGCACGCTGACCGCGAAGCCCTCGGCGCCGAACAGTTCGACGGCGGCGTCCCGGATGCGGGCCGCAGCCGTGAGATCGTCGGCTGAACGCATGTTCAGTAGGCTAAACGCGCGTTCAGCTTCCCGTCAAGGGTCCGGCCGCGAGCAGACGCGAACTCGCACGACGCGCCGGCGACGCGCCCGAGTATGTGTCTGCTCGCGGGGGAAGGGGGGTCAGTCGCGGGCGGCGGCGAGCAGGCCGTCGCCGAGGGGGATCAGCACCGGGGTCAGTCGCTCGTCCTCGGCGATCAGTCGCGCGGCTTCGCGGACCGCCGACACCTCGCTGTCCTTCGCGGAGGCGTCCCCGGCGCGGCCGCCGAGTGCTGCCCGGTGTACGACGATCGCGCCGCCCGGGCGGAGCAGGCGCACGCCCTCGACCACGAACTGGGGCTGATCGGCGGGGGCGGCGTCGATGAAGACGAGGTCGTAGGACTCGTCGGCCAACCGGGTCAAGACCTCCTGCGCGCGGCCGCTGATCAGCCGCGTGCGGCCGGGTCCGACGCCGGCCTCGCTGAAGGCCTGCTTGGCGATTCGCTGGTGCTCCGGCTCGACATCGATGGTCGTCAGCACGCCGTCTTCCCGCATGCCGGAGAGCAGCCACAGCCCGCTCACGCCCGCACCGGTGCCGACCTCGACGACGGCCTTGGCGCCGGTGAGCTTGGCCAGCACGCAGAGCAGCGCTCCGACGGCGGGTGTGACCGCGCCTGCGCCGATGTCGACGGCGCGCTCCCTGGCGGCGGCGACGATCGCGTCCTCGGAGATCGAGTGTTCGGCGTGATTGACGATCGCCTCGGCCTGGCGGGCCCGCGCGGTGGAGTCGCCGGACGCGGCTGCGGGCTCGTCGGTGCTGGCCATGCCCGCAGCGTAGAGCCAACGGCTGTCGCCGGCGTCGCCGACACGCCCGCGCGTGCAGCGAGAATCACACCTGTTTCCGCTGGTGACAAACGGGGTAGCGCTGTTTCTCAGGAAAAGTTCAGTTTGCTCATATGCCTGACACACCAGCACGGGAAATGGTTACCGCATGACAGACGGCGCACGCACCGATACCGTGCGAACGGCGCGCATCGATTCCGCGCGGTCGAGGAATGAAAACGCATCCGCGCGTGTTGCCGAACACGACGGGTCGCCGCACGGCGGCCCCCACCATCACCTGGAGGATCCGACGACCACCACGCAGGCCCCCACGTCCAGCGTCTCTGCAGCTGCTCCCGTCGCGGCGCCCGTGGCGGCGCCTGTGTCCATGGCCCACCGCGAGCAGTTCACCGAGGCCGAGTGGGTCGAGCCGACCGACGAGCTGACCGGAACCGCGGTGTTCGACGCCACCGGCGACAAGGCGGCGATGCCGAGCTGGGATGAGCTGGTCCGCCAGCACGCCGACCGGGTGTACCGCCTCGCCTACCGGCTGTCGGGAAACCAGCACGACGCCGAGGACCTGACCCAGGAGACGTTCATCCGCGTCTTCCGTTCGGTGCAGAACTACCAGCCCGGCACGTTCGAGGGCTGGTTGCACAGGATCACGACCAACCTCTTCCTCGACATGGTCCGCCGGCGCGGCCGCATCCGCATGGAGGCGCTGCCCGAGGACTACGACCGGGTGCCTGCCGACGAGCCGAATCCCGAGCAGATCTACCACGACTCGCGCCTGGGCGCGGACCTGCAGGCCGCACTGGACTCGCTGGCGCCGGAGTTCCGTGCCGCCGTGGTGCTGTGCGACATCGAGGGTCTGTCCTACGAGGAGATCGGGGCGACGCTCGGCGTGAAGCTCGGCACCGTCCGCAGTCGTATCCACCGCGGCCGGCAGGCGCTGCGTGACCATCTCGCGCGGCATTCCGACGTCGGCGCGGGCCGGGACACGGGCAAGTCCGCCTGACGTTCGCAAGCTGAGTGCGCCCCGTCGCGCTACATTCGAAAGAACAGCGTTGATCAGGTGCCGAGTGGAGAGGGGCGCGGTGGTGTTCGATCCCGGACATGCCTTCCGCCGGGCGTTCTCCTGGCTTCCGTCCCAGAGTGATTCACCGGTGGGCCCACGGCAGTTCGGTTCCACCGAACACCTGTCGACCGAGGCGATCGCGGCGTTCGCCGATGGAGAGCTGCGGATGACGGCCCATCTGCGCGCCGCCCACCATCTGTCTCTGTGTTCGGAGTGCGCGCAGGAGGTCGATGCGCAGCGGCAGGCCCGTGAGGCGTTGCGGGATTCCTGTCCGGTGGACATTCCGAGCTCGCTGCTGGGGCTGTTGTCGCAGATCCCCAACCGGACTCCGGTGGATGCGCAGGAGCCGCCCGAGTCGCCGCAGTTAGCTGACGGCCCGCCGCGGGCGCGTCGCAAGCGCCGGTAGGGTGGATGCGAAGTCGACCGCCGAATACGTCGGCCTTCGTGGAGTCGTGTCCGAGGTCGGCAATGGTGAGGGAAGGGCGATGAACGGGTGACCAATCTGGACGAGACCGGTCGGAAACGTCTTGAGCCGAGGCCTGTGTCGCGGCCTCCCGTCGATCCCTCCGCGCAGCGCGCGTTCGGGCGTCCGTCCGGCGTCAGCGGTTCGTTCCTCGGCGCGGAGAAGCACCGCGATCAGGGCGAGTTCACCCCGAAGGATCAGCCGCCCGACCCCGTGCTGGCCGAGGCGTTCGGCCGGCCCTACCAGGGCGGTGACTCGCTTCAGCGTCATCCCACCGACGCCGGCGCACTGGACGCCGAACGCGACGGCGACGACGCGGATCAGGACGATCCCTGGCGCAATCCGGGTGCACCGGTCGCGCTGGGCACACCGGCGGTCGCCGCGACGGCCCCCGTGCAGGCCGCCGGCCCGGTGGGCAAGCTCGGCGTGCGCGACGTCCTGTTCGGCGGCAAGGTCTCCTTCGTCGCGCTCATGGTGCTCGGCCTCATCGCGCTCGTCATCGGTGTCGCCGGGGGATGGGTCGGCCGCACCACCGCCGAGGTGGTGTCCGCGTTCACCACCTCGAAGGTGACGCTGGAGACCAGCGGTGGCGACGACAACGGAGAGCCGCGCGGGCAGTTCGCCGAAGTTGCTGCCGCCGTTGCCGATTCCGTGGTGACGATCGAAGCCACCAGCGACCGGGAAGGCTCGCAGGGGTCCGGTGTCGTCGTCGACGGCCGCGGCTACATCGTCACCAACAACCACGTCATCTCCGAGGCCGCGACCAATCCGAGCGAGTTCAAGATGTCGGTGGTCTTCAACGACGGCAAAGAGGTTCCGGCGAACCTGGTCGGGCGTGATCCCAAGACCGACCTCGCGGTCCTCAAGGTGGACAACGTCGACAACCTGTCGGTGGCGCGGATGGGTGACTCGGAGAAGCTGCAGGTCGGCGAAGAGGTCATCGCCGCCGGTGCCCCGCTCGGCCTGCGCAGCACTGTCACCCACGGCATCATCAGCGCGCTGCACCGGCCCGTCCCGCTCTCGGGCGACGGGTCGGACACCGACACGGTGATCGACGGCGTGCAGACCGACGCGTCCATCAACCACGGCAACTCCGGCGGTCCGCTGATCAACATGGACGCCGAGGTCATCGGTATCAACACCGCCGGCAAGTCGCTCTCGGACAGCGCCAGCGGCCTCGGCTTCGCGATCCCGGTCAACGAGGTCAAGCAGGTCGTCGAGACCCTGATCCAGAACGGCAAGATCGCCCACCCGACCCTGGGCCTGACGGCGCGCTCGGTCAGCAACGACGTCGCCAAGGGTGCGCAGATCGCGGACGTGAAACCGGGCAGCCCCGCAGAACAGGCCGGCCTGCTGGAGAACGACGTGGTGGTCAAGGTCGGTGACCGCGAGGTCGCCGATGCCGACGAGATGATCGTCGCGGTCCGGCAACTCAAGATCGGCGAGGCGGCGCCCGTCGAGGTGGTCCGGGACGGCCGCGTGGTGACGCTGACGGTGACACCCACCGGCGACGACAGCACATAACGATGTTCGCCAACGTCGGGTGGGGCGAGATGCTCGTCCTGGTGATCGCCGGCCTGGTGATCCTCGGCCCCGAACGTCTGCCCGGGGCGATCCGCTGGACCGCCGGTGCGGTTCGTCAGGCCCGTGACTACATCACCGGTGCGACGAGTCAGTTGCGTGAGGACCTGGGCCCGGAGTTCGACGATCTGCGGGAGCCGCTGTCCGAGCTGCAGAAGCTGCGGGGCATGACGCCGCGGGCGGCGTTGACCAAGCATCTGCTCGACGGGGACGACTCGATCTTCACCGGCAGGTTCGACTCGACGAACACCGACAGCCCGAAACCCCCGAAGCCACAGTCGGGGCCCGGCCCGTCAGCCGTGTCACCGGCGGCGTCGGTCGATCCGGCGTCCACACCGTTCGACCCCGACGCGACGTAGCGCCGGAGGCGCGCTCTACCGGCCGGCCGGATCCAGCCCCAGCGACATGCCCGCCAGTCCCCGTTTGCGGCTGGACAGGGCGTCGGCGATCTTGCGCAGTTCCTTGCCGGCCAGCGAGTCAGGGGCGCTGAGCACCAGCGGCACACCGGTGTCACCGGCCGAGACCAGTTCCGGGTCCAGGGGGACCTGTCCGAGCAGCGGCACCTCGGCACCGACGGCGCGCGACAGGCTCTCGGCCACCTGGCGGCCACCGCCCTCACCGAACATCTTGATGACGGGTCCGTCCACCATGTTCTCGACGACGCCGGCGATTCGCTGGCGGGTCTGGATCGCGATCGCGCCGGCCCGCTCGGCCACTTCGGCGGCAGCCAGCTGAGGGGTGGTGACGACGAGGATCTCGGCGCCGGGGATCAGCTGCGCGACCGAGATCGCGATGTCGCCGGTGCCGGGCGGCAGGTCGAGCAGCAGCACGTCGAGGTCACCCCAGTACACGTCGGCGAGGAACTGCTGCAGGGCCCGGTGCAACATCGGCCCGCGCCACACCACGGGGGTGTTGCCCTGGGTGAACATCGCGATCGAGATGACGCGCACGTCGTGGGAGACGGGCGGCAGGATCATCGAGTCGACCTGCGTGGGCCGGTCGGCGGTGCCCATCATCCTGGGTACGGAGTGACCGTAGATGTCGGCGTCGAGCAGGCCGACGGACAGCCCGCGCGCGGCCATCGCGGCGGCCAGGTTCACGGTGACGCTCGACTTGCCGACACCGCCCTTGCCGGAGGCGACCGCGTATACGCGGGTCAGCGAACCGGGCTGTGCGAACGGGATGACAGGCTCGCGGGAGTCGCCGCGCAGCAGCTTGCGCAACTCGGCCCGTTGCTCGTCGTTCATCACATCGAGGGTGACCCTGACCGCCCCGGTTCCGGGGACGTCCTGCACCGCGCGGGTGACCTGGTCGGAGATCTCGGTCTTCTTGGGGCACGCCGACGTGGTCAGGTAGATCTCGACGTGCACCGACGCATCGGGTTCGACGGTGACGTTCTTGACCATGCCGACTTCGGTGATGGGCCGCCGAAGTTCAGGGTCGATCACCTTGGTCAGAGCGGTGCGAACCGCCGCTTCCAGGTCATGAGGTGTAGAGGACATCACCCGCGAGTCTAGGCGCAGGTGGGTGCCGGATCCGATTCGGGCGCGTGGGTCAGCTGAGGGGGCCGGGCGCGGGTCCCGGTGCCGGACCCGGTGCGGGGCCGGGCTGCGGTCCCGGTGCCACCGGACCCGGTGCCGCCGGCATCGGGTCCGGCTGGAGGCCGAGTGGGCCCGCCGGCGCGGGCGCCGGCGCCGGCGCGGCGGGAAGGTCCTGGATGCAGAAGACCGCGCACTGCGCCGGCTTCTGCGGGGCGGGCTGCTGCACCCACGGGGGCACCCAGGTGGGCGGCGGGGCGACGGGCTGCGGTGCGGCCGCGGGCATGGGACCGGGCAGCGGCCCGAGCGTCTGGCCGGCGCCGAAGCCCGGAAGCCCGGTGTTGATCTGGCTGGCCACGTCGGTGCGTTCCATCAACGGGATCAGCGCCAGCGGATCGTTGGCCGGCAGGCCGGTGGCATTGAGGGGGAGACCCGGGCCCAGCCCGGCGCGACGGTCCAGGTGCGCGGTCAGCGTCGCGGTGGTGGCGGCCTCCAACTCGGGCACCGACCCGGTGATCGGCGGCAACTCCAACGGCACCACGCCGGTCGCGTACGCGGCGGCCCAGCTCAGCACGTTCTGCGCGTAGGACATCGAGTTGTTGTAGCGCAGGATCGCGGCCATCACGTCGGCCTGGTTGCGCAGGTTCAGCCCACCGCTGCACAGGTAGCGGGCGGCGCCGAGCGCGGCGTCGTAGATGTTCTGGACGTCGGCCTTCCCGTCGCCGTCACCGTCGGCGGCATAGCGCGACCAGGTTCCGGGCAGGAACTGCATCGGGCCCATGGCGCGGGCGTAGACCACCCGGTCGGCGGAGCGGCTCTCGACGATGACCTCGTTGCCCGGCAACGTCCCGTCCAGCGTCGGACCGTAGATGGGTCGCACCGCGGTGCCGCGCGAGTCCGTCGCGCCACCGTAGGAGTGCATCGACTCGATGCGGCCGATGCCGGCCAGCAGGTTCCAGCTCACGCCGCAGCCGGGATAGGCGGCGGCCATCATCGTCTCGGCGTTGCGGTAGGCCGCGAGATTCACCGACGGGATCCGCAGTGTGCCCGGCGCGTTGAGGATCGTCGGCGGGGTGGGACCGGACGCGGCGGTGCCGGCCACGGTGCGCAGCGGTGCGGGAGCTTTGGCGACGGCGACCACCGAGATCCCGGCCCGTTCGTCGGCCGACGGCGCGACGGCGGCGAGCGGAAGCACCGCGGCGTCGCGTGTCGGGGTGTGGGTGGGCGCGGAGGCGCCGACGGCGCCGGCCAGGACCAGCGGGGTCAGGACGGCGGCGACGCCTACAGCGGGATTGCGGACGAACTGCCCTGCTCGACGCCTCGCTGCCACGAGCGCAGGTCCTCCCCCAATGTGCACTCAACCGTCCTAGCTGTGAGACCGCCTGTGAATCCAGTCACCATACCTATTGGGCAACGGTCGTGTAACAGCAATCGCCGCACACGTCTCAACTCGATTTCTTCGTCTTGCGCGCGCCGGTGTCCTGTTTGCCGGCACGGCCCGGTTCGGCGTCTTTCTCCCCGGACAGTTTCTCGATCATCTCGCGGATCTCGTCGAGTTCCCTGCGCAGATAGTCACGGGTGGCGACTTCGCCGACCGCCAGCCGCAGCGCCGCGAGTTCGCGGGCCAGGAACTCGGTGTCGGCCTTGGTCTGCTGCGCCCGCCTGCGGTCCTCGTCGAGAGCGACGCGGTCGCGGTTCTCCTGCCGGTTCTGTGCCAGCAGGATCAGCGGGGCGGCGTAGGCGGCCTGGGTGGAGAACGCGAGATTGAGCAGGATGAACGGGTACGGATCCCACTGCCACGCGAAGGCGCCCAGGTTCAGCAGGATCCAGACGATGACGACGATGGTCTGGATGGCCAGATACCGCCCGGTTCCGAGGAATCGGGCGATGCCCTCGCTGAACCGGCCCACGGCTTCGATGTCCAGCCGGGGCGCGAAGGATCGGGAAACCCTCGGCGTGTCGAGGCGCTGCCTCGACGACGGTTCACTCATGGCGTCCTTCCACGGACACGATCAGCGGCTCGGATTCACGCTCGCGCCAGTTGTCGGGGAGCAGGTGGTCGAGGACGTCGTCGACCGACACCGCGCCCAGCAGATGGTTCTCCTCGTCGACGACCGGGCCGCACACCAGGTTGTAGGCGGCGAAGTACCGGGTGAGCGCGCCGAGGGAATCCTCGGGCGCGAGCTGCGGCAGGTCGGAGTCGATGATGCCGCTGACCAGCGTTGCCGGCGGTTCACGCAGCAGGCGTTGCAGATGCACGCAGCCCAGGTAGTGGCCGGTCGGTGTGGCCGTCGGCGGCCGTACGACGAAGACGAGGGACGCCAGCGCCGGGGTGAGGTCCGGATCACGCACGCGCGCAAGGGCTTCCGCGACCGTGGTATCGGGGGCGAGTACCACTGGTTCGGAGGTCATCAGGCCGCCCGCGGTGTTCGGGGAGTGGCTCAGCAGTCGCCGGACGTCCTCGGAGTCCTCCGGGTCCATCCGGCGCAGCAGTTGTTCGGCGTCGGCGGGCGTCATCGTGCCCAGCAGGTCCGCGGCGTCGTCGGGATCCATCGCTTCGAGCACGTCGGCGGCGCGATCGGTCTTGAGCTGCCGCAGAAGTTCCACCTGCTCCTCTTCGGGGAGCTCCTGCAGCACATCGGCGAGCCGTTCGTCGTCGAGCGCGTTGACGACCTCGTGGCGGCGCTTCCCGGGCAGTTCGCGGATCGCGTCGGCGACCTCGACCGGGCGCTTGTCTTCGAACTGTTCGAGCAGTTGCGCCACACCCTGATCGGGCATGGCCAGACCGGCCGGCGTCAGGCCCTGCACGTGGTCCCATTCCGTGGTGTACACGTTGCTGCGCCGGCCGAGGCGGCGCTGCGGCCGGACTGCCACCCGGGTGACGACCCAGTCGCGGGTCCGGGTCTGCTCGATGCCGAGGTCCACCACGACGACGTCGAGGCCGGCGAGCGCGGGAAGGTCGGGATCGTCGACCCGCACCCTGGTCTCGACGACCTGGCCGAGGACGAGCACCTCACCCGGGCGCTGCGAGAAGCGGCGCAGCGAGACGTTGCCGGTCGACAGCGTGACCGCTCCCGGCTCGATGGCGGTGACCCGCAGAATGGGGACGAAAATTCTTCTGCGGCTGAGAAGTTCGATGACGAGGCCCAGTACCCGGGGCTGTTGACGGACGACCGAGATGCCGATCACGACGTCGCGCACACGTCCGATGGATTCGCCGTCGGGACCCAGCACCACCATGCCCGCGAGACGAGCCGCATAGACCCTGTTGACCGACGCCATGGTTGTCAAGGGTAGAAGAGTGTCTGGAGGTGCATTCAGTGGAGAACCGATATCGACCCCGTCGGACCTGCCTGTCCGTTCCCGGCAGCAGCGAGAAGATGATTCAGAAGGCCAAGGCGCTTCCCGCCGACGAGGTCTTCCTCGACCTTGAGGATGCGGTCGCCGCGGAGGCCAAAGACGAAGCGCGGCAACGGGTTGCACAGGCACTGGCAGAACCCGGCTGGGGCGATCAGCTACGTGGTGTCCGGGTCAACGACTGGACCACGCCGTGGACGCACGCCGACATCATCGAAGTGATGGCCCGGGCGGGCGCGTCGCTCGACATCGTCGTGCTGCCCAAGGTGACCGACGTCTCACACGTCCATGCCCTGGATCTGCTTCTGAGTCAGTTGGAGGCGACCCACGACCTGCCGCCGGGCCGGATCGGGATCGAGGCGCAGATCGAGGATGCCCGCGGGCTGACCCACATCGATGCGATCGCGTCGGCCCCGCGGGTGCAGGCGCTGGTGCTGGGGCCTGCCGATCTGATGGCGAGTCTCAACATGCGCACGCTCGTGGTGGGGGAGCAGCCCGAGGGGTACGACGTCGGCGATGCCTACCACCACGTGCTGATGCGGATCCTGATCGCTGCGCGCGCCAACGGGATCGCCGCGATCGACGGCCCGTTCCTGAAGGTTCGTGACGTCGAGGCGTTCCGGCGGGTGGCCGGGCGGTCGGCGGCTCTGGGCTATGACGGGAAGTGGGTGCTGCACCCGGACCAGATCGAGGCGGGCAATGAGATCTTCAGCCCGCGCCAGCAGGACTACGACCACGCCGAGTTGCTTCTCGAAGCCTACGAATGGCACACCTCGCGGGCCGGCGGTGCGCGGGGCGCGGTGATGCTGGGCGACGAGATGATCGATGAGGCCAGCCGCAAGATGGCGTTGGTGATCGCCGGGAAGGGCCGCGCGGCGGGGATGACGCGTACCGGGGAGCGGTTCGTCCCGCCCGGTTAGCCCGATCCCGCGAAGACGACGGCCATCAGGACGAACGCGCCGATGAGCCCCAGCACTCCGATCGCGATGCCCGCGATGGCCATCTCCTTGCCGCTCTGGCCGCTGGTCTTGATCTGGTTGAGTGCGACGACGCCGAGGACGACGGCGACGATCGATGCGATCGTTCCCGAGAAGCACGCGATGTTGAGCGGTAGCGCGAGCAGTGAGGTCACCAGCGAGCCGATGGCCATGCCGTTGGAGCCCTGCTGCGCGGGTGTGCCGTAGCCGTAGTCCGCGCCCGGGTAGCCGCCGGGGTACGCGCCGTAGGGCGACGGGTAACCCTGTGCGCCGTAACTCTGTGCGCCGTAACCCTGTGGGCCGTAACCCTGTGCGCCGTAGCCGGGCGGCGGATAGTTCTGCGCGCCGTAGCCCGCGGGGGGCGGCGGGTAGGGCGGTGAGGTGAAGTCGCCGGGCGCCGGGTAGCCGGTGTTCGGCGGTGTCCCGTACATCGGCGGGGTGGAGGACGGCGGCGGGTTGTAGGCCGGCGGCGGCGTGTATCCGTGCGGCGGGGTGTCGTCGGACGACGTGTCGGGTGCGCTCGGCGTGTGCTCGATCGAGGGTGCCTCATAGCCCGCCGGAGTGGGCTCGGAGCCGTCGGCAGCCGACTCGGAGGATTCGACCCGGTCGGCGTCGTTGTCCGAACTCGTCATGACGATCAACCTAGCCTAAGAGCAGGTAACCCGAGGTGAGCGAGCAGTGCGGCACCTTTAGGGTGGGCCAGACGTTGTCGGTGGACTACCGTTGTGCGTGAAGGAAAGGCAGTGACGAGACCATGACCAGCCCCTTCCAGCCAGGACAGAATCCCGCTTCGCCGGCCGCGGGACCGGCAGCCGGGCGCGGACGCCAGCCCGCTCTTCCCACGCCGCCGAAAGGCTGGCCGATCGGCTCGTACTCGACGTACGCCGAGGCGCAGCGGGCGGTGGACTATCTGTCGGATCAGGAGTTTCCGGTCCAGCAGGTCACGATCGTCGGGGTCGACCTGATGCAGGTGGAACGGGTCACGGGCCGGTTGAGCTGGCCCAAGGTCCTCGGCGGCGGTGTCCTGACCGGTGCGTGGCTGGGCCTGTTCATCGGGCTCATCCTCGGGTTCTTCAGCCCCAATCCGTGGAGTGCGCTCATCACCGGTGTGATCGCGGGCGTGTTCTTCGGGTTGATCACCTCGGCGATTCCGTACGCGATGGCCCGTGGCACAAGGGATTTCAGTTCGACCATGCAACTGGTCGCCGGACGCTACGACGTGCTGTGCGATCCGCCGAACGCCGAGAAGGGCCGGGATCTGCTGGCGCGCCTGACCATCTGATGGTGTCGTCGCGCAACGACGTTCCCGCTCTGGTGCGCTCACATCTGCTGGAGCACTTCGCCCGGCTGGGTGTCACCGCGGAGCCCGATCAGGCCAGCGTGACGTTCCTGGGTGCCGACCGGATCGACGTCCTGCGCTTTGCGGGGCCGGGAGATGCTCCGGTGCACTATGTTTCGCTGGGTTGCTCGAAGCAGCCGATGGTGGACCCGGCGGAGATGATCGCCGACCCGGTGCAGGGCCCTCGGGCCGAGGTCGTCGTCGCCCTGAAGGGGACGTCCCCGGTGGGGTTGTCCCGGTCGGTGGCCGTGGTGGCCGCCTCGCCCGCGGTGGAGGGCCTGATCCTGGCGCCCGACGCGCTGATCGACCTGGAGATGCCGATCTGGGAGGGTGCGCCCTTCACCGCATTCCTGTTGGGCCGCAGCGACATCGACGATGTCGTACTGCCCGAGCCGATGTCGCCGGTGGTCCTGTTGTCGGCGGTGCCGATCACCGCGACGGAGGCGGCGTGGGTGCGGTTGAAAGGGGCCGAGGCGATGAGGGAGGCGTGGGTGCAGGACGGGGTCGACCCCACGGACCCACGGCGGAAGGCCGCCAGTCCCGCCTGAGCGCGCCGAAATTGCATTCCAGCAGGAAAAGTGCGAGTGGAGGCCTGCTGGAATGCACGTTCGGCGGAGGTGCTCGGCGAGGTCAGAGCCAGTTGTTGCGCCGGAAGTTGCGGTAGAGCACCACGCAGACGGTGGCCATCACCAGCAGGGCCAGCGGATAGCCGAACGTCCAGTTCAATTCCGGCATGTGGTCGAAGTTCATGCCGTAGATGCCCGCCATCGCGGTCGGCACCGCGGCGATGGCGACCCACGCCGAGATCTTGCGCATGTCGACGTTCTGCTGCATCGCGACCTTGCCGAGCGCGGCCTGCACCAGGGAACTCAGCAGCTCGTCGTAGCTGCCGATGCGATCGGCGGCCTTGATGGTGTGGTCGAGGACGTCGCGCATGTAGCGCCGGATCTCGACGTTGACGAGGTCGTCGTGTTCCCTGTCGATCCGCTCGAGATCGGTGACCAGCGGGCTGACCGCGCGGCGAAGCTCGACGACTTCACGCTTGAGCAGGTAGATCGTCTCGATGTCGGTCTGCTGACGGGGAGAGAAGATGTCCTCTTCCATCGCGTCGATGTCGTGTTCGATGAGGTCGGTGACATCGAGGTAGGTGTCGACAACGTGGTCGGCGATCGCGTGCATCACCGAGTAGGGCCCCAGACGCAGGTTGTGCGGGGCGGCCTCCAGACGCTTCCGGACCCCGGCGAGTCCACCGTGTTCGCCGTGGCGGACCGTGACGACGAAGTCGCCGCCGACGAAGATCATCACCTCACCCGTCTCGACGATTTCGCGGACCTTGGCCATCGACTCGTGCTCGACGTAGGTGACCGTCTTGAGTACCAGGAACAACGTGCCGTCGTAGCGTTCGAGCTTCGGCCGCTGGTGGGCGTGGACGGCGTCCTCGACGGCGAGGTCGTGCAGACCGAACACCTCGGCGACGGCTTTCATCTGCTGGTCGTCGGGTTCGTGCAGACCGATCCAGACGAAGGCGGACCCGCCGTCGGCCTCGATCTCGTGCACCTTGTCCAGCGCCGCGGCGTGGGTGTACTTGCCGGGGAGTCTGATCCCGTCGCAGTAGACGCCGCAGTCGACCATCGCCTGGGAGACGGGGAGGTGGATGCGGTGGGCGGCGCCACCGGCCGATCGGGTGTCCGATGACTGTCGCGGTGGGAGCGGACGAAACGAGGGCATGCGCCCACCTCCCTGATCTGCGTGAACGTCACCGCCGTGGCATCGGCGGTATCCGGGAAAATCGTACGCGGCGATCACGTTGCGTCCTTCTCACGACGGGGGAACCCATTCCTGTGAGTTTGGAGGGTCGGTTACTGTGACGCCGTGGCTGAAATGGTTCGCACGCCCCAGGTCGTCATCGACGACAACGAGATCTTCGAAGCGCACGAGGGCGGCAAGCTCTCGGTGGACTTGAAATCGCCTCTGGACACCCAGCGGGCTCTGTCGATCGCCTACACCCCCGGTGTCGCGCAGGTGAGCCGTGCGATCGCGGCCGACAAGACGCTGGCCAAGAAGTACACGTGGGCCAGCCGGCTCGTCGCCGTGGTGAGCGACGGCAGCGCGGTGCTCGGACTCGGTGACATCGGCGCGGCGGCCTCGCTCCCGGTGATGGAGGGCAAGAGCGCGCTGTTCAAGACGTTCGGCGGACTCGACTCCATCCCGATCGTCCTCGACACCAAGGATCCCGACGAGATCGTCGAGACGCTGATCCGGCTGCGGCCGACGTTCGGCGCGGTGAACCTGGAGGACATCTCTGCTCCGCGCTGCTTCGAGATCGAGCGCCGCGTGATCGAGGCCCTCGACTGCCCGGTCATGCACGACGACCAGCACGGCACCGCGATCGTCGTCCTCGCCGCGCTGCACGGCGCGGCCAAGGTTCTCGAGCGCGACATGCACGCGCTGCGCGTGGTGATCTCGGGTGCCGGCGCCGCGGGCGTCGCCTGCGCGAACATCCTGCTCGCCAAGGGCATCACCGACATCACGGTGCTGGATTCCAAGGGCATCATCCATCCGGACCGCGGCGACCTGAACTCGTTCAAGGCCGAACTCGCCCAGCGGACGAACCCCGCGGGCCGCACCGGCGGCGTCGCCGAAGCGCTCGACGGCGCCGACATGTTCCTCGGTCTGTCCGCGGGCCTGGTGCCCGAGGAGATCATCGCGACGATGGCGCCGGGCGGCATCGTCTTCGCGCTGTCGAACCCCGATCCCGAGATCCACCCCGACGCCGCCCGCAAGTACGCGTCGGTCGTCGCGACCGGCCGCAGCGATTTCCCGAACCAGATCAACAACGTGCTGGCGTTCCCCGGCGTGTTCCGTGGCGCCCTCGACGCGGGCGCGCGCAGGATCACCGAGAAGATGAAAGTCGCTGCGGCAGAGGCGATCTTCTCTGTGGTCGGTGACGACCTGTCGGTGGACCACATCGTGCCGAGCGCTCTGGACCCGCGGGTGGGACCGGCAGTCGCGGCTGCGGTGGCCGCGGCGTCCGAGGACTGATCCGGCTGAGCCGCCCGCGCGCCTCGTACCGGCTGCGGCTGGCGTTCTGTCTGGCCGCTGTGGGGATCGTCGCGGGCTGTGGTGGTCCGCCCGCTCCGCCGTCGATTCCGGTCGGCGCCACCGGTGAGCCCGAAGCCCAGCTTGTGGCGCATCTGTATACGGCGGCGCTGCGTTTCTACGGGAATCCGGCCCACGTGCAGGTTGCCGACGACCCCCTCGGCGCGCTGGACTCGGGTGAGGTTCGGGTGGCGCCGGGACTCACCGGGGAACTGCTGGCGCGCTTCGCGCCCGACTCCGCCGCACGCTCCGATGTGCAGGTGTACCGCACGCTGCTGTCGGCGCTCCCCGAGGGGGTGGCGGCGGGTGACTACACGACCTCGGCGGAGAACAAGCCCGCGATCGCGGTGACCGAGCGCACGGCCGGCGAGTGGGACGGCGGCGACGTGGCGGCGCTGGCGCGCAGCTGCCCGGATATCGCGGTCGGCGCGGTGCGGTCCGAACCCCGGCCGGCGCGCGTCGGCACCTGCACGTTGCCCGACGCCCGCGAGTTCCCCGACGACGACGCGATGTTCGGCGCTCTGCGGGCGGGCCGCATCGACGCGGCGTGGACCTCGACCGCGGCACCGGATGTTCCGTCGGAGGTCGTGGTGCTCTCCGACAAGACCGCGTTGATCCGCGCCGAGAATGTGGTGCCGCTGTACCGGCGCAACGAGTTGAACGAGTCGCAGGTGCTCGCGCTCAACGAGATCGCCGGTGTGCTCGACACCGGCTCGCTGGCCGACATGCGCCGACAGCTCGCCGAGGGCACCGACCCCGGCCTGGTGGCCGGGCAATGGCTGGAGGAGCATCCGCTCGGCGTCGGCCACTGAGCGCAAGCACCGAGCGCCAGGCACCGAGCACCTCGCACCGCGAGCGCGCGGGTCTGTACGCCGACACGCCGTCACCCGTGGCACCCGACGCGAGTTCGTGCCCGTCGAGCGTGCTTACTTCGCCGGCGGCGTCAGCCGGGCGACGACCTTGGGGAACACGCTCTGGTAACCCGCGCCGAGTGCGCGGATCGCGATCTCGAACATCTTCGCGTCGTTGCCGATCAGGATGCGGGCCTTGTTCTTGCGCACCCCGTCGAGAATCACCTGGGCGGCCTTCTCCGGTGTCGTACTCGCGAGCTTCTTGTCGAACGTCTTGGCCAGCTCGTCGGCGTCGAGACCTTCGGCGGCGCCGGCGTTGCGTGCGATCGCGGTCTTGATGCCGCCGGGGTGCACGCAGGACACCTTCACGGGATGCCCGGCGAGCGCCATCTCCTGGCGCAGCGCCTCGGTGAAGCCGCGCACCGCGAACTTCGCCGCGTTGTAGGCGCCCTGACCGGGTACCGAGAACAGCCCGAACACCGACGACACGTTGACGACATGGCCGTCGCCGGACGCGATGAGGTGGGGGAGGAAGGCTTTCGTGCCGTTGACGACGCCCCAGAAGTCGACGTCCATGACCCGCTCGATGTCTTTGAACTGCGACACCTCGATGTCGCCGGTGAAGGCGATACCGGCGTTGTTGTAGATCTGGTGCACCTTGCCGAAATGCTCGGCGACGTCGTCCGCGTACTGCAGGAACGTCTCGCGTTCGGTCACGTTGAGCCGGTCGCTCTTGACGTGCGTGCCGATGGCCTTCAGTCGTTCCTCGGTGACCGCGAGGCCTTCGGTGTCGACGTCGCTGATCGCGACGAGTGCGCCAGATCGGCCGAGTTCGATGGCCAGCGCTTGCCCGATGCCCGAGCCTGCGCCCGTCACCACGGCCACTTTTCCCGCGAAGCCCTGCATCTACACTCCCTCGGTTGGTCGACGCGTCGAGTGGTGTGAGCCTACCCGGTACCCCCGGTCCCGTGTTTCCCCGCACCGGCGTCGGCCGGTAATGGACTCGGCGCGCAGAGCGACAATCAGGGCATGAAGTTGACCTACCCGGTCGTGGCCGCGCTCGTCGCCTCGGCCGCGATGGCCGCGACGTTGTCGGCGCCGCCCGCCCATGCCGACCCGGCGACCGACGCGTTCATCTCGACGCTGCAGCACTACCGCCTCGGAGACATCGATCCGGCGACGGCGGTTCGGGTCGGTCAGACGGTGTGCCCGATGCTGTCCGAGCCCGGCCAGAACGCCGCCAACGTCGCCGCGGACGTCTCGGAGGCGCTCGGCCGTCCGCTCGGCCCCGCGACGATGTTCACCGGGCTGGCCATCTCGATCTTCTGCCCGCGCGCGGTCGATGCGATGACCGACGGGGTGCCGTTCTCGTTCTTCCGCTGATCGCCGCCGCTCGACGGCCGTGAGCGCGCGCAGGGTGCTCGCGATTCACGGCGCGTCGGCGTGCAGACATGCGCGCTCGCGGTGCAAGGCCGGGTGCAAGTCCGAAGGCTCCGAAGGTCAGGCGAACGCTTCGTCGATGATCTCCTGCTGCTCGACGGCGTGCACTTTCGACGAACCTGACGACGGCGCCGACATCGCCCGCCGCGAGATCCGCTTGATGCCGGCGAGCTTGTCGGGCAGCACCTCGGGCAACGTCAGACCCAGCGTCGGCCAGGCGCCCTGGTTCGCCGGCTCCTCCTGCACCCAGAAGAACTTCTCGGCGTTCGGATACTGGTCCAGGGTTTCGGCGAGGCGACGCTTCGGCAGCGGCGCGAGCTGCTCGAGCCGCACGATGGCGACGTCGTCGCGATCCTGCTTGCTCTTGCGTGCCGCGAGCTCGTAGTAGAGCTTGCCGCACGTCAGCAGCACCCGCGTCACCTTCGAGCGGTCGCCGGTGCCCTCGGTGTAGGTGGGCTCTTCGAGCACCGAGCGGAACTTCGCCTCGGTGAAGTCCCGCAGATCGCTGACGGCGGCCTTGTTGCGCAGCATCGACTTCGGCGTGAACACGATCAGCGGACGGTGGATCCCGTCGAGGCCGTGGCGGCGCAGCAGATGGAAGTAGTTCGCCGGCGTGGAGGGCACCGCGATCGTCATCGAGCCCTCGGCCCACAGCAGCAGGAACCGCTCGATGCGGCCCGACGTGTGGTCCGGTCCCTGGCCCTCGTGACCGTGCGGGAGCAGCAGCACCACGTCGGAGAGCTGGCCCCACTTGGCCTCACCGGAGCTGATGAACTCGTCGATGATCGACTGCGCGCCGTTGACGAAGTCGCCGAACTGCGCCTCCCACAGCACCATCGCGTTGGGGTTGCCGACCGAGTAGCCGTACTCGAAGCCGACGGCCGCGAACTCCGAGAGCGCCGAGTCGTAGATCATCAGCTTGCCGCCGGTCGGGTTGCCGTCGGTGTCGACGGTCAGCAGGTCCAGCGGGGTGAACTCCCGGCCGCTCTGCCGGTCGATGATCACCGCGTGCCGCTGCGTGAACGTGCCACGGCGGGTGTCCTGGCCGGTGAACCGGATGGTCTTGCCCTCGGCCAGGAACGTGCCGAGTGCGAGCAGTTCCGCGAACGCCCAGTCGACCTTGCCCTCGTAGGCCATCTCGCGGCGCTTCTCCAGCACGGGCTTCACGCGCGGGTGCACGTTGAAGTCCTCGCCGAACGCCAGGTGCGCGTCACCGACGCGGGCGAGCAGCGACTTGTCCACCGCGGTCTTCATGCCCGCGGGGACCATCTGGTCGGACTCGACCGAGGCGCTCGGCTCGATCTCGTGTTTCTCCAGATCGCGGACCTCGTTGAACACCCGCTCGAGCTGACCCTGATAGTCGCGCAGCGCGTCTTCGGCTTCCTTCATCGAGATGTCGCCACGGCCGATGAGCGCTTCGGTGTAGGTCTTACGGACACCGCGCTTGGTGTCGATCACGTCGTACATGTACGGCTGGGTCATCGACGGGTCGTCGCCCTCGTTGTGCCCGCGCCGGCGGTAGCACAGCATGTCGATGACGACGTCCTTCTTGAACTTCTGCCGGAAGTCGACCGCGAGCTTGGCCACCCACACCGCGGCTTCGGGGTCGTCGCCGTTGACGTGGAAAATCGGCGCGCCGATCATCTTCGCGACGTCGGTGCAGTACTCCGAGGAACGCGAGTCCGTCGGCGAGGTGGTGAAGCCGATTTGGTTGTTGACGATGATGTGGATCGTGCCGCCGGTGCGGTAGCCGCGCAGCAGCGCCAGGTTCAGTGTCTCGGCGACCACACCCTGACCGGCGAACGCGGCGTCACCGTGCAGCATCATCGGCACGACGGTGAAGTCGCCTGCGCCGCCGTCGGCTTCCTCACCGCTTTCGAGCAGATCCTGCTTGGCGCGCACGATGCCTTCGAGTACCGGGTCGACGGCCTCGAGGTGGCTGGGGTTGGCGACCAGGGAGACCGAGATGTCGTTGTCGCCGAACATCTGGATGTAGGTGCCGTTGGCGCCGAGGTGGTACTTGACGTCGCCGGAGCCGTGCGCCTGCGACGGGTTCAGGTTGCCCTCGAACTCGGTGAAGATCTGCGAGTACGGCTTGCCGACGATATTGGCCAGCACGTTGAGCCGGCCGCGGTGCGGCATGCCGATGACGACCTCGTTGAGCCCGTGCTCGGCGCACTGGTCGATCGCGGCGTCCATCATCGGGATGACGGTCTCGGCGCCTTCCAGCGAGAAGCGTTTCTGCCCAACGTATTTGGTCTGCAGGAACGTCTCGAACGCCTCGGCGGCATTGAGCTTGGACAGAATGTACTTCTGCTCGGCGACGGTCGGCTTGGCGTGCTTGATCTCGATGCGGTCCTGCAGCCACTGCTGCTGTTCGGGCTCGAGGATGTGGGTGTACTCGACGCCGATGTGGCGGCAGTACGCGTCACGCAGCAGGCCGAGGATGTCGCGCAGCTTCTTGTTCGTCTGGCCCGCGAACCCGTTGACCTTGAACTCGCGGTCGAGGTCCCACAGCGTCAGCCCGTGGGTGTTGACGTCGAGGTCGGGGTGGCTGCGGAAGCGGGTCTTGTCCAGACGCAGCGGGTCGATGTCGGCCATCAGATGGCCGCGGTTGCGGTAGGCCGCGATCAGCTCGATGACGCGGGCGTTCTTGTCCTCGATGGAGTCCGGGTTGTCGATGCGCCACCGCACCGGCTCGTACGGGATGCCGAGCGCGCGGAAGATCTCGTCGTAGAACTCGTCGTCGAGCAGCAGGTTGTGGATCGTGCGCAGGAAGTCACCCGACTCGGCGCCCTGGATGATGCGGTGGTCGTAGGTCGACGTCAGCGTCATCAGCTTGCCGACGCCGAGCTCGGCGATGCGCTCCTCGCTCGCGCCCTGGAACTCGGCCGGGTACTCCAGCGCACCCGCGCCGACGATCGCGCCCTGGCCCTGCATCAGCCGCGGCACCGAGTGGACGGTGCCGATCGTGCCGGGGTTCGTCAGCGAAATCGTCACGCCCGCAAAGTCTTCGCCGGTCAACTTGCCGTCGCGGGCACGACGCACGATGTCCTCGTAGGCGGCGATGAACTGCCCGAAGTGCATCGTCTCGCAGTTCTTGATCGCCGCGACGACCAGTGTGCGCTTGCCGTCCTTGCCCGGCAGGTCGATCGCCAGACCCAGATTTGTATGGGCCGGCGTGACCGCGTTGGGTTTGCCGTCGATCTCGGCGAAGTGCCGGTTCATGTTCGGGAACTTCTTGACCGCCTGCACGATGGCATAGCCGAGCAGGTGGGTGAACGAGATCTTGCCGCCGCGGGTGCGCTTGAGGTGGTTGTTGATGACAATGCGGTTGTCGATCATCGCCTTGGCCGGGATGGCCCGCACACTGGTGGCCGTCGGTACGTCCAGGGATGCGGACATGTTCTTCACGACCGCTGCGGCCGCACCGCGCAACACCTGCGACTCGTCCTCGGAGGCTGCCGCGGGGGCGCTCTTCTCGGACGTCTTCGCCGGCGCAGCCTTCTCGGCGCTCTTGCCGTCGGTCTTGGATTCCGTCTTCTGCGCGGCCTTGTCGGTGGTCTTCTGCGCGGTCTTGTCGGCCGGCTTCTCCGACGACGACGACTTCGCGGCCGGCTTCTCCGGCGACTTGGCGGCGGGCTTGTCGGATTTCGCCGGTGCGGTGGAGCCGTTGGTGCCGGTGGGCTTCGGGGCCGGGGCGGGTTCGGCAGGTGAGGTCGGCGCCTTGGCGGCGGGCTTTCCGTTGGAGCTCGGGCGCGTGCTCGTGGCGGGCTCGTTGGTGGGTTCAGGGGAGTAGTCGACGAGGAACTCGTGCCAACTCGGGTCGACCGACGACGGATCCTCGCGGAATTTGCGGTACATCTCTTCGACCAACCACTCGTTCTGACCGAATGGTGAAGGTGAGCTCACGGCTTTTGTTCGCCTCAATTCTTCGCTTCGGGCCGGCGCCCCGCGGCAGCCGGCCTCCCCTTTGTCAACCCGGTGTGCGGTGATCCCGCGTCTCTGCCGTAATAGAGGCTAGCGCTTCTGTCCTGGGGTCGACCAGCCAACGCGGTTATGGTCATTGAGGTCACCGCCGCGCGTTGCCGGACGGTGTGTCGGTACCCGTCGGGCGCGCGATTCAGTCGCGTGGTGCGGGCAGCAGATGCAGCGGTGACGGCCAGCGCGCGGGCGGGTTGCCGAACGCGGTGTGGGCGTTGCCGACGATCTTCTTGGCCATCAGCCTGTTGCCGACACCACCGACGACCGCGCCGATGCCGACGGGCAGCATCTTGCCGAATGCCAGCGCTCCGCGCTTGAGCGTGTAGCGCTTGACGAAGTAGCGCAGCAACCGGGTGTTGAGCTGCGACAGCGCGGGCAGTGGCAGCGTCGCCGCGCCGTCGGACACCCAGGCGCCGCTGGTGCGGCCCGGTCCGAGCAGATCGGCGACGGCCCGCTTGCTGTCCTCGCCGACGAGCACCGACAGCACCAGAGCGCGGCGGCGCTCGCGGTGCTCGGCGGGAATGCCGTGGACCTCGGCCATGGCCAGGACGTAGAGCGTGGTCGCTTCGAGGAACACCACCGTCTCCCCGGCGACCGCGGACATCGCGACCAGGGTGCCGATCCCCGGGTAGGCCGCCGCGGAGCCGACGGCGGCGCCGCTGGCCATCGCCGCGGCCATGTACTGGGTGTCGAGCTTGGTGATGATGTCGGCGGGGGAGGCCTCGGGGCTGTTCTCCCGAAGCCGCGCCACGTAGGCCCGCACCGCGGGTCCCTGGAGGCGGGCACCGCGCTCGATGATCTGGGAGAGCGCCCGGGCGGCGACGCCGGCGTCCTCATCGGTGACCGCAGGCGACTGGTTCTTGGCGCGCGACCTGGCACTCATGGGCTCTACCTCCCTGTGTGAACCTGACTTCAGGCTAACGCCTGTCGAACGAACGGCGGTGTGCGGCGCGTGCCCGGGGGTGATCGCGGTCACTCTTCCCGAGATGGGGAAGAAATTAATGGGAAGTGTCGCTAATCAACTTCATGGCAATATCCCCGGACGTGAAGTTGAAGGCGCAGTCGCCGGAATCGGCCGGGCCCCCGAGTCGCACCAGGATGATCATCGTGCTCGGGCTGCTCGTCGCGCTCGGCCCGCTGACGATCGACATGTATCTGCCGGCGCTGCCGAAGATCGGCGAGGAGCTGTCGGTGTCCTCGTCGGTCGCTCAGTTGACCCTGACCGGGACCCTCGCCGGGCTCGCGATCGGACAGCTGGTGATCGGGCCGCTGTCGGATTCGCTGGGACGCCGCAAGCCGCTGTTCGCCGGCATCGTCCTGCACATGGTCGCGTCGCTGCTGTGCATGTTCGCGCCGACCATCACGGTCCTGGGTATCGCCCGGGGCCTGCAGGGAATGGGTGCGGCGGCCGGCATGGTCGTCGCGATCGCCGTCGTCGGTGACCTCTACAAGGACAATGCCGCCGCGACCGTGATGTCACGTCTGATGCTGGTGCTCGGCGTCGCACCGGTGCTGGCCCCGTCTCTGGGTGCGGCCGTGCTGCTGCACGGCTCCTGGCACTGGGTGTTCGCCGCGCTGGTGGTGGTCGCCGCCGCGCTGCTGGTGATGGCCGTGCTCGCGCTTCCCGAGACGCTGCCGGTCGATCACCGGCGCCCGCTGAAGGTGAGGGGCATCGCCGCCACCTACCTGGAGCTGGTGCGTGACGCCCGCTTCGTGATCCTCGTCCTCGTCGCCGCGCTCGGCATGTCGGGCCTGTTCGCCTACATCGCCGGCGCCTCGTTCGTGCTGCAGGGCCGGTTCGGTCTGGATCAGACGGCTTTCGCGCTGGTGTTCGGTGCCGGTGCCGTCGCACTGATCGGCACCACCCAGTGCAACGTGATCCTGCTGAAGCGGTTCACGCCGCAGCAGATCATGGTCTGGGCGCTGGCGGCGAGCTCGGTGTTCGGGCTCGTCTTCGTGGCGCTGGCCGCGGCCGGTGTCGGAGGGGTGTTCGGCTTCGTGATCCCGGTGTGGGCGATCCTCGCCGCGATGGGTCTGGTGATCCCGAACGCTCCCGCGGTGGCGCTGACCCGTCACCCGGACGCCGCGGGTACTGCCGCGGCGCTGCTGGGCGCGGTCCAGTTCGGCGGCGGGGCCGCGATCGCCCCGGTGGTCGGGGTGCTCGGCAACGACGAGCTCGCAATGGCGGTGGTGATGGCCGCCGGGGTGATCATCGCGCTGGGCGCGTTGCTGGTGACCGGCGCGCATCGCAACACCGAACCCGCGCGTGTCCCGGACGAGGCCGTCGCAGAACCCGCGTGACCCGCGCGGCGCACCGCCGCTGACTTGTCGGAGCACCCGGGCGGACCGTAGCGTCGGGCCGAAATGTTTCTTCTGTCCAGTGATTCCTGTGTGCTCCCACCATGTTTGACACGGTGACGTCGCGCGCTGCCGGTACCACCAACCCGTGGCCGGCGCTGTGGGCACTGCTGATCGGGTTCTTCATGATCCTGGTCGACGCGACGATCGTCGCGGTCGCCAATCCGGCGATCATGGCGAGCCTGAACGCCGGATACGACGCCGTGATCTGGGTGACGAGCGCCTACCTGCTCGCGTATGCGGTTCCGCTGCTGGTGTCGGGTCGCCTCGGCGACCGGTACGGGCCCAAGAACGTGTACATGGTCGGCCTGACGGTGTTCACCGTGGCATCGCTGTGGTGTGGCCTGTCCGATTCGATCGGGATGCTGATCGCGGCCCGCGTCGTGCAGGGTGTCGGCGCGGCGCTGCTGACCCCGCAGACGATGACGGTGATCACCCGGACGTTCCCCGCGCACCGCCGCGGCGTGGCGATGAGCGTCTGGGGTGCGACGGCCGGGGTGGCGACGCTGGTGGGCCCGCTGGCCGGCGGTGTCCTCGTCGACAGCCTGGGCTGGCAGTGGATCTTCATCGTCAACGTCCCGGTCGGCATCGTCGGGCTGGTGATGGCCCTTCGGCTGGTGCCGGCGCTGCCGAACCCGGTCCGCCAGGGGTTCGACGTGCCCGGCGTCGTGCTGTCGGGTGTGGGGCTGTTCTTGATCGTGTTCGCCCTGCAGGAGGGGCAGAGCCACGGCTGGGCGCTGTGGATCTGGGCGACGGTGCTGGCGGGCGTCGCGGTGATGGCCGCGTTCGTGTACTGGCAGTCGATCAACACCGCCGGCGCCCTCATCCCGCTGGTGATCTTCCGGGACCGGAACTTCTCGATGTCGAATCTCGGTGTGGCGACCATCGGGTTCGTCGCGACGGGCATGATCCTGCCGCTGATGTTCTTCGCGCAGGCGGTCTGCGGGCTCACCCCGACGCGGGCGGCCCTGCTGACGGCGCCGATGGCGGTGGCGACCGGGGTGCTCGCGCCCTTCGTGGGCAAGCTGGTCGACCGCGCGCATCCGCGATCGGTGGTCGGCTTCGGTTTCTCACTGATGGCGATCGGCGTGACGTGGCTGTCGATCGAGATGACGCCGACCACGCCGATCTGGCGACTGCTGCTGCCGCTGACCGCGATGGGCGCGGCGATGGCGTTCATCTGGTCCCCGCTGGCGGCGACCGCGACGCGTAACCTGCCGCCGCACCTGGCCGGGGCGGGGTCGGGCGTCTACAACACCACCCGCCAGGTGGGCTCGGTACTCGGCAGCGCGGGGATGGCCGCGCTGATGTCCTCGGAACTCTCGACCAAGATCCCGGGCGCCGACGCGGTGCCGCAGTCCGAGGGCGAGGTGGCCGCCCTCCCGCAGTTCCTGCGCGAACCGTTCGCCCTGGCGATGTCGCAGTCGATGCTGCTGCCCGCGTTCGTCGCGCTGTTCGGGGTCATCGCGGCGCTGTTCCTGTTCGACCTGCTCGGCGACCGCGACGCCGCCGCACCGCCCGCACCGGACGTGGAACCGCTCGAGCCGTTCGACCCCGACCACCCGCTGGACTGGGCCGACGGTGAGGACGACTACGTCGAGTACGAGGTGTCGCGCGAGGAGTTCGACAGGCTCGCCACCGACGGCACGGCGGACGGGGCGGCCTACAACATCACTGACGACTTCACTGAAGACATCACCGACGTGCTCGACACCGTTGTCGAGGCGCCGCCCGCACCTGCCGACTCGACGCCGTCTCAGCAGTGGCGCGACCTCGTCGACCAACTCCTCGACGTCTCGTCGCCACCGGGCGCTCCGCGCAACGGCGTCGGATCGGCCGATGCGGAGCATCCCGGAGGTCCGCGCGTCTAGGAGGCCCCGGCCATCAGCGCGGCCAGCTCCTCGTTCGTCTTCCGCAACGCCACCGCGAGCGCGCCCATCGCCTTGTCGCGCACCCGCTCCTTGCCGGGCGGGAAGACCGGGAACAGGTCACGTGCCGCATTCAACCGCGCCGTCCTGAGCCACGTCATCAGCTCCGGGTCACGGATCCACCGCATCGACGCTGCATTGTCCTCGGACATGTGCCGCAGCCAGTCGATCGGCGCGTCCGGGTGCACGACGGGGACGCAGAGCGCGTTGCGGGTGTCGTCATCGCTGAAGGTCGTCTCGGCGTGCGCGATGAACGCCGAGCTGAACACCTGCTGGCAGCTGCGCACGCTCTGCAGGGTGATCCGGTCGCCGTCGAACACCGGCACCGACGGCGGGCGGGGCAGCCCCTGCGTGGTGCAGTCGACGTACAGCGACGGCGTCGCCGGAATGGTCGCACCGGTGAGTCGGACCCGGTCGGGTTCGGCGTGCTCGATGTGCCCGAGGCGCACCACGTCCTCGATGCGCCGCAGGTACTCCAGCTCGCGCTGCGACACGATGGCGCAGTGGTACATCGTCGGCCACACCGACGGATCGAGCCGCAGCAGCACCTCGGCGTCCTCGAGGAGCGTGAACAGGTGCTCCACCGAGGCCGCTTCGGAGATCGCCTGCATGCGTGCGGCCATCGCGTCGCGCAACTGCGGGGCGAACTGCTCCCCGGGCTGGATGTGGGCGCGGTTGAGCAGCCAGGAGTCGCGGGGCCGCACCCAGCGCACGGCGTCGGCGGGGACGCCGTTGCGCAACAGCCACAGGCAGCAGTCCATCCCCGTCTTGCCGCCGCCGACGACCGTGTAGTGGTCGTGGTGGGGTGCGCGGCGGGGCAGGTCGTTCGGGGCGACGACCTCGACCCCGTCGGCGACCGAGAACGGTGCCGAGCGCATCGACTGCACCACGGTCAGCAGGTAGGTCGCGTCGACGGTGCGGCGTCGCACGGTCACGGTCTGCTCGGCTCCGTCGAGCGTGCGGATCCGGTTGTCGCCCAGGTAGCGCGTCATCGGCAGATAGGTGAGCCGACCCGTCGGCAGCAGGTGATTGCGCATGACGTGGTCGTAGTACGCGCAGACCTCGTGGCCGCTGGCGAGTTCGAAGAAGCCTTCGTTGAACCCGCTGCGGTCGATCGCCTCCTCGTCGCCGAGGGGCTCGGAGTTCACCCCGTAGTAGGCAGAGGGCTGATGCAGCCGGACGAAGGGATACACCGTGTTCCAGTGCCCGCCGGGCTGGTGGTTCTCGTCGACGAGCACCACCGTCGTCCCGGCGTCGCGGGTCTCGGCGAGCAGCGTGTCGACGAAGGCCATCCCCATCGCGCCCGCCCCGACGACGAGATAGTCAGCTTCGATGCCGGTCATCGCAGGCCACGCTACCGGGTACACCGGCCGTCCCCGACGTGAGTGACAGGAATGCGCCCAGCTCCACCAGGCGGTCCGGGGTTCCGGGCAGGTAGTCGGTCAGATGCTCGGACCGCACGACCACCGCGAGGTATTTCGCCCGGCTCACCGCGACGTTGAGCCGGTTCCTGTTGAGCAGAAACGAGATTCCGCGCGGGACGTCGTCGATCGAGGAGGCCGTCATCGAGACGAACACCACCGGGGCCTGCTGGCCCTGGAACTTGTCCACGGTGCCGGCCCGCACCCGGGTCAGTCCGGCGGCGTCGAGGCGACGGCGCAGCAGCACCACCTGGGCGTTGTAGGGGGTGACGATCAGGACGTCAGTCTGGTCGAGCGGGCGGGTGGTGTCGGTGTCCGTCGATGCGGCGTCCGTCCATGCGGCGCCCAGCAGACGCCTGATCTCGGTGACGATGGCGTCGGCCTCCTCGGGGCTCTCGGTGGCGTTCCCGAGGTGGCTGACCGGCAGCGTCCGCACACCCGGGGCGACGCCGTCGAGACGCCGTGCAGCGGTGACGGTTTCGTAGGACAGCAGCCGACCGTCGTAGGACAACCGCGACACCGCGCGGCATACGTCCGGGTGCATGCGGAAGGACCGGTCGAGGAAGTAGCCGCGTTCGGGCGGCAACGTGGCGTGGCCGTCGACGAGCCAGCCGAGTGCGGAGCCGTCGACCGGTTCCGGGTGGGTGCCCTGGCTGACCTGGGGCAACTGCTGAGGATCGCCCAGCAGCATCAGATTCCGTGCCGCGCGGGCCACCGCGACGGTGTTGGCGAGGCTGAACTGGCCGGCCTCCTCGATGACCAGCAGGTCGAGACACTCGCGCTCGAACTTGGTGGCGTTGGCGAAGTCCCACGCCGTCCCGCCGACCACGCATCCGCCCTGACACAGGAAGTCCACGTAGTCGTCGCGCCCGAGTTCGGTCCAGCCGGTGCTGACGGTGTGACGCTTCTTGCCGACCCGCGCACCGTCCACGCCCGCGCGCATGATGTCGCCGAACAGGTTCTCCACCACCGCGTGCGACTGCGCGACGACACCGATCTTCCACTGGTGCTCGGTGAGCAGGGCCGCGATGACCTTACCCGACGTGTAGGTCTTGCCGGTGCCGGGCGGACCGTGCACAGCGAGGTAGGAGGAGTCGAGATCCAGCAGCGCGGCGGTGAGGTCGGCGACCGTATCGCCGCTGCGCGGCAGAGGATTTCCGCTGCGGGTGCGGGGTGGGCGACGCAGGAAGATGTCGGTCAGCGCGTCGGCGGGCAGGTTCGGCAGTCCCGCCGCGATCAGCGCGGCCGTGTCGGCGACGGCGTTCTGCAGCAGTGCGGTGCTGATCGGCGCACCCGGGGTCAGCGCGAACGGCACCTGCGTGTAGACGTCACCGCCGGTGGGCCGGCGTTCGACGATGACGACCTCGGTGGGCGCCTCCGGGTTGTCGCAGTCGGCGACGGTCACCGACGCGAAACCCCGCCGGTCCGGATCGTCGGACAGGCCTTCCGGCGTCGGCGGGTCGTAGAGCGCGTACATATCGGTGGCCAGCCCGCCGTTGGCGATCTCGCCGAACAGCCGGACATGGCGCTGCGGTTTGCGGGCTCGGGGCGGTGTGTGCCAGTCCTCGACGATCTCGTGGCGGTCGGCGATGAACACGTCGCTGTCGTCGGCCCATTCCTCGACCGGGTTGTTCACCCGGTCGAAGTGGCCCCACCAGAACGGTTTGTCCTCCCGCTTGTGAAAACCCTTGGCCGCAGCCATCATCGCGGCTGCGCGTTGCTCGGGGGTGCGCGCCTCGATGCCGTCCCCGGCGAACTTGAGGAGCGTGCGCTCGACGGCGTCGACCTCGGCCCGGGGCCTGTCGCTGCCGGGAGAGGGGCGGACCGGGCCCCGGGGCGGCACCCCACACTCGATCGCGCGGTTCATCAGCCAGTCGCGCAGCCTGCGCGTCGAGCGGCAGTCGTAGTGGTTGTAGTCCTCGATCGCCTTGAGCACGGACGCGGCTTCCTCGGCGTTGCCGTCGTCGCGCAGTTCGCAGTAGTGCGCGTATTCGGTGATCGATGCGGTCGCCGTGGTGACGTCACCGTCGCGCAGCTCGTTACCCATGTAGAGCGGCTCGAGGGACTTGATGCTGTAGTTCTCGGTGCCGACCCGGATGCTCTTGCGCACCAAGGGATACAGGTCGACCAGCGCTCCGTCGCGGAGCAGCTCGTCGACCTCGTGTTCACCGACGCCGTAGCGGCCGGCCAGCCGCAGCAGTGTGCTCTTCTCGTACGCGGCGTAGTGGTAGATGTGCATGCCGGGGTAGCGGTTGCGCCGCTTGCGCACGAACTTCAGGAAATCCTGCAGCGCCTGGCGTTCCTCGGTGCGGTCGTGCGCCCAGAAGGGCTGGAAGTCGCCACCGACGGTGAGCACTCCCCACAGGTATTCCAGACCCCAGTCCCGGCCGTCGGTGGTCCACAGCGGATCACCCTCGAAGTCGAAGAACAGGTCGCCTCTGTCGGCGTCGGGCAGGACCATCAGCGGCTGCGCGTCGACGATCTCGTAGGGCGGCTTCTCGGCGCCGTTCTCGATGACCCGGTCGGCGATCTGCAGTCGGGCCTGCGCGGTCAGCGCGGTGACGGTCCTGGTCGACAGCTCGGCCACGGGTCCCCGGTGGGCGGCCAGGTCGTGCACGGTGGTGATACCGGCGTCGATGAGCCGGGCCCGTGCGCTGACCCGCATGCCCGCCACCAGCAGCAGGTCGTCGCGGGCGCGGACCTGCGTCTCACATTCGGCGCACCGGAAGCACGCGCGGATGTGCTCGTCCTCCCACCGCACCGGCCTGCCGCCGGCGAGGTGATCGTCGAGCAGGCGTTGCAGCGCGTCGCGTCGCGGCCGGTACACCGGAAGCAACTCGTCGACGTGGTAGCTGGCCGCGGTGCCGTCGCCGAGCACGAGGTCGATCTCGGGTGCGACGGGAACGCCTGCGGCGGTGAGTGTTTCGACGTAGGCCGCCATCTGCAACAAGGCCTCGACCTTGACCGAGCGGGCCAGCTTGGTGTCGCGCAGCCGGTAGCGCTGCCCGTCGGGACCGTCTTCGAGGATCAGGAAGTCGGCGAACCCGGCGAAGCGCCCGTCGAACATCGCGGCCTGGTAGATGACCGGAGAGCGGCACTCGACGGCGCGCAGCGTCTGTCCGGCCGCGTCCGTCAGCCCCGCGACGGTGTAGGCCGGACGGCCGATCACGGTCACCTCGGTGCTCAGCGCGAGCTCGTCGAGGTGCCGTTTCTCGTGTTCGTCACCGAGCGTCGCGGTGCGGGCCAATAGTTCGTCGGCGCCGGAGACCGCCGGGCCGCGTCCCAGCCGGTCGTCGAACGAACGCAGCAGCGCGTACTCGCAGCGCGCGGCGGCGGCGAGATCGGAGGCGCTGAAGATGACGCGGTCAACGCCGGCGTCGGTGGCGACGAACACGCAGCCACTGTAGGTGAGGCCGCCGACACCCCACCGGCGCGAGAATCTAGCCGGGCGCGTTGCCGATCAGCTCGACGCCACTGCCGTTCCAGCGGAACCTCACCACGCTGTCGAGCCCGGGCATGTCGCTCGAATACTTCAGCGCGACGGTGTCCCCGGTGGTCTGCGCGGTGTCGAGGTCGTTGAAGCCATAGGTGTCGGGGACGCCGGTCGGGATGAACTTGCCCTGGTGGAACAGCACCGCGCGGGTGTTCGGGTTGGCCTGGTTCGTGTTGGCCTTGATGATCACCGCGGACAGCTGCGCGCACTCGCTGTAGTTGCCGGCCAGCGGTTCGGGGCTCCAACCCTGACCGCTGCGGGGGTCGCGGGGCAGTTCGGACACCGCCTGGGCGATCGCGGGGGCAGCCAGGTCGATCGCGCACGGATCGTCGGCGGGAGCGGGTCCGGGCAGCGGGCCGGTGGACTGCGGCGGGGCCGACGCTGCCGGCGGGGCGGGCGCGGTGGCCGTCTGCTCCGGGGTCTTGGAGACGGTCGAGTCGCCGGGACTGCACGCCGCGACGGTCAGCGCCGCCGCGACGGACAGAACAGTCGCCGGCCAATGCACAGTTGGGCACCGTACCGTCACCGGCGGCGCCGCGCACCCAGCCACACCGCCGCCGGGCGGCTATGCATTCGGCCCGACGGCGGGATGTGGCGTAAACAGCCACTAGACTTCTACGACGATGACGTCCTCAAATGCGGAGCCCGACCCCGCTGACCTGACTTTTGCTGACCTGCAGATTCACCCTGCGGTGCTGAAGGCTGTCGCCGACGTCGGTTACGAATCACCTTCACCGATCCAGGCTGCGACCATTCCGGCGATGCTGGAAGGGTCCGACGTCGTCGGGCTGGCGCAGACCGGTACCGGTAAGACCGCGGCGTTCGCGATCCCGATCCTGTCGAAGATCGACACCGAGAGCCGCAACACCCAGGCCCTGGTGCTGGCGCCGACGCGTGAGCTCGCGCTGCAGGTCGCCGAGGCTTTCGGCCGTTACGGCGCCCAACTGCGGGTCAATGTGCTGCCGATCTACGGCGGTTCGTCCTATGTGCCGCAGCTGGCCGGGCTCAAGCGCGGCGCGCAGGTCGTGGTCGGCACCCCCGGCCGCGTGATCGACCACCTGGAGAAGGGCAGCCTGGACCTCTCGCACCTGGACTATCTGGTGCTCGACGAGGCCGACGAGATGCTGCAGATGGGCTTCGCCGAGGACGTCGAGCGCATCCTGGCCGACACCCCGGAGTACAAGCAGGTCGCGCTGTTCTCCGCGACCATGCCGCCGGCGATCAAGAAGATCACCGCCAAATATCTGCACGATCCGGTCGAGGTGACGGTCAAGTCCAAGACCCAGACCGCCGAGAACATCACGCAGCGCTATTTCCTGGTGTCGTATCCGCGCAAGATGGATGCGCTGACCAGGCTGCTCGAAACGGAGCAGGGCGACGCGATGATCGTGTTCGTCCGCACCAAGCAGGCCACCGAGGAGGTCGCCGAGAAGCTGCGGGCTCGCGGATTCGCCGCCTCGGCGATCAACGGCGACATTCCGCAGGCGGTCCGCGAGCGCACCATCACCCAGCTCAAAGACGGCACCATCGACATTCTGGTCGCGACCGACGTCGCGGCGCGCGGCCTGGACGTCGAACGCATCAGCCACGTGGTGAACTTCGACATCCCGCACGATCCGGAGTCCTACGTCCACCGCATCGGCCGCACCGGACGAGCGGGCCGATCGGGCACCGCGCTGCTGTTCGTGACGCCGCGCGAGCGTCACCTCCTCGGCGCGATCGAGCGCGTCACCCGGCAGAAGCTGGTGGAGTCCGAGCTGCCGTCGGTCGACGACGTCAACGAGAAGCGGGTCGCGAAGTTCCGCGACTCGATCACCGATGCGCTGGACAAGCCCGGCATCGACCTGTTCCGCGCGCTGGTCGAGGGTTACGAACGCGACCATGACGTGCCGATGGCCGACATCGCCGCGGCGCTGGCACTGCAGAGCCGCAACGGTGAAGAGTTCCTGATGACCGAGCCGCCGCCCGAGAAGCGCCGCGAGCGTCCGGACCGCGGAGATCGAAGTGACGCGCCGCGCAAGCCGCGGGAGCGCCGCAGCGATCTGGCGACGTACCGCATCGCGGTCGGCAAGCGGCACAAGGTGGCGCCCGGCGCGATCGTCGGTGCCATCGCCAACGAGGGCGGGCTGCACCGCAGCGACTTCGGGCACATCACGATCAAGATGGACCACTCGCTGGTGGAGCTACCGGCGAAGTTGCCCGGTAAGACGTTGAAGGCGTTGCAGAACACCAAGATTCAGGGGCAGCTGATCCAGCTCCAGCCCGAGCGCGGGCCGAAGCCGCATCGGGGCAAGCCCCCGACGCAGTGACCTCGCCCCATCGGGCGGGCCGCCGGTCGACGCGGGCCGTCGACGACGACGTCGCCGGTGGTCTGGAATCGGTGAGCACCGGGCGGGTCGCGTCGCTGACCGGGATCCGGGCCGTCGCGGCGCTGCTGGTGGTGCTGACCCACGCCGCGTATACGACGGGCAAGTATCCGCAAGGCTATGTGGGCCTGGTGTATTCGCGGATGGAGATCGGCGTGCCGATCTTCTTCGTGCTGTCGGGGTTCCTGCTGTTCCTGCCGTGGGTCCGGGCGGCCGCGGCCGGAATCGCGCCGCCGTCGGTCGGCCGCTACGCCTGGCACCGGGTGCGCCGCATCATGCCGGCCTATGCGGTGACGGTGATCGCCGCGTACCTGGTGTACCACTTCCGCACGGCCGGCCCGAATCCCGGACACACCTGGGAGGGCTTGTTCCGCAACCTCACGCTCACCCAGATCTACACCGACGACTACCTGTTTTCGTTTCTTCACCAGGGGCTCACGCAGATGTGGAGCCTCGCGGTGGAGGTCGCCTTCTACGTGGTGCTCCCGGCGTTGGCCTATCTGCTGCTGGTGGTGCTCTGCCGACGACGGTGGCGGCCGGCGCTCCTGATGGCGGGGCTGACGGCGCTGGCGGCGGTGTCGCCGGCGTGGCTGTGGCTGGTGCATTCCACCGACTTCCTGCCCGACGGCGCGAAACTGTGGCTGCCCGGTTATCTGGTGTGGTTCATCGGCGGCATGATGCTGGCGGCTCTGCAGCCCACCGGGTTTCGGGCCTATGCGCTGGCTTGTGTACCACTGGCCGTCGTGAGTTATGTCATCGTCTCGACGCCGATCGCGGGTGAGCCGACGACGTCGCCGGCGGAGTTGCGCGAGGCACTGGTCAAGACCGCGTTCTACGCCGTGATCGCGACGCTGGTGGTGGCGCCGCTGGCGCTGGGCGGGCGCCCGGGTGCCGACGGCCGGGAGTCCGGACTGTATGCGCGCATGTTGTCGAGCAGGCCGATGGTGTTTCTCGGGGAGATCTCGTACGAGATCTTCCTGATTCATCTGGTGACGATGGAACTTGTGATGGTCGAGATCGTCCGCTATCCGATCTACACCGGGTCGGTGTGGGCGTTGTTCTTCGGCACCCTCGTGGTGACCATTCCGCTGGCCTGGGTCCTGCACCGGTTCACCCGCGTCCGCACCTGACAGGGCCCACCACCCTCCGGCCGAGTTAGGTTATCTTGGCCTAAGTAATCGTGAGGGGTGATGAGTCCATGTCGGACACCAAGTTGTCGCGCGGGTTCGCCGGCGCGGTGCTCAAGCTGCTGCGGGCGGGCGACTACGAGCTGACGGTCACCGGCCGTACGGAGGTCACGCCGCACTATCTGCGGGTGAGTTTCGAAGCGGGCGGGCTGCTGGCCGACCGGGCGCTGCATCCCACCCAATGGGTCCGGCTGTGGTTCTCCGACGGCGGCAAGCTGCACCAACGCGGGTACACACTGGTCAACCCAGACCCGGTCAATGACACCGTCGACATCGAGTTCGCCCTGCATGACGGCGTCGCCTCGAACTGGGCCGAGCGGGCGCAGCCTGGGGACACCATCGAGGCGACGGTGCTCGGCAGCAATTTCGCGCTGCCGGATCCGCGGCCGGCCGGTTACGTGATCGTCGGCGACGCCGCGTCGCTGCCGGCGATCAACTCGCTACTGGATGCTATCGGCGATGCGCCGGCGCGCATCTTCCTCGAAGCCGCGCACGACGACGACCGGCAGCTTCCGGTGCGCCGGCGCGCCGATGTCACCTGGGTGGACCGCGCCGACGCAGGCGATGCGCTGGTGGCCGCGGTGGGCGCCGCCGCGTTCGACGCGTCGGAGCACTTCGGATGGGTCGCCTGCGACAACCGCACCACCCGCGCGGTGGCCAGACTCCTGCGTGAGGACTACCGGATCCCGCGCAAATCCCTCAAGGCGCAGGGCTACTGGGTGGCCTGATCGGCCTGCCGTCTGGGCAGCACGATCGGCACCACGAACTCTTCGAGCATCGCGCGCTCGTCGGCCTCGTCATGACCGGGAAAGAGCATCAACGACGTCATCACCCGCACCAGCCAGCGTGACCGGTGCGCGACAGATCCCTCTCCCGTCGCTCCGCTCGCCCTCGCGTCGGCGTCGTCCGGCCCGAGCGAGATCACGAACGCCTCGGTCAGCGCCTTGATGACCTCGGACTGCTCGGCCATCTCGGCGCCGATCGGACGCTGCGTGGTCGCGAACCACGAAGACAGAGCGGGGCTTTCGCGCACGTTGCGCAGCGACGACAGCATGCCCTCGATCAACCGCTCCCGCGGATCGTCGAACGACATGATCTGTTCGGTCATCTCGCGGTACAGGCGGTAGCTCTCGCGGTGCACGTAGGCGGTGTAGAGGGCTTCCCGGTTCTCGAAGTACCGGTACAGGGTGGCCCGCGAGCAGCCTGCGGCAGCGGCGATCTCGTGCATGCCGACGGTTGCCGCCGACTGTGCGGCGAACAGTTCGCCCGCGGCGTCGAGGATACGGTCGGCGGCCACCTCGGTGCGGCGGGCGGCCAGCCAGTCGCCGGCCATCAGGACGTCACCGTGAACGGCACCGACAGTGGGCGCCGCACGTAACTGCCGCCGGCCCACACGATCCCGGATTCGTCGACCTCGAAATTCGGTATCTGGGTGAGTAATTCGGTCAACGCGACCCGGGACTGCATACGCGCGGCCGCCGCCCCGAGGCAGTGGTGGGCGCCGTGGCTGAAGGTCAGGATGTTGCGCGGACGGCGGGTGACGTCGAGTTCGCCGGCGTCGTCGCCGAAGTGGCGTTCGTCGCGGTTGCCGGAGCCGTAGAGGAACATCACGCGGCGGCCCTCGGGGATCGTCACGTCGTGGAGGGTGACGTCGCGAGTCACGGTGCGGCCCAGCATCTGCACCGGGGACGTCAGGCGCAGGAACTCGTCGACCGCATCGGGGATCAGGTTCGGGCTATCGGCGAGCAGGCGCCTCTGATCGGGTCGCTGGTGCAGCAACTGCACTGAGCCGCCCAGCATTCCGGTGGTGGTGTCGTTGCCTCCGGTGACCATCGTGAAGGTGAACGCCAGGATCGACAGCACGCCGGAGATGTCGCCGTCCGCGCCGACGCCGGCGGCGACCAGATGCGAGACGGTGTCGTCCGCGGGCTCGGATCTACGCCGCTCGATCAGCGCGGTGAAGTACCCCATCATCTCGCCGAGCGCGTCGCCGAGCGTGCCGAGCGCACCGGCGATTCCGCCGTCGCTGGTGTTGGCCGCGACGATCGCGTCGGTCCAGCCGTCGAACTTGCCCCGGTCCTCGTCGGGCACGCCGAGATAGTGCGCGACGACCATCGACGGCAGCGGCTTGAACAGCTCGGCGACGATGTCGCCTCCGCCGTCGGCTCGGAGGCGCTCGATGCGCTCGACCACGAACTCGCGAACCTTGGGTTCGACGGCCTCGACCTGACGCGGTGTGAACCCTCGCGCGACGAGCTTGCGGAACTCGGTGTGCCCCGGCGGGTCCTGCATGACCATGGGCGGGTTGTCGGCGAGCCCGATCAGGTCGAGTTCGCCGTAGTTCACGGTGAGTCCCTGCGCCGACGAGAAGGTCTCGTGGTCGCGCGCCGCCGCCCAGATGTCGGCGTGCCGGGACAGCACGTAGTAGTCGTGCTGCGGGTCGGCAGGGACGACGTGGTGCACCGGGTCGTGGTCGCGTAGTGCCCGGTACATCGGCCACGGATCGCGCCACGTGGATGCGTTCGCCGGCTCGAAACGGACGGGCGATCCGTGAGACAAAATTGCTGTCATGTCTTGTTCGTACGACACTGAGAGGCAATTGTCAATCGCTACCGCTCGATGGCACCCCTCAGATCGCGGCACCCGGGTTCAGGATGCCGTCCGGATCGAGGGCCTGTTTGATCCTCCGATTGAGCTCCATGGCCTCGGGTCCCAGCTGCCCAGCCAGCCACGGCCGCTTCAGCCGGCCCACTCCGTGTTCGCCGGTGATCGTGCCACCCAGCGATACGGCGAGGTCCATGATCTCGCCGAACGCCTGCTGTGCTCGCTGCTCCATCGCGGTGTCGGACGGATCGAACACGATCAGCGGATGGGTGTTGCCGTCCCCGGCGTGGGCGATCACCGAGATCATCACGTCGCGCGCCGCGGCGATCTTCTCGACACCGCCGACGAGTTCGGCCAGTGCGGGCAGTGGCACGCCGACGTCCTCGAGAAGCAGGGAACCCTTGGCCTCGACCGCAGGGATCGCGAAGCGCCTCGCCGCCACGAACGCGTCGCCCTCGTCGGGATCGGAGGTCGAGAAGACTTCTGTCGCGCCGTGTTCGGTGAACACCCGGGCCATGTACTCGGCGTCCTGCGCTCCCGCCGCACCCCGGTCGTCGCTGGCGGCGACCATCATCGCGGCGGCGTCGCGATCGAGGCCCATCTTCAGCTTGTCCTCCACGGCGTTGATCGCGGTGGAATCCATGAACTCCAGCATCGACGGCCGGATCCTGCCGGTGATCTCGACGACCGCGTCGGCAGCGGATTCCACCGAGTCGAACGTGGCCACCACCGTGCACGCCGGGTGCTGTGCGGGCAACAGCTTCAGCGTCACCTCGGTGACCACGCCGAGGGTTCCCTCGCTGCCGACGAACAACTTCGTCAGCGACAGTCCGGCGACGTCCTTGAGTCGCGGACCGCCGAGGCGCACGGCCGTGCCGTCGGCGAGCACCACCTGCAAGCCGAGTACGTAATCGGTTGTCACGCCGTACTTCACGCAGCACAGGCCGCCGGCGTTGGTGGCGATGTTGCCGCCGATGCTGCAGATCTCGAAGGATGACGGGTCCGGCGGATACCAGAGTCCGTGTTCGGCAACGACTTTCTTGACCTCTGCGTTGAGCAGGCCCGGTTGCACGACGGCGGTGCGGGTGACCGGATCCACCGTGATGTCACGCATCTTCTCGGTGCTCAGCACTATCCCGCCGTCGAGTGCGGTTGCGCCACCGGACAATCCGGTCCCCATGCCGCGGGGGACCACTGCGATGCGGTGCGTGCCGGCCCACCGCAGGACGGTCTGGACCTCCTCGGTGCGCCGCGGTCGGACGACGGCGAGGGGAGTGCCCGCAGCCGGATCCGCGGCGCGGTCCTGTCGGTAGGACTCCAGGATGTCCGGGTCGGTGACGACCGTGCCGTCGGGAAGATCGGCGATGAGGCTGGCCAGCGGTTGCACAGCGCCAGTGTAGGACCGGGTGATGTGATGTTACGGGCGTGTTACGGCTATTCTTCGTCCCATGCGGGACAGTGCGGTCTTCGCCCAGGTGAAGGCATTACAGGCCAGGAAGCGGTGTGCCGCGCTGTCGGCGACGGCGTTGGAGATCCACGTGCGGGCGGTGGCGGACCGCACCGGGTCGGTGTACCCGGCGTTCGTCTCCGATGGGCGGCTGGATGCGATCGCGCCGGGCCGGGTGACCACGATGGCCGCCCTGGAGCTGTGCATGGCGGGCCTGTGGTACCGCGCCTCGGACGGTTACGTCGTCGCCGACCTCGATCTCATCGAGCACTTCGCGCGTCCCGTACGGCGGCGCTGGATCCGCGCCGTCGGCCGGTTCTTCAAGGAGTTCCTGATACCGGTCTAGCGGCATCACCGCACCGCGAACACGCGGTAGTGGACCTCGGTCAGCGACACCTGGTTGATCGCGACGGTGTGGACCGCGTTGAGCCAGCGGTAGCGCTCGTCGTCGGTGTCGAAATGCGGGCTCGAGTGCGCTGCCATCTGGTCATGGCGGATCAACTCACCCGCGGCGAACCGCGCGGCCGCGGCGTCATCCATCTGGACTCGACCGGTGCTGGAGACGTGGACGTAGGCGCCGTCGTCGGTACGCAGCGTGACGCGCACATCCAATCGGGCGACGCTGTCGGTGCCGTACACGATCCAGTCGCCGCCGCCGGGGAGGATGTCGCCGGCGATCCGCGGCCCCTCGCACCGGCCTCGTCGAACGACGTAGGTCAGTCGTCGCCCGACCGGGGTGTCGAAGATCTGCACGGCCTCGAACTCGATCCGGATGTCGAGCAGGTGCTCCAGGGCCGGGGTGGCCTCGATGTCGACGAGAGTCATGGTGTGCCGGTTCCTTCGATTGCGTCGGGCCCGTCCTGACGCTACGAGCAGAGCTTGGAAAAAGCAAGGAAAGAGTTGGAAATTCCAACCTCACAGGTATGATGGCGTCATGCCGACCCGGTCGTACCGCCAGTACTGCGCGGTCGCCAAGAGCCTCGACCTCGTCGGGGACCGCTGGACACTGCTCATCGTGCGGGAGCTTCTCGACGGGCCGCAGCGCTACGGAGACCTCTCGGCCGCGCTGTCGCCCATCGCCACCGACATGCTCGCGAGCAGGTTGCGCGACATGGAGGCACACGGACTGCTCCGCAAGCACCGCATGCCGAAGCCGGCATCGGCGACGGTGTACGAGCTCACCGACGAGGGGCGGTCGCTCGAAGGCGTGGTCGACGCGTTGGCGCGATGGGGCCGGCGGTTGGTGCAGACCCGTGAACCGGGGGATGTGTTGCAGCCGCAGTGGCTCGCCCGCGCGGTGCGCGCGTACATCCGCGACGATCGCACAGGGCCACCGGTGGTGCTGAGCCTCGTCACCCCTGAGGGTGCGGTCACGCTGGCGGTGGACGACCGCGGCGTCCACTCGGTCGGCGAGGATCGGCCCGTCGACGTAACCCTGCGCGGATCAGGTGAAACACTGTTCGCGGCAATGGATCCCGGCCGCATCGCGGATCTCGTGGCGAGCGGCCTGCTGCAGGTGGACGGCAAGCGGGACGCCGTGCGACGGGTTGCCGACTTGTTCGCGTGAACGGTCAGGCGGCGCAGTACGGGTGAGGGGTGTCCAGTTCGCGCAACGCGGGCAGGAACACCGATACGATGCCGAGTGCCAGCATCGGCAGCGACAGCGCCAGGAACGTCACGTGCAGTCCGGCCGAATCGGCCAGCGGCCCAGCCAGAATCAGGCCGAGCGGGCCCGCAGCGTAGGCGAGTGACCCCATCACGCCGACGACGCGACCGCGCAGGTGCTGGGGGGCTCGCGTCTGCATGACGTAGTTGTAGATCGGCGCGATCGGGCCGTAGACGAACCCGACGAGGGCGCACAGCACCAGGATGATCGGCAGCGGGGGCAGGAACGCGATCACCGTCATCGCGACTCCCAGGGTCAGCACCGCGGTCAGCATCACGGTCCGTCGCTTCATATATTTCGACAACACCGCGAAGCCGAGTGCGCCGAGCAGACCGCCGATGCTCAGCGCCATCAGCACCCACCCCAGCTGCGCCGGCTCGTCGCGGTCGGTGAAGTACTTCGGGAACAGCACGCTCTCCATCGGCATGTACAGCCCCGTCGCGGCCAGGTCGACGAACGCCAGGGTGCGCAGCACCTTGTTGTTCCACACGAACCGCAGACCTTCCAGGATGCCGGCCCACACCCCGTCTGACATCGTCGACGGGTCCGGGCGCCCGGTGCCCTCCAGCCGCAGGACGGCGATCGCGGCGATCGACAGCACGAACGCGCCTGCGGTCACCCACATGGTGTCGATGCCGCCGAGTGTCGCGATCAGCAGACCGCCGATGCCGGGCCCGACGATGTAGGCGAGGTTGAAGACCGCCTCGAAGAAGGAGTTGGCCCGATCGAGCGTCCAGCCGGCCCGGTGTGCGGCCTCGGGCAACATCGTCTCGCGGGCGGTCATGCCCGCGGGATCGAAGAACGCCCCGAGCGCGGCGAGCGCGGCCAGCACGGCGACGTTGACAGCGTCCGCGCCGAAAACCAGCGCGATCACCGGCACCGCCGCCACCGACAGGGCCGACAGCGCATCGGAGATCATCGACACCCGGCGACGGCCGAGGAAGTCGACCGCCGCTCCGGCGATCAGCGTCGCGGCCAGCAGCGGCACCGTGCCCGCCATCGCGACGATCGACGCGTCGAGGGCGGATCCGGTGCGCTGCAGGACAAGCCACGGGAACGCGACGATCGAGATGCCGTTTCCCGCGCCGGCCATCAGGGCGGCGAACATGATGAGCAGCAGCGGTGTGCGGCTGCGGGGTGTGGTGTCGGGCGTCATGGCTATCGCCGGGAATGTAGCAGCGCGACAACGCGTCGACCACCGAGTTTCGGTTCAGCGGCGGGGCCGGGACCTCACCACTGGGCGTCCACCTTGTCGGCGATCTGGTGGGCGATCCGCACGGCCGAATCGCCGGGCGCTGCGCTGCAGGTGTTCACGTCGACGATCACGTTGTTGCGGTGCACCAGCGCGCGCCCGCATCCCCAGCCGGGAGCGGCCGCATCCCTCTGCATCGCCACGGTGCTCAAAGTCCGGTCTGCACTGGTGATCTCACCGGGGTTCCACACCGAACCGCTCTGGGTGTGTGTGTACTCGCGGCATGCGGGCCACTGCGCCACGGACCCGTCGAAGAACTCGCCCGCCTTCTCCAGGTACGGGAAGAGCACGACGGCCTGCTTGACGTAGGTCTTCCAGCCCTCGCCGTCGTTGAGGCTCTGATCACGGGAGGCGCGGTAGTCGCTGTTCGCATAGACCTGCAGTTCGCCGGCGCCGTCGATCGCCAGGCACTCGATCGGCGCCATGATGTCGCTGTGGTCGGACAACGCGGTCTGTGCTTCGATCACGGTCATCGCGGGCACGCCCATCGACGCGGCGATCTCTTCGGGACTGAGCAACACCTCACCGATCTCTCGCTCCACCAGAGGGCGCGGGATCATCGTGCGGGTGGGCGGTTCCGCCGACTCGGCGCTACTCGTGCTGGCACAACCGGTGACCATGATGGCGATCCCTGCAATCGCTACCGCTCGTCTCATAATTCCTCCCCAATCGCCACACTGCGCGATCAATGGTGAGTCAACGATGACCGACGGCCCGTGAGGGAAACGGTGTTTCGTGGTAACGATGAACAATGCTTCTTGGTAACGAATGATGACCGGTCCCCGAGCGCGTCTTCCGCATCCGCGCACCGGTGATCTTTTCGAGACCCCGGTGCGACCGGGCCGTGGCTGGCCGGGCGATCCGGCGACCTCGCGCACGGCCGTAGCGTCGAATCCCGCCCAGGTGACGGCGCGGGCGGCGGCCGCGAAGAACCTGAGGCAGCTCGACGCCGGGGTGTCGGTGTGCCGGGCCTGTCCGCGGCTCGTGGAGTGGCGGGAGGAAGCCGCATCGGTCAAGCGGAAGTCCTACGCCGATCAGCCGTACTGGGGCAGGCCGGCGCCGGGTTTCGGGTCGGCGCGACCGCGGATCCTCATCGTCGGTCTGGCGCCGGCAGCCCACGGCGCCAACCGCACCGGCAGGGTCTTCACCGGCGACCGATCGGGGGACTTCCTGTTCGCGTCGTTGCACCGTAGCGGGCTGGCGAACCAGTCGACATGTACTGACAGTGCAGATGGCTTGGAGCTCAACGATGTTCGCGTCGCCGCGGCGGTACGGTGCGCTCCACCGGACAACGCGCCCTCACCGGCGGAGCGCACCACCTGCGCGCCGTGGCTGGATGCCGAGTACCGGCTCACGGGGACCGACGTCCGTGTGATCGTCGCGCTCGGCGGGTTCGCGTGGCAGGTCGTGCTGGCAATGGTGCGGCGTACGGGCGGGACCGTCCCGGTACCGGCGCCGAAGTTCGGGCATGCGGCGACCGCCGAACTCGCGACCCCTCGCGGCGCGGTCACGGTGCTGGGATGCTTCCACCCGAGCCAGCAGAACACGTTCACCGGGCGGCTCACCCCCGACATGATGGACGCCGTCTTCGCGACCGCGCGCACGCTCTCGGAATAGTTTCCGGGAACGGAACGGCGATCCGCGGCGTTGCACACTCAATGCGACTCTCCGTCCTCGACCTCGTGCCCGTGCGCTCCGACCAGAGCACCGGCGATGCCCTGGCCGCGACGACGCTGCTCGCCCAGGCCGCTGACCGGCTCGGATACACCCGCTACTGGGTGGCCGAGCACCACAATATGCCGGCCGTCGCGGCCACCAGCCCTCCGGTGCTGATCGCGCACCTGGCCGCACACACGGCGGCCATCCGGCTCGGTTCAGGTGGGGTGATGCTGCCCAACCACGCGCCGCTGGCGGTCGCCGAACAGTTCGCGCTGCTGGAAGCCGCACACCCGGGGCGGATAGACCTCGGGATCGGGCGCGCCCCGGGCTCCGACCCTGTGACCTCGCTCGCGCTGCGCGGTGCCGCGGGGCGCGATGACCGCGACATCGAGGCGTTCCCCGAGTACCTCGACGACGTGATGGCGCTGATGAGCAGCAAGGGTGTGCGGGTGCCGTTGCCGCGCGACCTGATGCGTGACAACTACATCCTCAAGGCCACCCCGGCTGCGGCGAGCACGCCGAGGCTGTGGCTGCTGGGGTCGTCGATGTACTCGGCGCGCCTGGCCGCCGCCAAGGGTCTGCCGTACGTGTTCGCTCATCATTTCGCCGGTCAGGGCACAGCGGAGGCGCTGGCGCTCTACCGCGAGAACTTCCAGCCCAGTGAACAGACACCCGAGCCCGTGACGTTTCTGACGGTCAACGCCGTCGTCGCCGAAAGTCATGACGAGGCAATGCGTCTGGTGCTGCCGAACCTGCACATGATGGCGCGGCTACGCACCGGTCAGCCACTGGTTCCGCTCGACCTCGTCGAGGACGCCGAGGCGCTGGATCTCGGACCGCGCGCCCAAGCGGTGATCGACGGCGGACGCAACCTCGCCGTCGCCGGTGCGCCCGCCGAAGCCGCCGATCAGCTGCTCAGCCTGGCGGAGAAGTTCGGTGTCGACGAGGTGATGGTCAATCCCGTCGCCTCGGCCTACCGCGGCGTCGACCCCGCTACCGCCCCCGCCCGGGAGGCGACGCTGGAACTTCTCGCCAAGGAACTGTTTTAGGTCTTCGGGGTCAGCCGGACCAGCGGGATCCTGCGCGACGTCCGTCTCTGGTAGCCCTCATACCGGTTCGAGTTGCCGTCGTTGACCATCGTCCACAGGCGCGGATAGTCGGGGTCGTCGGCGGTCACGGGCGTCGCGGTGACCGCGAAACGCTTCGGGCCGATGTTGATGTCGATGTCGGGCCGGGCCTTCAGGTTGTGGTACCAGCCGGGGGCTCTGGGATCGCCGCCCTTGGATGCCACGACGTAGTAGCTGCCGCCGTCGGGGAAGTAGGACAGCGTGTTGGTCCGTCGCTTGCCGGTCTTGGCCCCCACGGTGTGCAGCAGTAGCGACGGTGCGACGCCGGGCAGCGGGATGCGATGCCCGATACGGCCGTCGGTGGCCTTGTAGAGCTTGTCGTGCAGCATCAGCAGACGCGTGCCGATGTTCTTCTCGATCCACAGTGCGACGCCCATCGGTCAATCCTTCTCCGCCGTGTCCACCTTCGCCAGTGCCTCACGCAGCAGACGTCCGGTCTCCTCCCGGTCGGGGTCGCGGCGCATCAGCACGCCCTTGGCGAAGGACAGCTTGTCGCCGTCGCGGCGCGGCACCACGTGCAGGTGGATGTGGAAGACGGTCTGGAACGCCGCCTTCCCGTCGTTGATCGCGATGTTGTTGCCGTCGGCGTGCAGCCCCGAGAGACGAGCCGCTTTGGCGATGCGCTGCCCGAGGGCGGCCATCCCGGCCAGTGTCCGGGCCGGGGTGTCGGTCAGGTCGACTGTGTGGATTTTCGGGATCACCAGGGTGTGGCCGCGGGTGAAGGGCCGGATGTCGAGGATCGCCAGTTGGTCGTCGTCCTCATGGATCCGGATGGCGGGCGCTTCACCGGCGACGATGGCGCAGAACACGCAGGACATGTCGCCACGCTAGTTGACGTTCTCCTTCGCCCACGCGTCCAGCCGCCGGTCCCGTTCGTCGGAGGAGACGTCCTCGACCCGCGTCATCACCGTCCAGCGCACACCGAACGGGTCGCGCACCGACGCGAACCGGTCCCCGGTGGCGAAGTCTCGGGGCGCTTCGCGGATCACCGCCCCGGCCTGCTCGGCCCTGGCGACGACGCCGTCGACGTCGGGGCAGTACAGGGCGAGAGAGTGCGTGACGGTGTCGGCGTCGGTCGCCGGTGCCCGGATGCCGTACGTCTCGGCCGGATCGCCGAGTTGCAGACGGCCGGTGCCGAAGTCGAGTTCGGCGTGCGCGACGGTGCCGTCCGGTCCGTCCATCTTCTCCACGAGTTCTGCGCCGAACACCTCGGTGTAGAACTCGATCGCCGCGACGGCGCCGTCGACACAGAGGAAAGGGGTCAGGCTGGTGTAGCCGGAGGGCATGAAAGTGACAGTCATGGCGAGAAGTTTCGTAGCCTCGACGGTATGGCGGCTTGGAAAAACACGACAGCCGGCGCACCGTTGCGGGGTGTGGTCGGGCGTCCGGCCGGCGCTTCGGCGTTCGATCTGCGGCGGTGGGCTGCCGACGGTAGGACTTCCCGCTACGTCGAGCACTACTGGTCGGTGAACTGGGATCTGCGGGGCAAGGATCCCTTCGACAGCACCGTGATCACCTTCCCTGCCATGCACATCACCCACGAGTGGGGGCAAGACGCTGTCCGACACGGCTTTTCGCTGCCGAACACATTGGTGCACGGCGTCGTCGAGCAGGTGTTCCGTACCACGATCAGCGAGAAGGGGTGCGTGGTCGGGGCGCGGTTCCGGCCGGGCGGATTCACCGCGAGGTTCGGTGGAGACGCATCGGTGCGGACGGGGTGCGTCGAGCCGATCGGCGATCTGTTCGGCACGGCGGTGGCGCTGCCCGACGACGTCGAGGATGCCGCGGCAGAGCTGGACACACTCATCGGTGGCGGCGGCCCACCCGACGCGGTGTTCGATGCGCTCTCGGCTCTGGTGGACCGGATCAGGGACGACAGCGGAGTCCACCGGGTGGAGCAGGTGATGGACCTCTCGCCCTGGAGCGTGCGCACGACGCAGCGGGTGTTCCGCCGCTACGTCGGCGTTCCGGTGAAGTGGGTGCTCTGCCGGTATCGCCTGCAGAATGCGGCGCTGGAGATCGAGACTGAACCCGATGTGGATTTCGCCGATCTCGCCGTCCGGCTGGGCTGGTACGACCAGGCACACTTCATCAACGATTTCCGGTCCATGCTGGGAAGCACACCCGGGGAGTACGCCGCTACGTACGGGCAGGGGCGGTGATCTGGCGCCACGCGTCGAGTTTGGCGTCGAACGACATGGTCTGCGCCGGGCTGGTCGAGGGCAGCCTTGTGTAGTGCACCGTTTCGGGTCCGCCGACGAGGCGCCCGTAGTTCTTCTCCGCCGCGGCGCCGTTGAAGTACACGTGGGTCAGCGTCCGGTGAGCGGCGAAGAACGCGCCGAAGTCGTTGGGCACCATACTGTCCGGCTCGACCGTGGAGTCCAGGCTGCCGACCCTGCGGCAGTGCTTGAGCACGTCCCACACGGCGACTCCGGCACCGGTGAGTGCGGTGACCCGCTCGTCGTACGGCGCGGCGGGATCGAAGTCGAACAGCGTCGCGGTGATGCGCCAGAACGCGTTGCGGTCGTACCAGTAGTACCTCTGCGCCCGCAGTGACGCCACGCCGGGCATGTTCCCGAGGATCAGGATGCGGGGGTTCGCCCCGACGAGCGGGGGGAAGCTCTCCAGGGTCGGCGACGTCACGGTTCCGACCGTATACGTTGGCCGTGTGGCCGAAGAGTTCGATGTGGAGACCAGCGGACTGCTCGACGGGCTCGAAGGGGCCGCCCGTGCCGAACGTGCCGAGCTGATCGGCTGGCTGCTCGACCGCGGCGTCGCCGTCGACGAGATCCGGGGTAATCCGGCGCCGATGCTGCTGGCGTCGCGGCGGGTGATCGGGGACGACGGCGAGTACGTGTCGGCGCGGCAGGCAGCGGACAGGGCGGGCGTCGAACTGGAACTGTTCGAACGTATCCAACGTGCCATGGGGTTGCCGCGGGTCGAGGATCCGGACGCCGAGGTGTTCCTGCGTGCCGACGCGGAGGCGGCGAAGTTCACCCGCGACTTCCTCGACGTCGGGATCGGCCCCGACGAGCTGGTGCAGATCACCCGGTTGTTGGGCGACGGGTTGGCGCGTGCGGCCGAGGCGATGCGCTATGCCGCGCTGGCAGCGGTGATCCGGCCCGCGGCAACGGAATTGGAGACCGCGAAGGCATCCGAGGAACTCGTCGGAAACGTGGCGCCGCTGCTGGGCCCGATGATCCAGGAGGTTCTGCTGCTGCAGTTGCGGCATGCGATCGAAACCGAGGCGATCAACGCGACCGAACGGGCCGAAGGACAGCATCTGCCCGGCGCCCGATCGGTGACGATCGGCTTCGCCGACCTCGTGGGGTTCACCCGTCTGGGCGAGGCGTTGCCGCCGGAGGATCTCGAGCGACTCGCGCAACGGCTCGCGGACATGACGCGCGAGATCGCCGTGGCACCAGTGCGATTCATCAAGACGATCGGTGACGAGGTGATGCTGGTCAGCCCGGAACCTGCGCCCCTGCTGGAGGCGCTGTTGCGCCTCGTCGACGAGACCGAGGGCGAGGACGACTTCCCGCGCTTGCGCGCCGGCGTGGCGACGGGCATGGCGGTGAGCCGGGCGGGGGACTGGTTCGGCAGTCCGGTGAACCTGGCGGCACGGATGACCGGCGCGGCACGGCCCGGAACGGTGCTGGTCGCGGAGTCGGCGCGGGAGGCGATCGGTGAGGACGACCGCTTCGCGTGGTCGTTCGCCGGCGCCAAGCACCTGAAGGGCATCAAGCCGGATGTGAAGAGCTTCCGCGCCCGGTGGGCTCCCGCGTAAGGTCACTGAATTTTCTTCTGTCACTTGGGTTTCTGTGGTCACATTCCGAGGCGGATGTGTCAGTGGGTCGCACTAGTGTTCGATTCATGGATGTGGTGGCGGAAGCGGTCGGGGTGATCGGTGAGCAGCTCGCCGTGCTGGCCAAGGCCGCCGAGGACCTGTCTCATCGGGAGTTGATCGGGCTGCTGTCGGAGTTGACGACGGTGCTGCGCTCGGCCCCGGCGGTCGAGCACCAGGTGTTGGCGCGGTTGCTCGACGAGACGGAACCGCATCATCTCGGGGAGGCGTCGTGGAAGAAGGTGTTGACCACCTCGCTGCGGATCAGCAGCGCCGAGGCGGGTCGCCGCCTGCAGCGTGCGAAGAATCTGGGGCCGCGGCGGGCGATGACCGGGGAACCTTTGGCGCCGGTGTGGGAGGCCACCGCCGCCGCCCAGGCCCAAGGGCGCCTGGGTGAGGAGCATATGGCGGTGATCGCGAAGTTCCACAGGAACCTGCCCTCGTGGGTCGACGTGGATACCCGCGCCGCCGCTGACGCCGAACTCGCGCGGCACGGCTCAGGTTTGGGTCCTGAGGAGTTGGATGCGGTCGCGGGGCGCTTGCTGGTCATGATCGACCAGGACGGCCCCGAACCCAGCGAGACAGACCGCGCGCGGCGGCGCGGGGTCACGCTCGGCGCCCAGCAGCGCGACGGGTTTCGACGCATCAGCGGCTACCTCGACCCGGAAACCGGGGCCTATCTGGAAGCGGCGCTGGCCACAGCGGCCGCCCCCGGCGCCAACCTGCCCGACGGGGAGAGTAAGGGCGGTGATACCCGCACCCAAGCCCAGCGCAACCACGACGGAGTGAAGGCGCTGCTGCGCCGCACCGTCGAAAGCGGGCAGCTCGGTTCCCACAACGGTTTACCGGTGACGGTGATCGTGTCGACGACTCTGCAGGAATTGGAGAAGGGTGCCGGGGTGGCGGTCACCGGTGGCGGGTCACTGCTGCCGATGCCGGATCTGATCCGGCTGGCCGCCGATGCGCACCACTACCTGTACGTCTTCGACGGCCACACCGGCCAGAGCCTCTACCTGGGCAGAGCCAAGCGGCTGGTCAACGCCGCGCAAAGGATCGTGCTGCATGCACGTGACCGGGGCTGTACCCGGCCGGGCTGCACCGTGCCCGGCTACTGGTGTCAGGCCCACCACGCGAGCGCGGACTGGAAAGACGACGGCCACACCGACATCGACGACCTGACGCTTGCGTGTGGGCCTGATAACCGCATGATCGAGACGACCGGCTGGACCACCGCCAAGAACACCGACAACCAGACCGAGTGGATCCCACCCCCCGACCTCGACACGAGTCAGCATCGCGTCAACGGCTACCACCATCCCGAACGCCACCTTCTCGCCGAAGAGGGGGGCGAGCGCGAAGACGACGACGACCCGTAGTCAGCGCGACGGGGTGAACGCGCGCAGCCGCAGGCTGTTGGTCACGACGAAGACCGAACTGAATGCCATTGCGGCACCGGCGATCATCGGGTTGAGCAACCCGGCCGCGGCCAGCGGCAGAGCGGCGACGTTGTAGGCGAACGCCCAGAAGAGGTTGCTCTTGATGGTGCTCAAAGTCTTGCGGGACAACCGGATCGCGTCGGGCACCGCACGCAGGTCGTTGCTGACGAGCGTCAGGTCGCTGGCTTCGATGGCCACATCGGTGCCGCTGCCCATCGCCATCCCCAGATCGGCCTGGGCGAGCGCGGCGGCATCGTTCACTCCGTCGCCGACCATCGCCACGACCCGACCGTCGCGCTGCAGCCGCGTGACGGTGTCCACCTTGTCCTGGGGTAGTACTCCCGCGACGACCTCGTCGATGCCGACCTGCGCGGCGACCGTGCGGGCGACCGCCTCGTTGTCGCCGGTCACCATGATCGGTGTGAGGCCGGCGCGCTTGAGTAGCGAGATCGCTTCGGCCGACGTCGGTTTGACGGCGTCAGCCACCATCAGGACGCCGCGCGCACGTCCATCCCACCCCACGGTGACCGCGGTACTGCCCCCGCCCTCGGCGCGTGCGACGGCGGACGCGAGATCGTCGGGTATCTCGAAGGACCTGTCCGACAGCAGCCGGAGGCGGCCCAGCGTCACACGACGGCCCTCGACGTCCCCTTCGACGCCGAGCCCGCGCAGATTGGCGAAGCCGTCGACGGCGGGGAGGTCGCCGAGCTTGTCCCGCGCACCACTCGCGATCGCCGCGGCGATCGGATGCTCGGACGGACTCTCCACCGCCCCGGCCATGCGCAGCACCTCGTCGGGCTGTTCGCCGTCGGCGGCGAACACGTCGACCAGTGTCATGTCCCCGGTCGTCACGGTGCCCGTCTTGTCGACGATCACGGTGTCCACCCTCCGGGTGGACTCGAGCACCTCGGGTCCCTTGATCAGGATGCCCAACTGGGCGCCGCGTCCGGTGCCCACCATCAACGCCATCGGCGTCGCGAGTCCCAGTGCGCACGGGCACGCGATGATCAGGACCGCTACCGCCGCGGTGAACGCCGCCGCGACCGGGTAACCGCTGCCGATCCAGAACCCGAGTGTCGCCACCGCGAGCCCGATGACGACCGGGACGAAGACGCCCGAGATCCTGTCGGCGAGCCGTTGGGCCTGTGCCTTGCCGTTCTGCGCGTCCTCGACCAGCCGTGCCATCTGCGCCAATTGGGTGTCGGCGCCCACCCGCTCGGCGCGCACCACCAGCCGTCCGTCGACGTTCACCGTCGCACCCACCACGCGGTCGCCCGGTTTGACCTCGAGGGGCACCGACTCGCCGGTCAGCATCGATGCATCGACTGCCGATGCGCCTTCGACGATGATCCCGTCGGCCGCGACCTTCTCGCCCGGCCGGACCACGAACTCGTCGTCGACGCGGAGTTGGTCGATCGGAATGCGGTGTTCTGCAGCACCTCTGCGGACGGTGACGTCGCGGACGCCCAACTCCAGGAGAGCTCGCAGTGCCGCCCCCGCGCGGCGTTTCGCGCGTGCTTCGAAGTACCGGCCGGCGAGGATGAACGTCGTCACCCCGGCGGCGGCCTCCAGGTAGATGTTGCCGCTGCCGTCGGTGCGGGCGATGGTCAGCTCGAACGGGTGCGTCATCCCCGGCACGCCGGCGGTGCCCCAGAACAGCGCGTAGATCGACCAGCCGAACGCGGCGAGGGTGCCGACGGAGATCAGCGTGTCCATCGTGGCGGTGCCGTGGCGCAGGTTGGCCCACGTCGCCCGGTGGAACGGCCATGCGCCCCAGACCACCACGGGCGCCGCGAGGGTCAGCGACAGCCACTGCCAGTACGTGAACTGCAGCGGCGGGGCCATCGCCATCGCGATCACGGGGACCGACAGCGCCACGCAGATCATCAGACGCCGGCGCAGTGCAGCGGTCGGATCGGCGGGTTCGACGTCCGGCGGGTTCGGCGGCTCGGGAAGCGCGGCCTGGTAGCCGGCCGACTCGACCGCCGAGACGAGCTGGTCGGTCGACACATTGTCGCCGAATTCGACACGGGCCTTTTCGGTGGCGTAGTTGACGGTCGCGGTCACGCCGTCGAGTTTGTTGAGCTTCTTCTCCACGCGCGCCGCGCACGACGCACACGTCATCCCGCCGATGGAGAGCTCGAGGGTGTTCACGGGTGGTTTCCGTCCTGATGCCGGTCGTCGGTCACGGGATGGACCTGTGCCGGTCCTTGGGTCGGGCCGAAGGTGCCGCCCACCCACAGCGACGCGGCGAACACCACGGCGAGCATCGCGAGGAACGCGGCGATCCTGGTCGGGGCGGTCACGAGACCGGGCCGCCGGAGATCGTGACCGTACCCTGGGATACGTCCGACGCGGTGACGGTGATGGTGCTCATGCGACTCCTCCCGGGGTCGGTCGAGTTGATGTGTACTATACCCCCCTAGGGTATAGATGGGAACTCGCTACAGGTGAAGGAGTCACGACGATGATGTCGAACCGAAGTCTGAGGGTCGGAGCAGCCGGTGTGGGTGCCACCGTCGTCCTGCTGCTCGCCGGATGCAGTGACGTCGGCACGGAGACCGCCGAGGGCACGCAGGGTCAGGAGACCACCTCGCACGGCGATCACGGCGATACCCATGACGGTGCCCACGGCGATACCCATGACGGTGCCCACAACGATGCCGACGCGACCTTCGCGCGCGACATGGTCCCGCACCACGAGCAGGCGATCGTGATGAGCGACATCATCCTGGCCAAGCAGGGCATCGACCCGCGGGTCACCGAGCTGGCGACCCAGATCAAGGCCGCGCAGGGTCCCGAGATCGCGACGATGCAGGGCTGGCTCACGCAGTGGGGCGTTCCGGCCTCGTCCGGGCACGAGGGCCACGACATGGGCGAGATGACCGACCACGCGGCGATGGGAATGATGACCGAGGCCCAGCTGGAGCAGCTGCGGCAGGCGCAGGGCGTCGACGCCGCGCGCCAGTTCCTCGACGGCATGATCGTTCACCACGAGGGGGCGGTGACGATGGCTCAGACCGAGGTCGACAACGGTCAGTCCGAGGAGGCTGTGGGGCTCGCACGCGAGATCATCGAGACCCAGCAGCGCGAGATCGGCGTCATGAGGCAGATCCTCGGCTCACTGTAGTTTCGCGGCATGCGGATCCTCGTACAGCGCGTCACGTCCGCGCGGGTGATCGTCGGGGGCGACGTCGTCGGCGCGATCGAACCGGAGACCCAGGGTCTGCTCGCACTCGTCGGCGTCACCCACGACGACGACCACACGAAGGCCCGTCGGCTCGCAGAAAAGCTGTGGTCGCTGCGGATTCTCGACGACGAGAAGTCGGCCAGCGACATCGGCGCCCCGATCCTGGTGGTCAGTCAGTTCACCCTGTACGGCAACACCACCAAGGGGCGCCGACCCACATGGAACGCCGCGGCCCCCGGTCCGGTGGCCGAGCCGCTCGTGAGCGACTTCGCCGCGGCGCTCGAATCGTTGGGCGCGACCGTGCAGACCGGTGTCTTCGGGGCCGACATGCAGGTCGAGCTCGTCAACGACGGCCCCGTCACGGTGCTTCTCGAACTGTGACTACTGCGGTGTCGTGACCGGGATGCCCTCCGACGGTTGCACGATCACAAAACCGTTGCCGTAGAACGACACCTGCACCGCTTCGCCCGAACCGCGGCCGATCAGTGCGCCGGCCTTGAAGCTGGTCTTGAGCTGGGTCTGCAGGTTGGCAGACCAGGCGACCACCGCATTGGTGTCCGCGAACGTGGGCGCCTCGGCGGCGTTGAGCACCACCGGAGGTCCGTCGGTGGTCAGTGCCACCCAGCCGGTGCCCCGCAGGGTGGTGTTGAACAGGCCGCCGGCGACCATGCTCCCGCCCTTGACCCGCTCGATGTTCCAGTCGAGGCTCGACGAGAACGCCAGGACGTTCTTGCCGCTGATCGACAGGCCGGAGTTGTTCAGGTTCAGCAGATGCACGTCATAGGACCGGTCGGCGAGGAACACATCGCCCTGGCCCTGGCAGCGCATCAGCGGCAGACCTTCGCCCGTGAGCGCCTTCTTGATGAACTTGGAGGCCCCACCTCCCTCGAAGGCGAACTCGACGTTGCCCTGGTAGGCGACCATCGAGCCCTGGCGTGCCATGAACGGCTCGCCGAGCCGGACGCGGAGCAGCTTCGTGTTCTGGTTCGCGATCGCCTTGGCTTCCTTCTCGCTGAACCGTCCGTCGACGAGATCCCCTGTGATGCCGGTGAATCCGTCGCCTCCGCCGGTGACCGCCTGGGCCTGCTGCTGACCGGGATGCTGCGCCGGGGGTGCGCCGCCCAGGGGTGACCGTTGGATCTGGCCCTGATGGGACACCTGATCGGTCCACTGGGCTCCGTCGTGCCACCGGTAGTCGAAGCGCCCTTCGGGGTCGGGCTGCCAACTGCCCTGGCCGGGTCCTGTCATCGCCGCCTCCTTTGACGAGTCTGTCGACCTCACACTATGTGTCGTCACGGCGCTCGGCACCTGGCATTCTGGCGACATGGCCAAGGAAATCGACCGGCAGCGGGCCCGGGGCGCTCTCGCGGTGATCAAGCAGCATCCCGGCATGGTGCTGTTCGCGGTATCGCCTGTCCTTCTCGTCGTCGGACTGGTGTGGTGGTTGCTGGGGGCAGGCTGGGCGATGGCGCTGTTGGTGGCGGCTCTCGTCGGCGGCGGCGTGGCCGTGCTGCGCACGCGCGGCTGAGACCTCAGACTCGGGTCACCGCGACGTAGGCCGAGTTCAGCGCCGGAGTCTGCGACAGCGGGTCGACCGGCTCCGCGTCGACCAGCAGATTGCGGTTGACCCCGAACCCCACTGGCGCCGATCCGCCCCGGGGATCGAAAACCCGTGATCCCCAACCGTGGTCGATGATCACCACGCCGGGGCGGGGCTGATCCGAGACCGCCGCGGTGAGCTCGATCGCCCCGACCGGGGAATGCACCGTGACGCGGTCTCCGTCGGCGATGCCCAGCGGCGCCGCGTCGTCGGGATGGAGGACGACCTCGCTACCCTTTCCCGACGGATGCAGCCCGGGCAGGTCGTTGAGCCAGGAGTTCATCGAGTGCCGGTGGCGGCGGTTGGCGAGCTGAAACGGGTATCCGGCCGGCGCAGCCGGGGCGGGCTCGGCGAGCAGTTCCCGCGCGCGGGCGACGAACTCGGGCGGAGCCAGACGAACCACCTTGTCGGGGGTGCGCAGTGCCTCGCGGAAATGCCCGAACTCGCGGGGGCCGAGCACCCAGCCGTGCGGATGGGCGAGCACCTCGCGCCACCTGATCCTGCGTCCGTTGAACTTCCGGCCCGTGGCGACGACGAGCCTGTCGATCCAGGCGGGGGAGAACTCGAGCTGCGGCCGCCGGGTCACCCGCGCCACCCTCCGCGTCGCGGTGATGAACGCGTTGAGCCCCTTGGCGCCGAACAGCGGCTTGCCCATCGCGAGGGCGAGGTCGACGAAGATGCGCCACTCCTGCCGCGCCCCCGGCGGTGGCTCCACGGCCCGGGCGCCGAAGTGCAGGTACGGTTCGTCATGCATGTTGCTGGTGAAGGCCAGCAGGTCGTCGCGCTCCAGCCAGTGCACCGCCGGCAGCAGCCAGTGCGCGTGCCGGTGGCTTTCGCGTTGCACGAAATCGATGGCGACCAGAAGGTCCAGCTGGGACAGGGCCTCGTCGAGTCGCGCGCCGTCGGGACCCGACACGACCGGATTGCCGCAGTTGAGCAGCAGAGCGCGGATCTGGCCCGGCCCCGGCGTGGTGATCTCGTCGGGAAGTTCGGACAGCGCGTGCGCTCCGGCGACCATCTCCCGTCCCGACAGACGGTTGCGATGTGGCGTCGCCTTCACCATGCCCGACATCCTGATCGCGTCGACGTAGCCGGGCTCGTACCGGCGACCGCCCGGCCGATCCATCCGCCCGGTGATGACGTTGAGCACATGGCCGAGCCATTCGGCGACGGTGCCGGTCAAGTGCATCGACACCCCGGTCCGGGTGACGACCATCGCTGCCCGCGCCGTCGCGAAATCCCGTGCCACCGACTCGATCCGGTCCCGCGGGACGTCACAGCGATCGGCCAGATCGTCGATGTCGACGTCGGCGACCAGCGCGCGCAGGCCCTCCATGCTGTCGACGAGCTCAGCGCAGTCCTGCCGGTGCTCGAGCCCCTCCCCGAGGATCACCGCGACCATCGCGAGCAGCAGCGCCCAATCCTGGCCGGGCCGAACCGCCACGTGCACATCGGCTTTCGCGGCCGACTCGGTGCGCACGGGGTCGACGACGACGATCGTCGCGCCCCGGGCCTGGCGCGCGAGCGCTCGTCGCCATCCGCCCGGCACGGTCTCGAGCCAGTTCCAGGCGCTCACGGCCGGATTGGTGCCGACGAGCAGGAAGTAGTCGCAGTTGTCGATGTCGGACACCGGCGCCATCAGGATCGATCCGTACATGGCCTGGGCGACGACGTGCATCGCGTTCTGGTCGATCGACCCGACGGCGTACCGGCTGTGGGTGCCGACGGCATCGAGCCAGCCGTTCATGAACACGATGTTCGAGGACGAAAAGCCCGCCGGGTTGCCGTAATACACGCCGACGGCATCGGGGCCGCCGGCGTCGATCGCCGCGTTCATCCGGGTCGCGATGTCGGCGATGGCCTCGTCCCAGGCCGCCTCGACGTATTCGTCGCCGACCCGACGCATCGGGTTCAGGATCCGGCGGGGATGCTCGACGAGCTGCGCGGCGGTGCGTCCCTTGGCGCAGAAGTCGTGCCAGCTGTGCGGGTTGCGCTTATCGGCTGAGATCTTCGTGACGCGGTTGTCCTCGACGGTCACCTCGACCCCGCAGGAGGCCAGGCAGTACCGGCAGAACGTGTGCACAGTCCGGCTCATGTGGTCATGGTGCCCCGAGCCCTCGGCGGCCGTCCCCGAAACGGAATTGAGCAGATCGATTACCGGTTGACCATCGTCCAGTACTCCCCGCGACGTGCCAGCAGCTCACTGTGGGTGCCGCGTTCGACGATCCTGCCCGCCTCCATCACCAGGATGGTGTCGGCATCGCGGATGGTCGAGAGCCGGTGCGCGATGATGAAACTGGTGCGGTCGCGGCGCAGTTCGCGCATCGCGTGCTGGATCAGGACCTCGGTCCGGGTGTCCACCGAGCTCGTCGCCTCGTCGAGGACGAGCACCTGGGGGCGGGCCAGAATCGCGCGCGCGATGGTGATGAGCTGCTTCTCGCCGGCGCTGATGTTGGTGCCGCCGTCGTTGATGCGGGTGTCGTAGCCGTCCGGCAGCGTGTGCACGAAGCGGTCCACATACGCCGCGGTGGCCGCCTCGATCACCTCGTCGTGAGCGGCGTCCGGCCGGCCGTAGGCGATGTTGTCGTAAATGGTTCCCGCGAACAACCAGGTGTCCTGCAGCACCATGCCGATCCGGGACCGCAGCGACCCGCGGCTGACCGTCGTGATGTCGGTGCCGTCGAGCAGGATGCGGCCCGAATCCACGTCGTAGAACCGCATCAGCAGGTTCACCAGGGTGGTCTTACCGGCACCCGTGGGTCCGACGATGGCGATCGTCTGCCCTGGTTCGGCGACCAGCGACAGGTCCTCGACGACCGGGGTCCCGGGCCGGTAGCTGAACCAGACGCCATCGAATTCGACACGGCCGTCGCGCCGGTCGGCAGACGCGGGCAGCGCCTCGACCGGATCAGCGGGTTCCTCCTCGGCGTCGAGGAGGTCGAAGACCCGCTCCGCGCTGGCGATTCCGGACTGCATGGTGTTGTACATCCCGGCGATCTGGGTCAGCGGCTGGTTGAACTGGCGGACGTACTGGATGAACGCCTGGATGCCGCCGAGGGTGATCTGTCCGGTCGCGACCTGCAGACCACCCACCACGGCGACCGCGACGTAGCTCAGGTTGCCGATGAAGATCGTCGCGGGGGAGACGAGGCCGGAGAGGAACTGCGCGCCGAAGCTGGCGTGGTAGACGTCGTCGTTGAGCTCGCGGAACTGATCCTCGGCGCGGGCCCGGTGTCCGAACGTCTTGACGACGGTGAATCCGCTGTAGGTCTCCTCGATGTGCGCGTTGAGCCGACCCGTGTTGGTCCACTGCGCGACGAACAGTGTCCGGGACCGCTTCGCGATGGAACGGGTCACCCACAGCGACAACGGCGCCGTCACCACGGTCAGCAGCGTGAGCATCGGTGAGATCGTCAGCATCATCACCAGCACCGCCACCGCCGTCAGCACGGAGGTCAGCAGTTGGGTGATCGACATCGTCAGCGACTGCTGCAGATTGTCCACGTCGTTGGTGACCCGGCTGAGCACCTCCCCGCGCTGCCGGGAATCGAAGTAGCGCAACGGTAGCCGGTGCACCTTGTCCTCGACGTCGGCGCGCAGCGACACCATGGTGCGCTGCACGACGACGTTGAGCAGCCGGGCTTGGATCCAGACCATCAGCGCCGCAACCAGATACAGGCCCAGCGCGAGCATCAGCGTGCGGGCCACTGCCGCGAAGTCGACCCCCTGGCCCGGGACGACGTCCATACCGGAGAGCAGATCGGCGAACGTGGTGTCGCCCCTGGCGCGGGCGGCGTCGATGGCCTGCTCCTTGGTCGACCCCGCCGGCAGCTGCCGGCCGATGACGCCGTTGAACAGCAGATCGGTCGCGTGACCGAGGATCCGCGGCCCGACGACCCCGATCGCGATGCCGCCCACGCCGAGGAGCATGACCGCGACAGTCATCCCCCGCTGCGGGGTGAGTCGCCTCAGCAGCCGGATCGCCGAGGCCTTGAAGTCGCGCGAACGCTCCTGCGGCGGTTCTCCCATCCGGATCCCGCGGGCCAGGGGGCCGCTCATCGGTCTCCTGCCGACACGGACTGCGAATCCGCGAATTCGCGGTACGCCGAGCAGCTGTCGAGCAATTCGGCGTGGGTTCCCGCACCCACCATCCGCCCGTCGTCGAGCACGACGATCAGGTCGGCGCCGGATACCGTCGAGATCCGTTGCGAGACAATGATCACCGTTGACCCGGCCGACGCCTCCCGCACCCTGTCGCGCACCCGTGCGTCGGTGTGCACGTCGAGCGCCGAGAACGCGTCGTCGAAAAGGTAGATCACGGGCTTGCGGATCACCGCGCGGGCGATGGCCAACCGCTGGCGCTGGCCGCCGGAGAAGTTCATCCCGCCCTGAGCGACCCGCATCAGCAGACCGTCGGGGTGCCCGGCGACGAAGTCGTCGGCGCAGGCGACCCGCAGCGCCTCCCACATCTGGTCGTCGGTCGCCACGTGGCCGGGGGGCGCGCCGAACTGCAAATTGTCGGAGATCGTGCCGGAGAACAGGTATCCGCGCTGGGGCACCATACCGATGACCGTCCACAACTTCTCGATGTCGAAGTCACGGACGTCGATACCGTCGACGCTGATCGCGCCGGCCGTGACGTCGTACAGGCGGCAGATCAACGAGATCAACGTCGACTTGCCCGACCCGGTGGACCCGACGATCGCCGTCGTCGTGCCGGGGCGGGCCGTGAACGAAACATCCTGCAGGACCGGGCGGTCGGCACCGGCATAGCTGAACGTCGCACGGTCGAACCGGATCTCACCGGCCACGGTGTCCGGTGACGCCGCCGACGGCGAGGAGGTGATCGCCGGCTCGGTGGAGAGCACCTCGGTGATGCGTTCGGCGCACACTGATGCCCGCGGGATGATCACGAGAATGAAGGTGGCCATCAGCACCGACATCAGGATCTGCATGAAGTACGACAGGAACGCGATCAGCGACCCGACCTGCATCTCACCGGCATCGATGCGCATTCCGCCGAACCAGATCAACGCGACGCTGGACACGTTGATCACCAGGGTCGTCACCGGAAGCATCAGCGCCTGCCACCGTCCGGCCTCCAGTACGCTGCCGGCCAGCTCGGTGTTGGCCTCGGCGAAGCGGTTGCGCTCGAACGGTTCCCGGGCGAACGCGCGCACCACACGCAGGCCGGTGAGCTGCTCGCGCATCACGCGGTTGATGCTGTCGATCTGCCCCTGCACCCGCCGGAAGATCGGCAGCAGATGCGACACGATCCAGTAGTTCGCCAGCGCCAACACGGGCACGGCGACGAGGAGCAGCCACGACAGTCCGGCGTCCTGGTGGATCGCCATGAAGATGCCACCCACACACATGATCGGGGCGGTGATGAGCATCGTGGCTGACAGCTGCACCAGCAGCTGAATCTGCTGGACGTCGTTGGTGGTGCGGGTCAGCAGTGATGGCGCTCCGAAGCGGGCCGTCTCCTCGGCGGAGAAGCCGGTGACGTGGTGGAACAGTGACGAGCGCAGGTCGCGACCCACCCCCATGCTCGCCCGCGAACCGAAGTACACCGCACCGACCGCGCACACCACCTGCACAGCGGTCACCGCCAGCATCACCGCACCGAGGCGCACGATGCGGTCCAGGTCGCCTTGTGCCACACCGTCGTCGATGATCGCCGCGTTCACCGTCGGCAGGTACAGCGTGGCCATCGTGCTGACCACCTGTAGGGCCGCCACCACCGCGAGCAGTGGGCGGTACGGACGGGCGTACCGTCGGAGCAGCTCCCAGAGCATCCCGCTACTGTCGCACATCCGAGGCAGGGGGCGGCGGTGCGGCCGCCGCGCCTGAGAATCGGATAAATAGGCAGGTCAGTCGGCATGTCGGTGGTTGACTGTGTGGGCTGCCGCTACAGTGCATGGCGTGACCCCCAGCTACCGCGGACATCGTCGGCCGGTGAAAGCTCTGGCCGTCGTCGCGGCGGCGCTGATGCCGGTGCTCGCCGCATGCTCGGACTCCGAACCGCAGGGCCCGTCGGTGCCGACGTCGGAGGAGCCGCAGCAGAACGTCGCACACGGTCCGTTCTTCCCGCAGTGCGGTGGGCTCAGCGACGAAGAGGTCGGCAGGCTGACCGAGGTGCCCGGACTGGTCAACACCGCCAAGACCTCCGTCGGCTGCCAGTGGCTCTCCGGCGGGTCGATCCTCGGGCCGCACTTCTCGTTCTCCTGGTTCCGCGGGAGCCCGATCGGCCGGGAGCGCAAGACCATGGAGCTCTCCCGCACCAGCGTCGAGGATCTCAGCATCGAGGGCCACGACGGGTTCATCGGCATCAACGAGGATCCCGACCCGAAGATCGGTATCAACCTCTGCGAGGTCGGCATCCAGTTCGGCGACGACTTCATCGAGTGGTCGGTGAGCTACGCCCAGCCGCCCTATCCGAACGCGTGCGATGTGGCCAAGGAACTCACCCGCCAGTCGATTGTGAACTCGAAATGACCCCACGTCTGCTCCGAGGCGCCATCGCCGCGATGGCCGGCCTCGTCGTGCTGACCGGCTGCACGCAGACGGTCGAAGGCACCGCCGCCAAGTCGGGCACCGGCAACGTGCCGCGCAACGACAACTCCGAGCGCAAGTATCCGAACCTGCTCAAGGAGTGTGAGGTCCTCACCGAGGACATCCTCGCCGAGACGGTCGGCGCCGATCCGCTCGACATCCAGAGCACCTTCGTCGGCGCGATCTGCCGCTGGCAGGCGGCCAACCCCGCCGGCCTGGTCGACATCACCCGCTTCTGGTTCGAGACGGGCAGCCTCGACAACGAGCGCAGCGTCGCCGAGCAGCTCGAATATCAGCTCGAGGAGCGCAATGTCGCGGGTATCCAGTCGATCGTGATGCGTCCGAACGACCCCAACGGCGCCTGCGGTGTCGCCAGCGACGCGGCCGGTGTCGTGGGTTGGTGGGTCAACCCGCAGACGCCGGGGATGGACGCGTGCGGGATGGCGATCAAGCTGATGGAGCTGACGCTGGCGACCCGCGCCTGATATCAGCGCGCGGTATGAAAGTCGATCAGCTCCGCGCCTCGTAGCGCCCACTGCTCCCACGGCGCCGACGAACGCAGCACCGCGACCGACGACGTCGGATACTTCGCCGAGATCTTGTCGGCGACAGGGCCGTTGCCGGACCGCTCATCGGCCAGGCCTAGGGCGACCGAGGACATCACCGGTTCGTGGCCGATCACCAAGAGCGTGGACACGTCCTCACCGAAGCGTGCCTGCGCGCCGTTGACCTCCTCGATGAGGATGCCCGCCGTGGCGTCGTAGATCCGGTCCACGAACTGCACCGGCGCGGTGATCCCGGTCTGCTCCAGCGTCTGGCGGGTCCGCGTCGCCGTCGAGCACAGCACGGCGTCGACGTCGCCGATGGTCGACCGGATCCAGTCGCCGGCGAGGGCGGCCTCACGGACACCCCGGGACGCGAGCGGACGGTCGTGGTCGACGACTCCGTCGGGATAGTCGGACTTGGCGTGGCGCAGCAGCAGCAGTGTGCGGAGTCGGTCGCTCATCCCATTAACGGTAGGGCATGCCGGTGCGCGTCCACAGACTTGTCGGAGCGCGGCCCTACAGTAGCTGTGCCTGACGGAAACCACGGGAAAGGACGGGCTGAGATGCGATTTCTCCACACCGCTGACTGGCAGCTCGGCATGACCCGCCACTACCTGAACGGGGATGCGCAGCCACGGTATTCGGCCGCGCGCCGCGGTGCGGTGGCCGCGCTCGGGCCGTTGGCCGCGCAGGTCGGCGCCGAGTTCGTGGTGGTCTCCGGTGACGTGTTCGAACACAATCAGCTCGCCCCGCGCGAGATCGGCACCGCGCTGGAGGCGATGCGCGCCATCGGGGTCCCGGTCTACCTGCTTCCCGGCAACCACGATCCGCTCGACGCGTCGTCGGTGTACACGAGCGCGTTGTTCACCTCCGAGCGGCCCGACAACGTCGTGGTCCTCGACACCCCCGGGGTGTACGAGGTCCGTCCCGGCCTCGAGCTGGTCGCCGCGCCGTGGTTCTCGAAGGCGCCGACCACCGACCTGGTCGCCGGGGCGCTCGACGGACTCCCGGAGGACGGGACCACCCGCATCGTCGTCGGCCACGGTGCCGTCGACATCCTGGTCCCCGACAAGGACCGGCCGTCGCTGATCGGGCTGGCCGCGGTGGAGGCCGCCCTCGCCCGCGGTGCGGTGCACTATGTCGCGTTGGGCGACAAGCACTCCCGCATGAGCGTCGGGTCGACCGGCCGCATCTGGTACTCGGGTTCGCCGGAGGTGACCAACTACGACGACATCGAGCCCGATCCGGGCCAGGTGCTCGTCGTCGACATCGACGACACCGTCGAGAGCCGGCCCGTGACCGTCGACGCCCGCCGCGTCGGTGTGTGGCGCTTCATGTCGCTGCGCCACGCCGTCGACGACAACAGGGACATCGCCGACCTCGACATCAACCTCGACCAGATGCCGGACAAGGAGACCACGGTGATCCGGCTCGGGCTGACCGGGTCACTGACGGTGACCGACAAGGCGGCACTCGACGCGTGCCTGGATCGGTACGCCCGCCTGTTCGCCGCCCTGGTGCCGTGGGACAAGCAGACCGACATCGCGGTCATGCCCGCCGACGGGGAGTTCGACGACCTCGGGATCGGCGGGTTCGCCGCCGCGGCGGTGGAGGAGTTGGTGGCCACCGCGCGCTCGACGGGTGACGATGCCGAAGATGCCCGCGGCGCGCTGGCCCTGTTGCTCCGGCTCACCGAAGGAGGCGCGGCGTGAAGCTGCACCGGCTGGTCCTGACGAACTACCGCGGAATCACCCACCGCGACATCGAATTTCCCGACAGGGGTGTGGTCGTGGTCAGCGGCGCGAACGAGGTCGGCAAGTCCTCGATGCTCGAAGCGCTCGATCTGCTCCTGGAGTCCAAGGACCGCTCCAACAAGAAAGAGATCAAGCAGGTCAAGCCGACGCACGCCGACGTCGGCGCCGAGGTCACCGCCGAGATCTCCGCCGGGCCTTACCGATTCGTGTACCGCAAACGGTTCCACAAGAAGCCGGAGACGGAACTGACGGTGGTGGCGCCCCGGCGCCAGCAGTTCACCGGCGACGAAGCCCACGAGCGGGTTCGCGCGATGCTCGCCGAGACCGTCGACCTCGACCTCTGGCAGGCGCAGCGGGTGCTGCAGTCGGCACCGACGACCGCCGCCGATCTGTCCGCCTGCGACGCACTTTCGCGCGCGCTCGATGTGGTGGCCGGGGAAGTCGACGACGATCCTGCGCCGGGCGGCGCCGTCGATACGCTCCTCGTCGACCGTATCGACGAGGAGTACCGCCGCTATTTCACGCTCACCGGCAAGCCCACCGGCGAGTGGGCGGCAGCGACCAAGCGCCTGCGCGACGCCGATGAACAGGTCGCCCGGTGCGCCGCGGCGGTGGCCGAGGTGGACGAGGCCGTGCGCAGACATGCCGCACTGACCGCCGACCTGGCTGTGCTGTCCGCTGAAAGAGTCACCGCTGCCGCGCATCTGGAGTCGGCCGCACAGGCGGAGAAAAAGGTCGCGGCCCTGCGTGCCGACCTCGACCGGGCGACCGCACGTGCGGAGGCGGCGACCTCGACACACACCGCATCGCAGAGTGCGCTGACCGAGCGGCGACGGTGCCGCGCCGACATCGACGACCGGACCGCGACGATCACGCGGTTGCAGGCTGAATCCGCGGTCGCCACCGACGAACTGGACACGGCTGCGCAGATGAAGGTGGCCGCCGACGAGGCCGCCGAGAAGGCCCGGCTGGCCCTGACGGCCGGCCAGGAACGGGTGGACGCGGCCCGCGGCGCGGTGCAGCGGCTGGCCGACCGCGAAGAGGTGGACCGCCTTGCGGGCAGGATCGCCACCATCGAACGCCATCAGCGCGAACTGGACGCCGTCAGCGGCGAACTGGCGGCGATCGCGTTGACCGACCCGCTGATGACGGCCATCGAGAAGGCCGCCGCCGTCGTCGATCGGGCCACCGCGGCCGTCGCGTACGCCTCGGCCCGTATGGAACTGGTGGCCGCCGCCGATATGGAGATCAGTGTCGACGGCAGTGCGGTGACGCTGCACGCGGGGGACACCTGGTCGGCGGGGGTCGCGACCGACACCGGGGTCGACGTCGCGGGCGTGCTGTCGCTGCGGATCACACCGGGGGCGTCGGCATCGGCGACCCGGGCCGAGCTGGACACGGCGACGGCGGCGCTGTCGGACGCACTCGCGCAGGCCGGTGTCGCCGATCTCGCCGCGGCACGCGCGCTGGATGCCCACCGTCAGCAACTGCAGGCCGCGCGCCGGCAGGTGAGCGCGATCCTGGACGCCTTGACCGCCGACGATTCCGTCGAGGACCTCCGGGACCGGCTGTCGGCGGTGAACGCCCGGATCCCCGCCGCGGACGGTCTGTTCGACACCGAGGTCGCGATCCTCGATCCCGCAGCGCAGCGGTTGGAGCTGATCGAGGCGACCGCCGCCCACCAGGACGCGATCCGGGACTGCGAGACCCGCCGCAAGGTCGCCGATCAGGCGGGCAAGCTGGTCGCCCAGCGGGAGCTGAACGCAGCCAGGATCGCCCAGAAGCTGCAGTCCGCCCAGCAGGAGCTGACCACGATCGCCGCGCGCCTGGCCGAGCAGCGTGCCTCGGTCGGCGACGCCGAACTGGCGCTCAAGACCGACGCCGACGCCGAGGCCGCTTTCAAGGCCATGGCCGCGGTCGCCGGGCTCCGCGAGGAGCTGGCCCGGCATCATCCCGACGCGGTGGCGGCAGCGCTCTCCGACGCCGACCGGGCGGTCACCACGGTCACGGCGCGCCGGGACGAGGCCCTCGAGGCGCTCCGCGAGATCGCCGCACAGCTGAAGGTGTTCGGCACCGAGGGGCGCAAGGGCAACCTCGACGCCGCCGAGACCGAGCGTGAGCGGGCCGAGGCGGAGTTCGGACGGGTGCAGCGCCGGGCTCGGGCGGCGCAGCTGCTCCGGACGGTCATGGGCAGGCATCGGGACGCGATGCGGCAGCGCTATGTCGACCCGTTCCGCGCCGAGGTGGAACGGTTGGGCCGCATCGTGTTCGGCGAGACGTTCGAGGTCGACGTCGACAGCGAGCTGCGCATCGGGCACCGCACGCTGTCGGGGCGCACGGTGCCCTACGAGTCCCTGTCCGGCGGCGCCAAGGAACAGCTGGGCATCGTGGCACGGCTGGCCGGCGCGGCGCTGGTCGCCAAGGAGGACAGCGTGCCGGTCGTGATCGACGACGCGCTCGGCTTCACCGATGCCGAGCGGCTGACCAGGATGGCGGAGGTGTTCGACGCGGTCGCCGGCGACGGTCAGGTCATCATCCTCACCTGCAGCCCGCAGCGCTACGCCGATGTCCGCAGTGCCCGCCACATCGAGCTGGTCGCCGGTTGATCCGACCGCATGCGCCGACGGGTACCCGGCGACGGCGCGGGGCACAATGAGCGTGATGACGATGAATGCGCGACGCCGGCGCGTGCACGACAGGCTCGCGGCGCTGCCGGGGGTGCGCCCGGTCCGCAGGCCGGTCCGCCCGGGCGGCGAGGACCATTTCGACGTCTTCTACGTGCGGACGGGCCGAAAGTCCGCGCATCCGCTCGTCGTCATCCCGGGCGGGCCCGGGGCCGCGTCCATCGCGCTGTACCGGTCGTTCCGCCGACACGCGGCCGTCGCGGGCCTGGACGTCATCATGGTCGAACACCGTGGTGTCGGGTTGTCCCGTCATGACGACGACGGCGCCGATCTGCCGCCCGAGGCGCTGACCGTCGACGCCGCCGTCGACGACATCGCGGCCGTGCTCGACGATGCAGGGGTCGAGCGCGCCGTGGTGTACGGCGCTTCCTACGGGTCCTACCTGGCCGCGGGCGTCGGGGTCCGTCACCCCGGACGGGTTCACGCGATGGTGCTGGACTCGCCGCTGCTGTCCGCGCACGACATCGACGACGTGCGGGCGCAGACGCGCCGGGTGCTGTGGGAGGACCCGGACCTCGCGCCGCGGGTGCGCACGCTGGCCGACGAGGGTGCGCTCACCCCGCAGGACGTCCTGCTGATGATCGGGTTGTACGAGCTGGCCGGACCCGACGCTCTGCGTCGACAGCTCGACCTGCTGCTGGCAGACCGCAACCGGTTGTGGAAGATCGCCGAGCGGGTCACCAAGCTCGTGATCGAGCGCAAGACGCCCTACCACCATGAACCGGACCTGGTGGAGCGCATCGCCTATCAGGAACTGAACTACGGCGCCGTCCCCGACGGCGGTCCCGTCGACCCCGCTGTCGCGCTGCGTGAGATGGCCTCCGGCACGGTCGAATTCGTCGGCGAGCCGTATGACCTGCCGTCGGCGATGCCGGGCTTCGGCTGGCCCACCGCGGTGCTCTCCGGCGGGAGGGACCTGACGACGCCGCCCGGGGTGGCGCGCCGCGTCGCGGACCTGATCCCGGACTCGGTGCTGGTGACGCTGCCGACCGCCGGCCACAGCTTCCTCGACATCCGCGAACGGGCGGCGGTGGAGATCTGCAGGGCCGTCTGCTCCGGAGCGCTCCACGAACTCCCCTCGCGCGCCGCCGAACTCGACGAGCTTCCGGCGAATCTCACGGTGCGGCTGCTGGTCGGCGCGATCACGGCCGCGGCACGTGCCGAGTCGGTCGTCCCGGGCGCCGTGCAGGTACCGCCTACTTCGTGAAGCCGATCGCCGAGAAGTTGAGGTCGCCGATTCCCGCCGGACCGTAGTTGGCGAGATCGCTGCGCACCGCGACGTTGCCGGGAGCCTGGAACAGCGGCAGGCTGTGCCCGACGTCCCAGATCATCCGATCCAGCTCGTTGGCCAGCGTGCGGGCCTTCGCCGGGTCGAGTTCGGAGAGCGTCTCCTCGATCTTCGCGTCGATCTGCGGGCTGCCGATCTTGCCGTAGTTGCTCTCACCGGCCGACGCATAGGTCTGGGTGAGGCTCCCGAGCGGGAATGCGTCGCCGCCCCAGGCGAACTGGGCGATGTCGAAGTTCCCGGGGGTGATGAACTCGGTGAACAACCTGCCGCCGGCAGCGGGCACGAGCTCGAGGTTCACCCCGATCTGGGTGAGCTGGTTCTGGGCGATCTGCGCGATGCCGCGGGTGCTGGCCCCGTCGTAGAAGACGTCACGGATCGTGAGGCGCTTGCCGTCCTTCTCCCGGAACTGGCCGTTGAGCGTCCAGCCCAGCTCGTCGAGCTCACGCTTGGCGGCCTCGGGATCGAAGCCCACGCTGTTGTCCTGGTAGCCCTCCTGCCCCGCCAGGTAGATGTGGTTGTTGAGCGCCGCCGGCGCATCGGTGAGCCCGCGCTGGCTGACCGCGGCGATGGCCTGCCGGTCGATGCCCTTGCTGATCGCCCGGCGCAGTGCCGGATCCGACAGCAGCGCACCCTCGGCGCCGTTGAAGGTGAAGTGGTACCAGTTCGGTGCCGGTGCCCGCCGGATCGAGACGCCGTCGGCCCGCCGCGCCCGCTCGAGGTCGTCGAGCGTCGCCAGCCCCACGGAGTCCAGCGCGTTGTTCTCCAGCGCCGGGATGACGGCGGCGTCGTCGAGCACGGTGTAGGTCATCGAGTCCAGCACCGGTGGCGTGCCCCACCACTTCGGGTTGCGGGTCAACACGATTCGTTGCGCGCCACGGTCGACGGTGGTGATCTCGAACGGTCCGGCCGACGGGCCGGGGCCGTTCAGGAAGCCCTTGTTGAACGCCTCCGGGTCCTGCGTCATCTCCTTCGGGTAGAGCAGTCCGTTCCCGGCGAACATGCCGCGCCAGTCCGAGTAGTGGCTGGCGAACGTGATCACGGCCTGCCGGTCGTCGACGCCCTTGGTGACCGAGGCGACGCGCTCGCTGCCGTTGGGGGAGGCGAACAGGAAGCGCTTGTCCTTGCCGCTGGTCGCGTTGATCTGGGCCGCCAGGTCCTCCCAGGTGACGGGGCGGCCGTTGCTCCACGTGGCCTTCGGGTTGATCGTGTAGGTGACGACCTGTGGTTCGGTGCTGGTCAGCTCGACACTGGTGAAGTAGTCGCTGTTGACGGTCATCTCGCCGTCGGGCTTGATGAAGAACGCCCGGGGCAGCGTCGGGCGGTACATCCGTCCGACCTCGCCGAGGTTGCCGTCGATGTGCAGGTTGTTGAAGTTGGTCGGGAAGCCGGTCAGCGCCAGCCGCAGGTTCCCGCCCTGCCTGAGGGTGGCCGGATCCTGCGGGTTGATGTCGGCGGTCGCGCCGAGCTCGGAGTTGCCGCCGGCCGCCGGCACGGACTGCTCGCCGCTGGAGCATCCCGCCAGGACGAGTGCCGCCACCGTCCCCCCGGCCAGCAGTCGCAGGATCGCACCCTTGAAGACCGTCATGCGGACTGACTCTAACGGCGATCGGCCTGCGTGCGGGGGACCGCGTCGAGCAGGCGGCGGGTGTAGTCGTGCCGCGGGCTGCCGAAGACCTGGTCGCTGTCGCCCTGTTCGACGATCACGCCCTTGTTCATCACCGCGACCCGGTGGGCGAGGTGGCGGACGACCGACAGGTCGTGGGAGACGAACAGGTACGCGAGGCCGAAACGCTCCTGCAGGTCCAGCAGCAGGTTGACGATGCCGGCCTGGATCGACACGTCCAACGCGGACACCGGCTCGTCGAGAGCCAGGATCTTCGGGCGCAGGGCCAGGGCGCGGGCGATGCCGATCCGCTGCTTCTGACCGCCCGAGAACTCGGCCGGATACCGGCTCGCGTCCTCGCGCCGAAGGCCGACGACCCCCAACAGTTCGGCGACCCGGTCGCGGATCGCAGCCTTGTCGAAGTCGTTGTCCTGCAGGGGTTCTGCAAGAATGTCGAACACCGGGAGTCGCGGGTCCAGCGAGGCGACGGGATCCTGGAACACCACCTGCAGATCGCTGCGCAGCGCACGCCGGCCTGCGCGGTCGAGTGACGCGACGTCACGGCCCAGCACCTCGATCGCGCCGGCTTGCGGCGGGCTCAGCTCCAGGATCTGGTGCAGTGTCGTCGACTTGCCCGACCCCGATTCCCCGACGATCCCCAGCGTGCGTCCCTGCTGCAGCTCGAAGCTGATCCCGTCGACGGCGCGGACCTCGCCGATCCGGCGGCGGAACACCAACCCCTTGGTCAGGGTGAAGGTCTTGGTCAGTCCCTCGACCCGCAGCGCCACCGCGTCCTCGGAGGCCGCCTCGGTGCGGGGCGGCGACGTCGACACCCCGTAGATCTCGGCGGCGGAGCGGCCGGCGACATCACCGTTGCGGATACAGGCGACCTGATGGTTCGGTGCGACCGATTCCAAAGGCGGTTCGGCAGTGCTGCATTCGTCGACGGCCAGCGGGCACCGCGGCGTGAACGGACATCCGGGCAGCAGGTTCGTCACCGACGGCGGCGCACCGGGGATGGGCACCAGCCTGGTTCCCTGAGTGGCGTCCAGGCGCGGAACCGACCCCAGAAGTCCTGCGGTGTAGGGCATCCGGCGGTTGCGGTACAGGTCGGACACGGGCGCGGCCTCGACAGCGCGGCCGGCGTACATCACGAGTGCCCGGTCGGCGAACTCCGCGACGACACCGAGGTCGTGGGTGATGATCAGCACGCCGGCGCCGGTCACGTCCCGGGCGGTACGCAGAACGTCGAGGATCTGCGCCTGGACGGTGACGTCCAGCGCGGTGGTCGGTTCGTCGCAGATGAGCAGGTCCGGGTCGTTGGCGATCGCGATCGCGATCACGACGCGCTGCCGTTCTCCGCCCGAGAGCTCGTGGGGGAACGCCCGGGCCCGCTGCGCGGGCTGGGAGATGCCCACGAGTTCGAGCAGTTCGACGGCACGGGCGCGCGCCGCCCTGGCGTCGACCCCGCGCTGATGGATGCGGACGGCCTCGGCGATCTGATCGCCGACCGGGTAGACCGGCGTCAGTGCCGACATCGGATCCTGGAACACCGTGCCGATCCGCGCGCCGCGGATCCGCGACATCTGCCGGTCGTCGAGTCCGAGCAACTCGTCGCCGTCGAGTCGTACCGACCCGCTCACCTCGGCCCACTCGGGAAGCAGTCCGACGACGGCCATGGCGCCCGCGGATTTGCCCGCGCCGGACTCGCCGACCAGCGCGACCACCTCTCCGGATTCGACGTGGTAGTCCAGACCCCGCACCGCGGGCACCGCTTCGGTGTCGGTGGGGAACGTGACGTGCAGTCCGCGCACTTCGAGCAGGCTCACGCGCGGGCCCTCCGCCTGCGCCGGCGCGGCGGCCGCACGCCGGGGTCGAGGGCATCGCGCAGACCGTCACCGACCAGGTTCGCGCAGAACGCGATCAGCACCAGAACGCCGGCGGGGAACAGGAACACCCACGGGAACGTCGTCACCGACCGGGTGCCGTCGGCGATCAGCGTGCCCAGCGACACGTCGGGTGGCTGCACGCCGAAACCGAGGAAGCTCAGGCTGGTTTCGGCCAGGACGGCCAGCCCGACGTTCAGTGCGGTGTCGATGATCAGGATCGAGGCCACGTTGGGGAGGATGTGGCGAACGATGATGCGCCAGTTGCGGACGCCCATATAGCGTGCCGCGGTGACGAATTCGCGTTCCCGCAGGCTCATCGTCAGGCCCCGGACGATGCGTGCGCTGATCATCCAGCTGAACGCCGCCAGCAGCAGGATCAACCAGATCAGGGTGCCCGATTCGCGGGTGCGCGGTGTCACGATCGCGATCAGCAGGAAGCTCGGCACCACCAGCAGCAGATCGACCAGCCACATCAGCGCAGAGCTGCGCCATGCGCCGAAGTAGCCCGCGATCGCGCCCGCCGTCGCAGCGATCAACGTCGACAGGAACGCCACGCACACCCCGATCAGCAGGGACTTCTGCATGCCCCGCAGCGTCTGCGCGAGGATGTCCTGGCCCAGCGCGTTGGTGCCGAACCAGTGCGTGGTGGTGGGCGGCTGCTGCAGCGCGTAGTAGTCGAGGTCGGTGTGGGAGTAGGGCAGCAGCGGCGGCAACGCCCAGCAGCTGATCGCCAGCGCCGCCAGGATGAACAGCGACACCACCGCGGGCCGGTTGCGCAGAAACCGACGCCACACGAGCGTGCGGCGCGAGACGAACCGGTGCTCTTCAGGACTCACGACACACGCACCCGGGGATCGAGCGCCGCGTACAGCACATCCGAGAGCAGCCCGGCCAGCAGCACGGTGGCGCCGGTGAACACCGTGATCGCGACGATGATGTTCGTGTCCTGGGCGGCGATACCCAGCACGAACCACTCGCCGACGCCGTGCCAGCCGAAGATCTTCTCGACGAACACCGCGCCGGTGAACAGCCCGCCCACGCTGTAGGCGAACAGCGTCGCCATCGGGATCAGCGCGGTGCGCAGGCCGTGTTTGAACAACGCCTGCCGGCGTGTGAGCCCCTTGGCGCGGGCGGTCCGGATGAAGTCTTGGCCGAGGACGTCGAGCATCGCGTTGCGTTGGTAGCGGCTGTACCCGGCCATCGCGGTGAGCGCGAGCGTGAACGTCGGCAGCAGCAGGTGTTGCGCCCGGTCGACGAACTGATTCCAGCCACCGCCCACCGCGTCCGGCGACGACTCGCCGGTGTATTCGAACAGCTGGACCCCGAGCGCCGAATTGGCCTGCAGCGCCCCGAGGATCAAGAGGTTGGCGATCACGAACGTCGGCGCGCTCAGGATCAGCAGCGCCAGCGCGGTGATCACCCGGTCCGAGAGCCGGTACTGACGGATGGCGCCCCACGCCCCGGCCACCACCCCCAGCACGGTGCCGATGACGGAGCCGATCAGCACCAGTCGCAGGCTCACCCCGATCCGCCGCCACAGCTCGTCGCTGACCGGCTGTCCGCCGACGGTCGTCCCGAAGTCCCCGCGGACCGCCCCCGACACCCAGTCGGCATAACGCACCGGGATCGGGGCGTTGAGGTTCAGCTCCTCGGCCTTGGCGTCGATGACGGCCTGCGGCGGTCGCGGGTTGCGCTCCAACAGGCTGTCGAGCGGCTGGAACATCACCGACGTCAGCGCGAACGTCAGGAACGACGCCACCCCGAGCAGGATGACGAACTTGAGCAGCCTCCGGACGAGGAACCGTGTCATGCGGTGTGTCCGCCTGCGGGCTGCATGCGCCCCAGGTTAGGAGATGCGCGGTGCCGCAGCCCGGCGGCGCGCTGCACCTCACTCACAGCTCGCGCATAGGAAAGACATAGAGAACCCCTAGCGCGCGGACCGATAATGGCCCAGTGGCCCATCCGCAGAGCGATCCCGAGGACCCGGCACGGGTGGTGATGCGCCGCGCGGACGGCAGCCCCATCCGGGTGCTGGTCGTCGACGACGAAGCGGTGCTGGCCGAACTGATGTCCATGGCGTTGCGGTACGAGGGCTGGGACATCTCCACCGCCGGCGACGGGGCGACCGCGATCGCGCTCGCCCGTCAGAATCCCCCCGACGTGGTCGTCCTCGACGTGATGCTGCCCGACATGAGCGGACTCGAGGTGCTGCGCACGTTGCGCGAGCAGATTCCCGGCCTGCCGCTGCTGCTGCTGACGGCGAAGGACTCGGTGGAGGACCGCATCGCTGGGCTGACCGCCGGCGGCGACGACTACGTGACCAAGCCGTTCAGCATCGAGGAGGTCGTGCTGCGGCTGCGCGCGTTGCTGCGCCGCACCGGGGTGGCGACCGCGACCGGCGGCGCCAAGCTCGTCGTCGGTGACCTGGTGCTCGACGAGGACAGCCACGAGGTCACCCGCGGCGGCGATCTGATCACCCTGACCGCAACGGAATTCGAACTGCTGCGGTTCATGATGCGCAACGCCCGCTGCGTGCTGAGCAAGGCGCAGATCCTCGACAGGGTCTGGAGCTACGACTTCGGCGGCCGCTCGAACATCGTCGAACTGTACGTGTCGTATCTGCGAAAGAAGATCGACAGCGGACGGGAACCGATGATCCACACACTGCGCGGCGCGGGATATGTCCTCAAGCCCGCGCGCTGAGCGCACGCCGGCACCGGTTCTGCGTCCGCCGCGCACCTGGTCGTTACGCACCCGCCTGATCCTCACGCAGCTGCTGCTGCTCGCGGTGGTGTGTGCGGGCGTCGGCGTCGCGACAGAGTTCGCGCTGCAACGGTTCCTGATGAACCAGCTCGACGAGCAGGTCATCGAGGCGGGCCGGCGCTCCTCGATGATCTTCGAATTCGGTCCGCCTCCGCCGCCGGGCATGGGGATGCCTCCGCCGCCAGGCGTGGGGATGCCTCCGCCGCCAGGCGTGGGGATGCCGGTGCCGCCGGTGGGGCCCCCGCCGCGCCGCGGTCACCACATGATGATCAGGGACGAAGGACCTGGGCCGGCATTCCTCAACGCGCCGGGGCAGGCCATCCTGACGGTGGGCGCGGTGGTGTCCGACGGCAGGGCCGACGACGCCGGAATGATCGCCACGGACGGCTCGCGCACCGAGATCTCCGATGTCGCGGCCCGGCAACTCGCGACGGTCGCCGTCGGCGGGCGTCCGCACACGGTGGACCTCGACGGGCTCGGCCGCTACCGCGTGGTCGCCTTCCCGTCCCACATGGAGGGTGAAGCCGTGGTGGCGGGGCTGCCGACCACCGACGTCGACGACACGCTGTTCTGGGTCGCGGTGATCTTCGGGGTCGTCGCCGTTGTCGCGCTGATGGCCGCCGGCACCGCAGGGGCGGTCATCGTCCGGCGTCAACTCGCCCCGCTGGCAAGGGTTTCCGAGGCGGCGCAGCAGGTGGCCGACCTCGAGCTCGACCGCGGCGAGGTTCGGTTACCGACTCCGATCGTGAAGGTCGATCCCGCGGCGGCGCAGACCGAGGTCGGTCAGCTCGGCTCGGCGCTGAACCGGATGCTCGACCGGATCGCCGGTGCGCTGTCGGCCCGGCACGCCAGCGAGACGCGGGTGCGGCAGTTCGTCGCCGACGCCAGCCATGAACTGCGCACGCCGCTGGCCGCGATTCGCGGCTATACCGAACTGGCGCAACGCAAACAGGCCGAGTTGCCCGACGATGTCGCGCACGCGATGAGCCGGGTGGAATCCGAGACCGCGCGCATGACCCAGCTCGTCGAGGACATGCTGCTGCTGGCCCGTCTGGACACCGGGCGACCGCTCGACCGTGACAGCGTCGATCTCACTCGTCTGGTCGTCGACGCGGTCAGCGACGCGCACGTCGCCGCGCCGGACCATGTCTGGGAACTCGACCTGCCCGACGAACCACTCACCGTCTGTGGGGACGAAGCCCGTCTGCACCAGGTGCTGGCCAATCTGCTCGCCAACGCCGGCATCCACACCCCGGCCGGAACCACGGTCACCACGTCGCTGACGGCGACCGACACCGGGGACGTCCTGGTTCGCGTCGTCGACGACGGCCCGGGAATACCGGCCCGGCTGCAACCCGATGTGTTCGAACGCTTCGCCCGCGGCGACACGTCCCGGTCGCGGCGCGGCGGCAGCACCGGACTGGGGCTGGCGATCGTCGCCGCCGTCGTGCGGGCGCACCACGGCACCATCTCGCTGCACAGTGTCCCGGGCAGAACCGAATTCGCGGTGGTCCTGCCCGGCGATACACAGGCGGTGCATAGCGTCGGCCCACGCTGAGCACACCTGCGCCGACCACCCTCGACGGCATGACACAAACCGTCACGGACGACGTCGCCGCGGAGGCGACGCGCGACACCGGCCCAGTGGTCCTCGACATCGTGATCCCCGTGCACAACGAGCAGGCCGCGCTGGCCGATTCGGTGCGTCGCGTGCACCGCTATCTGAACGAGTCGGTGCCGTTGCGTGCGCGGATCACGATCGCCGACAACGCCAGCGTCGACGAGACCCCGCGCGTCGCCGCACAACTCGCCGCCGATCTGCCCGGCGTCCGGGTGGTGCGGTTGGAGGAGAAGGGACGTGGACGCGCGCTGCGCGAGGTCTGGACCCGGTCCGACGCCGCGGTGCTCGTCTACATGGACGTCGATCTGTCGACCGACCTCGCCGCGCTGGCGCCGCTCGTGGCTCCGCTGATCTCGGGGCATTCCGACCTCGCGATCGGGACGCGTCTGGCCCGCAGCGCCCGGGTGCAGCGCGGTCCCAAACGCGAGATCATCTCCCGCTGCTACAACATGATTCTGAAATCGACTCTCTCGGCAGGCTTTTCGGATGCCCAGTGTGGCTTCAAGGCCATCCGCGCCGACGTCGCCGCCCAACTGCTCCCGTATGTCGAGGACACCGGATGGTTCTTCGACACCGAGTTGCTGATCCTCGCCGAACGCAGCGGCCTGCGCATCCACGAGGTGCCCGTCGACTGGGTGGACGACCCCGACAGCCGTGTCGACATCGTGAGCACCGCGGCCGCCGACCTGAAAGGGATCGGCCGGCTGCTGCGGGGCTTCGCCGGCGGTGCCATACCTGTCAACACCATCGCCGCGCAGCTGGGCAAGTCGGGCGGGCCCCGGCGCTCGCTGCTCCGGCAGGCGGTGCGATTCGGCGCCGTCGGTGTCGTCTCGACCGTCGCGTACACGGTGCTGTTCCTCCTGATGCAGGGGTGGGCCGGCCCTCAGCCGGCGAATGTGATCGCCCTGCTGCTCACCGCTCTGGGCAACACCGCGGCGAACCGCCGATTCACCTTCGGCGTGGGTGGACGGCACCGACGGGGCCGGCATCACGTCGAAGGCCTCATCGTGTTCGCCATCGCGCTGGCCCTCACCAGCGGCGCGCTCGCGCTGCTGCATGCCGTCGCCGAATCTCCGCACCACCTCGTCGAACTCGCGGTCCTCGTCGTGGCGAACCTGCTGGCCACCGTGGTGCGTTTCGTCCTGCTTCGCGGTTGGGTGTTCCATCCCCGCCGCACGACCACCGGAGGAACCACACGATGACCACCACCGTCCATACGGGTGTCCGCGCAGCCCCGCATCCCGAGGCCGACACGCGCCCCCGATGGGTGACGCCCGCTCTGCTCGCACTGCTGGCGTCCACGGCGGTGCTCTACCTGTGGGGGCTCGGATCCTCGGGGTGGGCCAATCAGTACTACGCCGCGGCCGCGCAGGCGGGCACGCAGGACTGGAAAGCCTGGCTGTTCGGATCGCTGGACGCGGGCAACGCCATCACGGTCGACAAGCCGCCCGCCTCGCTGTGGGTGATGGCGTTGTCGGGCAGGGTGTTCGGGTTCAGTCCGTTCACGATGCTGCTGCCCCAGGCATTGATGGGCGTCGCGTCGGTGGCGGTGCTCGTCGCGGCGGTGCGGCGGCTCAGCGGTCCGGGCGCCGGTCTCATCGCCGGTGCGGCACTGGCGGTGACGCCGGTGGCCGCGCTGATGTTCCGGTACAACAACCCCGACGCGCTGTTGGTCCTGCTGCTCGTGGTGGCCGCCTATCTGATGGTGCGGGCGATCCAGACCGGTGGCACCCGGTGGGTCGTCCTGGTCGGCGTCGTCCTCGGCGTCGCGTTCCTGACCAAGATGCTGCAGGCGTTCCTCGTGGTGCCCGGCCTGGCGCTCGCCTTCCTGGTCGCCGCGCCGGTCGGAGTGTGGGCACGGGTGGGCAAGCTCGCCGCCGGCGGAGTCGCGATGATCGCCACCGCCGGCTCGTTCCTGACGCTGGTGAGTGTGTGGCCGGCCGACGCGCGGCCCTACATCGGCGGCTCGACCGACAACAGCCTGCTGCAGTTGGCGTTGGGCTACAACGGGATTCAACGCGTCATGGGCGGTCAGGGCGGCCCCGGAGGTCCGCCCGGCGGCGGTCTCGGTGGGCCTCCCGCGGGCGGTCCCGGCGGGCCGGGCGGGGGAGCCAACCTGTTCTTCGGCGGCGAGCCGGGCATCGGCAGGCTCTTCGGCGCCTCCATGGGCGCCGAGGCGTCCTGGCTGCTGCCCGCGGCGCTGATCGGACTTGTGGCGGCGCTGTGGATCACGCGCCGGGCCGCCCGCACCGATGCGATCCGCGCGGGCCTGCTGCTCTGGGGCGGTTGGGTCCTGGTCACCGGCATCGTCTTCAGCTACATGGACGGCATCATCCACCCCTACTACACGGTCGCTCTGGCGCCGGGAATCGCGGCGCTGATCGGGATCTCGGTCGTCACCCTGTGGCGTGGCAGAGGCCTGTTCGCGCCGAGGTTGATCCTTGCGGCCATGTCGGCGGTGACGGGGGTGTGGGCGTTCGTCCTGCTCGACCGGACGCCCGAGTGGCAGCCGTGGCTGCGCTGGGTGGTGCTCGTCGGGTCGATCGCCGTGGCGGTGGTCTTCAGCGCCGGGGCGCACCGCCTCGGTCGCGCCACCGTGGCGGTGGCAGCCGCCGCGATCGTGCTGGGCGCCGCGGCACCGTTGGCGTACGCGCTCGAGACCGCGCTGCACTCTCATGCAGGAGGCGCGATGGCGATGTCGGGCCCCGCGCGCGACAGCGGCTTCGGTGGTCCCGGCGGGCCTGCGGGACCGGACGGAGACAACACCGAACTGCAGGAGCTGGTCAGGTCGGCCGACAACCGTTGGGCTGCAGCGGGTGTCGGCTCCATGCTGACAGGTGACCTCCAACTGCGGACCGGTGCGTCAGTGATGGCCATCGGTGGCTTCACAGGTGGTGACAACGCCCCGACCCTGGAACAGTTCCAGCAGTACGTGGCCGACGGCCAGGTGCGCTACTTCATCGCCGGCGGGCACGGCGGCCCGGGGGGCGGGGCCAGGTCGGCGTCACAGATCACGGCGTGGGTCACGCAGACCTTCGCACCCCGCGACGTCGGCGGCACGGCCGTGTACGACCTGCAGCGCTGACTCGGCGGGATTCTGACCCGTGACACCGGGCACGCTCCCTGTTAGCTTCCGGCCATGACCGTCACCGACCAGTACCTGAAGAACAACGAGAAGTATGCCGAGACGTTCTCGGGCCCGCTGCCGCTGCCGCCGAGCAAGCACGTCGCCGTCGTCGCCTGCATGGACGCGAGGTTGGACGTCTACCGGATCCTCGGCCTCGGCGACGGGGAGGCGCATGTGATCCGCAATGCCGGCGGGGTCGTCACCGACGACGAGATCCGGTCCCTGGCCATCAGCCAGCGGCTGCTCGGCACCAGGGAGATCATCCTGATCCACCACACCGACTGCGGAATGCTGACCTTCTCCGATGACGGCTTCAAACAGCAGATCCAGGATGAGACCGGCCTCAAACCGGAGTGGGCGGCCGAGGCGTTCCAGGATGTGGAGGAGGATGTCCGGCAGTCGCTACGCCGTATCGAGGCCAGCCCGTTCGTGACCAAACACGAGTCGCTGCGCGGATTCGTCTTCGACGTCACGACCGGTCGCCTGAACGAGGTCACGCTCTAACCCGCCGAACGTGCATTCCAGCAGGTCCGCACTCGCGATTTCCCTGCTGGAATGGAACTTCGGCGACGGGTCGTTGACAGCCGGAAGCCCCGTCCGGCATCATTCTCGGTTAAGGCCATAAAGATGGTCAATTCTACCAACTTTACGAGGAATGATGACCGCGACCGATGAGCTCACGCACAACGCGGGGCGCTACGAGCTGAGCCACCTGCGTGCGCTCGAAGCCGAGGCGATCCACATCATCCGGGAGGTGGCCGCCGAGTTCGAGCGGCCGGTGTTGCTGTTCTCGGGCGGCAAGGACTCCATCGTGATGCTGCACCTGGCCGTCAAGGCGTTCCGGCCGGGACGGCTGCCGTTCCCGGTGATGCACGTCGACACCGGGCACAACTTCGACGAGGTGCTTCAGGCCCGCGACGAGCTGGTCGCCGAGACCGGCGTGCGGCTGGTGGTCGCCAAGGTGCAGGACGACATCGACGCCGGCCGGGTGGTCGAGACCATCCCGTCACGTAACCCGATGCAGACGTTCACCCTGCTGCGCGCGATCCGGGAGAACAAGTTCGACGCGGCGTTCGGCGGCGCCCGGCGCGACGAGGAGAAGGCCCGCGCCAAGGAGCGCGTCTTCAGCTTCCGCGACGAGTTCGGCCAGTGGGACCCGAAGAACCAGCGCCCCGAACTGTGGAACCTCTACAACGGCAGGCACCGCAAGGGCGAGCACATCCGTGCCTTCCCGCTGTCGAACTGGACCGAGTTCGACATCTGGTCCTACATCGGCGCAGAGCAGATCAAGCTCCCGTCCATCTACTACGCGCACGAGCGCAAGGTGTTCGAGCGCGACGGGATGCTGCTCGCGGTGCACAAGTACCTGCAGCCGCGCAAGGACGAGCCGATCATCGAAAAGACGGTGCGCTTCCGCACTGTCGGCGACGTGACCTGCACCGGGTGCGTCGAGTCCACAGCGGCGACGGTCTCGGAGGTGATCGCCGAGACCGCGATCTCGCGGCTCACCGAGCGCGGCGCGACGCGCGCCGACGACCGGATCTCGGAAGCAGGCATGGAAGACCGCAAGCGGGAGGGTTATTTCTGATGAGCGGTTCGACGACACTGCTGCGCATCGCGACCGCGGGTTCGGTCGACGACGGCAAGTCCACGCTGATCGGCCGGCTGCTGTTCGACTCCAAGGCGGTGATGGAGGATCAGCTCGCCGCCGTCGAGCGCACCTCCAAGGAGCGCGGAAACGACTACACCGACCTCGCACTGGTCACCGACGGACTGCGGGCCGAACGTGAGCAGGGCATCACGATCGACGTCGCGTACCGGTACTTCGCCACGGCCAAGCGCAAATTCATCATCGCCGACACCCCGGGGCACATCCAGTACACCCGCAACATGGTCACCGGCACCTCGACCGCGCAGCTGGCCATCGTCCTCGTCGATGCGCGTCACGGACTGCTGGAACAGTCGCGCCGGCATGCGTTCCTGGCCTCGCTGCTCGGCATCCGGCACATCGTGCTGGCGGTCAACAAGATGGATCTGATCGGGTGGGATCAGGCCACGTTCGAAAAGATCCGCGACGACTTCCACGATTTCGCAGCACGACTCGATGTCCACGACGTCACGACCATCCCGCTCTCGGCGCTCACCGGCGACAACGTGGTCACCAAATCCGATATCACGCCGTGGTACGAGGGGCCGTCGCTGCTGTCGCACCTCGAAGAGGTCTACATCGCCGGTGACCGCAACCTCGTCGACGTCCGCTTCCCCGTGCAGTATGTGATCCGGCCGCAGACCCATGAGCACGCCGACCATCGCAGTTATGCCGGCACTGTGGCCAGCGGTGTGATGCGCCCGGGTGACGAGATCGTCGTGCTGCCCAGCGGCAAGACGTCGCGCATCACTTCCATCGAAGGTCCGGGCGGTCCTGTGCAGGAGGCCTTTCCGCCGATGGCGGTGTCGGTCAGCCTCGCCGACGACATCGACATCTCGCGCGGAGACATGATCGCCCGGCCGAACAACCAGCCGCGCATCGCCCAGGACTTCGACGCGACCGTCTGCTGGATGGCCGACGAGGAGTCGCTGGAACCGGGACGCGACTACATCATCAAGCACACCACCCGCACCACCCGGGTCAGGGTGACGGGCCTGGACTACCGCCTCGACGTCAACACCCTCCATCGGGACAAGTCGGCGACCGCACTCAAACTCAATGAGCTGGGCCGTATCTCGCTACGCAGCCAGGTGCCGCTGCTGCTCGACGAGTACAGCCGCAACGCGGCGACGGGATCGTTCATCCTGATCGATCCGAACACCAACCGCACCATCGCCGCAGGCATGGTCCTGCCCTACGTGGCCGGGCGGACGTCGACGCCGAACACGGTGCGTCACGAATCGCTGTGCACGGCCGAGGACCGTCTCTCCAAGGGGCGCACCGTCTGGTTCACCGGGCTGTCCGGATCCGGGAAGTCCTCGGTGGCGGTACGCGTCGAGCGCAAACTTCTCGAAAAGGGCGTTCCCGCCTATGTTCTCGACGGCGACAACCTGCGGCACGGCCTGAACGCCGATCTGGGGTTTTCGATGGACGATCGGGCGGAGAACCAGCGCCGGTTGGCCTACGTCGCGGCAATCCTCGCCGATGCGGGGCAGGTGGTGCTGGTTCCCGCGATCAGCCCGCTCGCCGAGCATCGCGCGCTGGCGCGCAAGGTCGCCACGGAGCAGGGCCTGGAGTTCTTCGAGGTGTTCTGTGACACCCCGCTCGACGACTGCGAGCGTCGAGATCCCAAGGGGCTCTATGCCAAAGCCCGCGCCGGTGAGATCACCCACTTCACCGGGATCGACAGCCCGTATCAGCGGCCGAAGAATCCGGACCTGCGGTTGACCCCGGATCTCACCCCCGACGAGCATGCCGACGCGGTGATCGAGCTCCTGGAAAGCCGGGAGTCGTGACTGACGACCACGAGCTTGCGGGCCGGCTGGCCACCGCGGCCGGCGCGTTGCTGCTCGACGTCCGTGCCGAGCTCGCCGAGGCGACGCCCGAGGAGCGGAAAGCGGCCGGGGACAAGAGGGCTCACGATTTCCTGCTGGCTGCGCTGACCGCCGAACGTCCTGAGGATGCGGTCCTGTCGGAGGAAGGCGTGGACGACCCGGTGCGGCTGTCCGCGCAGCGGGTGTGGATCGTCGACCCGCTGGACGGCACCCGCGAGTTCTCCGAGCTCGGGCGCACGGACTGGGCTGTGCACGTCGCGCTGTGGGAGCGCACCGGAAGCGGCGGCGAGCTCGTCGCCGGGGCGGTGGCACTTCCCGCCCAGGGTGTCACGCTGGTGACCCCGACGGTGGTGGCGCCGCCCGCCGGTCCGTCGTCTCCGCGCGTCGTGGTGTCACGCACCCGGCCGCCGGCCGTCGCGCTGGACGTCAAGGATGCGCTGAACGGCACTCTGGTCGAAATGGGTTCGGCGGGAGCCAAAGTCGCGTCTGTCGTGCAGGGACTGTCCGACGTCTACGTGCATGCCGGCGGTCAGTACGAGTGGGACTCGGCGGCGCCGGTCGCCGTCGCCCGGGCCGCGGGTCTGCACACCTCCCGCATCGACGGCTCGCCGTTGGTCTACAACCAGCGCGACTCCAAGCTGCCCGACCTCATCGTGTGCCGGCCCGAATTGGCCGACGCGGTGCTGGCCGTCACCACGCGCTGACTACCGCCGAAATCGCATTCCAGCAGGCGTGCACTCGCAGTTTGTCTGCGGGAACGCAAGCTCGACGGAAGCGGGCGCGGGGTAGGGTGGCCCGCATCAGCCAACCGAGGGGGATCAATGGCTCGTCTCGTCCACGCCGTCACCGCTGCCGCAGTCGTCGCGCTGACGCTCGCCGGCTGCGGAGGGTCGGAGCAAGCGCAAGAGTCGGAGTCCACGCAGAGCTCCGCGTCGTCCTCGCAGCCCGCGGCGCAGCCCTCGACGCCCGCGCCCGCCGCCGGGGATGACGAGCAGGAGATCCGCGAGCTGGTGCAGGCCCAGGCCGACGCGTTCTCCGAAGGCGATTGGGACGCGCTCTCCGAGCTGACGTGTGTGCAGTTCCGCGAGCAGGCCGCCAACCCCGGCCAGTACCTGGTACCGCCGATCAGCACGTTCGGGACCCGTGAGCAGGCTGCGTCGATGGATCCGGTTCAGCTGTCGGACATGTTGTCGCAGGAGTTCGGCAGCGGAGCGTCGAAGCCGACCGTGGACCGGGTCGCGCAGGCAATCGTCGCCTATGACGAGCCGGGCTATCAGGCGGCGATGCTCGACGTGATGACCGAGTCGGCCACCCTGACGGTGGACGCGGTCGAGAACATCACGATCACCGGCGACACGGCCACCGCGGACGTGACCATGACGCGGGTGATGGGCGACGACGCACCCGAGACCCGCACGGACTCCACCCCGTTCGTCCGGGAGGACGGCCGTTGGCTGGATTGCACCGATATCACCGCGGTCTCGTGACGCCACACCGCCGCCGGACGTAGGCTGGCGCGATGTCCGATCCCCAAACCCTGCGGGCTCTCGCCGGGCTGCCGCTGACCCCGATGAGCCTGGCCGATTCGGCGCTGGTGCTGATCGACTGCCAGAACACCTACACCCGCGGAGTGATGGAACTCGACGGTGTGCAGGCCGCGCTCGACGAGGCCGCGACGCTGCTGGACCGGGCCAGGACGGCCGGCATCGCGGTGGTGCACATCCAGCACGACGACGGGCCGGGCTCGCTCTACGACATCGAGGGGGAGAGCGGCGCGATCGTCGACCGGGTCGCCCCGCGCGACGGTGAGCGGGTGGTGGTCAAGAACTATCCGAACTCGTTCGTGCAGACAGACCTCGACGACGTCCTGAAGTCCTACGGCGCCTCGAACCTCGTCCTCGCCGGATTCATGACGCACATGTGCGTGAACTCGACCGCACGCGGCGCGTTCAACCTCGGTTATGCCCCGACGGTGGTGGCTGCGGCGACGGCGACGCGCGCGCTGCCCGGCGTCGACGGCGACACGGTCGCCGCGTCGGCGGTCCACGCTGCCAGCCTGGCCGCGGTGGCGGACCTGTTCGCCGTGGTGGTGCCCGGTGAGAAAGACATCCCCGGCTAGATCCAATACCGTTCAGTTAAGACTACATGGGTGTAGTTTGTTGGTATGCCTCGCGCGGGTTGGCGGAAGCCTGAATCGGATCGTCGGTTGTCGGATCTGGTGTCTGTGGGTGTCCTGACGAGGGTGTTCCCGCCGGCGATGGTTGATGAGGTGATCGAGGCGACGGGGCGTACTCAGGTGCGTCATCGTGCACTGCCGGCACGGGTGATGGCGTATTTCGCCATCGGCATGGGCCTGTACTCCGATGGCTCCTACGAGGATGTGTTATCCCAGCTCACGGATGGTTTAGCGTGGGCTTCCGGGTGGCGTGAGCAGTATCAGTTGCCGGGGAAGTCGGCCATTTTCCAGGCGCGGGAGCGATTGGGGTCCCAGCCGTTGGCTGCGTTGTTCGCGAGGGTCGCTCGTCCGTTGGGCGCGGCGGATACGCCGGGGACGTGGGTGGCCGGACGCAGGGTGGTCGCGATCGACGGGACGTGCCTGGATGTGGCGGATAGCCCGGTCAATGAGGAGTTCTTCGGGCGTCCGGGGGTGAACAAGGGTGAGAAGTCGGCGTTTCCGCAGGCGCGGTTGTTGGCGGTCGCCGAGTGCGGCACTCATGCGATCTTCGCGGCCACGATCGGCGCCTACCGCGACGCGGAGTCCACGATGGTCGAGCACGTGCTCGATGCACTGACACCGGAAATGCTCGTGCTGGCTGATCGTGGATTCTTCTCATACGCGTTGTGGCGTAACGCTTCCGATACCGGAGCCGATCTGCTGTGGCGCGTGAGCACCGGACGCAACGGCCCGACCCCCACTCACGTCGAGGATCTCGCCGACGGTTCGTGGCTGGCCCACCTGCGCGCGGCCAAGGACCGACACGGCGAGCCAATGCTGGCTCGCGTCATCGACTACACCGTCGACGACGGCCGCGACAACCCCGTGGCCTACCGGTTGCTCACCACGCTGACCGACCCGGACACCGCACCCGCGGTCGAGTTGGCGGCCGCGTACGCCCAGCGCTGGGAGATCGAGAGCGTCTTCGACGAACTCAAGACCCACCAGCGTGGGTCGAAGGTGGTGCTGCGGTCGAAGTCGCCCGACCTCGTCCTGCAGGAGATCTGGGGATACCTGTGCTGCCACTACGCGATTCGCTCGTTGATGAGCCAAGCCGCACACCACAGCGGACACGACCCGGACCGACTCAGCTTCACCGCCGCGTTGCGCGTCGTGCGCCAATCCGTCGCCCATCAGGGCGCTTTTTCCCCCTAACCGGCGCCGATCCGCCGACCCTCACTGGCAGGCGTTCCTCCGTCGCCTCCTCGACCGCATCAACCCGGCACGCCGCACACGGTCAGCTCCCCGCGTGATCAAACGCAAAATGCCCAAGTGGCATGTCAAAAGATCAGCGCACCAACACTGGCCACAACCCGAACACCCACCCAGCGTCACCGTCATCAGCCACTAACTGAACGGTATTGCGGCTAGATCCGATTGTCGGACTCTCCCCCGCAAGCGGGAGGTGCCCCCACAACGCGGCTCCTTCGTCGCCGCTTGATCGTCGTCCGACTAGCCTTACCCCATGCGGATGTCGGCCAAGGCGGAGTACGCCGTCCGGGCCATGGTGCAGTTGGCCACGGTCGGTGACGGTGCGCTCGTCAAGACCGACGACCTGGCCAAGGCCCAGGGCATCCCGGCGCAGTTCCTCGTCGACATCCTGTCCGACCTGCGTACCGACCGCCTGGTTCGCAGCCACCGCGGCCGCGACGGCGGCTACGAACTCGCCCGGCCCGCCGCCGACATCAGCATCGCCGACGTGCTGCGGTGCATCGACGGGCCGCTGGCCAGCGTGCGCGACATCGGCCTCGGTGACCTGCCGTACTCGGGGCCGACCGCATCGCTGACCGACGTATGGCGGGCCCTGCGCGCCAGCATGCGTTCGGTGCTGGAGCAGACCAGCCTGGCCGACGTGGCCTCGGGCGAACTTCCCGACCACGTCCGCGCGATGGCCGACGACTACCGCGATCAGGAAGAAGCGCGCGGGCATTCGATCGGTTAGCCGCGCAGCTGCGACCGTCGTTCCAGCGAAACGGCCAGCCGATCGTGATACGAAAGGGTGATGCCGTTCGACCTGCGCGAACTCACAGTGCCCGTGCTCGTCGCCCCGATGGCGGGCGGACCGTCCACGCCCGAGCTGGCGGCGGCCGGATCCGCGGCGGGTGGGCTGGGTTTCGTTGCCGCGGGCTATCTCACTGCCGACATGTTCGCCGAAAAGCTCTCCGCGGCAATGACACTGACAAGAGAACCGGTCGGTGCGAACCTCTTCGTGCCCCAGCCCAGCGCGGCGATGCCCGACGAGATCGCCGCCTACGCACGGGCTCTCGCTCCCGAGGCGCAGCGCTACGGCGTGGCCGTCGGGGAACCGAAGTTCGACGACGACGATTGGGCCGCCAAGATCGAGGTGCTGCTGGATCTGCGCCCCGCGGTCGTCTCGTTCACGTTCGGGTTGCCCTCCGCCGAGGAGCGCCGCCGTCTCACCGGTGCCGGCATCACGACGGTGGGCACTGTGACGACGGTGGCCGAAGCGCGTGCCGCCGCCGACGTCGGTGTGGACGTCCTCACCGTGCAGGGCCCGTCGGCCGGCGGGCATCGCGGCACCTTCGATGCGACGGCCCGGCCCTCCGACATCGCTCTCGACGACCTCATCGCACGTGTCACCGCTGCCGTCGGGTTACCGGTGGTCGCCGCGGGCGGGATCATGGACGCCGCCGACATCCGCCGCGTCCGGGATGCGGGTGCCGTCGCGGCACAGCTCGGCACCGCGTTCCTGCTTGCCGACGAGGCGGGTAGCACCCCGGTGCACCGCGCCGCGCTGCAGAGCTCGCAGTTCACGGAAACCGTTGTCACCCGGGCCTTTTCCGGCCGCTATGCCCGGGGATTGCGCAACCGGTTCATCATCGAGCACGAAAGCCAGGCCCCGTTCGGCTATCCCGAGGTGCACTACCTGACCAGTCCGCTGCGCAAGGCGTCGGCGAAAGCCGGAGATCCCGGGGCCGTGAACATCTGGGCGGGCAACGGATTTCGTCGTGCCCGCACGGGTTCGGTGGCCGACATCGTCGGCTCGTTGGTCGAAGACGGCTGATGTCGTGCTGAACCGGCGGCGGGTTCGCGCTCGGTCTCGGTGCGATGGCCACCGCGCCACTGCTCGTATCCTGCGGCGAGGGTGGTGGAGGCCGAGATACCCGTGAGCGCGTCGTGGTGGTGGGCGCAGGGATGGCGGGGCTGAGCGCAGCGCGTCGTCTTGCCGATAACGGAGTCTCGGTGGTGGTTGTCGAGGCCCGGCAGCGGATCGGCGGGCGGACGTGGACCGACACGTCGCTCGGTGTGCCGATCGACCTGGGCGGCGCCTGGATTCATGGTCCCGAGGGCAACCCGCTGACCGATCTCGTCGAGCAGATCGGCGCACGCACGGTGGCGACGGACTTCGAGGACGCCGTCGTGCTGCAGAACGGGGTGGTGGTGAACCCGGCTTCGGTGGATGCTGCGGGCCGCGAGTGGGACAGGATTCTCGGTGAGGTCGCATCGATGACCGAGGCTGCCGCTTCCGGCGAATCACTGGCCGACGGTCTGGCCGAGACCGGCGCCGACCTCAGCGATCCGTTGTTGCAGTGGTGTGTGGCCGGGGCGATCGGCGCCGAGTACGCCGCAGATCCGGACGAACTGTCCCTGCGCTGGTTCGGGCACGAAGGGGAGTTCGACGGACCCGATCTGATCCTGCCCGGTGGCTACGGCCAGCTGATCGACTATCTCTCAAGGGAGTTGAGGATCCGGCTGGGCGCCGAGGTGACACGCATCAGCCACGACGCGACCGGTGTGCGCGTCGAGACCGCCCGGGAGGTCTTCGAGGCCGACCGGGTGATCGTCACCGTCCCGCTCGGTGTGCTCAAGGCCGGCGTCATCACGTTTGACCCCCCGCTGCCCGACGCAAAGCGCGACGCGATCCGGCGGCTCGGCTTCGGGCTGCTGAACAAGGTGGTCCTGCGTTTCGACGAACCGTTCTGGACCGAAGAGTTCGACGCCGATACCGACATGTTCGGAATGGCCGGTCAGGACCAGGCCGTCTCCGATCTGGTCAACGGTCTGCGCTTCACCGACATACCCGTGTTGATCGGCTTGCGCGGCGGCGCGAATGCGCGTGCCCGCGAATCGGAGTCGGATCGGCAGACCGCCGACGAGGTGGTCACGGTGCTGCGCGCACCCACGCCGTCGGGGGTCATCGTGACCCGGTGGGCGCAGGATCCGTTCGCCCGGGGTTCGTACAGCTTCCTGGCCGTCGGGTCGAGTCCCGACGACCAGGATGCGCTCGCCGCACCGGTTGCGGACCGGGTCGCCTTCGCCGGCGAGGCAACCCACCGTGAGTTCTTCGCCACGGTGCACGGGGCGTACCTCAGCGGTCTGCGGGAGGCCGACCGCATCCTGGAGTCCGGCGTCTAGTTCGCCTCGTTGACGACGATGTCGCCGGTCTCGGACCGTGCGGTGATCGCACTCGCCGCACTGTCGCGATCCCGGGTCGTCGGGACCTTGATGACGGTCTCCCCGTGTTCGGTGCCGCTCGCATCGACGAAGTACGGGCCGGGCGGTGGAAGGGACACCACCACGTCACCGTGCTCGCTGTGCGCGTCGACGGTTGCCGGCGGGGCCGCGAACTTCACGCTGATGTCGCCGGTCGTGGTTGTGGCGCTGAAGGACTCGTCGACCGTGATCGGCCCCCGGGTGGTCACGTCACCGTGTTCGTTGGTGATGTCGACCCGCCGGGCGGATCCGCTGACGATCACCGCGCCGTCGACCGTGCGCGCTGTGAGTCGGTCGATGTCGGCCTGGGCGAACAACACCCCGGTCTCCTGTCGGGTCGTCACCGACACACGCCGGGCCAGCTCCGGGGGCAGCACCACGGTGACCTCGCCGGCTCTCGTCCACTGCAGCAACTCGGAGGGTTCGGCGTCGATGGTGACCTGCGCATCGGTGCCGTCCGCGGTGACCGACAGGGGTTCGGATCCTGCACGCGTGGAGTTCACCATCCGCATGTCCACCCGGGGCTCACGAACCTCCCTGTCGGTGGTGATGCGGACGGCCGCCGGTACCGATCCGGTGTCGACGGTCACCGAGGTGAGCGAGGTCGGAAGCGTCGCCGAATCTTTGACGACGCGCAGGCTGCTGAGGCCCCACGCCGCACCGCTGAGCGCGACGACCAGTCCGGTGATCAGCGCGCCGCTGAGCGCGATCAACGCCACGCGGATCGCGGTGCGCGCACCCGGTGAGAGCGCCGGCGGCGGGGTGACGGGCGGTGGGCCGGAAGCGATCGGGGTTGTCATGAGAGTCCTTTCGGCGCTTCAGGATTCGAGGTAGCGCAGCACCGCCAGCACGCGGCGGTTCTCGGTGTCGTCGGGCGCGAGGCCGAGTTTGGTGAAGATCGACGCGATGTGTTTCTCGGCCGAGCCGACCGACATGTGCAGTCCGGACGCGATGGCGGAGTTCGTCTTTCCTTCGGCCATCAGTTGCAACACCTCGTTCTCCCGGGGTGTCAACGCGTCGAGAACGTTGCGCCGGTGCGAGCGGGCCAGGATCTGGGACACGACCTCGGGGTCCAGGACGGTCCCGCCCGCGCCGACGACCTCGACGGCGTCGAGGAACGCCGGCACATCGGCCACCCGATCCTTCAGCAGGTAGCCGAAACCCCTGGTGTCGGACGCGATCAGGTCGGCGGCGTAGCGCTCTTCGACGTAGTGGGACAGCACCAGCACCGGTGACTCGGGATTCTGGCTGCGCAGCAGCACCGCGGCCCGGATGCCTTCGTCGGTGAAGGTCGGTGGCATCCGGACGTCGAGGATGGCGAGGTCGGGACGTTCGTCGTTGACGAGCCGCAGAAGGTCGGTCGCGTCGGGCACCCCGGCGACCACCTGGTGTCCCGCATCGGTGAGGATCCGTTCGATACCGGCGCGCAGCAGCGCGGAGTCCTCGGCGATCACGATCCGCATGGCAGCACCGCCGTGACGATCGTCGGGCCGGTGGGCGGGCTGGACACCGTGAACGTCCCTCGCGCCGCGCGCACCCGCTCGTCGAGGCCGCGCAGTCCGGTGGCGTCCACCGTGTCGTCGCCGTCGACGACCCGCGCGCCACCGCGGCCGTCGTCGAACACGCTGACGTGCAACTGGTTCGCCGCTTCGTCCAGACGCACGGTGACCGCGGCATTCGAGGCCGACGAGTGCCGGCTGACGTTGGTCAGGGCCTCGGCGACGACGAAGTACGCGCAGGCCTCGACCTCATCGGGAAGGCGGCGCGGCAGATGCACGCTCAGTGTCGTCGACACCCCGGAGTTGTTGGCCCGCTGCACCACTGACGACAGTGCGGCGTCGAGGCCGCGGTCGGCCAGGATCGTCGGGGCGATACCGCGGACCACGTTGCGCAGTTCCACCAGGGCGTTCTTGGCCTCGTCGTGGGCTTCGGCGATCAGCGCCCTCGCGGTGGGCGGATCGCTGTCGAGCTTCGTCTGGGCCAGGCCGATCGTCATCGCCAACGACACCAGCCGGGGTTGCACGCTGTCGTGCAGATCGCGTTCGATGCGATGCCGTTCGGTCTGCGCGGACGTCACCGCACCCGCACGTGCGTCGGCGAGTGCACTGACCTCGTGTTGCAGCGCTGCTGTCTCCGACGGCGGCAGCAACCACCGGTCGATCCTGGCGTCGAGCGCCGGTCCGAACACCACCACTGCCACGGCCGCGGCCACCGCGACGACGGCGAGCAGCCACGCCAGGGGCGTCGGGAGGAACGACAGGCCGGCCTCCGGATCGCTGTGCCCGGTCGCGACAGCCGCCGCGGGTGCCAGGAACGCGAACGCCAGCAGTCCGGCGGCCAGAGCGGTGGCCAGCGCGTCGTAGGTCAGCCGCACGTAGTGATGCGCCACCGCTTTCCAGAACCTCGCGCTGCTGATGTCCAGCCAGAGTTGATGGGCCCACCGCTGGAACCCGGTGTAGTGCGACAGGCGGCGCGGCGGGACGGCGATGCCCATCCCGAACACGGCCTCGTTGCGGACCCGCTCGACGTGGTCGACACCGCGCATCAGATAGACGAACACCACCGCGGCGACGAGGAAGCCGATGACGCTGGGAATCGACGAGATGCCGATCACCAGGATCGCCAACGGGATCCAGAACCAGACGCTCGCCGCCGCGCCGCCCACGAGCATGGAGGCGCTGGCCGCGACGCTGAGGGTGCGCGTGCGCCCCGACGGCGCACCGGACTGGTCAGGCACGTCGACAGGCGCGGTGTCGGCGCCGGTGTCGGTGTCGGTAACTGCGGACATGACTCCAACCTAGGGAGCCGCGCACCTCGGCGACACAGCGTTTTCCCGAGAGTCACCCGGGGGATAACCACCCCTTGCTCCGCGAGCGCGCATGTCTGCACAGCGACACGCCGCTAACCCGTGGCATTTTCCGCGCGCTCGCGCTCGCCATACTGAGCGCCATGACCGTTGACGCCAACGACGACCGGCCGTCGATCCTGGGTTACCTCGGGCCGAACTGGTTCGCCTCGGTGATGGGCACGGGAATCGTCGCCACCGCCGGTGCCTCGCTCCCGGTGCACATGCCGGGTCTGCGGGGCTTCGCGACGGCGGTGTGGGTGCTCTCGGCGCTGTGGCTGGTCGTGCTGATCCTCGCGATGCTCGCTCACTGGCTGCGCAACCCGACGGTGGCACGCGGTCACGTCAGGAACCCGACGATGGCCCATTTCTACGGGGCGGCGCCGATGGCGCTGCTCACCGTCGGATCGGGCGCGTTGCTGGTCGGCGAGGACCTGATCGGCGCCCGGCTCGCCGTCGACCTGGCCTGGGCGCTGTGGGTCGCGGGCACCCTCGGCGGCCTGTTCACGGCGATGACCATCCCGTATCTGATGTTCACCCAGTACCGGGTCGAGCCCGACGCGGCGTTCGGCGGCTGGCTGATGCCTGTCGTCCCACCGATGGTCGCCGCCGCGACCGGCAGCCTGCTCATCCCGCACATGGCCGAGGGTGTCGGGCGCGCCACGATGCTCTACGGCTGCTACGCGATGTTCGGGCTGTCCCTGGTGGCGTCGCTGATCATCATCACGATGGTCTGGAGCCGCCTCGCGCACTTCGGCACCTCGGGCACCGCACGGGTGCCCACGCTGTGGATCGTCCTCGGCCCGCTGGGTCAATCCATCACTGTCGCAGGACTTCTCGGCACCGATGCGGCGCTGGCGGTGGACGAGAACCTCGCCGACGGAATGAGGGTCTTCGCTGTCCTCTACGGCGTTCCGGTGTGGGGTTTCGCGGTGTTGTGGATCGGGCTGGCGACGGCCCTGACGGTGCGCACGCTGCGCCGCGGGATGCCGTTCGCACTGACGTGGTGGAGTCTGACGTTCCCGGTCGGCACCTTCGTCACCGGCACCACCCAGCTGGCGGTGCACACGTCCCTGCCGGCGTTCCGGTACGCGGCCGCCATCGCCTACATCGGGCTGCTGTGCACCTGGTTGCTGGTGGCGGTACGCACTCTGCGGGTCGGGATTGGCCGCGGGTTGTTCACCCCGCCCGGGAGCGATCCGGTCCGCGAATACAAGGACCCGGGTCCCTAGCCGGGGCGGGCATGCCAGAATCGCCGTCGTGCGTATCGGGATGACGATGCCGGTGATGGAGCCCGACCTCGATCGGGAGATGTTGAAGTCGTGGGCGAAGACGGTCGACGAGGGTCCGTTCTCGTCACTGTGCTGGGGTGAGCGCATCGCGTTCGACAACCCCGAGAGCCTGACGCTGCTCGGTGCGCTCGGTGCGTGGACGGAGCGGGTGCGGCTGGTGACGACGGTGGTCATCCCGCAGCTGCACGACCCGGTGATGCTCGCCAAGCAGTTGGCGACCGGCGACGTGCTCAGCGGCGGACGGCTGACCGTCGGCATCGGTGTCGGTGGGCGCCACGAGGACTACCAAGCGGTGGGCGCAGACCCGGCGACGCAGACGATGCGTCAGATGGCCGAGCGCGTCGAGATCATGAAGCGGGTCTGGGCGGGGGAGAAGATCACCGACTCGACGCTGCCGGTGGGCCCTCCGCCCGTGCAGCCCGGTGGCCCGCCGCTGCAGGTCGGGACGCTCGGCCCCAAGACGGTGCGCAGCGCGGCGTCCTGGGCGGAGGGCATCGCGGGCACGACGCTGGATCTGGACCTGGACAAGCAGAACGACTTGTTCGACGTGGCGCGCGATGCGTGGCGGGAGGCGGGCAACGAGGAGCCGCACCTCGCGACGTCGTTCTGGTTCGCGATCGGCGACGGTGACGCGCCCCGCGAGCAGGTGCATCGCCACCTGTTGCGTTACATGAACTGGATCCCGTCGGAGTTCGTCGACGCGATGGCGCCGACGACCGGGTTCGCCGGCACCGCCGAGGAACTGCGGGCCGTCCTGGAAGGTTTCGCCGGCATAGGCACCGATGAGGTCCATCTGATCCCGACGAGCTCTGACATCGGGCAGGTCCGCCGTGCCGCCGAGGTGGTTGCCGACTTCGCGTGACGCGGGGCAAGCTCAGGGGATGGAGCCTGCCAAAGCGCTGCCGCCTGTCGTGTCCCGCGCCGAGTGGGAGGCGGCGCGCGCTGAACTGCTGGTGCGGGAGAAGGAGCTGTTCCGGCTCAAGGACGCCGTCAGCGCGGCGCGGCGCAGGCTGCCGATGGTCGCGGTCGACACCCCGTACACGTTCGACACCGAGGCCGGTCCGCTCACACTGCTCGATCTGTTCGACGGACGCAGCCAGTTGATCGTGCAGCACTTCATGTTCGGATCCGATTGGGACGAAGGATGTTCGGGCTGTTCGATGATGGCCGACCACATCGGTCCGTTGTCGCACCTGTACGCCAAGGACACCTCGCTCGTCCTGGTGTCACGCGCACCGGTCGGCAAGCTCGTCGCGTTCAAGGACCGGATGGGATGGGACCTGCCCTGGGTGTCGTCGGGTCGCAGCACCTTCAACGAGGACTTCCACACGACCGTCGACGGGGAGGAGCATCACTCGATCAGCGCGTTCCTGCGCGACGGTGATCGTGTGTTCCACACTTGGCAGACGTTCGACCGCGGTGAGGAGCCGTTCATGATGGTGTTCGACCTGCTCGACCTCACTGCGTACGGCCGGCAGGAATCCTGGGAGGATTCGCCTCCCGGGTGGCCGCAGAGACCGCCGTATGAGTGGTTCCGTCTACACGACGCGTACTGAACGTGTCCGGGGTCTCGGAGACGGCGGCCTCTGACGATTCGCCATCCTCGTCCGGCGTTGCAGCCGTTGATGTCTCGGGCGCCGGTTCCTCGGGCGCGGCGTCGGCGGCATCGGCGTCGTCGGGGTGGTCGGCGTCGTCGGGGTGGTCTACAGTGTCGCGCCGGTCTGTAGAGTCCAGGTCCTGGACGTCATCGGCAGGGATATCGGCGTCCTCGACCGAGTCGCCTGCGTCCTCGCCAGTGCTGTCGTCGGGTTCGGCGGGGGCGGCGGCCGGATACCGCGTCATCTGGTCGGCGACGTGCTGGGTCCGATCGATGAGGGTGGCCACGGGTCCCCTCGCCATGGGCGTGTTCCCAGAAGCGAGGACTCCCGGGATTGCCAGCGGGACAGCCTCGTTCGGGATCACCGTGCCGTTGAGGAACCCGTTCACGATCCACCCGGGAACGTTGACGATCGCATCGACGAGCTCGACGACATCGAGATCGACGACAGCGCGCACGATGTCGGCGATCGCGAAGGCGGCCGAGATCACGGTGCTCAACACGGGTATCGCGACGGTGACGGTGAGCGCAGGCAGGGCTGCGGCCAGGCCTACCGCCACGGTCACCACGTTGCGCGACGCGGTGGCGATCGCGTCACCCACCGGGGCGAGTAGTTCGGTCAGGGGGTATTCGCCCCGTAGGACGCCGCCGACCGTGTCGACGAAGTCGCTGACGAAGGCCACTTGATTACCCGCGGCCACGTGCGCGATCGGGAAGGGCTGCGAGGCGAACAGTCGCCACAACTCGCCCGCGTTGTCGGCCGTCGCCTCGGCGATGCGGCGGTAGAAGTCTGAAGGTGCAATGGGCGCGGTGGCGGCCGAAAGATGGACGTCCCGGACTGCATTGCCGATCACTGCGCTCGGCTGCGGTGGCGCGGCCGCGATCATGCTCGTGACCAGCAACGTCGCGCCAGCGACGCGGGCAGCGTGAACAGCCCGCATGGATCCTCCGCGGGATCACTGCGATGACACTCGACATCACCGCATGACCGTCTCATCGTCACATGGCGTCGCGGATCCCAGTAGGGACGAAAGGCCTCACTACGCGGTGCGCCTGCACAGCGCCCGCTGACGGGCCGGTGAATCCGCTACCTGACCCATTTCCACGGCTTGTCCCAGTGGCCTGGGGGAACCCCGACCCACTGACCGATGTGGCCGGGCGGGACGTGGACGACCTGGCCGATGTGACCCGGTGGCGGTAGCGGGTGCGGGTGCCAGTGCGGGTCGGCGGACGCAGTACCTGCACCGACGGTGAACCCGGCTCCGAGGCCACCAGCGATCGCCAGTGCCGCCAGAATCTTCTTTCCCTGCATCGTGCGCTCCTTGCCTGGGGGATGCTCGTTGCGGTTCTCTTACCTTTGTATCGCATCGCGACCGCGCAGGTATTCCACGCCGGCCACCCCCCTACAGTGAGACGACCTCGTAGTCGTCGAGCTGACCCGTCAGCACGTGGAGCTGGTCGGAGGCCGACCCCAGCGTGTGGTCGATCGCGGTGAGCCGCGCCGCGTAGTGCGAGATCGGGTATTCGGCCGTCACACCGATGCCGCCGTGCAACTGGATCGACTCCTGGGCGATGTGACGTCCGGAACGGCCGATCTGCAGCTTGGCCCGCGCCGCGATGGTCGGGTCGAGGTTCTCGTCGGCGACCGACATCGCCGCGTAGAACGTCATGCTGCGCGCCAACTCCAACGACACGTACATGTCGGCCGCCCGCTGGGTCAATGTCTGGAACTTGCTCAGCGTCACCCCGAATTGCTTACGCTGCGTGAGGTATTCGCTCGTCAGCCGCAGAGCCTCCTCCATCGCGCCGAGCGCTTCGGCGCACAGTCCCGACGAGATCCGCACGAGCGCACGCGTGATCGCCTCCGACGCGTCTGCGGCCTCGCCGAGCGGTTCGGCGGCGACGGAGTCGAAATCGATCTGCGCGGCGCGCTGGCCGTCGAACGTGCGATACGGGGTGCGTTGCGCGGCGGCCCCGTCGACGAGGAACAGGCCTGTGCCGCCGTCGGGGAGTTGCGCGCTGACGATGAGGGTGTCGGCGCTGCCGCCGGCCAGCACCGGATTCTTGCTACCGCTGAGCGTCCACGAATCGCCCTCGCGCACAGCCTTCGTCGACACGGCAGCGGTGGGCAGCCGCATCCCCGGCTCCAGGTGGGCGAATGCGAGGAGCCGCTCGCCGGCCGCCACCTCGTCGAGGAGGCCCCGCTGCTGCTCGCTTCCGACCTCGGCGACCAACGCACCCGGTCCGAGCGCCGCGTGCAGCACCGGTTCGGGCGCCAGACGCCGGCCGACCTCTGTCAGCACCGCCAGCACCTCGATCTGCCCGCCCGCGTCCTCGTCGAATCCGAGACCCAGCACGCCGACCTCGGCGAGCTGCTTCCACACGTCGCGGCTCCACCCGAGCTCGGAGTCGATCGTCTTGAGGCGGGTCTCCGGGTCGTACTTGCGCGAAAGCATCTCGCGCGTGGTGTCGCGGAGCAGGACCTGCTCTTCACTGAACTGAAAATCCATGTCTTAGCTCACAATCCGAGAATGGTGGACGCGATGATGGTGCGCTGGACCTCGTTGCTACCGCCGTAGATGGAGGTCTTGCGGTAGTTCAGATAGCGCGGTGCGGCGTCCTGCGCCCAGTCGGCCGAGGCGATGCCATCGGTGCCGAACGGCAGCGCGTCGGCGCCGGCGACCTCCACCAGCAGTTCGGTGGCGGCTTGCTGCAGCTCGCTGGCGCGCAGTTTGAGCACCGACGAGGCCGGATTGGGCTTGCCGTCCTTGGAGCCGGTCGCGACCCTCATCTGGGTCAGTTCCAGTGCCAGCACGTCGTTCTCGGTCTCGGCCAGGCGTGCGGCGAACAACGGATCGTCGAACAGGCCGTTCGCCTTCGCCCTTTCCTTCACCTCGGCGAGCTTGAGCTTGGTGCGACCGATCTGGGTGATGCCGGTGCGCTCGTTGCCCAGCAGGAATTTCGCGTAGGACCAGCCCTGGTTCTCCTCGCCGACGAGCTGATCCGCGGGCACCCGCACGTCCTCGAAGAAGACCTCGTTGACCTCGTAGCTGCCGTCGATCAGCTTGATCGGGCGCAGCGTGATGCCGGGGGTGTTCATATCGATGAGCAGGAACGAGATGCCGGCCTGCTTCTTCGGCGCGTTCGGGTCCGTGCGCACCAGGCAGAAGATCCAGTCGGCGTACTGGCCCAGCGTCGTCCACGTCTTCTGGCCGTTGACGACGTAGGTGTCGCCGTCACGCAGCGCGGTGGTCCGCAGTGAGGCGAGGTCTGACCCGGCCTCGGGCTCGGAGAACCCCTGGCACCACCAGATGTCGACGGCTGCGGTCGGCGGCAGGAAGCGTTCCTTGATCTCCTGGCTGCCGAACTCGGCGATCACGGGCCCGACCATCTTGGCGTTGAACGTCAGCGGCTCCGGCACGCTCGCCAGCTGCATCTCGTCGAGCCAGATCTGGTGCTGGATGGGAGTCCAGTCCTTGCCGCCCCACTCGACGGGCCAGTTGGGCACCATCAGCCCGTGGTCGTTGAGGATCTTGTTGGCGGTGACGATGTCGTCGCGATTGGCTTCGGATCCGGTCCGGGTGCGCTCGCGGATCTCGGCCGGGATCTTCGTCCGGTAGAAGTTGCGAAGCTCGTCGCGGAATTCGGCTTCCTCGGGGGTGAGCGCCAGCTGCATTGACAGCCTCCTGGTTCGTCGGCGTACCAAAGGCCAGACTAACCGTTTGGTTGGGCGGCTTTCGACGCCCCTGGCCCTAATGTCACCGACAGGCCATATGCGTCACCCGGCCCTGCTGGTGGAGCAGTCGTTAACCTCGGGTCGTGGCATCGACACGAACAGCGGCGACATGGACCCCAGCGCGACTGGGCGACATGAGTGGGCAGCGGATCATCGTCACCGGCGCGACGAACGGGGTGGGCCTGGCCACTGCGACCGCACTGGCACGCGCGGGCGCCCAGGTGATCCTCGCCGTGCGCAACCTGGAGTTGGGGGCACAGCGGGCCGCGGAGATGGGCGGCGACACCTCCGTGGTCGAACTCGACCTCGCCGACCAGTCGTCGGTGCGGGCGTTTCCGAGCCTGTTCGACGGGGACGTCGACGTGCTGATCAACAACGCCGGGGCGGTGGCCCAGCATCGCACCGACACCGTCGACGGGTTCGAGAACACCCTCGGCACCAACTTCCTCGGCCCGTTCGCGCTGACGAATCTGCTGTATGGCCGCGTGCGGTCCAAGATCGTCAACGTCGGCTCCGACGCGCACAAGACGGCGTCGATCAACTTCGACGATCCGCACCTGCGCACCGACAAGTGGTCGCCGTTTCCGGCGTACGCGCGCTCGAAGCTCGCGGTGATGCTGTGGGGCCTCGAGCTCGACCGCCGGCTGCGGGCCGCGGGATCGCCGGTGACGACCTATCTGACGCACCCGGGATGGGTGTCATCGAACCTGGCGAAGGTGTCGGACACCCGTCTGATGACCCGGGTCCACTCCGTGGTGACCGCCGCGGCCAACGTCATCGGCAACGACCTGGACGCGGGTGCGGCACCGTCGCTGTACTGCCTGACCGAGCCGATTCCGCCGGGCAGTTACGTCGGCATCGCCGGACGTTTCGGCTTCAAAGGGCCGCCGACGCTCAGCGGCCGCGCACCCGTGGCGTGCGACTACGCCGATGCGCGCAGGCTGTGGGAGTTCGCCGAACGCGAGACCGGCACCGCGCTGCCGATCTGAGGACGCTCACACCGGGCACTCTCACACCGGGCACTCTCACAGCGGGCACGCTCACAGGACGGGGCGCAGCACCACGATGCCGGGGACGGTCTGCACATATTCGATGAGCGGGCTGTCGACCACCCTGTCGTCGCCGGGTAGCGACGACGCGTTGCGCAGAACCGGACCGTCGGCGGACTCGACGACGATGCCGACGTGGGTTACGTCGAGGCCGCCGTCGGTGGCGTACGCGCCGACGTAGTCGCCGGTACGCAACCGGTCGACGACGCTTGCGTCGACCGCGTCGCTCGGGATGTAGGTGACCGTGCGCGCCACCACCGGCAATCCGGGCAGGTACACCCCGCCGGCATCCGTGCTGTTCAGGTTTTTCGGCGACGCCACCGCTTCCGAGCTCAGCGTCGAGGTGATGTCGGTGGCCACGGCGGGGGACGATGCGGACCAGTCGGTGAAGAAGTGCTTCCTGCTCTCGAAGGTCACCTCGCCGTTCTTGTAGCGGATGTCGATGAGGTTCTCGACGAAGTCGTCGCGATCATCCGACCTCTTGAGCGCCTCGACGTAGTCGGCGTAGGTGAAGCAGTCGACGCTGTCGACGTCGACGACGAGCTGCTCGGGTTCGGTGGCCGAGCCGATGAGCGTGTTCGCGCCGTAGGGGGTCCCCAGGAACTGGGCGGAGATGGACGCGGCATCCGACGAATCACCGGTCGTGGCCAGCATCGAGTCCAGGATCTGTGCGCTGGCCTGCGAGATGCGCACAGGAGGGGCCGCATGTGCAGGGGTGATGCTCGGGCCGGCGACGGTGACCAGCATCGTGGCGACGAACGCGATCATGACGTTGTACCGCGGCATTTGGCCACTGTACGTCGCACCCGCACACTGGGAGGCGTACCGCACAACCGGCTCACCTTTGGAGAAGTCATTGAGCTGCAAGCGCGTTGGCGTCGCGGCGCTGTTGACCGCCGTTGTCGTCGGCTGTTCGTCGCAGACCGCACCGACTGCGCCCGAGACGTCCGGTGCTGCCGCACCCCCGACGTCGGCCGCACCCGTTGCGCCACCCGCACCGGCGACCGCGCAACCGGTGCTCAGATCCGAGCCCGCACAGATCGTGGACGACCTGATCGCCGACGAGCGGGTGCTGCGGGCGTCGGGGACGTCGGACGCGGCGCTTGTCGCCGCGGCGCGTCGGCAGCAGAAGGCGTACCGGGTGCTGGCCAGGCACCCGCAGTGGGACCCGGTCGTGCGGCCCCGGGTGCCGGGCCCGCTCCTGGACGTCTACGACCGCAACATCGACGCGCGCAGGCACCTCGCGGCGATGGGACGGGGTAAGCCGACGCTGCCGGCCTGGCGGGTTCACGAACCCCCGCCCGCGAACGAACTCCTCGGCTACTACCGCAAGGCCGAGGCGGCTTCGGGCGTGGCGTGGAACTATCTGGCGGCCATCAACTTCGTGGAGACCGCGTTCGGCCGGATCTCGGGAGTCAGCACTGCCGGCGCGCAGGGGCCCATGCAGTTCCTGCCGTCGACGTTCGCGATGTACGGAGCGGGAACCGACATCGCGTCGCCGCACGACAGCATCATGGCCGCGGGACGGTTCCTCGCCGCCCAGGGCTTCGCCCGCGATCGTGACCACGCGATCTACCGCTACAACAACTCTCGTCAGTACGTCCGCGCGATCAACCAGTACGCCACCCTCATCGCCGCCCATCCCTCGGCGTTCACCGCCTTCTACCGCTGGGACGTCTACTACAACTCGACCGCGGGCGACGTGGTCCTGCCGGCCGGGTACGAAGCCCTGTCCCCGGTGCCCGTGGAGGATTACGTGAAGAAGCACCCGCAGTGACCTGATCTGCGGACGACTAGGCTGAACCGCATGGCCGAGTCGATCTCTGCGAAGCGGAACGCAGACACTGTCGCGAACTTCCTTGCCGCGCAGCGTTATACCCGCGACGAGGTGTTCTCGGAGGCGGATCCGGTACCCGCGAAGGCCGGCGCGCACGGGTGGTGGTTCCGCGAGATTCCCGGCGGCATCGACACTTCCGAGTGTGAACAACGAGACGGCTGGACCCTGCTCTACGTCGGGGTCAGCCCGGGTCCGCCCCGGGCGGACGGCAGGCCGTCGACCCCGCAGGATCTGCGCAAACGCATCAGGTACCACTTCGGCGCAGGCAACGCCAGCGCGGACGGATCGACATTGCGCAAGTCCCTCGGTGTGCTGCTCGGTGAGCGTCTCGGTATCGAACTGCGCAGGGTCGGTTCCGGGAAGCGGCAGACGTTCGCCGGGGGTGAGGCGGTGCTGACCGAGTGGATGGCCGAGAACTGCGCGGTGTCCTGGGTGCTGCACCCGGAGCCGTGGTACCTCGAAGGCAAGCTGTTCAAGGCGCTGCATCTACCGCTGAACTTTCAGGGCAACGACCGCAACACCTTCGCCGCCGAGCTCAAGCGGCGACGCAGGGACGCGGCCATGAAGGCCGGCAAGATGCGCGTCCTCGCGGAGTGGTCCTAGTCCGACCGAAAGATAGCTCGGCAAATCAAATCTCTCGTGACCGTGTTGCCGGTGTGGATGATGTGCGACGGACGGACTCAAAGTTAGGTCAGGGTTATCTGGCCTGCCGCAAACTGTTTCGGCAATTCGTGTATTGATCTTGTAAAGCCGTGGGTACCCGCCCCGACATCACGGTGGAGCACGGATTCTCCCGACAGCAACTTCGGGGGGGAAGCGAGGCGAACATGAGCACCCAGGGACTGACGCCGGAGGAACTTCTGGCCGAGAGCGCGATCGCGCTGCCTGACAAAGAGGTCGTGTCCATCCTCGACCTGAACGCCGACGTCGACGTCGCCATCGACGCCGCGTCGCCCATCGATCTGGCGGCGGCGGCCAACCTGAACGTCGCCGCGCCCATCGACGCGGCAGCCGGCGCCAACGTGCTGACCTACGGGTCCGGCAGCCAGGCGACGGTCGATCAGGGCACGTCGATCGAGCAGATGCTCGACGCCGACGCCTACGCCACTTCCACCCAGGTCAGCGGCATCGATCAGGGCGGTATGGACACCGACGCCGACGAGGTGCCCACCGACGGCACCGGCGTCGTTCCCGGCACCGGAGACGGATCCGGCGACGGCACGGACGACGGCACCGGCGCGGAGGTCGACACCAGCCCGGGCGCACTGCTCGACGGCAACCTGCTCAACGTCAACGTCAACGTCGACCTCGACTCCGATCTGGCCGCGCCGATCAGCGGTGCTGTGGCGGCCAACGCGAACGTCGCCGCGCCGATCAACGCCGGCGTGTCCGCCAATATCGGCTCGATCGACTCCGACGCGATCTCGGTCGCCGAGCAGGACGCCATCATCAAGCAGACCGTCATCGGCGAGGCTGTCGCGGAAGCCGACCAGAATTCGACCATCTCGCAAGGCGATGGTGACGCGTCGGCCGTCGGCGGTTCGGCCGACAGCGCGGCCTCGGCCGACAGCGGCGGCACGACCGACTCGGCGAGCGGCGGGACGGATTCCGGCTCCTCCGACACCGATTCCGCGGGCTGACCTGAGTTCGGAGCGCTGTCGTGACAGCCACGGGCACGCAGCCGACGCAGACGCGACTGCGGCATGCCGACGGCGTCGAGCTGATCGGCGAGATGGCGGGTTCGGGTTACCGGAACCCGCCCTCGCTGGTCCGCCGGGCCGACGGTCAGACCGTGCAGTTGACGCCCCTTCTCTACGCGATACTGCGGGAGATCGACGGGAAACGGTCGGCGGAACAGGTCGCAGCCGCGGTGTCGGCATCGACGGGCCGAGATGTCAACGAGGACAACGTCGTTGTACTCGTCGAGCAGAAGCTGCGCCCACTCGGTCTGTTGACGCGCGCGGATGGAACTCAGCCGGAGGTCGAGAAGCGGAATCCGTTGCTCGGTCTGCGTTTTCGCTATGCAGTCACCGATCCTGCGCGCACCCGTCGACTGACCGACCCGTTCCGGGTGCTGTTCCGCGGCTGGGTCGTGCTGCCGGCACTGGTCGCGTTCGGCGTCGTGTGCTGGTGGGTCTTCTTCGAAAAGGGCCTGGCGTCAGCCGCATACGACGCGTTCCAACGTCCCGGCCTGTTGATCCTGGTCTTCGTGGTCACCATCCTGTCGGCGGGTTTCCACGAGTTCGGTCACGCCGCCGCGGCCCGGTACGGAGGCTCGACTCCGGGCGTCATGGGATTCGGCGTGTACCTGGTGTGGCCCGCGTTCTACACCGACGTGACGGACTCCTATCGGCTGGGCCGCTGGGGACGGATCCGCACCGACCTCGGCGGGCTGTATTTCAACGCGCTGGTCGCGATCGCCATCACCGGCGTCTGGCTCTGGCTGGACTACGACGCGCTGCTGCTGGTGGTCGCCACCCAGATCCTGCAGATGCTGCGCCAACTCGCTCCGCTGGTGCGTTTCGACGGCTACCACGTTCTCGCTGACCTGACCGGCGTTCCCGATCTCTACTCGCGAATCAAGCCGACCCTGCTCGGCGTCCTCCCGTGGCGGTGGGGCGACCCGCAGGCGCGCCTGCTCAAACCTTGGGCGCGCATCGTCGTGACCGTGTGGGTGATGACCGTGGTGCCGCTGCTGCTCGCGACGCTGGCGATCGCCGTCTGGGCGCTGCCGCGTCTGCTCGGCAGCGCGTGGGCCGGATTGACCACGCAGAGGGATGTGCTCGTCAACGCGTGGGCGGACGGCGACGTCATCCAGATGATCGCGCGCGTACTCGCCATGATCGCGATCGTGATTCCGGTGGCCGGTGTGCTCTACATGCTGGTCAGGCTTGTGCGGCGCACCGTCGCGGGGACGTGGAAGGCGACGGCCGGCAACGCCGGGATGCGCCTGCTCGCCGTTGTCGCCGGGGTGGGCGTCGCCGGGGGAGTGGCCCTTGCGTGGTGGCCCAACGACACGAACTACCGACCCATCCAGCCGTGGGAGCGCGGCACGCTCGGCGATATCGCCTACGCCCTGCAGACGGATTGGATGAACGCGCCGGCGGCGGGGCGCGGTGAGACCGACCGGCGGACGGTGGCGGCCCCGAAGTTGGTCAACGGTCAGCGGGGCGTCATGCGGGCGGTGTGGGACACGTCGGCACCGATGCCGACCGCGCAGGCGCCGAAACTGGCCATGGTGCTGGTGCCGCAGTCCACCGAACTGAACGGAGGCGGAAACGGTGCGGGCGCCAGTTCCCTGGCCTCTGCTGCGCCGGACGACGGCTGGGTGTTCCCGGTCAACCGGCCGCTGGCCCCCGAACCCGGCGACACCCAGGCACTCGCGATCAACACCCGGGACGGCACGGCCGTCTACGAGGCGGCGTTCGCGCTCGTGTGGGTCACCGACAACACCGACGTGATGAATGTCAACGAAGCCCAGGCCTATGCGGCCTGCAGCTCGTGCACCGCGGTGGCCGTCGCCTACCAGGTGATCTTCGTCGTCGACAGCGACGAGTCCGATGACAACGTGGTGGCACCACAGAACCTCGCGGGCGCACTGAACTACGAATGCGTGAACTGCCTGACCTATGCCTTGGCGCGCCAGTTGTTCGTCACGCTCGACGAGCCGCTCTCCGAAGACGCGATGAGGCGACTTGACGCGGTCTGGAGCAACATGGCGACCTTCGAGAAGGAGATCGAGGGAGGCAAGCTCGCACCTGCGGAGATCGAGGCGCGGTTGGACGGCTACACCACGCAGATCCTCGACATCGTTCGTGCGGATCAGCCCGACGCGATACCGACGACGGCCGGCACGCAGGTCGCGGCGACGACGTCGACGGCGACGACCACCACGTCAGCCCCGCCGACGACCTCGACGTCGGCCCCGCCGACGACCAGCGCGAGTCCCACCACTTCGTCCGTGCCGACGACGTCGGGCACGGCGGAGCAGACGGAACAGTCGACGGTGGTCGCGGACCCGACCACGGCCGTCACGGTGGCGGAGACGTCTGCGCCGTCGGCGACGAGCGCACCGACGACACAGAACACCGACGCGACGGCAGACGCCGGCGACACCACCACCGACACCACGGGGACGGACGACTCGACCGGGAGCGGGAGCACCACTCCCTGAGGCCCTGAACCTCCCAGACACCCTGAACCTTCGGCGGCGGTCCCCGAGCAGTCCTACGATGGAGGCATCCATCGGGTCGGGGATATCGCCGAGGGAGGCCCTGGAATGCGGCGCTCGACTTATCGCTCCACTGCTGTCGCCGCGGCGGCACTGGCGCCTTTGGCTGCGCTCTCGGTGGTAATGCTGCCCACGGCGCAGGCCGCGGAGTGCGGAGCAGGGACCATCTACGACGCATCGACGGACACCTGTGTCGTCGCGCCGCTACCACCTCCGCCTCCACCGCCCCCGCCACCGCCGCCACCGTGGAACGGAGACCCGACGCCGGGCTTCTCGATAGGGATCTGCGCGCCGATCCCGTTCGTGGCGCTGTGCACCGGCATCTGACCCGTTGTCTGACAGGGCCTTTCGCGCACAGACGGACACCGCCCGCATCTGTTGGGATGCGGGCGGTGCGTCGCGGTTCTCAGCGGGACAAACTCACAGCTGACCCAGAATCTGGTTGAGCAGGTTGATGATGTTCTGCAGGATGCCGCTCAGGATTCCCTGCGGTCCGGCGAGCGCGCACAGGAGCTGCCCGAGCAGTCCGTCCGACGGGATCGCCGTGATGACCAGGTCCACCTGATTCAGCTGAACCCGCAGGCCCAGCAGATTCAGGTCCAGCGGCCCGAGGGTCAGGTTGAGGACCGAACAACTCGCCTGCTGGCTCGCGAAACGAACCTGCTCCTGAGGTCCGTCCGATGACCATGCCGACGGCGCCGTCGACGACTGCGGGAAGGTGATGTCGGCGACGGGCATGGCCACCTCTTGCTTCACATTCCCGATGCCCGGGTTGCCCGGTGCGCCCGGACCCTGGCCGGGCTTGGGGCCCTGCGCCTGCGGCGGCATCAACTGCCCGGTGAGTTCACCGACCAGTGCGATGCCCTTCGGAGCAGACTCGTCGGCCTGAGCACTGTTGGCGGTGAACGTTCCCGTGAACACCTGCTGCCCGGTGTCGAGGTCGGTACCGGTGACCGCCACGGATTTCTGGCTGCTCGGCGATTGCGGTGGCTGCGCTGAGGCGACGTTGCCGGTGAGGAAACCGACGAGCGCGACCAGCGCGGTGCTCAACAAGACGATGAGCGGCCTGGTGAGTCGTGACATTGTGGAACTCCTTGTTCTCTGCGGTGGGAATGACCGCGCACCCCTGTGGTGCGCGGCCCGCAGACGGAGCCCGACCCCCCCCAAGGCGGCTCTTTCCTGCCCCGTATGAGGTTTGCCTGTCAGTGAGATTTCAATCCGCGAACAGCAAGTTAATTTATGCCGAAGTTAGTTTGCTGCATGGAGCTAATTAACTGTTCGGCGATCGGATGGGAATTCTTGGCGGCCAAAGGGTTTTCATCGTCGGGTGTCCCGCGCGGCGGCCACCATGACGTTTCGCTAACGTGGGGCCGCAGCGTCAGCGCACAGCAGGCGAACGCGGTATCGGGCATATCGTGAAAGAAATTTGCTGATGGGTGTGGGGCCATCTACCGCACTGCTACCGTCGCTACGGCTCGCCAATCCGACGCCGGCCGGACCGCCACGCACGCGCACGTACAGGGGGTGCTGCGATGCTGGGCAAATCCGTTGCCCGACAGGGACCGACATGGATGCGGTCGGTGTCGAATGGCCGCACCCCGAGGTCGCCACATCACAATATGCTTGCGGCTCATCACAAGTTGATATTGGTGAGGTCACTCCAGTCGATGCCGGTAGTAGGTTTTCACCCGTGAAGCTGAGGTGGCTCGGTGCACTCAGCATCGTCTTGGTACTACCGCCGACGTCCGCTTTCCCCGCGGCCGCCGACCCCGCACCCGTTCTCATCGCCCCGGTGCCCGACCCAGCCGTCAGCGAGGCGTGTCGCCCACGCGGCTGGGGTCAGTGCGCCCGGCGCGGACGGCCTCATCCAGTCCGCTCCGCCGTCGACGACCACGGCGCCCAACGGCTGGGCGTTGACCGTGGGCGCCAAAGACGAGGTGATCCGGAACATCAACCCCCTGACGACCGCGGTGTCGTCGCGGAATTACCAGGTCAGTGGAGTGTTCAACGGTGTGCTGCGCGGACCGGAGGGCTCCGAGCCACCACGCGGTGTGTTGGAGGTCGGCTACCAGATCGGGTGCGGCATCGACATGGGGGCCAATGGCGTCACCATCACGGGCAGCGCAGGAGTCACGCCATCACTGGGCCTGGTGGGACTCGACGGCGAGGGCGAGTTCATCGACGGCATCGCGCCGGTGTTGTCGACGCCGTTCGTCGGCGGCGTCGCGATCGGCCTGCGGCCCGGCCTCATCAACACCGTCCCCGTGGGACGCAAAGAGTTCACCGGTCACGACCCGTGGGTGTCGATCAGTGGCTTCAACGTGAAGATCGACGGTTGCGTGGGGGAGTCCTTCATCAGGTCCTACGCGGTGCTCACGCATGCGACCGACCAGTCCGATTCGATCCTGGGGTATTACGGAACCACGCGGAAAGTGTGATCCGGAATGATGCGTGGTCGTCCACGTCGTGGGAGAGTGCCCCCGGCAGGATTCGAACCTGCGGCCTTCTGCTCCGGAGGCAGACGCTCTATCCCCTGAGCTACGGGGGCGCTGCAGATGCTGCGCCGAACGGGCGTGGATAGCGTAGCGCATCGCGCAGGGGGAAACGGATTCGGCCGGGAACAGCGCAGACCATAGGATGGACCCCCGTGACCCCTGCCGATCTGGCCCAACTGCTCAAGGCCACCGCCGCCGCGGTGCTCGCCGAGCACGGCCTCGACTCCGCCGCACTGCCCGACACCGTCACCGTCGAGCGTCCCCGCAACCCCGAGCACGGTGACTACGCGACCAACCTGGCGCTTCAGCTCGGCAAGAAGGTCGGGGCGAACCCCCGCGAGCTCGCCGGCTGGCTGGCCGAGGCCCTGGCCGCGTCCGACGGCATCGCCGCGGCCGACGTGGCCGGTCCCGGGTTCGTCAATCTGCGCATCGAGGCCTCCGCACAGAACGTCATGGTCAGCAATGTGCTGAGCGCCGGAGCGGACTACGGTCACTCCGCGGTGCTCGCCGGCAAGAAGGTCAACCTCGAGTTCGTCTCCGCGAACCCCACGGGCCCGATCCACATCGGCGGGACCCGCTGGGCGGCCGTCGGCGACGCCCTCGGTCGATTGCTGACCACGCAGGGCGCCGCAGTCACCCGCGAGTACTACTTCAACGATCACGGTGCGCAGATCGACCGGTTCAGCAATTCGCTCATCGCCGCCGCGAAGGGTGAACCCGCCCCCGAGGACGGCTATGCCGGCACCTACATCGCCGACATCGCGAGCCAGGTGGTCGCGAAGGAGCCCGGCGTCCTCGACCAGCCCGACGATCAGATGCGCGAGACGTTCCGGGCCATCGGCGTGAACATGATGTTCGACCACATCAAGGAATCGCTGCACGAGTTCGGCACCGACTTCGACGTCTACACCCACGAAGACTCGATGCACACCTCCGGCCGCGTGGAGCAGGCCATCGACAAGCTGCGGGAGACCGGCTTCGCCTACGAGAAGGACGGCGCAGTCTGGTTGCGCACCACCGACTTCGGTGACGACAAGGACCGCGTCGTGATCAAGAGCGACGGCAAACCGGCCTACATCGCCGGCGACCTCGCCTACTTCCTGGACAAGCGCAAGCGCGGATTCGACCTGTGCATCTACATGCTCGGTGCCGACCACCACGGGTACATCGCGCGGCTGAAGGCGTCGGCGGCCGCCCTCGGCGACGATCCCGACACCGTCGAGGTGCTCATCGGCCAGATGGTCAACCTCGTCCGCGACGGCCAGCCGGTCCGGATGAGCAAGCGCGCCGGCACCGTCATCACCCTCGACGACCTCGTCGAGGCCATCGGCGTGGACGCCGCCCGCTACTCGCTGATCCGCAGTTCGGTCGACACCCCGATCGACATCGACCTTGAGCTCTGGTCCTCGGCATCCAACGAGAACCCGGTCTACTACGTGCAATACGCCCACGCGCGGCTCTCGGCCCTCGCCCGCAACGCCGCAGAGCTCGGGATCGCGCCCGACACAGCACATCTCGACCTGCTGACGCACGACAAGGAAGGCGTGCTGATCCGCAACATCGGCGAATTCCCGCGCATCCTGGCGACAGCCGCCGAACTGCGTGAGCCGCATCGTGTCTCGCGCTATCTGGAGGATCTCGCCGGGGATTACCACCGGTTCTACGACGCGTGCCGGGTGCTGCCGCAGGGTGATGAGGCTCCGGGTGACCTGCACGCGGCGCGTCTTGCGCTGTGCGCCGCGACACGTCAGGTGATCGCCAACGGGCTCGACATCCTCGGCGTCAGCGCTCCGGAGCGGATGTGATCGCCCACCCCGCCGGTCCCCGGCACGCCGAAGAGGTGCCCTCCGCCGCCGCCCCCGAGCGTCCGCAGTCCGCCGCCGACGTCTCCCGGCTGGCCCCGAATGTCTGGCCGCAGAACACCGTTCGCGGCGACGACGGCGCCGTGTCCATTGCGGGAGTGCCGGTCGCCGACATCGCCGCCGAGTTCGGTACCCCGGTCTTCGTCATCGACGAGGCGGACTTCCGCTCACGCTGCCGCGACATCTCGTCGGCCTTCGGTGGCGGCGAGTACGTGCACTACGCGGCCAAGGCGTTCCTGTGCGGTGAGATCGCGCGCTGGGTCGACGAAGAAGGCCTGTCACTCGACGTCGCCACCGGGGGAGAACTCGCCGTCGCTCTGCACGCCGGTTTCCCCGCCGAGCGGATCACCGTGCACGGCAACAACAAATCGGTGGCGGAGCTGACCGCTGCCGTCAAGCACGGCGTCGGGCACGTGGTCGTCGACTCGATGATCGAGATCGAGCGCCTCGACCGCATCGCGGCCGACAACGGTCTGGTGCAGGACGTTCTGGTGCGTGTCACCGTCGGCGTCGAGGCGCACACCCACGAGTTCATCTCGACCGCCCATGAAGACCAGAAGTTCGGGCTGTCGCTGGCCTCCGGCGCGGCGATGGAGGCGGTGCGTCGCGTCTTCGAGGCCGGGAATTTGCGGCTCGTCGGCCTGCACAGCCACATCGGATCGCAGATCTTCGACGTCGCCGGGTTCGAGATCGCGGCCCACCGCGTGATCGGTCTGCTGCGCGACGTGGTCGCCGAGTTCGGCGTCGAGAAGACCTCCCAGATGGACATCGTCGATCTCGGTGGCGGGCTCGGCATCTCCTATCTGCCCGACGACAACCCGCCTCCGATGAGCGGACTGGCCGCCAAGCTGAAGGCGATCGTGGCCCGTGAGTCCGCCGCGGTCGGGCTGCCCGCCCCGAAACTCGTGGTCGAACCGGGGCGTGCCATCGCCGGACCCGGCACCATCACGCTGTACGAGGTCGGCACCGTCAAGGACGTCGCCGTGAGCCCGACGGCGCACCGCCGGTACGTCAGCGTCGACGGCGGTATGAGCGACAACATCAGAACCTCGCTCTACGGCGCCGAGTACGACGTCAGACTGTTGTCGCGGGTCAGCGACGCCAACCCGACGCTGTCGCGCGTGGTCGGCAAGCACTGTGAGAGCGGCGACATCGTGGTGCGCGACGCGTGGTTGTCCGAGGACGTAACGCCGGGGGACCTGCTCGGTGTCGCCGCCACCGGCGCATACTGCTACTCGATGTCGAGCCGCTACAACCTGATCGGCCGGCCGGCCGTGGTGGCCGTGCGCGACGGGCGGGCCCGCCTGATCCTGCGCCGGGAGACGGTCGAGGATCTGTTGAGTTTGGAAGTGAGGTAGGCCAGTGAGTGACGAGATCGGCGTAGCCGTACTGGGGCTGGGCAACGTGGGCAGCCAGGTCGTGCGCATCATCGAGGAGAGCGCCACGGACCTGACCGCACGTATCGGTGCGCCGCTGGTGGTGCGCGGCATCGGTGTCCGTGACGTCAGCCGTGACCGTGGCGTGCCGGCGGAGCTGCTGACCGACGACATCGACGCCCTGGTCTCGCGTGACGACGTCGACATCGTCGTGGAGCTGATGGGTCCGGTCGAACCCGCCCGCAAGGCGATCCTCACCGCGCTGGAACAGGGCAAGTCCGTCGTCACCGCCAACAAGGCACTGATGGCGGTGTCGGCCGGCAAACTGGCCGAGGCGGCCGAAAACGCCCGCGTGGACCTGTATTTCGAGGCCGCGGTGGCCGGCGCCATCCCCGTCATCCGTCCGCTGACGCAGTCGCTGGCCGGTGACACCGTGCTGCGGGTGGCCGGAATCGTCAACGGCACCACGAACTACATCCTGTCCGAGATGGACAGCACCGGCGCCGACTACGCCAGCGCGCTCGCCGATGCGAGTGCGCTCGGCTACGCCGAAGCCGACCCGACCGCGGACGTCGAGGGCTATGACGCCGCGGCGAAGGCCGCGATCCTGGCCTCCATCGCGTTCCACACCCGCGTCACCGCCGACGACGTCTACCGCGAGGGCATCACCAAGGTGACGGCGGCGGACTTCGTGTCGGCGCGCGCGCTGGGATGCACGATCAAGCTGTTGGCGATCTGTGAGCGGTTGACCTCGCCCAAGGGCGAACAGAAGGTCTCGGCCCGCGTGTACCCGGCGCTCGTTCCGCTGGAGCACCCGCTGGCCTCGGTCAACGGCGCGTTCAACGCGGTGGTCGTCGAAGCCGAGGCGGCCGGCAGGCTGATGTTCTACGGCCAGGGCGCAGGCGGGGCACCCACCGCGTCCGCGGTTCTGGGTGACCTGGTGATGGCTGCACGCAACCGCGTGCAGGGCGGACGCGGCCCGCGGGAATCGAAGTACGCGAAGCTCCCGGTGGCGCCGATCGGCGTGATCCCCACCCGGTACTACGTGAACATGAACGTCAAGGACCGCCCCGGCGTGCTGTCGGCCGTCGCCGCCGAGTTCAGCGCGCGGGAGGTCAGTATCGCCGAGGTGCGCCAGGAAGGGATGGTCGACGAGGACGGCCAGCGCTCCGGCGCCCGCATCGTCGTCGTGACCCACGAGGCCACCGACGAGGCATTGTCGGAAACCGTTGCCGCGCTCGCCGATCTCGATGTCGTGCAGAGCATCAACAGCGTGCTGCGTCTGGAAGGGACCACAGAGTGAGCGCCACCCGAGCCGTACATCAGCCGTGGCCGGGCCTCATCGAGGCCTACCGCGATCGGCTGCCGATCGAGGACAGCTGGACCCCCATCACGCTCCGTGAAGGTGGCACCCCGCTGCTGCCGGCGCCGCGGCTGTCCGAATACACCGGGTGCACCGTGCATCTCAAGGTCGAGGGGCTCAACCCCACCGGTTCGTTCAAGGACCGGGGCATGACGATGGCCGTGACCGAAGCGGTCTCGCGGGGACAGCAGGCGGTGCTGTGCGCGTCGACCGGCAACACCTCGGCCTCGGCCGCCGCGTACGCGGCACGCGCGGGCATCACCTGTGCGGTGCTGGTGCCCCAGGGCAAGATCGCGATGGGCAAACTGGCACAGGCAGTGATGCACGGCGCCAAGATCATTCAGATCGACGGCAATTTCGACGACTGCCTGGAGCTCGCGCGCAAGCTCACCGCCGACTTCCCGACCGTCTCACTCGTCAACTCCGTCAACCCGTTCCGGATCGAAGGACAGAAGACCGCGGCGTTCGAGATCGTCGACGCCCTCGGAGACGCACCCGACATCCACGCGCTTCCCGTCGGCAACGCAGGCAACATCACCGCCTACTGGAAGGGCTATACCGAGTATCACCGCGACGGTCTGGCTTCACGGCTGCCGCGCATGCTCGGGACACAGGCCGCCGGCGCCGCACCGCTGGTTCTCGGGGAACCGGTCAGCGATCCCGAGACCATCGCGACCGCGATCCGGATCGGGTCGCCCGCGTCGTGGAGCTCCGCGGTGGAAGCCCAGCAGCAGTCCGACGGACGCTTCCTGGCCGCCACGGACGAGGAAATCCTCGCCGCCTACCACCTCGTCGCACGCGCAGAGGGCGTGTTCGTCGAGCCCGCGTCGGCGGCGAGCATCGCCGGACTGCTCAAGGCCATCGAAGAGGGTTGGGTCGCCAAGGGGTCCACTGTCGTGTGCACCGTCACCGGTAACGGATTGAAGGACCCGGACACCGCGCTCAAGGGCATGCCCGCCGTCATCCCCGTCCCGGTGGACCCGGTCGCCGTCGTCGCCAAGCTCGGTCTGGTCTAGACCGGCGATGGTGACCCGCACCCTTCCGCCCGGGGTCTCTGCGACCGCAGAGGTCGCCGCCTCGAGCGCCAACCTGGGGCCCGGCTTCGACAGCCTGGGTCTGGCGGTCGGCCTCTACGACGAGATTTCCGTTGAGACAACGGAATCCGGACTCGTGGTGGAGGTGGAAGGTGAGGGTGCCGGTCAGGTGCCGCTGGATGAATCCCACCTCGTGGTGCGTGCCATCCAGCGGGGGCTACGCGAGAACGGCATCGACGCGCCGGGTCTGATAGTCCGCTGCCGCAACAGGATTCCGCACTCGCGCGGCCTGGGATCATCGGCTGCCGCAGTGGTTGGTGGCCTTGCCGCCGCCAATGGTCTTGCAATGCAGGCGGATTCGACACCGATGTCCGCGGAGCGCCTTGTTCAGGTGTCGTCGGAGTTCGAGGGGCACCCGGACAACGCGGCCGCGGCGGTGCTCGGCGGAGCGGTGGTGTCCTGGACCGAGGACCGCGGTGACGGGCCGCGGTACGCCGCGGTGCAGATCCGGCTGCACCCTGCCATCACGGTGTTCGCCGCGATTCCGCAGGTACGGTCGTCCACCGCGGAAACGCGGGTGCTGCTACCCGAGCACGTCAGTCATGCCGATGCCAGCTTCAATGTGAGCCGCGCTGCGCTGCTGATCGTCGCCCTCACCGAGCGCCCGGACCTGCTGCTCGCCGCCACCGAAGACGCACTGCATCAGTCGCAGCGGGCACCCGCGATGCCGGCGTCCGCGGAATACCTCGCGGTGCTGCGGCGTTGTGGAGTCGCAGGAGTTTTGTCCGGCGCGGGTCCGTCCGTGCTGGCGTTGAGCACCGAGGCCGAGTTGCCCGTCGAGGCCGCCGAGTTCGGCAGCCGCAACGGGTTCGAGATCGTCAGAATGTCGGTCGGACACGGGGTGACGTGGAGTTCCGGCGTCGCCGCGAAGAGCTAGGTACGACTCGCAACATCTGCACCATGCGAATCACCGCGTTTCTTGCTTCCGACTCGGATGCGCGTTATTCTCGCTCTCGTCCAGCAATCGCAGCTTCTTCACCTGCGCCGACACTAGGACGACTCTTCTTTCAGGTGTTCAAACTTGTGGACCGACGGTCTGCCGTATCCCGGCGAGACCCTGCGATCACCGTTGCAGTGGCAATGGCGTGACCTAGGCGTTCAGCGGATCGGCTGAGCGCACTGAACCCCCGCGTGACTTGATCAGCGAGGGAAGAAAGGAAATCCGTGACCGATACGGACCTCTTCACGGCTGGTGGCAACGCCGACAGCGGCGAGATGCCGAACACCGTGACTGCAGACATTTCGACGTCCGCGCCCGCGGACAGCGCGCCGGCGGCGGCCCCCGCCCGGCGAGGCGGCTCCCTGACCAGCATGGTCCTGCCCGAGCTGCGCGCGATGGCCAAAGAGATCGGCGTCGAGGGCGCCTCCGGGATGCGCAAGGGCGAACTGATCGCCGCCATCCGTGAGCGCCGTGGCGAGGCCAACGGCTCCGCCGAGACGAAGAAGGGCGACGCCCCGACGAGCGCGCCCGCCGAGACCGCCGCCGGGTCGGCCACCGACTCCGGGCAGGCTCCCGCCGCAGCGCAGGCCGGTCAGGACGAGGCCGCCGAGCCGCAGCCGCAGCAGCGCAGGCGTGAACGCCGTGGGGCCTCCCGCGACCAGGGCGGCCCGAGCAGTGCCGAGCAGGCTCAGCCGCAGGAGACCGCCGACGGTGCCCAGGATGACGCCGGTGAGACGGAAGGCCGCCGCCGACGGTCTCAGCAGGACGCTCAGGGCGGCCGCGACGAGGCGCGCGAGAGCAAGGGCGCAGATCAGACCACCAAGGCGGACTCCGACGGAGGCAACCGCGGCGACGGCGGCGATCAGCAGGGTGGCGGCCAGAACCGCAACCGCAACGACAACCGCGGCGACAGCAACCGTGGCAACGACAACCGCGGCAACGACAACCGTGGCGACAGCAACCGTGGGAACGACAACCGCGGCAACGACAACCGTGGGAACGACAACCGCGGCGGTGGCGGCGACAACGACGACGACGGCGAAGGCCGCCAGGGGCGGCGCGGCCGCCGGTTCCGTGACCGCAAGCGCCGGGAACGCGGCGGCGACGGTGGCGGCGGTGAGCGCGACACCGAGCTTCGCGAGGACGATGTCGTCCAGCCTGTGGCGGGCATTCTCGACGTCCTCGACAACTACGCGTTCGTGCGGACCTCCGGATACCTGGCCGGCCCCAACGACGTGTACGTGTCCATGAACATGGTCCGGAAGAACGGTCTGCGCCGCGGCGATGCCGTCACCGGCGCGGTCCGCGTGCCCCGTGACAACGAGGGCGGTGGCGACAAGAACCCCCGGCAGAAGTTCAATCCGCTGGTGCGGCTCGACACGGTCAACGGCAAGCCCGTGGAAGAGGCCAAGAAGCGCCCCGAGTTCACGAAGCTCACCCCGCTCTACCCGAACCAGCGACTGCGCCTCGAAACGAGCAGCGACAAGCTGACCACGCGTGTGATCGACCTCATCATGCCGATCGGCAAGGGGCAGCGCGCACTCATCGTGTCCCCGCCGAAGGCCGGTAAGACGACGATCATGCAGGACATCGCCAACGCGATCACCCGCAACAACCCCGAGTGCCATCTGATGGTCGTGCTCGTCGACGAGCGCCCTGAAGAGGTCACCGACATGCAGCGCTCGGTCAAGGGCGAGGTCATCGCCTCGACCTTCGACCGGCCGCCGTCTGACCACACCCAGGCTGCTGAGCTCGCCATCGAACGGGCCAAGCGTCTCGTCGAGCAGGGCAAGGACGTCGTGGTGCTGCTCGACTCGATCACCCGTCTGGGTCGCGCGTACAACAACGCGTCCCCGGCGTCGGGCCGAATCCTGTCCGGTGGCGTCGATTCGACGGCCCTCTACCCGCCGAAGCGATTCCTCGGCGCGGCTCGCAACATCGAAGAGGGCGGCTCGCTGACGATCATCGCCACGGCAATGGTCGAGACCGGGTCCACCGGCGACACGGTGATCTTCGAGGAGTTCAAGGGCACCGGCAACGCGGAGCTCAAGCTCGATCGCAAGATCGCCGAGCGGCGCGTCTTCCCGGCCGTCGACGTCAACCCGTCAGGCACCCGCAAGGACGAGCTGCTGCTCTCGACAGACGAGTTCGCCGTCGTGCACAAGCTGCGTCGCGTGCTGTCCGGACTGGATCCGCACCAGGCCATCGATTTGTTGATGAGCCAGTTGCGCAAGACCAAGAACAACTATGAGTTCCTGGTCCAGGTCTCCAAGAACACCCCTGGCGGCAACGACCACGACTGAGTCGGCTACTCCGACGCCAGCGTGACGAGCGCGTCGCGCATGGCGTCGAAAGCCGTGTCGCCGAGTCGTTCACGCCATTCGGCTTCGACGCGGCCGACCTCGGCGCCGGCCCGCCGGCACATCTCCACGCCTCGGTCGCTCAATGTGACGAGCCGGGCACGTGCGTCGGTGGGGTCGGGGAGTCGCGTCACGTATCCGGAGCGCTCGAGCTGATCGATGAGCGCGCCCGCCGTCTGCTTGGTCACGCGTGCCTGTTCGGCAAGCTCGGTCAGCCGCATACCGCCGGGATCGAGCCGCTGCATCAGGCGTGACTGGGCCATCGTGATGTCGTCGTGGCCCGCCTGCCCCAGCGCGGCCATCACCCGGGTCTCCACGTCCCGGTGTGCCATGAACATCAGAACCGCTGTCGCCGGGATCTCGTCCATGCGTTGACTTTAGTACGAGGCCCTGACTAAATTAGTCAGCATTCCTGACTAACCCGGATTTTTCGTGGAATGTTGACTGTGGGGGTGTGTAGATAAGCGAAAGTGCCTGTCCTGCAAGGAATAATTGGACTTCTCTACGGTTCAAAAACCCTGACGGGAAGGCACTTCGCAGGTGAAGAATATCGCGGCGGCATCGCCGGTGAAAGTTTCCGCCGACGGCCATGGCGTTGTGTCGCATGCCGGGATGGGCATGCTGCGTGAGCTTGCCGACCGGACCGGCTTATCGGCGCAGGTCACGGCCGCGTTGGCCGACACCTACCGCGGCCCGTGGGTGTATGCGCCTGGGGAGGTGTTCGCTGATCTGGCGGCCGCGGTCGCCGACGGCGCGGACTGCATCGACGCGGTCGGTCAGCTGTGCGGTGACCGGGAGCACGTCCTGGGGGCCAAGGCCTCAACGACCACCATGTGGCGGCTGATCGATGAGCGGATCGATGCCGCGCATCTACCCGGGGTGCGCGCAGCCCGAGCCGCGGCGCGGGCAGCGGCCTGGGCTGTCGGAGCCGCCCCCACCACCGGCGGCTGGCTGCATATCGACATCGATGCCACGCTGGTGATCGATCACTCCGACAACAAGGCCGGGGCTGCGCCGACCTGGAAGAAAACGTTCGGGCTGCACCCGCTGCTGGCGTTTCTGGACCGCCCCGACATCGCCGGCGGCGAAGCCCTGGCCGGGTTGCTGCGCAACGGTAACGCCGGCTCCAACACCGCCTCCGACCACATCATCGTCCTGCACCAGGCTTTGGCATCGCTGCCAGCGGCGTGGCGGCCCAACCCCGACGATCCCGACAACCCCGAGGCCCCGAAGGTGTTGGTGCGCTGCGATACCGCCGGATCCACCCACAAATTCGCCGCAGCGTGCCGGGCCGCCGGGGCCGGGTTCTCCTTCGGGTACCCCGTCGATACCCGCGTCCAGGACGCCGTGGACACCCTCAACCTCGGCGATTGCTGGTATCCAGCGATCGACACCGACGGCGGGATCCGCGACGGCGCGTGGGTCGCTGAAGCCACCGACCTGGTCAACCTGGCCTCCTGGCCCGAAGGGACCCGGCTGATCCTGCGTAAAGAACGCCCCCACCCCGGCGCGCAGTTGCGGTTCACCGACGCCGACGGCATGCGGGTCACCGCGTTCATCACCGACACACCACCGGGTGTCGTACCCGGTCAGGTCGCCGGTCTGGAACTACGGCACCGCCAGCACGCCCGCGTCGAGGACCGTATCCGCGAACTCAAAGCCACCGGGCTGCGTAACCTGCCCTGCCACTCCTTCTGGGCCAATGCTGCCTGGCTCGAAATCGTCCTGGCCGCCGCTGACCTGGTCACCTGGACCCGCCTCATCGGGTTCGCCAGCGATCGCGCTCTGGCCCGCGTCGAGATCACCACGTTCCGCTACCGGGTCCTGCACGTGGCCGCCCGTATCACCCGCGGCGCCCGCCAACTGCGGCTACGCATCGATGCCACCTGGCGCTGGGCGGCGGCGATCGCCGCCGCCTGGCACCGCGTCCGCACCGCCTTCGGATAACACCCCACCCCATCGGACCCATCAACGATGAAGGACCCACAGGCCCCAGGAAAGCCCGCCCCACCCGGCGACACGGGACAGCACCTCTACGCCACCACACGAAAACCACTACCCAACAACACAACTCGGCATCACACCGAACCCACACCAATTACCACGCAAAATCCGGGCTAATTGATCTTCGGGGGTGCCCGTGAACCGCGACACCGTGTGGCAGCACATCGACGAGCAGCGCACGTCGCTGGCCGACCTCATCGATGACCTCGGCAGCCGGGGGCCGGGCGTCTGGGATACCCCGTCGCTGTGTGCCGGATGGTCTGTGCGCAACGTCGCGGCCCATCTGACGCATTCGACGATGGCCCCGCCACGCATGCTGTGGGAGGCGATCCGGAGTGGTTTCCGCTTCGACGCCATGGTCGACAGGCTGGCGCTGGCCGATCCACGGTCGCCTGCCGAGATCTCGGCGCATCTACGCGCCGCTGTCGGGTCTCGCCGTCATCCGCCGGGCACGACCGCGTTCGAACCTCTCATCGACGTCCTGGTACACGCTCAGGACATCTGCGTGCCGCTCGGCATCGACCGGCCGATGCCCGTGGATGCCGCGGTGGCAGCCGCGGAACGGGTGTGGGAGATGGGCTTCCCCTTCCGGGCGCGGACGCGACTTGCCGGCGTCAGGCTGGTCGCCACCGACGCCGACTTCGCCGTCGGCGCGGGGCGAGAGCACGCGGCCCCGGTCCGTGAGCTGCTGATGGTGCTCACCGGTCGCGCCGCGGCGGTCGCCGACGCGCGCTGACTCAGGTACCCGCCGGATCGCTGCGGAACGCGGCCACGATGTAGCGACGCGCATGCCGCAGCACCGACTCGTGGTCGTCGACGTCGCACTGCTCTCCGGGCACCGTCGCCAGGCTCATGGTGATGCGCGCGATCCACTCCGCGGCCTCCGCGCGATCGGTGTCGGCGTGGATCTCGCCCCGGTCGACCGCGGCCTGGATATAGGGCTCCCAGAACGCCGCGATCTCGGGAATCAGCCCGCGCACACCGAGTCCCACACATGCGGTGAACGCCTCCGGCTCCTCCTGGCGGAGCTTGAGCACGAGCGCCCCGGGCGTCTCGGATTCCTTGCGCGCAAGGGCGACGCCGGCTGCGATCTGCTCATCGAGGCCGGTCACCGAGTCGAGGCGGGTGCGCGATTCGGTCCAGAACGCGTCGTTGAGTCGCACGATCGCCGCGCCGAGCAGCTCCGACTTGTCGGGGAAGTGGCGGTAGAGCCAGCCCCGGCTCACACCCGCGACCTCGGCGACCTCCGACACCGTGGTCGCGCGGATTCCCTTGGCCGTCAGGCACTGTTCGGCGGCGTCGATGAGCCGATCCCGGACGGTCCTGGCCTTGGGTTCGACGGGCGGATCCGCGACCGGACTCGTCACTTGATCGGCTGGTGCTGAATTCGCGAAGGCGCCCACGCTCATCGACATATCTTCGCAAACGAAGGCCGTGTTGTGGTTGAGGTACGCTGCGCGCGGTCGGCGGAGTAGACAGAAGTGTGAACCTGTTCACGGGGTGAAGGGTGGCGGTGTGGCCGAGACGGTTCAGCAGCTGTTGCGGGAGCGGGTGACCGACGACGGCATCGCGATGAAGCACGAGGACCGGACGTGGACCTGGCGTGAACACCTCGGCGAGGCGGCTGCACAGGCATCGGCGCTGATCGGCCTCGCGGACCCGTCGCGTCCCCTGCACGTCGGCGTGCTGCTCGGGAACACCCCTGACATGCTCACGGCGATGGCTGCCGCGGGGCTCGGCGGCTACGTGCTGTGCGGCATCAACACCACCCGGCGCGGATCCGCGCTCGGCCGAGACGTCCTGCGCGGCGACTGCCAGATCCTGATCACCGACGACGCCCACCGCGGTCTTCTCGACGGCGTCGACCTCCCCGGCGTCCGGGTGCTCGTCGTCGGCACCCCGGAGTGGTCGGAACTGATCGGACGCGCCGGTGAACTCACCCCGCACCGCGAGGTCACCGCAACCGATACCTACATGCTGATCTTCACCTCGGGCACCAGCGGCGATCCGAAGGCCGTCAAGATGATGCACGCGATGGTGCTGCTGGCCGGCGCCGCGCTGGCCGGCCGCTACGAGCTGACGCCGCGCGATGTCTGCTACCTGTCGATGCCGCTGTTCCACAGCAATGCCGTCCTGGCCGGATGGTCGGTGGCGCTCAACGCCGGCGCCGCGATGGCGCCCGCGCACTTCAGCGCCTCTGGTTTCCTCGGCGACATCCGCCGCTACGGCGCGACCTACATGAACTACGTCGGCAAGCCGCTGGCCTACATCCTCGCGAGCCCCGAGAAGCCCGACGACATCGACAACCCGCTGCGGGTGGCGTTCGGCAACGAGGCCGGCGACCGCGACATCGCCGAGTTCTCCCGGCGCTTCGGGTGCGAGGTCTGGGACGGTTTCGGATCCACGGAGAACGCGGTGACCATCACCCGCGAGGACGGCTGCCCGCCCGGATCCATCGGAAAGGGCTTCCCCGGGGTGGCCATCTACGACCCGGACACACTGACCGAGTGCGCGGTGGCGGAGTTCGATGCCCACGGCGCCCTGGTCAACGGCGACGACGCGATCGGCGAACTGGTCAACACGCAGGGCGCGGGTATGTTCGCCGGCTACTACAACGACCAGGACGCCACGGACGACCGGATGAGGCACGGCATGTTCTGGTCCGGCGATCTCGCCTACCGCGACGCCGACGGCTGGATCTACCTCGCCGGTCGCACCGCGGACTGGATGCGGGTCGACGGCGAGAACATGACGGCGGCACCGATCGAGCGCATTCTCATCCGGCTGCCCGCCATCAGCATGGCAGCGGTGTATCCGGTCCCCGACGAGTTCGTCGGTGACCAGGTCATGGCCGCGATCGTGGTGCAGGACGAGGCGACGCTGACCCCGCAGGAGTTCGGCACGTTCCTGTCCGAGCAGCCCGACCTGTCACCGAAGGCGTGGCCGCGCTACGTCTGGATCGCCGACGAACTGCCCAGCACCGCGACCAACAAGGTGCTCAAACGCGAACTCGTCGCGATGGGCACCACCCCGGCGGGCCGCACACTGTGGACCCGGGACGGCAGTGGCTACCGCACGGTCGCCGAGGAATAGCGGCCGCCGAATGCGCGTTTAGGCTGCTGGCGGTCGAACTGGCATAATCGGTGGCAGTCTGCCGGCCTCAGGCCGGGCGACCGCCGTCACCTCGGTTCCGGTTCACGCCGCAGCCTCCCGCTTTGGGAAGGGCGACCCGGGCCCACGATTGAAGAGGAAACCATGAAATCAGGCATTCATCCTGACTATGTCGAGACCACGGTGCTGTGTGGTTGCGGCGCAAGCTTCACCACCCGCAGCACCAAGAAGAGCGGCAACATCACTGTCGAGGTCTGCTCGCAGTGCCACCCGTTCTACACCGGCAAGCAGAAGATCCTCGACAGCGGCGGCCGTGTGGCCCGCTTCGAGAAGCGCTACGGCAAGCGCAGCAAGTAGCTCCCGCAACGGCGCCCGATCTGCCGCACTTCGCGCAGGCCGGGCGCCGTTTCGCGCTCAAAGTTCCGTGGCGACGATATCTGTGAGGAGGCGAGATGGCCGAGGCCGCACCGGCGATCGAGGCGATTCTCGCTGAGTACGGCGAGCTGGAGCAGCGTCTCGCCGACCCCGATCTGCACGCCGACGCCGGCGCCGCCCGCAAGGTCGGCAGGCGGTTCGCCCAGATCTCGCCGATCGTCGCCACCTACCGCAAGCTCGAGGCCGCCCGCGGCGACCTCGAGGCCGCGCGGGAACTGGCCGCCGATGACGCGTCATTCGCGGCCGAGGTCGACGAGCTGACCGACCAGATCGGTGACCTCGACCGGGCGCTGACCGATCTGCTCGCGCCCCGCGACCCCCACGACGCCGACGACATCGTGCTCGAGGTCAAGTCCGGCGAGGGCGGCGAGGAGTCCGCGCTGTTCGCCGCAGACCTCGCCCGGATGTACATCCGCTACGCCGAACGGCATGGCTGGACGGTCACGATGCTGGGGGAGACGACGTCCGACCTGGGCGGTTACAAAGACGCCACGCTGTCGATCGCCAGCAAGGGCGATTCGGCCGACGGGGTGTGGGCCCGGCTGAAATTCGAGGGTGGCGTGCACCGCGTGCAGCGGGTTCCGGTCACCGAGTCCCAAGGACGGGTGCACACGTCGGCGGCGGGCGTGCTGGTCTACCCCGAACCCGACGAGGTCGAACAGGTCCAGATCGACGAGTCGGACCTGCGCGTCGACGTCTACCGGTCCTCCGGCAAGGGCGGCCAGGGCGTCAACACCACCGATTCCGCGGTACGCATCACGCACCTGCCCACCGGCATCGTCGTCACCTGCCAGAACGAACGCTCACAGCTGCAGAACAAGGCACGCGCGATGCAGGTGCTCGCCGCGCGGCTGCAGGCGCTCGCCGAAGAGCAGGCGTCGGCCGATGCGTCCGCCGACCGTGCCAGCCAGATCCGCACCGTGGACCGCAGCGAGCGCATCCGCACCTACAACTTCCCCGAGAACCGCATCGCCGACCACCGCATCAACTTCAAGGCGCACAACCTCGACCAGGTGCTCGACGGCGATCTCGACCCGCTGTTGGACGCCCTCGCGGCCGCGGACAGGCAAGCCCGGCTGCAGAACACGTGACCGTGGCCGACCCGCCGGTGACCATGCGCCAGGTGATCGCCGACGCTGCCGAGACCCTGGCGGCCGCCGGCGTCGGATCGCCGCGGGTCGACGCCGAGCTGCTCGCCGCCCACGTCGCCGGGACCGACCGCGGCCTGGTGGCATTCGTCGAACCCGACGCCGCGTTCCTGTCTCGCTATCGGGACCTCACCGCCCGGCGCGCCGCACGGGTCCCGTTGCAGCACCTGACCGGCACCGCGGCGTTCGGACCCGTTGTCGTCGACGTCGGACCCGGCGTGTTCATTCCGCGCCCCGAAACCGAATCACTGTTGGAATGGGCGCTCGCGCAACCGCTTTCAGGATCGGCCCGGATAGTCGACCTGTGCACCGGGTCCGGCGCGCTGGCCCTGGCACTGGCGCAGGGATTCCCCGGGGCGACGGTATTCGCGGTGGACGACTCCGACGATGCGCTGGTCTACACCCGGCGCAACACCGCGGGCACCGCCGTGCACGTGGTGCGTGCCGACGTCACCGACGCCGGCCTGCTCACCGAACTCGACAGGTCCGTCGATCTCCTGGTCTCCAACCCGCCCTACATTCCGGATGCGGCCGAGTTGGAACCCGAAGTGGCTGAGCATGATCCGGCGCATGCGCTGTACGGGGGGGCCGACGGAATGGCCGTCATCGAACATCTCGCGGGTGTGGCGGCCCGGCTGTTGCGCCCCGGCGGCCGCTGCGCTGTCGAGCACGACGACTCCACCTCGCAGGCCACCGTCGAGGTGTTCGTGCGCGCCGGTGGCTTCACCGAGGTGACGGCGAGACACGATCTGACCGGGCGGCCGCGATTCGTGACCGCAGTGCGGAACGGTGAGAGGGTGGCGAGGTGAGTCAAGGACTGTTCGACTGTGCCGACCCGGCGCAGCGGGCGACCGGTATCGCGTCGGCGATCAGCGCCCTCAAGGAGGGCCGCCTCGTCGTGATGCCGACCGACACCGTCTACGGCATCGGCGCCGACGCGTTCGACGGTGAGGCGGTGGCCGCACTGCTCGACGCCAAAGGACGCGGACGCGACATGCCGGTGCCGGTGCTGGTCGGGTCCTGGCACACCATTTCCGGCTTGGTGTACACGGTTCCCAACAGCGCGAAAGAGCTGATCCGCGCGTTCTGGCCGGGTGCGCTCAGCCTGGTGGTGCATCAGGCGCCGTCCCTGCAGTGGGATCTCGGCGACGCCAACGGCACGGTGATGCTGCGGATGCCGTTGCATCCGGTGGCGATCGAACTCCTGCGTGAGGTCGGTCCGATGGCCGTCTCGAGTGCGAACATCTCCGGTAGCCCGGCGGCCGTCACCGCGGCACAGGCCCGAGAACAGCTCGGCGACCGCGTGGAGGTCTACCTCGACGGCGGGCCGGCCGAACAGCAGGCCGCCTCCACGATCGTCGATCTCACCGGTGCGCACCCGAGGGTGCTGCGGCAGGGTCCGGTGACGCTCGAGGCGATCGCCGACGTGCTGGGCGTGGAGGCGCAGAGCCTCCTCGCCCCGACCGAGTGACCTGGAGTTCTGTGGATCTGGCCTCAGCGACGATCACCGCGACTCGGGCGGGGGAGTCTCTTCTCGCGCTCGACGAGCGCGGAGCGGGAGTACCTCTGCGCGAACTCGCCCTCGTCGGGCTGACCGCCGCGATCATCACCTATCTCGCGACCGGCTGGGTCAGGGTGCTCGCGACCCGCTGGGGTGCGGTCGCCTATCCGCGTGAACGCGACGTGCATCTGCAGCCGATCCCGCGCATGGGCGGCCTCGCCATGTACATCGGGGTGGTGGCCGCAGTGCTGCTGGCCTCGCAACTGCCCGCGCTGACCCGAGGCTTCGTCTACTCCTCCGGCCTCCCGGCGGTGGTCGTGGCCGGCGGTCTCATCATGGTCGTCGGGCTGATCGACGACCGTTGGGGCCTCGATGCGCTGACCAAGTTCGCCGGCCAGATCACCGCGGCCAGCGTGCTCGTCACGATGGGCGTGGCCTGGAGTGTGCTCTACATACCCATCGGCGGGGTCGGCACGATCGTCCTCGACCAGGTCGCGTCCATCCTGCTGACGCTCGCCTTCACGGTCGCACTGGTGAACTCGATGAACTTCGTCGACGGTCTCGACGGCCTGGCCGCGGGGTTGGGTCTCATCACGGCGTCGGCCATCTGCTTGTTCTCCGTCGGGCTGCTCCACGACCACGGCGGCGACGTGCTGTTCTACCCGCCCGCGGTGATCTCGGTGGTGCTCGCCGGTGCATGCCTGGGCTTCCTGCCCCACAACTTCCACAAAGCGCGGATCTTCATGGGCGATTCGGGGTCGATGCTGATCGGACTGATGCTGGCTGCGGCGGCCACGACCGCGGCCGGCCCGATCTCGCAGACGGCCTACGGAGCCCGGGACGTGTTCGCGCTGCTGTCGCCGTTCCTGCTCGTCGTCGCCGTCGTCTTCGTGCCGGCGCTCGACATGCTGCTCGCGATCATCCGGCGCACCCGCAAGGGTCTGAGTCCGTTCAGCCCGGACAAGATGCATCTGCACCACCGACTGCTCGAGATCGGCCATTCCCACCGACGCGTCGTGCTCCTCATCTACCTCTGGGTCGGCATCGTCGCGATCGGTGCGGCGAGCACCATCTTCGTCGACCCTAAGCACACCGCGATCGTCATGGCGGTCGCCATCGTCGTCGCGATCGTGGTGACGTTGATACCGCTGCTCAAGCGCGGAAACGACGAGGCCGACAGCGTGTACGACGAAAAGTAGTAGGCCCTCTTATCGGGCTCTCACCATGTGTTAAGGTTTTGGCAGAACCCGAAAAGACCTCGCGGGTTTCCGGCCATCGGCCGCTCGGTTTCCCATCACGAGCGCCGGTAGGAACGGAACGAAGACCGACATTTTCGACCGAAACAGGGAGCTACCCCTTGGGTGATTCCGGTGCGCATGTCGCCCTCAGTTACGCTACGGGCGCCACGCACAGGACCATCGGGAGCGAGACCCACCATGTGTGATGACCGCGGGATTGAGGTGAAGCCGTGACGACGCCAGCGCAGGACGCGCCGTTGGTGTTTCCGTCCGTCGCTTTCCGGCCGGTACGCCTGCTCGTCATCTGCGTCGCGCTCACCGCTCTCGCCATGGTCGCCGCCGGTTTCGGCGGCAACATCCTCTACGGCGTGTTCTTCGGCGTCGGCCTCGGTCTGGGCCTGACCAATGCGCTGCTGGTGCGTCGCGCGGTCGAGAGCATCACCGCCGAGGATCATCCGCTTAAGAAGAAGATGGCGCTGAACTCGGCGACGCGACTCCTCGTGATTACCGCGATCGGTCTGACGGTCGCTTTCCTGTTCAAAGACAACGGTGGCCTCGCGGTGCTCTTCGGCCTCGCGATCTTCCAGGCATTGCTGGTGATGAGCACCAGCCTCCCGGTACTGCGCAAGATCCGCAGCGAGGGACTCGACGTGGCAGACACGGAAGCGAAGGATTGAGCTAACCCCAATGACGCAGATGTTCGAGACTGTCCTCGCCGCTGAGGAAGGCGGTGCCCCGATCCACGTCGGGCATCACACCATGGTGTTCGAGCTGTTCGGTATGACGTTCAACGGGGACACGATCCTCGCCACCGCGATCACCGCGGTCATCGTCATCGGACTCGCTTTCTATCTGAAGTCGAAGGTGACCGCGACCGGCGTCCCCGGTGGCGTGCAGCTCTTCTGGGAAGCCCTGACGATCCAGATGCGCGGACAGATCGAGCAGGCGATCGGCATGAAGGTCGCGCCGTTCGTCCTTCCGCTGGCCGTGGCGATCTTCGTCTTCATCCTGGTCTCGAACTGGCTCGCGGTGCTCCCGCTGCAGTACGGGGGCTCCGACGGTGCGGCCGGTGAGCTCTACAAGCCTCCTGCCTCCGACATCAACTTCGTGCTGGCGCTCGCACTGTTCGTGTTCATCTGCTACCACGCGGCAGGCATCTGGCGTCGCGGTATCGTCGGCCACCCGATCAAGGTCGTCAAGGGCCACGTCGCCTTCCTGGCGCCGATCAACGTCGTCGAAGAGCTCGCCAAGCCGATCTCGCTGGCACTGCGACTCTTCGGCAACATCTTCGCCGGCGGCATCCTGGTGGCGCTGATCGCGATGTTCCCCTGGTACATCCAGTGGCTGCCCAACGCGGTGTGGAAGACCTTCGACCTGTTCGTCGGTCTGATCCAGGCCTTCATCTTCTCGCTGCTGACGATCCTGTACTTCAGCCAGTCGATGGAGTTGGACCACGACGAGCACTGAGCGCACCGACCCTCACAGAACTATTTGCCGTAACACGTAAGGACCACACAAACCCCTGACAGAGACCCTCTGTCAGATATCAAGGAGGATAGGAAATGGACCCCACAATCGCTGCTGGCGCACTCATCGGCGGTGGTCTGATCATGGCCGGCGGTGCCATCGGTGCCGGTATCGGTGACGGTATCGCCGGTAACGCGCTGATCTCGGGCATCGCCCGGCAGCCGGAGGCCCAGGGTCGACTGTTCACGCCGTTCTTCATCACGGTGGGTCTGGTCGAGGCCGCCTACTTCATCAACCTCGCCTTCATGGCCCTGTTCGTCTTCGCCACGCCGGTCGGCTAATTCAGCGACATGGGTGATCTGACATCGACGAACCTCGCCTCCGCCATACTCGCGGCGGAGGAGGGGGGCGGGACCAGTAACTTCCTGCTCCCCAACGGCACCTTCTTCGCCGTACTGCTCATCTTCCTGATTGTGCTCGGCGTGATCGCGAAATGGGTTGTGCCACCGATCAGCAAGGTGCTGGCCGAGCGGGAGGCGATGCTGGCCAAGACAGCCGCTGACAACCGCAAGTCGGCCGAACAGGTCGCCGCGGCGCGAGCGGATTACGACAAGACCTTGGCCGAAGCCCGTGGTGAGGCGTCCTCGATCCGCGACGAGGCCCGGGTGGCGGGCCGTCAGGTCGTCGACGAGAAGCGTGCGACGGCCAACGGCGAGGTCGCCGAAACGGTCAAGACGGCCGATGAGAAGTTGACACAACAGGGTTCGGCCGCGCAGTCGGAGCTTCAGTCGTCTGTGGACGCGCTGTCGGCGACGCTCGCGAGCCGGATCCTGGGTGTGGACGTGAACACGCGTGGGAGCCAGTAGATGTCGACTTTCATCGGACAGCTGATCGGCTTCGCCGTCATCGTCTTCATCATCATGAAGTGGGTTGCCCCGCTGGTGAAGTCGATGATGCAGAAGCAGCAGGAGGCCATCCGCGCGGCTCTCGAAGAGAGCGCGGAGGCCAGCAAGAAGCTGGCCGAGGCCGATGCGATGCACACCAAAGCCGTCGAGGACGCGAAGTCCGAGGGGCAGAAGGTCACCGACGAAGCGCGTCAGGATTCCGAGCGGATCACCGCGCAACTCGCCGAGCAGGCCGACACCGAGGCCGAACGCATCAAATCCCAGGGCGCACAGCAGGTTCAGCTGATGCGCCAGCAGCTGATCCGTCAGCTGCGGTCGGGACTCGGCGCGGAGTCCGTGGAGAAGGCCGAAGAGATCGTCCGCAACTATGTCTCCGATCCCGCGGCGCAGGCGTCGACCGTCGACCGCTTCCTCGAAGAACTGAACGCGATGGCGCCCTCGCCTGCGGTGCTCGAAGCCGGTGCGACGCTCAACCTGCGGGCCGCCAGCCGCGAGGCGCTGGCCGAACTGGTCAAGAAGTTCGAATCCGTCGCCGACGGCGCCGACTCGGACACCCTGACCACGGTGGCCGACGAACTGTCCGGTGTCGCGAAGCTGCTGCTGAGCGAGACGACGCTCAACAAGCACCTCGCCGAGCCCACCGATGATTCGACGGCCAAGACCCGGCTCGTCGAGCGGCTGTTCGACGGCAAGCTCGGCAGCAATTCCCTCGAGCTGCTCAAGACCGCGACCGCCCAGCGCTGGTCCGGTGAAGGCAACCTGATCGACGCCCTCGAGCATGTCGCACGCCTGGCGCTGCTGGCCCGTGCGGAACGCGACGGACAGAGTGAAGAGGTCGAGGACCAGCTGTTCCGGTTCGGCCGTCTGCTCGATTCGCAGTCGCAGCTCAGCCGGCTGCTCGCCGACACCACGGTGCCGACCGACAAGCGTGTGGAGTTGCTGAAGAAGGTCGTCGACAGCGCGGGTGAGGTGAACGGCACCGTCGCGGCGCTGCTGACCCAGACCGTCGAACTGCTGCGTGGCGAGCCCGCCGACGCCGCGGTCAGCGACCTCGCCGAACTCGCCGTCGCGCGCCGCGGCGAGGCCGTCGCCGAGGTCACGGCCGCCGCCGATCTCTCGGAGGAGCAGCGCACCCGCCTGACCGAGATCCTGAGCCGGATCTACGGCACCCCGGTGTCGGTCCAGCTCGACGTGGATCCCGACGTGCTCGGCGGTCTCCTGATCACGGTCGGTGACGAGGTCATCGACGGTTCTATCTCATCGCGGTTGGCCGCGGCCCGTACCGGGCTGCCGGACTGACCCGCCCAGACTCGAGCAGTAACAAACACAAAGGCAGGAAGACGAAAAGCCATGGCAGAGTTGACAATCTCCGCTTCTGACATCGAAGGGGCGATCGAGGACTACGTCTCCTCCTTCACCGCCGATTCCGAGCGTGAAGAGATCGGCACGGTTATCGATGCCGGCGACGGTATCGCCCACGTCGAGGGACTGCCCTCGGTGATGACCCAGGAGCTGCTGGAATTCCCCGGTGGCGTCCTCGGTGTCGCACTGAACCTCGACGAGCACAGCGTCGGCGCCGTGATCCTCGGTGAATTCGAGAAGATCGAAGAAGGCCAGCAGGTCAAGCGCACCGGCGAGGTGCTCTCCGTGCCCGTCGGCGACGCGTTCCTCGGCCGTGTCATCAACCCGCTCGGTCAGCCGATCGACGGCCAGGGCGACATCGAGTCTGACACCCGTCGCGCCCTCGAACTGCAGGCGCCGTCGGTGGTTCAGCGGCAGGGCGTCTCGGAGCCGCTGCAGACCGGCATCAAGGCCATCGACAGCCAGACCCCGATCGGCCGCGGCCAGCGCCAGCTGATCATCGGCGACCGCAAGACGGGCAAGACCGCCGTCGCCGTCGACACGATCCTCAACCAGCGCAAGGCCTGGGAGACCGGTGACCCCAAGCAGCAGGTGCGCTGCGTCTACGTCGCCATCGGTCAGAAGGGCACCACGATCGCGTCGGTGAAGCGCGCCCTCGAAGAGGGTGGCGCGATGGAGTACACCACCATCGTCGCGGCGCCGGCCTCCGACGCCGCCGGCTTCAAGTGGCTGGCTCCTTACACCGGCTCGGCCATCGGTCAGCACTGGATGTACGACGGCAAGCACGTGCTGATCGTGTTCGACGACCTGTCCAAGCAGGCCGACGCCTACCGCGCCATCTCACTGCTGCTGCGTCGCCCGCCGGGCCGTGAGGCGTTCCCCGGCGACGTCTTCTACCTGCACTCGCGTCTGCTGGAGCGTTGCGCGAAGCTCTCCGATGAGCTCGGCGGCGGCTCGATGACGGGTCTGCCGATCATCGAGACGAAGGCCAACGACATCTCGGCGTTCATCCCGACCAACGTCATCTCCATCACCGACGGCCAGTGCTTCCTGGAGTCCGACCTGTTCAACCAGGGCGTCCGGCCGGCCATCAACGTCGGTGTGTCGGTGTCCCGAGTCGGCGGCGCCGCCCAGATCAAGGCCATGAAAGAGGTGGCGGGCTCGCTGCGTCTGGAGCTGTCGCAGTATCGCGAGCTGGAGTCGTTCGCGGCCTTCGCCTCGGACCTGGATGCGGCGTCGAAGGCGCAGCTGGACCGCGGCGCCCGCCTGGTCGAGCTGCTCAAGCAGCCGCAGTACACGCCGTACTCGGTCGAGGACCAGGTCGTCGCGATCTTCCTCGGCACCAAGGGCCACCTGGACTCCGTCCCGGTCGAGGACGTCTCGCGCTTCGAGCAGGAAGTCCTCGAGCACGTCAAGGCCTCGCACGACGACATCCTCCAGGAGATCCGCGAGACCAAGAAGCTGTCGGAGAGCACCGAGGAGAAGTTGACGAACGTCATCAACGACTTCAAGAAGGGCTTCTCGGCGTCCGACGGCAGTTCGGTCGTGGTGAACGAGGCCGACGCCGAGGCCATGGACGAGGCGGACGTCGAGAAGGAATCGGTCAAGGTCCGCAAGCCGGCCCCCAAGAAGTAAGACCGAAAGGGTCTGGAGAGCTAGATGGCTGCAACACTGCGCGAGCTACGTGGGCGCATCCGTTCCGCCGGGTCGATCAAGAAGATCACCAAGGCCCAGGAACTGATCGCCACGTCGCGTATCGCGAAGGCGCAGGCCCGAGTCGAAGCGGCTCGGCCCTACAGCACCGAGATCACCAGCATGCTCACCGAGCTTGCCAGCGCCAGCGCGCTGGATCATCCGCTGCTCGTCGCGCGGGAAAACCCGCGACGCGCCGCGGTGCTGGTGGTGTCGTCGGACCGTGGACTCTGCGGCGCGTACAACGCCAACGTGCTCCGTCAGTCCGAGGAGCTGTTCGCGCTGCTGCGCGAAGAGGGCAAGGAACCGGTCGTGTACACGGTCGGGCGAAAGGCACAGGGCTACTTCAACTTCCGTCAGCGCGAGGTGACGGAGTCGTGGTCGGGATTCTCGGAGCGGCCTACGTACGAGAACGCCAAGGAGATCGCCGACACCCTGGTGGCGTCGTTCATGTCCGGTGCCGACGACGAAGGTGACGACGCGGGCGCCGACGGTGTCCTCGGCGTCGACGAACTGCACATCGTGTTCACGGAGTTCAGGTCGATGCTGTCGCAGTCGGCGGCGGCGCGGCGAATCGCTCCGATGGTCGTCGAGTACGTCGGCGACGAGCAGCCCGAAGACGGACCGCAGACGCTGTTCTCGTTCGAGCCGGATCCGGAGACGCTCTTCGACGCGTTGCTGCCGCGCTACGTGGCGACCCGCGTGTACGCCGCACTCCTGGAGGCCGCGGCCTCGGAGTCGGCCTCACGCCGGCGCGCCATGAAGTCGGCGACCGACAACGCAGACGATCTGATCAAGGCGCTCAAGCTGTCGGCCAACCGCGAACGTCAGGCGCAGATCACCCAGGAAATCAGCGAGATCGTCGGTGGCGCCAACGCGCTCGCCGACTCGCGCTAGCCGACCCCAACACAGAAGCCCCTTTAGGAAGCGAAGAGAAAATGACTTCAACCGAAGAGAAGACGACGTCGGGTCGCGTTGTTCGCATCACCGGCCCCGTGGTCGACGTGGAGTTCCCGCGCGGCTCCGTCCCCGAACTGTTCAACGCACTGCACGCCGACATCACCTACAAGGAACTGTCGAAGACGCTGACGCTCGAGGTTGCCCAGCACCTCGGCGACAACCTGGTGCGCACCATCTCGATGCAGCCGACCGACGGCCTGGTCCGTGGCGTCGAGGTGACCGACACCGGCAATTCGATCTCGGTGCCCGTCGGTGACGGCGTCAAGGGCCACGTGTTCAACGCCCTCGGCGACTGCCTCGACGAGCCCGGCTACGGCAAGGACTTCGAGCACTGGTCGATCCACCGCAAGCCGCCGCCCTTCTCGGAGCTCGAGCCCCGCACCGAGATGCTGGAGACCGGCCTCAAGGTCGTCGACCTGCTGACCCCGTACGTCCGTGGCGGCAAGATCGCCCTGTTCGGCGGCGCCGGCGTGGGCAAGACCGTGCTCATCCAGGAGATGATCAACCGCATCGCCCGCAACTTCGGTGGCACCTCGGTGTTCGCCGGCGTCGGCGAGCGCACCCGTGAGGGCAACGACCTCTGGGTCGAGCTCGAGGACGCCAACGTCCTCAAGGACACCGCGTTGGTGTTCGGTCAGATGGACGAGCCGCCGGGCACCCGTATGCGCGTCGCCCTGTCGGCGCTGACGATGGCGGAGTTCTTCCGCGACGAGCAGCAGCAGGACGTGCTTCTGTTCATCGACAACATCTTCCGTTTCACCCAGGCCGGCTCCGAGGTCTCGACCCTGCTCGGTCGTATGCCGTCGGCCGTGGGTTACCAGCCCACGCTGGCCGACGAGATGGGCGAGCTCCAGGAGCGCATCACCTCGACCCGCGGTCGCTCGATCACCTCGATGCAGGCCGTGTACGTGCCCGCCGACGACTACACCGACCCGGCGCCGGCGACCACGTTCGCGCACCTCGACGCCACCACCGAGCTTTCTCGTACGGTGTTCTCGAAGGGCATCTTCCCGGCAGTGGATCCGCTGGCATCGTCCTCGACGATCCTCGACCCGGCCGTGGTGGGCGACGAGCACTACCGCGTCGCTCAGGAAGTCATCCGAATCCTGCAGCGCTACAAGGATCTTCAGGACATCATCGCGATCCTCGGTATCGACGAGCTCGCCGAGGAGGACAAGCAGCTGGTGCAGCGTGCGCGTCGTCTGGAGCGCTTCCTGAGCCAGAACATGATGGCGGCCGAGCAGTTCACCGGCCAGCCCGGCTCGACGGTGCCGCTCAAGGAGACCATCGAGGCGTTCGACAAGCTCACCAAGGGCGAGTTCGACCACCTGCCCGAGCAGGCGTTCTTCCTCATCGGTGGACTCGACGACCTGGCGAAGAAGGCCGAGAGCCTCGGCGCCAAGCTGTGATCACTCTGACTGCGCGAAGGCTGCGCACGCGAGGAGCACAAAGGGAGGTGGTGTGACATGGCGGATTTGCACGTCGAGATCGTCGCCGTGGAGCGCGAGCTGTGGTCGGGTGACGCTACGTTCGTGTTCACCCGGACCACCGCCGGGGAGATCGGCATCCTGCCGCGGCACATCCCGCTGGTCGCTCAGCTCGTCGACGACGCCATGGTGCGCGTCGAGCGTGAAGGCGAGGACGATCTCCGGATCGCGGTCGACGGCGGATTTCTGTCGGTGACCGAGGAAGCCGTCCGCATCCTCGTGGAGAACGCGGAGTTCGAGTCGGAGATCAACGCCGACGCAGCCAAGCAGGATTCGGAGTCCGACGACGAGCGGACCGCAGCATGGGGTCGAGCGCGTCTGCGCGCTCTGGGCCAACTGGACTGACAGCGGATGAGCGCGTCCATGCTTTTCATGGTCGCGCTGGTCTGTGTGCTGCTGCTCGTCGTCGTCGCGCTGTTCTACCGGCTGTGGAAGCTCAGACAGGTCGGTGGCACCGCCGCGATCCTGCGGGACATGCCTGCTGTCGGTGGGCACGGCTGGCGTCACGGCGTCATGCGGTACCGCGGCGGGGAGGCCGGCTTCTACCGGCTTTCCAGTTTCCGGTGGTGGCCGGATCGAACGTTGAGCCGTCGGGGTGTGGAAGTGGTTTCCCGCCGTGCACCGCGGGGCGACGAATTCGACATCATGACCGAGGAGATCGTGGTCCTCGAGTTGCGTGACACCGGTCCCGACCGCGGTCGGGGCTACGAGATCGCTCTCGATCGCGGCGCGTTGACCGCGTTCACCTCGTGGATGGAGTCCCGGCCGTCGCCTCGTGCGCGCCGTCGCAGCTACTGAGTTTGTCCACCCGGCTGCCACAGCACGTCACCGTCCGGGTTGGCGACGCGAGACAGAATGAACAGCAGGTCAGAAAGCCTGTTCAGATACTTCGCGGGAAGAACGCTGATCGAGTCACCGTGGGCCTCGACTGCCAGCCACGCCGACCGTTCGGCGCGCCGAGCCACTGTCCGTGCGACGTGCAGCAGGGCGGAGAGCGTGGTGCCGCCGGGCAGGATGAAGGAGTTCAGCGCGGGCAGCGGCTCATTGAACTCGTCGCACCATTTCTCCAGCCGGTCGATGTACTCCTGCGTGATGCGCAGCGGCGGATACTCGGGGTTCGCGACCACCGGTGTCGACAGGTCGGCGCCGGCGTCGAACAGGTCGTTCTGCACCTGGCGCAGCACTTCCAGCAGATGTTCGTCCGGGTTTCCCAGCGCCACCGCGACACCGAGAGCGGCGTTGACTTCATCACAGTCGGCGTAGGCGGCGAGCCGGGTGTCGTTCTTGGAAACCCTGCTGAAATCGCTGAGCCCGGTCGTGCCGTCGTCGCCGGTCCGGGTATATATCCGCGTCAGGTGAACTGCCATGCTGAAACGGTACCGGGATGTGTCCGGACCCCCTGGCCCGGCAGCCTGACACGGTCTCGCGGTCTGCTTACACTAACCGGCGTGAGCGAGCGATTCGTGGTGACCGGCGGCTGTCGGTTATCGGGCGAAGTTGCCGTCGGGGGCGCCAAGAACAGCGTGTTGAAGCTGATGGCTGCCGCATTGCTCGCCGAGGGCACCAGCACGATCACCAATTGTCCGGACATTCTCGATGTGCCGTTGATGGCCGAGGTTCTGCGCGGTCTCGGGGCGACGGTCGAGCTTGAGGGCGACGTCGTGCGGATCACCTCGCCCGATGAACCGAAGTACGACGCGGATTTCGCCGCCGTTCGTCAGTTCCGGGCGTCGGTGTGTGTGCTCGGTCCGCTGGTCGGCAGATGTAAGAAGGCGCGCGTCGCGCTACCGGGCGGCGATGCCATCGGATCGCGGCCACTCGACATGCACCAGGCAGGTCTGCGTCAGCTGGGCGCCAGGTGCAACATCGAGCACGGCTGCGTGGTCGCCGAGGCCGACCATCTGCACGGCGCGGAGATCCAGCTGGAGTTTCCGTCGGTGGGTGCAACGGAGAACATCCTGATGGCCGCGGTGCTGGCGGACGGGGTGACGACCATCCACAACGCTGCGCGGGAACCCGACGTCGTGGACCTGTGCACGATGCTCAACCAGATGGGCGCGCAGGTGACCGGCGCCGGTTCGTCGACGTTGACCATCACCGGTGTCGACCGGCTCCATCCGACCGAACACCGCGTGATCGGTGACCGGATCGTCGCCGCGACGTGGGGTATTGCGGCCGCGATGACGCGCGGCGACATCTCGGTCACCGGTGTCGACCCGGCTCATCTGCAGTTGGTGTTGCACAAGTTGCACGACGCCGGTGCAACGGTCACGCAGTCGGATGACGGCTTTCGGGTGGTGCAGTACGAACGGCCCAAGGCGGTGAACGTCGCGACGTTGCCGTTCCCCGGTTTTCCGACTGACCTGCAACCCATGGCGATCGGACTGGCCGCCGTCGCGGACGGTACGTCGATGATCACCGAGAACGTCTTCGAAGCACGGTTCCGTTTCGTCGAAGAGATGATCCGGCTCGGCGCAGACGCGCGAACCGACGGCCACCACGCGGTGGTGCGGGGAATCCCGCAACTGTCGAGCGCGCCGGTCTGGTCGTCGGACATCCGCGCCGGCGCCGGCCTCGTGCTGGCCGGTTTGGTGGCCGATGGTGACACCGAGGTGCACGACGTCTTTCACATCGATCGCGGTTATCCGAAATTCGTGGAAAATCTTGCCGCACTGGGCGCGGAGATCGAGCGCGTCACGTAACGTCGATGGGTCCGAAAAGCCCTTCTACGCTGGCGATTTGGAACCTTGCGCGAAGACCGCGTAGTGTTACCGACATCAGCAGCGAGCCCCCGGGGGTCCGGAAGGAAATCCGGGGCAGCGGCTTGACCGCCCGCCAGGGCTGTTATAGACTGGCGGGGTTGCCTTAAAGCAGGCTCTGTTGTTTGAGAACTCAATAGTGTGTTTGGTGGTTTTTGTTTGTTGTTTTTTTGTTGTGTCCTCTTTTCCCGTTTGGGGGCATGGCTTTTTTGATGCCAGTCTTTGGTGTCTTGTTTGATGATCGGATTTCTCTGATTGTGAATTCACCTGTCTGTGGATGGGTTGTTTTTGTTTGGAGAGTTTGATTCTGGCTCAGGACGAACGCTGGCGGCGTGCTTAACACATGCAAGTCGAACGGAAAGGCCCTTCGGGGTACTCGAGTGGCGAACGGGTGAGTAACACGTGGGTGATCTGCCCTGCACTTTGGGATAAGCCTGGGAAACTGGGTCTAATACCGAATAGGACCGCATGCTTCATGGTGTGTGGTGGAAAGCTTTTGCGGTGTGGGATGGGCCCGCGGCCTATCAGCTTGTTGGTGAGGTAATGGCTTACCAAGGCGACGACGGGTAGCCGGCCTGAGAGGGTGACCGGCCACACTGGGACTGAGATACGGCCCAGACTCCTACGGGAGGCAGCAGTGGGGAATATTGCACAATGGGCGCAAGCCTGATGCAGCGACGCCGCGTGAGGGATGACGGCCTTCGGGTTGTAAACCTCTTTCGCCAGGGACGAAGCGCAAGTGACGGTACCTGGAGAAGAAGGACCGGCCAACTACGTGCCAGCAGCCGCGGTAATACGTAGGGTCCGAGCGTTGTCCGGAATTACTGGGCGTAAAGAGCTCGTAGGTGGTTTGTCGCGTTGTTCGTGAAAACTCACAGCTTAACTGTGGGCGTGCGGGCGATACGGGCAGACTTGAGTACTGCAGGGGAGACTGGAATTCCTGGTGTAGCGGTGGAATGCGCAGATATCAGGAGGAACACCGGTGGCGAAGGCGGGTCTCTGGGCAGTAACTGACGCTGAGGAGCGAAAGCGTGGGGAGCGAACAGGATTAGATACCCTGGTAGTCCACGCCGTAAACGGTGGGTACTAGGTGTGGGTTTCCTTCCTTGGGATCCGTGCCGTAGCTAACGCATTAAGTACCCCGCCTGGGGAGTACGGCCGCAAGGCTAAAACTCAAAGAAATTGACGGGGGCCCGCACAAGCGGCGGAGCATGTGGATTAATTCGATGCAACGCGAAGAACCTTACCTGGGTTTGACATGCACAGGACGCCGGCAGAGATGTCGGTTCCCTTGTGGCCTGTGTGCAGGTGGTGCATGGCTGTCGTCAGCTCGTGTCGTGAGATGTTGGGTTAAGTCCCGCAACGAGCGCAACCCTTGTCTCATGTTGCCAGCACGTTATGGTGGGGACTCGTGAGAGACTGCCGGGGTCAACTCGGAGGAAGGTGGGGATGACGTCAAGTCATCATGCCCCTTATGTCCAGGGCTTCACACATGCTACAATGGCCGGTACAAAGGGCTGCGATGCCGTGAGGTGGAGCGAATCCTTTCAAAGCCGGTCTCAGTTCGGATCGGGGTCTGCAACTCGACCCCGTGAAGTCGGAGTCGCTAGTAATCGCAGATCAGCAACGCTGCGGTGAATACGTTCCCGGGCCTTGTACACACCGCCCGTCACGTCATGAAAGTCGGTAACACCCGAAGCCGGTGGCCTAACCCCTTGTGGGAGGGAGCCGTCGAAGGTGGGATCGGCGATTGGGACGAAGTCGTAACAAGGTAGCCGTACCGGAAGGTGCGGCTGGATCACCTCCTTTCTAAGGAGCACCACGAGAATCAGGCCCGCCCACATCGTGTGGGGGTTCGGTGATCTGATCGATTCGTGAAGATGGCCTGGTCTCTGTAGTGGAGTCAGGTCTGGTGCAACAACAAACATTAAGTGCTGCAACGGGATTCCGGTTTTCCGGGGTTGTGGTGCGAAGTCATCAGACACACTATTGGGCTTTGAGACAACAGGCCTGTGCCCCTTTTTGTGGGGGTGGCTCCGCGTTGGCGGGGTCGGTGTGTTGTTGCCCTGCTTTGGTGGTGGGGTGTGGTGTTTGATTTGTGGATAGTGGTTGCGAGCATCGAAAGATGGTGCACAGGCTTTCGGGTGTGTGTGCTTCTTTTTATGTAATGCAAATTTTTCTGATACCCGCATGCTCCCGGAAGGGTGTGTGTGGGTGACTCATTTTTTGGTTTTGTGTTGTAAGTGTTTAAGGGCGCATGGTGGATGCCTTGGCACTGGGAGCCGATGAAGGACGTGGGAGGCTGCGATATGCCTCGGGGAGCTGCCAACCGAGCGTGGATCCGAGGATGTCCGAATGGGGAAACCCGGCACGAGTGATGTCGTGTCACCCAACGCTGAATATATAGGCGTTGGGGGGGAACGCGGGGAAGTGAAACATCTCAGTACCCGTAGGAAGAGAAAACAAAAGTGATTCCGTGAGTAGTGGCGAGCGAAAGCGGAGGATGGCTAAACCGTGTGCATGTGATACCCGGCGGGGGTTGTGTGTGCGGTGTTGTGGGGCGTTTCTTCTTCAGTCCGCCGGCTGGAGCGAAAGTGATCAACTGTGGTGTTAGGTGAAGTGGCTTGGGATGGCCTGCCGGAGAGGGTGAGAGCCCCGTAATTGAAAACATCACAGCTTTCGTGGAACTGTCCCCGAGTAGCAGCGGGCCCGTGGAATCTGCTGTGAATCTGCCGGGACCACCCGGTAAGCCTGAATACTTCCCAGTGACCGATAGCGGATTAGTACCGTGAGGGAATGGTGAAAAGTACCCCGGGAGGGGAGTGAAATAGTACCTGAAACCGTGCGCTTACAATCCGTCAGAGCCCTCCTTCGTGGTGGGGTGATGGCGTGCCTTTTGAAGAATGAGCCTGCGAGTCAGGGACATGTCGCGAGGTTAACCCGGGTGGGGTAGCCGTAGCGAAAGCGAGTCTGAATAGGGCGTATCCACACAACAGTGTGTGGTGTAGTGGTGTGTTCTGGACCCGAAGCGGAGTGATCTACCCATGGCCAGGGTGAAGCGCGGGTAAGACCGCGTGGAGGCCCGAACCCACTTAGGTTGAAGACTGAGGGGATGAGTTGTGGGTAGGGGTGAAAGGCCAATCAAACTCCGTGATAGCTGGTTCTCCCCGAAATGCATTTAGGTGCAGCGTCGCAGTGTTCGTGTCGGAGGTAGAGCTACTGGATGGCCGATGGGCCTCACAAGGTTACTGACGTCAGCCAAACTCCGAATGCCGACACGGTGTAATGCGGCAGTGAGACGGCGGGGGATAAGCTCCGTGCGTCGAGAGGGAAACAGCCCAGATCGCCGGCTAAGGCCCCTAAGCGTGTGCTAAGTGGAAAAGGATGTGCAGTCGCGAAGACAACCAGGAGGTTGGCTTAGAAGCAGCCACCCTTGAAAGAGTGCGTAATAGCTCACTGGTCAAGTGATTGTGCGCCGATAATGTAGCGGGGCTCAAGCACACCGCCGAAGCCGCGGCAGCATACTTTTGTGTGCTGGGTAGGGGAGCGTCCTGCATCCGGTGAAGCCGCAGAGTGATCTAGTGGTGGAGGGTGTGGGAGTGAGAATGCAGGCATGAGTAGCGATAAGGCAAGTGAGAACCTTGCCCGCCGGAAGACCAAGGGTTCCTGGGCCAGGCCAGTCCGCCCAGGGTGAGTCGGGACCTAAGGCGAGGCCGACAGGCGTAGTCGATGGACAACGGGTTGATATTCCCGTACCCGTGTATGAGCGTCCCTGATGAATCAGAGGTACTAAGCGCCCAAAACCACTGTTACCAATCACCTTCGGGTGTGCGGATTGGTGGGGCTGCGCGTGACCTTCTCTGGTAGTAGTCAAGCGATGGGGTGACGCAGGAAGGCAGCCGTACCGGTCAGTGGTAATACCGGGGTAAGCCTGTAGGGAGTTGGATAGGTAAATCCGTCCAACACATATCCTGAGAGGTGATGCATAGCCGATTGAGGCGAATTCGGTGATCCTATGCTGTCGAGAAAAGCCTCTAGCGAGCGCATACACGGCCCGTACCCCAAACCAACACAGGTGGTCAGGTAGAGAATACCGAGGCGTACGAGTGAACTATGGTTAAGGAACTCGGCAAAATGCCCCCGTAACTTCGGGAGAAGGGGGACCCACATACCGTCAACACCCTTGCGGTGGGCAGCGGGCGTGGGTGGCACAAACCAGTGAGAAGCGACTGTTTACTAAAAACACAGGTCCGTGCGAAGTCGCAAGACGATGTATACGGACTGACGCCTGCCCGGTGCTGGAAGGTTAAGAGGACCGGTTAACCCTTCGGGGTGAAGCTGAGAATTTAAGCCCCAGTAAACGGCGGTGGTAACTATAACCATCCTAAGGTAGCGAAATTCCTTGTCGGGTAAGTTCCGACCTGCACGAATGGCGTAACGACTTCTCAACTGTCTCAACCATAGACTCGGCGAAATTGCATTACGAGTAAAGATGCTCGTTACGCGCGGCAGGACGAAAAGACCCCGGGACCTTCACTACAACTTGGTATTGGTGCTCGATACGGTTTGTGTAGGATAGGTGGGAGACTAGGAAGCAGTCACGCCAGTGATTGTGGAGTCATTGTTGAAATACCACTCTGATCGTATTGGGCCTCTAACCTCGGACCGTCTATCCGGTCCAGGGACAGTGCCTGGTGGGTAGTTTAACTGGGGCGGTTGCCTCCTAAAATGTAACGGAGGCGCCCAAAGGTTCCCTCAACCTGGACGGCAATCAGGTGTTGAGTGTAAGTGCACAAGGGAGCTTGACTGCGAGACGGACATGTCAAGCAGGGACGAAAGTCGGGACTAGTGATCCGGCACCTCTGAGTGGAAGGGGTGTCGCTCAACGGATAAAAGGTACCCCGGGGATAACAGGCTGATCTTCCCCAAGAGTCCATATCGACGGGATGGTTTGGCACCTCGATGTCGGCTCGTCGCATCCTGGGGCTGGAGCAGGTCCCAAGGGTTGGGCTGTTCGCCCATTAAAGCGGCACGCGAGCTGGGTTTAGAACGTCGTGAGACAGTTCGGTCTCTATCCGCCGCGCGCGTCAGAAGCTTGAGGAAATCTGTCCCTAGTACGAGAGGACCGGGACGGACGAACCTCTGGTCTACCAGTTGTTCCACCAGGAGCATCGCTGGATAGCCACGTTCGGACAGGATAACCGCTGAAAGCATCTAAGCGGGAAACCCCCTCCAAGACCAGGCTTCTCACCCATTAAGTGGGATAAGGCCCCCCGCAGACCACGGGATCGATAGACCAGACCTAGAAGACCAGCAATGGTCGCAGGGAACTGGCACTAACCGGCCGAAAACTTACAACAACAACAAAACCTCGCAACCACACTCCACAGTCACACGACTGCACCCCACCACCAAAAACAGGGGCTATAAACTTCCCCACACAAAAGGGGATCACTCAAAAACGAGTGAATACAGTTACGGCGGTAATAGCGGCAGGGAAACGCCCGGTCCCATCCCGAACCCGGAAGCTAAGCCTACCAGCGCCGATGATACTACCCACACGGGTGGAAAAGTAGGACACCGCCGAACACACATTGACCTGTGCCCCCCAATTCTATTGGGGGGCACAGGCATTTGTGCTGTCGAATTGTCAGTCGAATAGCGTCGGAATGGCACCAGAATTGGTGCGTTCCATTCCGAGGAGCAGTTTCTTTCGCTCCAATCCGCCGCCATATCCGGTCAGACTCCCATTTGTGCCTATCACTCGATGGCACGGAATGATGATGCCGATCGGATTGCGCCCATTCGCCAAACCCACCGCCCGAAACGCCCCCGGTGCACCGATCTGTCTCGCAACCTCGCCGTACGAGCGCGTTTCGCCGTAAGGAATGGTGAGCAGCGCTTCCCAGACCCGCCGCTGAAACGGAGTGCCGACCAGCTCGAGATCCAGGGCGAAGTCCTTCCGTTCCCCGGCGAAGTACTCCTGCAACTGGGCGATGGCGGCGTCGAACGCGGTGTCGTCCCGCATCCAATGGGCGCGGTCTGGTTCATATGTCTGATCCACCATCCGGAGATGCTGCAACCGCCCGTGTGAGCCGGCCAGCGTCAGCGGTCCGACGGGACTGTCCATCACGCGGTACTGCACCGGGCACCTCCTGTCGTCTTCGGTGGCCATTCGTTGACGCTGTGGTCGAGTGCCGTCCACAGGTGCTGCGTCGCATAGGACCGCCACGGTCGCCAACGGACGCTGTGCTGGGCAAGTCCCCGCGGTGTCGCCGGCAGACCGATCTGCGTGGCCGCAGCGATCACTCCCAGATCGCCCCCGGGAAACGCGTCGGGGTCGCCCAGGCCCCGCATCGCGATCATCTCCGTCGTCCATGGGCCTATCCCGGGCAGGCCGAGAAGGTCCGCCCGGGCCGCATCCCGATCGCACCCTGTGTCGAGCGTGACGGAGCCGTCGGCGAGCGCGCCGACCAGAGCGATGAGGGTGCGCCTGCGTGCTCTCGGGAACGCCAGGTTCTCCGGGTCGATCTCGGAAAGGTCTGTGACGGCCGGGAACACATGCGTGAGGGTGCCGCCGGCCCGCTCGACCGGCTGACCGTATGCCTGCACCAGCCTCGCGGCGTGGGTGCGCGCCGCGGCCATCGACACCTGCTGCCCGAGCACCACCCGTACGGCGAGTTCGTGCTCATCCACGGTCCGTGGGATGCGTTGACCGGGAGCCTTGGCGACCAGAGCCGTGAGCGTCTCATCGGCGGAGAGCGCGCTGACGATCGCTTCCGGGTCGGCGTCGAGATCGAGCAGCCTCCGGCACCGCGCGATGGCCGTGGACAGATCACGGAAGTCGTCGAGGACAAGCCTGCATCCCACGTGGTCGGGGTGCGGCGTCAGGCTCACGATGCCCTTGCCGTGGGGCAGCCGCAGAGTTCTGCGGTAGGTCCCGTCGCTGACCTCCTCCACACCGGGTACCGCACTGGCGGCCAGGTGGCCGAACAACCCCTCGAAGGCGAACGGGGTCCGCACCGCCAGCCGGAGAGACAGCTCGCCGGTGCCGCCCTCGGCGTCAGCACCCCTGCGGGATCTGGCGCGTCGGCGAAGCATGGTGGGGGTCAGATCGGACACCGACCGCACGGTGTCGTTGAACTGGCGGATGCTGGAGAAGCCGGCCGCGAATGCGGCATCGGCGAAGCGCATCTCGGTGGTCTCGATCAGAATCCGTGCCATCTGCGCGCGCTGTGCCCGCGCGAGAGCCAGCGGGGTCGCACCGACCTCGGTCTGGGTGAGGCGCTCGAGCTGACGGACGGTGTAGCCCAGGCGTGCCGCGAGGCCGCCGACACCGTCCCGGTCGACGACACCGTCGGCGATCAGCCGCATCGCGCGGGCGACGACGTCGCCCCTGACGTTCCACTCCGGGGAACCCGGCGACGCGTCCGGTCGACATCGCTTGCATGCCCGGAACCCGGCCCGCTGAGCGGCCGCTGCTGTCGGGTAGAACCGCATGTTGCGCGCGTACGGGGGCCGGACCGGACAGCTGGGCCTGCAGTAGATGGCGGTGGTCAGCACCGCCGTGACGAACCAGCCGTCAAAGCGGGTGTCCTTCGATTGGACCGCCCGGTAGCAGCGGTCGAAGTCGGTGTACACACCTCGACGATGACACGCCGGCTCCGCCAGAACTAGCGGAAAAACGACATCGTCGTCTGCGCGGTGCCTAGTGCGGAGTCTGCACGCTGGACATCACCAGCTGGAGATAGGGGCGGTACAGGTCTTCCCCGTCGATGTGGCTGTCCAACGTGACGCCGTCGTTGGCGGCCAACACGATTCGGGCGAGCGTCTCGGCCTCGATGGTCAGAGTTCCGCCGATGCGCGCGACGTTCTTGCTGATGAACTCTCCGAGCGCCCGGATGGTTTCGCGGCGCTGGGCGGCCACACTTGCGCGTGCATCGGGATTGCGCAGCAGATAGAGGGTGAGCTCGTAGCCCAGCGCTGCCCGGTCGGCTCCACTGCTCAGCTGGCGCCACCGCTGCGCGAGCTCGTCGATGTCGACATCGCTGAGACGGTGGAAGGAGTCCATCACGTCCGCGAAGCCGTCGAGGAAGCGCTGGCGCTGGCGATCGACGACTGCCAGGAACAGTTTCTCCTTGGCTCCGAACTGGGAGTAGATGGCACCGCGGGTGAATCCTGCAGCGTCGGCGATCTCTTCGAGTGCGGCGCCCGTCAGGCCCTTGCGGGCGAAGACCTCTTCGGCGGCATCCAGCAGGATCTGCCGGGTGTGCTCGGTACGGCGTTCCTTGGTCCAGCGTTCAGCCACACGCCTATCCTCCCACCGCGGTCGGGGAACGTCCCCCGCCGCGACCGTCCGCCTCTGAATACATGCTTGTATCAGTGATACATGAGTGTATATCGTGAAGCCTGTCACATCCGGAGCCGTCGATCCGGAGTCGCGCAGTGGCGGGCGATCGCCGCCGACAGAGGAGGACTGCCTTGATGCCAGCAACACGCCCAGGGGAATGGGTCGACGCAGATTCGGGTCTCGGCCTGGGTCTCGACGACGTCGCGCCCGGGACGTTCAACATGACGATTCCGACGGACCGCTATACCTGCCCGGACTACGCGGCACGGGAGCGGGGGGCCATCTGGACACGCACCTGGCAGATCGCAGGCAGAGCCGAGGACATACCCAAGCCCGGCGACTGGAAGAGATACGAGATCCTCGACCAGTCGTTCATCATCGTCCGGGGCAAGGACGAACAGCTGCGCGGCTTCGTCAACGCGTGCCGGCACCGCGGAAACGCGCTGTGTGTCACCGACACCGGAAACGCCAAGCGCGGATTCCTCTGCCAGTACCACCTCTGGTCCTACGACCTGGAGGGCACGCTGAAGGGCTTGCTGCGCGAGAACCTGGCCGGCTCGATCGACAAAGCCGAGAACTCACTGCTGCCGGTATCTGTGGACACGTTCGCCGGGTTCATCTTCCTGAACCCCGATCCCCACGCCGCACCTCTGCGCGAGTACCTCGGCGAGGAGGTGGTCAGCCTGCTCGAGCCGTACAACATCGAGCAGTTCACCACGGTCATGGATGTCACCGAAGCCATCGAGTGCAACTGGAAAGTCGTGATGGATGCCTTCGAGGAGGGCTATCACATCAACGGGATCCACCCGCAGTTGCTGCAGGTGCTGCACATCAACCCGAAGACCGCGCGGTACCGGTTCTTCGAAAGCCACAGTGTCGCAATGGCTCCGTTCGAGGTCGTGGGTGCCGGAGTGCAGGATCAGGTCGCGGGCATCCTCGCGCTGCCCGAGACCTTCCCCGGCACCGTCGCGGTGATTCCGCGCTTCCAGGAACTGATTGCTCCGTACCAGGACGAGGACGGCACCGTGGACTTCCCGGACGGCCTGACCGCCCGTCTGCTGCTGCAGCAGGCCACCCGCGAAGTGCTGACGGGCATGGGCCTGGATGTCAGCGGTCTGACGGACAGCCAGATGGTCGACAACCAGGGCTGGGTGCTCTTCCCGAACTACTTCATGACCGTGCGTGCAGGCGAGTGTCACGTCATCATGTCCAGGCCGCACCCCAGCGGTGATCCGAACCGCTGCATCTGGCACGTGGCCAGCTACATGTACGTGCCGCAGGAGTTCCGCGACGCGGTGCGGGCCGAGTCGATCGTGGTGGACACGCCGGGTAGCCACAAGTATTTCGAAGCGCTGCAACAGGATTACGAGCAGATGCCGCGTCAGCAGAAGGGTCTGCGCAACGACCGCCTCGACCACATGTCGCTGGTCAAGGAGGAGGTCGTGATCGCGCACTACCACTCGGTGGTGGACCGCTACATGGCCGCGTCGGAGGTGAAGGCATGACCACGATCGACGATGTCATCGGCGAGAGCACGGGCCGTGCCAGGGCGGTTCTGGAATACAGCCGCACCATGCACGGGCTGGTGAAAAGTGCCAAGGAGCCGGGCTTTTCGGTAGACAGCTGGGCGCCTCTGGCCGAGCTCGTCGCCGGCGACGACTTCGTCCGCATCGGTCCGTTCAAGGAGGTGATGAACTGGGCCGAGTATGCCGAGTTCCTGACCAACTGGGCGCAGTCCTCGGACTGGGACTGCTCGTTCAAGCGGATCAGCGAGGCAGGCGACGTCGTCTTCCTCGAGCTCGAGGAACGAAGCCGGATCGGCGATTTCAGCAGCGTGGTCAACAGTGCCTCGGTCTACGAGTTCGATGCGGCCGGGAAGATCACCTACATCGCGGTGTATTTGCAGATGCAGCTGCCGGACTCCGCGCCGCTGCCCAGTTTCGACGGTGTCGAGCAGGCCGGGTGACAGCCGACGAACCGCTCCTGGCGCCACTGGCTGCCGAGGAATGGGGTGACGACGAATACGCCGCATTCGGCGCGTTGCTCGGGCTGCCGGGGGAGAAGGTTCCGCGGGCCGGTTCGGGGCATGACGCGGATCCGCTGAAGTTCGACATCATCGGACTCCTCGCGCGGCATCCGAAGATGGCACGCCGCTTCTTGACCTTCAACGGCTGGCTGTTGCAGCGCGGCGAATTGCCGTTGAGGCTGCGCGAACTCGCGATCCTGCGTGTCGCCGTCACCCGACGGTCCGAGTTCTTCTGGGGGGAGCACGCCAAGGTCGCTCTCGAAGGCGGTGTATCCGAGGACGACATCAATCGCCTCGCCGGGGACATCGAGGGGTTCTCCGGCGTCGACCGAGTGATCCTGGAGGTGACCGACGAACTGCTGCGCGACGGGCGTGCCGAGCCCGACAGCTGGCATCGCCTGGTCGACGAACTGGACACCCACCAGGCGATGGAGCTGGTCTTCGTCGTCGGCACCTACGCGATGCTGGCGATGGCGTTCGACACGTGGCGCCTGGCCCCGCCTGCGGGCAGCGCCCCGCTCCCTGAACCGCCGTCGTAGGGGGGCAAGACGTAGAGCGGTCTCCCTGTCGGCACCTACACTCCAGCCCATGGCCGAACTGGTGCAGCGGCGCCTGGACCGTATCCGGGCCGAACACGCAGAGGTCGCCGACGGCGAGCTGGCCGATTACATTCCCGAGCTCGCGGGCGTCGACCCGGACGGCTTCGGCCTGTCGCTGTCCACCTCCGACGGCTTCATCTACGAATCCGGGCAGGCGGCAACGGAATTCACCATCCAGTCGATCTCCAAGCCGCTCACCTACGCGCTGGCCCTCCACCTCATCGGACTCGATGCGGTCGACGCCAGGATCGGTGTCGAACCCTCCGGCGAGGCCTTCAACGAGATCAGCGTGGACCGCGTCACCAACAACCCGAAGAACCCGATGATCAACGCCGGGGCCATCACGGCGGTGTCGCTGATCCCGGCGGGCTCACCTGACGAGCGATTCGCTTTGATCCACGATTTCTATTCCGCATGCGTCGGACGCCGGCTCGAGCTCGACCACGACGTGTACACGTCGGAAAAGGCGTCAGGGGCCCGCAATCGGGCGATCGGGTACATGCTGCAGAGCTTCGGGGCCCTCGACGACGATCCCGACGAGGTGCTCGACGTCTACTACCGGCAGTGCTCGCTGCGGGTCACGTGCACCGACCTGGCCCGGATGGGGGCCACTCTGGCCCGCGGAGGTATGAACCCTGTGACGGGTCGTCGGGTCACCTCGGCGGCGGTGGTCCGGCGCACGTTGTCGGTGATGGTCACCTGCGGCATGTACGACGGCGCCGGTGACTGGGTCAGCGCTGTGGGCATGCCCGCCAAGAGCGGGGTCGGCGGCGGCATCGTCGCGGTCCTGCCGGGTCAGCTCGGGATCGGCGTGTACTCGCCTCGCCTCGACGACAAGGGCAACAGCGTCCGGGGTGTGCTGACCTGCCGCAGCCTCTCCGAGCAACTCGGGCTGCACTTCCTGACCGTGCGTCGCGATGCGCGGGCCACCCTACGGGCCGTCTACGAACCGCGTCCCGGTGTGCGGGTGTACGAAGCGCACGGTGACCTGCTCTTCAGTGGCGCCGAAGAGGTGCTGCGGGTCGCCGAACGCGAACGCGACCGCTATGACGTCACCATCCTGGACGTCTCCCGGGTCGACGACATCGACGACACGGCACGCGAGATGCTCTCGGCGCTGGGGGCCGCACTGCGGGCCGACGGCAAGGAGGGGCACCTCGTCGATCCCGACGGAGTGGTGGCGCGTGCCGGATCGCCGGAGATCCGGTTCCGGACAGTCGACGACGTGCTCGACGCCCTGGACCGGCGGCGGCGCCCGACCCCGTGACCGCTCAGGCGCCGCGGTGTACGGGTCCGAGACGGTCGGCGATCTGCTCGACCATCAGCTCGACCTCGGCGAGTCGCCCTTGCACGCGTTCGGGTACCCACGCCAACGCGATTTCGGCCGGGGCCCAGGTGCTTTCGTCCACGGGGATCAGCTTGAACTCCGGCGGGGAGAAGATCTTGCCGATGAACGATTCGGGGGCGTAACTGACCACCGCCACCAGATGTCGGTTGAACACCTGGGTGGCCATCTCGACCTCGCCGCCTCTCTGGTTGGTGGTGCGCACGATGTGGTGCACGCCTTTGCGATTGAGACGTCGGGTCAGCCCGGCGAGCACCACCGGGTTGGGGCGTGCGAAGTCGATGGCGACTTCGCGGTCGCGCAGCTCCTCGATGGACACCAGGTCCTTGGCCGCCAAGGGGTCGTCGAAGCGGACGGCGACCCCGCCCTGGTAACTGGCCACGACGCGGTGCCGGAGTCGTTTGTCGGTCGCGGGCAGATGGATGAGACCGAGCTCGGACTGCCCCGCGATCAGCTTGGCGGTCACCTCGGCGGCCGAGCCGGGCACGCTGAACTCGGTCGGTCCGGGTAGGCCTGCGAGCACCGCCTCGAGTTCGCCGAGCAGGTCGGACGGGGCATACGCGGTCGCGCTGACCCGCAGGGGGGCGAGCCCCCGCACCCCCTGTGTCGCCGCGGCCTTGAAGTCCTCGACCTGCCGCAGGATCTCGCGCGCCGGCCCCACCAGACGCTCACCGAGCGGGCTGAGCCGCACCTCGTGATAGCCGCGTTCGAAAAGCGGGCCGCCGAGCTCTTTTTCGAGCAGCTTGATCTGCTTGCTCAGCGGAGGAGGAGTGATCCGCAGCTTGTCGGCGGCGCGCTTGAAGTGCAGTTCGTCTGCGACAGCGACGAAGTACCTGAGCCTGGTGAAGTCGATGTCCATTCCTGTCGCATCCGCATGTGCTGCCCTCTGCCACCACGAATGCTACGAGATCGGTGCCGGGACCCCGGTCACATCGAGGCGGCCGCCTCCCGCGCGGGGTTCTCCAGCACGCCGCGTTCCAGCAGGGAAGCGATGTCGGCAGCGTCGAGACCGAGGAGCTCCGCGGCGATGTCGGCGGTCTGCTCGCCCAGCAGCGGCGCCTGTCCCAGCGGCGGGTCCGGCACATGGTCACAGTGGATCTGGACGTTCTCCATCATGAACGGCTCGCTCGCGTGCGGGTGCAGTTCCTCCCGGAATGTACGGCGCTGCTCGTAGTACCCCCAACCCGGCATCTCATGGGCGTGCAGAACCGCACCGGCGGGCACCCCGGCGGACTGCAGCTCGGTCATCGCGTCCATGTGCGACCGTTGAGCCGCCCAGACGCGGACCGCGTCGTCCAGCGCGGTCGGCTGCCCCGCGGAATGGCCCACCACACCGACCAGGGCGCTGCGGTCGGCGTCGTCGCGCACCGTGATCGCGACCCAGTGGTCGTCTCCCTCGGTGCGATACAGACCCCACGGTGCGTCCGGGGTGGTTGCGGTGCTCGTGTGGCCGCCACGCTGCAGAGCATCCGCGGCGATGTCGGCGGCGAGGTGGCTGAGCATGACCTCCGCCTGGGAGATGCTCGCCGATCCGCCTGAGCCGGTGCGCTCGCGGCGCAGCAGCAGGGCCAGCGCGGACAGCGTCCCGATCCGCGCCGCAACGTGATCGGGGTAGACGGTGACGGTGTCGCAGAACGTGTCCGGCTCGCCCGGGTAGGTCCACAGGTTGGTGAAGCCCACCGCGGCGCGCACCAGGGGGCCGTAGCCGAGCCGCTTGGCCCAGGGGCCCGTCGGGCCGAACGCGGAGCTGTCGACCACGACGATGTCCGGGTTGATCCGGTGCAACGTCGCGTAGTCCATCCCGAGCGCCTCGGCGACGCCGGGCTTGTAGTTGGTCAGGACGACGTCGGACTGCGCGACCAGACGGTGCGCGAGTTCCCGGCCCTCTTCGACACGCAGGTCGATCCCGATCGAGCGCTTGTTGCGGTGGCCGGCGGCGAACGGCTGCGTCATCGCCGTGGGCCGCCCGATCCGCAGCCCGTCCATGTGCGCGGAGTGCTCGATCTTGACCACATCGGCGCCGAGGTCACCGAAAAGCCTTGCGGTGTCGGCTCCGACGACGATCACCCCGAGGTCCAGGACACGGATGCCCTCCAACGGCAGCCCCTGGCCCCGGCGGGGTCGGCTCGCGAGAAGCGGCGCGTCCGCCGGACGTGGTGACCGCGTCGTCGGCGAGTTCTGCGCGCTGGCCCGGTGACCGTCGATCTCGCTGACCCCCGCGGGAATCGGCGCCACCACACCGGGCGCCAGTTCGGCGTCGTGGAAGAATCCGCGCGTGGTGAAGTGTTCGGCGTTGAGTGCTTCGGAGAGCGTGAGCACGGCCGCCGCGGGCACCCCGTGTGCCTGGCACCGGGCCTCTAGGTCGGCCCGCGTCTTGTCGGCGCAGAAGCGCTCGATGGCCTCGAGGAGATGTGGCGAGTGGAACCGCTTGCCGAGTTTGTCGTAGGACGGATCGGCGAACTCCTCGGGACTTCCCATCAACGCGAACATCCCGTGCCACTGACGCTTGGACAGGATGCAGATGCGCACATGCCCGTCCTTGCAGGCGATGATCGGGTAGCGCTGCTTCTCGGCGTTCCAGTCGCGCTGCTGGGCGCTGACCGCCACACCGGCCGACGCGCTGCCCGCCGATCCGAACGGCGGATCGAGGGCCTGCATCGCGCCGTCGAGGACGGAGAAGTCGATCAGGTCGCCCTCGCCGGTGCGCAACCGGTCCAGGAACACACTCAGCGTCATCACGGCGGCCTGCGCGGCGGCGACCTGGTACGGCAGATCTGCGGGCGGAACGAGGGGTTCGCGACCGGGGATGCCCGACCGCGACAGCTCACTCGAAAGTGCGTGCAGCACAGGGCCGGTCGCCTGCCACGTGCGGAACTCCGAATCCCGGCCGAAGTCGCTGATCGACAGGATCACCAGGTCGGGGTGCTCGGCGCGCAGCGTGCGAACCGCCAGCACCGCCTCGGCCTGCGAACCGGGCCGGGTGCTCTCGATGAGGATGTCGGCGTCCGCGAGCATCTCGGTGAACCGCGCCCGGCCCTCCGGATTCGACGGATCGACCTCGACCTCGGGCATGCCGTGACGATTGATCGCGGTACCGATCGCTACGTCGTCGACGTACGGGCCCACCGTCGCGTCGTCGGTGATGCCCTGCAACCGCACTACGGTGACCTCGGCGCCCAGGTCGGCGAACAGGCGCCCGACCGCGGTCATCGGACCGGTGGAGGCGTCGAGGATCTGTACGCCCGCCAGCGGGGGATCGTAGCTCATCTGCTCAGTTCTTCCGGATGTCGCGGAACGGGATCTCACGGTCGACCTCGGGCTCCTTGGGCAGGCCCAGCACGCGCTCGCCGATGATGTTGCGCTGAATCTGGTCGGTGCCGCCGCCGATCGAGGTGAAGAACGCGTTGAGCGTCAGGAAGTTCACCTCGTCGGCCTCGGCGTTTTCAGGTCCGGCCAGCAGCGCGTCGGCGCCGATGATGTCGGTCTTGAGCCGGGCCTCGGCGTGCAGGATGCCCGATGTCGCCAGCTTGCCCAGCGACATGACCGGGCTGGCGGTGCCCTGCTTGGCCTCGGCCTTGGCGCGGGCGTTGTTGAGGTTGTTCAGTTCTCGCAGCGCCAGCACATCGGCCAGTGCCTTGCGAATCGCGGAGTCGTCCAGCTTGCCGTGCGCGCGGGCCATCTCGACCAGGCTGTTCCCGCGGGACTGCTTGCGGTGCAGGCTGGTTCCGGAACCCATGATGGAGCGCTCGACGGCCAGCGCGGTCTGCAGCACCCGCCAGCCGTTGCCGACACCGCCGACGACGTAGGCGTCGGGCACCGTGGCATCGGTGATGAACACCTCGTTGAAATGCGCGTCGCCGGTGATCTGCACCAGCGGCCGGATCTCGATGCCCGGCTGCTTCATCGGCACGATGAAGAACGTGATGCCCTTGTGCTTGGGCACATCCCAGTCGGTGCGCGCGATCAGCAGCGCGTACTGGGAGGTCTGGGCGCCGGAGGTCCACACCTTCTGGCCGTTGATGATCCACTGGTCGCCGTCGCGCACCGCGGTGGTGCGCACGCCGGCGAGATCCGAGCCCGCGCCCGGCTCGCTGTAGAGCAGGCAGGTGCGGGACTTCTCGGTCAGGAATTCGTGCAGCAGGTCGGCTTTGAGCTGCTCGGTGCCGAACGTCAGCGAGGTGTTGGCCGGGATGCTGAACCTGTCCTGGCAGGCACCGGGGGCGCCCACCGCGCGGAACTCCTCGGCGATCACCTTGGCCAGCTTGTTCGGGTAGGCCCGGCCGTACCACTCGGTCGGGTAGGTCGGCGCGCCGTAGCCGGCCGCGACGACCTTCTCCAGCCAGCCGATCCGCTCAGGAGAGCTGACCCAGGGGTCATCGGACTTGGGCAGCGTGACGCCCGTCCAGTTCTCGGCCAGCCACTCGCGGACCTCGGTGCGCAGGTCCTCGGCGCTGGGCAGATTGTTGTCGCTCATGACTCAGGCGCCTTTCGAGATCAGGTAGCGCTCGCGGTGCAGTCCCGAGTCGCCGAACAGTTGCAGGCCGGAGCGGGCCCGGCAGACGTACAGGTGGCAGGGGTGTTCCCAGGTGAAGCCGATGCCGCCGTGCATCTGGACGGCAGCCATGGCGGTCTTGACATAGGCCTCGGCGCACGCGAAACCGGCCAGCGCCACGGCCCCGTCGCGGGCCTCGGGGTCGTGGAACACGGCGGCGGCGTGCTGCGCGGCCGACGTCGCCGATTCGACCTCCAGGAGCAGGTCGGCGGCCATGTGCTTGAGCGCCTGGAAGCTGCCGATCGCCCGGCCGAACTGGAACCGTGTCTTGAGGTAGGCGATGGTGATGTCGAAGATCCGCTTGGTGCCGCCGACCTGCTCCCCGGCTGAGGCGACCACCGCGTAGTCCAGCGCTTCTTGGACGGCCTCCCACCCCGCGGTGCCGAGGCGGCGGGCGGGGGTGCCCGCGAAGGTATAGGTCGACAGGCGCACGGTCGGATCGAAGACCGTCGCCGCGGTGCGCTCGAAACCCGTTGCGTCCGTGGCCACCTCGAACACGCCGACCCCGTCGTCGGTGCGGGCGACGACCAGCACGACATCGGCCACCTGGCCCCAGGTGACGAAGTGCGCGACGCCGTCGAGGGTGCCGTCCGCGCCGGCCCGGACGTCGACGCCGTCCTCGGACCAGGTGCCGGCCCGGCCGGTCAGCGCCACGGTGCCGATGGCCGTGCCGTCGGCGAGCCCGGGCAGCAGGCGCAGCTTGTCCTCCTCAGAGCCCGCCGCGTTGATCAGCGCGACGGTCAGCACAGCGCTGGAGAGGAACGGCGCGGGCAGCAGCGCGGCACCGGTCTCCTCGGCGACCGCTTCGAGCTCCTGGGCGCCGAATCCGAGTCCGCCGTGCTCGCCGTCGACGAGCATGCCCAGCACACCCTGGTCAGCCAGCCGCCGCCACAGGTCGCGGTCGAAACCCTCGTCGGATTCCCTCACCCGCCGCACGTCGTCCTCGGTGCACTTGTCGGCGAGCAATTCGCCGACCGCGGTGCGCAGCTCCGCGCGCTCGGCCACACTGATCGTCATCGTCAACCGCCTCTCCTGGCTTGCCGTCCCCCATGGTTGGCGATCCGGGATCGCCTGTAAATCACGAATCGGCACACCGGTGGGTTTCCGGTTGCGACATGCCTGCTTCAGTCGCGGTCGACGGGGGTGGCCAGCCTGGTCGGTTCGGTGTGGCCGCGCAGGGTCACCGTCTCGCCCAGTTCCCAATGCCGCCTTTCGCTTTCGGTGGCGTTGTCCACCGCGTCCGCCGATGCGACCAGGTGCCCGTCGATCTTCTTCGACAGCTCGCACAGGCGTGCGGCTTCGTTGACGGGTTCTCCGATGACGGTGTACTCGAACCGCTCCTTGGCGCCGACGTTTCCGGCGACGACCTGTCCGGCGGCCACCCCGATACCCGCCGTGCACTCGGGAACCTCAGCAGCCAGCCGGCGGCTCATGACGCGTGCCGCGGCCAGCGCCTCGGCTTCGGCGTTGTCCAGCGAGACCGGTGCGCCGAACACCGCCAGCACCGCGTCGCCCTCGAACTTGTTCACCAGGCCGTGGTGATTGTCGACCTCGTCGACCACGACGTCGAAGAAGCGGTTGAGCAGTTCGACGACCTCGACGGCGGGTCTGCTCGTCACCAGCTTCGTGGACCCGATGATGTCGACGAAGATGACCGCCGCGTGGCGTTCCTCGCCGCCGAGTTCGACCTGCTGCTGCTCGGCAGCGAGGGCGACCTCGCGTCCGACGTGGCGCCCGAACAGATCGCGCACGCGTTCGCGTTCGCGCAGGCCGTTGACCATCGAGTTGAAACCGCGTTGCAGCTCGCCCAGCTCGGTGCCGTCGAACACCACCAGGTTGCAGTCGAGCTCGCCGTCCTCGACCTGCTTGAGTGCCGTCCGGACCACCCGCACCGGCGTCGCGATGAGCCAGGACAGCAGCCACATCAGGGTCAATCCGAACACCAGCGCGAACGCGGCGATGATCATGACGGCGACCGCGAACTGGGTCGAGGTGAGGTTCTTCAGCGACAGCGAGAAGACGGCCAGCAACAGGATGCCGAGCACCGGAACGCCGGAGCTGAGCAGCCAGACCGTCATGGTCCGTCCCATGACGCCGTGGGCCAGTCGACGCGGGGGCCGCCCGGCCTCCAGTGCCTGGGCCGCGATGGGCCGCAGCGCGAACTCCGTGATCATGTAGCACGCGGTGGCGACGACGATGCCCGGGAAACCCACCGCGAAGAGAAACCGCGGGATGAACGCGGAGTCCTGCAGCCCGTAGAGCACGGTCAGCAGCACGGTGCCGACTCCCCACAGCAGCAACAGCTTCTGCGCCACTCGGGCCGGGGCGAGGAACACGTTGCGCTGGTCGGTGCTCGTCGGCTGACGTTCCTCGACGGCCCACCGCAGGGAGCCGACGGTCCGTGACGTGATCCAGGCGGTACCGAAGAACAGCGCCACCAGCATGTAGGCGGGGGTGACACCGAACGTCAGCCACGCCGGGGCGTCGGAGAAGACGCTGGGCACGGGGATCGCGATGGTGTTGAGCAGCAGCGAGACCGCGATGCCCAGGACATTGGTGAACAGGATGAAGAAGGTCAGGATGATCTGGATGCGGATGCGACGCCGGCTCTGGGACTCGGCGGATCGGCCCAGCAGCCAGGAGCCGTAGTCGGTGGTGTCGAGGCGTCCGCTCTGTCGTGTCACCCTTTCCAGCACCCGGCCCAACCGATACGGCACGCTCTTGGTCGCGTTCATTGTGGCGTCAGCCTAGTGACCCGACGCGCTGCATCTATGGTGGTTCGGTGCGCCTCGTCATCGCCCAGTGCACCGTCGACTACGTCGGAAGACTCACCGCTCACCTCCCTTCGGCCCGGCGGCTGCTGCTGTTCAAGGCCGACGGATCGGTGAGCGTGCACGCCGACGACCGTGCCTACAAGCCGCTGAACTGGATGAGTCCACCCTGCCGACTGGCCGAACAGACAGACGGTGAGACCGCCGTCTGGGTGGTCGAGAACAAGGCGGGGGAGCAGCTGCGCATCACCGTGGAGGCGATCGAACACGACTCCAGCCACGAGCTGGGGGTGGATCCCGGTCTGGTCAAGGACGGTGTCGAAGCGCACCTGCAGGCGCTGCTGGCCGAGCACGTGGAACTGCTCGGTGCCGGCTACACGCTGGTGCGCCGTGAGTACATGACCCCGATCGGGCCGGTCGACCTGCTGTGCCGGGACGAGCAGGGACGATCGGTGGCGGTGGAGATCAAGCGGCGCGGTGAGATCGACGGAGTCGAGCAGCTGACGCGGTATCTCGAGCTGCTCAATCGGGATTCGCTGCTGGCGCCGGTGGCAGGCGTGTTCGCTGCCCAGCAGATCAAACCGCAGGCTCGGACGCTCGCGACTGATCGCGGAATCCGTTGCCTGACACTGGATTACGACAAGATGCGAGGCATGGACAGCGACGAGTTCCGTTTGTTCTGATGGGTAGGCGGCGCCCTGCGCGCAGGAGGAACCCCGGCCCGGCCCCGCTGCCGGCGCCCCGGCGTGTCGAGGTGGGGCCCGACGGCTATGACTACGAGGTGCGTCCCGTCGCGGCGGCACGCGCGGTCAAGCTCTACCGGTGCCCGGGATGCGACCACGAGATCCGGCCCAACATCGCCCATCTCGTGGTGTGGCCGGCGCAGAGTTCGGGCGACAGCGAGGACCGCCGGCACTGGCATACGCCGTGTTGGACACACCGGGCGACCCGAGGGCCTACCCGGCGATGGTCGTAGACAGCGTCAGTGCGACGTGGAGTCGGACCCGTCGCGGGCGGGCTCGACGAGCTCGATCAGCACGCCCCCGCCGTCCTTGGGATGGATGAAGTTGATCCGCGAGTTCGAGGTGCCGCGCCGGGGGGCGTCGTAGAGCAACCGGACGCCCTGCTCGCGCAGGCGATCGCTGAGGGTGTCGATGTCGCTGGTGCGGTACGCGAGCTGCTGGAGGCCGGGTCCGCGCTTGTCGAGGAACTTCGCGATCGTCGACGTCTCGTCCAGCGGCGCCATCAGCTGGATCTGTGCGCTGCCCACCGGCGCGCCGCGCACCGACAGCATCGCCTCGCGCACGCCCTGCTCTTCGTTGACCTCTTCGTGCAAGACGATCATCCCGAGATGGTCGTGGTACCACTTGATCGCGGCATCCAGATCGGGCACGGCGATGCCGACGTGGTCGATGGCGGTCACAAGCGCGGTGGCCAGTACCGGACGGGCGTCAGTCTGCTCGGCGGTCATAAAGAAAACGTAACCTAACAGGATCGGTTTCGAATAGCTCGGTGCGCCCGTATAGCCTCTTTGCAGCCGTTCGAAACAAGTGTGGAGGTCGTGATGACGACGTCGGTGATCGTTGCTGGAGCCCGTACGCCTGTGGGCAAGCTGATGGGTTCGCTGAAGGATTTCTCGGGCAGCGACCTCGGTGCCGTGGCCATCAAGGGCGCCCTGGAGAAAGCCAACGTCGACGCCTCGGCAGTCGAGTACGTGATCATGGGCCAGGTGCTGTCGGCGGGCGCCGGGCAGATGCCCGCGCGCCAGGCCGCCGTCGCCGCCGGCATCCCGTGGGATGTCGCGTCGCTGACGATCAACAAGATGTGCCTGTCGGGCATCGACGCGATCGCGCTGGCCGACCAGCTCATCCGGGCCGGTGAGTTCGACGTGATCGTCGCCGGCGGCCAGGAGTCGATGACCCAGGCTCCGCACCTGTTGATGAACAGCCGGTCGGGCTACAAGTACGGCGACGTGACGGTGCTCGACCATATGGCCTACGACGGCCTGCACGACGTCTTCACCGATCAGCCGATGGGCGCGCTGACCGAGCAGCGCAACGACGCCGACAAGTTCACCCGCGCCGAGCAGGACTCCTACGCCGCCGAGTCGCACCAGAAGGCCGCCCGCGCGTGGAAGGACGGCGTCTACGCCGACGAGGTCGTGCCGGTGAAGATCCCGCAGCGCAAGGGCGACCCGATCGAGTTCGCCGAGGACGAGGGCATTCGCGCCGACACCACCGCCGAGTCACTCGGCGGGCTGCGTCCGGCCTTCCGCAAGGACGGCACCATCACCGCCGGGTCCGCGTCGCAGATCTCCGACGGTGCGTGTGCGGTGGTCGTGATGAACAAGGCGAAGGCCGAGGAACTCGGCCTGACGTGGCTGTGTGAGATCGGTGCGCACGGCGTGGCCGCGGGCCCGGACTCCACGCTGCAGAGCCAGCCCGCGAACGCGATCAGGAAGGCGCTCGCCAAAGAGGGGATCGGCGTGGACGACCTCAGCGTCATCGAGATCAACGAGGCCTTCGCCGCCGTCGCGCTGGCGTCGGCGCGCGAGCTCGGCCTCGACGAGGCGACGGTTGCCGAGAAGGTCAACACCAACGGCGGGGCCATCGCCATCGGTCACCCGATCGGGATGTCCGGTGCCCGGATCACCCTGCACGCCGCCCTCGAGCTGGCCCGTAAGGGATCGGGCTATGCCGTGGCCGCGCTGTGCGGCGCCGGTGGCCAGGGCGATGCTCTGATTCTGCGCCGGCCCTGATCCTGCATCGGCCGTGACGGGCATCGTCAACGACGCGTTGTAGTAGCTGGCTCGGGGTTCGGGCACAATAGGGGCCATGACAAGCGTGTATGACCTCCGCACCGCAGCGGGACGGTTCCGAGTGGTCGCCTTCGCCGAGGCGGTGAGCTGGGTCGGTCTGCTGCTGGGCATGTACTTCAAGTACATCGGCACTCCGCAGACCGAGATCGGTGTCAAGATCTTCGGCCCGATCCACGGCGGCGTCTTCGTCGCGTTCCTGATCGCCGCGCTGATGGTCGGCGTCGCGGTCAAATGGGACGTCGCCGCGTGGTTGCTGGCGTTGCTGGGCAGCATTGTGCCACTCGGTAGTGTGATCTTCCTCATATGGGCTGATAGGACCGGTCGGATGGGGTCCGCCTCCGCCGCGGTCGCCGGGGGTCGGGCAGGCGCGTCGGTACCCGAAACGACGTGACAGACTTGGTCTCGTGACGCGTCCTGGACCCCGAATCTCGTCTGCCCTCGCCGGTGCCGTCGACCTGTCGGTGCTCAAGCAGCGGCCTGCCTCCTCCGCTGAATCGGCCTCGACCGGCGCCCCGGGCGGCATCGAGGTCACCGAGACAAACCTCGAAGCCGACGTCCTCGTCCGCTCCACCGAGGTGCCGGTGGTCGTGCTGCTGTGGTCGCCGCGCAGCGACGCCAGCGTGCAGCTCGGCGAGGCCCTCGGTGCGCTGTCGGCCACCGACGGGGCGAAGTGGGTGTTCGCGACCGTGAACGTCGACACGACGCCGCGGGTGGCGCAGATGTTCGGCGTGCAGGCGGTGCCGACCGTCGTCGCGCTCGCGGCCGGGCGGCCGCTGTCGAGCTTCGAGGGTATGCAACCGCCGGACCAACTGCGTCGCTGGATCGACTCGCTGCTGAACGCTGTGGCGGGCAAGCTTGGCGGCGCAGGAGACGAGGGTCAGCCCGAAGAGGTGGATCCGCAGCTCGAGCAGGCCCGGGCACTGCTGGATGAGGGCGACTTCGACGCCGCCCGCAACGCGTACCAGGCGATTCTCGACGCCGACCCCAACCACGCCGAGGCCAAGGGCGCCGTGCGTCAGATCGGCTTCCTGCAGCGGGCCACGACGCACCCGCAGGACGCGGTCGCTATCGCGGACGCGGCACCCGACGACATCGCGGCCGCCCTCGCCGCCGCCGACGTCGAGATTCTGCAGCAGCAGATCGAGCCCGCGTTCGCCCGGCTGACCGCTCTGGTCAGGCGCACCGCCGGCGATGACCGCACCACCGTGCGCACCCGGCTGATCGAACTCTTCGACCTGTTCGACCCCGCCGACCCCGCCGTCATCGCGGGCCGGCGCAACCTCGCCAACGCGCTGTACTGACCTCGCCGAAACTGCATTCCAGCAGAGCTTGTGCGAGTGCACGCCTGCTGGAATGCAATTTCGGCGTCGTAGACCTCAGGCCTCGGGGGGTACGGGTTCGAACCACAGCGCCGACAGCGGCGGAAGCACCATCACCGCGGACGCCGGACGGCCGTGCCACGGCTCGTCGGTGGCCTCGACGGACCCGTAGTTGCCGATCCCGGCACCGTGATAGGTGTCGGAGTCGGTGTTGAGCACCTCCCGCCAGGTGCCCGCGTGGGGCAGACCGAGGCGGTATCGGCTGTGTTCTGCGCCGGAGAAGTTGAACACGCAGGCCATCATCGAACCGTCGTCACCGAACCGCAGGAAGCTCAGTACGTTGTTCGCCGAATCGTTGGCGTCGATCCAGGAATAGCCTTCGGGCTGGGTGTCGCGCGACCACAGCGCACGGCGGTCGCGGTAGATGTGGTTGGCGTCCGAGAGCATGCGCAGAATGCCGTCGGAGAAACCCTGCTCATCGAGCTGGAACCAGTCGACACCGCGCTCCTCGGACCATTCGGCGCGCTGGCCGAACTCCTGACCCATGAACAGCAACTGCTTGCCGGGGTGGGCCCACTGGTAGGCCAGCAGGCTGCGGATCCCGGCGGCCTTCATGTGGTCGTTGCCCGGCATCCGCCCCCACAGCGTGCCCTTGCCGTGCACCACCTCGTCGTGGCTGATGGGCAGCACGAAGTTCTCGCTGAACGCGTAGATCATCGAGAACGTGATCTCGCCGTGGTGGAAGCTGCGGTGGATGGGGTCGCGCTTGATGAACTCCAAAGTGTCGTTCATCCAGCCCATGTTCCACTTCATCGAGAAGCCGAGACCGCCGAGATTGGTCGGCCGGGTGACGCCGGGCCACGAGGTCGATTCCTCGGCGATGGTCACGATGCCGGGGTTGATCTTGTGGACGGTCGCGTTCATCTCCTGCAGGAACTGCACCGCTTCGAGGTTCTCCCGGCCGCCGTAGATGTTCGGGGACCAGCCGCCCTCCGGACGGGAGTAGTCGAGGTAGAGCATCGACGCCACCGCGTCCACCCGCAGGCCGTCGATGTGGTACTCCTGCAGCCAGTACAGCGCGTTGGCCACCAGGAAGTTGCGTACCTCCGCCCGGCCGAAGTCGAAAACGTAGGTGCCCCAGTCCAACTGCTCGCCACGACGAGGGTCACCGTGCTCGTAGAGCGCGGTGCCGTCGAAACGCCCGAGCGCCCAGGAGTCCTTCGGGAAGTGTGCCGGCACCCAGTCGACGAGCACGCCGATCCCGGCGCGGTGCAGTGCGTCGACGAGGTACCGGAACTCGTCGGGGGAGCCGAACCGGGAGGACGGCGCGTAGTAGGAGGTGACCTGGTAGCCCCAGGACCCGCCGAACGGATGCTCGGCGACGGGGAGCATCTCGACGTGGGTGAAGCCGTGCTGCACAAGGTATTCGGTGAGCTGCTCCGCCAGTTCGGTGTAGCTCAACCCGGGGCGCCAGGACCCCAGGTGCACCTCGTAGGTGCTCATCGGCTCGAACACCGGGTTGCGCAGCGTCCGTCCGTCCATCCATTCCGCGTCGTCCCAGGTGTATTCGCTCTCGAACACCTTCGACGCGGTCTGCGGCGGAACCTCGGTCGCGAAGGCCATCGGGTCGGCACGGTCGACCACCGATCCGTCGGCGCCGTGGACCCGGAACTTGTAGAGCCCGCCGTCGGGGAAGTTCGGCCAGAACACCTCCCACACCCCGGTGGACCCCAGCACCCGCATCTGCGCTTCGTTGCCCCAGTGGTTGAAGTCGCCGGTCACGCTGACGCCCTTGGCGTTCGGCGCCCAGACCGCGAACGACACGCCGGTGACCTCGCCGTCGGCGGTCGTGAACGTCCGCCGATGCGCACCGAGGATCTCCCACAGGCGTTCGTGGCGACCCTCACCGAACAGATGCAGGTCGATCTCGCCGAGCGTGGGCAGGAAACGGTACGCGTCGGCGACCGTGTGGACGAACGCCGACTCGTCGTCGGAATACCGGATCGCGAGCCGGTAGTCGATGAGTCCGGTGAACGGCACGGCGACCGCGAACAGGCCGGATTCGATGTGCCGCAACGGATACCGGGTGCCACCGATGAGCGCTTCCACCGACACCGCGTGTGGGCGGTACGCGCGGATCACCGTGTGGTCGTCGTACTCGTGGGCCCCCAGGACCGAGTGCGGGTCGTGATGCTCGCCGGCCAGCAGGCGGTTCAGATCGGCGGTGTGCGGCCGAAGGTGGGGGCTGTCGATCTGGTTCTTCAGGTTGGACGCGTTGGTCATGTCCTCACTCCCTACGCAGCAGATTGTTTCGTTGATCGACCGGGATTTGCGGCATGTTCAGCACGTGGGCCACCGCTCGCGCGGGGTCGAGACGCACGTAATTGCCGTGCCCCCACTGGTATTCCTCGCCGGTGATCTCGTCGCGCACCCAGAAGCGGTCCTGCTGCTCCATGCCGAGTGCTCCCATGTCCAGCCACAGGGTGCCGTCCTCGGGGCCGAACGGGTTGAGAGTCACGACGACCAGCACCTGGTCGCCGGAAACCGGATCGAACTTGCTGTACGCCAGCAGCGCATCGTTGTCGATGTGGTGGAACGTGATGGTCCGGAGCTGCTGCAACGCCGGGTGGACGCGGCGGATCTCGTTGAGCCGCGCGATGAACGGCTCCAGGGACTCGCCGTCGGCCAGCGCGGCGTCGAAGTCGCGCGGCCGCAGCTCGTACTTCTCCGAGTGCAGGTATTCCTCGCTGCCCTCCCGCACCGCACGGTGTTCGAAGAGCTCGTAACCGGAGTACACACCCCATGTCGGGCTCATCGTCGACGCCAGCACCGCCCGGATCGCGAACATTCCCGGCCCACCGTGCTGCAGGCTCTCGTGCAGGATGTCCGGCGTGTTCACCCACAGGCTCTGCCGTGCGTAATCGGCGTGCTCGGCGATCGACTGCCCGAACTCGGTCAGTTCCCATTTGGCGGTGCGCCAGGTGAAGTAGGTGTAGGACTGCGTGTACCCGAGCTTGGCCAGCCCGAACAGCCGGGCGGGCCGGGTGAACGCCTCGGCCAGAAACAGCACGTCGGGGTCGATGTTCTTGACCTCACCGATGAGCCAGGCCCAGAAGTTCGGCGGCTTGGTGTGCGGGTTGTCCACCCGGAAAACCTTGACGCCGTGCGAAACCCAGAACTTGACGACCCGCAGCACTTCCTCGTACAGGCCGGCGGGGTCGTTGTCGAAGTTCAGCGGATAGATGTCCTGATACTTCTTCGGCGGGTTCTCCGCGTAGGCGATGGTCCCGTCGGGCAGAACCGTGAACCACTCGGGATGGTCACGGGCCCACGGGTGGTCGGGCGCGCACTGCAGCGCGAGGTCGAGCGCAACCTCCAGCCCTTCGTCGCGGGCGGCGCTGACGAACTCGTCGAAATCGTCGATGGTGCCGAGGTCGGGGTGCACCGCGTCATGTCCGCCCTCGTCACTTCCGATCGCCCACGGCGATCCGACATCGCCGGGGGCGGCGGTGACGCTGTTGTTGCGGCCCTTACGGTGCACCTTGCCGATCGGGTGGATGGGCGGCAGATACACGATGTCGAAGTTCATCCGGGCCACCCGGGGCAGCGCCTTCGTCGCGGTCGCGAACGTGCCGTGCACAGGATTGCCCGCGGGGTCCCAGCCGCCGGTGGACCGGGGGAAGAACTCGTACCAGGAACTGAACCGGGCCAGCGGCCGATCCACCCAGACGCCGTGCTGTTGCCCTCGGGTGATCAGTTCTCGCAGCGGAAACTGGTTCAGCAGCTCGGTGATGTCCGGCGCCAGCGCCGCGCCGGCGCGGTAGAACGGGTCGCCGGGTTCGCGCAGGCGGGCCGCGGCCTCGGCGAGCGGGTAACGGTCCTGGCGGGGCACGCCGGTCGCGGCGCGATCCAGCAGGCGTGCGCCGATCAGCAGGTCGTTGTCGAGTTCGCCCTCGCTCTGACCGGCGTCGAGCTTGGCGATCACGTGGTGGCGCCAGGTGGCGATCGGGTCGCTCCAGCCGTCCACCCGGAAGGTCCAGAGGCCGACCGCGTCGGGGCTGAACTGACCGTGGAAGACGTCGGGGGTCCGCCCCTGCGCCATCGGCAGCGTCGTCGGCCTGCCCCGCTCCCGAGTGTTGACGACATCCTGGATCGGCACCGCTTCGGGGGTCCGCACCCGGCCCGGCGGCTCATCGGCCAACGCCGGGTAGTCGGTGCCGTGATAGCGCACCACCAGGGTCGCGGCCACCGCGTCGTGACCCTCGCGCCACACCGTCGCGCTCACCGGCAGAACTTCGCCGACAACCGCCTTGGCGGGAAAACGCCCATGGGACACCACGGGCTGGACGTCATCGATCTCGATACGACCGGCGGTCACTAGTGACTCTCCCTACCACTGGAACGTGCTGTCCGGTGCATACCGCGCACGCGTTGTCTGGTCTCGTCTACGGCCTCGAACAGCCCTGTCGCGGCTATACCCACCGTAGTGTCCGACTCAACCTTCTGTCGGTCATCGAACGGCCGGCCGGCCTTATCGGGTACGTGCCAGACGAAAGCGGCGGACCCCAGTAACGTCAGGAACCGTGAAAGCCCTCCGTCGATTCACCGTCCGTGCGCACCTTCCCGGGCCGCTCGCCGCGCTCGAGCCGCTCTCCGTCAATCTGCGCTGGTCCTGGGACAAACCGACGCAGGACCTGTTCGAGGCGATCGATCCGCAGATGTGGGCGAGGGTGGGCGGCGACCCGGTGGCGATGCTCGGCCAGGTCACCCCGGCGCGCCTTGAGGAACTCGCGGGCGACGAGTCGTTCGTCAGCCGGCTGCACACGCTGGCCGCCGATCTGGATGACTATCTGACCAGGCCGCTGTGGTACCAGGAGCTCTCCGAAGATGCGACGGGGGCGGCCACGGAGCCGCCGAAGGGCATCGCCTACTTCTCCATGGAGTTCGGCGTCGCCGAGGTTCTGCCGAACTATTCCGGCGGCCTCGGCATCCTCGCCGGGGATCATCTGAAGTCGGCGTCGGATCTCGGGCTGCCGCTGATCGCGGTGGGCCTGCTGTACCGGTCGGGCTATTTCCGGCAGTCGCTGTCGGCCGACGGCTGGCAACACGAAAGCTATCCGGCGCTCGACCCGCAGGGCCTGCCGCTGCGGCTGCTGATCGGCCGGCAGGGCGAACCGGTTCTCATCCAGCTCGCCATGCCCGGCGGGGCGCTGCTGTATGCGCAGGTCTGGATCGCCCAGGTGGGCCGAATCCCGTTGCTGCTGCTCGATTCCGACATTCCGGAGAACGAGCACGAGTTGCGCACGGTGACCGATCGTCTCTACGGAGGTGATCAGGAACACCGGATCAAACAGGAGATCCTGGCCGGTATCGGCGGGGTCCGCGCGATCCGTGCGTTCACCGACCTCGAGGGCCTGCCCGCACCCGAGGTGTTCCACATGAACGAGGGCCATGCGGGCTTCCTGGGCGCCGAGCGCATTCGTGAGCTCATCGAGGCGGGACTGGATTTCGACACGGCGCTCGCGGTCGTCCGCGCGTCGACGGTGTTCACCACCCACACGCCGGTGGCGGCCGGCATCGACCGCTTCCCCGCGGAGATGGTCGAGCGCTATTTCGGCCCCGACGGGCCGTCGGTCGGGGGGTCGCGGCTGCTGCCGGGTGTGCCGCTGGACCGGATCCTGGCCTTCGGGGCCGAGGACGACCCGACGAAGTTCAATATGGCGCACATGGGGCTGCGCCTGGCGCAGCGGGCGAACGGGGTGTCGTTGCTGCACGGCCGCGTGAGCCGCGAGATGTTCAACGAGCTGTGGCCGGGGTTCGACCCCGCCGAGGTGCCGATCGGGTCGATCACCAACGGGGTGCACGCCCCGACGTGGGCGGCGCCGCAATGGCTCGAGCTGGGCCGCGAACTGCTCGGCAGCCAGGACCTCGCGCCGCTGCGCGAGACGGAGTCCTGGTCGAAGCTGCAGCAGGTCGACCCCGCTCACCTGTGGTGGATCCGCTCGCAGCTGCGGGCGGCCCTGATTGCCGATGTCCGCGCCCGGGTGCGGCGGTCATGGTTGGAACGCGGCGCGGCTGGCGCCGAGTTGGGTTGGATCGCAACGGCTTTCGACCCCGATGTGCTGACGATCGGCTTCGCCCGCCGGGTGCCGACCTACAAGCGGCTCACGCTGATGCTGCGCGATCCCGAACGTCTGAAGAAGCTCCTGCTCGACGAGGAACGTCCCATCCAGTTGATCGTCGCGGGCAAGTCGCATCCCGCCGACGAGGGCGGCAAGGCCCTGATCCAGCAGATCGTGCGCTTCGCCGACCGCGAGGATGTGCGCCACCGCATCGTGTTCCTGCCCGATTACGACATGTCCATGGCGCGCAAGCTCTATCACGGTTGCGACGTGTGGCTGAACAACCCGTTGCGTCCGCTGGAGGCGTGCGGCACGTCCGGGATGAAGAGCGCGCTCAACGGCGGTCTGAACCTGTCCATCCGGGACGGGTGGTGGGACGAGTGGTTCGACGGCGAGAACGGGTGGGAGATCCCGACGGCGGACGGTCTGGCCGACGAGGGTCGTCGCGACGATCTGGAGGCCGCCGCGCTCTACGACCTCCTCGAGCGGGCGGTGGTGCCCAAGTTCTACGACCGCGACGAGGGCGGCGTGCCGACCCGCTGGGTCGAGATGGTGCGCCACACCCTGCAGGCACTGGGACCCAAGGTGCTGGCATCGCGGATGGTGCGCGATTACACGCAGAAGTACTACCTGCCCGCGGCGACGGCGCTACGCGCGGTGATCGAGCCCGGCGGGGACTCCGATCCGCAGTTCGCGGTGCCGTTCGGATCGGCCCGTGAACTCGCGGAGTACCGACGCCGCGTGGAGCTCGCCTGGCCCCGGGTCGAGGTCACCGACGTCGACAGCTACGGCTTGCCCGATGTGCCGCTGCTGGGGTCCGAACTGACCCTGACCGCGCAGGTCGCGCTCGCCGGTCTGCGGCCCGACGAAGTGGTCGTGCAGGCGGTCCTCGGCAGGGTGGACGGCGGCGACCTGCTGATGGATCCGGCCAGCGTGCCGATGAATCACACCGGCACCGCCGACAGCGGCAACGAGATCTTCACCGCGACGACCCCGCTGCCGTTCGCCGGATCCGTCGGCTACACCGTCCGGGTGCTGCCCCACCACCGGCTGCTGGCCGGGGACAACGAACTCGGCCTGGTCGCGCTGGCTTGAGGGTTACGGGAACCGGGTGAAGCAGCGGTCGGCGTCCCCGAGGACGCCGACGCGGAACGCATCGATGCGGGAGAAACCCGACGGCACGGACTCGCCGTTGACGTCGCTGGCGGCCAGCCCGTTGGTCAGCATCCCGGAGACCGCCTCGTCGACGTCGCCGGCCGTCAGCGCGATCGTGTCCCCGTCCGGGGTGGTCACCTCCTCGCTCATCTTCACGGTCGCCACCCCCGTCAGACACGCGGTGCGCAGGGCCGCTTCGGCGCTGTTGAGCGCCACCCCGCCGCGTTCGTGCTGGATCGCCAGCATGTACCGCGACACCAGGACCGAATAGGCGGTGTTGTCGCCGGCGGCCAGCGCTGTACCGTCGTCCGGGTCGGCCTGCGTCCCCATCTCCTCCAGCGCGGGCAGGTCGACGACGATCGTGTTGGTCGCCGGGCAGAACGAGGCGGGAGGGCTCGGCCGGGCGTCGGCACAGTTGTCGGCGTCGGCCGGTTCGAAGCTCAGCGCGGGCGGATTCTGCGGTTCGAACAGGATCTCCATCGCGTCGACGATCGAACGCGCGGAATCCTCGGTGACCGGCAGCTCGCCGGTCTGGTCCTCGGGCAGCAGGACCGGCAGGTCGCCCCGCCGCTGCCCGATCTCGTCGAGGTCGATCCCGGAGCAGGCCGACGGCCCGTCGGTGAATCCGAACTGGAACGCCGACACCCGTTCGAACGCGGAGCCGTGTTCGTCGTAGCCGGCGTCGGGGTCGCCCTCGTTCAACAGCGGGTCGCGGAACGAGATGACACCGGCGAGCACATTGTTCAAGCCCTCGCCGGTGCTCAGCGAGAATCGCTGCGACGAATCCTCGGCGACCCAGCGCATGTAGGCGCCCGAGAAACAGTCGGCCTGCTGTTCGGCCACCAGGGTCGGGGTGTCCCTGCCGGACAACCCGGACAGCCGCGACACCGCGTGGCCGTACTCGTGGGCCAGCACCATCACCACACCGATGTCCCCGTGCGCCCGCTGCAGGCTGGGCAGCAGCTCGCCGCGGTCCCAGCCGATGGTCCGGTCGGCATAGCAGTACCCGGCGTTGACCAGACCGTAGGTCGTGTCGCCACAGAACTCTCCGTCAAAACCGTTGGCATCCCAGGAGATCAGCTCTGCCACCGGTTTGAAGCGCTCGTCGAAGGCGTCCTCGTAGGCCGTCGCCCAGTAGTCCTCGATGTCGCTGACCGCGCTCGCGGCCAGGTTGTCGATGTCGCCGCCATCGGTGCCGGTCACGTCCCGCGCCGGGCTCTCGGCATCGGGACGCAGGCCGGTCGGGCCGTCGGTCGCGGGCATCCCGGCGACCTTGAACGGGTCGTCGAACACCGATACGGCGTTGCCCTGCAACATCGTTGAGCAGGCTGCGCCGGCCAGCACGGCGGTGCCGGCGAGCAACGCCGCCGACGAGCGGAACCGGGACGGCTTCGAGCTTCTCGACGGGCTCATGGACGCCGCCTTTCGGTAGTGGCGCGGCGGCCTGATCGCCGCGGCCGAACTCACCGTCAGAATAGTGACTTCGCGCGGCGGACTGCGCTCATCGCGCGACTCGGCTGTCCTCGGTATCGCACAGGCGCCGAAGCGCGGCCCGCACCGCCGCACCGTCCGTCGTCGCCCAGTACGGCGGCAACGACGCGCGCAGGAATCCGCTGTAGCGGGCGGTGGCCATCCTGGAGTCCAGAACGGCGACGACGCCGCGGTCCTCGACGCGGCGCAGCAGTCTGCCGGCCCCCTGGGCCAGCAGCAGCGCGGCGTGACTGGCCGCCACCGCCATGAACCCGTTGCCGCCGCGCGCTGCGATCGCGCGCTGGCGGGCGGTCAGCAGGGGGTCGTCGGGCCGGGGGAACGGGATGCGGTCGATCAGCACCAGCGACAGCGAAGGGCCCGGCACGTCGACGCCCTGCCACAGCGACAGGGTGCCGAACAGCGAGGTCTGTTCATCGTCGGCGAACCGTTGCACCAGGGCCGAGGTGGTGTCGTCGCCCTGGCACAGCACCGGGGTGTCGATCCGTTCGCGCATCACCTCGGCGGTGGCCTTGGCGGCCCGCATCGAGGAGAACAGTCCGAGGGTGCGTCCGTCCGCGGCCTCGATCAGCGCGGCGATCTCGTCGAGTTGCTCGGCCGATCCGGTGCCGTCCCGGCCGGGCGGTGGCAGGTGCGCCGCGACGTAGAGGATGCCCGCCTTCGCGTGGTCGAACGGCGATCCCACATCCAGCCCGCGCCATCCGGGATCGGGCGCGGCCGCGGTGTCGTCGCGTGGCCCGGCAAGACCCCACGCCGAGGCCATCGCGTCGAAGCTGCCGCCGATGGTCAGGGTCGCCGACGTCAGCACCGCCGTGGAATGCCCGAACAGCCTGCTGCGCAACAGACCTGCCACCGACAGCGGGGCGACGCGCAGGATCGTGCGACCGGCGGACCTGCCGTCTTCGATGTGTTCGAGCCAGACGACGTCGGTACGGTCGGGGATCGCGGGGACGAACGAGTCGAGAATCCGCGAGGACGTGTCGGCCACGTCGGACAACGCGGAGGCGGCTTCGGAGCGGGCCGTCGCCGTCTTCGGGTCGTTGCGCGCGGTGTCCACCGCGGTGCGTGCCGCGTGCGCGGAATCGCGCAGCACCGTCAGATAACTCGCCAGCTCGTCGTCGAGCACGTCGATGCGTCCGTGGCGGGCGTCGAACAGTGCGGAGGTGAACGTCGCTATCGCCGCCTCCAGTCGCTGCGCGAGTTCTGCGGACACGACGCGCGCCGCGCGCCGGTGCGCCACGCCCAGGGAAGTCGGCGACAGCTCCGCGGTGGCCACGCTGGTGACGCGGTCGACCAGTTCGTGTGCCTCGTCGACGACGAGCATCTCGTGCTCGGGGAGCACGTTGAGGTCGCCGATCGCATCGATGGCCAGCAGCGCGTGGTTGGTGACGACCACGTCGGCCTCGGCCGCGCGCCCCCGCGCCCGCTCGGAGAAGCAGTCGGTGCCGAACGGGCACCGCGACACCCCGATGCACTCCCGCGACGAGACGCTGACCTGCGCCCACGACCGGTCCGGCACACCGGGTTTGAGATCGTCACGGTCACCGGTGTCGGTGGTGTCCGACCATTCGGTCAGCCGCGCCACGTCGCGGCCGAGTGCGCTCGCGGCCATCGGCGAGAACAGTTCCTCCTGGGGCACGTCCTCGGGCTCGGATGCGGTCGATCCGTTGTGGATCTTGTTCAGGCACAGGTAGTTTCCGCGCCCTTTCAGCAGCGCGAACACCGGCCGCCTCGGCAGCGCACCCGACAGGGAGTCGGCCAGGCGGGGCAGGTCGCGGTCGACCAGTTGGCGCTGCAGCGCGATGGTGGCGGTGGACACCACCACGGGCCGGTTGTCGTCGAGTGAGTGGGCGATCGCGGGCACCAGGTAGGCCAGCGACTTCCCGGTGCCGGTACCGGCCTGGACGGCGAGGTGCTCACCGGTGGCGAACGCCCGGGCCACCGCTTCGGCCATCTCGATCTGACCGTCGCGGGTGGCGCCGCCCAACGCCGCGACCGCGGTGGCCAGCAGTTCGGTGACCTCCATCGGCTAGCTCCGGCCGTGCGCGGGCGCGATCATCCGCGACGGCACGGCCGCCTCGCCCCTGGACAGTTTCAGGCCGTCCCACGGCAGGCTGCGCAGTCCGTCGGCGACCCGGTCCCGGGCGGCGTCCAGCCCCGGGGTTTCGAGCGGTTCGCCATGGCGGACCAGCGGTACGGTCAGCGGCCGCGCGACGAGATCGGCGGGCACCTCGGGTGGGTGGCCGGCCGGGTGGATCACCTCCTCGACGACGGTGCCCGAGGCCTTGGCCAGCCGCAGCGCCTGCTTGCGGCCGCCGTGGGACTGTTTGTGGCTGCTGCGTTTCTCCACCGGGATGCCGTCGACTTCCACCAGCTTGTAGACCATGCCCGCGGTCGGGGCGCCCGATCCGGTCACCACCGACGTGCCCACGCCGTAACGATCGACGGGCTCGGCACGCAGCGCGGCGATCGCGAACTCGTCGAGATCGCCCGAGACGACGATCTCCGTGCCGGTCGCGCCGAGCCGGTCGAGCTGCTCGCGGACCTGACGGGCCAGCACCCCGAGATCGCCGGAATCGATGCGCACCGCGCCCAGCTGCGGTCCCGCCACCTCCACCGCATTGGCGACGCCCGCGGTGATGTCGTAGGTGTCGACCAGCAGCGTGGTGTCCACTCCGAGTGCGTCGACCTGGGCCCGGAACGCCGCCTTCTCCCAGTCCGATGCGGTCCCTCCGTCGGCGGTGGTGTGCAGAAGCGTGAACGCGTGGGCGCTGGTGCCCAGCGCCGGTACGCCGTGGCGACGTTCGGCCTCCAGGTTCGACGACCCGGCGAACCCGGCGAGGTAGGCCGCGCGCGCGGCGGCGACGGCAGCCTGCTCGTGCGCACGCCGCGAACCCATTTCGATGAGCGGACGGCCCGCCGCGACGCTCGCCATCCTCGCGGCGGCCGACGCGACCGCGGAATCGAAGTTGAAGATCGACAGCACGAGCGTCTCGAGGACCACGCACTCGCCGAACGTCCCGTGCACCGACAATACGGGCGACCCCGGAAAGTACAGCTCGCCTTCGCCGTAACCGTCGACGTCGCCGGAGAACCGGTAGCCGGCCAGGTAGTCCAGCGTCGCGGGGTCGAGGAAGTTGCCCAGCGCCGCAAGCTCGTCGGGACCGAAACGGAACGCGTCCAGGGCTTCGACGAACCGTCCCGTACCCGCGGTGACGCCGTACCGCCTGCCCTCGGGCAGGCGGCGGGCGAACACCTCGAACGAGCACCGCCGGTGGGCGGTGCCGTCGCGAAGCGCCGCGGCCAGCATGGTGAGTTCGTACTTGTCGGTCAGCAATGCCGTCGACGAGACGGGAACCTGCCGGTTCGACGACTCCGGAGGCGGGGCGGTCACAGCCCAACCGTATCGGGTCCGGAGCACGTTCAAAGCGGCACTGCCGCCCCGGTATCCTGGGCCCATGGTGACGCCGGCGAAGGCCCGACCGGGTACCCGCGAAGATCGAGATGTCGGTGAGGACGCCGCCGCCGACACGCCGTGGGTGACCATCGTCTGGGACGACCCGGTGAACCTGATGACCTACGTGACCTATGTGCTGCAGAAACTCTTCGGCTACACCGAACCCCACGCGACCAAGCTGATGCTGCAGGTGCACAACGAGGGCAAGGCCGTGGTCTCGGCGGGCAGCCGGGAATCGATGGAGACCGACGTGTCCAGGCTGCACGCCGCCGGCCTGTGGGCGACACTGCAACAGGACCGTTGACGGCGCTGTGCGTAAGTGGAAGCGGGTTGAGGGTCCCTCCGGTCCCCGGTTTCGGTCGGCGCTGGCCGCCCACGAGGCAGAGCTCCTGAGCAGCCTGGTCACATCGCTGCTCGGCATGCTCGACGACCGCGAGGCGTCCGCGCCGAGGGACGAACTCGCCGAGATCACCGGCATGCGGACGGGCAATTCCGTTGCCCCGCAGGACGATACGATGAAGCGCCTGTTGCCGGACTTCTACCGTCCCGCCACCGAGCATCCGGCCGGTTCGTCGGCCGCGGAGAGCTTGAACAGCGCGCTGCGCAGCCTGCACGAGCCCGAGATCCTCGACGCCAAACGGGAAGCGGCGCAACGCCTGCTCGACACCCTGCCCGCCGCCGGCGGCAAGTTCGAACTCTCCGAGCAGGATGCCCACGCGTGGGCCTCGGCCGTCAACGATGTGCGCCTGGCGCTCGGCACGATGCTCGACATCGGAGCCGACGGGCCCGACCGTCTCCCCGGCGATCATCCGATGTCCGGTCACCTCGACGTCTACCAGTGGTTGACCGTGCTGCAGGAGTATCTGGTGGTCAGCCTGATGGGCGGGTCGCGATGAGCCTCGCGGGAAACGGCGCGGGGACCGGGGACACCCGGTGAGTGGCTCCATCACCGATGTCGGCGGGATCCGGGTCGGGCACCACCATGCGATCGACGCCGACCCGACACTCGGCTCGGGCTGGGCGACCGGCACCACCGTCGTCCTGACGCCCCCGGGCACGGTCGGCGCGGTGGACAGCCGCGGAGGCGCCCCGGGAAGTCGGGAGACCGATCTGCTCGCGCCCGCCAACTCGGTGCGCCACGTCGACGCGGTCGTGCTGACCGGCGGCAGCGCCTTCGGGCTCGCCGCCGCCGACGGCGTCATGGCCTGGCTCGAAGAGCAGGGCCGCGGTGTCGCGCTCGACGGCGGCGTCGTGCCGATCGTGCCCGCGGCGGTCATCTTCGACCTGCCGGTCGGCGGCTGGCGGTGCCGCCCGGACGCGGCCTTCGGCTATCGCGCCGCGGAGACGGCGGGTGCCGACGCCGCCATCGGAAGCGTCGGAGCCGGGGTCGGCGCCCGCGCCGGTGTCCTCAAGGGCGGGGTCGGCACGGCGTCGACGACGCTGGACTCGGGTGTCACCGTCGGCGCGCTGGTCGTGGTGAACTCGGCCGGCGACGTCGTCGATCCCCGCACCGGACTGCCCTGGCTCGCCGCGCACGCGGAGGAGTTCGGTCTGGTCGCGCCGCCGGCGGATCAGCGCAGCGCCTACTCCGACCGGCACGGCGAGCTGAGCCCGCTGAACACCACGATCGCGGTGGTGGCCACCGACGCCGCACTCAGCAAGGCCGCGTGCAGCCGGGTTGCCGTGGCGGCCCAGGACGGTCTGGCGCGCACGATCAACCCGTGCCATACACCGCAGGACGGCGACACCGTCTTCGCGCTGGCCACCGGCGCCGTCGAGGTGAACCCGGATCCGACCACCCCTGCGTCGATGACCCCGGAGTTGCCGTTGGTCACCGCGGTGGGCGCGGCGGCCGCCGAGGTTCTGGCCCGCGCCGTCCTGGTCGCCGTCCTGGCCGCCGAGCGGGTGGCGGGAATACCCACCTACCGTGAGCTGTTACCCGGAGCGTTTGCGTGACGCGCTTCGAGAGAGGGACGCAGTGCTGACGATCCGAGCCGACCTGGTCGAGGCCATGGTGGCCCATGCCCGCGCCGATCATCCCGACGAGGCGTGCGGCGTCCTCGCGGGACCGGAGGGTTCCGACCGGCCCGAGCGCTACATCCCGATGGTCAACGCCGAGCGTTCGCCGACGTTCTACCGGTTCGACTCCGGCGAACAGCTGAAGGTGTGGCGCGCGATGGAGGACGCCGACGAGGCGCCGGTCGTCATCTACCACTCCCACACCGGCACGGAGGCGTACCCGAGCCGCACCGACATCGCCCTGGCGTCCGAGCCGGATGCGCACTACGTGCTGATCTCCACCCGCGACCCCGATGAGCACGAGATACGCAGCTATCGCATCGCCGACGGCGTCGTCACCGAAGAGCCCGTCACCATCGTCGAGCAGTACTAGAAATTCGAAGGAGTCCGTCCCATGACCGTTTCCGTGTCCATCCCCACCATCCTGCGCACCCACACCGGTGGTGAGAAGCGTGTCTCGGCCTCCGGGGACACCCTGCAGGCGGTGATCGCGGACCTGGAGGCGAATTACTCGGGCATCTCGGAACGCCTCGTCGACTCCGACAACTCGGGCAAGCTGCACCGTTTCGTCAACATCTACGTCAATGACGAGGACGTGCGGTTCTCCGGCGGTCTGGACACCGCGATCTCCGACGGCGACTCGGTGACGATCCTGCCCGCCGTAGCAGGCGGATAAGTAGCCTCCGTGACCCGGTACGACTCACTCCTGCAGGCTCTCGGCGACACCCCGCTGGTCGGCCTGCAGCGTCTCTCACCCCGCTGGAACGACGGCGAGCACGGCGAACCGCACGTCCGGCTGTGGGCCAAACTCGAGGACCGCAACCCGACGGGCTCGATCAAGGACCGGCCGGCGCTGCGGATGATCGAGGACGCCGAACGTGAAGGGCGGCTGCACCCCGGTGCGACGATCCTGGAGCCGACGAGCGGCAACACCGGGATCTCCCTGGCGATGGCGGCGCTGCTCAAGGGCTACCAGATGGTCTGCGTGATGCCGGAGAACACCTCGATCGAACGTCGGCAGCTCCTCGAGCTCTACGGCGCCCGCATCATCTACTCCCCGGCCGAGGGCGGCTCCAATACCGCCGTCGCGCACGCGAAAGAGCTTGCGCTGCAGAACCCTTCGTGGGTGATGCTGTATCAGTACGGCAACCCGTCCAACGCGCTGGCCCACTACGAGGGAACGGGTCCCGAGCTGCTCGCCGACCTGCCGGAGATCACCCACTTCGTCGCCGGCCTCGGCACGACGGGCACGCTGATGGGGACCGGACGCTACCTGCGCGAACATGTGCCCGGCGTGCAGATCGTGGCGGCCGAACCCCGATACGGCGAAGGTGTCTACGCGCTGCGCAACATCGACGAAGGGTTCATCCCCGAGCTGTACGACCCGGAGATCCTGACGACCCGCTTCGCGGTGGGCGCCTACGACGCGATCCGGCGGACCCGGGAGCTCGTGCAGGTGGAGGGCATCTTCGCGGGCATCTCCACGGGGGCGATCCTGCACGCGGCACTGGGAATGGCGGCCCGGGCCGTCAAGGCGGGGGAGCGGGCCGACATCGCGTTCACCGTCTGTGACGCGGGGTGGAAGTATCTGTCGACCGGCGCGTACGCCGGTAGCCTGGATGACGCGGAGGACGCGTTGGAAGGGCAACTGTGGGCATGACGGGCACCGGTGGATATCCGCTCCAGCCTGCGGGGCCTGCGAAGCGGCCCGTGTGGGTGGTCGGCGGCGTCACCGTCGTCTCGTTCGTCGTACTGCTGTGGCTCATCGAGCTTTTCGACACGCTGACCGGACATCGGTTGGACGACAACGGGATCCGTCCGCTGGAGACCGACGGGTTGACCGGCATCCTGGTCGCCCCGCTGCTGCACTCGAATTGGGAACATCTGATCGCCAACACCGGACCGGCGTTGGTGCTCGGGTTTCTGATGACGTTGGCCGGGCTGTCGCGGTTCATCTTCGCGACGGCGATCATCTGGTTCGCCGGAGGCTTGGGAACCTGGCTCATCGGCAACGTGGGGGCGCCGACCTACAACGGCGTGATCGTGGAGACCAACCACATCGGCGCGTCCGGGCTCATCTTCGGCTGGCTGACGTTCCTGATCGTGTTCGGGTTCTTCACCCGCACGGTGTGGGAGATCGTCGTCGGCGTCGTGGTGTTCTTCATCTACGGCGGCATCCTGCTCGGGGTGTTGCCCGGCACGTTCGGTGTCTCCTGGCAGGGTCACCTGTGCGGAGCGCTGGCCGGTGTGCTCGCGGCCTACCTCCTGTCGGGGCCCGAACGTAAGACGCGGGCGCTGCGACGACCGGTCCGTCCGCCGTCACTGAACACGTGACCGCGGACCACATGAACCCCGACGCGATGCGCCCGATCGGGATCTTCGACTCGGGCGTGGGCGGGTTGACGGTCGCCCGCGCGGTGATCGACCAGCTGCCCGACGAGGACATCATCTACGTCGGCGACACCGGCAACGGCCCGTACGGGCCGCTGACCATCCCGCAGATCCGTGCCCATGCGCTCGCCATCGGTGACGACCTGGCGGGGCGCGGGATCAAGGCCCTGGTGATCGCGTGCAACTCCGCGTCGTCGGCCTGTCTGCGCGACGCGCGCGAACGCTATGCGCCGATCCCGGTGGTGGAGGTGATCCTGCCGGCGGTCCGGCGTGCGGTCGCCGCGACGCGCAACGGTCGCATCGGGGTCATCGGCACCGCCGCGACGATCGCGTCGGGCGCCTATCAGGACTCGTTCGCCGCGGCGCGCGACATCGAGGTGTTCGGCGTCGCGTGCCCGCGGTTCGTCGACTTCGTCGAGCGTGGCGTGACCAGCGGACGGCAGGTTCTCGGCCTCGCCGAGGCGTACCTGGAGCCGTTGCAGCGGGCGCAGGTCGACACGCTGGTGTTGGGCTGCACGCACTATCCGATGCTGTCGGGGCTGATCCAGCTGGCGATGGGGGACCACGTCACGTTGGTGTCGAGCGCCGAGGAGACGGCCAAGGATCTGCTTCGTGTGCTGACCGAACGTGAGTTGCTCAAACCGCACACAGGCGATCCCGCGGCGCCGGCGAGGCGCGTGTTCGAGGCGACCGGCGACCCGGACGCCTTCACCGCGCTCGCCGCGCGGTTCCTGGGGCCGTCACTGGACGGAGTGCGGCCCGTGACGCGTCACGCGCGCCTCCGGACATGACGTTCATCGCCTAAAGCGGCGATGTTTTCGCCACGCCGCACGCGGGCATGGCAAGCTAGTGAGCGTGCGAATCACCGTACTCGGTTGTTCCGGCAGTGTTGTCGGTCCTGATTCGCCCGCGTCCGGATATCTCGTCACCGCCCCCGACACTCCGCCGCTGGTGCTCGACTTCGGCGGGGGCGTGCTCGGAGCGCTGCAGCGCCACGCCGATCCCAACTCAGTGCACGTGCTCCTGTCGCACCTGCATGCCGACCACTGCCTCGATTTGCCCGGGCTGTTCGTCTGGCGCCGGTACCACCCGACGCCGGCCCCCGAGCGCGGCGTCGTCTACGGGCCCGCGAACACCTGGGCCCGGCTGGGCGCCGCGTCGTCACCCGAGGGCGGCGAGATCGACGACTTCACCGACATCTTCGACATCCGTCACTGGGTCGACGCGCAGCCCGTCGAGATCGGCGCGCTGACGATCCTGCCCCGGGTGGTGTGTCACCCCACCGAGTCCTACGGCATGCGCATCACCGATCCGTCCGGTGCGACGCTGGTCTACAGCGGCGACACCGGCTACTGCGACCAGTTGATCGAACTGGCCCGCGACGCCGACGTCTTCCTGTGCGAGGCGTCGTGGACGCACTCGCCGGACCGTCCACCCCGGCTGCACCTGTCGGGCACCGAGGCGGGGCGTGCGGCGGCCAATGCGGGTGTGGGTGAGCTGCTCCTGACACACATTCCGCCCTGGACGTCGCGCGAGGACGTGATCAGCGAGGCGAAGGCCGAATTCGACGGCCCTGTGCACGCCGTCGTGTGCAACGAGACCTTCGAGGTCTCCCGCTCCTGAGGGAACGTGCGCGGGGGACCGGATAGGGTTGCCCCGTGTCCAGACGAGAAGACGGCCGGCTCGACGACGAATTGCGCCCGGTCACCATTACCCGCGGTTTCACGACGCATCCGGCGGGATCGGTGCTGGTGGAATTCGGCGAGACCCGGGTGATGTGCACCGCGAGCGTGACCGAGGGCGTGCCGAGGTGGCGTAAGGGTTCCGGCCAGGGCTGGCTCACCGCCGAGTACGCGATGCTGCCGGCGGCCACCCACGACCGCTCGGACCGCGAGTCGGTCAAGGGCCGGGTCGGCGGCAGGACCCAGGAGATCAGCCGGTTGGTCGGTCGGTCGCTGCGGGCGTGCATCGACCTTGCGGCGCTGGGGGAGAACACCATCGCGATCGACTGCGACGTGCTGCAGGCTGACGGCGGCACCCGCACGGCGGCGATCACCGGTGCGTTCGTCGCGCTGTCGGACGCAGTCACCTATCTGGGCGCCGCGGGCAAGCTGTCGGATCCGCGGCCGCTGTCGTGCGCGATCGCCGCGGTCAGCGTGGGCGTCGTCGACGGCCGTGTCCGCGTCGACCTGCCCTACACCGAGGATTCGCGCGCCGAGGTCGACATGAACGTGGTCGCGACCGACACCGGCACGCTCGTCGAGATCCAGGGCACCGGCGAAGGTGCGACGTTCCCGCGTTCCACGCTGGACAAGATGCTCGACGCGGCAATGGCGGCATGTGACCAGCTGTTCGAGATCCAGCGCGCGGCACTGGAATTGCCGTATCCCGGCACACTCCCGGAGTCCGCCGAACCGGCGAAGAAAGCGTTCGGAAGCTGACCCGGTTACTGGTCGCGTCGCGCAACCGCAAGAAGCTCGCCGAGTTGCGGCGGGTGCTCGACGCCGCCGGGGTGACCGGGCTGACGCTGGTCTCCCTCGACGACGTGCCGGCCTTCGACGAGGCGCCGGAGACGGGCGCGACCTTCGAGGAGAACGCCCTGGCCAAGGCGCGGGACGCGTTCGCCGCGACGGGTCTGCCCACGGTGGCCGACGATTCCGGTCTGGAGGTGGACGCCCTCAACGGGATGCCGGGGGTGCTCAGCGCCCGGTGGTCCGGACGCCACGGTGACGACGCCGCCAACACCGCGCTGCTGCTCGGTCAGATCCGCGACGTGCCCGACGCGCGGCGCGGCGCGGCGTTCGTGTCGGCGTGTGCGCTGGTGTCCGGACCCGGTGAGGCGGACTGCCGGGTGGTGCGCGGTGAGTGGAGAGGCACCATCCTGCGGGAGCCGCGCGGCGACGGCGGATTCGGCTACGACCCGGTGTTCCTGCCCGCCGGTTCGGAGAGGTCGGCGGCCGAACTCCGGCCCGAGGAGAAGGACGCGTCGTCGCACCGCGGCAGGGCGTTGGAGGCACTGCTGCCCGCTTTGCGATCTCTGACCTGAGGTCGGGTGACCGTGTGCAGTAGCCATGCCGGTGGGATGGTGAGCACCAGTGTCGCTGCGATCAGCCCGGGCATCGAACCGGTGAACAGCGGCCAGTCCAGCACGAGGTTCATGGTCAGCGCCATCACCGCGACGTGCACGAGGAAGATCTCGTAGGAGATCTCACCCAGCCACACCATCGGTCTGCTGGCGAGCACCCGCGAGTAGGAATCCCGGCTTGCGAGGGCCGCCGGGGCCACGGCCAGCGTGGCGATGACGGCATACAGCGTGGACTTCATTACCGGCACCCACGCGGGGTCGGGACCGGCAATCGTGCCGCCGAGCGGAGTGGACACCACCAGGTACAGCAAGCCTGCCAGCGGCAGCGCGACGGCGGTGGGGCAGCGCGCACCCGTTGCGCGCAGCACGGCCAGCGCCATACCTCCCGCGAACCAGGCGAGGTGGGCGGGCAGCCACATCCCGGCGGAGTTCGGCAGGACGTCGGTGGTGGTCGCGGCCAGCGTCCAGACCGGTGAGACGGCGGCGAGCACTGCGATGGCGGCCAGCGCGCGCCCGGGGTGCCAGCGCCTCCGGCAGGCGATCGGGAAGATTGCGAACGCCAGCGCGGGCAGCGCGAGATAGAAGGAGACCTCGACGGCGAGACTCCACATCTGCGAGAGGCCGGGATGCAGCATTGTCGCCAGGTAGTCGTCGGAGTAGATCTGGGTGAAGGTCAGATGCCGCAGCAGGCCCGACCAGGTCTGGCCGGGGTTCGGGCCGGGGGTGAAGACGGTGTAGATCTCGAACACCGCGACGACGGTGATCAGGTATGCGGGGACGATGCGACGCACTCGGCGTCGGCCGTAGCGGCGCACCGACGGCGCGGGCCGGCCCTCGGCTGCCGCACTCACCCAGGGCTGGAAGAGCAGGAATCCGCTGAGCACGAAGAACAGTGCGACGCCGATGTCCATCCGGGCCGCCATCGTGCCGAGGTAGCCGTGCGTGAGATAACCGGTGGCGAAGGCGGCGTGGGTGCCGACGACGAGCAGGGCCGCGACGGCCCGCAGGCCCGTGAGGGCGGGATCCCGCGCATGATCGCGGTGGTGGATGGGCGGTGCGCTCGGCGGGCCCGCCGGGGCAGCGCCGAGGCTGACTGACATCCCGGTCGAGTGTAGCTAGATCCCGAACTGCGCCTTGATGTTCTGGGTCTGGAAATGCTCGACGATGAGCCCCACCAGCGGGACCGTCCCCGCCAGCAGGACACCGACCGTCTTGGCGATGGGCCAGCGCACCTTGACGGCGAGGTTGGCGGTGAAGAGCAGATAGACGAAGTACACCCAGCCGTGCACGACGGCGATCCAGCCCAACGAGTCGTCGTTGAACCCGTACTTCATCACCATCTCGTAGCAGAGAGCGATGAGCCACAACCCGGTCGCCCAGGCAAGCACGCGATAGCCGGTGAGCGCCTTCCGGATCGACTCGACGGGGGTGAGGGGGGAGGGGGATTGGGGTGCGGTCACTTACCGGGTCCTCTTGTCTGCTGGGGTCTCGTCGTCTGTCCTGGCCAGCTCCGCCAGGTAGGCGTTGTACTCGCGCAGGGCGGGATCGGCGTCATCGGGATCGGTACCGACGGCGTCGTCGGGTTCGACCCCGCGCGGGGTCGTGGGTCGGGGACGTTCGGGCAGCAGGCCGGCCGGGATCTCGGTGACCGCATCCTGGGGGTGCAGCTCGGGCGGGGCTTCCTCGTAGCGCACGAACTTGAAGTAGGCGTAGAAACAGAACCCCGCGAACAACGGCCACTGCATCGCATAGCCGAGGTTCTGGAAACTGCCGGACGTCGATTCGTAACGCGTCCACTGCCACCACGCCAGTGCCAGGCAGCCGAGGGCGGCGGCGGTCGCCAACAGGATGAGCGCCGGCCTCCTACGCCGTGTAGTGGACACGGGTCAACGGTACCGCGCGATCTTTCGGTCCGATGAACTCGTCCAGACGCGCGGTTGCAGCCTTGCGGTAAATAGAGACGGTATAGGCGTTCGACCGTCGCCACGGAATGCCCAGAGCGTCCAGCGCCCCGGTGAACAGCCCGATGATGTCCTCGGACCGATTGCTGAAGTGATAGCGGACGCTGCGCACACCGCGGTCGTTGGCGACAACTCGGCACCCGTCGCTGTGGATCAGTCCGAGCACGAACTCCTCCGTCTCACGATCGACAATCGCTTGCTGCCACGGTTCGAGTGAGATTCGCCGATGGTGCTTGCGCCCGGGTCCGTGCTGGGGAAAGAGGCAAGGCCAGTGTTTGGAGTATTGATTGACCTCCGCGCAATTCTCCTTTCTCTTGACGACAGCGGCGCGCTGCTGGGGCATGACGGCATCGATCGCCTGGCGGCACCGGTCGATGATCGCGGGGTAACTGGTGTCGCAAGCGATCCGCAACCGCCACGACCTGCGGTCGCGAGCGATGCATCCGTCACCCAGGTACAGCCCCAGTAGGTACGCGTAGGCATGCGCGGGTAGGTCGCTGAATTCGTGCAGCGTGCCGCAAGGGGACGCCGCCTCAGGTCGGGTCAAGCTCGGCGGCGGCTTGTGTCGCCAGTCGTGGACTGTAGGCCTTGGGATACCGGTCAGACGGGATATGCCGTAGTCCGTGAGTCCCTCCGCGATCAGGCGCTGAACAGCCTTGAAATCGTCGAGCGATCGCGTCATCAGCACCCCCATCCGATAGGGATAGGCTAGGCGGAGGCTCTGACACGGCGAGATTGGTACGATCGCACCCACTGCGGGCGTGGCGAAATTGGCGATACGCGCGGGCTTTAGGTGCCCGTGTTCGAGAGAACGTGTGGGTTCGAGTCCCACCGCCCGCACTCTCGCGTCATCGGGCGCACGCGCAAAGCTGTTCTAGCGCAGTATCTTTCGTCGTTCACACCGTGAAGCCGGCGCTCGGGAACGCGGTCAGCATCGTCGCGGCGAGGTATCGGGCCGCGCTGCCCGCCACCAGAGGTTCGCGAGCCACGAGAGGATTGTTCGCCACGAAGCGGCGGATGTGGTCGATGACATCGGCGACCTGTTGCCCCGCGGACGGATTGATCGGTGAGCTGAATCGCTTGAGCGGACTGCCGAAGCGGCGGTCTCCGCGCTCGGCGGTCACCTCGCCCCACAATGTCCTGTCGAACGTCACCAGATCGCACCGCGTCTGTCGCGCGACTCCCTCCATCGACGCGCCGTCGGCGACCACGGCGATCAACTCGCCCCGGCCGAAGGAGGTGACCTGATCGCCGATGCGCAGATCGAGGGATCCGGCGCGGATGCGGCACAGCAGGACGCACTGCGGTGCGTCCAACTCGTAGTGGATGTCGGCGGTGATCTCTGCATCGTCGAGTGTCATCGGCCCGACGCGGGTGCGCCAGATTCGGATCCAGCGGTGCGCGTTGGTGTGGGTGCAGGGGGAGATGCGCATCCGGCTGTAGGTCGCCGCGAGGATGCCCGAGGCCTCGTCGAGATCCGAGGTGTTGACCACATATCTGCCGGATACATCCATGCGCTTCTCTTCCGATCTGCTGCAGCGGCCCACACCGGACAGAGGAGATGCCGGCGTAGCGTGTGCTGCCCCGTTGCGCGGCTCCGAGGAGCCGCCACAGTATTGACGACGGCGTCATACTACGCACATCTAAATACTTTTCGGGCGTCAACCCGCAGGCAGTCGAAATCGGCTGCTCTACGTTCGCAGAGGGAGTTTCTGCAAGTGACTGACCGCACTCAATTTGTGGAGCTGACCAGTCAGAACAACGGCCTCAGACGGGTGTCAGCAAGCAGGCGGTGCTTGGCTGGCCGTCACCGCGTCTGCAGGTGCGTCCGCGTCAGGCGGCGACCTCGGCGGCTACCGGCGCCGGCGACTCGCTCGCCTGGGTCTTGAAGCACAGAATGCTGGACGTGAAGCTCACCACCGCGATTGCTCCCGCGAACCCCGCGATCAGGGTCTCGGACATGCCCCAGCTGGCCAGCGCGAACGCCAGCGAGATGATCGCGGTGATGATCAGGAAGAGCCCGGTGGTCGCGACGGTTTCGTTGAACGGGTCATCGGAACTGGCGGTGGCGGCTTCGGCCCTCTCGGCCATGGGTTTTCCTCCTGAGCAAGCGACTGGCTGCCGGGGTAATTACCCGTCGGTAAATCTGTGAAACCTCTTATCTGTGGGATGGGACTCCGCCCGTTGAAGATGTGCGGGTCACCATGGCGTATTTCGGCGTGAGACGGGGGAACCCGCAGAACCGACCGATCTTCGGTATCTGGATCTGCACGGCGACCGTTGCGCCTACCGGGACGAGGGGGACGGTGAGGAGACGCTGCTCCTCCTCCACGGCATGGCGGGCAGTTCGGAGACGTGGCGTGCCGTGATTCCGCACCTGGCGAAGCGGTACCGGGTCATCGCGCCCGACCTGCTCGGGCACGGCAGCTCGGCCAAGCCCCGGGGCGACTACTCCCTCGGTGCATTCGCCGCGTGGTTGCGCGACCTGCTCGACGAACTCGGCATCCGCAGCGTCACGGTCGTCGGCCAGTCGCTGGGTGGTGGGGTGGCGATGCAGTTCGTCTATCAGCACCCCGACTACTGCCGCCGGCTGGTCCTTATCAGCAGTGGGGGTCTCGGGCAGGACGTCGGCTGGACTCTGCGACTGCTCTCGGCTCCCGGCTCCGAGCTGCTCCTGCCCTTGATCGCTCCGTCGCCGGTGGTCCGGGCAGGGGACAGGGTGCGCGCGTGGTTCTCCGCCAGGAACATCCAGTCACCGCGCGGCGCCGAGATGTGGAGTGCGTACGCGTCTCTCTCGGACGCTCACACCCGTCACGCATTTCTGCGCACGCTGCGGGCGGTCGTCGACTACCGCGGCCAGGCCGTGAGTGCGCTGAACAAGCTGCACCTGACGACCGAACTCCCACTGATGGTCATCTGGGGCGATCAGGACCGGATCATCCCCGTCGACCACGGTTTCGCGCTGGATCAGCATCGGCCGGGATGCCGTCTGGAGATCCTCGACGGGGTCGGACACTTCCCGCACGTCGAGAAACCCGACGCCGTTGTCGACCTTCTCGACGATTTCATCGCGACCACACACGCGTCGGTGCGGCCCGCCGATGTGCCCGAGCGGTGAGCGAAGTCACCGCCTTCTGACCGAGAACCCGTTCCGTTCTGCCAGAGATCGCAGCTGTTTGAGCGCGAACTGACGGTTGCGGCCACCTTCGGGCAGGACGATTCCCGCCCACAGTCCGACGGCACCGGGCGTCACACACGCCTCCTTCGCGCACTGCCAGCGGCGCGGGCAGGCGCGGCAGAGCGCCTTGGCGCCATCGTCTGCCGTGGTGGTCCACCGGTCCGGGTCGCGCGTGCAGGGCGCGGCCCACGGGTCCTCGTCGATTGATAGCGGATACATAGACACCCCCCTGGTTCATGCTGACGCGACGGTACGTCCGTATCGTAGGGACAATACGTTTGTATTGTCGAACCGGGTTTGGTGACAAAGTTGTCTACGGTGGCTGATGTGAAGTCTGTGTCAGGCCGGATCGGGTCCGAGGGGCCACGCAACATCGAGAGGATCCGTGCGGCCGCATTGCACAGCTTCGGCGAGCACGGCGCCGCCGCGACGACGCTGCGGGGAGTCGCAGCGGCGGCCGGGGTCTCCCTGGGTCTGGTGCAGCACCACTTCGCCACGAAGGCCGGTCTGATCGAGGCGGTCGACGACTACGTCATGAAGCTCGTCGTCACCACGATGTCGCGACCGCTGCCGGAACCGCCCGTCGATTCGGTCGCCGAGATCGGGAACCGGATCACGAGGATGTTCGCCGAGGAACCCGACGTCGTCGCCTACCTGGGGCGCGCGCTGGCCGACGGCAGCCCGATCGGCACGAGGATCTTCGACACGCTCCTTGCCAGCGGTATCGCCCGCTGGCAACAGCGGATCGACCGGGGGGAGGTCCGACCGGACATCGACATCACCTGGGCTGCGATCAACGGCCTGGTTCTCGCGCTCGGCGCGATCAGCCTGCGCCACCACCTCGACCGTCACCTGTCCGAACCGTTCACGACCCCCCGTCAGCTCGATCGCTGGCAGCGTGCCGTGGACACGCTGTTGCGGGAGGGTCTGTTCCGCCGCGAGTGACCCGCGAGTGACCGTGCTCGTCAGTCCGAATCGGCGACCCGCTTGCGATAGGCCGAGGGCGTCTCGCCGCAGAACTGGGCGAACGCGCGGGTGAACGAACTGACGCTGTCGAAGCCGACCGCGGTGGCGGTTTCCTGCACCGACTGGGCCGGTGCTGCCAGCAGGGCCATGGCGCGCAGCATCCGGGCGTGCAGAAGATATGTGCGCCAAGGCAATCCGAGGGTGTCGGCGAACAGGCGGCGAAGCGTGCGCTCCGACACCGACACCGCCCGGCTGACCTCTTCGGCGGTCGCCGTGTCCAGGTGCCGTTTGGTGTAGTCCAGCGCCGCGGCGACGATGGGGTGGTCTGAGGTGGGAAGGCTCAGAGGCGCCTCGTGGTCGAGGGCCTCGCACACCAGGGCCGCCATGGTCCTGAAGAAGCCGTCGGCGACTGTGTCATCACTGGCGGCGTCGGCCGGTCCTCGATCGATGGGCCAGCGCAGGGCGTAGATCATCATCTCGCGGATCAGCGGCGACACCGCCAGGATGCGGGCGCGGTCACCGCCGTCGGCGATCAGCGCGGGGTCGAACATCACCGCCACCGTCTTGACGTCCGGGTTCATCACGGCCTGGTGTTCCAGACCCGCCGGGATCCACGCCGCCTGCTGGGGCGGGAGCAGGTAGTGCGCCGAGTCGGTCTCGACCTCGACGACCCCGTGCAGCGCGTATTCGATCTGGTGCACGTCATGGGAGTGCCAGCCGGTGATCAGCTCGTCACCCTCGTAGAGGTAGCTGCCACCGAGCGCGCGGCCGCCGCGGCGGAGGTCGATCACCCGACGCGGAGACAGATTGGCCGTTTCGGACAAGACTCTGTCCGAAGACGCAGAGACGGTCACGTCTGCAGACGGTACTACTGAACTATGCGTGAAGACGATCTGATCCTGGTGAGCATCGACGACCACGTGGTCGAACCGCCCGACATGTTCCTGCGCCATGTCCCCGAGAAGTACAAAGAGGAGGCGCCCATCGTCGTCACCGACGAGAAGGGCGTCGACCAGTGGATGTACCAGGGCCGCCCGCAGGGTGTCAGCGGCCTGAACGCGGTCGTCTCCTGGCCCGCCGAGGAATGGGGACGCGATCCGGCGGGCTTCGCCGAGATGCGCCCCGGGGTCTACGACGTCCACGAGCGGGTCCGCGACATGAACCGCAACGGGATCCTCGCCTCGATGTGCTTCCCGACCTTCACCGGGTTTTCCGCCCGTCACCTCAACATGACCCGCGAAGACGTCACCCTGGTCATGGTGTCGGCCTACAACGACTGGCACATCGACGAGTGGGCGGGCTCCTACCCTGACCGCTTCATCCCGATCGCGATCCTGCCGACCTGGACGCCCGAGGGGATGTGCAACGAGATCCGCCGGGTGGCGGCCAAGGGCTGCCGGGCGGTCACCATGCCCGAGCTGCCGCACCTGGAAGGTCTGCCGAGCTACCACGACGAGGACTACTGGGGTCCGGTCTTCCGCACCCTGTCCGAGGAGAACGTGGTGATGTGCCTGCACATCGGCACCGGCTTCGGCGCGATCAGCATGGCGCCCAACGCACCGATCGACAACCTCATCATCCTGGCCACCCAGGTCTCGGCGATGTGCGCACAGGACCTGCTGTGGGGCCCGGCGATGCGCAACTACCCCGATCTGAAGTTCGCGTTCTCCGAGGGCGGGATCGGGTGGATCCCGTTCTATCTCGACCGCAGCGACCGGCACTACACCAACCAGAAGTGGCTGCGCCGCGACTTCGGGGACAAGCTGCCGTCGGACGTCTTCCGAGAGCACTCGCTGGCCTGCTACGTCACCGACAAGACGTCGCTGAAGCTGCGCCACGAGATCGGCATCGACATCATCGCGTGGGAGTGCGACTACCCGCATTCGGACTGCTTCTGGCCGGACGCGCCCGAGCAGGTGCTCGCCGAACTGAACGCGGCCGGTGCGTCCGATTCCGACATCAACAAGATCACCTGGCAGAACTCCTGCCGTTTCTTCGGCTGGGACCCGTTCAAGCTGACCCCCCGCGACCAAGCCACGGCCGGCGCTCTGCGCGCCAAGGCCGCCGACGTCGACACTTCGATCCGTCCGCGGGCGGAGTGGGCCCGGCTCTACCACGAGAAGCAGCTCACCAAGGCGTGACCTCGGGCCCGGGGACCGTGCGCTGCGTCAGCCCAGCAGCCGGCGCAGCGCCCGCCCCGGGGTCCACCGCCGCGCCGGCGGGGGTTGCCGCCGGGCATACGGCCAGGGTTGGTTGCGTTCGGGAATCGATTGTGCGCGAGCGTGTTTGAGTTGCGTCCGTAGGTACGCGCGGAGTGCGTGCAGCGCGGGGTCGGGCCACCGATTGGTCTGCTCGATCGGATCGTCGGTCAGGTCGTAGAGTTCCCACTGGTCGTCGAGCGGCTCGCTGCGATAGGTGGGGCCGCCGACGCCGTCGGCCGCCAGCTGACGGACCCCCGGCTCGGTCCAGGTGCCGGGGTCGTCGAACGACCGGACCAGCTTCCACAGGTGGCCGCCGCCGCCCGCCGCGGACGTCTCGGGGACCCGCAGCACCAGGCCCTCGAAATTCGCCGCGGTATGTGCGGGTACCCGGATCCGCAGCGGCGCAGGGACTCTCGAGGTCAGGCGAAGGGCCCGGGCAAGGCCGGAGGCCCCGGTGTCGCCTTCGAGGACGTTGTCCCGGGTCATCAGGTACACCGGGCGGTCCTCGTCCGCGGGCGCACCGTCGACAACCGGCATCAGGTCACGGCCCGGAAGCGGATGGACCTCGGTGAACGATTCCCCCAGCGTGGCGGCGACGGACTCGGCGTCGATCCCGGCCGCGGCCAACAGGGTCGGCACCAGATCGACGTGCGACGTCGGTGCCGTCACCGTGCGGGCCGTGGTGGCGTCGGGTCCGGTCCGGGCGATGACGAACGGCACCCGGGTGGCCTCGTCGTAGAGGTTGAACCACTTCTGGTGCAGTCCGCCGTGGGCGCCCAGCAGGTCGCCGTGGTCGGCCGTGCGGACCAGGACCGTCGGATGCGCTCCGGCGCCGTCGGTCACGGCGCGCCGCACGCGATCGATCGGTTCGTCCACTTCGGCGTGCAGGCGGTAGTACAGATCGCGGTAGCGCTGGGCGTTGCGGCGGTAGGTGCGTTCGATGCTGCCGGCGGGCCCGTATCCGGAGTAGTAGGCCTCGCGGAACGCGATCTGTGCGGCGGGTTTCGTCGAGAGGTCCTCGTCCGCGGTGGGCGCGGGCGGGACGGACGGCGGGTCGAGCGGCGAGGGGGACAACGGATTTCGGCGTGCCCACGCCGGGAACAGCACGATGTCGTGGGGATTGACGAAGCTGGCGACCAGCAGGAACGGACGTAGCGCAGCAGAATCTCCGGCGGCGCGGGCCGCGTAACGGGCAGTCAGCCAGGCGACCACGCGGTCGGCGATGAGCGGATCGCGCCGGATTCCGGCGTTGGCCAGGCCGGCGCCGTGCGGTTCCGGCCCGACCCAGCCCGAGAAGCCGTACGGCGCCAGCGGGTCGGCGTCCAGATAGCGTTTTACGGCACCGGGATCGACGACACCGTCGGAGTCGTTGGTCGCCAGTGGTCGACCGGTGGACGGGTCGGTCAGGTCGGCGTGGGAGATGTGCCACTTGCCGTCGTAGTGCGTGTCATAGCCGGCGGCACGGAACCAGTTGCCCAAGGTCGGGACCTCGCCGCGGCGCAGCCACCGCAGCCGCGAATCGTCGTGGGACTTGCCGATGCCGTCGGTCTGCGTGACCCCGTGCAGGTCCGGGTAGTGGCCGGTGAAGATGGTCGGACGGCTGGGGACGCACGCGAGTGATCCTGTGTAGTGGCGCGTGAAGCTCACGCCGTGCTCCTCGAACCACCTTCTGCCGGTCAGGGTTTCGTCACGCCAGGTACGTACCCGATCCGATTCGTACGGCGGGATCGCACGCTCCTCGTCGGTCATCACGATCACGACGTCTGGCCTCTGCGCTGTCATGGATTCTCCCTCAGTGTGCGATCGAGCGCGTCGAGAAGGTACTTCGACCGGTGCGCGACGAGGTGTGCGAAGACGCGCTCGGCGCCGGTGGGCAGACAACGTGCGGTCACGGTGGCCGCGCTGGTCAACGTCACGGCGGTGTGACCGTCGCGGTGGACCCCGATGTCCCAGCGGTTCGATGCGGTGAACTCGCTCGGGACACCGCTGATGTCGTAGGCGAGCAGCCGCGGTGGGTCGAACGCGGTGATGCTCTCGACGAAGGTGTCGCGGCCCGATTGCACGCGCCGGCTCAGTCCGATCCCGGGTTCGCGGCTGTTCAGCAGGCAGCAGTGGTCGACCCTGTCGGCCCATGCGTGGAGGCCGCCGAAATCGGCGAGCACCGTCCAGATCGCGATGGGGTCGCCGGCGACTTGTCGGGAGTGACTGACGGCGGCCATTCCCACATCCAACCCCGACACGACGGGCAATGCCAGGTCACCGCGCCGAAATGCCGGCCAGAACCGCGCGGGAAATCGATTCGGCCCGGCGCGACTCGAAGGCGCGGCCCTCATTGAGAATGGCGTACACGATGCCGCCGACGATTGCGTCGGCTCCGTCCTGGACGGCGCGGTCGGTGAAACCGGACGCCGCCAAACGGTTTCGGACGGTGTCGTGCAACGGCACGCTGAAACCGGCCTGCAGGCGCGCCGCGGTGTCGGGGTGCTCCATGCCCGCAGCGGTGAGGATGCGCAGCATCGCGTTGCCGCGCGCGGTGGTCAGGGCCTTGGCCAGACCGGTGGCCCACGCGCAGACGTCGGCGGCGACGTCATCGGTGTGGTCGATCGGTCGGAGGATCCTGTCCGCGTCTTCGAGGATCACGTCGGCCACCAACGCGTGGCGGCTGGGCCACCAGCGGTAGATCGTCTGCTTGCCCACGCCGGCGCGGGCGGCGACCGCCTCGATGGTGAGTTTGTCGAAGCCCCGCTCCAGCAGAAGCCCTCGGGTGGCGTCGACGATGGCCACCCGCGACTTCTCGCTGCGGCGTCGAGGGGTACTGATCTCGGCGGTCATCGGGGGCCGCCGGTCGGCTTTACACGATGGGGCATCGCCCGTAGTGTGCCACAAGGCGAGACGCTGCGTCTCGTTTGACATGAGGCGGAGGCGTAAAGGCCAATGGCGGGAACGAAGCTGGTGATCGGTGCCAGCGGTTTCCTCGGCTCCCACGTCACCAGGCAACTGGTCGCCGACGGCGACGCGGACGTGCGGGTGCTGATCCGGCGGACCAGTTCGACCCGCGGGATCGACGGTCTGCCCGTCGAGGTCCGCTACGGCGACATCTTCGACGCCGACGCACTGCGCACCGCGATGTCGGGATGCGATGTCGTCTACTACTGCGTGGTCGACGCGAGGCCCTGGTTGCGCGATCCGCGGCCGATGTGGCGGACGAACGTCGACGGTCTGCGCACAGTGCTCGACATCGCCGCCGACGCCGGTCTCACCCGGTTCGTCTTCACCAGTTCCATCGGGACCATCGGGTTGCGGGCCGGTGGGCCGGCCGATGAGCGCACCGAACACAACTGGCTCGACCGCGGCGGGGAGTACATCCGGTCCAGGGTCGTGGCCGAGGAGATGGTGCTGCGCGACAGCGCCCGGAACAGGCTCCCGGGCGTGGCGATGTGCGTGGCCAACACCTACGGACCCGGCGACTTCCAGCCGACACCACACGGGGCGATGCTGGCCGCCGCGGTGCGCGGCAAGCTGCCGTTCTACATCCGGGGCTACGAGGCCGAGGCGGTCGGCATCGAGGATGCCGCCCGAGCGATGATCCTTGCCGGCGAACGCGGCCGGATCGGCGAGCGGTACATCGTGTCGGACCGGTTCATCAGCACCCGGGAGATCCATGAGATCGGTTGCGCGGCAGTGGGCATGAGGCCACCGAGGTTCGGCGTGCCTATTCGGGCGATGGCGGCCGCCGCCCATCTGGGCGCGGCTGTCGCACGGGTGCGGAACACGGACACCATGCTCACCCCGCTGAACATCCGCCTGATGCACATCATGACGCCGCTGGACCATTCCAAGGCCGTTCGCGAGCTCGGTTGGAACCCGCGACCGCTCGCGGACTCGATCGTCTCGGCCGCGCACTTCTTCACCGACCGGAGACGATCCGCCGCCCCCGAGGGAACCCGATGACGATTGGTCTGACACCCGAACAGCACCAGCTGTCCGACGCCGTGGCACAGTTCGCGGCGCGGCACGCACCGATCGACAAGACCAGGGCGTCCTTCGAGGCGCTGGCTGCCGGCGAGCTGCCGAACTGGTGGGATGAGTTCGTGGCGAACGGGTTTCACGCCGTGCATCTGCCGGAGGAGTTCGGCGGACAGGGCGGCGCCCTGACCGACACCGCCTGCGTGCTGGAGGCGGCCGCGCTCGCCCTGCTGCCGGGTCCGGTGCTGCAGACGGTGACCGCGGGTGCGGTCGCCGGTCTGGCGCAGCCGCACGGGCCGGCCCCCGAGGTGCTGCGCCGACTGGCCACGGGCTCACCCGCGGCCGTGATCCCGCCGGTGGACCCGGCGTGGTCGGCCGACGGGTTTCGCGCGACGCCGACAGCCGACGGATGGACCGTCGAGGGCAGCGCGCCGGCCACGCCCGGGGTGTGCGCGGCGCAGATCATCGTCGCCGCCGCCCGCTCCGGCGAGCGCACCGTGTGGTTCGTGATCGACCCGACCCGCCCGCAGTGTTCGGTGGACGCGCGCACCGGGACCGACAGGACCGTCGACGTCGGGGTGGTGCGCCTCGACGGGTACCTGTGCACGCGCGATTCGGTGTTCGACGGCATCGACGACCAGCATGCGCAGAGCGTCGCGCTGGCTCTGGTGGCGTGCACCGCCGCCGGGACCATCGGCTGGTGCGTCCGGGCCGTCACCGCACACCTGCGCACCCGCGAACAGTTCGGCAAGCCGATCGGCACCTTCCAGGCGTTGCAACACCAGGCCGCCATGTTGCTGGTCAACAGTGAACTCGCGGTGTCCGCGGCCTGGGACGCGGTGCGGGCACTGGGCGAAGATCCCGCGCAGTACAGGATCGCGGGTTGGGGCGCGGCGCTGATGGCCATCGCGCCCGCGCCGGATCTGGTCCTGGACACCCTGACGATGTTCGGTGCGATCGGCTACACCTGGGAACACGACCTGCACCTGTACTGGCGCAAGGCCACCAGCGTCGCCGCCTCGGCGGGTCCCGCCGGACAGTTCGCCGAATCGATGGGCGCGCTGACCCGCACCGCCACCCGGGACGTCTCGGTGAAACTGGGTGACCTCGACGCGGATTTCCGGCGCACCGTGGCAGGGGTGCTCGACGAGGCGCTGGGTCTTCGCAACGACACCCCCGGCAGGCAGGGGGATTACCCGAATCTGGCGACCGGTCCGCAGCGCACGCTGCTCGCCGACGCCGGCCTGATCGCCCCGCACTGGCCGCGGCCGTGGGGCGTCGAGGCCACGCAGCTGCAACTGCTCATCATCGACGAGGAGTTCGCGAAGCGCCCGGAGCTGGTGCGGCCGTCGCTGGGGATCTCGGAGTGGATCCTGCCCACGCTGATCAGCTCGGCGCCCCGCGAGATCCAGCAACGCTTCATCCCGGCGACCCAGCGCGGCGAACTCGGCTGGTGCCAGCTGTTCAGCGAGCCCGGCGCCGGTTCGGATCTCGCGGCACTGACCACGCGCGCCACCCGGGTCGAGGGCGGCTGGCGGATCAACGGGCACAAGATCTGGACCTCCTCGGCGCACACCGCCGACTTCGGTGCCCTGCTGGCGCGCACCGACCCCGATGCGGCCAAACACCGGGGCATCGGTTACTTCATCGTCGATATGCGATCGGAAGGCATTGAGCTGCAGCCGATCCGGCAGGCGACCGGCGAGGCGCACTTCAACGAGGTGTTCCTGTCGGATGTCTTCGTCCCCGACGAGTTGCTGCTCGGCGGGCCCACCGACGGGTGGAACCTGGCGATCGCGACGATGGCGCAGGAGCGCGTCGCGATCAGCGGGTACGTCAACTTCGACAGGGCCGGCATTCTGCGCCGGCTGGCGGGCGAGCAGCGGCCCGACCACAGCCGTCTGCTCGCGGCGCTCGGGGAGGCCGATGCCTACGCCAACGCCATCAAGGTGCTCGCGGTACGCGAGGTCATGCGTCTTCTCGACGGTCAGGCCGCCGGGCCGGCGTCGAGCATCGCCAAGGTGGCGATGAACGTGATGCTGCGGCGCACGTTCAAGGCGACGTTGGACTTCACGGCACCGGCGGCCCTGGTCGAGGATTCCGATCCGGCCGTCGTCGAGCCGTACTTCCATCTGCCGGCCGAGCTGATCGGCGGCGGCACCAAGGAGATTCAGCTCAACATCATCGCGCAGATGATCCTCGGGCTGCCCCGCAAGTGACAGGAGACATGTATGGGTTTGCGTGGTGAGGCCGCGATCGTCGGCTATGTGGAACTGCCACCGGAGCGGCTGAACAAGGCCACCCCCGCGCCGTTCACGCTGGAACAGTGGGCCGAACTCGCCGCGGCCGCTCTCGAGGACGCCGGCCTGTCCGGCGAGGCGCCGGACGGCATAGTCACCACGCACCTGAACGAGTCGGAGATCTTCGTGCCCTCCACGGTGGCCGAATATCTCGGTGTGCGAGCCGGTTTCGCCGAGATCGTCGACCTGGGTGGCGCCAGCGCGGTCGGCATGGTCTGGCGGGCGGCGGCGGCCATCGAACTCGGGATCTGCGACGTGGTGGTGTGTGCCATCCCGGCGCGCTACATCACCCCGGTGTCGGAGAAGAAGCCCAAACCCCTCATCGACGCGGTGTTCTTCGGTGCGTCCAGCAACCAATACGGTTCTCCCCAGGCCGAATTCGAGATCCCGTACGGCAATCTCGGACAGAACGGGCCGTACGGTCAGGTCGCGCAGCGGTACGCATCGGTGTACGGCTATGACGAACGGGCGATGGCCAAGATCGTCGTGGATCAGCGCGTGAACGCCAATCACACCGAGGGCGCGATCTGGAAGGACAAGCCGCTGACGATCGAGGAGGTGCTGGCCAGCCCGGTGATCGCCGATCCGTTGCACATGCTGGAGATCGTGATGCCGTGTGTGGGCGGTGCCGCGGTGGTGGTCGCGAGTGCCGAGGCGGCGGCCCGCGCGAAGAACCGGCCGGTGTGGATCAAGGGATTCGGCGAGCAGGTGCCCTTCAAGACGCCGACGTACGCCGAGGACCTGCTGCAGACGCCGATCGTCCGTGCGGCCGACACCGCGTTCGCGATGTCGGGCCTGACCCGCGAGCAGATGGACATGGTGTCGATCTACGACTGCTACACCATCACGGTGCTGCTCAGCCTGGAGGATGCCGGCTTCTGCGACAAGGGCAAGGGGATGGAGTTCGTGTCCTCCCACGACCTGACGTTCCGCGGCGATTTCCCGCTCAACACCGCCGGCGGTCAGCTCGGCTTCGGTCAGGCCGGCAATGCCGGCGGCATGCACCACGTCTGCGACGCGACCCGCCAGATCATGGGCCGCGCCGGAGACGCGCAGGTCGAGCGTTGTGACCGGGCGTTCGTCTCGGGCAACGGCGGGATCCTGTCCGAACAGACAACGCTTGTGCTGGAAGGGGACTGACCATGGAGATGCCGACGTTCGAACGGCCGATGCCCGTCAAGACCCCGACCTCGGCGCCGTTCTGGGACGGCCTCGCCGAGCATCGCGTGGTGATCCAGTACTCGCCGTCGTCGGGGTCCTACGTCTTCTACCCGCGGGTGCGCGCGCCCGGAACCCTGGCGAACGACCTGGAATGGCGCGAGATCTCCGGCATGGGAACGCTGTACTCGTTCACCGTCGCGCGCCGCCCCGTGGGGCCGCACTTCGCCGATGCGGTGCCACAGCTGCTGGCGATCGTCGAGTGGGACGAAGGCCCGCGCGTCACGACAGAGCTCGTCAACGTCGAGCCCGGCGACATCCGGATCGGCATGCGGGTCAGGCCCGTGTTCTGCGACTACCCGGAGCACGACGTGACGATGCTCCGTTACGAGCCTGCCGACCGGGGCGAGGAGCCGAGATGACCGAAGAGACCGACCGCCTCGAGATCAGCGAGGTGCAGGTGCGCTACGCCACCGGCATCGACAGCCGCGACTGGTCGTTGTTCCGCACCGTGTTCACCGAGGACTGCGAGCTGGACTACGGCGAGATCGGCGTGTGGAACGGCGTAGACGCGGTCACCGACTTCATGGTGGCCGCCCACGACATGGCCGGTCATACGCTGCACCGCATCACCAACCACACGGCCCTGGTGAACGGCGACTCCGCGACGGCGCGCGCTTATGTGGATGCGCTGATCATGGCGCAGGACAACGCATCCGGCGTCAACGCCGCCGGGTTCTACGACGACGACCTGGTGCGCACCGACGCGGGATGGCGGATCGCCAGGCGCCGCTTCACCACCGTCCTGGTCCGGACGGTGTCCGCGGGATGAGTTTCGAGGACACCTACGGTCCGTGGGCGCTTGTCGTCGGCGCCTCCGACGGGATCGGGTCCGCCTTCGCCGAGGAGCTTGCCGAACGCGGGCTCAACGTGGTGCTGCTGTCGCGTCGCGGACAGGTGCTGGCAGCACTCGCCGAACGTATCGAGTCGCGGTTCGGTGTCACGACGCGGGTGGTGACCGCCGATCTCGCGGACGAGTCCGCCGCCGACGCCGTGATCGAGGCGACGGCCGACCTGGACATCGGGACGCTGGTGTACTGCGCGGGCGCCGATCCCGAGTTCAAACCCTTTCTGGCGCAGCCTGTCGGCGCTGCCGAGGCGATGCTGCGGCGCAATTGTCTGACCCTGATGCGGCTGTGCCACCACTACGCCGGACCGATGGTCTCGCGCGGCCGTGGCGCCGTCGTCGTTCTCGGTTCCGGGGCCGGTCTCGCCGGTGGCCCGAACATGGTCGCCTACAGCGCGACGAAGGCCTTCGACATGGTGTTCGCCGAAGCGCTGTGGACGGAACTGCACGGCAAGGGCGTCGACGTCCTCGGGTTGATCCTCGGAAAGACCGATACACCCGCACTGCGCCGCCTCGAGCACGCCCGGGGAAACCTCGCGAGTCTCGATGAGCGCCCGAAGGACACCGCGACGGTCGACGACGTGATCGCCGAGGCCTTCGCCAACCTGACCAACGGTCCGACATGGATTGTCGGGCAGGACATGCGGGCGGCGGCACAGATGATGGGGTCGGTCTCCCGCAGCGACGCCGTCCGATTCATCATGCAGGCCAGCGCCGCGGCGATGGGGGACGGCTGACCGTCACGGATGGACCAGCTTGCGCAGTGGTTTGCGTGCGGTCTCACGCATGGTGAGCACTGTCAGCAGCGAGACGATCGCGGCGGCGATCAGGTAGTACGCCGGGGCGATGTCGTTGCCGGTGCGCGACACCAGCCAGGTCGCGACATACGGGGCGGTGCCACCGAAGACGGCGACCGAGACGTTGTAGCCGATGGAGTATCCGCTGGACCGGACCCTGGTGGCGAACAGCTCGGCGCCCGCTGCCAGCGACGCGCTGACGAACACCGACTCGATGGCCGCGAGCGCCGCGTGGGCCGCGATCGCAGCGGCCAGCGACCCGGTGTTGAGCAGCAGGAACAGCGGGTAGGCGAATACCGCGAAGGCGACAGCACCGGCGATCAGCAGCGGCTTGCGTCCGACCCGGTCCGACAGTGCGCCCAGCGGTGGGATCAGCACGATGCCGACCAGGCTCGCCACGGTGATCGACCAGAACGCGTCGACCTTGCTGAAATCCAGGGTCTCGGTGAAGTAGCTCGGCAGGAACGTGTAGACGATGTAGAAGCCGACGTTGTGAATGACGACGAGGCCGATGATCTGCAGAATCGGCCGCCATGACGTGGTGACGGCTTCACGCAGCGGCGACTGCGAGACCTCTCCCGACTCGCGCAGCGACCGGAATTCGGGCGTGTCGCCGAGCTTGAGGCGGATGTAGAGGCCGACGGCGCCGAGAAGGCCGGCGATCATGAACGGGATGCGCCAGCCGTAGGAGTTCATCGCATCCTCGGACAACCACGTCTCCAGCGCGGTGACGGTGATCGCACCGGCCAGGAAGCCGACGACGACGGACCAGACGAGGAAGGACACCACGAACCCGCGGTGCCGGTTCGGGGCGTACTCGGCGAGGAAGCAGGCCCCGCTGCCGTACTCGCCGCCGGCGGAGAACCCCTGAAGACACCGCAGTACCAGCAGCAGGATCGGGGCCAGCACCCCGATGGAGTCATAGCTCGGGACCAGGCCGATCGCGAGCGTCGACGCCGACATCAGCAGGATCACGATCGCCAGCACGCGTTGGCGGCCGATCCGGTCACCGAGGGGGCCGAAGAAGAAACCCCCGAGCGGCCGCATGAAGAACGCCGCCGCGAAGACCGCGAAAGTACTGAGCAGAGCGGCTGTTTCGTCTCCCGACGGGAAGAACTTGTCCGCGATGTAGGTGGCGAGGAATCCGTAGATCGCGAAGTCGAACCATTCGACGGTGTTGCCGATCGCCGCGCCACGCACAGCCTGTCGCACTGCTGCGGGTTCGGCTCCGCTGGGTCGGCGCTGATCCTCATCGACGGTCACGACGGCCCTCCTGCCGGTTCGTGGATGTGCTCGCGCGGGACGTGCATTCCCGCTGCGTGGCGTGGGCTAACGTTTCGTCAGGCTGAAGATGTCGGTCACTTCGGAGCGGCCCCGCAGCACGGTCCGGCCGTCGGCGCTCCAGTACGCGCGTTCGCGGGAGTCGGCCAGTCGGTGTGCGGTGCCCGAGCACAGCGTCCGGCCGTCGAAGTCTTTGGCGTGGTCGGCCAGGCGTGCGGCCTCGTTGACCGCGTCCCCGACGACGGTGTACTCGTAGCGGTCCCGGCCACCGATGTTCCCGGCGAACACCGGGCCCGCCGAGATCCCGATGCCGAAGTCGACTGGCAGCCTGCGCAGTTCGGAGGCGAGAACGCGCGCGGTGGCCATCGCCGCCGACGCCGGGTCGGGGATGCGCAGCGGCGCCCCGAACACCGCGAGTGCCGCATCGCCCTGGAACTTGTTGATCAGGCCGTGTCGTTTGTCGACCTCGGAGACCACGATCTGGAAGAACTCGTTGAGCACCGCGGCGACGTCCCGTGGTTCCCGCTCGACGGCCAGCTGTGTTGAGCCGACGAGGTCGATGAACAGCACGGCGACCTCGCGTTCGTCGCCGGCGGCCAGGTCGTCCTGCTCGCCGGCGAGGTCGACGGCGCGGCGGGCGACCTCTTCTCCGACGTGACGGCCGAACAGATCCCGCAGCCGGTCACGTTCGCGCAGCCCGGCCACCATCCGGTTGAACCCGCTTTGCAGCCTGCCGATCTCGGACCACTCGTACACCTCGATGGTGCGGTCGATCTCGCCTCTCTCGACGTCGGCCATCGCCTCGACGACCTCGTTGACCGGATCGGAGATCGACATGGAGACCAGGATCATCGATCGCAGACCCAGCACCACCGCGACCAGCGCCAGGATCAGCAGGGCGAGTTCGATCGGGGACGTCGGCTTGAGCAGCCAGTTCTGGGAGCGCAGGATCAGCAGCACCGCGATGGCCGAGCCGGGCAGCGCCGTGCAGGCCAGCCACATCAGCAGCAGGCGGGCGCGCACACCCGGGGCGACCGGGCGTTCGGCGTCGGTGGGGACGCCCGCCAGAATTGGCCGCAGAGTGCGCAGCGTGAACAGGAACCCGGTCGTGACGGTGGCGATCGCGCCGAACAGCAGCGCGGTGGTGAGCACGACGAACACCGTGGCCGGGGCGTGCAGGTTCAGCGGGACCAGGATCGCCGCGGTGAGCAACCACGGTGCGAGCGTGATGACGGCCTGGCGGCGCATGGTTTTCGCCGTGACCCGAATCTCGTCGGGAGTGGGCCGCCGACCGGCGTTCAGCCAGCGCAGCGACGGGCGGACGATCAGCACCGCACCGACGGCGACGGTGACCGTGCCGATCAGGCCGACCACCGCCAGCGTGAGCACGTTGCCCAGGGTGACCACGCTGCGGCCCGCCAGCGCGACGACGATGGCCACCACCTCGGCGACCGTGAGCAGGTACGCCGACGTGAGCCCAGCTGCGTACCTGGTCAGCAGGCGGCGTGGCCTCACCAGGCCGAAGGTATCAGCCGGTCGGTGCCGTCGGCGTGTGTTCCGGCCGTGCCTCGGCCGGGGCGGCTCGCCAGCCCCCGGGCATGAAACACACGGCGACTGCCGAGACTGCTGACGCCGCAATCAGATACGCGGCGATCGAGTTGCTCGAACCGGTGGCCGCGTAGAGCGCGGTGGCGATCGTCGGCGCGAACGCCGAACCGAGCACCTGGGACAGCGTGTAGCCGACGGACACGCCGCTGTAGCGGACGTCGGCGTCGAAGGCCATCGAGAACAGCGCCCCGGTCACACCCGCCGCGGGCGCCATCGCGAGCCCGAAGATCAGCACCAGGGCGAGCACGAACATCACCGGGCGGCCCGTGTTGATCAGAGCGAACGTCGGCACCACGGCCAGGGCCATCGCGATGACGCCGGCCAGGTACAACGGCTTACGTCCGACCCGGTCGGACAGCGCCCCGAACAGCGGGTAGGTCGCGACGGCCACCACCGCGCCGAGGAACACTCCGAGCAGCGCCCAGTCGCGGGGGATCTCCGCGACGGTGGTGGCGTAGGAGACGAGGTAGGCCACGCAGATGTAGGCGAAGATGCCCTGGGACAGGTACGCGCCCGCGACGAGCAGTATCTGGCGCCAGTGCCGGCGGAACGCCGCGACGATCGGGGTTCGCGTGACCTCGGAGCGTCGCTGGAGTTCCGCGAAGTGGGGGCTCTCGGTGACGGTGAGCCGGACGACGAGTCCGATCACGATCAGGATCGCGCTGACGAGGAACGGGATGCGCCAACCCCAGGCGAGGAACTGGTCGTCGGGCAGCCTGGCGGCGAGGTAGAACGCCAGCGTGGCCGCAGCTGTCCCGGCGGGGGCGCCCATCTGGGGGAAGGCGCCGTAGAAGCCCCGCCTGTCGGCTGTTGCGTGTTCGACGGCCATCAGCGTCGCACCGCCCCATTCGCCACCGACGGCGAATCCCTGGGCGAGGCGCAGCACGGTCAACAGGATCGGTGCGGCGAGGCCGATCTGGGCGTACGTCGGCAGCACCCCGATCAGGACCGTGGAGACCCCCATGCCCACCAGCGAGTACACCAACATTCTGCGACGCCCCACGCGATCGCCGAAGTGGCCGAACACGATGCCGCCCAGCGGGCGCGCGATGAAGCCGACCCCGAACGTGGCGAACGACAGCAGAATCCCGGCCGCCGGAGAAGCATTGGGGAAGAACAGCTTCGGGAAGACCAGCGCCGCGGCGGTGCCGTAGATCAGGAAGTCGTAGAACTCGACGGTCGTACCGACGAAGCTCGCGATCGCGACGCGGCGCGGTGAGACGCGCGTACGCCCGCCGGGCCCCATGTCAGTCGCTGGCGGGCAGCGGCTTGGCTTCCTTCAGCGACAGTGGGGTCGAGCCGACGCTGATCGTGCCCTTGCCGGCCTTGGTGACCAGCACCTCGGCGCCGGTGTCGTCGACGTAGCGCTTGCCCATCAGATTTCCGTCGGCCAGCGAGTCGTCGAGGGACAGTGCGGAATCCGTGGGGTCTCCGACGGGGACGGCGGGCGCGCCGCCCACCCGCAGGTCGTCGAGACTGTCCGCGCTGCGTACGACGATCAGTTGGGTGTCGCACACCTGGCTCTGCAGGCGGGTGCCGTTCTTGATCATTAGGGGCTCCTTGTATCGCGCCGGTCGGGCCGGCAATCGTTAAACAGCCGGCTGTGCCGGCGATCGGTCCTGATTCAACTCGCTGACGAGTTCGCGGCGCAGCACCTTGCCGGTCGCGTTGGTGGGCAGTTCGTCGCGGAACACCACCCGGTCGGGGGTCCGGGATCCGCGAAGCTGGGACCGCACGTGCGCGCGGAGGTCCTCCGGGTCGGGCGCGGTGTCCTGGTGGGGGACCACGACGGCGACGATGATCTGGCCCCACTGCGGGTCGTCGGCCCCGACCACGGCGCAGTCGCGGACGTGGGGGTGCTCGACGAGCACATCCTCGATCTCGGCGGGCGCGATGTTCTCGCCGCCGCGGATGATCGTGTCGTCGGAGCGGCCCCCGATGAACAGGTACCCCTCGCTGTCGAGGTAGGCGACGTCCTTGGTGGGGAACCACCCGTTCTCGTCGAGCACGGAGCCGATGTCGGTGTACTTCCCGGAGACCTGCTCACCGCGGACGAACAGCTCGCCGGTCTCACCCGGTCCCAGCACGGTGCCGTCCTCGGCCCGGACCTCGACCTCGATGCCGGGCACCGGTTGGCCGACCGATCCGAGCCTGCGCAGCGCGGCGTCGTCGGCGGCGGCCAGCGCCGCACGGTGGTCGTCGGGGGTGAGCACGGCGATGGTCGAGCTGGTCTCGGTGAGGCCGTAGGCGTTGACGAATCCGACGTCGGGCAGCAACGAGAGTGCTTTGCGCACCAGGGGCAGCGGCACCTTGGATCCGCCGTAGGCCAGCGTGCGCAGGGTGGGCAGCGCGGTGTCGGTCGTCTCCAGCACGGTGACGATGCGATCGAGCATGGTCGGGACCACGGTCGCCGAGGTGACACCTTCGTCGGCGACCAGCCGGACCCACTTCTCGGCGTCGAAGTGCCGCAGGTACACCATCTTTCGGCCGGCGTACAGGTTCGACAGCGCGGCGCTGACGCCGGCGATGTGGTACGGCGGAACGCAGATCAGCGCGGCGTCGTCGGGTTCGGCGGAGGCGAACTCGACGGTGCCCATGATGTAGCTGGTCAAGTTGGTGTGGGTGAGTTCCACTGCTTTGGGCTTCGAGGTCGTGCCCGAGGTGAACAGCACGACGCCGACGCTGTCGGGATCGGCGAACTCGGCAGCAGGTTCTGCTGTTCGCGAGGCCTCGAAGAACTCGCGCGAGCCCATCGTCCGGTAGCTGTCACCGACCGCGTCGCGGTATTCGTCGTCGACCACGACGAGCGGATCCGGGAGGCGGTCGAGCAGCGCGCGCAGACCCTCGGCCGAGAGTCGGTAGTTCAGCGGGGTCACCGGCACGGCGGCGCGGGCCGAGGCGAACAGCAACAACGGCAACAGGGCGCCGCCGGTGCCCACGTAGGCGACGTGGCGTGCGCCTGATGCCGCGATGACACCGGCGCCTCCATCGGCCAGCGCACTGAGTTCAGCTGTGGTGAGCCGGGTGTCGTCGGACACCACCGCGGTGCGGTCGGGGCCGGCGTCGGTGGCCATCTCCAGCAGCAGCGAGATGCTCATGAGGTGCGCCCGTCGACGAAGATGTCGAGGATCGGCTCGTCGCCGCCGCCGTAGCGGGAGAGGTCGGTGACACCCGAGGCGATCAGGACCTCCGAGTCGATGAAGCACTGGCCGTTCACCTCGGCGGCGGGCCGCGACAGGATCTCCACCGCGGCGTCGGCCATGATGTCCGGGCTGCGCGAGGCCTGCACCAGCGCGTCGCCGTCGGAGAGGTTGGTCACCGCGGACGTCGCGATGTAGGTCTCGGGCCACAGGCAGCTGAATCCGATGCCGGTGTCGGCGTATTCGTTCGCCCAGCCCAGGGACAGCAGCGTCATCCCGTACTTGGACAGCGTGTAGGACGGGTGAGCGCCGAGCCAGTGCGGGTTCATGTTCAGCGGGGGAGCGAGGGTGACCACGTGCGCACCGGCGCGCGCCTGCCGCAGATGGGGCAGCGCCGCCTTCGTCAGCAGGAACGTGCCGCGGATGTTGATGTCCATCATGAGGTCGAATTTCTTGGCCGACAGCGCGTCGGTGGGTTCGGTCGCGATGGCGCTGGCGTTGTTTACGACGATGTCGACGCCGCCGAAGCGTTCGACCGCGGTGTCGATCGCGCGGGCCACGTCTTCTTCTTTGCGGACGTCCCCGACGACGGCGACGCCCTTTCCGCCGGCCGCCTCCACATCGGCGACCGCGGTGTGCACGGTGCCGGGGAGCCTCGGGTGCGGCTCGGCCGTCTTGGCGAGCAGCACGACGTTGGCGCCGCGGCGCGCGGCGCCGAGCGCTATCGCCAGCCCGATCCCTCGGCTGCCGCCCGACACCACCAGGGTGCGGTCGGCGAGCGATTCCGTGCTGGACGTGCCCGACTCCGAAGCCACGGTGGCCCCTTTCCCGATAGATAGTGCCGTTCTCATTTTAGGCGAATCCCATAATCGCTGTGTACCGGGGTTTCCACCCTGGATCATGGGGCCTCGCACACGCTGCTGCGTGCATCTTTCCCTCAGACGGTATTGGCATTCTCATTTTTTGCAAGTACGTTATCCAGCGATGAGCGAGCAAGTCGTGCCCCGGGTCGAGACCCCCTCTGGCATCCCACTGGACCCTGTGTACGGGCCAGGTGATCGCGCGGCCGATCCACCGCCGCCCGGGGAGTATCCGTTCACGCGCGGGAACTTCGCGTCCGGATACCGCGGAAAGACCTGGACCTTCCGACAGTATTCAGGCTTCGGCACCGCCGAGGAGTCCAACAGCCGGTACCGGTATCTGCTCGATCAGGGCGGCACCGGTCTGTCGGTGGCCCTCGACCTGCCCACCCAGTGCGGCTACGACTCCGATGACGAGGAGTTCGGCGAGGAGGTCGGGCGCGTCGGCGTGGCGGTCGACACGCTGGCCGACGCCGAGATCCTGTTCGACGGCATCCCGCTCGACAAGATCAGCACCAGCTTCACCATCAACGGCACCGCGGCGATCCTGCTCGCGTTCTACGTCGCCGCCGCCGAGAAGAAGGGTGTGCCGCGCGAGAAGCTCACCGGCACGATCCAGAACGACATCCTCAAGGAGTACGCGTCGCGCGGCACATGGATCTGGCCGCCCGAGCCGTCGCTGCGGTTGATCGCCGACACCATCGAGTTCTGCGCGGCCGAGGTACCGCGCTTCAACGCGATCTCGGTGGCGGGCGCGCACTTCCGCGACGCCGGTGCCAACGCGGTGCAGGAGATGGCGTTCACGCTGGCCGACGGGGTCACCTACTGCGACACGGTGGTCGAGCGCGGACGGATGACCATCGACAAGTTCGCGCCGCAGATCTCGTTCTTCTTCTACACCCACGGTGACTTCTTCGAGGAGATCGCGAAGTACCGGGCCGGCCGCCGGCGGTGGGCCACGATCGTGCGCGAGCGCTACGGCGCCACGACGGACAAGGCGTCGATGTTCCGCTTCGGCTGCGTAGCCGGTGGCGCGTCACTGTATGCCCCGCAGGCGCAGAACAACCTGGTGCGCGTGGCGTACGAGGCGATGGCCGCGGTACTCGGCGGCGTGCAGTCGATGTTCACCGCTGCCTGGGACGAGCCGTTCGCCCTGCCCAGCGAGGAGTCGGCGACGCTGGCGCTGCGCACGCAGCAGATCCTCGCGTACGAGACCGGTGTGACGAAGGTGGCCGACCCGCTCGGCGGTTCGTACTTCGTCGAGGCCCTCACCGATGCGACCGAGGAGAAGATCATCGAGATCATGCACGATCTCGAGACTCACGGCGGAATGGTGCGCTGCATCGAGGACGGCTATCTGCAGGGGCTGATCGCCGACGAGGCGTTCAAGATCCACCGCGAGGTGGAGTCGGGGGAGCGCCCGGTCGTCGGTGTGAACAAGTTCGTCGTCGACGAGCCGGCGCCCGACCTCGCGACCTACGAGCTCGATGCGGAGGGCCGCGACAAGCAGCTCACGCGGCTGGCGAAGGTGAAGGCCGAACGGGACGGCGTCGCGGTGAAGGAGAGCCTGGCCGCGCTGGCCCGCGCCGCCGAGGGTGAGGACAACCTGATGCACAAGCTGATCGACTGCGCCAACGTGTACTGCACGGTGGGCGAGATGGTGTCGACGCTGAAGTCGGTCTGGGGCGAGTTCCAGCAGCCTGTCGTTTTTTAGAGGAGAGGTGTTCTAGTGAGCACACGTGTGCTGGTGGCCAAGCCCGGTCTCGACGGCCACGACCGGGGCGCCAAGATCGTCGCGCGCACCCTGCGTGATGCGGGATTCGAGGTGATCTACACCGGGATTCGGCAGCGCATCGAGGACATCGTGTCGATCGCTCTGCAGGAGGACGTCGCGCTGGTGGGGTTGTCGATTCTGTCGGGCGCCCACGTCACGCTGACGGCGCGCACGGTGGACGCGCTGCGCGCCGCCGATGCCGGTGACATCGCCGTCGTCGTCGGAGGCACCATCCCGCAGGGGGATGTGCAGAAGCTGCTCGATGCCGGTGCGGCCGCGGTGTTCCCGACGGGCACCTCGCTCGACGACCTGGTGCGCGACGTCCGGGCGCTGACGGAGAAGGCGGAGCAGTCATGAGATTAGGCGTGATGATCGGGGCTGAGCGCGGCGACATGGCCCGCAAGGTCAGCAAGCTCGTCTCCGACATCGAGTGGGCCGAGTCGGCAGGGCTGGACACCGCGTGGATGCCGCAGGTGCCCAACGACTTCGACTGCCTGACGATGGTCGCGTTGATGGCCGCGCACACCTCACGCATCGAACTCGGTACCGCCGTGGTGCCGTTGCAGGCACAGCACCCGATCGCGCTTGCGCGCCAAGCACTCTCGGTGCATGCGATGGCCGCGGGCCGGCTGGCGCTCGGGGTCGGGCCGTCGCACCACTGGATCGTGCGCGACATGCTGGGCCTTCCGTACGAGAAGCCGGCCGCGTACACCCGCGACTATCTCGAGGTCCTCAACACCGCGCTCGCCGGGCCCGGTGACGTCGACGTCGAGAACGATTCGTTCACGGTGCACAACCCGACGGTTCTCGGTGCCGAACAGCCGCTTCCGGTCTTGGTGGCAGCCCTCGGACCGGTCATGCTGCAGATCGCCGGCGAGCGCGCCGACGGCACCGTGCTGTGGATGGCCGACGAGAAGGCCATCGGGGAACACATCGCGCCGAAGATCACCAAGGCTGCCGCCGACGCGGGTCGTCCCGCACCGCGCATCGTCGCGGGTATCCCGGTGTGCCTGTGCGCCAACTCCGAGATCGACGCGGCCAAGGACCGGGCCAACCGGATTCTGGCGGAGGCGGAGACGTCGCCGAACTATCAGCGGCTGCTCGACCGCGGCGACGCCCGCAATGTCGGGGACCTGTGTGCGGCCGGTGACGAGGAATCGATCCTGGCCCGTTTCAAGCAGTTCGCCGATGCCGGGGTCACCGACCTGTCGGTGCGGTTGCTGCCGATCGGGGAGACGCGCGACGAACTGGTCGCATCGAAGTACCGGACGCGTGAGGTGATCGGCGAGCTCGCCAAGGCCGTGCAGTGAGCGCGGGCGCCCCCCTCGCGGGCATCCGCATCCTCGAGGTCGGGGTGATGCTGGCGGGGCCTTACGCGACGATGATGCTCGCCGATCTCGGCGCCGAGGTGATCAAGATCGAGCCACCGGGCGGGGAGATCTCACGGCAGGTCAGCGACAGCTACTTCGCCAGCCTCAACCGCAACAAGCAGAGCGTCGTGATCGATCTGCGTTCGGACGCGGGCCGTCAGAAGCTGGGCGAGCTGGTCGCGGATTCGCATGCGCTGCTGGTCAATATGAAGCCGTCGGCGATCCGCCGGCTCGGATTGACCTACGACTCCCTCAAGGAGTTCAACGAGCGCATCGTGTGCGTGGCGATGACGGGGTTCGGGCTCGACGGCGGTGACGATCCGGCGTTCGACTACGTGATCCAGGCGGCCACGGGGGTGGCGGCCATGACGGGGGATCCGGACGGACCTCCGACGCTTCCGGGGTATTCCTCGGCGGACAACTCGACGGGTCTGACCGCTGCGCTGGGTCTGCTGGCGCAGATCGTGTCGGGCCGGGGCGGGCAGGTCGATGTGTCCCTGCAGGACGTCATGCTGTCGCAACTGAACTACCGTGCCGCGGCCTACCTCAACGACGGCGCCGAACCCAAACGGCATCCGTTCGGGGCGCATTCCTATTACGTTCCCGCGCAACTGTTCTCGACCGCCGAGGGCTTCCTCGCGCTGTTCATCACCCACGACGGATTCTGGGCGTCGTTCGCGCGGGAGGCCGGCATCGAGGGGTTCGCCACCATGGCCGAGCGTGCGTCTCGGCGCGACGAGGTGCTGGCGCTCGTCAGCGCAGCCCTGGCCGGGGACACCGCGGTGGGCTGGCAGAATCGGTTGCAGCCGTTGGGAATTCCCGCCGCCGCGGTGCGGACGCTACCCGAGGCGCTGGAGGCGATGCCGGAGGTGGTCGTCACCGCCGGGGATTTCCGTCTGGTGCGCAGTCCGATCCGGATCGCCGGCTACACGCCCGAGTACCGGCCGGCGCCGACGCTCGACGAGCACGCCGACGCGCCGGCTCACTCGTCGTAGTTGACGGTCACATCCGCGGTGTCGGGAACGGCCTGGCACGTCAACACGTATCCCTCGGCGACCTCGTCCTCGGTGAGGGCGTCGTTGACCCGCATCGTCGCGGTTCCGTCGGTCAGCAGCGCCATGCAGGTGCCACAGTTGCCTGCCTCGCAGGAGAAGGGCGGCCCCATCCCGGCCCGGCGCGCGCTTTCGAGCAGTGTCTCGCCGTTGCGGTGCGCCACCGACGCGGTGCTGCCGTCCAGGTGGATGGTGATCGTGCCCTGCGCCGCCGGCTCAGTCACTGTGGACCCCGTTCCCGGTGTCTGCGGCTCGGTCATATGACCCTCTCTCGACATTGTCATTCTGATAATAGGAGAATACTATTCTCCCCGACAAGCGGTAGTCCTCTCACCGCCATCATCCACGACTCCCGGAAGGGGCGCGCGCGACGTGAGTGAGCCGACGGCGCTCGCCTTCGAGGATCGGTGCTTGAGCCTTGCCGACATCGACGCTCTGGCTGCGGGGATGGCCGTCGAGCTGCAACGGCGCGGGGTCGGTGCGGGGTCGCGGGTGGCGCTGATGTCGTCGAACCGGCCGGAGTTCGTCGTCGCTCTGAGGGCGATCTGGCGACTCGGCGCGGCAGCGGTACTGCTGAGCCCGGCGTGGAAGCAGACCGAGGTCGGGCACGCGGTGGCGCTGACGGAGGCGACGCATGCGGTCGGTGACCATCCGGTGCTCGCCGACGCGATGCCGATGCTGTCTCTCGATGACGAGATCGCGCCGCGGGACCCGGAAGCGGCGCCCGATCCCGACGCCGGTGCCGACGCCGTCTTCGTCTTCAGCTCGGGAACAACGGGTATGCCCAAGGCGGTCCGGCACACGCACGCGTCGCTGGCCGTCGCAATTCGGCACTGGCGCGATGCCCTGGGGCTGACGGCGGCCGACCGGATGCAGGTGATGACGCCGCCCTCGCACATTCTGGGACTGCTCAACATCATCATGGCCCTCGACACCGGTGCCTGGATCAGGTTGCACCGAAGGTTCGACATCGACGCGATGCTGCGTCACATCGAGTCCGACCGCATCACGATCGAGATGGCGGTCGCACCGATCGCGCTGGCACTCTCGGCGCACCCGCGTCTGGAAGACCACGACCTGTCGTCGCTGCGGTACATCATGTGGTGCGCCACCCCGGTCACCCAGAGCGTGGCCGAGGCGGTCACGGCACGCACGGGGGTCACCTGGGTGACCGCCTACGGGGCGAGTGAGTTGCCGGTGATCTCGTGCAACGATCTGCAGCACGCGCGGCTGGACACCGTCGGCCGTGCCGTCACCGGAGTCGGTATCCGCATCGTGTCGCTGCAGACCGGTGAGGTGCTGGGCGCGGGTGAGGAAGGCGAGATCCAGGTGCGCTCGGACTCCGCGATGGCCGGATACCTCCCGGATCAGTGGACCGCACAGGCGTTTTCGGACGGCTGGTACCGCACCGGCGACGTCGGCACGCTCGACGGCGAGGGCTGGCTGCGGATCACCGACCGTGCCAAGGAAATGATCAAGGTCCGCGGTTTCCAGGTTGCTCCGGCGGAGGTCGAGGCGGTGCTGCACGGACATCCCGCGGTCGAGGACTGTGCGGTGTTCGGGATCCCGGCCGCCGACGGCGAGGCGATCGTCGCCGCGGTGACCCTGGGGCACCCGGTCGACACCGATGAACTGGCCGACCTCGTCGCCGACCGGCTGGCCTCGTACAAACGACCGAGCCGGGTTGTGGTCGTCGACGAAATCCCGCGCCTGCCTTCGGGCAAGGTGCTGAGACGAGTGTTGCGGGAGCGCGCGATGGGCGCTGGCGCGAAGAGCGGAGGATTCTGATGGACGTCCGTCTGACCAGTGAGCAGCGGCAGCTGCGGGATGCCGCCGCGGAGGTGGCCGAGGAGCTCGGGCCGGGTTCGGTCGCCGACCTCGACGACTCCGCGCGCCGCGCACGGCTCGAAAAGGCGGTCGACGCCACGGGTTTCCGGACCCTGCGCTCGGACGGGGCCTCGGCGGTCGAGGTCGCGATCGTGGCCGAGGAGTTCGGCCGGGGCCTGGTCGACGTCCCGTATCTGGGGCCGGTGCTCGTCGACGACCTGCACCGGCGGGTCGGTCGAGACCCGGTGGCGGGCGCCGACCCCCAGACGGTCGATCTGACGAACAGTCTCGCCGGCGTGGTCGAGTCGCCGTCGGAGCTGTCGGACCTGTCCGACGAGGATGCCGGGCGTTGGTATGCACTGGCATTGGCCGCCACGGCAGCCGACATGGTGGGTGCCGCCCGCGGAACGCAGAGGCTGGCCACCGAGTACGCCAAGGTCCGCGAACAGTACGGCTCGGCCATCGGTTCCTATCAGGCCGTCGCGCACCTTCTGGCCGAGAGTGAGGCACTGATCGAGGGATCGATCAGCGTGTCACGCCACGCCGCCTGGGCGGTCGACGAGTTGCCGGCCCGGGAGGCGATCGAGGCGGCCCGGGTCGCGAAGATCTACTGCGCACGCGCCGCGATGACGGTGTGTGAGACATCGATCCAGGTACACGGCGGCATCGGCAACACCTGGGAATGCCTGGCGCACATCTATCTACGCCGGGTGCTGGCCGCCACCGAAGCATGGCCCGTCACGTTGGAGGAGCTGACCATTGGACTTTCGTGATTCGCCCGACGAGGCCGCGTTCCGGGACCGGTTGGCGGCCTGGCTCAAAGAGCAGAAGGGCAGGTTCCCGACGTCCGGTGACGCGTACTGGGCCAAGGCCGGGGAGTGGCACCAGGCGCTGTTCGAGGCCGGGTTCTTCGGCACGTCCTGGCCCAAAGCCTATGGTGGACAGGATCTTCCACCGGTCTATGACGTCATCGTCGACGAGGAGATCGCCAAGGCCGGGGCCCCCGCGCGCCCGAGCCTCGGGTATCTCGTCGTCGGGTTGAGCCATCACGGCAGCGAAGAGCTCCGGCAGCGTTTCCTCCCCGGCATGATCAACGGCACCGAGCGCTGGTGCCAGGGTTTCTCGGAGCCGGGCGCCGGATCCGATCTGGCGTCGCTGACGACCACAGCCGTCAAGGACGGTGATGAGTACGTCATCCACGGGCACAAGATCTGGACCAGCTACTCCGATGTCGCTGACTGGTGTCTGGTCCTGGCGCGCACCGACAAAGACGTTCCGAAGCACAAAGGCATCTCGGCGTTCATCGTGTCGATGCACCAGCCGGGTATCGAACAGCGTCCGCTGAAGATGATCAGCGGCGTCACCAAGGAGTTCGGCCAGGTCAGCTTCGACGGCGCGCGGGTGCCTGCCGAGAACATGGTCGGCGCGCCCGGTGAGGGATGGAAGCTGGCGATGACGGTCGTCAGCCACGAGCGGGAACCGTCGACGCTCGGGTTCTCCGCCCGGTACGGGAAAACGGTGCGGCAGATGGCCGCCGGCGTCGACGGCACGCCGCCCGACGAGTTGTCGTGGGCGTGGGTGCAGACCGAGATGCTGCGGCTGCACGTGCGCAGGCGGTTGTCCGAACAGCTCGACGGTCTGACCCACGGCCCCCAGGGATCCCTGGACAAGCTGTTGATGACCTGGGTGGAGCAGTCGGTCGGCCACGCGGCTCTCAAGACGGTGGGCACCGGCGACGAGGAGCTGTTCGGTGCCTACATGTACAGCCGCGCGCAGAGCGTGATGGGCGGCACGTCACAGATTCAGAAGAACATCATCGCGCAACGGATCCTCGGCTTGCGATGAGCGCTTGCGCGAAGAGCCATACGCTTGCGATGAGCGCTTGCGCGAAGAGCCATACGCTTGCGATGAGCGCTTGCGCGAAGAGCCATTGGACACTTTAGGGAGCTGACATGTACGGAATGCCAGACGAAATCGATGTCACCGCCGACGGTGACCTTCGCATCATCACGCTCAACCGGCCCGACGATCTGAATGCCGTCAACGACAATCTGCATGTCGGCCTCGCGAAGATCTGGGAGGAGCTCAACGAGGATCCCGGCGCGCGTGCCGCGGTGATCACCGGTGCCGGCCGCGCGTTCTCCGCCGGTGGCGATTTCCACTATCTCGACGAGCTGCGCCGCGATGAGGCGTTGCGGCAGAAGACGATCAAGCACGGCCGCGATCTGGTGATCGGCATGGTGCGCTGCCGCATCCCGGTGATCGCCGCGGTCAACGGTCCCGCTGTCGGACTGGGTTGCAGTCTCGCCGCGCTGTCGGATGTCGTGTACATCGCCGAGAACGCCTTCTTCGCCGATCCGCACGTGTCGATCGGACTGGTGGCCGCCGACGGTGGTCCGCTGGTGTGGGGTTCGCAGATCAGTCTGTTGCAGGCCAAGGAATTCGCGTTGACCGGTGTCCGGATCAAGGCGCAGAAGGCCGTCGAGCTCGGGTTGGCCAACCATGTGGTCGACGACCCGGTGGGCGAGGCGATCGCGTGCGCGAAGAAGATCATGGCCCTGCCTCAGCAGGCCGTCGAGGCGACCAAGCGGCTGATGAACATTCAGCTGGAGAAGTCGGTGATGGCGTCGCTGGACTATGCCAATCTCGCCGAGTACGTGTCCTTCGGGACGGCCGATTTCAACAGGATCGTCGACGGCCTGATCGCCAAGAACTGATGCACCGCGAGCGCGCGGGTCTGCACGGGGACACGCCGCGGTATATGGAGTTTCGCGCGCGCTCGCCTTCGGTGAGCGTGCAATCAGAGGGCGAGAGCTTCGGAGCGCTGGATCGTGCCGGTGACGCCCGAGGCGTCCTGCTGGGCCAGCATCACTGCGGCGCGGCCCATCGCCTCGGGGGGTTCGACCATCTCGGGCGGGATCTCCATCCCGGCGCCGCCGGCCTGCCAGCCTTCGGTGAGTACCACGCGCGACGGGCTCAGGCAGTTCACGGCGATGTTGTCCGGCTTGAGGTCTGCGGCCAGACCGAGGTAGAGCCGTTCGGCGGCGGCCTTGGACACCCAGTACGCATTGGCGCCGTGATCGGTCATCGTGACACCGGTGGTGGTGACGGCGATCAGCGAACCGCCGCCGCGGGCACGGACGTGCGGGATGACTGCCTTGGTGACCAGGAAGACGCCGGTGGTGTTCACGTCGAGACACAGTTGCCAACGCTTCAGCGGGGTGGACTCGATCGGCCCCAGCCACAGCACCCCCGCGTTGGCGACGAGGATGTCGATACCGCCGAACTCGGCGACGGTGGCAGCGACGGCCGCCTCGACGGATTCCTCACGGGTCACGTCGCACACCACGGGCAGCGCACGGCCGCCCTCGTCGGTGATGCGTTGTGCGACAGAGCCTATGGTGCCCGGCAGCCTGCCTTCTTGCTCGGTGCGAGCGGCGACCGCCACGGACGCGCCGGCCCGCGCAAGGGCGGCGGCCACCGTGGCACCGATGCCGCGGCTGGCGCCGGCGACGAAGGCGACCTTCCCGTCGAGTGTCACCGTCGGGTCAGCTCCTGCATACGTGGCCTCCTTGAAACGGCGACTCTCTGTACGAGAGAATAACATTCTCGCCCGAGAGCGGTCGGCTGCGAGAAGGGAGAATGACCTGCGTAACCTATCTACGGTGACCGTCGAGGAGCTCATCGCCGCTGCTCGCGGCGGGTCCGCCCGCGCCACCGGCCGTCTGCTCAGCTACGTGGAGAGCCCGAGGCGCGAAGCGGTGCTCGCCGCGCTGGGCTCCGTCGCCCCCGCCCGCGTCGTCGGGATCACCGGGCCGCCCGGTGCAGGGAAGTCGACGACGGTCGGAGCCCTCGTCGGCTCCTATCGGTCGGTCGGTATGCGGGTCGCGGTGCTCGCCGTCGACCCGTCCTCGCCCTACAGCGGGGGAGCCCTGCTGGGCGACCGCATCCGGATGGCGGCGCACATCAACGACCCTGATGTGCTGATCCGCTCGGTGGCCGCCCGCGGGCATCTCGGAGGTCTGGCCGCTGCGGTCCCGGCGGCGATCACGTTGCTGTCCGCCCTGGGGTACGACCTGGTCATCCTGGAGACCGTCGGGGTGGGCCAGTCGGAGATCGAGATCGCGGCGGTGGCCGACCCGACGGTGGTGATCCTCAATCCCGGTGCCGGAGACGCGGTTCAGGCCGCCAAGGCCGGTTTGTTGGAGGTCGCCGACATCGTCGTGGTGAACAAGGCCGACCGCGACGGCGCCGATCAGACCGTGCGCGATCTGCGGGCCGAGACCGACGTGCCGATCCTCAAGCTCGTCGCCGCCCAGGGCGCCGGCCTCGACGAGGTCGTCGCCGCGATCGACGCCCACCACCGCGCCGACAGCCCCGAGCGCCGTGCCGCCCGGGCGCGCTCGCAGATCCTGTCGCTGGCGCAGACACTGCTGCGTCACCACCCTGACCTGGACCGGCTCGCGTCGTCGGTCGCCGCCGGTGGCGAGGACGCCTACACCGCGGCCGAACGGCTGTTCAATGTGAACCCGGATGTCAACCCGGATCGCCCGGCGGCGGGCCGCGACGAAGCCTGAGCCGGTGCCGGTTCAGCTCAGCGACGTGCCGGTCGCCGCGGCGTGGCCGGCGCGGTAACCGAAAACCATTGCCGGACCGATGGTTCCGCCCGCACCGCCGTAGGCTTTGCCGGTGGCGCCTGCCATCGCGTTGCCGGCGGCGAACAGCCCGGTGATCGCGGTGCCGTTGACGTGCAGCACCCGTCCGTCCCGGTCGGTGCGCGGACCACCCTTGGTGCCCATCGCCCCGACCGACACCGGCACCGCATAGTACGGGGCGGTGTCGATGGGGCCGAGCGTTCGGCCGGCTGTCGTCGCGGCATCGGTGTCGCCCCAGTAGCCGTCGTAAGCGCTTGCGCCGCGGCCGAAGTCGGGGTCGTGCTCCGCGGCGACATTGGTGTTCCACGCCGACAGCGTCGCCTCCAGCCCGGCGGGGTCGATGCCGGTCTTCTCGCCGAGCTCTTCGAGGTCGCGCGACTGGCAGAACCAGTCGGGCACCGGCCCGTCGGGATCGACGCCGAGGAAGCCGTAGTGCTTCAGGTGCAGTGAGTCGAAGACGATCCACGCGGGGTCGTTGGCGTAGCCGAGCTTGGGGTCGAGGAAATGGAACGGCCCGGCCATCGAGTTGTACTCGCCGGCCTCGTTGAGGAAGCGTCTGCCCGCCCGGTTGACGATGATGCTGCGGGGCCGCGTGCGCTCGAGTCGCACGCTGCGGCTGCGGGGCCGGCCCTCGAACGTGTCGCCGGGGATCTGCACGATGGGCACCCACCAGGCTTCCCCCATGTTCGCAAGGTCGGCGCCGTGCGCCATGGCCATCCGCAACCCGTCGCCGGTGTTGTTCGGAGGGGAGACCGCGCCGCGCATGGGACCCCTCAGGTAGGCCTCGACCAGGCGCTGGTCCCATTCGAAGCCGCCGGTGCCGAGGATGACGGCCTTGCGGGCGCGGACCCGGAAGTCGTTGCTGCCCTGTTCGATTCGCACGCCGGTGATTCCCAGGGGGTCAGCGGTCAGCTCGACGGCGCGGGCCTGGGTGTGCGGGACGACGCCGCGGTCGAGCAGCCCCTTGAGCAAGCCTGCGATCAGCGCTGTTCCCGCGACGCAGTAGTCGCCGGCCTCGTCGACCGCGGCGTGGATGCGTGCGCGCGTCTCGGCGTCGATGCCGACGTTGCTGAAGTCGGCGGGAAAGGAGGAGATCCGCTCACCCCAGTCGCCGAGCAGGGACAGGTCGAACGGTTTGGCGTTGAGGGAACGACCGCCGGCCGGTTTCCCGCCGGGCAGTTCGGGTTTGTAGTCGGGGAAGCCCGCGGCGACCTCGAACACGAGGTCGCTGTGCTGTTCGACGAAGTCGAGCATTCGCGCGCCGGTCCTGACGAACGTCTCGACCAGGTCCTCGTCCATGAATCCGAGCGACTGCGCACGCAGGTAGGCCATCGCGTCGTCGGCGGTCAGTTCGCCCTCGGCGCGGTCGTGCGCCGGTATCCACACGATGCCCCCGGACACCGCGGTCGTCCCGCCCACCGTGGCCGCCTTCTCGTACACCTCCACGGTGGCGCCGTTGACCGACGCGGCGAGCGCAGCGGTCAGGCCGGCCCCTCCGCTGCCGAGTACGACGACATCGACCTCGTGGTCCCACTCGGTCACCGCGGTCTCCTTCCTGTGGATGTCCGGAGCCTGGTCAGCTCAGGACCGCCGATAATTCGTTGGCAGCCTTGATGACTGCGTCGCGTCCGTCGATGACGACGTCCTCGCGGTGCGAGATCAGATTGATGCAGGTGGGCGGTGACGGTTGCCGGCGCCGCACGGGCACTGCGAGGCCGAAGGTGTTGGGCTCGATCTCGCCGTGGGTGATCACCCAGCCCTGCTGGCGTGCCTGGCGGACCAGATCGCGCTCCTGAGGGCGGGGCGACATGCTGGCCAGCAGCGCGATCCCGGCCGCGCCGCGGTCCAGCGGATAACGGCTGCCCTCGTGGAACGACAGTTGATAGAAGACGTTGGTGGGCACCATCACCGCGATCGCCACCTGCTGATCGCCCTCGGCGACGAGCAGCGACACGGTGGTGCCGAGTTCGTCGGCCAGGCCGCGCAGGGTGGGCACGCACAGTTGCCGGACGTTGTTGTCGAAGGACGCACCGAGCACCGCGAGCGCGGCGGCGGAGCGGTAGCGTCCGTCCTCGCCCTTGCTGACGAACCGGTACTGGGCCAGCGTGCTGAGCAGGCGATAGGCGATGGTGCGGTGCACCCCGATGTCCTCGGCGACCTGCGCGACGGTGAGGCCGTTCGGTGAGCCGGCCACCAACTGCAGCGCGTTGAGGCCGCGGGCGAGTGTCTGGGATCCGGGGGCGCCGGGACCCGCGTTCGCGTTTCCGGGATCAGCCATTCGGACCTTCCTTGACAGACGCTCTCGCGAGAGTGATGCTCTGACTATAGTGCACATGTATGTGCGATAAATGAGCAGAACGCTTACAAAGTACGAGAATTCGATTCTCGCCGTCAAGGTTTCGGACGGGGACTCCACGGAGGGAGTACAGAGGTGGCGGAGTTCGAGAGCGTGTGGAGCGACCTGCAGGGTGTCGCGTTCTCACAGGGATACCTCGACGCCGGCGGCGTGCGCACCCGCTACCTCCATGCCGGCGACCCCACCGATCCGGCGCTGGTCTTCCTGCACGGCTCCGGAGGTCATGCCGAGGCCTACGTGCGCAACCTTGAGGCGCATGCCGAGCACTTCTCCACGTGGTCGATCGACATGCTCGGCCACGGCTATACCGACAAGCCGGGGCACCCACTCGAAATCCGGCACTACGTCGACCATCTCGCCGCATTCCTGGACGCGATCGGCGCCCGTCGTGCCCACATCAGCGGCGAGTCTCTCGGCGGCTGGGTGGCAGCCCGTATCGCCGCCGATCGTCCGGAGCGCGTCGACCGGCTGGTGCTCAACACCGCCGGTGGTTCGCAGGCGGACCCGGAGGTGATGAAGCGGATCATCACCCTTTCGATGGCGGCGGCCGAGAACCCGACCTGGGACACCGTGCAGGCGCGCATCAAGTGGCTGATGGCCGACAAGTCGAAGGATTACGACGACATCGTCGCCAGCCGCCAGCGCGTCTACCGGCAGCCGGGTTTCGCCGATGCGATGCGCGACATCATGGCCCTCCAGGACCCCGAGATACGGCAGCGGAATCTGTTGGGGCCCAACGAGTACGGTGTGATCACTGCGCCCACCCTGGTGGTGTGGACGAGCGACGACCCCACCGCGGATGTCGAGGAGGGCCGCCGCATCGCGTCGATGATCCCCGGCGCCCGGTTCGAGGTCATGCCGGGGTGCGGGCACTGGCCCCAGTACGAGGACCCCAAGACCTTCGACCGGCTACATCTGGACTTCCTGCTGGGGCGCGCATGACCGAACAGACGGACGTCGACGTCGTCATCGTCGGAGCCGGCCCGGCCGGGCTGACCCTGGCCAACATCCTCGGTCTGGAAGGCGTACGCGTCCTGGTCGTCGACGAGCGCGACAAGCTCATCGACTACCCCCGAGGTGTCGGTCTGGACGACGAGTCGCTGCGCACGTTCCAGGCGATCGGCCTCGTCGACCGCGTTCTGCCGCACACCGTGCCCAACCAGATCCTGCGGTTCTTCGACGCCAAGCGAAACCTCCTCGCCGAAATGGCGCCCCCCGATGCCCGGTTCGGTTGGCCGAAGCGCAACGGCTTCGTCCAACCGATGGTCGACGCCGAATTGTTCGGCGGGCTGGAGCGTTTCGACAACGTGGAGGTCCGGTTCGGCCATCGGATGCACCAGTGCACACAGACCAACGACCGCGTCGAGGTCGAGTTCGACGGCGGGCAGGCATCGGTGTCGGCGCGCTATGTCGTCGGATGCGACGGCGGGCGAAGTGTGACACGCCGTCTGATGGGCGTGTCGTTCGACGGAACGACGTCGTCGACCCGCTGGCTCGTCGTCGACATCGCCAACGACCCGCTCGGCCATCCCAACAGCGAGGTCGGCGCCGACCCGAGACGCCCCTACGTCTCGATCGCCATCGCCCACGGAATCCGCCGCTTCGAGTTCATGATCCATCCCGACGAGACCGACGAAGAGGCCGATGATCCGGCCTTCGTGCGGCGCATGCTGGGCCAGCTGATCCCGTATCCCGAGCGCGTCGACATGATTCGGCACCGCGTCTACACCCACCACTCCAGGATCGCCGGATCGTTCCGCGAAGGCCGCCTGATGCTCGCCGGTGACGCCGCGCACCTGATGCCGGTGTGGCAGGGGCAGGGCTACAACAGCGGCATCCGGGACGCGGCGAACCTCGGCTGGAAACTCGCCGCCGTCGTCACCGGCAGGGCGGGCGAGGAACTTCTGGACACCTACGACATCGAACGCCGCAAACACGCGCGTGCGATGATCGACCTCTCCACGATGGTGGGCAGGGTGATCTCGCCGACCAACCGCAAGGTGGCGGCGCTGCGTGACCGCGTGATTCACGCGGCGTCGGCGGTGCCGTCACTGAAACGGTATGTGCTGGAGATGCGGTTCAAGCCGATGCCGCGCTATCAGCAGGGGGCGGTCCTGCACCACGCCCACGCGGCGCCCAACTCGCCCACGGGCACGTTGTTCATCCAGCCCCGCGTCGACACCCGGGACACCCAGAACGCCCTGCTCGACGACGTGCTCGGCACCGGCTTCGCGGTCGTGTGCTGGAGCAACAACCTGCGAGCCGTACTCGGTGAAGAGGCGTTCGGGCGGTGGAAAGCGTTGGGCGCCACGTTTGTCGAGGTGCGGCCCATGTCGCAGCTGAGGTGGCCCGGCCACGACGATCCCGACGTCGCGGTGATCGGCGACCGTACCGGTGCGCTCAAGGCGTGGTTCGACGTCCACACCGAATCCGTGCTGTTCGTGCGACCCGATCGCTGTATCGCCGCGGCCTGCATCGCGCAGCGTGCACCCGAGATATCGGAGGGACTGTTCGCCGCGCTCCACCTCACCGGCGGAGCGCATCTGACCCAGGGAGGAGGGACCGATGGCGAAAAGCCAGATCGCGCTGTGCTGCATGTCGCACAGCCCGCTGCTGAATCTTCCGGGACCGGCGCAGGAACTTCTTGACGAGATCGACAAGGCGATCGCCGCGGCCAGGGATTTTGTCGCCGAGTTCGATCCCGAGCTCGTCGTCACGTTCTCACCCGACCACTACAACGGGTTCTTCTACCGCGCCATGCCGCCGTTCTGTATCGGCACCGCCGCAGAAGGGGTCGGAGATTACGGGACTCACGAGGGGCCACTCGATGTCCCGTCGGACCTGGCCACCGACTGTGCGCGCGCGGTACTCGATCACGACGTCGACGTGGCGCTCTCCGCGGCGATGGACGTCGACCACGGCACCGTCCAGCCGTTGCAGAAGCTGTTCGGTGACGCCACCGCGAAACCGGTGATCCCGGTGTTCATCAACTCGGTCGCGACCCCGCTGGGGCCGATCAGACGGGTGCGGGCGCTGGGCGCCGCCGTCGGCGCCCACCTGGCGACGCTGGGCAAGCGGGTGCTGGTCATCGGCTCGGGAGGGTTGTCGCACGACCCCCCGGTGCCCACGCTGGCGACGGCGCCGCCCGCCGCGCTGGACCGTATCGTGCGCGGCGTCCCGATGACCACCGACCAGCGACAGGCACGCCAGACCGCGGTGATCGAGGCGGCGAGGGAATTCGCCTCGGGCAGAGGTACGTTGGCTCCGCTGAACCCGGACTGGGATCGCGAATTCCTCGACATCGTCGACAGCGGCCGGCTCGCCGAGGTGGACCGCTGGGACAACGGCTGGATCGCCGAGCAGGCGGGTAACTCCGCCCACGAGGTCAGGACCTGGATCGCGGCGTTCGCCGCGCTCGCGGCGCAGGGGGAGTATGTGACGGAGAACCGGTTCTACCGCGCCGCACCGGAATTGATCGCCGGGTTCGCGATCCGAACGGCGGTGACCACATGACCGAGCGCCGATCGACCGTCCAGTCCTTCGACCACGTCACCGACGTGCTGGTCGTCGGTTCCGGCGGCGGCGGGATGACCGCCGCCCTGGCCGCCGATGCCGCGGGGCTCGACACGCTGGTGGTGGAGAAGTCGCCCCGCTTCGGCGGTTCGACGGCATTGTCCGGAGGTGGCATCTGGGTTCCGGGAGCGCCGTCGCAGCGCCGCGAGGGCCACGTTGTCGACCCTGAGCAGGTGGTCACCTACCTCAAGCAAATCACCGGCGGGCTGGTCAGCGACGCCCGGTTGCGCAAGTACGTCGAGGCCGCTCCGGAGATGATGGAGTTCCTCGAAAACCTCAGCCCTTGGCTGGAATTCGTGTGGAAGCCCGGCTACGCCGACTACTATCCCGAACTGCCCGGCGGTTCGGCGCTGGGCAGCACCATCAACGTTCCCGAGATCGACCTGCGCACGCTGGGCGACGAGGAACAGAATCTGCTCACCCCGCTCGCCCTCGCACCGAAGGGAATCTGGTTCGCGCCCAAAGATCTGCGCCTGTTCTACCAGGTCCGGCAGTCCTGGAAGGGCAAAGCCGTTCTGGTGAAACTGATCTGGCGGATGTTCCGGGCGCGGGTCTTCGGTGACAGGATGGCCGCGATCGGGCAGTCGCTGTCGGCTCGCCTGCGGCTGGCGATGAAACAGCAGGACATCCCTCTGTGGCTGAATTCCCCGATGACCGAGCTGATCACCGACCACGACGGCCCGGACGCACGGGTGATCGGGGCGGCCGTCGAGAGGGACGGTCGCACACTCCGGGTGCGGGCCGACCGGGGCGTCGTGCTGGCCAGCGGGGGATTCGACCACGACATGCAACGGCGTCTGCAGCATCTGCCCGAACTGGCCCGGGTGCGCGAGATGGCCCCCGAGGGCAAGGACTGGAGCTTCGGCAACCCCGCAGCCATGGGCGACGGCATCCGGGCAGGCGAGAAGGTCGGCGGGGCAACGGAACTGCTGGACGAGGCATGGTGGTTTCCGGCGATCTGCTGGCCCGACGGCCGGCTGCAGTTCATGCTGAACGAACGCATGATGCCGGCACAGTTCATCGTCAACGGCGCCGGTAAGCGGTTCATCAACGAGGCAGCCCCGTACATGGACTTCGCGCACGCGATGATCGAGGGACAGCGTTCCGGCGTCACGCACATCCCGTGCTGGCTGATCACCGACATCCGATCGTTCCACCGGTACGTCGTCGGCGGACACCTGCCGATCCCGAAGGTGCCGTTCGCACCGGTGCCCACCGGGTGGAAGGTTCCGCAGGCCTGGCTGGACTCCGGCGTGGTCAAGCAGGGCCACACCTGGGAGGACCTGGCCCGCGAGATCGGGGTGCCCGGAACCGAACTACGCAACACCGCCGAGCGGTTCAACGCGCTGGCGGCCAAAGGGCACGACGACGACTTCTGCCGCGGGGACAGCGCATACGACAACTACTACGGCGATCAGACCCTTCCCAACCCGAACCTGTATCCGCTCGGGAAACCGCCCTACTACGCGTTCCAGATCATCCTCGGCGACCTCGGGACCTCGGGCGGACTGCGCACCGACGAGTTCGCCCGCGTCCTGCGCTCCGACGACTCGGCGATCCCCGGCCTCTATGCGGTCGGCAATGCGTCGTCCGCGGTGATGGGCCGCAGCTACGCCGGCGCAGGCGCCACCATCGGACCGGCCATGGCCTTCGGGTACGTGGCCGCCCGCCACATCGCGGAAACCGAAACCCTGACAGCCCTCGACGATCAGCCGCTCCAAGCCCCGGACCTTCAAGGAGGTAACCAGTAATGAAGATTTCACTGTTCTACGAGTTCCCGCTCCCGCGGCCGTGGTCGGACGACGACGAGCACCAGTTGTTCCAGCACGGTCTCGATGAAGTCGAACTCGCCGACAAGGCCGGCTTCTCGACGGTGTGGCTGACCGAACACCACTTCCTCGAGGAGTACTGCCACTCCACCGCGCCCGAGCTGTTCCTGGCCGCTGCGAGCCAGCGCACCAAGAACATCCGCCTCGGGTTCGGTGTCATGCACCTTCCGCCGCCGATCAACCATCCCGCGCGCATCGCCGAGCGGGTCGCCACCCTCGACCATCTGTCCAACGGTCGCGTCGAGTTCGGCACGGGCGAGGGCTCGTCGGTGGCCGAGCTGGGCGGGTTCAACATCGACCCCGCCGACAAGCGCGCGCAGTGGGAGGAGGCGCTGGAGGTCTCCATCCGCTGCATGACCGAGGCGCCGTTCACCGGCTTCAAGGGTGAGCACGTCGAGATGCCGGCGCGCAACGTGATCCCCAAGCCGCTGCAGCAACCGCACCCGCCGGTCTGGGTCGCGTGCACCCGTCCGTCCTCGGTCGGGATGGCCGCCGAGAAGGCCATCGGCGCACTGAGTTTCGCCTACACCGGCCCCGAGGCGCTCAAGGACCGGGTGGACGGCTACTACAAGGACTTCGAGGAGAAGGGCACGCCGATCACACCGGCGATCAACCCGAACCTCCTCGCGATCGGTGGCGACCTGTCGATGATGGTGGCCAAGACCGACGAGGAGGCCCTCAAGCGACTCGGAATCGGCGGCGGCTTCTTCTCGTTCGGGATCATGCACTACTACCTGACGGGGATGCACACCCCCGGTCGCACCGGGGTGTGGGAACTGTACGAGAAGGCCGTCAAGGAAGACCCCACCCTGGCCTACGGACCGGGTCGCGGCGCGATCGGCTCACCCGAGACCGTGCGCGAGTTCCTGCGCGGCTACGAGGCCAGCGGTGTCGACGAGATCATCCTGCTGCTCAACCCGCGTAGCCACGAGGGCACCATGGAGTCCATCGAGATCATGGGCCGCGACATCCTGCCCGAGTTCATCGAGCGCGACGAGAAGGCGGTCAAGGACAAGGCCAAGCGCCTGGAGCCGGTGATCGAGAAGGTCGAGGCGCGCAGGCAGAGCTGGGACGCACCGATGTTCGACGAGACCTACTCGTTCGGCGGACTTCCCACCGGCCGCGGCGGCAAGTTCACCGCCGGTGAGATCCCCGAGGCGATGGCCGAGATCAATGAGGGCCGCGTCAAGGCCGCTCAGGCCGAGAAGGACGCCAGGGCGGCGAAGGAAGCCGCGGGCTGACGGTGAGCGCTCTCGGTGAACTGGTGCGCTACGACGGCAGGCACGTCGTCGTGACAGGCTGCGCGTCGGGTATCGGAGCGCAGGCCGCACGCCTTCTGCACGACCTCGGGGCCCGGGTGACCGGCCTGGATGTCCGCGCACCGGAGGATGTTTCGGCGCTCACCGACTTCATCTCCGTCGACCTTGCCGACCAGGACTCGGTGCGGGCGGCCGCTGCGGCCGTCGACGGCGCGGTCGACGCGCTGTTCAACGTGGCCGGGGTGTCCTCGGGGATCGGTGATCCACTGCTGGTCCTGCGCATCAATTTCCTGGGCATGCGGCAGTTCACCGAATCCCTTCTCGACAGGATGCCGGCGGGCGGCGCGGTCACCAACGTGTCGTCGCTGGCGGCGTCGGCGTACCGGGAGAACGCGCACGTCACCGCAGGCCTGCTCGCCACCCGATCGGTGGACGAGGGGCTGCGGTGGTGTGCTGATCATCCCGAGGCGCTGGCGGACGGCGGGTACCGCCAGTCGAAGGAGGCGATCATTCTGTACGGCATGCAGCGTGTGACCGACCTGGGCGCGCGCGGCATCCGTGTCAACTGCACCGCACCGGGCGTCACCGAGACACCGATCCTCGACCAGTTGCGGTCGGCGTACGGCCAGCAGTACCTCGACTCGTTCACCGCACCGCTGGGACGGGTGTCGACGCCCGAGGAGCAGGCCGCCGTTCTGGTCTTCCTCGGTAGCCGGGCAGCCGGCTACATCTCGGGTCAGGTGCTGTGGACCGACGGCGGGATACTCGGCCGGCGCATCGCCTCGCAGATGTTCGACGAACCCCTGGCACAAGGGAATTGACAGGAGCGTGACTATGACCGGCACCATGGCTGACTTCCGGAAGGCGGCCGACGAGGTCCGCAACTGGGGGCGGTGGGGCGACGACGACGAAGTCGGCACCCTGAATTTCATCACCCCGGAGAAGGTCGCCGAGGCGGCCCGACTGGTCACCCAGGGCAAGGTGATCTCGCTCGGCGGGGACTTCAGCTCGGGCGGACCACAGGGCGCGTTCAAGTTCCGGCAGAATCCGGTGCATGTGATGACCGTCGACGGCGGGGACGCCTCGACGCTGGTCGAATACGGACCGAAGTGGTTGCGCAACGCGGTCGCCGCCGACATGAGCGCGTTCTTCGCCGACAACCCGTTCCGGTTCAACGACGACATCATCGTGATGCCGCTGCAGGCCGCGACCCAGTGGGACGCGATGTCGCACGTGTATTACGAAGACAAGCTGTACAACGGCTTTCCGGCCGACTCCGTGACCAGCTTCGGAGCCTTCCACCTCGGCATCGAGAAGGTCGACCGCAAGGGGATCACGTCGCGCGGCGTGCTGCTCGACGTCGTCGCCCACCGTGGCGCCGACGTCTTCTGCGAACCGGGCGAACCGATCACCCCCGACGAACTCGACGAGATCGTCGCCCGCCAGCAGGTCGAGATCCGCTCCGGGGACATCGTCGTCGTCCACACCGGCTGGTGGACACGGTTTCTGGCCACCGGCGACGGCGGTGAGGCCGGCTCGGGTCTGCACTGGACGTGTGCGAAATGGCTGCACCGACACGAGGTCGCCGCGGTCGCGTCGGACAATCTGATGGTCGAGGACCCCAACCCCGCCAACGGCGTGGAAGGGACCTTCCTGCCGATGCACATGCTGTGTCTGCGCGACATGGGCCTGATGCTCGGGGAGTACTGGGACCTCGGACCGCTGGCCGCCGACTGCGCGGCAGACGGCGTCTACGAATTCCAGCTCGTCGCACCGCCGTTGAAGGTGGTCGGTGCGGTCGGCGCACCTGTCAGCCCGATCGCGATCAAGTGAGGGATACCGTGACATCAACTCAGCCGTTCATCGTCGGTCTCGGCGGAACCCTGCGTGCCAATTCGTCGACCGAGCGCGCGTTGCGCTACTGCCTGACGGCGGTGGAGAAGCAGGGTGGCCGGACGAGGCTGTTCGCCGCCGAGGATCTCGATCTGCCGATGTATGCGCCCCACGAGCTGGAAAGGACCCCGCGCGCACTGGAACTGGTCAAATCGCTGCGGGACGCCGACGCCGTCGTGGTCGGCTCACCCGGCTACCACGGGGCGGTGTCCGGGCTGGTGAAGAACGCGCTCGACTACATCGAGGACCTGCGCGAGGACCCTCGCGTCTATCTCGACAACACCCCGTGGGGGTGCATCAGTTGCGCCTACGGGTGGCAGGCCGCCGTCGGTACCCTGACGCAGCTGCGCAGCATCGGGCACGCGCTGCGGGCGTGGCCGACCCCACTGGGGGTGGCGATCAACTCGGCCGATCCGATCTGGGATCCCTCCGGCGATCTCGCGGACACCGATCAGGGCAAGGCGGTCGCCAACCAGCTCGAACTGCTGGCCGCCCAGGTGCTCGCCTTCGCCCAGACGAACCGTGAGGCGAGGTGACCGATCGGCGCGAGGTGCTGGTGGACGGTCTGAGAACGACGTATCTGGAAGCGGGACAGGGAGATCCGATCGTTCTGCTGCACGGCGGCGAGTTCGGTGCCGACGCCGCGCTCGGGTGGGAGGCCACCATCGACGCGCTGGCGTCGCGCTACCGGGTGCTGGCCCCGGACATGCTGGGCTTCGGCGGATCGGCCAAGGTCGTCGACTTCACCGATGGCCGGGGTATGCGCATCCGCCACATCGCCCGGTTCTGCGACGTGATGGGCGTTGCCACGGCGCATTTCGTCGGCAACTCGATGGGCGCGATCAACCTCCTGGTCGACGCGACCTCCGACAAGCCTGTCCTGCCGGTGCGCAGCCTGGTCGCCATCTGCGGCGGCGGGGAGATCCAGCGCAACGAACACGTGAGTGCGCTCTACGACTATGACGCGACCCTCGAGGGCATGCGGCGCATCGTCACCGCCCTGTTCGCCGATCCGTCGTATCCGGCCGACGACGGGTACGTGCGCCGTCGCTACGAGTCCAGCATTGCGCCGGGCGCCTGGGAATCGTTGGCGGCGGCCCGATTCCGGCGGCCCGGCCTTGAGCCACCGCCGACCCCGAGCAGCTCGCGGGCCTACGAACGCATCACGGTGCCGACGCTCGTGATCGAGGGCGGCGCGGACAAGCTGTTGCCCAAGGGCTGGGCGGCCGAGATCGCGGGCCAGATCGCCGGCGCGCGCTCAGCGGTGATCGACGGCGCGGGGCACTGTCCGCAGATCGAGCAGCCTGGCGCCGTCAATGAGCTGTTACTGAATTTCTTTGAGGAGCAGAGATGACCGAACTGGCCGGAAAGGTCGCTGTCGTCACCGGGGGTGCGTCGGGGATCGGGCGGGGTATCGCGGCACGGTTCGCTGCCGAGGGCGCTTCGGTCGTGATCGCCGATGTCCGCGACGACCTCGGTGAAGCGCTGGTCCGTGAGCTGAACGAGGCCGGCGCGACGACGGTGTACCGGCACACTGATGTTGGAGACCAGGCGCAGGTCGCGGACCTGGTGTCCTCGACGGTCGAGGCCTTCGGGGCGCTGAACGTGATGGTGAACAACGCGGGCATCTCCAGCCCGCTGCGCAAAGGACTGTTCCACGAGGACCTGGAGGAATTCGACCGCGTCATGCGGGTCAATCTGCTCGGGGTGATGGCCGGGACCCGCGATGCCGCCCGCCACATGGCCGACCACGGCGGCGGGTCGGTGATCAACCTGGGGTCGATCGGCGGCATCCAGGCCGGGGGCGGCGTGTCGACCTACCGGGCGTCCAAGGCTGCGATCATCCACTTCACCAAGTGCGCGGCCATCGAACTCGCGCACTACGAGGTGCGGGTGAACTGTCTTGCCCCCGGGAACATCCCGACGCCGATCCTCGCGTCGTCGGCCACCGACGAGGACCGTGAGCGGTTGGAGAAGTTCGAGGCGAGGATCCGGCAACAGATGCGTGACGACCGTCCGCTGAAACGCGAGGGCACCGCCGACGACGTCGCGGAGGCGGCGCTCTACCTGGCCACCGACCGGTCGCGCTACGTGACCGGCACCGTGCTGCCGATCGACGGCGGCACGGTCGCGGGGAAGGTGATCGTCCGCAAACCCAAGGACCAGCAGTAGTGCCAGACGGCGCCGCCGTAACATCAAACGCGCCGTTTTTAAAGCAGTCGCTTGACTTACCCGGTGTGACGCGGTTCACTGACAGGGTGACGACTGCGAGGACTGTGCGCGCCGATCGCGCGACCGGCACCCAAGAGGCGATCCTGAAGGCGGCGGAACGGCTGTACGCCGAGCACGGCGTGTTCGCGGTGTCCAACCGGCAGGTCAGTGAAGCCGCAGGGCAGGGCAACAACGCCGCCGTCGGCTATCACTTCGGCACCAAGGCGGACCTGGTGCGTGCGATCGAGCACAAGCACCGCGGCCCCATCGAGGAGTTGCGCGAGCAGCGGGTCGCCGCCATCGGCGCGTCGGGAGACATGCGCGACTGGGTGGCCGCGCTGGTGTGTCCGCTGACCGATCATCTTGCCGCCCTGGGTAATCCGACCTGGTATGCGAGATTCGCGGCGCAGGTGATGACGGACCCCGCCTACCACAACATGATCGTCAAGGACGCGTTGTCCTCACCGTCACTGGTTCGGGTGCTCGACGGGATCAACGGCTGCCTGCCCGATCTGCCGGTCGACGTGCGGGTCGAGCGAAACATCATGGGCCGCAATCTGTTGATGCACAGCTGTGCGGACCGTGAGCGACTGCTGGCCCAGGGGTCGCCGGTGCCCCGCGCGTCGTGGCAGGCGGCGGCGACGGGCCTGATCGACGCAATCATCGGGCTGTGGCACGCGCCGGTGACGGAGCGCCCCTGATGCGGGTCGCCGTGGATCAGGACAAGTGCGTCTCCTCCGGTCAATGCGTGCTCAACGCGATGGAGGTGTTCGATCAGCGCGACGACGACGGAGTGGTCGAGCTGCGCAATCCCGAACCCGGACCCGAATACGCCCAACAGACCCGTAACGCCGCGGCCGCATGCCCGGCCATGGCCATTCACATCGAGGAGTGAGATGACAGAGACGTTGGCGCAGGAAACGGTGTCGGTTCCCGAGTACCCGATGGAGCGCTCGGCCGGTTGCCCGTTCGCGCCGCCGCGGCAGATGCTCGACATGAACACCGTCAAACCCCTGTCCCGGGTCCGGATCTGGAACGGAACCACACCGTGGCTCGTCACCGGACACGAGGCGGCGCGCACGCTGTTCGCCGACCCGCGGGTCAGCGTCGACGACCGGATCGAGGGCTTTCCGCACTGGAACGAGCACATGCTCGCGACGGTGAACAAGCGTCCGCGGTCGGTGTTCACCTCCGACGCCGAGGAGCACACCCGGTTCCGCCGGATGCTGTCCAAGCCGTTCACCTTCCGCCGCGTCGAGGCGCTGCGTCCGGTGATCCAGGAGGTCACCGACGAGTGCATCGACGAGATCCTCGCGGGCCCGCAGCCGGCAGACCTCGTCGCCAAGCTCGCGCTGCCGGTGCCGACCCGGGTGATCAGCGACATGCTCGGCGTGCCCTACGACGACCACGAGTTCTTCCAGGAGCACGCCAACGCCGGGCTGGCACGCTACGCGGCAGCGGATGCGATGCAGAAGGGCGCGATGAGCCTGCATCAGTACCTGATCAACCTGGTCGAGGAAAAGCAGGCCAATCCCGCCGAGGACGCGGTGTCCGACCTCGCCGAGCGGGTCACCGCCGGTGAGATCAGCGTCAAGGAAGCCGCTCAGCTGGGCACCGGTCTGCTGATCGCCGGCCACGAAACCACCGCGAACATGATCGGCATCGGCATCTGCGCGCTGCTGGAGAACCCGGAACAGGCAGCGTTGCTGCGGGATTCGGAGGACCCGAAGTTCATCGCCAATGCCGTCGAAGAGCTCATGCGGTACCTGTCGATCATCCAGAACGGGCAGCGCCGGGTGGCGATCGAGGACATCGAGATCGCCGGTGAGACCATCCGTGCGGGGGAGGGCATCATCCTCGATCTCGCCCCGGCGAACTGGGATCCGCAGGCCTACCCCGAGCCGGACAAACTGGACCTGACCCGCGATGCCAACCAGCAGCTGGGCTTCGGCTACGGGCGGCACCAGTGCGTCGGTCAGCAACTGGCCCGCGCCGAACTGCAGATCGTGTTCCACACCCTGCTGCGCCGCATCCCGACGCTGAAACTGGCCATCCCGATCGACGAAGTGCCCTTCAAGCACGACCGCCTCGCCTACGGCGTCTACGAACTACCGGTGACCTGGTAACAGCCTTCTCCCACAGCCCGATTGGAGTACCAACGATGTCCACCCCGACAGTGCCGTCGCCCGCCCACCCCCCGACCCTCTATCCGCCCGAGGGATTCGGCGCACCCAAGCACCGCCACGGCCACTCGACCGGCGCCGTCACCGGTCTTCCCGCCGACACGGTCATCTTCTCGGCCGACAATCACATCTCGGTGGCCGACGACATCTTCTACGAGCGCTTCCCCGAAGAGCTCAAGGGTGCGGCGCCGCGCATCTGGTACGAGGACGGCGCGTACATGGTCGGCATGAAGGGCAAAGCCTGGACCGGTGGGGACTTCGGCCGCGTGCTGATGCAGTACGACGATCTCGCCGGCGCCGCGTCGAACAACATCGAGGCGCGCATCCGGGAGTTGAAGGAAGACGGCATCGACAAGGAACTGGCGTTCCCGAACGCGGTGCTCGCCCTGTTCCACTACCCGGACAAAGCCCTGCGCGAGCGCGTGTTCCGGATCTACAACGAGCACATCGCCGATCTGCAGGAACGGTCCAACGGGCACTTCTACGGCGTCGGGCTGATCAACTGGTGGGACCCGAAGGGCACCCGCAGCACCCTCGAAGAACTGAAGTCGTTGGGGCTGAAGACGTTCCTGCTGCCGCTCAACCCCGGCAAGGACGACGAGGGCAACATCTACGACTACGGCAGCACGTCCATGGACGCGGTCTGGGACGAGATCGAGGCCGCCGGGCTGCCTGTCAGCCATCACATCGGCGAGACGCCACCGAAGACACCGTGCCAGAACAACAGCGTGGTCGTCGGGATGATGGTCAACGTCGACTCGTTCCGCGAACAGTTCGCCAAGTACGTGTTCTCCGGCATCCTGGATCGGCATCCGTCGCTGAAGATCGGCTGGTTCGAGGGCGGCATCGCGTGGGTGCCCACCGCGTTGCAGGACGCCGAGCACATGCTCGCGTCCTACCGGCACATGTTCAACCACGAACTGCAGCACGACGTGAACCATTACTGGGCCAACCACATGAGCGCATCGTTCATGGTCGACCCGCTGGGACTCCAGTTGATCGACCGCATCGGCGTGGACAACGTGATGTGGTCGAGCGACTACCCCCACAACGAGAGCACCTTCGGCTATTCGGAGAAGTCCCTGGCCACCGTCGTCGACGCGGTCGGACCGGAGGCCGCGGTCAAGATCGTCAGCTCGAACGTGCAGAGGTTCCTGGGGCTGTGACCACCTCCACTCACTCCGGGGTCACCCAGATCGCCCGGACCGGCTACACCTGGCTGGACATCCCGACCGAGCCCGACTTCGCGCGGATGCGCCGGGAGGTCGGTGCGCGTCTGCACGCGGCGATGTCCGATCAGGGCGTGGATGCGCTGGTTCTGCTCGGCAACGGAAACGTCATGTACGCCACCGGAATCAGCTGGCCGCTCGCCGATGCAGGCCTGTCGCACGTCGAACGCCCGATCGCGGTCGTGCTCGCCGATGACGAGCACCCGCATCTGTTCCTGCCGTTCCGCGAGGGCGCGGCGATGGAGTCGGATCTGCCCGACGACCACCTGCACGGGCCGGTCTACCTCGAATTCGACGAAGGGGTCTCCGAATTCGGCAAGATCCTGGCCCGTCTGATCCCGGCCGGCGCCACGATCGCGACCGACGAGCTGACCGGTGCGATGCGGCGAGCGGGCACCGCATTGTTCCCCAGTGCGCCCGTCGACGCCGCGCCGGTGGTCGGCGCGGCGAAACTGGTCAAGACGGTCGACCAGATCGCGTGTGTGCGACGCGCCTGCCAGATCACCGAGGAGGCAGTCGCCGAGATCCAGAAGTCGCTCGCCCCGGGGGCGCGTCAGATCGACCTCTCCGCCGAATTCGTGCGCCGGACCTTCGAACTCGGCGCGACCACCAACATGTTCGACTCGATCTGGCAGGCGATGCCGGCGTCGAAAGCGGACAGCACCTGGACCACCACCGGTGATCTGGCTCTGCCCCTGCTGACCACCGAGCGTGAACTGTCCCAGGGCGATGTGCTGTGGACGGACGTCTCGATCGCCTACCACGGCTACTGCTCCGACCACGGTCGTACGTGGATCGTCGGGCAGGATCCGACGGCGGCGCAGCAGAGGCAGTTCGAGAAGTGGGCCGAGATCGTCGACGCGGTGCTGGCGGTCACCAAGGCGGGCGCCACGTGCGGCGACCTCGGGCGCGCCGCGACCGCCGCCGCCGGTGGACACAAGCCGTGGCTTCCGCACTTCTACCTCGGCCACGGCATCGGGACCGGCGCAGCCGAGATGCCGATGATCGGAACGGATCTCGGCCAGGAGTGGGACGACAACTTCGTGTTTCCCGACGGCATGCTGCTGGTGTTCGAACCCGTCGTCTGGGAGGACGGCACCGGCGGCTATCGCGGTGAGGAGATCGTGGTGGTGACCGACGGCGGCTGGATGCCGTTGACTTCGTATCCGTATGACCCCTATGAGGTGACCGGTGGGAACTGAGATCGAGGCCGACGGCCGGGCGCTTCGGCTCAGCCGCCGCGAGCGCGCGCTCGAGCAGATGGAATTGCACGACATCGACATCCTGGTGCTCGGCCGCCAGGCCAATGTCCGATACATCTCCGGCGCCCCGCAACTGTGGGTCGTCGGAACACGTCCGTTCGGGCCGATCTGTGAGTTCGTGCGCGCCACCGGCGAGATCCACCTCAACAGCACCTGGGACGAGGGCATCCCCGAGGAGATCCCGCACGAGAACCTGTACGGGTTCGCATGGAACCCGATGACCCTGGTCGGCATCCTGAAGAACATCAAGGGCGCCGACACCTTCCGCCGAGTCGGAACCGATGCGCTCACACCGACATTCGCCAAACTGTTGCCGATGGCGTTCCCGAACGCAGAGCTGATCGACGCCGAGCAGGCCATGCAGGCCGCGCGTCGTATCAAGACACCACAGGAGATCGAGGCCCTGCGACGCGCTCTCGTGGTCGCCGAGGAAGGACTGGCCGCCGGCGCTGCGGCGCTCGCACCGGGCACCACCGAGAACGCCCTCGCCGGAGCGGTGCTCGAAGCCGAGGCCGCCGGCGGGGTGAGCACCCCGGCGACACAGGATGCGGCCTGGGTGACGTCGAAGGACCATCCCTGGCGCCGCGCGGGCGGGGACGGCCGGGTGCGTGACGGTGATCTGGTCGCGGTGTCGGCGGGAGTGCTGGCCGACGGATACGTCGCCGAGGTGGCACGCACCCTGCATGTCGGAGAGCCCACCGATGCCGTGCGCGCGCTGTACCGGCGCCGAGACGACCTGTGGGACAAATTGATCGAGGCCTGTCGGCCGGGTAGGGCCACGAGCGGCCTGCTGGATGCCTACGAGGCGGCCGGCGAGCGCCTTCCGGCGATGCCGGTGGCGCACGGCCTCGGTCTGGGTTTCGACCCGCCGGTGGTGTCCCCGGCACTGCGGGCGTCCGCCGATGCCGAGAACCTCGAGGCGGGCATGGTGCTTGCGGTCACGGCCTACGTGTGGGAAGAGGGCGTGGGCGCCGTGTTCACCCGCGACGCGGTTCTGATCACCCCCGACGGCGCCGAGATCCTCTCGTCCGCACCGGCTTACAGAGAGGCTGTCCATGGCTGAGCGACCGTCGCCTTCCGCAGCGGAGCGGCCCACGCCTGAGGAGATCATCCTCTACGAGAAGGACCCGAAGACAAAGATCGCGACGATCACGTTCAACCGTCCCGAGTTCCTGAACGCGCCGACGTCCATGGCACGTCTGCGCTATGCCGATGTGCTGCGCGCCGCCAACGCCGACAACGACGTCAAGGTGGTGATCATCCGCGGCGTCGGGGACAACCTCGGCAGCGGCGCCGATCTCCCGGAGTTCATGGAGGGCAACGACAACCCGGCGGTCCGACTGGCCGAGCTGCGGCTGGAGGACGACGGGGTCGGTGAGGTCACCTACCCGCCGAAGGGGACGTTCCGCAACGGCGCGACCATCAGCGCCTGGTACGCCAACTCCCAGGCCGGAAACCGTGCGCTGCAGGACTTCAAGAAGATCAGCATCGTCGAAGCCAAGGGCTACTGCTACGGATGGCACTTCTACCAGTGCGCCGATGCCGATCTGGTGATCTCTTCCGACGACGCGCTGTTCGGGCACCCGTCGTTCCGTTACCACGGCTGGGGTCCACGGATGTGGACCTGGGTGCAGATGATGGGCCTGCGCAAGTTTCAGGAGATGGTCTTCACCGGGCGACCGTTCACCGCCGCGGAGATGTACGACTGCAACTTCCTCAACAAGGTGGTCGAGCGCGACCAGCTGGAGGCCGAGACGCAGAAGTACGCGTTGGCCTGTGCGCGGAACCGCCCCGTCGACACCGTCTTTCAGCAGAAGATGTTCTTCGAGATCTTCAAGCAGCAGCAGGGCGAGTACATGGGCAGCCTGCTGTCGGCGTTCTTCGAGTCGATGGGCAACGGCGTCGCCAACGACAGCGACGAGGATCTCGACATGTTCGAGTCGATCGACAGCGGGTTGTCGGCCGCCGTCAACGACAATGACAGCAAGTTCCCGCCGGAGTTCCGGCTGAGCAAGCGCAACCGAGCCAAGGACTAGGGCGCCGGTGCCGCCTGTGCCTGAACCACCCCTCGCCGGCTACGTCGTCGTCGACCTGTCCAGCGGCATCGCGGGCGGCTACTGCACCAAGCTGCTCGCCGACGGTGGTGCCGAGGTCGTGAAAGTGGAGCCGCCGCAGGGTGATCCGCTGCGCGCATGGTCGGCCTCGGGTGCGCACATCATCGACGGCACCGACGGTGCGTTGTTCTCCTATCTGGCGTGCTCGAAGCGCAGCGTGGTGGCCGAGCCGGGTTCCGACGACGACCTCGTCGACGAGCTGCTGGCCGGCGCCGACACGGTGATCTGGTCGAGAGGTCCCGGAATCGCGCAGGACGCCTTCACACCCGGCGCGATCCGGGACCGCCACCCGCATCTGACCGTCACCGCGATCACGCCGTTCGGCCTCGACGGCCCCTGGACCGACCGCGCCGCCACCGAATTCACGCTGCAGGCGTGGTCGGGCGGCATCGTCGGACTGGGCCGCGGCGCACCCGACCGGGCGCCGGTCTACGTCGGCGGGCAGGTCGGCGAGTATCTCGCCGGGGCCTACGCCAGTGCCGCGACCCTGGCGTCCCGGCTGCGCGGCGGCGGCGAGCTGATCGACCTGTCGATGCTGGAGACCTCGGTGCTGGGCCTCACCTACTACCCGGTGAGCTACTACGAGATGCTCGGCCGGCCGTGGCGTGACGCGCGCAGGCTGACGGTTCCCGGCATCGCCCGGGCCAAGGACGGGCTGGTCGACATCGGCTGCGGCACCGCCCAGCAGTGGTTCGACCTGTGCGCGATGACCGGTCACGTCGAGTGGATCGACGAGGATTCCCCGTTGTCGATCACGCAGCAGGCCAACGAGAAGGCCGAGGAGCTCTACGCCTGGGTGGCCGATCAGACCGTCGACGAGATCCGCGACCTGGCGACAGCGTTCCGGATTCCCAATGCACCGGTCGCCAACGGGGCGAACGTCGAGTCCCTCGATCACTTCGCCGCCCGGGAGTCCTTCATCGTCAACCCCCGCGACGGCTTCACCCAGCCCGCCGCTCCGTATCGGATATCGGGGGCCACGCTGCGCCACCCCGAACCGGCACCGCGGCTGGGCGAACACACCGACCTGTACCGCTCGCGAAACCGCCATCACGGTAGTGAAGCGGCCGCCGGCGCTACCGTGAGCGCAGTCTCGCGAAGCGACACCCTGCCGTTCGCGGGTCTTCGCGTCGTCGACATGACGACGTTCTGGGCCGGACCGAGCTGTACGCACCTGCTGGCCATGCTCGGCGCCGACGTCATCCACGTCGAATCCACCCGTCACCCCGACGGAACCAGGCTGATCGCGGGCATCCCCGTCACCGAGGACCAGTGGTGGGAGCGCTCGCCGATCTTCTCGGGGCTCAACACCAACAAGCGTGGTATCACGCTGAACCTGTCCAGCGACACCGGGCGAGATCTGCTCAAACGGTTGATCGCCACCGCCGATGTCCTCGTCGAGAACTTCACCCCGCGGGTGACCGAGAGCATGGGACTGACCTATGACGCGGTCAAGGCGGTCAAGCCCGACATTGTGATGGTGAGGATGCCGGGCTTCGGACTGGACGGTCCGTGGCGCGACAATCCGGCGTTCGCCTACGTCATCGAGGCGGCGGCCGGAATCAGCTGGCTCACCGGCTATCCCGATCGCAATCCGTTCGAGCCGTATTCGGTGGGCGATCCCAACGCGGGCGTACACGCACTCAACGCGATCCTGCTCGCGCTCGAGCACCGGCGTCGCACCGGCGAGGGCTGCATGGTCGAGGCGGCGATGGTGGATGCGGCGCTCAATGTCGCGGCCGAGCAGGTCATCGAATACTCCGCGTACGGCGCAGTGCTGCAACGCGACGGCAACCGCGGCCCCACCGCGGCGCCACAGAACCTGTACCTGTCCAACGAGATCGACGAGTTCGGACGCCTCGACAGCTGGATCGCCGTCGCGGTGACCACCGACGACCAGTGGTCGGGGCTGCGCGACGCCCTCGGCGACCCGCAGTGGGCGACCGACGACGAGCTGAGCACGTTCGCGGGGAGGCGCGCACATCACGACCTGATCGATCGTCACCTCGCCGCGTGGTGTGCCGAGCGGACCCGCGACGAGATCGTCGAGGCGCTGTGGACCCGTGACGTGCCGGTGGCCAAGGTGTTGCAGCCCCACCGGCAGACCGAGATCCCACAGCTGGCGGCGCGCGGTTTCTTCGAGTCGGTCGAGCATCCGGTGAACCCACCGACGCCCCACAGCACGCTGCCGTTCCGCAGCAGCCGGGGCCCGGACCGGGTGCACACCGCACCGGCGCCGCTGCTGGGAGAACACAACCGGGACATCCTTGCCGAGCTCGGATGCAGTGAGGACGAGATCCGTCGGCTCGAGGAAGACGGCGTCATCGGCACCGCTCCGGCGCGCTAGCCTTCCGCCATGGCCATCACCGCGTCCGACATCCTGCTCACCGGCCGCGTGGCCGTCGTCACGGGCGGGGGTGCGGGCATCGGGCGCGGAATCGCCCAGGGCCTGGCGGCATTCGGGGCCTCGGTCGCGATCTGGGAACGCGATCCCGACACCTGCGCGGCGGCGGCCGCCGCGATCGGAGGTCTGGGGCTGGAGGTCGACGTCCGCGACGCCGCCGCCGTGGACACCGCCCTCGACCGCACCGAGCGTGAGTTGGGTACGGTGTCGATCCTGGTCAACAACGCCGGTGGGACGTTCAACTCACCGCTGCTGGACACCTCGGAGAACGGCTGGGATGCGTTGTACCGCAGCAACCTGCGGCACGTACTGCTCTGTACCCAGAGGGTCGCGCGGCGGCTCGTCGCCGCGGAACAGACGGGCAGCGTCATCAACGTCACGTCGATCGAGGGCAGCCGCGCCGCGCCCGGATATGCCGCCTACGCGGCCGCGAAGGCCGGCGTCGTCAACTACACCAAGACCGCGTCGTTCGAGCTGGCGCCGTACGGCATCCGGGTCAACGGGCTCGCACCGGATCTGACCATGACCGAGGGTCTGCAGAAGCTCGCGTTCGGTGAACTGTCCGGCACGGTGGCCCGGATGGTACCGATGAGACGCGCCGGCCACGTCGACGAGATGGCCTCGGCGGCAGTCTTCCTCGCCTCGGATATGGCGTCTTACATCACCGGCCAGACGATCCACGTCGACGGTGGCACCGAGGCCGCCGGCGGTTGGTACTTCCACCCGGACAACGGGGCCCCGACGCTGGGGCCCGCCTGACCGCTACGCGTCCGGTGCGGGATCGCCGAGCCGGCGCTTGATCGCGCCCCACGGGTCGGCGTACTGGCCCGGTTGCTTCCAGTAGGCGCCGCGGCGCTTGAGGGCAGCACGGATCAGCGGAGACAGCAGTGGAAGCACATACTTCGACGGACCGGCGTTGCGGGAGGCCTCGGCGAGCATGTCCTGCCACGAATAGTGCTGGAACTGCAGCACTTCCTGAGCGCGGGTGGTGTCCATCCAGTCGGTGACGAACCAGGCGTCGTCGTCATCGGGGTTGCCCTTGCGCCCGGGAACCAGGCCGCCCTTGATGCCGCGGGTCGCTGCCAACGCCGGGGTGATGTCGGCGTAGGTCAGCATGTGGGATTCGTCGCCGGCGATGAGAAGGATCTCGCGCGCCGCGTCGGCGGTCGTCGCGGCGGCGAACGCCCACGCGACGTCACGGACGTCGACACTGTGCACCCGGTTGTCGGTCGGCAGCAGGCTCTCGAAGTACAACGCATCGGCATTGAACGGGATCGCCTTCGGGTCCACGCTCAGTACGCCGCCGAGGCGCAGCACGATCCATTCGAGCGACGAGGCGCGCACGATCGACTCGGCCTCGGCCTTGAGCGCGCTGTAGAGGTCGGAGTGTTTCATCGGCGTGTCCGCTGTCACCGGACCGGTTGCCTTGTGCGGATTGCGGGCGCCGTAGACCGCGTTGCTCGACGCCTGGACGAAGCGTGGGGGATGGGGCTGCGCCTCGGCGATCTTGACCAGCGTGGCGGTGGCGTCGACATTGACGCGGCGGGCCAGGGCGCGGTTCTTGTAGATCGCCGGCGGGATGATCGCGGCGAGGTGGATGATCACCGCGGGGGCCACCTCGCCGACGAGCCGCGACGTCTGCTCGGCATTGGTTAGATCTGCCCACCGAACGGTTACTCCCGCTGGTAACCGCTCGGCGGCCGCGCGGTTGGCGGGGGTGTCGAGATCGGCCACGACGACCGTGCGGCCGAGCTCGGCCAGGCGGCGGACGGTGGCCGAACCGACGAGGCCGAAGCCTCCCGTGACGAGCACCGTCCCGGACGTAGCCGGCATCTAGGCCTCCAACCTGCGGATATGACATTCTCTTTGCAGGAGAGTATCATATCCGTCACCATGTCCGACGATCACGCCGAGACGACCAAGTGGGACCCGGGCTTCACCCGTCAGATCACCGACTGGGTGGGGCCGGTGATCCGACGGTACTTCCGTGCCGAGGTGCGCGGCATGGATTCCATGCCCGCCACCGGCGGAGCGTTGGTCGTGTCGAACCATTCCGGCGGCATGCTCACCCCCGACGTCATGGTCTTCGCGCCGTCCTTCTACGAGCGGTTCGGCTTCGATCGTCCCCTCTACACCCTGGCGCACTACGGCGTTTTCATGGGCCCGCTCGGTGACCTGTTGCGTCGCGCCGGCGTGATCGAGGCGAGCCGCGAGAACGCCGCCGACGCGCTGCGGTCCGGAGCGGTCGTGCTGGTCTTCCCCGGCGGGGACTACGACTCCTATCGCCCCACGATGACGGCCAACAAGGTCGACTTCGCCGGGCGCACCGGATACGTCCGCACCGCGCTGGAGACGGGTGTTCCGATCGTTCCGGTGGTCTCGATCGGTGCGCAGGAGACCCAGATGTTCCTCGCACGGGGAGATTCGATCGCCCGCCGGATCGGACTGACCCGGGCCCGGATGGAGATCCTGCCGATCAGCATCGGGTTCCCGTTCGGTCTGTCGGTGATCTTCCCGCCGAATCTGCCGCTGCCGTCGAAGATCGTCACTCAGGTCCTCGAGCCCGTCGACATCACCGCGCAGTTCGGTGAGGATCCCGACATCGACGAGGTCGACCAGTACGTGCGCTCGACGATGCAGAAGGCGCTCGACGAACTCGCCCGCACACGACGTTTCCCGGTGCTGGGATGAGCTCGGCCGCAAATCAGTTCGGCCTGCTGGCCACGCTGTGGAGGGCGCGGCTGATCGCCCCGATGCGCCCCGACCGGTACCTGCGGATGGGCTTGGCCATGCGACGTGCGGGCCTGACCGCGACGGTCGGTTTCGCCGCCGCCGCACAGCGCTGTCCCGACCGGCCCGGAATCATCGACGAGCTCGGGACCCTGACATGGAAGCAGCTCGACGACCGCTGCGACGCCCTCGGCGTCGCCCTCCAGAAGGAGAAGCCGAAGACGGTTGCGGTGATGTGCCGCAACCATCGCGGGTTTGTGGAAGCACTCGTGGCGGCCAACCGCATCGGGGCCGACGTACTGCTGCTCAACACCTCCTTCGCCGGCCCGGCCATGGCCGAGGTCGTCGAGCGTGAAGGCGCCGACATCGTCATCTACGACCAGGAGTTCACCGAGACCGTCGATCGCGCACTGGCAGACACCCCCGGCGCCCGGCGCATCGTCGCCTGGGTCGACGACCCGGCGCAGGCGGGGACCGCGACCGTCGAGGCATTGATCGACGCGCATCTGGGGCAGCGCCCGCAACCGGCGACCCGCAAGAGCGACGTCATCCTGCTCACCTCCGGCACCACCGGAAGTCCGAAGGGGGCCAAGCGGTCCGCGGGCAGCGGCGGCTCCGGTGACCTCAAGGCCGTGCTGGACCGGACCCCGTGGCGCGCCGAGGAGCCGATCGTGATCGCCGCCCCGATGTTCCACGCCTGGGGCTTCTCGCAGCTGCTCTTCGCCGCGCTGCTCGCATGCCCGATCGTGACGCGCCGAAAGTTCGATCCCGCTGCGACGCTGGGGCTGGTCGACAAGTACCGGGCGACGGGGCTGGCGGTGGTGCCGGTGATGTTCGACCGGATCATGGACCTGCCCGACGAGGTGCGAAACCGCTACAGCGGCAGGTCACTTCGGTTCGCGACGGCGTCGGGGTCGCGGATGCGTCCCGACGTGGTCACCGCGTTCATGGACCAGTTCGGCGACGTCATCTACAACAACTACAACGCCACTGAGGCGGGCATGATCGCCACGGCGACGCCGGAAGACCTGCGCGCCGCTCCCGACACCGCGGGTAAGGCCGCCGACGGGACCGAGCTGCGGATCCTCGACGCCGAACACCGCGAGTTGCCGACCGGCGAGGTCGGGCAGATCTTCGTCCGCAGCGGAACACTTTTCGACGGGTACACCTCGGGTTCGACGAAAGATTTTCACGACGGGTTCATGGCGTCCGGTGACCTCGGTTACCTCGACGACGCCGGCCGGCTCTTCGTGGTCGGCCGCGACGACGAGATGATCGTCTCGGGTGGGGAGAACGTCTACCCGATCGAGGTCGAGAAGACGCTGACGGCCCATCCCGAGGTGGCCGAGGCGACCGTCCTGGGGGTCGAGGACGCCGAGTACGGCCAGCGGCTGGCGGCGTTCGTCGTCCTGACAGACGGCAGCGGACTGACACCCGAGGACCTCAAGCAGCACGTCCGCGCAAACCTCGCGAATTACAAAGTGCCGCGCGATATCACGATCCTGGCCGAGCTTCCGCGCGGCAGCACCGGCAAGATCCTGCGCAACGAACTGCGCTCAACCTGACCTAGGGCTGCGGCGCCGGCGCAGGCGCCATGGCGGTGTCGACCGTGGTGGGCCGCGCCAGTCCACACGCCCGCCGCAGCTCGTCGAACGCATGCACCATCGCATCGGTGGCCTCATGCGGATCGTTGAACGTCCGGTCATCGGAGAGCACCGCGATGTCGAGCTGATCGACGTAACTCCAGACCGTCATGTTGAACGCGGCGCCCGCCGAAAGCACACCCACGGAATAGATCTCGCTGACCGGTGCGCCCCCGACATGGCCCCTCTGCCTGGGGCCCGGCACATTCGAGATCGCCACGTTCATCAAACGGTTGTGGTCGGCCCGCTTGGACTGGGCCCTGAAAAGGGTGGGCGCCAACGGCGGAGGCAGGTATTCGAGGAATCGACCCTGCAAGGTGGGACCCAGTAGATCGTTGTTCTCCTTGGCTCTGGTGGTCGCCACCGCGGTCAATTCGACCCTCTCCAGCGGGTCGTCGACGTGCACGGGGAGGGACACCATCATCCCGCCGATCTCGTTTCCGGTGATCCGGTCGGTCGACTTGTCGGTGCTCACCGGCACGGTGGCCATGATCGGGCGGTCGGCGCGACCGTCGTAGCGCAGCAACAGTTCCCGCAGACCGCCGGCGGCGACGGCGAGCACGATGTCATTGAAGGTGACACCGAGATGTTTGGCGGTCTCCTTCACCTCGGACAGCGCCAGGGTCGCGGTGGCGAAGGTGCGGACCGGGGAGACGACGTGATTGAGGAACGTGGGCGGCGCGTTGAACGGCTTCGCGAGGCCGGGCACCTCTCGGCGCTCCTTCGCGCGCCTGCGCAGGCGCGCCGCGCCCCTGGCCGCATCGGCGACCAGGCTCGGCAACTCGACGATGTTGCGGACGTGATCGAGTTGCGCCTCCCGCAGCAGGTCCAGGGTGGACGGATCGTCGCATCCCGCCGGCGGATCGTCGCGCTCGTCCTGCGGGGCATCCGCCAGATCCATCAGGCGGGCGAGCAGATTCGCCGAGGCCACCCCATCGGCCAGGGTGTGGTGCACCTTGCCGATCAACGCGAAACGGTTGTCGGCCATGCCTTCGGCGAAGTGGAACTCCCACAGCGGCCGGGTGCGGTCCAGCGGCGTGCTGGCGATCTCCCCGATCACGCGGTCGAGCTCACGCCGTCCACCGGGTGCGGGCACCCGTACACGACGCAAGTGGTAGTCGAGGTCCACAGGGCAGTCCTGCAGCCACATCGGGTGATGCAGCCGCCAGGGAATGTCGATCAGGCGATACCGCAACGGTCGAGCAGATGCAAGCGCCGCGCGATGGTCTGCCGGAACGCGTCGAAGCCGTACTCGCCGCCGTGTTCTGCGCTGTACCCGGTTGCGTCGATCACCGCGACCTTCAGCGTGTGCGTGTGCAGGTTGGGGGTCTCGCTGTACAACAGCATGGCGTCCATGCCGTTGAGCCGTCTCATGGACAACCATGCAACCACCCGACCGTCTAGATCACGGTGGATTCACCGAATGCGTCAGCCGCCGATGCTTCGAAGCGCCTCGCGGGTGTCCAGATCGACGAAGGCCGCCGCGTATCGCTGCGCGAATGCCAGGCAGATATCGGCGCGCTGCCAGGCGTCTCCACCGGACAGGGTCGCCATCCAGATCGCCAGCCCGTGGGCGACCGATGCCCGGTACCGCAACCAGAGGTCGTCGGCGCTCGGTCGTTCCTGCGACGGCAACCGCAACGCGTCACGGTACTCGGCGAGCAGATCGCGTTCGGCACCCCTGCGGTCCTCGATCGTGAGCGCGCCCTGCAGGAAGTACCCCAGGTCGAGGGAGAAGCTGCCCCGCCGGACCATCTGCCAGTCCAGGAACCCGACGGTGTCGTCGGGCAGCACATAGGTGTTGCCGATGTGCGGATCACCGTGCAGCAGAGTCGGTGTCGAGGACATGAGCGTGCCGATGTAGCGCGCCCATACGTCGACGAACAGCTCGGTGCCGTCCAGAGCCAGCACCTCGGCAGGCACGGAGTCGCCGAGTCGCTCGTGCGCGATGTGCAGCGGCGCGTACTCGAGACCCTCGAACGCGACGAACGGCTCCACCCACCCCAGGTCCGGGTGGGCGGAGAGCCGCTCGCCCCAGTACTCGCTGTGCAACCGAGCCAGGCCGCGCACTCCCGCGGCGGCCTGCTCCACCGACAACGGCCTGGTGGAGTCACGCGGGTCGGCGCCCCGCGCCACCACGTCCTCCATGATCATCAGGAAGTCGCGGCGATCCTCGTCGATGAGCGCGGTGTAGACGGTCGGGTGATCCAGCGGCAGCGCGACTCCTGAGGAGAAGAGTCGCGGCTCGTGGTAGAGACCGCTGGTGAGCGCCACGAGGTCCGCGTGCTCAGGATCGACCGCCTTGGCGAACACGGTCGCCGGACCGGCTCCGGCCGAGTAGGTCAGTGCCAGACGCGCCCGGCGATTGGTGCCGTCATCTCTCAGTGCAACCTGGACACTGTCGACTTCGGCGCCCGGAAAGCGCTGTGCGAGTGCCGAAGTCATCCATCCCGGCGAGATCTCGTCCCACCCCGGTGGGATGGCGAGCTCTGCCGCGGTCACTTCAGGCAGCTGCCGCCGTCGACGGGCAGGGTGACGCCGGTGATGAAGCGTGCCTCGTCGGAGGCCAGGAACAGCACGGCGTTCGCGATGTCCTCGGGCTCCACCCAGCCGATCGGCAGCGTGTGCATCAGCTGGCCGACGACCTTCATGTCGTCCGGGCCCGGGTTCTCCAGGTCCGGCCGGAACAGCTTCATCGTGGGCTCGTTCATGAACAGGGGAGTGTTGACGTTGGTCGGGTGGACCGAGTTGACGCGGATGTTCTGCGCGCCCAGCTCGACCGCGAATGTCCGCATCAGGCCGACGACGCCGTGCTTGGCGGCGACGTAGTGGCCGGTGTGCGGGTAGGCCTTGAGGCCACCGACCGAGCTGGTGAGGATGATCGAGCCGCCGTTGCCGCCGGCGAGGATGTGCGGCACACCGGCTTTGACGGTCTTCCACACGCCGGACAGGTTGACACCGATCATGTCGTCCCAGTCGGGCTCGTCCGTCTTATCGAGCGTCTGTCCGCCGTTGCCGATGCCGGCGTTGGCCACGATGATGTCGAGCCTGCCGAACTCCTCGACGCCGGCGTCGACGGCGGCCTTCAGTGCGTCGTAGTCACGCACGTCGACCTCGGCGGTGTGGATGCGTCCGCCGGCGTTCTTGACCAGATCGGCCGTCTCGGCGAGATCCTCCGGCGTGGACAACGGGATCAGCACGCTGTCGATCTGCTTGCAGATGTCGACGGCGATGATGTCGGCGCCCTCTTCGGCGAGCCGTACCGCGTGGGCACGTCCCTGTCCGCGTGCCGCACCGGTGATGAAAGCGACCTTGCCTTCTACGCGTCCTGCCATGTCAGTGATTCCTTATGTCTTGGTGGGGTTTCATGTCTTGGTGGGGTTTCGAGTGTTGCCGGGTCAGACGAAGGTGGGCATGGTTTCCCAGCCGCGGACTGCGGTGGTCTGGGAGGGGACCGCGTTGGGCCAGTCGACCTCCCACGTCGGGAACCGCTTGAGGATTTCTTCGAGCGCGATGCGGCCCTCCAGGCGTGCGAGGGCGTTGCCCATGCAGAAGTGGGTTCCCGCCCCGAACGTCATGTGGGAGCGCAGTTCACGATGGATGTCGAAGACGTCGCCGTCGGGCGGGAAGCGGCGGTGATCCCGGTTGGCCGATCCGACGAGCATCAGCATCGCAGATCCGGCGGGGACCGTCTGGCCGTAGTACTCCACGTCGCGGGTGACGTAGCGGGCGATCTGCAGCGCCGGCGGCTCCCAGCGCAGGATCTCTTCGATCGCCTGCGGAATCAGGCTGTGGTCGGCGGCGAGCTCGGCGCGCTGATCGGGATAGTCGGCGAGAGTCTTTCCCGCCCAACCGATCAGGCGGGTGGTGGTCTCACTGCCCGCCGTCGAGATGACCGTCAGGTACATCAGCAACTCTTCGCGGCGCAGCTTCCGGCGGGTGCCCGTCTCGTCCTCGAACTCGGCATTGAGCAGATCGGTCATGATGTCGTCGGACGGATGCTCGGTCCGGTAGTCGATGAACTCGGCGAACACCTCACCGGTCGCCATCAGGTCCACGGAGTCGCTCTGGAGCGTCGCCTCGCCGTGGTCGGTGACCCGGCGCTGATCCTCCTCCGGAATTCCGAGGAGCATGCCGATGACGCGCATCGGCATCTGGTTGCCGAGGTCCTTGACGAAGTCGAATTTCCCGGTGCCCACGACGGGATCCAGACAGCGGGCGGTGAACTCGCGGATCTGCGGCTCCAGCGCGAGCACCTTGCGCGGGGTGAACACCCGCGACAGCAGATTGCGGTGGATGTTGTGGATCGGTGGATCCTCGAAGATCAGTGTGCCGGGGGGGATCTCCATCCCGGACTTGATGATCTCGAGCAGCGCTCCGCGTCCCGAGATGAACGTCTCGTGGTCGATGACCGCCTTGTTGACATCCTCGTATCGGCTCAACGCGTAGAAGTCGTGCTTGGCGTTGTAGTAGAGCGGTGCCTCTTCGCGGAGCCGGGCGAACACCGCGTAGGGGTCCATGTTCAGTTCGACACTCTGGGTGTCGTAGTACAACTCGTCGGTCTCGGCGTCGTGCACGTCGGAGTTCTCGGCGCTGATCGTCACGGCTCCCTCTCGCTGGATCAGTCTTACGTAAGACATCGGGCTGCAATTTGTCTCACAACTGTGTCATCGCTGCCACGCAAGTGTCAATGGCGAACTCGCTCAGCGCAACTGTGCTTCTCTGCTGAGAAGAACTGTCCTCTCATGTGCTGACCTGGTCAAGACATGACGGAAGAACGGAAAGCGCGAATCTACACGCGCGAAAGCAATGCTCTCGGGGAGTAAGGGTGCGGTTCTCGCGCTATCCGGCGGCGAAACCGTGCGCGCAGAAGTCCCAGACCTCGTCGGCGGTGATCGGGTGTGCGGCGTTCTCGTCGTATTCGCCGCTGGACTGCGCGACGAACATGACCGTCTGCATCGTCATCGCCGCCATCCGCTTGGGGTTGATGCCCTCGCGGAGTTGGCCGGCCTCGCTGGCCTCTTCCATCAGCTCGGTGAGCAGGGCGAGCAGGGGTGCGTGGGCAACCTTGACCTCGGACGGGTGCGACACGAGGAGGCGGGGTGCGAAGTCGGTGAACAGTGGCCGCTTGGCCGACGGATCAGGACGGGACGACTCGAAGAGCAGTTGAATCGCGACCTTCAGCCGGTCGATCGGACTTTCCTGCCCGGACGTAGCGGCGCGGATCTGCTCGGCGGACCGGCTGAGCGCGTCCTCGAACAGGGCCAGCAGCAGCTCGTGCTTACCGTCGAACTGCAGGTAGAAGCTGCGCAGCGACTGACGCGAACGGTCGACGACCTCTTGGACGGTGAAGTCGGTGCTGCCCTTTTCGATGATGATGGCCTGCGCGGCGTCCAGGAACCGCTGCACACGCTGAGCTGCCCGCAATTTCGCGGTCTTGATGGAGCGCTCGACCGCGCGCTGCTTCCAGGCGGGTTCTTCGCTGGGAGTCGTCACCGGCGGCTCGGACGCAGCCCGACTGGGGAAAACATGCACTGACTGTACCGGAGAACGTCTTGCCATTGCTGTCCTCGACCCCCTCTCGGCCACCGTGTCAGAGATTGTAACTTCCTCATCACGAGAATAGTATTCTCATTTTGGTGATAACAGAAGGCCCGAATCGAGCTGATCCGGGTAGAGGTCTTTCTCTGAGCTGCCGGCCCGCCATCTGTCCCTGCTGAAACCGAGGACCGCCGTGTACATCGACTATGAAGTGTCCGACCGGATCGCGACGATCACGCTGAACCGGCCTGAGGCCGCCAACGCGCAGAACCCCGAGCTGCTCGACGAACTCGACGCTGCGTGGACGCGCGCCGCCGAGGACAACGACGTGTCCGTGATCGTGTTACGGGCGAACGGGAAGCACTTCTCGGCCGGCCACGATCTGCGCGGTGGCGGTCCCGTTCCGGACAAGATCACGCTGGAGTTCATCATCCAGCACGAGGCCAAGCGCTACCTGGAGTACACACTGCGCTGGCGCAACGTTCCCAAGCCGTCGATCGCGGCCGTTCAGGGACGCTGCATCTCCGGCGGTCTGCTGTTGTGCTGGCCGTGTGACCTCATCGTCGCCGCCGACGACGCCCAGTTCTCGGACCCCGTCGTGCTGATGGGTATCGGCGGGGTCGAATACCACGGCCACACCTGGGAACTCGGGCCGCGCAAGGCCAAGGAGATCCTGTTCACCGGCCGGGCGATGACCGCGGACGAGGTCGCCGCGACCGGGATGGTGAACAAGGTCGTGCCGCGCGACGAGCTCGACGCCGAAACCCGTGCGCTGGCAGAGCAGATCGCGAAGATGCCGCCGTTCGCACTGCGGCAGGCCAAGCGCGCGGTGAACCAGACGCTCGACGTGCAGGGCTTTTACGCTGCCATCCAGTCGGTCTTCGACGTCCACCAGACGGGTCACGGCAATGCGCTCAGCGTCGGCGGCTGGCCGGTGCTGGTGAACCTCGAAGAGATGAAAGCCAACATCAAGTAGCGGGCATCGCGAGCGCGCGGGTCTGCACGGCGACACGCCGACATTCTTGGCATTTCACGCGCGCTCAGATGCGCCGAACGCGCGCTCGCAGCCACGATTCTTGGCGCGCCGGGGTACAGACACGCGCGCTCGGCAGGTATGAGTGAGCGCGCAAGCCCGCGGTTCGCGGCGTGTTGCCGTGCAGACCCGCGCGCTCGCGGTGCGACGCAGCTACAGCTGGGCGAGGCGCGGAACGGAGCCGCGGGCCCGCAGGCCCGCACCGGCGCGACGGGTGAGTTCCCTTGAGCTGCCGAGCAACCCGTCGAGCACCAGGGTGCGCTTCACGTGGTGCTGCAGACCGTGTTCCTCGGTGAAACCGATGCCACCGAGCACCTGCTGACAGTTCTTGGCCGCGGTCAGCGCCGCCTTACCCGCGGCGGCCTTGGCCAGCAGCGAACTCAGGTCGGGGTTGTCCGCACTCGGCAGCGACAGCGTCGCCTCGGCACCCTCGATCGCCACGAGCGTCTCGGCGAGCCGGTGTCGGACGGCCTGGAACCCGGCGATCGGCTTGCCGAACTGCACCCGGTCCAGCGCGTGTTGGCGCGCCAGCGCCAGCATCGCCCGCGCCGACCCGACCAGCCACCAGCCGACCGCCACCCGGGCCTCGGCCACCCGGATCGGATACCCCTCCTCCTCGCGGCGCAGCGGCAGCCCACCGAGTGTGGGGTCCAGGCTCTCCGGGCTGATGCGGTCCCAGACCACCCATGCGTTGCCGGCATACGGCAGAGGCAGCTCCACCGTGTCGCCGATGGCGTTGCCAGTGGCATGGAGCACGACGTCCACGAGAATCGATGCGTGCGAACCCGTTTCGCCCAGCAGGCGGAAGTAGAGGGGGATCGCCAACTCGGGCGCCTCGGTGAGCATGTCGGCCCAGCCCAGTTCGGTCAGCGCGGCGTCGAGCTTGGGGCCCGAAGCCGACGACATGGTCTTGCGCAGCGAGGCTTCGAGCATTCCCAGTGATGCCTCGTCCATTGCCGCGTCATCCTTGATGGCCACGGTCACTCCTTCCCGAGGTCGAGCAGGCGGCGGGCGATGATGTTGCGCTGGACCTCGGCGGTGCCGCCGTAGATCGTGGCCGCGCGCGAGTACAGGTACTCGGTACGCCACGGGGTGTCGTCGAGTTCGATGGCTCCGGGCAGCAGGTCCCGGACCGTGTCGTAGAGCCGCTGCTCCGCACCCGCCAGCAACACCTTGTCGATCGAGGTGTCCGGTCCGAGTTTGTGCCCCTCGGCGAGCCGGTGCTGGGTCGCCCGTGACCGGCAGCGCAGAGTGTGCAACGCGAGGTATACCTCGCCCATGTCCGAGTCGATGGACTGGCCTTGGCGTTTGACTTCGTCGACCAGAGAGTCGAATCGGGAGTACAGGTACGCGATGCGCTGCCAGAAGCAGGTGGAGCGTTCGTAGGGCAACAGGTCCATCGCCAGCTGCCAGCCGTCGCCGGGCTTGCCGAGCATGCGCGACGCGTCGACCTCGACGTCGTCGAAGTACACCTCACAGAACTCGTCGACATCGTGCATGGTGCGCAGCGGGCGCACGGAGATGCCCGGGGTGTCGAGGTCGACGAAGAACGCGGTGATCGCCTGATGGTTGGGCGTGTCCGCATCGCCGGTCCGGGTCAGCAGGACGCACCGGTGCGAGAACTGCGCGAAGCTGGTCCACACCTTCTGCCCGTTGATCACATAGGTGCCGCCCCCGGAATCGGGCTTGAGAACCGCGCGCGTGGTCAGCGACGCCAGGTCGCTGCCCGAGCCGGGCTCGGAAAACCCTTGGCACCACTGCTCTTCGCCGCTGAGCAGCTTCGGCACCATCTCGGCCGCCAGTTCGGGATTGGCGTAGTCGATCATCGTCGGGGCCAGCACCTCGAGCATCGAATACGGTCCCGGCTCCGCCAGCCTCCGGCCCACGACCTCTTCGCCGACGATGGCGCGCAGGATCGCCGGTCCGCCGAGACCACCCGCATGCTCCGGCCAGCCGTAGCGACTCCAGCCCGCGTCGTACAGGGCCCGCTGCACCCGGGCGAATTGCCGGATGTGGCCCTGCAGCGAATGGTCGTCGCCGGGGCTGAGGTCGTTCTCATCGAGCCAGTCCCGCAGTGCGGTGCGGAAATTCGCGGGTTCGTAGAGGTCGTTTGTCATCGGGCTCCCGGAGCCGCCCCGGCGGCGACATCGCCGTCAGGCCTCCCGATCGCGTGTGGACGCCCGGAGTCGTGTTCGCCGGATCGCCGGATGAACGTCATCGCGCGGGTGCGCAACCGCCACCCGTCCTCGGTGCGCACGTAGGTGTCGTTGTAGTACCCGATGCGCATGTCGTGCTTGGAATGCTCGATGAAACACAGCGGCTGGGTCCCGGTCGCCTTGTCCGGATCGTCGGCGTCGAGGGTGACCAGCGATGTGCCGGTCATGAACAACCCCTTCGGAGCGGCATCCACGAGCTCGGGGAACCGCGCGAGCGTGTACGTCGAACCGAATGCGCTGTACGTGCCGTCCGGGGTGAACACCGAGATGAGTCCGTCCAGATCGCCCTGGGTGATCGTGACGGCGTACTTCGCGAGGAGTTGCTGGATCTCGACGAGATCCTCAGTGCGTGACGTCATTCTTGAAGACCTTACCGTCCTTCATTACAAAGTTGACAGCCTGTGTAACGCTGATGTCGGCGAGGGGGTCACCGGGCACCGCGATGATGTCGGCGATGTACCCCTCGGCGAGGCGTCCGAGTGAGTCCGACCGGTTGATCAGGTCGGCGGCGACGACCGTGGCAGCGCGCAGCACCGCGGCCTCGGGCATGCCCCAGTCGACCAGGGTGACGAGCTCATCGGCGTTCTTGCCGTGCGGGATCGCCGGGGCGTCCGTGCCGACCGCGATCTTCACGCCCGCCTCGTAGGCCGCCTTGATCGACGTCCGCGCCTTCGGGAACATCTCAGCGGCCTTGGCCTGCAACTCTTTCGGCGCCTTGGAGACATCCATGTACTCGGCGAGCCGCCGGGTCGAGACCAGGAACCGGTCGTTGTCGACCAGCATCTGGATGGCCTCGTCGTCCATCAGGAATCCGTGTTCGATGCAGTCGATGCCGCAGTCGATCGCGTGCTTGACCGCCTCGGCGCCGTGCGTGTGCGCTGCGACGCGGAGTCCGCGACGGTGCGCCTCGTCGACGATCACCCGCAGTTCCTCGTCCGAATAGTGTTGCGCGCCGGCCTCTCCGGTCAGCGACATCACGCCGCCCGAGCAGCACACCTTGATCAGTTCGGCGCCGTGCTTGATCTGGTAGCGCACCGCCTTGCGGATCTCGTCGACCCCGTTGGCGATGCCCTCCTCGATCGTCAACTCCAGCACGCCGGGCATGAACGCGGCGAACATCGTCGGATCGAGGTGACCGCCGGTCGGGGTGATCGCATGCCCGGCCGGAATGACCCGCGGCCCGTCGATCCACCCGGCGGCGATCGCCTTGCCCAGGGCGACGTCGAGCAGGTACCCGCCTGTCTTGACGAACAGGCCGAGGTTGCGCACCGTGGTGAATCCGGCGCGCAGGGTCCGTCGGGCGTTACCGACGGCCCGGAGCACCCGGGTCGCCGGATCGTCCTGCACCTGAGACAGACCCGGCGTCTCGCCACGTCCGCCCATCAGGAGGTTGACCTCCATGTCCATCAGGCCGGGAAGCAGGATCGCATCCCCGAGGTCGATCACCTCCGCGTCGGGCGGGGGATCGCCACCGAGGCCGACTATGCGATCGCCGTCGACGTGGACGATGCCGGGGCGAATGATCTCCCCGGCATCGACGTCAAGCAGACCCGCAGCCTTGAGGGTCGTCAGAGGCACTAGACCACCGGCTCCTTGATCAGGTTGATGTAGGCCGCACCGCTGTCGAGCACGCGCGGCTGCTTCCACACTTCGATCGGAAAGCTCACCATGACGATGGATTGTCCCAGATGCACGAGGGCCTTGGCATCGTCCGGCATGCTCTTGAGCGGGAATCGGGCGTCGACGTAGACCATGATGTCCTCGAGGCGAGCCATGCCCGCGTCGTAGAGTTCCTGCATCTCGTCCATCGTGGAGTTCAGCCGCTTCTGGTAGCGCTCTTCCTCGGTGGGCAGGCACCAGTCGCTGAACCGCTCCAGGTCGGCGAATTCCTCTGGGAGCTTAGGCATTTACCTCATCCTTCTTTGTGGCCGTCGTGCTCGATGTGGTGGCGCCGTTGGATGAACCGTTGGACTTGGCTTCGAGTTCGGCCTTGTAACGGTCCACGTACTTGTGGGCGGTGTGATGCAGGTGGCGCAGGAGCACTTCCTGATCGCACAGCGGGAAGTCCAGGACGGCGCGGGTACCGATCTGGGTCTGGGTGGCCTCCAGGGTATTGGCGTCCTGGAACGCGTACTCCTTGAACGTGACCGCAGCCAGTTCCTGGGAGAGACGCTCGCGCAGGTTTTTCGGCGGCACGAAGTACAGGTCGGCCTCGAAGATGTGGGTGTCCACCCCGGTCGGCCAGTAGTTGTAGGTGAGGTACCAACCCGGCACCCAGAACAGCAGGGTGAAGTTCGGGAAGAACTCGAATGAGTCCTGGCCCCAGGTCTTGTGGCGGCCGGGGTTGATCGCCGGCGGTAGCTCGTCGGGCAGGATGCCCTTGATATCGGGGCGGTCCCACGGGCCGAACAGGCCGCTGTGCAGGATGCGCTCGATGGGCTTGACCATGTTGAGGTCCTTGGGCGGGCTCATGCCACCCCAAGACGAGATCATCGAGTGATCGCCCTTGATGTCGTAGTGCAGCGCCTCGAAGCCGAACTTGGCAAGCTTCTCGGCCTCCTCCTTCTCCGCCTGCTTCATGTGCAGAATCGGCGCGTGGTAGAACTCGACGAACGCGTCGATGAACAGTTTCCAGTTCGACTTGATCTCGGCGCGGTAGCTGTAATGCTCGGTCATCTCGTGGAACGGGTAACCCTTGAGGCCCTGTCCGAATTCGCCCAGGTACTCCTCCAGCGAGACCGCGTCGTCGTCGAAGTTGACGAAGATGAAGCCCTCCCACACTTCGCAGCGCACCGGCTTGAGCGGGTAATCCTGCTTGTCGAGATCGAAGAACTCCTGCTCCTGCTGGACGAACGTCAGATCGCCTTTCAGGTCGTATCGCCAGGCGTGGTACTTGCAGACGAACTGGCGGCAGGTTCCGGAAGTTTCCTCGCCGGGGTAGTCGTTCCACACCAACTTGTTCCCGCGGTGGCGGCACAGGTTGTAGAACGCCCGGATCTGCTCGCCGTCGTTGACGATGACGATCGAGGTGCCCGGTCCTACCGACGGGAGCTCACGGGTGATGTAGCTGCCCTTCTTGGGGATCAGCTCGATGCGGCCCATCTGCAGCCAGGTCTTGCGAAAAATGGCTTGCTGCTCCAGCTTCCATTGTTCGGGGTCGATGGAGTCCTCGTAGTTGACGGGGGCTGTGCCGAGCTCGGGCCAATTCTCGGTCCAGCTGCCAACATCCGGTTTCTTGAAAAATGCCACGGTGGCTACCTTTCCTGGTCGGGTTCTACGCCGAAAGTGTTGATGGCCATGGCAAGTGCGCCATAGCAGCCGATTGTGAAGACGAGGTCCATCAGCTGGCGCTCGTCGAGGTGGTCGGACAACGCTGTCCATGTCGCATCCGATACGACGGAGTCGTTCTGTAGTTCGTCGACGGCGGCCAGGACGGCGCGGTCGAGCCCGTCGGAGGCCGTCCCCCGGGTGATGCCGTCGATGACGTCATCGGACAGGCCCGCTTCGCGTGCCATTTCGACGTGGTGGAGCCATTCGTACTCGCACTTGGTCACGTGCGCGATCCGAAGCACCGCCAGTTCGCGCAGCCGATCCGGCAGTGTCGAGTTGTAGAGCAACTGAAAGTTGAACCGAAGGAATCCGCGTGCGAGCTTCGGGTGCCGCACCAGGGTTGCGACGAGGTTGCCGGCGATCTCCGGGTTGCGCATCTCGGCGGGCATCAGTCCGGAGAGAGCCTTGTCCACGGACTCATCCCACTGGTCCGCGGGCAGGGGTGCCACTCGCACCGATGGACTCCTCTCGCTCATGAGAATCAGGTTCTCATATTTCGACAATAGATTTCCACTTTTTGGCCGCCTCGTCAACGATGCAGGTCAGCCATCTGAGTTCCGGTGTGAGGTGCCACGGCCTTGTTCTGCCCTTCAGCCTGCGCCGTCGTCGATGACGGACATTGATTCTCACTCCTGGAGAAGATAGTTTCCTCAGTAGGAGAACTACAGCCCGAATTCACGCCGTTGCGGTACATCGAGGCGTGACCGAGAGGAGCGTCGTCGCATGGACAAGAACGACATGATTCTGATCAGCGTGGACGATCACATCGTCGAGCCGCCGGACATGTTCAAGAACCACCTGTCCAAGAAGTATCTGGACGAGGCGCCGCGGCTGGTGCACAACGAGGACGGGTCGGACACCTGGCAGTTCCGTGACGTGGTGATCCCCAACGTCGCGCTGAACGCGGTCGCCGGCCGGCCGAAAGAGGAGTACGGGCTGGAGCCCCAGGGCCTCGACGAGATCCGGCCGGGATGCTGGCAGGTCGACGAGCGGGTCAAGGATATGAACGCCGGCGGCATTCTGGGCTCGATGTGCTTCCCGTCCTTCCCGGGCTTCGCGGGCCGGTTGTTCGCGACCGAGGATCCGGAGTTCTCGCTGGCGCTCGTGCAGGCCTACAACGACTGGCACGTCGAGGAGTGGTGCGGCGCCTACCCTGCGCGGTTCATCCCGATGACGCTTCCGGTGATCTGGGATCCCGAGGCGTGCGCGAAGGAGATCCGCCGCAATGCCGCGCGTGGCGTGCACTCGCTGACGTTCTCGGAGAACCCGTCGGCGATGGGGTATCCGAGCTTCCACGACTTCGACCACTGGAAGCCGATGTGGGACGCGCTGGTCGACACGGACACCGTGCTCAACGTGCACATCGGATCGTCGGGTCGGTTGGCCATCACCGCGCCCGATGCGCCGATGGACGTGATGATCACGCTGCAGCCGATGAATATCGTGCAGGCCGCCGCAGATCTGTTGTGGTCGCGGCCGATCAAGGAGTATCCCGATCTCAAGATCGCCCTGTCCGAGGGCGGCACCGGGTGGATCCCGTACTTCCTCGAGCGCGTCGACCGTACCTACGAAATGCACTCGACCTGGACCGGTCAGGACTTCAAGGGCAAGCTGCCCAGCGAGGTGTTCCGGGACCATTTCCTGACGTGTTTCATCGCCGACCCGGTGGGTGTGGCCACGCGTCACCAGATCGGCGTGGACAACATCTGCTGGGAGGCCGACTACCCGCACAGCGATTCGATGTGGCCGGGTGCCCCCGAGCAGCTCGACGAGGTCCTCAAGGCCAACAACGTGCCCGACGCCGAGATCAACAAGATGACCTACGAGAACGCGATGCGGTGGTACCACTGGGACCCGTTCACCCACATCGCCAAGGAGCAGGCCACCGTCGGCGCGCTGCGCAAGGCCGCCGAAGGCCACGACGTCTCCATCCAAGCGCTGTCGAACAAAGAGAAGACCGGTGCCACATTCGCCGACTTCGCGGCGCGCGCCAAGGAAATGAGCGGCAACACCGACTGAGAGCGAACACCCCTTCGCCGAAATTGCATTCCAGCAGGGAAAGTCCGAGTGAGGACCTGCCGGAATGCAATTTCGGCCGTGAGCGACCCGAGGAGTAATGGCGATGCCGGGCATGAGTTTTGAGCTGACCGAGGACCAGGAACTGATCCGTAAGTCGGTCGCCGATTTGTGCAGCAAGTTCGACGATCACTACTGGATGGAAAAGGACCAGAACCACGAGTTTCCGCAGGAGTTCTACGACGCGATCTCCAAGGGCGGCTGGCTCGGCATGACCATCCCCGAGGAGTACGGCGGCCACGGTCTCGGGATCACCGAAGCCACCCTGCTGCTGGAGGAGGTGTCCCGCTCCGGGGCGGCGATGAACGGCGCCAGCGCCATCCACCTGTCGATCTTCGGGATGCAGCCGGTGGTCAAGCACGGCTCCGACGACCTCAAGGCCGCCACCTTGCCCCGGATCGTCGACGGCGACCTGCACGTCTGTTTCGGGGTCACCGAACCCGGTGCGGGCCTGGACACTTCGCGCATCACCACGTTCGCCAAGCGCGAGGGCGACCGCTACCGGGTCAACGGGCGCAAGGTCTGGATCTCCAAAGCGCTGGAATCCGAGAAGATCCTGCTGCTGACCCGCACCGAGACCCCTGAGGACCTGAAGCAGCGCGGTGCCAAGAAGACCGACGGCATGACGCTGTTCCTGACCGATCTGGACCGCGACCACGTCGACATCCGGCCGATCAGGAAGATGGGCCGCAACGCCGTCAGCTCCAACGAACTCTTCATCGACGACCTGATGGTTCCCGTCGAACATCGCGTCGGCGAGGAGGGCCAGGGCTTCAAGTACATCCTCGACGGACTGAACCCCGAACGGATGCTGATCGCCGCCGAAGCGCTCGGCATCGGCCGGGTCGCGCTGGAGAAGGCAGTCAAGTACGGCAACGAGCGCGTGGTGTTCAACCGGCCCATCGGCATGAACCAGGGCCTGCAGTTCCCACTGGCCGATTCGCTGGCCCGCCTCGACGCCGCCGAGTTGGTGCTGCGTAAAGCGACCTGGCTCTACGACAACGGCAAACCCTGTGGGCGCGAGGCGAATACCGCGAAGTATCTCTGCGCCGACGCCGGCTTCGGGGCGGCGGACCGTGCGCTGCAATTGCACGGCGGTATGGGGTATTCCGAGGAGTACCACGTGTCGCGGTACTTCCGGGAGTCCCGCCTGATGAAGATCGCGCCGGTCAGCCAGGAGATGATCCTGAACTTCCTGGGCGAGCACGTCCTCGGACTGCCCAGGAGCTACTGATGACGCGGCGGCATGGTTATCTGATCACGTGACAGGACCAACACCCGGCGCCGCGCCGCTGGCGGGCGTCACCGTCGTCGCCATGGAACAGGCGGTCGCCGCCCCGATGTGCACCAGGGTGCTCGCGGACTTCGGTGCCCGCATCATCAAGGTCGAGAATCCCAACGGCGGGGACTTCGCGCGCGCGTACGACGACGTCGTCAACGGTCCCGGCGGGCTGGCCGCACACTTCGTGTGGTCCAACCGGGGCAAGGAATCGGTCACGCTCAACACGAAATCGGCTGCGGGGCTGGAGGTGTTGCACCGTCTGCTCGATCGCGCCGATGCGTTCGTGTCCAATCTGGCGCCCGGGGCGACGGCCCGGCTCGGCCTGGCGCCCGCTGACCTCGCTGAGCGTCATCCCCACGTCATCCCGGTCGAGATCGACGGGTACGGGCCCGGCGGACCGATCTCGCACAAACGTGCCTACGACCTGCTCGTGCAGGCAGAGTCGGGATCCTGCGCGGTCACCGGTTACCCCGGCATGCCCGCCAAGCCGGGTCCGGCCGTCGCCGATTTCACCTCGGGTCTGTACGCGGCCATGTCCATCGTCTCGCTGCTGTACGGCCGCGCGACGCGGCCGGAGCCCGGTCCGGCGCCGCACGTGGAATTGAGTCTGTTCGACGTGATGACCGACGTCATGGGTTATGCGCTGACCTACACCCAGCATTCGGGGATCGACCAGGAACCTCTGGGCGTCGGGTCACCGGCCGTCGCTCCGTACGGGGCGTTCCCGACCCGCGACGGTCAGACCGTCGTGCTCGGAACGACCAACGACCGCGAGTGGCAGCGCGTCGCGCGCGAGATCATCGACCGTCCCGACCTCGCCGACGATCCGAGATTCGCGACCAACCCCGGCCGCTGCGCACACCGCGACGTGCTGGAGGAGGCGATCGGCGCCTGGTGCGCCCGCCACGACCTCGCCGACATCCAGGACAAAGCCGACAGGGCGGGGATCGGGAACTCCCGCTACAACCTGCCCAGTGAAGTGATCGCGCATCCGCACCTGGTCGCCCGGGACCGGTGGCGGACGGTCGCGACCCCGAAGGGGGACATCCAGGCATTGCGCCCGCCGCCGGTGATCAGCGATTTCGAGCAGCCGATGGGAGCCATCCCCGGGCTGGGAGAACACACCGACGCCGTGCTGACCGAATTCGGAGTCAGCGCAGGGGAACTGGCTCAGTTGCGGGCAGAGGGAGCGATCGGACCGGCCTATCGTGGCTGACACCGAGGTCCTGCTGTCGTCGGACCGCGACGGCGTGCGCACGCTGACGCTGAACCGGCCACACCGCCGCAACGCGCTGGACGCGCGGCTGTGGGTCGAGCTCGCCGACGCGCTGCGCGCACTTAAGCGGGAACCGGATGTGCGCGCGCTCGTGCTCACCGGCGCCGGCGGTGCGTTCTGCTCCGGTGCCGACATCGGTACCGGCGAGCAGATCCACCCCCGGTACAAACTGGACCGTCTGACCGACGTCGCGCTGGCCCTGCACGAGCTGGCCATCCCGACGATCGCGAAGGTCACCGGCATCGCCGTCGGCGCGGGATGGAACCTCGCGCTGGGCTGCGATCTGGTCGTCGCGACCCCGGAATCGCGCTTCTGCCAGATCTTCTCGAAGCGCGGGTTGTCGGTCGATCTCGGAGGGTCATGGCTGTTGCCCAAGATCGTCGGACTGCAACAGGCCAAACGGCTGGTGCTGCTGGCCGACATGATCGACGCCGACGAGGCGCACGGACTCGGACTGGTGACGTGGGTCAAACCGGCCACCGAGATCGACGGTTTCGTCGACGACCTCGCCGACCGGCTCGCGGCGGGACCCCCGTTCGCGCTGGCGCAGAGCAAGGCACTGCTCAACGACGGCGCCACCGCGACGCTGCGGGAGGCGCTGGCCAACGAGGCGCGTGCACAGCCGGGCAACTTCGCGACGGCGGATTCGGCCGAGGCCTATGCGGCGTTCGCGGCCAAACGGGATCCTGAATTCAGCGGGGCCTGGGCCCTGTACGAACAACCTGAGGAGCAGAGGTAATGCGGGAGACCGTCATCGTCGGCGCAGTGCGCACACCGGTCGGCAAACGTAACGGTGGTCTGTCCGAACAGCATGCGGCCGATCTGTCGGCGCTCGTGCTCAACGAGGTGATAAACCGCACCGGCGTCGACCCGGATCTCGTCGACGACGTGGTGTGGGGCTGCGTCTCGCAGGTGGGCGACCAGTCGAGCAACATCGGCCGGTACGCGGTGCTGGCCGCGGGCTGGCCCGAACACATTCCGGGCACCACGGTGAACCGGGCGTGCGGCTCCAGCCAGCAGGCCCTCGACTTCGCCGTGCAGGCGGTGATGTCGGGGCAGCAGGATGTCGTGGTCGCCGGGGGAGTCGAGGTGATGAGCCGGGTGCCGCTGGGCTCGGCGCGCAGCACCGGCATGCCGTACGGGCCGAAAGTTCTTGCGCGGTATGACGACTTCTCGTTCAACCAGGGCATCTCCGCCGAGATGATCTCTGCGCAGTGGGGACTGTCGCGGACCCGGCTCGATGAGTACTCCGCGCAGTCGCACGAACGGGCGGCCGCCGCCCAGGACGCGGGCGCCTTCAAAGATCAGATCGTGCCGGTCTTCACCGACGCTGCGGACGCGAGGAGCAATTCAGGGGGAAGTGTGGTCACCGACGACGAGGGGATCCGGCGGGGCACGACGGTGGAGAAGCTGTCGGGACTCAAACCGGCGTTCACCGAGGACGGGGTGATCCATGCCGGCAACTCGTCGCAGATCTCCGACGGCGCCGCGGCGCTGCTCGTCATGACGGCGGAGAACGCGGTCAATCTCGGCCTGACGCCATTGGTGCGGTACCGCGCGGGCGCGGTCACCGGCGCGGACCCGAAACTGATGCTGACAGGCCCGATCCCGGCCACGGCGAAGGTCCTCCACAAGGCGGGTGTGACGCTCGACGAGGTCGGCGTCTACGAGGTGAACGAGGCGTTCGCGCCCGTCCCGCTGGCCTGGCTGGCGGACACCGGAGCCGACGAGGCCAAGCTCAATCCTCTCGGCGGGGCGATCGCCCTCGGCCATCCCCTCGGGGCCTCCGGCGCCGTGCTGATGACGCGGATGATCCATCACATGCGCGACAACGGGATTCGCTACGGCCTGCAGACCATGTGCGAAGGCGGCGGGACCGCCAACGCGACCCTCGTCGAGCTCGTCAAGTAGGGGACACCGTGCGCAGAGACCTGTTCACCGAAGACCACGAGGCCTTTCGCGAGCTCGCCCGCGACTTCGTCGAAAAGGAGGTCGTCCCGCACTATCCCGACTGGGAGAAGGGCGGCCGGATGCCGAGGCCGGTATTCGAGCAGATGGGCTCCCTCGGCATCCTCGGCGTGGCGATCCCGGAGGAGTACGGCGGCGGGGGACAGCCCGACTACCGCTACAACGTCGTGCTGCAGGAGGAGGCCGCCCGTGCGCTGGTCACCCTGTCCACGGTGCGCACCCAGCTCGAGGTGATCCTGCCCTACTTCCTGCACTACGCGAACGCCGAACAGCGGGAACGGTGGTTCCCCGGCCTGGCGTCGGGCACGCTGCTGACCGCGATCGCGATGACCGAGCCTGGTACCGGCTCCGATCTCGCCGGTATGCGGACCACCGCGGTGCGCGACGGTTCAGGGCCTGACGCGGACTACATCGTCAACGGCGCCAAGACGTTCATCACCGGCGGCATGCAGGCCGATCTGGTCATCGTCGTGGCCCGCACCTCCACCGATCCGGACAATCGCCGCAAGGGCCTCACGCTGCTCGTCGTGGAGGACGGTATGGAGGGCTTCACCCGCGGTCGGGAACTGGAGAAGATGGGCTGCAAGGTGCAGGACACCGCGGAGCTGTCGTTCGTCGACGTCCGGGTGCCGGCCGCCAACGTGCTCGGCGAGGTCGACGAGGCGTTCGGCTACCTGGGCCACAATCTCGCCCAGGAACGCCTGACCGTCGCCGTCGGGTCGGTGGCCCAGGCTCGCTCGGCGATCGCTGCGGCGATCGACTACACCCGCAACCGCAAGGCGTTCGGTACGCCGGTGGCCTCGTTTCAGAACACCAAGTTCGAACTCGCCGCGTGTTCGACGGAGGTGGAGGCGGCCCAGGCGATGCTGGACCGCGCTGTCTCGCTGCATGTCGAGGGTGAGCTCTCGGGTGCCGACGCGGCGCGCACGAAACTGTTCTGCACCGAGATGCAGCAGCGGGTGGTCGATCGTTGCCTGCAGCTCTTCGGCGGATACGGCTACATGATGGAGTATCCGATCGCCCGGCTCTACACCGACGCCCGCGTGGCCCGGATCTACGCCGGCACCAGTGAGGTCATGAAAGTGATGATCGCCAAGTCGCTCGGTCTGTAGCTTTCTCGGCCTGACCGACGTCCTGACCTGGGATCAGCTACCGATGTGACTGTGGTCCAAACCCGATTTCGTTGAGACCCTTGTCACAGCGGCCAAACCTACCTACTGTGTGTTCACTAGGTTGGTTCAGCCCCCCGAGGAGACGAGTGTCAGCCCCCGATCCCGCCGGGCCCGATCTGGAAGCACCCAGACGGCCTTATGCGGCGCTGTTCGCCAAAGGCGAGGACCGCAGACAGCGGATCCTCGCGGTGGCCGAGCGGTTGCTGGCGCGTAACGGCTGGCGCACTACGTCCCTGGCCCAGATCGCCAAGGAAGCCGGTGTCACCCCGGCCGGATTGCTGCACCACTTCGAGTCCAAGGAGCAACTCCTCAACGCCGTGCTGGACGCGCGAGATTTGGACGACGACGAGCACGCCGACCGTTCCGGTGATCTGATCGCCGAACTCAGCCGAGTGCCGAAGCGCTTCGAGAGGGCCCCTGAGCTGGTCGGCACCTATATGGTGCTGCTCGCCGAGAACATCTCTCCCGACGCGCCGCTGCACGACCGGCTGCACAAGCGGTATCGCGCGGCGGCCGGCATCATCAAGGACCTCATCATCCGGGGTCAGGAAAAAGGGCTGTACCGCAACGACTTCGACGCGGCCCACAAGGCCACGGAGATTCTCGCCTTCATCAACGGAATGGAGATCCAATGGTTGCTCGATCCTTCAATCCCGCTGACCGAGGTCTACAAGGGATACGCAGAGTCGCTGGCCCGCGATCTGGCGCCGCGGACCAACCCGACATGAGGTACCGACTCGACGTCGTCTCGCCGACCGTGCTGGACGCGGTGCGGTTCGCCGGCGGCTGGATCTACGACCGGGTGATGGCCGGGTGGGATGTCACGGTGCTCGTCGGCCGGGACGAGGACGTCCGGCCGTTGCAGATCCTCGGCGCGGACACGCTGGACCTGGAGTCGGTGCTGGCGTCCTGGGAGCAGCGTCCCCATCCGCAGACCGTCGCCGTGGCGGCCGACCTCTTCGGCTGTGACGACCGGGTGCGCCGCGGCGTCATGGGCGCGCTCGACCAGGGCGCCACCGAGGTGACGCTGTGGGGGACGCCGCTGCCCGAACTGGACAGCAGCCTGGACTCTGTTCAGCACCGTCTGAGCGCCGCCGCGCGCGCATTCAAGGGCCAGGCGCTCGCGGCAGCTCATGCCGGGGCGGAAGGCGTGGCACCGATCGAGACGTTCTGCTGCGGCATGATGGCGTCGGTGGCCGCGGACCTCGTACCGGCCAGCTGACGCTCACGCAGGGACGTCGATCAGGACCTTGCCGATCGCGCGGCCCTCGCCGACGTGACGCAATGCCGTCGCGATCTCGTCGAGCGGATACACCGCTCCCACATGGGGTGTCACGCGTCGTGTGCTCAACAGTGCGCGCAGTTCCTGCTCGTTGCGGACGAACTCATCGCCGGGCACGTCCTGGAACTGGAACCCCAACACCCGAACTCCTTTGAGAAGGACGAGGTTCAGCGGAATCCGTGGGATCTCGCCGGACGCGAACCCGACGGTCACGAAGCGTCCACCTCGTCCCAGTGAGCGCAGAGCCGGCTCGCTGAGCGGGCCGCCGACCGGGTCGATCACGACATCGGCGCCGTCCGGCACCGCGGTCCGCAGCGCCGCCCGCAGGTCGTCGCTCGTGTGGTCGACCAGATGGGCCGCGCCGTATTCCGCTGCCGCCGCGAGTTTCTCGGCCGACGACGCCACGGCGGTGACGTTCGCGCCGAGCGCGACACCGAGCTGCACCGCCGCGAGGCCCACGCCCCCGCCCGCTCCGAGCACGACGAGTTCGTCGCCCTCGGACACCCGGGCCACCGACCGCAGGGTGTGGTAGGCGGTCCGGTACGCGACGCCGAACGCCGCAGCCGTGCGTGCGTCGACACCGTCGGGGAGGGGTGCCACCGCCGCGGCGTCGACGACCGTCCGCTCGGCGAACGCGCCGAACATCGCCGTGCCCGACACCCGGTCACCGATCGTGAATCCCTCGGTACCCGGCCCGATCTCGTCGACCACACCCGCAAACTCGCTTCCCGGGACGAACGGGGGCGGCACGCTGATCTGGTAGGTGCCGGCCACGAGCAGTACGTCGGGAAAGTTCACCGCCGCGGCGGCGATCCGCACCCCGACCTGTCCGGGACCCGCGACGGGCTCCGGACACTCTTCGACTCGCACCACCTCGGGAGGACCGTACTCCCGGCACATCGCCGCCCGCACGACCGTGTCAGCCCCGGTAGTCGGTGGACTCGGCGAGGTCTGCCGCCGACGCCATCAGCTCGGTCACCACCGGTCCGAAAGCGAGCAGCTTCTCGTCGTCGCCGGCACGCTGAAAACCCTGCTCCAGGACGATGGCCAGCTTCCACTTCGCCAGCACCAGGTAGTAGTCGAGGTCGTCGACCTGACGGCCCGATACCTCGGCGTAGTGGGCCACCACGTCGTCGCGCGACGGCATCCCGCGCATGTCGACGTAGCCCATCTCCGACGGGGCCGGGTTTTCGGTGTCCTCCGGCCAGGACTGCACCATCCACCCCAGGTCGAGCTTCGGGTCGCCGACGGTGCCCATCTCCCAGTCGACGATGGCGGCCATCTGCGCCGGTGCGCCGTGGCGGTACATCACGTTGGCGAACTGGTAGTCGCCGTGCATCAGCCCGGGGATGTAATCGAGCGGCTCGTGCGCCCGCAACCATGCGGTGGCGATGTCGAGGCCGGGCAGTTCCCTGTTCTTGATGCGGTCGAGAAAGCCGATCCACCGGTCGACCTGGCGTTCGTGGAACCCGTCGGGCCGACCCAGGTCGTGCAGCCCCCGGGCGCGCCAGTCCACCTTGGACAGCAGCGCAATACCCTCGGCCAGTTGGTAACTCAGGCCGGGCCGGGTGGACGGGTCACTGTTGAACGGTTCGGGCCACGTCCCGTGGGTGTCCATCGGGGACCAGCCGTCGACGTAGCCCATCAGGTAGAACGGCCGCCCCAGCACCGAAGCGTCGGCGCACACGCCGACCGCCGCGGTATGCGGAACATCGGTGCCGTCGAGGGCCTCGATGATCCGCCACTCCCGCAGGATCCCCTTGTCGCGGTCAGGTGGTGCGCCCGGCGGGGGCATGCGGAGCACGCACCGGTGCTCACCGCGCCGGATCTCGAAGATGACGTTCTGCGTCCCGCCGGACAGGAAGCGGGCGGTCAACGGTTCACCCGTGCCGGGAAGTCCGGAGTTGTCCATCCAGTCGGCGAGGCGTGCGGTGTCGAGAGCCTCGGTCACAGGTTGCCGACCTCATGCTCGATGAAGTCCGCGTACTTCGCCTGTGCGGCTTCCCGTTTCGCCGGGATCCACTCCGAAGGCCACATCCCTTCGGCCGGCCGGTGGTCGCGCAGTACCTGCTTGGCGACGGTGGTCTTGTGCACCTCGGTGGGCCCGTCGGCCAGGCCCATCACCGCGGCGCCGGTGACCATCCCGAGGAACGGCACCTCGTTGGTCACCCCGAGCGCTCCGTGCACCTGCATCGCCCGCCACGCGATGTCGTGGAGCACGGTGGGCATCACCACCTTGACCGCGGCGATGTCCTTGCGGACCTTCTTGTAGTCGTTGTACTTGTCGATCTCCCACGCGGTATAGAGCACCATCAACCGGAACTGCAGCAGCTGGGCGTAGGAGTCGGCGATGTAGCCCTGCACGAACTGCTTGTCCGAGAGTCTGCTGCCCTGGGTCTCGCGGCTCAGCGCGCGTTCGCACATCATGTCCAGGGCCTTGCGGGACAACCCGATCGTGCGCATCGCGTGGTGGATTCGCCCGCCGCCGAGACGGGTCTGCGCGATCGCGAACGCCTGCCCCTCACCGCCGAGCAGTGCCTCGGACGGGACCCGGACGTTGTCGTAGTGGATCAGGGCGTGCGAGCCCTCGCCCTCGCGTTCGCCGTACAGGCCGACATTGCGTTCGATCGTGACACCTGGGGTGTCGGTCGGCACGAGGAACATCGACATGCCCTGATAGGCGCTGACGTCGGGATTGGTGACCACCATGACGATCAGGAACGACGCGGTGGCCGCGTTGGAGGAGAAGAACTTCCAGCCGTTGATCACCCAGTCGTCGCCGTCGCGCACCGCACTGGTGGTGAACATGGTCGGATCGGCGCCGGCGTGCGGCTCGGTCATCGAATAACAGGAGAACAGTTCACCGTCGAGCAACGGGCGCAGATATCGCTGCTTCTGTTCCTCGGTTCCGTAGTGCGCGATGATCTCGGCGTTGCCGGTGTCGGGGGCCTGGCAGCCGAAGATGATGGGCGCCCACTGGGAGCGGCCGAGAATCTCGTTGAGCAGAGCCAGTTTCAGCTGACCGTAGCCCTGACCGCCGAGATCGGCGCCGAGGTGGGTGGCCCACAGGCCGCGCCGGCGTACCTCTTCCTTGAGCGGATCGATCGCCTCGCGCCGCTTACCGTCGAGCGGCACGAACTGCTGGTGGGGGAAGGCAAGATCGAGCGGCTCGACCTCCTCGCGCACGAACTCGTCGGCCCAGTCGAGCACCTTCTGGTACTCGGGGTCGGTCTCGAAACTCCACATGGCGGCCTCCTTGCCGGGGGTGATCAGGGTGTGTGCCGGTATCCGTTGACGAGGGTGCAGATGTCGCCGGTCACGACCTCGGCGAACGAGCGGTCGCCGAAAGCGCCTGCCGCCCAGTGCCTGGCGCCTTCGCTGACCATCGTCTGGGCCAGATACGCGAGATGGACGGGGTCGACGGAAGCCGGGAGTTTGCCGTCGTCGCGGGCCCGAGTGAACAGCTCGGTGAACATGTCGGCGTCGGGGTCGGGGTGACCGCCCCCGGCCATGAGGCGGTGTTCGTGCCGGTAGCCCTCGAGGATCGTCTCGATGACGAGGTCCTTGGGGTTGCGCGCCATGGACTGTTCGAATGCCATGAGCGCACCGGCGATGACGGATTCGATCTCGTACGGTTTCTTGAGTAGCGCATGGATCCGGCGGTGTGCCGCTTTCGTCGACAGCACCCCCACCTCGAAGAGCACATCCTCTTTGCGTGGAAAGTAGAAGTAGAACAACGCCTTTGACACCCCGGCGGCGGTGCAGATGTCGGCGACGGTCGTGGCGGCGTACCCCTTGGTGCGCCACAGGGCCATCGCGGCCTGGATCAGCGTCCGCTGGGTCTCCCGGGAACCGGCCCGTTGAAAAGACGCCCGGCGCTGACCACGGTCAGCAGCTACGTGGGTCTTCGCATCGGGCATGTGTCGGAACATAGCAGGCTGTCGAGAAGGCGACAATAGTTGACCGGAGTCTAACTAGGATCTGTGGACATCCTGGTGCAGGTGGCGCACGGGTACCGTTGCGGAGGTGCCCTCACGATCCGTGCTCACCGCAGCGGCGGCGGCGTTCGCCGCGCTCGCTCTCACTGCCGGCGTGCTGCAGCTGCTCGCATTCGGTGCGGGAGGGTCGCCCCGGCACGTGATCCTGGGCGTGTTCGCCTGTGCCGTCGGACTCTCGGTGGCCGGCGCCGTCATCGCCTCGGTCCGCGGTCATCGACGCTGACGGCGGCCCGTGCTACAGCCCGGCCGCGACGGATGCCAGGAATTCCGCAGTGCGCCGGCGTGATTGGTGTCGTCGCGCGGGGGTGTCGCCGAGCGGGATGACGCGCGCGGCCAGATCGGTGACTCCCGCATCGCGGTAGGCCCGCAGCCTGGTGAGCACCGCGCTCTCGTCGCCGGCAGCCATCGTGTCCCCGACGTCGTCGGCGTCACCGTGCTCAAGCAGCGCGACGTAATTGGGGGACAGGTGCGCATGCCCGAGGATCTCGCTCGCGTGCGCGCGGGCGTCATTGACGTCAGCCGGCTCGCACAGCGCCACCGGCACGCCGGCGACGACGCGCGGTGCCGGTCGGCCTGCGCCCAGTGCAGCAGCGCCGATGCGCGGGACGACGTGTTCGCCGATCGCACGCTCGTCGGCCATCCACAGCACGGTGCCGTCGGCGCGCTCGCCGGCGATCCGCAGCATGGTCGGACCGAGAGCGGCGAGCAGCAGCGCGGGTGCGGTGTCGGCGACGTCGACCGGGCTGTGCACGTGGAACGTGTCGTTGTCCACATCGACCTGACCGGGTCCGGCGAACGCCGCGGCCAGCACGTCGAGGTGATCACGGAGTGTGTGCACGGGCCTCTGGTAGGGAAGTCCCAACTGGCCGTTGATGATCCAGTCGTGGGACAGTCCGAGGCCGAGGGCGAAACGGCCGCCGCACGCCGCGTTCGTCGTCAGCGCCTGTTGGGCCAGGATCAGCGGGTGACGCGTCTGCACCGGGACGACGGCGGTGCCGATCTCGATGGAGCTCGTCGACGCACCCAGCAACGCGACCGCCGTCATCGCGTCGAGGTAGCCGGGTACCTGCGGGAACCAGAACGAGCTGAATCCCGCCGTTTCGGCGGCGATGCCGTCCTCGATCAGCCCTGCGAGTCGGTCGGGCCTGGCACGTTCCCTGTCGGATCCGACCATCAGGCCGATGCGCATGGCTCTCCTTCGTTACGGCACACGGCGGTCCCACTGGTGCGGTGTAACCGGATAGAACGGCGCTGCCAGCAGCGGTTCACCGTCGGTCCAGCGGTCGCGCAGAACGGCGTCCATCCGGCGCGCCGTCACGACCGGATCGTCGTCGAGGAAACAGTAGGTGAGGTGCTGTCCCTGCGGTGTGTCGGCGAATGCTCCGTGCGTCACCGACGTCGACGTCGTCCATACGCCGGCCACCCCGTCGACCTCCAGAAGGTCGTCGTTTCGGTGGGTTTCGCGTTCGAGAAGCAGAACCACCCCGAGTACGGGCCACCAGGGCAGTACGTCGGCGCCCACTTTGATCCGGGGTGACGCCGACTTGTCACCGACGGTGTACACGCCTCGTTGGACCGGGGGGAGCAGCCGCATCTTGCGGCCGGCATCGCCGAGCGCGAGCGACAACTCGTTGAAGGTCTTCAGGCCGGCGGGATCGGAGAAGAAATAGGTCATGACGTGGTCGACGGCGTCGAACCGTTCGGCCCCGCGCCATCGAGCGGCCCGGCATTCGGGGGTCGACACCAGACGCAGCGATGCCCGTACGGTGCTGAGGCGATGCTGTTCGGGCCGGTGGTCGAGCGTGTGCCATCGCAGGTAGTCGGCGTCGCGTCCGTCGGGATGGCGGGTGGCCATCGACACGAACACGGTGCTGATGTCTCCGCGGCCGGCCGCCAGCACACCGTCGACGTCATCGGACGGGGTTCCCGGTAATTCCATCGTGTCCTCAGCTCGTCGTGCAGGTGTCGGACAGCGTGAGCTCCGGGTGGCGCGCCGCGGTCATCCGCCGAAAACCCTCGCGCCACGGCACTTTCGTCCGGCCCAGTACCTCGTGCATGCGGGTCACGTCGGGCCACAGCGGGGTGTGCGCATCGGCGGTGTACTCGAAGACGGGCTCGATACCGACGAGTTCGCCCAGATACGCGCAGTACTCCTCGACACTGACCGTCTCGCTGCCCGCCCAGTTCACCACCAGTGGCGGAGTGCGGGCGACCTCCATGGCGCGGATACCGAGCTCGACGTAGTCGTCCTCATAGATCGGGTTGTAGTTGTTCGGACGGTCGGGGTGCAGGCGAATCGGTCTGCGCGCCAGGATCGCATCGAGGCCGTCTGCCGCAGCGCCGCCTTCCGGACCGTAGGTCGAGCAGATCCGGATGATGGTCAGGGGGATGTCGAAGTGGCGGGAGGCCCAGGTGCACACCGCTTCGGCGGCCACCTTGGAGAAGCTGTAGTTGGCCCGCAGCGGAACCCCGGGCGGGTCGTCTTCGGTGAGCGGGCGTCCCCGCTGGTATCCGTAGATGGAGCCGGTCGAACAGAGCACGAACCCTGTGGCGCTGCGGCAGTGATGAAGCAACTCGCCGGAGCGCTGGGCGTTGGTTTCCACCGCCCGGCTCCACTCGCCCTGGCCCGGGTCGACCGCGGCGTGGAACACATAGGTGAAATCGTCTGGCAATGGCGAGAAGTCGCCGGTGCCGAGATCCAGGGCCACGGGCGTCACGCCCGCCGCGGTCAGCCTGTCCCGGTCGGCCGGGTCGCGAAGCCGGGCGGCACCCCACACGTCGTTGTGCGGCGCCAGGGCTCGCGCGATCGGAAAGGCGATCTTGCCGGTGGCACCGGTGATCAGGATCTTCTCGCCGCGCACCGCAGCGCTCAACGTGTCGCGCCCACCGGGCCGGCGCGTCGGGTCAGGTAGTCGATCTGGAGGTGGATCGAGTAGAGCACCAGCGGTGGCAACACGATGAACGGGATGTTCTCGCCGATGAACTTGAAGCCCAGTCCCCACCAGCCCTGCCCGATGTTGCTGAAACCGGCGCCGACTTCGGCCAGGAAGTACACGGCGGTGCTGCTCATCAGGACGGCGCACCCGGCGAAGGTAACCCACAGGCACCGGATGCGTGCCTCGTCCGGCAGGCCCGTGCGAACGAGGCGAGTCCACATCACGAACACGGTGACGCCGGTCAGGACGCCGACGACCTCGAGGGCGAAGATCCAGGGGTTGCCGCTGACGTACCGGGTGTCGGCCAGCGCGTACTGCCACCACAGCCATTTCCACCCCGGGTCGGTCGTCGGCGCCCAGAAACCGAGAGGATGGCCGATGAGGAACATCAGCTCGTAACCGATCTGGCTGCCCGCGGTGTAGGGCAGGTAGAACAGGGTCAGTTCGGCCGCCTTGTCGAGTCGGGTCCGCTTCTCGCCGGGGGCGTTCCACAGGATGACGAACGGCAGCAGTATCAGGGGGATACCGAAGATCAGGTTCACGACGACGTCGGTGGTGAAACTCGGTGGGACCACGCCGGACGCGACCCCGACGGTCACCGCCAGGAACATCGCGAAGGTGAACAACCCCGTCCAGGTGTAGATCCGCAGCCGGTGGGGCGCCCAGGGTTGAGCGAGATTCGGTGCGTGTGCCTCGGTGATTACCGCCACGGTGTTACCTCTGTCGGTTCTATATCAACTACTTGCGATCGTGGCGGAAGCATATACGGGGGCCGGTCGCGCAACGGCCAGTTCGCGTAAGGCGGCGTGGAAGAGGTCGTCCATCCGCGGGCTCAGGTCCGCGAGGGTCGTCCCGCGGGCACGGCTGGCGGATCCGAACACGCGCTCCAGTGCCTCGCTGTCGGTGTCGGTGCCCAGCGACAGGCACAGGCACCCCACGCCGTCGTCGCGCAGTTCTTCGAGGGCCTTGCGGGCGTCGGCCTCGGCGTAGCGTCCTTCATAGCCGTCGTCGTAGGGATGTCCGTCGGACAGCACCAACAGCAGCCGATTCGGCGTGCCCGCCTCGTCTTTCAGGATCTCGCCCGCGCCGCGGATGGCCGCGCCGAGCCTCGTGTAGCCGGACGGCTGGAGCGTGTGCAGGCGTGCCCGCGCGAGCGCGCCGAAGCGCTGTCCGAACGTCTTGATCGCCGGCAGGTGGACCGCGCGGCGTCCGTGCGACCAGAACGCGTAGACCGCCACCCGGTCGCCGAGTTCCTCCAGCGTCACCGCGAGGGTCGCCGCGGCCCGGCGCTGATGGTCGTGCACGGCCAGGCCGACGGGATCGGTGTCGGTGGCGGAGCCGGAAGCGTCGAGCAGGATCAGGACGCCGAGATTACGCGCGATCTTGCGGTGCTCGGTGTAGATGTGCTCCGGCGGGGAACTGCCCGAGCGGAGGTCGACCGCCATGTCGACCAGCGCCTCGATGTCGAGTTCATCGCCATCGGGCCTGCGGCGCAGTACTTTCGGACCCAGTCCGACACGGGCCAATCGGCGACGCAACACCTCGTCGCGCTCGAGGCCACCGGCCGAGACCTCGGCCCGGCCGGTGAACGGATAGTCGATCACCCGGCACCACTGCGGCCGGTATCGCCGTTTGTGGACGTCCCACTCCGGATGCAATGTCCCCCCGATGCCGACCGCCGCGGCGGGATCGGCCTCGTCGGTGAACTGGATGCGGGTGGGTACCGGGCGCGCCTCCGGACCGACAGAGCGGGCGCGGCGCGCGGCGCCCGCCCGCAGTTCCGCACCCCCGGAGCTGCTGCCCGGCGAGCCCGGCGAGGAACCCAGCAGTCTGCGCAGGAAGTCACCGACGGCCTGGGAATTGAACAGGGGGTTGTCGAAGAGCTTGAGAATCGAACTCTCCTCCGCCGGGCCGTCGTCGTCCTCGTCGTCGGGGTCCCGGTCGTCGAGCATGTCGGCGGTGACCTCGAAATGGAGGTCCTGCGCCGTCGGTGCCGTACCCCCTGCAGCGGCGACGGGTGCGATCTGCAGCGGCTTGATGACGCCGAACCACGCCGGTGGATCGCCGAGTCTGGTCCGGGTGCGCGCGAGGTCGAGCGATTCGCCCGGCGAGGAGGTCAACGGTCCGTCGGCGGGGCGAAGATCCGCGGCGAGAGGCAGTGTCGCCGCAAGGTGTGCGAGCACACGGTGGCCCTCGACCGCGAGGTAGCGCCGTGCCAGCGCTGCGCGCGCCCGCAGCGGGCGGACCACACTCGGGTCGAGGCTGCCCGCGCCGAGTAGCCCGCCCTGGATCAGGACCTCGCGACGGTGTTGCCCGAGCGTCGCATCGCGGGAGACGAAGAGCGTTCGTCCGTCGGTGAAACAGGGTTGCCCCGCAGGGGCTTCGGCGACGTCGACGGCGCGGCCCGCGAGATACCCGGCCAGGAGACGCAACTGCCCGAGGTCATGGCGATCCGGTGTCGTCACGGCGCCGGCAGCAGCGCATCGACCAGTTCGCCGAGTGCGCGGATGACATCGCCGTCGTCGGAGAGCGTCTCGACGATCGCGGCCTGCACGGCGCGGCGGAGCCCGAGGCCTTCGGCGACGAGGCCGCCGGCGAGGATCAGCATGCGGGTCGAGGACACCTCTCGCAACGGCGAGCCGTCGATGTTGCGGATGGCGTTGCCGATTCTGACCAGGACGCGCGCGGTGTCGGGGTCGATGCCGGCCTCGTGCGCGACGATCTCGGTCTCCGCGTCCGGCGGCGGGAAATCGAGCTCTATCGCGATGAACCGTTGGCGCGTCGACTCTTTGATGTTCTTGAGCACGCTCTGATAGCCGGGGTTGTATGAGATGACCAGCTGGAAACCGGGTGCGGCGGGCACCGTGACGCCGAGCCGGTCGACAGGGAGCTCTCGGCGGTGGTCGGCGAGGGGGTGGATGACGACCGTGGTGTCCTGGCGGGCCTCGACGATCTCGTCCAGATAGCAGAGGGCGCCGGTGCGCACGGCACGTGTCAGCGGACCGTCGACCCACACCGTCTCGCCGCCCTTGAGCAGGAACCGGCCCACCAGGTCGGCCGAGGTCATGTCCTCGTGGCCCGCGACGGTGATCAGATCGCGGCCGAGCTCGTGGGCGACGGCTTCGACGAACCGGGTCTTACCGCATCCGGTGGGGCCTTTCAGCAGCACCGGCAGCCCGCGTCGGGCCGCGGCCCGGAAGACCTCCACCTCGTCGCCGACCGCGCGGTAGAACGGTGCGCGCGAAGAAGATCGGACGCCGGAGGAACTGTTGGTGACCGACAACTCATTCGCTCCGTTCGTGGGGGATGACGGCGGGCATCTGCACGCCGTCGGGCAGCACGAGGTCGCCGTCGGTGTTGATGTAGCCGGAGTGCTTCGTCGGGATCGGCAGCGAGGGGTCCGGGCAGGGCCGATCGGTGCCGTCACCGCAGAGACCGGAGGTGAAGTACGAGCGCTTCTGCACGTCCTCGGGCCACGGGTCGGCGTGCGTCGCCATGAACTGCGCCGGGACGATGTAGAACGTGAAGAACGACGCGCTGATGGCGGCGAAGATCGCCAGGAATCGGACGAACTGCTGCTTGGCGAACCCGCCGCGGACGTTGTCGAGTCCGCGCTCGACGACGGTGCGTCCGCGGTCGTCGGTGAAGAACCGCAGGCAGCACAGCGCGGCCTGCACACCGCCCCACATCAGGCCCTCATAGATCGGCCACTGGTAGTAGGTGCCCGCGTTGATCGACAGGGCCTGGATCGCGCCGGGGAACGTGTACATCCCCAGCGGCATCAGGATCAGGCCTTCCATCACGAAGTCGAACACGAACCCGAACGCGAACGCGACGCCGATCAGACCCTTGGTGCCGAGGTTCGGCCACCGCTGCTGGGCCTTGCGCATCACCCAGCAGCCGAGGATCGTGCACAGCAGGACGCCGTAGGCGTAGCCGGAGACGTTGATTCCCAACGGTTCTGCGACCTGGGCGCCCGGCTTCTCGGGTGACATCCACCCCGGCACATGGGGCGCCCACGAACCCATGTTGAACGCCCACGCGTTGTAGGTGCACCAGGTGTTGATGTAGTTGAGCAGCGGGTCCTGGAAGAAGAACAGTCCGGTCGAGACCATGATCATGCCGTCCAACGTGATCCGTCGTTCACGTCGCCACGGCCGGATGATGAACCACCAGATGGCCACCGGGAAGAGCACCGGCGAGCCGATCTGCCAGAGCATCAGTGCGACCTTCATGAACGTGGGCGGATCGGTCGGCCCGGGATCCACGCGCTCGAAGTACGGGCCCGTGATCCACCGGATCCAGACATAGATCTGGAAGGCGAGGATCACTCCGCCGGCCGTCGCCCAGATCTTGATCCGCCGGGAGGGTCGTGTCGCGGGGGCTTCGAGACTGCCGACCGTGCTCAACGACTCGGTCGTCGGCGGGGTCTTCTTCGACGGTTGGCTCACGGTGCCTCCTCGATGCGCGCGCCTCGTCGGCGCGGTCGTTGGAAATATACCGACGGGTATCCAAAGAACTCAATGGGTTCTGAGAAACTTATGGCAGACTTCCGTCATGGTGGAGCGCTGGACGCGGGAACGCAGGCTCGAGCACACGCGTTCGGTGCTTCTGGATGCCGCTGAAGAGGTCTTCGCCGAAAAAGGTTTCACGCCTGCGACTCTCGATGACATCGCTCGGGCGGCCGGCTACACCAAGGGTGCGATCTACAAACATTTCGACACCAAGGAGGAGTTGTTCCTCGCCGTCAGTGACCGCTATTGGCGACGCTATTTCGACAATTTCGCCGAGGTGATGTCGTCGGCAAGCCGGGTGGGGGCCGACGAACTCGACGAGATCGCCGAGCGCTGGCGCCAACTCAGCATCGACCGGGGCGCGGAGCATGCGGCGCTGGGGCTGGAGTTCACCCTGTACCTGCTGCGCAACCCGGAAGCGCGCGAACGGGTCGAGGCCAAACGCGCCGAAGTGGTGGATCAGCTCGCCGAATTCATCGTCGAAGGAATGAGTCAGCTCGGGGCGACCCTGCTCATCGAGCCGTCGACGTTCGCCCGGGCTCTGGTCGCGACCAGCGACTCGGTGGTCCTGGGCAGTCAGCTCGACGCCGTCGACCTGTACCGGCCGATGGTAGAGATGTACGTGTCGGTGATCAAGCTGCCCGACTGACGGCCCTCGTCAGTCCCAGCGCTCGGAATCCGGCGACTCCGCGGGCTGGACGTCGGCCAGCACGAGCTCGAGGAACGGTCGGGCGAGATCCTCCCCGTCGATGTGGCCGCCGAGGGTGATGCCCTCGTAGGTCGCGATCAGGATCCTCGCCAGGGTCGGCGCCGAAATGCGGAGTCGGCCACCGATCTTCTCGACGTGGACGGAGATGTACTCGGCCAGGGAGTCAGCCGTGCGGCGACGCTGCTCGGCGACCCGAACCCGCGCCTCGGGGTTGCGGACCAGAAAGAGCGTGAACTCGTATCCGAGCGCGGCCCTGTCGGGATTGCCGATCGTCAGCTCGCGCCAACGCCCGGCCAGCCTGTCGACGTCCATCTCCTCCAGTGACCGGAACGCCTCGACGATGTCGGTGAAACCATCCAGGAACCGCTGCAATTGGCGTTCCATGACGGCCAGGAACAGTTCTTCCTTGGTGCCGAAGTGTGCGTAGATCGCGCCTCGGGTGTAGCCGGCCGCATCGGCGATGACCTCGAGCGCTGCGGCCCCGAAGCCCTGCCGGGCCACCACTTCCTCCGCGGCGTCCAGCAGCAGCGCACGGGTGTGATCCACCCGCCGTTGCCTCGTCCACCGTTCCGCCACGCCGCCATTGTTCCCTGCGCCGTCGGTCGCGGGAAGTCGACCCCGAAAGAAATATTTGTTCTTGTATCTGAGATACATATCTGTATATTCTCCGAGGGGCGGGCCCGCGCGGCGTCATCGAGCGCCCATCGCCTGACGAAAGGGGCTGACTCGCAATGGATCTGGTTGAGCGCATCGCCAAGCACCGGCGGATGGCCGAGAGCTACCGCGACAAATACGTGCTGCAGAAGGTGCAGGAGGGCGAGACCTACGACGAATGGGAGTTCGCCGACGACGCGGTGTACACGTCTCCGTATTTCGTCGCCGAGCAGGAACTGGTGCTCAAGGACGTTGCGACGCACTGGGATACCGCGGCCACGATCGAGGCGAAGGCCTACGGCATCGTCTTTCCGGACTGGAAGCCCGTGGACTTCAAGGTGTGGCCGGCTGAGAACGGCTTCGTCCAGCGCTACCGCTGGGAGGGCACCAACGCCAACACCGGCCAGAAGCAGGGCTTCTATTCCATCAGCTTCGTCGAGACCAACGACGAGTGCCAGATCGTGCACTGGTCGACCTATGTCAACGATGAGGAGTACGGCCCCTTCCTGGAGGCCGCGATCGGCGCGCGCGGGCCGTTCCACGGCGACGAGTACATGCAGGCGCTGGCCCGGCACTTCGAGAAGCACAACCTCACGTTCTGAGCACAGGCGTCACCATCGGAATGTGAACCACTGTCCACCAACGGAAACGAGGGCACGACTATGGCGGGACGGGTAGAGGGCAAGGTGGCCTTCGTGACCGGAGCGGGGCGGGGTCAGGGCAGGAGCCACGCCCTCAAGCTCGCCGAGGAGGGCGCCGACATCATCGCGATCGATGTCTGCAAGAACATCGACCACGTGCAGCTCGAGCTGGCCTCACCGGGCGATCTGCTGGAGACCAAGGATCGGGTCGAGGCGTTGGGGCGTCGCATCGTCATCGACGAGGTCGACGTGCGCGACTTCGACAGGATGAAGGCCGTCGTCGACCGCGGGGTGGCCGAGTTGGGGCGGCTCGACATCATCCTGGCCAATGCCGGTATCGGTAACGGCGGCCAAACCGTCGAGGCCATCGAGGAAGCCGAATGGCAGACCATGATGGACATCAACCTGACCGGCGTGTGGAAGACGGTGAAGGCCGGCATTCCGCACATGATCGCCGGCGGCCGGGGCGGCTCCATCGTGTTGACCAGTTCCGTCGCCGGCATGAAGGCCTACCCGCAGATGGGGCAGTACGTGTCGGCCAAGCACGGGGTGGTCGGGCTGATGAGATCGTGTGCGGTCGAGCTGGCCCAGCACATGATCCGGGTGAACAGCGTGCACCCCACCCACGTCAACTCACCGATGGTGATGAACGACGAGACGTTCCGGATGTTTCGCCCCGATCTGGAGAATCCCGGGCCCGACGACATCGCGGCGATCTGCCAGATGTTCCACACCATGCCGCGGCCGTGGGTCGAGGTGGAGGACATCACCAACGCCGTGATGTTCTTCGCCTCCGACGACTCCCGCTACGTCACGGGGGTCTCGATGCCGATCGATCTGGGCAGCTGCCTGAAGTGACGGCCCGGCCGCCGCGTCCGCGCCGCCAATATCAACTACTTGCGATTGGACTCCTGAACGGCTACCGTCGGCCGTAAGCGTCTGCGGCGATATGGCGAAAACACAGCTGTGCCTGTTGGTTTGCCCGAGACTGGACCGACCGATCAGCCCGCGGGCGGCGCGGTAGCGATGGCAGCCAGGAGGAGACGACAGTGGCCCGATTTCCCAAACCGCCCGAAGGCAGCTGGACCGAGCACTACCCGCAGCTGGGGACGGGACCGGTGTCCTACGAGGACTCGATCGACCCGGAGTTCTACGAGCTGGAGCGCAAGGCGGTCTTCCGGCGAGCGTGGCTGAATGTCGGCCGTGTCGAACAGGTTCCGCGCAAGGGCAGCTACTTCACCAAGGAGATGAAGGTCGTCAACACCTCGATCATCGTGGTGAGGACGACGTCCGGTGAGGTCAAGGCCTATCACAACATCTGCCGTCATCGCGGCAACAAGCTGGTGTGGAACGACATGCCTCTGGAGGAGACCAGCGGGGTGTGCCGGCAGTTCACCTGCAAGTACCACGCGTGGCGCTACGACCTCGACGGCAATCTGACGTTCGTGCAGCAGGAAGGCGAGTTCTTCGACCTCGACAAGAGCCGCTACGGGCTGGTGCCGGTGCACTGCGAGGTTTGGGAAGGCTTCATCTTCGTCAACTTCGCGCCCGAACCCGAGCAGTCGCTGCGGGAGTTCCTGGGCCCGATGATCACCAACCTGGAGGGCTACCCGTTCGATCGGATGACGTCGAGATTCCATTACCGGTCGGAGGTCAAGGCCAACTGGAAGCTCTACATGGACGCGTTCCAGGAGTTTTATCACGCTCCCGTACTGCACGCGAACCAGTCGCCGACGGCGTATTCGAAGGCCGCCGCGCAGGCGGGATTCGAAGCGCCCCACTATCAGATCGACGGTCCCCACCGGTTGGTGAGCACCTCCGGGGTCCGGGCGTGGGAAATGGCCGACGAGATGCGCAAGCCCATCGAGGACATCTGCCAGAGCGGCCTCTTCGGCCCGTGGGACAAACCCGATCTCGGGGAGATGCCGGCCGGGCTCAACCCGGCCAAATGCGATCCGTGGGGCCTGGATTCGTTCCAGCTCTTCCCGAACTTCGTCGTCCTGTTCTGGGGTCAGGGGTGGTACCTGACCTACCACTACTGGCCGACGTCGCACAACACGCACATCTTCGAGGGCACGGTCTACTTTCCGCAGCCACGCACACCCCGCGAGCGGATCGCCCAGGAACTCGCCGCGGTGTCGTTCAAGGAGTATGGCCTGCAGGACGCCAACACCCTGGAGGCCACCCAGTCGATGGTCGAGTCACGGGTGCTCGACGACTTCGTGCTCTGCGACCAGGAGGTGCTGATCCGGCACCTGCACACCGAAACGGCCGCGTGGGTCGACGACTACCGGCGCAAGACCCAGCAGGTCAAGGAGGGGGTGTGAGCATGGCCTCTGGAACGACCTCTGAAACGACCTCGCCGAAGTTGCCACCGGAGTTCGCCGATCTGGAAGAGTTCTCGGACTGGTGCCTGGGCTCGGAGCCGGAGCGGTACGCCAAGCGGCTGAGCAGTTCGATGCCGGAACTGCAGGCGTTCTACGACGCGATCACCGCGAGGGCCGAGGAGGCGATCGCCTACTGCGACAAGTTCTCGCTCGACGACCTGCCCGAGGACGTCCTCAACCTGATGCACATGCTGTATTCGATGATCCAGGCGTCGTTCCCCGTCGAATGCTGGAAGCAACCCAAAGTGCCTGATACCGGCGCGACGTCGCTGGACTGCGACGCCGAACCCGTCCCGTGACCGTCACCGTCGTCAAGGCCGCCCGATGGGCGGACGTCGAGGCCGGCGTGGTCCGTTCGCCCGCGGTGATCGTCGTCGAGGGCAACCGGATCCGGTGCGTGGACCCGGCCGCGGAACCTCCCGGCGCGGAGGTGCTCGACCTCGGCGATGTCACGCTGTTGCCCGGGCTGATGGACATGGAGCTCAACCTGCTGATCGGTGGCCCCGGCGGTCCCGAAGGGTTGCCCAGCCCCATGCACGGAGTGCAGGACGACCCTGCCTACCGGACGCTGCGCGGCGCGGTCAACGCCCGGACCACGCTGGACGCCGGATTCACCACCGTGCGCAACCTCGGGCTGATGGTCAAGACCGGCGGCTATCTGCTCGACGTGGCGCTGCAACGCGCGATCGAGCAGGGGTGGCACCCGGGTCCGCGGATCTACCCCGCCGGTCACGCCGTCACTCCCTACGGAGGGCACCTGGACCCGACGGTCTTCCAGCGGCTGGCGCCCGGCATCATGCCACTCTCGGTCGCCGAGGGCATCGCCAACGGCGTCGACGACGTCCGCGCCTGCGTGCGCTATCAGGTCCGGCACGGGGCGAAGCTGATCAAGGTGTCGGCTTCGGGCGGGGTGATGTCGCACAGCACCGCCCCCGGGGCTCAGCAGTACTCCGACGAGGAGTTCGCCGCGATCGCCGACGAGGCGCACCGGGCCGGCGTCCGGGTCGCCGCACATGCCGTGGGGGACAGCGCGATCCGCGCCTGTATCCGGGCCGGGATCGACTGCATCGAGCACGGCTTCCTCGCCACCGACGAGACCCTCCAGATGATGGTCGACCACGGGACGTTCCTGGTGTCGACCACGTATCTGACCGAGGCGATGGCAGTCGACCGGATCGCGCCCGAACTGCGCAAGAAGGCCGAGGTGGTCTTCCCGCAGGCGCAGGCCATGCTGCCCAAGGCGATCGCGGCGGGGGTCCGCATCGCGTGTGGCACCGACGCGCCGGCGGTGCCGCACGGACAGAACGCCAAGGAGTTGTGCGCGTTGGTGTCCCGCGGCATGACCCCGATGCAGGCGCTGCGCGCAGCGACGATCACCAGCGCCGAACTCATCGACGCCGACGATGAACTGGGCAGGCTCGCACCGGGATATCTGGCCGACATCATCGCCGTCGACGGAGATGTGAGCGCCGATATCGCGAGGACCTTGGATGTGCGCTTCGTGATGAAGGACGGGGTGGTACACAAGACCGTCGACGTCACTCAGGACGCCCCGACGTCTACGGTCTAGACATGGACGCGCACGACGTGGCGGGTATCGAGCTCACCGACAACATCCTGTGGCTACTCAAGCAGGCCTTCTATTTCTCGCTGACCAGTGTGAACGAAGCGGTCAGCGAGCACGGGGTGAGCACTGCGCAGATCGGTGTGCTGCGCCAGCTGTCCAACGAGCCCGGCCTCTCGGGTGCGGAGCTGGCCCGCCGTCTGCTGATCAGTCCGCAGGGTGTGCAGCTGGCCCTGACCGCCCTGGAGCGTCGAGGGCTGGTGGAGCGCAAGCAGAATCCCTCCCACGGCCGGATCCTGCAGGCGTTCCTGACCGATCAGGGACGCGACGTCGCCGCTGCCGTCGTGCAGGACGCGATCGCCGCGCACGACAAGGTGTTCGGGGTGTTGAGCAAGGCCGAGCAGAAGACGCTGCGTGAACTCCTCGGCCGGGTTGTCGAGCAGGGGACCGGCCACGAATTGTTCGCCGACCACGTCGACACCTAGCGGCGAGCTCCGCCGAACAAGCATTCCGGCAGGCGTCTTCTCGCAAAACCCCTGCTGGAATGCAATTTCGGCGAGGATGTCGTCAACTACTTGAGATTAATGACAAGTACTTGATACTCTGGCCGGGATGGTCGAGGAACTCTCTGTTGACGGGTTTGCGCCGCTGCGCATCAAGCGGGTGGTGCGCGAAACCTCCGATGCCGTGTCCTTGGTGCTCGACGTGCCGGAGGACTGTTCGCACCGGTTCCGCTACAAGGCCGGCCAGTTCCTGACGGTCCGGGTCAGCGTGGACGGGCGCGATCTGCGTCGCTGTTACTCGATGTCGTCGGCCCCGGTCGAGGAGGAGCTGCGCATCACGGTCAAGCGCGACCCCGGCGGGGTCGTGTCGAACTGGATCAACGACACCGCTGCGGAGGGGGACGAGCTGCACGCCTCCCCGCCGGAGGGGAGATTCACGCTGGCCGCGGGTGTTTCGTCGCCGAGGCCGCTCATCGCGTTCGCTGGCGGCAGTGGCATCACGCCGATCATGTCGTTGGTCCGCGCCGCGCTCGCCGACACGGCGCGTCCCGTCCGGCTCTTCTACGCCAACCGTGCCCGCGGATCGGTCATTTTCTCCGAACCCCTGGCCCGCCTGACCGAACAGCACGCCGACCGCCTGACCGTCGCCCATCATTTCGACGAGGATGCGGGAGTGGTCACCGCCACCGCCGTCGCGTCCTTCGCCGAGAGTGCCGGTGACGCGGACTATTACATCTGCGGACCAGCGCCGTTCATGGACACCGTGGAAGCGTCGCTGCTCGACTCTGGCGTGCCGAAACAGCGGCTGAACCTCGAGCGCTTCACGATCGCGGAGGTGCCGCCCGGTGTCACAGACAACACCGATGACGCGTGCGAAGAGATAGTCATCGAGCTCGATCGCCAGAAGGTCACCGCCGCCTACCGGCAAGGTGAGACCCTGCTGCAGACTGCGCGCCAAAAGGGGCTTAAAGCGCCGGCGTCGTGCGAAACAGGTTCCTGCGGTACGTGTATGGCCAGAATCGTCGAAGGCAGCGCGCGGATGCGGATCAACGACGCGCTGGACGAGGACGAAGTCGAGGAAGGCTGGGTGCTCACATGCCAGTCACTGCCCACCAGTCGAAAGGTCCATGTGGTCTATGAGTAGTCGTGTAGCAGTGGTGACCGGCGGGGCGTCGGGCATGGGAGAGTCGACGTGCCACGAGCTGGGGAGGCGCGGCCACAAGGTGGCCGTGCTGGACCTCAACGGCGAAGCGGCGCAGCGGGTCGCCGAGGAGTTGCGCGCCGACGGCGTGACGGCGCTCGGTATCGCCGCCGACGTCACCGACCGCGCCGCGGTCGACGACGCGTTCGCCAAGGTGCGCACCGAACTGGGACCCGTTCACATCCTGGTGACCAGTGCCGGGCTGGTGGATTTCGCGCCGTTCCTGGACATCTCGCCGCAGCTGTGGCAGCGGCTGATCGACGTGAATCTCAACGGGACCTTCCACTGTGCCCAGGCCGCCATCCCGGACATGCTCGCCGCGGGCTGGGGCCGCATCGTGATGATCTCGTCGTCGAGTGCCCAACGCGGCTCGCCGGGCATGGCCCACTACGCGGCCTCGAAAGGCGCGCTGATCTCGCTGACCCGCTCACTGGCGCGCGAGTACGGGGCGGCGGGGATCACCGTCAACAACATCCCGCCGTCGGGCATCGAGACCCCGATGCAGCTGCAATCTCAGGCCGCAGGCTTCCTACCGCCCAACGAGCAGATGGCGGCGAGCATCCCGGTCGGGCACCTCGGTACCGGAGACGACATCGCCGCCGCGGTCGGCTTCCTGTGTTCCGAGCAGGCGGGTTTCATCACCGGCCAGACCCTGGGGGTCAACGGCGGATCGGTGATGGCATGACAGTCAGATTCACCGACGGACAGGGAGGCTCGTATGCCTAAGTGGCCCAAGCCCGCCGAGGGCAGCTGGACCGAACACTATCCCGAGCTCGGGACCGGTCCGGTGTCGTTTCGCGACTCGACCTCGCCCGAGTTCTACGAGCTCGAGCGGAAAGCGGTGTTCAAACGCGCCTGGCTCAATGTCGGGCGCGTCGAGGAACTGCCGCGCGTCGGTAGCTATTTGACCAAGGACATCGACGCCGCCCGCACCTCGGTGATCGTGGTGAAGGGTCGCGACGGACAGATCCGCGCGTTCCACAACGTGTGCCGCCACCGCGGGAACAAGTTGGTGTGGAACGACTTTCCCAGCGAGGAGGTCAAGGGCGCCTGCCGGCAGTTCACCTGCAAGTACCACGGATGGCGCTACGGTCTCGACGGTGAGCTGACCTTCGTCCAGCAGCCCGGCGAGTTCTTCGGCCTCGACACCGCGAAGTACGGACTGAAGTCCGTGCACTGCGACGTGTGGAACGGCTTCATCTTCATCAACTTCGACGCCGAACCCCGCCAGACGCTGCGCGAGTTCCTCGGCCCGATGATCACCGCACTCGACGACTACCCGTTCGAATTGATGACGGAGCGTTACGATTTCGTCGCGCACAACAACAGCAACTGGAAGATCTTCGCCGACGCGTTCCAGGAGTACTACCACGTTCCGTCGTTGCATTCACAGCAGGTGCCCACCGAAGTGCGCCAGCCCAACGCGACGTTCGAGTGCGGACACTTCCAGATCGACGGCCCGCACCGATTGGTGTCGACCGCGGGCACGCGGCGCTGGCTGCTCGCGCCGGAGTACATGTACCCGGTCGAACGGGCCACGCACAGTGGCCTGGTCGGTCCGTGGCGGACGCCGGAGACCCACCAGTCGGCGGGTCTGAATCCCGGCGGTATCGAACCCTGGGGTATCACCAACTTCCAGATCTTCCCGAACCTGGAGATCCTGATCTACCACGGGTGGTATCTGCTGTACCGCTACTGGCCGACATCGCACAACACCCACAAGTTCGAGGCCTACAACGCTTTTCATCCCGCACGCACGGTGCGCGAGCGTGTCGAGCACGAGGTCGCGTCGGTGGTCCTCAAAGAGTTCGCCCTTCAGGACGCCGGCATGCTCGGCGGCACACAGGCCGCGCTGGAGTACGGGCTGGGTGAGCCGATCGTCGACGACTATCCGCTCAACGACCAGGAGATCCTGGTACGGCATCTGCACCACGTCGCCGTCGACTGGGTGGACCGCTACAAGGCCGAACGTGATGCCCAACGTGCCGAACGTGACCCGGTGGGGGTCTGAGATGCCCGCACCCAAACTCCCCGATGCCTTCGCCGAGTTCGAGCAGTTCGCCGAGAAGTGGTGTCTGGCAACAGAACCCGAACGGTGGGAAACCCGGCTGAACACCCCGATGCCGGAGATCCACGCGTTCTACGAGGCGTTCTCGCCCCGTTTCGAGGAAGCCATCGACTACTGCGACAAGTTCCCGCTCGACGACCTTCCCGATGACGTGCTCAACCTGCTGCACCTCGTCTACTCGATGATCATGGTCTCGATGGCCGTCGAGGTGTTCGGTACCCAGAAACCCGCCGACTCCGCCGACGCCGTCATCGACCGCGTCAGCGCTCCGGTGCCCTGATCAAAAGGAATCTGATGTCGCTGTTGACGATCAACAAACTCACCCCGTCGGTCGGCGCCGAAGTGCTCGGCGTCGATCCAGTGCGGCTGGCCTCGGACGAGTCGCTGGCCGCGGCGGTGCTGGACGCCCTGGAAGACAACGGCGTCCTGGTGTTTCCAGACCTGCACCTGGCTCCGGAGGCTCAGGTCGCGTTCAGCCGCCGCCTCGGCGCCGTGGACCACTCCGCGGATGGTCACCACCCGGTCGCGGGCATCTATCCGGTCACCCTCGACAAGTCCAAGAACGCGTCGGCAGCCTATCTGCGTGCGACGTTCGACTGGCACATCGACGGCTGCACACCGATCGGCGACGAGTGTCCGCAGCGGGCGACCGTGCTGTCGGCCGTTCAGGTGGCCGAACGCGGCGGCGAGACGGAGTTCGCGAACTCCTATGCGGCGTACGAGGCTTTCAGCGACGAGGAAAAGGAGCGGTTCGGCCGGCTGCGGGTCGTGCACTCGCTGGAAGCCTCGCAGAGTCGTATCAACCCGGATCCCTCACCCGAGGAACTCGCCCGGTGGCGATCACGTCCCACCCACGAGCACCCGCTGGTGTGGACCCACCGCAGCGGCCGCAAATCACTGGTGCTCGGCGCGTCGGCGCACTACGTCGTCGGGATGGACTACGACGAGGGCCGGGCCCTGCTGGCTGAGTTGCTCGACCGGGCGACACAGCCGGACCTGGTCTACAGCCACACCTGGTCGGTGGGCGACACGGTCATCTGGGACAACAACGGTGTACTGCACCGCGCAGCACCCTATGACCCCGACTCGCAGCGGGAGATGTTGCGCACCACGGTGCTCGGCGACGAACCGATCCAGTGAGCGAGCCGCAGCTGCCGCGGTGGGAGCCGCTCGCCGCCGACCGGTGGGACGACGCCGTGCTCGACGCGGTGAGTCCACTCCTGTCCGAGGAGCGCAGAAATCCGCGCGGTGCGGGGAATGTGGTGGGCACCCTTGTCCGCCACCCCGGCCTGACCCGCGCCTACCTGACGTTCAACGCCCATCTGCTCGTGGCGTCGACGTTGACGCCGCGCGTTCGTGAGGTCGCTCTGCTGCGCGCCGTCCACGTGCGTCCGTGCGACTACCTGTGGGACCACCACCTGCCGATCGCGCGGCGGGCAGGTCTGACCGACGCGGAGATCGAGTCGATCCGCACCGGTGATCCCGAGGATGCGGTCGACCGGTTGGTGGTGCGCGCCGTCGACGAACTGGAAGGATCGAACACGCTGAGCACCGACACCTGGGCCGATCTGGGTGAGCACTTCGACGAGCGTCAGGTGCTGGATCTGATCTTCACCGTCGGTTGCTATCAGATGCTCGGCGCGGCGGTCAACGCGCTGGGCATCCAACCGGAGACCGACTGAGGACCCCCGTCGTTGACGGGGCGATGCCGGTATGAAAATCTAATACGCAATAATGAGAATCGCGTTCTCGCCGCGAGAGATCGTCGAAACGGAGTGAGCATGACCGAAGACCTCACCACGGTCGATTTCTTCAGGGACAGCCGGCTGACGGATGACCCGTACACCTTCTACGAGGCACTGCGCACCAAGTGCCCGGTCGCCCGCGAAGACCACTACGGCGTCACGATGGTGACCGGCTGGCAGGAAGCCGTCGACGTCTACAACGACGCCGACACCTTCTCGTCGTGCATCTCCGTCACGGGCCCGTTCCCCGGTTTTCCGGTACCGCTGGAAGGTGACGATGTCACCGACCTGATCGTCAAACACCGCGACGAGATCCCGTTCAGCGACCAGTTGCCCACACTGGATCCGCCCACCCACACCGACCACCGCGCACTGCTGATGCGGCTCATCACGCCCAAGCGTCTCAAGGAGAACGAGGACGCGATGTGGCAGCTCGCCGACGACATCCTCGACGACTTTCTGGCACCGGGCCAGGGGGAGTTCATCAAGGGCTTCGCGGCCCCGTTCACGCTGCGCGTCATCGCCGACCTGCTCGGCGTCCCCGAGGAGGACCGTCCCGAGCTCCTGGAGCGGCTGGCCCGCGGCACCCACGGCAGTGGACTCGGCAACGCCGACAAGACGCTGACCAAGACGCCGCTGGAGTACCTGTACGACGTGTTCGCGACGTACGTCGAGGACCGTCGCGCCGAACCGCGCGACGACGTGCTGACCGGCCTGGCGACGGCCACCTTCCCCGACGGCAGACTGCCCGAGGTCGGCGATGTCGTGCGCGTCGCGACCAACGTGTTCTCCGCCGGCCAGGAGACCACCGTCCGGCTCCTCAGCACCGCCCTGAAGGTGATGGGCGACCAGCCCGACGTGCAGGCCAAACTGCGTGAAAACCGGGAATTGCTCGGCAATTTCATCGAGGAGTGCCTGCGCATCGAAAGCCCGGTCAAGGGCGACTTCCGGTTGTCGCGCGTGCCCACCACGATCGGTGACCAACCGCTCGGCGCCGGCTGCACGGTCATGGTCATCAACGGCGCCGCCAATCGTGACCCTCGCCGCTTCGAGGACCCCGACACCTTCGACCCCGAGCGCAAGAACGCACGCCAGCACCTCGCCTTCGGCCGCGGGATCCACAGCTGCCCGGGTGCACCCCTCGCGCGTGCCGAGACGCGGGTCGGGCTGGAGAGACTGCTGGACCGCACGACCGACATCCGCATCTCGGAGAGCCAGCACGGGCCCGCCGGAGACCGGCGATACGAGTACATCCCGACGTACATCCTGCGCGGTCTGACCGAGCTCCACCTGGAGTTCGACCTCCGATGAGAGTCGCGGTCGACGAGGATCGCTGCGCCGGCCACGGGATGTGTCTGACGCTGTGTCCCGAGGTCTTCCAGATGACCGACGACGGGTGGGCGGTGGCCGACCCCGCGGACGTGCCGGCCGGTCTGGAAGACGCGGTGCGCGAAGCCATCGACAATTGCCCGGAACGGGCGATCAGCGAAAACGACTGAAAAGAAAGGGCTCAACGTGGCAAAGGCCTACGTGATCATCACCGAGGACGTCAAGGACCAGGCCGGTATGGCGGAGTACGCCAAGCTGGCGGGCAAGACCATGGGCGCTGCGAAGGTGCTGGCGTTCGGGCCGGCCGTCGAGTCACTCGAGGGTCAGTGGCACGGGAACCAAACCGTGCTGCTGGAGTTCGAGTCCGTCGAAGCCGCCAAGGAGTGGTACTACTCCGAGGAGTACCAGGCCGCGGCGAAACTGCGCCAGGCCGCCGCCGACTGCAACGGGGTCATCGTCGCGGGCTTCTGAGGCCGCGACGCTCAGTGGGGGAGCAGCGGGCCGACCGGTGTCGTCGTCGTCGCGCGCACGAGTAGATCGGCCAGCTCGCGCGGCCGTGACAGAAACGGCGAGTGCGAAGCGTCGATGGTGAGCTGGTCGACGCCGAGCCGGCGGGCGACGGTGTCGGCCAGCCAGCGAGGCATCGCCCGATCTTGTTCGCAGACAATGAAACTGCGCGGCAGATCGGCCGCCCAGAAGTTCGGGACCGACACCGGTGTGACGGTCGTGTCGCCGAACCGTTCCGGCCCGAGCCGCGCGAAGGCCCAGCGCGCGGTCTCCTCGTCGCAGTCGTGGTAGAAGTACCGCCACGCCCCGTCGAAATCGGCGAACGTCATCGCTCCGGTGTCGTCGAAATGCAGATACCCGAGCATCTCTCCGACGTCACCGTCGAACTCCTCACCGAGGTCGACGGGGCCGTTGTCGTCGTCGCGCATCGCCATCGCTTCGGGATAGGTACGGCCCTCGCGGGGCAGAGCGGCGGCGAGATAGGTGATGTGGCCGACCAGATCGGGCCTCGCGTCGGCGGCCAGCGTCGCGTCGAAGCCACCGCCGGAATGTCCGACCAGCACGCATTTCTCGTCCCCGGCCTGCATCGCAGCGACGATCGCGTCCCGTCGGTTGGCCAGCGTGGACTCCTGGTCGACCAGCGTCCCGTGGCCCGGCAGGTCGACGGCCGTCGCATCGTGGCCGAGCGCCCGCAGCTCGGCGACCGTCTGCTCCCAGCACCAGGCGGCGTGAAAACCGCCGTGCACCAAGACGAAACGCATCGTCAGCGCAACACCCGGACGGGCACGTGCGACCAACCGGCGACATTCTGCGCCGAGACCCGGCGGCACTCGTCGAAGAGCACCTCGTAGCGCGGCATGAAATCGAGCAGCCGGTCGAGGGCGATCGCGGATTCCATCCGGGCCAGCGCCGCACCGAGGCAGCTGTGCACGCCGTAGCCGAAGCCGAGATTCTGGGCCTCCGAACGGTCGCGGTCGATGTCGAAGGTGTCGGCGTCGGTGAAGGCGTCGGGATCGCGGTTCGCCGAGCCCGCAAGCAGGAACACCGGCTTACCCTCGGGGATCGTGACACCGTGCAACTCCACGTCCCTCATCGAGCGGCGGACGTTGTACTGGTTGGGCGCTTCGAAACGGAGCAGTTCCTCGACTGCGGCCGGGATCTTGCTGCGGTCGTCGAGCAGCTTCTGCCACTGGTCAGGGTGGCGGGCGAACGTCACCGCCGCATTGCCGACCAGCTTCGTGACGGTCTCGGCTCCCGCGCCCCCGAGAAGGGTTGCGAAACCGGCGATCTCGAAGTCGTCGAGTGACTCCTTCTCGCCGTCCTCGCGGGTGATCTCGGCGGCGATCAGCCTGCTGAACATGTCGTCGCGAGGATCTTCCCGGCGCTGCTGGATGATGCTGTAGTAGAGCCCCATCAGCTCGCCCACGGCCTGCATACCCTCGTCTGACATGTCGATCTGGCCGGGCTCGCGCCGCAGCGACGTGTCCACCCACTCGCCGACCTGCTGGCGATACTCCTCCGGCACACCCAGCATCTGGGTGATCACCTGAACGGGGAACAGGGCGGAGAAGTCCTGGACGACGTCGAAACCGTCCTTGCTCACCTGGGACAGATAGCGGTCGATGGTGTCGGTGACCATCGGTCGCAGCGCCTCGATGGCACGCGGGGTGAACACTTTGTTGACCAGGCTGCGCATCTGACGATGCTCCGGCGGATCCATGATGATGATCATCTTCGCCGGTATCGGCTCATCGGAGCGCACCGTCGCGAGGTCCAGGCCGTATGCCGAGGAGTACGTCTCGAAGTCCTTGTAGGCCGCGGCGACGTCCTCGTGCCGGGACAGCGCGTAGAAGTCGTACTCGGCGTTGTAGTACACCGGAGCCTCGGACCGCATCCGCCGGTAGATCTCCCACGGGCCGTTGAAGAACTCCTCGGAGAACGGGTCGAAAACCAGATCTGTTGCCGTCATACGTCTTTGATGCTGATCGCTTGGCGGGGGCACTGGCGCACCGCCTCCTTGACCTGCGCCTCGTTCTCGGGCGTCACCTCGTCTTGCAGCACGTGCAGATAGTCCTCTTCGTCCAGGTCGAAAACCTCGGGGATGATGCCCATGCACACCCCGTTGCTCTCGCAGAGCCCGAAGTCGACGTCGATCTTCTGTGTCATGCGCGATCCCCTCTGATGCATGCCATCAACGCAACACCCGCACCGGTACGTGGTGATACCCCGCCACGTTCTGCATCGAAACCCGCTGCAACCCTGCAAAGTCGACCTCGTAGCGAGGCATGAAGTCGAGCAGATGCTCCAGCGCGATGGCAGTCTCCATCCGTGCCAGCGCCGCACCCAGGCAGCTGTGAATCCCGTAGCCGAGCCCCAGATTCTGCGCCTGCGTGCGGTCCCGGGTGATGTCGAAGGTCTCGGCGTTGTCGAAGGCACGTGGATCGCGGTTCGCGGCGGCCTTCATCAGGAACACCGGCTTGTGGGCGGGGATCGTGCCGCTCGGCACGTGAGCTTCCTTGACCGTATAGCGCACGTTGTACTGCACCGGCCCGACGTAGCGCAGGAGCTCCTCGACGGCGGCCGGTATCAGACTGCGGTCATCGAGCAGCAGCTGCCACTGGTCGGGGTGTCGCGCGAACTCGACGACGGCGCTGCCCACCAACTTGGTGACGGTCTCGGCACCCGCCCCGCCCAGCAGGGAGGTGAAGCCGGTGATCTCGATGTCGTCGAGCCTGCGCATCTCGCCGTTCTCGCCCGGGATCTCCGCGGCGATCAGCCTGCTGATCATGTCGTCCTGCGGGTTGCGCCGCCGTTCCTGGACGAGCCCGTAGTAGTAGACGCCCGAGTCGATGTTGGCCTGCATGTTCTTGTCGCTCCAGCCGATCTGACCCGGCTCGCGTGACAGGCTCGTGTCGATCCAGTGCCGGACCTGTTGGCGAAACTCCTCCGGTACACCCGCCATCCGGGTGATCACCTCGACCGGGAACGGACCCGAGAAATCCTGCACGACGTCGAAATTGTCGGGATCGACCTTCGCCAGATACTGCTCGACGAGCTCGGTGACGGTCTCGTGCTGGCTCTGGATGGCGCGCGGGGTGAAGGCCTTGTTGAGCAGGCTTCGCATGTGCCGGTGCTCGGGTGGGTCCATGAAGATGATCGACTTCACCGGGCCCTCTTCCGACCGCACCATGCCGAGGTCGCAACCGCGGGCGGACGAGAATGCGTCGTGGTCCTTGAGCGCGGCGGCGACGTCGGCGTGCCGGGTCAGCGCGTAGAAGTCGCCCTCTTCGTCGTAGTAGATCGGCGCCTCGTCCCGCATCCGCCGATAGATCTCGTACGGGTTGTCGAAATACTCCTGGGCGACCGGATCGAACACCAGCTTCGGTTTGGTCACGGGGTCCTCCTCGGCACCGGAACAAGGCCGGAATACGTTACGAAAGGCTGATTTACTGTAACGAATCCAGTATGCGACACATAGTCTCGGAAGTCAGCCGAATGGCCAACGGCTCCCGTCGTGTCATCGTGTCACCGCACTCACCAGCGGCTCGAGATCGCCGAGCGTGCCGCCGAGGTCGGCCACCGTACGCCGGACGACCGCCACGTCCTTGCCGATGAATTCACCCACCCGGGAGATGAATGCGTCCGCCGAACCGGCAGACGCGATCATGGACAGCGCCCGGCTCTGGGCGCTGCCGTGCGTCAGCGCGTTCAGCAGCGCACTCTCGTCGACACCGAACCGGGCACCCAGCCGTGCTCCTTCGGCGACCAGACCGATCTGCGCGGCGAACATCGTGTTGTTGACGAGCTTCACCAGCTGGCCCGCGCCGGTGTCCCCGACGTGCAGGATCGGATCACCGTAGGCGCCGAGTACGGGCCGGACCCGCCCCAGCACGTCCTGCGCTCCGCCGGCGAACAACGTGACACTGCCCGCGGCGATGTCGTGCGGACCTCCGCTGACCGGCGCGTCGACCACGTCGACATCCGGGAACTTCTCCGCGATGGACTGCGCGGTTCTCGGGCTCCCGGTGGTGTGCAGGATCAGCGCGGCGCCGGCCTGCATGGAGGCGACCAGGTCGCCGGCCAGACACAGCTGCGCGACCTGATCGTCGGTGAATACGCACACGATGACCACATCGGCGCCTCCGGAGACCTCGGCCGGTGTCGACACCGCGGTGGCGCCGAGGTCCGCGATCGAGGACCGCTTCTCGGCCGTCCTGCCCAGCACGCGGACCTCGTGGCCGGTCTGGACGAGACGCTCCACCATGGGTGCGCCCATGCGCCCCGCCCCGACGAAGCCGACAACGCTCATCTGTCTGCTCTGCTCATCGCCGGTAATCCATCGCTTCCAGCGCCGCATCCGCCGCCGTGAACACCGCCCCCTCGGGCGCCTTCGCTGCAGCCGCGAGGCTCGCCGCATGCCGGACGTCCTTCTGCAACAGGCCCCCGGCGATGGGCGCCAGTCCGTCCAGCGTCCCACCGAACATCGAGATGCTGCCGACGGCCTTGCTGGTCGCCGAGCCCTTGCTGAGCACCTCGACGAGTTTGGCGCGCGGAATGCCGAGTGACTCGCCCAGCTCCAACGTGCTCACCGCACTACCGAGGTTGGCGCTGAACAACAGGTTGTTCAGGATCTTGGTGTTCTGGCCGCTGCCGAGCGGACCGAGGTGCACGATCGGGTCGGCGTAGGTCGCGAACACCGGCCGGCAGCGCTCCGCGACCTCTTCGTCACCGCCCACCATCACCAGCAGCGTGCCCTGCTCCACCGCGGGGCCGCCGCCGCTGACCGGGGCATCGATGACGGAAACACCCTGCGCGGCCGCCTTTTCCGCGATCTCCTGGCAGGTCTGCGGGTGCACCGTGCTGTGGATCGCGATGATGCCGCCCTCGGCGAGTCCGGCCAGCACCCCCTGCTCTCCGTAGAGCACCTCCCGGACATCGTCGTCGCCGACCACACACAGGCAGACCAGATCGCTGGCCGCACCGAGTTCGGCGGGTGTCGACGCCGTCTTGGCCGGGGTGTCGGAGTACGGCTCAAGGCTGGCCTGCCTGCGCGCCCACAAGGTGGTCTCGAACCCGCCCTCGGCGATGCGCCGGGCCATCGGCCCGCCTTGGCTTCCCAGCCCGATGAATCCAACCCGCATCAGCTCGCCTCCACTTCCTCCCGATCGCGCCCGGGCGCGTCGGATATACATTCTTCGGTGAACGACAACACGTTTCGGTGGTAATCACCCGCGGTCAGGCCGACGCTGAGGTTGTGTCCGCTGTCGTTCATCCGGTTGATACGCACCCGCGGCGACGCGCTGAACAACGCCGCGATCGCCGCGAGGGCCTCCGGCGAGGACTGCCAGACCTTCTCGTTGTCGGCGACACTGAACTGGATCGGTGTGGTCAGCCGTTCGGCGAGGCCCGGAAAATCTCGCCCGGCCCAATGCGCGGTCACGTCCCCCTCATAGGCCACCCCCGGAGCCGACAACGCGCCGGTCAGCACCTCGGCGGGGTAGAGGTCAGTGGGCGTCCAGAGCAGATCGCGGAGCCCGGCCGGCCGCGACGTGACCGTCGCGTCGCGAATGATGTCGCGGGCCTGCGGCGTGTAGCGCAGTCCGGTGCCGGAAAGTTCGACGCCGACGACGTCGTCCCGCCCCGTCGCCATCCGCAGCGTGAGCTCACAACCGGCGGAATGACCGAGCAGGAACAGTCCGGCGCCTCGGTCGCTGTCGCCGAGGATCTTGTCGATCGTCCCGGCCGCGGCGGCGACCCGTCGCCCGGGATCGGCGAACTCCCCGGCATACACCGCCGAGGAACCGTAGCCGGGCCGATCCAACGCGATGGCCGTGAAACCCGCTGCGCCGGCTGCACGCAACAGCGACAGCTCTGGACGCCCCGGGCAATCGAAGTATGCCGACGACGTCGCGCCACCGTGAATCGCCACGATGACCCCGCGCGGATCCGGCACCTGCACGGCCAGCGCCGACATCGGAACGCCGTCGACGAGGACGACACGCGGGCGCGGGACCCCTGCGCCTGCGGTCACGCGCCGGTCCGCAGCAGCATGACGCCGCTGGGCGTGAGCCCGCCACTGCTGACGACGGCCACCCGCGCGTCGGCGACCTGTCGGTCACCGGCTTCGCCGCGCAACTGGGACACCGCTTCGTGGACCAGACCCATGCCGTGCGTGCGGCCGTGGGAGAGCTGTCCACCGTGGGTGTTGAGCGGGATCACGCCGTCGCGCGCAATCGCATGTCCACCGTCGAGGAAGTCCTTGGACTCCCCGATCCCGCAGAAGCCGAGAGCCTCCAACCACGACAGGCAGTTGAACGTGAACCCGTCATAGAGCTCGGCGACGTCGACGTCAGCCGGCCGCAACGAGGTTCGCGTCCAGAGGTGGGCAGCCTGACCCAGCACCTGCGGCTCATGGGTCAGCGTGGTCTGGTCCCAGTCGGTGCGTTCAATGATCTGGGTGCCCACCGCCTCGAAGAACACCGGGGGTTTCGGTGCGTCGGCGGCCGCGTCGACCGCCGAGACGATCACCGCAACCGCGCCGTCACACGGCACGTCGCAGTCGTAGAGCCCGAACGGGGTCGTGATCGGCCGCGCGTTGAGATAGTCCTCCATCGTCATCGGATCGCGGTAGATCGCGGTCGGATTGAGCGCGGCGTTGGCACGCTGATTCAGCGCGATCCAGCCGAGCGTCTCCTTCGTGGTGCCGTAGCGGTGAAAGTGCCGCTGCGCGTTGAGGGCCAACGTGTGTGCCGCCGACGTGGCGCCGAAGGGAGCCTGCCAGCTGTTGGCCCGGGCGCCGCCGGGCGGGAAGGCCCTGCCCTCCTTCATCAGCTGGTTGAACGTGGCCTCCCACAGGGTGCGGAAGCACAGCACGTGGCGGGCCATGCCGGTCGCGACCGCCATCACCGCCGCGATCAACGAGCCGCCCGGCCCGAAGGTGTCCATCCCGCCGTTGATCCACGTGGGCCGGATACCCAGCGCGCCTTCGAGAACCGTGCAACCGCCCTCACCCATGCCCATCGCGTCCATCGCGGGATAGGTCGAGAGCCCGTCGACATCGGCCAGGGTCAGACCGGCGTCGGCGATCGCCTTCTCACACGCTTCCACCGTCAACGACAACGGCGAAACCATCAGACGGCGGCCCATCCTGGAGGCACCGATACCGGTGATCGCGGCGGCGTCCTCGAACTTCTCGGTCGTCAACATCGGACGGACGAACTTCGGGAAGTCCTGCGGAGCGATCTCGTCGTCGGGCAGCGCAGCGGTCTCGGGCTCGGCGGTCGGCCTGAACAGCGGCAGCCACACGTCCTCGTTCTGCTCGAAGACCACCTCCACCACGCGACCGAGCTCGAGCTCGTCGGGGTCGCAGTCAACGATGTTGGTGGTCAACCGAACCCGCGGATCCTCTTCGATCGCGACCTGCGCGACCACATAGGGCGCCTCCAAGCCGGGAATGGAGAACCGGTGATTGACGGTGAACGCCGACAGCACCGCCCGTCCGGACACCTCCCGGGGGCCCATGTTGTGGCTGTGGCAGTAGCGGCACACCGGCTGCGGGGGATGGATCAGCGACTTGCAGTCGCCACACTCCTGGATGCGCAGGACGCCGTCCGCGCCGGAGGTCCAGAAGAACTCGTTGTCGAACGTCAACAGTGGCAGGGGAAGTCTGCTCATCAAAATCCAATTCTCTTCGCGCGAGCGCTCATCGGGTAAAGCCCCACTCCGCTTCGTTGTCTTCGGTCTTCAGCTGCTCGAGATCCGGCTCGCGCAGCGGCTGGATCGGTGTCTGGTCGGGGCGGCGTTCCCCGATGTTCAGGATGGCGTGCACCGGGCAGTCCATCAGCGCGCGCTGCACTGCGTCGTGGTCTTCCTCCGGGATGATCCCGTCGCCGACCAGAACCGCGTAGCCCCAGTCGTCCAGTGAGAAGTACTCCGGGGCGTGCTTCGCGCAGATCCCGAAGCCGTCACACAGCGTCCTGTCGAGCTTGATACGCATCCTGTCGGTCACAGTGCCTCCACCTCGAAGGGACGCCGGGCGGTGAAAAGACCTGCGGCGCAGACTGAACAGCTGTTGTCGGCGTGGCGGGCGACGTCGTCGGCGAACAGCGCCAGCATGCTGGCGGCGATGTTGCACGCCGCGTCGAGCGTGGCGCACGCACCTCGTCCGCGAAGCACCTGCGACCACCGTTCGAGCCTTGCGAGGTCGTCGGCGTCGGCGGTGCCGTCGCGCAGTGCCTCTGCGGCCGCAGCCATCGCCGCGGTGCCGTTGAAGCAGGACCCGCACTGGTCGGCGTTCTCGCGGTCGTAGTAGGCGAGCACGGACGCGCCGACGGCCACCGGGCATTCATCGGTGATCACCGACACCGCGCCGCACCCGAGACCGCTGCCGAGCGCGCGTAGCGCCTCGTGGTCGAGCTTGCTGTCCAGTACGCGCCGGTCGAGCAGGCCGGCAAAGTAACCACCCATCAGCGCACCGCGAACGCGCTCGGCGGGAATGCCGTGTAGCGCAATCACTTCCCCGGCGGTGATGCCGAAGGGCAGCTCATAGAGCCCGGGGGCGATGCCGCCGCCGGTCAGTGTCGCGAGGAACGTGCCAGGTGAGCCGTCGGTGCCGGTCCCGCGGTACCCGGCGGCGCCGTGACGATGCACATACGGCAGGTTCGCCAGGGTCTCGACGTTGCACACCGCGGTGGGAAGTCCGCCGACACCCTCTTCGAACGGACGCGGTGGCTTGTCGGTCGGCTTGGCCGGTCCGCCGTTGATGGCCCGCACCGCGGCGGTCTCTTCGCCGGCGACATAGCCCGCCTCGACCCGCCGCACACTGACGGTCACGCCGTCCAGAAGCTCCGGCGTCGTCTCCGCCAGCGCCGCCTGGACCGCGCCCTCCGCGTGCTCGTCCGAGAGGTAGACGTGCGCGTGACGGGCGCCGATGATCCGGGCCGCGAGCCTCAGACCGTCCAGCACCAGATGCGGGCGGTTCCGCAACAGCCACCGGTCCTTCACCGACGCCGGTTCGCCCTCCTCGCCGTTGGCCACCAGCACGGTGTCCACACCGCGCAGCGATGCGCTGCGCACGGTGGTGAGTTTGACCGCCAGCGGGAACGCCGCGCCCCCGCGGCCCAGCACCCCGGACCGGTCGACCTCGTCGAGCAGGGTGGCGGGATCGTCGAGAGGGACATACCCGCCCTCGGCGCGATATTCGGCCAGCGTCTCCGTACCCTGCTCCGCGCGCAACAGCCTCGGGGTCAGACCGGGCCAGGCGGCGACCGTCAGTTCCGTGTTCATGGCGGTACTCATCGGCGGCTACCCTTCCCAGCATGCGAACAGCGGTGGTGCGAATCGGCGTTGACCTGGCCGGTGAACTGACCGCCGATCAGCTCGCTGCCGGCACGACCGAACTGGCGCGCCTCACGGCGGAGATCGGCGCCGAGTTGATCGACAACGATCTGGCCGTGCTGCCGCCGAAGCGTCGGGAGGTCGAGATCCTGATGACGGGCACGGAACCGGCGGCCCTGCAGGCGCAGGCGGCGGACCTGTGCGCCAGGGCGTTCCCCACCGAACCGGTGATCGGGGTGCTGACGTTCGTCAGCCACGGCACCGACGACGATGCGTACGGCGTACTCGCCGGCTTCGGCCTGTCCGGTGTGATCGACCGGACGCCGGGTGGGGACGGGTGGGACATCATCACCGTGACTCTGAGCAGAGCCGACCTGACCCGAATCCCGGAGAGCCGGATCCACACCGCGCTCGAGGCCTCGACCAACTGCGAGGTCCGCATCGTCCTCACGGACTGAGCCGACAAGGTCGACGTCGATCATTTCGACTTCTTCAGAAAGTCCAGAATCGCCGGGGCGGCCTGCACCCAGGTGTCGAACATGTTGAACCGCTTGACCTTCCCCGAGGCGCGCGCCTCGCCGGCACGCTCCCAGGCGTCCTCCGGCCACGGCGGGTCGATCACCTTGGAGCCCTTGATGAGGCAACTGACCTCCAACGAGGTCCGTTTGGGGTGATCCAGGTCGTTCGCACCGCCGCGGATGATCAGGGTCGGCACCGTGATGTTGTCGAACATCTCGTCCTCGACACCGGGAATGGTCTGTCCCGGCTTGGGGACGAACGCGTTGAGCCAGCGCAACATCAACTTCAGGAACGCCTCGGGATCCTGGTCGAGAATCCGCTGCTCGTTGTCCGGGTTCTCGGCGATGCGCTCCTGCCATTCGGCGATCTGCGACACCGCCTTCATCCCGGCGCCGCGGACGGCCAGGATGCTCGGCACGATGTAATAGGAGCCCAGCACGAATGACCCGTAGACGCCGCCGACGATGTTCCACACCACCAGCTTTCGGACCAACTCCGGATACAGCATGGTCGTGAGCATCGAATCGCGGGCGCCGCCGGAGCCGCCGAGCAGGATGACGGGGCCGATGTCGAGCTTGGTGATCAGCTGCTGCAGTGTCTCGGCGCGCATATGGGATTCGCTCTGGCCGTAGAACTGCACGTCGGATTTCCCGCAGTTCGGCCGGTCCCACAGCAGCACCCGGTAGCCGCCCTCCACCAGCTTCTTCGCCAGCGGCTTGAGCCCCGGGATGTCCTTGCTGAACCGGCCGCCCGGGGTCAGGACGATGAACTCGCCTTCTTTGCCGAGGATTTCGTAGACGACGGTGCCGCCGTTGATCTCGATCTTCTTGTTGGGCAAGGACACTCCAGATTCAGGCCTGGACGAGTACGTCGTTGCCGACGACCCGGACAGGATAGGTGCGGATACTCCATTCGGGCTTGACCGCGGTGGTCCCGGTCGCCAACTCGAAACCCCACTGGTGCCACGGGCAGAAGATGTACTCCTGATCCCGCACCATGACGGCGTCACCGGGGACGGACTCGTCGACGATGTTGCGGCCCCTGGCTCGGCCGGAGCACAGCGGACCGCCCTCGTGCGGGCAGTAGTTCGCGATCGCGTAGAAGGTGCCGTTGACGTTGTACACCCCCACGCCGTGGCGTCCGATGGGCACGAGTTTGTGTGTGCCCGGCGGGATCTCGTCCACTGTGGCGACGACGTGTTCACGCCCCTGTGCCAACCGGGGCGTCTTCTCGTTGTTCATGTGTCAGAAAACCCGTACCTGACCTTCGAGCGCGGGCACGGTGTCCGGCAGCTTGTAGGTCTCGATGCCGTTCTTGAACATCACCGCTTCCCGGGCATGCTCGGGCAGGTGCTTGACCAGCCAACGCGGATCGTCGAACGTCCAGTGCGGGTAGTCGCTGGAGAACAGCAGGATCTTCTCGCACTCCATCCACTCGAACGCCCGCGACAGCTCGGTCTTGTCCTCGGGGTAGTCCAGCGGCTGGGTCGTGAACTTGATGTGGTCCTTGACGTACTCACTGGGCTTGCGCTTGATCTCGACCCAGGACTTGCGGGCCTCGTAGAGCGCGTCCATCCGCCACATGAGCGGCAGGATCCACGTGAACGCGTGCTCGACGAACACGATGCGCAGGTTCGGGTGCCGGTCGAAGGTGCCGTCGAAGATCAGGCTCATCACCTGGTTCGCCGCCAGCAACGAGTAGGTCACCATGAAATCGTGGTTGTAGCTGGGCAGCCCGACCGGCGGCATGGGAAGTTCGTCGTAGTGGCTGCGCGACAGATGGCAGCTGACCGGGATGTCGTGCTTGGCCGCGGCCGCCCAGATCGGATCGTATTTCGGATTGCCCCAGGACGGCCGGGGTTCGGCCTTGATCAGGATCTGCGCCATGTAGGGATGCCCGACCCAGCGCTCGATCTCGGCGACGCTGTGCTCGGGCTCCTCGATCGCCAGGCAGATCGACCCACGCCAGCGTTCGTGCCAGTTGTTGTGACTGTCGAGCCAGTGATTGGCCTGCCAGTCGTTCAGCGCGCACGACATCGCGTGCTGCGCTTCGGGGATGCGTGCCGGGTACGCCGCAGGCTCCAGGATCGCGATGTCGGCGCCCGCCTCCATGATCAGCTGCTTGAACGCCAGATCCGGGTCGCTGCAGGCGAACTCGCCGTCGGACGGAAACGCGTCGACCCGCATCGCGTACGAGTGCGCGTAGTCGGGAGCGTCATAGTAGATCTGTTCACCGATCTTGCGGGTGAGGAAGTACTTGCTGCGCCACGGTTCGGGGATGTACTGCGTCAGTTCGCCGCGGCGGGGCGCCGGGTGGACGTCGGAGTCGACGCACCGGACGGCGATGCGTTCGGCGGCAGGTACTCGTGGATTGGCGGTAACGGTCATGATCGTGCCTCCTCGCTCCCTCTACTGTGCCGTAGCCGGGACGGAAATAACCGGACTTTGGATGCCGTACAGCTGTGCGGCGTTGCGCCAGCACAACTTGTCGCGCTGTTCGGCGGTGTAGGAGTCCGGCACCGTCAGTTCGTTGAGCTGCCAGTGCGGATAGCTCGATCCGTACATCACCATGTCGTCCTTGCCGGTGAACCCCGCCCATTCGCCGGCGAAATCGACGTCGCCCGGTCCGTCGAGGGCGCCCTGCACGAAGAACACGTGCCCGGGCAGGTAGTCGCTCGGCATCTTCGGCGCCCAGGGCGTCTGCTCCAGATGTGGCCTGCCGAAACAGTCCATCCGCCACATGAACGGCGTCAGCAGGTCCGCGGCGCCGTCGGCCCAGACGAACTTCAGGTCGGGCATCCTCTCGAATACCCCCTCGGCGATCATGTTCATCAGGTGATAGAGGAAGTTCAGCGCCGTGAAGCCGACGTACTGCTCGTAGGTACGGGTCAACCCATTCGGCGTCGGGGGCAGCGCGACACCGGAGCCGACCTCGAAATGCACCGCGACCGGCCACCCGGCGTCGACGGCAGCCTCCCACAGCGGCCAGAACTGGGGCTTGCCGTACACCTCGCGGGACTGCAACGGAATGCCGAGCTGCACGATCCTCGGATGGTCGCGGTACTTGTCGATCTCGCGCAGGGCGCCGGCGATGTCGTCGGGGTTGACCCGCAGTGTGCCGCGGAACCGCTCGCCGAACTCGGGGTGGTCGAGCCAGCGCGTCACCATCATCTCGTTGTGCGCCGACGCGATCGCGGTGCCGAGGTGGCGGTCGGGCATGATGCCGCGGGTCATCGGGTGCAGGATCGCGAGGTCGACGCCGCGGTCGGTGAACAGGTGCTTGGCGACCAGCTCAGGGTCCGACCCGGGGTACTGGCCGTCGGGCCCCTCGGTGCGCGCCGCGTACTCACCGCCGGGCGCGCCGTACCAGTCCATCTCGTAGTCCGGAAAACCCCGACTGCGGAACGGCTCCCGCAGGAAGGTCTTCCGGAGGTCCTTGTTGGACTGGCAGAAGATGTGCACGCTGGCATCGATCACGGGGACACGCACCATCCCGCTCGACCCGTCGGTGAATTCCTTCACGCAGCTTCGTCCTTTACTCTCGCGCGGCCGAACCGGGCGGCCGCCGACCCTCTCAGTGTAGATCGTTGTTCTTCATTATCAAGAATTCTGTTCTCCAGCAGATCGCTTAACGTCGGCGCTGGTAGAGGCAATTGCTGAACGCCCGCTCAGCTTTCTGGTGCCGAAAACGGATGCGCGTCGGATGAGAACGATGACACCGGATGCGAGAATGCTATTCTCGCGGCACAGCGGCCATCAGGAGGCATACGGGTGTTACTCGAGTTCGATGCTGATCAGCGGTTGTGGCAGGAGACCGTGCGCGACGCGGTGTCCAAACAGTGCCCCGCGTCGCTGATCCGCGGTATCGCGGAGAACGGGGTGGATCCGGCTCCGCTGTGGAACAGCTATCTCGACGCCGGCTGGACGGAGCTGACCGATCCGGAGAACGCGGTCGAGTTGGCCATCGTGCTCGAAGAGCTCGGACGCGCGACCGATCCCACACCGTTCCTCGCGACGCTGACCCAGTTCGCACCGCTGGTCGGTGACCGGTTCGACTCCGGCGGGTCCGGGGCCGCCGTCTACTCGGGGATCTCCGCGATCCGCGACGCCGAGGGCTGGGTGCTCACCGGGACTGACCGATTCGTGCTCGACGGCGACCGTGCCGACCGGCTCGCCGTGGTGACCCCGGCCGGGGTCTTCTGTGTGGAGGGCAGTGCCGTCTCCACGCGCCGCGTCGACGTGTTCGACCCGGTGCTGCACGTCGCCGAGGTGTCCTTCCCCGGCGTACACGTCGCCGAATCGGACCGGTTGGCCGTCGACACCGAGCGCGCGCACCACGTCGCGCTGATGGGGATGGCCATCACCACGGTCGGGGCCTGCCAGCGCATCCTGGACCTCGTCCTCGAACACGCGAAGAGCCGTCAGCAGTTCGGCGTCGCGATCGGCACCTTCCAGGCGGTGCAGCACAAGGCGACCGACATGTACGTCGCAATCGAACGCGCCAGGGCGCTGTCGTACTTCGCCGCCCTGACCATCGCCGCCGACGATCCGCGCAGACGGCTGGCCGCCGCGATGGCGAAGGCGTCGGCAGGGGAGTGCCAGGCGCTGGTGTTCAAACACGGCATCCAACTCTTCGGGGCCATGGGCTTCACCTGGGAGAACGACCTACAGTTCGCGCTGAAACGGGCCAAGGCCGGGGAGCTGCTGCTCGGCGGTGCGGCCGAGCACCGCGCGATCATCGCCGAGGAATACGGAAGGGACCTGTAATGCAACTGGCCTTCGATTCCGACGTCGAAGAGTTCCGCGCCGAATTCTCGGCGTTCCTCGACGAACACACGCCGTCGGCGGCCGAGACGCTGGAGCGCCCCCGCTCGGTGTCCCACATGCCGCAGTGGGCGCGCGACTGGCAGCGGCTGCTGTTCGACAACGGCTGGCTGCTGCCCGCGCAGCCCCCCGAGTTCGGCGGCCGCAACGCCAGCGTGCTGCAGACCTTCGTGCACGCCGAGGAACTGTGCCGGCGACGCATCTACCACAGCTTCAACCCGCAGGGCGTCAACATCATCGCGGCCTCGCTGCTGACGTTCGGCACCGACGAGCAGAAGCACCGGTGGGCCGTCCCGGTCCTGCGGGGCGAGCGCACCGCGTCGTTGGGCATGAGTGAGCCGAGTGCCGGCTCCGACCTTGCGTCGTTGCGCACCAAGGCCGTCCGCGACGGGGACGAGTTCGTCGTCAACGGACAGAAGGTCTGGACCTCCGGTGCCCACGACGCCGATTTCCTGCTCACCTTCGTGCGCACCGACCCGGATGCGCCCAAACACAAGGGGATCAGCGTTCTGCTGATCCCGACCGACCTCGACGGGGTGGTGTGCCGGCCCTTCGCCGACATGACCGGAATCGAGAACCTCGACTTCAACGAGGTCTTCTTCACCGACGTACGGGTGCCGGCCGAGAATCTGGTCGGACCCCTCAACGGCGGGTGGGGAGTCGCCAACGGATCGCTCGGACACGAGCGGACCATGATGTGGTTGGGCTTCGCCGACCGCATCGCCAACTGCATCGCCGATTTCGTGCCGCGGACTCCGCTGGAGCGCGACGCGTTGGCCAGCAGCATCATGGATTACGAGGCGCTGCGGCTGCTCGGGTCGGTCGGCATCGCGAAGGCGGCGCGCGGCGAGGTGGACGTCGCCTCGGTGTCGATCCCGAAACTCCTCGGTGCCGAGGCCGAACAGCGCATCGAAGGTCTGGCTCTGGAAGCGGCGGGTCTCGACGGGCTCGTGCATCCGGCGACCTCCGGGCCGTACGAGCACATGAACCTCGACCACTACTTCGCGAGTTGGTTCGAGCGGTACTGCCGCAGCTTCGGCGGCACGATCGCCGGCGGCACCTCGGAGATTCAGCGCAACATCATCGCCCAGCAGGTGCTGGGCCTGCCCAGGCGGTAGGCGAGAGGTGCTGCGGCCGTGAAGGTTCAGCCTGCCGCGTTCCTGCGCACCACACTGCCGCTTGACCTCGGGCAGCTCGCGCAGCTCGACAGCGGCCGGTACCACTCGATCTGGCTGCCCGACCACATGGTGAGTTTCTGGCCGGACTCGATCTGGACACCGGAATTCACCGATCTCGCCGTCGCGTCCCCGTCGCCGCATCGGCACCTCGACGGGATGGCGGTCGCCGCGGCCGCCGCGGTGCTGACCGAGAACGTGCCGTTGGCCACCAGCGTGGTGGACACCGTGCGGCGCCACCCGGCGTCGCTGGCGCAGAGCGCGCTGACCATCGACCATCTGTCGAAGGGGCGGTTCATCCTCGGGCTGGGCAGCGGAGAGCGCGAGAACATCGTGCCCTACGGATTCGATTTCCGTTCTCCGGTAGGCCGATTCGAGGAGGCTCTGCACGTCATCCGGCTGCTGTGGGACACCGAGGGACCGGTCGACTTCGACGGTAGGTTCTACCGACTGCGTCACGCGCGTCTGGACACCGAACCGTACGAGGGTCGGCGCCCGCCGATCTGGGTGGGTGCCAGCGGCCCTCGATCGTTGGACATCGCAGGCCGGTACGCGGACGGGTGGTGGCCGGCGGGGGCGTGGACCCCGGACGACTATGCCGAGAAGCTCACGCGGGTGCGTTCTTCGGCGGAGCGAGCCGGCCGTGACCCGCAGCAGATCACGCCCTGTTTCATCCAGGTCTGCCTGATGGGCCGCGACGACGCCGCCCTCGCCGAGATCCTGCAGGCGCCGCTGGTGAAGTCGTTCCTGCTACAGGTCTCGGCGGAGGTGCTGCGGAGATTCGGTTTCGAACATCCGATGGGGCCGGACTGGAACGGCTTTCACGACATCGACCCGGCGGTGCTGACCCGCGAGCGCATCGTCGAGTTCCTCGACCGCGTCCAGCCGGAGATGGTGCTGGCCATGGTGCCCCACGGGACACCGAAGCAGGTGGCCCGCGTCATCAAGGATTACGTCGACGCCGGCCTGCGGGTGCCCAAGATCCTGGACTACGCGGCGATGGCCGGAGGTGGGTACGCCGCGCAGTCTGCCGGCAATGTCCGCGAAGCCGAGGACGAACTGTTGAGGCTGTGCGGATGAGCGGATCACTGGACGCCGCCGCATTACTCGCCCGCGCGGAGGCGGAGACCGGGCTGCGCGACTACGGCGATCCGACGCTGCCGGAGCGGTTCGGAATCGCCGTCGACCACATCAACGCCCAGCAGATGACGCAGGACGGGTATCGCAAAGCCGCCGACGTCTGCCACTGGTTGCTCACCACCAGGCTGGAGTTCTTCGCCGACCGCGAACGGTTTCCTGTCGCAGACGAGGTGATCGACCGGCCGATGTTCGTGACGGGTGAACCCCGGTCGGGAACGACGCTGATGCACGCGCTGATGAGCGTCGATCCCGAAGCGAGGGCTCTGCGGTTCTGGGAGGTGATGTACCCGTCGCCGCCGCCGGGACTGGCAGAGCCTGGCGACGAGCGCAGGGCGCGGGCGGACGCCGACTGGCGCGAGATCAACGCGAAGGCCCCGAAATGGCTGCACAGCCATCCCTACAACGACATGCTCGGCGACGGCCTGCCCGAAGACGAACGCACCTGGGCATTCGACTTCCGCGTGATGACGCCGACGGCGTGGTGGCGGGTGCCGATGCAGACCGTGGTCGGCGGGCTGCCGACCGACGCCGCGGCCCAGTACCGGATCCACAAGGCCATGCTCGCGCAGTTGCAGTACGCGCGTCCGCGCAGGCACTGGGTTCTCAAGGGCTTCCACGGGTTTCGGCTCGCGGAGCTGTTCGACGCCTATCCCGACGCGAGTCTGCTGTGGCTGCACCGGGATCCGGTCCAGGTGGCGGCATCGCGGACGATGATGATGGCCGACATCCTCGAGGGGCTCGTCGGACCCGTCGACCTGCACGCGGCCACCCGGATGCACCTGGACCTGACCCGCGCGAGCATCGCGAACACCATGACCAACCCGATGGTCGACGATCCGCGCATCCTGCATGTCCGCTACACCGACTTCATCGCCGACCCTGTCGGGACGGTGCGCAAGTACTACGCCTTCACCGGCCGGACGCTGACCGACGAGGCCGCCGCGCGGATGCGCGACTACCTGGCGAACAACAAGGGGGACCGGCACGGCAAGTTCCGGTACTCCACGAGTCTGCTCACCGACATCGGGGAGGATCTCGACACGCTGCATGCCGAGTTCAGACCGTTCCGCGACAGGTTCGGCGTCGAGATAGAGAATCGTGGCTGAGATCTCCGGTGCCGCCGAGAGGATCTCGGTGCATTCCGTCACCTTCCACGGCGCGCCGCTCGACGAACTCCGTCGGGTATGGGAATCACTCGGCCTCAGCCGCCTCAGCCTCATCGACGCCCAGCTGCGACAGCCCGGCTTGACGGAAGCGATTGCGTCCGACAACTATTCGGTGGAATCCGTCTTTCACCTCTTCGAGTCCTCCGACGCGCTGCGCGGCGTGATCGACGCGGCCGCCGGCGTGGGCGCCCGAGTCGTCTACATGCTGACCGGCGGCCGCGGAGACCGCACGTGGGAGCAGGCCGCCGGCCGATTCTGCGATGCCGTGCAGCCCTGTCTCGACGCGGCGCGGCAGGCCGGTGTCGCATTGGCGATCGAGAACGCGTCGGGTCTCTACGCCGACATCCACATCGCCCACACGCTGTCCGACACGATCGAACTGGCGGAGTCGGCGGGGGTCGGCATCTGCATCGATCTGTTCCACTGCTGGACCGAGGCACACCTGGGCACCCTGCTCGACCGGGCCCTGCCCCGCACCGAGTTGATCCAGCTCAGCGATTATGTGCTCGGTGACAGATCGGTCCCGGCCCGCGCCGTTCCCGGCGACGGTGCCATCCCACTCGAAGCGATTGTCGCGCAGGCACTTTCCGCCGGGTATCAGCACGGATTCGACTTGGAGCTGATCGGCCCACGGATCGCCGAGGAGGGACCCCTGCCCGCCGCCCGGCGGGCCCGGACGTACGTCGCCGAACTGTTGACCCGTATCGGAACGAGTTAGACATGGCGTACGGAGACGGCCCGGACGACGTCGCGCTGCGGCGCGCGTGGGAGACGTTCTGCTATCAGGTCAAAGCGGCCGGGCAGCAGATCTTCAAGGAACACAATCCCGCTTCGGAGCTGCATCGTGTCGACGCATTGCGGTTCCTGACACAGAATCTCGGTCAGGCCTTCGACCTGGCATTGGAGACCCGCGACACGCGGTATCCCGGCATGCACGCATTCTGCGGGCCGACGCGCAAGTTGGGTGGTGACTGCGCAGACTTCACCTACCAGCAGGCGTGGATCGACGGTGATTCGGTCTACCGCATCCACGGCGAGCGGGGAACGGCGCGGTTCTTCAACATCACCGTGCAGGGGCCCCGACCCGACGGCCCGGGAGTGCTGCACGAACCGTTCGGCGACGTGCCCGAGGCCAGTCTGGCGGGAGCGGAACTCGCGGTCGATCACGACGGGACCTTCGAGGTGTTCCTCGGCGGTGCGCCCCGCGCATCGAACTGGCTACCGACCACCGCCGGGTCACGAAAGCTGTTCGTGCGGCAGGGTTTCGACTCCTGGGACGAGATACCGGCGAGGATCGCCATCGAACGGGTGGACATGGCCGAACCCAAGCCGCTACCCACCGCGCAGCAGATGGTGGACGCGATCGCCTGGGCAGGAGATTTCCTCACCGGCGTCATGGGCGACTGGCCCGAGTTCCCGTTCACCCACGGCGGCGTCGACGCCGACGCGCCGAACCGGTTCCCCGCGGTGGTGTCCACCGACGGCGACACCAAACGGGGCCGCGCCGCGGTGAACATGCACTGGGTGCTCACACCTGATGAAGCCCTCGTCATCGAATTCGACGCCCACGACGGGTTCTGGTCGCTGACCAACATGGGCGTGTTCTTCAACAGCATGGATTTCCGGTACCGCCCGGTCAGCTACACCCCGAGCCGAACTGCCGTCGACACCGACGGCAAGGTCCGGCTGGTACTGGCCCACACCGATCCCGGATTCCACAACTGGATCGACACACAGGGCTTCGAGCGGGGCAACGTCACCTACCGGCACATGCTCGACGGCGCCCCCGTGCCGTTGCGGACCGAGGTCGTGAAGCACTCGGAGCTCGCCGGCGTGCTGCCCGCCGACACCGCGACCGTCACCGCCGAGGAACGCCGCGCGCAGATGCGGGTGCGGTTCGACGCCGTCGGACGGCGCTATACGGCACTGTGATCGCGCACTGTGAGCGGCGGCGAAGGTGCGTGAAATGTACGCGTGCGGCGGTGTGTCGACGGGCAGACACGCGCGCTCGCGGTGCGGGGGGACGGACTACAGGCGCTGGAGTTTGAACGTCCAGAACTGGCTTCCCGGCGGACCGTTGAAGCAGCCGACGGCGAACTGCGAGTCGATGGTGCCCAACAGGGTCACCGCATCCCAGGAGTAGGTCTCGCGCGTCGGCATCACATGACCGGGGCACTGCAGCCCGTCGGGGACGTCGACGGTGAAGGTGTACCTGCCGTCGACCAGCCAGGCCTTGCTCTCGTAGTACTCGTAGAACTGCAGCCGGGGGCGGGCTGCGACGTTCACGCAGTCGGGGGTCTTCTCCGGGATGCACAGCGACACGAACCAGAACCACGACGCGCGGTTGTACCGGTTGGTCAGCAGGTCGTAGTTGCCCAGCTGCATGCCCGCGGCGCTCGACGGCGGCGCGAGGAACGTCGCCGTCGCCATCAACGCGACTGCCACGGCACCGATCTTGCTGAGCCTCATCGCTTCGTCTCCCGTCTTCGACCGCTAGTCATCGAACCATTTCGCCGTGAACTCCGGGCGAGATCGGCGCAAGCTAGTCGATGACCGCGGCTTCCTTGCGCTCGGTGATGGGCCGTGCGAGTTCCTGCTCGTTGCAGATCCGCTGCAGTTTCTCGATCGTCTCGTCCAGACCCGGTCCCAGCGGCTTGCCCGGGGTGAACGTCGCGGGCAGGTTGCGCATGCCCTGGATGACGCCGATGGAGTCGTAGTGGACCGTGCCCTCCGGGTCGCAGACGTAGTCGGGCATCCGGTCCAGCACCGCGGTGAGCATCGACTTGAACACCGTGCGGGCCACGTTCGACCCCACACAGCGATGGACGCCGATGCCGAAGCTGAAGTGCCGATTGCCCTTTCGGTCCAGCACGACCTTGTTCGGCTCGTCGAAGACCGCCGGATCCCTGTTGGCCATCGCCCAGGACAGCCAGAGCCGTTCGTACTGCTTGAAGCTCTGACCGGCGACCTCGACGTCCTCGGAGAACGTGCGGCCGTCGCCGGGTGCCGGGGTGAAGAACCGCAGGAACTCCTCGGTCGCGGGGGCCAGCAGCGTCGCGCGCTCGCGACTGAGTCGCTCCCGCTCGTCGGGATGCTCGCCGAGCCATTCGAGGGCGTGCGCGGTCAGCGCGGTGGTGGTGTCGAACCCGCCACCGATGATCAACCCCAGGTTGCCCAGGATCTCCATGTCGGGAGCCGGCTCACCGTCGATCCGCAACTGCAGCAGCGCATTCACCAGACCGGGCCGCGGGTTCTCGCGGATCTCCATCATGTTGTTGATGAGATCGATGCCCATCTCACGATGCTGCTCGTTGATCTTCTCGCGCTCGGGCGCGTGCTCGGGGGTGTACACCGACGCGTGGGTGGGCTCGCTGTAGACGTTCCACTTCTTGAGCTCGATGCCCATCATCGCCAGCGTGAACACCGCCGGTACCACGTTCGCCAGATGGTCGACGAAATCGATGCGGCCGGACTCGATGTGCTCGTCGAGCGCGGCCCGGGTGATCTCGTCGATGAACGGTTCCCAGCGTTTGATCGCCGCGGGGGACAGGTAGGGGTTCAGCGCACCCCGGTAGGTGCTGTGCTCGGGCTCGTCCATCTCCAGGATGCCGCCGCGAACGACGGTGGCACGGCTGGCCTTCGGGATCGTGATGCCCTGGAACGGTGTCTCACCGGAGATGTCGTGGTGGTTGGACACCGCGGGACAGCGCGCGAGCTCGAACACGTGCTTGCTGTCGGCGGCCACCCAGTGCCCGTTGTACGCCTCCGACCACGCCATCGGGCACTTGGCGTGCATCTCCTCGGTGATCTTCTCGAACTGCAGCCGGTACTCCGGGGTGTGCCTGTCGAAGTAGTAGGCGTTCTTCCTGCGGCTGTCGTCGGCGGTGCCGTCCACGACGTCGTCGACACTCAAGAGTCTGCTCTCCTTGCTCGCTGCGATGTCGGTGTAGTTCGTCAACGTGTGGATGACGAACTACGCCGAAATCGCAGATGGTTTCATCACTCTTCGATCGAGATCGCCTGTTCCGGGCATGACTGCACTGCCTCCCGGACCGCGGCCTCCTGATCAGGCGGGACGACTTCGTTGACCGGTGAGGCCGTGCCGTCGATATCGCTGAGTTCAAAGGAATCCGGTGCGATCATCGAGCACAGCGTGTGCCCCTGGCACTTCTCCGAATCAACCCAAACCTTCACGTGTGCCTCCCTATACGTGGTAGTCGTACCACTTGAGATAACCGCCGGCGTCGACCCGCAGCTGCATCCCGGTCACGTACCGTGACTCGTCGGATGCCAGCCAGAGCACTGCGTTGCTGATGTCCTCGGGCTCGATGTAGTTCACCTTCATCGCCTGTTGCACACCGAAAACCGGCTCGGCGTCGGCGCGGGTGGGGTTCGGCAGATCGGGCCGGAACGAACGGTACATCGGCTCGCTCTGCAGCATGTCGGTGTTGCAGTTGGTGGGGTGGATGACATTGGCGCGGATCCCGCGCACTGCCAGTTCGGTAGCCAGCGCGTGAACGTATTCGGAGATGAGGCGCTTGGAGATCATGTACCCCATCCCGCCGGGATCGCCGCCCGGGTTGGGCTTGTTGTGGGCGTCCATCAGCGCGGCGGCCGAAGCGGTCGCGATGATCGATGCGCCCTCCTGCAGGTGCGGCAGCGCGACCTGGATGGCGTTGATGGTGCCGACGAAGTTGGTGTTGATGCCGTCGGTCCAGGCCTGCATGGCGGGCTGGCCCTTCATGGCGGCGATACCTGCCTGGGCCACAACGATGTCGACCTTCCCGAACTCGGCAAGCCCGGCCTCGAGCGCTGCGCGCAGCTCGGCCTCGTTGCGCACGTCGGCCTGGGCCGTCACGATGCGCTGACCGGTCTTCTCGACGAAGTTCTTGGTCTCCTCGAGATCCTCCGGTGTGGCCATCGGGTAGCCGACGGTGTCGTAATTCCTGCAGATGTCGACGGCGATGATGTCGGCGCCCTCTTCGGCGAGCCGGACCGCGTGGCTACGGCCCTGGCCGCGCGCCGCGCCGGTGATGAAGGCGACCTTGCCTTGAACCCGTCCCATTGACACTTGTCCTTTCGATGAATCTGTTGGCTGGTCAGGTGTTCCGGCCGCCGTTGACGCCCAGGATCTGGCCGGTGATGTATCCGGCCTCTTCGGAGATGAAGAACGCGCAGGCCGCGGCGATGTCCTCGGGGCGTCCCATGCGCCGGACCGGTGTCTGCTGGATCTGGTGCTCGGTGTCGCCGAGGAAGCCGCGTTGTTCGGCCTTGCGGAGCATCGGGGTGTCGATGAAGCCGGGCGGCACGGCGTTGACGGTGATCCCGGCGGGCCCGTATTCGAGCGCCAGCGACTTCGTCAGCCCGTTGACCGCCGACTTGGCCGCGACGTAGGGCGACATGAAGGGCTGGCCCGAATGCGTGCTCGACGACGAGATGTTGACGATCCGCCCCCAGCCGGCCTCGATCATGTCGGGCAGGACGGCCTGGGTGCAGTGGAAGACGCCGTTGAGGTTGACGTCGACGACCTTCTGCCATTCCTCGAACGACAGGTCGAGGAACTTCTTGAACCGGTCCAGGCCCGCGGCGTTGACCAGAACGGTCACCGGCCCCAGCTCGGCACGCATCTCACCGAGCGCGGCATCGACCGCGGAGCGGTCCGTGACGTCGGCGGCGTACGAGAACTTCGCGTCGCCCGGGTTGAGATCAATCGTGGCGACCTGCAGGCCGTCCGCACGCAGTCGTTCCACGACCGCTGCTCCGATACCGGAGGCCCCACCGGTTACCACGGCGTTCTTCACGCGTCATCCTCACGAATCAAGAATCTTCCTTCCGATTATGAGAACCGTACTCTCGCACTGCGCAGAACCGCAAGACAAGACAGCCGGTGTGTTCGCACTGGTGAGACGTTCAACGCCGGATTGTCGCAGCCTTTTCTGCAGGCAATAGCGGTTCTCGTCATTTTCTTGAATTCTCATCTGCCGAATGTATGATTCGCCGCGAATGAGAATGAAGTTTCCATCACATCGCGCCGGCATCATCACCAGGTTCTGCGGGACGCGGGCGCTCCTTGAGGAGGACGATGCAGGAGACAGTCACGGTCCCGGATGCGACCAGCGGCACGGAGAACACCGATCGACGCGCCGCGCGCCGGCTGCTCATCGGCGGACAACTCGTCGACACCGAGCGGACGTTCGCGTCGTTGAACCCGGCCACCGGCGACGTCCTCGGATATGCGCCGGATGCCAGCGTCGCCGACGCCGAAGCGGCGGTCGCGGCGGCCCGCGCAGCGTTCGACACGGGGGACTGGGCCACCGACACGGAGCTGCGCATCCGCTGCCTGGAGCAGTTGCACGCCGCGCTCGTCGAACACCGTGACGAACTGGCGGCGCTGACGATCGCCGAGGTCGGCGCCACGCCCGCACTCTGCCAGGGCGCGCAGCTGGACCAGCCGATCGAGATCGTCCGCTACTACGCCGATCTGCTGAAGACCTATCCGCTGACCGAGGACCTCGGCAACATCGAGAGCCGCGGGATGCAGCACCACCGCTGGGTGGAGAAAGAAGCCGGCGGCGTCGTCGCGGCCATCATCGCCTACAACTACCCCAACCAGCTGGCGCTGGCGAAGCTCGCTCCCGCGCTGGCCGCCGGGTGCACCGTCGTGCTCAAGTCCGCGCCGGACACCCCACTGATCACGCTCGCGCTGGGCGAACTCATCGCCGAGCACACCGACATCCCGCCGGGCGTCGTCAACGTGCTCTCGGGCGCCGACCCGCAGGTGGGCGCTGCCCTGACCACCAGCCCCGACGTCGACATGGTGACCTTCACCGGATCCACGCCCACGGGCCGGGCGATCATGGCCGCCGCCAGCGGGACGCTCAAGAAGGTGTTCCTCGAGCTCGGCGGTAAGTCGGCCGCGATCGTCCTCGACGACGCAGACTTCTCCACCGCCGCCCTGTTCTCCGCGTTCAGCATGGTGACCCATGCCGGCCAGGGCTGTGCGCTGACCTCACGACTGCTGGTGCCCAGAAAGCACAAGGACGAGATCGTCGAGCTGGTCAAGAACAACTTCGGACTTGTCCGGCTGGGAGACCCGGCGGATCCGTCGACCTACATGGGGCCGCTGATCAGCGAGAAGCAGCGCGACAAGGTCGACGGCATGGTCAAGCGGGCTGTGGAGGCCGGCGCGACCCTGGTGACCGGCGGTGAGAAGGTCGACCCCGGCTACTTCTACACCCCGACGCTGCTCGCCGACGTCGACCCCGACAGCGAGATCGCCCAGGAGGAGGTCTTCGGCCCGGTTCTGACGGTGATCGCCTACGAGGATGACGACGACGCCGTGCGCATCGCGAACAACTCGATCTACGGGCTGTCGGGCGCGGTCTTCGGGAGTCAGGATCGGGCGCTGGGGGTGGCGCGACGCATCCGCACCGGCACCTTCTCCATCAACGGCGGCAACTACTTCAGCCCCGACAGCCCCTTCGGCGGCTACAAGCAGTCGGGAATCGGTCGCGAGATGGGCCGGGCCGGGCTCGAGGAGTTCCTCGAGTCGAAGACGTTCGCGACGGTGGTGGGGTAGATCAGCATGAGTAAACCTTTGGACGGCATCCGCGTGCTCGAGGTCGCGATGTACGGCTTCGTCCCGTCGGCGGGCGCGGTGCTCGCCGAGTGGGGTGCCGACGTCATCAAGGTCGAGCACGCCGTGACCGGGGATCCTCAGCGCGGCCTCCGCCAGACCGGGCTGCTGCGGGTCGAGGGCGACCCCAACCCGAACATCGAGCACGCCAACCGTCTCAAGCGCAGCATCGGGCTGGACATGTCGGTGCCCGAAGGCAAAGAGGTGCTGCTGGAACTGGCCCGTCGCGCCGACGTGTTCCTCACCAGTTTCCTTCCGGGACAACGGCAGAAGTTCGGGATCGACGTCGACGACATCCGCGCTGTCAACCCGAACATCGTCTATGCCCGCGGTAGCGCCCTGGGTCCGCGCGGCGAGGAGTCCGTCAAGGGCGGTTACGACATGACCGCGTTCTGGTGCCGGGCCGGCACGGCGGCCACCATCACGCCGCCGGGCACCCCGGGCATGGTCGGCCCGCCGGGGCCCGCGTACGGCGACACGATCTCCGGAACAAACCTGGCCGGCGGTATCGCCGCGGCACTGCTCAAGCGGGAGCGCTCCGGCGAGCCGTCGGTCGTCGACGTCTCGCTGCTCGGTAGCGGCCTGTGGGCACTGGGTCACACCGTGGCCCTGACCACCCACCTGGGGCAGCGGATGGAGGCCTTTCCGCCCGGTGTGCACGGCTCGCCGATCAACCCGCTGGTGGGCCTCTACGCCACGGCCGACGACCGGTACATCTCCTTTGTGATGATGCAGCCCACCAAGTTCTGGGCCGACGTGTGCAAGCACATGGATCTCGACGAACTGGCTGACGATCCCCGGTTCGCGACGGCCGAGTCGATCGCCGAGAACACCGCGGTGGCCAACGAGATCCTGACCGAAGCGATGGCCAAGCGCCCCCTGACGGAGTGGAGTGAGCGGTTCGCGACACTGGCCGGGCCGTGGGCTCCCGTGCAGGACACGCTGCAGGCCGCCGAAGACGCCCAGATCCGCGCCAACGAATATCTGGTGCAGGCAGGCGAACTCGAGCTCGTCTCCAACCCGGTGCAGTTCGACGTCGCCGCCCCCGTGTCGGGGCCCGCGCCGGGCTTCGCCGAGCAGACCGACGACATCCTCGTCGAGCTCGGTCTGGACTGGGACCGCATCATCGAGCTCAAGACCGCCGGCGCGGTCACCTGAGACCATCCGGTCGGGATCTGGAGAGATCGAATGCCTTACGTCACGTCCATCGGCACGTACCTGCCGTGCTGGGGTACGCCCCTGCAGCGGGTCGCCGGTGACGACGAAGACGCCGTCACGATGGCCGTGGAAGCGGGCCGCGCGGCGTTGACGAACGGTGGGGCGGTCGAGCGCGTGGTGTTCGTGAGCCGGGATCTGCCACTGCTGGAAAGCAGCAATGCCGCAGTGCTTCTCGCCGGCCTGGGCCTGGATCCGGAGCTGGAGGTCGACGAACGACTCGGCGGGGCGCCGGCCACGGTCGACGCCGTCAGCTCGGCACGTCCGCGCACCCTGATCATCGGCGCGGACCTGGCTCCTGCCGGCGCCGCCGCCATCCTGACTGCCGAGCAAGGGCTGCAGGTGCGCACTGCCGCGCGCGTCGCCCGCAGCCTTCCCGTCCGGACCCGCAATGCGACCGGTGACGTCCACGATTACGGCGACCCCCGGCTCCTGCACGAACGAGGGCTCATTGCGTCGCTGGCCGCGGCATGGCTGGACACCCCGGTCGCGGTTGCCGGGGTCGATCATGACCGGGCCGCCGAGCTGTGTCTGGGCGACCCGCCCGCGCTGCCGACCATAGGCGCCAGCGCGAGCCTGTTCGCGCTGGCGGGACTGGCCGAGCAGGGCAGGACCGGACCGTTGGTGGCCGTCGAGCAGGCGATCCTGTCGGGGATCAGCGTCAACGGCGGTCACGCCCAGACCCACCGCAGGGAGCCCGCGCCGCAGCCGGAGGCCGAACGGCGATTCTCCGCCGGGGGTGACATCCCGATCTCGCTGGCTGCCTACGAGCGCGCCTTCGAGGCCAAAGTGCGTTGGGAGGCCGGGCATTTCGCCGGCTCGGATCAGCTCGACTTCCCACCCCGGTACCGGGTCGGCGACGACGGCGCGCTGGCGACCCACTACGAACTGGTGCCGCTGCCCCGCACCGGGACCGTCTACACCGAAACGACCGTGAACATCCCCGTGCCCGGTCTGCACACCCCGTATTCCCTGGTCATCGTCGAACTCGACGGGGTCGGGGTGCGGGCGCTGGTGAAGGTCACCGGTGCCGCGCCCGGCACGGTCGACATCGGTGACCGCGGCCGGCTGGCCCTGCGACGCGTCGCGGTGCGCTCGGGCGTCCCCGACTATGGCTACGCGTTCGAGCCCATCAGGGCCGGGGCCGCCGCATGAGGACGCGAAGGCGATCGCGAGTGAGGATCGCAGCGAAGCGAGGACCGGAGCGAGCGGGAGCCGAGTCATGAGGAGGGCGGCGATCGTCGGTGCGGGGATGACCCCGTTCGCCGAGCATTTCGCGCTGGGCATCAAAGACCTGATCCCGATGGCTTTTTCGGCGTGTGCCGCCTCCGTCGACAAGGGCTTGGCCAAAGACGATCTGCAAGCCGCGTGGATCGGCGCGATGGGCACCGCCGACGGGTTTCCGTCCGGGATCCTCGCAGACACCCTGGGATTGCCGAACCTCCCGGTGACACGGGTCGAGAATTCGTGTGCGACCGGACATGACGCGATTCGCAACGCGCTTTTCGGCATCGCCTCCGGCGCGTTCGACGTCGCTCTGGTCATCGGTGCCGATAAGCTCCGGGACACCACCTCGGCCGGGATGTTGTGGGAGTGGGAGGCCATGGCGCGGGACATGGCCTGGGATTACCCGCTCGGCCTGGTCGCCCCGGCAGGATTTGCTCTACATGTTCGCCGATATCTCCACGAATCTCCGGCAACTGAAGAACACTTGGCCATGGTGGCGGTCAAGAACCACCGCCACGGAGCAAACAACCCGAAAGCGCGGCTGCGCTTCGAGATCACGATGGAGCAGGCACTGAACGCACCAACGGTGGTGACCCCGTTCCGGTTGTACGACTGCGCGCCGCAGAGTGACGGTGCCGCAGCGCTTGTGATTGCCTCCGAAGACGTCGTCGACAAGTTCACCGACCGGCCCGTCTGGCTCCGCGGCGTGGGCCTGGGACTGGATTCGGTGATGCATCAGCACAAGCCGGACCTCACCACGTTCCCCGCCAGCACGCGAGCGGCCAAGCAGGCGTTTGCGATGGCGGGGATGACGCCGTCGGACGTCGACGTCGCCGAGGTGCACGACTTCCTCACCGGTATCGAGCTGATCAGCTACGAGGATCTCGGCTTCGCCGAAAAGCTGGGTGGCTACAAGCTTCTGGAGGCCGAGGTGACCAGCGTCGGAGGCGCGTTGCCGGTGAACCCCAGTGGCGGGCTGAAGGCGAAGGGGCATCCACCCGGTGCCACCGGTGTGGCACAGTGCGTGGAGTTGTTCGCGCAACTTCGCGGCGACGCGGTCAATCAGGTCGACGGCGCGCGAATCGGGCTGGCGCACAACATCGGCGGACCGACTGCGGTCGCTGCGGTGACGATCCTGGAGGGGCCTGATGGCGGTTAAGGGGCCGGAGCGTTGGACGACGGGCATCTCGTTGCCCAATGGTGTGTCCGGTGCGATGCAGGCCGTCGGCGGGTTCTTCTCGATGGCACTCGACGCCGTGCGTTTCGTGTTCGTGCGGCCGTTCCAGTGGCGCGAATTCCTGGAGCAGTCGTGGTTCGTCGCCAAGGTGTCGATGGCGCCGACGTTGCTGGTGGCGATCCCGTTCACCGTGCTGGTGTCCTTCACGCTCAACATCCTGCTGCGCGAGCTCGGAGCGGCCGATCTGTCCGGCGCCGGTGCCGCTTTCGGCGCGGTCACGCAGGTCGGCCCGCTGGTGACCGTGCTGATCGTGGCCGGCGCCGGCGCCACCGCGATGTGTGCCGACCTCGGATCGCGCACCATCCGTGAGGAGATCGACGCCATGGAGGTGCTGGGCATCAACCCCGTCCAGCGGCTCGTCACGCCGCGGATGTTGGCGTCGGGCCTGGTCGCCCTCCTCCTCAACAGCCTGGTCGTCATCATCGGCATCCTCGGCGGCTACTTCTTCTCGATCTTCGTCCAAGACGTCAACCCCGGCGCCTTCGCGGCAGGCATCACCTTGCTGACAGGCGTGCCCGAGGTGATCATCTCGTGTGTCAAAGCGGCGCTGTTCGGCCTGATCGCCGGCCTCGTCGCGTGCTACCGCGGACTGACCATCACCGGCGGCGGCGCCAAGGCGGTGGGCAACGCGGTCAACGAGACCGTGGTGTACGCGTTCATGGCCTTGTTCGTGATCAACGTGGTCGTGACGGCTATCGGCATCCGGATGACGACGGGCTAGGGACGCAACCATGGGTACTTCAACGGTGATCCGGTCGCGCTTTCCGCGACTGGTCGACAATCTGGGCCGTCCGGTGGCCGTGCTGGGCCGGCTCGGTGACCATGTGCTCTTCTACGGTCGTGCGGTTGCGGGCGTGCCGCACGCGGCTGTCCACTTCCGCAAGGAGATCATCCGGTTGATCGCCGAGATCTCCATGGGCGCGGGCACGTTGGCGATGATCGGCGGCACCGTCGTGATCGTCGGTTTCCTCACCCTGGCCGCCGGCGGCACCCTGGCGATCCAGGGTTACAGCTCGCTGGGCGATATCGGCATCGAGGCCCTCACAGGCTTCCTGGCCGCGTTCATCAACGTCCGCATCGCCGCGCCCGTGGTGGCCGGCATCGGGCTCGCGGCGACCTTCGGCGCCGGGGTGACAGCCCAGCTCGGCGCGATGCGGATCAACGAGGAGATCGACGCGCTGGAGTCGATGGGCATCCGGCCGGTCGAGTACCTGGTGTCGACGCGGATCGTCGCCGGCATGGTGGCCATCACGCCGCTGTACTCGATCGCGGTGATCCTGTCCTTCATCGCGTCGCAGTTCACCACCGTCGTGTTGTTCGGCCAGTCCGGCGGACTCTACGACCACTACTTCGACACCTTCCTCAACCCGATCGACCTGCTGTGGTCGTTCCTGCAGGCGGTGTTGATGGCGATAGCAATCCTGTTGGTCCACACCTACTTCGGCTACTTCGCCTCCGGTGGTCCGTCCGGGGTGGGTGCCGCGGTGGGTAACGCGGTGCGCACGTCCCTGGTGGTCGTCGTGTCGGTGACCCTGCTGGTGTCGCTGTCGATCTACGGTTCCAACGGCAACTTCAACCTGTCGGGCTAGGGGGACGAGTTGAACAAGAACCTCGTGCGGCCACTGGCCGGTCTGGGAATGGTCGTCGCACTGCTGGTCATCCTCGCGGTGTCGATCGGTCTGTTCGCCGGGAAGTTCACCGAAACCGTTCCGGTGACCGTGATCTCGGATCGCGCCGGCCTGGTCATGAACCCCGATGCGAAGGTCAAGATGCGCGGTGTGCAGGTCGGCACCGTCAAGTCGATCGACTACCGCCCGGACGGCACCGCGGCACTGCAGCTGGACATGGATCCGTCGCAACTGCCGCTGATCCCGGAGAACGTCAACGTCGACATCGCGTCGTCGACCGTGTTCGGCGCGAAGTTCGTCCAGTTCGAAGCGCCCGAGAACCCGGTGGGCGAGCTGCGCACGGGCCAGGTCCTGCGCGGTGACCACGTCACCGTGGAGATCAACACCGTGTTCCAGCAGCTGGTGAACGTGCTCGACGCGGTGGACCCGCTGAAGCTCAACGAGACTCTGGGCGCCCTGTCGCAGGCGTTCAGCGGCCGCGGCGAGAAGTTCGGTCAGACGCTGACCGATTTCAACGCGTTGCTCGCCGAGCTCGAACCGAGCCTGCCGAATCTGTCCCGCGACATCGAAGCCGCCGTACCCACGCTGGAGGCGTACGGAGACGCCGCTCCCGACCTCGTCTCGATCTTCGAGAACACCACGACGCTGGGCAATTCGATCGTCGACGAGCAGGAGAACCTCGATCAGTTCCTGATCAGCTCGATTGGGCTGGCCGACCTGGGCAACGAGGTCGTCGGCGGCAATCGTGAGGCACTCACCAACGTGCTCGACGTCCTGGTGCCCACCACCCAGCTGCTCCACGACTACCGCAAGTCCCTGTGGTGCGGCATCGGCGGCCTGGTGCCGTTCGCGCAGTCGCCGCCCCAGTTCTCCGGGATCTTCGTCTCGGCCGGCCTGACCCTGGGCGTGGAACGGTACCGCTACCCGAGGGACCTCCCGAAGGTCGCGGCCAAGAGCGGCGGGCGCGACTACTGCGCCGAGCTCGGTCTGCCCGAGATGCCCGCCGAGTTCGTGCCCCCGTTGATCGTCGGCGACGTCGGGTCCAACCCCGCGCAGTACGGCAACTCCGGCATCCTGCTGAACTCGGAGGGCCTGAAGAACTGGCTGTTCGGACCGTTGGACGGACCGCCGCGTAACACCGCACAGATCGGAATGCCGGGATGACGCGCTCAACGGCGACACTGATCAAATTCACCATCTTCGGTGTGGTGATGGCGGTCCTGACCGCGTTCCTGTTCCTGGTGTTCAGTGACACCAGAACCGGTGCTGCCAACGAGTATTCGGCCGTGTTCAAGGACGCCTCCCGGCTGAAGTCCGGAGATACCGTGCGTATCGCCGGAATTCGCGTCGGGACTGTCAAAGACGTCGAGCTGCAGCCGGACAAGACCGTCCTGGTGACGTTCGACGCCGAGCGCAACACCAAGCTGACCACCGGGACCAACGTCGCGATCCGCTACCTGAACCTCGTCGGGGACCGGTACATGGAGCTCGTCGACACTCCGGACTCGAATCAGATCCTGCCCGCCGGCGCACGGATCCCCGAGGATCGGACGGCCCCGGCACTGGATCTCGACGTGCTGCTCGGCGGACTCCGACCCGTCATCCAGGGTCTGAACCCGCAGGACGTCAACGCGTTGACCTCCTCGCTGATCCAGATCCTGCAGGGTCAGGGCGGCACCCTGGACTCACTGTTCGCCAAGACGTCATCGTTCACGACCTCGTTGGCCGACAACAACCAGGTCATCGAGCAGTTGATCGACGACCTCCGGACGGTGCTCGACACGCTCGCCGAGGACGGTGACGAATTCTCCGGCGCCATCGACAAGTTGGATCAGCTGGTCGGCGGCCTGGCGGAGGACCGCGACCCGATCGGCACGGCGATCACCGCCCTCGACAACGGCACCGCCTCGATCGCCGACCTGCTCAGCCGCGGCCGCGCTCCGCTGTCCAACACGGTCGACGAGCTCAACCGGCTCGCGCCGCTGGTCGACAACGACCTCGATCGCCTGGATGCCACCCTGCAGCGTCTGCCCGAGATCTACCGCAAGCTGGCGCGCGTCGGTTCCTACGGCGCCTGGTTCCCGTACTACATCTGCGGGATCTCGTTCCGCGCCAGCGATCTCGAAGGTCGCACCGTGGTCTTCCCCTGGATAAAGCAAGAAGAGGGAAGGTGCGTGGACGAGTAGATGCTCAAATACCGCGGTTCTCAACTCATCAGGGCCGGCTTCATCGGCGTCGTCCTGATCATCCTCGTCATCGCCGTGGGCCTGCAGCCCGAGAGGCTGCTGTCCTGGGCCACAGCGATTCGCTACCAGGCGATGTTCACCGAGGCCGGTGGTCTCACGGTCGGAAACGACGTGACGGTGTCCGGCATCAAGGTCGGCTCGGTGTCGTCGATCGAACTCGACAACGGTGACGCCCTGGTCGGTTTCACGATCGACGGGAAATACGCACTCGGGTCGGACACCACGGCGCACATCAGGACCGGAACCCTGCTCGGTGAAAGGGTTCTCGCGCTGGACTCCGAGGGCAGCGGCACCCTGGACCCGCAGCAGGTCATCCCGACCACCAGGACGTCGTCGCCGTACTCGCTGACCGATGCGGTCAGCGATCTGACGAGCAACACCCGCGACACGGACACCGAGGCGCTCAACCAGTCCCTGGACACCCTGTCGCAGACCCTCGATCAGATCGCCCCGCAGTTGGGGCCGACATTCGACGGACTGTCCCGGTTGTCCCAATCGCTCAACAGCCGCAACGACAGCCTGGCCGAGCTGCTGCGCACCGCCGGGGAGGTGACGGGGATCTTCTCCGAGCGCAGCAAGCAGGTCAACACACTGATCCTCAACAGCAACGACCTGCTGGCGGTGCTCAACGAGCGCCGGTATGCGATCACCAGCCTGCTGTCGAACATCTCGGCGGTGTCCCAACAGCTTTCGGGTTTGGTCGCCGACAACGAGGCCGAGCTGGCCCCGGCGCTCGAGCGGCTCAACAACGTGACCCGGATGCTGGAGAAGAATCGCGACAACCTGGCCCGGATGCTGCCCGGTGCGGCGAAGTACTACCTGACCCAGGGCGAGATCGTCTCCAACGGTGCGTATTACAACGCGCTGATCCCCAACATCCAACCGGCTCAGCTGCTCCAGCCGTTCCTCGATTACGCGTTCGGCTTCCGTAACGGCGTCGACATCGGGCAGCCGCCCGACAACGCCGGCCCGCGTGCGCAGCTTCCGTTCCCTGTCAACAGCCTTCCGCAGCCTGGAGACCTCCCCAATGATGGCAACCCGTAAGCGGTGGGTGGCCGGCACCGCGATCCTGCTGGCCATCCTGCTCGTCACCGGCGCTGCGTTCCTCGTCCGGCAGGTCTTCTTCGGACCCATGACGATCACGGCGTACTTCCCGACCGCGACCGCGATCTATCCCGGTGACGAGGTAAGGGTCTCGGGCGTCGAGGTCGGCACGATCGACAAGATCGAGCCCGAGGGCACGCAGACCAAGATGACGCTCAAGGTCGACCGAGATGTGCAGATTCCGGCGAACGCCAAAGCCGTGATCGTCGCGCAGAACCTGGTGGCGGCGCGCTACGTCCAGCTGACCCCGGCCTACCGGGAAGGTGACGGCGCGACCATGGCCGACGGGGGAGTGATCCCCAAGGAGCGCACTGCGATTCCGGTCGAATGGGACGAGGTCAAGACCCAGCTGATGCGGTTGTCGGAGGAACTCGGTCCGCAGGCCGGCGCGTCGGGCACCTCCATCTCACGCTTCGTGGACAGCGCGGCGAATGCGATGGAGGGCAACGGCGACAAGCTGCGCGAGACGCTGCGACAGCTGTCCGGCGCGGCACGGATCTTCGCCGAGGGCAGCGGCAACATCGTCGACATCATCAAGAACCTGCAGATCTTTGTCACCGCTCTGCGCGACAGCAAGGATCAGATCGTCCTGTTCCAGAATCGGTTGGCGACACTGACCAGCGTCGTGAACGACAACCGGTCGGATCTGGACGCCGCGTTGACCGATCTGTCGTTCGCCATCGGCGAGGTGCAGAGGTTCGTCGCCGGCAGCAGGGATGCGACGGTGGAACAGATCCGCAGCCTCGGGCAGGTGACGCAGGTGCTGGCCGACAACCGACTGGCGCTGGAGAACGTCCTGCACATCACCCCGAACGCGATCGCGAACTTCGAGAACATCTACTACCCGAACGGTGGCTCGGTGACCGGCGCGTTCTCGGTCTCGAACTTCTCCAATCCGGTCTGGTTCGTCTGCGGTCTGATCGGCGGAGTCGCGAACACCACCGCTCCCGAGACTGCGAAGCTGTGCGCCCAATACCTCGGTCCCGCACTGCGTCTGGTCAACTTCGGCAACCTGCCGTTCCCGATCAACGCGTACCTGCGTCCTGCTGTCAGCCCGGACCGGCTGATCTACACGGACCCGAAGCTCGCGCCCGGTGGTGCCGGGCCCGGGGATCCCCCGGAGATCCCTCCGACGGTGTCGGCCTACACCGGTGCGGGAGACATCCCGCCCCCACCGGGCTGGGGCGCGCCTCCGGGGCCGCGCGGGATCTACCAGCCGGATCCCGACGCGCCTGCAACCCCTTCGCCGGCGTTGTTCCCCGGCGCCCCGATCCCGGGTCCGCCGAGGATCCTGTCGAACATCCCGCCGGCTCCGGCGGCAGGGCCGGCGCCCACGACCGTGGACGGGCTGCTGTTGCCGCCCGGTGCACCGGCCGCACCTCCGGTGGCGCCGAATGCGCCTCTGCTACCCGCAGAAGGGACGCCGCCATCATGATGCGCAGTGTGAAGTCGTTGGCCGCGGTGGGCTGCGCCGTCGCGGTCACGCTGTCCGGATGCGCCTTCGAGGGGGTGAACTCCCTCCCGTTGCCCGGGGCGGAGGGGCGCGGCGGGGACGCGGTGACCTATCACATCCAGGTCCCCAATGTGGCGACGCTGGAATCGAATTCACCGGTGATGATCGACGACGTCGTGGTCGGCAGCGTCGGCAAGATGACAGTGCAGAACTGGCACGCCGATGTCGAGGTCTCGATCAAGCCGGACGTGGTGATCCCGGCGAACGCTGTGGCCACGGTCGGCCAGACCAGCCTCCTCGGGTCGATGCACCTGGCATTGAATCCACCGCTGGGAGAGTCGCCGAGCGGACGGCTTCAGCCTGGGTCGACGCTGCCGCTGAACGAGTCGTCGACCTATCCGACGACCGAGCAGACGCTGTCGTCCCTGTCGACGGTCGCCAACGGGGGCGGCCTCGGTCAGATCGGCGACATCATCCACAACATGAGCACCGGCCTGGCGGGACGGGAGGACGATGCCCGCGAGCTACTGCAGCGTCTCGACAATTTCGTCGGCGTGCTGGCCGAGCAGCGCGAGGACATCGTCGCGTCGATTCAGCAGCTCCGCCGGGTGGCCGGCACTTTCGCGAACCAGCAGCAGGTGATCGACCGTGCGCTCACCGAGATCCCGCCGGCCATCGACGTCCTGATCCAGGAACGGCCGCAGTTCACCACCGCGCTGGACAGGCTCGGCACGTTCAGCGACACCGCAACGCAACTGGTCAACGACGCAGGTGACGACCTGGTGAAGAATCTCGAGAACCTGGGCCCGATCCTCGGTGCGCTGGCCGACGTCGGTCCCGACCTGAACCTCGCACTGTTGTGGGCGTCTGCCTTCCCGTACGGTCCGACGTTCGCCGACCGAATCACCAAGGGCGACTACATCAACCTGTACGCGATCTTCGACATCACCTATCCGCGGTTGAAGAAAACGCTGCTACTGGGCACGCGATGGGGTGACGAGAACGCGAAGTTGATTCCGGCGCCGGGTGATCCGTACTACCTGAACTACTCGTACGACCCGCTGAAGATCGGTGTGGCACCGCCTCCGGCCGAGGCGATACCCGCCCCGGCGGAAGGGGCTGCGGCCACACCGGCATTGCCGCCGATGTCCGAGCCGCTGCTGCCCGTCACACCGCCGCCGCCGGCGGCGCCCTGGCTACCGCAGTCGCAACCGATCACGTCGGGCAACATCTTCGCCGGGCCCTACGGCGCCGAAGCGGCGCCCGCACCTGTGCCGCCCGCGGCACCGACTCCGGGAGGGGGTGGCTGATGCTGACCCGTTTCGTCCGGAACCAGCTGATCATCTTCACCATCGCGTCGATCGTCGGCGTGGCCGTGATGATCTTCTCCTACATGCAGGTACCCACGCTGCTCGGCATCGGCCGCCTCGCGGTGACACTGGAACTGCCCGCCTCGGGAGGTCTGTACCGCTTCAGCAACGTGACCTACCGCGGTGTGCAGGTGGGCAAGGTCACCGAGGTCAACCTGACCGAGAACGGCGCGGAAGCGATTCTGTCGCTGGACACCTCGCCCGAGATCCCCGCTGATCTGCGCGCCGAGGTGCGCAGTGTGTCGGCGGTCGGCGAGCAGTACGTCGAACTCCTCCCGCAGACCGACCAGGGGCCTTTCCTGGAGGACGGGTCCCGGATCCCGGTGTCCAACACCACGATTCCGCAGCAGGTCGGCCCGATGCTCGATCAGATGAGCGCGTTGGTGGGCAGCCTGCCGAAGGACCGGATCCCCGATCTGCTCGACGAGACGTTCAAGGCGTTCAACGGGGCCGGTCCCGAGTTCGGGTCGCTGCTCGATTCGGCCACCACCCTCGCCGAGGACATGAACGGGATCTCCGAGCAGACCCGCGCACTCATCGACGACAGTGGACCGCTGCTGGAATCGCAAGCCGAGACCACCGACGCCATCCGGACGTGGGCGCGCAGCCTGAACGGTATCTCGGCGCAGGTGGTGCAGAACGACCCGCAGGTGCGGGCGCTGCTGCAGCAGGGCCCCGGGTTCGCCCAGGAGGTGAGTTCGCTTCTGAATCAGATCAAGCCGACACTGCCCATCCTGCTTGCGAACATGAGCACGGTGGGGCAGACGTTGTTGACCTACAACCCGGCGCTCGAACAGCTTCTCGTGCTGTTCCCCGGCATCATCGCCGCCCAGCAGTCGTTCGGCCTGCCGCAGAACAGCCCCACGGGTCTGCCGATGGGCGACTTCGCGCTGACGATCAGCGATCCGAACCCGTGCTCGGTCGGGTTCCTGCCGTCGTCGCAATGGCGGTCACCTGAGGACGAGACCACCATCGACACCCCGGACGGCCTGTACTGCAAGCTTCCGCAGGACTCGCCGATGAACGTCCGCGGCGCGCGCAACTATCCTTGCCTGGAACATCCCGGAAAGCGCGCTCCCACAGTCGAACTGTGCAACGACCCGCGCGGTTTCGTGCCGACGGCCATCCGTCAGCACCTTCTCGGCCCCTACCCGTTCGACCCGAATCTCGTCGCGCAGGGCGTTCCGATCGACGACCGGGTCTCCGGTGACGAGCGCATCCACGCGCCGGTGCAGGGCACGCCGTTACCGCCGGGAGCACAGCGAGCCGGGACGCCGCCGGTGTCCGAGCCCGGAACCCCGCCGTTCCCGGTGGGGCCCCCGGGACCGCCGGCGCCCGGCGTCGCGCCGGCCCCGTCGCAGCCGCTGTTCGTCCCACCGGCGCCGCCCGCGGTCCTACCGCCGGGTCAGGGTCCGCTGCTGCCGAATCAGGCTGTCCCCGCGCCTCCGGGAGGGGCGGTCCCGGCCGCGCCGAGTGCGTTCGGCGGCAATGCATCCGGTGGTCCGTCGGTCGCCACCGCGGCCTACGATCCGAACACCGGGCAGTACCTGTCGCCTGACGGCGCGATGCACCAGATCAGCAACGTGACACCGGGTGGGACGCCGAAGAGCTGGAAGGACCTGCTGCCGATGTGAGGACATACAGGACGGGACCCCTTCCGCACCGCGGTGGGGGTTTCGTGCTGTGAGGGCCCGAACTGATTGGGCCCGAACCGATTAGGAGAGCTTGTCCATCCGGACCGGCAGTTCGATCACCTTCGACTTGTTGACGCCACAGGCGCCGCTGTCGCTCTTGGTGACGTTGCGTCCGGCGAAGGTCTTGATGAACTTCGTGATCCGTCGCTCCTTGACGGTGTCCATGCCCCACAGGATGAACTTCTGGTAGCCGGTCGCGAAAGTGCCGTTCGGGCAGGGCATCCAGTTCGGGACGACGTGCTCGATGAACCAGAAGTCGTCCAGCCGTGCCGTGCCTTCCCAGCCCAGGCTGCTCTTGACCACACCGCTGCACTCGATGGGACTGACGCAGGTGGTCGACACCGTCCAGGTCTCCAGGACCGATTTCTCCTTGATCTTCACCTCGTTGGTCCTGGCCCAGGCGCCGTCGGAGTACACGCTCCAGGTGCCGCTGATGTCGACACCCCAGTCCTGGGCCTGGGCCACCGGTGCGATGCCCACACTCGCGAGGGCGGTGACTGCTGTCGCCGCGATGCCGCCGATCACCCGTGTTGCACCCATGGGGTCCAGCCTATCGTCGCCTGGAGTTGTGCTCTTCAAAAGCGAGAATTTCGTTCCGCCGCATGGGAAAATGTGCCAATGCGATCCCTCGTCGTGGCGCTTGCTGCTGCTCTGGCGGCTCCGGCTCTGATCACGGCTGCGCCGGCAGCGGCACTCCCGCCACCGCCGCCGCCCGGAGGGGAGTGCAACTATCCCAACTGCACACCCGGAATCCAGCCCAACGTCGTCCTGGGTTCGTACTGCGCGAACACCACGTACTACGCGTTCGGCGTGACCGACTGGGGTCGCCTGGTGTTCTGTGGCTCACCGCGGCGCTACGAACCGCGATGGTTCCGTTCACCGGAGATGCACGGCGTCAAGAACGTCGGTGACCTGTGCCCGGCACTCGACGGTGAGGTCGCGCAAGCGCCGGACGGTCTGTTCCTGACCTGTATTGCGAAGGACAACCGTTCCTACTGGGAGCGCGGCGACGCCTCGGTGGGCGGCGGGAATCCGCCTCCGCAGTAGCGGACTACCAGTAGCGGACTACCAGGGGCGCTGCGAGCAGAGCGCGCCCCGCAGGCCCGAATCGGTGGCGACGACGACGTCGTCGACGCGCAGTTCGCACACGAATCCCGGCTCGGCGAGCGGTGGTGTCGTCTCGGTGGGCAGGCCCACGACGACCATCGACCACTGATTGGGGTCTGCCAGCCACGTCTCGAACACCCAGGGCTTGTTGGGGCCCAGTGTCGCTTCCTGGTTCGGGGTGTACAGATACGGGTTGTGGCTGTACTCGGCCCAGTTCGGCGGATCCTTCTCGCGGTAGTAGATCTCCGCGTTCACGACGTCCTGGCTGGCGCCGACCGTGTACTTGACGTGATGCATCTGCGGCTGTGCCGCGGCGGTACCGCCGGCCATCACGGCGCTCGCCGTGAGCAGACCCGCCACCGGGGCAGCCAGAAGCGGAAGCGTTTTGCAGAACACCATTTTCGGAGTTTAGAACGCCGTCGCGGTCACCGTGCGCAAATCGCTTCGCCGACTATCGAATCGGGGTGAAGGTGATGTTGATGTCGGTCAGCCCACGCAGGATGAACGTCGGCTCGTAGTTGTAGCGGCGGTCCCCGGGAGGGCCGTGCAGCTCTTCGTCGATGGCGATGTCGCCCATCCGGTCGAGGATGCGTTCGATCGACACCCGGCCCTCGACGCGTGCCAGCGGGCCTCCGGGGCAGGAGTGCACGCCGCGGCCGAACGCGATGTGCTCACGGACGTTCTTGCGGTCCAGGTCGAACTCGTGCGGGTTCTCGAAGCGGCCCGGATCGCGGTTGACGGCTCCGGGGCAGACCATCATCGTCGTGCCGGCGGGCACATCCATGTCGCCGACCTTGGTGTTCTTCTTGGCAAGGCGGAACTGGCTCTTCACCGGCGCGTCCATCCGCAGCGCCTCCTCGACGAAGATCGGGATGCGGGTGCGGTCGCGGCGCAACCGCTCCTGGATCTCCGGGTGATCGCCCAGGACCCGCATCGACGCCGACAGAAGCTTGGTGGTGGTCTCCTGTCCGGCCGCGAACAGGAACGTCGCCGAACGGACCACCTCGATGACCGGCGGCGTCGAACCGTCGGGGTACTTGGCCGTGGCCAGCGCGGTCAACACGTCGTCGCGCGGCTCCTTGCGACGGTCCTCCAGGTAGCCGATGAACTTCTCGTCGAGCCACTCCAGCGGATTGGCGCCCACGAGGTCGCTGTGATCGAGCGAGCCCACGTTGGCACCCGGGCGCGGTGCGCCGAGCACGGTGCGGAACTCCTCGTGGTCGGCCTCGGGGACACCGAGCATGTCGGCGATCACCAACAGCGAGAACGGCTTTGCGTACGCGGTGAGGAACTCGCAGCGGCCCGCCGGCTCCGCGCCGATGATGTCGTCGAGGACCTCGTCGGCCAGACGCCACATGAAGTCCTCGTTCTCCTTCAGCCGGCTCGGCGTCAGCAGCCGGTTCAGCAGGGAGCGGGCATTGGTGTGGTCCGGCGGATCCATGGTGACCATGTGCTCGAACATCGGCATCTGCGGCCGGTGCGCGGTGATCTGGTCGGTGATGTCGTCACCTTCGGGGGTGAACGGCAGCGGCGGGAACGGGCCGGCGACGGCGATGCAGGACGAGAACGTGTCGCTGTCCTTGAGAACCGTCGCGGCCTCCTCGTAGCCGGTCACCGCCAGCACGCCGTAGTGGGGCTCCTTGACGACCGGACACTTGCTGCGCAGGTGGTCGAAGTACGGATGCGGATCGGGCACCAGGGACGGATCGGTGAAGTAGTCGATCGTGTCGAAGTCGCTCGTGTCCGTCATGTCCATGGCCTCCCGGGCTGCGGGTTGTGAGGTCGGTGTCGCACCGACAACAGAATGAAAATGCTGAGCACCTGCTTAGCATGGTGTAAGAGTTAGGGTCAAGGATCTCGGGTGACACCGCGAGTCACCGGAGCGTCGTGCTCGCACACGGGCCCACTCACGAACGGAGTCAGCATGGCAGCGTCGCGGCGGATCGGAGCGCCTGATGCGAAGAATCGCGTCGTGCTGCTCGACGCCGCCGAACAGCTCCTCATCGAGGAGGGCTACGCGGCGGTCACGTCCCGTCGGGTGGCAGACCGCGCGGGACTCAAACCGCAACTGGTCCATTATTACTTCCGCACCATGGAGGACCTCTTCCTCGCCGTGTTCCACCGCAGGGCCGAGGAGGGCCTCGCGGTCCTGTCCACCGCCCTGCGGTCCGCGCAGCCGCTGTGGGCCCTGTGGAGGTTCAGTACGGCCCCCGAGGCCACCAGGCTGACGATGGAGTTCATGGGACTGGCCAACCACCGCAAGGCGTTGCGCGCGGAGATCGTCTACTACGCCGAACGGTTCCGGCAGGAGCAGAACCGTGCGATCTCCGATGCGCTGCAGCGCTACGGGATGATCTCCGACGACGTCCCGCCGGTGGTGTGGACGGTGTTCGCGACCAGCGTCTCGCAGGCCCTCGTGATGGAACGCGCGCTGGGCATGGACACCGGCCACGCCGAGACGTTCGCATTCTGCGAGCAGTGGATCCGTCGCTTCGAAGGCGAACCGTCGCCGGAACTGGCCGAGGGGCACGAGATGGCGCCCGCGCAGCCGTGATTCGGCCGGTGCGGGCGCGCTGACCGCTACAGCGACAGGATCGTCGCAGACGCGGTCCCCGGGGCGCCGTAGACCTGGGCCAGCCCGACCCGCGGTGTCCCCGGAACCTGGCGTTCCCCGGCTTCGCCGCGCAACTGCCGCACGAGCTCGTGCACCTGCCGCAGGCCGGATGCGCCGATGGGCTCGCCGTTGGCGATCAGGCCGCCGTCGGTGTTGACCGGAATGCTGCCGTGGATCTCGGTCGCGCCGTCGGCCAGAAGCTTCTCCTGCTCGCCGTCGGCGCACAGCCCCGTCTCGGCCATGTGGATGACCTCGGCGCCGGCGTCGGTGTCCTGCAACTGTGCGATGTCGACGTCCTCGGGGCCGATGCCGGCCGCTTCATACGCCGCCTTCGCCGCGAACACCGTCGGCGACGGATCCTCGTCCAGCGGGGCCGAGGTGGCGTGCACCTCGTAGGCCCCGTACGTCCGGGTCCGGATCTCGCTGGCGCGCACATAGACCGGCTTGTCGGTGTACTTGTGGGCGATGTCGGCACGGCACATGATGACCGCGGCCGCGCCTTCGTCGGGGGCGCAGAACATGTACTGGCGCAACGGATAGTTCAGCACGGGCGAGGCCATGATCTCCTCGACGCTGATCTCCTTGCGGCGGAACGCGTTCGGGTTGATCACCCCGTTGCGGAAATTCTTGTTGGCCACGCGCGCCAGCGTCTCCTCGGAGATGTTGTGCTTGTGGATGTAGTGGTTGGCCTTCATCCCGAAGAACTTGGTGGTCACGAACTGCCCGTTGTTGGCATACCACTGCGGCAGAGCCAGTTTGGCGGGGTCGTCGGTGAACGCACCGCGCGGGTGCTTGTCCAGACCGATCGCGATACCGATGTCGTACTTGCCGAGACGGATGGTGTCGGCGGTCTGCTGGATCGCCGACGCCGCGGTGGCGCAGGCGTTGAACACGTTGGTGAACGTGATACCCGTCAGGCCGACGAGGCGGGTGACGGCATCGGGGTTGGACACCTCGTAGCTCCCGCCGAAACCGAACTGGATGTCCTTCCAGTCGACGCCGGCGTCGGTGAGCGCGGACTGGATGGCCTCGGCGCCCATCTCCATCGCGGTCTTGTCGAACCGGCCGAACGGATGCAGGCCGACGCCGATGATCGCGACGTCGTTGGCTGAGCTCGTCATGGTCGGGTCCTCAGTTGTCGACGGGTTGGAATGCGAAGGTGACGACCTCGTTGCCGTCCTCATCGGAGGTGAACGGGATCATCGTCAGCTCGACCTGCTGGCCGAATTGCAGCTTCGCCGGGTCGTTCTCGGTGAGGCGCCCCTCGACGCGGATCACATCATCGAGCTGTACGAGGCCGACGCCGAACGGGACGAAGTCCTTGCCGGTCGGGCCCATGTACGGGGCGCCGGGCGGGAAGCCCTGGGTCGTCCAGGCGACCAGCGTTCCGCGGCGGGGGAGCAGGACGTCGGACATCTCGCCGCCACTGCACTTCGGGCAGCGCTGCTGCACCGGGAAGGTGGTGGCACCGCAGCTACCGCACGAGCTGCCGATGAGCTGCGGATTGTCGTCCGGCCAGGTGGATATCTCGGGCGCCAACGCCCGCTGCGTGCTCGACACGGGGTTGACCATAATCGGAAATGGCGTTCTCGTCCAGAGAGAACAACACCGCTGAACGGCGCCGTTCGCGTCGCGGTCCCTGTTACCGTGCCCGCGTGACCCTCCCCGGCCCCATTCGCCAGATCGGCTACGTCGTCACCGATCTGGACAGTGCGCTCGAGGAGTGGGTGGCGCTCGGCGTCGGGCCCTGGTTCGTCATCAGGGGCATTCCACAACGCGTGACCTATCGGGGACACCCGTGCGAGATCACGCTGTCGCTGGCGCTCGCCAACAGTGGCGACCTTCAGGTCGAACTCATCCACCAGGACGACGACACCCCGAGCATCTTCACCGAGTTCCTCACCGCACACGGCCCCGGATTCCACCAGTTCGCCTACTGGAGCGCCGATTTCGACCAGGCCATGCGGGCTGTCGCGGAGGCCGGTTGGCCCGTGGTGTGGTCGGGGGGCGAGGATCTGGGAACGAGGTTCGCCTACGTCGAGCCGCCGGGCGGTCCCGCCGCGATCATCGAGATCATGGAACTCACGGACACCACGCAGGGCATGGCCACCTTCGTCCGCGATGCGGCGGCGAACTGGGACGGGGCCGACGCGATTCGCGAGCTGAGCGCCTGAAGCGTCTCTCGGGCGTCACTTACCCTTCTTCATCACCTTGTCGGCGGCCGCCCAGTGTTCGTCCGATACCCACAGCCGCGCGAACGCCGCGACCGCCTCGGTGGTCGGCACGCCGCGCATCACGCGTTTGACCTCGCCGGCGGGCACGGAGGCCAGGAGGCGGGCGATCAGGCGCCACTGCTCGTCGAAACTCGCCCGCGGGATCACCTGATCGATCAGCCCGAGGCGCTCGGCGTCGGTCGCCGCCAGGATCCGTCCGGTGCCTGCAAGCAACAGGGCGCGGCTGTAGCCCACCAACTCCACCAGTCGTTCCGCGCCGCCCCAGGCCGGCATGATCTCCAGCGCCACCTGGTTGAATCCGATCTTGATGTCGTCGGCCGCCAGTCGGATGTCGGCGGCCACCGCGAACTCCGCGCCGCCGCCGAGGGCGTGCCCGTTGAGCGCCGCCACGACAGGAGCAGGGAATCCGGCGATGCGGTCGCAGATCGAGCGCATCCGGAACGACATCGACGCGGCCTGCTCCACGGTGCGCAGCGCGCTGAGCTCCTTGAGGTCGCCGCCGGAGACGAACGCCTTGTCACCGGCGCCGGTCAGGGCCAGCGCGCGTGCCCCGTGCGCACCGTCGAGCGCCTTGTCGAGCTGGTCCATCGTCTCCAGCGATATCGCGTTGCGGGCATGCGGGCGGTCGATGGTGATGACCGCCAGACCATCGTCGATCTCGAGGTCGACCATCGGGCATTCTCCCTCTACGGTATTGGCATTCTCGCAGGCGGAGAATAACATCACCCCTGTCCGTCGACTGCCTCGACGGACGACGCTGCGCGGACGTTAAGGGGTGGCCTCTCGCCATGCGAAGGATTCCTGAGGAATTGGTCAGGCGCTATGAGCAGGAGGGCTACTGGACACCGGAGACGCTCGGTGAGCTTCTGGCCCGTGGTCTGGACAGCGCCCCCGATGCCGGGTTCCACGTGCATTCCGCCGTCCGTCCGTACGCGGGCACCTTCGCCGAGGTCGAGCGCGACGCCCGCCGGCTCGCGGCCGGTCTGAGGGAGCGGGGTGTGGCGGCCGGCGACGTCGTGGCGCTGCAGCTGCCGAACTGGCGGGAGGCCGCCGTCACCTTCTGGGCCTCGGCGTTTCTCGGCGCGGTCGTCGTGCCGGTCGTCCACTTCTACGGACGCAAAGAACTCGCCCACATCCTGACCACGGCGAAGCCCCGGGTGTTCGTCACGACCGCGCAGTTCGGCAGGCTGCAGTTCCACCCGGACGTGTGCGCCGGCGTTCCGATCGTCGCGCTCGTGGGCGACGGTCCCGACTCCGGCGCGGACGGGGGTTGGGAGCCCTTCGAGGATCTGCTCGCCGCCGAACCGATGGCGGGGACGGTCGCGGCCGACCCCGCGGGTCCGGCGCTGATCGCGTTCACCTCGGGAACCACCCGTGACCCGAAGGGCGTCATCCACAGCCACCAGACGTTGAGCTTCGAGACACGTCAGCTGCTGGAGAACTATCCGCCCGACCGCGGCCGCCAGCTGACCGCGACCCCGGTGGGCCACTTCATCGGGATGCTCGGCGCGTTCCTGATACCGGTCCTCGAAGGCTCGCCCATCGACCTGTGCGACGTGTGGGATCCGGGGCGGGTGCTGCAGCTGATGGAGACCGAAGGGCTGTCCATCGGCGGCGGCCCGCCCTACTTCGTGACCAGCCTGCTCGATCACCCGCAGTGCAGGCCGGAGCATGTCCGCCGGTTCAAGACCGTCGGCCTCGGCGGCTCGACCGTGCCGGCCGCGGTCACGCGTCGGCTCTCCGATCTCGGGATGTTCGTGTTCCGCTCCTACGGCAGCACCGAGCATCCGTCGATCACGGGTTCGCGACCGAGCGCCCCGGAGGACAAGCGTCTCTTCACCGACGGCGACGCGCGTCCCGGTGTGGAGATCAAGCTCGGGCCCGACGGCGAGATCTTCAGCCGCGGCCCGGATCTGTGTCTGGGCTACGTCGACGACGACCTCACCGCGCAGGCGTTCGACGAGGACGGGTGGTACCACACCGGAGACATCGGCGTGCTCGACGAGGACGGCTACCTGACGATCACCGACCGCAAGGCGGACGTGATCATCCGCGGCGGTGAGAACATCAGCGCACTCGAGGTCGAGGAAATTCTGCTGGGCATGCCGGCGGTGGCCGAAGCGGTCGTGGTCGCGGCACCCGACGAGCGTTTGGGCGAGCACACCGCCGCTGTGCTGCGCATCCGGGACGGACATGTGATGCCCAGCCTCGACGACGTCCGTGCCCACTTCCGGGCCGCGGGTGCCGCGACGCAGAAATGGCCCGAGGAGCTTCATCGGGTGCCCGAAGGACAGGACTTCCCGCGCACGGCCAGCGGGAAGGTCCAGAAGTACGTGATCCGGCAACAGGTCGCTGCCGGCATGCACGGGGTCGTTGCGGCCAGTCAAAAATGAGAATACGATTCTCTCGATAGGAAAAGGAGTCTTTCATGGGACAACTGTCGCACCGGGTTGAGATCCCGTTCCCGCTGTTCGATGCGGACAACCACCTCTATGAGCCCCCAGAGGCGATGACCAAGTACCTGCCCAAGGAGTACAAGGACATCGTTCAGTACGTCGAGATCAACGGACGTACCAAGATCGCGCTCAAGGGCCAGATCAGTAACTACATTCCCAACCCGACGTTCTCGGTGGTCGCCAAGCCGGGTGCGTGGGAGGAGTACTTCAAGTTCGGCAACCCCGACGGCAAGAGCAAGCGTGAGCTCTTCGGCGAGCCGATGAAGGCCATCCCGGCGTTCTTCGAGCCGGAGCCCCGGATCAAGGTCATGGACGAGCTGGGCATTCAGCGCTCGCTGATGTTCCCGACGCTGGCCAGCCTGATCGAGGAGCGGCTGTCCGACGACCCGGTCGCGATCCACGTGATCATCCACGCGCTCAACGAGTGGCTGCACGAGGTGTGGGGCTTCAACTACCAGGGCCGCATCTTCACCACCCCGGTGATCACGCTGCCCATCGTCGAAAAGGCGATCGAGGAACTGGAGTGGGCGGTCAAGCGAGGCGCCCGCGCCATCCTGATCCGTCCGGCGCCGGTCCCCGGCTTCCGCGGCCCGCGTTCGTTCGCGCTTCCCGAGTTCGACCCGTTCTGGGAGCGCGTCGTGCACCACGACATCTTCGTCGGCATGCACTCCAGCGACAGCGGCTACTCGCGCTACACCTCCGAGTGGGACGGTGCGGCGCAGGAGATGCTGCCGTTCCAGACCAATGCGATGTCGATCCTCAACGAGTGGCGCCCGATTCAGGATGCCGTGGCGTCCTGGGTGATTCACGGCGCGCTGTTCCGTTTCCCGAAGCTCAAGGTCGGCATCGTCGAGGCCGGTTCGAAGTGGATGTTCCCGCTGCTCGATTCGATGGCCGAGGTGTACAAGAAGGCGCCTGAGGCCTTCCTGGGCAACCCGATGGAAGAGATCAAGAACCGGATCTACGTCAGCCCGTTCTACGAAGAGGGTATCGACGACCTGATCAACCTGATCGGTGTGGACCAGGTGCTCTACGGTTCCGACTGGCCGCACCCCGAGGGTCTTGCCGAGCCGACGCACTACGTCACCGCGCTCGAGCATCTCGCCGTCGAGGACCAGGCCAAGATCATGGGCGGCAACCTGGGACGTCTCGTCACGACGTGACGTACGAGCCACGATGGTCGACCATCCCCGAGATGGTCGCCAGCGCAGCGGACCGGTTCGGCGACGCGGAAGCGGTCGTCGACGGTTCGCTGCGCTTGTCCTTCGATGATGTCGTCGAACGGATCCGTTGTGCGGCAGGCGCATTCGCCGATCTCGGCATCGGCAAGGGGGATCGTGCCGCGATCTGGGCGCCCAACAGCGTCGAGTGGATCGTCGCCGCGTTCGGCCTGCTGACCGCCGGCGGGGTCCTCGTCCCGGTCAACACCCGCTTCAAAGCCGACGAGGCGGCCGACATCATCAGCCGCAGCGGGGCGAAAGCCGTTCTGGTGCACCAGGGGTTCCTCGGCGTCGACTACCGCGCGCCGCAGGGTGTGCCGGTGATCGACCTCAAGTCCGACTTCCTCGCCAGCGGTACGCCGTTCAGTCGGCCTGTGCAGGGAACCGACGTCTCCGACATCATCTTCACCTCCGGGACCACCGGTCGCCCCAAGGGCGTGATGATGAACCACCAGCAGAACCTGCGCCTGTACGAGGAGTGGTGCGACCTCGCCGATCTGCGCGAGGGTGACCGCTATCTGATGGTCAACCCGTACTTCCACACCTTCGGTTACAAGGCCGGGCTCATCGCGTCGTTCATCCGCGGCGCGACGATGTTCCCGGTGCCGGTGTTCGACGTCGACCGGGTGGTGGAACTGATTGCGGCAGAGCGCATCACGATGCTCCCGGGACCGCCGACGCTGTATCACTCGCTGCTCGCCGTCAAGGACAAGAGCAGGCTGGCGACCCTGCGCGCGGGTGTCACCGGCGCCGCGGACATCCCCGTGGAGTTGATCCGGCGGGTGCACGAGGAGCTTCCGTTCCAGACGCTGGCGACCGGTTACGGCCTGACCGAGGCCGGGACCGCCACCCTGTCGCGGCCCGGCGACTCGTTCGATGACATCGCGACGACGGCGGGGGTGGCCTGCGACGGTGTCGAGCTGCGCATCGCCGAGGACGGCGAGGTGCTGATCCGCGGCTACACGGTGATGCAGGGGTACCTCGACGATCCCGACGCGACCGCGGAGGCGATCGACCCGGACGGATGGCTTCACACCGGGGACCTCGGCACGCTCGATGAGGCCGGGCGGCTGCGCATCGTCGGGCGCAAGAAGGACATGTTCATTGTCGGGGGCTTCAACGCCTACCCCGCCGAGATCGAGGGATTCCTGCTGGAGCATCCCGCGGTGGCCCAGGCCGCCGTCGTCGGGGTGCCCGACGAGCGCATGGGGCAGGTCGGCAAGGCGTTCGTCGTCGCAGCGCCGGCGGACGGTTCGGCCGGGAGTCTCGACGCAGACGCCCTGATCGCGTGGTGTCGCGAGCGAATGGCGGGATTCAAGGTGCCGCGGTATGTAGAGTTCCTCGACGAGTTGCCGTTGAACGCGACCGGCAAAGTGATGAAGGACCGGTTGAACACCGTCGGGCGCTGAGCCCCCACACGTGGGTGGGCGGCATTTCCGCAGACAGGGCTTTTTGTCCGGACTTGCGGAGCGGAGGTATCGTTAACGCGATACTCAAAAAAGAAGAATGGCGTTCTCGTTTCTTTATGCAGGCAATGACAGGGAGGTCGGTGTGCCGTCTTTCAGGCGCCGTGACTCGGTGATCGAGGCCGATCGCGTCGAGGAATCGACCGTGGACCCCGAGGGCGTCCCCGCCGGCGACCGGGCGCGGGCCCTCGCGGACGTGGCCGAAGCCGAGGCCGCCGAGGCCGAGGCGATGGCGGCCGCGGCCAGGGCGCGTGCCCGCGCAGCAAAGCTGCGTCAGGAGGCTCTGGCCGCCGCCGCGGACTCCGACGGCGAGACCGCCCGCACCGATGCGGTCGCTTCAAACGCGGAAGCCACCGACGACGCCGACGATGCCGAGCCGCTCGACCTCGACGACGTTCGCGACGACGACCTCGACGGCGACGAGACCGCCGTCGGCGAGGCGGGGTCCCCGACGCGCAAACGCCGCCTGCGGCGGCCGGGGTGGGCGTCGGTGGGTGTCGCGCTCGTACTGGTCATCGCCGTCCTGGGCACCGCCGCCCTGCTCGCCGTCAGCGGCTACATGCGCCTCGAACACCGCGACGCGGAGAACCTGCGCCAGCAGAACGCCGAATATGCGGCGGCTGCCCGCCAGAGCGTGGTGACGCTGATGTCCCTGGACTTCAACAAGGCCGAGGAAGACGTCCAGCGCATCATCGACAACTCGACCGGCCAGTTCAAGGACGACTTCGAATCGCAGGCCGCCGAGTTCGTGAAGGTGGCCCAGGACTCGAAGGTCGTCACCGAGGTCACGGTCAACTCCACCGCGGTGGAGAGGATGACCGGTGACGGCGCCGAGGTGCTCGTCGCGGCGTCCTCACGCGTGACCAACACCGCGGGCGCCGACCAGGAACCCCGCACCTGGCGGTTGAGCGTGAGCCTGGTCCGCGAGGACGGCCAGATCAAGATGTCGAAAGTCGAGTTCGTGCCGTGAGCGACAGAGAACAGACCCCCGATGAGGACGTCGACGCCACCGTCGTCGCGGAGGACCCGACGCCCGAAGACGAGGTCGTGACAGGAACGGAGCCCGAACCCGCTCCGGCGACGTCACGGGCGACGTCGCGCCGCTCGGGTCGCGTGCTGATCGGCGCGATCGTCGCCGCCGTGCTGATGCTGGCCGGATCCGCGGGCCTGGCCGGATGGTTGTACTACAACGAGTACCGGCCCGACAAGGAAACCGATCCCGCCGCCGCGCAGGTCGCTCTCGAAGCGGCCAAGACCGGCACGATCGCGCTGCTGTCCTACTCGCCCGAATCGCTGGACCAGGACTTCGCCAACGCGAAATCGAAGCTGACCGGTGACTTCCTGGACTATTACACGCAGTTCACCGAGCAGATCGTGACGCCTGCGGCGAAGGAGAAGTCCGTCAAGACCGCGGCCTCGGTCGTGCGTGCGGGCGTCTCACAGATCGCGGCCGACTCGGCCGAGGTGCTGGTCTTCATCAACCAGACCACGACCAGCAAGGAGAACCCGGACGGAGCGTTCGCCGCGAGCAGCGTGAAGGTCGGTATGAAGAAGATCGACGGCAACTGGCTGATCGCGTCGTTCGACCCGGTGTAGGGCGTGATCCCTCACGTACCCTCGCGCCCGTGACCATCACGGCGCTGCTGCCCGTTCCCACCGACTTGGCGCGGCAACCCGAGACGGTCTTCGCGCCGGTGGCGGGACAGTCGTCCCTCGAACGGATCGTGAGAAGTCTCGCCGCCGTCGGTGACGTCGTGGTGGCTGTCGCCGAAGAGATGTCCGACGACGTCGCCGCCGTCCTGTCGGCGCCTGACGTCCCGGCGGTGCGTCTGACCGTCGCCGCGGCGCCCGGGAGGCGTCGCGAGTGCCTCGCGGCGGGTCTCGCCGAACTGCACGACGGGCCGGTGCTGGTGCACGACATCGGTTGGCCGATCTTCTCGCAGCAGACACTGGAGGGGGTTCTCGGCGCGCTCCACTGCGGAGCGGACGCGGTGCTGCCGATCTGCGCGGTCACCGACAGCATCAAGGCCGTCGACGGTCGCGGGGTGATCACGGCGACGGTGGATCGCGCTCCGCTGCGGACGGTCCAGTATCCGCGCGGCTTCTCCGCGGCGATGCTCGCACAGCTGCTCGGCACCAGCGACTTCGACGACGACGAGCTGGAGACGGTGCTGACGGGCGGCGATGCGACGGTGCTGATCGACGGGGACACCGCGATCTCGCGGATCGAATTGCCTTGCGATGCCGCCTATCTCGACGCTCTCCTCACGAGCGGGGACTCTGACCCGGCGCGTTGAGAAGGTGTTGGGCCACGGCCACGTCGCGTGCGTAGGTGACCTTCAGGTTGGTCGCGCGACCGTCGAAGATCCGCACCTGCACATCGGTGTACCGCTCGACGCACGACGACGTGTCGGTGCCCTCGAATCCGTCGCGTTCGGCGCATCGGTAGGCGTGCAGCAGGTCCCGGGCGCGGAACGCCTGCGGGGTCTGGACTCTGACCAGCTCACCGCGGCGGGCCACCGGTTGCAGGATGTCGTCGCGCATCTCGGCGAGATCTCGGGTGGGCAGTGCCGGCAACGCACCGCCGTATTGGCGGGCCAGTGCGATCGCCCGGCCGAACATCTCGGGTCCGGCCAACGGTCGGGCAGCGTCGTGGATCGCCACCACGTCGACGGTGCCGGCGTCGATGTCGTCGGCCAGATGGCGCAGCATGTTGGTTTCCGAGCCGTGCCGGGTTTCCCCGCCTTCGACGAATTCGATTGCGTGATCGCCGAGTTCCTGTCTCACCGTGTCGTGCGCCAGGGCGAATTCCCCGCGTCGGAACACCAGGATGGTGCGCGCCACGTCGGGCAGGCGGGTCAGCGTGTCCAGCGACCAGGCCAGCATGCTGCGCCCGGCCAGCGGCAGGTAGGCCTTGTTGCCGTCGGCACCGACGCGTGTCCCCAGGCCCGCGGCGAGCACCACTCCGACCGCGTCCATGAGGCGACCATAGCGCGGGGTTCGCGTCCCCTCAGGTCTGGATGTCCTCGAGCAGGAACCTGTCGTCCTCGGCGAGCTGTCTGCGCGCTTTGCGCCGCGTGATCAGGACGCCGAGAACCGCGAGCGTCCACACCGCGTACTGCAGCGTCCAGGCCGTTCGGAAGGACTCGAACGTCAGGCCGCCCGAGGCGTCCATCACCATGCCCATCGCCTGCATCAACAGCAGCGACGCAAGGAATCCGCCCATGTTCACCATGCCCTGGGCAGTGCCGAGCGTGGCCCCGGTGTTGAACGTCCTGGCGAAGTCGAAACCGACCATGGATCCCGGTCCGCCGACCGAGATCACCGCCACCAGCACCACCAGCACCCACAGCGGCGCCGGACCGGACAACGCCAGCACGATGGTCCACATCAGCGCGTTGCTCGCGATGATCCCGAGGACGATCCACGACCGGCGGTGCGGATAGCGACCGGTCACCACGCCGATCAGCACGCCGGACCCGATTCCGGTCACCACGGACAGGCTCAGCAGGGCGCCGGCGACGCCGGGGGAGAGGCCCTGCGCCACGGTCAGATACGGAAGGCCCCACATCAGCGCGAACACGGTGATGGAGAACTGGGTGCCCATATGGGTGAAGAAGCCCAGCCGGGTGCCCGGGCGCAGCCACACGGTCTTGACGCTGGCCAGCGTCTGCCGCACCGACATCGTCTCCGGTGTGGCCGCGGAGCCCTGCGGGGTGTCTCTGACGAGAAGCAGAACGACCACGATCAGCAGGACACCTCCCGCTGCGGCGGATGCGTAGGCGACCGACCAGCCCTGGGCCGAGAGCAGCGCGAGGAACGGCACCGCGGACAGCACCTGGCCGAGCTGGCCGACGATGCCCGTGAGCTGCGTGACCACCGGGATCTGACGCGGTGCGAACCAGTGCGGGACCAGGCGCAGCACCGAGATGAAGGTGAACGCGTCACCGAGGCCGACCACGGCGCGGCCGGCCACGGCGACGGGCAGGGAGTCGGTGAATGCCAGAACCAGCTGACCCGACGCCATCAACGCGGCGCCGCTGACGATGAGTGCGCGCGAGCCGTATCGGTCGAGCAGCAACCCGGCCGGAACCTGTGCCGCGGCGTAGACGACGACCTGGAGCACGACGAACATCGACAGCAGCGTCGGGCCGGCCGTGAAGCGCTCGGCCGCCGCCAGCCCGGACACGCCCAGCGTGGTGCGGTCGAACACCGCGACCATGTAGGCCAGCACCCCGGTGGCCCAGACGATCCACGGACGCACGCGCAGGCACCTTCCCATCGGCCGTATTTGTCTTAATGTCCTGCTGAAATCAACCCACCCATGGTGGCGCACGACCCTGGGCGTGCGCCACTCGATTTCGTCACAGTCCGCGGGGGCGGAGTGTCAGATTGCGACATGTGTTGGCTGAAACTGCACGACCTTGTGAACAACGTGACCGATGGTGTGGCGTTTCCCCTGTGTGACCACCGATTCACGGGCTCGGCCGAAGTCGGCAAACCGGGAGAGGATGCTTCGCTCAGCCGGCGCGGAAGCGGATAGAGTGTCGTCATGAATTCTCGCGGTGCCGGCCTGTCCCGTCCCCGCCGTCGGGCGGACGTGCGAGCCGATGGCTGAGTACCGACTCGAAGACCTCGCCCGCGCGTCGGGGGTCAGCGCGCGCAACATCCGCGCCTATCGGGAACGTGGGCTGCTGGACGCACCGCGCCGGGTCGGCCGCGCCGCGCTCTACGACGACTACCACCTCTCGCAGCTGAACACGATCAGCGAGCTGCTGCGGAAGGGGTACAACTCGGCGCACATCGCGGAGTTCTTCGAGAGCATCCGCCAGGGCGCGGATCTGGCAGACATCCTGGGTCTGCAGCGCGCCGTGCTGGGCCGCGACGCCGAGGAGTCAGAGCGCCACGGCGGCCCCGTCCACATCGATCCGCACAGCGAAGAAGGCCGCGAGCTGGTCCGTTACGGTATGGCCGAGGTCGTCGACGGACGGCTGATGATGGTCGACGACACCGCGGCCGAGATTCTCGACCGTGCGCCGGATCCCGCGTTGTACATCCGCGCGCTGGTGCGGTTCGTCGAGGGCGCCCAGGAATCCGTCGATGCCCTGGCCGAAGCGTTCGTCACCAACCTCACCGAGGTCTACCACGCACGCGTCGGTGTCGACCGGCTTCCGCGTCCTGAGGATTCGGACGTTCTGCGGCAGGTGATCGAGGATTACCGGGCGCTGGGCGACAGGGTGATGGCCGTCCAGTTCGCCAAGGCGACGCGCCGCCACATGGTCGCGTCCGCATCCGGATACACCGCGGGCATTCTTCTCGACGGAGCGTGGCAGCCTCGACGCGGTGCGTGACCGTGCGGTCGTACCTACTCCCGAGTAGGTATTCGCAGCAAACTCATGTCCGGGGAGCGAAACACACACAGGACACTTTCGGCGATCTTGTCGGGTGTATCGACGAAGGGCCGCCGACATTTGCGAACCGCTTTTGCCAGATAACGATTTGATAACAATACTGCTTTGAACTGCGCTTCTATCCTACTCAACCGTAACCACCCTCATGCAGGACGTTTGTCCCGGATGCCTCTCGGCCGCCCGGAACCGCACGTTATGCAAGGCACTGTTACCCACGCGTAGAACTCGCCAGTAACCATTTTCGGGGCAAAACCAGGGCCGTCTCTTATGACACTCTTAGTACGGCTGAAATGTCCGCACGCAGCTCTGCAGGGATTGCGACCTTGGGGCTCGTGGGCGAGACCAGCCGGATTCGACGCCGAATCGCAGAGCCCCCGCGGGCGCACAGGCAGGTGCCCGCGCCGAGCCGACGACCAGCCTCCGCCACGAGCGATGTAGCGCGAAACACCGAGGAGAACAAAAGACGTGACGATCAACGACCAGCACCGTGCGACCACCGACTCCAACGGCAGTCCCGACAAGGACTTCGAGCCGCTGACCGGAACGCACGCACTCGTCGATCGGTTCCACTCCGGTGAGCCCTACGCCGTCGCCTTCGGCGGCCAGGGCGGCCCCTGGCTGGAGAACCTCGAAGAGCTCGTCAACTCGGCGGGCATCGAGTCGGAGATCAGCCAGCTGGTCGCCGAGGCCGAACTGCTGCTGGAGCCGCTGGCCCGCGAACTGGTCGTGGTCCGGCCCATCGGCTTCGAGCCGATGCGGTGGATCCGCGCGCTCGCCGCCGAAGAGCCGCTGCCGTCGACCAAGGACCTCACCACCGCGGCGATCTCCGGTCCCGGCATCCTGCTGACCCAGATGGCCGCGCAGCGCGCACTCAAGCGTCAGGGCCTCGACCTCGACGCGCATCCGCCCGTCGCGGTCGCCGGGCACTCCCAGGGCGTCACCGCGGTCGAGTCGCTGAAGGCCGGCGGAGCGCGCGATGTCGAACTGCTGGCCATCGGTCAGCTGATCGGCGCGGCAGGCTCCCTGGTCTCCCGCCGCTGCGGCATGGTCAGCCGCGGCGACAAGGCGCCGATGGTGTCGGTGCTCAACGTCGACCCCGCCCGTATCGCCGAGCTCCTCGAAGAGTTCGCGCAGGACGTGCGGACGGTGCTGCCCCCGGCGCTGTCGATCCGTAACGGCCGGCGGTCGGTCGTCATCACCGGCACCCCCGAGCAGCTCGCCCGCTTCGAGCTCTACTGCGAGAAGATCACCGAGAAGGAAGAAGCCGAGCGCAAGAACAAGACCCGCGGCGGCGCGATCTTCCGCCCGGTGTTCAACCAGCTCAGCGTCGAGGTCGGATTCCACACCCCGCGCCTGGCCGGCGGCGTCGACCTCGTCAACGAGTGGGCGTCCCGCACCGGTCTGGACCGCGAGCTCACCCGGACACTGGCCGAGACGATCTTCGTCAATCCCGTCGACTGGGTCGCCGAGGTCGAAGGCCTGGCGGCCACCGGGGCCAAGTGGATCGTCGACCTGGGGCCCAGCGACACCGTGACGCGGCTGACCGCGCCGGTCATCCGGGGCCTGGGCATCGGGATCGTGCCCGCCGCCACCCGCGCGGGACAGCGCAGCCTGTTCACCGTCGGCGCGGCACCCGCGGTCGCGCCCGCATGGGCGAGCTACGCGCCGAAGCCGGTCGCGCTGCCCGACGGCTCGGTCAAGGCGTCCACCAAGTTCACCCGCCTGACGGGGCGCTCGCCGATCCTGCTCGCCGGGATGACCCCGACGACGGTCGACGCGAAGATCGTCGCGGCCGCAGCAAACGCCGGCCACTGGGCGGAACTCGCCGGCGGCGGCCAGGTCACCGAAGAGATCTTCGACGCCCGCATCGAAGAGCTCACCGAACTGCTGGAGCCCGGCCGCGCCATCCAGTTCAACTCCCTGTTCCTCGACCCCTACCTGTGGAAGCTGCAGATCGGCGGCAAGCGCCTGGTCCAGAAGGCCCGCCAGTCCGGTGCCCCGATCGACGGCGTCGTCGTCACCGCCGGAATCCCGGACCTCGAAGAGGCCGTCGAGCTGATCGAGGAACTGCACACCGTCGGCATCAGCAACATCGTCTTCAAGCCCGGCACCGTCGACCAGATCAAGTCGGTCATCAAGATCGCGGTCGAGGTGCCCGACCGTGACGTCATCGTCCACGTCGAGGGCGGCCGCGCCGGCGGACACCACTCGTGGGAGGACCTCGACGACCTGCTGATTAGCACCTACGGCGAGCTGCGCAAGTACTCCAACATCACGATCTGCGTCGGTGGCGGCATCGGCACCCCGGAACGCGCCGCGGACTACCTGTCCGGCGAGTGGGCCCAGGCGTACGGCTTCCCGGCCATGCCCGTCGACGGCATCCTGGTCGGCACCGCCGCGATGGCGACACTGGAGGCCACCACCTCGCCGGCGGTGAAGCAGATGCTCGTCGAGACCACCGGCACCGACACCTGGGTCGGCGCGGGCAAGGCGATCAGCGGCATGGCCAGCGGTCGCAGCCAGCTCGGCGCCGACATCCACGAGATCGACAACACCGCGTCCCGGTGCGGCCGCCTGCTCGACGAGGTCGCCGGCGACGCCGACGCCGTGGCGGAGCGCCGCGACGAGATCATCGCCGCGATGGCCGACACCGCCAAGCCGTACTTCGGCGACGTCGCCGACATGACGTACCTGCAGTGGCTGCAGCGCTACGTCGAACTGGCGATCGGCGACGGCGACAGCACCGCCGACACCGCGGCACCCGGCAGCCCGTGGCTGGCCGACACCTGGCGCGACCGCTTCGAGGAGATGCTCACCCGCGCCGAGGCACGCCTCAACGAGAAGGACTCGGGACCGATCGAATCGCTGCTGGCCGCCGACGGCAAGGCGCTGCTGGAGACTCCCGACGTCGCCATCGACGCGCTGCTGACCCGCTATCCCGACGCCGAGACCGTGAAGCTGCACCCCGCGGATGTGCCGTTCTTCGTCACGCTGTGCAAGAAGCCCGGCAAGCCGGTGAATTTCGTGCCGGTCATCGACAAGGACGTCCGGCGCTGGTGGCGCAGTGACTCCCTGTGGCAGGCCCACGACGCGCGCTACACCGCCGACCAGGTGTGCATCATCCCCGGAACCCAGGCCGTCGCGGGCATCACCCGCGTGGACGAGCCGGTCGGTGAGCTCCTCGATCGCTTCGAGCAGGAGATCGTCGACCGGGTGCTGGCCGCCGGCGCCGAGCCGACCCCGGTGGTCTCACGACGTCAGGCCCGCGCCGACGTCAGCGGTCCGCTGGCCGTGGTGCTCGACTCGCCCGACGTGCTGTGGGCCGGTCGCACCGCGATCAACCCGGTGCACCGCATCGGCGCTCCGTCCGAGTGGCAGGTCAACGACGTACCGGGCAAGCCGAGCGCGACGCACCCCAACACCGGTGCCCGTCTTGAGCTGGCGGGCGACGGAAGCATCACGCTGAGCGTGCCGCTGTCCGACATCTGGATCGACATCCGCTTCACCCTGCCGGCCGCGACGGTCGACGGCGGTGCTCCGATCGTCACGGTCGAGGACGCGTCGAAGGCGATGCGTTCGGTGCTGGCGATCGCCGCCGGCGTCGACGGGCCGGATTCGCTTCCGGCCGTGGAGAACAACACCGCGATGGTGACCGTCGAATGGGACCCGCAGAAGGTGGCCGACCACACCGGCGTCACCGCGACCTTCGGCGCGCCGCTCGCGCCGGGTCTGACCCTGGTGCCCGACGCGCTGGTCGGGCTGTGCTGGCCCGCGGTGTTCTCCGCGATCGGGTCGGCGGTCACCGACGACGGTTTCCCGGTCGTCGAGGGCCTGCTGAGCCTCGTGCATCTCGACCATGCCGCGCACCTGTTGGCGGCATTGCCGTCCGGCACGGCCGAATTGACCGTCGCCGCAACGGCTTCGGCGGCCACCGACACCGAGGTCGGCCGTGTCGTGCCGGTCGAGGTGACGATCGCCGACTCCGAGGGGACGGTCCTGGCCACCCTCTCCGAGCGCTTCGCGATCAGGGGCCGCACCGGCGCCGTCGAACTCACCGATCCGCCGCGCGCCGGCGGTGCGATCACCGACAACGCGACCGATACGCCGCGCCGTCGGCGTCGCGACGTCGTCGTCACCGCGCCGGTGGACATGAGCGCCTTCGCCGTCGTCTCCGGTGACCACAACCCGATCCACACCGACCGTGCCGCCGCACTGCTGGCAGGGCTGAAAACGCCCATCGTGCACGGGATGTGGCTGTCCGCGGCCGCCCAGCACGCGGTCACCGCGACCGACGGCCGGGCCACCCCGCCCGCGCGCCTCGTGGGCTGGACCTCCCGCTTCCTCGGGATGGTGCTGCCCGGCGACGAGATCGAGTTCCGGGTCGACCGGGTCGGCATCGACCGCGGCGCCGAGATCGTCGAGGTCGCTGCCAAGGTGGGCGGAGAACTCGTGATGGCCGCGACCGCGCAGCTGGCTGCCCCCAAGACGGTGTATGCGTTCCCCGGTCAGGGCATTCAGTCCAAGGGCATGGGGATGGACGTGCGGGCCCGCTCGAAGGCCGCCCGCAAGGTCTGGGACACCGCCGACAAGTTCACCCGCGAGACCCTGGGCTTCTCGGTGCTGCACGTGGTGCGCGACAACCCGACCAGTCTGATCGCCTCCGGTGTGCACTATCACCATCCCGAGGGCGTGCTCTATCTGACGCAGTTCACCCAGGTCGCGATGGCGACCGTCGCGGCGGCCCAGGTGGCCGAGATGCGCGAGCAGGGTGCGTTCGTCGAGGGAGCCATCGCCTGCGGGCACTCGGTCGGTGAATACACCGCGCTGGCCTGCGTTTCCGGCGTGTACCCGCTCGAAGCCCTGCTGGAGGTCGTGTTCCACCGCGGGTCGAAGATGCACGACATCGTCCCGCGCGACGCGCAGGGCCGGTCGAACTACCGCCTGGCCGCCATCCGGCCGTCGCAGATCGATCTCGACGACGACGACGTCACGGCGTTCGTCGCCGAGGTCTCCGAGCGCACCGGAGAGTTTCTTGAGATCGTGAACTTCAACCTGCGCGGTGCGCAGTATGCAATCGCCGGTACGGTCGCCGGACTGGAGGCTCTGGAGGAAGAGGTCGAGCGACGCCGCGAGATCTCCGGCGGCAAGCGGTCTTTCATCCTGGTGCCCGGCATCGACGTGCCGTTCCACTCGAGCGTGCTGCGGGTCGGCGTCGCCGACTTCCGGCGCGCCCTCGAGCGGGTCATGCCCACCGACGCCGATCCGGAGCTGCTGATCGGCCGCTACATCCCGAACCTGGTGCCGCGGCCCTTCACCCTGGACCGCGACTTCATCGAGGAGATCCGCGATCTGGTGCCCGCCGAGCCCCTCGACGAGGTGCTCGCCGACTACGACACGTGGCGCAACGAGCGTCCGCGTGAGCTGATGCGCAAGATCGTCATCGAGCTGCTGGCCTGGCAGTTCGCCAGCCCGGTGCGCTGGATCGAGACCCAGGACCTGCTGTTCATCGAGGAGGCCGCCGGCGGTCTCGGCGTCGAGCGGTTCGTCGAGATCGGCGTGAAGAATGCGCCGACGGTCGCGGGTCTGGCCACCAACACGCTGAAACTGCCGGAGTATTCGCACAACACCACCGAGGTGCTCAACGCCGAGCGGGACGCCGCGGTGCTGTTCGCGACCGACACCGATCCCGAACCCGACTTCGAGGATGCGGCGCCCGAGGCTCCGGCCGCGGCGGCGCCTGCCGAAGCGGCACCGGCGGAGGCGGCGCCCGCCGCTCCCGCGCCGGCAGCGGCGCCGTCGGGCGGACCCCGCCCGGAGGATCTGACCTTCGACGCGGCCGACGCGACCATGGCGCTCATCGCGCTGTCGGCGAAGATCCGCATCGACCAGATCGAGGCACTGGACTCCATCGAGTCGATCACCGACGGTGCGTCCTCCCGGCGTAACCAGATGCTGGTCGACCTCGGTTCGGAGCTGAACCTGGGCGCGATCGACGGCGCGGCGGAAGCCGATCTGGCCGGCCTGAAGGGTCAGGTCACCAAGCTGGCCCGCACGTACAAGCCGTTCGGTCCGGTGCTCTCGGACGCGATCAACGACCAGTTGCGCACGGTGCTCGGTCCGTCGGGCAAGCGACCGGCCTACATCGTCGAGCGGGTCAAGAAGACCTGGGAGCTCGGCGACGGCTGGGGCAAGCACGTCACCGTCGAGGTGGCGCTCGGTACGCGCGAGGGCACGAGTGTCCGTGGGGGAGCGCTGGGCGGCCTGCACGACGGAGCGCTGGCCGATGCCGCCGCGGTGGACAAGGCGATCGACGCGGCAGTGGCCGCGGTCGGCGCACGGCGCGGCGTGCCGGTGTCGCTGCCCTCTGCCGCCGGTGGTGGCGGCGGTGGGGTCGTCGACTCGGCAGCACTCGGCGAGTTCGCCGAGCAGGTCACCGGACGCAACGGTGTGCTCGCCTCGGCGGCACGGCTGATCCTCGATCAGCTGGGCCACAGCCAGGTGGCGTCCGCCTCGGAGTCGACGGCCGATGCGGAGCTGATCGACCTGGTGACCGCCGAATTGGGTTCGGACTGGCCGCGTTTGGTGGCTCCGGTCTTCGACAGCCGCAAGGCCGTCGTGCTCGACGACCGGTGGGCCAGCGCCCGCGAGGACCTGGTCAAGATCTGGCTGATGGACGAAGACGACATCGACGCCGACTGGGCCCGCCTGTCGTCGCGCTTCGAGGGAGCCGGCCACGTCGTCGGCACCCAGGCGACCTACTGGCAGGGCAAGGCCCTGGCCGTGGGCCGCAACGTGCACGCCTCGCTCTACGCACGGGCCGCCGCCGGTGCGGAGAACCCGGGCAAGGGCCGCTACAGCGATGAGGTCGCGGTGGTCACCGGCGCGTCGAAGGGCTCGATCGCGGCATCGGTCGTGGCGCAGCTGCTCGACGGCGGCGCGACCGTCGTGGCCACCACGTCCCGGCTCGACGACTCGCGACTCGGCTTCTACCGCCAGCTCTACCGCGACAACGCGCGCTTCGGCGCGAAGCTGTGGGTGTTGCCGGCGAACATGGCCTCCTACAACGACATCGACGCGTTGGTGGACTGGATCGGCACCGAGCAGAGCGAGAGCCTCGGACCCAAATCGATCCACATCAAGGACGCGCTGACCCCGACGCTGCTGTTCCCGTTCGCGGCACCGCGGGTGGGCGGCGACCTGTCCGAGGCCGGAGCGCGCGCCGAGATGGAGATGAAGGTTCTGCTGTGGGCCGTGCAGCGGCTCATCGCGGGGCTGTCGCACATCGGCGCCGACCGCGACATCGCCGCACGGCTGCACGTGGTGCTGCCCGGTTCGCCGAACCGCGGCATGTTCGGCGGTGACGGCGCCTACGGCGAGTCGAAGTCCGCGCTCGACGCGGTCGTCTCGCGCTGGAAGGCGGAGACGTCCTGGGCGCAGCGCGTCAGCCTGGCGCACGCGCTGATCGGCTGGACCCGCGGCACCGGTCTGATGGGCCACAACGATGTGATCGTCGATGCGGTCGAGGAGGCCGGGGTCACCACGTACTCGACCGAGCAGATGGCGGCGATGCTGCTGGATCTCTGCGATGTCGAGCACAAGGTCGCCGCCGCCCGCGAGCCGGTGCTGGCCGATCTGACCGGTGGGCTGGCCGAGGTGGAACTGGACCTGTCGGCGCTGGCCGCCAAGGCCCGGGAGAACGCCGCGGTCGCCGACGAGGACGAGACCGTCGAGGACGAGGCCGCCGATCACACGATCGCCGCGCTGCCGTCCCCGCCGCGTCCGCCGGCGCCCGCCCCGGTGCCGGACTGGGCCGACCTCGACGTCGACCCATCCGACCTGGTGGTCATCGTCGGTGGTGCGGAACTCGGTCCGTACGGTTCGTCGCGCACGCGCTTCGAGATGGAGGTCGACAACGAGCTGTCGGCCGCCGGCGTTCTGGAGCTGGCGTGGACCACCGGTCTGATCAAGTGGGAGGACGATCCTCAACCCGGTTGGTACGACACCGAATCGGGTGATCTCGTCGACGAGGCGGACCTCGTCGAGCGCTACCACGATGTGGTCGTCGAACGGGTCGGCATCCGGGAGTTCGTCGGCGACGCCGCCATCGATCCGGATCACTCTGCGCCGCTGCTGGTTTCGGTGTTCCTGGACAAGGACTTCTCGTTCGTGGTGTCCTCGGAGGCCGACGCGCGGGCGTTCGTGCAGTTCGATCCGGAGCACACGGTCATCAGCCCCGTGCCGGACAGTTCGGACTGGACGGTCACCCGCAAGGCGGGCACCGAGATCCGCGTGCCCCGTAAGGCGAAGCTGTCCCGCACTGTCGGTGCGCAGATCCCGACCGGGTTCGACCCGCAGGTCTGGGGTGTCACACCGGACATGGCGAATTCCATCGACCGCGTGGCGTTGTGGAATCTCGTCGCGACGGTGGACGCGTTCCTGTCGGCGGGCTTCTCGCCGACGGAACTGATGCGCTGGGTACACCCCAGCCTGGTCGCCAGCACGCAGGGCACCGGCATGGGTGGGCTCACCTCGATGCAGACGATGTTCCACGGCAACCTGCTCGACAAGAACAAGCCTAACGACATCCTGCAGGAGACCCTGCCGAATGTGGTTGCCGCACACGTGATCCAGAGCTATGTGGGTAGTTACGGATCGATGATCCACCCGGTCGGCGCGTGCGCCACCGCGGCGGTGTCGCTGGAGGAGGGTGTCGACAAGATCCGGCTGGGCAAGGCCGAACTCGTCGTCACCGGCGGATACGACGACCTGACGCTGGAGGCCGTCATCGGCTTCGGCGACATGGCCGCCACCGCCGACACCGAGGTCATGCGCGCCAAGGGAATCAGCGATGCGCGGTTCTCCCGCGCCAACGACCGACGTCGCCTGGGCTTCGTCGAGGCACAGGGCGGCGGCACGATCCTGCTGGCGCGCGGCGACCTCGCGCTCCGGATGGGTCTGCCGGTGCTGGCGGTCGTCGCCTACGCGCAGTCCTACGCCGACGGCGTGCACACCTCGATTCCCGCCCCCGGGCTGGGCGCGCTGGGTGCCGGCCGCGGTGGCCGGGAGTCGGTGCTGGCCAGGTCGCTGAACAAGCTGGGCGTCGGGGCCGATGACATCGCGGTGATCTCCAAGCACGACACCTCGACGCTGGCCAACGATCCCAACGAGCAGGAATTGCACGAGCGTCTGGCCGATTCGCTGGGCCGCTCGGACGGTGCGCCGCTGTTCGTCGTCAGCCAGAAGAGCCTCACCGGGCACGCCAAGGGCGGCGCGGCGGTCTTCCAGACGATGGGTCTGTGCCAGATCCTGCGCGACGGCGTCATCCCGCCCAACCGCAGCCTGGACTGCGTCGACGAGGATCTCGCGACGTCCGCACACTTCGTGTGGCCGCGCGAGACCCTGCGGCTGGGCGAGAAGTATCCGCTGAAGGCGGGTCTGATCACCAGCCTCGGGTTCGGTCACGTGTCGGGTCTGATCGCGCTGGTGCACCCGCAGGCGTTCCTGGCGACGCTCACCGCGGAGCAGCGGGCGGATTACACCGCGCTGGCCCAGGAGCGCACGCTGGCCGGACAGCGCAGGCTGGTCTCGGCGATCGCGGGCGGACGGCCGATGTACGAGCGTCCCGACGGGCGTCGCTTCGACAGCGACCACCCGGAGAAGACGCAGGAAGCCGGGATGCTGCTGGACGTGGCGTCGCGACTCGACGAGAACGGCGTGTATCGGCGTTGAGCGGTGAGATAGCGTGCTGCCCGTGGGCATCGTCGGGATAGGCATCGATCTCGTTTCCATTCCGGACTTCGCCGAACAGGTGGACCGGCCCGGGACGGTGTTCGCCGAGACGTTCACGCCGGGAGAGCGGCGCGACGCCGCCGACAAGAGTTCGTCGGCGGCGCGCCATCTCGCGGCGCGATGGGCGGCCAAGGAAGCGGTGATCAAGGCCTGGTCGGGATCCCGGTTCTCGAAGCGGCCCGTGCTCCCGGAGGGCATTCACCGCGACATCGAGGTCATCACCGACATGTGGGGTCGTCCGCGGGTCCGGTTGTCGGGGGCGGTGGCCGAACACCTCAAAGAGGTGACGATCCACCTGTCTCTGACCCACGAGGCGGACACCGCCGCCGCGGTCGCGGTCCTCGAAGAGCGCTAACCCCCCTCCCGGCGAGCGTGCGTGTTCGCGGCGGACACGCCGGGCAGATCGCGAACTTCTCGCACGCTCGCCCGAGAGTCGGAACGCACTAACCTCGACGGCATGACCGATCTCGTCCAACGCGTCCGCGACGTGCTGCCGTCGGTGCGCGCCGACCTCGAAGACCTGGTGCGCATCCAGTCGGTGTGGGCCGACCCCGATCGGCGCGCGGAGGTGCAGCGCTGCGCCGAGGCGGTGTCGACGTTGTTGTCCGACGCGGGTTTCGGCGATGTCCGCATCGTTGCCGAGGGCGGCGCACCCGCGGTCATCGCGCGCCACCCCGCGCCCGAGGGCGCGCCGACGGTGCTGCTCTACGCTCACCACGATGTGCAGCCGGAGGGGGATCCGGCGCAATGGCACACGCCTCCGTTCGAGCCGACCGAACGCGGCGGCAGGCTCTACGGCCGCGGCACCGCCGACGACAAAGCCGGTATCGCAACGCATCTGGCGGCATTCCGGGCACACGGCGGCAAGCCGCCGGTCGGGGTCACCGTGTTCGTCGAGGGGGAGGAGGAGTCGGGGTCACCGTCGCTGTCCCGGCTGCTCGCCGAGCATCGTGATCTGCTCGCCGCCGACGTCATCGTCATCGCGGACTCCGACAACTGGAGCACCGAGATCCCGTCGCTGACGGTGTCCCTGCGTGGCCTCGCCGACTGCGTGGTCGAGGTCGCAACCCTCGACCACGGCCTGCACTCCGGTATGTGGGGCGGGGTGGTACCCGACGCGCTCACGGTTCTGGTCCGGCTGCTGGCAGGCCTGCACGACGACGACGGCAACGTGGCGGTCGAGGGCCTGCACGAAACCGATACCGCCGACCGCGACTTCCCCGACTACACACCGGAGCGGGTGCGTTCCGACACCGGAGTCCTCGACGGTGTGACCGAGATCGGTTCCGGCTCTGTGGCGCAACGACTTTGGGCCAAACCGGCGATCACGGTGGTGGGCATCGACACCACACCCATCGCCAAGGCGTCCAACACGCTGATTCCCCGCGCCCGCGCGAAGGTCAGCATGCGGGTGGCGCCGGGCGGCGACGCCGCGGCGCACCTCGCGGCGCTGACGCGGCATCTGGAGAGTCGCGCCCCGTGGGGAGCCCAGGTGACCGTCACGCCCGGCGACCTCGGGGAGCCCTACGCGATCGACGCGACTGGGCCGGTCTACGACGCTGTGCGCGACGCCTTCCGGCAGGCGTGGGGTCGCGACGCCGTCGACACCGGTGTGGGCGGCTCGATTCCGTTCATCGCGGAGTTCGCCGCGGCGTTCCCGGAGGCCAAGATCCTGGTCACCGGCGTCGAGGACCCCGACACTCAGGCGCACAGCATCAACGAGAGCCTGCACCTGGGCGTACTGGAACGGGCGGCGACAGCCGAGGCGTTGCTGCTCGGCCGCCTCGGAGATCTAGACGGACAGGTCGCGCCGTAGCTTCGCGACGTGGCCCGTGGCGCGGACGTTGTACTGGGCCACTTCGATCTTGCCGTTCTCGTCGACCACGAATGTGGAACGGATGACGCCCTGCACCGTCTTGCCGTACATGGTCTTCTCGCCGAACGCGCCCCAGGCTTCGAGGACCTTCTTCTCGGGATCGGACAGCAGCGGAAACGTGAGCTTCTCCGCGTCGCGGAACTTCGCCAGCTTCTCCGGCTTGTCGGGTGAGATGCCGATGATGTCGAGGCCGGCGTCGTTCAGCTCTGCGAGGCTGTCCCGGAAGTCGCACGCCTGCTTGGTGCACCCCGGCGTCGACGCGGCAGGGTAGAAGTACACGATCACCTTGCGCCCCGTGTAGTCGGACAGGCTGACCGTGTTGCCGTCGGCATCGGGAAGGCTGAAGGCGGGGGCTTTGTCGCCGACCTCGAGTCGTGGGGTTTGCGGCATGGGTATGTCATCCCTCCAAGGGGTCTGCGATCGGGCGCGGTTCCTTCGGTCGACCGGGCGCTCGTCGCTGTCCCGGCTCAACTAGGGTAGTTCGACAAGAACCGAAGGTAGGAGCGCGGCCGGCGCGCGTGGTGTGTGAGGGCATTGGAGGAAGCTGTGGCAGACCGGGATCCCGACACCATCAAGGCCGAGATCGATCAGGCACGTGAGCAGTTGGCGGTGACGGTCGATTCCCTGGCCGAGCGGGCCAACCCGCGCCGCGTCGCCGACGACCTGAAGTCGGGTGTCGTGCGGTTCGTGTCCAAGCCGCCGGTCGCCATCTCCCTCGCGGGCGTCGGGGTTTTGCTGGTCGTGCTGACCATCCGCCGGATCCGGCAGTAGCGAAGGTCAGCGTCGACGGCTGGATCGGAACCAGTCGGAGATCGAGAATCCCGGCGGGTTGGCGACGCGTCCGATCCGGCTGCAGTTCAGCGTCGCCACCGGATGTTGCCCGACTCCACCACGTGCTGAGTCCGCCCCGTCGGTGCCGGTCCTCACCGGATCGCCCTGGCTCGACATCAGCAAATTCCTCGATTCGTGGTGGTTGGCCTCGCCAGGTGAATGTACACCGTGGCTCAGCTAACCGGAACACTAACACCGGAACTTGCCTTTGCCCAGTACAAAGCCCAGTTCAAAGTCCGTGGTGAGCTTGTCCGTTACTCGTTGGTCGTCGAGATGCGGTCGTGTCTTGTTACGAGCGTGTGACTTCTAGCATAGAAGTGTCCTCCTCCGACAGGTATCACCCGTCGGGTAGCGCGGGATGACGCGGCGCAGTCCTCTACGCTGACGCAGTCACAGACGAGCTAGTGAAGGAGACGAGGCATGTCGTGGTTCCTCGCCCTGCAGGGCCCTGCGCAACCGAGCCACCAGGCATCGGTCTACGAGCTGCAGGACACCACCGACGTGGACAAACTCGCCCAGGAACTCCTCAGTGCGGTCACCCTCGACAGGGTCGTCGCCGTCCCGGCGATGCTGCCGCAGAACACGCGCAGACGGCAGAAGGTCACTCTGTACGTCCGTCCTGCGGCGTGGGGTATGTGGACGTTCTACGAACTGTCCGAAGAGGACAAGCGTCAGCTCATGAGGGAGAACCCGCTGATGCAGGCGATGCAGCAGCACCAGCGTGAGCACGCCCAGGGCCCGGCCCAGGGCAACCCGCTGCTGGGTCAGCCCGGCGCCCGGCGCTGACCCCGCCGCGCGCATCCGCAAAGTAAAACGCCAGCTCACCGGGCGTGCGCGGACGCGTACCGGCCCGTCACCCGTCAGCGTCGCTGGAACCATGCAGTCCCGGGGCCGGCGCAGCGTGTCCGGGGGTCGTCGAGGAGGGGTTGCGGCGCCTACCCGCGCCAACTGTTGACCAAAAGCGCTGTGCGGCAGGGTATTCCGCGGTCAGCCGATCCGCATGCCGCGGGGCGAATGCCGGCGCAACTTTTCTCGCAATTTTGACGACCGCGAAGCTGGGCCGGGACTATAGTTTGCTGCGTTGCTAGCCGTCCCGACGGGGGAACTATGAACGCTGCAAGTGTCATCGGTCGCGTCGGCGGGCTCGCGGTGGCCTTCGGAGTCGGCACCGCCGTCCTCGGGGGCAACGCCGTCGCCTCGGCCAAACCCGCCGCAGACGGGTCCGACACCAGAGCGTCCGTGTCGCAGGCGTCGGAGACGTCAGGTGCTGCAGACACATCGGAGCCGACGACCGCAGCGGACACCGATACCCGGGATTCGGACATCCCCGCTGACGACGCCCCGGACAGCGATGACGACGCCGCTGACCCCGACGGCGCCGCTGAACCCGACCGCGAGGACGCCGACGGTGACATCGGACTGCCCGCGGCGAACGAGGACGCCGGCGACGCGGAATCCGACGACCGTCCCGCGACGAGTTCGAGAAAGCCTGACACGAGCGATGGCGATGCGTCGACGCAGGTGACCTCGCCCGCCTCTGCGACCTCGCCGACATCCGACGATGACGCTCCCGCGGAGACGCCGGACGACGCCGGCGCGGCAGCCCCGGCGACGTCGCCGGGGCGGCAGGAGCAGGCGATCACATGGCTGTCCAGCCCGGCCGCGGTCGCGGGGCGCACCGGGGCCGCGCCGACGCCGGCGGTGACGGCGTCGGCGTCCGTCGCGAGCCCCCTGCTGACCCTGGTCGAGAACCTCTTCAGCCCGTTCGCCGGATACAGCCCGGACGGGCTGCCCTCGGGGTCGCCGTTGTCGTGGGCGATGGCCGCCGCCGCGCGGCGCGAGGCGCTCGTCGCCGGCGGGCCGATCTCGGTCGACCCGACGCTAGATTTCCTCGACGGCGTGATCTACGGCTCCGTCGGGGCGACCGACACCAACGGCCGCCCGCTGATCTACACACTCCTCGACGGCCCCGATCAGGGCGGCAAGATCACGCTGAACGACGACGGCACGTTCTCGTTCCTGCCGGATCTGTCCGTGGTCGACTCCCGTGGCGTCGAGAACTTCACCGTGATGGTCAGCCAGACGAGCGTGCTGATGGCACTGCTCGAGCAGATCCCGATCATCGGCGACTTCGTGCAGCCCCTCGTGATCGGCCTGCAGCAGGTGCCGGTCCTCGGCGCGCTTCTGCAGCCGATCATCGGCTACCGCGTCATCACGACGATCGGCGTCGACGTCGACGAGCTGGTTCCCGTCGGCGCCCCCGTCGCATTCACCACGATGGTGACGTCGTTCGACGGGACGCAGATCAGCACCAACTTCTTCCCGGCGAGCGGCCTGCAGTTCGGCGAGACCGCGCCGACGGTGCTCAACGGTCCCGGACTGGGCAGCGCCGGCGACATCGATCCGACCTCCGAGACGACGGTCTTCGACCTGGTCCCCGGCCTGGTGCCGCTGCGCGACGGGGGCTACAACGTCGTGACCTGGGATCCTCGGGGCGAGTTCGCCTCCGGCGGCATCCTGCAACTCGACAACCCCTTCTTCGAGGGGCGCGACGTCCAGGCGATCATCAGCTGGGTCGCGGGCCGTCCGGAAACGGAGTTGGACGCACCCGGGGATCCGACGATGGGGATGGTCGGCGGTTCCTACGGCGGCGGAATCCAACTGGTGACGGCGGGGATCGACGACCGTGTGGATGCCATCGTCCCGGTGATCGCATGGAACTCGCTGACCCGGGCGCTCTATCCGACCAAGGCGTTCAAGACCGGATGGGCGACGTTACTGGGACTGGACCTGCTGGAGGCGGGGGCAAGGATCAACTCCCAGATCTATCCGGCGATCATCCTCGGGGACCTCCTCGGTTTCATCACCGAGACCCAGGAGGCCATCCTGGAAAGCAGCGGCCCGACGGTGCTGGTCAGTTCGATCACGGCGCCGACCCTGCTGATCCAGGGCACGGCCGACGGCCTGTTCACGCTTGCCCAGGCAGTCGCCAACGCGATGCTGCTCGACGCGAACGGCGTTCCGGTGGAGATGATCTGGGCGTGCGGCGGGCACGGGGTGTGCCTGGATCCGCTGAACCCGATCCAGACGCCGCTGCTGGTGAACACGACGCTGGACTGGCTCGACCGGTACGTGCGCGGCAACGAGTTGATTCCGACCGGTCCCCGGTTCGAATGGTTCGACCAGACCGGTGCCTACCACTCGTCGGACCTGCTTCCGACAGAACCCGACTTCTACGGAGATCCCATCGTCACCGACAGCGACGGCGGGTTCCTGCCCATCATTCCGATTCTGGGCGGTTCGGGCCCGCAGACCCAGTCGCCGACCCCGTTGATCGTGTCGCCGGCGCTGGCCTCGGAGGCGTCGCTGGCGCTGAACCTGGAGATCGCCGCACCCGCGGGCACCCAGATCGTCGGGGCACCGGATATCACGCTGACCTACTCGGGGCTGGGCACCGCCACCCACATCTACGGGCAGTTGGTCGACGACGCCACCGGGCTTGTCCTCGGCAACCTGGTGACACCGATCCCGGTCACCCTCAACGGCCGGACCCAGACCGTGACCATCGATCTGGAACAGATCGCCTACACGGCTGTGCCCGGCGGAACGCTCACGCTGCAACTGGCCGGGTTTGCGACCCCGTATCTCGATCTCTTCCAGGTCGGCTTCATCGACGTCGAGAGTGTGTCGCTGTCCCTGCCGACGGTGGCCGTCGGGGCCGGGGCGGGCGCCGCGCAGGCGGGAGTGGCGGTGGGGTCGGCCGCCGCGTAGCCCGACTCGCTGCCGGATTATGTTGCGGGCAAAGGCTTTCGGTACAGCGCCGCCCCTGCGGTGATTCCAGCCCCGACGGCGACCAGGAGGATGCGCCCACCCGGGGGGATCTCGTCGGACACGCGGTGCAGCGCGGTCGGCAGCGCGGCCGTGTGCGTCCGCTCGTCGTCGGCGACGGTGATGCGCTCCGCAGCAGTCCCCAGCTTCGCTGCCAGTGCTGCCCGGAAGCCTGCCCGAGCGGGGGCCGCGACGATGACGTCGACTGCAGAGAGCGCTACACCGGACGCCTCCAGGCATCGACCCGCCGCCTCCGCTCCCGCGGTGGCGAAGTGTTCGTCCAGCCCGGCCGAGACCTGGAACCGAAGCACGTTGCGTGAATCCTCGAGTCCGACTGTCGCACAGAATGTTTCGCCGCCATCGGTGGTGTTCAACCAGGACACGGGGCCGAGACCGCCGACGTCGTCGGTCCATTTGCACAGCAGAGCCGCCCCGGCGGGAGCGAACGGAAACGACTCGCGGTGTCGGCGACCCGGGTCCGCGTCGCTCGCCACGACCAGCGCGCACGCGATGGTGCGGGAGCGCAGAAAGCCGTCGACGATCTGTAGGGCGGTGAGAACCCCGCACGCTCCGTTGGCCACATCGAACGAGAACGTGCCGTGACCCTCGCTGTGCGGGTTTTCGGGATTCGCCCCGACGTCCTGCTGGATGAGCGCCGCGAGTGCGGGTTCGGCCAGGTTGCGGTCACGGTAGATTCCCGCGTTGATCAACAGATCGACGTCATCGGCGTCTCGTCTGGCCTGCTGCAGGCACGTCCTGGCCGCGGCGACGGCCAGGTGCAGCGCGCTGTGGCGGGAACGCCAGCCGCCCCGGGCGAGGTCGATGCGCTCAATCACGGTGCCCATAGCGGTTCACCAACTCCTCATCGAGGGTGAGCAGCACGACGCCGATCTCCAGACCGGACGCCAACGCGATCAGCGCGATGGTCTCGCCGGCACGGATCCGTCCGGCTTCGAGCTCTTCGACCAGCGCCACGGTGTGGGTCGTCGACGCCGTGTTGCCGTAGCGATCGACGGTGATCACCGCATCGTGTCGGGGACCGCCACCGAAGGACTCGGTGAGCGCGGCCATGCCTTTGCGGATCGCGCGCGCGGATGTCTGATGGGTGATCACGTGATCGATGTCGCCGATCGAAATGCCCGCCGCGTCCAGCACCTCGTGCAGCAGGTAAGGAGTGGCGGCGATCGCCGCCCGCTGGATGCCCCGGGAATCGGTGAACATCCGGGCCCCGGGGTCGTCGCCCTTGGGGTAGGCCAGGCAGAGCCTGCTGTGGTCGGCGATCGTGGTGAATCCCGCCAGGCTGATACCGGCCGCCGAGTCGGCGGGAGCCCGTTCGAACAACAGCGCGGCCCCCGCGTCGCCCAACGTCAGGCACGCCAACTCCTTGCTCATGATGCTGCGGATGTGGCGGGCCGCGTTCTGGCCGAGTTGGGAGATGTACTCCCCGCTGACCACCAGCCCCCTCTGCACGGTGCCCTGCCGGATCCAGTTGTTGAGAACCGTGGCGCCGGTCAGCATCCCGGCGCATGCGTTGGACAGGTCGAAGGTCATGGCGTGCTCGGCGCCTATCGCGCGCGCCACCGCGGCGCTCATCGTCGGTTCCATCCACTGGGTGAGGCCGTCACGGAACTTGGTGATGCTGCAGTTGATCACCACGTCCAACCCCGCGGCGTCCTGCCCGGCTCTGTCGAGGCAGTCCACGGCCGCCGCCGTGGCCAGACTGCAGGAGTCCTCGTCACCGGTGGACACCCGTCGGTCGCGGATGCCGATCAGCCGCTCCAGGTCGATGTGTGTGTTGTGCCGCGTGCTCGCCATCAGGTCACGGGTGCTCAGATGTGTCGGGGGCAGGTGCCGCCCCGCCCCGGCCAACCGGGAGCGATACCGGGCGCGCGGCCCGGCGCCCTCCATCACCAGCCAATGCCTGTCCACTGCCATGCCTCCTCACCCGATGGTGAGCGCAGGACGTCGGCGATCAACAGGGCCTTCCGGCCCTACCAGGCTCTGCTCTGACGGCCCAATCCCGAGGGTGAGGACTTGTGACCCTGCCGCGACGGCCGGACGGAGGCGCAGTGTCATGAGATGCAGCATCTGACCACGCTCGACGCCAGCTTTCTGCAGGCCGAGGACTCCGACCCGCACGTCAGCCTCGCTGTGGGCGCCGTGTCGATCATCGAGGGGCCGCAACCGGATTACCACGAGCTCATCGAGGTCTTCGCCGAGCGCGCGCACAGAATCCCGCGCTGCACACAGATCGTGCGCATGCGGCCCTTCGATCTCGCCGCTCCCGAGTGGGTGGATGACCCGTATTTCGACATCGGCCATCACCTGCATCGCGTGGCGGTACCGGCGCCGGGTGCCGACGCCGAACTGTTCGCGATGATCGCGACCATCATGGAACGTCGACTCGACCGTGACAGACCGCTGTGGGAGTGCTGGATCATCGAGGGGCTCGCCGCCGGACGGTGGGCGACCCTGATCAAGATCCACCACTGCATCGCAGACGGCATCGCGACCGCGCAGATGCTGGCGAAGCTGAGCGACGACGGCGCAGGTGAGACGTTCGCCGCCGATATCCGCGCCGCCCGGGAATCGGGCTCGTCGATCGTGGGCCTGTTGCGGCCGCGACTCAACCCGGTGGCCTGGATGAGCGGTGCGTGGCGGGCGACCCTGACCGTCGGTAGCGCTGCCGAGCACGCCATCGTGGGGGCCGCAGAGCTGACAGCTCGCGTGCTCGCTCCCGGCCAGGAGTCCTCGCTGAACGGGCCCGTCACCGGGATGCGTCGCTTCAGCGCCGCGACGGTGGACCTCGGCGTCATGAAAGACGTGAGCCGGCACTTCGGCGTGACGCTCAACGACGTGGCATTGGCGGCCATCACCAGCGGCTACCGGAACATGTTGCTCGCCCGCGGCGAATCACCCGGACCCCGCACGCTGCGCACGCTGGTGCCGGTGTCGATGCGCTCGGCAAGCGACTTCGACGTCACCGACAACCGGGTGTCGGCGATGCTGCCGGTGGACGAACCCGATCCGGTCAGGCAACTCGACATCGTCCACCGGCGGCTGCTCCGCGCCAAGGGCAGCGGCCAGCGGGAGGGTGGCACCGCCGTCTTCGCCGCAGCCGGCAACATCCCATTCGCACTGTCGGCGTGGACGATCCGCTTTCTCACCCGACTGCCGCAGAAGTCGGTGACCGCGCTGGCGACCAACGTCCCCGGTCCCCGCGGCCGGCAGCGAGTGCTGGGTCGCAAGGTGGTGGAGATCCTGCCCATCCCGCAGATTGCGCTTCACCTGCGGACCGGAATCGCGATGCTCAGCTACGCGCGTCGATTCTCCTTCGGCATCACGGCCGACTACGACACCGCACCCGATGTGGACACGCTCGCCCGCGGGATCGAGAACGGCGTGCAGTGCCTGGCCGATCTCTGCGGTGTGGGACGCGGGCCGGGCTCCGGCGTTCCGGCCCGCCCGAATGCCGAGGCGGCAAACGACAAAAACCCCGCCTGAGCAGGGTTTCTGTGTGGTGCGCCGTCAGGGTTTCGAACCCCGGACCCGCTGATTAAGAGTCAGCTGCTCTACCAACTGAGCTAACGGCGCGCGTGTGAGACAATAACAGGCCCGCGCTCAAAGGAAGAAATCCCGACGTCCGCGCGGTTTTCGGAGCTGACATCGTGGTCACGCTCCCCGGCGAAAACTCACCGTAGACTTGTCGCCAACGGTTCATGGGCGAAATCCCGGATGTGAAGTGGAGTGAGTATGGGGTGGGTTGAATCCGCGGGCCGCGCGCGCTGGAGGACATCCGGTGCGGTGGCTGCTGCGTTGGTCGGTGCGATGGTGTTCGGTCTCACCGGGTGCGGTGGTAGCACGGAAGCGCCGACACCACAGGTTATCTCGGACAAGGGAACCCCGTTCGGGGATCTGCTGGTCCCGAAGCTCAACGCGTCCGTTCAGGACGGGGCGGTCGGCGTCAGCGCAGGGTCACCTGTGACCGTGAGCGCCGAGGACGGCGTGCTCGGCGCAGTGTCGATGGTCAACGAGAACGGCAAGGCCGTCGAGGGGGAATTGACCGAGGACGGGCTGACGTGGGAGACCGCGGAGCCGCTCGGTTACAACAAGCGTTACACGCTGACCGCACAGGCACTGGGCCTCGGCGGGGTGACCAGCCGGCAGATGACCTTCGAGACCCACTCGCCGGAGAATCTGACGATGCCGTACGTGCTCCCGAACGACGGTGAGGTCGTCGGTGTGGGCCAGCCGGTGGCCATCCGGTTCGACGAGAACATCCCCAATCGCCTCGCCGCGCAGCGCGCGATCACGGTGAAGACCACCCCGGAGGTCGAGGGAGCCTTCTACTGGCTCAACAACCGCGAAGTCCGTTGGCGCCCAGCCAAGTACTGGAAGCCCGGGACCACCGTCGAGGTCGAGGTCAACACGTACGGCGTCGACCTCGGAGACGGGCTGTTCGGTCAGGACAACGTGTCGACGAGCTTCACGATCGGCGACCAGATGGTCACCACCGTCGACGACAGCACCAAGACGCTGACGGTGCGCCGCAACGGTGAGGTCGTCAAGACCATGCCGGTGTCGATGGGCAAGAACAGCACGCCCACCAACAACGGTGTCTACATCGTCGGCGACCGCCGGTCGCACATGGTCATGGACTCGTCGACCTACGGCGTTCCGGTCAACTCGGCCAACGGCTATCGCACCGAGGTGGACTGGGCGACGCAGATCTCCTATAGCGGCATCTACGTCCATGCCGCTCCATGGTCGGTGGGCAGCCAGGGGGAGAGCAACGTCAGCCACGGCTGCATCAACGTGAGCACCAGCAACGGCAAGTGGTTCTACGACAACTCCAAGCGGGGTGACATCGTCGAGATCGTCAACACCGTCGGCTCGCCGCTGCCGGGCACCGATGGGCTCGGGGACTGGAACATCCCGTGGGAGCAGTGGAAGGCCGGCAACGCCAACCTGTAACCGGACGTCCGCAGAGACAGAAAACGCCGCCTACCGGAGTAGGCGGCGTTTTCCGTTCGGGGTGGCTGACGGGACTCGAACCCGCGACAGCCAGGATCACAACCTGGTGCTCTACCAACTGAACTACAGCCACCATCGCCGCTCGTGAAAGCGGCTTGGCAATACTAGCCGCTCGAGTCCCCCGGAGCCGAATCGGTGGGCCCGTTCGGGCCGAGTTCGGCGGCTACGGCCGCGATGTCGCTGGTCGACGGACCGGGAGGCGCGACGAAGGCGGTCTGCCGGTAGTAGCGCAGTTCCCGGATCGATTCGTGGATGTCGGCCAGCGCACGGTGCGCGAGGCCCTTCTCCGGCTGGCCGAAGTAGATCCGCGGATACCAGCGTCTGCAGAGTTCCTTGATCGAGCTGACGTCGATCATCCGGTAGTGCAGGTAATCGTCGAGTTTGGGCATGTCGCGGGCGAGGAAGCCGCGGTCGGTGGCGATCGAGTTGCCGGCCAGCGGGGCGGTCTTGGCCTGCCGGACGTGCTCGCGGATGTAGGTCATGACCATGTCCTCCGCGGTGGCCACGTCGACGGTCGACGCGCGGACCTCCTCGATCAGCCCGGATTTGGTGTGCATCTGGGTGACGACGTCGATCATCGAGTCCAGCGCCGAGTCCTCGGCGTGGATCACCACGTCGAGGCCGTCGCCCAGGATGTTGAGCTCCGAATCGGTCACCAGCACCGCAATCTCGATCAGCAGGTCGGTCTTGAGGTCCAGCCCCGTCATCTCGCAGTCGATCCACACCAGTTCGTCTCGCACAGCGCTCAACAGTAAGCCCCGCGCCGCGAACCGGCTTCCGGGACCCGCCTGATAGACAGCTCGCCAGTAGGGTTCGAGGCATGACCACCGACCCGTCCGGAACGCCGGCGCAGCAGATCGCCGCTGGTTACGCCGTCGAGGGCGCCGCGCTGGAACTCGGCGCCGTCGTCGTCGACGGCGTCTGTGATCCCGCTGCCCGGGTGCGCATTCCGCTGTCCACGCTCAACCGGCACGGCCTGGTCGCCGGCGCGACGGGTACCGGGAAGACGAAGTCGCTGCAGGTGGTGGCCGAACAGTTGTCGGCAGCCGGCGTGCCCGTGGTGATGGCCGACGTCAAGGGTGACCTGTCGGGGCTGTCGCGGCCCGGAGAACCCCATGACAAGGTCGCTCAGCGCGCAGCCGACACCGGCGACGAGTGGGCCCCCACGGCCTACCCGGTGGAATTCCTGTCGCTCGGTTCGGCGGGTCTGGGCGTGCCGGTGCGTGCGACGATCACCAGCTTCGGGCCCGTGCTGCTGTCGAAGGTGTTGGGACTCAACCAGACTCAGGAGTCCACCCTGGGGCTGATCTTCCACTGGGCCGATCAGCAGGGGCTGGCGTTGCTGGATCTGAAGGACCTGCGGTCGGTCATCCAGTACCTGACCAGCGATGAGGGCAAGCCGCAGCTGAAGGCGTTGGGCGCGGTGTCCTCGACGACCGCGGGGGTGATCCTGCGCGCCCTGGTCAATCTGGAGGCCGAGGGCGCGGACACGTTCTTCGGTGAGCCCGAACTCGAACCCGAGGATCTGATGCGGGTCGACGCCTCCGGCCGAGGGATCATCACGCTGCTGGAACTGGGTCCGCAGGCCGCGCGTCCGGTGCTGTTCTCGACATTCCTGATGTGGGTGCTCGCCGATCTGTTCACGACGCTGCCCGAGGTCGGGGACCTCGATCGGCCCAAATTGGTGTTCGTCTTCGACGAGGCACACCTGTTGTTCGCCGACGCGTCGAAGGCTTTCCTCGACCAGGTCGAGCAGACCGTGAAACTGATCCGATCCAAGGGTGTCGGCGTGCTCTTCTGCACCCAGCTGCCCACCGACATCCCCAAAGAGGTGCTCGGTCAGCTCGGCGCCCGGATCCAGCACGCGCTGCGGGCCTTCACCCCCGACGATCAGAAGGCGCTGACCAAGACCGTCCGCACCTACCCGAAGACGACGGTGTACGACCTGGAGTCGGCGCTGATGTCCCTCGGGACCGGCGAGGCGATCGTCACGGTCCTCTCGGAGAGGGGCGCGCCGACGCCGGTGGCCTGGACGCGGATGCGGGCACCGCGGTCGTTGATGGACACCATCGGTCCCGACGCGATCACCGCGGCGGCCCACGCCAGCCCACTGCAGGCCGAGTACGGCCGGGCGGTCGACCGGGAGTCGGCGTACGAGCGGTTGGCCGCCCGATTGGCTCCGCCACCGCCGGTCGTCGCCGAGCAGCCACCGGTGTACGTGCCGCCACCCGGGGATCTGCCGCCGATGCCGCCGATGCCGGCGCCGGCGGAGCCGGGGTTGCTCGACCAGATGATGGCGAACCCCGCGTTCAAGAGCGCGATGCGCTCGGCGGGCACCGTGATCGGCCGCGAGATCACCCGCAGCATCTTCGGCACCGGCCGCCGCAGACGCCGCCGCTGACCCGCCGAGATTGCGTGTAGGCAGACGGACACTCGAACTTCCGCTGCCGGAATGCAGTTTCGGCGGAAGGCGGGGTCAGTCGCCGCCGAGCTTCTTGTAGACCGCGCCGACGATCGGCGCGACGATCGCCCGCGGCGCATAGCCGCTGGCCGCCGACATCGCCTTGGACGTGACCCCGGGCACGACGCGCATCTTGTTGCGGTCCAACCCATCCAGTGACACCTTCGCGGTGTACTCGGTGTCGATCCACAGGAAGTCGGGGATCAGCCTCTCGACCAGAGACTGCTCGTCGGGGTCGGGCAGTTCGGTGCGCACCGGCCCGGGCGCCAGCACGGTGACGTGCACCCCGGCGGATTTCACCTCGCCGCGCAGCGATTCGCCGAACGTGTTGGCGAAGGCTTTCGTGGCCGCGTAGGTGGCGTTGTTGGGGATCGGGGAGTTACCGGCGGCCGACCCTGAGATGAGGATGCCGCCTGCGCGGCGTGCCACCATGCCCGGCAGAACGGCCAGCACGAGGTCGTGGACGCCGAGAACGTTGAGCTGCACCTGCTTGCGCTCGTCGGCCGGATCGAGGGAGGCGACGGCACCGAATGTCGCGGTGCCGGCGTTCGCGCACAGGATCGAGATGGTGCGGGTGGCGAGCTCTTCGCAGAACACGTCGCGCGCCGCGGGATCGGCGAGGTCGACGGCCCGCGCCTCGACGGTGACGCCGAACTCCGACCGCAGTCGGTCGGCGAGCGCGTTGAGGACCTCTTCGCGGCGCGCGGTGATGATCAGGTGGTGGCCGCGGCGGGCGAGTTCGACGGCCAGCGCCTCGCCGATGTTCTGCGATGCACCGGTGACGACGGCGCGAGCGTCCGCGCCGGGAGCGGGTACGGGCATGGGCCGGACTATATCGTGGGCGTCCATGAGCCAGGTGCCGTCCACGACCGGTCCGCCCACCGACGCGGCGCCCCGCGCGCGTGTGTGGGCTTGGGCGATGTGGGATTTCGGGGCGACGGCGGTCAACGCGATCGTCATCACCTTCGTCTTCACCGTGTACCTGACAGCTGTGGTCGGAGACGATCTCCCCGGCGACACCACGCCGGCCAGCTGGCTCGGTCGTGCGCTGGCGGCCGCGGGGATCGTCGTGGCGCTGCTGGCTCCGGTGACCGGTGTGTGGGTCGACGCGCCGGCCCGGCGCAGGCGCGCCCTGACCGTCCTGACCGGGATGGTGGTGCTGCTGACCGCGTCGCTGAGCCTGATCCGCGACGACCATCACTACCTGTTGCCCGCTCTGGTGCTGCTGGCGTGCACCGCCGCGTGCAGTGAGCTCGCCACGGTGCCCTACAACGCGATGCTGCGCGAGCTGTCCACCCCGCGGACCTCCGGGAGGATCTCTGGATTCGGTTTGGCGCTCGGCTATTTCGGCAGTGTGCTGGCCCTGCTGGTGGTGTATCTGGGCTTCATCTCGGGGGACGGTGACACCCGCGGACTGCTCGCCCTGCCCGCCGCCGACGGACAGAACGTCCGCGCGGCGATGCTGCTCGTCGCTGCGTGGTTCGCCCTGTTCGCGTTGCCGCTGTTGATCTCGGCGCCCAGGCACACCGGGCCGGAGACCACGCCCGCGGTGGGTTTCCTCGGCGCCTACCGGCGGCTCTGGCAGGAGATCGGCAGAGAGTGGCGCCGCGACCGCAATTTCGTCTATTACCTCGGCGCGAGCGCGGTGTTCCGGGACGGCCTGACGGGGGTGTTCACCTTCGGGGCGGTGCTGGGGGTGAATGTCTACGGTGTCTCGCAGGCGGACGTGTTGTTGTTCGGGGTGGCCGCCTGCGTGGTGGCCGCGCTCGGGTCGGTGGCCGGCGGACGTGTGGACGACCGGGTGGGCTCCAAACCGGTGATCGTGGCGTCGCTCGTCGCGCTGATCGCGGTGGGACTGACGTTGATGGTGCTGTCGGGTCCGATGGCGTTTTGGGCGTGCGGACTACTGCTGTGCCTGTTCATCGGTCCCACGCTGTCCTCGGCGCGCACGCTGATGATGCGGATGTCGGCCCACGGCAAGGAAGGTGTCACCTTCGGGCTCTACACGACAGCGGGTCGCGCCGCGACTTTCCTGGCGCCGTGGTTGTTCTCGGTGTTCATCGACGTCTTCGACAGCTACCGCGCGGGTATGGGCGGACTGGTCTTCGTGCTCGCGCTGGGTCTGCTGCTGTTCCTGCCGGTGCGTGTCCCGCGCCGGCACGGTGCGGCTGTCAGCGCGTCGGCGCGCAGATCGTGAGCCCGGCCCCGGTGCGCGATTCCCGCTGCGTGCCGTTGACGGTGATCGAGCAGGTCACCTCGCGACCGACGTTGATGATCGTGATGCTGGCCGAGCTCTCGCCCGGCCGCGGCAGCGCGACCTCCTTGGTCCACGGCAGCATCACGTTGAACTCCGTCTGCAGCAGCCCGCCGGTGTCGACGTAGGTGAGGTTGATGGCGCGGCCGAGGCCCTCGACGGTGTAGATGACGGAGTCGGTGGCTCCCGGCGTCGTCGGATCGGGCGTCGTGGACGGCAGCGTGGGCAGCGGCAGCAGCGGCGTCGTCGGTCGGGTGGTGGTCCTCGGTGCGCGGGACGTCGTGGTCGGTGAGCGTGGCGAGGATGTGGTCATCGACGGCTCCGGAGCCGCCGGCAGCGGCGCCACCACCGTCTCCTGACGCGAGCTGTTGACGATCACCAGCGCGATGACCAGTCCGATGACCATGACCACCGCGACGCCGGCCACGATCCACAACCACCGCGGGGACTTGGGATCCTGCGGGGGCTCCGGGCCGGGGCCGTGCGGCGGGTACTGGGGTGGATACTGTCCCGTCGCGTTGGGGTCCGCGGTGGGGTTGTAGCCATACGGCGGGTAGGCCGGGAGGCGTTCGGTGGGCTGGTAGGGCGGACCGTAAGGGGTCTGGCTGGCGTAGGCAGGATCGGAGTATCCGGAATTTCCGGAGTCGCGCTCACCCCACTCGTTGCGTCCGTGACCGGGTGAATCTTTCATGCCCACCTCATGGCTGCAGGGTACCTGTGCGAGCGCTCAGTGCGTCTGCCACCGGCCCACCGGTCATCACGGGCGCCGACCGTGCACAATCGGGAACCGTGGCAGAACAGGTCCGTCGAATCTACGGCGCGTCGATGTCTCCTGACGCCACCGCGTTCGCCCACCTCGTCGACGACGGCGGGTATCCCCGGGCGGTCCAGCGGTTCCTGCGCGGGTGGCGGGCGAGCTCGTCGCGTGACGTCGAGTTGCCGGTCGAAGGTCCGGTCACCCGCGTGTTGCATTCGGCCGACGGCCACTGGCTGGCCTGCCAGGTCGCCCCCGAGGGCGGTACCCGCAGCCAGATCTGGGTTGTGACAACCGATCCCGACGACCGTGCGGCTCGACGGATCGACCACTGGCCCTCGGGCGTGGACGGGACCGCCGAGCTGATCGGCTGGGACGGCACGTGGGTCGCGGCGATTCTGACCGGGGAGGACGGGGTCGGCAGCTCGTGTCTGATCGATCCCTCGGGTGGCACCACCACGGTGCTGGACCGCCGCTCCGGGGGCAGGCTGGTCGACTCGTGGGCGGGTGCCTCCCTGGTGCGGGTCGGTCCCCGCGGCTACCGCGACCTGATCATGTTGCGCGGTCTGACCGAGACCGGGCTGCTGCCGTATGACCCGGGCTCCACCACCGACACCGGTGTGATCCTCGACGACCACCACCCCCGGCGGTTGCGCACCGGTCCCGACGGTGAACTCAGCGAGCTGTACCACCCGGCGAAGATCTACGGCGTCAACAGCACCGAGGGTTACGTGCGGGCGCTGATCCGCAGCGAGAACGGCGCCGAGCACGCCCGGCTCCTGGAGGTGACCGTCTCCGCCGAGGGCGTCACCTATCAGGTGGTGGCCGAACGGCCCGGCTGCGAACTCGACGAATTCACGGTCAGCGACGATCTGTCCACCGTCGCGATACTGTGGAACATCCACGGCGCCAGCGAATTACAGATCCTTGAGTATGCCGACGGCACGCTGTACGACCCGATCCCGTTGCCCGGCATGGTGGCCGGCGAGCTGAGCATCAGCGCGGGCGGGTCGATGCTGGCGCTGACGGTCGAAGGCCCGTCGAAACCGCCGACGGTCGAACTGGTGGACCCGCGGACCCGGGAGTGGGAGCTGGTCGACCGCGAGCCCAGCAGTGGTCCCGTCTCGGCGGACCCGACGTTGGAGACCGTGACCGCCCGCGACGGGCTCAGCTTCACCGGCTGGTTGTTCCGCCCGCGCGAGGGCGTCGAGACGATCGGCGCGATGCTGTTCCTGCACGGCGGCCCCGAAGGCCAGGGTCGGCCCGGCTACAACGAGTTCTTCCCCGCGCTGCTCGACGAGGGCATCTGCGTCTTCCTGCCCAACGTGCGCGGGTCCGGCGGCTTCGGCCGGTCCTTCATGCACGCCGATGATCGCGAGCGGCGGTTCGCCGCGATCGACGACGTCGCCGACTGCGTCCGGTTCCTGGTCGACAACGGTCACGCCCCCGACGGCAAGGTGGCCTGCTGCGGGTGGTCCTACGGCGGCTATCTGACGCAGGCGGCGCTGGCATTCCATCCCGACGAGTTCGCGGCGGGCATCAGTATCTGCGGCATGAGCGATCTCAATTCCTGGTACCGCAGCACCGAGCAATGGATCGCCGCGGCGGCCTATCCCAAATACGGTCATCCGGTCAGCGATCAGTCGTTGCTCGAGCAGCTCTCGCCGCTGCCGCGCGCCGACGCGATCAGCGCGCCGCTGCTTCTGGTCCACGGACTCAACGACACCAACGTGCCGCCCGGCGAGTCCGAGCAGATGTGGGAGGCGTTGACGGCGCTGGGCCGTGAGGTCGAGCTACTGACCTTCGAGGACGACGGTCATGAGATCGACAAGCGGGAGAACCGTGCCGTGTTGCGCAAGACGATGTGCGAGTGGCTCACCGCTGCTTTCGCCGAGTGACCTGACAGCACCGAGGTTTATCTGAATTTTCAGCGGGGTAAAACTCTGCTGCACGCCACTACGGGCGCGTATACCAAGGAGGCACGGCATGCGAGGAATTCTCGGGGTCATAGTGCTCGTCTGGTTGTTGATCGGCGTCTTCGCCGCGTATCAACGCGATTACTTCAGCGGCGGCGAAACCAACTGCGCCACAGCGGGAAGCATCGCGCTGACGGTGGTCGCGGGTCCGCTGAATTATGCGGGTGTGAATCCCAAGGTCACGGATTGCAACGTCCCGCAACCGAGTCAGTAAACAGCTGACCGGCAATTCTGGAGAAATGGACTGGACATGATCGTCTTCGGAGCGATTCTGCTCATTCTGGGACTCGTCTTCAACATGTCGATACTGTTTTACATCGGCATCGTGCTGCTCGTGATCGGCGCCGTGTTCTGGGTCCTCGGATCCGTCGGCCGCCCGGTCGGCGGGCGTCGAGCCTGGTATTAGCCGGCACTCAACCGCGTCGTCGTTCGGCCGAGGTCAGCGCCGCGACCGTCATCTCCCGCAGGACGGTCCGCGAGCCGGCCTCGGCCGTTTTCGTCGTTCCCGGCTTCATGCTGTGCGCCGTCGAGTTGAGCAGACCGAACGTGCCGTGGGCCATCAGCCGCGCGTCTGCTTCGGACAGTCCGGGGGTGCACCGACGTAGGACGTCGACCCAGATCTCGACGTACTGCCGCTGCTTGCGCCGGACCTGGCGCTTCGCGGCGGGCGGCAGGTTGCCCAGGTCCCGATCCTGGATACGGATCAGGTCGGACTCGTCGAGCGCGAAGTCGAGGTGGAAGTCGATCAGGTTCTCCAACGTCGAGGCCGCGTCGTCGTCGGCGCCGACCACGTCGGTGGCGCCGGCCAGCAGCCGGGTACTGATGCCGACCAGGAGTTCCACCAGCAGCGCCTCTTTGTTGGGGAAGTGCCGGTAGACGGCTGGGCCGCTGATGCCGGCAGCGGAGCCGATGTCCTCGAGCCGGACCGCGAGGTAGCCGTGTTCGGCGAACAACCGCTCGGCCGCGGCGACCAGTTGGTCCCGGCGGTCGGATTTGGCCCTGCTGCGGGGCGAGCTGATCTCCGTCGGGGCCATGACATGAACCTCCGGCCGGTAGTGGACATCGTCAGTTAATGCTGATTAACATACCACTCGGTTAGTCACCATTAACTAAAGGTGGGTTCAGCGATGGCAGCGCGGGCATCTCATCGCGACGATCACGTCGCGTTGGTCGACCAGTTGCGTACCAAGCTCGCCGCGGCGGCGCTCGGGGGTTCCCAGCGGGCCCGTGAGCGGCACGTCAGCCGCGGCAAGCTTCTTCCCCGTGACCGCGTCGACGGACTGCTCGATCCGGGCAGCCCGTTCCTGGAGCTGGCAGCTCTGGCCGCCGACGGCATGTACGACGACGAATGCCCGGGTGCGGGCATGATCGCGGGTATCGGCCGCGTCTCGGGGCGCGAGTGCATGATCGTCGCCAACGACGCGACGGTGAAGGGCGGCACGTACTACCCGGTGACCGTCAAGAAACATCTGCGCGCCCAGGAGATCGCCCTGCAGAACCTGCTGCCGTGCATCTACCTCGTGGACTCCGGCGGTGCGTTCCTCCCTCGGCAGGACGAGGTCTTCCCGGACCGGGAGCATTTCGGTCGCATCTTCTACAACCAGGCCACCATGAGCGCCAAGGGGATTGCGCAGATCGCCGCTGTCCTCGGTTCCTGCACCGCCGGCGGCGCGTACGTCCCGGCGATGAGCGACGAGGCCGTGATCGTGCGCAACCAGGGCACCATCTTCCTCGGCGGTCCGCCGCTGGTGAAGGCCGCCACCGGCGAGGTCGTCACCGCGGAGGACCTCGGCGGCGGCGATCTGCACTCCAAGGTCTCCGGCGTCACCGACCATCTCGCCCACGACGACCGCGACGCGCTGCGCATCGTGCGCCGCATCGTCGGCACGCTGGCACCCAAGGCCGCGCCACCGTGGGACGTCGCCCCGCCCGTCGACGCGGTGGCCGATCAGACCGAGCTCTACGACGTGGTGCCCGTCGACTCCCGGGTGCCCTACGACGTGCACGAGGTGATCACCCGCATCGTCGACGGCGGTGATTTCGCCGAGTTCAAGGCCGCATACGGCACCACGCTGGTGACCGGGTTCGCCCGCATCCACGGGCATCCCGTCGGCATCGTCGCCAACAATGGGGTGCTGTTCGGCGAATCCGCGGTCAAGGGCGCGCATTTCATCGAGTTGTGCGACAAGCGCAACACTCCGCTGCTGTTCCTGCAGAACATCTCCGGCTTCATGGTCGGTCGCGATTACGAGGCCGGCGGCATCGCCAAGCACGGTGCCAAGATGGTCACCGCGGTGGCGTGCGCGCGGGTGCCGAAGCTGACCGTGGTGATCGGCGGTTCCTACGGCGCGGGCAACTACTCGATGTGCGGACGCGCGTATTCGCCACGCTTTCTGTGGATGTGGCCGAATGCGCGGATCTCGGTGATGGGCGGCGAGCAGGCCGCGTCGGTGCTGGCCACCGTGCGCGGTGACATGACACCCGAGGAGGAAGAGGCCTTCAAGGCGCCCATCCGTGCGCAGTACGAGAGCCAGGGCAACCCGTACTACTCCACCGCACGGCTGTGGGACGACGGTGTGATCGACCCCGCCGACACCAGAGACGTTGTCGGACTCGCACTTTCGGTGACAGGCCAGGCTCCGCTGGAGCCGGTGTCCTACGGCGTCTTCAGGATGTGAACATGTTCGATACGGTTCTGGTGGCCAACCGCGGCGAGATCGCGGTCCGGGTCATCCGCACGCTGCGGGCGATGGGTATCCGCTCGGTCGCGGTGTTCAGCGACGCCGACGCCGGCGCCCGTCACGTCCGCGAGGCCGACGTCGCGATCAACATCGGGCCCGCCCCGGCTCGGCAGAGCTATCTGTCGATCGACGCATTGCTGGCCGCGATCACACGCACCGGTGCCCAAGCTGTGCACCCGGGCTACGGATTCCTCTCGGAGAACTCGCAATTCGCCGATGCGCTGCGGTCGGCCGGTGTGGTGTTCATCGGCCCTCCGGTCGCCGCGATCCAGACCATGGGCGACAAGATCTCGGCGAAGGCCGCGGTGTCCGAGTTCGGTGTCCCGGTGGTTCCGGGTATCTCGCGGCCCGGGCTGACCGACGACGACCTGATCGCGGGGGCGCCCGATGTGGGGTTCCCGGTGCTGGTGAAGCCGTCGGCGGGCGGTGGCGGCAAGGGCATGCGCGTCGTCCACGACGCCGCCGATCTTGCTGCGGCCCTTGCCAGTGCGCGGCGCGAGGCGGCGTCGGCATTCGGCGACGACACGCTGTTCTTGGAGCGGTTCGTCCTGAATCCGCGCCACATCGAGGTGCAGGTCCTCGCCGATTCCCACGGCAACGTCGTGCATCTCGGCGAGCGTGAGTGCAGCCTGCAGCGCCGCCACCAGAAGGTGATCGAGGAAGCACCGTCACCGCTGCTGGATCCCGCCACCCGGGCCCGGATCGGCGCTGCGGCGTGCGACACCGCCCGCAGCGTCGACTACACCGGCGCCGGCACCGTCGAGTTCATCGTCTCCGCCGACCGGCCCGACGAGTTCTTCTTCATGGAGATGAACACGCGACTGCAGGTGGAACATCCGGTCACCGAGATGGTCACCGGCCTGGATCTGGTCGAACTGCAGGTGAGGATCGCGGCAGGGGAGACGCTGCCGATCGCGCAGGACGACATCCACCTCGACGGCCATGCGATCGAGGCGCGGGTGTACGCCGAGGATCCCGCCCGCGGCTTCCTGCCCACCGGCGGTCACGTTCTCGGGCTTCGTGAGCCGGCCGGGCCGGGCGTGCGCGTCGACTCCGGATTGGTGCGCGGCACCGTGGTCGGCAGTGACTACGACCCGATGCTCGCCAAGGTGATCACCCACGCACAGGACAGGCCGGCCGCGCTGCGCGCGCTGGACGCCGCGCTGGCCGACACCGCGGTGCTGGGTCTGACCACCAACGTGGAGTTCCTGCGCTTTCTGCTCGCCGACCCCGACGTGGCCGCCGGCGACCTCGACACCGGCCTGCTCGACCGGCGCCTGCCCGACTTCGCGCCCGCCCCGCCGACCGACGACGACCTCATCGCGGGCGCGGCCTACCGCTGGTTGCGATCATGGCCCACCGCGCCGGCAGACCCGTGGGACGTACCGTCGGGATGGCGCATCGCCGGTCGCGCGCCGACGTCCATCCGCCTGCACGCCGGTGAACGCACCGATCATGTGTGGCTGACGGGAGCCCCCGGGGACGCGACGGCGACGGTCGAGGGCGGTGAAACGCGCACGCTGCGAGCGTCGTTGGACGGTGACCTGCTCGCCGTCACGATCGACGGGCTGCGCACCGAATACCTCGTGGCCGAGGCGCCGGGTCAGGTCTGGCTGGCGGGTGCGGGCCGGGTGACCATGGTCGAGGAGGTCCGTGAGGCGCCGGTGCGTCCCGACGACGAACACAGCGGCGACGCCGAACTGACCAGCCCGATGCCGGGAACCGTCGTCGCGGTCGGCGTCGAGGACGGCGCGGCGGTGACGGCGGGCACTGTCGTGGTCACCGTCGAGGCGATGAAGATGGAACACGCGTTGTCCGCGCCGGTCGACGGCGTTGTCGAGTTGCTGGTCGACGCGGGCGAACAGGTGAAAGTGGGCCAGGTGCTGGCCCGGATAACGGCAAGCGAGGAGCCGAAGGCATGAGTGATTTCCTGTCCACCGGGACACTTCCGGACCACTACGCGCAACTGGCCAAGACCGTGCGCGACTTCGCCCAGAGCGTCGTCGCGCCGGTGGCGGCCAAACACGACGAGGAGCACTCGTTCCCGTACGAGGTCGTGTCGGGCATGGCCGACATGGGACTGTTCGGGCTGCCGTTCCCCGAGGAGTACGGCGGCATGGGCGGTGACTACTTCGCGTTGTGCCTGGCGCTCGAAGAACTCGGGAAGGTCGACCAGAGTGTCGCGATCACCCTCGAGGCAGGCGTGTCGCTGGGTGCGATGCCGGTGTACCGATTCGGCAACGAGTCCCAGAAGCAGGAGTGGCTGCCGCTGCTGGCGAGCGGAAAGGCGCTGGGCGCGTTCGGTTTGACCGAAGCCGGCGGGGGAAGTGACGCGGGCGCGACGAAGACCACGGCGAAATCGGACGGGGCGAGCTGGGTCATCAATGGCACCAAGCAGTTCATCACCAACTCGGGTACCGACATCACCAAGCTCGTCACCGTCACCGCGGTCACCGGTGAGAACAACGGTAAGAAGGAGATCTCGTCGATCCTGGTGCCGGTGCCCACCGAGGGTTTCACCGCCGAACCCGCGTACAACAAGGTCGGCTGGAACGCCTCCGACACCCACCCGTTGAGCTTCGACGACGTCCGCGTGCCGCAGGAGAACCTGCTCGGTGAACGCGGCCGTGGTTACGCCAATTTCCTTCGGATCCTCGATGAAGGCCGGATCGCGATCGCGGCGCTGTCGGTCGGCGCCGCACAGGGTTGCGTCGACGAAAGCGTCAAGTACGCCAAGGAGCGTCAGGCCTTCGGCGCGGCGATCGGGACCTACCAGGCCATCGCCTTCAAGATCGCCCGGATGGAGGCCAGGGCCCACACCGCGCGTGCCGCCTATTACGACGCCGCCGCGCTGATGCTGTCCGGGAAGCCGTTCAAGAAGGCCGCCTCGGTGGCCAAGATGGTCGCCAGCGAAGCCGCGATGGACAACGCCCGTGACGCCACCCAGATCTTCGGTGGCTACGGCTTCATGAACGAGTACTCGGTGGCGCGACACTACCGGGACTCGAAGATCCTCGAGATCGGCGAGGGCACAACCGAAGTGCAGCTGATGCTGATCGGGCGGGAGCTGGGACTGTGAGCGGAGCGAACGATCGGACCGAAGTGAGCGGGTACACGAAGATCGTCGTCCAGCGCGGGTTGTGGTTCGAGGAGTTCGAAACCGGCGTGCTCTACCAGCACCGGCCCGGCCGCACCATCACCGAGGCCGACAACGTCCTGTTCACGACGTTGACGATGAACACCCAGGCGCTGCACCTGGACGCCGCGTTCTCGGATGCGTTGCCGCCGTTCAACCAGCGGTTGGTCAATTCGATGTTCACGCTGTCCACGCTGGTCGGTCTGTCGGTCGCGCAGCTGACCCAGGGCACGATCGTCGGCAATCTCGGCTTCGGCGAGGTGGCCTTTCCGAAGCCGCTGTTCCACGGCGACACGCTGTACGCCGAGACCGAGGTCACCGACAAGCGGGAGTCCAAGAGCCGGCCGGGGGAGGGGATCGTCACCTTCAGCCACGTCGGGCGCAATCAGCACGGCGATATCGTGGCGACCGCATCGCGCAAGACGATGGTGCGCAAGCGACCCGAAGGAGAGGCGCAGTGACACTGGCACCCGGGACGGCATGGTTGTTCTGCCCCGCGGACCGACCGGAACGGTTCGAAAAGGCCGCGGCCGCAGCCGATATCGTGATCGTCGATCTCGAAGACGGCGTCGCGGCCAAGGACCGCGCTGCGGCCCGGGAAGCGCTGGTGAACACCCCGCTGGATCCGGCGCGCACCGTGGTGCGAGTCAACCCGACCGGCACCGCTGATCACGGACCCGACCTGGAGGCCGTCGCGCGCACCGCATACACCACGGTGATGCTCGCCAAGACCGAAGCGCCCGAACAGGTCCGCGCGTTGGCGCCGTTGGACGTGATCGTGCTGATCGAGACGCCGCTGGGCGCGCTGAACGTGGTCGACCTGGCGCGGGTGGACAACGCGTACGCGCTGATGTGGGGTGCCGAGGACCTGTTCGCCGAACTCGGCGGGACGGCCAACCGCTACCCCGACGGCTCCTACCGCGAGGTCGCCCGCCACGTCCGCTCCCAGACACTGCTGGCCGCCAAGGCATACGGACGGGTCGCGCTGGACTCGGTGTTCCTCGACATCAAGAATCTCGACGGGCTGCGGGGTGAGGTCGACGACGCGGTCGCGGTCGGCTTCGACGGCAAGGTCGCGATCCACCCGACGCAGTTGCCGGTGATCCGGGACGGCTACACACCGACCGAGGCGCAGGCCGACTGGGCCCGCCGGGTGCTGGCCGCGGCGCAGGCCGAGCGCGGGGTTTTCCAGTACGAAGGCCAGATGGTCGACATGCCGGTGCTGCGGCGTGCCGAGCGGATCGTCGCGCTGGCGCCCTAGGTCACCTGCGCTTGGCGGCGGCCAGCCGGGCCGCGAACTCGGGTGACTCGATCGAGGTGGCCTGGGGCACGATCTCGATGTCGACCGCGAGGCGGTGTTGCTCGAGGTCGTCGGTGCCCGGATGGGCGGTGGCACGCATCGACGCCTTGGTGGCCACCACGACGTCACGGGGTGCGCCGGCGGGGCCGGCGGCCAGTTCGCGTGCCCGTGCGACCGGATCGTCGGCCACCTCGAGGGCGAGTCCGTGGCGTACGGCGGCGTCGGCGTCGAATCGCATCCCGAACAGCAGGGCGGCGCGGGCGGCCTGCGGGCCGGTGATCCGCTGCAGCATCCAGGTCGCGCCGCCGCCGGGATGGATGCCCAACTTCTGGAAGCGCGGATCGAACATCGCGTGCGGTCCGGCGATGCGCACGTCGGCCGCCAGCGCCAAGTTCAGGCCGGCGCCGACGGCAGCACCGTTGACCGCCGCGATCGTCGGCAGGCTGCACTGTGCGACGGCGAGGAACCCGTCGTAGATCACCCGCAGCCCGTCTTCGGTCGCCGCGCCGAGCGCGGTGAGATCGGCTCCTGCGCAGAAAGCCTTTCCCGCCCCCGTGACGATCACCGCGTGCACGTCGGGGTCGGCCTCGGCCGCGCTCACCGCCGCCCGCAGCGCCGCCGAGATCTCCGCGGTCACGGCGTTGCGCCGGTCGGGATCGTTGATCGTGATGAGTGCGACGCGGTCGGTGACCTGCATCAGTACCAGTTCGGACACGGGGCTCAGCCTAGCGAGAGGGTGCGCAGCAGGGCCGCGGCCCGCACCTCGCCGTCCACGGTCAGCGCGATGTCGACATGCGGTGCGTCGCCGTCGCGGCGCCAGGTGATGACGACGTCCTCGCCGAACTTGATCGGCTTGCGGTACTCGATGACCGCCCGGTAGGGCGGCGCGCAGACATCGGGAACGCGGGCGATCACCTCGTGGATCGCGTGCCAGTAGGCGGTGTTGGTGACGTGCTCGAAAAGGTCGATGTCGGTGCGGCGCAGCGCGAACGGCATCGACTCGGTGGCGTCGGCCGGATTCTTCAGCCACGGACGCCATTTCAGGCGATGCTCGGTGGTCGTGGTGGAGAACCGCTCGATGAGGGAGTCGGTGGCCCGTTGCGGCGTCAGGGTTTTCGCATTCATCGCGATCCAGAACCCCTCCGTCTCGATGCGCCCGCCGTCGCTGCCGACGAGGTCGACGCGCATCGTGCACCAGCGGGTCGACAGACCCGAGCACCAGCGGCTGAACGCGACCTCGTTGGGGAACTCGATCGGTTCGATCACGTCGATCACCGTGCGCTGCACCAGCCAGTGCGGATGTGCCTCGGCCTCACCGGCGTCGACGAGGTTCTCGGCGCCGACCTCCTGGATATAGCGGGCGACGCCGTCGAGGCGCAGGTTCAGATCGCTGCCGATGTCACCGGTCGCGACCCGCCACGCGGTGCGGTAGACGTACCCGGAATCGGGTCGCACGGCCAGGCGTCGCTGGACCGGATCGTCGTCGTCGATGGCCATCCCGGCCAGACTACGGCGGGACTTCGGTGTCGTTGGTCAACACTGCGTTGACCAACGACACCCGAATCGCCGAGGGACGGGCTCAGAACTCGCCCCAGCCGCCCTGGACCATGGTCTGGAAGCGCCATTCCCCGCCGGTCTTGACCAGCAGGTCGCCGTAGCGGACCCGGTGGCTCTGCCCGGCCGCCGTGATGGTCGCATCGGTGATCACGAAGACCAGGTTCTCGTTGACGAAGTGTGGCGTGCGCACCGAGTCCATCGAGACGTCGCCTGGCTGGCCGAGTTGTTCGGTCATCTGTGCGACGAACTTCTCCCGGTCGCACGACGCGGCGTATCCGTCGGTGACCTCGTTCAGCGGGAACATCGCCTGGTCTGCCATTGCGTCGACGTCCTTGGCGACCGCGAGCGCGTCGTAGTGCTCGAACCAGGCCAAGACCGCCGCGACGTCGCTGCTCGACGGCTCGAACCCGTCGTGGGTGGGTGGGGTCACTGCGCATCTCCTTTATCTACGTACTGCGTACACCGTACAGTGTACGCGATTATGACGAGCCTTCCACCAGCTACGATCGGTCGGATGGACAATCCTGGTTCGGGATCCGCGCGCAGCAGCGCGGGCGATCCGGTGCGCACTCTCGAACTGTTGTGGCGCGTTCCGGCAGAGGCCCGCTCCGGTCGGGGTCCCAAGCAGCGCACCTCCGTCGACGCCGTCGTGGCCGCCGCGGTCGGCATCGCCGACACCCAGGGTTTGTCGGCAGTCACGATCCGCGCGGTCGCGGGCGTCCTGGGCCTCGCGCCGATGGCGATCTACACCTATGTGCCCGGCAAAGCCGAGCTGCTCGACCTGATGCTCGACAACGTCTACGGGCAGATGTCCCGCGGCGACCTGTCCGGGCTCCCGTGGCGGCACCGGGTCACGGCGATCGCCGACGAGAACCGCGCGCTGCTCGACGAGCACCCGTGGGTGACCCAGCTCGCCACCACGCGTCCGCCCCTGGGGCCGGGCACAGCCGCCAAATACGACCACGAACTGCGCGCCTTCGATGGGCTTGGCCTCAGCGATCTGGATATGGACTCGGCGCTGACCTACGTTCTCGGGTTCGTGACCTCGGTGGCGCGTATCGCCGGCGATGCCCGCGAGGCGCGACGCGACAGCGGCGTCAGCGACCAGGCGTGGTGGGATCGCGCCGGGCCGCTGCTGGCCGAGGTCTTCGACGACGAAAAGTTCCCGCTCGCAGCGCGTATCGGGGCGGCAGCCGGCCAGGCGTTCGGCTCTGCCTACGACGCGGACCACGCCTACCGCTTCGGCCTGGCGCGAGTGCTCGACGGACTGGAACCCGTGATCAACCGCACAGCCAGGTAGTGATCGTTCACAGGGTGGGTACAGAAACGGACGTCAGGCCGAAAGGAAAACGACGTCCATGACCATGATCACCGCCTACCGAGGACCACTGCGCAGCACCGATCTGCACGTCGACGACTCCGGCGGGGACGCTCGGCCCGTCGTTCTGATCCACGGTTGGCCGTTGCACAGCGATTCCTGGGCTCACCAGGTCGACGCGCTGCGAGATGCCGGATACCGGGTGATCACCTACGACCGACGCGGATTCGGTCGCAGCGACAAGCCGTTGATCGGTTACACCTACGAGAGCCTGTCCGATGACCTGTCCGCGGTTCTCGAAGAACTGGACCTCACCGACGTGACCCTGGTGGGGTTCTCGATGGGCGGGGGCGAAGTGGCCGCGTACTGCGCGCGCAAGGGCGTCGAACGGATCCGCAGCGTCGTGTTCGCCTCGTCGGTCACGCCGTTCATGTCGGCGCGCAAGGACAACCCCGAAGGGCCGCTGGGCAAGCTCGAAGCGGCCAGGATGGCGGCGTCGCTCACCACCGACCAGGACGCGTTCTTCGAGCAGTTCATGACCGATGTGTTCTCGGCCGATGGTGAGCTGCAGGTGACCGAGCAGGAGCGTCAGGAGGCGCTTTCGATGTGCGGTGACGCAGACAAGCCCGCAACGCTGGCATGCATGGCCGCGTTCGGCGGCACCGATTTCCGCGAGGACCTGCCGAAGGTCACCGTTCCCAGCCTGGTCATCCACGGTGACAGCGACGCCACCGTGCCGTTCGAAGGGTCGGGCAAGCGGACCTACGAACTGCTCCCGGACGGACGGCTGCACGTCATCGCCGGTGGTCCGCACGGCATCCCGATGAGTCACGCCGACGAATTCAACGCGGTGCTTCTGGAATTTCTCGAGCAGGATTTCGCCGACGGTCGCGGGCGCTGACGCCCGCAAGAGAATTTCGCGGGAAACCGCGGCTGCTTTGCTGCAGCTGAGTTAATTTGTCCCTGACACGGGTCGGCACCGCTGCCGAACGGGACGTCGGGGGTCAGAGTGGACAGAGCGTCGTTCAACCTGCGCAGCGCGGCAGTCGAATTGGCACCCGGTAGGGCACCGCAACGACGACACCACCGCGATGTCTCCACTTTGCTGACGGCGTGGGCGCTGACCCTCGGTCTCGCCATCGCGTTGCTGAGCGGCGCATCCGTAGCCGCTGCCGATACCGGCGCCGCGGGTGCGGATCAGTCGGCCGGCGCCAGTACGTCCGACACGCGCACCTCCGGTAAGCCGTCCGAGAAGTCGTCGTCGAGGCCGACGTCTGTCGGCGGGGACGCCGACGCGTCCGATCCCGGGTCGGAGGACAACGAATCCAGCGTGCCCGTTGACGACGCGGCACCGGAGGAGCAGGCCGGCGAGACCGACGGAGCGACCGAACCGATCACGGTCGTCGAGGACAGGTCCAGCACACCCGCCGAGGCTCCCGAAGCCCCCGAGGTCGTCGAGGAACCCGACGCTCCGACCCCATCGGTCGAAACAGGCGAAGCGACGCCGCGCGCAGGGCCGGCCGCGACCGATCGGGAGTCGGCGGCCACCGCCACGGCGTCCGAACCCACCGAATCGTGGTGGGACACGCTCGTCCGCGACGTCAGGTACACCTTCTTCAACAAGGCGCCGACCTTGTCGCCCACCGACAACATCGAGGTGGCCCCCGGCGTCTTCACCGGAAAACTCAACGGCCAGAGCAACAACGGGCTCACGCTGAACTATCTCATCAAGCAGGCGCCGACCATGGGCACGCTGACCATCGACCCGGAGGCCGGCACCTACACGTACACGTTCGATCCTTCGGAGTTCGACAAGGACACCAGGGATTCGTTCGTGATCGTCGCCGACAACGGTGCCGAGGCCCGCCGGCCGGGGCTGTTCGGAGTGATCCAGCTCGTGATGCACAACATCGCGATCGGCCTCGGCCTGTCCCAGCGCGACACCGTCGACTCGGTGTTCAGCGTCACCGCGCGAATGGTGGATGCCGACTCCGGCGACTCCGACGACTCCGACGACTCCGAGAACGAGGAGCTCAAGGTCAGCATCCGCGGAACCGGCTTCTACGGCAATCTCTCCAACAAGAAGTACTGGGCCGAGCAGAACCACGCCGACAACTGCCTGCTGATGTCGATCCTGATGATCGAGGGACAGTTCACGGGGCAGATACCGACCCGCGCGCTCGAAGAGGCGATCGTCGAGCAGGCCAAACGTACCCCGAGCGTCGTCGATCCATCGAAGATGATGTACCTCGGCGAAGGTAGCGAAGACGGTGTCCTGCCCGCAGATGCCGCGGCCCTGCTGAAGCTGCGGGGCAATGCCGCCGATCTGCGGTACTTCCCCAGCGACGACGAGGACGCCACCTATTACGACGGTCTGGACGCCCTCGATGTCGTGAGCAAGCTGCTCTTCGAGGGACACGGCGTCATCACCGGCGTGAACAACCAAACCATCTGGGACGCTACCGAAAAAGAGGGCAGCCCCGGAGCCGATCGCGTCAATGCCAATCACGGCGTGGTGGTGATCGCGGTGGACACCCACAACGGCAGGGTCTACATCAACGATCCGGGGGTGTCGGGCGGCAGGGGACTGGCAGTGCCACTCGGCGCGTTCATGTGGGCGTGGGCGCCCGACGCCTTCGAGACGATCACCGCCGACGGGGCCGCACCGCAGAGCTACCGTCCCACTGTGGCCGGCGACCTGGTGACGGTCGCCTGACCACGAAAAAGCGCCCCCGGCAGGGATCGAACCTGCGACCGACCGCTTAGAAGGCGGTTGCTCTATCCACTGAGCTACGGAGGCAACGGCTAGGAGTGTATCGCCCGAGGTGTCGGAGCCGGGCCGGTGACGGCGCGTAAAGCCACTCCCTGTCCCGCAACCGCCGACTAGCGTGTGGTGGATGAGCAGCTCGTCGGGTCTGGACGCCGCCGGACTCCCGGAGGAACTCAGTCCACTGGATCAGATCCTGCATCGCGGCGAGGCCAACCCCCGCACCCGCTCGGGCATCATGACCATCGAACTGCTCGACACCACGCCCGACTGGGACACGTTTCGCACCCGCTTCGAACATGCGTCGCGCAAGGTGCTCCGGCTGCGCCAGAAGGTCGTCACGCCGACGCTGCCCACCGCCGCACCCCGCTGGGTCGTCGATCCGGATTTCAACCTCGATTTCCATTTGCGCCGGGTCCGCGTTCCCGAGCCGGGGACGCTGCGTCAGGTGATGGATTTCGCCGAGATCGCCGCGCAGTCACCGCTCGACATCTCCCGGCCGCTGTGGACCGCGACCCTGATCGAGGGTGTGCAGGACGGCCGGGCAGCACTGATGGTGCATCTCAGCCATGCCGTCACCGACGGGGTCGGCGGCGTCGAGATGTTCGCCAATTTGTACGACTTCGAGCGGGAGCCGCCGCCGCAACCCGTGCCGCCGATGCCGGTGCCGACCGACCTGTCGCCCAACGACCTGATGCGCAGTGGGCTCAACCGCCTGCCCGGCACGATCGTCGGCGGGGTGGTCGGGGCGGTCGCCGGTGCCGCGCAGGCCGTGGGCCACGTCGTTCGCGACCCGGTCGAGCGGCTCGGCAGCGTCTTCGATTACGCGAGGTCCGGTGTGCGCGTGGTCGGTCCGGTCGCCGACCCGTCGCCGATCCTGCGGCGGCGAAGCCTGTCGTCGCGCAGCGAGGCCATCGACATCGAATTCAGTGACCTGCACCGCGCGTCGAAGGCCGCCGAAGGCTCGATCAACGACGCCTACCTGGCCGGGCTCTGCGGTGCGCTGCGGCTCTACCACGAGTCCATGGGGGTGCCCGTCGACACGCTGCCGATGGCCGTCCCGGTCAATCTCAGGTCGGATGCCGACCCTGCGGGGGGCAACCGCTTCGTGGGGGTCAACCTCGCCGCACCCGTCGGACTGTCGGACCCCGCGATGCGTATCAAGGAGATTCGCGCGCAGATGAGGAGCAAGCGCGACGAGCGGGCCCTCGACGTGGTCGGTGCGATCGCCCCGCTCGTCAGCCTGCTTCCCGACAGCGTGCTGGAGACGATGGCGGGATCGATCGTCAACTCCGATGTGCAGGCCAGCAATGTGCCCGTCTACGCCGGCGATACCTTCATCGCCGGTGCGAAGGTGTTGCGCCAGTACGGTCTCGGGCCCCTGCCCGGTGTCGCGATGATGGTCGTCCTGATCTCGCGCTCGGGGTATTGCACCATCAGTACCCGCTACGACCGGGCCTCGATCACCGATCCCGGTCTTCTCGCGCAATGCCTGTTGGACGGCTTCGACGAAGTCCTCGCTCTCGGCGGGGACGGTCGCGCGGTGCCGGCGACGTTCAGCCGGGTCGGAGCACAGGAAAAATGAGCAGTATCGAACGGAACGGGAGTGGCCCGCAGTGACATCGGAGATTCCGGTCAACCGGCAGATGCGTCTTCCCGGCTCGGTCGCCGAGATACAGGCGAGCCCGGCGGGGGCGCAAATCGGCGCGTTCTTCGACCTCGACGGAACCCTGGTGGCGGGGTTCACCGGCGTGGTGATGACGCAGGATCGGTTGCGGCGCAGACAGATGTCGGTGGGCGAGTTCATCGGCATGGTGCAGGCCGGGCTGAACCACCAACTCGGCCGTTCCGAGTTCGAGGACCTCATCGGCAAGGGCGCGCGGATGCTGCGCGGCAACTCGCTCGACGACGTCGACGAACTCGCCGAGAGGCTGTTCGTGCAGAAGATCGTCGGCAGGATCTATCCGGAGATGCGCGAGATCGTCCGCGCGCACATGAACCGCGGCCACACCGTCGTCCTCAGTTCGTCGGCGCTGACGGTCCAGGTCGAGCCCGTCGCCCGATTCCTGGGCATCGACAACGTGCTGAGCAACAAGTTCGAGATCGACGACGACGGCCTCATCACCGGCGAGGTGCAGCGCCCAATCATCTGGGGACCCGGAAAAGCCCGTGCGGTACAGGAATTCGCGTCCGTCAACGGCATCGACCTGTCGAGGAGCTATTTCTACGCCGACGGCGACGAGGATGTCGCCCTGATGTATCTCGTCGGCAACCCGCGGCCCACCAATCCGGCGGGCAAGATGGCCGCGGTCGCGGCCAAGCGTGGTTGGCCGATCCTGAAGTTCAGCAGCCGCAGCGGTGCCAGCCCCGCGTCGCAGGTGCGCACCGCGGTCGGTATCGCGTCGATGGTGCCGATCGCCGCGGGGGCGTTGGGCCTCGGCTTGTTGACACGCAACAAGCGCACCGGGGTGAACTTTTTCACCTCGATGTTCGGTCGGACCCTGCTGGACACGATCGGGATCAACCTGCAGGTGCTGGGTCGGGAGAACCTGACCGCGCAGCGGCCCGCCGTGTTCATCTTCAACCACCGCAACCAGGCCGATCCGCTGATCGCGGGCCGGTTGATCAACGAAGACTTCACCACGGTGGGCAAGAAGGAGCTCGAGAACGACCCGATCGTCGGCACGATCGGCAAGATCCTCGATGCCGCGTTCATCGACCGCGACGATCCGAAGAAGGCGGTGGAAGGTCTCAAAAAGGTTGAAGAGCTTGCACGCAAAGGTCTTTCGATCCTCATCGCACCGGAGGGCACCCGCCTCGACACCACCGAGGTCGGGGAGTTCAAGAAGGGGCCGTTCCGGATCGCGATGTCGGTGAACATTCCGATCGTGCCGATCGTCATCCGCAACGCCGAGGTGATCGCGGCCCGCGACTCCAGTACGTTCAACCCCGGCCTGGTCGATGTCGTGGTCTACCCGCCGATTCCGGTGGACGACTGGACGCAGGAGGATCTCCCGTCCCGCATCGAGGAGATCCGGCAGCTCTACCTCGACACCCTCGCCGACTGGCCGCACGACGAGCTGAAGCTGCCCGACCTGTACACGCGGTCCCGGCCCGCGAAGAAGCGGACCCCGCGCAAAGCCGCTGCGAAGAAGACCCCGACGAAGACCGCGACGAAGACCGCGACGAAGACCGCCAAGAAGGCGCAACCGAAGACCGCCAAAAAGGCGCAACCGAAGACGAAAGCGACACGGGCGTCGTCGAAGGTGTCCGACAGGCCCGACGCGGATCCGCCTGAGCCGGCGGAGAAACCGGCCGACAGCCGCGAGGGGACGTCGTGAAGATCCGCGCCGACGACATCGCCGCCTACACCGCCGTCGACGACACGCTGGTGCTGGCGTCGGTCTCCTCGCCCGCCGAGGAGGAGATGCTCAGCGACTGGCTCGCGACGCAGCGGCGGGCACATCCCGAGTCGAGGATCGAAGTCCTCAAACTGCCCGCCGACGACGACCCCACACCGGCGGTGCTCGCGCGGCTGGTCGAACTCCTGGAGGCCGACGAAACCCGTTCCGTCGTCCCGGTCCGCGTGTTCTGGGTGCCCGGCGGGCTGCCGACCCGGTCCAAGGTCGTCGCGCTGCTGTCCGGTCGCGACACCTACCGTCCCCCCAAGGCTCTGCAGCACAGCATCCTCAAGCGCGACCCCTCCCGCGCGCGCGTCGTCGCCGGCGATCCGGCGACGGTCTTCGAACTGCGCGAGCGGTGGCGCGAGACCACGGTGGCCGAAAACCCCCGGGAATTCGCCCGATTCGTGATCCGCCGGGCGATCCTGGCCATCGAGCGCGTGGAGCTGCGGCTGCTCGGGCCCGAGTACAAGTCGCCCCAGCTGATCAAGCCCGAGGTCCTGGCGTCGGCGCGGTTCCGGGAAGGTCTGAAGAACATCCCCGGCGCGACGATGGAGCAGGCCGGTGAGATGCTCGACGAACTCGGCACCGGCTGGAGCCGGTTCTCGGTGGACCTGATCCCGTCGTTGGGGCGCGCCATCTTCAGTCGCGGGTTCGACCCGAACATCGACTACGACCGCGCCGAGATCGAACAGATGCGGCATGCGCTGGAGGCGCACCCGGCGGTGCTGCTGTTCTCCCACAGGTCGTATCTCGACGGTGTGATCGTCCCGGTCGCGATGCAGGAGAATCGTTTACCGCCTGTGCACACCTTCGCCGGGGTGAATCTGTCGTTCGGGTTCATGGGCCCGCTGATGCGACGCTCCGGTGTCATCTTCCTGCGTCGCAAACTCGACGATCCGCTGTACAAGTTCGTGCTGCGCCAGTTCGTCGGCTACATCGTGGAAAAGCGGTTCAATCTGTCCTGGGCGATCGAGGGAACGCGGTCGCGTACCGGAAAGATGTTGCCGCCCAAGCTCGGCCTGCTCTCCTACGTCGCCGACGCCTACCTGGACGGGCGCAGTGACGACATCCTGCTTCAGCCGGTGTCCATCAGCTTCGACCAGTTGCACGAGACCGCCGAGTACGCCCGCTACGCCAGAGGTGGGGAGAAGACTCCCGAGGGGCTGTCCTGGTTGGTGAATTACATCAGGGCGCAGGGCGAGCGTAACTACGGCAAGATCTACGTCCGTTTTCCCGACGCCGTGTCGATGCGTGAGTACCTCGGCGAGCCGCACGGGGAGATGACCACGAACGAGCCGGCGAAACGCCTGGCGATGCAGAAGATGGCCTTCGAGGTCGCGTGGCGCATCCTCCAGGTCACCCCGGTCAACGCCACGGCGCTGGTGTCGGGACTGCTGCTCAGCACTCGCGGGATCGCGCTCACTCTCGACCAGCTGCACCACACGCTGCAGGATTCATTGGATTACCTTGAGCGCAAGCAGGTTCCGATGACCAACAGTGCGTTGCGGTTGCGCACCCCCGACGGGGTGCGGGCTGCGCTCGACGCCCTGTCCGGAGGTCTTCCCGTGACGCGCACCGACAGCGGCCGCGTCCCAGTGTGGAATATCGCGCCGCAGGACGAGCTGCAGGCGGCCTTCTACCGGAACTCGTTGATCGACGCGTTCCTGGAGACGTCCCTGGTCGAGCTGGCGCTCGCCTACGCGGCGCGGACCGACACCGACCGGGTGGATGCGTTCTGGAGTCAGGTGATGCGGCTGCGCGATCTGCTGAAGTTCGAGTTCTATTTCGCCGATTCGGCGGCCTACCGCGAGCACGTCCGCGAGGAGATGTCGTGGCACCCGCAGTGGGAGAGTGACGTCGCGGCGGGCGGTGACCAGCTAGACGCCCTGCTGAGGGAGAAGCGCCCCGCGATCGCCGGACCGTTGCTGCGGCCGTTCTTCGAGGCGTACCAGATCGTCGCCGACGCTCTGATCGATGCGCCCGCCGAGATCTCGGAGAAGGATCTGACGGCCAAAGCGCTAGGGCTCGGGCAGCAGTACGTCGCGCAGGGACGGGTGCAGAGCACCGAGTCGGTGTCGGCGTTGCTCTTCGTCACCGCCCGCCAGGTGGCGGCCGACCAGCATCTGCTCGAACCCGCCGCCGACCTGCCCGAGCGCCGAAAGGCTTTCCGCGCCGAGTTGCGCGGCATCCTCAGAGACATGAACACCGTCGACCGGTGCGCGCGCAGGCAGTTCTTCGCTCGTGAACGCAGCAGGCGGGAACTGCGCAACGACCCTGTGTCGTAGATCGCCTTCGCCGAGGTCATACCCTGGGGGACATGACGTCCACGGCCCCGCACGTGCGCAGCGGTGTCCGCCGCGCCCCGGCGTGGGCGGTGCTCTACGGGGTCGCCGCGCTCGCCGGTGTCACCGCCGTGGCACTGGCGGCACTGTCGCTGGCGGACGCGCTGACCGCGACCGGTCTGCCCGATCCGGGACCGGTGACGAGCTACGGGTTGCCGTTCGTGCGGGCAGCCGGCGAGATCGCAGCCGTCGTCGCCGTCGGGGGTTTCCTCTTCGCGGCGTTCATGGTGCCGCCGCAGCACAACCAGGTGCTCGACGCCGCGGGCTACCGGGCGCTGCGGATGGGCACCGCCGCGTCGGGGATCTGGACGGTGTGTGCGGTGCTGATGGTGCCGCTGACGGTGTCCGACGTCAGCGGCCAACCGCTGTCGACGCGCATGAGCCCCGCCGACATCTGGTCGGTGGCCGACCTGATCGACATCGCCGGGGCGTGGCGGTGGACGGCGCTGTTCGCGGCGCTGGTCACCGTGGTGAGCATCCCGGTGCTGCGGTGGTCCTGGACGCCGGTGCTGCTCGCCGGCTCGCTGATCACGCTGCTGCCGATCGCGCTGAGCGGGCATTCGTCGTCGGGCGGCGCGCACGACATCGCGACGAACAGCCTGACCGCGCACATGCTCGCCGGCGCGCTGTGGGCCGGCGGCCTGCTCGCCCTTCTGGTGCACGCCCAGCGCGGCTCAGACGACGGCGACGACCATGCCGCGCTGGCCGCCCGTCGGTTCTCGGCGGTCGCGCTGTGGTGTTTCGTGGCGATGGCGCTCAGCGGCACCATCAACGCGCTGGTCCGGGTCCGCCCCTCCGACCTGGTGACCACGACCTACGGCACGCTGCTGCTGGCCAAGATCGCGGCCCTTGTCGCGCTGGGCGTCCTCGGCTGGCAGCAGCGGCGCCGGGGTGTGGCGGCGCTGCAGGCCGATCCGCGGGCGCGCGGCCCGCTGATCCGTCTCGCGCTCGTCGAGGCGGCGGTCTTCGGTCTCACGTTCGGCGTCGCCGTCGCGCTGGGCCGCACCCCGCCGCCGCCTCCGCTGAACCCGAACCTGTCCATACCCGCCGTCGAGATCGGGTACGACCTCGACGGACCGCCGACACTGGGCAGGCTGCTGTCCGACTGGCGTTTCGACCTGGTGCTGGGCACTGCGGCGATCGTTCTGGCGCTCGTGTATCTGGCCGGGGTGCGCCGCCTGCGGCGCCGCGGCGACGCGTGGCCGACCGGACGGGTGGTGGCGTGGCTGCTCGGCTGCCTCGTGCTGCTGCTGGCCACGTCGTCGGGCTTCGGCCGCTACATGCCGGCGATGTTCAGCATCCACATGATCGCGCACATGATGCTGTCGATGCTGGCGCCGATCCTGCTGGTGCTCGGCGCGCCGGTGACCCTGGCGCTGAGGGCGTTGCCGGTGGCGGGGCGCACCGGCGCACCCGGGCCGCGCGAGTGGCTTCTCGCCGCGCTGCACTCGCGGGTCTCCCAGTTCCTGACCAACCCGTTCGTCGCGACGGGGCTGTTCGTCGTCGGGTTCTACGGCCTGTACTTCAGCGGCCTGTTCGACGCGGCGGCGGGCAGTCACGCCGCCCACGTCGCGATGAACGTCCACTTCCTGCTGAGCGGATACCTGTTCTACTGGGTCGTCATCGGGGTCGACCCGACGCCCCGGCCGATACCGCATCTGGCGAAGCTCGGGATGGTCTTCGCCTCGCTGCCGCTGCACGCCTTCTTCGGGGTGGTGCTGATGGGGACGCAGTCGGTTCTCGCCGAGAGCTTCTATCGCTCACTGCAGCTGCCCTGGCACACCGACCTGCTCGCCGATCAGCGGGTGGGCGGTGGGATCGCCTGGGCGGCAGGCGAGGTCCCGCTCGTCGTGGTGCTGATCGCGTTGTTCATCCAGTGGCGTCGCACCGACGACCGCACCGCCAGGCGCCTCGACCGCGCCGCCGACCGCGACGACGACGCCGATCTGGCCGCCTACAACAACATGCTCGCCGAACTCGCACGCCGGGAACGGGAAAGGGGCTGACCGTCCGGGGCGGTCATATTTTCAGCTGTTCACATATTCAGACGTTGTGTTAGCGTCGGGGCACGGGCCGGCCTCGCAACCCGATGCAGCACATCGACGCGATGGCCGGCCCGCATGTCGTCCTCAACCCGGAGTTCATCCCCAAACCCGAGTTCATCCACAGTCGCGGCCCTGTTGCGGTCGTCGTGGCATTCGGTGTCGGTGACGAGGCGCTCAATGGCGGTGTCAACACGGGCCGGACACGTCGTCCGGCCGGTAGCCGAAAACAGGAAGGCACCGCCATGTTCGAGACACCGATCACGATCGTCGGCAACATCATCACCGCACCCGACCGCCGCTGGGTCGGCGACCAGGAACTGATCAAGTTCCGGGTTGCCAGCAACTCGCGGCGGCGCACCGCGGAGGGCACCTGGGAGCCGGGCAACTCGCTCTACGCGACCGTGAACTGCTGGGGAAACCTGATCACCGGCGTGGGCGCGGGCCTCGGGAAGGGAGACCCGGTGATCGTCGTTGGAAACGTGTACACCAACGAATACGAGGATCGCGACGGCAACCGCCGGTCCTCGCTGGAGATCAGGGCGACCTCCGTGGGGCCCGATCTGGCGCGGTGCATCGTGCGCATGGAGAGCCGCAGGCATTCCAGGCCCGCGGTGGCCGAGCCCCGCGACGAGGCGGACGGGCGGGACACCGCGGATGCCGAGGACGCCGAGGACGCCGTCGAGACCCCGAGCGCAGAGCGTGACGACGAGGCGCTGTCCCTGAGCGCGTAGGGGCCATCGCCTCCGATATCGCCGCGCCTAGGATGGGCCCCAACCATCGCGGAGGTCCGACGTGATCCCGGGAGACAAGTAACAGGGATCGAGAAAGGCGACATCGAGGCTATGGCCGAATTCATCTACACGATGCGGAAGGTCCGCAAGGCGCACGGCGACAAGGTCATCCTTGACGACGTCACGCTGAACTTCCTTCCGGGCGCGAAGATCGGCGTCGTCGGTCCCAACGGGGCCGGTAAGTCGAGCGTCTTGCGGATCATGGCCGGGCTGGATCAGCCCAACAACGGCGACGCGTTCCTGCAGCCCGGCGCCACGGTCGGGATCCTCATGCAGGAGCCCCAACTCGACGAGACCAAGACCGTCCGGGAGAACGTCGAGGACGGCGTGGCCATCAAGGGCAAGCTCAACCGGTACAACGAGGTCGCGGAGTTGATGGCGACCGATTACACCGACGAGCTGATGGACGAGATGGGCAAGCTCCAGGAGGAGCTCGACGCCGCAGACGCCTGGGACATCGACAGCCAGCTCGAACAGGCGATGGACGCGTTGCGCTGCCCGCCGCCCGACGAGCCCGTCACCCACCTGTCCGGCGGCGAGAAGCGCCGCGTCGCGCTGTGCAAGCTGCTGCTCTCCAAGCCCGACCTGCTGCTGCTCGACGAACCCACCAACCACCTCGACGCCGAGAGCGTGTTGTGGCTCGAACAGCATCTCGCCGAGTACAAGGGCGCGATCCTGGCCGTCACCCACGACCGTTACTTCCTCGACAACGTCGCCGAGTGGATCCTCGAGCTCGACCGCGGTCGTGCCTACCCCTATGAGGGCAACTACTCCACGTACCTGGAGAAGAAGGCCGAGCGCATCGCCGTCACCGGCCGCAAGGACGCGAAGCTGCAGAAGCGACTCAAGGACGAGCTCGAATGGGTCCGTTCCGGCGCCAAAGCGCGCCAGGCCAAGAACAAGGCCCGCCTGCAGCGCTACGAGGAGATGGCCGCCGAAGCCGAGAAGACGCGCAAGCTCGACTTCGAGGAGATCCAGATCCCCGTCGGCCCCCGCCTGGGCAACGTGGTGGTCGAGGTCGAACACCTCGACAAGGGCTTCGACGGCAGGCTGCTGATCAAGGACCTGTCGTTCACATTGCCGCGCAACGGCATCGTCGGCGTCATCGGACCCAACGGTGTCGGCAAGACCACGCTGTTCAAAACCATCGTCGGACTTGAGGAGCCCGACAGCGGCACCGTCAAGGTCGGCGAGACCGTCAAGCTGAGCTACGTCGACCAGACGCGCGGCGGAATCGATCCGAAGAAGACGGTCTGGGAGGTCGTCTCCGACGGGCTGGACTTCATCGAGGTCGGCCAGAACGAGGTGCCGTCGCGCGCCTACGTGTCGGCGTTCGGCTTCAAGGGCCCCGATCAGCAGAAGCCGGCCGGCGTGCTCTCCGGCGGCGAGCGCAACCGGCTGAACCTCGCGCTCACCCTCAAAGAGGGCGGCAACCTGATCCTGCTCGACGAGCCCACCAACGACCTCGACGTCGAGACGCTGAGCTCGCTGGAGAACGCGCTGCAGAACTTCCCCGGCTGTGCGGTGGTCATCAGCCACGACCGCTGGTTCCTCGATCGCACCTGCACGCACATCCTCGCGTGGGAGGGCGACAGCGACAACGAGGCCAAGTGGTTCTGGTTCGAGGGCAACTTCGGTGGCTACGAGGAGAACAAGATCGAACGACTCGGCGCAGATGCAGCGCGTCCGCACAGGGTCACCCACCGGAAGCTGACGCGGGACTAGTCTCGTCGTGCGGACCAGGTAACCGGCGCCGCCCATGACACCCGTGGGTCGGGCGCCGGTTGCAGCCAACGACGGCGGGTCCGCACGCGTGAGTCAGGAGCGGCGAATGTCGTTGAATCCGGGCGCCGTGAACGGTGCGACGGGCGCAGTCGGCGCCGAGATGGTCGAGCGGCTGATCCCGGCCTACCTCGCGACCTATCGGGGGCCGCACGGCGGGGCGCCCGGGGCGGACGCCGCGGTCACCGGGCCGCTGCGCCGCCACGACGACGGACTCGACACCACCGCCCTGGTCGAGGCGCAGTGCCGGTTGGCCGGCACGCGTCTGCCGGGCGCGACGAACGTCGCGGTGTATCCCGGCGACGAGGCGACCGGGTTCGGTCCCGCCCTGCAGATCGTCACCGACAACGCGTCGTTGCTGATGGATTCGGTGACGGTGCTGCTGCACCGCATCGGCGTGGCCTACACCGCGATCATGAACCCCGGCTTCCGCGTCCGGCGAGGTGGAGCGGGGGAGCTGCTCGACGTCGCCCCCGTCTCGGATGCGTCGTTCAGCGACGGCGTCGACGAGACGTGGGTGCACGTGCAACTGGCAGGGTCGGTGGACCGCCACGCCCTGGCCGAAGCCGAGGAACTGCTGCCCAAGGTGCTCGCCGACGCGCGGCAGGTGGCGCTGGACTCCACCGACATGGCTGCGGCACTGCGGATCCTGGCCGCCGAACTCGACGGTGACACCGGGCGACGGTTCCCCAGTCCGGACCGCAAGGACGTCGCGGCACTGCTGCGCTGGCTCGCCGACGGTCATTTCGTGCTGCTGGGCTACCAGCGCTGCCCGGTCCGCGACGGCGAGGCCACGGTCGACACCTCCAGTCGGCTGGGCGTGCTGCGGCTGCGTCAGGATGTGCTGCCGCAGCTGACCCAGAAGGACGAACTGCTCACCCTGGCCCAGGCGACGATTCCGAGCTTCCTGCGTTACGGCGCGTACCCGCAGATCGTCGTGGTGCGGGAGCAATCCGCGGAGCGGGACGCCGACGCGATCGAGCACCGATTCGTCGGGCTGTTCACCGTCGCGGCGATGAACGCCAACGTGCTCGAGATCCCGCTGGTGTCGCGACGGGTCAACGATGCGCTCGCCATGGCGCACCGGGATCCGAGCCACCCCGGACAGCTGCTGCTCGACATCATCCAGACGATCCCGCGCTCGGAGTTGTTCGCGCTCAGCGCGCGCGGTCTGCTCGACATGGCGATGGCCGTGGTGGACCTCGGGGCGCGCCGGCGCACCCTGCTGTTCATGCGCGCCGATCCGCTCGCGCATTTCGTCTCGTGTCTGGTTTACCTGCCGCGCGACCGCTACACCACCGTGGTTCGGCTCGAAATGCAGGACATCCTGGTTCGCGAGCTCGGCGGCGTGAGCATCGACTATGCCGCGCGGGTCAGCGAATCACCCTGGGCGGTGGTTCATTTCACCGTCCGGTTGCCGGCCGGGCTGCGTCAGCACGAGGTCGACGTCTCCGACGACAACGAGGCGCGCATCCAGGATCTGCTCACCGAGGCCGCCCGTACGTGGGGTGACAGGCTGATGGGCGCACTGCCGGCGGGCGGCCCCGTCGACCACGGCACCGCCGACCACTACGCGTCGGCGTTCCCCGAGGTCTACAAGCAGGCGAACACGCCCGCCCGCGCGCTCGATGACATCGCGATCATCGAAGAGCTGCACGACAACACGGTGAAGTTGGTGCTCGCCGACAGCGACGACACGGAAACGTCCGGCGTCTCCGATCTGAACTGGTACCTGGGTGGACAGTCCGCGTCGCTGAGCCGTCTGCTCCCGATGCTGCAGTCGATGGGCGTCGTGGTGCTGGAGGAGCGGCCCTTCACCGTGACGCGGCCGGACGGCCTGCCGGTGTGGATCTACCAGTTCAAGGTTTCGCCGCACCGCGGGATTCCGCAGGCGCCGCCGGGTCCCGAACGCGCCGCGACAGCGGAGCGGTTCGCCGACACCGTCACCGCGATCTGGCACGGCAACGCCGAGATCGACCGGTTCAACGAGCTGGTGCTGAGGGCCGGGCTGACGTGGCAGCAGGTCGCGGTGCTGCGCGCCTACGCCAAGTACCTCAAGCAGGCCGGCTTCCCGTACAGCCAGTCCCACATCGCATCGGTGCTCAACGACAACGCCGGCACCGCGCGGTCGCTCGTCGAGCTGTTCGAAGCCCTCTACAGCCCGGTCGACGGCAATCCAGGAGGGGCCAACCGGGATGCCCAGTCCGCCGCGGCCGCGGTGGCCGCCGACATCGACGCGCTGGTCAGCCTCGACACCGACCGGGTGTTGCGCGCGTTCGCGTCGATGATCCAGGCCACGCTGCGCACCAACTACTTCGTCACTGCCGCGGACTCGGCGCGTGCGCGGAATGTGTTGTCGTTCAAGCTGAACCCCGAGCTGATCGACGAATTGCCGCTCCCGAGGCCGAAGTTCGAGATCTTCGTCTACTCGCCCCGGGTCGAGGGCGTGCACCTGCGGTTCGGCTTCGTGGCCAGGGGCGGTCTTCGGTGGTCGGACCGGCGCGAGGACTTCCGCACCGAGATCCTCGGTCTGGTCAAGGCGCAGGCCGTCAAGAACGCCGTCATCGTCCCGGTCGGCGCCAAGGGTGGCTTCGTGGTGAAGAAGCCGCCGGCCCCGACGGGCGACGCCGCCGCGGATCGGGACGCCACCCGCGAAGAGGGAGTGGCCTGCTACCGGCTGTTCATCGCCGGCCTGCTCGACATCACCGACAACGTCGACAAGATCAGCGGCGATGTCGTCACCCCGGCCGAGGTCGTGCGCCGGGACGGCGACGACGCGTACCTGGTGGTCGCGGCCGACAAGGGCACCGCGACGTTCTCCGACATCGCCAACGATGTCGCGAAGTCCTACGGCTTCTGGCTGGGCGACGCGTTCGCCTCGGGCGGGTCGGTCGGCTATGACCACAAAGCGATGGGCATCACCGCCAAGGGCGCGTGGGAGTCGGTGAAACGCCACTTCCGGGAGATGGGCATCGACACCCAGTCCGAGGACTTCACCGTCGTGGGCGTCGGCGACATGAGCGGTGACGTGTTCGGCAACGGAATGCTGCTCTCCGAACACATCCGGCTGCTCGCGGCCTTCGATCACCGCCACATCTTCATCGACCCGACACCGGATGCCGCGTCTTCGTACGCCGAGCGACGACGTCTGTTCGATCTGCCGCGATCGAGTTGGGACGACTACGACACGTCGCTGATCAGCGCCGGCGGCGGGGTTTACAGTCGCGAGCAGAAGTCGATCCCGATCAGCGACGAGGCCCGCGCGGCGCTGGGCATCGAAGGCGACGCCACCGAGATGACCCCGCCCGCCCTGATGAAGGCGATCCTGAAGGCCCCGGCCGATCTGCTGTGGAACGGCGGCATCGGCACCTACATCAAGGCGGAGACGGAGGCCGACGCCGACGTCGGCGACCGTGCCAACGACCCGGTCCGGGTCAACGGAAATCAGGTACGGGCCAAGGTGGTCGGCGAAGGCGGCAACCTCGGGGTGACGTCGTTGGGACGCACCGAGTTCGACCTGTGCGGCGGCCGGATCAACACCGACGCGATGGACAACTCCGCCGGCGTGGACTGTTCGGACCATGAGGTGAACATCAAGATCCTGATCGACTCGCTGGTGACCGCCGGCAAGGTCGCCGAGGCGGACCGCACCGATCTGCTGTTGTCGATGACCGATGAGGTCGGCCGACTCGTGTTGGCCGACAACGAAAGTCAGAACGATCTGATGGGCACCAGCCGGGCCAACGCGGCCAGTCTGCTCAACGTGCACGCCCGCATGATCAAGGACTTCGTCGAGCGTCGCGGACTCAACCGGGTGCTCGAGGCGCTGCCGTCGGAGAAGGAGATCCTGCGGCGCACCGAAGCCGGACTCGGTCTGACATCACCGGAATTGGCGACGCTGATGGCACACGTCAAACTGGCGCTCAAGGACGATCTTCTCGCCGGGGAGCTTCCGGACCAGGAGGTTTTCGCGTCACGGCTGCCGTCCTACTTCCCGACGACGCTGCGGGAGCGGTTCGGCCCGGACATCCGGTCCCACCAACTGCGTCGCGAGATCGTCACCACCATGCTGGTCAACGACGTCGTCGACACCGCCGGCATCTCCTATGCCTACCGCGTCGCCGAGGATGTCGGCGTCGCCCCGATCGACGCGGTGCGCAGCTTCGCCGCCGGAGACGCGATCTTCGGTTTCGGGCGGGTATGGCGTCAGATCCGCGAGGCGGGCGCCAACGGTGTGTCGGTGGCGGTGACCGACAGGATGACCCTCGATCTTCGGCGCCTCATCGACCGCGCGACCCGCTGGCTGCTCAACTACCGGCCACTACCGCTGGCCGTCGGCGCCGAGATCAACCGGTTCGCCGACAAGGTCGCGGCGCTGATGCCGTCGATGCCGGACTGGCTGCGCGGTGACGACAAGGCGATCGTCGAGAAGGAGGCGGGGGAGTTCAGTGCCCACGGGGTGGCCGAGGACGTCGCGTACACGGTCGCCACCGGGCTGTATCAGTTCAGCCTGCTCGACGTGATCGACATCGCCGACATCATCGACCGGGACCCCGCCGAGGTCGCAGACGCCTACTTCGCGTTGATGGATCATCTCGGCACCGACGGGCTGCTGACCGCCGTGTCGCGGCTGTCGCGCAACGACCGCTGGCATTCGTTGGCGCGCTTGGCGATTCGCGATGACATCTACGGGTCCCTGCGGGCACTGTGCTTCGACGTGCTGGCCGTCGGTGAACCGGACGAGAACGGTGTCGAGAAGATCGCCGAGTGGGAGATGACGAACCGCTCGCGGATCAGCCGGGCGCGTCGCACCCTGACCGAGCTCTACGAGAGTGGCGAGCACGACCTGGCGACGCTGTCGGTGGCGGCGCGTCAGATCCGCAGCATGACCAGAACAAGCGGAACGGGGTCGTCCGGATGACCGAGCAGCGTGGCTTCACGGCGCCGGTGCATGTGCGGTGGTCGGACATCGACATGTATCAGCACATCAACCACGCCACGATGGTCACGATTCTCGAGGAGGCCCGGATCCCGTTCCTGCGTGAGCCTTTCGGGGAGACGATCACCACGATCGGGTTGCTGATCGCCGAGGTCAACATCTCCTACAAGGCCCAGCTGCGTCTGGTCGATTCGCCGCTGCAGGTCACCATGTGGTCGAAGCGGGTGCGGGCGGTCGACTTCACGGTGGGCTACGAGGTGCGCTCGGTCGGGGCTGCGCCCGACTCGAGGCCGGCGGTCGTCGCCGACACCCAACTCGCCGCGGTCCACATCGACGAGCAACGGCTGCAACGCCTCTCGGTCGCTCAGCGCGAATACCTGCAGCGCTGGACGCGATGAGCGGCGGCGAGCGCGGCCTCTGGCCGGCGCGCGCGGCCGACCGCGACGACCTCGCGACGTTCACCGAACGCGCGCTGCGCCTCGACGACGCGGCGGTGGTGAGGCTGCGCGAGCGCGAGGGCGGAATGATCGTCGCCTGGGTGGCAACAGGATTCGATGTGCTCGCCAGCCGGGTGGTGGCGGGCAGAATCGTCCCGTCCGACCTGTCCGTGGGAGCCGATGTGCTGCTGGCCGGACTGCGGGCGGCGACGTCGGCGGGACACGTCGACCCCGGGTTCTCGATGGATTCGGCGTGGCGGGGCGTGCTGCCCCCGGAGAAGGGATTCGTCTACCTCGACGACGTCCCCGCGGCCGCGGTGCTCGACCTGGCCGAGCGCGGCATGAGCCTGGCCAAGGAACACTCCAGTGCGTTCGGCCCGCCGACCTCGCTGCTCGATCAGGAAGTGCTCACCGTGGCCTCGCAACACGACACCGTCGGGATCCCGATGCGGTGCGTGCTGACGCTGACGGCGATGGGTTTCCTGCCGCAGCCGACGGCCGAGGACCGGGGGGCCGGCGACACCGACGAGGTGGTGCGGGTGCGCGCGCTGCCGAACTGGCTTCGCGTCGACGCCCGCTTCGGCACGGTGTACCTGCGCCGCGGCGATCCCGCGGTGGTGCTGCGCTGAGACCTAGAACGGAGAGTTGACCATCGACTCGGCGGCCATCTCCAGGTAGGTGATCAGCTCGCGGCGGTGCGCGTCGTCGAGGGTCGCGGAGTCGATCTCGGCCACCGCGGTGTGCATGCACCGCAGCCACGCGTCGCGCTCCAGGTAGCCGATGCGGAACGGTGCGTGACGCATCCGCAGCCGGGGGTGGCCACGCTGATCGGAGTAGGTCCGCGGCCCGCCCCAGTACTGCTCGAGGAACATCCGGAGACGCTCCTCGGCCCCGACGAGGTCGTCCTCGGGGTAGAGCGGGCGAAGGATCTCGTCGTCGCGGACGAGTTCGTAGAACCGCGCCACGAGGGTGTGGAACGTGGCGTGCCCGCCGACGGCGTCATAGAACGACTGCTGCTTGCTGTGCGCGTCCATCGTCTCCATTGTGGGCCATCGCCGGTCCCGCGCTCGGCGCGCATCGGGGTGCGGCCGGGCGGCATCAGGGGGCCGTCACCGGTTGTTCATCGGACTGACCAGCGAACACGTCGAGAATTGCCGTGCGATCCGAGGAAATCCGTGGTGGACTGTCCGACGGAGGATCTATGGCGCAGCGCAAGAACGGACGCGGCCACCGGAATCACCGGACCGCGGTGGCCCTACCCGGATCATCGTCTCCTACTGCCTCGCGCGCGCTGCACAGCGTCGCTCCCACTGTCGATGCCCACCCGGTCGTTGCGGAGTCCTCGGTGTGGGGGCGCCGCCGGGTGTTGCTGCTGAACTCCACCTACGAACCGCTCACGGCGCTGCCGCTGCGACGCGCGGTGATCATGCTGATGTGCGGGAAGGCCGACGTCGTGCACGACGACCCGGTAGGGCCGGTCATCCACTCGGCGACGCGGTCCATCCGGGTGCCGACCGTGATCCGGCTGCGCACCTTCGTGCGGGTGCCCTACCGGGCGCGGATCCCGATGACGAGGGCAGCCCTGATGCATCGCGACAGGTTCCGCTGCGCGTACTGCGGATCGAAGGCCGACACCGTCGACCACGTCATCCCGCGCAGCCGCGGCGGCGCCCACACCTGGGAGAACTGCGTCGCGGCCTGCTCGGCGTGCAACCACCGCAAGGCCGACAAACTGCTCAGCGAGCTCGGCTGGTCTCTGCACACCACCCCGTTGCCGCCGAAGGGTCAGCACTGGCGCCTGCTCTCCAGCGTCAAGGAACTCGATCCGGCCTGGGTCAGATATCTGGGTGAGGGCGCGGCCTGATCGGGCCGTGGGATACGGTTTGCGCGTGACAACAACAGCTCTTGTGCATGCAAGCTTCTTGTTGGTTCCGCTGGCGCTGGCGGGTCTCCTGTCGCTGTTCATCTTCACCAAGAAGGGCCCGCATCCGGCGACCTTCGACATGTCGGAGAAGTGGACGCACGAGCCCATCCTGTGGGCAGCGGACGAACCTGCAGACCATGGCCATGGCGGCCACGGCTCGCACCTGACCATCGGAGGAGGCGCAAGTGGCAAGTGGTGAAGTGACCAGGGCAGGTGCCCTCGACGTCGCAGAGCTGCCCTACGGCGCCGCCATCACCGCGAGCGGACGTGTCTCGGCTGTCACCGAGCCGACCGTGCTCTCGGTGCAGTATCCGTTCCCGACCAAGGATCTGGTGATCCTCGACAACGCGATGAAGTACGGCTCGCGGGCGGCCAAGGCGCGCTTCGCGGTCTACATCGGCGACCTCGGTGCCGACACTGCGGCAGGCGCCCGCGAGATCCTGGCGAAGGTGCCGACACCCGACAACGCGGTGCTGCTGGCGGTGTCGCCGGACCAGCGCGCCATCGAGGTCGTCTACGGCGCCGGGGTCAAGGGTCGCGGCATCGAGGAAGCAGCCCCGCTGGGCGTCTCGGCCGCGGCCGCGTCCTTCAAGGAGGGCAACCTGATCGACGGCCTGATCAGCGGCATCCGCGTGCTGTCGGCCGGCGTCTCACCCCGCTGACGTTTTGGCGAAACCGCCCTTACGGTAGTGACCCGGCCTCGGGAGCTACCGTGAGGGCGGTTTCGCGTTCCGCGGACATCAGCTCGGCCCGGATCCGGACGTAGCGCTCCAGGAACAGCCGCTCGTCGTAGCGCTTGCGCCGCAGCCAGCCGGTGACCTCGTCGTTGCACTTGCTGGCGTTGCACGCCCCGCAGGCCGGTACCACGTTGTCGACGGTGTAGCGCCCGCCGCGCGAGATCGCCATGACGCAGTCGCGCTGCATCGTGCCGGTCGTCTTCCCGCAGTAGGCGCACCCCTCCCAGGCCGCCTTGATCGACGCCCACTGGGCGTCGGTGAGATCGTTGACGACGGCCGCGACTCGCCGCTTGCGGCGCCGCGCCGCGCGTGCCCGCCGGCTGTTGTTGACCGCCACGGCGTGAGCATAGGTGCGCTCACGCGCGACGAGCGCGCGCTGACGCACCGGGGCGAGCGGCGTGTCGCGGAGCAGACGCGCGCGCTCGCGGTGCGAGGCCAGCTAGGTGACGTCGAACTCGCGGGCCCGCAACGAGCGCTCCACCCCGGCGCGGCCTTCGAGGACGAGCCTGCGCAGCGCCGGCGGCACCTCCGGGTCCGACAGGAACCGGTCCGCCGCGTCGAGCGCGTCCTGGCTGATCTCCCAGGACGGGTACAACCCGACGACGACCGTCTGCGCGACCTCGCTGGAGCGCCGCTGCCAGACGCCCGAGATCGCGCCGAAGTAGCGGTCCCGGAACGGCGCCAGCACCTCACCCTGACCGGGCTGGGCGAAGCCGCCGATGATCGCGCGGGCGGTGATGTTGGCCAGCGTGTCGTCCTCGACGACCTGCTCCCACGCCGCGTCCTTGACCGCTGCCTGCGGACGGGCCGCCGCGGCTGCCGCGGCGTGGCGCCGGCCCGCCGCGGTGCGGTCGTTGTCGGCCTCGGCGTCGATGAACGGGGTCGCGGTGCCGTCGGCGTCGATGACCCCGGCCCGGGCGAGCGCGGTGACGACGCGCCAGCGCAGATCGGTGTCGACGACGAGGCCCTCGAGGTTCACCGCGGCAGGCTCGTTGTCCAGCAGCGTCGAGAGCACCGCCACGTGGTTCGGCGACAACACCGACGAGCACAGCGCGTTGACGAATGCCAGCTGGTGATCCGAACCCGGGGCCGACTGTGCGGCCAGGTCCAGCAGCGCGTCTCCGAACGCGGGCCAGCCGTTCTCGGCCGCCCAGGCGGGATCGGCGTAGGAGCCCAGCGCCGTCTGCGCCTGCATCACGAGTCGCTGCGCGACACCCACTTCGGTCTCGGCGTGCAGCCCGCTGATCACCAGCGCGACGAAGTCGCGTGCCCGAAGCTCCGCGTCGCGGGTCATCTCCCACGCCGCCGACCAGGCCAGGGTGCGGGGGAGCGGCTCGGCGATGTCGGCGATGCGGCTCAGTACCGTCTGCAGCGAGTCGGGGTCCAGCCGCAGCGAGCAGTAGGTCAGGTCGTCGTCGTTGACCAGGATCAGCTTGCCGCGGGACACACCGTGCAGGCCGGGCACGTCGGTGGTCGATCCCTCGACGTCGAGCTCCTCGCGGTGCACCCGCACCAACTTGCCGGACGCGTCGTCGTCGTAGACACCGACCGCGAGCCGGTGCACCCGTGTCTCACCCTCGCCGGGCTTGGCGCCGCCCTGCTCGATGGCGAAACGTGTGAACGTGCCGTCGGCCTCGACGTCGAAGTCCGGGCGCAGGGTGTTCAGGCCGGTGGTCTTGAGCCACTGGCGGCCCCAGCCCGACAGATCGCGTCCCGACGACTTCTCCAGTGCGCCGAGCAGATCACCGAACGTCGCGTTGCCGAATGCGTGGTCGCGGAAGTAGTCGCGCAGCCCGGCGAGGAACGCGTCGAGCCCCACATAGGCGACCAGTTGCTTGAGCACGCTGGCGCCCTTGGCGTAGGTGATCCCGTCGAAGTTCACCTCGACGGCGTGCAGATCCGGGATGTCGGCGGCCACCGGGTGCGTCGAGGGCAGCTGGTCCTGGCGGTAGGCCCACGACTTCTCCGCGTTGGCGAAGGTGGTCCACGCCTGCGTGTACTCGGTCGATTCGGCCTGGCACAGCACCGACGCGAACGTCGCGAAGGACTCGTTGAGCCACAGGTCGTCCCACCATTGCATGGTGACCAGATCGCCGAACCACATGTGCGCCATCTCGTGCAGCACGGTCTCGGCGCGACGCTCGTAGGACGCCCGGGTCACCTTGGACCGGAAGACGTAGTCCTCCAGGAACGTCACCGCGCCGGCGTTCTCCATGGCGCCCGCGTTGAACTCCGGCACGAACAGCTGGTCGTACTTGCCGAACGCGTACGGAACGCCGAAGTTGTTGTGGTAGAAGCCGAATCCCTGTTTGGTCTCGGTGAACAGCCGCTCGGCGTCCATGTACTCTGCCAGCGATTTGCGGCAGAACAGGCCCAACGGGATGTCGCCGTGGCCGTCGGAATACACGTCGTCCCACCGCGCGTACGGTCCGGCGATCAACGCCACCAGGTAGGTGCTCATCCGCGGGGTGGCCTTGAACGTGTGGCGCCGGGCGCCGGCCTCGTCGGTGGCATCGACGGTGGCGCCGTTGGAGATCACCTCCCAGTGCGCGGGCGCGACCACGGTGACGTCGAACGCGGCTTTGAGATCAGGCTGATCGAAACACGCGAACATCCGCTTCGCGTCCGCGGTTTCGAATTGCGAGTACAGGTACACCTCGTCGTCGACCGGATCGACGAACCGGTGCAGCCCCTCGCCGGTGTTCGAGTAGCGGCAGTCTGCATCGACGACGAGCGTGTTGTGCCCCTGCAACCCTCGCAACGGGATGCCGGTGGACTCGTCGTAACCGGATACGTCGATGTCAACACCGTTGAGTGTCGCGCTGTGGACGGTGTCCGCGGCGAGATCGATGTAGGTGTCCGAGCCGGCGAGAGCGTCGAATTCGACCGTCGTCACGGACCGGAAGGTCCGCTCGCCCGGCTTACCGGCTCCGTCCGTCAGGTCGAGTGAGACGTGATAGCTGTCGACGGTCACGAGCGCGGCGCGCTCGGCAGCCTGGTCGCGGGTCAGGTTGGGAAGTGCCACGCTCGCCAACACTAGCCTGATACGGGAAGACAGAACGGGCGCCGACCGTTGTTCTGAGGCGTCGTCTGTCCCGCTCGTGCTCATGTGAAGAGGAGACCGCCATGTCCGAGAAGTCCCGCGCCGATTTCTGGTTCGACCCGCTGTGCCCCTGGGCCTGGATCACCTCACGCTGGGTGCTGGAGGCGGAGAAGGTGCGCGACATCGAGGTCAACTTCCACGTGATGAGTCTGGCCGTGCTCAACGAGGGGCGCGACCTCCCCGAGGAGTACCTGGAGATGATGAAGACGGCGTGGGGTCCGGTCCGCGTCGCGATCGCCGCCGAGCAGGCCAAGGGCCCGGAGGTCCTCGGGCCGCTGTACACCGCGTTCGGCACCCGCATCCACAACCTCGGCTACCGGGAAACCGATCCCGACTTCACCCGGGTGATCGCCGAATCCCTCGACGAGGTCGGTCTGCCCGCCGAGCTGGCCGCGGCCGCCACGTCGACCGACTACGACGAGGCGCTGCGCAAGAGCCACCACGAGGGTATGGACCCCGTCGGTCCCGACGTCGGCACCCCGACGATCCACGTCAACGGCGTGGCCTTCTTCGGCCCGGTGCTGTCACGTATCCCGCGCGGGGAGGAAGCCGGGAAGTTGTGGGACGCGTCGGTGATCTTCGCGTCCTATCCGCACTTCTGGGAGCTCAAGCGGACCCGCACCGAGAGTCCCGAGTTCGACTGACGGACAGGCCGCGTAGCTTCCGGTTGCGCGGCGTCGGCGGTGGCCCCAGAGTGGGACGGTGAGCATGACCGCGTCCCAGATGCTCGACGTCGCCGTCGAGGAGGCCCGAAAGGGATTGGCCGAAGGCGGTATTCCGATCGGAGCGGCGCTGTTCGCCGCGGACGGCACGCTGCTGGGCAGCGGTCACAACCGGCGGGTGCAGCTCGACGATCCGTCCCTGCACGCCGAGACCGATGCGTTCCGCAATGCGGGCCGCCAGCGCGGGTACCGCTCGACGACCATGGTCACGACGCTGTCACCCTGCTGGTACTGCAGCGGGCTGGTGCGCCAGTTCAACATCGGCGCGGTGGTGATCGGGGAGAGCCGGACCTTCACCGGCGGCCACGACTGGCTGGCCGAACACGGCGTGAAGGTCACCGTGGTCGACGACGAACGGTGCGTGACGTTGATGCGCGACTTCATCGCGGACAACCCGGAGCTGTGGGCGGAGGACATCGGCGAGTGAGCGTGATTGCGACAGTTGACCTTTCACGGTGGCGCGAGGGTGGTCCCGCGGCCGAGGACGTCGCCGCGCAGGTGGATGCCGGTCTGCAGCGCGCGGGCTTCATCCTCGTCACCGGCCACGGCGTCGACCCGGATCTGACGCGCGACGTCCGCGCGGCCGCCCGCGAGTTCTTCGCGCTCGACCCGACGGTCAAAGCCGGCTATTCGGTGCCCGTCGGCGGGCGCGGATGGATCGGGCCGGGTGCGGAGGCCAACGGTTATGCCGAGGGCACCGCGACGCCGCCGGATCTGAAGGAGAGCTTCAGCCTCGGCGCCGAGACCGCGACCGGGGACGCCGAGGTCGACCGGATCTGGTTCGCGCCCAACGTCTGGCCGCGTGAGGTTCCCGAACTGGCGCCCCTGGTCGAGGAGTACACCGCCCAGATGCGCCGGGTGGCCGACGACCTTCTCGCGCTGTGCGCCCACGCGCTGGGGCTGTCCGTGAACCCGTTCGCGGCGCTGGCGAGCGCCCCGACCTGGACGATGAACATCAACCACTATCCGCCGGTCAGCGTCGTCGGTGAACCCGAGCCGGGGCAGTTCCGCATCGGCCCGCACACCGACTTCGGCACCGTCACCATCCTGGACCGCGAGCCCGGCGCCGGGGGGTTGCAGGTGTATTCGGAGCAAGCCGGGTGGGAGAACGCGCCGTACGACCCGGCCGCGCTGACGGTCAACATCGGCGACTTGTTGGAGTACTGGAGCGGACGTCGCTGGCCGTCGGGCCGCCATCGGGTCCTGCCGCCGCAGCCCGATGCGCCCGAAGAGGATCTGGTGTCGCTGATCTATTTCTACGAGGCCAACCACGATGCGCTCGTCACGCCTCTGAGCCCGCCGATCGGACGGGCCGAGGGTCTGGAGCCGGTCCTGTCCGCCGACTTCATCAAGCAGCGCCTGGACGCGATCACCGTGTCCTGACGGCGTGGCGACGTATTAGGGTGACCGCCATGCGCGTCTACGTCGGAGCCGACCACGCCGGATACGAGCTCAAGCAGGCCATCGTCGAGCATCTCGCCGCGACCGGGCACGAGCCAGTCGACTGCGGTGCGTTCGCCTACGACGCCGAGGACGACTACCCGGCGTTCTGCATCGCCGCCGCCGAGAAGACCGTCGCGGACCCGGGCAGCCTGGGCATCGTGCTCGGCGGCTCCGGCAACGGTGAGCAGATCGCGGCGAACAAGGTGCCCGGTGCGCGCTGCGCGCTGGCATGGAGCACCGAGACGGCGACGCTGGCGCGCGAGCACAACAACGCTCAGCTCGTCGGCATCGGCGGCCGGATGCATTCGACCGACGAGGCGCTGGCGATCGTGGACGCGTTCCTGGCGGCGAAGTGGTCGGAGGCACCGCGGCATCAGCGGCGCATCGACATCCTCGCCGAGTTCGAGAAGACGCACGTCGCTCCGGCCGTTCCCGGGGCCTGACCCTCGGGGCTGAGCACGCCGCCCGGCCAGGGAAACTGGACCCATGCCCGAGGGACACACGCTGCACCGGTTGGCGCGGCAACACCAGCGTCGATTCGGCCGCGCGCCGGTGATCGTGTCGAGCCCGCAGGGCCGCTTCGTCGACGGAGCGACCGCCGTCAACGGCCGTGTGCTGAAGAAGGCGACCGCGTGGGGTAAGCACCTGTTCCACCACTACGACGGCGGCCGGGTCGTCCACGTCCACCTCGGTCTGTACGGTTCGTTCACCGAATGGCCGTTACCGCCGCTGCTGCCCGTCGGTCAGGTGCGGATGCGGATGGTGGGCACCGAGTACGGCGCCGACCTGCGCGGCCCCACGGTCTGCGAGGTCATCGACGAACCCGAGATCGCCGACATCGTGGCACGACTCGGGCCCGACCCGCTGCGTCCCGACGCCGATCCGTCCCTGGCCTGGCGCCGGATCAACAAGTCGCGCAGACCGATCGGCGCCCTGCTGATGGACCAGAGCGTGATCGCCGGCATCGGGAACGTCTATCGCAGCGAACTGCTCTTCCGGCACCGCACGGACCCGTTCCGCCCCGGAACGTCGGTCACCGCCAACGAATTCGACGCCCTGTGGACCGATCTCGTCGCACTGATGAAGGTCGGGGTGCGGCGCGGCAAGATCGTCGTGGTGCTTCCCGAACACGACCACGGCGCGCCGTCCTACCGCGAGGGACGGCCCCGCACCTACGTCTACCGACGGGCCGGCGACCCCTGCCGGGTGTGCTCGACGCCGGTGCGCACCGTGGAGATGGAGGCGCGCAACCTGTTCTGGTGCCCGAACTGTCAGAGCTGACCACCTGATCCGTGCCCGGCAGTTCGCCGGGACATTCGGCGGGTGAGCCTGGAGAATCTGCCCGTGGAACTGATCCTGGTTGTCGTGGGCGCGATCGTCGTCACGGCGATGGCCCAGCGGCGCGGCCTGGAGCCGGCGCTCGTCATCGTCGTCGTCGGTATCGCGGTGTCGTTCATCCCCGGTTTCGAAGCGCCCGAACTGGACTCGCACATTCTGCTGTCGGTGGTTCTCCCACCGCTGCTGTATTCGGCGGCACTGAACTTCTCGTTCCCGACATTCCTGCGCAACATCAAACCCATCCTCGGCCTCGGGGTGGGGCTGGTCGTGGTCACGGCGTTCACCGTCGCGATGGTCTCGGCCTGGCTCGTCGTGGTCCCGCTGACGTTCGCGACCGCACTGGTGCTCGGCGCGATCGTCGCCCCGCCGGACGCGGTGACCGCGGTGGCGGTCGGCCGCAAGCTGGGCCTGCCCAAACGGGTGATGACGATCCTGACCGGGGAGAGCCTGATCAATGACGCGGCGGCGCTGGCCCTGTTCTCCGTCGCGGTCGCCCAGGTGGCGGGCAGCCACACGTTCATCGAGAACCCGCTGCTGTTGTTCACCTACAGCGCGGTGCTCGGACCGCTGGTCGGCGCCGCGCTGGGCTACATCACGCTGTGGATCCGCAGGCGTCTCGCCCATCCCGCGCTGGAGACGGTGCAGGGGCTCATGGTCCCGTTCGCGGCGTTCATCCTCGCCGAGGAGATGCACGCGTCCGGTGTGCTGGCGGTCGTGGTGGCGGGCTTCATCGTCGGCTCGGGAACCGTGGACGCCGGCTACCAGACGCGGCTGCAGGAACGGTATGTCTGGAACTCGGTGGACGTCCTGCTCGAAGCGTTCGTGTTCGCCTACATCGGGCTGCATCTGCGTTTCGTCCTCGAAGACCTCCGGGATGCGCACGAGTCGCTGGTTCAGGTCGCGGTGGCCTCGGTGGTCGTGTTGTTGATCGTGCTGGTGATCCGCCCTCTGTCGGTGTTCGCGATGTTCGGTCGGCGGAAGCTGGCGAACCAGGTGGAGAAACGGCTGAGTGTGCCGGTCCCCGAACGTGGCCGTGGTGCACTCGGCACCAGGCGCAGGGATCCGGACCGGCCCCGGCGGCGTTTCGGGAGTGACAACCGGACGCTGAGCTGGCAGGAGAACGTCGTCGTGTCGTGGACCGGCATGCGCGGGGTGGTGACGCTCGCCGCCGCAGCGGCGATCCCGGCGACGACGGCTGCCGGCGAACCGTTCCCGGAACGCGCGACGATCCAGGCGATCTCGTTCGTCGTCGCCGTCGCGACGCTGCTGCTGCAGGGCTGGACGCTGCCGCTGCTGATCCGGCGGCTGAAGGTGTCCGCCGAGGCTGATCGTGCCTACACCGTGGCCGAGACCGAGAAGGCCGAGCTGGTGGTGCACGAGGCTGCCGACGAGGTGTTCGAGGTGTTCCGGGCGAACCCGCCGCAGGGTCTGGACCCCCGCACGCTCGCCGAGATCCGCGGCATCGTCGAACGGCACTCCCAGGACGCCGACGAGATGCCCGATCCCGAGGGACGCACGCGTCGCGCGGAGGTGTTCGGCCAGCTGTATCGGGACGTGTTGGCTGCCCAGCGGGCCGCGCTCATCGGCGAACGCGACGCCGGCCGCATCGACGACGAAGCCGTGCGCGCGATGCTGGAGCGCCTCGACTTGCAGGAGGCCGGGGTGTCAGCGCGGTTGGAGAGCCGCCTGTAGCGGTTCTAGAAGTCGAAGCCGCCGAAGTCGCCGCCACCGAAATCGCCGCCGCCCCAGTCGCCGCCGGAATCCCAGTCGCCGCCGCCGGCGTCTCCGCCCCAGTCGCCACCGCCGTCGAGCTGGCCCTGGTCGAGGCCGTCCTGGAACCCGTCGCCGTACCCGTTCTCGAACGCCTGCGCGTCGTAGCCGACTCCGGCCATCCCGGAGAACATCGTGCTGAACAGCAGCGCAGACCCGAGCCCCCACGCACCGGCGACCAGCGCCGGCTTCCACCACGGCTCGGAGTACCAGCCGGCGGGCACCGGCCGTCCCGCGACGCGGCCGCCCGGGTAGTAGTTCGGGGTCCGCGGCGACGGTGCGGGGGACGCCTCGATCTCGCGTCCCTCGAAGTTCACGCGGCGGTCCTCAGTGACCGTGCCCGCGGACTTCTGGCCGGTCAGCGACTCCAGGTCCGGCCCCGGGTCCATGCCCATCGCGGTGCGTGCGGCGCGCACGTAGTAGAGGCCTTCCATCGCGCTCTCTTTGGCGAGCTCGGCTTGGCGCGCGGTGGTGGCCTGGTCGATCTGGGACGACGCGGCGGTGTAGCGCTCGGACGCGTCGGCCAGCGCCTGCTTGGACGCGTCATCGCTTCCGGTCAGCGCGAACACCTGTCCGCCCAACCGCTCGATGACGCGGCGGGCGTCGGCCTTGGCGTCGGCGAGCGATGCGGCTGCGCGGTTGCCCGACGCTTTCGACGACGCGTAGACCGCGATGCCGATGGCCGCGACGACCAACACGATGAGTACGAGCAGCACGCCATTCATGGTTCACAGCGTACCGACAGAAACAGAGAAGTCCCTGGGTGTCGCGGGGTGGCCCGGTGGTAGCGCGACTCAGAGGGACACGGTCTGACCGCGCTCGACGGTGACGACCCGGTCTGCCAGCCCGCGGCGGGACATCTCCCGGTGAAAGTCGGCCAGGGGCGAGGCGAAGACCCGGTAATCGTCGAAATGCACCGGTATCACGCGGGGCAGGTGGAGACGCTCGACGGTCTCGGCGCCCTGACGGCCGTCCATGGTGACTGTCAACCCCACCGGTAACCGGTCTCCGAACGGGAGACGGGTGCCTCCGAGATGCAGCACGCCGGCGTCGATTACGTTGAAGCGCAACGGAATCTCGTCGAGCTCGTCGATGAGCAGGGTGTCGCCGGAGATGTAGACGCGGCGCCGGGAGCTGCCGCCGCCCGAATCGAAGTCGAGCATGCTGCCCATCACCGGCGGCAGCAGCCGGCTGACCGGGGTGGGGGCGTGGCGGCCGGGCATTGCGGTCACCGTCAGCGTCTCGCCGTCCTTGGTAAGGGCGAACGGATCCCAGGTGCTCAACCCGACGGCTTCTGTAAAGCCTTTGCGGTGCAGTGCTTTTGCGGCCTCATGGGTGGTGATGACCGGAAGCTCTCGGTCGAGACTGCGCTCGGCGACCCGGTCCCAGTGATCACCGTGCATGTGCGACAACACGATTGCGTCGATCGGCGGCAGTTCCTCGGGGGTGAGCCCGGGCGCGCGGCGGCGTTTCGACCACAGGCCGTAACCGAGATAGGCGCGCTGGCCCCGGTGCAGAAAATTCGGATCGGTCAGGACGGTGATATTGCCGCATCGGATGAGAGTGGTCGCGGTGCCGATGAACGTCACGTTGATCTGCATGGCGGGCCTTTGCGGTCGCGGCGTCCGTGCGACGCCTCGGGTTCCATGGTGCGGATTCCACTTCCTGCTACCCCGGGAAAGAGGTGTTATGCATCGGACGCTCCAGGGCCGGCCCGATATCCGGGTCGCCCTCTTGCTCCGGATTCGTACGCTGCGGCCGACCAGCTTCCCCCGCAATTCCACGACGGACATCTGCGCCGCCGCTGAATGTCGGTGGGGTGGGGTAGCTTCGGTGGCATGTTCGAAAGTTTGTTCGACGTGGATGAGGGGGCGTCGCAGGCCGAGCTGCGGGCGGTCGTCGAGCGGTGTGAGCGGTTGAAATCGGCGGCTGCGGCGGCCCAGGCGCGCGCGACCGCGTTGTGGGCGGCCAAGCGTGCTGCTGCCGAGGAGGCTGCGGGGGTGCCGGCGCGTCGGCGGGGTAAGGGGTTGGCCTCGGAGGTCGCGTTGGCCCGCCGGGATGCCCCGGTCAAGGGTGGTCAGCATCTGGGGTTTGCCAAGGCGTTGATGGGCGAGATGCCGCATACGTGGGCGGCGTTGGAGTGCGGCGCGCTCTCGGAATGGCGGGCGACGCTGATCGTGCGGGAATCGGCCTGTCTGAGCGTCGAGGACCGTCGGCGCCTCGACGCCGAGATGTGCGCCGACGTGTCGCGTTTTGAGGGGTGGGGCAACAAGCGGGTGGAGGCCGAGGCCAAGAAGATCGCCGCACGGTTGGATGTCGCAGCGGTGGTCGAGCGCGCCGACAAGGCGGCGGCTCAGGCGCGGGTCAGCTGTCGCCCCGCACCGAACGGGATGGTGTATTTCACGGTGCTTTTGCCGCTGGCCCAGGGCATCGGAATGTATGCCGCGCTCAAACACCACGCCGACACGACGTTCGATGGGCGTTCGCGTGGGCAGGTGATGGCCGATACCGCGTTCGAGCGGATCACCGGGCGTTCGGCGGGGGCCGCGGTGCCGGTCGAGTTGAACCTGGTGATGGCCGACACCACGCTGGCCGGTGATGACGACTGCCCGGGGTGGCTCGACGGGTATGGGCCGGTGCCGGCGGGGTTTTGCCGCGCGCTGACCGGCGACGCGGTCACCGACGCCGACACCAGGGCCACGTTGCGGCGGTTGTATCGGCATCCGCGGTCGGGGCAGTTGGTGGCGATGGAGTCGCGGGCGCGGCTGTTTCCGAAGGGGTTGGCCACGTTGATCGACCGGCGTGATCAGACCTGCCGCACGCCCTACTGTGACGCCCCGATCCGCCATCACGACCATGCCACACCGGCCCGTGCGGGGGGTGTGACGAGTGCGGACAACGGGCTCGGTGAGTGCGCGGCGTGTAACTACGCCAAGGAGGCGCCCGGCTGGCAGGTCAGCGCCGGAACACAGGACGGGTCACACACCGCGCGGTGGGTGACCCCGACCGGGGCGGTGCACTACTCGATCGCCCCGACCCTGCCCGGCCCACCGGTACGCCGCCGCATCAGCGACACCGAAGGCCGACTCAGCATCGACCTCATCACCTTCGACACCCCCGACGCCGCCTGACGCCGCCTTCGGAGGGGCGGCAGAGAAGCGCCTGCTGAACAGCAAAAACCGCCCCGGTCGGGGCGGTTGTTGGAGCGGGCGACGGGAATCGAACCCGCGTAGCTAGTTTGGAAGACTAGGGCTCTACCATTGAGCTACGCCCGCGTGTGCTGCTCTACGAGAGTACCGGCAGACTGTACCGGGCCCGCCCAACTCAAATCCAATTGAGGTTCCGGTGTGGCCAGGCCGTAGGATCGCCGGTGGTCTGATGCTGCGCGCGCATGTGAGGCGGCGATGACCGGGGTGTAGCGCAGCTTGGTAGCGCATCCGCTTTGGGAGCGGAAGGCCGCAGGTTCAAATCCTGTCACCCCGACCAGCACGACCCCACCAACCAGAAGCAATTAGAGGGAGTACGAACGTGAAGAGCACCGTCGAGAAGTTGAGCCCGACCCGGGTTCGCATCAACGTAGAGGTGCCCTTCGCGGAACTCGAGCCCGACATCGACAAGGCGTTCAAGCAGCTCGCCCAGCAGATCCGCCTCCCGGGCTTCCGCCCCGGCAAGGCGCCCCGCAAGCTGCTGGAGGCCCGCGTCGGCCGTGGCGCGGTGCTCGAGCAGGTCGTCAACGACGCGCTGCCCACCCGCTACAGCCAGGCCGTCACCTCCGAGTCGCTCCAGCCCATCGGCCAGCCGGAGATCGAGGTCACCAAGCTCGAGGACAACGAGGAACTCGTCTTCACCGCCGAGGTCGACGTCCGTCCCGAGATCGACCTGCCCGACCTGTCGACACTCACGATCACCGTCGACCCGGTCTCGGTCACCGACGAAGACATCGAAGCCGAGATCGAGGCGCTGCAGAAGCGCTTCGGCACCCTGACCGGTGTCGAGCGCCCCGCCGAGAACGGCGACTTCGTCTCCATCGACCTGTCGGCGACCGTCGACGGCAAGGACGTTCCCGAGGCCAAGACCGAGGGCCTGTCGCACGAGCTCGGCTCCGGCCAGCTCATCGAGGGCCTCGACGAGGCGATCATCGGGCTCTCCGAAGACGAGTCCAAGACCTTCACCACCACGCTGGTCGCCGGAGAGCACGCCGGCCGCGAAGCCGAGGTCACCGTCACGGTCAAGTCGATCAAGGTCCGCGAGCTTCCCGAGCTCGACGACGAGTTCGCGCAACTGGCAAGCGAATTCGACACCATGGACGAGCTCCGCGCCGACCTGCGGGAGAAGGTCACCCGCGTCAAGACCGTCCAGCAGGCCGAGGCGATCCGCGACAAGGCCATCGAGGTCCTGCTCGAGCAGACCGAGGTGCCGCTGCCGGAGGCGGTCGTGCAGGCTCAGGTCGACGACACGCTGCACAACGCCATCCACGGGCTCGATCACGACGAGGACCGGTTCGCCGACTCCCTCAAGGAACAGGGCAGCAGCCGCGAGGAGTTCGACGCGGACAACCGCGCCAACGCCGAGAAGGCCATCAAGACCCAGCTGCTGATGGACGCGATCGCCGACAAGCTCGAAATCCAGGTCGGCCAGAACGATCTGTCCGAGCGGCTCGTCCTGATGTCGCGCCAGTACGGCCTCGAGCCGCAGCAGCTGCTGCAGATGCTGCAGCAGAACAACCAGCTGCCGGCGATGTTCGCCGATGTCCGTCGTGGCCTGACCGTCGCCGCGGTCGTCTACGCCGCCACCGTCACCGACACCGACGGCACCGAGATCGACACCACGGAGTTCTTCGGACCTTCGGGTGATCAGGCGGCGGCCCAGCAGGGCGCCGGCGAAGACGACAGCGAAGCCGCCGTCGAGGTGTCGGAAGACACCGCCGACGACGCGTCGGAAGACGACACGGCCGACGACACCAAGTGATGCTCTGAGCGAACGCGCGCCGTCTGGGGACTCCCCGGCGGCGCGGGTTCGTTAGTGTCATTCGTAAGACCGGTCACCGCGTCGGAAGTACACAAAGAAAGCAGGTATCCAGTCGTGACGGACATGCGTGGCGCCTCTTCGGGCCTCAACCTTGTCGACTCGGTGTATGAGCGGTTGCTGGCCGAGCGCATCATCTTCCTGGGCTCCCAGGTCGACGATGACATCGCCAACCGGCTGTGCGCCCAGATCCTGCTGCTGTCAGCCGAGGATCCCACCAAGGACATCCACCTCTACATCAACTCGCCCGGCGGCTCGATCAGCGCCGGCATGGCGATCTACGACACGATGGTGCTCGCGCCGTGTGACGTCGCGACGTACGCGATGGGCATGGCCGCGTCGATGGGCGAGTTCCTGTTGGCCGCCGGCACCAAGGGCAAGCGCTACGCGCTGCCCCATGCGCGCATCCTGATGCACCAGCCGCTCGGCGGTATCACCGGCGGCGCCGCCGACATCGCCATCCAGGCCGAGCAGTTCGCGTCGATCAAGAAGGAGATGTTCCGGCTGAACGCCGAGTTCACCGGGCAGACCATCGAACGGATCGAGGCCGACTCCGACCGCGACCGCTGGTTCACCGCACAGGAAGCCCTTGAATACGGCTTCGTGGATCACATCATCACCAGCGTCAACTTCAACGGAGCGAACAACTCATGATCGACCACACGGACCCCCGTTTGCAGCCTCAGGCGCGGTACATCCTGCCGTCGTTCATCGAGCATTCGAGCTTCGGCGTCAAGGAGTCCAACCCGTACAACAAGCTCTTCGAGGAACGGATCATCTTCCTGGGGGTGCAGGTCGACGACGCGTCGGCCAACGACATCATGGCGCAGCTGCTGGTGCTGGAATCGCTGGATCCCGACCGCGACATCACCATGTACATCAACTCGCCGGGCGGTTCGTTCACGTCGCTGATGGCGATCTACGACACCATGCAGTACGTGCGCGCCGACATCCAAACCGTGTGCCTGGGACAGGCCGCCTCGGCGGCCGCGGTCCTGCTCGCGGCCGGCACCCCCGGTAAGCGCATGGCGCTGCCGAACGCCCGTGTGCTCATCCACCAGCCCGCGCTGGGCGGCGTCATCCAGGGCCAGTTCTCGGACCTGGAGATCCAGGCCGCCGAGATCGAGCGGATGCGGACGCTGATGGAGGAGACCCTCTCCCTCCACACCGGCAAGCCGGCCGACGTGATCCGCAAGGACACCGATCGCGACAAGATCCTGACCGCCGCTGCGGCCAAGGACTACGGGATCATCGACACCGTGCTGGAATACCGCAAGCTGTCTGCGCAGAAGGGCTGAGCTCAGCCGTTTCCGTAGACCCGCGTCGGTGTCACGAGGACGGCGACGCGGCGTTGCTCGCGCATCGTCGCGTCGTACTCGTCCCAGTTGTCGTGGGTTCCGCCGGCGGCGGTGAAGATGTCGCGCAGGAGCAGGGCCAGTTCGTAATCGCTCCCGAGCCAGGGCTGCGGGTCGTCGGGTCCGGCGAGCTCGGCGCGTCCCTCGACCGTCGCCCACTGCCATCCCCGCTGGAACGTGACCGCGATCTGTGGCCGTGCCCGCAGGTTGGCGAGCTTGACCTTCCCGTACGTGACGAACCCGAGCACCGGATTCCCGTCCCCCGGGTGGGGCAGTGGCCCCGCGTTGATCAGTGACGACTGGATGGTGAGGTCTGCTCGCAGGGTCGACACCACGGCCAGGCCGTTGTCGTTTCGAGCCAGCGCGTAGGCGTCGTGCAACGTCGTCATGTCCGCAGATTACGTGCGTGTTCCACAGCTCATCGGCGAGATCTGAATCCGGGAAAACCGGTCGGGGCCGCCGTCGGCCGTGTCACGCTGTGATGAACGCATCCGTCAGTTTGCTGGAAGCGGAAACACGAGGGGGTTCGTCATGACGGTCAGACAAGCAGCAGCGGCCGGGCTCGTCGCGGCAGCCGGCGCGGTGGTGATGCAGTTGGTGCCCGCAGTGGCTCACGCGCAGGAGCCCGTGTGCCCGGCCGGAACCTACTGGAACCCGGCCGTCGTCCAGTGCCTGCCGTACGGCGTCAACCCCGTCGTCGGTCCCGCCGGTCCCATCGGCGTGGGCGGTGTCGTCGGTCCGGTGGGCCCCGGCCCGGTCGGTCCGGGACCTGTCGGACCGGGTCCGATGGGACCGGGCCCGATGGGCCCAGGCCGCTGACCGACTCTGCTCCCGGCCGTCTTCCCGTTGGCCGGGTACTCTCGGCGGGGTAACAGCGACGACACGCCAGAGACACGGTGGCGCGTTCCGCGACCGTCCGGGGCGACTCAGACGATATGTTGCGACCACACGTAAATACACCGACGCGATTCGGCTTTATCGGTCGCACTGCGACGGAGGCAGCGGGTAGCGTCGGGAACAGACCTCAACGGTCCCGGTGCCAGCCGCCGAGCGACCGAACACGGCAACAGGAAGTTGGGATCCCAGCACCATGGCACGCATCGGAGATGGCGGCGACCTGCTGAAGTGCTCGTTCTGCGGAAAGAGCCAGAAGCAGGTGAAGAAGCTCATCGCGGGACCGGGCGTCTACATCTGCGACGAATGCATCGACCTGTGCAACGAGATCATCGAAGAGGAGCTCGCCGACGCTGACGACGTCAAGCTCGACGAGCTGCCCAAGCCCGCGGAGATCCGGGACTTCCTCGAGGGGTACGTCATCGGACAGGACACGGCGAAGCGCACGCTCGCGGTCGCGGTCTACAACCACTACAAGCGCATCCAGGCCGGCGAGAAGGCGCGTGATTCCCGTGCCGAGCCGGTCGAACTGGCCAAGTCCAACATCCTGATGCTCGGGCCCACCGGGTGCGGCAAGACCTACCTCGCGCAGACGCTGGCCAAGATGCTCAACGTCCCGTTCGCGATCGCCGACGCGACCGCGCTGACCGAGGCCGGCTACGTCGGTGAGGACGTCGAGAACATCCTCCTCAAGCTGATCCAGGCCGCCGACTACGACGTCAAGCGGGCCGAGACCGGCATCATCTACATCGACGAGGTCGACAAGATCGCCCGCAAGAGCGAGAACCCGTCGATCACCCGTGACGTCTCCGGTGAAGGTGTGCAGCAGGCGCTGCTGAAGATCCTGGAGGGCACCCAGGCGTCGGTTCCTCCGCAGGGCGGCCGCAAGCATCCGCACCAGGAGTTCATCCAGATCGACACCACCAACGTGCTGTTCATCGTCGCGGGTGCGTTCGCCGGGCTGGAGAAGATCGTCTCCGACCGCGTCGGCAAGCGTGGCCTGGGCTTCGGCGCCGAGGTGCACTCGAAGGCCGAGATCGACACCCAGGACCACTTCGCCGAGGTCATGCCCGAGGATCTGATCAAGTTCGGTCTGATCCCTGAGTTCATCGGCCGCCTGCCGGTTGTCGCGTCGGTGACCAACCTGGACAAGGAATCGTTGGTCAAGATCCTGTCCGAGCCGAAGAACGCTCTGGTGAAGCAGTACACCCGGCTGTTCGAGATGGACGGTGTGGAGCTCGAATTCGCCGAGGATGCCCTCGAGGCGATCGCCGATCAGGCCATCCACAGGGGCACCGGCGCCCGCGGTCTGCGCGCCATCATGGAAGAGGTCCTGCTGCCGGTGATGTACGACATCCCGAGCCGCGACGACGTCGCCAAGGTGGTCGTGACCAAGGAGACCGTCGACGACAACGTGCTCCCGACGATCGTGCCGCGCAAGCCGTCCCGCAGCGAGCGCCGCGACAAGACCGCCTGACTTTCACCTGACGAGAGTGCACCGAGCAGCGTCGGTGCACTTTCGTCGTATGTGGGCACCGCCGGGGGCGTCGGCCTCGCGCGGTGGGACGGCGGCGGACACCGGCAGCGTGCGGTGACGCGCGCCGGGCGGTGGCACCCAGGGCTCGATGCACGGGTTCATCGGGCGGCGGCCTGTTCGGGGATGACCTCGTCGAGGAGCGCGGCGATGGCGGTGACGCTGTCGCGGGACGCGTAGGCCGCCTGTAGCCGCCCGGCCCGGGTGCGGTAGCCCGCATCGGAGAGGACGGCGTTCACGGCGTCCCGCAGGTCCTGCGGGGCCGGGGTTCCGGTGCGCAGATTGACACCGACACCGAAGTACTCGACGCGCGCGGCCACCTCCGGCTTGTCCTCGGTGTCGCCGGCCACCACCAGCGGCACACCCTCGGCCAGGGCACGTTGCACGGCGCCGTAGCCGCCGTTGGTGACGAGCACGTCCACCAAGGGAAGCAGGACGTCGTGGGGGAGGAATTCGGCGACGAACGTGTTGGCCGGCAACGGAGTACGGATCTGAGAGACCGGACGTCCGCCCGTGCTGACCACGACGGTGACGTCTTCGCCGGCCAGCGCCTCGATGGTCGGCTCGATCAGCCGGGTCAGATCCGCGTTGTCGACGGTGCCCTGGGTGACGTGGACGACCGGACGGCCCCGGTACAGCTCGCCCCACCACGCGGGTGCGATGAAATCGTCGCCCGGAAGCGGGCTCACCGCACCGACGAAGCGGACGTGGGCGGGCAGATCACGGCGGGGATACTCGAAGTCCGGGACGGTCGGGACGATGACCCGGTCGGCCAGGATGGCGCACTCCAGCACGAACACAGGGAGGTCGGGCAGACCCATCGCGCGGAGCATTCGCTCGGCCGATCGGTGTGCGGGTCGCAGCAGCACGGCTCGTGACAGCAGCCCCAGCAGCCGGTTGCGCAGTCGGCCCACCGCACCCGGCATCGGGAGTATCCCCGGCCCGGCGGGCGCGGTGTCCCTGCTCGACAGGAACAGCGGGGTGGTCGAGTAGGCCATGATCGGTGGGCGCGCGAGTGTGGGATCGAGCAGCAGCGGAATCACGCCGAGAAAGAACGCGTCGGTGATGACGGCGTCGAAACTGTTGGCGGCCAACAGTTCCTGGACAGCGCTGAATTGGTAGGGCATCGGTCGGACGAAGACGTGCTCGACGTCGAAGTTGATGCGCGCAATACCCGAGGTGTGCGCGCGTCCGGGTAGGTCGGCGTCGAGCCGGGCGTCGTCGTAGTCGGCGCCGTACGGCAGCGGTCGGGGGTCGGCCCCGACGGCTCTGATCTTGTCGGCGTGCCGTGCGCTGGTCAGCACGGTGACACGATGTCCGTGCGCGACGAGTCCGTGGGCGACGTTGAGCAAGGGCCCGATGTGTCCGACAGGCGGGCAGGCAGTGATGAGGATGTCCGGCATGGCGTTCATGCTCGCCGCGCGTCGGGTGTGGGTGCTTGGAGGTTGTGTGGAGATCAGATGGAGATCGGCGGCACGCGGGTATCAGTGCGCGACGCGGTCGGGACGTGAGTAGACGTTCATCGACTCACCGCGCAGGAACGCCACCAGGGTGAGCCCGGACTGGCCGGCAAGATCGACGGCCAGTGACGACGGCGCCGACACCGCGGCGAGCACCGGGATCCCCGCCATGACCGCCTTCTGCGTGAGCTCGAACGATGCGCGGCCACTCACCAGCAACACGGTGCCGCCCAGCGGTATCCGGTGCTGCTCGAGTGCCCAGCCGACGACCTTGTCGACGGCGTTGTGCCTGCCGATGTCCTCACGCACCACCAGGGTGTCGCCGTCGGTGGAGAACAGCGCGGCGCCGTGCAGCCCGCCCGTCGCCGCGAAGACCTTCTGCTCGGCGCGCAGTCTGTCGGGAAGCGCCGACAGCACCTCGGCGGTCACCACCGACGGGTCGTCGCCGGGGGCGTGCTTGCTGCTCAATCGCACCGCGTCCAGGGACGCCTTGCCGCACACCCCGCACGACGACGTCGTGTAGAAGTTGCGGGTGGGATCGACGTCGGGGGCCGGCACGTCGGGGGCCAGGGTGACGTCGAGGACGTTGTAGGTGTTCTGCGAATAGCCCGAGCTGTCCTCGGTGGCACCGCGGCAGTAGCGCACCGACAGGATGTCCTCGCGGCGGCGCACGATGCCCTCGGTGAGCAGGAAGCCTTGCGCCAGTTCGACATCGGAGCCCGGCGTGCGCATGGTGACGGTGATCGGGGTGCCGTTGACGCGGATCTCCAGCGGCTCCTCGACCACCAGCGTCTCGGGGCGCGCCACCGTGTCATCGGCCGTGACGCGGCGGACCCGCCGCCGTGCCGTCACCCTGCCCATCTACCTGCGCTCCAGACGGATGACGACCGCCTTCGACACCGGAGTGTTCGACTTGGCCGCGGTGTGATCCAGCGGCACAAGGGGATTGGTCTCGGGATAGTACGCGGCGGCGTTGCCGACCGGCGTCGAGTAGGCCACCACCGCGAAGTCCTGTGCGCGCCGCTCCTGCAACCGACCGTCGGCATCGGTGAATTCGGACACCAGATCGACGCGGTCCCCATCGGACAGACCGAACGTCGCGAGGTCCGCGGGGTTGACGAACACGACCCGCCGTCCGCCTTTCACGCCGCGGTAACGATCGTCGAGGCCGTAGATGGTCGTGTTGTACTGGTCGTGGCTGCGCAGCGTCTGCAGCACGAGCCGGCCCTCGGGCACGTCGACCCATTCGAGCGGGTAGGCCTCGAAGTTGGCTTTACCCGTCGCGGTGTGGAATTCGCGGGAGTCGCGGGGAGGGTGTGGCAGCTGGAAGCCGTCGGGTTCACGCACCCTGCGGTTGTAATCGTCGCAGCCCGGAACCACCGCGGCGATCGCATCCCGGATCGTGTCGTAATCGGCGTTGAACGTCTCCCAGGGCACGCGATGCTCGGGGCCGAGCACCGCCCGCGCGAGCTGGCAGACGATCGCGACCTCACTGCGCACCTGATCGCTGGGCGGGCGCAGGCTGCCGCGGGACAGATGCACCATCGACATCGAATCCTCGACCGAGACAAGCTGTTTCCCGCCGGCCTGGACGTCACGGTCGGTGCGTCCCAGCGACGGCAGGATCAGCGCGGTGCGGCCGTGGACCAGGTGGCTGCGGTTGAGCTTCGTCGACACCTGCACCGTCAGCGAACAGTTGCGCAACGCGGCCTCGGTGACCGGGGTGTCCGGGGTGGCCGAGGCGAAGTTGCCACCCATCGCCATGAACACCGTCGCGTGCCCGTCACGCATGGCGCGGATCGCGCCGACGGTATCGAGGCCGTGCTCGCGGGGGCTGTGGATGCCGAAGCGGTCGTCGAGGTTGGCCAGGAACCGCTCGGGCATCTTCTCCCAGATGCCCATGGTGCGGTCGCCCTGGACGTTGGAATGTCCCCGGACGGGGCACAGGCCCGCCCCGGGCTTGCCGATCATGCCACGCATCAACAGCAGGTTGGAGATTTCGGTGATCGACGGCACCGCGTGCTTGTGCTGAGTGAGCCCCATCGCCCAGCACACGATGGTGCGCTGTGAGTCGGCCATCATCGCGGCCAACCGCTCGAGCTGGTCGCGCCCGATACCGGTCGCCGCCAGCACGGTGTCGAGATCGATTCCGCGGGTGCGGGTCTCGTATTCGGTGAACCCGGCGGTGTAGCGGTCGACGAAGTCGCGATCCACGATCTTCGCGCCCGGGCCGGCCTCGTCCTGCGCTTCGAGAAGCAGCCTGCCCAGACCCGCGAACAGCGCCATATCCCCGCCGATGCGGATCTGGACGAACTCGTCGGCGATCGGAACACCGTCGCCGACGACGCCGTGCACCTTCTGCGGATCCTTGAACCGGATCAGACCGGCCTCCGGAAGTGGGTTGATCGCAACGATTTTCGCCCCGTTGGCTTTGGCCTTCTCCAGGATGGACAACATCCGCGGATGGTTGGTGCCGGGGTTCTGTCCGGCGATCAGGATGAGGTCGGACTGCACGAGGTCCTCGACGGTGACCGAGCCCTTGCCGATCCCGATCGCGTCGATCAGGGCGGTGCCCGAGGACTCGTGGCACATGTTGGAGCAATCGGGCAGATTGTTGGTGCCGAAGCTGCGGACCAGAAGCTGGTACAGGAACGCCGCCTCATTGCTGGTGCGGCCCGAGGTGTAGAACACCGCCCGGTTGGGGTCGTCGAGTGCGCGCAGCTCGTCGGCGATGAGCCGGTAGGCGTCGTCCCACTCGATCGGCCGGTAGTGGTCGTCGCCGGGACGGAGCACCATCGGGTGGGTGAGGCGGCCCTGCTGGGAGAGCCAGTACTCCGGTCGGGCTTCGAGTTCGGCGATGGTGTGGCGCGCGAAGAACTCCGGGGTGACGACCCGCTTGGTCGCCTCCTCGGCGACGGCCTTGGCTCCGTTCTCGCAGAACTCCGCCAGCTTGCGCCCGCCGTGCTCCTCGGGCCACGCGCAGCCGGGGCAGTCGAAGCCGTGCCGCTGGTTGAGCTTGGACAGCGCGGCGACCGTCCGCACCGGACCCATCTGCTCGACCGCACGCTGCAGGCTGACCATCACGGCTTTGACGCCGGCAGCCTCGTCCTTGGCCGGGCCGACCTCTACGTCCCGCTCGCTGTAGTCGGCGTCGACGTCTCTTGCGGTGGCCATCACTCCAATCTAAACGCCGCGCGCAGCGCCCGAGCCCGAAGAAGAGGTGTCTACATTTGGTTATTCACATGCCTTGATAGACCCTGTCTATCAAGTCGTGAATGTTGGTGAGGGTCGATGGCCAATGATGTGCTGTTACAGCACCTGGATTATCTGCTGGCGCTCGCTGCAGAGCGGCACTTCGGTCGGGCGGCGGCGCGCTGCCACGTGAGCCAGCCGACGCTGTCGGTCGCGATCCGCCGACTGGAGCGCGACCTCGGCATCGTGATCGTGCAACGAGGGCATCGCTTCGAAGGGTTCACGGTCGAAGGGCAGCGTGTCGTGACGTGGGCTCAGCGGATCGTCGCCGAGCGCGACGAGATGCTTGCCGACCTGGACCGCATGCAGGGCCGGCTGACGGCGAGCGCGCGACTGGGGGCGATCCCGACGGCCGTGCCCGTCTGCCCGTTCATCACCGATGAGTTCCTGCGACGCAACCCGGCTGCCGCGGTGCGGATCGAGGCGCTGTCCTCCCGTGAGATCGCCAGACGGCTGGCCGACTTCGAAATCGACGTGGGCTTGACCTATCTCGACGACGAAGCACCGCCCGGAACGCGGGCGGTCGAGTTGTACCGCGAGCAATACGTTCTCGTCGCTCCGGCCGACAACCCGCTGATGGGGCTCGACGAGGTCGCCTGGTCGGACGCGGCGGGTCTGCAGCTGTGCGTCCTGACGACGTCCATGCGCAACAGGCGGATCCTCGATGCGAACATGGCCGCCGAAGGCATCCGTTACCGACCGGTGGTGGAAGCCGATTCAGTCGACGCGCTGTATGCGCACCTGACGGGTTCGCATCGTGCCACCATCGCGTCCACCGCGTGGCTGCCGAAACTCGGATTGCCGCAGGGTTTCGGGGCACGCCCGATGGTCCGGCACGGGCCCCGACCGCCGATCGGTCTTGTCGTGCTCGATCGCGCGCCCGCCTCCATCGTCGCCGCGGCGCTCGTCGAGGTGGCCGGCGAACTCGATCTCGGCGTGCGGATCGACCGGATGTGGAGTGCGGCTGCGCTCTGATTGCACCTCCGCCCGAGGGATCCGCGGCTGACGCATTCTGTCGTTGACGCTCGCGTAACAAGTTCGGCATCAACGGTTCCTACTGTTGGCCGGTCGCGTCCGCCGAGGTCCAGGCGGACGCCCGTAGGGCAAAGGAAGTCCATTGAGCGGTAACGCGGTGCGTCTGCAGGCCATCGACAACGTCGAGGCGTACGTCCCCCCGGCCATCACGTTCGACCCGGCCGAGGCGCCGGGGGAGATCTTCGGATCGAACGTCTTCACCAAGGCCGAGATGCAGTCGCGGCTGCCCAAATCGGTGTACAAGTCGGTCGTCGCGACCATCGAGAAGGGCGTCAAGCTCGATCCGGCGGTCGCCGACTCCGTGGCCTCGGCGATGAAGGACTGGGCGCTGTCGAAGGGCGCGACCCATTACGCGCACGTCTTCTACCCGATGACCGGGTTCACCGCCGAAAAGCACGACAGCTTCCTGGAGCCCGTCTCTGACGGTCAGACGCTGGCTGAGTTCGCCGGCAAGACCCTGATCCAGGGCGAGCCCGACGCCTCGAGCTTTCCGTCGGGCGGGCTGCGCACCACCTTCGAGGCGCGCGGCTACACCGGCTGGGACGTCACCAGCCCGGCGTACATCTTGGAGAACCCCAACGGCAACACACTGTGCATTCCGACGGTCTTCGTGTCGATGACCGGGGAGGCCCTGGACTTCAAGACGCCGCTGCTGCGCAGCCAGCAGGCTATGGGCGCGCAGGCCGAACGGATCCTGAAGCTGTTCGGGCACAGCGACTTCGACAACATCGTGTCCTTCTGCGGCCCGGAGCAGGAGTACTTTCTGGTCGACCGGCACTTCTTCCTCGCCCGTCCGGATCTGATCAACGCCGGTCGCACCCTGTTCGGCACCAGGCCGCCCAAGGGTCAGGAGTTCGACGACCATTACTTCGGCGCCATCCCTGAGCGTGTCCTCGGCTTCATGATGGACACCGAACGTGAGCTGTTCAAGCTCGGCATCCCGGCGAAGACGCGGCACAACGAGGTCGCGCCCGGACAGTTCGAGATCGCCCCGATGTTCGAGCGGGCCAACATCGCCGCCGACCATCAGCAGCTGCTGATGACCACGTTCAAGACGATCGCCAAGAAGCACGGCATGGAGTGCCTGTTCCACGAGAAGCCGTTTGCGGGTGTCAACGGATCGGGCAAGCACGTCAACTTCTCGATGGGCAATTCGCAGTTCGGCAGCTTGTTGGTGCCGGGCGATACGCCGCACGAGAATGCCCAATTCCTGGTGTTCTGCGCCGCGGTGATCCGCGCTGTGCACAAGTTCGCCGGTCTGCTTCGGGTGTCGGTGGCCTCGGCGACCAACGATCACCGCCTCGGCGCCAACGAGGCACCACCGGCGATCATCTCGATCTTCCTCGGCGATCAGCTGGCCGATGTGTTCGAGCAGATCGCCAAGGGCGCAGCCACCTCGTCCAAGGGCAAAGGCAGCATGATCATCGGCTGCGACACACTTCCGATCCTGCCGACCGACCCCGGCGACAGGAACCGCACCAGCCCATTCGCGTTCACCGGCAACCGGTTCGAGTTCCGGGCGCCGGGATCCGGCCAGACGATCAACGTGCCGATGATCGTCCTGAACACGATCATGGCCGATTCGCTCGACTACATGGCCACGGTGCTCGAAACCGCCGTCGGCGACGGTGCGGACTTCGACACCGCGGTGCAGAAGCTGCTGACCGAAATCATCACCGAACACGGGGCTGTCGTCTTCAACGGAGACGGCTATTCGGAGAACTGGCACATCGAAGCCGCCGAACGAGGCCTGCCGAACCTGAAGACCACACTGGATGCCATCCCCGAGCTGATCAAGCCCGAAGCCGTCGAGGTGTTCGAGAAGTACGGGGTGTTCAGCGAGCGCGAACTGCACAGCCGGTACGAGGTGCGTCTTGAGCAGTACGCGCTGACGATCGCGGTCGAGGCGAAGCTGTCGCTGGAACTGGGCACCACCATGATCCTGCCCGCTGCGGTGCGGTATCAGACGGAGCTGGCGCAGAACGTGGCGGCGCTCAAGGCAGCCGGCGTGGCGGCCGATACCACTCTGTTGCAGGAGGTTTCAGCACCTATCGCTGAGCTCACAGCCGCGCTCGCGACGCTGAAGTCAGCGCTGTCCGGCCATTCCGCGGAGTCGGCGCTGGACGAGGCGACGCATGCGCAGAAGGCTCTGCTGCCGGCCATGGAGGCGGTGCGCGCCGCTGCCGACGAGTTGGAAGCTGTTGTCGCCGACGACCTGTGGCCGCTGCCGACCTACCAGGAGATGTTGTACATCCTCTGACCGGGCGGGCTGGCACCGCGAGCGCGCGAGTCTGCACGGGGACACTCCGTGTCTGCCTGTGCAAGACCGCGCGCTCGCGGTGCGGGATGAGCGGCATGATGGTGGTCATGGCACGCAGCAAGGGGAGGAAGAAGACCTCCAAGGGCACGGCATCGCGGGCCGGACGTGAGATCTCGTCCTCCGACCAGGGTGGGGTCGGAGATGCCGGGTTCGACGGGGACTCGGCGCGCCGGCTCTACAGCGACGACAAGCTGGGCAGTCTCCTGATCAGGCGAGGATGGGTGCCGGTGCACATCCATTTTGAGGACTTGTCCGATATGTGGGTCTGGCCACCCTCGACGCCGGGTGATGAGGGCTGGGTGCCCACCATGATCACCGTCCAGGAGGACGGTTACATCATGCAGTCGGCCGACTATGCCGAACGTCAGGTCGATCACGCACTGCATTACGACGCCCGCGCGGAGGTGCTCGCCGACATCGAGTCGATCGAGGCCTACCGGCATCCGTCCGACTCCCGGACACCTTGAGGCGAGGGCGAGCGCGCGGTCTTGCACGGGCAGACACGGAGTGTCCCCGTGCAGACCCGCGCGCTCGCGGTGCCGAGCGCTACCCGCGAACACCTCGTTGTTCAGCCGATGTCACTTCGTCTGCGAGCTGCACGTCGACCGGCAGACCCGTCTCCAGTGATTCGACGCCCGCGGCGCACACCGCCGCGGCCGCGTAGCCGTCCCACGCGGTGGGGCCGCACACGTTGGTCCCGCTGTGGACGGCATCGACCCAGCGCTGGATCTCGGTGTCGTAGGCCGGGCCGAAGCGTTCCCGGAATCCGGGGGTGAGGGTGCCGCCCCAGCTGCCGGGTCCCTTCTTACGGATCAGCCCGACGTCCAGGCCGATGATCGCGCTGCCGTGCTCGCCGACCACCTCCGTGCGGACCTCGTAGGCGACCCCGGTGGTCACGAAGAGCTCGACGTCGACGTGGCGCCCCGACACGGTGCGCAGGATGGCGATCTGTGGATCGACGACGCCGTTCGGCGCGCCGGGGTTCGAGGTGGGTTTGATGATCTGTACGGACGCGATCTCCTCGCCGAACAGATATCTGGTGATGTCGACCTCGTGCACCAGGGAGTCCTTGACGATCAGCGAGCTGTCGAAATAGGCCGGCACGCCCGGGTTGCGGTGCACGCAGTGCATCATCAGCGGATTGCCCAACTCGCCGCCGTCCAGCAGAGCTTTCAACCGCACGTACTCGTCGTCGAACCGTCGCATGAAGCCGACCTGGATCAGGGGCCGGCCCAGGTCGGCTTCGCGTCGGGCGATCTCCAGAGACGTCGAAACGTCTGTGGTGAGCGGCTTTTCGCACATGACGGGCTTGCGCTGGTCGAGGCAGGCGAGCAGCTGCTCCTCGTGCGTGCCACCCGGGGTGGCCAGCACCACGGCGTCGACGTCGGCGTCGGCGATCGCGTCCAGCGGGTCGGCGACCGCACTGCATCCCGGGATGCTCGCGGCCAGCTGTTCGGCCTTCTCGACGAGGTGGTCGTTGACCACCGCCACGCGGGCACCGGAGATGCGGGAGGTGATGCGTGCGACGTGGTCGGCGCCCATCACGCCGACGCCGAGCACGGCGATGCGGAGATCGGTCATCGGTCGGAGGGCTTGATCAGCGGGCGCTGGACCTTCTTCCAGTCCGCGTAGCGCGCGTAGGCCTGCCGGGTCGAGTCCAGCGTCGAGACCTCGCTGACCGGGACATCCCACCAGGAGTGGCTGTCGGGCGCGAAGACCATCGGGTCGGTCTCGACATAGATGACCGTGGTGCGGTCGGCCGCCTTGGCGACCTTCACCGCGTCGGTGAACTCCGCGGCGGTGCGCGCCCTGATGACGTCGGCGCCCAGGCTCGCGGCATTGGCGGCGAGGTCCACGGGCAGGGTCTCGCCGTCGAGCCGTCCGCTCTCGCCGCGGTACCGGTAGGCCGTGCCGAACCGTTGGGAGCCCAGCGATTCCGACAGTCCGCCGATCGACGCGAACCCGTGGTTCTGGACCAGGACGGGGATGATCTTGACGCCCTCCTGCACTGCGGTGGCCAGCTCCGTGGCCATCATCAGGTAGGAACCGTCGCCGACCATCACGAAGACGTCCCGGTCGGGGGCGGCCATGCGCACCCCGATCCCGCCGGCGATCTCGTAACCCATGCAGGAGAACCCGTATTCGACGTGATATCCCTTGCGATCGCGCGTCCGCCACAGCTTGTGAAGATCCCCGGGCATCGAGCCGGCGGCGCACACGACGACGTCGCGGGGGTCTGACAATGCGTTGACCAGACCGATCACCTGGTTCTGGTTCAGCGGCTGCCCGTCCACGGTCGCGACGGCGTCGTCGACGGTGTCGTTCCACTCTGCCACGAGGTCGCGGACGCGTGCGCTGTACTCGTCGCTGACGCGGTGATCGGCCAGCAGACCGGTGAGCACGTCGAGCGCCTCGCGGGCGTCGGACACCACGCTGACGCCGCCGTGCTTGACCGAATCCAGCGACGCCACATTGATGTTGACGAAACGGACGTCGGGATTGTTGAACGCGGTGCGCGACGCCGAGGTGAAATCGCTGTAGCGGGTGCCGATTCCGATGATCACGTCGGCCTCGCTCGCCAGCGCGTTGGCGGCGGTCGTGCCCGTCGATCCGACGGCGCCGACCGAGCACGGATCGTCGTGCAGCAGCGAGCCCTTGCCGGCCTGGCTCTCGCACACCGGGATCCCGGTCGTGGACGCCAGCGCGGCGAGAGCTTCCGTGGCACCCGAATAGATGACGCCGCCACCGGCGACGATCAGCGGTTTGGTTGCCGACCTGATGATCTGGGCGGCCCTGGCGATCACCGCACGCTCCGGCAGCGGCCGGGCGATGTGCCAGGTGCGCTCGGCGAACAGCGATTCGGGCCAGTCGAACGACTCGGCCTGCACGTCCTGGGGAAGCGCGACGGTCGCGGCGCCGGTCTCGACCGGATCGGTCAGCACGCGCATCGCGCCGAGCAGCGCGGCGGGCAACTGTTCGGGTCGCCACACCCGGTCGAAGTAGCGCGACAACGGTTTGAACGCGTCGTTGACCGTGACGTCACCGCTGGACGGCAGCTCGAGCTCTTGGAGCACCGGTGAGCTGACCCGGGTCGCGAACGTGTCCGACGGCAGGAGCAGGACGGGCAGCCTGTTGATGGTGGCCAGTGCCGCACCGGTCAGCATGTTGGTCGATCCGGGACCGACGCTCGCCGTCACGGCCCACGCCTGGGTGCGGTCGCGCTGACGGGCGTAGGCGACCGCGGTGTGCACCATCGCCTGCTCGTTGCGACCCAGCACGTAGGGCAGGCCCGGCTCGACGCCCGCCGCGCACGCGTCCACCTCGTCCTGGAGCAGCGCCTGCCCGATCCCGGCCACGTTGCCGTGGCCGAAGATGCCCAGACATCCGGCGAAGAACTTGTGTCGTTCGCCGTCGCGTTCGACGTACTGATTGGCCAGGAAGCGCACCGTCGCCTGGGCGACGGTGAGCCGCACGGTCGGTTCGTCGTCGACGAGCTTCTCGGTCGACTTCGGCGCGGTGGAAACCACGGGTCAGGCTCCTTGAGTCGCGGTGAAAGGCAGACGCGGGTCGATCTCCTGGTGCTCCCAGCTGCTGCGCAACCAGGTGTGCCGGGGATCGTCGCAGATGAGCCAGGCGCGGTGAGGTCCCGAGCCGGCCATCACGTTCAGGTAGTACATGTGGTGGCCGGGCGCCGCGATGGACGGGCCGTGATAGCCGTGGGGCACCAGCACCACATCGCCCGAGCGGACCTCCTCCAGCACCTCGATCGGACGTTCCGGTGTGCCGTACACCCGGTGGTATCCGAACCCCGGTGTGCCGGCGGGGGAGTCGTCGATCTCGAAGTAGTAGATCTCCTCGAGTTGGGTTTCGACGTCGGTGTTCTCGTCGTGCTTGTGGGCGGGGTAGCTCGACCAGTTGCCGCCCGGTGTGATCACCTCGCACGCGATCAGCGAATCGGCCTCGAAAGCCGTTGCGGTGCCGAAGTTGTGAACCTGCCTGCTGCAGTTGCCGGCACCGCGCAGCTCGACGGCGACGTCGGCGGCCGCGACCCGGCGGTTGGGGAACGGGGTCGCCGCGCGAGCCCCGCAGATCGCGATCCGACCGTGGCCGGTGACCGTGTATTCCTGACCGAGGCCGAGGTAGACCATGTCGGCCGGGCCGTCGAACACCGACGCGCGCGGCGTCAGCGCGAACGTCTCGTCGCCACAGGTGACGCTCCCGCCGCCGGCCAGCGGCAGGATCATCACCTCGGTGTCGCCGGTCTGCAGCGACACCGACCCGTCCTCTGCGAGATCGAGGACATGCAAGGAGGATTCGGCCCAGCCGGCGTCGGCGGGGGTGATCGCGACGGTGAACGGCGCGGTGGCGCTGCCCGCGGGGATGTAGAGTTTCGACCTCATCGGACCATCCCCACCGCGGTCGCGACGGCCGCGCTGACGTCGTCGTCCGGTGGATAGAGCAGGGTGCGCCCGACGATTAGGCCCCGCACCGAGGGCAGCGAAAGCGCCTTCTCCCAGCTCGCGAATGCCGCTTCGGGGTCGGCGGGGTCGCCGCCGAGCAGCAGGGTGGGCATGGTGGTCGACTCCATCACGCGGTCCATCTCGTCGACCACCGGCAGCTTCATCCAGGTGTAGGCCGAGGTGGATCCGAGCCCCTGGCCGATGTGCACCGACTTGATGACCGCGTCGGGGGACAGGTCGTTGCGCACCCTGCCGTCGACCCGCGACGACAGGAACGGTTCCAGCATCGCGATGAGGCCGTGGGCAGCGAGCTCGTCCACGGCCTGGGCGCATGCGGCCATGGTCGCCACCGTCCCCGGATCGTCGAGATCGATGCGGCACAACATTTTTCCACCGTTCATCCGTGCCGCGGCGGTCGAGGCCGCGGTCGCGCCCGTCATCCGGTCGTCGAGTTCGAACGACGATCCGGCCAGGCCGCCACGGTTGAACGACGAGAACACGACCTTGTCCTCCAGCGCGCCGAGCAGCACCAGATCGTCGAGGATGTCAGCGGTCCCGAGCACACCGTCGACACCCGGTTCGGCCAGCGCGGCCCGCAGCCGGTCGAGCAGGTCGGTGCGACTGTTCATCGCCGTCGGGCGGGATCCGACCGACAGTGCGCCGCGGGCCGGGTGGTCGGCGGCGACGATCATCAGTCTTCCGTTGCCGCGCATCGTGGGCCGGGTGGTCCGCGTCTCCCACGCCCGCGCGACGGCGGCGGGCTCGGTGGCGCGGACCTCGGTGACCTCGGCGTAGTCCCGGCATCGGGGTGAGTCAGACATTCACTGCCTCCACGGCGGTCTGTTCGGCCAACTCGGCGACCTCGGCGGCGGTCGGCATCGCCGTCGAGCACTCGAGCCGGCCGGCCACGATCGCGCCCGCGGCGTTGGCGTAGCGGAGAGTCTTCTCCAGCGACCATCCGTGGAGCAGGCCGTGGCACAGACTGCCGCCGAAGGCGTCACCGGCGCCGAGGCCGTTGACGACGTCAACCTCGTTGGGCGGCACGGTAACCGAGGAGTGCCGCGTCTTGCCCAGCACTCCGCGTGGCCCCTGCTTCACGATCGCGAGTTCGACACCGAGGTCGAGCAACGCGTCGGCAGCCTTGTGCGGGCTGGTCTCGCCGACGGCGATCTCGCACTCCTCCCGGTTGCCGACCGCCACGGTGACGTGGGTGAGCGCCTTGCGCACCTGCTCGGTGGCCGCGGCAGGGGTCGCCCAGAACATGGGCCGGTAGTCGAGGTCGAGCACCGTCAGCGGGCGTCTCCCGCGCGATTCCCAGGCGGCGAAATGTGCACTGCGACTGGGCTCCTCGGACAATCCGGTGACGGTCGACCAGTACAGTCGCGCGTCGCGCACGGCTTCGGCGTCGATCTCGGCGGGATGGATCTGCAGGTCCGGGGCGCTGGGCTTGCGATAGAAGTACAGCGGGAAGTCGTCGGGCGGGAAGATCTCGCAGAAGGTCACCGGCGTCGGATACTCGTCATGGGTCGCGATGAACCGGTTGTCGACGTCGAGGCGCGCGAGTTCGGCACGGACATACCGGCCGAACGGATCGTCCCCGACACCGGAGATCAGCGCCGAACGGTTTCCCAGACGTGCGGCGGCGACCGCGACATTGGCGGCGCTGCCGCCGAGGAACTTCCCGAACGTCTCCACTTCTTCGAGGCCGACGCCGACCTGGAGCGGATACACGTCGACGCCGCTTCGCCCGATGGCGAGCACGTCATATGGCTGATCGATCATCACAAGTCACTCCGACGGAATAGGTGTGGGTGGCTGAGTAAGACTGTGCCCCGCGTCACCCGGAGGTGTCAAGACTTTGTCCTGACATTCTATCTTTATCTCAATCGGTGTTAGGATTCAGCTACTTTTGAAGGCCCGACACGAGAACGGAGCCGACGTGCCCCTGACGGTGGAGCTCGACAGGTCAAGCCCGGTCCCTCTCTACTATCAGCTCGCCCAGGCGATCGAGGCCGCCATCCGGGATGGCGAACTCGCGCCCGGTGACCGCTTCGAGAACGAACTCGCACTAGCCAAGCGCTTGACGCTGTCACGTCCGACGACACGACGGGCGATCCAGGAGCTCGTCGACAAGGGCCTGCTCGTTCGGAAACGCGGCGTCGGAACCCAGGTGGTGCAGAATCCCGTCCATCGCCGGGTCGAGCTGAACAGCTTGTTCGACGACCTCGCCCGTGCCGGTCAGGAGCCGACCACCCGGCTGTTGAAGTACCACATCGGACCCCCGGACGAGGATGTCGCACGCGAGCTGAACCTCGCCGAGGGGCGCGAGGTGGCGTCCATCCAGCGGCTACGGTGCGCCAACGGCGAGCCGCTGGCGTTGATGACGAACCATCTTCCCGCCGACATCGCTCCGGATGCGGAGGAGCTCGGCAACATCGGCCTCTACCAGGCGTTGCGGGCTCGCGGTGTCCACATCCGCCTCGCCCGACAGCGCATCGGCGCCCGCAGCGCGACGCGCGCCGAGGCCCACCTGCTCGACGAGAAACCCAACGCGCCGCTACTGACCATGGCGCGCACGGCATTCGACGATTCGGGTGCCGCCGTCGAGTTCGGCAACCACTGCTACCGCGCGTCGCGCTACTACTTCGACACCACGCTCGTCGACCGGTAGTCGGGCTCGAACGCGGCCCTGAACGCGCTCAGCGCGGCCTCGCTTCCGGGTGTGCCGGGCTGTGAGGCCCAACCCTCCATGCCGACGGTGCCGGTGTAGCCGATGTCGCGCAGCGTTGCGGCGATCGCCGGATAGTTGATCTCTCCGGTGCCGGGTTCGCAGCGGCCCGGGACGTCGGCGATCTGGATCTCGCCGATGGCGTCGCCGCACCGTCGTACGAGCTCGCAGAGGTTCCCCTCGCCGATCTGCGCGTGGTAGAGGTCCAGCATCATCTTCACGTGGGCATGGCCGACGCCCTCCACCAGCGCCAGCGTGTCCTTCGCCCGCGCCAACGGCACGCCAGGATGGTCGACGACCGTGTTGAGGTTCTCGACGCAGAATGTCACCCCGGCCCGGGCGCCGAGTTCGCCGATGCGCTCCAGTGTGCGCAGGGCGGTTGCCCACATCCGGCCGTCGGCGCGGTACCGCGGCCGCGCCGCCCGGCCGTCGACGAGTTCGGCCGTGTGCAGGTTCAGCCGCGTAACCCCCAGCGCCTCAGCGGCTGTCACGCTGAGTTCGGCGGTACGGACCACCTCGTCACAGGATTGCGGGTCGATGAGGTCGCCGTGCAGATAGCCGGTCATCGAGGTGAACGTCGCGCCGGTGGCCGCGAGGGCCGCCAGATCCTTGTCGTGCCAACTCCAGATCTCGACCGCGAACCCGAGCTCGTGGATGCGTTCGACCCGGTCCAGGAGCGGCAGATCCTGGAACACCTTCTCAGCGCACACCGCCAGTTGAAACGTCATGGGGACCCCGAATCTCGCGCCGCAAACCAGAATGTCTGAGTACGGTAGGCGCGCGGGGTGCCCCCGTCAATGCGGCCCGAGAAATACGCTGTTTCGGGTGCCGGTGTGCAGCAATAGTTTTCGACGAACGCCGGCCACGACGCGTCGCGGGGCTGATCAGCGACGATACGGACAGCTGAATGACTTGCGGTCCTAATGTCAGGACAAACTCTTGACTTTCCGGTGTGAGGCGTATTACATCAGCTGTGAGGCGTGTCGCCCGGCACGGGTCTCGCAGGTCCGGCGAGGGCGTCGCGGCAGTCTCGAGGACAAGGAGAAGCAATGACCTTCAAGCGGCTCGCGGCGATCGCCGGGGCGGGTGTTCTGGCCTTCGGAGTGGTGTCGTGCTCATCGACCGGCGGCGCACCGCGAGAGTCCGGTGAAGGCGGTGGCGGCGGTACCGTCGACACTCCGCGGATGACGATCGCGATGATCACCCACGAGGTACCCGGCGACTCGTTCTGGGATCTCGTCCGCAAGGGCGCCGAGGCGGCCGCCCAGAAGGACAACGTCGAACTGCGCTACTCGAACGACCCCGAGGCACCGAATCAGGCGAACCTCGTCCAAGCGGCCATCGACAGCAACGTCGACGGCATCGCCGTCACGCTCGCCAAGCCCGACGCGATGCAGGCCGCGGTGAAGGCTGCTGAGGCCAAGGGCATTCCGGTGGTCGCGTTCAACGCGGGCATGGACTCCTGGAAGGCGATGGGCGTGAAGGAGTACTTCGGCCAGGACGGTCGCATCGCCGGCCAGGGCGTCGGCGACAGGCTCCGCGCCGAGGGCGCCACCAAGGCCGTCTGCATCGTGCAGGAGCAGGGCCACGTCGACCTCGAAGCGCGGTGCGCCGGTGTGAGGGAGACGTTCCCGGCCACCGAGGTCCTCAACGTCAACGGCAAGGACATGCCGTCGGTCGAGTCCACCATCACCGCCAAGCTGCAACAGGATCCGAGCATCGACTACCTCGTCGCGCTGGGTGCGCCGTTCGCGCTGACCGCCGTGCAGTCGGCGAAGAACGCCGGGAGTACCGCCAAGATAGGCACGTTCGACACCAACGCCGCGCTGGTCTCCGCCATCCAGGCCGGCGACGTGCAGTGGGCCGTGGACCAGCAGCCCTACCTGCAGGGCTACCTCGCCGTCGACTCGCTGTGGCTGTACCTGAGCAACGGCAACGTCATCGGGGGCGGCCAGCCGACGTTGACCGGCCCCGCGTTCATCGACCAGTCGAACATCGATGCGGTGGCTGAGTACGCGAAAGCGGGGACGCGCTAGTGAGTACCAAGGAAGCACTGGACGTCGGCGGCCACAAGGTCGTGCGCGACGAACGGGTCAAGGAACGAAATCGGTTGCAGCGACTGCTGATCCGTCCCGAGATGGGCGCGGGTATCGGCGCGATCGGGATTTTCGTGTTCTTCCTCGTCGTGGCGCCGCCGTTCCGCGAGGCCTCCTCACTGGCGACCGTGCTGTACGCGAGCTCGACGATCGGCATCATGGCCTGCGGTGTCGCGGTGCTGATGATCGGCGGCGAGTTCGACCTGTCGGCCGGTGTGGCGGTGACATTCAGCTCGTTGGCCGCGTCGATGCTGGCCTACAACCTGCACCTGAATCTGTGGGTGGGTGCGCTGCTGGCACTGGTGCTCGCGCTGACCGTCGGGTTCTTCAACGGATTCCTGGTCATGAAGACCAAGATCCCGAGCTTCCTGATCACGCTGAGTACGTTCTTCATGCTCGCCGGTATCAACCTCGCCGTCACGAAGCTGGTGGCCGGACAGGTCGCCACCCAGAGCGTCAGCGACATGCAGGGCTGGGATTCCGCGCAGAAGGTGTTCGCGTCGTCGTTCACGCTGTTCGGGGTCGGCATCCGGATCACCGTCGTGTGGTGGTTGGTGTTCACCGCGGTCGCGACGTGGGTGTTGTTCAAGACGAAGGTGGGCAACTGGATCTTCGCGGTCGGCGGTGACGCGGACAGCGCTCGCGCCGTGGGTGTTCCGGTCACCAAGGTCAAGATCGGCCTGTTCATGTTCGTCGGGTTCTGCGCCTGGTTCGTCGGCATGCACCTGCTGTTCGCGTTCAACACGGTCCAGTCCGGTCAGGGCATCGGCAACGAGTTCTTCTACATCATCGCCGCGGTCATCGGTGGCTGCCTGCTCACCGGCGGTTACGGAACGGCGATCGGCGCGGCCATCGGTGCGTTGATCTTCGGTATGACCAACCAGGGCATCGTGTACGCGGGCTGGGATCCGGACTGGTTCAAGTTCTTCCTGGGCGCCATGCTGCTGTTCGCGGTGATCGCCAACAACGCCTTCCGTTCCTACGCAGCCAGGAAGTGACTCGATGACCATCTCTGTCGAAAAGGCAAGCAGCGACTCCAAACCGGGCGGCAAGGTGCCTCTGGTCGAACTGAAGAACATCGGCAAGTCCTACGGCAACATCACCGCGCTCAAGGACATCAGCCTGCGGGTACACGCCGGTGAGGTCACCGGCATCCTCGGCGACAACGGCGCGGGCAAGTCCACGCTGATCAAGATCATCGCGGGGCTGCACCAGCAGACCGACGGGGAGCTCCTCGTGGACGGGGAGCCGACCCGCTTCGCCTCGCCCGCCGATGCGCTGGGCAAGGGCATCGCGACGGTGTACCAGAACCTCGCCGTCGTCCCGCTGATGCCGGTGTGGCGCAACTTCTTCCTCGGGCAGGAACTGCGCAAGAAGAGGTTCCCGTTCTCGTTGGACGCCAATGCGATGCGGGCGACCACCCTGACCGAACTGGCCAAGATGGGCATCGATCTGCCCGACGTCGACGTGCCGATCGGCTCACTCTCGGGTGGCCAGAAGCAGTGCGTCGCGATCGCGCGGGCGGTGTTCTTCGGGGCGCGGGTGCTGATCCTCGACGAACCGACGGCCGCGCTGGGCGTCAAACAGTCGGGCGTGGTGCTCAAGTACATCACCGCGGCCAAGGAAGCGGGCTTCGGCGTCGTGTTCATCACGCACAACCCGCACCACGCACACCTGGTGGGCGATCACTTCGTCCTGCTCAACCGCGGCAGGCAGAAGCTCGACTGCAGCTACGACGACATCACCCTGGAGCACCTGACGCAACAGATGGCCGGCGGGGACGAACTCGAGGCGCTGTCGCACGAATTGCGCGCCGCCAAACAGTAGATCGCGAAAGATTGCAGCGCGCCTACCGGGTGAACAGCTCGATGAACTGGACCTGGATCTCGCCGACGACGCCGCCGAGAACCGCGCCGACGGCGATCATCAGCGGCTCGTCGTCTTTGAACACCGGCCGCAGGATGGACTCGTACTCCTCGTTGCTCAGCTCGCTCATTTTGTCGACGATGGTGTTCTCCAGGTCGATGACGCGTACCGCGTAGTTCTGCGCCTCCGAGAGCGTGTCCGGGAGACGTTCGAGCGTCAGATCGACCACCCGGTCCTTGAGCGCGCGGTAACGGGTGGTGCCGATCGCCAGGACGACGATCGGCGCGGCGACGCCGGTCTGCTTGTCGATGGCGGCCTCGATCTCTCTGCCGACCAGCGCGAAGAGCTTGTCCGCGCCGGGGCCCTTGATCAGCGCGTCGAACATGACCTCGGGGGAGAACAGATCCTCGGCGAGGATGTGCGCGTAGTTGCGGGTGATCTGCTCACGCTGGGCGTGCAGCAGGCCCTGGAACGGAAAGAGGCCGAGGAACTTTCGCGGATGGGTGGGGCGGAACAGCATGTTCAGCGCGATGTAGTCGCTGATGAAGCCGACCGCGAAGCCGAACGCCGGCATGATCCACGGATTCTTGAACAGTGCCCAGGCCACCATCTGGACCAGGCCGATGGCGAATCCGAAGTAGATACCGCTGCGGCGGACGAAAGCCATCGCGTCGGCGGTGACGCCCCGCATCAGTTTGACGAGCTTGTCCTTGTTGCGCACCAAGGTCGTCACGGCGAGGAACTGCACGTCGAGGTAGCGGCTGAGGTCCGACTTCACCTCGGTCAGCATGTTCTCGATGATCGGTGGAACCTGGGCGGCGATACGGGCCTGCACCGCCTGGCGCCCCGCGGTGGGCAGGGCGTCCCAGAGTCCCGGACGGATCTGCTCGGCGATGTCGCGGGATATCTCGTCGACGGCCTGGGTCAGAGGTTCCCGCAGCGCCTCCATCGCGTCGTCGATGTCGATGCGGTCCAGCAGCTCTTCGGGTTTCAGCAGGTTCGAGGTGAGCAGTTCGATGGTCTTCGACCCGACCTTGCCGGCCCGGCGCGGGACGATGCCCTGCCAGCCGACCGGGCCGATCCCCTTGAATTCGAGTGGCCGGTAGAGCATTTCGAGTGCCACGATCTTGGTGCTCCAGCCGACGAACGCCGCCACGAAGGGCATCGACAGGTACACCCACCAGTACCGGCTGAAGTCCTCGGTGATCTCCGTCCAACTCGACAACGCGACCGTGGTGACGGTCATCCGCGGTCGAAACCCTCGGCGGCCGCCTGCCACAGCGACTCGCCCAGCGGCGAGAGCGACAACGTGTACTTCTCGATCCGTGCCGGCATCGGGCCGCGCGTCGCGTTCTTGATGGCCGCGAGCACCGCGGACTCCGCGAGCAGCACCTCGTAGTCGGCGGACAGCTCGGGGTCCTCCGGCCCGATCTCCACAAGTCCGAGCGACAGCAGATGGCTGACATACTGCGAAACCATCTCGGGCAGAGCCACGTTGGCCACCCTCCCGACCAGGGAGGCGTTCTCCAGCACCGCGCGCCGCGGCCCGCGGGTCTGCATCCACCCGTAGACGTTGACAAGAGGCGACGACGAGCCGTCCGACAGCGCGCCCACGATGCGCGCTTCGTCGGCGACGAGTTGATCGAGCAGATGGTGGTAGAGCTCGACACGACTGCCCCGGGTGTTCTGGTCCAGCGCACGGCCGAGCAGCTGCGCGAGCTTGCTGTTCAGCGACGAGTCGGATTCTGGTGGCGCGGCGGGGTCGGTGTGGGCGTCGGCGTTCGCGTCCGCCCGGCGGTCGTCGGTGTCGCCGAGGTCGTCGGCGTTCTTCGGGTCCAGCGCTTCGAGCCCGTGCCGCAACGCGCCGACGACCTGCTTCTCGGTCCAGCTGTAGACGTCCAGGCCGGTGCGTGCTGCGCCGATGGCGTGGTTGATCAGCCCGCGCGGGTCATACGGGTTCGGCATAGAGAGAAGTTAACGGTTATTCGGCGAACCGGACACCAAACCTCGCCGGAATCTCACATCCGCGCCGACTGTGTCCGCCGTCCGATTGAGCCTGCGGGTCGCCGGGTATCGGATGCGCATGACTATCTCGACCCTGAAGACAGAAGACGCCGGACCCAAGACGGTCAGCCGCAGCGTGCAGGTCTCCGCGCCTGTCGCGACGCTGTTCGACCTGATCGCTGATCCGCACCGACACCCCGAGATCGACGGCTCCGGGACCGTGCGTGACATCGACGTCAGCGGGCCGCACCGCCTGAGCCCCGGGGACAAATTCACCGTCGGGATGACGCAGTACGGCGTGCCGTACAAGATCACGTCGAAGGCCACGAAGGTGGAGGAGAACCGCGTCGTGGAGTGGGAGCACCCGCTCGGCCATCGCTGGCGCTGGGAACTCGCCGAGGTCGGCCCGGGTGCGACGAAGGTCACAGAGACTTTCGACTATTCGACGGCCAAGCTCCCGATCGTCATCGAACTGCTGGGGATGCAGAAGAAGAACGCCGACGGTATCGAGTCCACGCTGCTCGCGTTGGCCAATCGCTACGACGTGCACTGACTGTTCACGGTCTCGACATGGTGTCGGAACCGCGCAGCACGTGCCGCCCGCGTTCCGCACAGGCACAATGTCAGGCATGGACGGTGATCGTGGAACGGGGGCCCAGTCGGCGGCCTGGCGTGACCCGCTGTCGGCGGGATGGCGCGCCCACCGGGGCCTGCTGATGCTGCGTCTGCGCTGGCACGAGCGGCGGGACCTCCAGCGCCGGTAGTGCTTCAGCGCACGGGCAGTCCCGCGGCGCGGTAGATCTCGTCGATCACCGCCATGTTCTCGACCGCGTCGGTGGTGTCGAGCGGCAGTGGAGCGCCGTGCAGGACGTGCCGGGCGAAGGACTCCAGTTGGTAGGTGTAGGACGCGCGCGTGCCGAAACGCTCGACGCGGGTGCCGTCGTCGGTCTGCACCGTCAGCCGGTCGTCGTCACGAGGCTTGATGAAATTGTGGACGAACGCCTCACCGCGCGAACCGATCAGGCGCAGCGTGAACGAGAAGTCGTCCTGCACCATCGAATTGGCGGTCAACCCGGTCAGGCCCGACGGAAAGACGACCTCGGCGTCCAATGTCGCGTCGACGCCGGCGGACCGCTGCACGGCGGTCGCCGAGAGGATCGACGGGACGCCGAACCGGCGCAGCACATGCACGCCGTAACAGCCCAGGTCCATCAACGCCCCGCCGGCCAGTTCCAGTGACCACCTCGGATCATCCGGTTTCGGCTCCGGCATCCCCATCCGGACCTCGACCCGCCTGAGCTCACCGAGGGTGCCGTCCCCGGCCAGCGCGAGGGCGCGCTGGGTGACGGGGTGGAACAGATAGTGGAAGCCCTCCATCACGGTGACGCCGGCGGCGTCCGCGGCCGACGCGACCCGGGCCGCTTCCGCCCGGTTGCGGGCGAACGGCTTTTCCGAGAGCACCGGTTTGCCCGCCGCCACCGCCGCCAGATTCCACGGCGCGTGCAGCGAATTGGCGAGCGGGTTGTACACCACGTCGACCTCGGGGTCGGTCACGACGTCCTGATAGGTCGGCACCACGCGTTCGACACCGTAGGTGTCGGCAAAGATGTTGGCGCGCTGTGGATCACGGGCTGCGACGGCAACCAGCCGGAAACCGAGTTCCCGGGCCGGTTCGACGATCGCGGCCTCGGCGATGCGCGATGCGCCCAGGACCCCGATCCGCAGGGTCACGACGAGACGCCGGTGGCCGCACTCTCCAGGAACGCCACGCTGGCCAGCACATCGCCCAGCGGTCCCCGGCCGTCGGGGGTGGCACCAGGATTCGCGTGAAGAATCTTGTCCTGCTCCATCACATACCACCCGTCGAAGCCGTTGTCCTCCAAGGCCGTGATGATGCCGGCGATGTCGACGTCGCCCGCGCCCAGCGGCACATACATGCCGGCGGCCACCGCCTGTGTGTAGGTCAGCTCACCGGACTGCACCTTGGCGGCCAGACCGGCGTCGACGTCCTTGAGGTGGGCGTGCCTGATGCGCTCGGGCACCTCGTGGGTCAGCGCCAGCGGATCAGTACCGCCGATGAGGAGATGTCCGGTGTCCAGACACAGCGGGATACGTGAGCCCGCCAGAACACGATCCACCTCGGCGCGGGTCTCCACCATGGTTCCGACATGGGGATGCAGTACCGCGGTGAGGCCACGCGCGGACACGAGGTCGGCCAGCCGGTCGAGGTTGGAAAGCAGGGTGGCCCATTGCTTCTCGTCGAGAACCGGACGCCGGTCGTAGCCGTCCTGACCTGTTGCGGCGGCCAGGACCACCACCTCTGCGCCCGCGGCGACCAGCGACTCCAGCGGACCCGCGAGACCGTCGGCCGGGTCGTGGTCGTCGGAGAACAGCACCACGGGGACGAATCCGCCCACGCACGCCAGCCCGTAGCCGTCGAGCAGCTTGACCAACTCGGCGGGATCGGCGGGCAGGAAGCCCTCGGGTCCCAGTTCCGTCGCTGTCAGACCGGCCTGGCGCATCTCGGTCAACACCCGGTCGGCGCTGAGCTGGTGGCCCCATCCGGGAACCTCGCACACGCCCCAGGAAATCGGTGCTCCTGCGATCTTCACTGCTGTGCCTCCTTGCGGACGGAGTCGATGGTCACCGGAACGCCGCGGCGCAGGGATTCGGTCGCGGCCTCCGCGATCCAGGCGACCTCCACCGCGTCGGCGACGGTGGCGCCGAGATTGGGCCCGCCCTCGACCACGTCGACGAATGAGCTCAGCTCGGTGCGGAACGCCTCGGTGAAGCGGTCCATGAAGAAGTGGTGGGGTTGTCCCGTCGGGAAATCATTCGCGGGATCGGCGTTGCGCACGGGTGCGCCCTGATCCCAGCCGGCAACGACGGTGTCGTCGAAACCGTGCACCTCGAGGCGGCAGTCGTAACCGCGGCCGTTGTACCGTGCCGCGGACACCACGCCGAGCGCGCCACCGTCGAAGCGCACCACGATCGCAGCGGTGTCGACGTCGCCGTACTCGGTGAACAGCGGGTCGCCCTGCACGCTGCCGGTCGCATACACCTCCACCACGTTCTGGCCCGTGACCCAACGGATCACGTCGAAATCGTGCACCGCGCAGTCGCGGAAGATGCCGCCGGAGCCTCTGATGTAGTCCATCGGCGGGGGAGCGGGATCCATCGTGGTGCTGCGCACGGTGTGCAGCGCGCCCAGCGATCCGCTGTCGGCGGCCTGCTTGACCGCGGCGAACGCCGTGTCGAAGCGCCGCTGATAGCCGACCTGCACCGGGACTCCCGAGCGGGCGATGATCTCGGCCACCCGTGCGCTCTCGGCGGCCGTCGACGCGATCGGCTTCTCGCAGAACGTCGGCAGGCCCCGCTCGACGGCAGCGAGGGTCAGCTCGGCGTGGGCCGGCGTGGCGGCGGCCACGACGACACCGTCGATTCCGGAGGACAGCAGCTTTTCCACCGATTCCACCGGGGTCGCACCGTATTTCGCGGCGACCTCGCCGACGACGTCGGGCCGCTCATCGGTGATGACGAGCCGCGACACCTCCGGAAGATTGATCAGGGTCTCGGTGTGAAATGCGCCGATCCGGCCGAGGCCGATCAGTCCGAGGGACGTCATGGGGTTCTCCGTTCGTCGTGTGCGCTGAGCGCGCGGTCGAGGTCGTGTGGGCTGAGTCGTCGGGCCAGGGCGTCGAGGACGATGTCGACCTGGCTCGGCGGCGCGAGGGTGCCGATCGGCTGATCGCTGTCCAGGTTGGTCGGGAACGCGTAGCCCTCGGCGGTGGCGACGACGACGTTTTCGAGGTCGCGGGGGGATCGGCCGGCTGCGCTCATGGCGAGAAGCGACGGATAGACGGCGCGCACCATCGCGGCGCGGTCCGTCGACTCCATGGCCCGGCCGAACGGAGAGCTGATCTGCAGCAGGTTGGCGATGCGCCGGATGTCGCGGGAACGGTTCTGTCCCGCACCGTGATACAGCGCGGGATTGAAGAACACCGCGTCGCCCCGGCGCAGGGGAACCTGGACATGGTGAGCGGCGAAGTAGTCGAGGAACTCCGGCCGGTTGAACGCGATGTAGCCGCCGGTGAAGCGCTGCGAGTGCGGCAGCAACATCGTCGGACCACTCTCGACGGGCATGTCGCAGTGCGCCACGGCCCCCTGCAATGTCAGGACAGCAGAGGTGCGGTGGATGTGCGTGGGGTAGTCCGCCAGGTGGTCGTCGGGGACGAACCCGAGGTGGTAGTCCCGATGGGGGACCTGCGCGTTGCCGCCCGGGTTGACGACGTTGACCTGCGACGTCACCTGATACCGCGGCCCCAGCCACGCCTGGCACACCATCGCCAACGAGTCGTTGGCGTAGTAGGCCGCGAAGGCCTCGGGATCGTGGCGCGCCAGCTTCTGGGCGGCATTCCAGATCCGGTCGTTGGCTCCCGGCTGCCCGAAATGATCGCCGGCGGCCCGACCGGCGGTCCGCTGGGCCTCGATGAGGGCGACGAACGCAGCGGTGGCCCGGTCGACGACCTCGGGCAAGAAGGCCTCGGAGACCACGACGACCCCCGGGCCGTCCGACAACGCCCGGATGAGTTCGGCCTGCAGAACGCGCCGGTCGGCGCGCGCCATCGCCGGCGCGGAGTACACGAGCACGTTGCCGCACACGTCGTCGGCGTGCGGGTAGTCGGAGCGGTCGGTGTCGGTCTCGACCTGGGCCCGGAAGTCGTCGAGCCGGAAGTCCGACTCCCCGAGCCACGGTGCCGCGGCGGTGTTGAGCGGAGCTGCCATGCCGCTTAGTCTTGCTGTGATCGGTACCGCAATCAACGGCAGAAATCCATCAAAAACACCTCACGAGGTGAGGGCTGATCCAGCCGGGAGGGACATGGCGCACCGCTACAAGGTCCGCGAGATCGCCCAGCAGTCGGGGCTGAGCGAGGCGACGGTCGACCGGGTGCTGAACAACCGCCCGGGCGTCCGGGAAAACACGGTCGCCGAGGTCAGGCAGGCCATCGCGGATCTCGACAAGCAGCGGTCCCAGCTTCGCCTGAACGGACGCCGCTACCTCATCGACGTCGTGATGCAGACCCCGCGGCGGTTCTCGGACGCGTTCCGTGCCGCGGTCGAGGCGGAGCTGCCCGCCTTCGCTCCGGCGATGGTGCGGGCGCGCTTCCACCTGTGGGAATCGGGTGAAACCGCCCAGATGGTCGAGGCTCTCGGACGTCTGCGCGGCAGCCACGGCGTGGTGCTCAAGGCCCAGGACGAACCCGAGGTCGCCGAGGCGATCGACCGGCTCGTCGGCTCCGGCGTTCCGGTGGTCACCTACACCACCGATGTGCCGGGGAGTTCGCGCTGCGGCTACGTCGGCATCGACAACCACGGAGCCGGGATGACCGCCGCCTACCTCGTGCAGCAATGGCTCGGCGAGGCCACGTCCGGCGTGCTGATCACCCTCAGTCGCACCGCGTTCCGTGGTGAGGGGGAACGGGAGGTCGGGTTCCGGTCGGCGTTGCGCGGCTCCGGTCGTCCTGTCATCGAGGTCAGCGACAGCGACGGCATCGACGCCACCAACGAGGCGCTCGTGCTGGCCGCCCTGGAGGCCAATCCGGCGGTTGAGGCCGTCTATTCGGTCGGCGGCGGCAATGTCGCCACCGTGAGCGCCTTCGAGCGCTTGAACCGCGTCTGCAGGGTGTTCGTCGCGCACGACCTCGACGCCGACAATCGGCGGCTACTGAGGGAGGGCAGGATCTCGGCGGTGCTGCACAACGACCTGCGTGCCGATGCGCGCCTCGCGGTGCGGTCGATCCTGCAGGAGCGCGGCGCACTGCCGGTCGAGTCCACGAAGCCGGTGCCCATTCAGATCGTCACGCCCTACAACATGCCTCTGCATTTCTGAAGCCGCGATTTCTGAGGCTGTCCCGCACCGTCGGCAGTGCTAGGGCGTGTCTGACAAATGTTTCGGGTGTTTCGGCTGAGACTTAGGGTATGTCGCGGTTTCAGCTGCTCACCGATGCTCAGTGGTCATTGATTGAAGAGCTTCTTCCTGCTCGAACAGGCAAGAAGGGCAGGCCTTTTCGAGATGCCCGGCAGATGCTCGAGGGGATCATTTATCGGTACCGGTGCGGGATCGCCTGGCGAGACGTACCCGAGGTGTTCGGACCGTGGCAGACGATCTGGACCTGGCATCGACGAATGAGTGCCGAGGGCACCTGGGATCTGGTGCTGGCGCGGTTGCTGGCCACCGCCGACCAAGCCGGGATTATCGATTGGTCGGTGTCGGTGGATTCGACGATCGCGCGCGCTCATCAGCACGCCACAAACATCACCCGTGACACAGGGGGCTGGGTCGAATTACACGAATCTGGCGAGCGAGCCGCCTGACCACGGCATTGGCCGCTCCCGCGGCGGGTTGACCAGCAAGATCCATCACCTCGTCGACGGCCATGGACGACCTCTGGTGGTGCTCGTGGGCGCCGGCCAGGCCAACGACGGACCGGTCCTGGAACATTTGCTCGCCCACCTGAAAGTCGAGCGCCGCGGCCCGGGCAGAGCTCGCACCCGGCCCAATCGACTCCGTGGCGATAAGGCCTATTCCAGCCGAGCTACCCGACAGCGGCTGCGTCGACGAGGGATCGTCGCCGTCATTCCCGAACCGTCCGATCAGATCGGCCACCGCAAACGCCGCGGCACCCACGGCGGACGACCACCCGCGTTCGACGCCGAGGACTACAAGGGCCGCAACGTCGTTGAACGCAACTTCAATACCGTAAAACAATGGCGCGGCCTCGCCACCCGCTATGACAAGCTCGCCATCGTCTACCGCGGCGCAGCAGTCCTACGGGCCATCACCCTCTGGCTGCCGCATTTATCAGACACGCCCTAGCTGGGTGCTACTGATTGGTAACTTTTTCTAAGAAACGGCGCGGGCCCCGACATGTCTCGTTGACGTGACGAAAACCACACTTTTGTCTCATCCGTGTCGGGCTCACCGTCCTGATCAGTGCGTTCTGTGAGCGACTGTCGACGCACCCCCCCATCGCCTGGTATAGGACTACCTAAGAGAAGTGCAATAATCGGTACTGACAGTGACACCAATCTTCGGTGAACCACCACTGGCGGTATGTCACCGTGACTTCGGCTCGGTGAGTCCCGCCGGACTCGGCCCCCGACCGCAGCCCGGGGACGATAGGAAGGCAGGCGAGTGGGAGAGAACGGCAACGTGGCCAGCCAAGCGACCTCAGCGCCTCGGCAGAAGCTGGAAAAGGTCGTCATCCGGTTCGCCGGTGACTCCGGTGACGGTATGCAGCTCACGGGCGACCGCTTCACCTCCGAAGCCGCCCTGTTCGGCAACGACCTTGCCACCCAACCGAATTACCCCGCCGAGATCCGCGCGCCCCAGGGCACGCTGCCCGGCGTCTCGTCGTTCCAGATCCAGATCGCCGACTACGACATCCTCACCGCGGGCGACCGTCCCGACGTCCTCGTCGCGATGAACCCCGCCGCGCTGAAGGCCAACGTGTCCGATCTGCCGCGCGGCGGCCTGATCATCGCCAACTCCGACGAGTTCACCAAGCGCAACCTCGCCAAGGTCGGCTACGACGCCAACCCGCTGGAGAGCGACGAACTGTCCGACTACGTCGTCCAGGCCGTCCCGATGACCACGCTCACGCTCGGCGCGGTCGAGGAGATCGGCGCCACCAAGAAGGACGGTCAGCGGGCGAAGAACATGTTCGCGCTCGGCCTGCTGTCCTGGATGTACGGACGCGAGCTGGAGCACAGCGAGGCGTTCATCCGGGAGAAGTTCGCCCGCAAACCCGATGTCGCCGAGGCCAACGTCCTCGCACTCAAGGCCGGGTGGAACTTCGGCGAGACGACCGAGGCGTTCGCGACCACCTACGAGGTCGCTCCCGCCAAGCTCAAGACGGGCGAGTACCGGCAGATCTCCGGTAACACCGCACTGGCGTACGGCATCGTGGCGGCCGGGCAATTGTCCGACCTGCAGGTGGTTCTCGGCACCTACCCGATCACGCCGGCCTCGGACATCCTCCACGAGCTGTCCAAGCACAAGAACTTCAACGTGATGACGTTCCAGGCCGAGGACGAGATCGCCGGTATCGGTGCCGCGATCGGCGCCTCGTATGGTGGCGCGCTCGGGGTGACGAGCACCTCGGGACCCGGCATCTCGCTGAAATCCGAGGCCATCGGCCTGGCCGTGATGACCGAGCTGCCGCTGCTCATCATCGACGTGCAGCGGGGCGGACCGTCGACGGGTCTGCCCACCAAGACCGAGCAGGCGGACCTGCTTCAGGCCATGTTCGGCCGCAACGGGGAGTCCCCGGTCGCGCTGCTCGCGCCGCGCTCCCCGTCGGACTGCTTCGACATCGCCGTGGAGGCCGTCCGGATCGCGATCAACTACCACACGCCGGTGATGATCCTGTCCGACGGCGCGATCGCCAACGGTTCGGAGCCGTGGGCGATCCCGGACATCTCCACCTACGAACCGATCGAGCACACCTTCGCCAAGGAAGGCGAGCCCTTCCAGCCCTACGCCCGCGATCCCGAGACGCTGGCCCGTCAGTTCGCGGTGCCCGGCACCCCGGGTCTCGCCCACCGCATCGGTGGCCTCGAATCCGCGAACGGCTCGGGCAACATCTCCTACGAGCCGAAGAACCACGACCTGATGGTGCGGCTGCGGCAGGAGAAGATCGCCGGTATCACGGTGCCCGATCTCGAGGTCGACGACCCGACCGGGGACGCCGAGCTCCTGCTGCTCGGCTGGGGCTCCAGCTACGGGCCGATCGGTGAGGCCTGCCGCCGGGCCCGCCGCAAGGGCATCAAGGTCGCCCACGCCCAGGTCCGTCATCTCAATCCGTTCCCGGCCAACCTCGGCGACGTGCTCAACAAGTACGCGAAGGTTGTCGTGCCCGAGATGAACCTCGGCCAGCTCGCGCTGCTGCTGCGTGGCCGCTACCTGGTCGACGTGCAGTCGGTGACCAAGGTCGAGGGCATGGCGTTCCTGGCCGACGAGGTCGAGGGCATCATCGACTCGGCGCTGGACGGAACGCTCGGCGACAAGGAAATCGAGAAGGCCAAATTCGCGCGGTTGGCGGCGGCCACCGTCGAGGGTGTGGGAGTGAGCGCATGACAACAGCGAGAAGCGAAGCGGATCGCGCATCGGCCCAGCTCGTCGGTAACGACCTCGGACTGACCCCTGGCGGTCTGACGAAGACCAGCCTGGTGCCCAAGACCGATGCACCGCAGAAGGGCAAGGACTTCACCAGCGACCAGGAGGTCCGCTGGTGCCCGGGTTGCGGTGACTACGTCATCCTCAACACGATCCGCAATTTCCTTCCGGAGCTCGGGCTGCGCCGCGAGAACATCGCGTTCGTCAGCGGCATCGGCTGCTCCAGCCGGTTCCCGTACTACCTGGAGACCTACGGATTCCACTCGATCCACGGGCGTGCGCCGACCATCGCCACCGGACTGGCGCTGGCCCGCGAGGACCTGTCGGTCTGGGTGGTGACCGGTGACGGCGACGCGCTGTCGATCGGCGGCAACCACCTGATCCACGCGCTGCGACGCAACATCAACATCACGATCCTGCTGTTCAACAACCGGATCTACGGTCTGACCAAGGGGCAGTACTCGCCCACGTCGGAGACGGGCAAGGTCACCAAGTCCACCCCGATGGGCTCGCTGGACTACCCGTTCAATCCGGTGTCGCTGGCACTGGGCGCCGAGGCGACGTTCGTCGGTCGCGCGCTGGACTCCGATCGCAAGGGTCTGACCGAGGTGCTGCGCGGCGCGGCCGAGCACCGAGGCGCGGCGCTGGTCGAGATCATGCAGGACTGCCCGATCTTCAACGACGGGTCGTTCGACGCGCTGCGTAAGGAAGGCGCCGAAGAGCGGCTCATCAACCTCGCGCACGGTGAACCGATCACCTTCGGCGCCGACGGCGAGTACTGCGTGGTCAAGTCCGGCTACGGCCTGGAGGTCGCGAAGACCGCCGACGTGTCCGCCGAGGAGATCGTGGTCCACGACGCGACCCTGCAGGACCCCGCGTACGCGTTCGCGTTGTCGCGCCTGTCCGAGCAGAACCTCGACCACATGGTCATGGGCATCTTCCGCCGGGTGAACAAGCCGACCTACGACGACGCCGCCCGGGATCAGATCGCCAGCGCGCGGAGTTCGCGCGCGCACGACACCGCGGCGCTGCAGTCCCTGCTGCGCGGCAAGGACACCTGGACCGTCGACTGATCCGACTCGCTGACGGCCGGTAGCCGCTGCGCTACGGTCACCGTGTGACGTCGTCGCTGTCGTTGGCTGCCGTTGTTCTTGCTGGTGGAGCTTCGCGGCGGATGGGCCGGGACAAGGCCACCCTCGGCGTCGACGGTGGCTCCGGCGCCGGGACGACCATGGTCGAACACGTGGTGTCGGTCGTCGGCGAACGGTGTTCCCCCGTCTTCGTGGTCGCCGCCCCCGGGCAGGCGCTGCCCGCTCTCGATGCCGTCGTGCTGCGCGACGAGGTCGGCGGAGTGGGGCCGCTGTTGGCCACCGGCAGGGGACTGCGCGCGGCGGCCGAGGCCGGCCGCGAATACGCCTTCGTGAGCGCCGTGGACATGCCGGCGCTGACGTCCGACGTGATCGACGTGCTGGCCGGACCTGCCCGCAGTTCGGGTGCCGACGTGGTGCTTCCGTGGGACGGTCGCGACCACTACCTGGCGGGCATCTACCGAACGGCTCTGCACACCGTGGTGTCGGATCTGGTGCAGGCGGGCGCCCGCAGCATGCGCGCGTTCGTCGACCGGGTCGACACCCAGCGCATCGTGCTCCCCGAGCAGCCCGCCCTCGCGAACGTCAACACCGTCGCCGATCTGGAGGCCATCCGGCCGCCGCGGCTCGTCCAGCAAATTCACCATCGATAAAAGGTCAATTGCACTATTTGTTATTGTTATCTGCGCCAGTGAATTAGTGCGCATTCATCCGTGATAAACGAACGCAGAAAAGCGCAACGTGTGCCGTCCGCTGCCGAAAACGTCTGTCCGGTAGGCCATCTCGGCTGTGTTCGACGTGGTCTCCATACTGCGGGGCCATGTTTCGGCGGGTGATCGGCACACAGGCAGAGGGAATACTGTCGATGGCGCTGAGCGAATGCGGCCCCGGGGTGGGTGTGGGTGCTGCCGATCACGCCGGCAGCCGGCGCATGTTCACCGAATGTTCCTGTGCGGCAGTGGAAGTAGCGCGCCTGGATCCTTGAGCCCGTAACCGGGTATGTATGTCGACGAGGGTCAAATACGTTGTCCGGCAATGGCTGTGATGCTTCTCTGGTCGATCTCGCCCCGGTCGATCCTCAGCGAACTGATCGCACAGAATGCGCTCCGTGCGGCGGTTTACGGCACGCCACAGTCGATTTCCGCGATGCGGTGCGAGGGAGGGTGTGTGTGTTCGTGGTCCAGCTCACAAATCGCCGGTGATTTGGCTCACTTTCGGTTTGTCTACGGGCCGCGTCAGGCCCCGCCTCAAACTCGCCGCTGACCTGCAGGGACTGCGGACAACGGCGTCTGTGATCATTCCGTGATCTGCCCGCGACACGTTCTCGATCGAGATGACTTTGCGCGTTTCGGTTTGTAGGTTCCCAAACAGCTCTTACGGAGCAAATAACTCAAAACCACGAACCAGCGTGTGAGTGGAGCCCGGACGGCTGATCAGTCGCCCGTGCTGCCGGGTCCAGGACCCGGCGAGGTCCTCAGCGGCCTCCCCTGTTGTGCCCGACCGAGACGGCACGATCCAACCCCCGCCTGCTACAGGCACCACGCCCGCGTGACACTGCCGTGTCTCGCGGGTGCCGATGGCGCGCGCTCGGCGAAAGGACAGAAGTTGAAGAACATCCGCAATACGTTTGGGCTGGCCACGATCGCCGGTGCACTCGCAGTCGCACCCCTGGCACTGGCCGGCACCGCGAATGCGGACGGCGTCAACTGGGACGCCGTGGCAGCGTGCGAATCGGGCGGTAACTGGTCGATCAACACGGGCAACGGCTACTACGGCGGCCTGCAGTTCACGATGGGTACCTGGCAGTCCAACGGCGGCTCGGGTTCGCCGCACCACGCCAGCCGCGAAGAGCAGATCCGCGTCGCGAACAACGTGCTGCAGACGCAGGGCATCGGCGCGTGGCCGACCTGCGGTGGGCGGGGCTGACCCCTCACACGGTCACGAAGAGGCGGCGCCGACTCCGGTCGGCGCCGCCCTTTTTTCATCCTCAGAGGCCTCTTACGCCATATAAGTAACTACTAAAACTTTTGACGCTCTGGTAACAGGTGACGTTCCTCACCCGACAGTGCAGATAGCCGCATCGTCAAAGACGCGGTCACACGGTCGGGGAAGGACCGCACGATGAATGTTCGCAAGCTTGCAGGTAAGGGCCTGATGGCCGCCGCGATCTCCGGAGCTCTGGCCGTTGTGCCGATGGCGCTCGACGGTGGCACCGCCACCGCGCACGCCGACTCCGTCAACTGGGACGCGATCGCGCAGTGCGAGTCCGGCGGTAACTGGGCCATCAACACCGGTAACGGACACTTCGGTGGCCTCCAGTTCAAGCAGGCCACCTGGTCGGCCAACGGCGGTGTCGGTAACCCGGCGCGCGCTCCGCGGCACGAGCAGATCCGGGTCGCCGAGAACGTCCTGCGCACCCAGGGCATCAAGGCATGGCCGAAGTGCGGTGCGAAGGGCATGGCCGCTCAGGTGTGGGGCAATCCGGCGCCCTCGGCACCGGTGCCTGCGGTGACGCCTGCGGCGACACCGGGCAGGGTCAACGGCTGCGCGACGATGCCGACCTCGGTCTTCGGCGGGATCGTCGACCTGCGCAAGATGTGCACCGCACTGTTCGTCCCGCGCTCCGCGCGCTGAGCGCGGTCAGCGCGCCAGATCCGCGGCCGTCGGCAGAACGAACGCCGACCCGGCCGCGATCCACGCCAGATGTGCGGTGACCATCCGTTCGGGGATCAACGCCGTCGCTCGGCCCGCCAGTCCGCTGAGGACGGCCGGGCGCACGTTGACGATCCTGCCGAGCGTCTGCGCCTCCCGAACGAGCATGCCGACGCGCGGTTTCCGGAATGCCTCGAATCGCTCGAACGCCGTCGGGACATCATCGGCCAACTTCAGGAAGCGGGCCAGGATCGCCGCGTCCTCGATGCCCTGACAGCCGCCCTGGCCCAGATGGGGGCGCATCGGATGCGCCGCATCGCCGATCAGTACCGCGCGCCCGTCTGACCAGCGCGCCGCGCGGGCCCTGTCATAGAGGTCGTTTCGGAGGAGGTCCCCCGGATCGGTCGTCGCGACCAGGCGGGGTATCGGATCCGCCCAGTCGGCGAGCTTGGCCGTCAGATAGGCGTGTTCGCCCCCGGGCGCGCTGCCACCTTCGGCGGTGCGTTCGGTGGCGAACCAGTAGGTGTGGTCTGGGCCCAGCGGCACATGCCCGACCTGGGTGCCCGGGCCGAGCGTCTCGCCGCCCAGTTCGGGATCCAACGGGTGGGCCGCGATTCCGCGCCAGGCGGTGTAGCCGACGTAGCGGGTACGCAACGGTCCGTTGAGAGTCCGAGTCAGCACGGAGTTGACCCCGTCCGCCCCGACCACGGCATCAGACTCGCGGACCTCTCCGTCCGACAGCGTGATGCGCACCGAGGACGCGCCGACGGAAACCCTCGTCGCCGCGAGCCCCGTCCGCACGGTCCCGGCCGGCAGTGCCTCTCGCAAAATGTCGGTCAACCTCGAACGGCGCACCACCACCAGCGGTTCGCCGAGCGCATCGACGATGCGCCGGACCGACGGGCGGCGCACCCACGTTCCGTCGCGCCAGCGGATGGCCCCCGCGGTGACGCGCCCGCCGGCGTCGCGGACGCTGTCGCCGAGCCCGATCTGGTCCAGCGCGGCCAGTGCGTTGGGCCAGAGGCTGATTCCCGAGCCCGCACCGGTGTCGGTCCGCTGCTCGATCACCGAGACGTGATGGCCGGCGCGCTCGAGAGCGACCGCGGCGGCAAGTCCCGAGATGCCGGCGCCGATCACGGAGATGCGCGCTGACATGCAACGACCTTATCGAGGCACGCGTCAAGTGGTCGAGACAGCGTGGTCACACAGCCGAAACGCACGACTGGTTTCCTGAAGGGCAACCCTGTCAACCTGTGGTGTCCCGAAAGGCGTCATTGCCCTATGAGTCCTGCTCTCGAGCTCACCAGTGTGCCCGGCTGGGCCGTGACTTCGACCCGACCGCCCGCCGATACGTCCGGACGCTATTGGACGGTCATCGCCTTCGGGCCGGCCGGGAACGAGGTGGCCCGCGAGTGGAGCGACGACATCTATGCGGCCGGGCGCGAATCCGGACTGAGGATCCACCGGATCGCCGAAGGCGACGCGGACGAGGCGTGCGCGGCGCTCGTCGCGGATCTGGCCGAGGCGCGCGTCGGGTGGCGACTCATGCTGGCCGGGCCCGCGAGCGTCTGTCTGCGGGTGCGGGCCAAAGCGCTGGAATGCAACATCGCCGACGACGAGATGACCATCGCCTCCACCGACACAGGCGGTCGCGACGTGCAGTGCGTGCACTGCCGCACCGTCACCTCGGTGCGGGCCGACCTCGAGGACGTCGTGCCCTGCACCGGATGCGGCCGCAATCTCGTTGTCTACTACCACGTCTCACGACGGCAGGGGGCCCACCTCGGGTTCATGATCGACGCCGAAGAGCAGGTGGCGTCGTGACCGCGCTGAAACTGACCGTCGCCGCAGTCGACGATTCGATCGAGAACGTCCGAACGTTGACGCTGACCCACGTCGACGGTGCACCGCTGCCGTCGTTCACGCCCGGCAGTCACATCGTTGTCGAGTGCGAGGCGCCGGGCCGGCCGACCAACGCCTATTCGCTGACCGGTGACGGAATCGCGCCGGATGCGTACGTGATCTCGGTACTGCGGCGCGCCGACGAAATCACAAGCGGCCCCAGCGGTTCGCAGTGGATCCACGACGAGCTCGCGGTGGGCGACACCCTGATCGCCCGCCCGCCGCGCAGCGCGTTCGCGCCCGTACTACGCGCACGACGACACCTGTTGGTGGCGGCCGGAATCGGGATCACCCCGATGGTGTCGCATCTGCGCAGCGCGAAGCTGTGGGGCCGCGAGACCCGGCTCTACTACATCCACCGCCCGGGCCGCGCAGCCTATGTCGACACGATCCGGGAGCTCACCGACCACGCGTCGATCCACACCGAACGGGCACAGTTCGCCACGGACGTGTCGGTCGCGCTGGCCGACCAGCCGATGGGCACCCACCTCTACGTGTGCGGTCCCGCCGGGTTCATCGAGTTCGTCAGCGCCACCGCCGCGGCGCTGGGCTGGCCCGCGAGCCGAATCCACATCGAGCACTTCGGCTCCGAGGCGCTCGATCCCGGTGAGCCGTTCTCCGTTCGCGTGCGCTCGACCGGTGAGGAATTCCCCGTCGAACCCGGGGTGTCCCTGCTGGAGGCGCTGGAACGCCGCGGCTTCGACATCCCGAACCTGTGCCGACGCGGGGTGTGCGGGGAATGCCGGATCCCGGTGTCCGGCAGCGTGATCACCCATCGCGACCTCTATCTCACCGAAGACGACAAAGTGGCGGGGGACTCGCTGATGGCATGTGTCTCCCGCGCCGACGGCAGCCAGACCTTGGAGGTGGCACTGTGATCTCGGCACCTGACCTGATCGAGACGTTCCCGTTCCCGTTCGCCGCGGACACCTACCGGTACACCACCAACGTCGAGCCCGCGGGTTCGTCGGTGCACACCCCGGCCGGACGGTGGGGCGAGCGGGTAGTCGACATCGACAGCGAGTACGAAACCGAACTCGCCGAGCGCGCCGAGATTCTGGCCGCCGATCCGACCCGCTACGCCGTTCTGCCCCACATGAGGGTCGCGTGCTGGGACGCCATGCTGACCCTGATGCGGGAGATGTCGTCGGCCTACCCGGACACGATGTCGCTCGAGCGGCACGGTGCCGGCTGGCGGTGGCGCAACGACAGACTCGGTATCACACAGGATTTCGTGATCGGTGACGAAACGACGCTGCCGGCCGAACCGCTCGCCTACATCGGCGGCCAGGTCCAGGAGGACATCGTCCTGCTCGATCAGCGCGACGGCGATCTGTTCGGCGACGCCGGCGTGGTGACCTTCACCGCGGACTGGTCGTTCGGCTTCGACGTCGGCATGACGTTCCTGGAAATCCACGGACCGGTGCCGCGGCTCCGCCAGACGGGCGTCATCACGCGCGCCCGTGAGTTCCTGATGCGCCTCCAACCCGGCGAGACCTACCGGCGCACCAACTGGACGCTGACCATCGACCGGCGCCTCGACGTGTCGACCGAGCGCTATTGCGAGTGGGGCCCCGACCGCACCCTGATCCAGACCGTCCCGGACGACGAGTTCGGGCGCCGGGTGCACCTGCGGGTCGAGGTCCAGCACCTCATCCGGCTGCCCGAGTCCGGCTCGATCTGCTTCCTGATCCGGTCCTACATGCTGCCGCTGGCCGACCTGGCCGCGTTCGAACCGTGGCGGCAGCGTGCCGCGGCGGTGCTTGCCGAGCTGCCCGACGACATCGCCGACTACAAGGGCATCATCGCCTACCGCGATCGTGCGGTGGCCTGGCTGCGCAACGCGGGCTGAGACCAGAGACGCGAAATCGCCCCGGATCCAAACGGATCCGGGGCGATTCGTGTTCTCGAACTCAGTAGGCTGTCGGCTCTCCTTCGGCGGCCGGGCCGGGCTCGACCGGCTTGTGGTCGATGATCGCCTTGTAGGCGTGGTTCTCGTGCTGGATCATCCGGACGAAGAATCCGATGAAGAGCACCACTGCGAGGATGAAGAACAACCAGGTGCCGAACGAGTTCCCGCCGAACGTGAAGACGACACCGGGAACGTCATAGCTGTCGATCGGACTGAACATTTATTTCACCTCCTCACCGAGGACGAGCACCGCAGTGCCGCTGCTGGCACGCATCTCGGTGACCGGGATGCCCTCGGGGTAAGGCGTGGCCGGAACCTCCGAGAGATCCAGACCCTGCTCCTCGACCTCCGGCGGAATCCGCAGCAGGCCAGCCTTCTTCAGGCCCAGCGACAGCAGGTAGGCGGGGAGGAATCCCAGTGCCGCGAAGGTGACCGCACCGATCAGCTGACCCCAGAAGGAGATCGACGGGTTGCCGTCGGTGTTGGGGTAGCCGGCCAGGAAGATGCCCGCCATGATCAGCGAGTAGAACCCCATGCCGCCGTGGACGGCGACCGCGCCCACCACGTCGTCGATCTTCATCTTGTCGAGCAGCTTGCCGATGAACGGGATCAGGCCGCCGCCCACCAACGCGATGACGAACGTCAGTGCTGGGTGGTACAGATCCATCCCCGCCGCAACCGCGATGACACCGGCCAGGCCGCCGGAGATCGTCCAGAACGGCTCACCCCGAGAGGTCAGGTAGGCGCCGATGATGCCGCCGGCCAGACCCATCAACGTGTTGAAGGCGAAGGCGCTCAACGTCGTCGGACTGCCGTAGATCGTGGCATAGCCGCCTGGGCCGTAGATGACACAGCCCATCAGGAAGCCGAAGAACCCCGTGAAGATCAGGAACAGTCCGACCATCGTCAACGGCAGGTTGTGCGGTCGGATGGTTACCGCGGTGCCGTCGGGCAGGAACCTGCCGATCCGCGGCCCCAGGTTGATCAGGATGCCCAACGCTGCGAAGCCGGCGATCATGTGCACGCATCCGGCCGCACCGACATCGTGGAAACCCAGCTCGGTCAGCATCCAGCCGGCGCCGTGCCACCCCCAGGACGCACCGATGATCCACACCACCGAGCCGACGAACACGGTCAGGACCAGGAAGCCGCTGGTTCGGATCCGTTCCAGCACAGCGCCCGACATGATCGAACCGGTGGTGGCCGCGAACAGTGCGAAGGCGCCCCAGAAGATACCGCTGGCCGGATCGTCGGTGTTGGGGCCCATGTTGTCGCTCCACGGCAGCGCCGCCTTGGCCGCGTCGTTGAACTCGATGAACCCGCTCGGCATGGAGTTGTAGAGGAACCAGCCGACGAAGAAGAACGACGCGACGATCGTGGCGAACGCGAGCAGATTCTTCGTTGCCGTGGCCAGAACGTTCTTCGATCGGGACGCACCGATCTCATACGCGAGGAAGCCGGCGTGGATGAGCATCATCAGTGCGATGGACATCCAGTAGAAGAACTCGTTGTTGACGGACGCCATCGTCGAGAGGGCGTCCTCCACTTCAGGTGTCAAGGGGGACCTCCGCCTGTCCGGGTGTGGTTCTCGCGAAGTACGCGGGGTTTATTCACAGTGTTCTTGAGGTACTGATGGTGTACGAGGGTTGACGCTAACGTCGGGAATGTGTCCCGCCTGTCAAGGCCGGTTAATTCCGTGTGAAGTCGTCCGCGGTGCTGTGCTACCAAGAAGGGCATGACCGCAGCCCCGGATCCGAATCCGGTATCTCCTACGCCCTTTCACGATCTCGACGAGTTCCTGTCCCTGCCGAGGGTTTCCGGTCTGGCCGTCTCGCGCGACGGCGCCCGGGTGGTGACGACCGTCGCCACGCTCAACGACACGCGCACCGAGTTCGTCAGCGCGCTGTGGGAACTCGACCCGGTCGGTCGCGAACCTGCCCGCCGCATCACCCGCGGCGTCACGGGGGAGTCGGCGCCGGAGTTCACCGCCGACGGCGATCTGCTCTTCCTCGCCGCACGCCCGACCGCCGACGACGACAAGCCGCCCAAGTCGTTGTGGTGTCTGCCCGTCGCAGGCGGTGAGGCCTACGAGGTGTGTCAGATGCCCGGCGGTGTCGACGGCGTCGCCTCCGCCGGTGGCGCCACGGTGGTGGTCTCGTCGATGCTGCCGTCGGCCGTCGACATCGACGCCGACGAGAGGCTGCGCACAGCGCGCAAGGACAACAAGGTGTCGGCTCTGTTGCACACCGGCTATCCCGTGCGGGCCTGGGACCACGACATCGGCCCGGCGCGCACACACCTGTTCGACGCCGATACGAAGCGTGACGTGACTCCCGATCCGGGAGATGCGCTGCGCGACAGTCACTTCGATGTCAGTCCGGACGGCGGCTTCCTGGTGGCCTCCTGGAATGTGCCGGCGCCGGGCGCGGCGTTGCGCAGCACACTGGTGCGCATCGACGTGAACACCGGGGACCGCGCCGTGATCGTCGACGACCCTGAGTCCGACGCCGGATTCCCGGCGATCGCGCCGGACGGGACGTCGGTGGCCTACCTGCGCGAAACCCTCTCCACGCCTCACCACGCCCCGCGAATCACGCTGGCGCTGCTGCATTTCGGTGAAGAGCCTCGGGAGCTGACCGCACACTGGGATCGGTGGCCGACATCGGTGACGTGGTCGGCGGACGGTTCGACACTGCTCGTGACCGCCGACGACGACGGCCGCGGACCGATCTTCGCGGTGGATCCGCAGACCGGGGCGGTCCGGACCCTCGTCTCCGACGACTACACCTACACCGACGTGCGCGCCGCGCCCGGAGGCGTGATCTTCGCGCTGCGCAGTTCTTACGCCGCCCCACAACATCCGGTCCGCATTGATCCCGACGGCACGATCACCGTCCTGGATTGCGTACCGCTGCCGTCGCTTCCGGGCACCCTGACCGAGATCGAGGCCACCGCGGCGGACGGGCAGCGGGTCCGCTCGTGGCTCGTCCTGCCGGAGGGTGACCACCCGGCGCCGCTGCTGCTGTGGATCCACGGCGGCCCGCTGGCGAGCTGGAACGCGTGGCACTGGCGGTGGAACCCGTGGCTGATGGCGGCCGGGGGGTACGCCGTGCTGCTGCCCGACCCGGCACTGTCCACGGGCTACGGCCAGGAGTTCATCGAACGGGGCTGGGGTGCCTGGGGTTTCGCGCCCTACACCGATCTGATGGCCGCCACGGACGCCGCATGCGCCCACCCCCGGATCGACGAGACCCGCACCGCGGTCATGGGTGGATCCTTCGGCGGGTACATGGCCAACTGGATCGCCGGCCACACCGACCGCTTCGCAGCGATCGTCACCCACGCCGGCCTGTGGGCGCTCGACCAGTTCGGTGCCACCACCGACGGCAGCTACTGGTGGTCCCGGGAGATGACCCCGAAGATGGCGAGCGCGAACTCCCCGCACCTCTTCGTCTCCGACATCCGCACCCCGATGCTCGTCATCCACGGCGACAAGGACTACCGGGTGCCGATCGGTGAGGCGCTGCGCCTCTGGTACGACCTGCTGAGCCGCTCGGGACTGCCGGCCGCCGACTCCGGTCCCGAGGCGGGCACCACGCAGCACCGCTTCCTGTACTTCCCGTCCGAGAACCACTGGATCCTGAGCCCGCAGCACGCGAAGCTCTGGTACCAGGTGGTGCTCGGGTTCCTGAACCTCCATGTGCTCGGACAGGACGCCGACGTGCCCGAATTGCTCGGGTAGCGTCGGTGGACATGAGCGAAAACGATCGCGAGCACGACATTGTCCTGTACGGCGCCACGGGATTCGTCGGGAAGCTGACGGCGCAGTACCTGGCCTCGGCGGGCACCGGTGCGCGTATCGCGCTGGCCGGCCGTTCCACCGATCGCCTGCTCGCGGTCCGCGACTCGCTGGGCGAGCAGGCGAAGGACTGGCCGCTGATCGTCGCCGACGCGTCGCAGCCCTCCACGATCAACGCGATGGCCGCGAGCACGCGCGTCGTCGTGACCACCGTGGGGCCCTACCTGCGTTACGGACTGCCGCTGGTGGCCGCGTGCGCGGCGGCCGGCACCGACTACGCCGATCTGACCGGCGAGACCTTGTTCGTCCGCCGGGCCATCGATCTGCACCACAAGCAGGCCGTCGACACCGGTGCGCGCATCGTGCACGCCTGCGGATTCGACTCCATCCCGTCGGATATGACGGTGTTCGCGCTGTACCGCCAGGCCGAGCGTGACGGCACCGGTCAGCTCGGGGACACGAACTTCGTGGCGCGCTCCTTCGCCGGCGGCGTGTCCGGGGGCACCATCGCGTCGATGACCGAGCTCGCCCGGGAGGCGTCGCTCGATCCGGAGGCGCGGCGACTGCTCAACGACCCGTACACCCTGACCCCCGACCGCGGGGCCGAGCCCGAACTCGGGCCGCAACCCGACGCGCGGTGGCGGCGCGGCCGCGAGATCGCCCCCGAACTCGACGGCTACTGGGTCGGCGCATTCGCGATGGCGCTGCCGAACACCCGCGTCGTGCGGCGCAGCAACGCGCTGCTCGACTACGCGTACGGCAGGCGCTTCGAGTACGCCGAGCTGATGAGCACCGGCCGCTCCATCGGGGCACCCGTGCTCGCGGCCGTGGCGACGGCCGGCAACGCCGCGACGATGCAACTGGGCAGCCGCTTCCTCAACCGCGTGCCGCGTGCCGCACTCGAACGCGTCCTGCCCAAACCCGGCACCGGCCCGAACGAACAGACCCGCGAGCGCGGGCACTACACGGTCGAGACCTACACCACGACCTCGACGGGTGCCCGCTACGTCGCCCGGATGTCCCAGAACGGCGACCCCGGGTACAAGGCGACCGCGGTGCTGCTCGGCGAGAGCGGCCTGGCGCTGGCGTTGGACCGCGACAAGCTGTCGGACCTGCGCGGAATCCTGACCCCGGCCGCCGCGATGGGCGACGCCCTGCTCGCCAGGTTCCCGGGCGCGGACGTGTCGCTGGACGTGTCACGGCTGAACTGACCGAATCCGTCCCACAGCCGGTGCGCGGGACTACCGTCGGACCATGACCGACCTCGACGATCTGTACTCCGAGATACCCACCCAGCAGATCGCGCAGCGGCTGGGTGCCGACGAGCGCGAGGTCGGTGATGCGGTCAAAACCCTGTTGCCGGTGCTCGTCGGTGGGCTGCAGCACAACGCCGCGGACCCGGGGACCGCATCCGCCATCGCCTCGGCCGCCAACAACCACGCAGGGCTTCTGGACGGCGGCGTCGACGTCGAGCAGGTCGACGAGGCCGACGGGTCGAAGGCCGTCGCCAAGATCTTCGGCGGAAACGACACCGGTCAGGTCGCGGCCGCTCTGTCCGGCGGCGGCGCCGGCAACAGCGACCTGATCAACAAATTGCTGCCGATCCTCGCCCCGATAGTGCTGGCCTACCTCGGCAGGAAACTCTCCGGCGGACAGAGCACACCCGGCGGGTCCGGCGGCGGGCTCACCGACATCCTCGGCGGGATCCTGGGCGGTGGGCAAGGCGCCGGCGGGGGCGACAACCCGCTCGGCGGCATCCTGGGCAGTGTGCTCGGCGGCGACAAGGGCGGGCCCCTCGGAAACATCCTGGGTGGATTGCTGGGCGGCAGGAAGTAGGGCGGCCCGTCGGGCGCGACGCGGCACCTCGCGGACACTTCCTAGAATGGCGCGGTGACTTCCCAGCCCCATGCCAACGGTGACGCGCGCAGCGTCTCGGAGCTCGATGCCCTGCCCAAGTCCTGGGACCCGGGGACGGTGGAGAGCGATCTGTACGACGGCTGGGTCGAGGCCGGCTACTTCACCGCCGACCCCTCCAGCGACAAACCGGCGTACTCGATCGTGCTGCCGCCGCCCAACGTGACGGGCAGCCTGCACATGGGGCACGCCCTGGACCACACGCTGATGGATGCGCTCACCCGGCGCAAGCGCATGCAGGGCTACGAGGTGCTGTGGCTACCCGGCATGGACCACGCGGGCATCGCCACCCAGAGCGTCGTGGAAAAGCAGCTGGCCGCCGACGGGAAGACCAAGGAGGACTTCGGCCGCGAGCTGTTCATCGACAAGGTCTGGGACTGGAAGCGCGAGTCCGGCGGCACCATCGGCGCGCAGATGCGCCGCATCGGTGACGGCGTCGACTGGAGCCGGGACCGCTTCACAATGGACGACACGCTGTCGCGCGCGGTGCGCACGATCTTCAAACGGCTCTTCGACGCCGGGCTGATCTACCAGGCCGAGCGGCTGGTGAACTGGTCGCCGGTACTGGAGACGGCGATCTCCGATCTCGAGGTCAAGTACGAGGACGTCGAGGGCGAGCTGGTGTCGTTCCGGTACGGCTCGATGGACGACTCCGAACCGCACATCGTCGTCGCGACCACCCGGCTGGAGACCATGCTCGCCGACACCGCGATCGCGGTGCACCCCGAGGACGACCGTTACCGCGAACTCGTCGGCACGACGTTGCCGCACCCGTTCCTCGACACCGAACTGATCGTGGTCGCCGACTCTCACGTCGACCCTGAATTCGGCACGGGCGCAGTCAAAGTCACCCCCGCCCACGACCCGAATGACTTCGAGATCGGCCTGCGGCACCAGCTGCCGATGCCCACGATGCTCGACACCAGGGGCCGCGTCGCCGGCACCGGGACGCAGTTCGACGGCATGGACCGCTTCGAGGCGCGCGTCGCGGTGCGCGAGGCACTGGCCGAACAGGGACGCATCGTCGCGGAGAAGCGTCCGTACCTGCACAGCGTCGGTCACTCCGAGCGCAGCGGGGAGCCGATCGAGCCGCGTCTGAGCCTGCAGTGGTGGGTCCGGGTGGAAACGCTGGCCAAGGCCGCCGGTGACGCGGTTCGCAACGGCGACACCGTGATTCATCCAGCCAGCCTGGAGCCCCGGTGGTTCGCGTGGGTGGACAACATGCACGACTGGTGCATCTCGCGGCAGCTGTGGTGGGGTCACCGGATTCCGATCTGGCACGGTCCGAACGGTGAGACGGTGTGCGTCGGGCCCGACGAGACCCCGCCGGAGGGCTGGGAGCAGGACCCCGACGTGCTCGACACGTGGTTCAGCTCGGCGCTGTGGCCGTTCTCGACGATGGGCTGGCCTGACCACACGCCGGAACTCGCGAAGTTCTACCCGACCACCGTGCTGGTCACCGGCTACGACATCCTGTTCTTCTGGGTGGCGCGGATGATGATGTTCGGCACGTTCGTCGGCGGCGACCCGGCCATCACCGGCGACGGTGCCGCGAAAAAGTCCAGTCCGCAGGTTCCTTTCAAAAACGTGTTCCTGCACGGGCTGATCCGCGACGAATTCGGCCGCAAGATGAGCAAGTCGCGGGGCAACGGCATCGATCCGCTGGACTGGGTGGAGACGTTCGGCGCCGATGCGCTGCGGTTCACCCTCGCCCGCGGCGCCAGCCCCGGCGGCGATCTCGCGATCGGTGAGGACCACGCCCGCGCGTCGCGCAACTTCGCGACCAAGCTGTTCAACGCCACCCGCTTCGCACTCCTGAACGGGGCCAGCCCCGCACCGTTGCCGCCGACCGCCGAACTCACCGACGCCGACCGGTGGATCCTCGGCAGGCTCGAAGAGGTCCGCGCAGACGTCGACGCCGCGTTGGACAACTACGAGTTCAACCGGGCCTGCGAGGCGCTCTACCACTTCGCGTGGGACGAGTTCTGTGACTGGTATCTGGAGTTGGCGAAAGTCCAACTCGGACAGGAAGACCCGCAGACCGCTCGCACCACGGCGGTGCTGGCCACCGTCCTGGACGTGTTGCTCAAACTGCTGCACCCGGTGATGCCGTTCGTCACCGAGGTGCTGTGGAAGACCCTGACCGGGGGAGAGTCCCTGGTGATCGCGGACTGGCCGACCGCCACCGGCTTCGCGCCCGATCATGCTGCGGCGCAACGGATCACCGATATGCAGAAGCTGATCACCGAGGTGCGGCGGTTCCGCAGCGATCAGGGTCTGGCCGACCGGCAGAAGGTTCCGGCCCGGCTGTCGGAGGTCTCGGCCGCGGGTCTGGACGCGCACGTGCCCGCGGTCACCGCGCTGGCGTGGTTGACCCCGCCGGCAGAGGGCTTCACCCCGTCGGCGTCGGTGGAGGTGCGGCTGTCCGCGTCGACCGTCGTCGTCGAGGTCGACACCTCGGGCACCGTGGACGTGGACGCGGAACGCCGCAGGCTGGAGAAGGATCTGGCCGCCGCCCAGAAGGAGCTGGCCGGGACCTCGGCCAAGCTCGGCAACGACGCGTTCCTGGCCAAGGCTCCCGCCGACGTGGTCGACAAGATCCGGGCACGCCGACAGGTGGCGGGCGAAGAGGTGGACCGGATCACGGCACGTCTCTCGGCGCTCCCGGCCGGCGAATAGCCATGTCCGCAGCCGAGCCCACACCCGACGAGATCGCCGCCCTGCTGCAGGTCGAGCACCTGCTCGACCAGAGGTGGCCCGAGACCAAGATCGAGCCCGGCACCGGCCGGATATCGGCGCTGCTGGAGATGCTCGGATCAACGCAGCAGGGGTATCCGTCGATCCACATCGGCGGGACCAACGGCAAGACGTCGGTCGCCAGGATGGTCGATGCGCTGTTGACGGCATTCAGCCGGCGCACCGGACGCACCACGAGTCCACACCTGCAGTCGGCGGTCGAACGCATCTCCATCGACGGCGTGCCGATCAGCCCGGCGGCCTATGTGGACACCTATCGCGAGATCGAGCCGTTCGTCGAGCTCGTCGACCAGCAGTCCGAAAGCGCGGGCGGGCCCAAGATGAGCAAGTTCGAGGTCGTCACCGCGATGGCGTTCGCCGCGTTCGCCGACGCGCCCGTCGACGTGGCCGTCGTCGAGGTCGGGCTGGGCGGACGGTGGGACGCCACCAACGTCGTCAACGCCCCGGTTGCCGTCATCACACCGATCGGGGTGGATCACGTCGACTATCTCGGCGGCACGATCGCCGAGATCGCCGGCGAGAAAGCCGGAATCATCACCCGACAGGCCGACGATCTGGTTCCCACCGACACCGTCGCGGTGCTGGCCCGTCAGGTGCCCGAAGCGATGGAGGTACTGCTCGCCGAGGCGGTACGCGCCGATGCCGCTGTGGCGCGCGAGGATTCGGAGTTCGCGATCCTGGGTCGCCAGGTGGCGATCGGCGGGCAGCTGCTCGAGCTTCAGGGCCTCGGCGGCGTGTACACCGACATCTTTCTGCCGCTGCACGGAGAACACCAGGCGCACAACGCCGTGGTCGCCCTCGCCGCGGTCGAGGCGTTCTTCGGCGCCGGCGCCGACCGCCAGCTCGACGTCGACACCGTCCGCGCCGGTTTCGCAGCGGTCACCTCGCCGGGACGACTGGAGCGGATGCGCAACGCCCCAACGGTTTTCATCGACGCGGCGCACAATCCGGCAGGCGCGGCAGCGTTGTCGGAGGCACTCCGCGACGAATTCGACTTCCGGTATCTCGTCGGCGTGGTGTCGGTGATGGGGGACAAGGACGTCGACGGCATCCTGGCCGCGCTCGAACCCGCGCTCGACCAGATCGTCGTCACCCACAACGGGTCACCGCGTGCCCTGGAGGCCGCGGCGCTGGCCGTCAAGGCCGAGGAGATCTTCGGTCCCGAACGTGTCATCACCGCGGCGACCCTGCCGGACGCGATCGAGACGGCCACCGCCGTGGTCGAGGATTCCGGAAGCGACGGGGACGCCGCGGGGATGAGCGGCGCGGGGATCGTGATCACCGGATCGGTGGTCACCGCCGGTGCTGCGCGCACCCTCTTCGGAAAGGACCCCGCATGAGCACACCGCCGCCGGATCCGTGGAAGAGCTTCCGCGGGGTGATGGCCGGAACCCTGATCCTGGAAGCGATCGTGGTGCTCCTCGCGCTGCCCGTGGTGGGCGCCGTGGGGCCGGGCCTGACCCCGTTCTCGACGGCCTATGTCATCGGCTTCGCCGTGCTGCTGGTGGTGATGGCCGGCGTCCAAGGCAGGGGGTGGGCGATCTGGGCGAACGTCGGCGTTCAGCTGCTTCTGGTGGCGGGGTGGTTCCTCTATCCGGGCGTGGGCTTCATCGGACTGCTCTTCTTCGTGGTGTGGCTGCTGATCGCCTACCTGCGGGCGGAGGTGCTGCGCCGGCAGAAGCGGGGCCTGCTTCCGGGGCAGTCCGGCGGGGACCACTAGTCTGTCTGGCGTGACTGAGCGAACTCTGGTCCTGATCAAGCCCGACGGTGTGCAGCGCCGCCTCATCGGAGAGATCATCAGCCGAATCGAGGCCAAGGGCCTGGCGATCGTCGCGCTGGAGCTGAAGAACGTCGGCGATGACACCGCCCGCGCGCACTACGCCGAACACGAGGGCAAGCCGTTCTTCGCCTCGCTGCTGGAGTTCATCACCTCCGGTCCCGTCGTGGCAGCCGTGCTGGAAGGCCCCCGGGCCATCGCGGCGTTCCGGCAACTCGCCGGTGGAACCGATCCCGTGGAGAAGGCGATCCCCGGCACCATCCGTGGCGACCTGGGTCTGGAAACCCAGTTCAACCTGGTGCACGGGTCCGATTCGCCGGACTCGGCGGCGCGGGAGATCGCGCTCTGGTTCCCCGGTCTGTGAGCCCGCTGGATCCGAGCTGACCCAGCCTTCGCGGTTCACTCCTCGCGGTGTGGGATAATGGTCGAGGGTGACCGGCCTTACAACCCGGGTCGGCCATCCGAATGAAGACTTCGACGAGCGCGACCACCGCTACCCCGGTGCGGCGCAGACCCGTCCGGCCATCATTCAGACAGGCGCCGAGAACGTTCCTCAGGGATCACTCGGCGCGAGACCATTACAAGTCCGGGAGTAGGTAGCCCGGATACAGAATCGGAAGCCCTCGCGTGGCCGCGTCAGCAAAGTGACGCGCCCGGGGGCTTGAGGAGAATACGTGGCTGACAATGAGAACTTGCAGGATTCGAACCACGAACTTGGGGAAGAGCCCCAGCGCTTAGCTGAGACGCCCTCGCAGGCGAAGAGCGCTCCGGCGTCCGAGAAGCTCCGGGTTCATTCGCTGGCGCGGGTGCTGGGCACCACGAGCCGTCGCATCATCGACGCACTGGCCGAGCTCGACGGCCGGGCCCGCAGCGCGCATTCGACGGTGGGTCCCGACGAGGCCGACCGGGTGCGCGAGGTGTTGGCCGCTCCGGAACCGGAGACCACCCCGGAGCAGGTGACCGAGGTCGCCACCGACGCCGTCGAAGCCCAGGCCGAGCCCCAGCCCGAAGCCCAGGCCCAGTCCGAAGCCCAAGCCCAGCCCCAGCCCGGGCCTGAGGCGCCGGCCCCGGAGGCACCTGCCGAGGAGGAGCCGGAGTCCCGGCTGATCCTGGAGACGCCGTCCGCACCGTCGACCGCCGAGCCTGCCGACTACCTGCCGCTGTTCGTCGCGCCCCAACCGGTCCGGTTCGAGGACCGTTACGAGGACAGCGATGACGACGATGAGGACGCGTCCGACTCCGACGATTCCGACGACTCGGATTCCGACTCCGATGACGACCAGTCGGGTCGGCCCGCGGCCAAGCGGCGCCGGCGCGGCCGGCGCGGTCGTGGGCGCGGACGCGGCGAACAGAACGGCGACGAGCCCTCCGACGCCGACGGCGATTCAGACGGTGACGCCGAAACGGAGAAGGCCCGGTCGGACGACTCCGAGGACGACAACGGCGAGGACGACAACGGCGATGACGACGGCGCGGGCGGTGACGCCGGCACCCGTAGACGGCGCCGCCGCCGCCGGCGCAAGTCCGGATCCGACGACGACAACGGTTCCGGCGGATCACCCGACGACCCCCCGAACACCGTCGTCCACGAGCGTGAGCCGCGGAAATCCGGACGGGCCGACAAGGGCGACAAGAGCGACGAGATCCAGGGGATCAGCGGTTCGACCCGCCTGGAGGCCAAACGTCAGCGCCGCAGGGACGGGCGCGACGCGGGACGACGCCGACCGCCGATCCTGTCGGAGGCCGAGTTCCTGGCCCGGCGCGAAGCCGTCGAACGCACGATGGTCGTCCGGGACAAGGTCCGCACCGAGCCCCCGCACGAAGGCGCGCGGTACACCCAGATCGCGGTCCTCGAAGACGGCGTGGTGGTCGAGCATTTCGTGACGTCGGCAGCCCAGGTGTCACTGGTCGGCAACATCTACCTCGGCATCGTGCAGAACGTGCTGCCGTCGATGGAGGCGGCGTTCGTCGACATCGGCCGCGGCCGCAACGGCGTGCTCTACGCCGGTGAGGTGAACTGGGAGGCGGCCGGTCTCGGCGGCGCCCAGCGCAAGATCGAACAGGCGCTCAAGCCGGGCGACTACGTCGTCGTCCAGGTCAGCAAGGACCCCGTCGGTCACAAGGGCGCCCGGTTGACGACCCAGGTGTCCCTGGCCGGGCGGTACCTCGTCTACGTGCCGGGTGCATCGTCGACCGGCATCAGCCGCAAGCTGCCCGACACCGAGCGGCAACGGTTGAAGGAGATCCTGCGCGAGGTCGTCCCGTCCAACGCCGGCGTCATCATCCGCACGGCGTCCGAGGGCGTCAAAGAAGACGACATCCGTACCGACGTCGAACGCCTGCAGAAGAGGTGGACCGACATCGAGGCCAAGGCCGCCGAGGTCACGGCGAAGAAGGCCGGGGCAGCGGTCGCGCTCTACGAGGAACCCGATGTTCTCGTCAAGGTCATCCGCGACCTGTTCAACGAGGACTTCTCGAACCTGATCGTCTCCGGTGACCAGGCCTGGAAGACGATCGACGACTACGTGACCGCTGTGGCCCCGGAGCTGCTGCCCCGGATCACCCGGTACGAACCTGCCGGATCTCCCGAAGCCGGCACGGCCCCCGACGTCTTCGCCGTACACCGCATCGACGAACAGCTGGCCAAGGCGATGGACCGCAAGGTGTACCTGCCGTCGGGCGGAACGCTGGTGATCGACCGCACCGAGGCCATGACGGTCGTCGACGTCAACACCGGCAAGTTCACCGGTTCGGGGGGCAACCTCGAACAGACGGTCACCCGGAACAACCTGGAGGCCGCCGAGGAGACCGTGCGGCAGCTCCGGTTGCGTGACATCGGCGGCATCGTCGTCATCGACTTCATCGACATGGTGCTGGAGTCGAATCGCGACCTGGTGCTGCGCAGGCTGACCGAGGCCCTCGCCCGGGACCGCACCCGCCACCAGGTGTCGGAGGTGACGTCGCTGGGCCTGGTCCAGTTGACCAGGAAGCGTCTGGGCACCGGCCTGATCGAGGCCTTCTCGACGACCTGCACGCACTGCTCCGGGCGGGGCATCATGCTGCACGGTGATCCGGTCGATTCGTCGTCGGGCTCCAACGGTCGCAAGGCCGACTCCGGGGGCGGCGGCAACGGCGGCGGGGGCGGTGGCAGTGGCCGTCGCAGCCGGCGCGGCAAGCGCGGCGCGAAGCCCGAGCCCGAGGTCCAGGTCACGAAGGTCCCGGCCCATCTGCCGGGAGAGCATCCGATGTTCAAGGCGATGGCTGCAGCCAACGGCAAGGACGAGGACGGCGAGGACGGCCAGGACGGCGAGGAACGCGACGACGTCTCGCTGGCGCCGGAGGAGGTCGCCGAGATCGACGCCGATGCGACACCGACGGTGGCCGACACCGACGACGAGTTCGGCGACGACTCCGAGGACGACGACTCCGAGGACGAGGACTCCGAGGACGAGGACTCCGACGAGGACTCCGATGTGGACGAGATCGACCTCGACGATGACGACGAGGACGAGGACGACGACATCGATGAACTCGACGAGGACGAGGACTCCGACGACGAGGACGACGACGAGGATGACGACTCCGACTTCGACGACGACGACGACGAGGATGAGGACTCCGATGAGGACGATGAGGAGGAGCCCGTAGCCGCCGCTCCGGTGGGCAGGCACCGCAGGCGCGCCGCGGCGCGTCCGGCGGGTCCGCCGATCCGAGACTGAGCGGTTTGATTCTCTACCCGCTGGTCACGTACCCTTGACCAGTTGTCTCCAGGGCCTGCCTACGGCGGGCCGGAGACGGGACGAAGATCCCGCACCCAGACCCGCACGCACACCCAGGTGATGCGCGCCCGCACGCGAAGCAGAGGAAGACCCAGCGATGGCAGCCAAATCAGCCACGTACGCGATCGTCAAGACCGGTGGCAAGCAGTACAAGGTCGCGGCCGGCGACATCGTCAAGGTGGAGAAGCTCGACGTAGAGCCCGGCGCCTCGGTCTCGTTGCCGGTCGCGCTGGTCGTCGACGGTGCGAACGTCACCACCGACGCGAAGGCGCTGGAGAAGGTCGCGGTCACCGGTGAGGTCCTGGAGCACACCAAGGGCCCGAAGATCCGCATCCACAAGTTCAAGAACAAGACCGGCTATCACAAGCGGCAGGGGCACCGTCAGCAGCTGACGGTCCTCAAGGTCACCGGCATCAAGTAGAGACGGGAGCGACAGACATGGCACACAAGAAGGGCGCTTCCAGCTCACGCAACGGTCGTGACTCCAACGCGCAGCGACTCGGCGTCAAGCGGTTCGGCGGCCAGGTCGTCAAGGCCGGCGAGATCCTGGTCCGCCAGCGCGGCACGCACTTCCACCCCGGCGTCAACGTCGGCCGTGGCGGCGACGACACCCTGTTCGCGACCGCCCCGGGCGCCGTGGAGTTCGGCACCAAGCGTGGCCGCAAGTACGTCAACATCGTCCGTACTGTTCGCAGCGAGGCCTAGGTCCTACGTCGAGATCGACGTTTTGCACCGACGGCCCTCGCGTTCTGGCCGGCAAAACGTAGATTTCGTCATGGAAAGGACCTGTGATGCCCCGGTTCATCGACCGTGTCGTCGTTCACGCGCGGGCGGGTAACGGCGGCAACGGCTGCGCGTCGGTCCACCGCGAGAAGTTCAAGCCACTCGGTGGTCCCGACGGCGGCAACGGCGGACGCGGCGGCAGCGTCGTGTTCGTCGTCGACCCGCAGGTCCACACGCTGCTCGATTTCCACTTCCACCCGCACGTCGTGGCGCCGTCCGGCAAGCAGGGCGCCGGCAGCAATCGCGACGGCGCCGCCGGGGCCGACCTCGAGGTGAAGGTCCCCGACGGGACCGTCGTCCTCGACGAACGCGGCCAGATCCTCGCCGACCTCATCGGCGCGGGGACCCGCTTCGAAGCCGCCGCCGGCGGGCGCGGCGGGCTGGGCAACGCCGCACTCGCATCGAGGGCCCGTAAAGCCCCCGGCTTCGCGCTGCTCGGCGAGCAGGGTGAGGTCCGCGAACTCACGCTGGAACTCAAGACGGTGGCCGACGTCGGCCTCGTCGGGTTCCCCTCGGCGGGTAAGTCCTCACTGGTGTCGACGATCTCCGCGGCCAAACCGAAGATCGCCGACTATCCGTTCACCACGCTCGCTCCGAACCTCGGCGTTGTGTCGGCCGGGGAGCACACCTTCACCGTCGCGGACGTGCCGGGGCTCATCCCGGGAGCCTCCGAGGGCCGCGGTCTCGGCCTGGATTTCCTGCGCCATATCGAGCGCTGCGCGGTGCTGGTGCACGTCGTCGACTGCGCGACGCTCGAACCGGGCCGCGACCCGATCTCCGACATCGAGGCACTGGAAGCCGAGATCGCGGCGTATACGCCGACCCTGCAGGGCGATTCGACGCTGGGCGACCTCGCCGAGCGCCCCCGGGCGGTGGTGCTCAACAAGATCGACGTGCCCGAGGCGCGCGAACTGGCCGACTTCGTCCGCGAGGACGTCGAGACCAGATTCGGCTGGCCCGTGTTCGAGATCTCCACGGTCGCGCGAGAAGGCCTGCGTCCGTTGATCTTCGCGCTGTGGGACATCGTGGCCGCCTATCGCGCGGCGCAGCCCGCCGCGGTGCCGCGCCGACCGGTGATCCGGCCGATCCCCGTCGACGAGACCGCGTTCAGCGTCGTGCCCGACGGGCAGGGCGGGTTCGTCGTGAAAGGCACCCGGCCCCAGCGCTGGGTCGCGCAGACCAACTTCGACAACGACGAGGCCGTCGGATATCTCGGCGACCGGCTGGCACGCCTCGGTGTCGAGGACGAACTGCTCAAGCTGGGTGCGCGGCCCGGCTGCGCGGTCACGATCGGCGACATGACCTTCGACTGGGAGCCGCAGACCCCGGCCGGGGTCGACGTGCACCTGTCGGGACGCGGCACCGACGTCCGTCTCGAACAGACCGACCGGGTCGGCGCCGACGAGCGCAAGGCCGCGCGGAAGGCCCGCCGGCAGAGCGACGACGGCGAAGAGTGACGCGGTGAGTGTTCACCGGGACGCCATCCGTGGCGCGCGCTCGGTGGTGGTGAAGATCGGCACCACCGCGCTGACCACACCGTCGGGCGTGTTCGACAGGGGCAGGCTGCACTACCTCGCCGACGCGATCGAGGCGCGGATGAAGGCCGGCTCGGATGTGGTGATCGTGTCCTCGGGGGCGATCGCCGCCGGCATCGAGCCGCTCAAATTGACGAAACGGCCCGCCGACCTCGCGACCAAGCAGGCCGCCGCCAGTGTCGGGCAGGTGGCGCTGGTCAACTCGTGGAGTGCGGCGTTCGGGCGCTACGACCGCACCGTGGGGCAGGTGCTGCTCACCGCGCACGACATCTCGATGCGGGTGCAGCACAACAACGCTCAACGCACCCTGGACCGGCTCCGTGCGCTGCACGCGGTGGCCATCGTCAACGAGAACGACACCGTGGCGACCAACGAGATCAGATTCGGTGACAACGACCGTCTTTCGGCGCTGGTCGCCCATCTCGTGGGCGCCGATGCGCTGATCCTGTTGTCCGACATCGACGGTCTGTACGACGGCGATCCGCGCAAGGCGCCCGAGGACAATCCGGCGCGATTCATCTCCGAGGTGTCCGGGCCCGATGACCTCGCCGATGTGACGGCCGGGCGCGGCAGCCACCTGGGCACCGGCGGCATGGTCTCGAAACTGTCCTCGGCGTTGTTGGCCGCCGACGCGGGCGTGCCGGTCCTGCTGGCTGCCGCCGCCGACGCCGCCTCGGCGCTGGGCGACGCGTCGGTGGGCACGGTGTTCGCGCCCCGGCCCGAGCGGATGTCGGCCCGCCGGTTCTGGGTGCGCTACGCCGCCGAGGCCTCCGGCACACTGACCCTCGACGACGGGGCGGTGAGAGCCGTTGTGCAGCAACGTCGCTCACTGCTTCCGGCCGGTATCAGCGCTGTGTCCGGACGATTCTTCGGCGGTGACGTGGTCGAGTTGCGTGATCAGGAGAACGCGATGGTGGCCCGCGGCGTCGTCGCGTACGACAAGGCCGAACTGGCGACGATGCTGGGCCGGTCCACCTCGGATCTGCCCGCCGAGATGCGCCGGCCCGCGGTGCACGCCGACGACCTGGTCGCGGTCTAGCCCGCCGGATTCGTCAGATACAAGCTGCCCCAGACGATTTCGGTCAGGACGTCGGCGAGCTCGGTGTCGAACGAGGTCGGTCTCGACGGTAGGTTCTGCTGGCAGGTGCGCTCGACCATCAATACCAGCGTGTGGGCGGTGATGTCGGGCGGCAGCTGCGGCCGGATCGTCCCCGCCTTCTGCCCCTCGACGATGACGGCCTCAAACCTGGTGCTGACTTCGGCGATCAGGTCGCGGTAGGTCTCGGCGACCGCGGGGTCGTAGGGCGCCATCTCGTTGAGCGCGACCAGGACGGGCTGATGCTGCCGGTAGGCGGCGATGATCGCGGCCATCGCGACCCGCACGTCCTCGGGGTCCAGCCGCGACGCCACCGACCACCAGCGCTGTGCGGCGTCGGCGAGATCGCCGAACACCTGCGAGGCCAGCCGGCGCAGCAGATGGCCCTTGTCCTCGAAGTAGATGTAGAAACTCGCCCGCGAGATGCCGGCCTCCGACGCCAGCCGGTCGACGCTCAGCTCGGTGATACTCGCCCCATCGGCCATCAGACGGTCGGTGGCCTCCAGCAGCCGCCGCTCGATCTGCTCGCGACGCTCCTGCCGAGTGGCCTGCGCCTTTCTGGTCACCGAAGGCATTCGTCGAGCGTAGCGAAGCGATCTGCACGTTGACTAGACATAGTGTCTAGTCGTAGTGTCGGCGTCATGACTGTGACCGCGCACACACCTCCCGCGGCTTCTGCGGGTCGCCCCTACGATCCCGTCGACCTGTCCTCGCGCGCCTTTTGGGCCGGAACCGCAGACCAGCGGGAGGCGTCGTTCGCCCAACTGCGGGAGGCCCGTCCGCTGAGCTGGCATCCGCCCGTCGAGGACGCCCTGATGCCGGACGCCGACGATTCCGGCTTCTGGGCGGTCACCCGGCACGCCGACATCGTCGAGGTGAGCCGCAACAGCGAGGTGTTCCTGTCCGGAAAGGGCGTGCTGTTCGAGAATGTGCCCGAGGAGCTTCTCGAGGCCAGCCAGTCGTTCCTGGCGATGGACCCGCCGCGGCACACGCTGATCCGCAAGGTCGTGCACGCCGCGTTCACCCCGCGCCAGGTCCGCCGCATCGAGGACTCGATCAGGGCGAATGCCCGCGACATCGTGACCGAGCTGCGGGCGGCCGGCAGCGGCGTCGACTTCGTCAGCCACTGCGCCAAAGAGCTTCCCGTGCGCACGCTGGCGGACATGGTCGGTATCCCCGACTCGGAGCGCCACGCCGTCGCCGACGCCGCGGACGCGATGGTGAGCTGGGGTGACCCCGAGTACCTCGACGGTCGCAACCCGTTGGAGGTGTTGTTCTCCAGCCAGATGTACCTGCACCAGGTGGCGTTGGGTCTGGCGGCCGAACGCCGTGACAACCCCGGCGACGACCTGTTCAGCTCGCTCGTGCACGCCGAGGTGGAAGGCGCCCGTCTCACGGATGCGGAGATCGCCGCGTTCTTCGTCCTGCTCGCGGTGGCGGGCAACGACACCACCCGACAGACCACCAGCCACGCGATCAAGGCGCTGACCGACCATCCCGAGCAGCGGGCCTGGCTGACGGCGTCGTTCGACGACCGCATCGGCGGAGCGGTCGAGGAGTTCATCCGGTGGGCGTCGCCGGTGATGACGTTCCGGCGCACGGCGGCAACCGATTACGTGCTCGGCGGCCAGCAGATCGCGGCGGGGGAGAAGGTCGTGATGTTCTACTCCTCGGGGAACCGCGACACCGCGGTGTTCGACCGTCCCGACCTGCTGGACCTCGGCCGCGACCCGAATCCACACCTGGGCTTCGGGGGCGGCGGACGCCATTTCTGCCTCGGCGCACATGTGGCGCGGGCACAGTTGCGCGCGATCATCGGTGAACTGCTCACGCAGCTCCCCGATCTGGCGGCCGGCGAACCGTCTTTCGTGGCGGGCAATTTCATCCATGCGGTGCGCAGGATGCCCGTCACCTGGTGAGAGTCGCCCCGGCAGCCGGGAGTTCGTCGGCGAGCAACGCCAGCATCGGCGAGCAGCCGTTGTCGATCTTCACCGTCGCGAGGTCGTCGCCGCGGGTGTGCCCCCGGTTGATGATCGCGACGGGTATGCCCTTGGCCGAGGCGTGGCGCACGAACCGGAAGCCCGAATACACGGTCAGCGACGAGCCGGCCACCAATAGTGCCTCGGCGCCGTCGACCAGCGAATAGGCCTCGTCCACACGCTCTTTCGGAACGTTCTCCCCGAAGTACACGATGTCGGGCTTGAGCATCCCACCGCACGACGGGCAGTCGACGATCCGGAACGACGACGTGTCGGCCACGACGGCGTCGGCGTCGGGAGCCACCGCGATGCCGCCCACCGCGGCGGCCCGGTCGCTGAATCCCGGGTTCGCCGCCTCGAGCAGGTCGGCCAGTGACGCCCGCGACATGGTGCGGTGGCACTGCAGGCAGATGACCCGGGCATAGGTGCCGTGCAGATCGATGACCCGCTCGCTGCCGGCCTTGGTGTGCAACAGGTCCACGTTCTGGGTGATGACCCCGGTCACGACGCCGGCACGCTCCAGTGCGGCCAGCGCCCGGTGTCCGGCGTTGGGCTGCGTGTCGTCCATGTGCCGCCAGCCGAGATGGTTGCGCGCCCAGTACCGGCGGCGGAACACCGGGTCGGAGGTGAACTGCCGGATCGTCATCGGGTTGCTCGGCGGTGAATCCGGCCCGCGGTAGTCGGGGATCCCGGAGTCGGTGGACATCCCCGCGCCGGTCAGCACCGCGACGCGTCTGCCCGCGAGCAACGCCACCAGTTCGGGTGCCTCCACCTCACCGAATGTAGGCGATTGCCGACGGGTACCGCGTTCGGCCAGATCAGCCAGGGGCTGATGCATATCCGCAGCGGTCGCGGGCAACAATGAGGCATGGATTTCTACTCGGTCTACCGGCACGGGTTCGTCCGGGTCGCGGCCTGCACGCAGCACGTGGCCATCGCCGATCCCGCGGCTAACGCCGAATCCGTGCTTCGGATGGCGCGCGAATGCCACCACGACCACGTCGGGCTCGCGGTGTTCCCCGAGTTGACGCTGTCCGGGTATTCGATCGAGGACATCGTAATGCAGGACGCGCTGCTGGAGGCCGTCCGCGAGGCGATTCTCGAGGTCGCGGCCGGGTCGGCCGATCTGTTGCCGGTCCTGGTCGTCGGAGCCCCGCTGCGGTTCCGGCACCGGGTGTACAACACCGCCGTCGTGATCCACCGCGGCCGGATCCTGGGGGTGGTGCCGAAGTCCTACCTGCCCACTTACCGCGAGTTCTACGAGAAGCGCCAGATCGCCGCCGGTGACGACGAGAGCGGCGAGATCCGCCTCGGCGGCGCCGACGTCCCGTTCGGTCCCGACCTGCTGTTCGAGGCCACCGACGTGCCGGGGTTCGTGCTGCACGTGGAGATCTGTGAGGACATGTTCGTCCCGGTACCGCCGAGCGCGGAGGCGGCACTGGCGGGCGCGACGGTGCTGGCGAACCTGTCGGGAAGCCCGATCACCATCGGGCGCGCGGAGGACCGCAGCCTACTGGCGCGCTCGGCGTCGTCGCGCTGCCTGGCCGCCTACGTGTACGCCGCCGCCGGCGAAGGGGAGTCGACGACGGATCTGGCGTGGGACGGCCAGACGATGATCTGGGAGAACGGCGTGTGTCTGGCCCAGTCCGAACGCTTCCCGAAGGGTGAGCGCCGCTCGACCGCCGATGTCGATGTCGAGTTGCTGCTCAACGAGCGGCTGCGGATGGGCACCTTCGACGACAACCGCCGTCATCATCTGATCGACGAGGATTCCTACCGGCACATTTCGTTCGTGCTCGATCCACCCGACGGCGACACCGGGCTGATGCGCGAGGTGGAACGCTTCCCGTTCGTGCCTGCCGATCCGGCGCGTCTCGAACAGGACTGCTACGAGGCCTACAACATCCAGGTCTCGGGCCTGGAACAGAGGTTGCGCGCGCTGCATTACCCGAAGGTGGTCCTCGGCCTTTCCGGCGGTCTGGACTCCACCCACGCGCTGATCGTCGCGGCCCGCGCGATGGACCGCGAAGAGCGTCCCCGCAGTGACATCCTGGCGTTCACCCTGCCGGGGTTCGCCACCGGTGAGCGCACCAGGAACAACGCGACGCGCCTCGCCGAGGCCCTCGGCGTCACCTTCGAGACGATCGACATCACCGAGACCGCCGAGCTGATGCTCAAGGAGCTGGGCCATCCGTTCTCCCGGGGCGAGAAGGTCTATGACGTCACCTTCGAGAACGTGCAGGCGGGGCTGCGGACCGACTACCTGTTCCGGTTGGCCAACCACCGCGGCGGCATCGTGCTGGGCACCGGTGACCTCTCCGAGCTCGCGCTGGGCTGGTCGACCTACGGTGTCGGCGACCAGATGTCGCACTACAACGTCAACGGCGGTGTCCCGAAGACGTTGATACAGCACCTGATCCGCTGGGTGATCTCGTCGAATCAGTTCGACGACGTGGTCAACGAGGTGCTGCAGTCGGTGCTCGACACCGAGATCAGCCCCGAGCTCGTACCGGCCGGTGAGGACGAGGAGATCCAGAGCAGCCAGAGCAAGGTGGGTCCCTATGTGCTGCAGGACTTCTCGCTCTTCCAGGTGCTGCGTTACGGGTTCCGGCCGTCGAAGGTCGCGTTCCTCGCCTGGCATGCCTGGCATGACCCCGAACGCGGCGACTGGCCGACCGGGATCCCCGAGGACGAGCGACCGTCCTACTCTCTCAAGGAGATTCGGCACTGGCTGCAGGTCTTCGCGCAGCGTTTCTACTCGTTCAGCCAGTTCAAGCGCTCGGCACTCCCCAACGGGCCGAAGGTGTCGGCCGGGGGTTCCCTGTCGCCGCGCGGGGACTGGCGCGCCCCGTCGGACATGTCGGCCCGCACGTGGCTCGACGAGATCGAGCGGTCGATCCCCAGCGAGTGAGGCAGCCCGGACCGCGGCGTGAGCAGTACCGTCACAACGCGTCCAGCACGTCCTCCACCGCCTCGCGGGAGGGCGCACAGTCGCCGGCACCGGGAACCAGCGTCGCTAACGCCCCGGCCGCGCAGGCCCGAGCCATCGCGAACTCGACTCCCTGCTCCCAGTTCGCCGCCAGCACACCGGCGAACACGTCGCCGGCGCCGGTGGTGTCGACCGCCTCGACGGCCGGTGCGGGGACCTCCAGGTGGCACTGCCCGACGCAGGTGGCGCCGCGGGCCCCGTGGGTGACGACCAGATGCGGGACCAGGATGCGGTCACCGTCGCGCCAGGCGTCGGCCTCGGTCTCGTTGACGACGACGACGTCGACGTGCGCCGCGAGGGTGCCGACCTCGCGCGGGGTCGGCGATGCGTTGAGCATGACGGTCGCCCCGGCGTAACGCCCGGCGCGCGCCGCCGCGACCGCCGTGTCGATCGGGATCTCCAGCGAGAGGAGCACCACGTCGGCGTCGGCGATCGCAGACCGCACGACCGGCGAGGCCAGACTCAGATGAGCGTTGGCCCCGGGGGCGACGACGATGCAGTTCTCGGCGCCGGCATCGACCAGGATCGCGGCCGTGCCGCTGGGGCCGGGGACGGCCACCACCGCGTCCAAGCCCACCGAGTTCGCGCGCAGATGGTCACGGAGCTGCTCCGCGGACGCGTCGGTGCCGAGGGCGGCGACGAGCTGGACATCGGCGCCGGCACGCGCGGCCGCCACGGCCTGGTTGCCGCCCTTGCCACCGGGTGCGCAGGCCAGCGCGTCGGCCAGCACGGTCTCGCCCGGACGAGGCAGCGCGTCCACCGTGAACGTCAGGTCGGCGTTCACGCTCCCCACCACGCACAGCCGCGTCGCCATGACCGTGCAATCTACCGATCGGGCCGGCTCCTCGCGCAAGCCCTCGTCGTGGGGCTAGACACGTGTCGAACGACTCACGCAGGTTCGATACGCTGGCCTGATGAGTGTCCAGGCACCTTCCGTCCCCGACCTGCGCCAGCAGGTCCACGACGCCGCCCGGCGCGCCCGCAGCGCCGCCCGCGGGCTGGCGACGCTGAGCACCGACACCAAGGACCGGGCGTTGCGGACCGCCGCGGACCACGTCCTGATGAACACGCGCGCCATCCTGGAGGCCAACGAGGCCGACCTGGACACGGCGCGCTCGTCGGGCACCCCGGAGGCGATGCTGGACCGGCTCGCGCTGACCCCGGCGCGCGTCGAGGGGATCGCCGACGGTCTGCGGCAGGTCGCCGGGCTGCCCGATCCCGTCGGCGAGGTGCTGCGCGGCCGCACGCTGCCCAACGGCCTGCAACTGCGCCAGCAGCGGGTGCCCCTCGGGGTGGTCGGCATCGTCTACGAGGGTCGCCCGAACGTCACCGTCGACGCGTTCGGTTTGACGCTGAAATCGGGCAACGCCGTTCTGCTGCGCGGCAGTTCGTCGGCCGCGCGCTCCAATGCCGCACTCGTCGACGCGTTGCGCGCCGCACTCGCGACGGAGCTGCTCGACGTCGACGCGGTGCAGCTGCTGCCGAGCGCGGACCGCGCCAGCGTCACGCACCTGATCCAGGCCCGGGGGCTCGTCGACGTGGTCATCCCGCGCGGCGGTGCCGGGCTGATCGACGCGGTGGTGCGCGACGCCCAGGTCCCGACCATCGAGACCGGCGTCGGTAACTGCCATGTCTACGTGCACTCCTCGGCGGATCTCGACACGGCCGAGAGCATCGTGCTCAACGCCAAGACCCGCCGGCCCAGCGTGTGCAACGCTGCCGAATCGCTGCTGATCGACGCGGCGGTCGCCGACGTCGCGGTGCCGCGGCTGACCGATGCGCTCCAGGCCGCCGGCGTGACCGTGCACATCGACCCGACCGAGGACGAGTTGCGCGCCGAGTTCCTGTCGATGGACATCGCGCTGGCCATTGTTGATGGAGTAGACGGAGCGATCAGTCACATCAACGAGTACGGCACCGGTCACACCGAAGCCATCGTCACGACCGATCTCGCTGCCGCGCAACGGTTCACCGAACGGGTGGACGCGGCCGCGGTGATGGTCAACGCGTCCACCGCGTTCACCGACGGAGAACAGTTCGGCTTCGGAGCGGAGATCGGCATCTCCACCCAGAAGCTGCACGCCCGGGGGCCGATGGGCCTGCCGGAACTGACGTCCACCAAATGGATCGTGTGGGGCGACGGCCACACCCGTCCGGCCTGAGCCCGAGTCCGAGGAGAAAATCTTGAGTGTTCCCGCGAGCATCCAGCCGCTGTTCGCCGACATCGACGATGTCGCGCGCCGGCTGGCCGAGACGGGCTATCTGCCTGACACCGCCACCGCGACCGCGGTGTTCCTCGCCGACCGGCTGGGCAAGCCGCTGCTCGTCGAGGGCCCGGCCGGTGTCGGCAAGACGGAGTTGGCGCGTGCCATCGCCCAATCCACCGGGTCGGGTCTGGTGCGGCTGCAGTGCTACGAGGGGGTCGACGAGTCCCGCGCACTCTACGAGTGGAACCACGCCAAGCAGATCCTGCGCATCCAGGCGGGGCACGGCGACTGGGATCAGACCCGCGACGACGTGTTCTCCGAGGAGTTCCTGCTGACCCGCCCGCTGCTCACCGCGATCCGGCGGACCGAGCCGACGGTGCTGCTGATCGACGAGACGGACAAGGCCGACATCGAGATCGAGGGCCTGCTGCTGGAGGTGCTCAGCGACTTCGCGGTGACGGTGCCCGAGCTCGGCACGATCACCGCCGAGCGCCGGCCGCTGGTGGTGCTGACCTCGAACGCGACGCGGGAACTGTCCGAAGCCCTCAAACGCCGCTGCCTGTTCCTGCACATCGACTTCCCCGACCCGGACCTGGAGCGGCGCATCCTGCTCTCCCGGGTTCCCGAGCTGCCCGAGCGCCTGGCCGAGGAGCTCGTGCGGATCATCGGGGTGCTGCGCGGCATGCAGCTCAAGAAGCTGCCGTCGGTCGCCGAGACCATCGACTGGGCCCGCACCGTGCTGGCTCTGGGCATGGACACCATCGACGACGAGGTGATCGCCGCGACGCTCGGCGTCGTGCTCAAGCACCAGTCCGATCAGATCAAGGCCGCCGGGGAGCTGAGACTCAACTGATGCCGCCCCGCCGCACCCGACCCCCGCAGCCACCGGCCCCCCACGGGATCCCCGGCCACCTCGTCGAATTCGTGGAGGCCCTGCGCAAGCAGGGGATCGCGGTGGGTCCGTCGGAGACGGTGGATGCCGGTCAGGTGATGGCCACCCTCGGTCTGTCCGACCGCAATGTGCTGCGCGAGGGACTCGCGTGCGCGGTGTTGCGGCGCTCGGATCACCGCGAGACCTACGACGCGCTGTTCGACCTGTATTTCCCTGCGGCGCTGGGCGCCAAAACGGTGCTCGACGACGACGAAGACGGCGAGGGACTGCCGCCCGAGGACATCGAGGCCTTGCGTAGCGCGCTGGTCGATCTCCTGGCGGATAACGAGGAACTCGCGAACATCGACGAGCGGCTGGCCGCGATGATCGCCCAGATCGTGGAGGCCTACGGCCGCTACAACTCCAGCCGGGGACCCTCGTATTCGTCGTATCAGGCGCTCAAGGCGATGAGCCTGGACGACCTGGAGGGCCGCCTGCTCGCCGGGTTGCTGGCGCCCTACGGCGACGAACCCACACCGACGCAGGAGCAGATCGCCAAAGCGATTGCCGCCCAGCGCATCGCGCAGCTGCGCAAGATGGTCGAAGGTGAGACCAAGCGCCGGACGGCCGAGCAGCTCGGTCGCGATCACGTCCAGATGTACGGCGTGCCCCAGCTCTCGGAGAACGTGGAGTTCCTGCGGGCGTCCGGCGAGCAACTGCGTCAGATGCGACGGGTGGTCGGGCCGCTGGCCCGCACGCTGGCCACCCGGCTCGCGGCACGCCGGCGACGCTCGCGCGCCGGGGAGATCGATCTGCGCAAGACGCTGCGCAAGTCCATGTCCACCGGCGGGGTGCCGATCGACGTCGTGCTCAAGAAGCCGCATCCGGCGCGGCCCGAACTCGTGGTGCTCTGCGACGTGTCGGGATCGGTGGCGGGCTTCAGCCATTTCACCCTGTTGCTGGTTCATGCTCTGCGGCAGCAGTTCTCACGCGTACGCGTCTTCGCCTTCATCGACACCACCGACGAGGTCACCGAGTTGTTCGGGCCCGACTCCGACCTCGCGGTCGCCGTGCAGCGCATCACCCGGGAGGCGGCCGTGTTCACCCGCGACGGCCACTCCGACTACGGTCACGCCTTCGTGTCGTTCCTCGACAAGTTCCCGAACGTGCTGTCGCCGCGCAGTTCCCTGCTGGTGCTCGGGGATGGCCGCAACAACTACCGCAACCCGGAGACCGATCTGCTCGCCCACATGGTCAATGCCGCCCGGCACGCTCACTGGCTCAACCCGGAGCCGAAGCACCTGTGGGGCAGCGGCGACTCGGCCGTGCCTCGCTATCAGGACATCATCACGATGCACGAGTGCCGCTCGGCCAAACAGCTGGCCTCGGTGATCGACGCGCTCCTGCCGGTGTAGCTCCGGCCGCGGCGGCGGGTTGGTAGCCAACTGTCAGGAACCCACCAGCGCACGGCCAGCCACGCCGAGCCGGTCGATCTGGGAATTCTGGTTCATCGCAACCTATTTCGGCGATGGCCACGATACGACGACCGAGCATTCTCCCAGGCGGGCCGTCTTCGCGTTGGCAGGTCCGTCCCAGCCTCGCTCGCTAATCTGGCCGTGCTCCCGACACCTGCGGGGCAGATCGTCCCTTCCGCTCGAAGGAGTCACCATGGCCATGCACGCCCGCGCGCTTGCGCGCAGACCGAGGAAACCCCGTGTTGTCGGCCTGGCCGCGCTGTGTGCGGCCGCAGCCTTCGCCACGCTCAGCGTCGGCACCGCGCACGCGGACGTCGACGAGGTCGCCCCCGCCCCGCCGTGACCAGCCGGCAGGCGTCGACGAACGCGGTCATCCGCATCAACGACTTGGGCGTCGCAGGCGGAATCTCGGACCTGACTTGGCTCACTTTTCGGGTTCGGGCCTGACTGCAGCGTTCTGACCTGCGGTTCTAGTTGTAGATCGGCCGGAATTTGCACACTAAAGTGTGGTCGTAGGCTGCGCTGGTGGCCTACATCCGGACCGTGAAGACCGCCTCGGGGGCGACTGCAGTGCAGATCGTGTGGTCCTGGCGGCGGGGGTCACGCTCGATCGAGCACATCGGATCGGCCCACGATGATGTTGAGCTCGCGGCATTGAAGTCCGCTGCGGCCGCCCGCTTGGCGGCCGGACAAACTGAACTCGACTTGGGCCTGTCTGGTGGCCTCGAGCCGGGGACGCTGCCGATCACCTCCTCGCAGATGACGCATCTGTGGGGCGGCCTGTGCGCCGCCTACCGTGCACTGGGATTCGAAGCGGTCACCCAGGGCGACAACGTGTTTCGCGATCTCGTACTTGCCCGGATCATCGAGCCGACCAGCAAGATCGACACCGCACGGGTGTTGAGCGAAGTCGGCGTCGACGCGGCCTCCTATGCCACCCTCAAGCGTCGGCTGCCGATCTATGCCACACCCGCCTGGCGGCAATCCCTGGCTGCGGCAACAGCACGGCATGCCCGGCTGGGGCCGGCCTCACTAGTGCTCTACGACGTGTCGACGCTGTACTTCGAGACCGATACCGGTGACGGATTCCGCGAACCTGGGTTCTCCAAGGAACGCCGGTTGGAACCGCAGATCACCCTCGGGTTGCTCACCGACGCCTCGGGGTTCCCGCTCACGGTAGAGGCCTTCGAGGGCAACCGGGCCGAGACCGCCACCATGCTTCCAGTCATCAACGCGTTCAAGGCCGCCCACCAGTTGAGCGATGTCACCGTCGTCGCCGATGCCGGGATGATCTCCGAATCCAACCAGGTCGCCCTGCAAGCCGCGGGGTTGTCATTCATCCTGGGCACCCGGATTCCGTTCCTGCCCGATGTGGTCCGCGAATGGCGCGATCAACACCCCGACGAGGCCGTTCCTGATCAGCTGGTGTTGACCCAGCCCTGGCCGGCCAGCAGCTCGGAGAAGACTCGCGGCATCCCCGATCGCGTCGTCTACTACCAGTACCGCAATGACCGGGCCCGGCGCACCCTGCGCGGCATCGATGAGCAGGTCGCCAAGGCCCAGAAGGCTGTCGATGGTCATGCTCCGGTCAAGCGCAACCGGTTCATCAAGCTCACCGGTGCCACCAAGACGGTCAACCGCGAGTTGGAAGCCAAGAACCGCGCTCTGGCCGGCTGGAAGGGCTACACCACCAACCTGGTCGACCAGCCCGCTGACTTCGTCATCGGCGCCTACCACCAGCTCTGGCGCATCGAGAAGAGCTTCCGGATGTCCAAGCACGACCTGGCCGCCCGCCCGATCTACCATCACCTGCGCGAGTCGATCGAGGCCCACCTGAGCATCGTGGTCGCCGCCATGGCCGTCAGCCACTACATCGAAACCCAAACCGGTTGGAGCATCAAGAAGTTCGTGCGTACCGCCCGCCGCTACCGCACCGTCCAGATCAAAGCAGGCCGCCAGCTCCTCACGGCCGCCGATCCGTTGCCCGACGAGCTCCGCGTGGCCCTCGCCAAAATCAGTGCCCCGACTTGAACACTAAATTGAGCCAACTCGGGTCCGCATCAACGACTTGGGCGTCGCAGGCGGAATCTCGGAGGCCCGGCTGGCCGACGCCGGAGTGATCGAGGCGGAGGGATCCTCGTCGACCGAGGTCCGCGACAGCGTCAAGGCCGTCCCGGGTGACAAGGCCAAGGGATACCTGGGCTCCTACCCGGTCGGTCCGCCCCTCGGCGACTGGTGAGCCGTCACCGTCGGGCGTTCACACCAGCGACAGGGTGACCGTCCCGCCCTGCGGGTTCGCATCGGAGACCAACGACCACGGCGCCCGGTAGATCCGCCCGGGCGCGGCCGGCCACGCCGTGCGCCTCTCGGCCAGTACCCGACCGTCCTGTACGGCGCGCAGCTTCGGGAACCGGCGGTATTCCTCGGTCCACAGCAGCAGATCGCCCCGGGCCGGTATTTTGCCGTCGTCGGGGACCAGTTGCGGGGTCACCCATCGGAACGGCCGGTCGGCGCGGATCCGGGCCGCCGTCGGTGCGGCGGAGGCGGCGGCGGGGTTTCCGAGCCATTGCCGCACCGCGGAGGCGACGTGTCTCCCGTCGAGCGCGGCGCCGTCGGCGGTGTCGACCGGATGCAACAGGTTTCCCACCGCGAACACCCCTGGCCGGCTGGTCCGTAGTGCGGTGTCGACGACGGGGCCGCGGGTCGCGGCATCCATCTGCAGGCCCGCCGTCCGGGCGAGTTCGTGATCGGGTATCCAGTCGCCGGTGAACACCACGGTGTCGCAGTCGATCTCGCGCCGTTGGCCCGTCGCCGCATGCTCGACTGTCACCGACCTGACGCGGCCCCTGCCGTGGATGCCCACGACGCGGCTGCCGGTCAGCACGGGCCCGTCCATCAGCAACCGGCCCGCGGAGCGGAACGCGGCGTACGCCTCGGCGCGGGGGTGGGAGGTCACCATCGCCGCGGTGGCGCAACCGGATTCGCGCAATGTCAGCACCGCCGACCAGCTCACCAATTCCGCGCCGACGACGACCGCGCGCGTTCCGGGCGCGCGGTGATGCAGGTGCACGAGGTTCTGCAGCTGCCCCGTCGTGTACACGCCGTCGGGTCGGTCACCCGGAACCAGCCGGGCAGAGCGGGGCCGTTCGCGCGCGCCGGTGGCCAGCACCACCGCGTCGGCGGTCACGGTGCGCACCCCGCGCGGCGACGTGACCTGCAGCGTGCGCTCGCCGGCCCACCCGGTCACCATCGCCTCGGTCTCGAGTACGGCTCCGGCGTCGGTGGCCAGGGTCGTCAGGCGGCGGGCATAGGCGGGCCCCGAGATGAACCGGTGCAGGTCCCGCATCCCGTAGCCCAGATGGTCGCTGTGGCGCGGTATTCCACCCGTCTGCGCTTCCCGCTCCAGCACCAGGACCTCGCCGTCGACGGTCGACGCCAGAGCCGCGGCGGCGGTGAGGCCGGACGGTCCGCCGCCGATGACGGCCACGGCGACGTGGCTCATCGGAGCGCTCCGGTCTCAAGGAGGGCCTCAAGAAGGGCCTCGGTGTGTGCGCCGCAGTAGAACCCCTGGCACCTGCCGTTCATCACCCGGGTGCGTCGGCGTAGCCCGTCGAGGTCCGCGGGCGGGATCAGGGATCCGAACGCGTCGCGGATCTCCCCGGCGGTGACCCGTTCGCAGAAACACACGATGCGGCCGTACTCGGGGTCCGCGGCCACCCGGTCCGCGTCCTGATACGGGCGCAGTCCCGCCTCGCCGATGTTGGGCATCCGTGGCGGTGGAGGCAGGTCGTCGCGTTCGTCGACCGCGACCCCCGCGCGGGCCAGCAGGCCGGAGACGTATTCGGCGACGGCCATCCCCGAAGTCAGTCCGGTGGAACGTATTCCACCGACGAGGACGTAGCGCAGGCGTTCATCGAGATCGATGAGGTAGTCGTCGTGGTCGGCGGCGGCACGCAACCCCGCGTAGGTCGCGGTGACCTCCTCCTCGAACAGTGCCGGCATCAGCGCACGTCCCTTCGACACCAGAAACTCGAAGCCGTGCTCGGAAGTGCCGGTCGCGGTGCGGTCGTCGAGGTTCTCCGAGGTCGGGCCGACCATCACGTTGCCGTAGATGGTCGGGCTGACCAACACCCCCTTGCCCCGCGAGGACGGTACGGCGAGCACGATCAGCGGCACCATCGGCCGGGTGAGCTTGTCGAACACGAGTAGCTCGCCGCGTCGCGGGGTCACGGTGAATCGCCGGTGGCCGAACTCCGTGTCGAGGTGGTCGGCGCCCAGGCCGGCCGCGTTGATGATCCAGCGGCCGCGCACGTCGCCCGCGGTGGTGTGCAGCGTGGTGTGTTCTGGGCCCGGCTGAACGCCCGTCACCCGGGCCCCGCGCAGCAGCCGCGCGCCGCGGGCCACCGCATCGGTGGCCAGCGCGAGGTTGGTCGTCCAGGTGCAGATGATCGACTCGCCCGGCACACCGAGCCCGCCCAGCGCCCCCAGCCCGAGGTCGGGGACCCGCCGGTACACCTCCTCGGACCGCACCAGATCGCAGTCGCGGTAGCCGTTGCGTTCGGCCTTGACCATCAGACCCGGGAGCGCGTCGGCTTCCTCGTCGGTCCACGCGACGAGCATCGCCCCGGTGCGCTCCACCGGGATGCCGGTCTGCTCGGCGTACTCACCGAGCAGGTGATACCCGCGGGCGACCAGCCGGGACTCCAATGTGCCCGGGGTCGCGTCGAACCCGGTGTGCAGCAGGGCCGTGTTGGCCTTGCTCGTGCCGTCGCCGACATCGTCGCGCGCCTCGACCAGCGTCACCGACAGATGTGTGCCCGCCAGCGCCCGGGCGATGGCGCAGCCGACGATTCCGGCGCCAATGACGACGACGTCCGAGACGTCCTCCGGTCTCATGACATCGACTCCTTGCGCTGATGTGGTGGGGCGAGCGTGCTTTCGGCGGCCCTGCGCCAGCGCGCCAGGAAGTCCGCGGCGCGGTCGGCCGACCAGTGTGGTTCGTATGTCCGCCGCGGCGACCATGTCCCGGCGGCGTCGGCGGGGGAGAGACCGGGTTCGAGGGCCAGCCGTGCGCAGGCCGCGGCGCCCAGCGCGGTCGCGTGCAGGGACGGGTACACGTCGACGGGGATCTGCGACAGGTCGGCCTGTGCCTGCATCAGCGCCTCCGAGCGCGTCAGCCCACCGTCGACGCGCAGCCGGGTCAGCGGGCGGCCGAGGTCGGCCGACACCAGGTCGGTGAGCGCCGCAACCTGCGCGGCGATGCCTTCCACCATGGCCCGGACCAGCTGGCCGCGACCGGTGGACAGCGTCATTCCCGACAACGAGGCGGTGGCCGCCGAGTCCCACCACGGCGCCGCCAGCCCGGCGAGAGCCGGAACGCAGACCACCCCGTCACTGGATTCGGCTGCGGCGGAATCGATTTGATCGGCCGACGGGATCAGGCCCAGATCGACGGCCCACCGGATCGCCGACGCCGCCGTGTAGACCTGGCCGTCGATGCAGTACGACGTCTGTCCGCGCAGCCGCCACGCCACCGACGTCGTGAGCCCCGAACTCGACCGCACCGGCTCGGTTCCCAGCTGTGCCAACAGAAAGGCGCCGGTGCCGTAGGTGCATTTCGCCGACCCCGCGTGGAGGCAACTCTCGGCGAACAGCGCCGCCTGCTGGTCGACGATCAGGCCTGCCACCGGCAGCGTGGTGCCGAAAACGTCGGTGGTGCCGACGATCTCGTCGCTGGCGACGATTTCGGGCATCTCCTCGGCGTCGAGTCCGAACAGCGCCCGCAGGTCCGGGTCCCAGCGCTGCCCGCGGGAATCGTCGAGCGAGGTCAGCAGCGAGCGGCTGGCGGTGGATGCGTCGGTGACGAACGCGCCGCACAGGCGATGCACCAACCACGTGTCGGTGGTGGTGACGACGCCGTCGCGGGTCAGGTTCGCCCGGATCCATGCCATCTTCGGGGCGGAGAAGTACGGGTCGAGCACCAGGCCGGTGCGCCCGGCCACCGTGGTGGCGTGTTCTGCCAGTGCGGCACAGAGTGTTTCGGCGCGCCGGTCCTGCCACACGATCGCCGGGGTGAGCGGTGTGCCCGTGTGTCGATCCCAGGCGAGCACCGTCTCGCCCTGGTTGGCCAGTGCGACCGCGGCGACCGGCACCCCGGCCTGCTGCAGGGCCTGCCGTCCCGCGGTGACGACGGAAGCGAACAGGGCCTCGGGGTCCTGTTCGACCCCGCCGCCGGGCAGGTAGTCGGGGCGCAGGGAAACCTCGGCGGTGGCCAGGACACGTCCGGCCGTGCCGTCCCGGATGTCGACGACGACGGCCTTGGTGCCCGAGGTGCCCTGGTCGATGGCCAGGATGTGGTGCATCGGTTGGTCCGTCACTCCCGCAGTTCGGCGTCGATCGAGTGCATGTCCGGCATCGACAGGCCCTTGCTGCCGCGCCGGATCAACAGGTAGGCCAGGTAGGCGGCACCGATCGCGACCATCACGAGGACATACAGCCATGCCTCCTTGAACGCGGCGTCGCGGAACAGCGCGAGCTCGAAGGCCAGCCACACGACCGCCACCACCAGGATCGGAACCTCCCACGCGCCGAGGTCGAACTTGTGGTTGTTCGGCAGGCTCTTGCGTTTGATCAAGTACAGCACCACGGTGGAGGCGTACATGACCGCGGGCAGCAGTGTCGCGGCACCGAACAGGGTGAACAGTGCGGTCTCGGAGTGCGCAAAGATCGCCAGGATCAGCTGGGCCAGGCAGAAGTAGAGCACGGTCGCCTTGAGCGGGGTGTGGAAGCGGGGCGAGATCTGGTTCCACTGCTGCCAGCCCGGGAAACGCTCGTCACGCGACATCGCCCAGGTGAGCCGCACGCCGGTGATCATGATGACCAGGCCGCACGCGAAGATGGCCAGCACGACCATCAGCAGCAGAAGGGTCGCGACGGCCGAACCGAGCGTCCTGTCGATCACGTCGGCGATCGGGGTGCCGGATTCGGCCAGCGCAACCGGGTCGCCGGCGGCGAGCGTCACCGCGACGAGGAACACGAAACCCAGGACGCCCGAGGCGAGTACGGCCTGCCACATCGCGCGCGGGACCACGCGTTCGGGGTCGTGGGTCTCCTCGGCGAGGTTGGCCGCGGATTCGAATCCGACGATGGTGAACGCGCCCAGCAGAAAGCCCAGCATCCAGGGTCCCGCCGAGGTCCAGTCGCCGAAGCTCCAGAATCCCTCGCTCGGCACGGCACCCTTGCTGAACAGGTTCGAGAAGTCCATGTCGCCGCGCACCGCGGCCACCACCAGCAGCAGTGCCGTCAACGCGACCATGCCGATCAACTCCAGGGTGACCAGGCCGTTGTTGACCCGTTCGGCCCATGGTGTCGAGAACGCCACCAGAAGTGCCTGCAGCAGCAGCACCACGGCCGTCATCACCCACGCGATGGTCGCGGTGCTCTCGTAGTTGAGCAGCACGGGCAGGATCGTCGAGGCGATCGTGTAGTCGACCGCGCACACCACGACGGCCAGGAACGTGAACGAGATCCAGCCGATGATCCACCCGAGGACCGGGTTGGCCAGGCGTGACATCCATTGGTAGTGGTAGCCGGTGACCGGGATCCGGGAGGCCAGCGCGCCGAGCACGAACGCGACCGCCAACTGTCCGATGACCGCGATCGGCCACGTCCAGATGCCGACCGGGCCGGAGCTGTTGAGCACCGATCCGTACGTGGTGAAGATTCCGGTCGCGATGGAGACGAACGCGAACGCCACGGCGAAGGACGCGAACTTGCCGGTCCGGCGCTCCAACGACTGCGTGTAGCCGAACTGGGCGAGTTCGGCGGCATCGGCGGATCCGTCCCCGGTGGGCAGTGCTGACATCGAGGTACCTCGTCTCGGAGTCTTGGTATAGACCATGTGGTTGAACCAAGGTAGCGGATCGGGCCGGCATCGCGTCACCGATGTCACAAGCTTTTTACACAGCGGATGTCGACGACCGAAGCCGACTTACGTGGTTACTCTGCAAAGATGCCCGCTGGCACGCCCCTCTACATGTCGATCGCGTCCGATGTCCGCGATCTGATAGCCAGCGAAGCGCTGGGGCCGCACACACTGTTGCCGTCCGAGCGGGAGCTCGCCGAACAGCACGGGGTCAGCCGGATGACCGCACGTCAGGCATTGTCTCTGCTGGAGAGCGAAGGGGTGGTGTACCGCAAGCCGCCCCGCGGCACCTTCGTCGCCGAACCGCGCGTGCGCTTCCACATCGGGAGCTTCTCCGAAGAGGTCGCGCGGATGGGGCGTCGGCCCGCCGCGCAACTGTTGTGGGCCGAACACCAGGCTGCGACGCCCGCGGTGCGCCGGGCGCTGGGCCTCGATGAGGGTGCCGCCGTGCACGTCTTCCACCGGTTGCGCAGCGTCGACGAGGTGCCCTTCGCGCTGGAGACGACATTCCTGCCCGCGGAACTGACACCGGGGATCCTCGATATGACCGAGGACGGATCGCTGTGGGCGGTGCTGAGGTCGAAGTACGCCATCGAGCTGGCCCGGACGACCGCGGTGCTCGAGTCGATCGTGCTCGATGACGCGTCGAGCGTGCAGTTGGGTGTGCGGGCCGGATCGGCCGGGACGCTGCTCACCCGCACCACCTATGACAGCGCCGATCGGTGTGTGGAGTACGCCCGCGACGTCTACCGCGCCGATCGCGCGGCGTTCGAGGTGTCCGAGGAACTGCGGTCGCAGCGTCTGTCGGCGGTCTGAGGTCCGAACCCGGGCGGGACGCTCCCGTAAGCTCGCTATTCGTGCAATCGCGGCGGCGTATCGGGGTGATGGGTGGGACGTTCGATCCCATCCACAACGGACACCTCGTCGCGGCGAGCGAGGTCGCCGATCTGTTCGACCTTCACGAGGTGGTGTTCGTGCCCACCGGCCAGCCCTGGCAGAAGCGCAGCCGGCCCGTCACGCCCGCAGAGGACCGCTACCTGATGACCGTGATCGCGACGGCGTCCAACCCCCGCTTCTCGGTGAGCCGGGTCGACATCGACCGCGGCGGGGCGACCTACACCAAGGACACCCTGCGTGACCTGCGCGCCCAGAATCCGGACGCGGACCTCTACTTCATCACGGGCGCCGATGCGCTCGCCTCGATACTGTCGTGGCAGAACTGGGAGGAGATGTTCGCGATCGCCCGGTTCATCGGGGTCAGCAGACCCGGGTACGAACTGGACGGCAAGCACATCTCGGCCGCGATGGCCGAGCTGCCCGCCGACGCGCTGCATCTCGTCGAGGTCCCTGCCCTGGCGATCTCGTCCACCGACTGCCGGCTCCGTGCCGAGCAGTCCCGTCCCATCTGGTATCTGGTCCCCGACGGCGTGGTTCAGTACGTCGCCAAGCGCGATCTCTATCGCAACCAGAACCCCGCAGGTGAAGGAGAGCGTCCCTGACCGCCACAGCTGAAGCCATCGACATGGCCACGATCGCCGCCCGCGCGGCCGCGGCCAAGCTCGCCGAGGACGTCGTCGTGATCGACGTCTCCGAGCAACTGGTCATCACCGACTGCTTCGTCATCGCCTCCGGGAGCAACGACCGGCAGGTCAACGCGATCGTCGACGAGGTCGAGGAGAAGATGCGCCGCGCCGGGTACAAGCCGGCGCGCCGCGAGGGCACCCGGGAAGGGCGCTGGACGCTGCTCGACTACGTCGACATCGTCGTGCACGTCCAGCACCAGGACGAACGCAACTTCTATGCGCTGGACCGGCTCTGGCGGGACTGCCCGATCGTGCCGGTGGATCTCGACAGCCCCGCAGGTGACTCCGAGGACCGGGCGTGACGATCCGGCGGCTGGTCATGCTCCGGCACGGCCAGACCGAGTACAACGCGGGAAGCCGCATGCAGGGCCAACTCGACACCGATCTCAGCGATCTGGGCCGAGAGCAGGCCGCATCCGCGGCCGATGCCCTGGCCAAACGCCACCCGCTGCTGATCGTGTCCTCGGATCTGCGGCGCGCCCTCGACACCGCGGTCGTGCTCGGCGACCGGTGCGGACAACCGGTCAGCATCGACGCCCGGCTGCGTGAGACGCACCTCGGGGACTGGCAGGGGATGACGCATCTGGAGGTCGACGAGGTCGCGCCCGGCGCGCGGCTGGCGTGGCGCGACGACGCCCGTTGGGCCCCGCACGGCGGCGAGAGCCGCATCGATGTCGCCCGGCGGAGCCTGCCTCTGGTGCGCGAGCTGGTGACGCAGCAGACCGAGTGGGGATCGGCGGGGGACCGGCCGGTGGTGCTCGTCGCGCACGGCGGGCTCATCGCCGCGCTGACGGCGGCACTGCTCGGGCTGCCCGCCGACAACTGGCCGGTACTGGGCGGCATGGGTAACGCGAGCTGGGTGCAGCTGGCCGGCCACACCCGGGCCGACGGCGATCCGGCATCCTTCGACGACATCCGGTGGCGTCTCGACGTGTGGAACGCCTCGGCGCAGGTTGCCGGCGATGTCCTCTGACCCCACCGGCGTCCGCAGGACACTGCTGATCTTCTGCGATTCGCTGTCCTACTACGGACCCACCGGCGGACTCCCGTCCGACGATCCCCGCATCTGGCCGAATCTCGTTGCCGGACAACTCGACTGGGATGTGGAGCTGATCGGCCGCATCGGCTGGACGAGTCGCGACGTGTGGTGGGCCGCCACGCAGGACCCGCGGTCGTGGGCGGCGCTGCCCCGGGCCGGGGCGGTGATCTTCGCGACGTCGGGCATGGACTCACTGCCCTCTCCGCTGCCCACCGCCCTGCGTGAGCTGATCCGCTACGTCCGCCCGCCACGGTTGCGCCGGTGGGCGCGCGACGGGTACGGCTGGCTGCAGCCGCGCCTCTCGCCCATCGCGCGGCCGGCGTTGCCCCCGCATCTGACCGTCGAGTACCTCGAGATGACCAGGGCGGCAATCGACTTCAACCGCCCCGGGATCCCGGTCGTGGCGTCGCTGCCGTCGGTGCACATCGCGCCGACCTACGGCATGTCCCATCGCGGACGGCCGGGCACCGTGGCGGCGATCAGCGCCTGGGCGGCCGAGCACGGTGTGCCGCTGGTCGACCTCAAGGCCGCGGTCGGCGAGGAGGTGATGAGCGGCAGGGGGAATCCCGACGGGATCCACTGGAACTTCGAGGCGCATCAGGCCGTCGCCGACCTGATGCTCAAGGGTTTGGCGGAGGCGGGCGTGCCGGCCTCCGCCGCGGACGGTCAGTGATCACCCGTGCCCGTCGTCGTGGTGAGCGATTCGTCGTCACGCCTGCAGCCCGAACAACGGCGCCGGTGGGGAATTCGTGAGGTTCCGCTGCACGTGCTGGTCGACGGCGTCGACCTGCGTGACGGCGTGGACGACATCCCGTACGACATCCACGACCGCCCGAAGGTGACGACGGCGGGGGCATCCCCGGCAGAACTGTCCGAGGTCTACCGGCAGGCCCTGGCCGACAGCGGCGGTGACGGTGTCGTCGCGGTGCATCTGTCGGGGGCGTTGTCGAGTACCTACAGTGCTGCCGCCACCGTGGCGCGAGAGTTCGGACCCGCTGTGCGCGTGGTCAATTCGCGGTCGGCGGCGATGGGGGTGGGGTTCATCGCCACGGCTGCGGCGCGCTGCGCGCAGGCCGGCGGTGATCTGGACACCGTCGAAGCCGCCGCCCGCTCGGCGATCGCCGGCTCCCACGTCTTCCTCGTCGTGCACCGGCTCGACAACCTGCGCCGGAGCGGACGCATCCGCACCACGGCGTCGTGGCTGGGCACCGCGCTGGCACTCAAACCGCTGCTGTGTCTGGACGTCGACGGCCGCCTCGTGCTCGATCAGCGGATCCGTACGGCCACCAAGGCGCACGCGGCCATGGTGACGCGTGTCGCCGACGTGGTCGGGGAGCGGCCCGCCGAGCTCGTCGTGCACCACGTCGACAATCACGATGCCGCCGATGAACTCGGCGCCGCTCTGACGCAACGACTTCCGCAGCTGTCGTCGCTCACCGTCGCCGACATGGGTCCGTTGCTGTCGGTGCACGTCGGCGGTGGGGCGGTCGGCGTCGCCGTCCAGGTCAGACGGCCGAACGGCCGGTGATCGGCGGTAGGTCGGCGAGGGTGACGATGCCCGGTGGCGCGGCCACCACCGCCGGCACGGCATTGGTGACCGGCATCGCGGTGTAGATCATCCCCAGACCCATGAACCCGGGTTCGGTCCAGTCCCTGGGCGGCAGGCAGTGCACGACGGTGCGCATGTTGGGCAGCCCGAAGACCTGGACGACGTGCCCGTGCTCCAGCGGTTTGGGCGGGGTGACGTGCTCACCCATGATCCAGTTGAAGCCGACGCTGACGATGTTGTGATCGCCGACCCAGCCGCGGTGGTAACCGTGCACACCGGCGACGGTGCCCTTCGGGATCTGCATGAACCCGAGGTCGCTGTCCGCGGTGGCAGCGGTGAAGGTGACGTCGAAGGTGATGCGGTCCAGCGTCGCGCCGATCGCGTCGGCCATCATCGCCGCGGACTCGGCGAACACCTCGCTCTCCCTGCGCACGCTCTCGGCGAGGCCGGGGGTGTCGGGGTCCTGGGAGAAGCCCATCGCGGTCTGGGTGCCGGCGGACTCGTAGGTCGAGCAGTCCACCGACTCGGTGATCCGGATCTCGTCGACCCGCTCGCACGCACCGGAGAGCACCATCCCGACCAGATTGCTCATCCCGGGATGGGCGCCGCTACCGAAGATCGTGGAATTGCCTGTCTCGCAGGCTTTCCGGATGCGATCCAGGTCCTCGGGGCTCTGCTTGCCGCCGGTGATCCAGGCTGCGCTGGAGCACACGTTGATCCCCGATTCCAGTAGCCGCACCAGTTCGTCGATGCTCGGCCACAGCGGGTTGTAGCAGCACGCGTCGGGTCGCAGTGCCACCAGCTCCTCGATGTCGTCGGTGGCCTTCACGCCGGTCGGCTCCGGCCGGCCGGCCAGATCGGCGGCATCCACCCCGACTTTGTCGGCCCCGTGGGCGAACACACCGACCAGCTCCATGTCGTCACGGCCGATGATCGCGTGCAGCGATCGCCGACCGATGTTGCCGGTGGTCCACTGGATCACCCGCAGTGGCCGATCGGTTGTGGTGGTCGGTGGCATCGATGCCCTCCTCGTCGAGTGTCGGTCACCCAGCAAGCTACTGCCTCTAAGGTGGCCGCATGAGCGACATCGCGCCGGTGACCGGCCCGGTAGCCGTCGTGACCGGTGCCGGCCGCGGCGCGGGCCTGGGCATCGCGACCGCGCTGGCTGCCCACGGCTGGCGCGTGTACGGCACGGGACGCGGCATCGCCGAGGATCCCGCGTGGGGCACCGGCATCCGGGTCGATCACCGCGACGACGATGCGGTCGGACGGGTGTTCGACCGGGTCGGCGCCGAGGCCGGTCGGCTGGACCTGCTGGTCAACAACGCGGCCGCGATCTCGGACAACCTGGTGAGCGCGGCGCCGTTCTGGGAGAAACCGCGCGATCTGGCCGACGTGCTCACCGTCGGTCTGCGCTCGTCCTACATCGCCTCCTGGTATGCCGCGCCGCTGCTGGCCGCGCAGGACCGGGCGCTGATCGCGTTCACGTCCTCGCCCGGGTCGGTCTGCTACATGCACGGCCCGGCGTACGGCGCCCAGAAGGCGGGCGTCGACAAGATGGCCGCCGACATGGCCGTCGACTTCCGCGGCACCGGTGTCGCGACGGTCTCGGTGTGGATGGGGATCTTGCTCACCGCGAAGCTGCGGGGCGCCTTCGACAGCGATCCCGATGCGCTCGCGGCGTTCGCCGCGCACGCCGAGACCCCGGAGTTCACCGGGCATGTGATCGACGCGCTGTTCCGCGACCCCGGCCTTGCCGACCTCAGTGGGCACACGGTGATCGGGGCCGAGCTGGCCGCGCGATACGGCATCACCGACGAGGGCGGCAGGACACCTCCGTCGCATCGGGGCATGCTGGGCGAACCGCGAACCCCGAGCGCGGTCGTGGTGCGCTAAGCCGGGTCGGCGGCGGACATCTCGGTCGCCGGGCCGTCGGTGGAGGCGCTGTGCGGCGCCTGGGCGGCGGGACGGTCCGGGAGTGCGAGCGCGACTCCGAGCGCCAGGTAGAACGCCGCGGTCAGCGTGCCGCCGAGGTAGTGGTTCATCGGTCCGCCGGGGGAGATGAAGCTGCCGGGCGGACCGATGATGGTGATGGTCTCGATGAGCTGTTCCACGGTGAAGACCGCGGCGGCGGTTCCCAGCCAGCGGGGCAGCTCGCCTTCGTTGGCGGCCAGCAGAATCGGCGCGGCCACCAGGATGTTCGCGACGGTCACGACGGGCAGCCACATGGCGCCGACATCGTCGATGGCCAGTGCCGTGCCGACGGTCACCTGTCCGGGCCGCAGCGCCGAACCCGCGATGAACCAGACCGATACGCACAGCTGCGTGACCGTCACCGCGGATCCGATGGTGAACAGATGCGCCGCCGGGCCGGCGAGCCGGTCCCTGGCGAACGCGAGGACGACGACGACGGCCAGCGCCGAGAAGGTCAGAAGCAGGGCCTGGGTGCGGACGAGTCCGGCGTCCGGTCCGGGCAGAGACGGGATCAGCAGCACGGCCGTCGCGTAGAGCACTGCGAACGCCACACCTGCGATCAACGGGGCTCGGCGGTTCATGCGCCGCAATGCTAGCTGCCATCCACAATGCCGAGTTCATCCACAGGCCGCAGCCGCCGGGTCCCGAACGCGGCTCCGCTGTCGCCGAGCCGCCATACCGTCGGCGCATGTCCACCGAACTGCCCGCTGACCGGCTGCGACGGCGTCTCGGATCCGACCCCGACACCGCCGAGGACGACGCACCGGACACGTCGCTGTCGCGGTGGCTGCCCGCCGACGAGCCGAGCGGTCCGTCGGCGTGGCTGACGAGGATCCGTGCCGATCCCGGTCGTGCCGGCGTGATCGCGCTCGGTGTCGTCGGCGTCGTCGCGGTTCTGGTCACGGTGCTGACGCTGATCGGAGACAGTCCGCCGGCGGTGGTCTCGGCGAAGCTGCCGCCGGTGGACATGGCGTCGTCAGCGGCACCGGGCGCCCCGGCACCGGCGGAGCCCGTGGTGGTCAGCGTGGTCGGTCTGGTGCACACGCCCGGGCTGGTCACGCTGCCTCCTGGGTCCCGGATCGCCGATGCGCTCGATGCGGCCGGCGGGGCGCTCGACGGCGCCGACATGCTCGGCCTGAACATGGCGCGCCGCGTCGCCGACGGTGAGCAGATCGTGGTGGGCCTCGGTGCGCCGCCGGGGCAGCCGACGCGGATGGGGAGCGCGGTGGTGGCGGACGCCGGTTCGCCCGGCGGTGGCGCGATGCCCGAGAACAGCCCGGGCTCACCGGGTCTGGTGGATCTGAACTCCGCGACCGTCGAGCAACTCGACACGTTGCCCGGCGTCGGTCCCGTGACCGCCGCCGCGATCGTGGCCTGGCGGGACGCCAACGGCAGGTTCACCAGCGTCGACCAACTCGGCGACGTCGACGGTATCGGTCCCGCGCGACTCGACAAGCTGCGCGACCTCGTCCGTGTGTGATGGCCGTGGACCTGCGCCTCGTCCCGGCGGCACTGACCAGCTGGCTGGTGACCGCGGCCGGCATCCTCTGGCTGTGGGCCGGTGCGCTCGCCGTGCTCGCTGTCGCGGTGGGCGTCACCGCGGCGGTGGGGTGGTGGGCGGCACGCCGCACCGCGGCGGAGGCGCCGCGCCGGGGGCGGGCCGCCGCCACGGTGGCGGTGGCGCTGATCGGCGCCGGCTTCGCCGTCGCGGTGACGGCCCGGGTGGACGCGGCCGGCGACCACCCGATCACCGGCCGTGTCGGTTCGGTGGTCGAGGTGACGGTGACGCCCGCCGACACTCCGCGGGTTCTCGCCGGTGGCCGCACGATGATCCGCGGGACGCTGGTGCGCCTCGACGGGGCACCGTCATCGGGCGACGTCGTGGTCTTCGCCGCGGCGGGTGACTACGCGCGTCTGTCGGCCGGCCAGTCCGCCGCATTCCGGGCCCGGGTCTCCCGTCCGACGCGACGGGACCTGACGGTCGCGGTGCTCTCCGCGCAGGGCCGGCCCGTCGCGGGCGACGCCGCGCCGATCCACCGGGCCGCCCACGGTCTGCGCACAGAGTTCGCGGATGCCGCGCGCCTGGCTCTCGCGGCGGATCCGGCCGCGATGCTGCCCGCCCTGGTCCTCGGCGACACCACGGCGGTGCCCGCGCGCATCGCCGGTGAGTTCCGCGCGTCGGGCCTGGCGCATCTGACGGCAGTCTCGGGCGCCAACGTGACGATCGTCTGCGGCGCCGTGCTGCTGTCCGCGGTGCTGATCGGACCGCGGGCAGCCGTCGGTCTGGCCGCGATCACGCTGCTGGCGTTCGTCGTCGTCGTGCAGCCGTCACCGAGCGTGCTGCGCGCCGCGGTGATGGGGGCGATCACGCTGCTGGCGGTGTTGTCTCACCGCCGTCGGCAGGCACTGCCCGCGCTGTCGGCGACCGTCATCGCCCTGATGGTCGGAGCTCCGGAACTCGCGGTCGACGTCGGCTTCGCGTTGTCGGTCTCGGCCACCGCGGCGCTGGTCGTCATCGCCCCGGCCTGGTCGCGGCGCCTCACCGAGCGGGGGTGGCCCAAACCGCCGGCCGATGCCGTCAGCGTCGCGCTGGCCGCGCAGTTGGTGACGGCACCGTTGGTGGCCGGCATCTCCGGTTCGGTGAGCCTGGTGGGAGTGCTGGCGAATCTGGCGGTCGCGCCGGTGATTCCGCCGATCACGGTGTTCGGGACCGCCGCCGCAGCGCTGTGTGCGCTGTGGCCTTCGGGCGCGGAGCTGCTGATCCGGTTCACCGGGCCGGAGGTGTGGTGGCTGCTGACCGTGGCCCGGTGGGCCGCGCGGATGCCCGCGGCGACGGTGCCGGTGCCGTCGGGGATCGCCGGGGTGCTGACGGTCGCCGTGCTCGCCGTGGCGGTTGCGGCGGTGTGGCATCGGGTCGTGTCGGGGCGACGTGAAACGATCATGCGGTGACTCAACAGAGCGCCCTGCACCTGGTTCTCGGCGACGAGGAACTGCTGGTGGAACGTGCGGTCGCGGCCGTGCTCAAGTCCGCGCGTAAGTCGGCGGGCACCGCCGATGTGCCGGTCGACCGGCTCCGCGCCGGCGAGGTCAGCGTCAGTGAACTCGCCGAGCTGCTCAGTCCGTCCCTGTTCGCCGACGAACGCGTCGTGGTCCTCGAATCCGCCGCCGAGGCCGGCAAGGAGGCCGTCGCACTGATCCAGTCGGCCGCGGCGGATCTGCCCGCCGGCACCCTGTTGGTGATCGTGCACTCGGGGGGTGGCCGGGCCAAGGCGCTGGCCGACCATGTCAAGAAGCTCGGCGCGGAGGTCCATCCGTGCGCCCGCATCGCCAAGGCATCCGAGCGTGCCGACTTCGTCCGCAAGGAATTCCGGTCCCTGCGCGTCAAGGTCGACGACGACACCGTGACCGCGGTGCTCGACGCCGTGGGATCTGACATCCGCGAACTCGCCGCGGCGTGTTCGCAGTTGGTGGCCGACACCGGGGGATCGGTCGATGCGGCGGCGGTGCGCCGCTATCACTCGGGACGGGCCGAGGTGAAGGGCTTCGACATCGCCGACAAGGCGGTCCTCGGCGACGTCGCCGGTGCGGCCGAAGCGCTGCGCTGGGCGATGATGGCCGGCGAGCCGCACGTGGTCCTCGCCGACGCGCTGGCCGAGGCGGTGCACACCATCGCGCGGGTGGGGCCGCTGTCCGGTGACCCGTACCGATTGGCCGGGGAGCTGGGCATGCCGCCGTGGCGTGTTCAGAAAGCGCAGAAGCAGGCGCGGCGGTGGTCGCGTGACTCGGTGGCCGAGGCGGTGCGGGTGGTGGCGGCGCTCAATGCCGATGTGAAGGGCGCGGCGGCCGATGCCGACTACGCGCTGGAGAAAGCAGTCCGCTCAGTCGCCGAGCTGGTCAGCGAGTAAACAGCTGGAGCGCTGGTCAGCGACTGAGCGGTCGGTAGAAACTCGGAGCTTGGAGCTCAGATCTTGTTGAGGGCCCGGGCCAGCGCCGACTTGCGGTTGGCGGCCTGGTTCTTGTGGATCACGCCCTTGCTGGCGGCCTTGTCGAGCTTGCGGCTGGTCGCGAGAAGCAGTTCGCCTGCCTTCTCCTTGTCACCGGACTCGACGGCCTCGCGGAAGCCACGAACCGCGGTGTGCAGCGACGACTTCACCGACTTGTTGCGCAGCCGACGGCGCTCGTTGGTGAGGATTCGCTTCTGCTGCGACTTGATGTTGGCCACGCGTGTTCCTTCTAAAGATCGACAGGGTTACTTGAGTCTGTGGGCGGCCGCACGGGGCCAGCGACTGTTCAGGGTAGCAGCGAGTGGGTAAAACCCCCAAAGCGAGAGGGACTGGCCTGCCGAAACGGCCAGCATGCTGCAGCATGTCATTCGGATACTCGCGCACCGTGCGTCCGGGAAAGAGTAGGGGAAATCTTGGCGACCGAAACCATACGAACCGTGCGCAGCAGCGCCGCCCGCAACGCCAAGCGGCACGACGGCGTCTTCGGTGGTTACAACAAGCTCGGTTCGTATTCCCAGGCCTTCGACGAGATGTTCGACGCCCAGGGCAACGTGCGCGGTCCGTACAAGGGCATCCACAAGGAACTCGGCCCCGCCGACGTGTCCGACCTGGAGGCGCGCGCGGAGGCGCTCGGGCGGGCGTTCACCGACCAGGGGATCACCTTCTCGCTGTCGGGGCAGGAGCGGCCGTTCCCGCTCGATCTGGTTCCGCGGGTGATCTCGGCGGCGGAGTGGACGCGCCTGGAGCGCGGGATCCGTCAGCGGGTGCAGGCCCTGGAGATGTACCTCGACGACATCTACGGCGAGCAGGAGATCCTGCGCGACGGCGTGATCCCGCGCCGGTTGATCACCTCGTGTGAGCACTTCCACCGCGAAGCGGTGGGCATCGTGCCGCCCAACGGGGTGCGCATCCACGTCGCCGGCATCGACCTGATCCGCGACGAGCAGGGCAACTTCCGCGTCCTGGAGGACAACCTGCGCTCGCCGTCCGGCGTCTCGTACGTGATGGAGAACCGCCGCACGATGGCGCGGGTGTTCCCGAACCTGTTCGCCACCCATCGGGTGCGTGCGGTCGGCGACTACGCGTCGCACCTGTTGCGGGCGCTGCGCAACGCGGCGGCCAACAACGTCGCCGACCCGACCGTCGTCGTGCTCACCCCCGGCGTCTACAACTCCGCCTACTTCGAGCACTCGCTGCTGGCCCGGCAGATGGGTGTCGAACTGGTCGAAGGCCGTGACCTGTTCTGCCGCGACAACGCCGTCTACATGCGCACCACCGAAGGTGAGCGCCAGGTCGACGTGATCTACCGCCGCATCGACGACGAGTTTCTGGACCCGATGGTGTTCAAGCCCGACTCGGTGCTCGGCGTCGCAGGCATCCTCAATGCGGCCCGCGCCGGCAACGTCGTGATCTCCAGCGCTGTGGGCAACGGCGTCGGCGACGACAAGCTGGTCTACACCTACGTGCCGACCATCATCGAGTATTACCTCGGGGAGAAACCTCTGCTGGCCAACGTCGACACATTCCGGTGCTGGCTCGACGACGAGCGCGAGGAGGTGCTCGACCGCGTCGACGAACTCGTGATCAAACCCGTCGAGGGGTCCGGCGGCTACGGGATCGTGTTCGGTCCCGACGCGTCGGAGAAGGAGCTGGCGACGATCACGAAGAAGATCATCGCCGATCCGCGCGGCTGGATCGCGCAGCCGGTCATGCAGCTGTCGACGGTGCCGACGCAGATCGGGGACTCCCTGGCGCCGCGCCATGTCGACCTGCGCCCGTTCGCGGTGAACGACGGCAACGACGTGTGGGTGCTGCCGGGTGGGCTGACCCGGGTGGCGCTGCCCGAGGGGTCGCTGGTGGTCAACTCCAGCCAGGGCGGTGGCTCGAAGGACACCTGGGTGCTGGCGTCGCGGACCTCGGTGGCCGACCGCGAGCTCGCCGCCGCCGAAGTGGTGCGTTCCCTGCCGAAGGCGCCGTCGAGCAAGACGGTCGGCAAGAGCAGCAGGGCCGAGAGCACGCTCGATCAACAACAGCAGCAACAGCAGTAGGGCGGTGACCATCTGATGTTGGCCAGAAACGCGGAATCGCTGTACTGGATCGGCCGCTATGTCGAGCGCGCCGACGACACGGCCCGGATCCTCGACGTGACGGTGCACCAACTGCTCGAAGATTCGAGCGTGGACCCCGACCAGGCGTCGCGGACACTGCTCAAGGTGCTCGGGATCGACCCGCCCGACGGAGCGCTCGACGTGTGGTCGCTGACCGACATCGTGGCCTTCAGTCGCGACAGCGTGGGAGCCTGCTCGATCGTCGACGCGATCTCGGCTGCGCGGGAAAACGCCCGCGGTGCACGAGAAGTCACCTCCACCGAGATCTGGGAGTGTCTGAACACGACCTACAATGCGCTCGCCGAGCGGGAACGCGCCGCCAAGCGACTGGGCCCGCACGAGTTCCTGTCCTATGTCGAGGGCCGGGCGGCGATGTTCGCCGGGCTGGCCGATTCGACGCTCAGCCGCGACGACGGCTACCGATTCATGGTGCTCGGGCGGGCTCTCGAACGCGTCGACATGACGGTGCGTCTGCTGCTGTCGCGTGTCGGTGACAGTGCGTCGTCGCCGGCGTGGGTCACGCTGCTGCGCTCGGCCGGCGCGCACGACACCTATCTGCGGACCTACCGCGGCGTCCTCGACGCCGGGAGGGTCGTCGAGTTCATGATGCTCGACCGGCTGTTCCCGCGGTCGATCTTCTACTCGCTGCGGCTGGCCGAACACAGCCTCGACGAGCTGATGAACCGTCCGCACAACCGGCTCGGCGCGACCGCCGAGGCGCAGCGGCTGCTCGGCCGGGCCCGCAGCGAGCTGGAGTTCCTGCAGCCGGGGGCGCTCCTGGATTCGCTGGAGACTCGGCTGGCCGACCTCCAGAAGACGTGTTTCGACGTCGGAGAAGCGTTGGCGCTGCAGTACTTCCACTCCGCGCCGTGGGTGGCGTGGACGGATGCCGGGCGCAACGCATTGGTGATCGAAGAAGGGGAGATCTAGGTCATGTGGCGGATGCGAGTGGTGCACTCGACGGGTTACGCCTACAAGTCGCCGGTCACCGCCTCCTACAACGAGGCGCGCCTGACGCCGCGGTCGGACTCCCGGCAGAACGTGATCCTCAACCGCGTCGAAACCGTTCCCGCGACAAGGTCGTACCGCTATGTCGACTACTGGGGCACGGCGGTGACGGCCTTCGATCTGCATGCTCCGCACACCGAGCTCGAGGTGACGGCATCCTCGGTGGTGGAGACGGACAAGCCTGAACAGCCCGACGTGAAGGTCACCTGGGAGGACCTCTCGAGCGAGGCGGTGATCGACCGCTACGACGAGGTTCTTGCTCCGACGCACTACGTGCCCGCCAGCAAGCGCATCGAGCGGGTGGGCCGGCGGATCGCCAAGTATCACGAGCCCGGCGAAGCGGTGATCGAGGCCGCGCGCTGGGTGCAGGGCGAGCTGCAGTACGTGCCGGGCACGACGGGTGTGCACACCTCCGGTGTGGACGCGCTGCGCGAGGGCAAAGGGGTGTGCCAGGACTTCGCACACCTGACGTTGATGGTGTTGCGCGGCATGGGGATTCCGTCGCGGTACGTATCGGGGTACCTGCACCCGAAGAAGAACGCGAAGGTCGGGGACACCGTCGACGGGCAGAGTCACGCCTGGATCCAGGCGTGGACGGGGGAGTGGCGCTATTACGACCCGACCAACGACGCCGAGATCAACGAGCAGTACATCAGCGTCGGTGTGGGCCGGGACTATTCGGACGTCACGCCGCTGAAGGGCATCTACTCCGGCGAGGGGTCGACCGACCTCGACGTGATCGTCGAGATCACCCGGCTGGCTTAGCGCACACCCCCGGGTGGACCTGCACGCGGTGCAGGTCGTCGCCGATCTCGATCTGGCGGTCGAACCGGGTGGCCGCCAGTGCCCGCCAGTCGTCCTCCTGGCCGGGCTGCAGCGTCGGCACGTAGTGGGTGAGGATCAGGATCCCGACACCGGCGCGGGTCGCGGTCTCGGCTGCCTGCTCCACCGAGGAGTGGTAGTCGCAGATGTCCCGGATGCGCTGCATCGGCAGCGCCTCGATCAGGTCGCGCCGAATCACGGTGTGTACCAATGCCCCTGCTCCCGCGGCGAGCTCGTCGAGACCCCGGCACGGCACGGTGTCCCCGGCGAGCACCACCGAGGCGCCGTGGTGTTCGATGCGGAAGCCGATCGTCGGTGTCACCGGCCGGTGGTCGGTGGGGCCGACCCGGATGGACACCTCGTCGCGACCCCACACCACTCCGTCGGTGACCTCCTCCACCTCCACCGGTGGGGGTGTCGTCAGGTCGTCGTGGTGTGCGATGCGGTAGCCGATGTCGAAGCTGAACGCCTTCAACATGTTCTCCACCACCTCGGCGGTACCGGGTGGGCCGATGATGGGAAGCGGGGGCAGGTCCGGTGCGAAGTTCGAGACCCAGCGGGTGATGAGCACGTCACCGAGGTCGGCGATGTGGTCACTGTGCAGGTGGGTGAGCAGCAGCGCCGAGATCTGGTTGGCGCCCACGCCGACCGCGGCGGCGCGCTGCAGCACGCCCCGGCCGCAGTCGACGAGGAACGTCTGACCACCCGCGCGCACCAGCGTGGAGGGTCCCGCGCGACGGGCGTCGGGGATCGGGCTTCCGGTACCGAGCAGCGTGACTTCGATCATGCGCCCACATATACCGGCCCAGCGGAGAAAGTGGGCGGTAAACGGCGTTGTGGCACCCGCCGAGGAGTAACCTGACGTGAGCTGGGTCACTCACGAGCCGGGTCATTCAGGAGTGAAGCCGATGCGAATTTCCGACGTGCTGCGCAGCAAGGGTGCGGCGGTCGCCACGATCACGCCCGAGACGTCCGTAGCCGGGCTGCTGACCGAGCTGTCCGTGCGCAACATCGGTGCGATGGTCGTCGTCTCGCCCGACGGATTGCAGGGCATCGTCTCCGAGCGCGACATCGTCCGTAAGCTCCACGACATGGGTGCCGACCTTCTGCGGCGTCCGGTGTCGGAGATCATGACGACGCTCGTGGCGACGTGCACACCGGACGATTCCGTCGACAGTCTCAGCGCGCTGATGACCAACAACCGGGTCCGGCACGTGCCGGTCGTGGTCGACGGCCGACTCGCCGGGATCGTGAGCATCGGCGACGTCGTGAAGACCCGTATGGAGGAGCTCGAGCACGAACACGAGCGGCTCCAGGCCTACATCACGCAGGGTTGATCGGGCGGTGAACGAGGTCGATGTCCGCTTCGCACAGAAGCGGGATGTGAAGCAGTTGTCCCACACGCTGGGCCGCGCCTTCTTCGACGATCCCGTGATGATGTGGATGGTGCCCGACGACGCCAAGCGGGCCCGCGCGCTGCCCCGGATCTTCGGTGCGATGGCGCGCCACCATTTCATGGGCAACGACGCCGTCGAGGTCGCGGGACGCGCCGGCACCGTGGGGGCGGCGGCGCTGTGGGATCCGCCGGGCAGGTGGAAACAGACCCCGCGCGAGGAGCTGCGGATGATGCCCGCCTTCCTGCTGGCCATGGGCCTGAAGGTCGGCCGCGGGATGGGCGTCGCCGAGATGATGAAGGAACACCATCCCGAGGAGCCGCACTGGTATCTCGCCGTGATCGGCAGTGACCCCGACGTGCGCGGCGGCGGGTTCGGACACGCGCTGATGCGGTCGCGGCTGGACCGCTGTGACGCCGAGGGCGCCCCCGCCTACCTGGAGTCCAGCAAGGAATCCAATGTCCCGTACTACCTGCGCTTCGGCTTCGAGGTGACCGGCGAGATCACCGTCCCGGGCGGTGGCCCGACGATGTGGCAGATGTGGCGGCAGCCCGGATAGAGCCGGCCGGGCTAGGACCAGCTGTACTCGGCGCGCAGTCGCGCGGCGACGACGTCGAACACCTCGCGCGCCAGGATCGCCCCCTCGCGGCGGATGCCCTCCTCCGGGACGTCGAGCACGCGGTCCAACCGCACCCAGCTCGACCGTCCCTCGTAGTCCCAGGTGCCGCTACCGATGCCGACCCACTGGGGGTCGCCGCGATGGTGGTCCTGGCTCGACAGCATCAGGCCGAGCAGCACCCGACCGTCACGGCCGACCACCAGCACCGGACGGTCCTTCCCGCGGGTCGGATCGTCCTCGAACGCGACCCACGTCCACACGATCTCGCCCGGGTCGGCGCGCCCGTCGAGATCGGGCGAGTAGGAGACCTTGCGGGCCCGGTGCGCGGTCGGCACGAAGTTGCGCGAGACCGGACGTCCGGCCGGAAGCGCCGGGGTGTTCGACGGCGCGGGCCCGGACAGCACGTCGAGTCCGATGCGGATGCCCTGCGCGATCCCGCGCTGTAGCGTGTCCGATCGCTGGAGTTGTCGCACGATTTTGGGTGCCTCGTTGAACACCAGGTTCTCGGTGCCCTTCACCAAGAAGCGCTGAAACGCCTTCAGATTCCATGACGGTGACGCCATACCCGCCAAGCATAGGGGCTGCGTCGCCGGCGCGAACGAGGCTCGATTGGGCTGCGGGCCGATGCGCTCGATACTCTGGACTGGCCTGCTCAGGCCGACAGACCCCGCTCACCAGGAGATTCCCATCGCCAGCTTCGCCGACAAGACGTTCACTGCGCCGGCGCAGATCAGGAACTTCTGCATCATCGCCCACATCGACCACGGCAAGTCCACCCTGGCCGATCGGATGCTGCAGCTCACCGGTGTGGTCGCGGACAGGGACATGCGGGCGCAGTACCTGGACCGGATGGACATCGAGCGGGAACGCGGCATCACGATCAAGGCGCAGAACGTGCGCCTGCCGTGGGTCGTCAACGGCGAAGAGTTCGTCCTGCATCTGATCGACACCCCTGGCCACGTCGATTTCACCTACGAGGTGTCGCGCGCGCTGGAGGCCTGCGAGGGTGCGGTGCTGCTGGTCGACGCCGCCCAGGGCATCGAGGCGCAGACCCTGGCGAACCTGTACCTGGCGCTGGATCGCGACCTGACAATCATCCCGGTGCTCAACAAGATCGACCTGCCCGCCGCCGACCCCGACCGCTACGCCGGTGAGATCGCGCACATCATCGGCTGCGAACCGGAGGATGTGCTGCGGGTGTCGGGCAAGACCGGCGCCGGCGTCGGCGACCTGCTCGACCACGTCGTCCGGGAGATCCCGCCGCCGCAGGGCGACCCGGACGCTCCGGCGCGCGCGATGATCTTCGACTCGGTGTACGACATCTACCGCGGAGTCGTCACCTATGTGCGCGTCGTCGACGGCAGGATCACCCCGCGTGAGCGCATCGCGATGATGTCGACCGGCGCGACGCACGAACTCCTCGAAGTGGGCATCGTCTCGCCGGACCCCAAGCCGTCGGTCGGTCTCGGTGTCGGCGAGGTCGGCTACCTGATCACCGGCGTGAAGGACGTGCGTCAGTCCAAGGTCGGCGACACGGTGACGACGGCACGCAAGGGCGCCACCGAGGCGCTGACCGGCTACCGCGAGCCCAAGCCGATGGTCTATTCCGGCCTGTATCCCGTCGACGGCTCGGACTACCCGGTGCTGCGCGAGGCGCTCGACAAACTGCAGCTGAACGACGCGGCACTGACTTACGAGCCGGAGACGTCGGTCGCGCTCGGGTTCGGATTCCGCTGCGGCTTCCTGGGCTTGCTGCACATGGAGATCACGCGCGAGCGGCTCGAACGCGAGTTCAACCTCGACCTGATCTCGACCGCGCCCAACGTCGTCTACCGCGTCATCAAAGAGGACAACAGCGAGCTCACGGTCACCAACCCGTCGGACTGGCCCGAGGGCAAGGTCCGGTCGGTGTTCGAGCCGGTCGTCAAGACGACGGTGATCGCGCCGAGTGAGTTCATCGGGACGATCATGGAGCTGTGCCAGTCGCGCCGTGGCGAGCTCGGCGGCATGGACTACCTGTCGCCCGAGCGGGTCGAGTTGCGCTACACGATGCCGCTGGGCGAGATCATCTTCGACTTCTTCGACTCGCTGAAGTCCCGCACCCGCGGCTACGCGAGCCTCGACTACGAGGAGGCGGGCGAGCAGGAGGCCGACCTGGTCAAGGTCGACATCCTGCTGCAGGGCGAAGCCGTCGACGCGTTCAGCGCCATCGTCCACAAGGACGGTGCCGCGGCGTACGGCAACAAGATGACGACCAAGCTGAAGGAACTGATCCCACGCCAGCAGTTCGAGGTGCCCGTGCAGGCCGCGATCGGCTCGAGAATCATTGCGCGAGAGAACATCCGGGCGATCCGCAAGGACGTGCTGTCGAAGTGCTACGGCGGTGACATCACTCGTAAGCGCAAGCTGCTGGAGAAGCAGAAGGAAGGCAAGAAGCGGATGAAGACGATCGGCCGGGTCGAGGTGCCGCAGGAGGCCTTCGTCGCGGCACTGTCGACCGAGTCCGCCGCGGACAAGCCGAAGAAGTAGACGCCCGCACGACACTGAGGGTTCTCTGAACCGGCTCGCGCGGCGGCGCGCGGCGTGCTACTCAAGTGTGGTGTCGAGACGGGCCGGTGTGGGAGGTGCGGTGTGCCTCGCCGTGACCCTGTCGGGCTGCGCGGGTGCCCCGGTCGATGATCGCCCCGTCGTGCGGATCGTCGAGGCCGCCCAGCCGTCCGTGGCGATCCCGCTCGGCCCGTTCCTGCCCACCGCCGCCGAACTGTCCGCGACGCTGGGAACGGGGCCGAACGCGTTGATGGCGCCGCCGGTCGAAGGGGACTCCGACGTGTTGCTGAGCGGCGTCGCCGACGCCCACGCGACCCCCGCGCACTGCGTCAGCGCCGCCTACCGGCTCCAGGAGATCGTCTACGACGACAGCCCGGTGCGTTCGGTGGCGAGCAGTACGTGGGCGGGTGGCGCGTTCGACGGACCGCCGGTGTCAGGCTTCTTCGGGGTCGTGCAGATGGCGAGCCCCGCTGCCGCCCAGGAGTTCTTCGCCGCCACCACCGAGCAGTGGCGTCACTGCAACAGCCAGACGGTCGCCCTGCAGTCGCCGGAACGGGGAGTCGGTGAGCTGAGCCGGATCACCGACGTCACCTTCGACGAGCGCGTCGTCTCTGCGAGCGTGCTGCACACCTCGGCGGGCACGGCGTCGCCGACCGCCATGCGGGCGCTCGGCCTGGCAGGGGACTGCATCGTGGAGGTGGAACTGACCGATCCGCGCGCCGAGGGCCCGCCGCGCGGGGCGGTCGCGGTCGCCGACGTCATCCTCGACAAGATCGCCGCGTCGCGCTGAGCTCTGCGTCCCGCCGTGGACGTCATGCACAATGGCTCGGTGAGATCGCGCGTCGACCGTCGCCGGGCCTGGGTGCTTGCCGCGATGACGGCGCTCATGCTGCCGATGACCGCCTGTGTGGAGACCGTCGACGGCACTGCTCTGCGCGGCCACGGCGCCGGGCTGACCGACGTCGCGCCGCTCGACGAATCCCGGCTCGACTCCGTGCTGGTGGGCATCGACGAGATCAACAGCATCATGGGCGCCACCGGGATGGAAGTCACGGGCGAGCTCGACGAGATGAGCGACCACTCCGCCGACGTCTCGGATCCGGACTGCCTCGGTGCGGTCTACGGTGCGGAGGCCCCGGTGTACGAGGGCACCGACTGGACGGCTGTGCGAGACCAGGTCGCGCGCGAACCGGGCGCGGGCAACGACCACTGGGTCGAGCAGGCGGTGGTGCTGTATCCGGAGGAGCGCAACGCCCGGGACTTCCTCGAGTCCTCGCAGGCCGTCTGGCGGGACTGCGCGAACAACGCTCTCGGCGTCGGTGACTACCTCTGGGAACTCGGTGCTGTCGAGGCCGCCGACCTGATGCTCACCCAGGTGACGACGCAGGAGGGGGCCGACGGGTGGTCGTGCCAGCACGCCTTGTCACTGGTGTCCAACGTGACCGTCGAGGCGTGGGCGTGCGGCTATGACATCACCGACGAAGCGGCCCGGATCGCCGACGCGATGATCAGGAACGCCGCCGGGTAGCGGCGCGCGGTCACACCGGCGCGTTGGCCGGCTGGAACACCCCGGAGCTGTCGGCCTCCTCCTCGGCCCGGATCACGTGGACCACGGCGTTGATCAACGCCAGGTGGGTGAACGCCTGCGGGAAGTTGCCCAGATGCCGGCCGGTGCGCGGTTCGATCTCTTCGGCGTAGAGATGCAGCGGGCTGGCGAACGACAGCAGACGTTCGCACAGATGCCGGGCGCGGTGGATCTCGCCGATCTCGACCAGTGCCGACACGAGCCAGAACGAGCAGATCGTGAAGGTGCCCTCCTCGCCGGAGAGCCCGTCGTCGGTCTCCTCGACGCGGTAGCGCAACACGAGGCCTTCTTCGGTGAGTTCGTCGGCGATCGCGTTGACCGTCGCGCGGATCCGCGGATCGTCGGGCGGCAGGAACCGCGTCAGCACCGCCAGCAGCAGCGACGCGTCCAGCGCCGGGTCGCCGTAGCGCTGGGTCAGCACGCCGCGCTCGTCGACCCCGTGTTCGAGGATGTCGGCCTTGATCTCGTCGGCGATCTCACGCCACTGGTGGGCGTAGGTCTTCTCGCCTTCGAGGTCGGCCAGCTTGGATCCGCGGTCGAGCGCGACCCAGCACATGATCTTGCTGGACGTGAAGTGCTGCGGTTCGCCGCGGACCTCCCAGATGCCGCGGTCGGGTTCGCGCCAGTGTTTGATGGCCTCCTCGACCTGCTCCTTGAGCACCGGCCACAGGGTTTCGGGGATCTGCTCGCGGGACTTGGTGTGCAGGTACACCGAGTCGAGCATGGTGCCCCAGATGTCGTGCTGCATCTGGTCGAAGGCGCCGTTACCGATGCGGACCGGACGCGAGTTGTCGTAGCCCGACAGGTGGTTGAGCTCCTCTTCGACGAGCGTGCGCTCCCCGCCGACGCCGTACATCACCTGCAACGGGTGGCGCTGGCCGTTGTTGGCGCCGGACACGTCGGCGATGAACGCGAAGAAGTCGTCGGCCTCGCGGTCCAGGCCCAGCGTGTAGAGACCCCACAGCGCGAATGTCGAATCGCGCACCCACGCATAGCGGTAGTCCCAATTGCGTTCGCCCTGAGGGGTTTCCGGCAGGGACGTGGTCGGCGCCGCCAGCAGTGCGCCGGTGGGCGAGTACGTCAGTCCCTTCAGCGTCAGCGCGCTGCGCTGCAGGTAGGCCCGCCACGGATGGTCCGGGAAATCACCGACGTTGATCCACTGCCGCCAGCATTCGCTGGTCTTCCACATCTTGTCGGTGGCCTCTTCGAAGTTCTGCGGCGCGGGATGCTTGGACCAGCTCAGCGCGACGAAGACGTTGTCACCCTCCTTGAGCCGGGTACGCGCGCGGGCCTCGCGACCTTCCAGACCGATCCGCAGGTTCGTCGTCAACCTCAGCGTCGGATGCGAGTCGGGGTTCTTCGTGGCGCGTGCGATCGCCTCACCGTAGGCCTGCGCGGAGTACTCCCAGTGCGCGCTGGTGCGGTGGTAGTCGAAGGACGGTTCGCAGCTCATCACGAGCTCGACGGTGCCGCTGACACAGCGCACGGTCCGCAGCAGGATGTGCTCGGCATCCCAGTCCATCGGGGTGCGGCGGTGGGTACGCGAGCGGGTCTCCAGGTCGTGCCAGGGGCCCATCACCAACGCGTCGCGCACGATGACCCACCCGGTGTGGGTTTGCCACGTCGTCTCCAGGATCAGGCTGCCCGGGAGGTAGCGGCGCGCGGCGGGCACCGAGACCCCGTACGGGCCGAGACGGAAATGGCCGGCGCCGCGGTCCAGGATGGCGCCGAACACGCTCGGTGAGTCGGGACGCGGCACGCACAGCCACTCCACCGACCCGGCCGACGAGATCAGGCACTGCGTCTCGCAGTCGGACAGGAACGCGTAGTCGGCGATCGGCGGGAAAGGGTTCCGCAGCGGGCCGGGGCTGTAGTTCGGCGTCGCTGACGGCAGATCCAGCGCGGAGGGCTGGCTCGACGACTCGCCGTTGGTCGACAACGCGTCGGAGGCTTCGGACTGCTGCAAGGCCATTTGCTCATCATCGACTGTCCGACACCTCGGCGTCTACCGGAACGGCCCCGTGTGTTGCCGGGTGCGGCGGCGCATAGTCTGGCTTCGTGGACGGCTTCCTCAACTGGTGGGATTCAGTGGAGCTGTGGCTGTCCGGACTGCCGTTCATCGCGCAGACGCTGGTGGTGATGCCGGTGGTGCTGGCCCTGGCGTTCGGCACGGCTGTGCTGCTCGACCTGCTGCTGGGCAGCAGCATCCGGATTCTGCACCGGATCCGGCACACCCCAGAAGACGCCGAGAGGGGCGAGACATGACCGGGATGCCGCGTTCGCGGGTGACGTTGGCGCTGGTCGCGTTGCTCGTCCTCGTCATCGTGATGTGGTTGCTCACGCGCTGACGCGTTCTGAGCCGGGACGTCGGTGGACATCTGTTATTCTTCGCGCCATGCATCCGGCGTCCGGCAACAAGGGTGGTCACATCGTGGCCCTCATTGCCGTGGGTTTTGCTGCCGTTGCTGATGTCTGTTGTTGTCGCTGACACCCTGCCCGCTCGTGGCTCGGCGTCGGTGACGCCTGGGGCGCTCCGCCTCAGGACTCCACCTGCCTTTCTGCGACCGGGTCACCCCGCAAGAATCCGTCACCCCTGTCGAGAGGCCCCCGATGCTGAACCCCGTGCGAAACCTCCTGAAATCGCCGCCGCGCCGGCGTACCGCCGCGGCGCTCGCGGTCACGACGACCCTGCTCGCCGCGTGCGGTGGCGGTGCCAGCGACGTGGCGGGTGACAGTGGTGGCAGCGGCAGCGCGGAGACGACGCTGACCCTGGTCGCGTTCGCGGTGCCCGAGCCGGGCTGGTCGAAGGCTGCGCCCGCGTTCTCGGCCACGGAGGAGGGTGAGGGTGTGGAGGTCACCGCGTCCTACGGCGCCTCCGGTGACCAGTCGCGCAGCGTCGAGTCGGGCAAGCCGGCCGACGTCGTCAACTTCTCGGTCGAGCCCGACATCACCCGCCTGGTCAAGGCCGGAAAGGTCGACGAGAACTGGAACGCCGGGCCCAACAAGGGCATCGCGTTCGGTTCGATCGTCACGTTCGCGGTGCGCCCCGGAAACCCGAAGAACATCCGCACCTGGGACGATCTGCTGCAGCCCGGCATCGAGGTCATCACGCCGAGCCCGCTGAGTTCGGGCGCCGCCAAATGGAACCTGTTGGCGCCGTACGCCTATGCCAGCAACGGTGGGCAGAACCCCGAGGCCGGCATCGAGTTCGTCAACAAGCTCGTCACCGAGCACGTGAAGCTGCGTCCCGGCTCGGGCCGTGAGGCCACCGACGTGTTCCGGCAGGGCAGTGGCGATGTGCTGCTCGCCTACGAGAACGAGGCGCTGAACTTCGACCTCGAGCACGTCAATCCCGCGCAGACCTTCAAGATCGAGAACCCGACCGCGGTGGTCAACACCAGCCGGCACCTGGACAAGGCGCAGGCCTTCGTCGACTTCCAGTTCACCCCGGAAGGTCAGAAGCTGTGGGCCGAGGCCGGATTCCGGCCGGTGGACCCGGCCGTGCAGGCCGAGTTCGCCGACAAGTTCCCGGCGCCCGAGAAGTTGTGGACCATCGACGACCTGGGTGGCTGGAAGAACGTCGACACCCAGCTGTTCGACAAGGACAACGGGACCATCACCAAGATCTACAAGCAGGCCACTGGATGACCTCTCCGGTGGCCGCTCCGAATCCGGCGCTCTCACGCCGGCCGGGTGGCGCCTCGCTGCAGGTGGGCGTCGCGGTGATGTGGCTGTCGGTGATCGTGCTGCTGCCGCTGGCGGCGATCGTGTGGATCGCCGCCAAAGGCGGCTGGGACGCGTTCGTGTCGGCGGTGACCTCGCCGTCGGCCATCGCGTCCTTCAAGGTCACGTTGACGATCTCGATCATCGTGACGCTGGTGAACCTGGTGTTCGGCCTGCTGATCGCGTGGGTGCTGGTGCGCGACGAGTTCCCCGGCAAGCGGATCCTCGACGCGATCATCGACCTGCCGTTCGCGCTGCCCACGATCGTGGCCAGCTTGGTGCTGCTCGCGCTCTACGGACCGTCCAGCCCGGTGGGGATCCACATCCAGCACACCGCGTGGGGCGTCGGGGTCGCGTTGGCGTTCGTGACGCTGCCGTTCGTCGTCCGCGCCGTGCAGCCGGTGCTGCTGGAACTCGACAGGGAGGTCGAGGAGGCGGCCGCGTCGCTCGGCGCCAACAACGCGACGATCTTCTTCTCGGTGATCCTGCCGGCGCTGGCGCCGTCACTGCTCTCGGGTGCCGGCCTCGCGTTCTCCAGGGCCATCGGCGAATTCGGATCGATCGTGTTGATCGGCGGCGCGATCCCGGGGGAGACCGAGGTGTCCTCGCAGTGGATCAGGACGCTCATCGAGAACGACGACCCGGCCGGTGCGGCCGCTATTTCGATTGTGCTGCTGATGATCTCGTTCGCCGTGCTGTTCGTGCTGCGGTACTTCGGGGCCAGGGCGGCCAAGCGGGAGGCGACAGCGTGATGAGCGCGAAATGATCCTGTCGCTGCGCACCCGGCTGATCCTGCGGATCGTCGCGCTCTTCTATGTGATCGCGCTGCTCATCGTCCCTCTGGGCGCGATCCTGTGGCAGACGTTCGCTCCGGGGCTGGGCGCCTTCTGGGCATCCATCACCACGCCGGCGGCCCAGTCCGCGCTGTCGTTGTCGCTTCTCGTCGTCGCCATCGTCGTGCCGCTCAACGTGGTGTTCGGTGTGTCCACGGCGCTGGTGCTGGCGCGCAGGCGGTTCCGCGGCAAGAACGCCCTGCAGGCCGCGATCGACCTCCCGTTCGCGGTGTCACCGGTGGTGGTCGGTGTGGCGCTGATCGCGCTGTGGGGGACCGCCGGGCTGTTCGGCTTCGTGCAGAACGACTTCGGGGTGACGGTCATCTTCGGGTTCCCGGGCATCGTGCTGGCCAGCATCTTCGTGACGTTGCCGTTCGTGATCCGCGAAGTCGAACCGGTGCTGCACGAGATCGGCACCGACCAGGAGGAGGCGTCGGCGACCCTGGGGGCCAACGCGTGGCAGACGTTCTGGCGCGTGACCCTGCCGTCGATCCGGTGGGGCCTGACCTACGGTGTGGTGCTCACCGTCGCGCGCACACTCGGAGAGTTCGGCGCCGTGCTCGTGGTGTCGTCGAACCTGCCGGGGCAGTCCCAGACCATGACGCTGCTGGTGCACGACCGCTACACCCGTGGAGACGACTACGGCGCCTACACCATCTCGACCGTGCTGATGGCCGTGGCGGTGACGGTGCTCATCGCCCAGATCGTGTTCGACGCCCAGCGCACACGCACCCGGACCGACGATTGAGCAGGGGAGAGCCCATGTCTGCCACGAGCGAACTGGCCATCGAGGTCAAGGGCGCCAACAAGCGTTTCGGCGACTTCGCGGCGCTGGACGACGTCGACTTCACGGTGCCCAAGGGTTCTCTGACGTCGCTGCTCGGTCCGAGTGGATCGGGGAAGTCGACGCTGCTGCGCGCGATCGCGGGGCTCGACGATCCCGACACCGGCACCGTGATCATCAACGGCCGCGACGTGACGAACGTGCCGCCGCAGCGGCGGGGCATCGGGTTCGTGTTCCAGCACTATGCGGCGTTCAAGCACCTGACGGTGCGCGACAACGTCGCGTTCGGCCTCAAGATCCGCAAGAAGCCCAGGGCCGAGATCAAGGAGAAGGTCGACAACCTGCTGGAGGTCGTGGGTCTGGCGGGCTTCCAGGGCCGCTACCCCAACCAGCTCTCCGGCGGGCAGCGCCAGCGGATGGCGCTGGCGCGCGCGCTGGCCGTCGATCCGGAGGTGCTGCTGCTCGACGAGCCGTTCGGCGCCCTCGACGCGAAGGTCCGCGAAGACCTGCGGGCGTGGCTGCGGCGTCTGCACGAAGAGGTGCACGTGACGACGGTGCTCGTCACCCACGACCAGTCCGAGGCGCTCGACATCTCCGACCGGATCGCCGTGCTGAACAAGGGCCGCATCGAACAGGTCGGGTCGCCCAGCGAGGTGTACGACGCGCCGGCGAACGCGTTCGTGATGTCGTTCCTCGGCGCGGTGTCCTCGCTCAACGGAGTTCTGGTGCGCCCGCACGACATCCGCGTCGGCCGGAACCCCGATATGGCGATCGCGACGACCGACAACTCGATCCAGTCGACCGGCGTCACCCGCGCGGTCATCGAGCGCATCGTGATGCTCGGTTTCGAGGTCCGGGTGGAACTGCTCAACGCCGCGACGCACACGCCGTTCACCGCGCAGATCACCCGGGGCGACGCCGAGGCGCTGGGTCTCAGGGAGGGCGACACCGTCTACGTGCGCGCGACGAGGGTGCCTTCGCTGCCGACCGACGATCCGGTCGCCGTCCCGTGAGTGTCACCGCGTCCTGAGTCAGGCCGCCTCGGTCGGAAGCAGGCGGTACATCAGGTCGGTCAGGGTCAGCAGGCCCGGGCCCGAGGGGCCGTCCACCACGACCAGGTGAGTGCGGGTCTGCCGCATGAGCTGCAGCGCCTCGTAGACCGGGGTGCTGTCGGGCATCGTCAACACCGGCCGCATCAACTCGCGCGCGGTCGCGTCGCCGGTCAGGCAGTCGCGGACGTGCACCACACCCACGGTCGCGCCGCCGTCACGAACCAGCAGGCGCAGATGCCCCGTCGCCCTGGCCGTCTCCTGAATCTGCGCGGGCGTCGCGTCGACGGGGACGTCGCTGTAGCGGGCGTCGTGGCGTGCCACCTGACCGACGGTGAGCGCTTCGAGTTCCAGCGCGCTGGCCAGGTTGGCGTGATAGCGCTCGTCGAGTGTGCCGACCGTGGCCGAATGCTCGACCAGCTGGCGCAGCGCGTCGGGATCCTGGCTGTCGGCCAGCTCGTCGACGGGTGTGACCCCGACGCGGCGCAGGCACCAGTTCGCGGCGCGATTCAGCGCGCGCAGCATCGGGCGGGTCAGGAACATGAAGCCCCGCATCGGCAGTGCCAGCAGCGTGGCCGACCGTTCCGGATGGGCGATCGCCCACGACTTGGGCGCCATCTCGCCGATCACCAGATGCAGGAACGTCACGATCAGCAGGGCCAGTACGAAGCCGCCGACGTCGGCCACCCATCCCGGTGCGCCGAGATCGCCGATCGCCGGTGTGATCGCGTGGTGCACAGCGGGTTTGGTGATCGCGCCGAGGAGCAGCGTGCAGGCGGTGATACCGAGCTGGGCGCCGGCGAGCAGCAGCGAGAGCTCACCCGCGCTGCGCAGCGCCGCCCGCGCGGCCGCGCTGGTGGCGGCCGCGTCCTCGAGCCTGTTGCGCCGCGCGGCGATCAGCGCGAACTCCACCGCGACGAAGAACGCGCTCAACCCGATGAGACCTGCGGTGATCCCGGCGATCACCCACGGGCTACTCATCGCCATCCTCCTCGTCGATACGTTCGGTCACGAAAACCGTTGCCGGAACCCGCCGCTCGATCGAACGGACCTCGACCACCAGTCGTCGGATCGGCGGCGTGCCCTCGTTGACCAGGTCGGCGGGGTCTCCGGGGAGGTCGATGACGACCTCGTCGCCCACTGCGGGCAACCCGACGGCATGCGCGATCACCATCCCGGCGACGGTCTCGTAGTCACCGGGCGGCAGGGTCAGGTCGAGGGTGCGCTCGGCCTCGTCGAGCGGGAGGTCGCCGGCGAGCAGCCAGCCGTCCCCGTCGGCGACGACGTCGGCCTCGGTGTCGGTGTCGTGCTCGTCGTCGATCTCGCCGACCAGTTCCTCGGCGAGGTCCTCGATGGTGACGATGCCGGCGAAACCGCCGTATTCGTCGATGACGACCGCCATCTCGTCGTCGCCGCGCTCGAGTTCGCGGACCACGTTGGGCAGCGGCAAGGTCTCCGGCACGATCACCGCCGGCCGGCAGCGGTCACCGGCGAGGTCGGCGGTGCGGGTGTCGCCGAGCAGGTCGTGCAGATGGATGACACCGACGACGTCGTCGGGATGGGATCCGGTGACCGGGTAGCGGGTGTGGCCGCTGGCCATCCGGCTCAGAACCGCGGCCACCGGCTCGTCGGCGGGGATCGCGTCGACCCGGGATCGCGGGATCATCGCGTGTTCGGCTGTGCTGGTGGGGAAGTCGAGAATCCTGTCGAGCAGCGCCGACAGCTCGCGCGGGATCTCGCCGGCCTCGCGGGAGGCCGCGACGATGTGCTCGAGGTCGCGCGGGGTGGCCGAGTGCTCGACGTCGTGGACCGGCTCGATGCGCAGCGCGCGCAGAAGCAGATTCGACGACTGGTCGAACAGCCAGATGAGCCATCCGAAGAGCTTCAGGTACACCGTGGTGGACCTCGCCAGCCACCGGGCGAGCGGTTCGGGCCGGGCGATCGCGAGGTTCTTCGGGAACAGCTCGCCGAACAGCATCTGCACGATCGTCGAGAATCCGATGGCGACGACACCGCCGATGCCGATGGCCACCGCGGTGGGTATGCCGGTGCCCCCGAGGAGGGTTTCGAGCCCCTGCCCGATCAACGGTTCGGCGACGTAACCGACGAGCAGCCCGGTCACGGTGATCCCGAGCTGGGCGCCCGAGAGCATGAACGACGTGCGGCGGGTGACGGTCAGCGCGCGAGCGGCCGCGGCGTCACCGGCTTCGGCGCGGGCCTTGAGCCGGGAGCGGTCCACGGCCATGTAGGCGAATTCCTGCGCGACGAAATAACCGGTCAGGGCGGTGATGAGGAGTACGACGACAAAGCCGGCGAGAATCCCGAGAAGGGCGGTCAGCATGCGACCGCCCCGGGTCTATGAGGTTGCATCAAGTCCTAGCTCGTGAGGTGCGTTTGCGACCAATCTACCGATTCTAGGCGGCCGCCCGGTGCACGAGCGCGGCGTCGAAGCGGTCGAGCACCGTCTCGGCCACCTGGCGGTGCGCCCCGAGCGGCGCGGACATCGGGATGTCGTGCGCGCGGGCGAACGCGGCCACCCGGTCGGTGATCCGGCCGTGCGCGAGGAACCACGGCGCGATGACCAGTCGTGAGGCGCCCAGCGCGCGCAGGTGCGCGGCCGCGTCGGTCAGCGAGGGCTGCGGACCTGTGGCGAATGCGGTCGTCGCCGCCCACCGCGTGGTCAACGTCAGTTCCCGGGCGACGGCCTCGGTGTTCGCGTTGGCGGCCGCACGCGACGACCCGACGGCCGTCACCAGGATCCCGACCCGGGCGTCGAGCCGGGACACCCCGGCATGTTCGAGCCGCTGCCGGAGAACGTGGATCAGCCGTTCGTCCTCACCGAGCACAGCGGCCTGCCGGACGTCGGCGCCGGAGTCGGCGATCATCTGGGGGATGTCGACGCGGGCGTGATACGCGTCGGCCAGCAGCAGCGGCACGACGACACCGTGGCGGCCGGGCAGGTCGGCCAGGACGTCACGCAGATTCGGAGAGTTCTGCTCGCAGAACGCGATTCGCGCATCCAAGCCGGGCCGCAGGCGCCGGATGCACTCGACGATGGAACGCGCCGTCGCCGCCGACCGGGGGTCGGCGCTGCCGTGCGCGGTCAGGATGAGCGTCACGAGGCGTGCAGCCCGCACTCCGTCTTGGACTGGCCGAGCCAGCGGCCACTGCGCGGATCGGCGCCCTCGACGGGCTTGTGGGTGCAGGGGGCACATCCGATCGACGGATATCCCTCGTCGACAAGCGGATTGACCAGGATGCCGTTGGCGTCGATGTAGTCCTGCATGTCGTCGTCGCTCCACGCCGCCAGCGGGTTGATCTTCACCAGCCCGAACGCCTTGTCCCAGCTGATCAGTGGGGCGTTGGCGCGCGTCGGCGCCTCCACGCGACGGATCCCGGTGACCCAGGCGGAATAGCCGCTGAGCGCCTTGGACAACGGCACCACCTTGCGCAGCCGGCAGCACTCGTTGGCGTTGCGCTCGAACAGGTTGCGCCCCAGCATCGCGTCCTGCTCGGTCACCGAATGCTCGGGGCGGACGTTGACGACGTTGACGTCGTAGACCGCCTCGACGGCATCGCGGGTGCCGATCGTCTCGACGAAGTGGTAGCCGGTGTCGAGGAACAACACGTCCACGCCCGGACGGACCTTCGCCGCCAGATCGACCAACACGGCGTCCTGCATGTTGGACGCGACGATGTAGTTCCCCCGTCCGCTGGCGGGGCCGAAGTTCTCGTCGGTCCAGCGCAGCAGATCCTGCGCCGTCGCATGCTCACCCAGCTCGGCAGCTCCGCGCTCGGCCAGCTCCTGCAGTGCCGTTTCGGTCATGGTGTCCGTCATATCTACCTCAAGTCCGCGTCGTCGGCTCGCAACGCCCACGTAGCGAAACGCTCACCCTGCTCGCGTTGTTTCACGAAGTTGCGGACAACCCGCTCGATGTAGTCGCCGAGCTCGGTGGCGACCACCTTGTGCTGACGGAGCTTGCGGCCGAAACCGCTGTCGAGACCCAGGCTCCCGCCCAGGTGAACCTGGAACCCCTCTTCGGGGCCGTCGCCATCGTCGACCATCTGGCCCTTGAAGCCGATGTCGGCGACCTGGATGCGCGCGCACGAGTTCGGGCAGCCGTTGATGTTGATCGTGACCGGCACGTCGAGCTGGGCGTTGATGTCCTCCAGGCGCTTCTCCAGCTCGGGGACCAGCACCTGCGAGCGGCTGCGGGTCTCGGCGAAGCTCAGCTTGCAGAACTCGATGCCGGTGCAGGCCATCAGGTTGCGCCGCCAGTGCGACGGGGTGGACGGCAGACCCAGCGCGTCCAGGCCGGCGCGCAGCTCGTCGAGTTTGTCGTCGGGGACGTCGAGCACGATCAGCTTCTGGTACGGCGTGAACCTGATCCGGTCGCTGCCCGCAGCCTCGGCGAGGTCGGCCACCTTGGTCAGGATGGTGCCCGACACCCGGCCCGCGATCGGCGCGACACCGACGGCGTTGAGGCCGTTCTTGAGCTTCTGCACGCCGACGTGGTCGATCGGCCGGGTCACCGGATCGGGCGCCGGTCCGTCGATCAGCGGACGCTTCAGGTATTCCTCTTCGAGAACCTGCCTGAATTTCTCCACGCCCCAGTCCTTGATCAGGAACTTCAGCCGGGCCTTGGCGCGCAGGCGCCGGTAGCCGTAGTCGCGGAAGACGCTGACCACGCCCTCCCACACATCGGGCACCTCGTCGAGCGGCACCCAGGCGCCGACACGCTGACCCAGCATCGGGTTGGTCGACAAGCCGCCGCCGACCCACAGGTCGAAGCCGGGACCGTGCTCGGGATGGTTGACGCCGATGAACGCGACGTCGTTGACCTCGTGCACGACGTCCTGCAGACCCGAGATCGCGGTCTTGAACTTGCGCGGCAGGTTGGAGTACTCCTTCTTGCCGATGTAGCGCTTGACGATCTCGTTGACCGCGGGCGTGCCGTCGATCACCTCGTCGAGCGACTCACCGGCCAGCGGCGAACCCAGCACCACGCGCGGGCAGTCGCCGCACGCCTCGGTGGTCTGCAGGCCGACCTCGTCGAGCCGGCGCCAGATCTCCGGCATGTCCTTGACGTCGATCCAGTGGTACTGGACGTTCTGGCGGTCCGAGATGTCGGCGGTGTCCCGGGCGAACTCGGTGGAGATGGTGCCCAGGGTGCGCAGCGCCGCGGCGGTCAGCGCCCCGCCGTCGCTGCGGACCCGCAGCATGAAGTACTCATCTTCGAGCATGTCGGTGTTCTCGTCACCGGTCCAGGTGCCGTCGTACCCGGGCTTGCGCTGTGTGTAGAGCCCCCACCAGCGGAAACGTCCGCGCAGGTCGCCCTTGTCGATGCTCTCGAAGCCGTTCTTGGCGTAGATGTTCTCGATGCGCTCCCGCACGTTGAGCGGGTTGTCGTCCTTCTTGGACTGTTCGTTCGGATTGAGGGGCTCGCGGTAGCCCAGCGCCCACTGGCCTTCGCCGCGGGGGCGCTTCGCCGGTTTGGCGGGGGGTGTCTTGGCTGTCGTCATGATGTGGCTCTCGGTCGGAGCCGGCGTGGGGACCGCGCGCTGTCACCGGTGGCTGTCCGGCGGCGCAGATCCGGCGGCCAGCTGAAACGGGTGGGCTGGGTCCTGGATCAGACGCGACAAAGCGGACAACAGCACGTGCAGACGCGCTTGAAGTCGACGTGACGCCGAGCCACCAGCACAACGCGGGTGGAAAGGGTGCGGGCGTCGATCACGTCGGCCATTGTGCCACGAACACCGGCAATGCCCTAACCGGCGGTTATTTGCGTTCACCGTGCGCGGAAGTCGCTCTGACACACTGGTCAGCATGTCCGTCGGCCCTTCCGCCGCCGCTGCCCGGCGGCCCGCGCTCCCCGCGCTGACGGCTCCCGCGGACAGACCGTTCGGGGTGTACATCCACGTCCCGTTCTGCGCGACACGCTGCGGTTACTGCGACTTCAACACCTACACGCCCGCCGAGCTGGGGGCCGGGGGCGCGACCCCCGACGGCTGGCTCACGGCCCTGCGGGCCGAGCTGCAGATGGCCGCCGCCCACCTCGGCGAGCCGCCGCCGGTGTCGACGGTGTTCGTCGGCGGGGGAACCCCGTCGCTGCTCGGCGCGGCCGGGCTGGCGCGGGTGCTCGACGCCGTCCGCGCCGACTTCACGCTGACCCCCGACGCCGAGATCACCACCGAATCCAACCCGGAGTCGACCTCGCCCCGCTTCTTCGCCGGGCTGCGCGCCGCCGGATACACCCGCGTATCGCTGGGCATGCAGTCCACCGCCCCCCACGTCCTCAGAGCGCTGGACCGGGTGCACTCGCCCGGGCGCGCGGTGGACGCGGCCCGGGAGGCGCGCGCCGAGGGCTTCGACCACGTGAACCTCGACCTCATCTACGGCACACCGGGCGAGACCGACGACGATCTGCTGCGCTCGGCCGACGCCGCCGTCGAGGCCGGCGTCGACCACGTGTCGGGCTATGCGCTGATCGTCGAGGACGGCACCGCGCTCGCGCGCCGCGTCCGGCGCGGCGAGATCGCACGACCCGACGACGACGTGCACGCGCGCCGCTACGAGCTGCTCGACCGCCGCCTCACCGACGCCGGCTTCACCTGGTACGAGGTGTCCAACTGGAGTCGGCCGGACGGCGAGTGCCGCCACAACCTCGGCTACTGGGACGGCGGGCAGTGGTGGGGCGCCGGACCCGGAGCGCACGGCTACGTCGATGCCACCCGGTGGTGGAATGTGAAGCACCCCAACGCTTATGCCGCTACGCTGGAGACGGGCGCGCTGCCCGTCGCCGACCTCGAGGCGATCGACGCCGAGACCTCGCACGTCGAAGAGGTGATGCTGAAGACGCGGCTGCGCACCGGACTGCCCGCCGCCACGCTGTCGGCGCGCGAACGCGAGCGTGCCGCGGTCGCGGTCGCCGACGGACTGCTGCGCGCCGACGGACAGAGCTTCGTGCTCACCGACCGCGGCCGACTGCTCGCCGACGCGGTCGTGCGCGACCTGCTGACCTGATCTACAACAGAGCCGGTTCTACAACAGAGCCGAGGCCAGCCTGCGCCACTGCTCGCGCGGGAACTCCCGCGGATCGGCGGTGAGCACCTGCACACAGACGTGGTTCGCGCCCGCGTCGAGGTGCTCCTGGACCCGGCTGCGGACCGCGTCCTCGTCGCCCCAGGCGATCAGCGCGTCGAACACCCGGTCGCTGACCGAGGAGAGGTCCTCCTCGGTGAAGCCGAGACGCAGAAGGTTGTTGGCGTAGTTCGGCAACGCGAGATACGAACGCAGCCAATCGGTTCCGATCTCACGCGCCTTGTCGCGGTCGTCGGTGAGCAGCACCGTCTGCTCGGGCAGCAGCAGCGGTCCGTCGCCGAGGACCTCGCGGGCCTGCGCCGTGTGCGTCGGCGTGGACAGGTACGGGTGCGCCCCGCCCGCCTTGGTCGCCGACAGCTGCAGCATCTTCGGGCCGAGCGCGGCGAGGACCCGGTTGGCCTTCGGCACCGGCTGTTCGGAGGCGTCGATCGCGTCGAGGAACTTCTCCGTCGCCGCCAGCGGCTTGCGGTAGAGGCCCGGTTCCTTGGAGTCGATCAGCGGCGCGTGGCTGACACCGATGCCGAGCAGGAACCGCTCGCCGTGCTTGTCGGTGAGGGTGGCGTAGCGGGCCGCGACCTCGGCGGGCTCATGCATCCAGAGGTTCAGGATGCCGGTGGCGATCACGGTCTTCTGCGTGGCCCCCAGCAGGTTCTCCACCGAATCCAGCACGGGACCGCCGACGTCGGGAATCCACAGCGCGGTGAACCCCAACCCGTCGAGTTCGGCGGCGGCCTCGGCGGCCTCCTCCGGATTTCCGTATCGCAGTTGAGAACTCCACAGACCGACACCCGACAGATTCATATGTCTACTCATACCGTGCCGGGCGGCCGGGGCGCTACGGTCGTGCTCATGGCATTCGATCCCGGCGCCGTGGCCCGCGCGTTCTCCGAGCATCGCTTCGAGGACGCGCTGGATCATCTCGCCCGGGACGTCACGTGGACGATCGTCGGCGGCATGGTGCTGGAGGGTGCGGACGCCGTGCGCGCGACGTGCCGGGACACCACGGCGAGCCTGGAAGGCACCACGGTGGAGTTCGACCGGTGCGTGGTCGCCGACGGCGGCGACGTCATCGCGGTCGACACGGTGGTCCGCTACGTGCGACCCGACGGCGTCACCGCCGTGGCCAGCTGTGCGATCTACGAGTTCGACGGCGAGCAGATCGCGACGATCACGTCCTACGCGGTCGAGGTGGATCCGGACGATCCGGGAGCTCAACCGCCCAGGTGACACCCCGGGGTGATGCCCCGCCGGCTCCTGGGTTGTGCCAGGATGTTCGCCATGCCGAAGCCAAGGTTAGGGAAGGCTATCCACACGTCGTCGCCGGCACGGCCGACGTGGGGGTGAACGGCGCGGACGCCGCCGAGCCGATCGCCGTCGTCGGGATCGGCTGCCGTCTGGCGGGAGACATCAGTACCCCCGGCGAGTTCTTCTCGTTCCTGCTCGCCGGCGACAGCGCGGTCACCGAGGTCCCGCCGGAGCGGTGGGAGCCCTACCTGCACCGTGATCCCCGCAACGCGGCCGTGCTCCGGGAGACCACCCGGTGGGGCTCATTCCTGGACGACCTGCCCGGTTTCGACGCCGAGTTCTTCGGGGTGTCCCCGCGCGAGGCCGAGTTGATGGACCCCCAGCAGAGGCTGGCGCTGGAGGTGTCCTGGGAGGCGCTCGAACACGCGGGCATCCCGCCGCGCTCGCTCGCCGGCAGTGACACCGCGGTGCTGATGGGAGTCAACTCCGACGACTACGGCAAATTGATCATGGAGGACCTCGCGGGCATCGAGGCGTGGACGGGCATCGGGACCTCGCTGTGCGGCGTGGCCAACCGGGTGTCGCACCTGCTCGATCTGCGCGGGCCCAGCGTCGCGCTGGACGCCGCGTGCGCCGCCTCGCTGGTCGCCGTGCACCAGGCGTGCCAGCTTCTGCGGGCCGGTGAGACGTCACTCGCGCTCGCCGGTGGGGTCAGCGCGCTGATCGGTCCGGGGCTGACGCGGGTGCTCGACGTCGCGGGCGCGACCGCCCCGGACGGCCGGTGCAAGACGTTCGACGACGCCGCCGACGGCTACGGACGCGGCGAAGGCGCCGGTGTCGTCGTGCTCAAACGCCTCGCCGACGCCCTGCGCGACGGTGACCGGGTGCTCGCGGTGGTGCGCGGCGGAGCGGTCGCCCAGGACGGCAGGACGGTCGGCATCATGTCTCCAAACGGTGAGGCGCAGGCCGATCTGTTCCGGCTCGCCTGTCGTGCCGCCGGCGTCTCGCCCGAGAGCGTCGGCTATCTGGAGGCACACGGAACCGGCACTCCGACAGGGGATCCCGTCGAAGTGGGCGCGCTGTCCGAGGTCTACGGACGTGCCGACGACCCGTGTGCGCTGGGTTCGGTCAAGCCCAACGTCGGCCACCTCGAAGGCGGCGCCGGCGTCGTCGGTCTCATCAAGACGGTCCTCGCGCTGCACCACGAGATGCTGCCGCCGACTGCCGGTGTGCGCACGCTGACCACCGCCGTGGACTGGGCCGGCAGCGGGTTGCGCGTGCCGACCGAGGCGCAGCCGTGGCCCCGCGGGGGCGCCCCGCGCCGGGCGGCGGTGTGCAGTTACGGCTACGGCGGCACCATCGCCCACGTGCTGCTCGAAGAGGCGCCCCTTGCATCGGATCCCGATACCGCCACGGCCTCAACCACTTTCATTCCGCTGAGCGCGCGCTCGGAGGCCCGGCTCGCCGCTGCCGCCGATGCGCTGGCCGGCCACCTGCGGGAGGCGGCGTTCGCCGTCGGCGATGTGGCGGCCACGATGTGGACACGGCGCTCCCACGATCCCGTCCGGGGTGCTGTCGTCACCGACGGACTCTCCGGCGCTCAGGCGGCGGAGGCCGCCGTCGCCGCGCTCGATGTGATCGCCGCGCGCGGCCGTGACGCCCGTGTCGTCACGGGCCATGTCGTGCCCGGCGCGGAAACCGGTGCGGTATGGGTGTTCTCGGGTCACGGATCGCACTGGGCGGGCATGGGGCGTGAGCTGCTGATGACCGAGCCGGCGTTCGCCGCGACCATCGACGAGGTCGACATCGTGTTCGCCCGGGAACTCGGCTTTTCCGCACGCGTTGCCCTGACGGCCGAGGACCTCGGCGGTACCGACCGGGTGCAGGCACTGACCTTCGCGATGCAGGTCGGTCTCGCCGCGGTGCTGAAAAGCCGGGGGGTGACACCCGCCGCGGTGATCGGACACTCGGTCGGCGAGGTCGCGGCGTGCGTCGTGTCGGGTGTGTTCGACCTGGCGCACGGCGCCGCCGTCGCCTGTCATCGCGCGCGGGGCTTCCGATCGGTGATGGGCAAGGGGGCCATGGCGCTGGTGCGGCTGCCGTTCGACGAGGCCGAACGCCGCCTCGCCGGACGCACCGACGTCGTTGCCGCCATCAGCGCGTCGACCGAGTCGACGGTGGTATCGGGCACGGTCGCCGCCGTCGACGGGATCGTCGACGCATGGACGGCCGACGGCATGACGGTGCGTCGGGTCAACACCGACGTGGCCTTCCACAGCCCGGCGATGGACGCGCTCACCGCCGACCTGGCAGCGATGGTTGCGCAGCTGCCGCACCCGGATTCGGCACACATACCCCTCTACACCACCGCGTTGGAAGATCCGCGCTCCACGGTGCCCAGGGGGCCCGACTACTGGGCGGTGAACCTGCGGGGCCGGGTCCGTTTCGCCGAGGCGGTCCGCGCGGCCGCCGAGGACGGCCACCGGCTGTTCCTGGAGGTGTCCGCACATCCGGTGGTGTCGCACTCGATCGCCGAGACGCTGCTCGGCCTCGGTGTCGGGGAGCACGCGGTGCTGCCGGTGCTGCGGCGGGACCAGCCGGAGCGACGCGCGGTCGGCGCCGCCGTCGCCGGCCTGTACTGCCACGGCGCGCCTGTCGCGCACGGCCTCACCCCGACGACGCGCTGGGCGGCCGATCTTCCCGGCACGCAGTGGCAGCACCGCCGGTTCTGGCGCACCCCGACACCGCCCCCCGGCACGGCCGCACTGCACGACCCCGCTTCGCACACGCTTCTCGGTGGCGTCGCCGACGTGACCGGGGAGGTGCCGGCCCGGGTCTGGCAGACCAGGCTCGACATGGGCAACCGGCCCTATCCCGGAGACCATCCGGTGCAGCAGACCGAGATCGTCCCCGCCGCAGTGCTTCTGAACACCTTCCTGAACGCCGCCGGCGCCGGGTTGGCCGATGTCCGGCTGCGCACCCCCGTGCCGCCGGGGCGGACCCGCGACATTCAGGTGGTCTTGCAGGGGCGCTCGCTGCGGCTGTCGTCGCGCCTGACCGGGACCGAGGCCGTCGAGAACGGATGGCTCACCCACAGCAGCGCTGTCGTCGCCACCGACGAGGAGTTCGGCGAGCCGATCGACGAGCGCGTCTGGACCCGGTGCGCCGAGTCCTTGCCGGCGGGTCATGTCGTCGACACGCTCGCCGGAGTCGGGGTGGCGGCGATGGGCTTCGATTGGCAGGTGCGCGACATGCGCCGGGGAAGCGGTGAACTCATGCTTCGGGTTTCGGCGCAGGAGGACGGCTCGGCGCCCGAGACCTGGGCGGGGTTGCTCGATGCCGCGACCTCGGCCGCGTCCACGGTGTTCGACGGTCCGCCGCGGCTGCGGATGCCCGCGCACATCGAGCGCGTGCACGTCTGCGCTGATCCGCCTGCGGTGGCGCTGCTGCACGTGCGGCACCGCGGAGGCACCACCACCGATGTGACGATCGCCGACGAGTCCGGAGCCGTGCGCGCCTTCATCGCCGGCATGACCTTCGAGGAACTGGAAAGTCCAGCGGGAGTGGATCTCTCGCGCATGATGCACCACGTGGCGTGGCATGAAACATGCTACGACGTCGAGGCGCGCCCAGTCGAGGTCGCTCTGGTCGCAGGCGGGGACAGCGCCGAGGTCCAGCGGGATCTCCTCGCCGCCGGGGTGCCGGTCGACGTCCACTCGACGGTCGACGAGGTGTCGGACACGCTCGAGCCAGGCGCGGTCGTGCTGCTGGTCCCGCCTGTCGACGCGTCACCCGAGGCGTCGGCCGAGCTGGTGCTGAACAGTCTGAAGGTGTTGCACGCCAAGGGGTCCGAGGCTCCGCTGTGGGTGCTGACCCGGCGGGTGCAGGAAGGCGCGAACCTCGTGCATGCGCCGCTGTGGGGATTGGCGCGGGTCGCCGCCGCCGAGCATCCGCAGCTGTGGGGCGGGGTGCTCGACGTCGCCGACGGTCCGCTGCCGGTCGGCGTGCTGGCTTCGATGGCCGGGCACGGCGTCGTGGTGTTCCGGGACGGGCGGGCGTGTACGGCGCGGTTGACGCCCGCGCGGCCCGCCGGTGGCGACGCGATGGCGTGCACGCCGGGCGGTACGTATCTGATCACCGGCGGTACGGGCGCGCTGGGGCTGCGGATCGCGCAGCGGCTGGCCGACCTCGGCGCGCGACGTCTGGTGCTGCTGTCGCGGTCCGGCGTGCCGCACCGCACGCAGTGGGCGGACAGCGGTGACCACGCGGTCCGGGCGGTGACGGCGCTGGAGGAGCGCGGTGTGACCGTGCACATCGCGGCGGTCGACATCGGAGCGCCCGGCGCAGGCGATCAGCTCAGGACGATCCTGCGGGAGCTGCCCGCCGTGCGGGGGGTCGTCCATGCCGCGGGCGTGGAAGCCGGTGCGCTGCTGCTCACCACATCTGCTGCCGACCTTCACGCGGCGATGCGGCCGAAGGTCGCCGGGACGCTGACCCTGCACGAGTTGTTCCCACCCGGGCAGCTGGACTGGATGGTGCTGTTCTCGTCGTGTGGGTACCTCGCCGGGTTTCCGGGTCAGGGCGCCTACGCCTGTGCCAACGCGTTTCTCGACGCCGCCGCGCGGCACCGGCGGAGCCTGGGGGACCGCACGGTCAGCATCGCGTGGACGGCATGGCGGGGCCTGGGCATGGGGTCCACGTCCGGCTTCGTCGCGGCCCAGCTCGAGGCGCTGGGGATGGGGACGGTCGGTGCCGATGACGCGTTCCGCGCCCTCGACTCCGCGATGCGCGGTCAGGATCCCAATGTGGTTGTGCTGCCGGTGCTTCCCGAGGCCTCGGCGGTGCCGATGCTCGCCGATGTCGCGCCCACGGACCAGAGTGACGGTGGCGATGTCGCGGCGGGTCCCGGTGACGCCGACCTCGGCGAGTGGGTGGCGCAACAGGTGATCGAGGCCGTCGCCGCCGAACTCGGATTGTCCGAGACGGATGTCGATCCGCGGGTGCCGCTGGTCGAAACGGGCGTCGACTCGATCATGACCGTCGCGCTAAGGCGCACGCTGGAGAAGCGGACGGGGTTGGCGCTGCCGCCGACCCTGCTGTGGGAACACCCGACGGCCGCCGCGGTATCGGACCGGATCGTCGAGCTGCTCGCACCGCAGTCCGAGAAGACCGGCGTCACCTAGGAATTCGCCGTCAACTGCGCCACGAGTGCCTTCTTGTCGACCTTGCCCACCGCTGTCGTCGGCAGCGACGGTACCGGAACCAGCACATCGGGACGCGCGTGCGTGGAGGCGCCGCGCTCGTCGAGGAAGGCATTGAGATCGGCGAGCGTGAGCGGCGGTCCCGTGAAAACGACTGCAGCGCAGATTTTCTCGCCCAGGTACTCGTCGGGCAGCGCCACTGCGGCCGCCGCGTAGACGGACGGGTGGGTGTGCAGGTGATCCTCAAGGTCGGTCGCCGACACCGTCTCACCACCGCGGTGGATCACGTCCTTGACCCGGCCGGTGACCTCGACGTACCCGGCACGGGGCCCGTCGGTGAAGATCCGGACCCGGTCACCCGTGCGGTAGAAGCCGTCCGGCGTGAAGGAGCGGGCGTTGGCGTCGTCGGCCCGGTAGTACCCATTGAGCGTGTAGGGCCCCCGGACCAGCAGCTCGCCCTCCTCGCCGGGTGCGACCTCGACACCGTCCTCGTCGACGACGCGCATCTCGTCGTGCGGCGACATCGGCCGTCCCTGCGTGTGCACCACGACGTCCTCGGGATCGCCGGGCCGGGTGAAGTTGAGCATCCCCTCGGCCATGCCGAAGATCTGCGACATTCCCGGGGTGAGCCGGTCGAGGATGAAACGCGCTTCCTCCGGGCTCATCCGCGACCCGCCGACCTGGACGAACCGCAGTGACGTCGGCAGCACCGGCTCCCAGTCGCACGCCTGCGCCCACAACTTGGCCAGTGCGTTCACCAACCCGGTCACCGTGATCCGATGCTTGTCGATCAACGCGAAGGCGTTCTCCGGGCTGGGGTCTGCGGTGAACACCGTCGGCGCTCCGACCGTCATCGACCCGAGCAGCCCGGGACAGGCCAGCGGGAAGTTGTGCCCCGCGGGCAGCGCAACGAGATAGGCGTCCTCACCGGTCATCTCGCATGCCTGCGCGCAGGCATGCGCGTTGTAGACGTAGTCGTCGTGGGTGCGTGCGATGAGCTTGGGCAGCCCCGTGGTTCCGCCCGAGACCAGCAACAGCGCCGGAAGCGACGGATCGACTGGCGTGCGCCCGAGACGTGGCCCGGCGAAGTCGAGGATCGACTGCCACGAGACCTGATCGCCGGGTTTGCCGTCGACGATCACGTGGCGCAGTGCCGGACGTTGCGCGGCGAGCGAGGCCGCCATGTCGCGGTAGTCGAACCCTCCCGCCCGGTCGGGAACGATCACCGCGACCGCGCCGCTGACGTCGGCGAAGTGACCGAGTTCTGCCGTACGGTGCCCGGTCAGGCACATCACGGGTACGACGCCGGCCCGCAGCAGGGCGAAGAGCGCGACGGCGAACTGGCACGAGTTCGGCAGCTGCAGCAGCACCCGCTCTCCCGGGCGGATGCCGAGGTCGGCCAGCCCCGCGGCGGCCCGGTCGGCGGCGGCGTCCAGCTCGGCGAACGTGTAGCTGCGCGTGGCGTCGATGATCGCCGGCTTGTCCGGCCACCGGGAGGCCGCGTCGGTCAGGATCGAGTCGAGCGGCCGTCCCGTCCAATAGCCGGCCCGCCGGTAGGCCTCGGCGCGATCCTCGGGGAAGGGGACGAAGCCGTGCTTCAGGTCGCCGTTTGTTAGGCCATGGCCGTATTCGATCGGGAATCCAGTGGTCATCAGTGAAAATCGCCGCTCTGGGTAGGAGTTTTGGGTCAACCGAATATAAGGTAGCCTCCACTAAGTTAGGGCAGCCTGACTTAATATGCGGTGGCTAGAGGAGGTTCGGTGAGCGTGGCGTCGACGACCGCTCCGTCTGTCCGCGACGAGGTCGCCGAACTCCTCGGCATCGACCCGGGCGGCCTCGATCCGGAAGCCGATCTGATCGCCTCCGGACTCGACTCGATCCGGATGATGTCGCTGTCGGGCCGCTGGCGCCGGCAGGGCATCGACGTCGGCTTCGCGGCGCTGGCGGCGAACCCCACCGTGGCGGCATGGACGGAACTGGTGGCCGACCGCTCGGCCCCTCCGATCGTCGACGAGACGGCGGCGCCGAATGTCCACGGCGACGACGTGTCCGATACCTTCCCGCTCGCACCGATCCAGCACGCGATGTGGGTCGGCCGCAACGACGATCAGCAACTCGGCGGCGTCGGCGCCCACCTGTACGTGGAGTTCGACGGCGCCGGAGTGGATCCCGTCCGCCTTCGTGAGGCCGCGGGCCGACTGGCGCAGCGGCACCCGATGCTGCGGGTGGAGATCCTGCCCGACGGCATGCAGCGCATCAGCGATCGCGGTCTTCCTGTCACCGTCTACGACCTCCGCGACCTCGACGCCGCGACGGCCGAACACCGTCTCGACGAGATCCGCCACGAGAAGTCGCACCAGATGCTGCACGGCGAGGTGCTGCAACTCTCGCTGTCGCTGCTGGCCGACGGTCGGACCCGAGTGCACGTCGACATGGACATGCAGGCCTCCGACGCGGTGAGCTACCGCAATTTCATGGCCGACCTGGCCGAGTTCTACAGCGGCGCAGACCTTCCCGAACTCGGCTACACCTACCGCGAGTACCGCGCGGAGCTGGCGGCCACGACCGCGGAGTCCGACGAGGACCGCCGCTGGTGGGCCGAGCGCATCCCCGAACTCCCGGAAGGTCCCACGCTGCCGCTGGTGCCGCGGGCCGAGCAGCAGGACCCGAAACGGTCCCGTCGGCGCTGGCACATCCTCGACGTCGCGGCCCGTGACGCGCTGTTCGCCGCCGCGCAGCGCCGCGGGATCACACCGGCGATGGCCGTCGCGGCGTCGTATGCCGGCACGCTCGCCCGCTGGTCGACCCAGCGTCGATTCCTGTTGAACCTCCCCATGTTCGGCCGCGAGCAGTTCCACCCCGACGTCGACAAGCTCGTCGGCGACTTCACCTCGTCGCTGATGCTCGACGTGGACCTCACCGGCGCCGACACCCCGCTCGCACGCTGCCGGGTGCTGCAGGAGACGCTGCACGCGACCGCGCGGCATGCCGGCTACTCGGGCCTGTCGGTGCTGCGTGACCTGACCCGTCATCACGGCACGCCCGTGCTGGCCCCCATCGTCTACACCAGCGCGATCGGCCTCGGAGATCTGTTCGCGGGCAAGGTGACCGAGCACTTCGGCCGGCCGGTGTGGACGATCTCGCAGGGCCCGCAGGTGCTGCTCGACGCGCAGGCGACCCCGGTGGCCGAAGGCCTGATGATCAACTGGGACACCCGCGAGGACGCGTTCCGCCCCGGCGTCGCCGACGCGATGTTCGCCCACCACATCGCCGAGCTGGAACGTCTCGCGACCGACGAATCCGCCTGGGACACCATCGATCCGACGGCTGTGCCGGCAGATCAGCAGGCGGCGCGCGACGCGGTCAACACGGTGGCCGACGCGGCGAGCGGAGACACCCTGCACGACGGCTTCTTCCGCCGCGCGCAGGCCCGTCCGGATGCCCCCGCGGTGTGGTCGCACGACGGTGCGCTGACCTACGGAGAATTGAGGGCCACGGTTCTCGACGTCGCGGCCGCGCTGCAGGTCGCCGGCATCCGGCACGGCGACGCGGTCGCGGTGATGGGGCCGAAGAACCACGAACAGGTGATCGCTCTGCTGGCGATCTCCGCGCTCGGCGCGGTGTACGTCCCGGTCGGGGTCGAACATCCGGCCGAGCGTGCCACGCGCATGCTCGCCAACGGGCGGGTGCGGATGGCCTTGGTGTGCGGGGACGAGCCCGTGACGACGATGTGCTCCCTGACCGTGCAGGAGGCGATCCGGGTGGGCCGGCGCGCGACCGGCTTCACGCTGCCGGCGGTGGAGCCGACGGATCTGGCCTACATCCTGTTCACGTCCGGCTCCACGGGTGAGCCCAAGGGCGTCGAGATGACCCACGCCGCGTCGATGAACACTGTCGAATTCATCAACGGCCACTTCGAGATCGGCCCCGACGACCGTTGTCTGGCCCTGTCGACGCTGGAATGCGACCTGTCCGTCCTCGACGTCTTCGGCATGCTGCGCGCCGGGGGCTCGATCGTGGTCGTCGACGAGGAGCACCGGCGCGACGCCGAGGTCTGGGCCCACCTGATCGAGCAGCACGGCGTCACGGTGCTGCACTTCATGCCCGGTTGGCTGGAGATGCTGACCGAGGTCGGCGGCGACCTGTCGTCGGTGCGGGTGGTTCCCACCGGCGGCGACTGGGTGCGCCCCGACATGGTCCGGGCGCTGCGGAAGCGGGCTCCCGGCATGCGTTTCGCGGGTCTCGGAGGCGCCACCGAGACCGCGACACACAACACGATCTGCGAGATCGTCGGGGACATCCCGCAGGAGTGGACGTCGATCCCGCTCGGCGTGCCGCTGCCCAACAACGCATGCCGTGTCGTCGGACCGGACGGCCGCGACTGTCCCGACTGGGTGCCCGGCGAGCTGTGGGTGGGGGGCCGCGGAATCGCCCGCGGCTACTGCGCACGCCCCGATCTGACCGCGGAACGCTTCGTCCGCTACCAGGATCAGAACTGGTATCGCACAGGTGATCTCGTCAGGTACCGCACCGGAGGCGTCATCGAGTTCGTCGGGCGCGTCGACCACCGGGTGAAGATCAGCGGTTACCGCGTCGAGCTGGGCGAGGTCGAGTCCGCATTGCGCCGCATCCCGGGCGTCGAGTCGGCGGTCGCTGCGATGGTCCCGGCCGACGGCGGCCGGGACGTGTTGGCGGCCCTGATCGAACCGGTCGCCGGTGCGGCCGTCGACGCGGCCGGGGTCATCGCGGCGATGGGGCAGCTGGTCGCGCCGCACATGATCCCGAAGATCGTCGAGCCGGCCCCACGGATCCCGTTCACCGCCGGCGGCAAGATCGACCGTCAGGCAGTCGCGAAGCTGCTCGGACAGGCGCGCTCGCCGCAGAGCAGGGCCCATCGAGCCCCGGTGACATCGCTGGAGTGTGCGCTCGCCGACATCCTCGGCGGGGTGCTCGACGGTGTGGCACTGGGAGCCGACGACGACTTCTTCGCCTGCGGCGGCGATTCGGTGCTGGCCACGCAGGCGGTGTCACGGATCAGGACCTGGCTGGACACGTCGACGGTGGCCGTCGCCGACATCTTCGGCGCCCGCACCGTGTCGGCGCTCGCGGAGCGGCTGACCGCCCGTGACGAGCGACTGGAGAAGGTGGCCGAGATGTATCTCGACGTTGCGCGCATGGATGCCGCGGACGTGGTGTCGACGCTGGAAACCACAGCGGCGCAGTGACGACACACGTGGGTTTCAAGCCGTGGATCAAACGCTTCCCGGCCGCCTCCCCAGGGTCGGGCGGCATCCTCGTGTTCCCGCACGCGGGCGGCGCCGCGGCCGCCTACCGCGGGTTGGCCACCGCGTTCGCCGCGCGCGGGACCGACGCCTATGTCATGCAGTATCCGCGACGCGCTGAACGGCTGTCCCATCCGGCGGCCGCCACCGTCGAGGAGCTGGCGCAGGACCTCTTCGACGCCGGGGACTGGTCGGGGATCGCGCCACTGCAACTGTTCGGGCACTGCCTGGGCGCCGTGGTGGCGTTCGAGTTCGCCCGGATCGCCGAGGGCCACGGCGTCGACGTCCAGCGGCTGTGGGTGTCCGCCAGCGAGGCGCCGTCGGCGGTCGCCGCGTCACCGCGGCTGCCGACCACCGACCGCGAAGTGCTCGCGCACATGGTGGATCTCGGCGGCACCGACGCCCGGCTGCTCGCCGACGAGGACTTCGTCGAGCTCCTGCTGATGGCGGTCTCGGCCGACTACCAGGCCTTCAACCGCTACGCGTGCCCGCCGGATGTCCGTGTCCACGCCGACATCCGCACCCTCGGCGCCCACGGGGACCACCGGATCTCACCCGACATGCTGACGAAGTGGCAGGGCCACACCGAGGGCCGCTTCACCCGGGACCTGTTCGAGGGCGGACACTTCTACATCACCGGACACGCCGAGGCGGTCGCGGAGCTGATCCGTGCGGGTTAGTGGGGATCCGGTCGTCATCGCCGGCATGGCGCTGGAGGCGCCCGGGGGCATCGACACCCCGGATGCCTACTGGGCGATGCTGGCCGAGGAGCGGGAGGTTCTCGGCCCCTTCCCGACCGACCGCGGCTGGGCGGTGCGCGACCTTCTGGACGGGTCGCGGCGCGAGGGTTTCAAACGTATCCACGACCGTGGTGGATTCCTGGCGGGCGCGGCGCAATTCGATCCGGAGTTCTTCGGTATCTCCCCACGGGAGGCTGTCGCGATCGACCCGCAGCAGCGGGTTGCGCTGCGCGTCGCCTGGCGTGCGCTGGAGAACGCCGGCATCAACCCGGACACGCTGGCCGGTCGGGAGGTCGGCTGCTACGTCGGCGCCTCCTACCTCGGCTACGGCGGGGACCTGGCAGAGTTCACCGCCCACAGTGGGCATCTGCTCACCGGGACCACGCTCGGTGCGATCTCCGGACGCATCGCCTACGTGCTGGGTCTCGGCGGGCCTGCGCTGACGATCGACGCGTCGTGCACCGGCGGGTTGGCGGCGCTGCACGTCGCCGTCTCGGCGCTGCGGGCGGGGGACTGCGACGTCGCGCTCACCGGCGGTGTCTGCGTGCTCGGGTCACCCGGCTACTTCGTCGAATTCTCCAGTCAGCACGCCCTTTCCGATGACGGGCACTGCCGTCCCTACAGCGCACACGCCAGCGGCACCGTCTGGGCCGAAGGCGCGGCGATGTTCGTGCTGACCCGGCGGTCGGTCGCGCAACGCGAGGGGTATCCGGTGCTCGCCGAGATCCTCGCCAGCGGTGTCAATTCCGACGGCCGCACCAAGGGCATGACCGCTCCCAGCGGCGACGCCCAGGCCCGACTGTTCCGGCGGACCCTGGACCTCGCGGGTGTGCGCCCCGACCAGATCGGCATGATCGAGGGTCACGGTACCGGCACCAGGCTCGGCGACCGCACCGAATTGCACTCGCTGGCAACGACGTACGGAGCCACCCGACCCGGAAGCGGGGGAGTGCTCGGATCGGTGAAGTCCAATATCGGACACGCCCAGGCCGCCGCGGGCCCGCTCGGGCTCGCCAAGGTCCTGGTCGCTGCGGAGCACGCCGCGATCCCGCGGAGCCTGCACACCGATCAGCCCAGCCGTGAGATCGACTGGGAGACCCAGGGGTTGACGCTCGCCACGAAGCTCACCCGGTGGCCGGCGGTCGACGGCCGCCGGCTTGCCGCCGTGTCGGCGTTCGGGATGAGCGGTGCGAATGCGCACGCCATCGTGGCCGTACCGGACGGCGGGACGTCGTGATGCTGCCCGACGGCCGGATCCCGGTGTTGCTGAGCGCACATGCCGAGGAACTGATCGGCGAGGACGCACGTCGCCTGCTCGGCTTCCTCGACAGCGCACCGGAGGTCGACGCCGTCGCGGCCACCCTGCTGCGGGTGCGTCGGCGCAACAGGCACCGGGCAGTGGTGCGTGCCGCCGACCGGAGCGAGCTCGCCGATGCCCTGAGCGCACTCGCGGCCGGGCAGGAGCACCCGTTGGTCAGCCGGTCTGCCGAGCCCGACGCGCACCGGCGCGCGTTCGTCTACCCCGGTCAGGGCAACCAGTGGCCCGCGATGGGGGCCGAGGCGTACCGGACGCTGCGCGACTACCGGCAGGCGGCCGATGTGTGCGCGGCCGCGTTCACCGCGGCCGGCGCGCCGTCCCCGCTGCGGTACCTCACCGACGCGGCAGCCGTCACCGGGTCCCAGGTCGAGGCACAGGCCGCCCAGTTCACCCATGCGGTCGCGCTGACCGCGGTGTGGCGGGCCCACGGCGTCGCGCCCGACATGACCGTCGGGCACAGCCTCGGCGAGGTCGCGGCGGCCCATGTCGCCGGCGCGATCACGCTGGCTGAGGCGGCGGCGGTGGTCATCGCCCGGGCGACGGTGCTGGAGGGGCTCGCCGACGGCTACGGAATGGCGGTACTCGGCCTCACTCCCGAGGACGCGCAGTCGTTGATCGAATCCGTCCCCGGCTGGCTGGAACTGGCCGTCGTCAACGCCGCCTCGTCGGTGGGGGTGTCCGGTGAGCGCGACGCCGTCGACGCGCTGCTCGCGCAGGCCTCCTCGCGCGGGGTGTTCGCCCGCTCCGTCACCATGGCGTTCCCGGCCCACACCAGCCTGCTGGACGGTCTGCGCGCCGATTTCGTCCGGCTGCTGGCCCCGGCACGTTTCCAGCAGACGGCGATCCCGTTCCTCGGTTCGGCGACCGGGGAGGCCGTGCCGCCCGAGACAGACTTCGCCGACTACTGGTTTGCCAACCTGCGCAACACCGTTCGGTTCGACCGCGCGGCCGCGGCCGCGGTCCGAGCGGGTGCGAACCTGTTCGTCGAGATGTCGGCACACCCGGCGCTGCTGTTCTCCCTCGGCCAGAGTGCCGGCGATGCGCTCACCGTCGGATCCGGCCGGCGGGACGCACCGCTGGTGGAGACGCTGTCCGCCGGAATCGCCACGGTCGCCGCGCACGATGCCGAATTCCCGTGGCACGACGTCATCGACACCACGCGTCCGGCGCTGCGGGGATTCCCGAACGCGCCGATGCGCTCGGTGCACCTGTGGGCGCTGCCGCAACCTCTGCCTGCGCCACCGTCACTCACACTGGCGACCGAAGCCTGGGAACCCCACCGGCCGGCGGAGCGCGGCCTGGCTCTGCGGCGCACGGCTGTGCTCGATCTCGCCGGGCCCCGCGGCGGGCTGGGTGATCTGCTGCGCGACGCTGTCGACCACCATCCCGGCATGGTGTCGACCCCGGTGCACGACGCCGACCTCGTGCTGGCCGTCGCGCCGAACCTCGGTGACCCCGATGTGCGCGAGTCCGTCGCCGCCCTGACCGCACTGATCGATGACGGCCTGCTGCGTTACCCCGACGACGTGGGAACGGACTGCCGCGATCTGTGGCTCGTCACCACCGCGGCAGAACAACTCACCGGCGATCCGACCCCGCGCCCCGCGCAGGCCGCGCTGGCGGCGATGCACCGCAGCATCGGTTTCGAGTACCCCGACCGCGCATTCCGGCACCTCGACCTCCCGCCGGTCGTCCTCGACGAGGCCGCCGCCTCGGCGGCACTCGACGCGGTTCTCGGTGGCGGAGACGACCTCGCCCTGCGCGACATCGACGGAATGCCGGCGGTGTTCGCGCGCACCGAACACGAGACCGTCACCACCCCGGAGTCGTGGGCCGACGACCCGGGAGCACTCGACCACGTCGTGATCACCGGAGGCAGCGGCACGGTCGGTCAGCATTACGCCCGCCACCTGGCCGAGCGGGGAGCACGGCGCATCACGCTGCTCAGCCGCCACGGCGCAATGGGCAGCGCGGCAAGCGGCCCCGGCGTTCAGACAGTATGTTGCGACGTCACCGATCCCGTGGCCCTGGCTGTCGCCGCGGCCGAATTCGGCGGGGACGGGGCCACTCTGATGATCCACGCCGCCGGGACCGCGCAGTTCGCGGAGCACGACACGCTGTCGGCCGCCGCCTTCGCCGACACCGCGGCCGCCAAGGTCGAAGGCCTGTTCCGGATCGCCGAGGCCTGGCCGCGGCGCCCCGGTGCTCGAATGCTGGTGTGCAGCTCCGTGTCCGGGCTCTGGGGTGGCCGCGGCCACGCGGCGTACGCCGCGGCCAACCGCCTCGTCGACGTTACGGCCGCACAGATGCGTGCCGAGGGCATCCGCTGCGCCGCCGTCCGGTTCGGTCTGTTCGGGACCGGCATCGTCGACGAGGAGTCCGTGAACCTGATCGGCCGCTCGGGGCTGGTACCGCTGGATCCCGATGACGCGGTCGCCGCGAGTCTGCGCGACCTACCGGGCGACCCGATCGTCTACAGCGCAGACCGGGCACGCCTGCAGATCTTCCGCGACGACCCGGCGCCCCCGACGGCGACGTCACCGGCCTCGGGCGGCGATACCACTGCGGTGGTGCTGGCCGAACTGACCTCGGTGCTGGGCATCGAGCCGGCCGGCGTCGACCTCGACGCCTCCCTGCTCGACATGGGCGTGGATTCGCTTCTCGCCCTCGACCTGCGAAAGAGACTCCGCCGGGCCACCGGCAGGTCGGTGCCGCTGGCCGCGATGCTCGGCGGTATGACCGGCGCCGAGTTGATCACCGGCCTGGACGACGAACCACAGAGGAATGAGATCCCCGCGTGACTGACACAGACCTGGACGCCCGGCGCCTGGAGCTGCTTCGCCGGCGACTCGCCGGATCGGGGCTGCGTGAGCAGGACCCCGCCGAGCCGGTGGCCGTCGCCGCGGACCCCGCACGGGGCGAGTTCACCGACGGGCAGAAGCGCATGTGGTTCGTGCACTCCGTCGACCCGAGCGGCGTCCTGCTCAACGTGTGCCTGTCCTATCGGATCTCCGGCGAGGTGGATCTGGCCCGACTGCACGACGCCGTCACGGCCGTGGCCCGCCGGCACCCCGTGCTGCGCACGACTTTTGCCGCCGACGAGGCCGGAGAGCCGCAGCGTACGGTGCACGACGACCTGCTGCCGGGGTGGACGGTCCAGGACATCTCGGAGCTGTCCGAGCACGCGCGCCGGCTACGCCTGGAGGTGTTGGCGCAGCGGGAGTTCGGCACACCGTTCGACCTCGCGACCGAGTCGCCGCTGCGGATCACCGTGGCGCGCACCGCGCCCGCCGAGTACATCATGCTGCTCGTCGTCCACCACATCGCGTGGGACGACGGCTGCTGGCGGGTGTTCTTCGCCGATCTGACCCGCGCCTACACCGGCGCCGAACTCGGACCGACCCCCGCGCCGGTCGTAGAACCGCCCACCTCGGACGAGGATCTGCGGTTCTGGCGCTCGGCGATGACCGATCTGCCCGAGCCACTGGAGCTTCCGGGGCCGCACGGGTCGGCGGTACCCACGACATGGCGCTGCCGACGTGTCACGGCGACACTGTCGGCCGACACCGTGGAGCGTGTGCGCGTGGCCGCCCGCGAGGCCGGTGCGACGCCGTACATGGTGATGCTGGCCGCGTTCGGGGCGCTCCTGCACCGGTACACCCACGCCGACGACGTCCTGATCGCGAGCCCGGTGCTGCTGCGCGGGCCCGACAGCGAGGACGTGATCGGCTACCACGGCAACAGCGCGGTGATGCGACTGCGGCCGCAGCCGATGCAGACATTCACCGAACTGCTCTCCCGCACAAGAGACTTCGCACTCGACGCGTTCGCCCATCAGCAGGTGAATCTCGACCGGGTGGTGCGCGAGCTCAACCTGGACCGCCGGCACGGCGCCGAGCGGATGAGCCGGGTCAGCTTCGGCTTCCGCGAACCCGACGGCGGCGGGTTCAGCCCGCCCGGGGTGACGTGCCGGCGCGCGGAGCTGCGGGGCCAGATCACCCAGCTGCCGCTCGGGCTGATGGTGGAGCTGCACGAGTCCGGTGCCGTGGTGGAGGCCGAGTTTCTGGTCGAGGTGCTCGACGACACTCTCGTCACGCAGATGCTCGACCACTACGTGGTGCTGCTCGAAGCGGCTGTCGCACAACCGGACACGGTGCTCTCCAGGTTGGAGCTGATGGATGGCGACGACGCCGAATGGCTGCGCCGGGTATCGCATGGTCCCGAGTTCGACGTGCCGGCTGCCACCATCGGTGAGCTGATCGAGGCCCGCACCGACCTGACCCCCGACACCGTCGCGGTCGTGTACGAGGGCCGGCGGTACACCTACCGCGAGATCAACGAATCGGCCAACCGGGTCGCGCACTGGCTGATCGGTCAGGGGATCGGTGCCGAGGACCGGGTCGCGGTGCTGATGGACCGCTCGCCCGAATTGCTGATCACCGCCCTCGGGATCATCAAGGCCGGCGCGGTCTATCTACCGGTCGATCCGAGCTACCCGCAGGGCCGGATGTCGTTCGTGCTCAGCGACTCCGACCCGACGCTGGTGATCCGCGAGCCCGTCGCCGGGTTGGACGGCCATCGCACCGACAATCCCACCGACGACGTCCGGGTCCGGCCGCTGCGGCCGGAGAACGCGGCCTACCTGATCTACACCTCCGGTTCGACCGGACAGCCCAAGGGTGTGCCGGTGCCGCACCGTCCGGTCGCGGAGTACTTCGTCTGGTTCAAGGACGAATACGAGATCAGTGAATCCGACCGGCTGCTGCAGGTGGCCTCACCGAGTTTCGACGTGTCCATCGGCGAGATCTTCGGAACGCTGGCCTGCGGTGGGCGCCTGGTCATCCCGAAGCCGGACGGTCTCACCGACGTGGCCTATCTGACCGAACTGCTGCAGCGGGAGGGCATCACCGCGATGCACTTCGTGCCGTCGCTGCTCGGATTGTTCCTGTCCCTGCCCGGGGTGAACCAGTGGCGGACGCTGGAGCGCGTCCCGATCGGGGGTGAGGCGCTGCCCGGCGAGCTCGCCGACAGGTTCCACGCCACCTTCGACGCGTTGCTGCACAACTTCTACGGTCCGACCGAGACGATCATCAACACCACCCGCTACAAGGTCGAGGGCACCCAGGGATCCCGGATCGTGCCGATCGGCACGCCGAAGATCAACACCACGGTGCACCTGCTCGACGACGCGTTGCGACCGGTGCCGGTCGGCGCGATCGGCGAGATCTACATCGGCGGAGGCCACGTCGCGCGCGGATACCACCGCAGGCCGGCGCTGACCGCCGAGCGCTTCGTCGCCGATCCGTTCACCGTCGGTGGCCGCCTCTACCGTTCGGGTGATCTGGCCCGCCGCAACGCCGACGGCGATCTGGAGTTCGTCGGGCGGGCCGACGACCAGGTCAAGATCCGCGGCTTCCGTATCGAGCTCGGCGAGGTGGCCGCAGCGATCAGCGTCGATCCGTCGGTCGGCCAGGCGGTCGTCCTCGGCCAGGATCTTCCGGGTCTGGGCATGAGCCTGGTCGGCTACGTCACGCCGGCCGCGGGGGAGGACGTCGACCTGGCCAGGGTGCGCGAACGCGTCGCCGCCGCGCTGCCGGATTACATGACACCGGCGGGCTACGTCGTCCTCGACGAGATCCCGATCACCGCCCACGGCAAGATCGACCGCGCCGCGCTGCCGCTGCCCGAGATCACCACCGCCACCGACTACCGCGAACCACAGACAGAGACCGAACAGCATCTGGCGCAACTGTTCTCCGAGCTGCTCGGGGTCGCGCGGGTCGGCGTCGACGACTCTTTCTTCGAGCTCGGCGGGCATTCGCTGCTGGCCACCAAGTTGGTCAGCGCGGTGCGCTCACGCTGCGGTGTGGACATGGAGATCCGGGAGATCTTCGAACTCGGCACCGTGGCCCGGCTCGCCGAACGTGTCGACGAACTCGCCGCCGGCGGGTCGGCGCCGCTGCGGCCCCGGCTGCTCGCCGTCCCGCACGACGGCCCGGCGCCGATGTCGGCCGCGCAGCTGCGGCAGTGGTTCCAGTACCGCATCGAGGGTCCGGGACCGGTCAACAACGTGCCGTTCGCGGCCCGGTTCGCCGGGCCGTGCGACGTCGACGCGCTGATCGAGGCGGTCCGCGACGTCGTCAACCGGCACGAGAGCCTGCGCACCACGTTCTGCGAGATCGACGGTGTGCCCTACCAGTTGGTCAACGCCCCGGATCCGGGCTTCCCGGTCCGGCGCGACAGCGGCCCCGACGATGCGTGGCTGGTCGGCGCGCTCGACGACGAACGCCGGCGTGTCTTCGACCTGGAGAACCAGTGGCCGATCCGGGTGGCCGTGCTGTCGATCCCCGGTGAACACGCGTTGTCCGTCGTGGTCCACCACATCGCCGCCGACCACTGGTCGGGTGGGGTGTTGTTCACCGAACTGCTCACCGCCTACCGGGCCCGGCGCGCCGGGGAGGCGCCGACCTGGGCGCCGCTGCCGGTGCAGTACGCCGACTACGCGGCCTGGCAGTCGGCTCTGCTCGCGGACGACTCGGGAATCGTTGCGGCACAACGCCGGTACTGGACCCAGCAACTCGAGGGGCTGAGTGCCGAGACCGGGCTGCAACCCGACCTCGTACGCCCGTCGGTGCCCAGCGGCGCCGCGGACGCCGTCGAGTTCACCCTCGACGCAGGGATCCGGGAGAAGCTGGTGACGTTGAGCCGGGAGGTCGGCGCCACCGAGTTCATGCTGCTGCAGGCCGCGGTCGCCGTGACGCTGTACAAAGCGGGCGAGGGCCCCGACATCCCGCTGGGCACACCGGTGGCCGGACGCACCGAGTCCGAACTCGACCAGCTGATCGGGTTCTTCATCAACATCCTGGTGCTGCGCAACGATCTGCGCGACAACCCGTCGCTGCGTGACGTCGGGTTCCGGTCCCGCGAGATGGCCCTGGCCGCCTACGCCCACCAGGATCTGCCGTTCGATCAGGTGGTCGACGCCGTCAGCCCGGTGCGGTCGCTGTCGCGCAACCCGTTGTTCGGCGTGGTCGTCCATGTGCGAGACGAGCTTCCGCAGGACAGGGTCATCGCTACCGGTCCGGACGGCGAGACCACGTTCACCGCACTGGAACCGACCTTCGACATGGCCCACGCCGATCTGTCGGTCAACTTCTTCGCCGGCGAGAACGGTTACCGCGGGCACGTGATCTACCGCACGGAGCTCTACACGCGCGCCACCGCCGAGCGGTTCGCCGGATGGTTGAGCGCGGTGATCACCGCGTTCGCCGACGATCCGGAACGGCGCGTCGACGACGTGGTGATCGCGGAACCCGTGCGCCCCGGCGCCGGCGCCGAGGCCGTGCTGCTCGACGGTGCGGGCCATCCGGTGCCCGTGGGTGTGGTCGCCGACGTCCACTACACCGGTGCTCCGGACCGTCGGGGTGATCGTGCCCGCTGGACCGAGGACGGCCGGTTGCAGTACGTCGAGCGCGTGGACCACGACCTGGAGGCCGCGCTGGCTGCGGTCCCCGGCGTCGCGGCGGCCGCGGTCCGCACCTGGGAGATCGGACACCGCACCGCGGTCGTCGGCTACGTGGTGCCCTCCGAACCCGTCGACGACCCGGCGTCGTTCGCCGAAACCGTCCGGGCGGCCGTGGCGCCGGAGTCTGCCCCGACCTCGATCACGGTCCTGGACGCGCTGCCCGCGACTCGGCGGGCGCTGCCCGCGCCTCGCGTCGGGGGGCCCAGCGAGCCGGCGCGCACCGACACCGAGAAGGCACTCGTCGGGATGCTCGCCGACGTTCTCGTCGAGCTGCACGACGGCACCGGCATCGGGCGCTTCGACGACTTCTTCGAACTGGGCGGCGACAGCATCCTCGCGGTGCAGCTGGCGGCGAGGGCCAAGCAGGCGGGATTGCGGCTGAGCGCCCGAATGGTGTTCGAACACCCCGTCGTTCACGACCTCGCGGTGGCGCTCGACACGGCGAAGACGCCGGAGGTCGCGGATGTGCGGCACGACCCGATGTCGGCCTCCGGGCTGACGCCCGAGGAACTGGCGATGGTCGCGACGTCCTGGGCGGCCGAACAGGACGGGTCGCCGTGACGGCGGCGAAGACCGGCGCCATCGCCGATGTGATGGCGCTCAGCCCGCTGCAGCAGGGGTTGTACTCGCTCACGGCGATGAGTGACGGCGACGACCCGTACCTGATCGGGATGAGCGCCGACATCACCGGCGCACTGGACGTCTCGCTGCTGCACGACTGCGCCGCCGCGGTGCTCGCACGCCATCCGAACCTGCGCGCCGGGTTCTTCCAGGGCGACCTGAAACGGCCGGTACAGGTGATCCCGGAGAAGGTGGAGGTCCTGTGGCGCCATGTCCGGTGTGACGGGGCGGAGGTCGAAACCCTCGAGCGGGAGGAGCGTGCGCGCCGGTTCGATCTGGGCCGCGGGCCGGCCATGCGGTTCCTGCTGCTCGAAACCGGGCAGCAGCGTTGGCGTTTCGTGATCACCGCCCACCACATCGTGATCGACGGCTGGTCGCTGTCGCTGCTGGTGTCCGAACTGCTGGCGCTGTACCGGGCCGCGGGGAACACCTCCGCGCTGACCGACGCGCCGCGGCCCTACCGCGACTACATCGGCTGGCTGGCGGCGCGCGACCAGGACCACGCCCGGTCCCTGTGGCGCGCGCACCTCGCGGACCTCGACGGCCCCACGCTCCTGGCCCCGGCACTGGGCGCCGCGACGATCGGCGACGGGCTGCCGGGCATGGTCGAGCTGACCGCCGACCCCTCCATCACCGAGACGGTCGTCGACGCGGCGAGGGCCCGCGGTGTGACCGTGAACTCGCTGGTCCAACTCGCGTGGGCGCTCACCCTGTCATCACTGACCGACCGGGACGACATCACGTTCGGAGTGACGGTGTCCGGGCGCCCCGACGACCTCGCGGGCGTCGAGTCGATGATCGGACTGTTCGTCAACACGGTCCCGTTGCGCGTCCGGCTCGATCCGGCGCTCACCGTCGGTGCGCAATGTCGTGCGCTGCAACAGGATGCCGCCACGCTGCGGGACCACAGCTATCTCGGCCACGCCGAGCTCAGGGCGCTGGCCGGGGTGGGCGAGTTGTTCGACACCCTGCTGGTGTACGAGAACTTCCCGCCGGGCGCGGTGGCGGGCGCCGGCACGCTGGAAGCCGCCGGTGCCACGTTCACGCCGGTGGCGCTGCAGAGCCTCGCGCACTTCCCGGTGACCATCGCCGCACACCTCACCGACGGTCGGCTGACCGTGCTGGTCGAGGCGAAAGACGTTGCGCTCGGCCAGATCACGCCCCGGGCGCTGGGGACACGCCTGCTCGCCACGGTGTCACGCATCGTCGAGGGCTGGGACCGGCCGCTGCGCGAGATCAGCATCTCACCCGACGATCACCCCGTCCCCGTCCCCGTCTCCGAAGCCGCCCCGACCCCGTCGCCCAGCACCGGCGTGCACACCCGGTTCACCGAAACCGCCTCGGCCAGGCTGGGTTCGGTGGCGCTGAGCTGGGACGGCGGTGCACTGACCTACCGTCAACTCGACGAGGCCGCGGACCGGTTGGCCGCGGTGCTGACCGCCTCGGGAGTGCGCACGGAGACGCCGGTGGCGGTCCGGCTGCGGCGCGGCGCGGATTACGTGGTGGCGATGTTCGCCGTGCTCAAGGCCGGCGGTGCGATCGTGCCCCTGGACCCGGCGATGCCGGCCGACCGCATCGAGGTGATCCTGCGGCGCGCAGGGGTGACCGTCGTCGTGGACGAGGACACGGTCGCCCGGGCCACCGCCGAACCGCCCGCGCAGTACCGTCCGGCCGAGACGCTGCCCGGGCAGGCCGCCTATGTGGTGTTCACGTCGGGAACCACCGGAGAACCCAAGGGCGTCATCGGAACTCACCGGGCACTGCTGGCCTACGCCGACGACCACATCGGCGCGATCCTGCGGCCCGCGGCCGACCGGGTGGGCCGGCCTCTGCGCATCGCGCATGCGTGGTCGTTCACCTTCGACGCCGCGTGGCAGCCGCTGGCGGCGCTGCTGGACGGGCACTCCGTGCATATCGTCGACGACGCCACCCAACGCGACGCGGAGGCGCTCGTCGACACCATCGCCCGGTTCGGTGTCGACATGATCGACACCACGCCCTCGATGTTCGCCCGGTTGCGCGACGTCGGGCTGCTGTCGACCGTTCCGCTGGCGGTGCTCGCACTCGGTGGTGAAGCCGTCGATCCCGGTCTGTGGCAACAGATCCGGCAGGAGTGCGCACGCACCGGGATGTCGGCGTTCAACTGCTACGGCCCCACCGAGACGACGGTGGAGGCGGTGGTGGCCGAGATCGGCGCCCACGAGCGACCCACCATCGGCCGACCGACCGCGCCCACCCGCGCCTACGTGCTGGACTCGTGGCTGCGGCCGGTGCCTTCCGGGGCCGCCGGCGAACTGTATCTGGCCGGTGGCCAGCTGACCCGCGGATATCTCGGCCGGCCGGGGGAGACCGCGGCACGGTTCGTTCCCGACCCCTTCGTTCCCGGCGCGCGGATGTACCGCACCGGCGACGTCGTGCGTCGCGCCGTCGACGGGACATTGGCGTTCCTCGGCCGATCGGACACCCAGGTGAAGATCCGGGGCTTCCGGGTGGAGCCCGGCGAGGTCGCCGCGGTGCTGCGCACCCACCCGGCCGTCGGTCAGGCGTACGTGGCGGTGCGCCCCCACCGGGACGGACACCGGCTCACCGCCTACGTGACCGGCGAGCCGCAACTGCGTGAGCTCCGCGCATGGCTGGGCAGGAGGTTGCCCCGCTATCTGATGCCGAACGCGATCGTCGCCGTCGACCGGATCCCGCTGACCGCCCACGGCAAGATCGACGAGCCCGCACTGGTCGCACTCGAACCGGCCGCCGACGGCGCGGCGACGCGGCCCCAGACCCCGACCGAGGTCGAGCTGGCAGCCGTACTGGCCGAGGTTCTCGGGGTGGGCGAGATCGACGTCACGGCCGATTTCCTGGAGCTCGGTCTGGACAGCATCGTGGCGCTGTCGGTCGTGCAGACCGCGCGCCGTCGCGGTGTGGTGATGCGCGCGAAGCTGATGCTGGACTGCACCACCGTGCGCGAGCTGGCCGCCGCGATCGACGACGCCGGCAGCGGGCCACCGTCGGCCGACGAGGGCAGCGGTCCGATCGCGTTGCTGCCCAACGCCCATTGGCTCTACGAGTTCGGCGATCCCCGCCGGCTGGCCTCGACGGAGGCGCTGCGGCTTCCGCGCGGTATCACCGGACCGCAGATCAGGGCGCTGCTGCAGAGTGTCGTCGACGCCCACCCGGTTCTGCGCACACGACTCGACCGGGCCTCCATGACGCTGGTCGACGGTGGCTTCGACCTTCCGCTGACCGAGATCGAGGTCGGCGACGAGGGGAGCGCGGCGGTGGCCCGTCACGCCGCGGCCGCGCTGGAACACCTCGACCCGCAGCGGGGGCCGCTGTGGGGCGCGGTGTGGCTTCGCGGGAGCGACGACGCGGACTCGACGAACAGTGTCCTGCTGCTCACCGCGCACGTGCTGGCGATGGATCCGGTGTCATGGCAGATCGTCATCGGTGAGCTCGACGCAGGTTGGCACGCCCTCGCCGGCGGTCGCGCACCGGCGGCCCTCGGCGAGCACACCGGCTACCGGCAGTGGTCGAACCTGCTGCGCGAGCGGGCCGAGAGCTCGGACGGCTTGCAGTTCTGGCTGGACCAACTCGGCGGTCCCGACCCCGCGCTCGGGGCTCGGCGGGTGCGGCCCGACACCGACCGCGCCGGGGACGTCCGTGTCACCGTCACGGTCACCGGCGCCGACGTCACGGCACGTCTGCTCGCGGGGCCGCACCAGGTGCTGGACGTGCTGGTCGCGGCCCTCGGCCGCACGATCACCGAATGGCGTGGACGCCGCAATCAACCCACCCCGCCACCGCTGGTGGCGCTGGAGACACACGGGCGCGCCGCCCTTGCCGAAGCGGACACCGCCGACACCGCCGACACGGTCGGGCTGCTCTCGGCGATCTACCCGCTCCGGCTGCACGACGACAGCCCCGGTGCGACAACGGAACTGATCGCCGGGGTGCCGGCCGGGGGAATCGACTACGGACTGCTGCGGTACCTGCGCCCCGACACCTCCGAGGTGTTGAAGGCCCACCCGGAGCCGCAGATCCTGTTGAACTATCTCGGGCGCACCGACCTGGTTCCCTCCGGCGCGATCGTCGCCGATCGCCTGCTGCTGAGCGGCCTGTCCACGGTGCCCGAGCCGAACGCGGCGGTCCGCCATGAACTCACCGTGGTCGCCGCGGTCGTCGCCCACGGTGACGAGCCGGCGCTGGTCGCGCAGTGGCGAGTGCTGCCGGAGATCCTGAGCGACACCGACGTCGAGGAGATGCAGACCATCTGGCAGGACACACTGCGGGAGGTTCTGCGATGAACCCGACGCTGACGGTGATCGGAGCCGGCGCCAAAGGGGTGGCCGTGGCCGCCAAGGCGGCGGTGCTGCGCGACATGGGCGTCGACGCGCCCGACGTGGTCGTGGTCGAGCGCGCCGAGGTGGGCGCGAACTGGGACGCGATGGGCGGCTGGACCGACGGGCAGCACCGGCTCGGCACCAACCCCGAGAAGGACGTCGGCTTCCCGTACCGCTCCGCGCTCGTGCGCCGTCGCAACGCCGAACTCGACGAGCGGATGACGCGCTACAGCTGGCAGTCCTACCTGATCGCCACCGGAAGTTTCGCGGAGTGGATCGACCGCGGCCGCCCGGCACCGCCGCATCACCGCTGGGCGCGGTACCTGCGCTGGGTCGCCGAGCAGATCGACATGACCGTCGTCTCCGGTGACGTGCAACGCATCTCGGTCGACGGCGAGCGCTGGGCGCTGCACACCCACGACACGGTGCTGCATTCCGACGGGGTGATGATCACCGGCCCCGGTCAGGCCGAACGCTCGATACTTCCGGGGCATCCCCGGGTGCTCTCGATCGCCCAGTTCTGGCATCGCGCAGCCGAACACGAACGGATCGCCGCGGAACGGGTCGCCGTGATCGGTGGCGGCGAGACGGCCGCGTCGATGCTCAACGAGCTGTTTCGGCACCGTGTTTCGACGATCACCGTGATCTCGCCGTCGGTCACGCTGTTCACCCGGGGCGAGAGCTTCTTCGAGAACACGCTGTTCTCAGACCCCACCGGCTGGACGGGGTTGACGCCGGCCGAGCGGCGCGACGCGATGGCCCGCACCGACCGGGGGGTGTTCTCGGCGAGAGTGCAGGATGCCCTGCTGGCCGACGACCGCATCCGGCACCTGCGCGGCAGGGTCGCACACGCCGTACCCCGCGACGGCCGGATCCGGTTGACGCTCAACAGCGATCGCGGCGGAGAGCGGCTCGAAACCGTGCACGGCTTCGACCTGGTGATCGACGGCTCGGGGGCAGACGCACTGTGGTTCCTGCCCCTGCTGGGTCAGGATGCGCGTGACCTCATCGAGCTCGGTCTGGGCGGGACGTTGACCGGTGACGCGCTCTGCGAGTCGATCGGCTACGACCTGGCGGTCTCGAACGTGAGCCCGAAGTTGTTCCTGCCCGGCCTGTCCGGGCTCACCCAGGGGCCGGGATTTCCGAACCTGTCCTGCCTCGGGCTGCTGTCCGACCGGGTCCTCGGCGCGGAGCTCGGTGCCGCACAACAGCGTTCAGTGAGGAGCAGTGATGAACACCAACCCGTTCGATGACGACGAGGGCCGCTTCTGCGTCCTTGTCAACGACGAGGGGCAGCACAGCCTCTGGCCGTCCTTCGCGGAGGTGCCGGCGGGTTGGCGGGTGGTGTTCGGCGAGAGCACCCGTGCCGAGTGCCTCGACTACGTCGAACGGAACTGGACCGATCTGCGGCCACGCAGCCTGCGCGAGGCGATGTCGGCGGGCTGACGTCAGCCCGGTTGGGGCAGGGGACCGTCCATGTCGAAGACCCGCGCGTGCAGCACCGTCCGGTTGCGCAGGGCCGCCCGCACGGCCCGGTGCAGGCCGTCCTCCAGGTAGACGTTGCCGCGCCACTTCACCGCGTGCGGGAACAGGTCGCCGTAGAACGTCGAATCCTCGGAGAGCAGTCGGTCGAGTGCCAGCACGGTCGTCGTCATGACGAGCTCGTCGAGCCGGATCTGACGTGGCGGGATCTGCGCCCACTGGCGATGGGACAACCCGTGGTCGGGGTAGGGCCGACCATCGCGAACCCCTTTGAAGATCATCGACGCGCCTTCGCTGCCGCTTGCCCACGCAATTACCTGGTTCTGTGTGGTCAGGTTAGCCTGCCTAGGCCTGTCCCGCCTCGGGTCCGCGGGCTTGTCCGATCAGCGCCGACCGGGCGCACCCTAAAATGGACGCGGCCAGGTCGGAGTTTTCTTCAGATAGGTGAACCATGGGGAGCGCTGAAGACCGTCGATTCGAGGTGTTGCGGGCCATAGTCGCGGATTTCGTCGCGACGAAGGAGCCGATCGGTTCCAAGACCCTGGTGGATCGTCACAATCTCGGGGTCTCCAGTGCGACGGTGCGCAACGACATGGCCGTCCTCGAAGCCGAGGGATACATCACCCAGCCGCACACGAGTTCGGGCCGCGTGCCCACCGAGAAGGGTTACCGCGAATTCGTCGACCGGCTCGACGACGTCAAGCCGATGTCGTCCGCCGAACGTCGCGCGATCCTGTCGTTCCTGGAATCCGGTGTCGATCTCGACGACGTGCTGCGCCGCGCGGTGCGGCTGCTCGCACAGCTGACCAGGCAGGTCGCGGTGGTGCAGTACCCGATGCTGTCGACGTCGACGGTGCGGCGCCTCGAGGTGGTGGCCCTGACCCCGGCGCGGCTGCTGCTCATCGTGATCACCGACTCGGGCCGCATCGACCAGCGCATCGTCGAACTCGGCGACGCCATCGACGAGGACGAGCTCACCCAGCTGCGGGATCTTCTGGGCCAGGCCCTGGAAGGCAAGCCGCTGACGACCGCGTCGATCGCGGTGTCGGATCTGGCGTCGCATCTCGGCGGGCAGGGTCGCCTGGCGAACGCGGTGGGACGGTCGGCCACCGTGCTGGTCGAGTCGCTGGTCGAACACCGTGAGGAGCGTCTGCTGCTCGGCGGCACCGCGAACCTGACGCGCAACACCGCCGACTTCGGCGGTTCGCTACGGTCGGTGCTCGAAGCGCTCGAGGAGCAGGTCGTCGTGCTGCGGCTGCTGGCCAAGCAGCAGGAGGCCGGCAAGGTTACGGTGCGTATCGGCCACGAAACCGAGGCCGAGGAGATGGCCGGGGCCTCGGTGGTCACGACCGCGTACGGCAGCGCGGGCAAGGTCTTCGGCGGCATGGGTGTGTTGGGTCCCACACGGATGGACTATCCGGGAACCATTGCCAACGTCGCCGCTGTTGCTCTCTATATTGGCGAGGTCTTAGGTAACCGCTGATCTGCGGCCCACAGGGGTTTACGCGGATCGGTCGGGTGGGAAAGGTTGAGCGTGGCACGCGACTATTACGGGCTGCTCGGAGTGAGCAAGGGCGCGAGTGATTCTGAGATCAAGCGCGCCTATCGGAAGCTCGCCCGCGAGCTGCACCCCGATGTGAATCCCGACGAGGGCGCCCAGGCGCGCTTCCAGGAGATCAGTGCGGCCTACGAGGTGCTCAGCGACCCGGAGAAGCGCCGCATCGTGGATCTCGGCGGCGACCCGCTGGAGTCCGCGGCGGCCGGTGGCGGGGGATTCTCCGGTTTCGGCGGTCTGGGCGATGTGTTCGAGGCGTTCTTCGGCGGCGGGACCGCATCGCGCGGACCCATCGGCCGCGTCCGGCCCGGCTCCGACTCGCTGCTGCGGATGCGTCTCGACCTGGCCGAATGCGCCACCGGCGTGACCAAGCAGGTCACCGTCGACACCGCTGTGCTGTGCGACCTGTGCCACGGCAAGGGCACCCACGGCGACTCCACACCGACGTCCTGCGACACCTGCGGCGGACGCGGCGAGGTGCAGACCGTGCAGCGCTCGCTGCTCGGTCAGGTGATGACCTCGCGTCCGTGCCCCGTCTGCGGCGGCGTCGGTGAGGTCATCCCGAATCCGTGCAACCGCTGCGGCGGCGACGGACGCGTCCGCGCGCGCCGCGAGATCAGCGTCAAGATCCCGGCCGGCGTCGGAGACGGCATGCGGGTGCGGCTGGCGGCCCAGGGCGAGGTCGGTCCCGGCGGCGGCCCGGCCGGCGACCTCTACGTCGAGGTGCACGAGAAGCCCCACCCGGTCTTCGTCCGCGACGGCGACGACCTGCACTGCACCGTCTCGGTGCCGATGGTCGACGCGGCGCTGGGCACCACCGTCTCGGTCGACGCGATCCTCGACGGTCCCACCGACATCACGATCCCGGCCGGTACCCAGCCCGGAGCGGTCACCACGTTGCGCGGGCACGGGATGCCGCACCTGCGGTCCGGAGTGCGCGGCGATCTGCACGCCCACATCGACGTCGTCGTTCCGACCCGCCTCGACCACGAGGACGTCGAGTTGCTGCGCGCGCTCAAAGAACGCACCCGCGCGGCGGCCGAGGTGCGCTCGGCGCAGAGCAGCGGCAACGGATCGGGCGGCGGCCTCTTCTCGAAACTGCGCGAGACCTTCACCGGACGCTAGCGGGCCGGCGCGTCGCGTGAGGAGTCTCTTCTACGTCGATTCCCTCCCCGGCGCCGGCGAACTCGCGGTCGTCGACGGGGACGAGGGCCACCACGCGGCCACCGTGTGCCGGACCCGGGTCGGCGAGCATCTGGACCTGTCCGACGGCGCCGGCGCCGTCGCGCACTGCGTCGTCGAGGACGTGGGAAAGGGCCACCTGAGCGCTCGTGTTCAGGACCGGATCCTGGTGCCGGTGCCGACGCCGGCGGTCACCGTCGTGCAGGCGCTACCCAAATCCGATCGCTCCGAGCTGGCGATCGAGCTGGCCACCGAGGCCGGCGCGGATGCGTTCCTCGGTTGGCAGGCGGCCCGCTGCGTCGCCCGCTGGGACGGGGCGGCCAAGGTGGACAAGGGCCTCCGACGCTGGCGCGCGGTCGCCCGGTCGGCGGCGCGGCAATCGCGACGCCCCCACATCCCCGAGGTTCGCGGGCCGGTCTCGACGCAGGATCTCGTCGGATTCACCCGCGACGCGGGTCCCGCGACCGTGCTGGTGCTGCACGAGTCGGCCACCCGGCCGCTGACCGAAGCCGACCTGACGGCGCGATCGCTGACCCTCGTCGTCGGTCCGGAAGGCGGAGTCGCCGACGAGGAACTGGCCGCGCTGACCGACGCGGGCGCGATGGCGGTGCGGCTCGGTCCGACGGTGCTGCGGACGTCGACAGCCGCCGCGGTGGCGCTCGGCGCACTCGGTGTGCTGACCGGGCGCTGGTCGGACCAAACCCCCCGGGGGTAGTTCCCCGGCCGGAAGTTAGATAGGTTAGCCTTCCCTCCATAGAAGGCCCGCCGAGGGTGCGCCCGACCCAGAAGGACTTCCGATTCTCACCCGATTGAGCCGAGCGTGGATACCCCTCGTTCTCGTGATCGTGCTCCTCGTGGCCGGCTTCACGGTCTGGCGGCTCCGCAACATGTTCGCGTCGCATCCGCTGCCCACCTACGCCGGCAGCATGTCCGCCGACACCAACAAGTCCGACCCGAAGATCGTGCGCTACGAGATCTTCGGAGAACCCGGCGCGACCGCCGACATCAACTACATCGACGACGAAGGCGACCCGAACCAGATCATCGGCGCGCCTCTGCCGTGGGCGATCGAGGTCGAGACGGACTCCCCGGCGATGGTGGGCAACATCGTCGCCCAAGGCGACGGTGACTTCATCGGGTGCCGGATCCTGTCCGACGGGGAACTCAAGGACGAACGCACCATCCACAACTACACCGCCTACATCTACTGCTTCAGCAAGGCGACGTGATGTCCTCCTCTCGGGACCGCGCCGCACTGCGCACGCCACGGTCCGTCGCCCGGTGGATCCGCCGCCTGGCCGTGCCGATCATCCTGGGCTGGCTGCTGCTGGCCGTGGCGCTCAATGCGCTGGTGCCGCAGTTGGAGGTCGTCGCCGCGAAGAACGCGGTGTCGATGAGCCCGAGCAACGCGCCGTCGATGCAGGCGATGGCCGACATGGGCCGGCTGTTCGAGGAATCCGACTCCGACTCGATCGCGCTCATCGTGCTGGAGAGCGAGACCGACCAGCCCCTCGGTGACGACGCGCACGAGTACTACGACGGCCTGATCGCCGCGCTGCTCGCCGACACCGAGAACGTCCGCAACATCCAGGACACGTGGGGCGATCCTCTGACCGAGGCCGCGGCCCAGAGCAGCGACGGTAGGGCCGCCTACGCGACTCTCAACCTCGCGGGCAACATGGGTGAGACCGAATCGAACGAGGCCGTGGCCGCGGTGCGCGACATCGTCGCGAACTCGCCGCCTCCGCCCGGGGTCACAGTGCACGTGACCGGGCCGGCGGCACTGATCGCCGACGTCAACATCGCCGGTGAGCGCAGCATGGCGCTGGTCCTGCTGGTCACCTTCGTGGTGATCATCGTGCTGCTGCTGTTCTTCTACCGGTCGATCTCGACGGTGCTGCTTCTGCTCGTCGTCGTCGGCATCCAGCTGCTGGTCGCCCGCGGTGTCGTCGCCGCGCTCGCCCACGTCGGCGTCATCGGTTTGTCGACGTACGCCACCAACCTGCTCATCTCGCTGGCCGTCGCGGCCGGAACCGACTATGCGATCTTCCTGGTGGGGCGCTACCAGGAGGCGCGGGCGTCGGGCGCCGACCACGAAGAGGCGTACTACGAGATGTTCCACGGCACCGCGCACGTGGTGCTGGGTTCGGGGCTGACGATCGCCGGCGCGATGCTGTGCCTGTCCTTCACGCGGATGCCTTATTTCCAGAGCATGGGCATCCCGTGTGCAGTCGGTATCGCCGCGGGTGTGGCCGTCGCCCTGACACTGGGCCCTGCGATCGTCACGGTCGGAAGCCGGTTCAATCTGCTCGAACCCAAGCGCGCCATGCGGATTCGCGCGTGGCGTCGCATCGGCACGATGGTGGTGCGCTGGCCCGGCCCCATCCTGGTGGCTTCCCTGGCGCTGGCCCTGGTCGGATTGGCGGCACTGCCGGGCTACCAGACGAGCTACGACGACACCCGCTACGTTCCGGAGTCGATCCCCGCCAACGCCGGGCTGCAGGCTGCCACACAGCATTTCACGCTGTCGCGGATGAGTCCCGAGATCCTGATCGTCGAGGCAGACCGCGACCTGCGCAACCCGGCCGACTTCCTGGTCCTCGACCGCCTCGCCAAGCGGGTGTTCGCCGTCGAGGGAGTGGCCCGGGTGCAGGCGCCGAGCCGCCCGGACGGCTCACCGATCGCGAAGACCTCGATCCCGTTCCTGATCAGCATGCAGGGTGTCGGCCAGCAGCAGAACATGAAGCTGATGCAGGATCGCATGGACGACATGCGGACCCAGGCCGACAACCTCGGCAAGACGCTCGGGACCATGAGGACGATGTACGGGCTGATGACCCGGTTGTCGGAAGTGACCACGGTGATGATCGACGACTTCACCGAGATGCAGCAGACGGTGCATCAGATCCGTGACATGGTGGCCAACTTCGACGACCAGTTCCGGCCGATCCGCAACTACTTCTACTGGGAACCGCACTGCTACAACATCCCGCTGTGCTGGTCCTTCCGATCGCTGTTCGACTCGATGGACGGCATCAGCACCATGACCGAGTCGTTCGACAAGGCGCTGGTGAACATGGAGACGATGCGGTCGCTGCTGCCGCAGATGCTCGCGACGTTCCCGCCGATGATCGAGACGATGGAGAGCATGCGTCAGATGATGCTCACGACGTACGCCACCATGGGCGGCTTCTACGACCAGATGGACGAGCTGACCCAGGACTCGACGGAGATGGGTAAGGCCTTCGACGAGGCGAAGAACGACGACTCCTTCTACCTGCCACCCGAGGTGTTCGAGAACGAGGACTTCAAGCGGGCCATGGAGAGCTTCTTCTCGCCCGACGGCAAGACCGTCCGGATGCTGGTGTCCCACCGCGGCGACCCGACCACCCCGGAGGCGCTCGCCCGCGTCGAACCCATCAAGATCGCCGCGATCGAGGCGCTCAAGGGCACGCCGCTGGAGAACGCGCAGATCCAGCTGGGTGGCACCGCCGCCACCTTCAAGGACATGTCCGACGGCTCCCGCTACGACATGATGATCGCGATCCTGTCCGCGTTGTGCCTGGTCCTGGTCATCATGCTGGTGCTGACGCGCAGCCTCGTCGCCGCCGTCGTCATCGTCGGGACGGTGGCGCTCTCGCTCGGCGCGTCCTTCGGCGTCTCGGTGCTGATCTGGCAGCACCTGCTCGGCGTGGAGCTGCACTGGATGGTGCTGGTGATGTCGATCATCGCGCTGATCGCGGTCGGATCGGACTACAACCTGCTGCTGGTGTCGAGGTTCAAGGAGGAGATCGGCGCCGGGATCAAGACCGGCATCATCCGTGCCATCGGCGGTACCGGCAGCGTGGTCTCGGTGGCAGGCGTGGTGTTCGCGCTGACGATGGCGTCCATGGTGGTCAGCGACCTGAAGGTCATCGCGCAGGTCGGGACCACGATCGGGCTCGGACTGCTGTTCGACACGTTCATCGTGCGCGCGTTCATGATGCCGTCGATCGCGACGCTGCTGGGCCGGTGGTTCTGGTGGCCGCTGGTGGTGCGGTCGCGGCCGCTGCGTCCGCGCCCGCAGCAACAGGCATTGGGCGTCGGCGGGCAGCAGGGCTAAACTGGGGCTTTCGCCGACGACAACGCGACCCAGAAAGCAGGCAGAAAACTCCACGTGGCGCCCCGCGAGAATGCAAGCTCGGACGCATCGCAGTCGTCAGCGCGCAGTAGCAGCCGGATCGACGTGCCGCCGGGACTGATCATGGGTCTGCTGGGATCCTCCGACGAGAATCTGCGCGCCCTCGAACGGCTGCTCACCGCCGACATCCACGTCCGCGGCAACGCGATCTCGCTCACCGGGGAACCCGATGACGTCGCGCTGGCCGAACGGGCCGTCTCGGAGCTGGTCGCCGTCGTCGCCAGCGGGCAGACGCTGACCCCGGACGCGGTGCGTCACACGGTCGCGATGCTGGCCGGCATGCAGGACGGCACCGTCGAGGAGTCACCCGCCGAGGTGCTCACGTTGGACATCCTGTCGCGGCGCGGCAAGACGATCCGTCCCAAGACGTTGAACCAGAAACGCTACGTCGACGCGATCGACACCCACACCATCGTGTTCGGCATCGGCCCGGCCGGCACCGGCAAGACCTACCTGGCGATGGCCAAGGCGGTCAGCGCGCTGCAGGGCAAACAGGTCAGCCGCATCATCCTGACCCGCCCCGCGGTGGAAGCCGGTGAGCGCCTTGGCTTTCTGCCGGGAACGCTGAGCGAGAAGATCGACCCCTACCTGCGGCCGCTGTATGACGCGCTGCACGACATGATGGACCCGGAGCTGATCCCGAAGCTGATGAGCGCGGGCGTCATCGAGGTGGCGCCGCTGGCCTACATGCGCGGACGTTCGCTCAACGACGCGTTCATCATTCTCGACGAGGCGCAGAACACCACCGGCGAACAGATGAAGATGTTCCTGACCCGGTTGGGCTTCGGCTCGAAGATGGTCGTCACTGGCGACATCACGCAGGTCGACCTGCCCGGCGGCGCACCGTCGGGCCTCAACACCGCGATGCGGGTGCTGGGCGACGTCGACGACATCCACTTCGCCGAACTCACCAGCGCCGACGTCGTGCGCCACCGGTTGGTCTCCGAAATCGTGGACGCCTACTCGAAATTCGAGGAACCGACGCTGATGAACCGGGCTCAGCGGCGCGCGTCGGGCCCTGGTCGTCCGCGACGCTGACAGGACTGAGAGAACATGAGCATTGAGGTGTCCAACGAGTCGGGCATCGACGTATCCGAATCCGAACTCGTCAGCGTCGCCCGCTTCGTGATCCGCAAGATGGACGTCAACCCCGCCGCGGAACTGTCGATGGTGCTGCTCGACACCGCGGCGATGGCCGATCTGCACATGCGCTGGATGGACCTGCCCGGTCCGACCGACGTGATGAGCTTCCCGATGGACGAACTCGAACCCGGGGGCCGTCCCGACACCCCCGAGCCGGGTCCGTCGATGCTGGGCGACATCGTGCTGTGCCCGGAGTTCGCCGCCAAACAGGCCGCCGACGCCGGCCACACGCTGGGGCAGGAACTCGCGTTGCTCACGGTGCACGGCGTGCTGCACCTGCTGGGCTACGACCACGCCGAACCGGACGAGGAGAAAGAGATGTTCGCGCTGCAGCGCGAACTACTCGAGGAGTGGGTGGCCGAGCAGGTCGAGGCCTACCATCTGGACCGGCAGAACGAGAAGGATCGCAGGTTGCTCGACAAATCCCGATACTTCGACACTCCATGACACCCAGCGACACTCCCGGCGAGGCCCCGTGACCAACGTCGGACAACTGATCAGCGCGATCGTGCTGGTGGCCTTCGGCGGCCTGTTCGCCGCCACCGACGCCGCGCTGAGCACCGTCTCCATCGCACGCGTCGAGGAGCTGGTGCGCGAAGAGCGGCCGGGCGCCGTACGGCTCCTGAGGCTGATGGTCGACCGGCCCCGCTACATCAACCTGATCGTGCTGCTGCGCATGACGTGTGAGGTCAGCGCCACCGTGCTGATGGCCGCCTACCTCGACGACTACCTGGGCGTGAGCCGGGGGCTGATGGCCGCGGCCGCCATCATGACGGTCGTCAGCTTCGTCGTCGTCGGCGTCGGGCCCAGGACCCTGGGCCGCCAGAACGCCTACACCATCGCGTTGGTGACAGCCCTTCCGCTGCAGGCGATCTCGGTGGTGCTCACCCCGATCAGCCGGTTGCTGGTGCTCATCGGCAATGCGCTGACGCCGGGGCGCGGTTTCCGCAACGGCCCGTTCGCGTCGGAGATCGAACTGCGCGAGGTCGTCGACCTGGCCCAGCAGCGCGGCGTCGTCGCCGACGACGAGCGCCGCATGATCCAGTCGGTGTTCGAGCTCGGGGACACCGCCGCCCGCGAGGTCATGGTGCCGCGTACCGAGATGGTGTGGATCGAAAGTGATAAAACTGCAGGTCAAGCGACCTCCTTGGCGGTGCGAAGCGGACACTCCCGGATCCCTGTGATCGGGGAGAACGTCGACGACGTCGTCGGCGTCGTGTACCTGAAGGACCTCGTCCAGAAGACCTACTACTCCAACAACGGCGGACGCGACACCGCGGTCTCGGCGGTGATGCGCAAGCCGGTGTTCGTGCCCGACTCCAAGCCACTCGACGCGCTGCTGAGCGAGATGCAGCGCGACCGCGTGCACATGGTGTTGCTTGTCGACGAGTACGGCGCGATCGCGGGGCTGGTGACCATCGAGGACGTGCTGGAGGAGATCGTCGGTGAGATCGCCGACGAGTACGACACCGACGAGGTGGCGCCCATCGAGGATCTCGGGGAATTGTCCTATCGGGTCTCGGCACGTCTGCCCATCGAAGACCTCAGCGAGCTCTACGGCATCGACTTCGACGAGGGTCTCGACGTCGACACCGTGGGTGGCCTCGTCGCCCTCGAGTTGGGCCGGGTGCCGCTGCCGGGCGCCGAGGTCGAATGGGACGGTCTGCGGCTGCGCGCCGAAGGTGGGCCCGACCCGCGCGGCAGGGTCAGGATCGGCACCGTGCTGGTCAGCCCCGTCGAACCACCGAACGATGACGACGAAGGACACGAATGACGCAGTCTGACGCGCTGACCGACGAAGACGCGAAGCTGGTGGTGCTGGCACGCGGCGCGATGGCCCGTGCCGACGCGGGCAGCGGCGCCGCCGTTCGCGACCTGGACGGCCGGACCTACGCCGGGGCTCCCGTCGGTCTGAACGCGCTGACGCTGACCGCGCTGCAGGCGGCGGTCGCCGCGGCGGTCTCCAGCGGCGCGGCCGGCTTGGAGGCGGCGGTGCTGGTGGGCGGTTCGGCCGACGACGCGGGTGTCGCGGCGGTGCGGGAGCTCTCCGACGGCGCAGCCGTGATCGTGACCGACCGCGCGGGCCGGCCGCTGTGAGCGATTCCGAATTCCGTTCCGGCTTCGTCTGTTTCGTCGGCAGGCCGAACACCGGCAAGTCCACGCTGACGAACGCGCTGGTCGGCACCAAGGTGGCGATCACGTCGAACCGTCCGCAGACGACCCGGCACACCATCCGCGGCATCGTGCACCGCGACGACTTCCAGATCGTCCTCGTCGACACCCCGGGTCTGCACCGGCCGCGCACGCTGCTCGGCCAGCGGCTCAACGAACTCGTCAAGGACACCTACTCCGAGGTCGACGTCATCGGCATGTGCATCCCGGCCGACGAGAAGATCGGGCCCGGCGACCGGTGGATCTATGAGCAGATCCGCGCGGTCGCCCCGCGGACCACGCTGATCGCGATCGTCACCAAGATCGACAAGGTGTCCAAAGACCGCGTCGGCGAGCAACTGCTCGCAGTCAGCGAGCTGTTCGGTCCCGACGCCGACATCGTGCCGGTGTCGGCGACCTCGGGCACCCAGCTCGACGTGCTCACCGACGTGCTCGTCTCGAAGCTGCCGCCCGGTCCGGCGTTCTACCCCGACGGCGAACTGACCGACGAGCCCGAAGAAGTGTTGATGGCCGAGCTGATCCGTGAGGCCGCTCTCGAAGGTGTGCGCGACGAGCTGCCGCACTCGCTGGCCGTGGTGATCGACGAGGTCGAGGAGCGCCCGGGCCGTCCCGAGGACGACCCGCTGATCGACGTGCACGCGATCCTCTACGTCGAACGGGACTCGCAGAAGGGCATCGTGATCGGCAAGGGGGGCGCGCGGTTGCGTGAGGTCGGAACCGCGGCGCGCACTCAGATCGAGAAGCTGCTCGGCACCCGGGTCTATCTCGATCTGCGGGTGAAGATCGCGAAGAACTGGCAGCGCGACCCCAAACAGCTGGGCCGGCTGGGGTTCTGAGGCCGCGGTCAGCCCGGCTGGCCGTAGACCGCGACGACGACGCTGCGGTCGAGGCTGTTCTCCGACCAGACACCGATCTCGGTGTTGGCGCAGTTCGACATGATCGCCATGTAGTCGGGCCGGTAGTACCACTGGTTGAGGATCTCGATCCCGCTGATCGCCAGCGCGGGATTGATCGCGACGGTCTCCGAGGCGGTGCCGACGAACCCGGCGTTGTTCGCGCGGACCTGCGGGGTCGAGCCGTCAGATCCGATGTCGCCGTTGAGAGCCCGGTTGCGCAACACGTCGTTGGCGTGCCACTGCGCGGCCAGCTGCAGCTGCGGGTTGATCTTGATCTCGGTCTGGCAGCCGTGCTTGTGCTGGATCGTGTAGACGTTGACGACGACGCTCTCGTTGAGGCGCCGATTGTCCGCCTGGGCCGCGGGCACACCCGCCACCGCCGCGGCCACCAGCGCCACGACGGGCAGCGCGCGCACGACCATGCTCATTGGCCGCACATTACGCGACCTGACCGGTCACCGAGTCCGGAGCGGTCAGATCGGGCTCGGTGGGCGGCTGTGGCGCCCACCAGTTCTCGGGCTGCAGCGTCGCCCAGCCGTTGATGGCCTCCAGCGCTGCGGCCAGCGAGATCAGCAGCGGTTCGCTGTCGGCGGGGCCCATCAGCTGCACCCCGATCGGCAGGCCGTCGGAGGTGAAGCCGGCAGGGACGTTGATCGACGGCCACCCGAGCAGGTTCCACGGCCACGTCACCGGACACGCCCGGATCATCATGCGGTCGGTGGCCAGCCCGCCGAGGCCGTCGAACGCGTGCGCCTCCGGCGGCGGCTGCGCGGTCGTCGGCGCCACCACCACGTCGGCGAGGTTGAAGATCCAGCCGATGCGCTGCTGCGCGGCGGCCTCGCGGGCCCGGGCCTTGCGCAACGTGTGCTGCGAGAGCAACCGGCCCATCCGCGCATTGGATCGGGTGCGGCTGTCCCAGGTGACCCGATGGCCGAGCCGGTCCATCCATTCCGGGATTCCGGAGGTGGACCGCGCCAGGAAGTTCCACGACATCCCGAGGGTGTAGTCGGGGTCGGCGTTGAGCACGGTGTGGCCCAGCTGGCTGAGCTGGTCGGCCACCCCGTCGAGCGCCGAGCGGATCTCGGGGTGCAGCGTGGCCCGGAATCCGGTGAACGGGAACCTGGTCGACACCGCGACGCGCAACGGGCCCGGCGCCCGGGACACGAAGTCCGACACCGTGACCGGGGCGGGGGTGTGCAGATCGCCCGCGGCGTTGCCCGCCGCCGCATCGAGGACCATCGCCGCATCCGAGACGGTGCGGGCCAGGACACCGTTGACGGTGATGCCGTTGAACGCCTCGGGCAACGGTGAGGTCGAGATGCGTCCCCGCTGCGGCTTGATGCCGACCAGATGCGTCCATGCCGCGGGGATGCGGACACTGCCCGCCCCGTCGGAGCCGATCGCCGCGGCCACCAGCCCGGCCGCGACGGCCGCGGCGCTGCCACCCGACGACCCGCCCGGCGTGTGCTCACGAGACCAGGGATTGCGGGTGTGGCCGAACGCCGGCCCGCTGGTGAACGGCCACTGGCCGAGCTCGCAGGTGTTGGTCTTGCCGACGATCACCGCCCCGGCGGCACGCAACCGGCGCACCACCTCGGCGTCGGCGACGGCGTCGGGTACCTCGCCCGAGGCTCCGAAACGCGTGGGCACCCCGGCGACGTCGACGTCGTCCTTGACGGCGATCGGGATGCCGAGCAGCGGCCGGCGGGCACGGTCGTGTCCCGCGGCGCGCAGGCGGTCGGCTTCGGCGGCATCGGCGAGCGCCCGCTCGGCGAGCACCACCCGGAACGCGTTGAGGGTCGGCTGGCTGGCCTCGATGGCGGCCAGTGAGCGACGGACCAGGTCGACGGATGTGGCGGTCCCGCTGGCGAGCTGAAACAGCTGGTTGGCCACCGTCGGAAAGCGGTCCGGAAAGCGGTTCCGGGACGTGCTGCGTGCAGAGGAGTCGGGCATCACCTGAGAGCCTATCGGCGCTGCGGGCCGAAATCGTCCCCCGGCAGTGGGAGACTGGACCGATGCGTCTGTACCGGGACCGAGCGGTCGTGCTGCGCCAGCACAAGCTCGGTGAAGCCGATCGCATCGTGAGCCTTCTCACGCGCGAGCACGGCCTGGTGCGTGCCGTGGCCAAGGGCGTGCGACGCACCCGCAGCAAGTTCGGTGCACGGCTGGAACCGTTCGCGCACATCGACGTTCAGCTCCATCCGGGCCGCAACCTCGACATCGTCACCCAGGTGCAGGCCATCGACGCGTTCGCCTCCGACATCGTCAGCGACTACGGCCGCTACACGTGTGCCTGCGCGATGCTGGAGACCGCGGAGCGGATCGCGGGGGAGGAGCGGGCTCCGGTACCCGCGCTGCACCGGCTGACCGTCGCGGCCCTGCGCGCCGTCGCCGACGGCACCCGTCCCCGCGAACTCGTCCTGGACGCCTATCTGCTGCGCGCGATGGGCGTGGCCGGCTGGGCTCCGGCCCTGATCGAATGCGCGCGGTGCGCCGCGCCCGGACCGCACCGCGCGTTCCACGTCGCGGCGGGCGGCAGCGTCTGCGTGCACTGCCGACCGTCCGGCTCGGTCACCCCGCCGCAGGGTGTCCTCGATCTGATGGCGGCGCTCTACGACGGCGACTGGGAACATGCGCAGATCTCCACCCCGGCGCACCGCAGTCAGGCCAGCGGGCTGGTCGCCGCGCACCTGCAATGGCACCTGGAACGGCAGCTGCGAACCCTGCCCCTGGTCGAGCGGCCGGGTCGGGCCGAGGTTGCCAGGAACATCAGGCAGGATATGGCGCATGGCAATCAAGCGGAAGAACAGCTACCCCCAGCTGCCTCCGGCGCCTGACGACTATCCGACGTTCCCGGACAAATCGACCTGGCCCGTCGTCTTCCCCGAGATTCCCGCAGGTACGAACGGTAAATTCGCCCGTCCTCCGCAGCACACCTCGAAGGAGGCGGCGCCGCAGATCCCGGCCGACCAGGTGCCCCAGCACGTCGCCGTGGTCATGGACGGCAACGGCCGGTGGGCCACCCAGCGCGGCCTCGGGCGCACCGAGGGGCACAAGATGGGCGAGGCGGTGCTCATCGACATCACCTGCGGAGCCATCGAGATCGGCATCAAGCACCTCACGGTGTACGCGTTCTCCACCGAGAACTGGAAACGCAGCACCGAGGAGGTGCGGTTCCTGATGGGCTTCAACCGCGAGGTGGTGCGGCGGCGCCGCGAGAACCTCAACGACATGGGCGTCCGGATGCGCTGGGTGGGATCGCGCCCGCGCATGTGGAGCAGCGTCATCAAGGAGTTCGACATCGCCGAGCAGATGACCGTCGACAACGACGTCATCACGATCAACTACTGCGTGAACTACGGGGGCCGCACCGAGATCGTCGAGGCGGCCCGCGAGCTCGCCCAGCAAGCCGTCGACGGCAAGATCAAGCCGAACCGCATCACCGAGGCGCAGTTCGCCAAGCATCTGCACCGCTCCGACATCCCCGACGTCGACCTGTTCATCCGGACCTCGGGGGAGCAGCGCGCGAGCAACTTCCTGCTGTGGCAGGCGGCCTACGCCGAGTACGTGTTCCAGGACAAACTGTGGCCCGACTACGACCGCCGCGACCTGTGGGCGGCGTGCGAGGAGTACGTCCACCGCAATCGCCGCTTCGGTCGTGCGTAGGCCCCGATGGATCTGACGGAACGGCTGGCGGTCGTCCTCGCCGAGATTCTGCCCGTGACACGCGAGGACGACGGCGCGCTGACCGTGCAGCACGAGCAGACGTTCGCGTCGCTGCGGGTGGTCACCATCGCCGAGGGTCTGGATCTGGTGTCGCTGACCCAGGTGCTCGCGTGGGATCTGCCGCTGGACAGCCGGATTCGCGCCCAGGTCGCCAAGCACGCCCACGACACGCTGCTGGGCACGGTGTCACTGGTCGAGAAGGTCGGGACGACCCACAAGGGGACCGCGAAGTCGAAGAAGACCGGCGACGTCCTGTTGCGCTACAACTTTCCCGCCGCCGGCCTGACCGACGACGCGCTGCGCACACTGGTGCTGATGGTGCTCGCCACCGGCACCGACGTCCGCAACGCTATGGTCGGTTGACATGCGCATCGCACTGATCGTCGTCGGCGTCGTGACCGCCCTGTTCGGCCTGCTGTTCGCACTGCAGGGATTCGGTGCGGTGCAGGGCAGCCCGATGAGCAGCACCACCACCTGGTCGGTCCTCGGGCCGCTGATCGCGATCGCCGGCGTGCTGATCGCCGTCGCGGGCTGGCGCAGGGGCCGGCAGCGCTAGCCGCGTTCAGTGGCGGCGGCGCAGGTCCCGCAGACGCCGAACACCTCTACTTGGTGGCTGGCGTCGGTGAAGCCGTGCTCACGGGCGACCTCGGCCGCCCACGACTCGACCTGACCGCCCTGGATCTCGACCGTGGACCCGCAGACGCGGCAGACGAGATGATGGTGGTGGTGCTCTGAACAGCGCCGGTACACCGATTCGCCGGTGTCGGTGCGCAGGGTGTCGACCTGGCCGGTCGTCGCCATCTGCTGCAGGGTGCGGTACACCGTCGTGAGGCCGATCCCCTCACCGCGACGGCGCAGTTCGTCGTGGATCTCCTGGGCGGACCGGAAGTCGTCGATGTTCTCCAGCAGCGCCGAGATCGCCGCCCGCTGCCGCGTGGACCGCACCGCGCCGGTCATGCCGGACCTCCGGCGGTGTCCTCGGCCGCGTGCGTGACGGCTGCGACCACGATGTCGGCGAGATGGTGATCGACCAAGCGGTACAACACTTCTCGGCCCGATCGTGAACCCTCCACCACGCCGGCCGCCTTCAGGATCCGCAGATGCTGACTGACCAGTGGCTGGGGCACGTCGAGCGCGTCGACGAGTTCGTGCACGCAGCGGGCGTCCCCGCGCAGTTGCAGCACGATCGCGATCCGCACCGGTGCGGCCAGCGCGCGCAGCAGGTCTCCGGCCGTGTCGAGCACCGCGCGCTCGGGCAGTTCGACCGCCGGGGACTGGCCGTGGCTGTGGGCGTCCTGCGCCCCTGCCATACTGGAAACGGTTTTCATTAGAAACCAAGATACATGCACGCCCGTGCATGTCAATCGGGGATGTCGCGCGAACGCCGTGAACGCCTCGCTACGCTGTGATCCCGTGGCTCCGTCTTCGATCATCGACACCGTTGCGAACCTCGCCAAGCGCCGCGGGCTGGTCTTCCAGTCCGGCGAGATCTACGGCGGTACGAAATCCGCCTGGGATTACGGCCCGTTGGGCGTCGAGCTCAAGGAGAACATCAAGAAGCAGTGGTGGCGGTCCGTCATCACCAGTCGCGACGACGTCGTGGGCCTGGACAGCGCGATCATCCTGCCGCGTCAGGTGTGGGTGGCCTCCGGACACGTCGAGGTCTTCAACGATCCGCTGGTGGAATGCCTGAACTGCCACAAGCGCCACCGGCAGGACCACATGCAGGAAGCCTTCTTCGAAAAGGGCGGGGAGAAGAAGGGCTTCGCCGGTCCCGACGACGTGCCGATGAGCGACATCGTCTGCCCGGACTGCGGCACCAAGGGGCAGTGGACCGAGCCGCGCGACTTCAACATGATGCTCAAGACCTACCTCGGTCCGATCGAGTCCGAGGAAGGTCTGCACTACCTGCGCCCGGAGACCGCGCAGGGCATCTTCGTCAACTTCGCCAACGTGGTGACCACCGCGCGCAAGAAGCCGCCGTTCGGCATCGGCCAGATCGGCAAGAGCTTCCGCAACGAGATCACCCCGGGCAACTTCATCTTCCGCACCCGCGAGTTCGAGCAGATGGAGATGGAGTTCTTCGTCGAGCCGTCCACCGCGGCCGAATGGCACAAGTACTGGATCGAGACCCGCCTGCAGTGGTACGTCGACCTCGGCATCGAGCGCGACAACCTGCGTCTGTACGAACATCCCAAGGAGAAGCTGTCGCACTACTCCGACGGCACCACCGACATCGAGTACAAATTCGGCTTCACCGGTAACCCGTGGGGTGAGCTCGAAGGGATCGCCAACCGCACCAACTTCGATCTGTCCACGCACTCAAAGCATTCCGGTGTCGACCTGTCGTTCTACGACCAGGCCGCCGACACCCGGTACGTGCCGTACGTGATCGAGCCGGCGGCCGGTCTGACCCGGTCGCTGATGGCGTTCCTCGTCGACGCGTACACCGAGGACGAGGCCCCCAACGCCAAGGGCGGTGTGGACAAGCGCACGGTGCTGCGGCTGGATCCGCGCCTGGCGCCGGTCAAGGCCGCGGTGCTGCCGCTGTCGCGGCACGCCGACCTGTCGCCGAAGGCCCGCGATCTGGCTGCCGAGCTGCGCCAGAGCTGGAACGTCGAATTCGACGACGCCGGTGCGATCGGGCGCCGCTACCGCCGCCAGGACGAGATCGGTACGCCGTACTGCATCACCGTCGACTTCGACTCGCTCGAAGACCACGCGGTCACGATCCGCGAGCGTGACGCGATGAGCCAGGAGCGCGTCGCGATCTCGGAGGTGTCGAACTACCTCGCGGTCCGCCTCAAGGGCTGCTAACTCCCCGCGGACACGCACGCTCGCGGAGATTAGAAGCGGCCGCCGCCGCCGCTGAAGCCTCCACCCCCGCCGAAGCCTCCGCCGCCGCCGAAGCCGCCGCCGAACCCGCCACCGCCGAGGCCTCCGCGCAGCACGCCCGAGAGCACGTTGCCGATGAGGATGCCGCCGATCACCGCGCCCATCTGCCCGCCTCCGCCGCCACCGCCGTACGGTCCGTTGAAATGCCGTTGGGCGGCAGTGACATCCGAGTTGGCCAGTGATTGTGCCTGGGCGGCGAGCATCGCGGCGCCGTTGGCGTGGGCGATGGCCTCGTTGAGGTTGGTGTCCTGCTTGTCGCGCGCGGCCTGCAGTTGCCGGACGGCCTCGGCGAGCCGGGTCCGCGCTTCGGGACCGATGGCCCCGCGACGGGTGTCGATGTAGTCCGAGACCGCCCGCACCCGCGACTGCGCGTTGAACAGCGCCTGGTCGAAGGTACGGCTCAGGCGCGCCGCGGTTTCGCGTTCCTCGGCGACCTCGGCCAGGAGCCGGTCCAGTTCTGCGTCGGCCTGGGTCAGCCGCGTGAACGCCCCCAGCGGGTCGGTCTCGCCCGAGCTCTGCGCCTCCGCAACCGCCTGTACCGCAGCGTCTCTGGCGTCACTGAGCTCGGTGGCCACCGCGACGCTGCCCTGGGCGAGCTGGGCGCCCGCGGAGTTGATGCCGTTCTGGATGTCGGCGATGACGGCGGGCAGGCCGGTGACCGCGCGGTTGATGTCGGTCGACGCGCTGTCCACGGCGTCGAGCAGTGTGCGGGCCTGGCCGAGTGCGGCTTCGGCGGAATGGATGGCGTCGACCAGTCCGCCCTGCCGGTGCGCGGGCCGGGACACCAGGGTGCGCGCGGTGGTGATGCTCTGGTCGGCGTACGCCAGCCGGCTGCGGGCCTCGTCGATGTTGTCGGACACCGAAACCAGTGCACTCTCGGCGAATTGGGACTTCAACTGTTGCAGCGTCTGTTCTGCCGGGGTGATCCGGGTGGTCAGGTCGATCATCTGCTGGGTGAGGGTGTCGAGGCGGCTGGGGGCGTTGATCACCAGATCGCGCAGCGCCGCGAACGCCTCGCGCTGGGCTTCGAGTTCCTGGTCGGCCTTGGCGGCGGCGACGATGACGCGGGTCAGCAGGTCGCGTCGCTGCATCGGGGTCTCGGGCACCGCGTCGTCGAGGATGTGGCGCACGTTGAGGGCTTGGGCCAGTGTCGTCTTGGCGCCTTCGACCGCGCGGGTGAACGCCGCGGTGTCCTGTTCGCCGAACTCCTCGACGGCGAGGGCCAGTTCGCTCTCGCTGGTGCGCACTTCGTTGTCGACGTCGACGACGATCTTGCGGGACAGATCGTCGAGCGCATCGAGGGGGACCGCGGCGAGCGCCTCGGGATCCGACGGGTCCACCCGCTGTGCCGCGGCGAACTCCGCTTCGCGCCGCTTGCGGCGGCGGCGCCGCTGCCACAGCACGAGGATCGTCAGCGCCAGCGCGATCAGCGCCAGCGCGACGATCACGCCGAACCAGCTCACCGATCCGCCGCCGCTGCCCGTGAGGCCCTGGGCCGCGGCGACCGCCGCGCCCGCCCAGTCGCCGGCGCGCAGCCGGGGTTCGACCTGTTGGGTGCGGACCTCGTCGATGTCGGCGCGCACCGCACCACCCCGGGGGGTGATCAGCGCGTAGGCGCGGTCGACGGTCGCGACGGCCAGGATGACGTCCTGGTCGCCCAGGTCGCTGCGGGTGAAGGTGTTCTGCGCCCACGTCTGGGCGCTCTGGCCCGAGAAGTCCTCGACGTACACCACCCAGAGCCGGATGCGCTTGTCGTTGTAGAGCTGGTCGATGGCGGTCTGCACCTCGGACTCGCCGGCGGCGTCGAGCGCACCGGCGCGGTCGGTCAGGTAGGTGGGAAGCCGCAGCGGGGGTTCGGCCGACGCGGCCGGCGCGCCGAGAAGTCCGACCGTCAGGAGGGCGAGCAGCAAGGGCAGCAAGCGGGCGACGCGCATGACGCCAATCTAGTGCGGCGCACCCACACGGCTGCGCTCAAGGGAACATCGGCCCTGGCAGACTGTGCGTCGGTGAGGCCACGACAGGACAGCTACGACGCGTTCGACCGCCAGCGCTTGGTGGCCGAACCGGCGAAGAGCGCCGGACTGCCCGGGACCGACACCGAGCGTCGCTCGGACTTCGCCCGCGACCGCGCGCGGGTGCTGCACTGTGCCGCGCTGCGACGGCTCGCCGACAAGACCCAGGTGGTGGGCCCGCGCGACGGCGAGACGCCGCGCACCCGGCTGACGCATTCGCTCGAGGTCGCCCAGATCGGGCGGGGGATGGCGATCGGCCTGGGCTGCGATCCGGACCTCGTCGATCTGGCGGGCCTGGCGCACGACATCGGGCATCCGCCCTACGGCCACAACGGGGAACGCGCGCTCGACGAGATCATCAAGGGTTTCGGCGGTTTCGAGGGCAACGCGCAGAACTTCCGCATCCTGACCCGTCTGGAACCCAAAGTGCTCGACGGCCACGGACGCAGCGCCGGGCTGAATCTGACCCGGGCGTCGCTGGACGCGGTGGCGAAGTATCCGTGGCCGCGGGAGGAGGGCCGGCGCAAGTTCGGGTTCTACGGCGACGACGCGGCCGCGGCGCAGTGGGTGCGTGACGGCGCTCCCGCCGGGCGGCCGTGCCTGGAGGCGCAGGTGATGGACTGGGCCGACGACGTGGCGTACTCGGTGCACGACGTCGAGGACGGGGTGATCTCCGGCCGCATCGACCTGAGGGTGCTGGCCGACTCCGACGCGGCCGCCTCCCTCGCCCGGGTGGGGGCCCGGTCGTTCCCGTCGCTGACCCCCGACGATCTCGTCGAGGCCGCCGCGCGGCTGTCCCAGGTGCCCGTGGTGGCGGCGGTCGGCAAGTTCGACGGCACCCTGTCGGCGTCGGTGGCCCTCAAGACGTTGACCAGCGAGCTGGTCGGGCGGTTCGCCAACGCCGCGCTGAGCGCCACCCGCGACGTCGCGGGACCGGGACCGTTGCGACGGTTCGACGCGGAGCTGACCGTCCCCAGCCTGGTGCGCGCCGAGGTGGTGTTGCTCAAGACCCTCGCGCTGGAGTTCATCATGTCCGATCACCGGCATCTGGAGATCCAGGCCGATCAGCGCCACCGGATCCATGAGGTGGCGCTGGCGCTGTGGGGTCAGGCGCCCGGCAGCCTGGACCCCCAGTTCGCGGCAGAGTTCGCGCAGGCCCCCGACGACGGTGCGCGGCTGCGGGTCGTCATCGACCAGATCGCGTCCTACACCGAGAGCAGACTCGAACGAGTGCACGAGGCGCGCTCACCCCGGCCTCTAGACTGACCGCGTGGCGGCCGAAGCGACTCGTGGGCGGGGCAGAATCCCCGATCGGGACATCGCCGCCATCCGCGAACGCGTCAACATCGAGGACGTCGTCGGCGACTACGTGCAGCTGCGCCGGGCGGGCGCGGATTCGATGAAGGGGCTGTGCCCGTTCCACGACGAGAAGTCCCCGTCGTTCCATGTTCGGCCCAATCACGGTCACTTCCACTGCTTCGGCTGCGGTGAGGGCGGCGACGTCTACGCATTCCTGCAGAAGATCGAACACGTCAGCTTCGTGGAGGCCGTCGAACTGCTCGCCGACCGGGTCGGTTACACCGTCACCTACACCGGCGGGTCCACCACCAACGTCCAGCGTGACCGGGGCAGTCGCAGCAGGCTGCTCGCCGCGAACGCCGCCGCGCAGGAGTTCTACGCCGAGCAGTTGCAGAGTGAGGAGGCCGCGCCCGCGCGGCAGTACCTGCTCGAACGCAACTTCGACGCCGCCGCGGCGGCCCGATTCGGTTGCGGTTTCGCCCCGTCGGGGTGGGAGACCCTGACGAAACACCTGCTGCGCAAAGGCTTTGAATTCAAGGAACTCGAGGCGGCCGGGCTGTCGAGGGAAGGCCGGCGCGGCCCGATGGACCGCTTCCACCGCCGGCTGCTGTGGCCGATCCGCGCCAGCGGCGGAGAGGTCATCGGGTTCGGCGCCCGGCGCATCTTCGACGACGACCCGATGGAAGCCAAGTACGTCAACACCCCCGAGACCGTGCTGTACAAGAAGTCGTCGGTGCTGTTCGGCCTCGACCTGGCCAAGCGGGACATCGCGAAGGCGCACCGGGCGGTGGTCGTCGAGGGCTACACCGATGTGATGGCCATGCACCTGGCCGGGGAGACGACGGCCGTCGCGTCCTGCGGCACCGCGTTCGGTGACAGTCACCTGGCGTTGCTGCGCCGGCTGATGATGGACGACAACTGGTACCGCGGTGAGCTGATCTTCGTGTTCGACGGCGACGCCGCGGGGCAGGCAGCGGCGCTCAAGGCGTTCGACGGCGACCAGCAGGTGGCGGGTAAGTCGTTCGTCGCGATCGCCGCCGACGGCATGGACCCGTGCGACCTGCGGTTGCGGTCCGGCGACGGGGCACTGCGCGACCTGGTGGCACGGCGGATCCCGATGTTCGAGTTCGCGGTGCGCAGCCTGATCCCGTCCGGGGACGCCCTCGACAACGACCCGCAGGCCAAGGTCGACGCGTTGCGGCAGTGCGTGCCGCTGGTGTCGCGGATCAGGGATTACGCGCTGCGCGACGAGTACGCACGACGGCTGGCGGGCTGGACCGGCTGGAGCGACGAGAGCCAGGTCCTCAACCGCGTCCGGGAAGAGGCCGCCAAGCGCGGGATGCCCGAGCGGTCGCGCCGTCGGGGCGCGGAGTCGTCCCCTGCGCAACGCGGCGCCGCGGGGCCTGCACCGGCAGACGCCCGGCCCGATCCGGCCGACCCCACGCTGTGGCCGCAGCGGGAGGCGCTGAAGTCCGCGCTGCAGTTCCCCGCGCTGGCCGGCCCGGTGTTCGACTCGTTGACCGCGGAGAGCTTCACCCATCCCGGCTATGCGGCGGTCCGCGCGGCGATCGGCGCCGCCGGCGGCACCTCGGCGGGACTCAGCGGGGCGCAGTGGATCGAGGTGGTGCGCGATCAGGCGGGTTCGGCGCCCGCGGCCGGCCTGGTCAACGAACTCAGCGTCGAGGCGATCAACGCCGACGACGAGCGGCTGCCGCGCTACATCGGCGGGGTGCTGGCGCGCCTGCAGGAGGTGTGGATCGGCAGGCAGATCGCCGAGGTCAAGTCGAAACTCCAGCGCATGTCACCTGTGGAGCAGGGGGACGAGTACCACGCCCTGTTCGGCGACCTGGTGGCGATGGAGGCCTACCGCCGCAGCCTGCTGGAGCAGGCCAGCGGTAACGACCTGACTGCATGAGAGCGATAGGCGGGTTATGGTTATGCCTGCTGCAATCCGTCGGGGAGAAGGTGAGCTTTCGGTGAAGGTCAACACGTCACGCGTGATCGCGGGGGCTTTCGCGGCCGCTGCCGTCGCTTTTCCGCTCTACGCATCCCTGACGACCGCCGACACCGCCGGGGAGACCATCGCGGCGCCGCGCTGCCTGGCATGGTTCGGAAACCAGGCCGACGGTCACTGCCTGTCGTACTCGAACGGCTCCGGCGCGACCATCGGCACCCCGCAGATCGGGCTCGGCGGCGGCGGCATGTACATCAACACCGCACCGCTGCTGCCGGGCACCACGATCTCCCAGCCCATCGGCTAGCGGCCTTCCCGGGACTCTTTCTTCACGATCGGCTCCGGCTCGAGAACCTCGGTGCCGGAGTCGATGCGTGTCAGCTTCACCATCGCCGGGTCGGGGGACACCCGCTCGGCGATCTTGCGTCGCCCGGCGTCGAGCACCGCCTTGGCGGCCGGACTTTCGGTGACGGCGCGGTAGGTGCCCGAGATCTGCTCGAAACGCCGCCTGCCGGCCTTCGTTCCCAGCACGTAGCCGACAGCAGCTGCGGCGACATACCCGATCACAGAGGCCCTCCAGTGTCTTGTCCGTGCTTGTGTGTCCATGTGTCGGCTCGCCGACGTGTCCATCCTGCCTCACAGTCGGGTGGGGCGGCTCACCCGGCGACGCATTGGCACGCGCGCGCCGACGTAGGCTAGAGTGCTCTCTGGCCCGCGGCACACCGCCGCGGGAGGGCAATCCCCTGTAGCTCAATTGGCAGAGCATTCGGCTGTTAACCGAAGGGTTCCTGGTTCGAGTCCAGGCGGGGGAGCCATCTTTTTCCGGCTGTCGGGCAACGGGTTTCGTCCCTATCCTGGCTCCATGCCGATCTCGCGCGCTCGCCACGGATACGTCGCGCTGACCCTCGTGATGCTCGCGGTCTCCGCGTGCGGATGGAGTCCGCCCGCACCGGCCCCGACGAGCACCGCTGCCGAGTGCGGCCCGGGCCCGACCGAGCAGGCCGTCGAGTCCGAGTACGCGCTGCTGCCGGCGGGAGCCTGGCGCGAGACCGCGAGGGGCAGTGCGGCCGACTGCCGTCTGCAATGGGTCGTCGTCTCCTCCGGCGACCAGCCCGACAGTCCGCAGCAGGTGCTGTTCTTCGACGACGGCGCACCCGTCGGCTCACCGACCATGGACCCGCGGCCCTACATCACCGTCACCGCGCAGGGAGAGCGCGACGCCGTCGTGCAGTACCAGTGGCGTCAGGGCGGGGACGAGCCGTGCTGCCCGACGGGCATCGGCACCGCCCGGGTCACCCTGGAGGACGGCCGGTTGACCGTCCTGGACCCGATCCCGAACGAGTGACCGGCGTCAGATGACGCCCGCGCTGGTGGCGTCCTGGCTGGTGTGTTCGTCGGCGTCGGGGATGTTCTCGGGGTGCAGCATCTCCGCGTAGCGCAGGTTCTCGGGAATCCCGAAGCCGTCGACGAGCAGTTCGGCGTAGGGCCGCAGCCGCCGGCAGCGGTCGTTGATGCCGCGGGTGACGGCTTTGGCCCGCTCGGTGGACAGGAAGCGGTGTTCGACGAACCACGCCTTGTCCTCTTCGATCACCGACAGCGCGTACAGGTCGCACACCATGCCCAGGATCTCGCGGGCCTGCCTGTCCTGGCAGGAGTCGATGCCGGCGACGAACGCCTCCAGGATGATCCGGTCGATGTGGGCCTGGGCGGTGTGCAGCACGTGGTCCTGCACCGAGTTGAACGCGTCGAACGCGCCCATCTCCTTGGACTTGCTCTGGATGCGGCGGGCCACCGACGAGAGCATGTACTGTTCGCGGTCCTCGAACATCTGCACCTGGGTGCCGCGGTTGAACAGACTGCCCTCTTCCTCGTTGTCCTCGCGGGTGTCCAGGATGGTCTGCATGATCGTCTGCGCCGCAGTGCGTTTGAGTACGCGCTCGCCGGCGAAGTTGGCCGCGAAGCGCACCCAGTCGACCGGGCTCATGCCCTTGATGTCGTCGGCGTAGGCGGTCAGCAGTTCTTTGGCCACCAACTGGAACAGCACGTGGTTGTCGCCTTCGAAGGTGGTGAAGACGTCGGTGTCGGCCTTCAGGGCGATCAGCCGGTTCTCCGCCAGATATCCGGCGCCGCCGCAGGCTTCGCGGGCCTCCTGGATGGCGCGGGTGGCATGCCAGGTGTTGGCGGCCTTGAGGCCGGCCGCGCGGGATTCGAGTTCACGCTGGTCTTCGGGGTCGGGATCGTCGGCGGTCTGCAGTTCGTGGCATCGGGCGACCAGCTCGTTCTGGGCGTACTGCAGCGCATAGGACCGGGCGATCAGCGGGAACAGCCGGCGCTGGTGGACGAGGTAGTCCATCAGCAGCACCTCGCCGCCGTCGGGGTCTTCGAACTGCCTGCGCTGCAACGCATATCGGGTGGCGATGTCCAGGGCGACGCGTGCTGCGGCGCCGGCGCTGCCGCCGACGGTGACCCGGCCGCGGATCAGGGTGCCCAGCATCGTGAAGAAGCGGCGGTTGGGGTTCTCGATCGGTGAGCTGTACGTGCCGTCCTCGGCGACGTCGGCATACTTGTTGAGCAGGTTCTCGCGCGGGATGCGCACCTGGTCGAACTGGATGCGGCCGTTGTCGACGCCGGGGAGACCACCCTTGTAGTGGCAGTCCGAGGTGGTGACGCCCGGCAGATCCTCGCCCTGCTCGTCACGGATCGGCACGACGAAGCAGTGCACGCCGTGCTTCACGCCGTCGGGGGTGATGAGCTGTGCGAAAACGGCTGCGACGCGGGCGGTCTCGGCGGCGCCGCCGATGTAGTCCTTCCGGGAGGACGGTGTGGGGGAGTCGATCACGAACTCCTGGGTGGCCGGATCGTAGGTGGCCGTCGTCTCGAGTGACTGCACGTCGCTGCCGTGGCCGGTCTCGGTCATCGCGAAGCAGCCCAGCACCTCGAGGTTGATGAGCTTCTTGACGTAGGCGTCGTGGTGCCGCTCGGTGCCGAGATTCTCGATGGCTCCGCCGAACAGACCCCACTGCACGCCGGCCTTCACCATCAGTGACAGGTCGCTCATCGCGAGCATCTCGATCTGGGTGACGGCGGCGCCGACGTCTCCGTTGCCGCCGTGCTCCTTCTTGAACCCGTCCTCGGCGGCGCCGCGGGCGGCCATGATCTTCATCTGCTCGGCCACTTTGGTGCGGGCGATGACGGTGTTGGGGGTGTAGTGCGGCCGGAAGACGTCGTCGCTGAGCTCCCGCCGCACGCGGTTCTTCACATCCCGGAAGCGGCCGTCCAGGGAGTTCCGGAGGTGCTCGGCAGTAGTGGTCATGCCTCGACGGTAACCCTCTGCGCGCGAGCGCAAACTGTGATGTGGCAAACCCAGGTAAACCTGGGTTCCGGAGCCGGCCGGGGTGGGTGTTCAATCAGCGGATGGCTCAGTCCGCAGGGGGTCCGTTCTCGCCGACCGGCAAGCCGCACGTCGCCGATCACGCGCACGCCGACGTGACCGGAGGATGGTTGCGCGCCGCGACTTTCGGGGCGATGGACGGTCTGGTCAGCAACACGGCGCTGATCGCGGGTGTCGCGGCGTCGGCCGACGCCCACACCGTGGTCATCAGCGGGGTCGCCGGGTTGTTGGCGGGCGCGTTCTCGATGGCGCTCGGGGAGTACACGTCGGTGATGACGGCCAACGAGCAGATCGAATCCGAAGTGCGCGTGGAGCGTCGGTCGTTCGAGAACCATCCGCAGGCCGAACGCGCCGAGCTGGTGGCGATGCTCACCGACATGGGGATGACCCCGGAGACCGCGACCAAGGCGACCGAGGAAATCCACCGCGACGAGGCCAAGGCGATGAATTTCCACCTGGTGCAGGAGCTGGGGGTGGATCCGCGCGAGAAGCCCTCGCCATGGGTGGCGGCGCTGTCGTCGTTCTTCCTGTTTGCGATCGGCGCGGTGATCCCGTTGGTCCCGTACCTGCTCGGCTACGAATCGTTGTGGGCCGGATTGGCTTGCGGCGGTGTGGGTCTGCTGCTCGCCGGCGCCGCCGCGGCCCGCTTCACCCGACGTCCGCGGATCCGGTCGGCGGTGCGGCAACTGCTGCTCGGCGGCGCCGCGATCGCACTGACCTATCTCGTCGGGTATCTGATCGGGGTGTCGGTCACCTGATCCTCAGCTGTCGCTGCCCACGGTCAGGGCCCGCGCCTCGTCGATGAGCTCGTCGATACCGGTCTCCTCGTCGTCGAGGTGGCGCAGGTGGGTTCGGGTGGCCGCGAGCGCGCCGGCGGCGAGTAGCACGGCCCCCGCGCCGACCCAGAACGGCACATGCACGCTGAACGTCTCGCCGAGCACCCCGGCCAGCCACGGCGCCACGGCGGCGCCGCCGAACCGCATGAAGCTGTAGGCCGCCGACGCGACCCCCCGCTCGACCGGCGCGGCCTTCATCACGGCTTCGGTGATCAGGGTGTTGTTGATGCCGATCCAGAGTCCGGCCACCACGACGCAGGCGGCCAGCACGGCCTTGTGGTCGGCGCCGACGGCCATCACGGCGAGCGTCGCCGACATCGCGATCAGGTTCACCAGCAGCGTCGGCACGGTGCCGAACCGTCGTTGCAGCCGCGGTGCGACGAACACCGACGTCACCGCCAGCGCGACACCCCATCCGAAGAAGATCAGGCCGATCTGCTGTGCGCCCATGTCGAGCGGGAAGGGTGTGAACGCCAGCAGGGTGAAGAAGCCGAAGTTGTAGAGCAGCGCGGTGACGCCGACTCCGAACAGGCCGCGGTGGCGCAGGGCGCGGAACGGATCGGCCAGCGTGGTGGCGCGGGCGGCGGGCGGTGTCGCGGGAAGCAGGAACGCGGTGACCACGAGCGCGACGACCATGAGCACGGAGACGCCGAAGAACGGTCCACGCCACGAGACGGAGCCGAGTACGCCGCCGACGAGCGGACCCACCGCGATGCCGACGCCGAGCGCGGCTTCGTAGAGGATGATCGCCTGCGCCACCGAACCCTTCGCCGAGCTCACGATGGTGGCCAGTGCGGTCGCGATGAACAGCGCGTTGCCCAGACCCCACAGTGCGCGCCAGCCGACGATGCCCATCACCGAATCGCTCGTCCCGGCCAGACCGGCGCCCGCGATGATGATCACCAGACCGAGCAGCAGGGTCCGCTTGGGGCCGATCCGGCTCGACACGACACCGGTGATCAGCATCGCGACGCCCATCACCGCCATGTAGCTGGTGAACAGCAGCGAGACCTGAGACGGCGACGCGTCGAGGTTGTCGGCGATCGGTTTGAGGATCGGGTCGACGAGCCCGATGCCCATGAATGCGACGACGGACGCGAAAGCCACGGCCCAGACGGCCTTCGGTTGAGAGCGAAGCATAGGAGAACTATATAGAGACCCTATGGATGATCCCAAACTGCGAGCGGATCAGCGCGGCACGGCGCTGGGGGAGGTCGCGTCCTCAACGAGTCGCCGCATGATGTCCACGGCCTGTGTGAGCGTCGCGCGGTCGGTGTCGTCGAGCCGCTCGAGGTAGGGGTCGACGGCCGCGCCGCGATCCGCCCGCGCCTGGCGCAACGCCGAGACGCCGGCCGGGGTGATGCGGATCAGCACGGCGCGCGCATCGTTCGGGTCGGCGGTGCGGGCGACCAGGCCGGCGTCCTCCAGGCGACGGACCTGGGTCGTCATCGTCGGTTGCGAGCAGTGATCGAGCGCGGCGAGGTCGGAGATGCGCGCCTCGCCTCGGTCCTCGATGGTGGACAGCAGGCGCGCCTGGGCGAACGGGACGGGCATCCGCACCCGCTGATTGGCGAGGCGGTTGATGCGTGCCACCACCGAGAGCAGATCCGATCCGAGCGTCGACGACATGAACCGATGTTACATAGCTTTGCTATATGTCCCCAGCCGCGCGCCCGGCGAGTCCGCCGGAGGCCGGGCGGGCGGGCCAATTCTCAGGCGACTGGCAGAATCGTGAGATGACCTCGGGCCGTTCGGAGAGCGACACTCGACGGACCGGCCGACTTCAGCCCGTCGAACTCGCGCAGGCAGCCGTGATGGCGGCGCTGTGCGCGGCCATCGCGATCATCGCCGTCGTCGTCCCGTTCGCCGCAGGTCTGTCGCTGGTGGGCACGGTGCCTATGGGTCTGCTGGCCTATCGCCACCGGATGCGCGTGCTGCTCGCCGCGACCGTGGCCGGTGGCCTGGTCGCCTTCCTGATCGCCGGCATGGGCGGTCTGATGACGGTGATCAACTGCGCCTACATCGGCGGGCTGACCGGGATCGTGAAGCGGCGCGGACGCGGAACGCCGACGGTGTTCGTGTGCGCGCTGGTGGCGGGCGCGCTGTTCGGAATCGTGATCGTCGCCGCGCTGGGCGTGCTCAGCCGGCTGCGCAACCTGATCTTCGACTCCGTGACGGCCAACATCGCCGGCACCGCCGCGGTGCTGGAGCGCGTGCCGGGTCTGGCCCCCGTCGGCGAGCGGCTCACCCGGGATTTCGCGACCATGCTGCACTACTGGCCGTTCCTGTTCTTCGCCTCCGGCGTCGTCAGCATCACGTTCGTCAGCCTGGTCGGCTGGTGGGCGCTCTCGCGCGTGCTCAAGCGGCTCGCCGGCGTGCCCGACGTCCACAAGCTGGAAGCCTCGGCTGACACCGGCGAGATCGCGCCCACCCCACTGACACTCACCGACGTCCGCTTCCGCTATCCGGGCACCGACCACGACGCGCTCGGCCCGGTGTCGCTCGCGGTGCAACCCGGCGAGCATGTCGCGGTCACCGGCGCCAACGGATCGGGCAAGACGACGCTGATGCTGGTGCTGTCCGGACGTGAACCCACCGGCGGCACGGTCGAGCGTCCCGGCGCGGTGGGGCTGGGCAGGATCGGCGGCACCGCGGTGGTCATGCAGCATCCCGAGAGCCAGGTGCTCGGCACCCGGGTCGCCGACGATCTCGTCTGGGGTCTGCCGCCGGGCACCGCCGTCGATGTGGACAGGCTCCTCGGGGAGGTCGGCCTCGACGGTCTCGCAGAACGCGACACCGGCGGCCTGTCCGGCGGCGAACTGCAGCGCCTCGCGGTCGCCGCGGCGCTGGCACGCGAGCCGTCGTTGCTCGTCGCCGACGAGGTCACCAGCATGGTGGACCAGGACGGCCGCGAGGACCTGATGTCAGTGCTGTCCGGGCTGACCCGGCGGCACCGCACCGCGCTCGTGCACATCACGCACTACAACGACGAGGCCGACGCGGCCGACCGCACCGTGACACTGGCCGGCAACGGCGCGGACTCCGACAACATGGAGATGGTCGAGACCGCCGACGCGCCGTCGGCGTCCGAGGAGTCCGGACCTCCCCGCGGCGTGCCCGTGCTCGAGCTCCGCGACGTCGGCCACGAGTACGGCAGCGGAACCCCGTGGGCGAAGACGGCGTTGAGCGGCATCGACTTCACCGTGCACGAGGGCGACGGCGTGCTGATCCACGGCCTCAACGGGTCGGGCAAGTCCACGCTGGCGTGGATCATGGCCGGGCTCGCGGTGCCCACCGTGGGGTCGTGCCTACTCGACGGCAAACCGGTCTCCGATCAGGTCGGCGCCGTCGCGATCTCCTTCCAGGCCGCCCGGCTGCAACTGATGCGCAGCCACGTGGCCCACGAAATCGCATCTGCCGCCGGATTCTCGGTGCGTGACCGGGACCGGGTCATCACGGCGCTGGGCACCGTCGGCCTGGACCCCGCACTCGCCGACCGCCGCATCGACCAGCTCAGCGGTGGGCAGATGCGGCGCGTGGTGCTGGCCGGTCTGCTCGCGCGGTCGCCGCGTGCGCTGATCCTCGACGAACCGCTGGCCGGCCTGGACGCCGCGTCCCAGCGCGGGCTGCTGCACCTCCTCGTGGATCTCCGCCGGCGCAAACGGCTGACCGTCGTCGTGATCTCCCACGACTTCGCGGGGCTGGAGAACCTGTGCCCGCGCACGCTGCATCTCGCCGACGGCGTCCTCGCCACGGAGCCGACCACGGCAGGAGGCCGGTCATGACCGCCGCCGGGACGCCGCGCAAACCGCGCAGGCAGGTCGTGCTGCTGCGTCCGGTGCCGGGCCGCACCCCGATGCACGATCTGTGGGCGGGGTCGAAGCTGATCATCGTCGCCGCGATCGGTGTGCTGTTGACGTTCTACCCCGGGTGGGTGCCGATCGCTGCGGTGGCGCTGCTGGTCGTCATCGCGGCGAGGATCGCCCGCATCCCGCGGGGAGTACTGCCGTCGATCCCGGGCTGGCTGTGGTTCCTCCTGCTGCTGGGCGCGGTCACCGCGACATTCGCCGGCGGCACGCCGGAATTCAGCGTCGGGTCGATGACCGTCGGGCTCGGTGGGTTGTTGAACTTCCTGCGCATCACCGCGCTGTCCATCGTGCTGCTGGGCCTCGGCGCGATGGTCTCCTGGACCACCAACGTCGCCGAGGTCGCGCCCGCGGTCGCCAAACTCGGCCGGCCGTTGCGGCCACTGCGGATACCCGTTGACGAGTGGGCGGTCACGATCGCGTTGGCGCTGAGGGCGTTTCCGATGCTGATCGACGAGTTCAGCGTCCTCTACGCGGCGCGCAGGCTCCGTCCCGGAGACGTCGACGCGCGCCGCCGAGCCAGGGTCCGGCAGTGGGCGTCGGAGGTCATCGATATGCTCGCCGCGGCCGTCACCGTGGCGCTGCGCCGGGCCGACGAGATGGGCGACGCGATCACCGCACGCGGTGGCGCAGGGCAGATCTCGGCCGTTCCGTCCGGACCGAAACGACGGGACTGGATCGCCTTCGCCGTCGTGCTCGCCGTCTGCGGCGTCGCGCTGGCCTTGGAGCTGACCATCCTGGGCACGAGCGGTACCCAGCGCTGATCTACGGTGTGAAGGCGTGACAGCCCGAACAGTCGACGCGGACTTCCTTGCGTTGCCGCGACATGCGCTCGCCGATGCGGCGCTCACCGCCGCCGTCCAGGCCGGAGCCGGCTACGCCGATCTGCGGATCCACGCGATCACCACCGAGACCGTGCAGCTGCGCGACGGCGCGCTGGAAACCGCGGTGACCGACTACGAGATCGGGCTGGCGGTGCGGGTGATCGTCGACGGCACGTGGGGCTTCGCCTCCCACGCGCAACTCGACACCGCGGCCGCCGCCGACACCGCCCGGCGTGCGGTGCGTGTTGCCACCAGGCTCGCCGCGCTGAACGCCGAACGTATCGAGCTGGCACCCGAACCCGTCTACCGCGACGTGTCGTGGGTATCGGACTATCGCATCGATCCGTTCGCGGTTCCCACCCAGGACAAGATCGAGGTGCTGGAGGACTACTCCGGCCGGCTGCTGGCTTCCGAGGGCATCGATCATGTGTCGGCGTGGCTGAACATGGCCAAGGAGCAGACGTTCTACGCCGACACCTTCGGGTCGACGATCACTCAGCAGCGGGTGCGGGTGCTGCCGCGGTGCGACGCCGTCACCGTCGACCCGGCCGCCGGATCGTTCGAGACGATGAGCACGCTGGCCCCACCGATGGGCAGGGGCTGGGAGGCGGTGGTCGGTAACGAGGTGTGGGACTGGGCCGGTGAACTCGCCGAGTTGCCGACGCTGCTGGCCGAGAAGGCCAAGGCGCCCAGCGTGATCGCCGGCCCCAAGGACCTGGTGATCGATCCGACGAATCTGTGGCTGACGATCCACGAGTCCATCGGGCACGCCACCGAGTACGACCGGGCCATCGGTTACGAAGCCGCTTATGCCGGAACGTCGTTCGCCACCCCCGACAAGCTGGGCCGGCTGCGGTACGGCTCGTCGGTGATGAACGTGACCGCCGACCGTACCGTCGAACACGGCTTGGCCACAGTCGGATTCGACGACGAGGGGGTGCGTGCGCAGAGCTGGGACCTGGTGCGCGACGGCCTGTTCGTGGGCTATCAGCTCGACCGCGTGTTCGCGCCGCGTCTCGGGGTCGGTCGTTCCAACGGCTGCTCGTACGCCGACTCCGCCCAGCACGTGCCGATCCAGCGGATGGCCAACGTCTCGTTGCAGCCGGCGCCCGAGGACGTCAGCACCGAGGAGTTGATCGGCCGGGTCTCGGACGGTCTGTACATCGTCGGTGACAAGAGCTGGTCGATCGACATGCAGCGCTACAACTTCCAGTTCACCGGACAGCGATTCTTCAAGATCACCGACGGCAGGCTCGACGGGCAGGTCCGCGACGTCGCCTACCAGGCGACCACCACCGACTTCTGGGGCGCCCTGGAGGCGGTCGGTGGTCCGTCGACGTGGCGCCTGGGCGGTGCGTTCAACTGCGGCAAGGCGCAGCCCGGTCAGGTCGCCGCGGTCAGTCACGGCTGCCCGTCGGCGCTGTTCCGGGGCGTCAACATCCTCAACACACGCGAGGAGAGCGGGCGATGATCGGCGCACAGCAGGTGATCGACGTCGCGCTGGCCGAGGCGCGGCGGCAGGGCCGCGCCGACGAGACGATCGTCGTCGTCAACGATCGCGTCGATGCGTCCCTGCGCTGGGCCAACAACACGATGACCACGAACGGCGAATCGACGAGCCGCACCACGACCGTCATTTCCATTGTGCGACAAGGGCAGGACGCGCACGTGGGATCGGTGCGCACGAGTGCGGTCGACCCCGCCGCGATCAGCGACCTGGTGACGGCCTCGCAGCGGGCGGCGGCGACGGCCCCTGCCGCCCGTGACAGCGCACCGCCGTTGCCGGGCGGGGACGCCCCGCCGGACTGGGATCACCCGACACCCGTCACCGGAACCGAGATCTTCGGCGGAGTGGCCGGGGCGCTGGCTCAGGGTTTTCGCGGCCGCGACACGTTGTTCGGTTACGCCCGGCACGCCCTGGAGACGACGTTCGTGGCGACCTCGTCGGGATTGCGGCGCCGCTTCACGCAGCCGACGGGTTCTGTGGAGATCAACGGCAAGCGTGATGGTGCCAGTGCGTGGAGTGGGGTCAGCACACCGGAATTCGTCGACGTCCCGACCGACCGGATGCTCGACGAGCTGGCGACCCGGCTGTCGTGGGCGAACCGTACCGTCGAGCTGCCCGCCGGACGTTACGAGACGATCATGCCGCCGTCGACGGTGGCCGACATGATGATCTACCTGGCCTGGACGATGGGTGGCCGGGGCGCGCAGGAGGGCCGCAGTGCTCTGTCGGCGCCCGGGGGCGGGACCCGGGTGGGGGAGAAGCTCACCTCGCTTCCGCTGACGCTGTATTCGGATCCGGGTGCGACCGGTCTGGAATGCTCGCCGTTCGTGGCGACGACGAGTTCGTCGGAGCGCGCGTCGGTGTTTGACAACGGCCTGGCGATCGAGCGCGTGGACTGGATCCGCGACGGTGTGGTCAACGCGCTGGCCTACCCGCGTGCCGCGGCGGCAGAGTTCGGCGCCCCGGTGGCAGTCGGTGCCGACAACCTGCAGATGACGGGCGGGACGGCCAGCCTCGACGATATGGTCGCGGCGACCGAGCGTGGGCTGCTGCTCACGACGCTGTGGTACATCCGGGAGGTCGACCCTGCGGTACTGCTGTTGACGGGGCTGACCCGCGACGGTGTCTACCTGATCGAGGACGGCCGGATCACCGGCGCGGTGAACAACTTCCGGTTCAACGAGAGTCCTCTCGATCTGCTGCGGCGGGCGACCGAGGCCGGGGTCAGCGAGGTCACCCTGCCCCGGGAATGGGGGGACTGGGCCACCCGCGCCAAGATGCCGACCCTGCGGATTCCGGACTTCGCCATGTCTTCGGTCAGCCAGGCGCAATAATCGCGGGATGACCGATGCGATGGCGCAGCGACTGGCCCGACTGGTCGGGTTGTCCGCCGGGGATGACCGCGCCGACACGCTGATCCGGCTCACCTGCGGCCGCGCGCTGTCGTTGCCCCCGCTGCCGCCGCCGGCGGACCTGCCCGACGCGCACACCGACGACGACGCCGTTCTGGTGGCGTTCGCCGAGCAGTTCAGCGTCGACGTGACCGGCATCGGGGAGAATCAACGCAACCGTTTCGTGAAGGTCTACGGCGACAACGCGTTTCGTGTCGTGGTGGCGATCTTCGTCGCCGACTTCCTGCCCCGGGTGTGGGCGGGCTGCGACGCGCTGGGACTCGGCCGGCCGGGCTGGTCGGCCGAGGTTCAGATCGACCGTGACACCGACCCCGTCGGGGCGGTGCTGGGTGGTTTCGTGCCGGCGGTCGCGAAGCTGCGCGAGGTCGACCCGGTCACCACCGAGTTGGTGCGGCTGCGCGGCGCGGAGTCGCACAACTGTCGGCTGTGCAAGTCGTTGCGGGAGGGGCACGCGCTGGATGCGGGCGGGTCGGAGGATCTCTACCGGCAAATCGCCGACTATGAACGCGCCGACGGCCTGACCGAGGCGCACAAGTCAGCGCTGCGCTACGTCGACGCGCTGGTCTGGACGCCGTCGGCGATCGACGACGCCGTCGTCGACGGAATGCGGCGGCACTTCTCGGAGAAGCAGATGCTCGAGATCACGCTGGACGTCATGCGCAACGCCGCGAACAAGATCGCGGTGTCGATGGCAGCGGATGCCCCGCGGGTGGCCGAGGGCACGGAACGCTACGAGGTCGACGAGCAGGGGCAGACCATCTTCGCCTGACGGGGTGTGTGCGACCATGATGGCCGCGCAATCGCGCCGGGGCGGTAGCTCAGTTGGTTAGAGCCGGGGACTCATAATCCCTTGGTCGCGGGTTCGAGCCCCGCCCGCCCCACTTCAGAGAGTGTTTTTCAAGATCAATTTTTGGAACTCATCCTTTATTCACCGTTTATGAATTCTGTGCAGGTCGTACGGCCTGCCGCCATGCCTCGCGTACGGCGGCGAGCGCTTCGGCTGCTGTCACGGTCAGGCGGGTCTGCCCGGCCAGCTGCGCCCGCCACTCCGCGTCCGTCGGGGCTCGGTCGAACATGTGCTGCATAGGTGCCTTGTTGGTCGGTCCGTACCGCCGAAACAGGGCGGCGGCGTCTGCGTCGATGGCGCCGACTCGGCTCAGGGCCCAGATGTCCCAGAGGTCGCGGGCCGCGTGCCGGTCCGTCCATGTCGCCGTCTTTGACGCCGCGAACGCGGGGAGCGTGGGCACAAGTAGTTCAGCAGCGGGTGCGTCCGCATAACGCTGAAACAGTTCGCGACGTTCAGTCGGCCAGACAACGCGGTCGCGTGCCGACAGCAATTGAAGTCGAACCGGGTGTCCGTCCGATGGCCGCAGCAGCACCGGCAGGGTGTCTGCGGTAGCGCCGAGGGCGGGTTCGACGGTCAGCCGGCCGTGGGTGCGCGCGACGGCGCGGGAAGTGTGGCGTCGAGCTCGGTGGCCACCTCTTTGCGGCTGCCGACGGCAACGAGGTCGATGTCCTCACTCAGCCGTCCGTCGGGGAGGTGGGTGCGGGCCAGGGCAGTGCCGCCGATGAAGTGGACCCGGGTCGCCGAACTCACGGCTGAGGAACGCGAGGATGTTGGAGATGAGGTGATCGCGCTCGACTTGTTCGTCGGATACGCCGAACTGCGTTGCGACCGAGTCACGTTCGTCAGGATTCATGATCAACCCCCCGCCCAGTCTTCCGCCCGGCGCAGGGAGGTCAGTCGGCGCTGTTCGGTGGCGAGCTGGCGCAAGCGGTTTGAATCCGCCCGTGCGTAGAGGGCTTTGACGGCGGCGGGGACGTCGGCTGCGCTGTCGCCGAGGGTGGGACGGTGCGCGAGGTCGAGGATGGTTTGTTCCGGCGTCGTCGTCAGTGTGGGGCCCAGGTCAGTGCGGACGCGTTCGGCGTCGAGTTCTGCGGTGTTGCGTTTGACGAACCGTACGACAGCAGGCCGGTCGGTGAGTGTGATGGGGCGGTGTTGGCGCGGTACCGCCACGATGGCGGTTGCCAGAGCGCGGGGGATGGCGCCGTGCAGGCGCGCGGCGCTGAGTCCCATGACGACGATGTCGTCATGGCCGTAGATCGTGGTGGCGATTCCGGCGGCGGCGGCTTCCAGATCGGGAATCCATCTGCGGCCCAGCATTTCTTGGGGGATGACGACGTAGTAACCGTTGGCGAGGCGGTGGAGCAGGCCGTGTTCGTGGAGCCGCGCGATCTCGGGGCCCGGGTAGGCGTAGGTGTCCTCGGCCTGCCCGGTGCGAAAGGTGCGCAGTGGGCGCGCTGCGAGGCCGGCGGGGACCGCCGTGCTGTGTAGCTTTGCCATGATCCATCCTCCAGTATGCGAATCATAGGCTATTGACCTATGAATTGCATACCGTAAGTTAATTGACCGTCGGGCTCTTTAACCCCCCGGTCGAGCAGATCGGCAACCTGAGTATGGATGCGCCCGCGGCTCATGTTGCGGTCGCGGGTTCGAGCCCCGCCCGCCCCACTCAATGCCGGCCTACTCGGTCTCCGACCCGGACGTGTCATCCCCGCTGTCGCTGCCGGCGGGCGCGTCCTCATCTGTTGGCTCGTCATCTGTTGTCGCGCCGTCCTCGGCGGACTCCTCGTCAACCGTCTCCTCGACCTGATCGGTCTCGTCATCGACGGCCTCGACGGATTCCTCGTCGACCACGTCGACCGATTCTTCCTCGACCGATTCTTCCTCAACCAAGGCGTCGTCCACGGCTTCGCCGGACACGTCGGCAGGCTTTTGAGCGACGATGTCGTCGCCGTCCACCTCCACAGCTTCGGCCGCGCCGCCCTCAGCATCTTCGACGGCATCTTCGACGGCACCGGCAGCATCAGCCTCGTCGACCGACGCGAGTAGCACGTCGGCGTCCGCCGACTCGGCCGACGCTCCCGCCGCCCCGGGCACGGGGAAGGACGGCAGCGGAGGCAGCGGGAACGGGAACCAGCCGAAGTCCAGGATGTACTGGATCTCGGCGGTGACACCGTTACGGACACCGGCCACGGCGGTCTCGATCATGCTGCCGATTCCCTGCGCCCACACCTCCAGGTTCAGCGGATCGTTCACGACCGGATCCAGGAAGTCGTAGACGAAGCTGTCCACCACGGGCAGCACGAAACTCGGGTACCAGATCTGGATCTGATCCGAGATCAGGTATCCGAACGGGACCCAGTTGATCAACCACGGACCGAGTTCCAACGACACGTAGTTCGCCCAGTACCGCGTGAACGCGTAGACGGTGTCGATGACGTCGGACGCCGCGTTCAGCGCGACCGGATCCTCGAGGGGCTCGTCTGCGGTCGTCACGGTCGCGAGGTCGGTGGGATCCGCTGCGTCCGAGGGCGTGCCGGGCCACGGCTGCGTGAACGCCGTGAGCGCGGCGAGCGCCTGCGGATCTGTGACGGGAAGTATCCGGGTGCTGCCCGCGGTGAACGAGGCGGCGGAGACCATCTCCGAGGCGATCGACAGTGGTTGCATCGAAAGTGCTTGCGCCGCACGTGGTTGCGGCGGGGGCGCGAACGCCAGCGCACTTGCGGTCAGTGTCGTCACCCCAGCGGCGAGCGCCGCGCGTATGGACGCGTGCATTTCGTTCCCCATCCAGCCATCGACCCGCCCCGGCCCGACAGCCAATTTACGGGATGGTCACTCGACGGGGAGGTTTTCCGCGGACTCAGGCGGCCCGGACGCGGGCGTACGAGATCAGATCGCCGGTGTGGTGCGGGGCCTGGAAGCGGTGCACACCTGCCCCCTGCGCGTACGACAGATGTCCGCCCAGCGCCCCGCCGACACTGACGACGACCAGACCGATGATCGTCAGGACCGTTGCGCGGCGATGCTTCTCCTTGCGGTGTGCCCGGTACGCCGCCGCGAACAGACCGATCGCGACACCGTTGACCACGGCGTGGAGCAACCCGACCCGTCGCTGTTCGCGGTTGAGCAGCGGGAAGTCCGCCCAGCCCGCGAGTGCGGTCGGCGGTGTCGCGGCCAGGCCGACAGCGAGGAGTCGACGCGCCGTCGTGCGATCGCGTAACCCGAGGTCGAACAGGAGCGCAGTCATCCAGGACCCCAACGGCAGGAAGATCAGCAAGGGGTGCACGGGGTGCCCGAGCCACGATCCTCTCAGCGCCGATGCGACCGGGCTGTCGCCGAGTACGCGGTCGACGGTGTCGGCGGCGCGGTCGGCCGGCCTGTCGACGGCGCCGAGCGATTCTGCGGAGCGCAGTAAAGAATGGATGTTCATAGGGGCCTCCTCGGCAGGGGAGGTACCCACCCCCGAGTCGGTCACTCATGCGGGGCGGACTTTCGGCTTTACGGTGCGCCGCGCGATGACTCGTGACACTGTGCCCAGAGGTGGCTTGCCGAGGGGAGCCGGGTTGGTCGATCGCCGTCGATGGCCGGACTGTCTCTTCGGTCTGCTCGCACTGTTGGCCGTCCTCAACGCCGCCACGCTTCGCGGCACGGTCGAGGGCGTCCGGGTGGACACCGCCCTCCAGTTCGGCGCAGCGATCCTCACGGTGGCCGGTGCCCTGCTCGCCGTGACACGAACCGACGGCGCCCGGCGCCGGTGGCGGCTGCTGTACCTGGCCTCCATGGGCTGCTGGCTGATCGCCCAGCTCTTCCGGGTCACCGGCAGCATCGGCGTGGGAAACACGGTCGCGGACTTCGCGGCGACGGCCACATTCCTGTGCTGCCCGGTGCTGTCGCTGGTCGCGCTGATCCTGCTCGGCCGCTCCGGCGGGGTCTGGGTCAACCCGCCCCGCGGGCCGCTGCGGCAGACCGCGACGACCAACGTCATCGACGGCCTGGTGGCGGGCCTGTCTTTCGCGATCCTCGCGGGCATGGGCGGCTTCCTCCATCAGCTGACCGCCACGTCGCCGGACCTGGTGAACATGGGCCTGCGAATTACGCTCGGGCTGACCGAACTGATGGTGGTCGGAACCGCGGTCGTGGTCGCGATGCTCTACGACGTAGATCGTCCCTACCGATCGACCTACCTGTTCCTGGCGGGCGGCGTCGTCACGGTCGCCTCGGCGTATCGCGTCGGGGTGTACCTCGAGTTCATCGGTGTCGACGGCGGCTCCCTGTGGGGCGGTGTCGGTTTCGTCGCCGGGCAGTGGATGATCACCCACGCGCTGCTGCGCACCTCAGAGCGCGACACCGAAGGCGACTTCGCCTACCGCCGCACCGACTGGGTGCGGCTGATCCTGCCCTACGCCGGTTTCTTCGGCACGGCGGTGCTGTTCGCATTCCACGTCGTGACCGGCCGACCCCTGGGACTGTTCGCCGCGTACGGGGCCGTGCTCATGGTTTTCCTGGTGACCGTTCGTCAAATTCTGGTGACGCGTGCGCAGTGGGCGTTGACCCGTCGGCTGTACTGGGCGGTGCGCCATGATCCGCTGACCGGTCTGCCCAACCGGATCCTGTTCTCCGAGCGGCTCGAGCGGGCGGCCCGGGACCGGGACTTCGTGCTGATCTTCGTCGACCTCGACGACTTCAAGGAGGTCAACGATCGATACGGTCACGCCGCCGGTGACGAGTTGCTCTGCGCGGTCGGCCGTCGCCTCAGCGGGTGCCTGGCTGACGGTGACACGTTGGCGCGCATCGGCGGTGACGAGTTCGCGGTGCTGGCCCGCGCCGACCGGGACCGCCTCGACCAGGTCGCAGATCGGCTGCGCCTGGCTCTGCGCAGCCCCTTCATGGTGCAGGGCTCGTCGGTGCGGGTCACCGCCAGCATGGGTGTCGTGGGGCCCGAGGCGACCGGCCTGCCGCAGACACCCGACGATCTGCTCCGGCATGCCGACATCTCGATGTTGGCCGGTAAGCGCCAGGGCAAGGACACCGCGGTCGTCTACCAGGCGTCCACGCGCACGCCCGCAGACTTCCCGATCGCGCTGCGGGAAGCGGAAGGCGCTGTGCCGCAGGGGTTCCATCTGGTCTATCAGCACATCGTGAGCCTGCCCGAAGAGGTTCCCGTCGCCGTGGAGGCGTTGGCGCGGTGGACGGCGCCCAACGGGATACGGGTCGCGCCGGAGACTTTCGTGGCGACGGCCGAGGCCGCGGGATTGGGCGCGGCGCTGGACGCGTTGGTCCTCGACCTCGCCTGCCGTGAAATCTCCGCGGCCGGAATCGATGTCGATCTCCACATCAACGTCGGAGCGGCCCGGTTGGGAAGCACCGGGTTCGACGAGAATGTGCGCCGCACGCTTGCGCGGTACGGCATCGAGCCGCGGCGCCTCGTCATCGAGATCACCGAGACGGTGCCGATCGTCGACATCGCCGACGCCGCAGCGCAGATCCGCAGACTTGCCGCACTCGGGGTCCGCGTGGCCCTCGACGATTTCGGATCCGGGTACAACTCCCTGACCTACCTCCATGCGCTGCCGGTGCACATCGTCAAGCTCGACCGAAGCCTTGTCTCCGGGGCCGATCCCGCGCATGACCTGGCCCTGTACCGCAGCGTGATGAGCATCTGCACGGGACTGGGCCTGCTCGTGATCGCCGAGGGCATCGAGACGAGAGCCCAGGCGGACAACGTCCAGGCCGCCGGCTGCCGGTTCGCCCAGGGGCATCTGTTCGGCAGGCCGGTCCCGGCGAGAGATATTGGCAACTTCCGACAGAACATCGGGACAACGCCGGGCGCGTCGGTGTAGAGCTTTGTGAGCACACGACCGTGTGGGCACACCATCACTCAGGAGCGCACCCGTCCATGTTCAGATCCGCTCTCGGCGCCGTCATGGCGGCGGCACTCGTCCTGACCGGCTCACTGATGCCCGCCGAAGCCGCGGCCGCACCCGAGTATCCGGTCGGTCCGGTGACCATGACCGCGGGAGCCAATCCGGGGAGCGGATTCGACATCACGATCCGTGCCGTCGTCGAGGCACTGGAGACCGAGAAGCTCGTCACCGTGCCACTGCCGGTGCAGAACAAGCCGGGCAACATCGGGGCGGACTTCCTCGCCTCGATGGTCGAGCAGTACCAGGGCCGTGACGATCAGGTCTCGGTGACCTCGTTGTCGATGATGATGAATCAGCTGCGCGGGCTCTCGCCCTACGGGTACGACGACGTCACCATGATCGCCCGGCTGATCACCGAGTACTACGTCGTGGTCACCGATGCCCAATCCCCGTACCGGACGCTCGCCGACGTGATGACGGCGATCAGATCCGACCCGGGCCGGGTGCAGATCGCCGCCGCGACCGACGACCAGGCTCCGTTCGATCTGTTGGTGGCCGCCGCAGGAGGTGATCCTGCCGCGCTCGACTACGTCGCGTTCGAAGGTGGCGGCGACCAGACCGAGGCGCTGCTCAACAGCGGGATCAGCGTGGCCGTCGGTGGTGTCAGTGAATTCGTCGACCTGGTCAGGTCGGGGGAGTTGCGGGCGCTGGGCGTGCTGTCCGAAGAGCGTCTGCCCGGCCTCGACGTGCCGACCGTGCGTGAGCAGAACCTCGACGTCACCCTGTCCAATTGGCGGGGCCTCTACGGCCCGCCCGGGATGCCGGCCGGTGCGGTGAGCTATTGGCAGGAGGTCCTTGCCGAGATGGTGAACACGCCGACCTGGAACCAGATCGCCGAACGCCACCAGTTCACGACGACGTTCATGGTCGGAGGCGAGTTGCAGACCTTTCTCGCCGACACACAGGCAGATCTGGCGGCGGCGCTCGCCCAGGCGTGACAATCTCGACATACTTCGCTCTGGGCGTTGCCGCGGCGTCGAACGCTTGACAAAATCTCGCCGAATCGTCCCTGCGTGGGGGCGATCGGAACGAGAGTCGGACCGCAATTCCCGAACGACGCGAACTCCACAGCACCGCCGAAGAAGATCGCCTTCTCGCGGTTGCGCGCTACCGCGTCGTGGGCACCGCACCCGGCACGGTGCTGGAGCGGATGGCAGGGCTGGCCGCCCGGGCACTCGGTGTCCCGATGGCCGTCGTCGCGATCGTCCATGACGACCACGTCCGGCTGGTCACCAGCCACGGAATCGACTCCCCGGACGGTCTTGTGCCGCGCGACGACGCAGTGCTCGCCTCGGTCGCCGCGGCCGAGCGCATCGAGGTCGTCGATGACGTCGACACCGACCCGACCGCGGGCACCAGTGCATTCCTGCGCGACCACCACGTCCGGTTCTGCGCGGCGGCACCGATCGTGACTTTCGACGGGTACCGGCTCGGTGCCGTCGTGGTGATGGACACCCGACCGCGCCAACTCACCGCCGATGAGGAGACCGTCCTCGCAGACCTGGCCGCCATCGTCATGGACCAGCTGGAGTTGCGCCGGTCGTCCCTGGACGCCGTGTCGCTGGAGAGAGGTCTGCGCGGTGCGGCCGAGAGCGCCCGTGACGTCGCCGAGGTGGACCGCGGCGAGGCCGAGCGCGACAGGGACGAGGCGCGGCGGGAACGGGACCGGGCCCATGCCGACCGCGGGATCGCCGAACGTGACCGCGACTCGATCGAGGAGTTCGCGACAGCCCTGCAGCGCACCCTGCTGCCGCCTTCGCTGCCGCACATCGACGGTCTCCAGGCTGCGGCGTATTTCCGCCCGGTCTCCGCGCGCCAGGTCGGCGGGGACTTCTACGACCTGTTCGGGCTCGGCGACGACCGGTGGGCGTTCTTCATCGGTGACGTCCTGGGCCACGGCGTCGACGCGGCCGTGGTGACGTCGCTGATCCGGTACACGCTGCGTTCGGCGGCCCTGCACTACCCCGACCCGACTTCCGGTCTGGCCGAACTGAATTCGGTGCTGTTGCGCGAGGTCGCGCCGAGAAGGTTCTGCACGGTGCTGTTCGGCACCATCGAACCCGTCGACGGCGGGGAGAGCTTCCGGGTGACGCTCGCGACCGGCGGACACCCCCCGGCGCTGCTCGTCGATCCCGACGGTGGGATCGAGGCGGTCCGGCCCGGGGAGGGGATGCTCGTCGGCGCGTTGCCCGACGCCGTCTTCGACGTGTGCACGGTGACGCTGCGCCGCGGGCAGATCCTGCTGTTCTACACCGACGGCCTGATCGAGGCCCGCCTGGACGACCTTCGATTCGACGAGCTCGCGCTCTCGGAGTTCGTCGCAGAGCATTCAGGGCGGGGCCTGGCGGCACTGATGGACGACATCGCCACGCTGGCCCCGAAGTTGAGCCAGCGCGACGACATCGCGGTGCTCGCTCTCGAAGTCGCCGGTTGAGCTGTTCGCGTCAGTCGAACAGCCCGTCGAGGGCCTTCTGTTCCAGTTGCACCCAGCGCCGAACGTGACCGCGGACGTCGGCGACCTCGTCCTCACTGAGGTGGTGAGCGCCCTCGGGGGTGATCCGGCAGATGTCCATCGGCCCGCCGACACTGGGCGAGGACGCGTCGAGGGCGTCGAGCACCCGCAGCGCGGCCACCACGCCGTAGTCCACGTCGCGCTGCGACATGTGGAAATGGGTGACCAGCGCGTGGGCCTGCTGGGCCATCGCCGCACCGCTGCCGACCGCCTGGAAGCCGGTCTCCTCGTGGTGGCCGATCAGACCGTTGGGGTCGATGTCGATGATGAACGGCGCATCGCCGACATAGCCGGCGGCCAGGACGTAGGTCGCCGGCGTCCCGCCGGTCTCCTGCCCGGGGACTTCGGCGATGAAGTTCGCGTAGTGATGCTTGAGGATCGGCAGGATGCGGGCCTGCAGCGCGTGCCCGATGTCCTTGGCCTCCAGAATCGAGTCCGGTTCACGGCTGAACACCTGCTCGACGTCGTAGAGCACCGCCCGTGATCCGCTGCCACCCCAGGCCGCGTGGGCACCCAGGGTGTGCAGTTTCTGCGCCGGGTAGGTCAGTCCGCGCCCGGGGTCGGTGATCTGCGAATCCGACGCCAGTACAAGCCCGTTTGCGCATCGCAGCGCGAGAACGACAGTCACCCCGCCATCCTCCCACCCACGGCGCGGTCCGTCGGAAACCGTATGGTGGGCAGACATGGATGTCTCCTCTTTGGCTTTCGAATGGACGGACACCAGTCGGCACTGGCTCATCGAGGTCCCGATCCGGATCGTCGTCTACATCGCCGTCGCCCTCGTCATCCGGTACCTCGTGCACCGCATGATCGACCGGGCGACCACCGGCAGGACCCGCAAGAACCGCGGCGGGGGCGAGGACGCACGGCCGCAGCGCACGCCTCCGCTGGTTCGCCGGCTCCGTGACCGCGTGCCGTCCTCGACCACCAGTGAACAGATCATCGCGCGACGCCAGCAACGCGCCCAGACCATCGGTTCGGTGCTCAAGTCGACCGTCTCGATCGTGCTGCTGGTGTGGGTGGTCCTGGCCGTGCTCAACGTCGTCGGCGTGAACATCGCCCCGTTCATCGCGTCGGCCGGCGTCGTCGGCCTCGCGATCGGCTTCGGCGCGCAGAACCTGGTCCGTGACTTCGTCACCGGCGTGTTCATGCTGCTCGAGGACCAGTACGGCGTCGGCGACACCGTCGACCTCGGCGAGGCCGTCGGCGAGGTGGAGAGCGTCGGGCTGCGGATCACCACGGTGCGCGACATCGACGGCACGCTGTGGTACGTCCGCAACGGCGAGATCGCGCGGGTGGGCAACATGAGCCAGGAGTATGCGGTCGCCCGGATCGAGGTGCCGGTGGCGCTCAGCGCCGACATCGAGCGCGCCGAGCAGGTCGCCGTGGAGGCGGCCGAGGCCGCTGTCGCCGAGAAGTCCCTGGCGGGCAAGGTGCTGGGGGAACCGGAGATGCTCGGCGTCCAGGAGCTCTCACCCGACCTGATCAAGCTGCGGATGACGGTGAAGGTGCGACCCAACGCTCAGTGGGCGGTGCAGCGCCGCCTTCGCCGCGCGATCCTGCAGGCCTACGACGAGCACGGCATCGCCCTGCCCTACCCCAACGGCCGGGTCCACGCCGTCGGCGAGTAGGCACGCTCACCAACCGGACGAACCCGGCACCCCTTTGAACGGCCCGGCGACCCAGCTGGTGATCCAGCCGCCGTAGAAACCGCCGGGCTGCGGCACGACCTCCTCGCCGTTGACGGTGCAGCGGTCGACCCGGGCCGCCATCACGGCCACGGCGCCGGTGATGTCGACGAACGCCGCGGTCGGGGCGGGGTACGTCCAGGCTGCGCGTTCGGCGACGGCGGTCGGGGTGACGAGATCGTAGTAGCTGGCCTTGCCCTTCCATTCGCACCAGGACGAGCCGACTGCGGGCCGCAGCACCCCGTCGGCGAAGCAGCCCGGCGGTAGGTAGTACGTCGGCGGATGGCTGGTCTCGAGCACCCGCCAGGCGCGTTCGGTCGCGGCGATCGTCCGGCCGCCGAACTCGATGGTGATCGACCCCCGGAACTCCTCCAGCCGGGGAGGCCGGGGGTAGTCCCAGACCGACTCTTGACCAGGGCGGGGCTTCTCGGGAACCGGCATGACCCGAGTCTAGGAACTCGCTGTGAAAGGGCGGGAAGGTGCAGGGTATCCCCATGGTCACTCATCAGCGGGACTCCACACGGACTCTGTTCGGACACCCGATCGGACTGACGAATCTGTTCGGCGTGGAGCTGTGGGAGCGGTTCTCGTTCTACGGGATGCTCACCATCCTCGGCTATTACCTCTACTACTCGGTGACCGAGGGCGGGCTCGGGCTGCCGCAGGCGACCGCGACGGGCATCGTCGGCGCCTACGGCGGCCTGGTGTACCTGTCCACGGTGCTGGGCGGCTGGATCGCCGACCGTGTCCTCGGCATGGAACGCACCGTCTTCTACGGAGGCGTGGTCGTCATGCTCGGCCACATCGCGCTGGCGGTCCTGCCCGGGCTGGCCGGCGTCGGCGCCGGTCTGGTTCTGGTCGCCCTGGGCTCGGGGGCGCTGAAGGCGAACGCATCCTCACTGCTGGGCACGCTGTACGCCAAGGGCGACCCGCGTGCCGACGGCGGCTTCACGCTGTTCTACCTGGGCATCAATCTCGGTGCGTTCATCGGGCCGTTGATCACCGGTCTGCTGCAGACCCGCATCGGTTTCCACTACGGGTTCGGTGCCGCCGCGATCGGGATGGCGCTGGGGCTGATCCAGTACGTCGCGTTCCGGCGCAACCTCGGCGAGCACGGCCGGGAGGTGCCCAACCCGCTGCCGCGCGGCGCGATCGGCAAGACCGCCGGCGTGTTCGCGGTCGTGGTCCTCGCCGTGGCCGCGGCCGTCGCGTTGCGACTCGTGACGCTGGAGAATCTGTCCCAGGTCACGACGGGTGTCATCGTGATCGCCTCGGTCGCCTACTTCGTGGTTCTGTTCCGCAGCCCGAAGGTCACCGCGCCCGAGCGGACCCGCGTGCGGGCCTTCATCCCGCTGTTCGTCGCCAACGCCGTCTTCTGGTCGCTGTTCCAGCAGATCTTCACCGTGCTCGCCGTCTACTCCGACGAGCGGATGAACTGGTCGATCTTCGGGTGGACCGCGCCGTCGAACTGGATCGGCTCGATCGAACCGATCTGGATCATCGCGCTCTCACCGCTGTTCGCGCTGATGTGGACCCGTCTGGGGAAACGCGCCCCGACCACGCCCCGCAAGTTCGCCTACGGCGTCATCGGTATGGGCGTCGCGTTCCTGTGCTTCGTGCCGCTCGCGGGTGTCAGCGCCGTGCCTGCCCTGGTGGTCCTGGCGATCCTCGGGGTGTTCGCTGTCTCCGAACTCCTGCTCTCACCGATCGGCCTGTCCGTCACCACGAAGCTGGCCCCGCAAGCCTTCCGGGCACAGATGATGGCGCTCTACTTTTTCTCGGTGGGTCTGGGCACCTCGATGTCCGGCGTGCTCGCCGGGTATTACGACACATCCCGGGAGGCGGCGTATTTCGGCGTTCTCGGTGCGATTGCGGTCGTCGCAGGTGTCGTCGTGTTCGCCATCTCGCCGTGGATCAGCCGGCAGATGGAGGGTGTCCACTAATCGGTCAGCGACACCGTGATGACAGAGGTCAGGGAGCCGTCGTCCCGGGGCTGCTCGAAGACCACCTCGGCGTCGCGCCCCGACACGTTGAGGCTCGCGATGGTGTTGCCGAACAGTGGGCCGCTGAGGTTGCGCCACGACATCGGCAGGTCGGGCGATCCTGCGCGGCGGGCCCAGCGCCGCGTCACGCGGGCGAGCCGGGGCGACCAGACGAGCCGGAAGACCGGCTTCAGCGGCGCCGGAACGTAGTTGTGCACCGGGGAGCACACCAGCTGATGCACCCGGGTGGCGTGTTTGCCGGGGAAATCGGCACGCGCGGCGTAGCTGTGGTGGACGTCGCCGGAGAGCACCGACACCGTCGCCGGACCGGTCGACGAATGATCGGCGGCCGACTCGATCAGCGCCGACAACCGCAGGAAGGACTTCAGGAACGCCGGCCAGTGCTCCAGATCCGCCGTCTGACGGATCGTCTCGGCGAGCTTGCCGCGTAATCCGTCGCGGTCGGCGGCGATCTCGTTGATCGTCTGCACGTCACCGAGGGCCGGGGGCAACAGCCAGGGCAGCGACGACCCGATCAGCAGATGGTCCACGGTGCCGAGATCGTCGTTGACCTGATCCTCGAGCCAGCGAAACTCGCGGTCCCCGAGCATCTTCCGTTCGCCGCTGTCGAGGATGCGGGCGTTGCGGGAGTCGACCATGATCAGGCGGCTGCGACCCAGATCCCAGCGGAAGCTGAACCGCAGCCCCTTGTCGCCGTCGACTTCGTAGTCGGCGCGGTCGGCCAGTTCGACCAGGTGCGGCCAGCAGTCGCCGTCGTTTGCGAGGACCTTCTGGTAGTCCTCATCGCTCGCGAGTTCCTCGGGACTGAGGTTCCCGATGTGCTGGTACACCCAGTAGGAACCCAGTCCGGCATGGATCCGGTCGCGCCACCACGGCTTCTCGTTCACCTCGGCCCGCCACGGAGCCGAGGTGTTCCAGTCGTCACGGATGTCGTGGTCGTCGAAGATCATCGCCGTCGGCAGGGTCGACAGGATCCAGCGGATCTCGGGGTCACCCCAGGTGTGCCGGTAGAGCCCCTCGTACTCGTCGAAGGTGACGACCTCGTCGGGTGGGCGGCGCTTGGTCTGGCGGCGGCCCGACAGGTTGCGCCGCGCTTCGGGCGTGAGCTCGTCGGCGTAGACCTGATCGCCGAGGAGCAGGAGCGCATCCGGCCATTCGTCGACGGGCGTCGCCGTCAGACGCTCGGCGTAGCAGTCCAGCGCGTCGAGTCCGAGCTTGTCGTCGAGCTTCTGCACGCCTGTCTTCGGATACCGGCAGGAACCGAACACGACCTTCAGCCGGTGGGCTCCGGCGGGGCCGCGCGTCCGGATGACGCTGGGCGGGAACTCGGAATCGGGTTCAGGCCAGACGATCTCGCCGTCGATGCGGACCTGGTATTCGTGCACTGAGTCGGGGGTCAGGCCCGTGACGGGCACGAGGGCGTAGTGGTGCTCCTGCACCTGGAACGTCCGGGCCGAACAGCCGAGCACCTCGACCTCGGCGGGCGCGTCGGTCTGCACCCAGACGGCGGCGGTCGACTCACCGACATGACGCAGGACGGGGCCGAGAACGAGGGTCACCGACACAGCCTAGACATCCCAGGACCGTAGGTTGTCAAGCAGCTCGGGAGTCGGTTTGGCGGTGGGCCCAGGCTTTGTGTTCGCTGTAGGGCGTGTGGTGGCGGAGGCAGCCGTGCAGGATGCCGACGAGGCGGTTGCCCAGGGCGCGTAGTGCTTGGTGGTGCAGGTCGCCGGCGGCGCGGTGTTGGTCGTAAAAGGTGCGTGCGCCGGGACTGTTGGTCAGGGCGCAGAAGGCCCATTGGTCGATCGCGTCGTAGAGGCGGCGGTTGCGGACGTGGCGGGCCAGTACGGCGCGTTTCTTGCCCGACGCGATGGTCAATGGGGAGGTTCCGGCGTAGTTCTTGCGAGACTTGGCGGTGGTGTAGCGGTTGGGGTCGTCCCCGAACTCACCGAGCACCCGGGCGCCGAGGATGACACCGAGTCCTGGCAGGGAGAGGTAGATGTCGGCGTCCGGGTGTGTCTCAAAATGTGCCGCCAATTCGGCTTCGAGGTCGGCGATGTGGTGGTTCAACTCGGTGATGATGGCGACCGCGGCGCGGGTGGTGGCCCCGAACGCGGCGGTGACCGCGGGCGCGGCGGCGAGCTGGTCGCTGCGCAATGCGGTTTGGATCTCGAGTGCCTTGGCGTCGAGGTTGCGTTGTCGCCCAGCAGCTTTGAGCGCTGATCGGATCTTTGAGACACTCAGCCGTGCGGCGTCGGTCGGGGTGGGAGCGCGGCCCAGGATCGCCAGGGCGTCGCGGTCGGACAGCGAGGCGAAGGCCTCCAACGCAGCGGGGTAGTACTCGCGCAGCGCGCTGCGCAGCGCGTTGGTGTTGCGGTTGCGGCTCCAGATCAGGTTTTGATGCGCCCGTGCCAGGACTTTGATCGCCTCCACCTCCGGGGTGTCCCCGGCGATCGGGCGGTGATTGTGCCGGTCGGTGCGCACCAGATCAGCCAAGAGTTTGGCGTCAGCAGCATCAGACTTCGCACCCGATACCTGGTGGCGGTCGCGGTAGCGGGCCACGGCGAGCGGATTGACCGCGAACACTTCGTAGCCGGCCGCGGCGAGTGCTTCGACCCACAGGCCGCGGTCGGTTTCGATGCCGATTACCACCTCGGTGGGATCCTGGGCGTGGGCAGCCACCAGTTCGTGGAACCCGCGAATGCCAGCCAGCCCTTCTGGTAAGCGACGCGATGCCAGCCTGGTTCCCTCGGCGTCCATCAGATGAATGTCGTGGTGGTCTTCAGCCCAGTCGTCTCCAATAAATAGCGTCAACTCGCCTCCCTACGCGATGTCATGGAACCTTTTACGAGCCCAAGGACACCCGGCGGCAACCTAATGGATCAGTGCTCGGAGCACGACACCCCATCAGCGCTAAAGGTGACCTCACCAACCAGTCGGGGCACGATCTAGGCTTAGGAGTCGAACGATTCTCCAAGGCGAAGCAGTGCTCACCGAGCCGGCGGCTCAGCAATCAGCATCACCCGGACCGACCATTACCGATCGCAGGCTCGCTGATCAGATCCCATTAGGTCGTTGCGTCAGAAGCGACGCACGCAGTGTCGAAATGTCTTTGCTGATCGTCGGGGAACACACGGACGTATCGGCGGTCGCACGACACGACCCTCGGGAAGCGCGACGCCGGCAGAGGCACCGGTGGCGAGGGTCGAATATCCTTCACTCGGCAAACAGTCTCTCGTCGCCTCGGCGTTTGCGGTCAGAACTCCCGCAAGTTTGCTGACGAGTGGTAGGTTCTTCCCAACATCGACGTTGGGGGTCACCGTGGGGTCCTGTTCGGATTCACGAGTGCCGGACGGGTCGAGGCTCGGGCTGTACTCGGGCATCGTCCTCGCCGGAATCGGCATGGGCATGGTCGTCGGCCAGGGCGTCGCGGTCGCGAGCCCCGGCGATTCCACCGGTGCGGCAGCGAGCGCATCCCCGTCGTCGTCCGACACCGACGCCGAGACCGACACCGACGCGGATACCGAGGCCGACGCCGATGCCGATGCCGCCGAGGAGGTGGCCGACGACGACGAGTCGCAGGAGGCCGACGAGGCGGCCGACGAGCGGACGTCACGCAAGCCTTCGTCGCGTATCGCCGAAGACCAGTCCGAAGACACCGCCTCGGAAGACGCCGCCTCGGAAGACGCCGCCTCGGAAGACGCCGCCTCGGAAGACGCCGTGGCCGTCGCATCGACCGTCGCCGAGCCGGCGACCGCGGCGATCACCCAAACCGCGGCGATCCCCAAAACGGAGGGTGCCCGCACCGTCCGCAGCATCGTCAGCGCGCGACCCGTCACCGCCGAGGCCATCGTCACCGACGTCCTCACCTGGATCGGTCTGCGCCCGTCGGTCGACGACTCGCCCGCGCCCCAGACCCCGGTCTCGACTCTGGTGGAGGGCCTCTGGCTCGCGGTGCGCCAGAACCAGTACACGTGGAACAACCAGCGCCCGGTCGCCGACGTCTCGATCGACGGGCCGGGCCCCGACGGCGCCGTCACGGGCAGCCTCAACGCCGTCGACTTCGACGACACCGCACTGACCTACCGCCTCACCGCGGGACCGGTCTACGGTCGGGTGCGCATCGACGCCGACGGACAGTTCACCTACACCCCCGGGGCGGCCGCGGCAGGTCGCGCCGACACGTTCACGATCCGCGTCGACGACACCTCCGGAAATCCGTTCCGCGTCCACGGCCTGCTCGGTCTGCTCGGCATCACCCGGCCGACCGAGGTGACGATCGCCATTCCCGCGAATCCGTCTGCGCCACAATCTGTTTCGCCCATCACCGTGGCGTCCGACAGCGGGTCGCCCGGCCGGGTCATCGACGGACGGGTCACCGATCACATCGTGGTCAACACCGCTGATGCCGCCGCGGTGCTCAACGCCCTGTCCTCCGCTCTCGGCGCGCCCGCGGGATTCGCCGATGAGGCGATGGTCATCAGGTCGACCGCCGGGACCGGTGACAGCGCCGAACACTTCTACCGGTTCGCCGAAACGGTCGGCGGAGTGCCGGTCGTCGGTAGCGAGGTGATCCTCGTGACCAACGCCGACGGCGACGTGACCAGTGTCTTCAACTACTACCGGGGACTCGGCGACGGGTTCGACATCACTCCCGACACGTCCGTCGACGACGACGACGAACTCCGGTGGATCGCCGGAACCGCGTACGTGGGTTCCGGGGCCGACCCCGCCGCCATCGAATCCTTCATCGCCGCAAGCCGATTCAGCAAGGAGCTGCTGGTCTACTCGTCGACCGACGACGCATCGCCGCGGCTGGCATGGCGCGTCGTCGTGCACGTCCCGGACACCGGCGAGATGGCGCCGTCGGGCATGACGTACCTGATCGACGCCGACGGAGAGCAGGCGGGCGAGGTCATCATCGCGGTCTCCAACGCGCAGGCCGCCGCGGCCACGACCACCGCCAAAGACTGGCTCGGGGCAACACGTGCGATCACCGTCGAGACCCGGCGGATCTGGTTCTTCACCACCAACGAGATGGCCGATTCCAGCCGCATGATCGCCACCTACACGACGTCGTACGGCTTCTTCGGCCTGGGCGCACCGGTCCTTCCGGGCAAGGTGGTCAAGAAGGGCTGGTTCAGCTGGGACAAGGCCGCGGTGTCCGCGCACGCGAACCACGCAGTGGCCTACGACTACTTCTACGACGTCCTCGGCCGTCGTTCGTACGACAACGCGGGCGCCCCAATCATCGTCAGCATCAAGTACCGGCCGGATTCGTATCCGCTGGGCTACGCCAACGCGATGTGGGATCCCACGATCCGCCAGTTCGCCTACGGCGACAAGGGGTATTTCCAGGCCGCGCTCGACATCGTGGCCCACGAATACGCCCACGCCGTGGTCACCAGCATGGTCGGTAACGGCGACCCGGTGTGGGAGTCGGGCGAGTCGGGTGCCCTCAACGAGGCCTACGCCGATGTGTTCGGTCTCCTGATCGAGGGCAAGTCCGGCGCGGACCGCTGGCTGATCGCGGAGGACTCCGACAACGGGACCATCCGGGACCTGGCCAATCCGCGTTCCATCACCACGTCCTACGGCCCGCACCGGGACCGCTACTCGACCCGCTACACCGGGAAGGGCGACGACGGCGGCGAACACGTCAACAGCACCATCTTCAGCCACGCCGCGTATCTGATGATGACCGATCCGGCCACCGCGGACGTCTCCGATGACACGTGGGCCAAAGTGTTCTACCACTCGCTGGAGCGGTTGGGCGCCACGGCGATGTTCTCCGACGGCCGGGCCGCCCTGCTGGACGCGGCGTTGTCGCAGGGGCTCACGTACGCGCAGCGCCTCGCCATCGCCGAGGCGTTCGACACCGTCGAGATCTACGGCGCCGCGCCGTCACAGACGATCGCCGTCTGAACGGTCCACCAGCACAGCGCCGTCGGGCCTGTTGCCGAGTGTCTGCAGGTCGATGTCGGCGCCGTCTGTGGTCATGCGGATGATCTGCGCCAGCTCGGCGGGGGCGTCGCACTGCACGTAGTGGTCGGCTGTGGGCACCACCCAGTAGTGGTTGCGGCCGGGCTTGGGTTTCACGTAGGTCTGCCAGACGTGGTTGGCGACCCGCAGCGGCGCGACGACGTCGTGCAACCCCCAGATCACCGTGGTGTCCACGGGGATCGTGGAAAGCCGCTCCAGCCAACCGGTCTCGTCGGCGGCGCGCTCGTGCAGGTATCTGACCGTGTCGGGCAGCACCCGGATCCCGTCGTTGTGGGCGAAACAGCTTGCGAGCGAGGCTATCTCGGGATCCTGCAGGGTCCGGCGCGGCATGAACGTGGCGGCGCCCAGCCCCGCGGCGAGCATCTCCGGCGTGGTCGCCGCGGCGGTGGCCCGCCCGGTGTCGTCGTCGAGCAGCGCGACCTGGAACGCCGTCAGGTTCGCCAACGGCAGGTAGATGTTCGCGTTGGTCATGAACAGATCCAGCGGCCGACGCCCGATGTCGTCGAGCAGTCCGAGCGCGATCATCCCGATACTGCTGCCCCGGTCGTGGGTGACCATCCTGAACGTCTCCAGGCCCCACACGCCGGTGATGGCGTGCACCAGCAGCCGCGCATCGTCGTAAAGCGAGTAGACATAGGGGTGCGGTGGCTTGCCGGACAGGCCGTAGCCGGGGAAATCCAACACATAGATGTCGAAGTCGTCTGCGAGCTCGCGAGTCAGTGCGTGGTAGTCGACGCCCGCGGTCGGAAAGCCGTGCACGCAGACCAGCGCCGGAGCGCCCGGTGTCCCGGTGCGGCGGGCGAACACGTCGACCTGCGCCCCGCCGTTGGCGGGCGTGGTCGACGTCCAGGAAAAGGTCGTGCCGCCGCGGTGCCACTCGTCGAAGATGTCCACCGTGAAAAGCTAGCGGCCTGATCGAGGTTCCGGGAGGTGTTTCAGTGTCACCCCGAAAGCCGCCGCGCGTGGTCGCGATGTCGGCTCCGATCGGGCTCGCGTTCATTCCGCTCGGGATGGCGTTGGGGTTTCTGGTGGTGCACGCCGGTCTGGCGTGGTGGTGGGCCCCGGTGTTCGCTGCGGTGATCTATGCCGGCTCGCTGGAGTTCCTGATGGTGCATCTGGCCGCCACCGCGGCGCCGATCGCGACGGTCGCGCTGACGACGTTCGTGGTGAATTCGCGGCACGTGTTCTACGCGTTGTCGTTTCCTCTGGACCGGGTGCGCGGCCGGGCCGCGAAGGCCTACAGCACGTACACGCTGTCGGACGAGGCCTTTGCGGTGGGGGTGAGCCCGGCCGCGCAGACCTGGACCACCCGCCCGATCCTGCTGATGCAGTTGCTGTTCCATCTCCTGTGGGTCGCTGGTGCCACGCTGGGCGGCCTCGTCGGCGAAGCACTTCCGATCGAGCGTCTGGTGGGGCTCGACTTCGCGCTGACCGCGCTGTTCATCGTTCTCGGCATCGATGCGTTCCGGCAGCGGCCCGACCGGTGGACGGCGGCCATCGCGGCGATGTGTGGGATCGGCGCGTGGCTGGTGGTGCCGGGTCAGATCCTGGTGTGCGCCTTCGCCGCCTTCACCGCGGCGCTGATGGTTCGGATGTTGGTGCGGCGCAGGACAGAACGTGCCTGACAACGGCTACATCGCGGTGCTGGTCGCGGTCAGTGCCGCCGTGACGTGGACGCTGAGGGCCTTGCCGTTCGCGGTGCTGGCTCCACTGCGTCACAGCACGACCGTCAGGTATCTCAGCGTGCACATGCCGGTCGGGGTGATGGTGATCCTGACGGCCTACACGCTGGGCACGGTCGCGGGGGACACCTCGGCGCAGCTGCTGTGGCTCGTCCTCGCTGTGGCGGTGACGGCCGGCCTGCACCTGTGGCGCGGCCAGGCCATGCTCAGCATCCTGGCCGGCACGACGTGTTACGTGACGCTGATGTCGCTGTGGGGCTGAGCCGGGGACTGCAGATACGCGACGAGGGCATTGGTCAGTCCGCGGCGTGCGACGTCGAGGTCGGCGTAGGACCCGAGCTGACGTTCCGACACCAGGCCCCGCATCGCGCCGGGGATCAGCGTGGCGACCTCGCGCACCCGCTCCGGGTCGACGTCGATGCCGGCGAATGCGTTGTGGCAGATCTGCAGCCACGACTGGCCCCAGGAATGGAGCTCGGCGGCGGTCTGCGGATAGAGACGTTCGAGCTCGGCGTGGTCGCGGGGGAGGGCGGCGCGCAGATTCTCGATGGCGCGCGAATCAGGTTCTGCCAGACCGTGGTAGAGCGTATCGATGATGCTCGCGACGCGGGTGCGCAACGGTGCCGCGGTGTCGACCGCGGCGAACACGTCGGCCCGGCGTTCTGCGGTGCGGTGCAGGACGGCGGCCCAGAATCCGTCGGCGTCGCCGAACTGGTACTGCACGGCGCCCCAGGTGGCGCCGATGTCCTTGGCGATCCTGTTCGCCGAGACCGAGCCCGGGTCACCGGAGGCCAGGGAGGTCAGCGCGGCCTTCAGCATGTTCTCGCGCGTCGTCTGACCGCGCCGGTTGGTGCGCCGCGCCACTGCCTCGGTCATCAGACGAGGGTACCGAAAGTTTCGTAGAACCCACTATGTTTCTTTCATTGACTGTTCTATGCTTCCCGGCATGGCCCCACCGCCGCTGTCGATGAAGCCGACTGGCTGGTTCCAGGTCGCCTGGTCTGACGAGATCGCGATCGGCGACGTGCACACCATGAAGTACTTCGGTCAGGAGATGGTCGCGTGGCGCGCCGGATCCGGACAGCTGACCGTGATGAACGCCTACTGCGAACACCTCGGCGCCCACCTCGGTTTCGGCGGCAGCGTTCAGGGCGAGGTGCTGCAGTGCCCCTTTCACGGGTGGCAGTGGAATCAGCAGGGACGCAACGTGTGCATCCCGTACGAGGACCGTCCCAACCGCGGCCGTCGCATCAAGACCTATCCGGTGATCGAGCGCAACGAGTCGGTGTACATCTGGCACGACATCGAGAACCGTGAACCCTTCTTCGACGCTCCGGATGTGTTCGCCAGTTTCGGTGCGGATGCGACTGCCGACGACTACTACCCGCAGCAGCGCCTGTTCGAGCAGGGCCACGAGATGCACCCGCAGTACGTTCTCGAAAACGGCGTGGACTTCGCACATTTCAAGTATGTGCACGGCACACCGATCAACCCGATCTTCACCCGCCACGACTTCGACGACGCGATCTCCTACGTCGACTTCACGATCACGTTCGAAGGGGACGACGGCCAGAGCATCGACGACGTGCGAAGCGGTGTCGAGGCCATCAACGGCGGACTGGGCATCGCGGTGACCAAGAGCTGGGGGATGATCGACAACCGCACCATCTCGGCGATCACCCCGGTCGACGACTCCACGTCGGACGTGCGGTTCATGGTCTACATCGGCAGGCCCAAGGGCGAGGTGCGCAATCCGGAGCGTGCGCGCGTCAAAGCCGAGGAGTTCGGCGCCGAGGTCATCCGCCAGTTCCGCCAGGACATCCACATCTGGGCCCATCAGCGCTACTCAGACCCGCCGGCGCTGGCGAGCTCGGAACTCAAGGGGTTCACCGCGATCCGCGAGTGGGCCAAGAAGTTCTACCCCGACGGCCTGGGTGGCAGCGCCGCCGAGCTGGCCGCCCGAACCGCGAACTAGAGAGGCTTCCCATGACAGTCAAGGTGTTCCAGGTCGCGACCGGAAACGTCGGCACCGAGATGATCAAGCGCATCGCCGATCAGCCGGACCTCGAGCTGATCGGGGTGCACTGCTATTCGTCGGAGAAGGTCGGCAGGGATGTCGGTGAGCTCGCCGGGTTGGCGCCCAACGGGGTGAAGGCCACCGGCACGGTCGACGAGATCATCGCCGCGCGTCCCGACGTGGTGACGTTCCACGGGGTGTTCCCCGATGAGGATCTCTACGTCAGAGTGCTCGAGGCGGGCATCAACATCGTCACCACAGCGGACTGGATCACCGGCTGGCACCGCGACCGCAACCATCCGCACCACTCGGGAAAGCCTGTCACGCAGCTGCTCCAAGAAGCCTGTGAGAAGGGCGGTTCCACGTTCTACGGCACCGGTATGAATCCCGGGCTGAACCAGATCCTCGGGGTGGTCTGCTCAGCCGACGTCGCCGAGATCGAGAACATCACCACGATCGAGTCCGTCGACGTGTCGTGTCACCACTCCAAGGACACCTGGATCGAGGTCGGCTACGGCCAGCCGGTCGACGATCCGGAGATCCCCGGCAAGCTGGAGAAGTACACGCGGGTGTTCGCCGACAGCGTCTACATGATGGCCGACTGCTTCGACCTGACGCTGGATGAGGTGAAGTTCAGCTATGAGCTCGGTGCGTGCACGAAGGACGTCGACCTGGGCTGGTATCAGCTGCCGAAGGGATCGCTGGGCGGCAACTACATCAGGTATCAGGGCATGGTCGACGGTGTGCCGCGCGTCGAGACGCACCTGGAGTGGCAGATGACGCCGCACACCGATCCGAGCTGGGATATCAAGGGCTGCTACATCACTCAGATCAAGGGTGATCCGAACATCTACAACAAGCACATGATCTTCCCGAAGCCCGGCGTGGACCTGTCCGACCCCGCTAGTTTCGCCTCGATAGGGATGACGGTCACCGGTATGCCTGCGCTGGCGTCGATCACGTCGGTCGTGGCAGCCCGGCCGGGAATCATCACGTCGGCGGATCTGCCGCTGCGCGGCTTCGCCGGACGCTTCAAGCTCTAGTCGTCGTCTGAGTCCGAGTCTGAGTCTGAGTCCGAGTCCGAGGACACAGAACTGCCGGAATCGGGCTTCTTCGACGTTGGTGCAGAACCCGATTCGTCGTCATCTGTGCCTGGAGAATCCTTGGCCGCGGTGTCCGCATCCGTGGCATCGTCCGCAGTTGCCTCGTCGCTCTCTGCCTTTTCGCTCTCTGCCTTTTCCGCGTCAGGTTCGTCGGTGGGCTCGTCGTCGACTCTCGCGGCAGACGGCTTCCGGCTCTCCAGTCGTGGCTCGTCAGCGTCGATCTCGATGTCCGGCGCTTCGTCGGCAGGGGACAGTTCCATCGCGCGTGACTGTTCGGACTCGGGGACGTACGGGACCGGTACCACGAGATCGCGGCCGGGCTGCGGGGGTAACGGACGTCGCCATCCGGGTACGCGCTCGCTGGGGGGCCGGTTGGGCAGGGTCACGATAGGCGGCAGGCCCGGAATGTGGAGGTAGGCCTCGTCGGCGACGATCCAGACGGCGGCCAGGAAAACGTCGTTCGCGAATTCGCCGAGGTTCTTCACGAAACCCTCGCCGCGGAGGACGTCGGTGCCGTTGAAAACCGCACTCGCGATGATGCTTTCGCCGAAGTTGAAGCCGATGTAGAGCTGCTTGCCGAGGTAGCCGAGCTGATTGGCGGCCGGGGTGAAGGCGACCCGCACAGAGGTGCGGAAGTCGATGAAGGACTGGTCGATCTGATCCGGCGTCGCAGACGGCTCGAGAAGCAGCGACGACGCGGTCAGCTCGACCGGCGCGTATGCATGGGACGGTGGTGGCGCCGTCGCAGGGGCCTCCGCAGGTGTAGCCAGGACGATCCCTCCGGTGACGGCGGTTGCCGTGACCACAGCGCTGACGCGTAGGTTAAAAACCATGATTATGCCCCATTGTTGGGTGTTTCCTGTGAAGGCACGGTAGCACCGCTTTCGATGTGACGAAAGGGCGATTCGAGTTTGCTAGCGGTACTCTGGTGTTCCAGGATGGCCGTGCTTCGGCTTTCGGCGTTCGTCGTCGATGCGTTGCCGACGGGCCACCGCCCGGGTGATCGGCCGTTTGGGCATGGTCAGCCCTGCGGTGTGTTTTGGCGGCGGGGTCCGGGTCACGTCGAATTCGGCGGTGGGTCCGCAGAGTTCGGGAAAGAGCAGCCTGCTTCCCGGGTAGGTGGTGGCGGTGTTGCCGTCCGGGTCGCGCCAGACGATGGTCCCGTCCGGAAATTGCACGTTGGACCATCCGGGCCAGAACGTCTTGAGCAGATGGTGTTCCCGGCACAGGCAAGCCAGGTTCGAGGCACACGTCGGCCCGTAGGGGTACGGGATGGTGTGGTCGATGTCGGTGAGGGTAGATGGCCTTGTGCAGCCCGGGAATCGGCAGGTTTGATCGCGGCAGCGCACAAAATCGGCGAGTTTGCGTGATGGCCGGTATCGCGGTTCGGGTGGCGCCTGGCCGGGGTGGATGAGCGTCGTGATCGTCGCGTGCATCGCCGCCTGCGCGGCGACCGGTGCCGGGATCACCGCCCCTCCGAGGATGGTCGCGGGGCCGACGGCGCAGAACTCACCCTGGCCGTCCTTGAGTGCGCCGATCAGTCCTGTCAGCGTGTAGCTGTACCAGGGGCGGGGGAGCAGCGGCGGATTCTTGCCGACCAGCGCCCGGCGCTGCGCGATGAGGTCCCGTGGTGGCTCGGGCTCGGGTTTAGGGTCGGAGTCGTCGGTCTTGGGGTCGAGGTCGGATGGCTCCGCATCGTCGGGGTCGCCCGTCGGCTCCCCGTCGCGCGGACCTTCCGAATCCGTCGGCCCCGCACCGCTGTCCACGTCCAGGCCCAAGGCCTCTCGACGCGCGACGACGTGGATGACGACTCCGCCGGCGGCGGGCTTGGCCGCGGCGTCACAATCGTCGTTTTCGCACAGGCAGGGGAGGCGGTCCCAGCCGAAGCTCATCGCGCCGACCGCTGCGGCACGGCGCTGGTCCAGGTCGCGGGGATCACGGGCGCACACCGTGCGCGCCAGCGCATCGAGTCTCTGATCAAACGCTTCGCCGTCGGTGGCGGTCACGGTCGCTGTCAAGTAGGCGTTGCCTGTGGCGTTGTCAGACGCCACTTCCACGTAGTTGCCGCGATTGCCGGACTCGCTTCGCCGCACCGCATCGGGGTCATGGAGTAAGACCAGGGCCTCGATGTCGCTCTGGGTTTGGTCCTTTGATCTGGCGCCCCAGGTGCGCAGCATGTCGGCAAGTTCGGAATCCAACGCGCGCAGCGCTTCTGCGTCTTTGACCAGCATGGTCCGCGTGCAGATCAGGTGGACCAGGCGGTAGGCGATGAGACCTTCGGCGAAGACTGCGGCGACCTTGGGCAGTCGCTCGCGCAGCGTAACCGCGTCCATGAGCAGCCCGCTGACCACGCCGCTGGTGACGGCGTGCGCTGCGCCGATCTGTGCGCACACCGCACTCCAGTTGTCGCAGCGCCACTGCTCGCGGTTGTCCGATCCGGCCGACGCGTAGGCGGCGGCCAACATGTCCGCCATGTGTCCCAGCCGCGCCGAACAGGCGGCGTTCTCCAGCCGAGCGCACGCCCGGACCCCGTCCCCTGGGGTGCGCACGTTCGCGACGGCGGCGAGAAAACTGTCGAACACCCTTTCGAATCTAATCGTGTCGACGCCCGGGTGCACGGGCCATTTTTGCGGCTGGGGACAGATCCGGAGTTGGGGATAAGTGGGCGGACATCCACGTAAGTGTCAGTGCCGCATGCTATTAGGGGGTCAGCCGGCGCCCTTGCCGTTGTCGACGCGATACACCGCGCCGTGAACCGCGGCGGCATCGTCGCTGGCGAGAAAGGCGATGGTCTTCGCGACGTCCTCGGTCGCCATGAATCCCCGCGGCGAGGCGATCCGCATGATCAGATCCCAGTCCGCGTTCTCCGGCGCCTCGAACTCCGTGGTCTGCGCCGTCGGCATGCCGCCCGGGCAGATCGCGTTGACGCGCAGCTTCTCCTTGGTGAACTCGATGGCCAGCGCGCGGGTCAGACCGACCAGCCCGTGCTTGGCCGCGCAGTAGCCCGCCGAGTAGACCTCGCCTTCGACGCCCGCGATCGACGCGACGTTGACGATGTTGCCGCCCGTCTCCAGCAGATGCGGCAACGCCGCCCGGCACAGGAAGAAGGGACCGTTCAGATTGACCGACAGGTCGGTCGCCCAGTCGTCGTCGGTCATCGAGACCGTGTGCCGCATCTTGTGGAAGCCGGCGATATTGGCCAGCACGTCGAGCCGCCCGAACTCGGCCGCGCATTCCGCGACGGCGCGGCGGCACTCGTCGGCGGATGTCACGTCGACGGAACGGAAACTGCCGCCCGGGACGTCGGCGAACACCTCTGCCATCCGGTCGGCGTCGCGTGCGATGCCGAACACCGTCGCGCCGCGCTCGGCGAACAGTTTCGCCGTCTCCGCTCCCAGACCTGCCGACGCACCGGTGACCATGGCGACCTTGCCACTCAATTGACCCATGCCGATGACCCTCTCACGGCCGTGGCGGGGTTCAGACGGCGGCGCGCGGTGTCCTCGGCGGCACGGCCGCCAGCAGGTCACGGGTGTACTGCTGCTCAGGGTGGGCGAAAAGGTCGTCGGCAGGCCTGTTCTCGACAACCTCACCGTCCCGCATGACGAGAACGTCGTGGCTGAGCTGCCGGATCACAGCGAGGTCGTGACCGATCAGCAGATAGGTCAGCGCGAGCTCCGACTGCAGGCGTGACAACAACTCCAGGACGCGGGCCTGCACCGAGACGTCCAGCGACGCCGTCGCCTCGTCCAGGATGAGCAGGTCCGGTTCGGCGGCCAGGGCGCGCGCGATGCTGACCCGCTGCCGCTGCCCGCCGGACAACTCGTGCGGGTAGCGCTGCGCGAATTCGGCCGGCAACCCGACGAGGTCGAGCAGTTCACCCACCCGGCGGTGCCGGGCGTCCTTCCCGTCGACCACCTTGTGCACCACCAACGGCTCGGCGATCGAGGTGTCCACCCGGGCACGGGGATTCAGCGATGCGAACGGATCCTGGAACACCAGCCCGATGCGGCGGCGCATGTCCCTGGCGGCGCGACCCTTCACCGAGAACACGTCGTCACCGGCCAGCGTCGCCGTGCCGGCATCGGGGGTCACCAGTCCGGTCAACGCGGCTGCGACGGTCGACTTCCCCGAACCGGATTCCCCGACCAGGCCCAGCGTGGTCCCGCGCCGGATCCGGAACGAGACGTCCTTGACGGCGTGCACCGTCGACCGGCCCACCGGTGACGACACCGCGAACGACACGTCCAGTCCGTCGACGTCGAGCAGCGTCTCGGCGTCGGTGACCGGGCCGGGTCCCGCGCGCTCGAGCACCGGGCGCGCGGCCAGCAGATCGCGGGTGTAGTCGTCGCGCGGGTCGTCGAACACGGCCATGATCGGGGCCTGCTCGACCGCGATCCCGTTGCGCATCACCGTGACGTCGTCGGCCACCTGACCGATGACGCCGAGATCGTGGCTGATCCACACCACCGCCGTGCCGAAGTCACGCTGCAGGGTGCGGACCAACTCGATGATCTGTGCCTGCGTCGTCACGTCGAGCGCTGTCGTCGGCTCGTCGGCGATCAGCAGTTCGGGGTCACACGCCAGGGCGATCGCGATCATCACCCGCTGCCGCTGTCCGCCCGAAAGCTGGTGGGGATAGGCGTGCAGACGCATCTGGGGCTCCGGCAGGCCAACGGCCTCCAGCAACTCCAGCGCCCGGTCGTTTGCGGCGCGCCGTGTCAGATTGCGGTGTGTCTCCAGCGATTCGGTGATCTGGCGTTCCAGGGTCAGCAGCGGGTTCAGCGACGTGCCGGGGTCCTGGAACACGAACCCGATGCGGGCGCCGTGCACGCTGCGGAGCACCTTGGGTGTGGCGCCGACCAGTTGGACCTCGCCACCGAGCGTGCTCACACCGGACACCCGGGCGCCGGGGGCATCGAGCAGCCCGGTGGCGGCGAGCACCGTCATCGTCTTTCCCGAGCCGGATTCCCCGACGATCCCGACGGTCTTCTCGCGTTCCACCGCGAACGAGACGGAGTCGACGATCGTGCGCGCACCGATGCGCACCGACAGATCCTGCACATTCAAGACGGTCATCGTTGGAGCCTGCGTGCCTCGATGGTGGTGCGCTGCTTGGGATCCAGCACGTCGCGCAACCCGTCGCCGAACAGGTTGAACGCGAGCACGATCAGGAAGATCGCGGCGCCCGGGAACACCGCCATCCACCACGCCATCGTCACGAAGCCCTGGGAATCGAAGATCATCCGGCCCAGTGACGGCTGCGGCGGCTGAATTCCCAGGCCCAGGAACGACAGTGCGGCCTCGGACAGGATCGCGAAAGCCAACGACAGGGACGTCTGCACGATCAGCGGACCGGCGATGTTGGGCAGGATGTGGCGGCGCAGGATGTAGAGATCTCCCGCGCCCATCGCGCGCGACACCGACACGTACGGTTCGGTGCGCACACCCAGGGTGCTCGCCCGCGCCACCCGCGCGAAGATCGGCGTGTAGACGATGCCGATCGCGAGGATGGTCGTGGTCACACCGGGTCCCAGGATCGCGACGACGGCGAGCGCGAGGAGCAGCACCGGGAACGCGAACATCACATCGACCACGCGCATCAACACGGTGTCGAGCCAGCCGCCGCGATATCCGGCGATCACCCCCACCGCGACACCGACGATGACGGCGAAGGCCACGCTGACCACCGCGATCCGCATCGAGGCCTGCGTCGCGACCAGGACCCGGGACAGCACGTCGCGGCCCAACTCATCGGTGCCGAACCAGTGCGAACCGCTCGGCGGCGCAAGGGCATTGGGGACGTCGACATCGTTGACGCCGTACGGGATGATCCAGTTCGCGGTGACCGCGACGACGGCGACGGCGATCAGCACGAGGGCGCTGATCAACGTGACCGGATTGAGCGCGAGCAGCCGCCACGACGACAGGCGGGTGGACTGCGGGTCGGTGGTCGTCATCCCAGCCTGATCCTCGGGTCCACGACGGCGTACAGCACGTCGACGAGCAGGTTGATCAGCAGGAAGAGTGCTGCGATCAACAGCACCGCACCTTGGATCAGCGGATAGTCGCGTGCGGCGACGGCGTTGAACACCAGGCGGCCCAACCCCGGCCACGCGAACACGACCTCGACGACGATCACGCCACCCAGCAGCGTGGCCAACTGGATCCCGGTGATCGTCAGGATCGGCACCAGCGCGTTGCGCACCGTGTGCCGGAACGTCACGACGCGCGGCGTCAGACCCTTGGATCGGGCGGTGCGCACGTAGCCCATGGAGGCGACCTCCAGGACCGCCGCTCGGACGTAGCGCGTCATGATGGCCGCGGCCACGACGGCAACGGTCAACGCGGGCAGGATGATGTGGCGTAACCATCCGGCGGGATCCTCGAACAGCGGCCGGTATCCGGAGGTCGGCAGCCAGCCCAGGACGGTGGAGAACAGCGCGATCAGCAGGATTCCCATCCAGAAATCGGGGATGGAGACGCCGAACTGACTGCTGATGCGTACCAGGGCGTCGCTGAGCCTGCCTTCCCGCAGCGCGGCGTAGATACCGGCGGGCAGCGCGATCGCCAGCGCGATCACGATGCCGGCCAGGCCCAGCGACAGGGTCGCCGGCAACCGTTCGAGCAGGGTGACCGTCACCGGGTCGCCGTTGCGGAAGCTGACGCCCAGATCGCCGGTCAGTGCCGAGCCGAGGTAGCCGAAGAACTGCGATACCAGGGGGCGGTCCAGACCGCTTGCCGCCCTGAGGGCTTCGTACGCCTCAGGGGTGTAGCGAGTGCCCAGCGCGATGCGCACCGGGTCGCCGGGCACCAGGTGTACGAGCGCGAAGACCACCACCAGGACACCGAACATCACCACCGCCGAGTACAGCAGGCGACGTGCGACGAACCGGAGGATGGGCACGATCAGACGTTCCCGTCCGAATCCAGGGAGGCGCTGCGGAAGCGGACCGCGCCGTCGCGGCGTGCCTCGTAGCCCGACAGCGCCGGGTTCCAGGCCTGGATCACCGACGGGTTGTACAGGTAGATGTAGCTGACCTCGTCGGCGATCAGGGTGGCCGCGCGTGCGTAGCCGGCCTTGCGTGTCTGCTCATCGGTCTCGACGCGCCCGGCGTCGAGGAGGCGGTCCACCTCGGGATTCGAGAACTTCTGTGCGTTGCTGGTGCCGTCGGTGTGGTGCTGGGCGTAGTAGAAGTCGTCGGGGTCGATGTTGCCCAACCACCCCATCATCAGCATGTCGAAGTTGCCCGAGTTCTGTTCGTCGAGCCAGGTCGCGAAGTCGACGGTGCGGATGTTCACCGTGATGCCCAGCGGGGCAAGGTTGTCCGCGACGATCTGGGCCGCGGTCACGGTTTCGGGATACTCGGTGGTGACGAGCATGTCGAGGTCGCCGGGCGTTGCGTTGGCCTGGCGCAACAGGTCCCGGGCGGTCTCGAGGCCCTCCTCGCCGTCCTCGCGGTACCTGTCATACGGCGTGAACCACGGATTGCCCTCGGGTATCGCGAGTTGGTTGGCCGCCGCGGTGCCGTAACTGGTGGCCTGCACGATCGCGTCGCGGTCGATCGCGTAGGCGATGGCCTGGCGCACCCGCACGTCGTTCCACGGTGCTCGCGCCTGGTTGAGCGCCAGGTACCAGTAGTCGTTGCTCGGCGTGACGGTCAGTTGCAACGACTCGTCGTCGCGCAGCTGCGAGACTCGTTGCGGTGGAACGGAGTCGGTCCAGTCGACCTCGCCGGCCTGCAGCGCCGACAGTGCCGTCGACGGCTCGGGGATGAACCGGAAGGTCACCCCGGCAACCCCCGGCGGACCGGCCCAGTAGTCCGGGTTGGCGCGCAGCGAGATCGAGTCGCCGCTCTTCTGGCCCAGGAAACTGAACGGCCCGGTGCCGACCGGGTGGGTGGCGATCCGTCCGCTCTCGACGTTGGCCCGCGACACGATGGCCATGCCCTTGAAGCCGCCGAGATTGGTCAACATGTTCGGGGTCGGACGGTCGACCCGGATGACCACTGTCGAGGGGTCCGGCGCCTCCACCGCCTGCACCGAGCTGAACTTGTCGGAGTTGGCGAGTTGCTCGTCGATGATGCGGCGGTAGGAGAACACCACGTCCTCGGCCGCCAGCGGCGTCCCGTCATGGAACGTCACCCCGGGTCGCAGACGGAAGGTCCAGGTCAGTTGGTCGGGGCTGACCTCCCACGACTCGGCCAGCGCCGGCTTCATCTGCAGATCCTGATCGGGCTCGACGAGCGTGTCGAAGACGTTCTCCAGGACCTCGAACGAGAAATAGGCCGTGGTCTTGTGAGGATCGAGCTGATCGGGTTCGCCCGCGATGGCCGCGATCAGCGCACCGCCGGCGCCGTCGCCGAGGTCCACGCGCTCGCCGGTGTTGCAGCCCGTCAACGACAGGACAAGAGCGCATACGGCGAGAACAGCGGCACCCACCGCTGTTCTCGCCATATGCCAACCACCCCGGACTCGAGCTTGCGGTCGGTCGTCTACCCCGTGACCCTCGGGCCGAAACCCGGCAGACAAACAGGTGACTTTGTCGACCCGCGGCTGAAATACTGCGGGCATGAATCTGCTGCGCGGTGTGGCCGCGGTCGCCGTCCTTGCCGGTGCGTCGGTCGCAACGGCCCTCCCCGCGGCAGCGGACACGCCGGTGATGCAGGGCGATTACACCTACGTCGACGAGGGGAGAACCGGTACGTGGACCATCTTCCCGACCTGCGTGCCCATCGTCGGTGATCTGCGCGAACCGCTGTACCTGCCGGTGGGCTGCACCCTGCATGTCACACCATCGGGAGGCGTGAGAGGCGGCGACGCGCGGCTGACCGGAGGGCTGTGGACCTACACCACGAACAACCGCGAAGGCCTTCAATGCCCCGACGGCAGTTGGGCGCCGACGACCGAGGACGTCAGTTTCAACGAGACCTCGGGGACGCGCAGGATCACCCATGCCGGAGCGTGTGGCCTGCAGCCGGGAATCATCGACGTGCCCTTCACCCTGTCCTTCAAGGCGCCACTGCCGATCCCTGTCGACCAGTATCCGTTGATCTGTGAACCCGGCGGGCTGCGACGCTGCTTCTAGGCGCGACGAAAGGCGTTGGCTGTGGTCGGATCTGACGTGAAACGTGTGGTCATCTGGGGGACGGGTTTCGTCGGCCGGATGGTGATCGCCGAAGTGGTCGGACACCCGCGCTTCGAGCTGGTCGGGGTCGGCGTGAGCAACCCGGACAAGGTGGGCCGCGACGTCGGCGACATCTGCGGGCTGGGCAGAGACCTCGGGCTGACCGCGACCGATGACGTCGACGCGCTCATCGACCTCAAACCCGACGCGCTGGTGCACTACGGACCCACCGCGGCACGGGCGGACGCCAACATCGAGCTGATCACCCGGTTCCTGCGGGCGGGCATCGACGTCTGCTCCACGGCGATGACACCGTGGATCTGGCCCACGATGCACCTGAATCCACCCAATTGGATCGAACCCGTCACGGTGGCATGTGAACTCGGCGAGTCATCGTGCTTCACCACCGGCATCGATCCGGGGTTCGCCAACGATCTCTTCCCGATGACGCTCATGGGGTTGTGCTCGGAGGTCCGCACGGTGCGCGCGTCGGAGCTGTTGGACTACACCAACTACGAAGGCGACTACGACCGCGAGATGGGCATCGGTAAACCACCCGAGTTCACGCCGATGCTGGAGAACCCGGACATCCTGGTGTTCGCGTGGGGCGCGACGGTTCCGATGATCGCGCACGCCGCGGGCATCATGCTCGACGAGATCACCACCACCTGGGACAAATGGGTCACCCCCGACGAGCGCAGGACGGCCAAGGGCGTCATCGCGCCCGGCAACGTCGCGGCGGTCCGGTTCACCATCAACGGGGTGTACCGCGGTGAAACCCGCATCCAGCTCGAGCACGTCAACCGGATCGGTCACGACGCCGCACCCGACTGGCCGTCGGGCACCGAGAGCGACGTCTACCGCGTCGACATCGAAGGCACGCCGAGCATCTTCCAGGAGACGGCATTCCGGTTCACCGACGGATCCGGACGCGACGCCGCCGCGGCCGGATGCCTGGCCACCGGGCTGCGGGCATTGAACGCGGTGCCCGCGGTCAACGACCTGTCGCCGGGATGGGTGACCGCGCTGGATCTGCCGCTGATCCCCGGAGTGGGCACCATCCGTTAGGTCTTCGGCCGCTTGTGCAGCACGACATGGGCGAGCGGGATCCGGGTCTGCCCCGGGGAGGCGGCCATCCGGTCGGCGATCCCCTTCTCCAGGACGTCGAAGAAATCCGCGGCACGCTGGGCCGGGCCGTCGAGCGCCTGCGCCAGCGCCGAGAACACCGACGAGCGCGCGAAACCGGCCCAGCGGGCGCCGAAAGCGTGCGCGTCCTGGTCGATTCGGTACCGGTCCCAGAACCGGTCGGACGCTTCGAAGATCTCCAGGTGCTCGATCTCCAGGCCTTCGAAGCGGCCCGACGGCGCGAACGGCGCCCGGAAGTCCGCGGCGCTGCGCGCCACCGTCGGGATGCACATGCGTCCCACCTCGTCGGCGGTCAGCACCCGGGCGCCGGCCATCTCCTCGAGCGTGTCGAGCATCGCGGTCATCATCGGTTCGAAGCCGCCCGCACCGTCCTCGCCGACGCCCTGGGTCATCACCACCAGACGTCCGCCGGGACACAGCTCACGACCGCGGAACGCGACGAACTCGTGCCAGTCGCGGGCGGCCTGCCTGCCGTAGGCGGTGCGCACGTCGGCATCGGAGGTGAAACTCACCTGCAGCTGGCCGTCGATACCGCACGGGGTCTGGGTCAGCCAGTCGATCGCCCACGCGCTCCAGCCCAGGTTCACACTGTTGGACGGGATGATCTGACGATAGAAGGAGCGCCCGACGGCGGAGACGTACGTCGCCCTGTCCTTGTGCAGATAGCTGTCCGGGTCGTTCTCCAGCGTGTCGAACAGCGCCGTGAAATCGTTGTCGGGTCGGTCGGTGTGGGCGACGAGCACCGAATGCTCGGGGCGGGTTCGGTTGCGCAGCACCGCAATAGCCGCACTGATCGGCAGCAGTGAGCCCAGCCCGTTGGCGGCGCCGTAGTCGGCGATCACGATGGGCTGAGGCGGCTTCGGCAGCGGCACCGCCGCGGCGGCCCGCTCGAACACCTCGATCGCCGGCACCAGGCCGGAGGCCTGCAGACGGGACGCGGCACTGTAGAACTGGCTACCGGCCGGTTCCGGACGCACGACGATGCTGGACTCAGCCATCATCAGTCAAACGGTAGTCCTCGCGCCGCGCGCGCGCCGTCGGAAGCGGCGTTTGGCCACGCGGCTAGTTGCCCCGCGCGACCCATTCGTCGTAGTGCACGATCTCGTCGCCCACCGTCGTCGAGTCACCGTGCCCGGTGTAGACCACCGTCTCGCCGGGCAACGTACCCAGGCGCCCGGAGATCGACTCCAGGATCGTCGGGAAGTCGGAGAACGACCGGCCGGTCGCACCGGGCCCGCCCTGGAACAGGGTGTCGCCACTGAACACCGCGTTCAACTCCGGCGCATGCCAGCACACCGAACCGGGGGAGTGTCCCGGCGTGTGCAGCGCGTGCAGTTCGGTGCCGGCGACCCGCAGCGTCTCGTTGTCGGCCACCGATCGGAAGTCGCTGTCGGGGTGCGTCATCCGCCACAGCACCTCATCGGCGGGATGGAGCAGGACCGGCGCGTCGAGCGCCTCTCCGAGCTGGGGTGCGACGGTCACGTGATCGTTGTGACCGTGGGTGCACACCACGGCGACGACGTGTCGGCCGCCCACCGCCTCGATGATCGGGTCCGCGGTGTGGGCCGCGTCGAAGACGATGACCTCCTTGTCGTCCCCGACGATCCAGATGTTGTTGTCGACATCCCAACTGCCGCCGTCGAGTTCGAACGTGCCGCTGGTGACCAGCCGCTGGATGGGTCCGCCGTTCACAGGACCACCACCGAGCGCAGGACTACATCGTCGCTGCCGGCGTGCATCTTGTGGAACGCGTCTTCGATCTGGTCGAGTCCGATGCGTTCGGAGACGAACTTGTCGAGCGGGAATCTGCCTTGCAGGTAGAGCGAGATGAGGGTGGGGAAGTCGCGCTCGGGGAGGCAGTCTCCGTACCAGGAGGATTTGAGTGATCCGCCGCGGGAGAAGAAGTCGATCAGCGGCATGTCGAGGGTCATGTCGGGGGTGGGGACGCCGACGAGGACGACGGTGCCGGCGAGGTCGCGGGCGTAGAAGGCCTGTTTCCAGGTCTCGGGGCGGCCGACGGCGTCGATGACGACGTCGGTGCCGAATCCGTCGGTGAGGTCCTGGATGGTCGCCACGGGGTCGAGGTCGCGGGCGTTGATGGTGTGGGTGGCGCCGAATTGGCGGGCCCAGTCCAGTTTCCGGTTGTCGGTGTCGACGGCGATGATCGTCTTGGCCCCGACCAGGGCGGCGCCGGCGATGGCGGCGTCGCCGACGCCGCCGCAGCCGATGACGGCGACGGTGTCGTCGCGGGTGATCCCGCCGGTGTTGATGGCTGCGCCGAGGCCGGCCATCACGCCGCAGCCGAGCAGGCCGGCGGCGGCGGGGTCAGCGGCGGGGTCGACTTTGGTGCATTGGCCTTCGTGGACGAGGGTTTTGTCGGCGAAGGCGCCGATGCCCAGGGCGGGGGTGAGTTCGGTGCCGTCGGTCAGTGTCATTTTCTGGGCGGCGTTGTGGGTGTCGAAACACAGGTGGGGGCGGCCGCGTTTGCAGGCGCGGCACTGTCCGCAGACCGCGCGCCAGTTGAGGATGACGAAGTCGCCGGGGGCGACGTTGGTGACGCCCTGGCCGACGGTTTCGACGATGCCGGCGGCTTCGTGGCCGAGCAGGAACGGGAACTCGTCGTTGATGCCGCCGTCGCGGTAGGTCAGGTCGGTGTGGCAGACCCCGCAGGCCTGGATGTCGACGACGACCTCGCCGGGCCCGGGGTCGGGAATCACGACATCGACCACCTCGACCGGCCGGCCCTTGGCCCGCGCAATCACACCACGCACTGTCTGAGTCATGCCTGAACCCTAATGGGTCGGGCACACTCGAGACATGTCTGACCGCCTGCCCGCGGTGTTCCTCTCCCACGGCGCGCCGCCTCTGGTCGACAGTGACGTCTGGGTGGCCGAACTCGAGGCGTGGGCGAGGGCATTGCCCACGCCCTCGGCCATCCTCGTCGTCTCCGCGCACTGGGAGGCCGCGCCGTTGACGATCGGGTCCACCGATGCGCGCACACCGTTGACCTACGACTTCTGGGGCTTCCCCGACCGCTTCTACGACGTGACCTACGCCGCGCCGGGCGCGGCCCGTCTGGCCGCCTACGTCGAGAGGTTGATGCGCGGCGCCGAACCCGTGCGCCACGATCCCGACCGCCGCCTCGATCACGGCGCCTACGTGCCGCTGACGGTGATGTACCCCGACGCCGATATCCCCGTTCTGCAGGTCTCGCTGCCGACCCTCGATCCGGAACGCCTGGTGTCCCTCGGCGAACGACTCCGGCCGCTGCGCGACGACGGCGTGCTCATCCTCGGGTCGGGCTTCACCACCCATGGGCTGCCCTTCCTGCACGACTGGACTCCCGACGCGGCGCCGCCGGGCTGGTCGGTCGACTTCGACGAGTGGGTGAGCGAGCGGATGGCGGCCGGGGATGTGGACGCGCTCATCGACTTTCGCGCCAAAGCACCCGGCATGCCGTACGCCCACCCGACCATCGAGCACTTCGCGCCGCTGTTCGTGGCACTGGGCGCGTCCGACGACCCCGGGCAGCGGCCCAACCAGGTGATCGACGGTTATTGGATGGGACTCGCTAAACGGTCGGTCGAACTGGTCTGACAGGCCTACCGTCGAGTGATGACCACACTCGCAGAAAACTCGGCTCCCTCCTCGGAGACCACCGAGGAGTTCGCGCAGCGCATCGTCGGCGCCCTCGACGCCGCGAGCCTCGCCCTCCTGGTGTCCATCGGGCATCAGACGCACCTCTTTGACACCATGGCGAACCTCCCGCCGTCGACGAGCACCCAGATCGCCGACGCGGCCGGTCTCAACGAGCGCTATGTCAGGGAGTGGCTCGGAGGAGTCGCCGCGGGCCGCATCGTCGACTACGACCCTGCGGCACAGACCTTTTCACTACCCGCCCACCGCGCCGCGGTGCTCACCAGGACTGCCGGCCCGGACAATCTCGCCCGTGTCACCCAGTTCATCCCGCTGCTCAGCGAGGTCGAACAGAAGGTGATCGCGTGCTTCCGCGACGGTGGCGGGCTGTCCTACGCCGAGTATCCGCGCTTCCACACGCTGATGGCCGAGGAGAGCGGCGAGGTGTTCGACGCCGCGCTCGTCGACGGGATTCTCCCGATGGCCGAGGGTCTCACCGACCGGTTGCGGCAGGGCGTCGATGTCGCCGATTTCGGTTGCGGCAGTGGGCACGCCGTCAACGTGATGGCGAAGGCCTTTCCGGCGAGCCGTTTCACCGGCATCGACTTCTCCGAGGAAGGGCTGGCGGCAGGTAGAGACGAGGCCCGGCGCCTCGGGTTGACCAACGCGTCGTTCAACGCCACGGACGTCGCCACCTACGACGCCGCCGAGTCCTTCGACGTGATCACGGCCTTCGACGCCATCCACGACCAGGCCCATCCCGCACGAGTGCTCGCCAACATCCATTCGGCGCTGCGGCCCGGCGGCACGTTCCTGATGGTCGACATCAAGTCCTCCAGCCGGCTGGAGAACAACATCGGGGTGCCGTTCGCGCCGTATCTGTACACGGTGTCGGCGATGCACTGCATGAGCGTGTCGCTGGGTCTGGACGGTGACGGGCTCGGGACGTGCTGGGGGCGTGAGGTCGCGACCACGATGCTCGCCGACGCCGGCTTCGGCGACGTGCAGGTCCGCGAGATCGAGTCCGACCCGATCAACTACTACTACATCGCGAGGAAGTGAATAAGCTCGGGCGCGATGAGCGCACTCGACGTCCTGAGCGACTGGCCGGTCCCCAACGTCGCTGCCGCGGTGGTCGGCGGCAAGGGCGTGCTGGCCGATCACGGTGACACCCGGCACCGGTTCCCGCTCGCCTCGGTGACCAAGCTGCTCGTCGCCCGCGCGGCGCAGATCGCCGTCGAGGAGGGCGCGGTCGAACTCGACTCGGCTGCGGGTCCGACCGGGTCGACGGTGCGGCATCTGCTCGCCCACACCGCCGGCTACGAGATGACCTCCTCGAAGGTGATCGCCCGGCCCGGGACGCGGCGGGTCTACTCCAACTACGGGTTCACCGTGCTGGCCGAGACGATCGAGTCGGAGTCGTTGATCCCGTTCCCCGACTACCTTGCCGAGTCGGTGTTCGCGCCGCTGAACCTGGGCGACACCGACCTCGATGGCGGGGCCGAGGCCGCCGGCTACGGCGTGACGTCCACGGTCGAGGATCTGGTCGCCTTCGCCGGCGACCTGCTGACGCCGGCGCTGGTGTCGCAGCAGATGCACGACGACGCGATCAGTGTGCAGTTCCCGGGGCTCGACGGGGTGCTGCCGGGCTTCGGTGTGCAACGTCCCAATGACTGGGGGCTGGGCTTCGAGATCCGGGACGGCAAATCGCCGCACTGGACCGGGGGCGGCAACTCGCCGGGGACGTTCGGCCATTTCGGCCAGTCGGGGACGTTTCTGTGGGTCGATCCCGGGGCGTCGGTGGCGCTCATCGTGCTGACCGACCGCACATTCGGTGACTGGGCGCATGCGGTGATGCCGGCCCTGTCTGATGAAGTCCTAAGAGAGTTCGGGGCGGACTAGCGCAACACGCGCCTCACGAGGCACAATAGACCCGCAAGCCACAATTTCATCGATAAACGCGCTCACCGTGCTTTTCGTTACCACCAGGTCGTTGGGGAAGACGTCCCTCGTGGAACCGAAGGAGCAGGAGATGCGTGCAGCGAACCAATTCGCCGACGCGACGACGGGCGTGGTGTACATCCACGCTTCGCCCGCGGCGGTGTGCCCGCATGTCGAGTGGGCGTTGTCGTCGACCCTCAATGCGAGGGCGAACCTGAAGTGGACTCCGCAACCGGCCATGCCCGGACAACTGCGCGCCGTCACCAACTGGGTCGGGCCCGTGGGCACCGGCGCCCAGCTGGCGAACGCGCTGCGCTCCTGGTCCGTGCTGCGCTTCGAGGTGACCGAGGACCCCAGCAGCGGAGTGGACGGCCACCGCTGGTGCCACACCCCTCAACTCGGGCTCTGGAGCGGCGCGATGAGCGCCAACGGCGACGTGATGGTCGGTGAGATGCGTCTGCGCGCGCTGATGGAGTCGGGTGCCGACATGCTGGCGGCCGAACTCGACTCGGTGCTGGGCACCCCGTGGGACGAGGCGCTGGAGGCCTACCGCGACGGCGGCGCGGGCGCCGAGGTCAGCTGGCTGAGCAGGGGCGTGGGCTAGGCAGGGCGGAGGATCTTCAGGGCCTTCGGCACCGCCGACACCTCGACCGGAAGCGGGCAGACGTACTCGCCGTCGGCGTAGGAGTTGATGCCGGGAGAGTCGACGGTGATGGTGCGTGCCCGCCGGGTGGACACCTCGTCGAGATTCACATGCGTGCCCTTGAACACCGTCGGAAAGAGCCGGATCAGCCGTGTCCGTGACGCCGAGGCGACCATCGTCACGTCGAGCAGGCCGTCCCGCGGGTCGGCGCCCGGGCAGATCTTCATGCCGCCGCCGTAGCTGCGGGTGTTGCCGAACGCGGCCAGCGTGAGCTGCGTGCTGATCTCGTCGCCGTCGAACGACAACCGGAACGGCAGCAGCCGCAGCTTCGAGATCTCGGCGACCATCGCGAGGTTGTAGCGCATCCGTCCGTGCGGCCACCGCATCCGGTTGGTCCGGTCGGTGACCAGGGAATCGAAGCCGGCGGCCATCACGGTGCCGAACCACCGCACGGTGCCGTCGGCCCCCGAGATACGGCCCAGATCCACGTGGTCGGAGACACCGTCGACGACGACGTCGGCGGCGGCCTCGGGATCCCCGGTGGGGATCCCGAACTCGCGGGCGTGGTCGTTTCCGGTGCCCGCCGGGATCACGCCCAGCGGTATGTCCGTCTGTGCCAGCACCTGCAGCGCCAACGAGATGATGCCGTCACCGCCGACCACGACGAGCGCGTCCATGTCGCGTTCCAGCGCGCCCTCGACGAGCTGACGGGCGTGGACGGCGTCGCGTCCCGCGATGGCGACGACGTCGACACCGCGCCGGTGCAGCCGGGTGATCGCCCGTTCGGCGGCGTGCGACGCGCTGCCGTGCCCGGACGCCGGATTCGTCAGGACCGTGACTCGTGTCACGGAATCAGCTTGCCCGGGTTCAGGATTCCGGCCGGGTCGAGTACGGACTTGACGGCCCTGAGCACGCTGACGCCGAGGCCACCGACCTCGTCGGTCATCCACGGGCGGTGGTCGGCGCCCACCGCGTGGTGGTGGGTGATGGTCGCCCCGGTGCGCACCATCGCGTCCGACGCCGCGGCCTTGGCCTTGCGCCACTGCTCGATCGGATTGCCACGCTGTGCGGCGACGACGGTGAAGTACAGCGAGGCGCCGGTCGGGTACACGTGCGAAATGTGGCACAACACCAGGGCCGGTGTCCCGGAATCCTCCAGAGAGCGGGTCAGCGCCTCGGTGACGGCGGCTTTGAGGGCCGCGACGTTGGACCAGTTGGTCGCGGTCTCCAGCGTCTCGCACAGCGCGCCCGCCGACAGCAGTGCATCACGCAGATACGGGGCGTTGAACCGCCCGTGCTCCCAGGCCTTCGCCGGGGCTTCGCCGAGTGATGTTCCGCCCTTGGCGGCCAACAGGTCTCGTGTCTCGGCGTGCCGGCTGGCGACGTGCGCCTCGGTGCCCTCGAACGCGGTGATCGCCAGGCAGCCGCCGGTGATCTTCTGTTCGCCGATGTTCTCGGTCGTGGCGAGATTGACACCGGTCTCGGCCTCGTCCGACAGCCGGATCACGGTGGGGCCGGTGCCCGTCTGGACGACGGCGCGCAGAGCGTCGGCTCCGGTCGCGAAATCGGGGAACGACCAGGCTTCATAGCGGGTGACCTCGGGCACCGGGTGTACCCGCACCCGCACGCGCGTGATGATGCCGAAGGCGCCTTCCGAGCCGATCAGCAATTGGCGCAGATCCGGTCCGGCGGCCGACTCCGGTGCCCTGCCCAGGTCGAGGACACCCGCCGGCGTCACGGCCCGCAGGCCCCGGACCATGTCGTTGAAGCGGCCGTAGCCGGCCGAGTCCTGGCCGGAGGACCGGGTGGCGGCGAAGCCGCCGATCGTCGCGAACAGGAAGCTCTGCGGATAGTGCCCCAGCGAGAAGCCGCGTTCGCCGAGCAGCCGCTCGGCCTCCGGTCCGGTCAGGCCCGCGCCCAGTTCCGCCTCCCACGACACGTCGTCGAGGGAGTGCAGTTCGTCGAGCCGACGCAGATCCAGCGAGACGACGGCCTTGAAGTCTCCACGCAGCGGGTCCACCCCGCCGACCACGCTGGTGCCACCGCCGAACGGGACGACGGCGATGCTGCGGTGCGCGCAATAGCGCAGCACCTCGGCGATCTCGTCCTCGCCACCCGGGAGCAGGACCGCGTCCGGCGCATCCTGGACGCCGAAGTCCCTGCGCCGCAACAGGTCCAGGGTGGATTTGCCGCCGGCACGCAGCAATCGGGCCCGGTCGTCGACCGTGACGTGCTCGGCGCCGATGATCGCGCTCAGTCCGTCGCGGTCGCCGGGGGACAGGGCGGACGGGCGCAACCGGACCTGATCGAGGGTCGGCTCGTCGAGCGGGGTGCCGTCGATCCCCAGGGCCTGGTGGAGCAGCGACCGGATCCCGGGCGAGAGCGGTTTGGCGGCATCGGGGTCGCCCCAGGCGTTCCACTGCATCATGCGTTACAGTATTACAGATGATGTCAATCCGTAACTCCGAACCGGTCGAGCAGCGCATCCTCGACGCGGCCGCGGAGTGCATCCGCGTCTACGGCGTCGAACGGACGACGGTGACCGAGATCGCGCGGCGGGCCGGGGTCAGCCGGCCCACCATCTACCGCCGCTGGCCCGACATCCGATGGGTGATCGCCGAGGTGCTCACCGTCCGGATCTCCGATGTCCTCGCGGCGGTCCCCGCGGCGGGTCCCGGCCGGGAAGAGCTCGTCGACCGCGTGGTCAGGATCGCCGAGCATCTGCGGCGCGACGAAATCGTGATGTCGGTGATCTTCAATGCCCCGACACTGGCGATGGTGTACATCACCGAACGCCTCGGCACGAGCCAGCAGTTGCTGATCGACACGCTGGCCGCCGCGATCGTGCAAGGTCAGGCCCACCGAAGTGTCCGGGCCGGCGACCCGCACCAGATGGGCGCGATGTGCCTGTTGATCGCACAGTCCACCATTCAGTCGGCACAGATGGTCGAGAAGTTCCTCGACCGCGACGCGCTCAACGCCGAGCTGGCCCACTCCCTGAACGGATACCTGAAACCATGAGTGGCTCAACATCTTTGAATGCCGCCCGGCGCACGGTCGACCTGACCCAGCTCGGTGACGGGGCGCCCGTCGACGTCGTCGTGATCGGCGGCGGCATCACGGGGGCGGGTATCGCGCTGGACGCGGCGTCGCGGGGCCTGGCCGTGGTGCTGGTCGAGAAGCACGATCTGGCGTTCGGGACCAGCCGGTGGAGTTCCAAGCTGGTCCACGGCGGGCTGCGCTACCTGGCCACCGGCAACGTCGGCATCGCCCGGCGCAGCGCGCTCGAGCGCGGGATACTGATGACCCGCAACGCACCGCATCTCGTCCATGCGATGCCGCAACTGGTGCCGCTGCTACCGTCGATGGGCGCCCCGTCGCGGGCGCTGGTGCGCTTCGGGTTCGCCGCGGGCGACGGTCTGCGCAAGCTCGCCGGGACGCCCGCGTCGGTCCTTCCCCGGTCCCGGCGCGTCGACGCACAGCGGGCGGTCGCGCTGGCGCCGACCGTGCGGCGCGACGGCCTCGACGGAGGGCTGCTCGCCTACGACGGCCAGCTGATCGACGACGCGCGACTCGTCACTGCGGTGGCGCGCACGGCCGCCCAGCACGGCGCGCGCATCCTGACCCGCGTCGCGGCCTCGGACGCGTCACGCACGGCGGTCTCCCTGACCGACACGCTGACCGGCGAGACGATCACGATCGCCGCCCGCGCCGTCGTCAACGCGACCGGGGTGTGGGCGGGGGAGATCGACGAGTCTCTGACATTGCGGCCCAGCCGCGGCACCCATCTGGTGTTCGACGCGGCGGCACTCGGTAATCCGACTGCGGCGCTGACGGTTCCGATACCCGGGGAGATCAACCGGTTCGTGTTCGCGATGCCCGAGCAGCTCGGCCGCGTCTATCTGGGCCTGACCGACGAGGATGCGCCCGGTCCGATCCCCGACGTCCCGGAGCCCACTCCCGCCGAGGTCACGTTCCTGCTCGACACCGTCAACACCGCCCTGGACACCGCGCTGCGTCACGAGGACGTCGTCGGGTCCTATGCCGGGCTGAGGCCGCTGATCGATACCGGCACCGGCCGGACCGCCGACGTGTCGCGGGAGCACGCGGTCACCGAGTCGCCGTCGGGTGTGATCAGCGTGATCGGCGGCAAGCTCACCGAATACCGCTACATGGCCGAGGACGTCGTCGATCGGGCTGTCGAGCTGCGCGGCCTGACCGCGGGCGTCTGCCGGACCCGGAACCTGCCGTTGGTCGGCGCGCCGTCGAATCCCGTTGCGACGCTGCGGTCCCCGGTCGAACTTCCGGGGTCACTGGTCGCACGCTTCGGGGCCGAGGCGCCGAACGTGATCGCGCGAGCGTCCTGCGCGCGGCCGACCGATCCGGTGGCAGAAGGAATCGACGTCGTCCGGGCCGAATTCGAGTACGCCGTCACCCATGAGGGTGCGTTGACCGTCGACGACATCCTCGACCGGCGCACCCGGATCGGCTTGGTTGCGCGCGACCGCGTCCGTGCGGAGTCAGTTGCCGACGAGATCCTCGCCGAAATTGCATTCCAGCAGGGGTTTTCCGAGTAGAAGCCTGCTGGAATGCAATTTCGGCGGGTGAGTGAGTGGTTACAGCGGGATGTTCTTGTGACGGCCGCGGCGCATCGGCGCCTCCGCGAGTGCCTGGGTCAGCCTCGAGCGCGTGTGCGACGGGTCGATCTTCTCGTCGACCACACCGATCTCGATCGCCGAATCGACACCGCCCGCGATCCGCTCGTGCTCGACCGCCAGCTCCTCGTGCAGCGCCTCGCGCTCGGCCGGATCCTCGACCGCGGCGAGCTTCTTCTTGTGCAGGATGCCGACCGCCGCCTTGGCGCCCATCACGGCGACCTCGGCCTCGGGCCACGCGAACACCTTGGTGGCGTTGAGCGACCGCGAATTCATCGCGATATAGGCGCCGCCGTAGATCTTGCGGGTCACCAGCGTGACCCGCGGAACCGACGACTCACCGAACGCGTGCAGCAGCTTGGCGCCGCGACGAACCACGCCGCCCCACTCCTGGTCCACGCCCGGGAGGTAGCCGGGCACGTCGACGATGACGACCAGCGGGATGCCGAACGCGTCGCACAACCGCACGAAACGTGCTGACTTCTCGGCGCTTTCGGAGTTCAGGCAGCCGCCCAGCCGCAGCGGGTTGTTGGCGATCACGCCGACCGTGCGACCGGCCAGCCGACCGAGACCGACGACGATCGACGGCGCCCAGCGACTCTGGAACTCCTCGAACGGGACACCCTCGTCCAACAAAGCCTCCACCAGCGGATGCACGTCGTAGGCGCGTCGCGCCGACTCGGGCAGCAGCGCCTTGAGGTCGGTGTCGCCGGCTTCGGCCTTGGTGCGGTCGAAATGACCCTGCTGGCAGAACAATCCGACCAGGCGACGACCGCGCTCGTAGGCGTCGAGCTCGTCGTCGGCCACGATGTGGCACACGCCGGACTTCTTGTGGTGGGCTTCGGGGCCGCCGAGGGACACCATGTCGACGTCTTCGCCGGTCACGCTGCGCACGACGTCGGGCCCGGTGACGAAGACCTTGCTGTCGGGGGCCATCACGATGACGTCGGTCAGTGCCGGGCCGTACGCGGCGCCGCCGGCGGCGAATCCGACGACCACCGAGATCTGCGGGATGTAGCCGGACGCGCGGATCATGGCCTCGAAGACCAGGCCGACCGCGTGCAGCGCCTTGACGCCCTCGGCCAGACGCGCACCACCGGAGTGCCAGATACCGACGATCGGGCTCTGCTCGTCGATCGCGACGTCGTAGGCGTCGACGATGTGCTTGCAGCCCTCGACACCCATCGCGCCGCCCATGACGGTGCCGTCGGTGCAGAACGCGATGGTGCGCACACCGTTGACGGTGCCCGCGCCGGCGAGGACGCCGGACTTGTCGCGCTCATGGAGCAGTTCGACGCTGCCGTCGTCGAAGAAGGTCGCCAGACGCAGTAGGGGATCGCGGGGATCGAGGGATTCGTTCACTGCACCGGGGGCCGGCGGGTTCTCGATGGTCGTCATGATGTCTCCTGCTCTGCGTGCTCAGTACTTGCCGAAGGCGAGTGCCACGTTGTGCCCGCCGAATCCGAACGAGTTGTTCAGGGCGTAGTTGTAATTTCCCGGCCGAGGCGAGCCTGCGACGACGTCGAGGTCGATCTCGGGGTCCTGGTTCTTCAGGTTCAGGGTGGGTGGGACGACGCCGTCGCGCAGCGCCTGCACCGTCAGGATCGACTCGACGGCGCCGACGGCGCCCACCGAGTGACCCAGGGCCGACTTCGGGGCGTACACCGCGGGTCGGTGCCCGCCCAGCGCCCTGTTGATCGCCCGCCCTTCGGCCACGTCACCGACGCTCGTGCCCGTCGCGTGTGCGTTGACGTGATCGATGTCGGTCGGGGTGAGGCCCGCGAGCTCGATGGCACGCGTCATCGCGTAGCCGGCGCGCTCGCCGTCGGGGTCGGGCGCCACCATGTGGAAGCCGTCGGAGGTGATGCTGGCGCCCATCAACCGGGCCAGCGGTGTGGCGCCGCGCGCCTTGGCGTGCTCCTCGGTCTCGATCACCAGCAGGGCGCCGGCCTCGCCGAAAACGAAACCGTCGCGGTCCCTGTCGAACGGGCGGCACGCGCCCGCCGGGTCGTCGTTGTTGGTCGACATCACGATGCGCATCTGGGCGAACGCGGCGATCGGCACCGCTTCGATGCGTTGCTCCACGCCTCCGCAGATCGCGATGTCGGCCTCGCCCATCACGATGTTGCGCCACGCCTGGGCGATGCCCTCGGAGCCCGATGCGCACGCCGAAACCGGTGTCACCACACCGGCTTTGGCGTGCCGCTCCAGCCCGACGACCGCGGACGGGCCGTTGGGCATGTACATCTGGACCGACAGCGGGGACACCGAGCGCAGGCCCCGCTCCCGCAGTCCGTCGTAGGCGAACACCAGGGCCTCGGCGCCACCGAGACCGGTGCCGATCGAGACCAGCAGACGTTCGGTGTCGACCTCGGGTGCGCCGGCGTTCTCCCAGACACGCCGGCCCAGCACCGTGGCCATCTTCTGGATGTAGGACATGCGGCGGTTCTCAACCTTGGTCAGTTGAGCGTCGAACTCCTCGAGGAGATGGCCGCCGATCCGCACAGGAAGATCGAACTGCTCGACGAACGGGTCGTCGAGCCTGCGGATGCCGCTCCGGCCGTCCAGCAGGGACGTCCAGGTCTGCTCGGCGTCCGTCGCCAGAGCCGTGGTCATCGCGATTCCGGTGACCACGACATCGGGCAGTCCGTTGCCTGTTGTCGGCGAAGCCATACTCAGCCGCGCGTCCTTTCTCTGGGCCCGGGGGCGACGGATCTAGTAGCGACCGAAGGCCAGGGCCACATTGTGACCACCGAAGCCGAAGGAATTGTTGATCGCGTACTTGTAGTCGCCGTACCGAGGCTCACCCGCAACGACATCGAGATCGATCTCGGGGTCGGGCGTCTCGTAGTTCAGCGTCGGCGGGATGACGCCGTCACGCAGCGCCAGCACGGTCAGGATCGACTCCAGCGCACCGACGGCGCCGATGGAGTGACCCAGCGCCGACTTCGGCGCGTACACCGCGGCGTGCTCCACTCCGGCGACCCGGATGGCGTTGGCCTCGGCGACGTCACCGATGGAGGTCGACGTGGCGTGTGCGTTGACGTGATCGATGTCCTTGGGGGACAGCCCGGCCGTCTCCATGGCCCGCTTCATCGCGGAACCGGCACGCTGGCCGTCGGACGCCGGCGCCACCATGTGGAACGCATCCGAGGTGATGCCCGCGCCGAGCAGCCTGGCCAGCGGCTTGGCGCCACGCGCCAGAGCGTGCTCCTCGGTCTCGATGACCATGAGCGCGCCGGCCTCACCGAAGACGAAGCCGTCGCGGTTCTTGTCGAACGGCCGCGACGCGCCTTCCGGATCCTCGTTGCGGGTCGACATCGCGCGCATCATCGAGAACGCCGCGATCGGCAGCGCCTCGATACCGCCTTCGACGCCGCCGCAGACGGCGATGTCGGCGTCGCCCATGACGATCTGGCGCCAGGCGTGGGCGATGCCCTCAGAGCCCGACGAACACGCCGACACCGGGGTGATGACCCCGGCGCGGGCGCCCAGTTCCAGACCGACGACCGCTGCCGCACCGTTGGGCATGATCATCTGAACGGCCAGCGGCGACACCTTGCGGGGGCCGCCCTCGTTCATCGCGTCATAGGTCTCGACGATCTTCTCGCCGCCACCGAGGCCGGTGCCGATCACGACCGAGAAACGGTCGGGATCGACCTCCGGACGCCCGATGCTGTCCCACAACTGGTTACCGAGGTACTTCGACATCCGCTGGACGTACGACATGCGTCGCATTTCCAGACGGCTCATCAGGGGATCGAGCGGCTCCTTGAGGTGCCCACCGATCTTGACAGCGAGATCCCACTTCTCGACGAACTCGTCTTCGAGGATTCGGATGCCGCTCTCGCCCGCAAGCAGACCCTTCCACGTGCTCTCGATATCCGGTGCAATCGAGGTGGTCGCCGTGACGGCGGTCACGACGACGTTAGGAAAACCGCCGTTAGCAGTGGAAGGTCTGGTCACTTGTCGCCCGTGATCTGTGCGCGGATGGCAGCAGCGGCCTCGGGGTTCTCTTCTTCGAGCTTCTGGATGTAGGCGACGACGTCACCGACGGTGCGCAGACCGGCGAGATCCTCGTCGGGGATCTTCACGCCGTACTTGTCCTCGGTCTGCACGGCGATCTCGACCATCGACAGCGAGTCGATGTCCAGGTCGTCGACGAAGGACTTCTCCGGGGTGACCTCGGAGGGCTCGATGCCGGTGACCTCTTCGATGATCTCCGCGAGACCCGAGATGATTTCTTCCTGAGTGGCGCCCACTGTGGCTCCTTCTATTTCTTGGTTACTTCAACTGGATGTGATCGTGCTGGGTAAAGCCCTGGATGAGGGTCGGAGTACTTACCAGGCCCCTCGGAGCCCGTCCAGGTCCGCGGGAGACTTGACGGCGTGCGTCGGCGTCCCCCGAAGTTCACGTTTGGCGATGCCGGTCAGGGTTCCCGCGGGCGGGAACTCGACAAGGGCGGTGACGCCGAGATCCTTCATGGCGGCGGTGCACAGATCCCAGCGCACCGGCCGGGTCATCTGGGCCACGAGCTTGGCCAGGGCGTCAGCCCCGCTCGAGACGGGACGGCCGTCGGAGTTCGACAGCAGTGTGACGGCGGGTTCCTGCGGATCGATCCGGTCCGCGACCCGGGTGTACTCGTCGAGCGCGGGAGCCATGTAGCGGGTGTGGAACGCGCCGGCCGTGGCCAGCGGGCGGACCCGGGCCCGCGCCGGCGGATCCTCGGCGAGCTTCTCCAGCGCGGCGACGGCGCCGGCGGCGACGATCTGCCCGGCGGCGTTGCGGTTGGCCGGCACGAGGTCGAGCGCTTCCAGGCGGGCGAGCACCTCGGCCTCGTCCCCGCCGAGCAGGGCCGACATGCCGGTGGGCTCCAGCGCACACGCCTTGGCCATCTCCTTGCCGCGGGTCGCAGCGAGCGAGACGGCGTCGTCGGCGGAGATGACACCGGCGATCGCGTAGGCGGCGATCTCACCGACCGAATGGCCCGCGGCGATGATCTTCTCGTCACCGGTCAGCACGTCGCGCTTGTTCAGCTCTTCATAGGCGAGCAGCGTCGCGGCCACCACGAGCGGCTGGGTCACCGCGGTGTCGGTGATCTCCTCGGCGGTCGCGGTGGTGCCGAGTCGGGCCAGATCGAGGCCGCTGATCTCCGACCAGGACGCGATGCGCTCGGCGGCGCCGGGCAGCTCCAACCATTCGGTGAGCATGCCGGGCGTCTGCGAGCCCTGTCCGGGCGCGAGGAACGCAAGCACAGTCGTCTGAGGCACTTCTTAAGGAAACATTGTGAAGACGGTTTTGCGGGGTGTAAGAGATTATGAACCTCGTCTTATGTTTTTGTAGGTAGTGCACAAATCCGCATGTGATGCGACTCCATCGAGATCTCGCCGCAACATGTGATCATGGAGAACTCCCCGGGTTTGTGACCGAGGCAACACCGCCACGCGGCCCGGATCGGGCGCTCAACGGCGGTGACTGAGACGCCTGACGTGTGAGCCGGCCCAGCGACGAGGCCACCCGGAGCACGTACGCGTCGCGCGGAACCGTCGGATCGCGACCGGTGAAATCGGTGATTCGCTTGAGGCGGTAGCGAACGGTATTTGGATGAATGAACAATTTGCGTGCGCAAGCCTCTATGGCCCCGCCCGAGTCGAGGTACGCGTCGAGCGTGTCCATCAGCGCGGGCCCGGCGTCCGCGAGCGGCCTCATCACCTCGGCCTCCAGCGCCGTCGCCGCGGTGACGTCACCGAGAAGCGCGCGTTCCGGTAACAGCTCGCGAGCGGCCACCGGACGGGGCGCGCCCGGCCATCCAGCGACCGAGTTCATCCCCGCGACGGCCTCGGTGGCGCTGCGGTGGGCTCCGCCCAGCGTCGCCGCCGTCGGCCCGATCACCACCGGACCGTCGGCGAAGACGCTCATCAGCTCAGCGAGGAACCTGTCGGTCGGCGACAGGTTCCCGGACACGATCGCGACCAGCCAGGTGCCGTGCACATCGGACAGTGCGGCCCGGCCGTGCCGTTTCACGACGTCGTGGACGTCGTCGACGACGAACTCGGTGCGATCGGGCCGAGGCGTGCCGACGATGACCGTCGCGGGCGCGGTCGCGTCCCAGTTCAGGGCCGCGGCCTGCGACTGCAGGTCCGGTCCGATGTCGCCGCGGACCACCGCATCGACGAGGTTCGACTCGATCCGGGTGTCCCAGGCACCCCGGGCCTCGGCCTGATCGGCGTAGGCGCTGGCGGCCGCGAACGCCAGGTCGCGGCTGTACCGCAGGATGCCCGCGGTCAGGGCGGTCAGCTGCTCCTCCGAACGGGCCAGCAGCGGGACCACCTCTTCGAAGTACTCCATGGTGGTGCGGACCATCTCGACGGACTGCCGCAACGCGATGCGCCGGCGCAGATCCTGGGGAACCACCTCGAACGCCTGGGCGGTGTAGCTCACGTCGCTCTGCGGGTCGCGCATCCACTCGACGAAGTTGACGACGGCCGTCTGCACCACCAGCTGGACGCTGGCGCGCTGTGAGGCCTCCATGTCGGCGAAGAACGGCAGCCGTTCCTCCATCGCGTGCACCGCTTCGGTGGCGAGCCGGCCCGAGTACTGCTTGAGCCGGCGCAGGGTCGAGTCGGGGACGCTCCCCAGCACCTCGACCGTCGAGTTCGGCGGCACGAACCGATTGTTGTCGGGCATCCCTAAAACCTACGCCAGGTTTTGGGGGAAACCTCCAAGCGTCAGGCCACGCCCGGATCTGAGGTCTGCTCAGGCGCCGCCATCACATCGTCGATCTCGTACCGGCGCGCCGCGTCGACCGCCGCGGAGATGTCGATGTTGCCGTCGCGGGCCAGACCTTCCAGCACCGCCACCACGATCGACTCGGCATCGGTGTTGTAGTAGCGACGCGCGGCGGGGCGGGTGTCGCTGAAGCCGAAACCGTCGGTACCCAGCGTCACGTAGGTGCCCGGCACCCAGGGCCGGATCTGCTCCGGCACGGCGCGCATCCAGTCCGACACCGCGACGACCGGACCTTCGGCGCCGGCGAGCGCCTCGGTGACATACGGCGTCGCCACCTCGCGGTCCGGGTGCCGCAGCCGCTCCTTCTCGATGGCCACGCCCTCGCGATTGAGTTCGCCCCAGCTGGTCACCGACCAGACGTCGGCGGAGACGTCCCACTCCTCGGCGAGCATCTCGGCGGCCTTGAGCGCCGACGGCATCGAGACACCGGAGACGAGGATCTGGGCCGAGTTCGACTTCTTCTGCGGCGCCGCCTGGTAGCGGTACATGCCGCGGAGCAGTCCCTCGACATCGATGCCTTCGGGCTCGGCCGGCTGCACGTAGGGCTCGTTGTAGATCGTCATGTAGAAGTAGACGTTCTCGGGGTTGTCCCCGTACATCCGCTGCAGGCCGCTCTCGATGATGTAGGCGATCTCGAACGCGAACGCGGGGTCATAGGACACCACCGCCGGATTCGTCGCCGCCAGCAGCAGTGAATGACCGTCGGCGTGCTGCAGCCCCTCGCCGACCAGGGTGGTGCGCCCGGCCGTGGCGCCCAGGATGAAACCGCGGGCCATCTGGTCGGCCGCGGCCCAGAGGCCGTCGCCGGTGCGCTGGAACCCGAACATCGAATAGAAGATGTAGATCGGGATCATCGGTTCGTTGTGCGTGGCATACGACGTGCCCACCGCGGTGAACGATGCCGTCGAACCCGCCTCGTTGATGCCCTCGTGAAGAATCTGGCCGACCTCGGACTCCTTGTAGGCCAGCATCAACTCCGCATCGACGGCCGTGTAGAGCTGACCGTTGCGGTTGTAGATCTTCAGCGACGGGAACCACGAGTCCATGCCGAACGTGCGGGCCTCGTCGGGGATGATCGGCACGAAGCGCCATCCGATGTTCTTGTCGCGCAGCAGTTCCTTGAAGGTGCGCACGGTCGCCATCGTGGTGGCGACCTCCTGCTTGCCCGACCCCTTCTTGAGCGCCTTGTAGGTGTCGCGGCCCGGCAGCTTCAGTGATTTGGTCTTGGTGCGGCGCTCCGGCAGGAACCCGCCGAGAGCACGCCTGCGGTCGAGCATGTACCGGATCTCGGGAGCTTCCGCCCCCGGGTGGTAATACGGCGGCAGGTACGGGTTCTCCTCGAGCTCGGCGTCTGAGACCGGGATGCGCTGGACGTCGCGGAAGTCCTTGAGGTCTTGCAGCGCAAGCTTTTTCATCTGGTGAGTGGCGTTGCGACCTTCGAAGTGCTTGCCGAGCGTGTAGCCCTTGATGGTCTTGGCCAGGATGACGGTCGGCTGACCCTTGTGCTCCATCGCGGCGTGATAGGCCGCGTAGACCTTGCGGTAGTCGTGGCCGCCGCGCTTGAGATTCCAGATCTCGGCGTCGGTCATCGGCTCCACCAGCGCCTTGGTGCGGGGGTCGCGGCCGAAGAAGTGGTCGCGCACGTAACTGCCGTCGTTGGCCTTGTAGGTCTGGTAATCCCCGTCGGGGGTGGTGTTCATCAGGTTGACCAGCGCGCCGTCGCGGTCGGCGTGCAGCAGCGCGTCCCACTCGCGGCCCCACACCACCTTGATGACGTTCCAGCCTGCGCCGCGGAAGAACGATTCCAGCTCCTGGATGATCTTGCCGTTGCCGCGCACCGGGCCGTCGAGGCGCTGCAGGTTGCAGTTGACGACGAACGTGAGGTTGTCGAGCCCTTCGTTGGCCGCCACCTGGATCAGGCCGCGGCTCTCCGGTTCGTCCATCTCGCCGTCGCCGAGGAACGCCCACACGTGCTGCTTGGAGGTGTCCTTGATGTCGCGGTCGTGCAGATAGTGGTTGAACCGGGCCTGGTAGATGGCGTTCATCGGGCCCAGCCCCATCGACACCGTGGGGAACTCCCAGAAATCGGGCATCAGCCGCGGGTGCGGGTAGGACGGCAGACCGCCGCCGGCGTGGCTGTGCTCCTGGCGGAAGCCGTCGAGCTGATCGGTGGTCAGCCGGCCCTCGAGGAATGCGCGTGCGTAGATGCCGGGGGAGGCGTGTCCCTGGATGAACACCTGGTCACCGCCGCCGGGGTGCGACTTGCCGCGGAAGAAGTGGTTGAACCCGACCTCGTAGAGGGCCGCCGAGGATGCGTAGGTCGAAATATGGCCACCGACACCGACTCCCGGACGCTGTGCGCGGTGCACCATGATCGCGGCGTTCCAGCGGATCCAGGCGCGGTAACGGCGTTCGACGTCCTCGTCGCCGGGGAACCACGGCTCCAGCTCCGTCGGGATCGTGTTCACGTAGTCGGTGGAGGTCAGCGCCGGGATGGCGACCCGCTGCTCGCCGGCGCGTTCGAGTAGCCGCAGCATCAGGTACCGGGCACGGGCCGGGCCCGAGCGTTCCAGCAGATCGTCGAACGACTCCAGCCATTCGCCGGTCTCTTCGGGGTCGATGTCGGGCAGATAGGACGCAACCCCTTCCCTGATGACCCGAACACGGTCGGGTTCGCCTGTGCTGCTGGAGTTTTGGGCCAGGTCTTGGCGCACGAACTCGGTGGTCAATTTCCGCTCCTTGTTAGGCGGTGAACAAGCACGCACACGTCGGGTCCCGTTGGTGACGTTGCCGTCGGCATGCGCTGTTCCATCCTTCTCTCATCCTGCCGCATCCGCACCAGCGGGTGGGGCGGAGCGCGCAACCGGTGTGAACGCCGCTCGGAAACGGCAGGTGCCCGGTAACCTCTGCAGGCTGTGCGCAACGGCTGGCTGACCGCCCCCCGGGTGCGGCTCGCGGGCCTCGTGACCGGCGCATCCGCGGTTCTGGCGATGGTCGTCGTCGGGTGTACGAACGTCACCGACGGAGACGCGGCGGTGGCCGACGGAGAGGCGCCGCTGTACCGGGCCTCGGTCACGGCGTCGAGTGAGGAGGCCGCCGCGAGTTCCAGCGCCAGGGAGGCCGAACGTCAGGCGTCGCTGACGGTGGAGGCGGTGCGGACGTCGTGCGAGGCGATGAGTTCCAGCAGCGCCGAGGCGGTCGGCTCGGTGAACAACTACGTGGACGCGATGAACAACAGCCCCGCCGACGTCGAACGCACCGCGGGTCCGGCTGTGGACGCCCTCAATCACAGCGCCGATCTCGTTGCGGGAAGCCTCTCCGACCCTCTGACCTCGGAGTTACGCGACGCGCTCAACGGATGGGTGGACGCGGCGCGCGGGGTGGCGACGGCCATCGCCGGCAACTACGGCATCGACGCTTTCAACGCCGCGATCGAGGTGCTCAACCGCGCGAAGACCACCGCGCTGGACCGCTGCGATGCGGCATATCGATGAACCTGCCGCTAGATGGCTTGCTGTCGGCCCCCGGCATGCGACGATAGGGGCTGAAGAACATGTACCTGGCGCACACGCGCGCCGAGTCGGCTGAAGGAGGACTGACCGTGGTGTCGGCGGGTGACCCCCCGAACTACGCCCGCAAGCTGGGCATCCAAAAAGATCAGGTTGTGCAGGAGTTGGGCTGGGACGAGGACACCGACGACGACATCCGGGCCGACATCGAGGACGAGAGCGGCGGTGACCTGCTCGACGAAGATGCCGACGAGGTCGTCGATGTTGTGCTGCTCTGGTGGCGCGACGGCGACGGTGACCTCGTCGACACGTTGATGGACGCCATCACCCCTCTTGCCGAAGACGGAGTCATCTGGGTCGTCACCCCGAAGACCGGCAAGCCAGGCCACGTGCAGCCCGCCGAGATCGCGGAGTCCGCGCCGACGGCGGGGCTGATGCAGACGTCGTCGGCGAATCTCGGTGACTGGATCGCGAGTCGTCTGGTGCAGCCGAAGGCCAAGGCCGTCACGAAGCAGCGGTAGTGCTCTCCGTCGGCTCGACTGCGCCGGACTTCACGCTGAAGGACCAGAACAAGCAAGCGGTGTCGCTCACGGATTTCCGTGGCGCCAAAGACGTCGTGCTGGTGTTCTTCCCGCTGGCGTTCACCGGCATCTGTCAGCGCGAACTCGACGAGATCCGCGACCACATCGCGGATTTCGTCAACGACGAGACCGCGACCCTGACGGTGTCGGTGGGTCCGTCACCCGTCCACAAGGTGTGGGCGAAGGAGCGGGGGTATTCGTTTCCCGTGCTGTCGGACTTCTGGCCGCACGGCGCGGTCAGCCAGGCCTACGGCGTCTTCAACGACGCGTCCGGCTTCTCCAACCGTGGCACCTTCGTCGTCGACCGCTCCGGACTCATCCGGTTCGCCGAGTGCAACGAACCGGGGGAGGCCCGCGACCAGGCGGCGTGGACGCGGGCGCTGGCGGCGCTCAGAGGCTGAACCGATTTCCAGTTGCGCGGCGAATCCGTGTAGCCTGCCCGGGATCGGGCGCGTAGCTCAGTGGTAGAGCTCTGGTTTTACACACCAGCGGTCGGCGGTTCGATACCGTCCGCGCCCACCAAAGTTATTGCAGCTCAAAGGCCTAAAGTCATGAATTTGAGCCAATTTCAGAACCCCCGGTGTGCCAAGAGTGTGCCAAGAGATATCGAACGAGTGAGCCAACGAGGTGGTGGCTCGTCCCAACGCTTAGCGCATGGCGCCGGCTACTTGGGCGCAGCGACTCGGTGGGAGATGCCCCCCGAAGTGGGGGCGGTCGCGTCTTCCGGGAGGGGTGAGTGAGGGCGAACACCGTGGAGTGCCGCGACGCTGAAATGCGTCGCGCCTGGGAAGAAGCCGCCGCCGAGCGTGACGCGGACCTGAATCCTGAGCGCATCGCAGAACGCCGCCGCCGACTGATCAACTGCCGTTGAGGCGCGCGTTAACGCTGGCGCGTAGCGCGGGCCACCACCCGACCACGGGAGATTAACGTTTCTGTTCTCCGGTAATGCGCGACCGCCCCATCAGGGCATCACCCGCCGCGGCGAGAGCATCGTCATAAACGTGCCCATACACCCGCAGCGTGATCGCCGGATCATGGCCAAGCCACTTCGCCGTCGCAGACGGTGTGGTGCCGCTGTCGAGCAGCATAGTGGCGGCGGTGTGTCGCACATCGTGCAGTCGAATGAAAGGCACGCCAGCGTCTTTCGCGTGCTGAGCGAACTGGGATGAGTATGTTTCCGGCCGGATAGGGGAGCCGGCTGCGTTGACGGCAACGAGTCCGGTGTCGGGATACTGCGATCCAATTGCGAGGCGTTCTTGGGCTTGGCGAAGCCGGAAGGTCCGAAGCGCCGTGAGGACGTCGACTGGCATCGGGAGCGCCCGGCGCGAGCGCTTGGACTTCGGATCGCCGGTGACTGTCCCCCTGCCTTCGACCACCACACGACCCTGAGCGACGGACACGGTGCCGGCATCGAAATCGACGTCAGACCATCTCAGCCCGAGTATTTCCGAGCGGCGAAGTCCGGCGAGAGTCAACAACCAGCAGGCATTCAGACGGTCGTCGCGCACGTGATGCCGAAACTGGCTGGCCTGTTCAGGGGTCCAGCTTCGCATCTCATGATGTTCGACCGTTGGGCGCTTAACCATACGCGCCACATTCCGCGACACCAGACCTTCTCGCATCGCGTCATCAAGTGCGGACGAGAGCACGACGAGCATGGTGACCACAGTCCGCGGACTAACGCTGCCGGGAACCCGGGGGCGCTGTGGGTCGCGTGGTTCGACGGCGACGTAGCGCCCACGGCCTATCCGCACCACGCCACCCGAGGCGACTAGCCGATCGAGGGACTTGATACCCGGTTCGCCGAGGGCGGCCAAAATCTCGTTGTACTGCGCCCCTTCGGCTCGTTCCCTTAAGAAAATGAGCACTTCAGCTGCGCGACGGCCTCTCTTATCGCGCTGTCTGATCGGTGTGCCGCTCAACCGCACAGTCACCAGGGCGTCGATGTCAGCGGTGCGCACGTGCTGGAGACCGATGCCGCCAAGCGCCTCGATGACGGGCTTCAAGGAATGCCGGTATCCAGTGAGGGTGTTGGGGCGCACGTCGCGTCTGCTGTCGAGCCACCGGCTCAGGTACTCCGCGACAGTCGTGGAATCGCGTCTGACGAATGCCCCCGCTGCAACCTCGGTGGTGATTCTCCGGTATTCGCGGCGCGCTTCCGCGAGCGTGGGAAAGGTGAACCGCTGCCTGTCGCGGGTGCCGTCGGGGCGGATGCCGACGTCGACTTGGAACCTGTAGCTGACCGCGCCGTTTCGTGCGATATGTTTGCTGATTGGCTCAGCGCGACGGGGCCGCTTGGCGCCCGCCTCGTCAGTGTTCGTCATCTGCCCTCCTGCCGAGACACGTCGGTGCCCAGTGTTTCCATCCCACGTTGCCTCACATATGTGACAGGTAGACACGACGAAGTGCATCCGCCTCAGCTAACGATGAGTCTAGGCGTAATGGACCGGTCGCGAACACTGTATTCAGGGCGCGACCGCTTACGACGCAATCAACTGTTCTAGCTCTGCGGTGACCACGTATACGCGGCCGCCAAGTCGGCGCACCGGCAGTTCACCCGCGGCAGCGAGCCGGTACGCTGCCGCGCGGCTGATGCCCAGAATCGCAGCGGCTCGAGGAACTGCCAGTAAGAGCGGCAGGCCGTCAAAAATGTTATTGCTCAATTGTTTCACCTCCTCGATCCGAAGGTTGTCGAAGCTCAGGTAGGTTCACCACGTACTGCTCAATCAGTGGTGCAATGGCAGAGTTTGTGGACAATTGGCGCAGTGCCATTAGGAGGATCACTGAAGGTGCGACTTGGCCACAGGTCACCGGGTCGCTACTCGGCGCACGGTCCTGGGCGTGGTATTGCATAACGCGAACGTATGACTTCGGGTGGAAGGGCCTTGCCCCCATGTAGTGGACACGGGATTTGTGGTTATGCGGCTTCGGGCAGCGTAGCCGGTGTCAGGTTCCTTTCGTAGGTCGCGGGGCTGGAATGACGGCAGTAGGAGTGCCGTCGTGTGGTGTTGTAGCGGGCCAGCCACCGAAAGACCTCACGGCGGCAGATCGCCGCGTCCGGCCAGCAGTTACGGTCTTGCAGAATCTCGCGCTTGAGGGCGGCGTTGAACGATTCGGCCAACGCGTTATCGGCACTTGACCCCACCGCACCCATCGACTGGACGACCCCCAGATCGCGGCAGAGATTCGCGAAATCCCGTGAGGTGTACTGACTTCCATGATCTGCATGGAATATTGCACCAGCCAGTGAACCCCGCAGTGCAGCAGCGGCTTTGAGCGCATCGATGACCAGTTCGGTGCGCATGTGATCGGCGATCGCCCACCCGGCGACCCGCCGTGAACAGCAGTCGATCACGGTGGCCAGGTACAGGTTGGCGCCGGTCGCCAATGGCAAGTAGGTGATGTCGCCGACGTAACGGGTGTTGACCTGCGCGGCGGTGAAATCCCGTTTGAGCAGGTCGGGGACCTTCTGGTTCGCCGGGTCCGCCACGGTCGTCTTGACCCGACGTCGGCGTCGATAACCGGCGATCCCGGCGCCGCGCATCACCCGAGCCACCCGCTTGTGGTTGACCCGCTGCCCCTCGGGCGCACCGTCGTTGAGCTCGGCGGTGATCCGCGGCGCCCCGTAGGTGTTGTCCTCGTCGTGGACGGCGCGGATACGCTCGGCCAGCGCCTCGTCAGCAGCCCGACGGGCCGCTCGTCCGTCAGCACCGGCCAACCACGCGTAGAACGACGAACGCGCAACCTCGACGACTGCGCAGAGCCACTTCACCTCGAAGGCGTGCAGGTGGTCGGCGACAAACTGAAAGCGGCTCACCAGTTCGTCTCCCCGGCGAAATATTTGGCCGCCGACCGCAAGATGTCACGCTCGGTGGACAACCGCGCCTCGGTGGCGCGTAACGCCTTGACCTCACTGCGGAGGCGGGCCAGCTCCTGCTCAGGGCTCTCGGCCCCTGGCACAGGCTCGGCCACTACGACACCGCGGCGGTGCCGAATCGGCACCCCGGCCGACTTGCACCACGCCGAGAGCGTGGCCTCGCTGACACCGAGCTCGGCAGCGATCTGGGCGATCGTCGCGCCCTCGGTGTCCCGGTAGAGCGCGACCGCGTCACGCTTGAACTCATCGGGGTAATTTTTCCTTGCCATCGGGTTGGATCATCTCGCTTCCCCCAGCACATTCCTGGGATTGAGCGTGTCCAACACACGGGGTCAAGTCCCGAATGAGGTCCACCAGCTGAGCCATATTGGATTGCCCACCGGGGCAAATTCTTCACATGTCCCCGCTTGTCGTCGTCGACCGGCGAAATCTGGCTTGACTGACGCTCGGATTGGCAGTCAGTCAAGCCGCCTGAATCAAAGATCGCGGGTGTCGTCAGCTATCAGCTCGTAGAGCTCTGTGCTAAGGACGCTATCGAATGCCTGGACACGAGCCGCGGCCATCAACTCGGTACGCACCTCAAGCCCGAGGATCGTTCCTCCGGATCGACGACCCAGTTCAGCGATAAGCCGGTCGCCAATGGTGTTGGCTTCCGCGCGTACCATCCACGTGATCTTGTCTGCCTCTGCGGCGATGAAATCTGCCCGTTGATGGTCGGTCCAATCCTCGGGTAGGCCGAGCTCCGTTGAGTAAACAGTGCTGACAGCGTCGAGGATCTGCTGATTGACGCTGAGTGGCATCGATTCTGAACTGCACGCGCATACACGTCCCGTCCGGGGAATTGTTCGGCACCATCGTCGTCGACTCATTGGTAATCCCGGAACCCGCTGAGCGAGCTGACCGAACATCCCCCCGCTTGTACTGAGCTGTTCGGCGCTGAGGGGGCCACGGCACAAACGTTACTCGCGATAACTCATACGAGAGGTATGAGTTCTCTAGCGTGTCGGTGATGGCCTGTCGCTTCTACTGCCTACCGTTACCCCGTGAGCATCCCGAAGATGGGCCTTGACGCCGCGCAAGCCGAAGCGCTGTCAACTCGGCCCACAATGACGTATTGACGCAGATCGATCAACGTGGGAAGCGCGTCAGTGGGGATTGCACCCGCGCAGCGCCGAACGGAGGAGCCCGCTCGCGCTCGACGACAAGACTTTCCCTAGGCGTACCCGCTGACACTGGTCGGCGCGCAAGCCGTTACCGAGCATGCGCTCTTTTCGTGCGGGTGGCGCGTAGAGGAGTCCACCACCACAGCGGGATTTGTTGGTTGTCAGTCGTCGACGCCGGCACCGACGGTGTGCTCTGGAACGTCGACCGTGGCTTTGGGCGTACGCCATCCCACGGAGAGGTTGCGACGTTGGGCGGCGCGCACGGCGCGCACTGCGTTGTCGTATTGGGTGAGCACGTGACGCCAGGACTCGCTGAGGTGGGTGCGGCCGAGGCGATCGGCCAAGGTGACGGCTGGGATGGCGTCGAGCAGCGGATCTACGGGACTTGACGGGGTGGCTGTAAGGGTGGTGTTCCACGGCAGGGAGTTGGTGAGCAGCCGGAGCGCCGACGAGCTGGGGCCGCGACTGTTGCTGGGGTCGAGGAGGATGACTCGGGCGTCTGCGGCTGCGGCGTGGTGGGCGATTTCGGCCAGCTGGTCGGGTTCGGCGGCCGCGGGGTCGTCGATAATGACGATTGCTCCGGGCGGTAGCGCCCATTGCTGGTCGCTGATTTGGCGCTCGGCGCGACAAGCGGTGGTGATGGTGTCGGCCAGATCGGCCTCGCGGGCGGGCGCCGCGCTGGCGTCGGTGGTCGAGAGCCAGAGCACTTTGCGGTCGTTGGCGTTGGCTGTGCTGCGCAGGGTGTAGAGCGCCGCAGCGGTTTCGCGGTCGGTGGTGTCTGCGCGCACGACGGCGAGCCGATAGGGCTGCGCGGCCAAGGATTTGAGCCGGTCCGCGGTGTGCGGCTCGTGCGCTGCGAGGGCCGCCGGGGGGATGGGCAAGGGCGTACGGGTGAGGTCGGCGTCGCCGGCCACTTGGAGGAGGGCTACTTCGGAGCGCGCCGATTTCAGCAGCTGCTCGAGAGTGTCGGAGGTGGCGGTCTGGGCGGCGGCGAAGGCACCGGCGACGTCGCGCTCAGCGCGGTCGAGCTTGCGGCGCAGCGTCTGGCGGCGGTCGCGCATCTGCGCGCGGGCGGCCAGGTCCGCGCGCTCGGCGTCACCGCGTGCGGCGACAATGTCATGTTCGGTGACGATCTTGTCTCCACCGGCGGCCGCGGTGCGCGCTGCTTGTGCCTGGGCTAGGGCCTGCTGGAACTGGAGCGAAGGCGGCTCCTCCGGGAGTAGTGCGGTGTAGAACACGACATTTCGGCGGGCTGAGGCGATGTCGAGTTCGTCGGCGTCGGGGTTGGCCCGCAGGAGATCGAGCTGAGTGCGGGCGTGCTCGATCATGCGCAGCGTGTCGTTGTAGGCGGCGTCGGCATCGGCCCACCGCTCCATCACTGCGGCGACAGCCAGCGCGTACGGTCGATCGGCGTCGACCTGGTGGCGCATCCGCAACAGCTCGTCGGCTGCGGCGCGCATAGCCGGGCCATTTCCTGCTCGAATTTCTGAATCCAGGCTTTTGATTCTTGCGCTGACCTCGCGGTATTCCTGTTGCAGGGTGGCGACCAATTCCATGGTGATGCCCAGTTCCGGCGTGGGGCGGTTTGCTGTGAGGTCTCCGAATTGCAAATCTCCGAGTTCTTCGAACGCGTATTCAAATGAGTAGTTGGGCGGGGCGATGTCGAAGTGGTCGTCGAACGGTGGAGCTACGTCGATCTCGGCGAAGGGGCTTTCCGGGTCGGGCGGGAAGAGTGCTTCCTCGTCGGGGTGGGGCGGGGCGTGCTGGGGGGTGGGGAGGTCCTCGACGTCAATGCCCAGACGCGCCTGCAGGCGGTGGGTGAAGGCATCGACGGTGTAGGTGATCAGGCGGGCGTAGTCGCCCGGCGGGATCGGGTGGTCGGCGTCGGCGGCGTCGGCGAGGTGTTCGGCGGCGACATGGAGCAGGTCGCGGGGGGTCCAGGTGGCCGGGTCGGCGGCGCTGATGGCGGCGACCAGCCCGGGCCAGGCTGGATCGGAGGTGATGGTTTCGGTCAGCGCGGCACCGAACACGGCGTCGACGTCGGTGATCCAGGACGGCCGTAGCCGCGAATGGGTGGTGGCCAGTGTGGCGGTCGGGGACAGGGCGCCGGCGATGCGCCACCAGAGCGCGGCGGCGGGCAGCTCGTCGGGCAGCGGTCCTTGGCGGGCGGCGGTGGTGATGATCTGTCGCAGGTCGGCGGTGCTGCGGGTGGCCTGGGCGAGTTGGGTGGCCAGCTGTGGCCAGTAGGCATCGGCGCGCAGGTGCGGGTCGATGGCGTCGATGAGGTCGTTCCATCGGGTGGTGTCGGCACTGCGGCGCCCGATGTCGGCGGCGGCGTAGCGCTGCAGGGTGGCTTGAACGGCGCGGGTCCGGACGGGGTATTGGCGCGCGCCGGTGAGGCGGGTGTCGGCGTCCTCGACGCCGGTGGCGGCGCGGAACACCGCGATCTCGGCGGTCAGTGCCGGATTCACGGTGATCAATGGCCGCGCCCAGGCGGGGGCGGTCGCGTTGGTCCATGCCCGCGCGCGCTCGCGGATCTGGTCGGCAAGGTCTTCGACCAGGTGCTCGCGGCGGGCCAGGTAGGCACCCCAGTGCGGATCGTCGGCCAGTGCCGGTGGGATGGCGGGAAGCCAGCGCAGTACCCCGATGCCCGCGGAGTGGGTGCCGGCGGGGTCGATGCGGTGATCGAGGACCGCGGCGGGGTCGGCGGCGTCGTCGACGCTGCCCTTGGCCAGTGCTTCGGTCAGCAGCTCGCGGGGATCAGCACCACCGATCGCCAGGACGGACAGGTTGCGCCGCAGCACCGGCCAGGCTTCGCGCTGGCTCAGCCGGGGGATCACGTCATCAGCGATGGCGTCCAACCGGTCCCGCGCCCCTGAGCTTAGCTGATTTTCGGCCGCCGCGCCGAGGGCGTCGTAGAACATGTCGGCCGCGGCCTGTAGCCGAGTCGCCGGATCTTCGGCGCGGCGGGCTTCGGTGGTGGCCGACACCTGGGCGCCGTCGCGGGCCAGGGTTCGGGTCAGGACGTCCACGGCGGTGTCGGGGTGGGTGGCCTTGGGGCAGAGCAGCCGGTGGGGATCGCCTTCGGCCGTGGAGAGGTACAGGTGGTTTTCGTCGGTGGCACGGGTCATCGCGACGTAGAGGTGCTGGCGGGTCAGCATGTCTGAGCCGACGATGTGGCAGGTGCCCTTGGTGTCACGCCGTCCTGCGGTCAGGCCCTGGGCGGAGTCGATGGTGGCGGCGTAGCCCAGCGAGACGTGTTCGGCAATGTAGTCGGCGGGCAGCGTGACGATGCGTCCGCTGCGCAGGTGCCGGGCTTTCACGCTGCCATCGGTGCGGACTTCGGTGATGGTGTAGCGGTAGCCGTTGCGCACGAAGTCGTTGCGCCCGATGGTGATGCGGCGTTTGTTTTTTCGGGTGCGGATGGTGTCTCCGACGCTGGCGTGCAGCTGATCGGCCAGCACCACCGTGGCGGCGCGGGCCGCTTCGGGATCAGCGGCCAAGCGGTCAGCGCGGGCGCGGGCGTTGAGCTCGTTGATGACGTCGTTGGTCGGTGCGAGCAGGATGGAATCTGCGCCCGCCGCGAGGTCGGCACGCCAGGCCTGATAGGCCATGTCGGCGGCGGTCTCGTCGGTACCGACATGGATGCGGTGGTGGTCGATGTAGAAGCCGATGCCGGCCGGGTCGGCGTCGTGCAGCGCGAGCCCGGCGGCGGCTTCGGCCGGTGACTTGAACCGCACGACTTCACTCAAGGTGAGCGCGTCGGTCGCTTCGGCGATGTCGCGCAGAACACCGCCGGCTGAGATGGAGGACAACTGGCCGTCGTCACCGACCAGGCGCACGCTCGCGCCCTTGCGCAGTGCGTCGGTAATCATCGCGTCCAGGCCCGCTGTGGCGGCCTTACCGGCCTCGTCAACGACGATGAGCGTGTCGGGACCGACCCGCTGAAACCAGTCGGGCACGCCGGAGATTGCAGCCTTATCAGGATCGGCGCACCAGACGTACTTGTCGAGGGTGTCGGTGACCGCACCCAGGTCGGCCCCGAGCACGATCGCCGCGTCGGCTGTCGGGGCCAAACCGATCACATGTCCACCCGAGCTGCGCCACGCATGCGCCAGCACCGCCATGGCCGTGGTTTTGCCCGTTCCAGCCGGCGCCAGCGCCAGTGCGACACGGCGTCCGCGGGTGGCCATTTCTGAGACAAGCGCGGCTTGGCCAGGGTTGAGCGGGCTTCCGCGCGCCGCCGCATCTGCGAGCGCTAACTCGACGTCCGCGGCGGTGGCGGCGCGCCCGTCGCTGCGGTGCGCCGTGTCCAAGATGCGCCGCTCTGCGGCCAGTGTGTCGCGGCTGGTGTAGAGCGCCACGCCGTGGCGGGAGTAGACGCTGGCACTGTCGCGGCGACGCAACGCGACAGGCTCGCCCAACTCGGCGTCCGCGATGCGCGCGTGCGGCACCGAAAACGCCTCTCCGAGAGCGGTATCGGTGAGACGTTCGACCAATGCGACATCGTGCGCCACGCCGTGGGATCGCGCGATGCGCAGCGCTTCGGCGCGCACGTGGTGACGCTGCCAGGTGGAGCGTGATTTCGACACCGTCGCGATTAGTTCGCCAGCACGCGATGCCACCCATTCCTCGTCGACAACGGGTGTGGTGCGGTCGCGGTGGGAACCGGTCAGGACACCGGCCAGCATGCGATGCAGACCGTCGCGGCCGAGGACTTCTACGGCTTGGGTGCGCCACACGTGGCGCTGCTCGGCCAGCGATCGCGGCTCGTGCTTGGCCTCGCGCGATTCCAGCGTCGCTTGTTGAGCCAGGGCGATGATTTCGACGTTGGTGGGTTCGCGGCCGTGATCGGCCTGAAACTGCTTGGCCAGCTCGGCGGTGCGCGCGGTGATTGCGGCGCGCCGACTCGACCACCGCGACATCAATTCTGTTGAAATTCCGTCGATCTCGCGGATCGGTCGTTTCCCGCGTCCGCGGGACTGTTCGACAAACGGCACCGCGAGTCGGTCGATCATGTGGGCTTCGAGGCGGGTGTTGTACAACTCCGAGGCCGCGACAGTCACCCGATGCAGCGGTTGACCGTCTAGGGCGAGCCATCGGCGCACGCCGTTGACGTCGACGTGGGAGACCTTATTGGAGATCGCGACGTGAGTGTGTAGGTCGGGGTCACCGGCGCGAGAGTCACGGTGGGTGAACGCTGCCGCGATGAGTCCTTCGGTGTCGACCTGGGCCACACCGCCAGTGCCAGTACGGGTGAAACAGGCCTGATCCTGCAGCCACTCCAACACGTCGGCGACCGCCGCATCATGAGCGGCCTCAACCTGATCGGACACCGATCGCGGGGCGATGGCCCACAGCGCCGACACCGATTTCACCGGCGAGAACGTCAGGTCATATCCCGCGACGGCGGTCGTGCGGGCGCGGGTGTTGCGGGCGATGAAACCCGACAACTCGCGGTCATCGGCCGGGGGGCGGCCGTACTGCTCAGCGAAAAGTTCCACCGCCAGCCGGGTGCGGATCACCGCGCGGTCAGCGGCCGCGATCGTGGTCCGCCAATGCCTGCCCGCCGCGGCGTTGTAATCGCGGTAGGCCGCTGCCAGCCGGCGGGCGAACTCGGGCTGACCGTCGTACACCAAAAACCGGCGACCCAGCTGGGCGGCCGTACGCTGCGCGCGCATCCCGCGTCCGGCGACGTAGCCCATGATGCGGTCAGCGTTGGGGTGAATGCCCTCTCCGTACAGGGCGCGCATCTGCTCCTCGCCGACCTCGGAGCCAGCCTGGACCGTCCAATGTTCCTCCCGCGCTTCGTCACTGACATCTGTTGGCGCGGCGTGCGAGAGTGCTCTCAGGCCGCGTCCCAACCAACGCCCGGGTGCTTCCCCTTTGGCCGAGTAGTAATCGGCCAGCGTGGAGCGGCCCCGCTGGGTGCTATCGGCAGCCGCGACTTGGCGCACCAGGTACAGGTAGCCGTCCCCGGCGGTCAACTTGTGCAATGTCATCACCATGGCGTGCTCCTGAGCTCCCACATACGCCGCAGGCTACGAACCCGACGTTCCCGAGGGCCACCACCAAACCCGTGACTCTTAAACAAATCTCAGGATCTACACCTGATTGCAAGAGGTGTGTGGTCTGTCGGTGGGCCTGTGAGGGGTGAGCTGAGTTGTGGTGAGGAGGGGCGGGAAACGACGGACAGCGTTGGATGAGTGAGGCACCGGGTTGCGCGGCAGGAGTGGCGGCGTAAGAGTTAGTGAACAGCGAATGTGGCTGTGGTGGTGGCCCGCTCAGCCCGCGGGCTTCTAAAGTGCCGACCATGACAACAGCAGGAGCATCAAAGATCGAGGCCCGCCGGCGAGCACGTGAAGCGACGCGGCGCGCCAACCAGGCCCGTGCCGCACGGGAGCGTGCCAACATCGAAAACGCGGCGACCTACATCGTGGCCAAGGCCAGGCTGGCCGAAATCGACCTCTAGGAGACCGAAAGGTTGGCGGCGGTGACCGGGCAGGTGCGCGCCGAGGCAAACAAGCGGCGTGCCGGCACTCGGGCCGAGGCCGGCGAGGCGATCCGGTTGCTGCAGGAAAGTGGTGAGACGCTGACGACGATCGCCGAACTGACCGGCGACGGCATCGGCGAGGTCAGGGCCATGCTGCGACACGCGCCGAAGATTGAGAAGCGCACGGCGAGAAGCGGTTCGCATGCACTACGTGGCGGTGCTGCGCCGCGGATCCAACAGTGAGACCGGCAACGGCGCAACAGAAAATGCTAAGTCGGCCTCGGTGTGACGACGGCGTCGACGGTCGGCGTGGGCTCCCAAAACGGAGGGAGCACCGAGGGCGACCACCCGGCCGCCGGATCGCGACGGCTCCCTTGAGGAGCAGCACGGTGCTTGGCGGGGCAGTGTGGAGCGCCCCAGATTGCGACGACGGACCAAGTGCAGCGGCGTTCAACTCATGGTCCATAGTGGCTGGCCTGCAGTTGGATCGAGGGGCGCTGCGGCTGCACCTTGTGTCGGTGTTCGGTTTGAAGGTCGAGGGCATAAGAAGTGCGGGCCAACTGATCGTTTGATCGGCAGCTGCACGCCGCCGAGATTGCGCGTGTCAGTCACGTCGTCTGCGGGTGAACGCCGTCGGACTGCAACAAATGGGACCGGTGCCATCGACGCCGATGGCTAAGGCCGAAAACACCTCCCGCGAGAAGGCGTGGGAATCGGCGTGCTTTCGCATCACTACTCGCTGGCGGTTGCAGGCGGCAGTGCGGTAGCGGGGGTGCGGGGTCTGTATGAGTGCGACAACCCGTTGTGTCAAAAGATCGCGTCGGACATAGACCCGCAGCAACACGTCGTTGCCCGCGCTCAGGGTGAATCGCCCCGGGTTTGATGCACACCGGTTACTGGTGTGCAGCCTCTGAGTTGGCCGCGTTTGTAGCGTAGTGGACGGCTTCGTACTCCAGGGGTGGGATGCGACCGAGGCGGTGCATGAGCCGGTCGGCGTTGTACCAGTGCACCCACTCGGCGGTGAGCAGCTCCACGTCGGTCAGACGGCTCAGAGGGCCGCGCCGAAACGGCGAGTCATCGCGGACGGCTTCAGTCTTGTAGAGCCCTATGGTCGTCTCCGCCAGAGCGTTATCGAAGGCATCGCCGACTGTCCCGATTGAGGCCACCAGTCCAGACAGCGCCAGGGTCTCGCCGAACCGCACAGACGTATATTGAGAGCCCGCATCGCTATGGTGAATAGTGTTGCCCAACAATGGATTACCCTCGTCGATACGAAGTTGGGCGGCGTGGCGGATCGCCTGACGCACGAACCGGTCCTCCTTGCTGGCCGAGCAGGTCCATCCCACTATCCGGCCCGCGTAGGCGTCGATGGCGAATGCGGTGTAGACGAACGTTCCGTTGGTCAGCCGTACGTAGGTGAAGTCCGCGACCAGCAGCACGTTGGGCGCGGGCACCCGGAACCGGCGTTTGACCAGATCGGCCGCCCGCGCCGCGGCGGGATCGGCGATCGTGGTGCGGACCTTCTTGCGGCGGGTAACCCCGCGCCAGCCGTTGGCCCGCATGAGGCGCTCCACGGTGCAGCGGGCCACCACAATGCCTTGTCGGTGCAGGTGAGCCCACATCTTGGTAGCCCCGTACAGTGACTCCGGTTTGCGTCGGCCGTGCTCGTCTGGCTCGTAGAAGCCGGCGAGCACCTCGGTGATGACGGTGTCCCACAGCGCCCGAGCGGATGGGGGGCGGGTCAGCCAGGCGTAGAAGGTTCTCGGGGCGATCTGGCAGCCGTGCTCAGTGAGCACGCGGCAGATCGGAGCGACCCCGAACCGAGCACGATGCTCGGCGATGAACGCACAAATCAACGGTGTCGCGGGTCGCTCTCCCGCACGAAGAAACTTGTTGCCGCCTTGAGGATTTCGATGGTTTCCTCAAGCTCGCGGTTCTTGCGCTTCAGCTCTCTATTCTCACGGGCGACGTCGGTGGGCACCCCGTCACGTTGGCCGGTGTCGACCTCGGTCTGGTTGACCCAGCGGCGCAGTGATTCATACGACACCCCCAACCGCTTGGCGACCGCGGTGATGCAGGCCGTGCGGGTGTCGTACTCCTCGGCATGGTCGGTGACCAACCGGACCGCTCGGGCCTTGAACTCGTCGTCGTACTTCCTTGGCATGATGCAAACGACCTTCCCTCGAAAGAAGGTGTGCATCAAACCCGGGGTGGTTCAGGGAGACAACTGGAACGTGTGGCGCGGACGGGTGGCGGCGGTGGCCAACTAACGATGCGGCGCTTCGACAGCCGCGGGGTGCAGCGCGAACGATCGGTGGCGCTGCGCGATGAGGTGCGCGATGGCAGGGAGGCCGCCGCGGTGCAGGCGGCGCTGCTTGGCGACCAGCCCACGCTGGTCGGCGCAGAGTTTCGCTGAGACACGGAAACTTGGCGCCGTAAGGGGGACCCCGGGCGGGGCCTCGTGCGGCGCGGCGGGTGTTGTCGCAATGCTGAGCTGCATGAGCTGAAAGCGTTTACACGAGGCTGCCGCTGGAACGCTCAGCCGCGCTGGAGGGGCACCGCGGTGCGGGGCGGCTGCACCGTGGTGGCGCCAAACCACACAGGCAGGACGCAGACTCGCCGTGTAGGCCCAGCAGATGCGGTGCTGGCCAATCGTTTCGCGCTGACCGTGACCGTTAAAGGACCACCGCAGTAGGTCGCTGTAGCTCAGCAGCGCCAGTTCAGACGACGGTCCGCCGGGGATAGAGGTCGGCGAAGGGCTAATGGTTTCGCGCGGGATGAGAAATGGCCGCGGTGTCGGCGCGGGCCGGAAAGGGCTCGGGGAAGGTCGTGATGGCGGGCAGAGTTAAAGTCTCCGGCGCGGACGTCGCAGGCTTGGCGGCGCACTGAGGCGGCGTCGGTGGTGACCAAGCTCGCGATAATCGTCCTGCTCGAGGTACAGACCGAAGGTGCGGATCGCAGCCTCAAGCGCAAGGGCGGGATTATTCATGGATAACGAATGTTATCCATCAAGAGGGAATTGCCGCGTGCCTTTCGCACTGAACCTCATGTACGTGCATAAGCGGCGGGGCAAATCGGATTCCGTGCTGCTTCGGCCGATGCGCTTTGTGTGGCGCGCTGTTGGTTGCGGTATGCAGCGACGTCAACGTCGCAGCGGGGTTGCGACTAAGCCCGTTCACGGTGCATCGAAGGTGTAGAACGTTTCGAACGTGGTTCCACTGTCGGTCGAGCGCTGGATGCCCTTCTCGGTTGCAACGAACACCAGGCCGCGCCCCGCTGACTCCACAGCCTGCGGGCGCTCACCCAGATCGCGCCGCACCTGCCACGTCGCCCCCGAATCTTGGCTGGCATACACCATCCCGGTCGGGGTAACCCCGATCAAGGGTCCGTCGTCGGGCCAACTCCGCAAGATCAGAGGGGGTGTGCCGACGACAGGTGTGAAGGTCTTAGCCTGGTCGACGCTGCGCAACATGCCCGTGCCGGTCGTGGCGAGGACGCCGTTCCGCTCGGTGGGTGACACCGCGATGTCGACGGCGCTGATCCTCCGCGCGTCGCTCCCACGTCTTTTTGTCTGCGGTTACCATCACCGATCGGGTTCCGCTGTCGAGTCCAAAGAGCAGTCCATGCCGGTAGTCGAGGGAATGGAAATCGGCCTCGCCGGTCATCGACAGTGTGTGCCAGGTTTGGCCGCCGTCGGTGCTTTCGATCAAACCAAGGTTCGGTGGAGCGTCGCGGCTGTCTGCGCCGGGATGCCCACTGCCCAGGAAATGATTCGGTCCTACGACGGTGAATCCCATGAAGTCCTGCACGAGGTCGCCGACGAGTTCGGGGTCGCGCTCCCCGGCGAGTCGGTACACGCCGTAGTGCGTGCCGGCATACAACACGCCGTCGGAATCCACGCCCATGCCGTGGATGTGCGCAAGACCCCTGGGGTTGGATCGGCCATAGGGGCTGTCGGCACTTGAGCGTGCGCTGCTCAGCAATGCGGTAACCGTAGAGATAATGATCAAGGCTGATCGCATGGGCGCGTGCCATCTCCCGGGGTCTGTCCCCGACAGCCGCCTGTGATGATTATGCAGCGTTGATCGGTACTGTTCGGTGTAGCTCAGAGGTTCGCATTTCCTGCTCGCCACTGTTCCCACGGGATGTTCCAATCGCCAAGACCGTCGGTACCGGACAGTGTTGGACCCACGGTGTTGACGACTTCGACGATGTCGCCGCGCTTGGTGTTCTCGTAGAACCAGACGGCATTCGCGGGGCTGACGTTGAGGCAGCCGTGGCTTACGTTGGCACGACCCTGACTGTTGACCGACCATGGTGCTGAATGCACATAGATGCCGCTGTAAGACATCTGCGTCGCCCAATCGACGTCGAGCCGGTAACCGTCTGGCGAATTGACCGGCACGCCGTAGGTCGACGAGTCCATGATCAGATTCGGGTACCTGTCGCCGATGATGTAGGCGCCATTGTCAGTGGGTGTGCTGTCTTTACCCATGGACATCGGCATGGTCTTGACCAATTCGCCGTTGCGCCTGACGCTCAGCGTCTTGGTGGTGTCGTCGGCGGTGGCGATGATCTGGTCGCCGATGGTGAACCGGCTGCTGAGGTCGTCCTGGCCGAACAAGCCGTTCCCGAGGTCGACACCATACGTTTTGACCGAAACCTCAACGGTAGTGCCGGGTTTCCAGTACTCGGCCGGACGCCAGCGGACCTCGCTACTGCTGAGCCAGTAGAACGCTCCGTCCACCGGCGGAGTAGTGACGACCGAAATCGCGTTCTGGGCAGCCAGACGGTTCGGGATGTCCTCGTCGAAGCGGACGGCGATGGGTTGGCCGACGCCGACGACTTCGCCATTGTTGGGCATGACGTAAGGCATCGTCAGGTTCTTCGGCGACTGCGTTTGGAATGTCATGCTGTTGCGTGTGATGCCGCCGAGTCCGAGCGCTTCGGCGTGCAACGTGTACTGCTTGTTGTAGCCCAGTGGCTCGGTCGTGGCCCACGTCACTCCATCTGGGCTGAGCTGCCCGTCGACCGGAATGCCGTCTGCATTGACCATGGTGACCGGGCCGAGGACGCCGTCGCCGGCGGTCACCGCGACAGGAGAGTCCACCGCCACACCGACGGCACCGTCTGCCACTGAGGATTGCAGCGTAGGTACCAGTAATTCGCTATACGGGTCGCCCTTGTCTGCGATCACTTGCGGTGGCCGCGGGGCCGCGTTGCTGCTGCATCCTATGAGCAGCACCGTCAAGGCCACCACCGTCCCGGCGATGAGCCCGAGCCGAGTGTTCCGCCGACCGATCCGTGAAGTCCGCCGCCGCAGCAGCATGGCTACCCCTTTTCTGCCGTCGTCTCAACGCAGATGCGACGGGCTGCAAGCCTCGATGTCCTGCGCCGTCCCGCCGCGTTGCACACGTAACCGCCATTCATGGTCGCCGCTCGGTGTTTTGCTTTCCTGCTCCTTCGTGGAAGGCTCGGTAAAGGTTTGAACGTCGCCTTTGACCTACAACACGAGCGTGTCGCCACCGAAGCGGCTACTGCATCGATACGTACATCGTAACTACCCCGCGGCGCAAAGGTGGGTTGACTGCGCGGCGCGAGCGGGCCGAGTGCACCTGATACACTCGGTGATGGGAGGGTCTGGCGCGTCAGGGTGAAATCCTCAGCTGCTACTGGGTATGCGTAGTTGTTACGTATGTAATGAGGTCAGCTGGGGTCGTACCCCAGCGAATCGCCGGCGCCGCGGTGTTGCGCGGCGCACGACTGACGCTCGCAGAGTTGCTTCGGTACTCGGTTGCGGCGGGCGCATGAGCCCCGGTGATCGCGGCCGATTATCGCGACGCTTGGGCTGTTATGAAGTGGTGGGAGGCTTGAGGTCGTGACCGGGGATGCTGCGGTCGCCCCGCTTCCCAACGAGGTCGATGCTGTCTTGTTATTCCTCGTACACGACTTGACGCGCAGCCCGACGGCTGTTGAACACGCCCTAGCCGCAGAAGGTCCAGGCGCTTCGAGTGGTGGCCTTCGACGCATTGCACGCCACCCACCGGATGGCTATGCCGGTCGACATGATCGTTGAAGCCATCGACCGTCGTCATGTGACTACGTTGGAGCGGTTTGAGGCACCGTGGAACGTGGCTCGTTTCGTTCCCGATCCGAGGGTCGGCCGAGTGCTGGCCAGTGTGCACATGTTTTCCTCCGGACACATGGCGGGCCATCACGACTAAGGGATCGGCGACAGAAACGCTAGCTCCGGCGGTCAGGGTCTTTACCGATTCTTCATCGAACATGGACCCGACCCTTTAGGTTTTGCCTGCAGGCTGGCTAGCTGCGCAACGAAAGGAATTCGCGTGCAAATGAACCGGATAATCGGCATCGCCGTCGCTGCAGTGGCGGCAGCGCTCGCATTGAGCGCCTGCAGTAACAGCTCACAAAGCGAACAAGACACGTCGTCGATGACTACCTCGGCGGTGGCCACCCCGTCGTCATCCGCTTCTGCAAGCAACGGCGCCCAAGCTCAAGCGCACAACGACGCCGATGTCACCTTCGCCCAAGGGATGATCCCACACCATCAGCAGGCAATTGAGATGAGCGACATGCTGCTGGCTAAGCAGGGCATCGATGGGCGCGTGGTGTCGTTGGCCAACGAAATCAAGGCGGCTCAGGGCCCGGAAATCCAGCAATTGCAAGGCTGGCTATCAGAATGGGGCGTGTCTTCCACGACGTCTCCGGGCGCCGGTATGCCGGGCATGCCCGGCCATGACATGGGCAATATGGGCGGCGGCGGCATGATGACCGAGCAAGACATGACCGCGCTTCGTAACGCGCAGGGTGTCGAGGCGAGCAGGCTGTTCTTGACGCAGATGATCGAGCATCACCGAGGTGCGGTCGCGATGGCGCAGACTGAGGTCGACAACGGCCAGTTCGCGGCGGCGATCGAGATGGCACGTTCGATCATCGCCTCGCAACAAAAAGAGATCGAGACCATGGAGCAGATCCTCGGCTCGCTGTAGGGGTGCCAGAAAGCTAGGAGCGTCGAGCTCTCCTCGATGTCCCCGTGCCGGTGATTCCCGCCGGCGCGGGGACCCTTGCAGCGATCCGCAGGTCAAGAAGTTTGGAGGGCTTGAACCTCGATCGCCGTCTTCGCTGCGGCGAGATGTGTTGGCCCACTTGGGTCACCGGAATTTTTTGTGCCGAAAGCCGAAAACGTGATCCTGCTCGGACGACCCAGGCCTCGGCAAAACACTGGGCGATCGGGCTCGGGCATGAAAGCTGCCCACGCCCGGTACTCTTCAACACCGCCAGCAACTGGATCACGCGCCTGTCGACCGCGCACCACGCTAATCTCCTAGCGCCAGCTGAAAAAGATCCGCCGCTAGCCCGGATTTTTCGTGGAATGTTGACTGTGGGGGTGTGTAGATAAGCGAAAGTGCCTGTCCTGCAAGGAATAATTGGACTTCTCTACGGTTCAAAAACCCTGACGGGAAGGCACTTCGCAGGTGAAGAATATCGCGGCGGCATCGCCGGTGAAAGTTTCCGCCGACGGCCATGGCGTTGTGTCGCATGCCGGGATGGGCATGCTGCGTGAGCTTGCCGACCGGACCGGCTTATCGGCGCAGGTCACGGCCGCGTTGGCCGACACCTACCGCGGCCCGTGGGTGTATGCGCCTGGGGAGGTGTTCGCTGATCTGGCGGCCGCGGTCGCCGACGGCGCGGACTGCATCGACGCGGTCGGTCAGCTGTGCGGTGACCGGGAGCACGTCCTGGGGGCCAAGGCCTCAACGACCACCATGTGGCGGCTGATCGATGAGCGGATCGATGCCGCGCATCTACCCGGGGTGCGCGCAGCCCGAGCCGCGGCGCGGGCAGCGGCCTGGGCTGTCGGAGCCGCCCCCACCACCGGCGGCTGGCTGCATATCGACATCGATGCCACGCTGGTGATCGATCACTCCGACAACAAGGCCGGGGCTGCGCCGACCTGGAAGAAAACGTTCGGGCTGCACCCGCTGCTGGCGTTTCTGGACCGCCCCGACATCGCCGGCGGCGAAGCCCTGGCCGGGTTGCTGCGCAACGGTAACGCCGGCTCCAACACCGCCTCCGACCACATCATCGTCCTGCACCAGGCTTTGGCATCGCTGCCAGCGGCGTGGCGGCCCAACCCCGACGATCCCGACAACCCCGAGGCCCCGAAGGTGTTGGTGCGCTGCGATACCGCCGGATCCACCCACAAATTCGCCGCAGCGTGCCGGGCCGCCGGGGCCGGGTTCTCCTTCGGGTACCCCGTCGATACCCGCGTCCAGGACGCCGTGGACACCCTCAACCTCGGCGATTGCTGGTATCCAGCGATCGACACCGACGGCGGGATCCGCGACGGCGCGTGGGTCGCTGAAGCCACCGACCTGGTCAACCTGGCCTCCTGGCCCGAAGGGACCCGGCTGATCCTGCGTAAAGAACGCCCCCACCCCGGCGCGCAGTTGCGGTTCACCGACGCCGACGGCATGCGGGTCACCGCGTTCATCACCGACACACCACCGGGTGTCGTACCCGGTCAGGTCGCCGGTCTGGAACTACGGCACCGCCAGCACGCCCGCGTCGAGGACCGTATCCGCGAACTCAAAGCCACCGGGCTGCGTAACCTGCCCTGCCACTCCTTCTGGGCCAATGCTGCCTGGCTCGAAATCGTCCTGGCCGCCGCTGACCTGGTCACCTGGACCCGCCTCATCGGGTTCGCCAGCGATCGCGCTCTGGCCCGCGTCGAGATCACCACGTTCCGCTACCGGGTCCTGCACGTGGCCGCCCGTATCACCCGCGGCGCCCGCCAACTGCGGCTACGCATCGATGCCACCTGGCGCTGGGCGGCGGCGATCGCCGCCGCCTGGCACCGCGTCCGCACCGCCTTCGGATAACACCCCACCCCATCGGACCCATCAACGATGAAGGACCCACAGGCCCCAGGAAAGCCCGCCCCACCCGGCGACACGGGACAGCACCTCTACGCCACCACACGAAAACCACTACCCAACAACACAACTCGGCATCACACCGAACCCACACCAATTACCACGCAAAATCCGGGCTAGCAGCCGGGCTCGGTCATGGTGACCCTCAGTCTGCGTTCGGCCGCTGGGAAAAAGGTTGTCCGACACAGTGGTAGCCGCGATTATGATCGATCGCCTCGTGCATCATGACGCCGATCAACGCTGATGCCGCACAAATCGACTGCTGCCCCGTTCAGTACCCTTTGATCGCGAAACCCATGTCATGCTTAGGCATTGACGTGAATGACCTAGCGTCGCGATGACGGGCGGCGTCGGCTAACCGGTTCTGCGGTGGTGGGGTCGGCGGTGATGGTGTCGGCGCCGAAGAGCGCTTGGCTGAGCACTCGCAGCACGTCGGTGTCGGCGGGCGAGTAGTAGACGAACGTTCCGTCGCGGCGGCTTTTGACCAGGCCGGCCAGCCGCAGCTTGGCCAGGTGCTGGCTGACCACTGTGGGCGCGGCATCAGCGAGATCGGCCAGGCACGCCACCGACGTTTCACCTTGCAGCAGCGCCCACAACACCTTGACCCGGGTCGGGTCGCTGAGCATGCGAAATGTCTCCGCGGCCCTGGTGACCTGCTCCTGGGTGGGCATCGAGAAACCCGCAAAGGACGAGTGCACGGCCAAAGTATAGCGCCGTCTGCGTGATGATCTGCCCATCTGAGCGCGCATTTGCGTATATACGCGAATGCGGCAGCTATGAATCCGGTGACCACTGACGTGCAACACGCCACCACCGCGCTGCAGCGCTCCCCGATCGACTCCTGGCCGGCGCGCCGATCCACCGCCTGGTCGTTACCGGAGGTGCGGTGGGCAGTGGCTGCGACCGCACTGTTCGGGGCGGGGTCGCTGGCGCAGCTCGCCGGGGGGCCGGTCTGGCTGTACTGGGCGCTGTATCTGGCCTGCTATGCCGCCGGCGGCTGGGAACCCGCCCTGGCAGGGCTGAAAGCCCTGTTGGACAAGACCCTTGATGTCGATTTGCTGATGGTGGTCGCGGCCATCGGCGCGGCCGCCATAGGCCAGGTCTTCGACGGCGCCCTGCTGATCGTCATCTTCGCGACCTCCGGGGCGCTGGAGGCGGCGGCGACCAAACGCACCGAAGACTCCGTGCGCGGACTTCTCCATCTGGCGCCCGAAACCGCCACCCGCATCACCGATTCGGGTGAGGAGATTGTTGATACCGCGACTCTCGACGTCGGCGACGTGCTGTTGATCCGTCCCGGTGAACGCATCGGCGGCGACGGCGTGGTCCTCGAGGGTGCCAGCGAGGTCGACCAGGCCACCATCACCGGTGAAGCCCTGCCCGTCGACAAGACCGTTGGTGACGAGGTGTTCGCCGGCACCGTCAACGGCACCGGCAGCCTGGGGGTGCGGGTTTGGCGCCCAGCCGCCGACACCGTCATCGCCCGCATCGTGGCCATGGTCGACCAGGCCAGCGCCAGCAAGGCCCGCACCCAGCTGTTCATCGAAAAGGTCGAACAGCGCTACTCAGTCGTCATGGTGGCCGCCACGATCGCGTTGTTCGTCATCCCGATGCTGGTGGGCTCCGACCTGCAATCAGCGCTGTTGCGGGCCATGACATTCATGATCGTGGCGTCACCGTGCGCCCTGGTGCTCTCCACCATGCCGCCACTGCTGGCCGCGATCGCCAACGCCGCCCGCCACGGCGCGCTGGTCAAATCCGCGGTCGTACTGGAAAAACTCGCCGGCATCACCCACGTGGCTTTCGACAAGACCGGCACACTCACTGAGGGAACGCCGCAACTCATCCACATTCGCCCCCTGCCCGCGGGCCACCTCGACGACACCACACTGCTAAGGTTGGCGGCCTCCGCCGAACACCCCTCCGAGCATCCGCTGGCCCGCGCTATCGCGGCCGCCGCCCACCACGCACAGCTCACCATGGTCGCGGCCACCGACTTCACCTCGACCCCCGGGCGCGGAGTGCGAGCCCGCATCGGTGAGAACATCGTTGAAGTCGGCAGCCCCGCCCTACTCCAAGATCACGACACCGCCGCCCACGCCACCGCTCGCGAACTGGAAGACACCGGCCATACCGCCGTGATCGTGCGCGTCAACGAGGCCCCCGCCGGGGTCCTCGGATTATCCGATCGTCCTCGCGAGCAGGCGGCCGACGCCGTTGCTCACCTCGCCACGCTCACCGGCGCCCAGCCGATCCTGCTTACCGGCGATAACCGCCGAGCAGCGGCCCGCATGGCCGCCGATCTGGGCATCACCGATGTCCGGGCCGGGCTGCTGCCCGAGGACAAAGTCAGCGCCGTCCGCGAGCTTGAAGCCAGCGGCGCCAAAGTCATGCTGGTCGGTGATGGAGTCAACGACGCCCCGGCCATGGCCGCCGCCCACATCGGCGTCGCCATGGGACGAAGCGGCTCCGACCTCGCGCTGGAAACCTCCGACGCCGTAATCACCCGCGACCTGGCCACTCTTCCCGCCGTCCTTGAATTGGCGCGCCGCGCCCGCCGTGTCGTGGCCGCCAACCTGATCATTGCCGCCACGTTCATCGCGGTCCTGGTCACCTGGGACCTCGTCGGACATCTCCCGCTGCCGCTGGCTGTGGCAGGCCATGAAGGCTCCACTATCCTCGTCGGCCTCAACGGGTTACGACTTCTGCGCGCCAACGCCTGGCCCACCGCCGCCAAACGCCGCGGTAAACCCAGGGAGACAGACCGATCTGACACGACACGCCGCTAATTACATAGCCCGGCCGCGGACGTGGACAGATTGTCCAATTAGGGTCGGACGTGCAGGTCTTGAGACGCTGGCCTCGGCAAGTCTGGTCGGCGGTGCTCGGACGTGGCGACCGGAAGTGTGATGATGAACGTGGCTCCGGTGCCCGGGCCTTGGCTGCGTGCTGTGATGGAGCCGCCGTGTGCCTCGACGAGTGCTTTTGCGATTGCTAATCCGATGCCGGCTCCGCTCTTGTCGTGGGTGCGTTCTGCTTCCACGCGGTAGAACCGCTCGAATACGTGCGGAAGGTGTTGGGCGGGAATGCCTTCACCGGTGTCGGAGATGCTGACTTCGAGCTGGTGACGGTCTATGTGGACGCGGACGTCGACGTGGCCGTGCGGCGGTGTGTGCCGCAATGCGTTGTCAAGCAGGTTGGCCATTACCTGAGCGAGTCGCTGCGGGTCGCCCGAAACGGTAGGCACGCGGGGTGGCAGGTGTGCGGACAGCGTTACCTGTTTGGCTCGGTAGCGTTTGGCGGCGGCGCTGACCGCGGTCCTGACCAGCTCGGCGATGTCGGTGTCAGTCGTCGTCATCGATGCGGAGCTTTCCTCGGCTTGTGCCAGAGCGGCGGCATCTTGAGCGAAACGCACCAGCCGGCGTGTCTGATCACGCAGCATGGCAACGGTGGTCGGAGTCAGTGACTCGACACCGTCTTCGACCGCTTCCATATAGGCTTCCAGCACCGCTACCGGGGTGCGGATTTCGTGGGCCAGGTCAGCGAAGAGGTGGCGGCGGGTGGCGTCCACTGCCTGCAGGCGCCCGGCCATCTGATTGAACGCAGCCGCCAGCGCGTCGAAGTCCTGCCCGAGGTGCGGTGGAGCTACCCGCACGGTGTAGCGGCCGTCGGCGACCGCGGTCGCTGCTGAGGCTACCTCTGTGACGGAGCGCTGCAGGCGCCGGCTGATGTACCAGCTGACCGCGAAGGCCGCCAGTGCCGAGACCGCCAATGCGCCGCCCACCGCGGCGACCATGGCGTACTGGTAGGCCTCCTCGGCATGATGTTGCTCGGCCGAATGTGGCGCGACGCCGGCCTGGCGCAGGTGGTCACGAAACAATGGTGGCCCTACGATGGCGGCGACGATCCAGGTGGTCAGCGCACCGGCCAGTAACACCGTGGTTTGAGCGACCAGTAGTCGCATGCCGATCCCCGGGCGCCACCAGGCGCGCACCGGCGCTCGTTGGGCGTTCGCAGGCGTGCTCATTGTCCGCCTCCCATCCGGTATCCCACGCCGCGCACGGTCAGCACATAGCGCGGGGTGCTCGCGTTCTCGCCCAGCTTGCGTCTCAAATGACCGATGTGGACGTCGACGACGTGCTCGTCGCCGACCCACGGTCCGTTCCGCACCGTTTCGAGTAGCTGGCGGCGAGTCAAGACCACGCCCGGGCGCGCAGACAACGCACTCAGCAAGTCGAACTCGGTGCGAGTCAACCGGATCGGCTCACCATCGAGGTGCACCTCTCGGGCGGCGATGTCGACTTGCAGCTTCCCGAAGCGCCGCGGCGGCGCGGCCTGGTCGCCTCCGGCCACCGTGCGCGGCCGGCGCAGCAGAGCGCGGATACGGGCCACCAACTCGCGTGGACTGAACGGCTTGGTGATGTAGTCGTCGGCGCCGACGGTCAGCCCCACGATGGTGTCCATTTCCGTGTCACGGGCGGTGAGCATCACCACGTAGGCATCAGAGAAGCTGCGCAGCTGCCGGCACACCTCCAACCCGTCGGCGCCGGGCAACCCCAGGTCGAGCACCACCACGTCGGGATCAAACTCACGCGCCAGAGCCACCGCTTCCGAGCCGTCAACGGCGGTGCGGGTTTCGAACTGTTCGCGCTGCAGATAACTGGCCACCACTTCGGCGAGCGCCGCCTCGTCGTCGACGATCAATGCCCGGTAGCCCGGCGCGCCCAGACCTCCCTGAGCTGACGTGCCATCCATGCCGTCCATAGTGCCCGTGAACAGGCACCAACTACACCGATACTCCGCTCGCGGCGGCACACTGGCGCCAGCCGATCGGGTCTTGAGCAAATCTTCACAAAACCTCCACTGAATCAGCGGACGTGGGCGGGCACCTTGGAGATCGAAAGGAAGGCCGGGTCGATACATGGTGCCGTACTGGGGCTGGGAAAGCTGGCTGGTGGCTAGCGGCACGTTGGCCGCATCCTGGACGGCTGTGGTCGCGACGGCGGTCGCATGGTTTGGCGCCTTTTCCAGCGACCGGAATACCCGCAACTTGGGTGTGGCGACGCGCGACATGTCGATTGACTCGGTCGATAAGACCCGAGCGGACGGGCCCCCGAGGCTCGTCCCCGATCGATGGAGAAGCGACGATCACATGAGTCATCCCTTGTCTATCCATGCGCCCGAACTACATGCGGCGCAGTACCGCGGATTGGGCCGCTACGAACGACCGGACAACCTAGTCGGCCGCACACCGGTACTGCGGGTTTCTGAGCCGTTCAGCAGCGCGGACCGCGGATTCTGGGCCAAGCTCGAAGGCATCAATCCCGGTGGCTTGAAAGACCGCCCCGCAATGCACATGGTGGAGTGCGCCCGAGCACGCGGGAACCTGCGTCCGGGGGCGCGCATCGTCGAATCCACAAGTGGCACACTGGGCTTAGGGTTGGCGTTGGCCGGCATCGTGTATCACCATCCGGTGACCGTGGTGACCGATCCGGGTATGGAGCCCATCATCGTGTCGATGCTGCGGGCCTACGGCGCCGACGTCGACATGGTCACCGAGCCGCACCCGACGGGCGGATGGCAGCAGGCGCGCAAAGACCGCGTCGCTGAACTGCTGGCCGAAGACCTCGAGGCCTGGTGTCCCGACCAGTACAACAACCCCGACAACGTCGACGCATACCGGCCGCTGGCCCTGGAGCTCCAAGCTCAGCTGGGCACGGTCGACGTGCTGGTGTGCTCGGTCGGAACCGGAGGCCATTCCGCTGGCATCGCGCGGGTACTGCGTCAGTTCAATCCGCACTTACACCTGATCGGCGTGGACACCATCGGCTCAACGATTTTCGGTCAACCCGCCGCGAACCGGCTGATGCGAGGGCTGGGCTCGAGTATCTATCCACGCAACGTGGACTACGCCGCATTCGACGAGGTGCACTGGGTGGCGCCGGCGGAGGCGGTGTGGGCCTGCCGTACCTTGGCGGGCACCCATTACGCAACGGGCGGTTGGAGTGTAGGCGCGGTCGCGCTGGTCGCGGGTTGGGCGGCACGCACCTTCTCAAGTGACACGACGATCGCCGCGGTTTTCCCCGATGGGCCACAACGCTATTTCGACACTGTCTACAACGACGACTACTGCCGTCGCCATGACTTGCTGCTAACACAGCCGCCCGAGCAGCCGAACGTGATCGACGATCCCACCCAGGAGGTCGTCACGTCATGGACCCGCTGCGCTACGGTGATCGATCCCATGCAAACAGTGGGCTAATGACACTGCCCGGCCTGGTCGTTGTGCGTCACGCCGGCGGATACCGGTTAAAAAGCCCGGAACGGGTGCTGCGCCAATTCGCCGACCACTGCCGGAGGGAAGGCTATTCGGACGGGTCGATCACCGAAGAAGCGGTCGACGGGGTTCCTCTACGACCGTCACCTGCGGCCGAGCACCCTGCGGCGCAACGAGTTGGTCCTGCGCCAACTGGCCGCTCATGCCCAAGCCGCCGGCTGGCAGGCCTGCATGCCGGCCGCGGCAACCCTGGTCCGTGCCCGTCATCAGGTGCCCTAAGTGTTCACCGACGACGAGGTGCGCCGATCGTTCGCTGTAATCGATTCCCAGCCGATGTCCTCATATTCGAACAAGGCGATGGTCGACCCGGTGTTCTTTCGGGTGCTGTATGGCGCCGGGCTGCGCATCTCCGAGGCGCTGAACCTGACCGTCTCGGACGTGGACACGCAGTCCGGGACGCTGAAGATCCGGGACTCGAAAACGGTGCGGTCAGGACCATCCCGATCACCCGCCGGCTGGCCGCGACTGTGGGTTCCTACATCGGGGCCGCGCACCCGGTGCCCGAACCCGACGCTCACATCTTCTGCAGCAGGGCGCCGGGCAGCCCGATCAACCAGGCGAGCGTCTACGTCCGGTTCCGCAGCAATTTGGCCGACGCCGAAATCCCGCATTTCACCGGCGGCCCGCATCGGCACTCGCTGCGTCACGGATTCCCCGTCGCCAACCTGCGGCGCTGGGCCGAAGCCGGCACCGATGTGGCCGCGATGTTGCCCTACCTGGCCTGCTACCTGGGCCACGCCGACCTGCGCGGCACCCAGTACTACCTGCGGCTGACCGCCGATGCCTATCCCGAGGTGATAGCCCATCAAATCCGGTTCGGCTACGTCATCCCCGCACCGGCCGAGGACCAGTCATGACACCGCAGCAGCGGCCGGCGCCGCCCCCGGACCTGGCCGGGCGCCAGCTCGCGAAATTCTTCACCGATCACCTGGCCGGGGAACGCGCGGCCTCGCCGAGAACCATCGCCTCCTACCGGGACGCGATCAAACTCCTGCTGATCTGGTTCAAAACCGCAGAGCGCATACCTCCAGAGAAACTGCGCCTCGCCGACATCGACCGGCCCCACATCCTGCGGTTCCTGGACTGGCTGGAAACCGAGCGCAACTGCTCGGCAGCCACCCGCAACCAGCGCCTGGCGGTGATCAAGTCGTTTTGCCGCTACACCGCCGTCGAGCAGCCCGACCGGCTCGACCAAATCACCCAGATCCTGGCGATCCGGCGGAAGAAGACCCCCGCCCCGGATGCGGGACACCTGACCGGCGACGAGATCAAGGTACTGCTCGCCCAGCCCGGCACCGCCAGTACACGCGCCATCCGCGACACCGTGCTGCTCGCCCTGGCCTACGACACCGCCGCCCGCGCACAAGAAGTCTGCGACCTCAACGTTGCCGACATCCGCCCCGCCAACCCGGTCACCGTGACGATCCACGGGAAGGATTCCACGATCCGATACGTGCCCCTGATGGGCCCGATCGCCGGGCTCATCGCCGACTACCTCGAGCACCGCAAACCGCACCCCGGGCTCGGCGCCGACACCGACCCGCTATTCCACGGGCCCAACCACTCCAGACTGACCAGATCCGGCATCGCCAAGATCCTCGCCCGCCACGTGCGAGCCGTCCGGGCCGACGACCCCGGCTGGGCGCCCGGACTGTCGGTCACGCCCCACACCCTGCGGCGCAGCCGGGCGATGCACCTGATCCAGGCCGGCGTCAACCTGAACTACATTCGCGACCTGCTCGGCCACGCCGACGTGTCCACTACCGAGATCTACGCCCGCGCCGACGCCGAGACCAAATGCAAAGCGATCGAGAACGCCTAGCCACCGACCCCGGACGTGCTGCCGGACTGGACCTCGGATGCGTCGTTGATCGGCTGGTTCGACTCGCTGGGCCGTTGACGCCGCGCCCGTGCTATGCGGACATCCGCAGCAACCCCTAGCCACCAGAAACGATCCGACAGGGCGCATAACCCGGCCGTCCACCTGATGCCGTTATGCGGAATCCACATAACCGGCACAGCTTTGCCGTGCACACCCGCTGGTCTGGTATCGCAGCGGAGCCGACGTCGAGGCCCGGCTGCATGCTGGGTCGATCGCGGCCAAGTGCGCGGCGAAGTGGTTGAGTCGGCTCGCGGTGCCGGTGACGGTGCTGCGGGTATGGCTGGCGGTGAGCCGGTCGAGGTCGGCCACCAACGAGTCCCGCAGGGCGGGGGTGGCATCCCGCATACGCTCGGCAAAGCTTTGCCGTAGCAGGCTGGTTGCGTTCACCGGCTGCTCGGCGAATACGCCGAGATGGAACATCACTTGGGGCAGTGTGCGCCGCGCTGCTGTAATGGCGGCTGGCCTTTCTCGGCCATGTCGCGCCGCGCTGGCAGCCAACAAGTCGTCGAAGTTGTTGTCGGTCAATGTATCGAGTCGCTTTCCGCTCTGGATGAGTAGTCGGCCGATCACCTGGGATGCGGTGGCGCTGCGGGTGTGTTCGGTGAAACCGAGTTCGGCGGCGGCGAGGAATCTGGCCAGGTCCTCCCAACGGTCCCGGTGGCAGGTGACACCAGAACACGCGCAGCTTGCGGCGGATCAGGTAGTCATAACCCGGCCGCAGATGCCCGGCCAGCATCAAGTACATCACGAACGACCGGGTGAGATCAGACATCGCCAACCGCGTCTTGAGCGGCTGGCCGGCCCACCGCTGCGGGTCGGGCCAGTGCCGCAGGAACGTGCGCGCGGCCGGACCAAGGTTCACACTAATCAACCCGAGCCGGTCGCAATGCTCGGCGTAGGCGGCGAGCAGGTCGGCCTCAGGGGCGGGCGCGTAGCCGAGCGCGGGCGGCATCGAACTCCGCGCGCAAAACGATGAGGCCAAATGGATGTAGGCGGCAGCGGAGTCGACATGATCTTGACCCATCAGCGCCTGAATCACCGACAGGTCGACTCCCGCCTCGGCCAGCGCGGTCCTGAACGTATGCCGCAATGTGTGGGGGTGGCCCTCGGCGACGCCGGAGCGCTCGCGGTGATAGCGGAACACGGTACGCAGTTCCCGCCGGGGTCAGTGGCTGTCCGCGGTGGGCACCTTTGGCGACCACGAATAGTGCATCAGCGTCGGTCTCGGGGCGCTCAGCCAGCAGATAGGTTTGGATGGCGCCGGCCACGTCGATGTCTGCTGGCTCCCGCGGCGCGGGCGGTGCTGATCGCGGAGGCGACCATCCGCCCGGCGCCCTTTCCCGAGCCGGTCTTTCCGGCGCGCAACCGCATCTCGGCGCTCATCGGCGCGACGCCTGCGGTGCTGGTCGTGGCTGTCAACGGCGAGAGACCTTTGCGCAGGATCTGCTTGCCGGGGATCTTGCTGTGTCCGTAAGAAGCGCCTTGCTTGGCGTGACCGTAGACCGGGCGCAGCAGCGAGTCGATGTCGATGAACACCTGCCCATCGGCCCCGGGCATCAACTCGACTCGCCCGCACAACGCCACCAAATGGTTGCGCAGCACCGACTCGTGTTGCCGGGCGTGACCGAAGGTGAACTTCCGCAACAACGTTCCCACCGTCGACGGGGCGTATTCGCCACCGAACACGGTCTTCATGCCACCCGAGCGCAGCACATCGATGTCGTCGATGCTGTCGGCCCCAGCGCACATCCCCGCAATGAGCGTGGCCAGTTTCGCCTACCCGGACGCGATCCGCGGCTCGGCAATATGGACCTTGTCGGCCAGCGCCAACGGCACCAGGAAGCGAGCTGCGCGTTTCTCTGGGTGGCTGGGCGGTCGGCCTCCCCAGGGAGATTGCCCCGTCGGCCAGTGCGTCGGCGGGGCACAGCTTGCCCCAGTGTCCTCCGCGCATTGGCGCTTCCGACCGGCCCCAGTCTTGGTCGTCCGTTCCGGCCCGGCTTCGCGCCAAGAACTTTGAACCAGTTCGACGTGAGTGTCAGCCCTCGTCTGGTGATGCTGCGGGCTAACGCGGTTACCCAGGATAGTGGTGTCGCCGCGCCTGGGGTCCGTGTATTAGTTATCCACCTCACATTCGACGAGGAAACCATTCAGCGTGTTCGTTTTCTGCCTGCCTGCACCAATGCCGACCTTCCGCAGTACGTCTTCATTCCTGAGCTTGCTGCTCTCTCTTGGCTTCCCGGCCTTCAGGGCTTGCCGCCGAGTTGCCCGGGGTGTTGGCTGTCGCAGCGGGGGCATTACAGTTCAGGCTAAGCCCAATACCGTTCAGTTAAGACTACATGGGTGTAGTTTGTTGGTATGCCTCGCGCGGGTTGGCGGAAGCCTGAATCGGATCGTCGGTTGTCGGATCTGGTGTCTGTGGGTGTCCTGACGAGGGTGTTTCCGCCGGCGATGGTTGATGAGGTGATCGAGGCGACGGGGCGTACTCAGGTGCGTCATCGTGCACTGCCGGCACGGGTGATGGCGTATTTCGCCATCGGCATGGGCCTGTACTCCGATGGCTCCTACGAGGATGTGTTATCCCAGCTCACGGATGGTTTAGCGTGGGCTTCCGGGTGGCGTGAGCAGTATCAGTTGCCGGGGAAGTCGGCCATTTTCCAGGCGCGGGAGCGATTGGGGTCCCAGCCGTTGGCTGCGTTGTTCGCGAGGGTCGCTCGTCCGTTGGGCGCGGCGGATACGCCGGGGACGTGGGTGGCCGGACGCAGGGTGGTCGCGATCGACGGGACGTGCCTGGATGTGGCGGATAGCCCGGTCAATGAGGAGTTCTTCGGGCGTCCGGGGGTGAACAAGGGTGAGAAGTCGGCGTTTCCGCAGGCGCGGTTGTTGGCGGTCGCCGAGTGCGGCACTCATGCGATCTTCGCGGCCACGATCGGCGCCTACCGCGACGCGGAGTCCACGATGGTCGAGCACGTGCTCGATGCACTGACACCGGAAATGCTCGTGCTGGCTGATCGTGGATTCTTCTCATACGCGTTGTGGCGTAACGCTTCCGATACCGGAGCCGATCTGCTGTGGCGCGTGAGCACCGGACGCAACGGCCCGACCCCCACTCACGTCGAGGATCTCGCCGACGGTTCGTGGCTGGCCCACCTGCGCGCGGCCAAGGACCGACACGGCGAGCCAATGCTGGCTCGCGTCATCGACTACACCGTCGACGACGGCCGCGACAACCCCGTGGCCTACCGGTTGCTCACCACGCTGACCGACCCGGACACCGCACCCGCGGTCGAGTTGGCGGCCGCGTACGCCCAGCGCTGGGAGATCGAGAGCGTCTTCGACGAACTCAAGACCCACCAGCGTGGGTCGAAGGTGGTGCTGCGGTCGAAGTCGCCCGACCTCGTCCTGCAGGAGATCTGGGGATACCTGTGCTGCCACTACGCGATTCGCTCGTTGATGAGCCAAGCCGCACACCACAGCGGACACGACCCGGACCGACTCAGCTTCACCGCCGCGTTGCGCGTCGTGCGCCAATCCGTCGCCCATCAGGGCGCTTTTTCCCCCTAACCGGCGCCGATCCGCCGACCCTCACTGGCAGGCGTTCCTCCGTCGCCTCCTCGACCGCATCAACCCGGCACGCCGCACACGGTCAGCTCCCCGCGTGATCAAACGCAAAATGCCCAAGTGGCATGTCAAAAGATCAGCGCACCAACACTGGCCACAACCCGAACACCCACCCAGCGTCACCGTCATCAGCCACTAACTGAACGGTATTGAGGCTAAGCCGGTATTCGTTGGAGACCACTCGGTAGCGGACTCCTTGACGTCCGTACCGCCCGTCACGGCCAGGGACAGCCTGGACGACCGGAGGTCTCACGAATGTCGATTTCGAAACGCCAGTGACGATGCACTTGCTCAGGGGAAGCCTGTCGCCGACCCGGGTCGCGATGATTGCCGTGCCGCCCTCCTGCGCGATGACCCCCGTGACCTCGGCGTAGGTTTGGCCCTCCAGGTGGGCCGCGGCCGACGCAATTCCCGGCAAAGAGAACAGGGCACTTGCCGCAACGGCAGCGGCGGCTGCACCTGCCATAACGTTGATCTTGACCGTCACGAGCGGATCCTGTCAGTGATCGTTGGCTAGCGTTCCAGCCATCTGATGTAAGCGAGCACTTGCCAGTGCCGGCTTAATGTCGGGTTCGATCTCCTCTACCCGACTTCATTGTGCGCCGCGATATGCACCGAATCGATCGAGTTCCTATGAAGATTCGTTGAAGACCCGATCGGCGTTAAAGACTCGATGAGTTTTTGGGCGTCGAGCGCTGTGCCTGGAGCCGGTATGTGGCTGGCGCGCACCGGGTGCCATCAACAGTGGGGAGACTGTGTAAGCGGCCTGGTGCGGGCAGGCCGGTTGCGGACGGTGGTCGGGTGAGGTGTCCGACTCGATGGTCGCCGGCACCCCTCGCAACGCTGCCAAGAGTGTCGCGACATTCAGGATGCGGGTGGGCTGTTCACAGTGACCCACATGTTCGCGGAATAATGGATAGTGCTCGAGCACAACATCGTTCGTTTGCAATGCCAAACGTTTGCCACATGGCCATCGATAGGACCAACGGTATTGGTCGTTTGGCGCCCCGGCCCCGGGGGGGGGGGGGGGGGGGGACTGGTGCTAATAGGCTACACATCGGGGCACCCACGACAACAGCGCTCTACGTCTATCATCCAGTCGTGTATTGAACGCCGATGGCGTCTTTAACGAATCTTCACATCCTCTTCATCAATTCGGTGGGTATCGCGGCGCACGGTGAAGACGGGAAGGAGACCGGATCCGACATGATGTGGTACTAGTGGACTTGCGGTGGGTGCCAGGTGGGTTTGGGCCCGGTCGCCGGGAATGCAGCGTGTGATGAGTGATCTCGTGGCGTCGGGCGGCGGTTTGAGCAGACGGCGGTTTCTGGGGGTCACCGCTGCGGCTGGGATGGTGTTGGCGGGTTGCACGCGCTCAACCGACAGGACCGCGCAACCGGATCCGGTGGCGGTCGCGGAGTCGCGTCGCCCGCACAGCGGACGCACGGTCAGCGCAACACTGACCGCCCAGCGCACCCGCGCCGACCTCGGCGGGGTGATTGCCGAGACGCTGTCCTACAACGACACCGTGCCGGGGCCTCTGCTGCGGGCCAGCGTCGGCGACGAGTTGGCGGTCACCGTTCGTAACCGATTGAGCGAGCCGACGTCGGTTCACTGGCATGGCATCGCGCTGCGCAACGATATGGACGGTGCCGCTCCGGCGACGCCCAACATCGATGCCGGACGCGACTTCATCTACCGATTCTCGGTTCCGCACCCGGGAACCTATTGGGCGCATCCCCATACCGGGTTGCAGGCCGACACCGGCCTGTACCTTCCGGTGATCGTCGACGACCCGACCGAGCCCGGCGATTATGACGCCGAATGGGTGGTGATGCTGGACGACTGGACCGACGGCGTCGGTTCGAGCCCTCAACAGCTCTATGAGGGGCTTCGCGCCATGGGCCCGCCTGCGCACGATATGCCGGGGATGGGAGACATGGGCGATATGCCCGGATCAGCGACGACGGTGCCCGGGGTGGGCGGCACGGGCGGCAGCGAACTGCTCGGTGGCGACGCCGGAGATATCACCTACCCGTACTACCTGATGAACGGCCGAATCCCGCAAGCTCCGAGCACGTTTCGCGCAAAACCTGGCCAACGAGTTCGTATCCGGCTCATCAACGCCGGCTCGGATACCGCGTTTCGGGTGGCGCTGACCGGCCACTCGATGATGGTCACACATACCGACGGCTTCCCGGTGGTTCCGACTGAGTTTGACGCTGTGTTGGTCGGGATGGGGGAGCGTTATGACGTGGTGGTCACCGCCGGTGACGGGGTCTTTCCGCTCGTCGCCGCCGCTGAAGGTAAGAACGCCGTGGCGCGAGCGCTGCTGGTCACCGGAGCCGGTGCGCCTGCTGCGCCGGATTTCCGGCCACCGGAGTTGTCTGGCCGCGTCGGCACGGTAGAGCAGGTGAGCGCGGCGCCCAGCGTGACGCTGCCGAGCCGCACCGCCGACGTGGCACTGCCCGCCGACCTCGCAGGATCAATGGCCACCTACGATTGGACGATCAATGGTCGGCCGTTCGCCGCTACCGAACCGCTGAACGTGCAGCAGGGCCAGCGCGTCGCGGTGACGTTCAACAACATGTCCATGATGTGGCACCCGATGCACCTGCACGGCCACACCTTCGAAGTAGTGACAGCCGACCAGCGGCGGCCAGGCCCCCGCAAGGACACCGTCAATGTGCTTCCGATGCAGAAACTCACGGTGGTCTTCGATGCCGATAACCCGGGGATATGGATGCTGCACTGCCATAACACCTATCACCAGGAGGCCGGCATGATGACCAGCCTGAACTACAGGACCTGAGGGCCGTGCGTCGATCTTCGCCAGAATGACTCAGTGATATCCGTAACATCTCCGGCGTCGGTGACTTGTTCATGCACGCCTTGTGTTCCGAGCAGTGCGACGAGCGCTGACGCGTCGAATACCAATGGGTGCCCAATGCTGCCAAACTGTGTACGTAAGCAAATAGTACGTATATGCAGGAACGATTCCTCAAGAAGTGGCCGGGTGGGTGGCGCCGGATGAAGAGATCCGGTGGCGGGCAGGCAGATTGCAAACTCTGATGGCGGTACGCCCGGGGCGGGCCTGGTGAGGCGAAATTGAAGAATCGCGACCCGGTAACAACACGGAATCAACTTCGCGCGCGGGCCGTGGCGTGCGTGCGCGCTGTTACTGTGGGCAACGTTGTGAAACACGAGGGCTCGCGAACCACGATACTGCTGCGCCGACTGATCGGGCTGGCAGTGATCTCGTGGATGCTGGTCGCTGTCACCGGGTGGGCAGCCACCTGTGTGGATCCTCCGGCGCCGCACGGACCCCATGCTGTGGTATCGGCACTCGGGTCTCAGTTCGCTGAAGTCGTCGATCACCCACATTGTCTGGACGGGTCCATCATCGACCTGCGCGGATAACCGGATCGTGCGCCAGCACACCATCGTTGGTTTGCGGCGCCAAACGCGTGCCACATGGTCCGCATCGAACAGCGCATTGGCAGCTTGGCGCCAGGTCCGGGGTGCTGGCGCCAAGAGGCTAGACATCGTGGCATCGGTGGCAGCGGCGCTCTACTTCCATCATTCAGCGGTGTATTGAACCGATGGCGTCTTTAACGAATCTTCATATCCTCTTCATCAATTCGGTGGGTACCCGAGCGCACGGTGAAGACGGGAAGGAGACCGGATAGACATGATGTGGTACCGGTGGGCGGGCGGTGGACGCCCAAATGAGTGTGAACCCGGGCTCCGGGAAGCCGGCGTGTGATGAGCGAGTTCGTGGCGTCGGGCGGCGGTTTGAGCAGACGGCGGTTTCTGGGGGTCACCGCTGCGGCTGGGATGGTGTTGGCGGGTTGCACGCGCTCAGCCAACCAGACGCCGCAACCGGATCCGGTCGCGGTCGCGGAGTCGCGTCGCCCGCACAGCGGACGCACGGTCAGCGCAACACTGACCGCCCAGCGCACCCGCGCCGACCTCGGCGGGGTGATTGCCGAGACGCTGTCCTACAACGACACCGTGCCGGGGCCTCTGCTGCGGGCCAGCGTCGGCGACGAGTTGGCGGTCACCGTTCGTAACCGATTGAGCGAGCCGACGTCGGTTCACTGGCATGGCATTGCGCTGCGCAACGATATGGACGGTGCCGCTCCGGCGACGCCCAACATCGATGCCGGACGCGACTTCATCTACCGATTCTCGGTTCCGCACCCGGGAACCTATTGGGCGCATCCCCATACCGGGTTGCAGGCCGACACCGGCCTGTACCTTCCGGTGATCGTCGACGACCCGACCGAGCCCGGCGATTATGACGCCGAATGGGTGGTGATGCTGGACGACTGGACCGACGGCGTCGGTTCGAGCCCTCAACAGCTCTATGAGGGGCTTCGCGCCATGGGCCCGCCTGCGCACGATATGCCGGGGATGGGAGACATGGGCGATATGCCCGGATCAGCGACGACGGTGCCCGGGGTGGGCGGCACGGGCGGCAGCGAACTGCTCGGTGGCGACGCCGGAGATATCACCTACCCGTACTACCTGATGAACGGCCGAATCCCGCAAGCTCCGAGCACGTTTCGCGCAAAACCTGGCCAACGAGTTCGTATCCGGCTCATCAACGCCGGCTCGGATACCGCGTTTCGGGTGGCGCTGACCGGCCACTCGATGATGGTCACACATACCGACGGCTTCCCGGTGGTTCCGACTGAGTTTGACGCTGTGTTGGTCGGGATGGGGGAGCGTTATGACGTGGTGGTCACCGCCGGTGACGGGGTCTTTCCGCTCGTCGCCGCCGCTGAAGGTAAGAACGCCGTGGCGCGAGCGCTGCTGGTCACCGGAGCCGGTGCGCCTGCTGCGCCGGATTTCCGGCCACCGGAGTTGTCTGGCCGCGTCGGCACGGTAGAGCAGGTGAGCGCGGCGCCCAGCGTGACGCTGCCGAGCCGCACCGCCGACGTGGCACTGCCCGCCGACCTCGCAGGATCAATGGCCACCTACGATTGGACGATCAATGGTCGGCCGTTCGCCGCTACCGAACCGCTGAACGTGCAGCAGGGCCAGCGCGTCGCGGTGACGTTCAACAACATGTCCATGATGTGGCACCCGATGCACCTGCACGGCCACACCTTCGAAGTAGTGACAGCCGACCAGCGGCGGCCAGGCCCCCGCAAGGACACCGTCAATGTGCTTCCGATGCAGAAACTCACGGTGGTCTTCGATGCCGATAACCCGGGGATATGGATGCTGCACTGCCATAACACCTATCACCAGGAGGCCGGCATGATGACCAGCCTGAACTACAGGACCTGAGGGCCGTGCGTCGATCTTCGCCAGAATGACTCAGTGATATCCGTAACATCTCCGGCGTCGGTGACTTGTTCATGCACGCCTTGTGTTCCGAGCAGTGCGACGAGCGCTGACGCGTCGAATACCAATGGGTGCCCAATGCTGCCAAACTGTGTACGTAAGCAAATAGTACGTATATGCAGGAACGATTCCTCAAGAAGTGGCCGGGTGGGTGGCGCCGGATGAAGAGATCCGGTGGCGGGCAGGCAGATTGCAAACTCTGATGGCGGTACGCCCGGGGCGGGCCTGGTGAGGCGAAATTGAAGAATCGCGACCCGGTAACAACACGGAATCAACTTCGCGCGCGGGCCGTGGCGTGCGTGCGCGCTGTTACTGTGGGCAACGTTGTGAAACACGAGGGCTCGCGAACCACGATACTGCTGCGCCGACTGATCGGGCTGGCAGTGATCTCGTGGATGCTGGTCGCTGTCACCGGGTGGGCAGCCACCTGTGTGGATCCTCCGGCGCCGCACGGACCCCATGCTGTGGTATCGGCACTCGGGTCTCAGTTCGCTGAAGTCGTCGATCACCCACATTGTCTGGACGGGTCCATCATCGACCTGCACCACGGTATTGCCGCGGCTGTGCTGCCCCGGGTCATGACCCTGCCCCTTGCGCTTGGATTGGTCACCGCCGTGGCTTTGGCGCTGGGCTGGTGGGGCGCCGCGGTCGGCACATCCATGCGTGGCCCGCCGCCGGCGGCCCGGGCTGTGCTCTGGGGTCGTGATCGGCTCACCCGGTTCTGTATCACACGCTGCTGAGTGGGCGGCGCATGACCTGTCCGCATTGAGCGGACTCGGGTCGATGTCTGCTGCCCACCATCCATAGCCGCGTCCTCTTCAGCGCTGCGGCTCCGACGCAGAAGCGTGGAAACCCCATGAACCATGTCCTATCCGTACACACGCCCGACCTGTCCGCCTCACGTCGCCGCGCCGTCGGCCGGTATCACCGCCGGCCTGCCACGCTGGTCGGCCGCACTCCAGTGCTGTGGATCGGTGCTCCGTTCAGCTCTGAAGAGCGGGGCTTTTGGGCCAAACTCGAGGGCTTCAACCCCGGCGGGATGAAGGACCGCCCGGCCATGCACATGGTGGAGCGTGCCCTCGCCCGTGGCGATCTGCAGCCGGGTGGCCGGATCGTCGAATCCACCAGCGGCACACTCGGGCTGGGGCTTACGCTGGCGGGCACCGTATACGGGCATCCGGTGACGCTGGTCGCTGATCCCGGTATGGAACCGATTGTTCAACGAATGCTTTCGGCATACGGTGGGCAGGTGGATCTGGTGACCGAGCCACACCCGCGGGGCGGTTGGCAGCAGGCTCGGCGCGATCGGGTGGCCGAGATTTTGGCCGGTGATCCGACCGCCTGGTATCCGGATCAGTACAACAATCCCGACAATGTCGACGCGTATCGGGGCTTAGCGCTGGAGTTGCAGAATCAGCTGGGGTCCATCGACGTCTTGGTGTGCTCCGTGGGCACCGGCGGGCATTCAGCCGGCGTGGCGCGGGTGTTGCGCGAGTTCAATCCCGACTTGCAGCTGATCGGCGTGGACACCGTTGGTTCGACGATTTTTGGCCAGCCGGCAAGCACGCGGCTGATGCGCGGCCTGGGCTCGAGCATCTACCCCCGCAATGTGGATTACCGCGCATTCCACGAGGTGCACTGGGTGGCGCCCGCGGAGGCGGTGTGGGCGTGCCGAACCTTGGCCGCCACCCACTACGCCAGCGGCGGGTGGAGTGTGGGGGCGGTCGCGCTGGTGGCCGGTTGGGCGGCGCGCACCTACCCGCAGGGTACAAGGATCGCCGCGGTGTTTCCCGACGGCCCGCAACGCTACTTCGACACCGTCTACAACGACGACTACTGCCGGGCACACGGAATCCTGGCAGGCCCCCCGGGTGCAGAGCCCGCGGTCGTCGCGGAGCCCACAGAGTGCGTCGTCCAGTCGTGGACGCGGTGCGCGCGGGTGGTTGACCCCGTGGCGGTGGCGCGGTGAGGGCAGTGGCCGCACAGTTCAGGAGTTTTGGTTGGCCGAGCCGGCTGCTGATGATCAACCAGTTCGGCATCAACCTGGGCTTCTACATGCTGATGCCCTACTTGGCGGGATATCTGGCCGGCCCGTTGGGGCTCGCAGCATGGGCGGTCGGTCTCGTGCTGGGCGTGCGTAATTTCTCACAGCAGGGCATGTTCATCATCGGAGGCACACTCGCTGACCGGTTGGGCTACAAACCGCTGATCGTAGCGGGATGCCTACTGCGTACCGCAGGGTTCGGGTTGCTGGTCGTGGCCGAGTCACTGCCGATGGTGTTGATCGCCTCGGCGGCCACGGGCTTCGCCGGAGCATTGTTCAACCCGGCGGTACGCGCTTACCTGGCAGCCGATTCCGGTGATCGGCGCGTCGAGGCGTTCGCAGTGTTCAACATCTTCTACCAGGCGGGCATTCTGGCCGGCCCGCTGGCGGGACTGGCGCTGATGGCGCTCGACTTCCGCGTCACCGCGGCAGCGGCGGCGACAGTGTTCGCGCTACTGACCGTTGCCCAGTTGTTCGCCCTTCCCCAGCACAGCGCCACACTCAACGCCGAGAAGGCGTCCGTACTCGATGACTGGCGCGCCGTGGTGGCCAACCGATCCTTTCTGCTGTTCGCAGCGGCCATGACCGGCTCCTACGTGTTGTCCTTCCAGGTATATCTCGCACTGCCGCTGCACGCAGCGATTCTGGCGCCAGACGCCGAAACGCTCTTGGTTGCAGCGGTGTTCGCGATTTCCGGAGTGATCGCCGTGGGCGGACAACTGCGCATCACTCGCGTGTTCGGTGCACGATGGGGCGCGGGACGCTCACTAATCATTGGAACACTCATCTTGGCGGTCGCGTTCGTGCCGCTGGCCGTCGTTCCCGATAGCGGCCGGTTCGGCCTGGCGGCCTCCGCAATCGCCTTGCTCTCTGCCGCTGCACTGCTCGCAGTCGGATCAGCAGCGGTATTTCCCTTCGAAATGGACACCGTGGTATCACTCGCCCACAACCGGTTGGTCGCAACACATTACGGCTTCTACAACACCATCATCGGTGTCGGCATACTCGCCGGCAACTTGGGCACTGGCGCACTGATGCAAGCCGCACGCGATGCCGGAGCACCAGAGCTGATCTGGGCAGCGCTGAGCCTAATTGGCGGGCTGACGGCATCAGCGCTCTTCTACCTCAATCGCAGCGGGCGACTGCAGCCGGCGCCGGTCAAAGCCGCCATGAATCCGGATCGACTGCCCTAGCTGGACCATCGTCCTGTGCAGCGACTGCCCGGCCGTCGCGGTGCGTGCCCATGCGCGGACTTCCGAATAGCGGCCATCTGATCCTTTCGAAAAGTCGAAAGTAGCTGTCTCAAAAGCGTTCTCATCGTTATCCAACCGTGCCCGCAAGCCCGGTATGACTGTCAGCAGTTGAGGTACCTTGGACTAGTAACTACTGATCTACTACGTACTAGACCAGGGCGATGAATGGCTGGTCCAGCGGCGAATTGGGAGTGGACATGGCTACATTGGCAAAGACGGTGACGATAGTCGCCGGTATCACCACCGCGGCCGTGTTGGTCGCCGCGCCGGCACCTGCTGCCCCATCGGGCCCTGGCTCTGCGCAGGATACGGTGAAAAGCCTTGAGGACAGCGGATATACGGTCATCGTGAGCAAGACCGGATCCGCGCCTCTTACGAAGTGCGCCGTGAGCTCGATTCGACCAGGACGCGACGTCACCGAGATGCGCAGGAACGTGCGCGACCGCACCGTGGAGCGGGTGGTGTACAAGACCATCTACGTCGACGTCACCTGCTAGGAGAGGCGGCGATGCGGCGCGGTGGCTAGCGGCCGATCGGCCGGTTGCCGCAAGGGTGTCGTGGCAGTGAGCCCTGACGCCAACTCAAGGAATGTATGGCGATCAAGCGCGTGGCTCAACCGTGCGGTGGGGATGATTCGCCGCTGACGGTTTGGAAGCTGCTATACGTAGTAAGTACGTAGACTAGCGTTGTGGCGCACGCCGCGGTTGAACGAAGGTGGTGAAGGTTAGTTGCGATGGCTCCTAACCACGGCAGCCGTGGTGGCTGCTTTCCTGGCGCCGTCGGCGGGCACCCCAGTCGCCGAAGCTGCGGCCACCGACGCTTTCGGCGTGATTCGCGTCCTTCCGGGCCCCGGTGAGGTGGTCGGGGTCGCCCATCCTGTGGTGGTGGAGTTCATTGCGCCGGTCGTCAATAGGGAGGCCGCCGAGCGTACCGTTTCCATCACCACCTCGCAGTCGATGGCCGGTGAATTCACATGGCTCGACGATGCAACGTTGGAGTGGAAGCCGACCGGCTATTGGCCGGCCCACGATGAGATCGAAGTGCGGGCAGGCGGGTTGAAGACCGAGTTCAGCACCGGTGCTGCGGTGGTCGGTATCGCTGACATCGATGCGCACACATTCACTGTCGAAGTCGACGGCGAGGTGGTCCGTGAAATGCCGGCGTCACTGGGTAAGCCCGGTTTCGAGACACCTGTCGGTGACTTCACGGTGTTGGAGAAGCAGCGCAACGTCGTGTTCGACTCACGCAGCATCGGTATCCCCCTTGACGACCCGGAGGGCTACCTTATCGACGGCGAATTCGGCGTGCGGGTGACATGGGGAGGTGTCTACGTGCACTCGGCCCCCTGGTCGGTCGACGCGCAGGGAGCGGCCAATGTCAGCCACGGCTGCATCAACCTCAGCCCGGAAAACGCCGAGTGGTATTTCGACATGGTGCGAGTAGGGGATCCCGTCACCGTTCAGGCGTAGCGGGTCGCGCCGATACAGCATGCGGTTGGTGCCGTTTCGGCGACAGCGGCCACCCGGGCACTTAATGTGCGCCCTGCTTCAGCGCTTGTTGAATCGCGCGTATGCCATGGTGGCCGGTAAGCTCTTCGTCGAACAGTGGAGGTTCAACGGTGCGGGTGCGCGGCTTCGGCGAGTTGGAAGCGGTCATCATGGAACGCGTGTGGGACTACGGACCTGAGGCGTCGATGACGGTACGGGAAATTTTCGAGGAACTGGCCGCCGAACGGCAAATCGCCTACACCACGGTAATGTCCACCATGGACAATCTGCATACCAAAGGCTGGCTGGCCCGCGAACGCGCGACGGTCGGGCCTATCGCTACTGGGCAACACTGTCGCGCGAGCAGCACACGGCACGGTTGATGCGCGATGCCCTCAAGGGCGGGGGGCGGTCTGACCTGGTGCTGAGCCAGCACGGCGTTGCGGCGGCTGCCGAAGAAGCGGTCAGGTAAACGGTGACTTCATCGAGCAGATCGGTCCCCGGGAGTCCGAGCGGCTGCGCCGGGACCGACTCAGGTACGCACGTTCTTGGAGGCCGTGGTCTCGCTGACCGTCAGGCCGCGGTTGTGGCGTACCTATCCTGCATTGGCAGCTTCCGCCACCACCGGCCAGTTTCATGGATAATAGAGAATATCCATGATACTCGGAACGTTTCGTAGACAACATTATTCGACTAGAAGTACATGTTCGGAGTATGGCACACGTATCGAATTCATACCCTCGCTCAGCCCTGAGCCGCCGATAGCATTCCGACGGAGGCGGTCATACTCGTTGTCTAGCGTGACCGGGGAGAAGCGGTGGACATACTGCCTTGCCTTTCATTGGCGGCGTGTCGACCCACTGATATAGGGAGCGGAGGCCGCCCAGAATGGTGGATATCAGCGATTACCCATGATGGCGTTTTCCCGACGTGGCTGCCCGGTGCATGAGCGCCGCTCGTACGGCACCACGGCGCGGGAGCCGACGACTGCCGAGTTTCGTAACGGGAACCTTTACGTCGTCGACGGAATTTCCAGCCTCTACGACCACCATCGCCTTTCAACTGCAATTGTCGCTGTTGCAGTGACGTAATCGGGTGTTATCGGCGACGACGGACGGTCGCGTGCCGCCCGTAGGGTCGAGGTCGGCTGGACGCCCGAAAGCACTGCCTGTACCTGATCTCTGCATTTGAAGAGTGTCGTAAGAACGGGCGTGTCGAAGGCAGTGCGCGTGAGGTGGGTCGCACAGTTTAGGAGTGCCATCCTTCTACCAGGAGCCGTCCCACGGTTTCGGGCTTTTTCAAACTCCCGAGGTTCCGGGGTGGCGGCCGCCCCAGCGCGGAGCGTTGGGCGCGCTACTCGGCTACTGGGCCGTCCATCGCGTCAAACCGGCACTCATCGCGGTGCCGACGGGGTCAGGCAAGACGGCCATCGCTCTCGCGACTCCCTACCTGGTCAAATCGAGCCGAATGTTGGTGGTGGTCCCGAGCACCCAGCTGCGTAGTCAGACCGTGAGCGCTTTCAAAAAGCAAGAAGTCCTACGTCAGATGGGTGCCCTAGCCGGTACCGCGAACCCGAAAGTCTTGGAGGTGAAGGGGCGGTTGACGTCCTGGCACGATTGCGAGGACGCAGATGTAGTCGTAGCGCTGCCCCAGTCAATCAGCCCCGAGCACTACAGCGAAGGCTCGAAGGCGCCTGTTGACCTCTTCGACTTAGTGATTGTTGATGAGGCCCACCACGCGCCGGCACCGACGTGGCGAGCGATCTTAGACCACTTCGATGGCGCCAGGAAGGTGCTACTCACTGCGACCCCTCGGCGCCGTGACGGCAAGCGCGTCCCCGGCGAGATGATCTTCCACTATCCCCTCCGAGCGGCCATGTCTGACGGGTATTACAAGAGAGTCCAGGCGAGACTGCTCAGTGTCAGTGCCTCTGCACAGCGCCACGAGTGCGACGAACTGATCCGCGACGCGATCGTGAACGAGCTCAATCGGCCAGAGCACGCGTCAAGCACGCTGCTCGTCCGTGCAGGGACCAGATCGAGAGTGACTGAGCTGGTGCAGCTGTACCGGGAGGCCGAGGTCGACGTCGCCGCGTTGACATCTGATCTTGGCGAGGCCCGCCGAACACAGATCATCGATGGCTTGCAGAACGGCACCGTCCGAGCGGTCGCCGTCGTCGGCATGCTAGGCGAGGGATTCGATCTGCAAAGTCTCCGACTCGCCGCCTACCACGACAAACACAAGTCGGTAGCGTCGACTATCCAACTCATCGGCAGACTTGTGCGCAGCCACCCCGACTTCCCCCAGCCGTCGGTCCTTATGACGGTGCAGGATGCTGACGTCTATCCGGGGTTGAGAGGCGCGCTATGGGACCTCTACCAGGAGGACGCCGACTGGCCCTCGCTCCTACCTGGAATCATCGACGACGCGATAGCGGCCGAAGCGGCAGACAAAGCCTTCGTCAACCAGCTCACAAGCTCTCCTGCCGAGCTGTCGCTGGAGAGTATCCGACCGCTGGTCCGTGCCACGGTGTCCGAGGTCCACGATGACTGGACGCCGTCGTTTGTCGACGGCAGCGTTCCTACGGGCCTGGAGCCTGGTGACGAAATCCGGGGACGGCAAGTCCTGTACTCGACGGTTACCCCCGAGCACCGGACCCTCCTCGTAGTCACTCAGGGCATGCGTTCGCCCCGGTGGACCCTCGATTCGGGCTTGGACGCACCCGAGTATGCCCTGCACCTGATCACGTACCTCCCGCCCACGGGCGCGTCCCGTCGTGCGCTCCTATTGGTGAACTCAGGCGACGGCACGGTCATGCCCACGGTCATCGAGGCGCTTGACGCCACGACCGAACATCTACGGCCCGCAGATCCGGAGCGGCTCCAGCGAGCCTTCGACACCCTTCCACGACTGAGCGTCTCGAACGTCGGTGTGCGCAACACGTATGGCGGTGGTCGGGGAAGTGCCAGTTACAAGATATTCGCCGGCAGCGGCGTCGATCGTGGAATGCGCGAAGCCGACACAGCACAGGCTGCAATCGGCCATGCGATGGCACAGGTGGGCGAGGGCGCCGGCAGCGCCGCCTACAACACCGGTTTGGCTGTCGAGAAGGCGAAATTCTGGGAATCGCGATACGTTCCGCTGCGCGAGTACGACAGTGCCCTCTTGGATTTCACTGACCGCTACTGGTCCCTAGCTGAGATCGCCGCGCCTCTGCTTCCGTCCGTCGCACGTGGAGTTCGACTCGACCGCTTCCCCGAGGTACCTGTTGCGGCCATCGAGATGCACTTCTTGCTCCTCGCAAGTGAATGGACCCTTCTGGATGGATTCCCAATCGGCCGCCTTGATCTTCAGCACGACTTGGCGGTCGTCTCTGGCGACCACCTGATGCTTGCAGCAGTAAGACCTGACACGGGCGCAACCGTCTGGTCCGGGTATCTCAACACCCAGGGCAACGTTGTGGACGCCGACTCACCTACTTCTGTGAGAAGGGGCCATCAGCCTCCTCGGCTTCTGTCTGACCTGTTGTCAACGATGCCCCCGATGGTGTACTTCCTCAATGGTCAGATAGTCGGCGGTGCAACGCTTTACCAGCCGCCGGGCGTACAGCGGGATCTCACGCGCTGGACTCCGACCTTTCTCGATTGGAGTGCCACCAACATTGAGAAGGAGACGGACCGAAGCGCCAAGCCCGCCGGTAAGGGAGATTCGATACACCACACGTTGCGGACTCACCTGACAACTCGAACGACCACCGCACGACGGCGATGGGTTTTTGAGAACGACGGCTCGGGGGAGATCGCAGATTTGATTGTCCTCGAGCTCCGAGGGACCAATGAGGTCTTGATCGAGCTGTGGCACGCGAAGCCCGCTAGCGGAACGAATCCGTCTGTGCGAGTTACCGACATGCAGGTCGTGGTCGCTCAGGCCATCAAGAGCCGGCGGTGGCTCACCGATCGCGGGCTCTGGAAAGAGATGGCCGATCGTTACTCCGGAGCCAGTTCCCCAGCACTGAAGCTGGTTGACGGCAGCGACAGCGAAGGCCTTCTACGGGCGATGCTAGGTCTGATGCCAGAACATCCCGCCTGGTCGCTCACGAACCGCCCGACACAGGTTCGCGGCACCGTCTTAATCGCTCAGCCCGGGCTCTCATGGACCCAGCTGAAAGACAAGGTCAACCAAGATGAACTCAGCGCCACCCAGATCCGCGATCTACTTGCTGTATTCGACGATTCCCTTGGCGCGTTGGGTGATTCGGCGCTGGTCTGCTCGCCGTAGCACCAGGCCTTTCGTGCTGGATGCGCCTGACGTTGGGACATCTCATGCGACAGCCAAAGGGCTACTCCACCTACCCGAGGTGGATCCGCCGCCACTCGTACCGGTGCTGAACAGGTCCGAGTTGTGCCCCTATCCCGTTCGTCCAGTCGGACCGGATCGCGGTGTCCATTCCCAGCCGGGCAGCGTGACCAGCCGCTTCCGGCGTTCTTCGCTCAGCTGTCCCTTTGCGTGGCTTTGCCGCTGTGTTGCGACCCATGAGCCGAGGCTGAATCCGCTTGCACTGGTGTAGCTCTGGGGCGGACAGGCGTGGCCGTTCTCGTTGGCATACTGCTGAAGTTGCGCATAGCCGCCCTCCCACCAGGCGTCCCGGACCGACACAGCCCAACCCGGTAGCGCCGCGAGTCGCTCCCTGCGATCCGCCCGGAGCGAGTCCCAGCCGGACCGTTGCACACTTACCCACTGGCCCAGCTTGAATTTGTGGAACAGGCAGTCGGCGGGCACCAGAGCGGTGCCGTTTTCCTCGACGTACGCGGTCAGGTGCGCGAAGCCCTCCTCCCACTGCGTGACCTTGGTGTTCAGCGCCCACCCGGGAAGCTGCTCCAGACGGCGACGCCGGTCCGCGTCGAGTGTGGCCCAGTTCTGCCGCTGCGTGTTGACCCATACCCCGAGCTTGAAGCCGTCCCTTATGCAGTTGCTTGGCGGCTGCGCCGCTCCGAACTCTGCTGCGTACTCCGCGAGATGGCGGAATCCATCCTCCCAGAACGCGATTCGGCTGTCCAGCGTCCATCCCGGAAGCTGTTCTAGTCTGTGCCGGCGCTTGGGGCTCATCGATTTCCAGGTCGATCTCTGGTTACTCACCCAAGAGCCAAGCTGGGCGCCATCCGGCGTGACGTATGCCCCGGGAACACGGGCGTCGCCACGTTCGGCTACGTACTCCTCAAGTCGGCGGAACCAGTCCTCCCACCAGTTTCCTCGCGCGTCCAGCGTCCAGCCCGGAAGATGTACGAGCCGCTGTTTCCGGTCCTCGGTGAGCTTGTCCCAGATGCGCCGCTGAACGCTGACCCACTTTCCCAACCGATACCCATCGTCGGCGACATACGTCTGCAGAACCTGCGCGCTCCCATGCGTTTCCACGTACTCGACGAGGTGCCGGTAGCCCGAATCCCACTTGTCGTCGAGCATGTTGAGCGTCCAACCAGACAGGGCCTGAAGGCGTTGCTGACGCTCTTCGGTGAGCTGGTCCCACGTGCGCCGCTGGCGCCTGACCCACGACTCCACGTCAATGCCATCGACCAACAGCCCGCGGGGAGGGCTTGCGTGGCCGTTCTCCGCCGCGTAGCGAGCGAGCGCGGTGAGCGACGTCTCCCACAGCGCGGAGCGGGCATCGAGGGTCCAGCCGGGAAGGCTTTGTAGCCGGTGTTGGCGGTCCGCGGGCAGAGTCGTCCACTTCGTGCGCTGCTTCCCGACCCACTTTCCGAGGCGGTACCCGTCATCGCAGACGTGGTCGTCGCGAACACCCGCGGCGCCGTGCACGTCGACGTACTCCCGGAGGTGCCGGATCCCGTCTTCCCACTGATCTGCCTTCGGATCCCAGCTCCAGCCGGGCAGGGCGTCCAAAAGCTTTTGCCGGGTTTCGCTCAGGCGGCCCTTTGAGCGCTGGAGCCGCTGCGTCGTGACCCACGTGCCAAGCCGTTCACCGTCAGCAGTGACATACGTTTGCAGCACCAGCGCCGTCTTGTGCTCGTCCACGTAGCGCTGCAGAAGTCCGAACCAGAACTCCCACGACGGACTGGTTTTCTCCACCAGCCGAGTGTCGAAGGCGTGGGCGAACTCCGCCCCAACGTGGACTGGCACGTCGAGGTGGATCTTGTCCGGCAGCCGTGGCGCTGCACCGTGTCGGCCCATCTCGCGGCGCAGCGTGTCGATCTGCTCCGCTAGGTCGTCGTCGTGTGCCCGCAGCGCCTTGATCACGTCCCATACCGGCTCGAAGACGGAATCGTTCAGTGCAGCTTCGGGATCTGCATCGGTGTCCACGAATACTGGGATGACGATGGTTCCGATTGCCTTGTCATCGGCTTTCCGGATCGCTCTTCCGACGGCCTGCACGATGTCGACCTCGGAGCGTCGCGGGTCGATGAACGCGACCCCGTCGAGTGCGGGTACGTCCACCCCCTCAGCGAGGCACCGCGCGTTGGCGAGCAATCCTCGTTCGCCGTCATCGAGCCGGCGCAGGTGTTGTAGAAGAAGGTGGCGTTCGCCGGCCGTCATTGCACCGGACGCGTAGCGGGACCACAGGCCGCCAGTGGGCCGTTGGTGGGCGGGCATCCAGTCGATCACCGCGGGCATTTCCGCTGAGAACTCCTGCGCGCGGGCGACGCGGGAGTGGAAGCTGATGAGGCGCCGCAGGTCGTACTTCCGCATCGCCTTCGCCAGGCCGATCTGCCCCGCGAGGGACCGGGCGTCGGTGATCGTTTCGCCGTCGCGGGTGACCAGGGTGCCCTTGTCTGCGTAGCCGCGGTACGTGGCGTTGTCGACCCCGACGATCGCCACCTGGTAGTCGGTGAGCAGCCTGCGGCGTATGGCCTCGCTGAAACCGAGTCGGTGGAACACCTTGCCGAACTTGGTCTCATCGTCCATCGACGCGACTTCGAGGTCCTCGTCGCCCGCCGCCTTGATGACCCGGCCGGTGAAGTACCGCGGTGTGGCGGTCATGAACAACCGCCGGTCGGCCCTGATCCGGCCGCCGTCGAGTATGGCCGCGAAGTTTGAGGACTGCGGCCCTGCGCAGCGGTGCGCCTCGTCTGCGACGGCGAGGTCGAACGCCGGTACCTGCCACAAGTCGAATGCGTCGGCGATCCGCTGCGACGACTGATAGGTGCAGAACACCACGCGGGGGCCGGAAGGATTACGGAGGAAGGTGGCGATCTCCGCGGGGTCGGTGGTGACAGGTAGGCCGAGCTCGCTGACGTGCTCCACCGGGATGTCCTCGGTGCTCGACACCGTCTCGTCGGAGCACACCGGCAGCGCCTCGACCCCCGGGCGGCCCTGCGCCTGCCACACCCGCATCGTCTGCTTGAGCAGCGACAACGACGGGACCAGCACCAGGGTGCGTTGCGCGTTCAGCTCTTGGGCGATGAACTGCGCGGTGAGTGTCTTGCCAGTGCCGCACGCCATGATCATCTGGCCGCGGTCGGCGGTGTCGAAGCCGGTGATCACGGCGTCGATCGCTTCACGCTGATAGTCGTGGGGCTCAGCGGGTTTAGGGGGCGGTGAGAGCCGAAGCTGCCCCGGGCTGGCCGGCCAGTCCACCTCAGCGGTGAGCAGGTCGCTGAGTCCGACGAGCCCGACCGGCTTCTCCTGGGCATCAACCGTTCGGCGGCCGTTGGGGCTGAGCCTGTCAGTAGTGGCGATCAGCAGCCGGTAGGAGAACACGGCCCGGGAGGACTCCGACAGGAACGTATCTACGTCGGCCTTGGTGACGGCGTAATGAGGGTCGTAGGCCTTCGTCTGGATCGCCCATAGTCGCCCCGCCTGGTCCTCGGCGACCAGGTCTATGCCAGCGTCCGCACTCCACCGGCCGGGCCAGTCGTCCCACAGCCAGACCTGTCGGAGGGCGGTTCGGTACTGCGGGTCGTTCATCAAGTACCAGCGGCAGATGTGCTCGAACTGCCTGCCCCGTAGGTGCGGGTCCGCGGCGAGGGTGGCGACGAGGTCAGAGAATGCCGGCATGGTGAGGGAAGCTACTCGCGGCGGGCGACAATCTGGCAGGTAGGACTCATGACGGCCACATCGCTGGCGGAAGCCGCTCCGGTTCCGCGCAGCTACCGGTGCCACGCCCGTTCCCCGGCCAGGTATTTCTCCACGGTGGCCGGTAGCTGCGGACCGCCAGATCCTCCGCGTACTCGCTCATGCGCCCTCTTCGATTGTGGGCCAATGCTGGCATGCCAGTCGCACCGCTTGGCATAAGTTCCTGTTCGTCGCCAACGCGTACCTGAGCCGATCCGTCGGTATGCCGAGTTGGTCGAAAAGATTCATCTTCACGACTGCTTGCGTAACGGTCACTACCGCGTGCATCAGCAAAAGGTCTGCTTCGGAGTGCCCCTCATGAGCGATGCCGTTTCGTGCCTTCGTCGCGGCGATAGCCCAAGCTTGCGGGTTGGGCAATAGAGCAGCTATTACCTCTGAGTCCGGTCGCGAGACGAGGTCGTCAAGACGCTGCCGCAATGTGTGGTCGTTGTGGGCCAGTTTTTCGCGCAGCCACTGTCGCCGTTCCTCAGGCAAGCTATCGACAAGGCCGTTCTTGAGCCGCTTGAACTCTGCAGTTGGGATCGGCGGATCGGGTGCAAAAGCACGATGCATCGCCTCGGCTGCGGTTACTGCCGTGACGACTTGGCTGTTCAAATAGCCGGGGTCACTGAGGTACATCGCTCCGATCACCATGTTGCAGGTCGCCAGGAATTGTTGACGCACTGCAAACCACTTCGGCAGCACATGTGCAAAGTCGATGTTCTTGAGTGTGAAGATTGCCTCCGCGGCATCCACACCCGGTTCCGTCGGTTGCGGAACAACCAATTCGTTTGTATGCAAATGGATTCGAGCGTTGGCTTCAGAACCCTCAAAGATCTCCGTCGACGGAGTTAGGACTTGTCGCACGATCCCACATGGCGCGTCAATGGCAAGGGAGATTAGGTCTTGGACGACATTGACGAACGGACGCCAGTAGGCGAGCGATCTTGGTTCGCTGGATTGAAACTGTATGTACGACACAGCTTCTCCCGTGAAGGATAGACTCCCTCGACGAGGATCGAAGTCCGGCACGGTGTATCGGCGACCCAGTTCGGCGGTGACGCCTTGAATGTCGGCAAACCGCGATGCCGCGAGTTCTGTTTGGACACGCCAACTTCGAGGCACATTCATGTCGATTTCGATCGTCATGTCGGGTTCTGAGGCCCACCCGGTGAGATTCTCTACCTCTACCTCTATTGACGAGAACGATGGACTGTCTTCCGCAGGAATTCGAATTCCGAACAGTGCCTGCTGGGCACGCATGTCCTGCCTGTACATCGCGGTAGCCGTGCCCGCCATCTGGCCGCGCTCTTCTGCGCAGTGCAGCAGCGTGATCGGCTCGTTCTCCGCATGGCCATGGATGATCGGCCATCGGCGGGTTCGACTCGTCAGCTGTCGAGTTCCCGCGTCTTGAGGTATCCATGCCGCATCGCTATACCCGCCGATCAGGGATAAATGCAGCCCATCTCCCGGTGTGTAAGTCAGGACTCCAGGCTGACGATTGTCGGCGTCGTTGGGAAGCCAGAAGTGGCCCATCCAGCGCGCCTCCTCGGACAAGTCACGCGTTGCCACCACACCCCCAAGCTGCTAGTGAATGTTCCGCTACCGCCAATCGATTGGCTTGTGCTCCAGCCTTTCATGCAGTTCTTCGCGTGTCACACTAATCATTAACCCGTGACGATTCAGTACCCCGTGACAGGAGTTCAGCGGGGGTGACGCTCCGCCCTGCCACCGGCAGAAGATGCCCAACTTCGTGGCGCGCGGCACGGTCCCACAGCTCATCGACCGCATGCGAAAGCGCAATGATCGGGTTGCGTCCAGCAGAGTGGTGTATGAGTCGGACCTGATTAGCGGTACCGGCGTGTCGTAGCCGACTGATTGAGGGTCATCGCGTGATTCTTCGAGGGACCCGTCAAAGTCACTCGAGCAAAGGAACCACGCGATGACCGTTGCCCAGAATATCGACCTGCCCACCGTGCTGGCCGAACGACTCACCACCACACATCCCGACGTGCTGCGCGAGCTGCTCGCCACGTTCATCCACACCCTGATGGGTGCCGAAGCCGACGCCCTGTGCGGCGCCAGCTACGGCGAACGCAGCACCGAGCGGACCAACTCCCGCAACGGCTACCGGCACCGCCAATTCGACACCCGCGCAGGCACATTAGATCTCGCGATCCCCAAGCTGCGCCAGGGCTCCTACTTCCCGGACTGGCTGCTGGAACGCCGCAAACGCGCCGAGCGGGCCCTGACCACCGTGGTCGCCACCTGCTACCTACTCGGTGTCTCGACGCGGCGGATGGACAAGCTCGTCGAAACCCTCGGCATCACCAGCCTGTCGAAGTCGCAGGTGTCGGTGATGGCCAAAGAGCTCGACGCCGCCGTCGAGGCCTTCCGCACCCGACCGCTCGATGCCGGCCCGTATACGTTCGTCGCTGCCGACGCCCTGGTGCTCAAGGTCCGCGAGGGCGGCCGGGTCGTCAACGTGCACGCGCTGATCGCGGTCGGGGTCAACGCCGAGGGCTACCGCGAAATCCTCGGCATCGATGTCACCACCGCCGAGGACGGCGCAGGCTGGCTAACGTTCTGGCGGGCTCTGACCGCCCGCGGCCTGTCGGGGGTCAAACTGGTCACCAGCGACGCCCATGCCGGGCTTGTCGCCGCGATCGGCGCCACGCTGCCCGGTGCGACGTGGCAGCGCTGCAGAACCCACTACACGACCAACCTGATGGCGGTGACCCCGAAGTCGTCGTGGCCCTGGGTGCGCACCCTGCTGCACTCTGTGTTCGACCAGCCTGATGCTGAATCCGTTGCTGCACAATATGACCGGATCATCGACGCCCTGGACGACAAGCTACCTACGGTCGCCGATCACCTCGAAGCGGCACGGCCGGATCTGCTGGCGTTCACGGCGTTTCCCAAACAGATCTGGCGCCAGATCTGGTCCAACAATCCCCAGGAACGGCTCAACAAGGAAATCCGCCGGCGCACCGACGTCGTCGGTATCTTCCCCGACCGCAACGCCCTCATCCGCCTCGTCGGAGCCGTCCTGGCCGAACAACACGACGAATGGGCCGAATCCCGGCGCTACCTCGGCCTCGACGTCCTGAGCAAATCACGCACAGTCAACGACACCCCGACCGAACAGGAGGCCACCCCGGCGACACTGACCGCCTGAACCATCACCTCGAAGAATCACACGACGACGTCGTACACCACGTCCCTGGACTTGACCAATGATCGCAGCCGCAGCCTGTGCGCTGCGTGACCTGCTCTTGCCGCGGTCGATGGTCCGCCAGCAGCCGTCGTTGGTGCGCCGTGACGCGTTGGTAAGTGGCCGCACTCGCATCTGAATGTGCTGTCGAGCGCGAGACCGATGGTGGCCGGGTCGAGCTGTTCCATCGCGCCTGGGGCTTCCGGCGGTGCAGGCCAATCGACGACCACCACGCGCTCAGGGTGAACAGTCCATGGACATTGCGCTCACCGGCAACCAGCTGGAGAGCTGGCCGCGGTCCTGCCGGAGGGTGTCTTGCGGCACCCAGCAGCGCCGCGACCACTGGCTCTCGCGGCTGGCGCGCACAGCTGATAGGCCATGAGTAGTCGCTGGGCGGATCCTCAGATGAGGTCCGGTTCGGAGGAGGCTGCTCATGTCTGTGTTGAAGGTTGCGCTTGATCCGTCGACGGTGATCGTCGCCGTGGACCCGGGTAAGGCATTCAATCGGGTGTGGATCAGTAACGGGTCCGGCCTGCTGGCTGATCCGATGTCATTGTCGGTCGCGCGAGAAGGCATTGCCGAGCTGGAGCGGGCGCTGAGCAGGCATGGTCCGATTGACCCGGTGATCGCGATCGAGGCGACCGGAAGCCTGCATCGACCGTGGGTTGTCGAGCTCGAACGCCGTCACCCTGGTTCGGTGCGGCTGTTTGCGCCTTCGGAAACGAAATCGGCTCGTACCCAACTGGGTTCGGGCAGGTTCAAAACCGACGATCGCGACTGTGCTGCCTTGACGTACATGGCTCGACAAGGTGGCGGCCGACACTATGGCCAGCAGGCGGCGGTTGAGGCGCTGCGCGCTGCCGTGCGGTATCGCCGCGGATTGGTCGCTGACCGCAAGAGCGCTCAACAGCGATTGCATGACCAGCTCAACGCGCTGTGTCCAGGATTGTCAGCGCCAGCGGGCCATGGTCGATCCTTGGCGGTCGAGACGCCTACCGGTCTTGCGGTGCTGGCCTGTGCCGCGGCGTTCGCAGGACGAGCACCGCAGCTACGGTCGCTGCTATGTCGTGCGCCGGGGCGGTTGACCACCAATACCGCTCAATACTGGGTAGCTCGCTGGCGTCAGTGTCTGCCACCGCCGGCCGATGCTGATCAACGTGCTCAAAGGTTGGGTCGTGACCTGGACCGATATTGTCGACTCCGAACAGACATCGCCGCTGTCGAGGTAGAAGTCGTGGCGTTGCTTGCCCAGACCGATGGCCAGATCCTCACTACCCTTCCCGGTGTTGCCTCGATTCGTGCGGCGGCGTTCGCCGCGCACAGCCTTCCGATCGAACGGTTCCCTGACGCTGAACATCTCTACTCAGCAACAGGTTTGGCCCCAGCTCTGTATCAGTCAGCCACGCTGAATCGTCGAGGGCGGATCTCGCGACAGGGGCTGGCCGAGCACCGCGACGCTTTGATGGGCATCGCCTGGGGGCTAGCACAGAACTCACCGTCGTTTGCCGAACGCGACGCCCAGCTGCGGGCCCGAGGCATGGCCCCGATCCAGGCCCGCGTCGCGCTCGCTCGACACGCTTGCCGCCTGGCATATCGACTACTTCGAACCCAACAACCCTTCGATGAACAGCGCTATCGTCAAGGAAGGCTCAGCGGCGAACGGTGACGGCCATGACAGCTATGCCGCTCGACGGCGCAACCTAGCTTGCCGCCCGCTCGCCCTGGGCCGCCATCACGGCGCACACGAAAGCCTGCTGAACCCGGGGCGATTCACCCCCAACCGCTTGGCTACCGCGGTGATGCAGGCGGTGCGGGTGTCGTACTCCTCGGCATGGTCGGCCACCAGCCGTACCGCGCGGGCCTTGAACTCGTCGTCGTACTTGTTCGGCATGATGCAAACAACCTTCCCTCGAAAGAAGGTGTGCATCAAACCCGGGGTGGTTCAGGGCTACTTTGTGCGGTGGTCAAGCCAGTGTGCAGCTCGTTCGGCGGCTGGCCGATGCGCCTCTGGCACGGTTGCAAGGCGGGTAGTGATCACACGCGGGTCTACAAGATTTGCGGTGATGAGTGCGTCGACGAAGTTCTGGTCCTTTTCTCGGAGAGCGCACAGTTTTGCCACACACAGGTCCTCCTTGTCGAGGCACCAACCGATGAACTGAGGTTCTCCCGATGGGGCGGCCGTATTCGGGTTCTGAACCTTGACGAGCCGACCACGCCATCCCTCGGGGAGGGCCGAGGTCTGCAGATCCACACCGTCGATGTTGAAGCCGTGAAGCTCCGCAAACGGGGAGAACTCGCCAGCTACTCCTTCGATTTCGTCTGCGAGACGGGCGATTTCGTCGCTACCATCCGCGATCGGCAGCACGTCGACTTCTGCTGACCTGGTGGCGTAGAAGGGCAGTTCATCTTCGGTGTAGGTCCCGAGGATCGCCTGTGATCCGACGATGATCACTTCAGTCAGGCCGGCGATTTGGCAGGCGGCCCGGATCGCGTGTTCGAGCTGGTCGCGTCGCATTAGCTGACCGAGCGCAGCACGCGGATGCGGTCCTCATCGGAAAGAAGTCCACCCATCGGCGAGACCTCACGCATCTCGATGCAGTCACGGCTGAGGCCAGTCAAGACACGATGAATACCGGGGATATCGCCGTCGCTCAGCAGGGACTGCCAACGGTCGAGGTTGCGCGTGTGGGGCTGCCCGGTGACGGTGGACCGTAATCGTCCTAAATTACGTTCGGCCGCGGGTTGCCATTGGGCGAGGGTAGAACGTGTGAGGTGTTTGGCCAGCTCGCGGTGAAGCTTCCATGAACGGCGCTCTGAGCGCGTGAGGTCGGGAGTGATTGGTTGGCGGGTGATTTCGAGCCGATAACCCATGCAGGACAACAGCCGGTCGAGCTGCTCATCACTGAGTTCAACCTTGTCAGAAAGGAACTGGCTGATGCTTGGCTGATGTACGCCGCTGAGCCGGGACAGCTCAGACTGGGAAGTACCTGTTTCGTGCATCACCGTCCGCAGCACGCCGCTACGATCACTCATGCCGCACTATAGCATAGAATACTATAGCCTCTGGGGGGTTAGCGACCCCCACCCGCATGCTGCCCAGTAGCTGCGAGGGATCCAGATGCGACAGGTAGGTGCTGCAGCACTTCGTGAGACCTCGACGTGAGACAAGTGTTCAGAAGTGCGGGTCAACGGCACGTGCTGATGCAGCTAATCGCGCGAACCTGTGATTTTGGCGTTGGTGGTGGCTGTTGCCGCTGGTCGTGGGTGATACTGCCGGTCATGTCCTTGCAGGGCCTGGTTGATGCGACCGCGGATGCGCTCGGTGGTGCCCGCGATATGTACGGCCAGGCTGCGCCGGCGTCTGGGTTGCCCTCGACCAGTGGGTTGCAAAGTCTGAAGACTGATCTGCGTGCGTCGGTGGACACGGTGCCGGCACCGGACCGAAATCCGCGTCGGTGGACTTCGACAAGACGGCCGTGAGTTCCGGGTCGGCCAGTACTTCAGCGGTGTGCCGCCAGGAATCGATGACCTGGGCCACCGGGGCAGGGTTGTCGATTGAATCGGCCGCCTTCATCGTGGACACCAATTCTTCGACGAACGCGCGAACCTCCTGGCGGGACAGAAACGCTACCCACGGAAATACCTCGGGCAGCACGTCGGTCACCACATCCTGCGCGTGTTGATCGTGCCGCATTAGTGCGACGAACAGTCGCGCTGTCACCGAGGATGCCTCCCGCGCCTGTTCTGCTCTGGATGCCGTGGTCAGGACCAGATCCTCTGCATCGCGACGACGCACCACCAAGACGCGATTCGCCGATGTGCGCAGCTCTAAACCTGAATCCACCGATGAATTGCCTGGTCGTGGGGTGTCGGAATGAGGAAAGTGCCCCTTGAGCTGGAAAGATTGGTGTTCTCTACGCATCAATCAGATCAGTTCAGAAAGGCACTTCCAGTGCAAGTGTCCCATAGGTTCGCGGCGTCGTCGGCGGTCTTCGACGATGAGCATCTCGTGTCGTGCGCAGGGCTGGTGCCAGTGATGGCGCTGGCCACCCAGACTGGACTGCCAGATCTGTTGGCCGACAAGATCTCCATCCCCGCACCGAAGATCAAGTCGGGATCGGCCAACCCGGCACCGAAGCTGGCCACGGTGATCGCCGGGATGTGCGCTGGCGCCGACAGCATCGATGACCTCGACGTCGTGCGCTCGGGTGGTATGGAAACACTGTTCGACGGTGTGTACGCACCATCGACCATCGGAACTTTGTTGCGGGAGTTCACCTTCGGACACGCACGCCAACTCGAATCAGTGCTGCGCGAGCATCTGGCTGCACTCTGCCAGCGGGTCGATGTGCTGCCCGGCGCCGAGACCCAGGTGTTCATCGACATCGACTCACTGCTGCGACCGGTTTATGGTCACGCCAAACAGGGCGCCTCATACGGACACACCAAGATCGCCGGCAAGCAGGTCCTACGCAAGGGTCTGTCACCGTTGGCCACCACCATCAGCACCCCTGGTGCGGCACCGGTGATCGCCGGGATGCGCCTGCGGGCCGGCAGGACCGGCTCCGGTAAAGGAGCCGGCCGGATGGTCGCCCAGGCCATCACCACCGCTCGCGCGGCCGGGGCCAGCGGTGCGATCCTGGTGCGCGGTGATTCGTCCTACGGCAACCGCTCTGTCGTCGGCGCCTGCCGACGACATGGTGCGCAGTTCTCGCTGGTGATGACCCGCAACGCTGCAATCGACCGGGCCATCAATGCCATCGACGAAGCCGCGTGGACGCCGGTGAAATATCCGGGCGCGGTGCGTGATCCCGACACCGGCGAGTGGATCTCTGATGCCGAAGTCGCTGAAATCGGCTACACCGCGTTCGCATCCACCAAAGAGCGGTTCACCGCTCGCCTGGTGGTGCGTCGGGTCAAAGACGCCCGCTTCCGCGACGCCTTGTTCCCGACGTGGCGGTATCACCCGTTCTTCACCAACACCGACCTACCGACCGTCGACGCCGACATCACTCACCGCCAGCACGCGATCATCGAAACCGTGTTCGCCGACCTGATCGACGGACCGCTGGCCCACATGCCCTCTGGACGATTCGGGGCGAACTCCGCCTGGGTGCTCTGCGCGGCCATCGCTCACAATCTGTTGCGCGCTGCCGGCGTCTTGGCCGGCGGCACTCATGCGGTGGCCCGCGGCGCTACGTTGCGCCGCAAGATCGTCACCATCCCGGCGCGACTGGCCCGGCCCCAACGCCGACCCGTCCTGCACCTACCCAGCCACTGGCCTTGGGCGCAGCACTGGCTGCGACTGTGGCGCAGCGTCATCGGCCATAGCCCACCAAAATTCGCTACCACCTGACCCTCGCCGAAAGGCCACCGGAGCACACAGGAAAAGCTGGGCAGACCAGCCGATAACCCCTGCTCACAACCGCTGCGAACTGCAACAGCCACCTCAGCCGACGCTCATCCGGCTACTCGGTGGATTGAGGCTAAACTACTTTCAAAGTCGGAAATTGTCGATGTCGGCGGAACTCCAGCTGTCGCACGGCAGAGCTTTGTGGAATGCGGTCACCTCAGCCGCGGACCACCTGGGCCAATCGTGCGATGGGGGCACAGTCGAGAGAACGGGGCCACGCACAGCTGGTGCGACAGCCCGGAGACTCAGCTCGGCCATATCGCGTAGTCGCGGCGCGCGGCACATGAGGGGTGTCGAGAACCTCCAGTAGACGGCCGTCGCCCCGCGTTGTTACCGGCTAGACAGCAGCCCCCCGACCTCGTAACCTAACCGTGACCTACGTATCTGCTACGTACTTTCATACCTCACCGAAGGTTTCCGCTGTTGTGACTTTGCCTGTGCTTGAGGCCCAATCGCGCGCGATGGGTAAACGGCTCGCCTTCATCTTGGTGGCTATCGGTGTTCTTGCTGCGCTTCTGGCGACGGACGTCAGCGCTGATCCGGCGGCTGATGCGCTCGCCGAGTTGACCGAACTGTCGCGTCTTGCTGAGCAGACCACGGAGCAGATTCACACCGCGCAAATCGACCTCGACGAAAAACTCGCCGCTCAGCAATTCGTGGAAAAAAGGGCGGCCTCTGACCGCATGAGTGTCGATGCAGCGTCGGCCGATCTGGCGAAATATCAGGCTGCAGTCGATAAGTTGGCCGCCGCCTTCATACATGGGTGGCCGTACCGACACCTTGGCGGCGGCTTTGACGGCGACGTCTCCACAGGAACTCATTGATCAGTTGGCGGTCCAGAAGACGGTTGCATCGGAGCTGACTGTGCAGATGGCCGCTTTCCGATCGGCGAGTGCGCGCGCCGCCGCAGCCGCAGACCAGTCTGCGAAGTCGGCAGCACAAGCACGGATCGCGTCCGACGAGGCTGCGGCGGTGCGAACGGACCTTGATGCCAAACAGCGTCGAATGCAGGAGCAGATTGCCGCCGTGCAGGCCCGCTACGAGGCTCTGACACCTGACCAGCGGGCTATCTTGGCCGATCCGGGCCCGCCGCCCCCACCCGTGCCGCCGTCCTCGCCGGCGAACGATCCAAGCATTGTGGCCATGCCGGGCCCAACCGGCGGCGGATCCGGGGGAGGCGGAACCACTGTGGTGCAAGCTGCCCTGACACGGGTGGGGTCACCGTATTCGTGGGGCGCGACCGGTCCGGATGCGTTCGATTGCTCAGGGCTGATCAAGTGGGCGTTCCTGCAGAGCGGGAAGTCGTTGCCCCGGTCGAGTCAGGCGCTTGCTCAAGGCGGGCAGGCGGTGGACACCTCAGATCTGCAACCCGGTGACATTGTGACCTTCTACGACGATGTCTCCCACGCGGGTATTTACATCGGTGACGGGATGATGGTCCATGCATCGACCTACGGAACGCCGGTGAAGGTCGCGCCGATTTCCTCCGCACCGATTCACAACGTCCGGCGGTACTAGGCCGACGCTTGCGCAGTCCGTGGAAACGAGTGGCGATGGCACAGTCCACTCTCCTGATCGCGTCGATGTGTGCAACGTGCAGCGTCGAGTCGAGGACACTGGGCGATGTGCTCGGCGAGGCCGAATCGGCCAAGATGGCCCGCTGGTCAGTGGTGGCGACATGGGTGAGCGGGTGGTGGTCCTCCGGCCTGACGGTTCTTCGTGGGCGAGGGGGGCCTGGCTCTAGGGTGGGTCTTCTGCCCGTGCTTTTATTCGACAGCGGTGAGGACGTTCACCGTGGCACCGTCGTCGGTGGAGGTGTAGATCGCGGTATCTGTGGCGATGTAGACCTGACCGTCGCCATCGGCGAATAGGGCCTGAGGTTTGGCGTTCAGCGCGTGTTGTGGCTGCCAGGTCTGCCCGTTGTTGGTGCTGGTGTAGAGGGTTCCTTGGAGGTCGGCTCCGAGCAAGGGGCCACGCTCGGGCCAGCTGACGAGTACCAGTGCCGGGGCACCGCTGACTGCGCCGAATGTCATTGCGCCGTCTGTGCTTCGAAGGAGCCCCTGGCGGGTGGTCGCGAGGATCTCATCGGCATCCGCGGGTGATACTGCGAGGTCAAAGGCGGCGACTTTTGCTCGCCGCTGCCAGGACTGCTCATCGAGGCTGACCATCACCGTGCCCGACTGGCTGTCGTGACCGTAGACCCTTCCATGGCGGTACTCGAGTGCGTGAAAATCGGCGCTGCCGTGCAGCGACAGAGATTCCCAGGATCGCCCGGCGTCGCTGCTCTTGATCAGGCCCAGATGTGGCGGTTGTTGGCGATCAGCCGGGTCCGGGTGGCCGCTGGCCAAGAAATCGTCGGGACCGGTGACAGTAAAGCCCATGAAGTCCTGCGCCAAATCACCGACTCGTTGCGGCGCCTGATCGGGTTCCACCGTGTAGAGACCATAATGAGTTGCCACGTAGAGTTTTTCGTCGGACGGATTGATGCCGAGACCGTGGATGTGCACCATGCCCGGAGAGATCGCGGGCGCGCTGTCGGGGGCGTTCGACGAACAGGCCGCGACCAGGGCTCCGGTCAGAATTGCGGCAATGAATCTACGGAGCTGCACACTGACCCCTTCCGATCGCGGACACCTACGTAGTGCAATAGTAGATGGGTGGCGCCTGGCTACGGTGCGACGCTGATGTGGCGCCCTGGGCGGCGGTGCGCGTACCGACGGGTCGGCGAGGCGTCTTCATCAAATCTTCATCGGAACACGAGCCGACCCATACTCGGATTCTTGAGGCTGGACCGAGGCGGCGAGAGCGCTTGCCGCGTGGATGCCTGGTGTCACGAAGCTGTGTGAGAAAGGATGTGCGATGCAGCACAAGCGATTCGGAATTGGGTTTGCGGCGTTAGCGGCGTCGGCCCTGTTCATCAGTGCCTGTTCGAATGCGACAACTGACTCTCAATCATCGACGAACAGCACCTCGGCGTCAGCATCGGCATCGGCATCGGCATCGCCGAGCGTTGCCAGCAACGACGCGACCCATAACGACGCTGATGTGAAGTTCGCTCAAGGCATGATTCCCCATCACCAGCAGGCGATCGAGATGAGCGACATGCTTCTCGGCAAGCAAGGCATCGATCCCGAGGTCATCTCACTGGCGAACGAAATCAAGAACGCTCAAGGCCCTGAGATAGAGAAGATGCAGGGCTGGCTCCAGGAGTGGGGAGCGTCGTCCTCGCCTGCACCTGCGCCGACCAGCACCGCAATGCCTGGCCACAACATGCCCGGCCACCAGATGCCTAGCGGTGACATGGGCGACATGCCTGGTATGGGCGGCGGCCACGGCATGATGTCGGAAGCCGACATGGCTGCGCTGCAGAACGCGCAGGGCGCGGAGGCGAGCCGACTTTTCTTGACGCAGATGATTGCTCATCACAAGGGCGCAATCATGATGGCCAAGGAAGAGATTGAAATCGGCCAGTTCCCGGCGGCGGTCGAGATGGCGCGAAACATTGTGTCCTCTCAGCAAGCGGAGATCGACACGATGCAGGGAATGCTGGACAAGTAGCGAGGCGAGGGGCTGCCGGTCAGGTTCGCGTTGAGGCAGCCGTAACAGGGAACTCCTCGGCGCGTATCTGAGCAGTGGGTAAGTCCATGGTGAATGTTGCGCCGCTGCCGGGTCCTGCGCTCGCGACGGAGATGGATCCGCCGTGGGCCTCGACCAGCGCTTTGGCGATGGCGAGCCCTAAACCGGCGCCGCCGTGCTCGCGGTCGCGGGCGCTGTCTGCCCGATAGAACCGCTCGAACACCCGGGTGAGGTGCTCGGCGGCAATCCCTTCGCCACTGTCGGCGACGGCGATTCGCAACCGGTCGCCGTCGCGGACACAGTTGACGTCGACTGAGCCGCCGGACGGCGTGTGCCGCAGCGCATTTTCCAGCAGATTGCCCAGGACTTGGGAGAGTCGTTGCTCGTCGGCCCACAACGGCGGTAGTGCTTTCTGGAGGCGTACACGTAGTGCGACTCCTTTGTTGTCGTAGCGTTCCTGCACCGCGGCGATGCATCGGTGTGTTAAGTGGTCGACGTCAATGTGGGCGTACGACATGGAAACTGAACTTTCCTCGGCTTTGGCGAGGGCGGCGACGTCATTGGAGAATCGCACCAGCCGGCGGGTCTGGTCGCGCAGCATGGCCGCCGTCTGCGGAGTCAAACTGCGCACCCCGTCTTCGAGTGCCTCGATATAGGCCTCTAGCACCGCGACCGGTGTGCGGATCTCGTGCGCCAAGTCTCCGAAGAGCTGCTGTCGTGTCGAATCAACGGTTTGGAGCCGGGAAGCCATCTGGTTGAAGGCCGTGGAGAGGGCGTCGAAATCGTCGCCCAGGTGCGGCGGTGACACGCGGATGTCGTAATTCCCTTGAGCAACAGCGGTGGCAGCGGAGGCAACCTCGGTGATGGACCGTTGGAGCCGTCGACTGACGTAGAAGCTGACGGCCAGCGCGGCCACTGCCGACACCGCCAGGGCACTACCGATCGAGATCACCGTCGCGTAGCCGTAGGCCTCTTCGGCGTGGGCCTCCTCCAGGGAGCCCATCGGCATCCCTGCGCGGTGGAGATGCTCGCGAAACAGGGGAGGGCCGACAATGGCGGCGACCACCGCGGTGGTCGCGGCCCCGGCTGCCAGCACTATGGCTTGGGCTGCCAGCAGCCGTAGGCCGATACCGGGACGGCCTCGCCGTCGAGGTCGGCGAGGTGTTGGCGCAGGCGGGTGAGTCACTGTCCGGTCCCCATCCGGTACCCCACACCTCGCACCGTGGTGATGTAGCGCGGGCGGGCTGCGTCGTCGCCGAGTTTGCGGCGCAGATGCCCGATGTGGACGTCGACGAGGTGCTCGTTGCCGACCCAGGGTCCGTCGCGAACAATTTCGAGAAGTTGACGCCGGCTCAGCACCATTCCTGGCCGGCCTGACAGGGCTTCGAGGATGTCGAACTCCGTGCGGGTCAACAAGATCTGTTCGTCGTCGATGCGTACCTCACGGGCGGCGACGTCGATGATCAACGCGCTGAAGCGACGCGGTGGCACCACCTCAATTTCGGCGGTTGCGGTGGTTGATTGCGAGACGCGGGGCCGCCGCAACATGGCCCGGATGCGCGCGACCAGCTCGCGCGGGCTGAAGGGTTTGGTGATGTAGTCGTCGGCACCAACAGTGAGACCAAGCACCGTATCGATTTCGGTGTCACGAGCGGTCAGCATGACGACGTAGGCGTCGGAGAACGTGCGCAACTGCCTGCAGACTTCCAATCCATCGATGCCGGGCAGACCGAGGTCGAGAATGACGACATCGGGGTCGAGGTCGCGTGCAACGGCGATCGCGTCGACGCCGTTGCCGGCCACGACCGCCTCGAACTGCTCGCGTTCTAGATAGCTGGCCACCACTTCGGCCAGGGGACGTTCGTCGTCGACGACCAGCGCGCGGTATCCCTTCGCCTGCTCAGGCGGTGTAGCCGGATGGTGCTCCATGTCCCATATGGTGCCCGCTGAAGCGGGCGCGGCGGCGCACGACTGCCGGAGCGGCGCGATCTTCAGCAGATCTTTACGAGACGACTACCGATTGCATCCTGCGGCTGGGTGACGCTCAGTGTGGAGGAGGGCCCGACATGCGGTGGTTGATGGACGTGAGCCCGAACAGTCTCGGGTGGGAAGTGTGGTTGATCCTGTGTGCCGTTGTCGTTGGGCTATGGGCCGTCGCCATTGCTGGCGCGACGGCCCTGTTGCATGCTTCTGCGCGGCCGCGCCGCACCGAGCGGTGTGAGGCACTGGAGGAGCCTGTTGGCAGCGGCCACGCCGGCGCGGACTGACCCGTCAGAGGCGCGCCCAGCGCATCGCCCGCCGCGAGGTGTCAGTACTCGATCAAGCGGGTGACGTAGGGCGTCATGCCGGAGCTGCGCACGGGCGAGATTTTGACCACGGACCCGGTGTAGGGAGCTTCGAGCATCATGCCGTCGCCGAGATACATAGCTTCGTGCTGGCTGGCGTTCGGGCCGTAGAAGATGAGGTCACCGCGACGCATCTGCGATGACGGAACTTTGCGGCCGGCGTTGTACTGCGACCCGGAGTAGTGATCGAGCTTGATGCCCACGCCGGCGAAGGCGTAGAGCATGAGTCCGGAGCAGTCGAATCCGACGGTGCCGGCTCCCTGATCGATACCTTGGGAGGGCCCGTTGGCGTTGCCGCCGCCCCAGGAGTAGGGAACCCCCAGTTGTGACATGGCTCGGCGGATGACGAATTCTGAGGCCTGGCGGCCGTAGAGGCTGGGGATCCGTCCGTTGGTGATCCCAGGATCTGCGGCGGCGGCGGTCGGGGAGAGGATGCCCAGTTTGGTGAGGAAGTTTCGGCCCATGTCGGCGGTGAGTTGCGCCGAGGTTGCCATGATTTTAAGGATCGCGTTGATAATGGCTACTGGGTCGCCGGCCACGTTGGCGCTGGGCACCATCGGGAGGGTGGTGTCCCACTGGCCGGCGTCCGAGCTGTCTGCCGGTGCCGGGCTGGAGCGGTCCCAGAGGCTGTTCGGCGGCGCTGTGGCGCCGGGTGGCGCGGGAGTGGGCGGGTGCGTGGTAGCTGCTGCAGGCCGGGCAGCATTGAGTCGGGTTTGTGCGACGTCGCGTTCGGCGGCCAACCGGGTGAGGTCGGACTGTTGAGTTGTGAATGCGCGTTGGACGGCAACGAGTTCGGCGACTGCGCTGTCTTGTCGTCGTTGCGCTTCGGCCGCTGCTGCGTCGGCGTCTAGGGCGTGTCTGACAAATGTTTCGGGTGTTTCGGCTGAGACTTAGGGTATGTCGCGGTTTCAGCTGCTCACCGATGCTCAGTGGTCATTGATTGAAGAGCTTCTTCCTGCTCGAACAGGCAAGAAGGGCAGGCCTTTTCGAGATGCCCGGCAGATGCTCGAGGGGATCATTTATCGGTACCGGTGCGGGATCGCCTGGCGAGACGTACCCGAGGTGTTCGGACCGTGGCAGACGATCTGGACCTGGCATCGACGAATGAGTGCCGAGGGCACCTGGGATCTGGTGCTGGCGCGGTTGCTGGCCACCGCCGACCAAGCCGGGATTATCGATTGGTCGGTGTCGGTGGATTCGACGATCGCGCGCGCTCATCAGCACGCCACAAACATCACCCGTGACACAGGGGGCTGGGTCGAATTACACGAATCTGGCGAGCGAGCCGCCTGACCACGGCATTGGCCGCTCCCGCGGCGGGTTGACCAGCAAGATCCATCACCTCGTCGACGGCCATGGACGACCTCTGGTGGTGCTCGTGGGCGCCGGCCAGGCCAACGACGGACCGGTCCTGGAACATTTGCTCGCCCACCTGAAAGTCGAGCGCCGCGGCCCGGGCAGAGCTCGCACCCGGCCCAATCGACTCCGTGGCGATAAGGCCTATTCCAGCCGAGCTACCCGACAGCGGCTGCGTCGACGAGGGATCGTCGCCGTCATTCCCGAACCGTCCGATCAGATCGGCCACCGCAAACGCCGCGGCACCCACGGCGGACGACCACCCGCGTTCGACGCCGAGGACTACAAGGGCCGCAACGTCGTTGAACGCAACTTCAATACCGTAAAACAATGGCGCGGCCTCGCCACCCGCTATGACAAGCTCGCCATCGTCTACCGCGGCGCAGCAGTCCTACGGGCCATCACCCTCTGGCTGCCGCATTTATCAGACACGCCCTAGTACTACAGCCGTAGATAGCGTTCATTGTTGTTGATGTTGTTTGCGGTAATGGTAGGTGCGGGCTCTCGTTTGATGTCGTCGCCGCCAGGTGGACCAGGCGAGGACGTCGGCAACCGCGTGTAGCGGCTGCAATACCAGGGCGATGAAGAGTCTGCGGAATTCATTGACTGTCAACGTGATCAGTGTCTGGCCGGTCTGGTCGTCGGGTTCGTCGCTGCGCCGTTGAGCGGCGGTCGTGACGACGAGGAAGGCATGGGCAAGCATGGATAGGGTGACCCAGCGGTGCCAAGAGGTCCAGGTCCGTACCTGGTGCTCGTCGAGCCCGGCCAGGCCCTTGCCGGCTTGAAACGATTCCTCGACCTTCCAGCGCCGCCCGGCGACCCGTACGTAGTCGGCCAGGGTGACCGGATTGGGGCTGTAGCAGCGGTAATAGGCCAATTCAGCGGTCTTGTCGTTGCGGCGCACCAGCAGGTGATGGTGGCCGGGCTCGGCGTCGGTGATTTCGACCAACGTCCAGGAGTACCAGCGTTGGCCCTTGGCGCCGGTTCCGGCGCTGACGCGCCGCCAGGCCCGCCGCGGCAGAGACCGGGCAAGCTCGTCTACTCGCTGGCTGCCCGTACTGGTGGTGACGGTGCGATTGGACCCGACGGCCAGCACATAGCCCAGCCCCTGGGCGGCGATCGCGGCGCGCAGGTCGGGGTCGGCGCCGTAGACCTCGTCGCCGGTGGCCCATCGCGCAGGGACTCCGGCGGCCACAGCACGAGTGATCATCCGCTCGGCCAGCGCAGGTTTGGTGGCGAACTCGACATCGGTGGGCACCCCGGCGCACTGACGGCGTTCCGAGTCGTCGATCCACGACTTCGGCAGGTATAGCTCGCGGTCCACCAGTGCGTGACTGTTGGGCCCCGCATAGGCCAAATACACAGCGACTTGGGCGTTTTCGATCCTGCCCGCGGTACCGGTGTACTGGCGCTGAGTCCCGACGGTATGAGTGCCCTTCTTCACGTCTCCAGTCTCATCGACGATCAGGATCGCCTCGTCATCGCCGAGGTGGTCGACCACGTAGGCGCGAAGATCATCACGCACTCCCTCGGCGTCCCACTTCGCCCGCGCCAGCAGATGCTGCATCCGGTCCGGGCTGCTGTGGCCGCAACGCTCGGCCAGCGTCCAACAGTTCTTACGGTCAATGTCACAGACCAACCTGAGCATCAACGCGCCGGCGTTGCGCAGCGGCTCGCACCGAGCGAACCGTGACGCGACCCGATCCAGCACCTCATCAAAGCCACTTCGCCACCGATCAACGTCTACCCTGTAAGCCGCGGCGACCGCGGCATCATCGTTAGTTCTCACAAACTCCGAACGATGCCGCGGTCACCCAATCCAGCAAGGCAAACACGCCGACGAGCAACGATCTACGGCTGTAGTACTAGGCGGGCCGCCTTGGCGGTCGAGAGTTTGTTGGCGCGTTCGGTCTGGCTTCGGTGAAGGTCGTCTTTGACTCTGCTGAAGGCGATGACGTACGTCTGTTGCGTCGAGGCTGCCGAGAGGATGTCTTCGGGGCCGCGTGCCAGCGGCAGCGCGGCGGAGGGCCCATTCGTGTAGGTCGAGGCGGCGAACTCGTCGAAACTCTGCTGCGTGGCGTCGATGGCGGTCTGGCTGTCGGCGAGTGCCTTCTCGCTCTCGGCGAGTCTGCGGTGCGTCTCGGAGAGCGTCTCGCGGGCAGCAGCAACCTCCACCAGTGCCAGGTTGACGCTTTCCTGTTTGTGTTGGATGTCCGCGCCGATATCGGCGACGTGCTGATCGGCTTCGGCAACGGCGGCGACAAGTCCTGCCACCGTCTCGCTGTCACGATTGGGTTCGCTTCCGTGCGCGGCTGTTGCGATGCCTGAGGTGTGAAGCACCAGCAGTGAAGCAAGCGCCCCGGCGGTGAGAAGTGAAGTGAGGCGCCGCATCAATTCTCCTGAGGGGGTGCTAGCCGTCGGCCGCGAGTCGGGGAGGGCATGCGCCAAACGTGTATGCCATGACCTACTACGGATGCACGTACGTAGTGGACTAGTACGTAGTTGGAACGTACATCACTGCTGCATCAGGAGAAACGCCTGTCACAGTCTCAACTCGGTAACACCTGAGCGGGCGTCAGCATTTGCTTTCGGGCCCGAGGGGCCGGTGTCTTGGGCTGGATTCGATTGCGCACGCCGGGGCGGGGGTCAACATCGGTGGCGCAGCTGCGGTGAGGTCCCCGGCATGTGGGCTGTTGGCGGCTACATTAGGAGGCTGCAGGGTGCCGCGCTGTGCTGATCGGTCACCTCGTCAGAGCGAGCAGGAGTTGCGGCGGATGGAACAGCGAAGATTCGGCGATCTCGAAGCGGTGGTGATGGACTGGGTGTGGGATCACCAGGAGCCGGTCACAGTGCGCGACGTGTTCGAGGACCTGGCCCAGCAGCGACCCATTGCATACACCACAGTGCTGTCGACCATGGACAACCTGTACCGCAAGCGGTGGCTCAAACGGCAGCGCAACGGCAAGGCCTATGTGTACCGGGCGGCGATGAGTCGTGAGGAGCGGTCAGCGCGTCTGATGAAAGCTGCATTCGACTCCGGCGGCGATACCAACACGGTGCTGGCATTTTTTGTCGAGCAGATGAGTACAGAGCAGTCAGCGCAATTGAAGGCGGCGCTACGGAAGGGGCGGCGATCATGACGACGGCGCTGTGGCTGGTTCTCTATGGCGCCGTGCTGGCCTGGCTTGCACCACCGGTACTGCGGCGCCTTACTGGTGGCGGGGTGAGCCCGTCCATGGGTGTCGCCGCCTGGCTGGCCACGGTTGCCGCCGTGCTTGTGGCGTGGTTGGCGGCCGTGGTGCTGGTGGTCACCGCGACGTCGGACAGCGTCCTGGACGGCTCGGTCGTAACGCTGTGTCTTGAATTGTTCGGGTTCTCCGATCACACCCCACTGGCGGGACGGCTCGGGTCCATTGCCCTCATCGGCGGGGGACTGCTGACCTCGGCGGTCGTGGCGCTGCGACTGGGACGCTGCCTGTCCAGGCTGCGCACCCGAAGCCATGAGCACGCCGATGCCGCGCGGATCGTCGGTCGGGCCACCGACCATCCCCACGTCGTTGTCGTCGAGGCGGACTTTCCCGCGGCCTACTGTGTCATCGGCCGCCCTCATGCGATCGTCGTGACCTCGGCGGCGGTGAGATCGTTGAACCGATCGCAATTGAAAGCGGTTCTCGCGCACGAGGACGCGCACCTGTCGGGGCATCATCACCACATTCTGATGGTGCTGCGTGCCCTCGCCGCCACCCTTCCTCACCTTCCCTTGTTCGCCTGCGCACATCAGGCGGTGGCGGAACTGCTGGAGATGTGCGCCGACGACACCGCCGCTCGTCGCGTCGGCACTCGTCCATTGCTCACGGGTTTGCTTGCGCTGGCCGGTCACCGACCTCCCGTGGCCGAAGGTCTGGCTGCGGCGGCGACGGCGGTCATCACCCGCGCCGAGCGACTGGTCACTCCCACGTGTCGGCATGTGAGGTGGCGTAACCGCGCTCTGCTGGTGGCCGCCATCGCGACCATGCTCGCCACTCCGGCATTCATTCAGGTGCTCTGCCACCACTAGGTGCCAGCAGAACTCACCCGATCTGGGAGCGGTTCGGTGATGCGCACCTGGACGGACGAGGACCTTTCGGCGGTCGGGTATCGGCCCACTCAGCAAATCCCTGCCCGGCTTTCTGATGCCTGAGTCCACAATGCAAATTATCTACGGAGTCAAACCGTAGATGACCAGTGCAAAGGCCGGTGTCGCCGAGGTTCGAGTGATGGCATGCACAGCGTCGAAATCGGCAGTACGGCAACGCTATCGGGCGAATGATGTGAATGCGCTGACCGCTTCGCACGGGCCGCCGAAGCTGCCTGTCGCGGGCAGGTCACGACACGGCGTCAACTGCACGGCCGCAACTCCGTTCGGCGATCCGCTGCTACAGTCGGCAACATCGTGAGCTACATCGACGGGAGTTCCTCGCAGCGCCGACGCGCCGTCGTCGCTGTATTTCTCGCGTTCTGGGTCGTCATCGTGGCTGCGGAATGGGCCCTGCCGGGCACCGAGGCGGCGCCAGCCCATGGACCCCACCCCCTTGCGAGCGCGGTGGGCGCGCCGGTGGCCGTCCAGCTCGACCATCCGCACATCTCCCAGGGCGGGATCACGCCGTCACCGGAGTCTTTGGCTGAAGCCGTCCTGCCGCGAGGAACGGTCACGCTGATTGCCCTGGCCTTGGTCAGCGCTCTGGCTGTGTTGCCGGCGCTCTGGCGCTACGCGCCGCTTGCTCCTATCCGCGGTCCTCCGCGCCCACCCGTCGCACAGACCGGCCGCGACGTGCTCGTCCGGTTCTGCATCGCGCGTCGCTGATCGGCTAGCGTCAGGCCTCGCCTTCTCGACCGGGGCCGGTGACCGCTGCCCGCCACCAGCAGCCGCGCGACAGTCGCGGCGTCAACAGAAGCGACATCCCCGACATGAATCACGCCGTTTCAATCAACCATGCCCACGGCACAGACCGATTCGAGCACCTGCGGCTGGGCCGCTATGAGCGGCCGGCCACTATGGTCGGTCAGACGCCCGTCCTGAGGATCGGCGCGCCGTTCACCACCGCAGAGCATGGCTTCTGGGCCAAACTCGAAGGCTTCAACCCGGGCGGAATGAAAGACCGGCCCGCACTGCATATGGTCGAGCGAGCGCGCACTCGCGGGGTACTCGCCCCGGGCGCCCGCATCGTCGAATCGACTAGCGGCACCTTGGGATTGGGGCTCGCTCTCGCGGGCACTGTGTACGGCCACCCGGTCACCTTGGTCACCGACCCCGGCATGGAACCGATCATCCAGCACATGCTCGCCGCGTTCGTCGCGCACATCGAACTGGTCACCGAGCCCCATGAGCGCGGCGGCTGGCAGCAGGCCCGTACGCAACGCGTTCATGAGATTCTGGCCACCGATCCGCTGGCGTGGCACCCCGACCAGTACAACAATCCGGACAACGTGGAGGCCTACCGCGGGCTGGCGATCGAATTGAATGAGCAGCTGGGATCTGTGGATGCGTTGGTGTGCTCCGTTGGCACCGGGGGGCACTCGGCAGGCGTGGCCCGGGTCTTGCGGGAATTCAACCCCGACCTGCGGCTGATCGGCGTCGACACGGTGGGCTCCACCATTTTTGGGCAACCCGCCACCACTCGGCTCATGCGCGGCCTCGGGTCAAGCATCTACCCGGGCAACGTGGACTACGGCGCCTTCAACGAAGTGCACTGGGTCGCGCCGGCGGATGCGGTCTGGGCCTGCCGAACCCTGGCGGCCACCCACTACGCCAGTGGCGGGTGGAGCGTCGGCGCGGTCGCGTTGGTGGCAGGGTGGGTTGCGCGAAACAGCGAATCCGGCACCACGGTCGCCGCCGTTTTCCCCGACGGACCACAGCGCTATTTCGACACCATCTACAACGACGACTACTGCCGCACCCACGGTCTGTTGGACAAGGTTCCGCCGAACGAACCGGCCACCATTGACGACCCGCTGGCACACGCGGTCACGGCCTGGACGCGGTGCCCTCTGGTCGTCGACCCCACGCAGGTGATGACCTGATGACACTGCTGTCCGGGTTCCGCAGCTTCGGCTGGCCAAGCCGCATGCTGATGATCAACCAGTTCGGGATCAACCTCGGTTTCTACATGCTCATGCCGTATCTGGCCGGCTACCTCGCTGGGCCCCTGGGTCTGGCGGCATGGGCTATCGGGCTCGTTCTCGGGGTACGCAATTTCTCCCAGCAGGGCATGTTCATCATCGGCGGCACGTTGGCCGATCGCCTGGGCTTCAAGCCTCTCATCGTGAGCGGATGCGTTCTGCGCACCGCAGGATTCGGGCTTTTGGTGGTCGCCGACTCGCTGCCGGCAGTGTTGGTTGCCTCGGCGGCAACGGGTTTCGCCGGTGCACTCTTCAACCCAGCTGTGCGTGCGTACTTGGCCGCCGACGCGGGCCCTCGACGGTTGGAAGCGTTCGCGCTGTTCAATGTGTTCTATCAAGCGGGCATCCTCGCAGGACCGCTGGTGGGCCTGGCGTTGATGTTCATTGATTTCAAGATGACTGCTGCAGCCGCGGCGCTCGTCTTCGCGGGACTAACCGTGGCGCAGCTGCTCGCACTTCCGCAACGTGCTGTGACTCCGACGCCGGAGAAGACCACGGTGCTTCACGACTGGCGGGCAGTCGCGGCCAATCGTTCGTTCCTGCTGTTCGCCGCGGCGATGATCGGGTCCTATGTGCTGTCGTTCCAGGTGTATCTTGCGATGCCGCTGCAGGCTCGCTACCTGTTCCCCCAAAACGACTCCGTGGTCACAGCGATGATTTTCGTCGTCTCCGGAGTGGTGGCGGTAGTCGGACAGATGCGCATCACACGCTGGTTTGCGCGGCGTTGGGGTTCGGGGCGCTCACTGGCCATCGGCATGCTGATCCTAGCGTTGTCGTTCCTGCCGCTGATCGTGTTGCCCGATGACGAGCGCGCCGGCCGCATTGCTGCGGCCACAGCGCTGCTTATCGCGACGGCCGTGCTGGCGGTCGGCTCGGCTGCGGTGTTCCCCTTCGAAATGGATACCGTCGTCTCCCTCGCCGATAACCGGCTCATCGGAACGCATTACGGCTTCTACAACACGATCGTCGGCGTCGGCATCCTCGTCGGCAACCTGGCAACAGGCTCGTTGATGCAGATCGCCAGAGACGTTGGGCGGCCGGAACTTCTGTGGGTGTTGTTGACCGTCATCGGATTACTGTCGGCGGCTGCGCTGTGCCGCCTGGATCAGCGAGGACGTCTGGGATCAACGCCAATGGCCGTTGATGGCGCGAACCGACGCTGAACTTGCTACTCGGCGCGCCATCTACGTAGTAACTACGTAGATGGCGGTAGGCTTCTCATAGGTTGCGCAGTGAGGAATGCGTGAGCGTGCGTTTGTCTTCTTGAACGGCTAGGAGAGTGCCACGACGATCGAGTCGCACCGTCCTGTCGCTGGTTCCGTACCCTCAGCGGCGGCTGCCGGTCGCATCCGTGTGCTGCTCGTGGAGCCGCGACGCATCTATGCGGCCACCTTGGCGCGACATCTACTTGCCGGCGATTTCGTTGTGGTGGTGACCTACTCGCCAGCTGCTGCGCTCCTTGAACTGCGCGAGGGCGATCCCGATGTGGTCGTGATGTGCGTGGGCGCGCAGGGGCGGGGAACCGCCGTACTTGACCGTATACGCCAGGAAACCCGGGTCGGCGTGGTCGCTCTTAGTGACGGGGATATCACTCCGCTACTCCTTGGTGCCGGGGGCGACATCGAGGCGCTGAATTCGCGAATCCGTGTGGCGCTGAGGAGCTACCGCGTCGGCGGCGAACTATCCCGCGGCTCCGGCGATGAGATGCGCCGGCGTGAGATGGGAGATCTCATGATCGATGTGGCCGCGCGTCGGGTGTTTCTTCGCGGCGGCGTGCTAGCGCTCACCCGGACGGAGTTCGCGATTCTGTGCGTGCTGGCGGAGAGTCCAGGTGAACCAGTGACGTGTCGTCAGTTGCAGCTGACCTTGTGGGGGGATACGTCGGCCGGTGGGCGGTCCACCTTGGGGGTGCACGTGGGTAATCTGAACCACCCCGGGTTTGATGCACACCTTCTTTCGAGGGAAGGTCGTTTGCATCATGCCAAGGAAGTACGACGACGAGTTCAAGGCCCGAGCGGTCCGGTTGGTCACCGACCATGCCGAGGAGTACGACACCCGCACGGCCTGCATCACCGCGGTCGCCAAGCGGTTGGGGGTGTCGTATGAATCACTGCGCCGCTGGGTCAACCAGACCGAGGTCGACACCGGCCAACGTGACGGGGTGCCCACCGACGTCGCCCGTGAGAATAGAGAGCTGAAGCGCAAGAATCGTGAGCTTGAGGAAACCATCGAAATCCTCAAGGCGGCAACAAGTTTCTTCGTGCGGGAGAGCGACCCGCGACACCGTTGATTTGTGCGTTCATCGCCGAGCATCGGGCTCGGTTCGGGGTCGCTCCGATCTGCCGCGTGCTCACTGAGCACGGGTGCCAGATCGCCCCGAGGACCTTCTACGCCTGGCTGACCCGACCCCCATCCGCCCGGGAGCTGTGGGACACCGTGATCACCGAGGTGCTGGCCGGCTTCTACGAGCCCGACGAGCACGGTCGGCGCAAACCGGAGTCACTGTACGGGGCTACCAAGATGTGGGCTCACCTGCACCGACAAGGCATTGTGGTGGCCCGCTGCACCGTGGAGCGTCTCATGCGGGCCAACGGCTGGCGCGGGGTTACTCGCCGCAAGAAGGTCCGCACCACCGTCTCGGATCCGGCCGCCGACCGGGCTGCCGATCTGGTGAAGCGCCAGTTCCGGGTGCCGGCCCCCAACGTGCTGCTGGTGGCGGACTTCACCTACGTACGGCTGTCCAACGGGATGTTCGTGTACACCGCATTCGCCATCGACGCCTACGCGGGCCGGATTGTGGGATGGACCTGCTCGGCCAGCAAGGAAGACCGGTTCGTGCGCCGAGCGATCCGCCATGCCGCACACCTCCGAAGCGGCGAGGGTAATCCATTGTTGGGCAATACTATTCACCATAGCGATGCGGGCTCTCAATATACGTCTGTGCGGTTCGGCGAGACCCTGGCGCTGTCTGGACTGGTGGCCTCAATCGGGACAGTCGGCGATGCCTTCGATAACGCTCTGGCGGAGACGACCATAGGGCTCTACAAGACTGAAGCCGTCCGCGATGACTCGCCGTTTCGGCGCGGCCCTCTGAGCCGTCTGACCGACGTGGAGCTGCTCACCGCCGAGTGGGTGCACTGGTACAACGCCGACCGGCTCATGCACCGCCTCGGTCGCATCCCACCCCTGGAGTACGAAGCCGTCCACTACGCTACAAACGCGGCCAACTCAGAGGCTGCACACCAGTAACCGGTGTGCATCAAACCCGGGGCGATTCAATCTTCGTCGCAAGTTGGGTGACGATCCGGCATCACCACGGTATCTCCGTACGGTGCGCGGGACTGGCTACTGTCTGACACGCGAAGTGGGGCACCGGGTAGTTGATGCGCCGCGGTGATCCGACTGGTGTCAGGTTGCGCCGAGCAGTCAGCTTTCGATGATGCGAACGACGTAAGGCGTCATCCCTGACGTGCGCACCGGGGAGATTTTGATTGGCACGCCGGTCTGCTGTGCCTCGAGCATCTGCCCGCCGCCCAAATAGATGGCTTCGTGCTGACTCCCGCCCGGCCCCCAGAACAGCAGGTCGCCCCGCTTCGCCTGGGAGGGCGGCACCTTGCGGCCGGCGTCGTACTGGTCACCGGACCATCGCGGGAGCAGAACACCGACGCCGGCGAACGCGAACCGCGTCAGGCCTGAGCAGTCAAAGCCCACGGTGCCTGCTCCCTGGTCGACACCGCGGCTGGGACCGGTGAGGCTTCCGCCACCCCACGAGTAGGGAACACCGATTTGCGTTCCCGCCCTGCGAATCACGTACTCGATCGCTTGCGCACCATTGACCCGGTTTCCGCGCACGCTCGTCGACGGATCCGCGGCGGGACTGACAATTCCCAGGCTGCTAAGGAAGCTGCGGCCCATGCTCATGGCCGCCTGCGTCGCCATGGCCGTTGCCTGCAGGGATGCGTTCGCGATGGCAACCGGATCGCCGGGAGCGCCTGCGCTCGGCATTTTCGGAAGCAGTGGGTCCCACGGGCCGGCGGCAGGTTGGGCCGACGCGACCGGTGCGCACGCGAGGAATAGCAGGACGACGATGGCGATCACACCGGGGAGCCGTCGAACGCGTCCCGCAAGAAGGATTGCCGGGTCGCAGCGGTCAGCGCGGGCGATTGCCGCACCCTTGCTCCGGACGTGTAATCCCATGTCTTCTCCTTGGTGCTCCCGGCGGTGAGCTACTTCGCGCACCAACAGCGGGGCTGATCGCATACGTACGGCGCAGCACCGAAATACGTAGCTCCTACGTAGAAAAGCGTAACTCACAAAAGCCCCACCAGTAACAGCAGCCACATAATTACAATGGTGGAATTCGCTGGATTCGGTCAGTTAGAGAGGGGAAAGCGGCAGCCGGGCCCCACCGCCGACTGGCCGGTGAGTTCGTGGTGGTTTGATCGGCCCAGTCCTCTGTTGATCCATCGAAATTTTGTGGCGACGGAGGGAGTCAGAGGTGGAGGACGGATGGAGCAGTTTGCGGCGATTCGCATCATTCCCGTGCCGAGGTTGCCGATCCGGGGAGTTGGCCCTGCCGGCTGGCTCACACCCGCAAGAAATCACGGCAGCCAGCTGAATTCGGCGCGCAACAGGATCATGTCCCGCCGTCAGGAGGCGTCGGCAGGGGAGCGGGTAGCTGCGATCAGGTCAACGGCATCGCGCTCCGAAGCGCCGCCAGCACGCGACCCCTGGTCGGAAGATCCAATCGGCACGCATCAGCTGTCAGCTCAGTGCCCGGCATCATGACGTCCACACCATCAACGAGCACCGACGGCGATGGATATTCGCCGACCCTTTCAACGACGGCATCTTTAGCGATACCAACTTCAGACAGACAGTCCCCGACCAAGCGCCGAGCCGCCGCCGCATTCGGACACCCCGGGCTCGTGAGAAGTTCCACACGCATACATCTAGCTTCGCTCAATACGCTTGGCGCGCGTTGGCGAACCCTGCAAATCGATGGCGGCGCGCTACGCCGAGGAGGTTGGGCTTTAGTGACGGCCGGCACGCACGTACTGCAGCGCGCCTAGGAGCGAGACCCCGAATGCACTGCGGGGAACGGGTTTCAGCGATGTAGGGCAGCCGAGGCATATCGGCTCGGTGTCAGAACTGCCGTTGCTAGAGGTTGGCATTTCCGGCCTTCCATTGCTCCCAGGGGATGTTCCAGTCGCCGAGGCCGTCGGTTCCTGACAGGGTGGCGCCAGTCGTGTTGATGACTTCAACGATGTCGCCGCGTCGGGTGTTGTCGTAGAACCAGCGTGCATTGGCTGGGTTGACGTTCAGGCATCCGTGGCTGACGTTGGCGATGCCTTGGCTACCCACCGACCATGGGGCAGAGTGCACGTAGATGCCGCTGTATGACATTTGTGTGGCCCATTCGACTTCGGTGCGGTACCCGTCGGGCGAGTTGACGGGTACTCCGTACGTGGACGAATCCATCACCAGGAATGAGTAGCGGTCTCCGATGATGTAGGCGCCGTTGTCGGTGGGCGTTTTGGCTTTGCCCATGGAGATGGGCATGGTCTTGACGACTTCACCGTTGCGCCGCACGGTCATCGTCTTGGTGGCGTCATCGGCGGTGGCAATGATTTGGTCGCCTATTGTGAAGCGCGTGGTGACGTCATCCTGGCCGAATAGCCCGTCACCGAAGTCGACACCGTAAGCCTTCACCGACACCTCAACGTTCGTTCCGGGCTCCCAGTATTCGGCGGGACGCCAGCGAACCTCGCGATTACTCAGCCAGTAGAAGGCGCCCTCAACGGGTGGGCTGGTGGTGACCGTAATGGCTTGCTGGGCGACGACGCGATTCATGATGGGCTCGTCGAAACGTATCGCGATGGGTTGGCCGATACCCACGGTTTCACCGTTATTGGGCAGCACGTAGGGCATCGTCAGGTTGTCCGGAGAATGGGTTTCGAATGTTGCGCTGGTGCTTGTCGTTCCGCCTAGCCCCTGCGCTTCGGCGTGCAGCGTGTACTGCTTGTTGTAGCCCAGCGGCTCAGCTGATGACCAGGAGACACCGTCCGGGCTCAGTTGCCCGTCCACCAGGTCGCCAGCTTCGTTGGTGAGCGAAACCTGCCCAAGAACTCCGTCTCCGGCGCTCACGGTCACTGGAGAGTCGACGGCAACACCGATGGCTCCATCGGTGACGGATGCTTGAAGTTCGGGTACCAACAGGTCGGCGTAGGGGGTGCCCTTGTCGGTGATTACTTCGGGCGCAGGTGCCGCGGTGGGGGACACCGAGCAGGCAGACACGATCAGCAGCGTCGCCGCGGCGACGACGGTCGTCCGCACCCACCTCGCGGAGGAGGGGAAAGCTACGGGCCAAATTGGTTGCGGCATCAGAACGTCTCTCCGTATCACGTCGCTCGCGGGGTCGTCGCCACGTTAGGGCGGTGGCACGTCAGCGTGCGCGCCCGCGGGGTTCGGCACCGCGCCGCCGGGATGCGCGCCGCCGCGGGACTCCTTCAAGGATCATGTGCGGCGGTTTGGCTTTCCTAGTCCTTCGATGAAGATTCGGTAAAGGTGGCCGCCGTCACGAGCGGCGCGAGGCGGACATCGAGCGTCGGGCGCGCCTCAGATACCTCGCCACGGGCTCAGGTCAACGGCACGTCATCGTTGACCACCAACGCTCGACAGCCCTCAGGGGCTTGGTGGCCCGATACTCGTCCACGGCTTCATCGTGCCGCTCTCAACGAACCCGGGGACCCACTGCGTGGCTCTTGAGCGAATCTTCATAGAACAATCGTCGATCCGCTACTCGACCGCATCAGTGTGGAACGGGAAAGGAGGTGAGCCACCATGACGTGGTGGAACGAAACCGGCGCCTGGGGTGGTTGCCTGATTGTCGTCGTGATGCTGCTCGCGTTCTGGGGAATCGTCGTCGCGGAGCTCGGAAAGACCAGATCGCAGCCTCACCAGGACACCGACGCGCCAGAGGTCCAGTGCACGCCCAGAGCCGCCGAGACTGCCGGCTTGTTGGGCGGTAGAACCACTCGCCCGCCGCGACGACGATGACGGGTCAGCACATCGGCACGACGATGCTGACTAGGCGCACGTTCATCGCCGTCACAGTCGCAGGCACCGCCGCGTTGGCCGGCTGCGCAAAGCCGACCGGGGAGACGACGGCCACCAACCCGATCGCCGCCGCCGAGGCTGCGCGGCCACACACCGGACGCACCGTGACCGCCGCACTATCACCCGGCCCCGCGGAGATCGACCTGGGCGGAACTGTGGTCCGCACGTTGGCGTACAACCATAGCGTCCCCGGTCCGCTGATTCGCGCCAACGTGGGAGACGAGCTGGCGATTACCGTGACCAACGGCCTGGACCACCCGTCCTCGGTGCACTGGCACGGCCTTGCGTTGCGCAACGACATGGACGGCGCGGCTCCGGCGACACCGAACATCGAGCCATCGTCGAACTTCACCTACCGGTTCTCCTCGCCGCACCCTGGCACCTATTGGGCACACCCCCATACCGGCCTCGACGCCGACTATGGGCTCTATCTGCCGGTCGTCATCGACGATCCGACCGAGTCGGGCAGCCATGACGCCGAGTGGATCGTCGTGCTCGACGACTGGACCGACGGCATCGGCACCAGTCCCGCGCAGCTCTACGACGCGCTGCGGCCTGCGTCGGGGGCGGCCGCAGATAGTGGAATGCCCGGAATGGAGGGGATGCCGGGAATGTCAAAGGTTCCGGGGGTGGGCGGGGTCGGCACCAGCGCACTGCTCGGAGGAGACGCCGGGGACATCAGTTACCCCTATTATCTGGCGAACGGCCGGATATCCACGGCGCCGACCGTTTTCACCGCTCGGCCCGGGCAGCGGGTCCGGGTCCGAATCATCAACGCCGGCTCCGACACCGCATTCCGGGTGGCCCTGGCCGGGCATCAGATGACCGTCACCCATACCGACGGCTTCCCCGTCGTGCCGACCGACGTGGACGCGCTGTTGGTCGGCATGGGCGAGCGCTACGACGTGCTCGTCACCGCCGGTGACGGGGTGTTCCCGCTTGTGGCGTCAGCTGAGGGGAAGAACGCTGTAGCGCGAGCCTTGCTGTCGACCGGTGCGGGCACCGCACCCGGTCCGGAATTCAGGCCGCCCGAACTGCAGCGCCGGGTGGGCGCGGTGGAGATGTTCACAGCGGCCCCGCAGGTCGTCCTGGATTCAGTCAAGACCGATACCACGCTGGCGGCCCAACTTTCAGGCAGCATGGCAACCTACGACTGGATGATCAACGGCCGACCGTTCGGTGACACCGTTCCGCTAACTGTACGTCAGGCCCAGCATGCGACGGTGACATTCACCAACACCACGATGATGTGGCATCCCATGCACCTACATGGCCACACCTTCCAGGTGATCAAGCCCGATGGCAGCCCCGGGCCACGCAAGGACACCGTCATCGTCTTGCCGATGCAGAAGATGACGGTGGCCCTCGTCGCCGACAATCCCGGAATCTGGATGCTGCACTGCCACAACACCTATCACCAGGAAGCCGGCATGATGACGAGCCTGAACTACACGACCTAAGTGCGCCGGGCGCTGAATGTACGGCTGGCGTCATCACGCGCGATGCCACCACATTGAGGCCCAAAGGCCCCGAAACGCAGTGCACTCGACTCTGTCGGGGCGCCTTGCCTAATCGGCAGACTATGGCCGCATCGGCCATGGCTCAGTGAAAAGGAGGAACGGACATGATGTTTTGGTACGACCACAATATGGGGTGGTGGGGATACGCCGGGATGGGCATCGGGATGGTGCTGGTCTGGGTCCTCATCATCGTCGGCATTGTCGCTCTGATCCGATTCACCTCGGGCCGCCCGCAAGACACGCAAGCACCACGCGGTGACGCGCCCACACCCGAACAACTGCTGTCAGCGAGATTCGCCAGCGGCGAGATCGACGAAACGCAATACCGCGAACGGCTGGCGGTACTGCGCGAAGGTGATCGCCGGTGACCGACGTCATGACCTGTCGTTCATCGGCGGGGTAAGTTCTGCGCCAACGGCATTGGGGGTGGAGTCAGTTGCGCAACACGGCTGAGGGTGTGCGATTAGGTGCAGTGCCTTCAGCCTTGCGCTATCCCCATTCAGGGAAATGCATTGGACACATATGATCGCCATGACGTCACGCCGGTATCCACACTGGCTGCCGAGAACCACGACATTCTGTGTACTCCACCGGTTGCCGCGACCGCGGCGAATCTCCTTAATATCAAACTCGATAACGTTGGGCGAGTTTATCATTGGGGCTAGTGGGTTCCTCACTTCATTTGTGGTGGCGAGGGTTCCTACACACCGGCTTCACCCGCGAGGTACTGGATGACAGGGCATCGCCGGCCTGCTGCCATCGCGGGTGCGCCCAGCGGATACGGGCACCGACAGTTTTCGAGTGCCACTAATGCCTAACTCATGGCCTGACCCCGAAGGCGATTCTGCAGGTGCCACCGCGCCCCGGCCGGCACGTCCGTTGCGGATGTTGGTGATTGCGCTGGCATGGGGTTCGTGCTTTGTGCTGGTCGTGGTAGGGATGCGGGATGCGCCGCTGCTGTGGTTCGCCGCGCTGCGGGCCTTGGTTGCCGGGCTGGCGCTGTTGGCGGCCACCGTACTCAGTGGACACGCTGGCAGACGGCTTCCCCGAGGCGGCGGCGCGTGGGCGTTGATTGTGGTGCTAGCGCTGACCAATGTCGCTGTCGCGTTCGCGGCAATGTTCGCCAGTGTCACCGGTGCCACGACCGGGGTCGCGGCAGTGCTGAGCAACTCGACACCCCTGCTGGTGGTACTGCCAGCGTGGTGGCTCTACGGCGAACGGCCCGGGGTCGCGGTGAGCGTCGGCATCGCGTTGGGGTTTGGTGGGCTGCTTCTGGTCGCGGCCCCGGCGGGCGGCGGTCGTGGGGCCACTCTGGCCCTGGCCGCCGCGGTCGGCATCACCACCGGAGCGTTGCTCGCGCGCCGGTTGTCTGGTGTGGACTTGCTCGCGTTGGGTGCCGGACAGTTTCTGCTCGGCGGCGCCGTCCTGGCGCTGACCGCTCTGCTGATCGATGGACCGCCGACCGCCATCACCTGGAGTGTGCGCTTCGTGGCTGTGCTGGCCGTGTTGGGGCTAGCAACGACCGCGCTGCCTTACCTGCTGTGGTTCACCGAATTGCAGCGCGCCACGCTGACCTCGGTCACCGCCTGGACTTTGTTGGTACCAGTTGTCGGCATTGTCCTGGGGGCGGTACTGCTCGGAGAACGTCCCACCCTCGTTGAGGGCCTGGGCAATGCGGTCGTGCTGGCCGCGCTGGCGGTAGTGACTCACGCCAACCGCGCAGCGAGCCAAACGGTTCCGGCTCCGAATGGCCAACCACCGACATCCCGGGGGCGGGTCCTATGACCGGTGCGTAAGCCCGCGTTGCGGACGTCGGCCGGGACCCATGCGCTCTACGGGAGGCAATGTCTCCGCGAACATTCAAGCTTCTGCGGGATCGGCTCTTCGGAAGAGCCAAGCAGGTGCAGGATTCTTCGTGGTCGGCGGTCCCTGTTTCGCCGGACAAGTCCCCAGGTTTGACCTTAATGCGCGCGCCGACCCCTGACAGCGTCGCAGCGTCGGGCAGGTCAGCACGGGGCCGGGTGGGGTTGGTTAGGGCGTGCCTCTGGTGGTGTTGTCCGGGCGCCCTGCTCCTGTGTGCTCGGTCAGCAGGGCGAGCAGCAGGTCGATCACGATTGTGGTAATCGGTCCCAGGGCGCTCAGATCAGGACTGTGCGGGTCGTGCTCGGCGTCGCGGCCGCGCGGCAACTCTGCGGCCCCGAAGCGAGCGGCGAGTTGGTGCAGCGTCACCTCGTGCACAGACGCCACCTCGGCCAGGTTGACCGGCCGGGTGTAGGCGGGCCGGTCCGACCAGCCGAACACCGCGGTGATTAGAAACCCGCCCGCGGGTTCGGCTGATATAGATCGAGTTGGTCCTTCTCAAATGCCTCCGGAGGTGTCAGGAAGGGATCTGTAACTGATTCCTTTCGGGGTCCGTGTGTTGACGCACGTGGACCTCCTGACACACCCCGGAGGTGTTTGTTGTGTCTGTGCATGGAGCTCCAGTCACGTCGTCCACCATCGTCGTTGCCGTCGATGTCGGCAAGACTTCTGCAGTGTTTTCGGTGACCGACGCGGCTCGACATCGATTGCTCACGCCGTCGGAGTTCGCGATGAACCGGTCGGGTTTGATCGCTGCGACGACTCGCGTGATGGCCGCGGTGCCTGCGTCGGGGCAGGTCAAGGTCGCCGTGGAGGCTGCCGGCCATTATCACCGACCAGTGCTCGACCATCGGTGGCCCGAGGGGTGGGAAGTGGTGGAACTCAATCCCGCTCATGTCGCCGAGCAACGCCGAGTGCAGGGCCGGCGACGGATCAAGACCGACGTCATCGACTTGGAGGCGATCACCGAACTCGTGCTGAGTGGACACGGTTGCTCGGTCGTCGACCGTGATGTCGTGATCGGCGAACTCAGTGCTTGGGCTGCGCATCGGAGCCGACGAGTGGCCACGCGCAGTGCGACGAAGAACCAGTTGCTCGGTCAATTGGATCGGGCGTTTCCCGGACTGACCCTGGCGCTGCCCGACGTGCTGGCCACCAGGATCGGCCGGCTGGTCGCCGCCGAATTCTCCGACCCGGCCCGTCTGGCAGGGCTCGGAGTCAGCCGGCTGATCCGGTTCGCCGCGACCCGGGATCTGCAGCTGCGTCGTCCGGTCGCGGAGCGTTTGGTCGCTGCGGCCCGCGATGCACTGCCGACCCGCGACGCGATGATCGCCCGCCAGATCCTGGCCGCCGACATGAACTTGCTGGCCGACCTCGACGACCAAATCCAATCCGCGGAGGCCGCACTGGGAGAGCTGCTACCGCGCAGCCCCTACGCGACGTTGACCTCGGTGCCGGGCTGGGGCGTGGTGCGGGTATCCAATTACGCTGCTGCCCTTGGTGACCCGAAGCGGTGGCCGGGACCGCGGCAAATCTATCGTGCGTCGGGGCTGTCTCCGATGCAGTACGAATCGGCGCACAAGCGCCGCGATGGCGGCATCAGCCGTGAAGGCAGCGTGGCGCTGCGCCGCGCCCTGATCGACCTCGGCATGGGCCTGTGGCTCAGTGAACCGGCAGCCAAGACCTACGCCCACGGGCTAAAGGACCGCGGCAAGCCCGGCGGCGTCGTCGCCTGCGCGTTGGCTCATCGTGCCAACCGCATCGCTCATGCACTGGTTCGCGACCACGCCACCTACGAACCGACCCGCTGGGCCTGAACCCCTGACACCCACCGCGAAAGGACCGAATCAGACCCTTCACAACCCCTGTCGGTAAGTGCCACGCTAAGAGGACGGGACGAAGGGCCGGATCAGATGCCGTATCCGCTATGGCGGACCCACCGGGTCACGCCGAGGCTAGCTTGGCACCCGGCCCTTCGCCTTTACGGCAGCCCGAACCACGCCAGATAACCCACCGAGGTTGCATACGTCAGCGTGGGCGCCAGGCACCCGCCCCCAACCCAGCAGCACCACCGACCGCACGAAATCACGCCCCGCCTCGGGACGTAGGCCCACTACGACCTTCAACACCCTTGACTCGCCCTACAGCCAGCTAGTACTACAGCCGTAGATAGCGTTCATTGTTGTTGATGTTGTTTGCGGTAATGGTAGGTGCGGGCTCTCGTTTGATGTCGTCGCCGCCAGGTGGACCAGGCGAGGACGTCGGCAACCGCGTGTAGCGGCTGCAATACCAGGGCGATGAAGAGTCTGCGGAATTCATTGACTGTCAACGTGATCAGTGTCTGGCCGGTCTGGTCGTCGGGTTCGTCGCTGCGCCGTTGAGCGGCGGTCGTGACGACGAGGAAGGCATGGGCAAGCATGGATAGGGTGACCCAGCGGTGCCAAGAGGTCCAGGTCCGTACCTGGTGCTCGTCGAGCCCGGCCAGGCCCTTGCCGGCTTGAAACGATTCCTCGACCTTCCAGCGCCGCCCGGCGACCCGTACGTAGTCGGCCAGGGTGACCGGATTGGGGCTGTAGCAGCGGTAATAGGCCAATTCAGCGGTCTTGTCGTTGCGGCGCACCAGCAGGTGATGGTGGCCGGGCTCGGCGTCGGTGATTTCGACCAACGTCCAGGAGTACCAGCGTTGGCCCTTGGCGCCGGTTCCGGCGCTGACGCGCCGCCAGGCCCGCCGCGGCAGAGACCGGGCAAGCTCGTCTACTCGCTGGCTGCCCGTACTGGTGGTGACGGTGCGATTGGACCCGACGGCCAGCACATAGCCCAGCCCCTGGGCGGCGATCGCGGCGCGCAGGTCGGGGTCGGCGCCGTAGACCTCGTCGCCGGTGGCCCATCGCGCAGGGACTCCGGCGGCCACAGCACGAGTGATCATCCGCTCGGCCAGCGCAGGTTTGGTGGCGAACTCGACATCGGTGGGCACCCCGGCGCACTGACGGCGTTCCGAGTCGTCGATCCACGACTTCGGCAGGTATAGCTCGCGGTCCACCAGTGCGTGACTGTTGGGCCCCGCATAGGCCAAATACACAGCGACTTGGGCGTTTTCGATCCTGCCCGCGGTACCGGTGTACTGGCGCTGAGTCCCGACGGTATGAGTGCCCTTCTTCACGTCTCCAGTCTCATCGACGATCAGGATCGCCTCGTCATCGCCGAGGTGGTCGACCACGTAGGCGCGAAGATCATCACGCACTCCCTCGGCGTCCCACTTCGCCCGCGCCAGCAGATGCTGCATCCGGTCCGGGCTGCTGTGGCCGCAACGCTCGGCCAGCGTCCAACAGTTCTTACGGTCAATGTCACAGACCAACCCGAGCATCAACGCGCCGGCGTTGCGCAGCGGCTCGCACCGAGCGAACCGTGACGCGACCCGATCCAGCACCTCATCAAAGCCACTTCGCCACCGATCAACGTCTACCCTGTAAGCCGCGGCGACCGCGGCATCATCGTTAGTTCTCACAAACTCCGAACGATGCCGCGGTCACCCAATCCAGCAAGGCAAACACGCCGACGAGCAACGATCTACGGCTGTAGTACTAGGGCGGGCAGGACCCCGAGGATCTGGACGCTGCCGGGGTCCAGCCCGACCTCCTCGCGGGTTTCGCGCAAGGCGGTAGACACCGCGTTGGTGTCCTGTGGGTCGCTTACGCCGCCAGGGAATACCAGACGGCCAGGGTAGTCGCGCAAATCGGCGGCACGTTCGGTGAGTAGCACGGTGGGGCCAGTAGCTCCGTCGGTGAGTAGCACGAGCACCGCGGCCCGCCGCAGAGTAACCGGCTCGGGCGGCTGTTGTTCGGGCTGCCGGTAGCGGCGCACGTTGGCCGCGAGCCGGGCGGCCCACCCCGGGAGAGGGACGAGTGATTGGTCCGCGGACGCCGGGGCGGGCGCGTCCGGGCAGTGTGCACTGATCCAGTCAATCATCCCCGAGCGCACGCTCAGCGTCGCCACCCCAGGAGCGGCGTCTGGCGAGGACACTAAGCGGGTTTGCTGGCCCAGCCCGGGATGGCCGAACAGCGCGCGGGCTGCACGGTGCGGCGGCTCGGCACCCGTGCCTGCCCAGTCGGCGGGGTTGTTGGCCAGGGCAACGAGGGCCTGTCCGGAACTGACCAGGTGCGCGATTTGGCCGGTGAAGGGCGCCAGGCTCTCGCTCATCGCCGGCACCAGCACCAGGTTCGCCCCGATTTCTGCGAGTGTGTGCACCGCCTCTGGATTGAGCAGGTCACGGCAGAGCGCGATCACCAGGTGCCATCCGTCGGCACCGACGTAGACCCGTATTTCCGGCCAACCCTGCGGCTGGATGTCTTCCAGGATCGGCTGCTGGGCGGGCGAATGCTTGTCGTGGGTCAACGGTCGGTCAAGTCCCCGAATCCAGGTGATCGCGGTGTTGCGCCGCCGAACCGGCACACCATCGGCGTGGTGGTAGCTGCCGGCGACCAAGAGTCGGGGGCCGTCGGTGCGGCGGACCCAGTCCTGCAACTCTGCGGCTAGCGCCTCGGTGAGGCACAGCTCGGGCAGCACCACGATGGAGGCACCCGCGTCGCCGGCGAGGCCGATGAGCCGTTCGAGGTGGCAGCGTTGCTGGACGAGATCTCCGGGTGCCACCGGATAGGTGGGCTGTGTCGTGTCGGGGGGCAGATTGAATTCGGTGAGAGTCCGATTGGGGTGGCAGGTCGCAATGATGGTGTCGGCCGTGATCACGCCGTTTAGGGTGTCGAACAGGCTGTAGTCGAACACGATTCGGAACTGTGTCGCCCACCCGCCGGCCAGCCGGACGCGGCGCGTCTCATCGAGCCGGTTCGCGAGCCGCCACGGCGGTGAGGTGGGTCGCATATCCAGCACCGCGCGGATATCGGGACCGCCGAGGGGAACAGGGTCACCCACCCCGGGCTGGTAGGGGCTGCGCCGACGGAATGAGTCGGTGAAGAAGTCTCCGTAGCGCTCATCGAGCAACTGAGCGAGTCCATGCGCGATCGCCACTGGCGCGGCCCCACCGACGGGTCGCAGCGCCTGGGCCAAAGCCTCACGGACCCACGCGTCCAGGGTCGCCGTAGCGGGGCGGGATCTGATTTGCGTGCGCAGGGCAGCAAGCTCGTTTTCGATTGTTGCCCGGATGCTTGGGCTGCCCACCTGTTCCCAGAGCACCCGGTGCTCGTCACGACACAGGTGAAGCAGGTGGGTGACTGTCACCAGCGGATCAGGCTCGTTTCGGACGGTTGCACGCAAGGCCTCCAGCCGCTCAGCCGGGGACTGCAGCGGCGCCACGCACGGCGAGCAGGGATAGGCTGCCGCGCTCATGTGTTGCCTGCTCCTGCCGGTGCGGGGTCGGCCATGGCGGGCCGTTCGGTTCCTGTCATGCTAGGTGTCGGCGCGACGCTCTTACTGGGCCCCTGAGCGTGGATCTGTTGGTATGTGTTCGGGCGCCGGAGTCCGTGGGCTCGGTTGGGGTTGCGGCGGGGCGGGCAGCTTGAGCCGTTTGAGCATCAGCGCGTTGACCGCAACGATGAGGCTGGAGCCCGACATCGACAGGGCAGCGATCTCGGGGCGAAGCACTAGCCCCAGTGAGGGTTCGAAGACACCGGCGGCGATCGGCAGGGCGATAACGTTGTAGCCGACCGCCCAGCCCAGGTTCTGCCGCATTTTGTGCAGGGTGCCCCGCCCGATCCGCAGTGCGACCGGCACGTCGAGCGGATCCGAACGCATCAGCACCAGGTCTGCGGTTTCGATCGCCACGTCGGTGCCGGCGCCGATCGCGATGCCTAGGTCGGCTTGCGCCAGGGCGGGGGCGTCGTTGACGCCGTCGCCGACCATGGCGACCTTCTTGCCAGCCCGCTGCAGCTCAGCGATCTTGGTGGCTTTATCCCCGGGCAACACTTCGGCGATGACGGTGTCGATGCCGAGCTGTCCGCCTATGCGTTCAGCTGTGGCTTGGTTGTCGCCACTGAGCATGACTACTTCGACGCCCAGGTCATGCAGTGCGGTGACGGCCTCGGCTGAGGTTTCCCGGGCGGCATCGGCCAGCGCAATAACCCCGACGCCGCGGCTGTCGACCGCGACGAGCACCGCGGTCCGGCCGGTCGAGGCCAGCTCGTCTCGTTGCGCGCTCAGCGCACCTAAGTCCACGTTCTCGCTGATCATGAGCTTGCGGTTGCCGACTGCGACACGGCGCCCGTCGACCTGGGCGGTCGCGCCGTGCCCGGGAACGTTGCGGAAGCCATTCAGCGGCAGCCGCGCAGTTCGCCGCTCGTCGGCGTAGCGGACGATCGCCCCGGCGAGGGGATGTTCGGATTCGCGTTCGACCGCGGCGACTAAAGCCAGCAGGTCATCCTCGCCGATACCCTCGGTCACGACATCGGTGACCTCCGGTTCGCCCTTGGTCAGCGTGCCGGTCTTGTCCATCACCACGGTGTCGATCCGCGCCGAGGTTTCCAGCGCTGTGGCATTTTTGAACAGCACGCCGCGTTTTGCGCCCAGGCCGGTGCCGACCATGATTGCCGTCGGGGTGGCTAGCCCCAACGCGTCGGGGCAGGTGATCACGACGACGGTGATCGCGAACAGCAGCGCCGTCTGCACACTTGCGCCGAACAGCCACCACGCTAGGAATGTCGCTGTGCCGCCGATCAGTGCGACCAGCACCAGCCAGAAGGCGGCGCGGTCGGCGAGCCGCTGTCCTGGGGCCTTGGAGTTCTGTGCTTCCTGGACCATGGCGACGATCTGGGCGAGCACGGTATCGGAGCCCACCTTGGTGGCTCGGACCCGCAGCGTGCCGGTGGTGTTGATCGAGGCCCCGATCACCTGGGAGCCGGGCTCTTTGGTGACCGGCAAGCTCTCCCCGGTGACCATCGACTCATCCACCTCAGAGATGCCGTCTTCGACCGTGCCATCGACCGGGATCTTCCCGCCAGGGCGAATGAGCAGCAGATCCCCTGCCACTACCTGCGCGGTCGGAATCTCGACCGGTTCGCCATCGCGCAGCACCTCCGCCATCGGCGGGGCCAGTTGCAGCAGCGTGCGGATGGCGTCGTTCGCGCCGCCGCGGGCGCGCATCTCGAACCAGTGCCCCAGCAACACGAATGCGGTCAGCACGGTGGCGGCCTCATAGAACACCTCGCCGCCGCCGGTGAGGGTGACTGCGACGCTGTACAGCCAGCCCGCCCCCACCGCGACTGCGACGAGCACCATCATGTCCAGGGTCCGCGCCTTCAGCGCCCGGTAGGCGCCGTCGAAGAAGATCCAGGCCGAGTAGAACACCACCGGCAGACTGAGAATCAGGGTGAACACGTCATCGCGCAGGCCGAACGGTGCTGGCGCCGTGAACCCGAACATGTCGCGACCCATCGGCGACCACAACGTGATGGGGACCGACAACACCAGCGCCACCAGGAAGCGGTTACGCATGTCGCGGACCATCGCGTCCATTGACATCTCGGCGTGGCCGCCGCCGTGGCCCATCATTTGCTGGGGCGAGCGCCCGGCGCGCATCTCGTGTTCGGCGGGCATCTCATGTACCGCGTGCCCGTCGTGCATCGCGTCCCCGGCGGCTTGCGCCGGGGCAGCGGTGGGCGGCGCGTTCTCGACCGTCGCTGCCCCAGTCGTTGGCTCCGACATCGGGTCGCAGACGTGATCGGGCACCGAACGGCCGGCGCAGTGGTAGCCGCAGTCGCGCACCCAGGTCGACAGTTCGGTGACCGACGTCCGGGCGGGGTCGTAGGTGACCGTGGCGGTCTGGTTGATGGCGTTGGCCGCAACCGCGAAGACGCCTGGGCGGCGTAGCAGGGTGGCCTCGACGACTGCTGCCGAGCTTGCCCAGCTAAGGCCGCCCACGTTCAAAACGATCCTTCGGGTCATAGCTATTGTGCCCTTTCATGGTGAAGCAATACGGCTGAAATCAATCCCGGCGACCCGATTTAGCCTGAGCGACTTTGGCATTGCACCGGCGGATCATCGCTCCTCAGTTCTGCTCATCCGCGTTTTGTCCTCGCTCAGCGATTCGCTCGAAGCCTGCGCCGCGCCGCTACATCTTCGTTAGTGATCCGATGAAGATTCGATGAAGAAGTCGGCGACGACTGGTTAGGGCACGTCGCGGAGAGCTCGCGCCGTCGCGCCGGTGACGAAAGGCCCTAGATACTCATACCCCGCAGGGGTATATACTGGACGGCGGTGCTCACGGAAGCGCCTCGAAGAAAGGGTGGAGACAATGGCTGTCACCATGTTCAAGGTCCAGGGCATGACGTGCGGGCACTGCGTGTCAACGGTGAAGGCTGCGGTGAGTTCGGTGCCCGGAGCGCAGGACGTGGAGGTCGACCTGGCGATGGGCACCGTGACCGTCAGCGGCACGGCATCGGAACAGGCTGTGGCCCAAGCAATCTCAACAGCCGGCTATGACGTGGTCGTGCCGAATTCGGAGCTGGTTGGCGCGACGTCGCTGCCGCTGGCTGGCGGTGGTTGCGGCTGCGGCTGCGGTTAAGTCACGACGCCGCCGACCTGGTGCCGGAGTTAACTTCTCGGCGGTGTGATCGTCAAACCTGACGCGAGCCCGAACGCGCAGGGATCATCCGCGATGTTCGAGGAAAGGGCATTCTGAACATGACGACCCACGTCACGTCAGCCGAGAACCGCCAGCACGATGTAGAACTGGTGATCGGCGGGATGACCTGCGCCTCGTGTGCTGCGCGGATTGAGAAGAAGCTCAACCGGATGGACGGTGTCAGCGCCACAGTCAACTTCGCCACCGAGACAGCGAAGGCCTCCTTCGCCGACACGGTGGAACTCGAGGACATCGTCGCGGCCGTCGAGGCGACCGGCTACACCGCTACCCTTGCCCGCCCGCAGCAAGCAGCACCCGCCGAGGTAACGTCCGTGGAGCCTGACGAGGCGGGCGCCTGGCGGCAGCGACTTCTCGTATCCTCGGTGCTCACGGTGCCCGTGGTAGCGCTCTCAATGATCCCGGCGCTGCAATTCGACAACTGGCAATGGTTGACGCTGACTTTGGCCTCACCTGTAGTGGTCTGGGGCGCCTTGCCATTTCACCGCGCCGCGTGGACCAACCTGCGCCACGGCGCCGCCACGATGGACACACTGATCTCTGTCGGTGTTGTCGCCGCCTATCTGTGGTCACTGTGGGCGCTATTCTTCACCCACGCTGGCATGACTGGCATGAAGATGACGTTCGACCTGCTGACGACGGGCGAGGCCGAACCCCACATCTATCTCGAAGTCGCGTCGGCAGTCACCACTTTCATCCTCGCCGGCCGGTATTTCGAAGCCCGTGCCAAGCGACAATCCGGTGCAGCGCTGCGCGCTCTGCTCGGCCTCGGTGTCAAAGACGTCGCGGTGCTGCGCGGCGGATCGAGCGAAACCCGCATCCCCATCAGCGAACTCGCCGTCGGAGACCAGTTCGTCATACGGCCCGGTGAAAAGATCGCGACTGACGGCGTTGTCGTCGCCGGTACCTCAGCGGTTGACGCCTCCATGCTTACCGGGGAACCCGTGCCCGTCGAGGTCGAACCAGGCGACAACGTCATCGGCGCGACCGTCAACGCCGGCGGGCGCCTCGTCGTGCGCGCGACCCGTGTTGGTGCCGACACCCAACTGGCGCAGATGGCGCGGCTGGTAAGTGACGCCCAGAACGGCAAGGCGCAGGTGCAGCGCCTCGCCGACCGGGTCTCGGCGGTGTTCGTGCCCATCGTGATTGGGCTTGCGCTTATCACCTTGGCCGGCTGGCTGCTGACGGGGAACTCGGTGACCGCCGCCTTCACCGCAGCCGTCGCGGTGTTGATCATCGCGTGCCCATGCGCGCTGGGGCTGGCTACACCGACGGCGTTGCTCGTCGGCACCGGACGCGGAGCCCAACTCGGGATTTTGATCAAGGGCCCGCAGATCCTCGAATCAACTCGCCGAGTCGACTCGATCGTTCTGGACAAGACCGGCACCGTCACGACCGGTCGGATGGCCGTCGCCTCGGTGCACTCGCCCGAAGGTGAGTCCGATGTGCAGGCACTGCGGCTGGCCGGCGCTATCGAGCATGCATCCGAACACCCGATCGGCCAAGCCATCGCCGCACACGCCGCTGCACTGGGAGAGCTGCCCTCTGTTGATAATTTTGAAAACCACGGCGGCCAAGGCGTTTCAGGTGCCGTAGACGGCCACGCCGTCCTAGCTGGGCGATATAGCTGGCTGCGCGACCAGTGGGCGCTCAGCGCGCCCGAACCGCTACAGCGGGCCGCCGACGAGGCGGAGACACTGGGCCGCACTCCCGTCTGGATCGCCTGGGACGGGCGGATCCGGGCGGTGATCGTCGTCTCCGACTCCGTGAAGGCCACCTCGGCGGCGGCGATCAGTGAATTACGCGGCCTCGGTCTGCGCCCGGTGCTCCTCACCGGCGACAACTACCGAGCCGCCCGCAGCGTGGCCGACGAGGTTGGCATCGATGAGGTCGTCGCCGAGGTCCTGCCCGCCGAGAAGGTGGACGTCATCAAGAAATTGCAGCGCGAGGGCCGAGTTGTGGCGATGGTCGGCGACGGCGTCAACGATGCCGCCGCGCTGGCGCAAGCCGACCTCGGTTTGGCCATGGGTACCGGCACCGACGTCGCGATCGAAGCCTCCGACCTCACCCTGGTGCGCGGTGATTTGCGCGCCGCCCCGGACGCGATCCGGCTAGCCCGCGCCACGTTGCGCACCATTAAAGGAAACCTGTTTTGGGCATTCGCCTACAACGTGGCGGCACTGCCGCTGGCGGCCGCCGGGTTGCTCAACCCGTTGATCGCCGGCGCCGCGATGGCCTTCAGCTCGGTATTCGTCGTGAGCAACAGCTTGCGACTCCGCCGATTCACACCTACTCGATAACCAAGGCGGCGCTGAGACTTCGCGACCGTGAGGAGTACCGCTGCGTCGGTGACGGCCTCAAGTCGCTGTCGGACTGGTGGCAGCTCCAGCAGATCGCCGGTGATGGCCTCCCGCTGCGTGTCATGGCTTGCTAAGCGCCCGCGGCCGTGAAGGACGTAGTGGGTGGCCTCTCCGCAGTTCTCGTGGTCCGCTGACGCTTGCCCTCCGAGCCGGACGAGACGGACTGCCGAAAAGCACTGTGTTCGTGACATGTCTCGGCGCTGGGGCCGCTCGGTTCGTTGGCCGCGTGATCCAGGAGATGGCGGTCGCGCTGAGCGATTGGCTTTCACCGCAGGTGGCTGCCTGATCTCTCGGTAGTCCGCACGTAGGTCAGCAGATCGGCTGAGCCCGCGGGAGTGCCGAAGCTTTCACCGGCTTCGGTTCGGTGCGTCGGCCTCCAGCGTCTGGGACACGCGTTGAGTGTCTGCCGCGGTCCAGCCTGGCGGCGCGGCAACCGCGGCCAGCGCGTAGGGAATCAGGTCGTCGTAGTTGTGCCCATATCCGGGCGGTTGGGACTGTGCACGGGTGAGATCGGCGGTCACCTGCCAGAACGTCACGATGGGGTACCACCGCATCGCGCCGATCCGGTCATCGCCGGGCGCTTCGGCCAACCAGTCCGGCCGCGACCACAGCAGCTCGGGGCTCCACCACACGATGGGGTCGGATGCGTGCTGCAGGTACAACACTCGTGGTTGAAGCCATGGTTCGGTGATCGCGTGCGGCGAGTTGGTGCCCAGCACAGCAAGATTGTTCCTGTTTGACGCGAACCTGACGACTAATCCTCCAGCGTAGGTGGGCAGCACCTCCGTAGTGCCGGGGTCGCGTCGGTCCTCAACGTCGCGCCAGAGGCGGTTGGAGTTCGGTGGACCCACAAACAGGGCTCCGTCAACCGATCGGCGCAGATCGCTCAGATCGCCGTAGGCGGCCTCCGCGGACTGAGATCCGAGGCTTTCGCCGTAGACGACCAGCCGGGGACGTCTGTCCTCGGGCATCTCCGACCACCGCTGGTGAATGGCAGTGATAAGCGCGTCGCCTACTGCCGTCGCGGCGGAGCGGTCGACGAGGAAGGAGATCCAGCTGGGCAGAAATGAATACTGCATCGCCGCGATGGCCGAATCTCCGTTGTACATCAGCTCGATGGACTCGGCGGCGACAGGATTGATCCAGCCTGTTCCGGTGGCACCCGCCACGACGAGGATCCGCCGATCCCAGGCTCTGGTGCGGTCAAGCTCGTCGAGGATCAGCCTCACCCGGGCCGCGGTGTCCGGCGCGGACTCCAAGCCGGCGTAGACCCGGACCGGCACCTGCGCGCGGCCCCCGTTGATTTTGGCGAGTTCCGCGGGTCCCACGCCGCCGGCGACGAAGGACCGGCCCTGCAGACCCAGCGTCTCCCATCTCGACGCGGATTCCGGGCTCCCGGAACGTTCGGCTTCGAACGGTTGTACAACGCCGGGCTGCGTGCCGTTGTTCTGCGCGCCGAAGACGCGGCGGGCGGCTTCGGAACTGCCGGTCAAAATGACTTCGTTGACGACCGCCGCGACGGCGACGGCCACCACGACCGGCGCGGACGCATGCGCCACAGCGGGTGGCACACGGAGCCGTTCGCTGAGCAGCCGCGCAATCCAACGCGCCGCCCGCCGCAGCCCGCGGGAGAGCCCAGGTACGGTGACGAAGATCGCGACGCTGACAACTCCGGTGCGCAGATACGCCACGGTGACCATCGGCGGCATCCCCATGAGTGTGTCGATATCTCGCTGCCAGTTCCCGGCGACGAGCAATGTGGCGACCACCGTCGACAACGCCAGCACGATGCCGATGGTGTCAGCCACAACCTGGAACCTGCGTTGTTGCGTGCACCAGAACACCAGTGGCTCAACCCACCGGCGTAGCGGGAAGGCGAGCAGCAGGCCGGCACCGTAGCCGCTCACGCTCGTGACGCCGCTGATAATGCCCTGGAACAACCAATCCCTCGGCAGCAGCGACGGACTCAGACTCCACGCGAAGAAAAATAATGCGAACACCAAGCCGAACAAATCCAACCCGACGACCGTGATAGAGCCCCGTTCGTTGGCTGATTCCTCCGACTGCACCGGAGTGGGACACGGGGAAGCGCTCACCCGCCGACCCTAACCGGTGGGCGGCCGCGATGGGCCAATCCGAAAACCCGATAGCCAAACGCCATACAGGCACTGACGAGCGGGTACCGTCACCGCGGCCGCATGCAGGTTTTCCCGGCCATCCCATCGCCATGACTACGACCACCAAGTTTTGGATGGTCAGCTTCACCGATGGACGGCAGTGTTCTTCACCTGTTTGGGGTTGCCGGGTTTCACGATGCTGATCGCGAGTGTTGGTCGTGGGTTACATGCTGAAGGGCACCGATCATGGATATTGCGACGCCGATCCCGATCAGCGCGAAGGTTAAAACGATGTGGCATCAGCGTGATTGCCCCCTTCGCAATGACCAGGTGCAATGCGGCGTATCTCCGGGCGGCGCACCGGATGGCCGTACCGATGAGGAACGCTGTGGCGAATGCGGAAATGGTGGCGGCAGGCGGCGAAGATCGGCAGATGGACGCCGACGTTGTCCCCGGTGCGAGGTCACCCGCAATCTGCCAAAATCCGGATCCCTGACGCGGCGGGGTGTGTCAGTGCGGCGCTCTCGCCCGGGAATGCACGCAGAAGAGTTGGTTCCCAACGCTATTGGGCACCAGTGCGAGTAGGGGAGTGGCACGGTGGGCAGCAGCGTCGAGCCTATGGGCGCACCGCGGCGTCTCCTCGGGAGGCAAAAGGTTAGGAGCGTTGGTCAGCTGCGCATCACTCTGGCGATCTCTTCGTCTACGTCATAGATTGGTGTGGGCCAAGCAAGTTCCATCCCCTCGAGCGCATCGATCAGCAGTTCGGCGACGGCGAGGCGGCTGTACCATTTGTGGTCACATGGCACGACATGCCAGGGTGCGACGTCGGTGGACGTTCTATCCAAAATCGCCTGATAGGCCTCCTGGTAGTGGGGCCACAGCAAGCGCTCCTCGACGTCTTTGCGGTCGTATTTCCAATTCTTTTCTGGGTCACGCAATCTGGCCAACAACCGATTCTTTTGCTCGGCCAGTGAGACGAACATCGCTACCTTCACGATCACCGTTCCTTGATTTGCCAGCTGGCGTTCGAAATCGTTGATCTCCCCGTAGCGCGTCTCCCATACTGCTTCGGGAACGAGGCGATGCACCCGCGCGACGAGGACATCCTCGTAATGAGAGCGATCGAACACGCCGATGTGCCCGAGTCGCGGTAGTGCTTTGTAGGTACGCCACAAAAAATGATGCTGACGTTCCTCGGCCGTCGGGACGCCGAAGGGGGCGTGGTCGATGCCTTCCGGATTGACCAGCCCGAGCACGTGGCGAATGATGCCGCCCTTTCCTGCGGTATCCATACCTTGCAGCACGAGAAGCACAGAACGTCCCTGGCCCGACACGGCGTTTGCGTAGAGCATCTCTTGAAGTTCGTTCAGGTAGCGGCCTCGCGTCTCCAACAGCGACGCGGCTTCTGATTTTCCACCCGAGAAGCCGGGGGTCGACGCCGCGTCCAGATCGGCCAGACAGGTGCCGCCTGATCCCGCCCGCAGCGAACGGGACGGCGATGTGGCCCACCCGGGCGGGGCCTTCTTGTGTGTCATAACGCCCTCCATCTTCCTCTCCCGCTTCACCCTTCGTCATCGCCCACCGAAACAGGCGGTCGTCGGCTGGTTGAGACGGCGGCGGGGCTCGGGATGGTCGCCTCGGCCATCGGGTCAGTGGCCCCCGCGATGGGTTCACGGGAGCCACACGCACAGGGGGCCGTGTGTGAAGGCGTGCACGGTGGCCCGGGGCGCCTCGACGTCGGCTTCGGTGCGAGTTGCTTTATCAAATCTTCGTCAAAGGAATAAGAAGAGCGGTATCCGGGGAGACAAAGCTGGTACTCAGGCTGCGCCTGGCAGAACACGTACCGCACTGGAGGGGAGTGCCATGACAGAAAATGCGACCCTCAACGTCAGTGCTCTGCACTGGGCGGCATCTCCGTGGATCGACGAGTCACGCTGCAGCATGTTAAAGGCGTTGTAGCCGTGACTGCCTACGCCGCCAACCACACTGCCAGCATCACCTACGAGCCCACCGAAACCCCGGTCGCGCAGCCACGTCCATGGGTGCGCGACTATGAATCCCATTGTGCAGGCCGCGTCGTGCCCGACCCTGCCTGCGATTCTCCGGCCGGAGCCAGCGCCGAGCTTGCCGAGTTACACCTTGATGCCAACCGCGAGGAAAATCAGCCGCCACTAGCAGAGGGGCCATTTCTACGCGAGATGATGGGTCATCGCGGGCTCGCGGTGGCGACGGGCACCGCAATCATCGCCGGCGCAGAACTTCTCGCCGCGCGCGGTCCGCTGCTCGACAGCGCGGCCACGATGGAAACCTCGATTTCGTCCATCACCGCGATGTCGACGCATTCCGGCGCGTTGACCGAGCGGCAGCCTACGGTTACTGACTTTGTGGTCGGCATGGGCGGAGACGAGCTTGTCGGCAGGGTGTCGGCGATCGAATCCGCATCGGAGCATCCGGCCGCGGCTGCGACCGTTGACGATGTTGCGGCTAGCAGCCAAAAACGGTTTCGGTTCAGCGATTTGCGCAGCGGTCGGGGCCGTACCGGGACGCTGTCCCGCGTTGACGGGGGGCAGCGGTGAACGTCGACTTCGACTTCGTCGAAAACGCTCTAAGGAAAGCGACGTTCGGCACGCTGTCGACACTGACCGAACTGGGCGCACCGCATGCGACCGGTGTGGTGTTCGCGGTTTCGTCACCGGGTGAGCCGTTGGCCCTGTTTGTCACGACGCGGACGTCCACCCGTAAGGTGCAGAATCTTCGTGCACATTCCGATGTGGCCTTCGTTGCACCTGTCCCGCATCGCTTCGTCCCTATGTTCCCGCCGCGCGTGATCCAGTTCATGGGTACCGCGACAGTAGTTTCCGATGATGATGAGCAAGCCAATCGGGCATTCGCGGGGTCGTGGTTCCTGCGCCGAATACTCGCCACGGAGCGACGCATCGTGAGCGAGGGCGGCGACCTGTGTTTCATTCGTATCCGTCCCGAACGTACCTTGTTCACGTATGCCATGGGCATGTCCCTTCTGGACATCCTGCGGCGGCCGCGCGGAGCGATCGGTCGGGTGAAGATCCCCGAGGCACGGCAATGAGTCCAGGCCGACCACCGTGTGCTCGGCAGGCTGCAGCCGGAACGAGCACACCACATGACACGCATCCTGTATCGGATGCGCCGACAGCGAAAGGGAATCCAATGAAGATGAGCAATAGGCTGGCCGCAGGGGTGGCGGTGACCGCGGCGCTGCTCGCGCTGACCGCGTGTAGCAACTCGACGAGTAATGAAGGCGGCCAATCGAACACCGCCACGTCGACCTCCGCATCCCCGTCAGCGGCTGAGCCGCACAACCAGGTCGACGTCATGTTCGCGCAACACATGATTCCGCACCACCAGCAAGCCATCGAAATGAGCGACATCATCATCGCCAAGGCGGGGATCGACGGCCGTGTCGTGGATATGGCGAACCAGATTAAGGCGGCGCAGGGCCCCGAGATCGAAGAAATGCGATCGTGGCTAAGCGAGTGGGGTCAGCCGGAAGCAATGCCGATGATGCCCGGCATGGAAACGCCCAGACAGAGCGCAACCCCGAGTCGAACGTCGGACCCACATCACACCGGCACGTCGACGCCCCCCGAGACGACAAGCGCAATGCCAGGTTCGAGTGCCATGCCAGGCATGCCCAACAGCATGATGCCGAGCGGAACCATGATGCCGGGGATGCCCGGCATGGACGGAATGATGGGAATGATGTCGCCGCAAGACATGGCAGCGCTTCAAAACGCTCAGGGAGTCGAAGCCGCCAAGCTGTTCCTGACACAGATGATCCAACATCACCAAGGCGCTATCACGATGGCGCAGCACGTGATAGAGGGCGGCCAGTATCCGCCGATGAAGGAACTCGGTCGCTCCATCGTGACGTCCCAACAGCAAGAGATCGCCACCATGCAGACCATTCTGGGCTCGTTGTAGGTGCTCGGCGTCATGCTGCTGGGCACCGATCGGGGTGTATAGCTTTCGACTCCGGGCAGCCGCAAGACGCGCGACGTCAATTTCCCTCTGGGTCAGTGCCTTCCGGCCATAACGGAACGTCCAAATGTAGGGCGCGGCAGTCAGATATTCTACGACGGAGAAGGATTCGCCTTGATGTACTGGTACGACGACAACATGGGTTGGTGGGGCTATACCGTGATGGGGATCGGGATGGTGCTGTTTTGGGCGTTGCTGATCGTGGGCATTTTTGCGCTCATCAAATCCAGCACCGGTGCCGGCACCTCACGGGTCCCTTCACCGCCCTCGCCCGCGCAGGTGCTGGCCGACCGCTTCGCACGCGGCGACATCGACGAAGCCGAGTACCGCAATCGGTTGGCCGTATTACGGGATCACCGGGATCGCTGACCCCGTGCCTCGGGTGTGCCGTTTGCCCGATGTTGCAGCGCCCCGACGATCGTCGCCGAGTTGGCAGTGGTGCTGACCGATCCTCACGACTGCGTCAGGACAACCACGACAGAGCTGCAGAGCCGATGGCGACTACCCACGGCAGCAACGCTGCTAGGAGCACCCACCGAAAGGCTGAGTGCAACTGGAAGTTCACCACCACCATCGCGCCAACGGACGACGCGCCGGCTAGTGCAAGAACCACAACAGTCGACGGGTTGTTGTCACCTAGCGCGCTTACCGCCACGTAGATGGTCAAGATTCCCGTACTCACCATGTGGCCGCCGAGCACGATGAACACGAGATGCAGCCACTTCCGCAGACGCGGTATCGCGGCTTCGACCTCGCCGTCGCTGCGGCGTAGGTAGCGCAGATCCTCCGGAAGGAGCGCCGGCCGAGCGATCACGAAGTAGCCGCCGACCCCGGCCACGATGGCGCCTCCGGCAACGAATAGCCATGCTGTAGCGCTCATATGGCCTTCTTGCTCCCGCGGGCCAAGACAGCCGCCGCCACAACCGTCAGACCAGCCAGCCACGCGAAGGCGCTGATCAGTGGCAAGGTCTCATCGAAGCGCGCCGTGAGGCTCGCATCGAACAGCACCCTGGTCACCCCGTACCCGGGCAGCATCTGCGCCCACTCCTGAGGTATGGGGCGCAGCATGGGGCTCTGGATGATGCCCAGATCGAGAAAGGGGATCAAGAATGCCACGAACACCCCGGCGACCTTGCCCAGCAGTGGGCCGATAACAACACCGATCAACGCGTAGGTGAGGGCGATGAGCAGATTCGCTCCGACATAGGCAGGCCACTGCCTGGCGTCGAAGACCGTCGCCGTAATCGCCATCGTGGCCGCAGTAATAGCGACGGTAGCCACGGCGACCACCCCTAGACGGGCGGCTATCACGACCGCGATGCGGTACCCGGACAGGCGTAAGCGCCCGTCCCCGCTGGCGGCGTCGACGACGACGAACATCCCCACGAGTGCAGCCAATGCCCCGACACCGATGGGAGCCATGGCTCCGGCGTGGACGTCGGGAAACCAGAACGGCACCTTTGAGGTCGTGCCGCTCTCGGTGACGGACACGATGAGGAATCGTCCTGGGGTGGTGACTTTGGCCAGCAGCACGAACGCGGCGGGAACGATCACCAGCAGTGCTAGCAGTACGGTATTGCGCCGTAGGTCGACCACACCGAATCGCAGTGCGGTGGCCAGTTGACCGGGGGTGCGCCGACCTCGTCGCGCGGTCCGGGAACGGGTCGCGACGACCACCCCGGCAATAATCAGGGCGCCAACCATCCACACCGAGGCGAGACCCAGGTCGCCTAGCTTCCCGGCATGGCGTGAAGGCGTGTCCACCATCCACAGCGTGACGAAATGGGTTGGGAACCATCGGGTCGCGACAAAGTCGCCACCGCTGCCTGCTGGTCCGACGAAGACGTCGATCATCCAGATCAACAGTATGACCACTGCACCGTTGACCGGATTGGCGACCGCCGCCCCGACGAGCGCGCCGATCGCGAGGTAGATGACCGCAAACATCAGCGTGCCGAGAATCACCTGCAGTGGATGCTCGACACCGACCCGCACGGCCAACGCCGCCAGCGCCACTGCTGAGACGAGACAGGCCATGAGCAGACCGGTGCCCGCCCGAGCGGCGAGAAGCCGCGCAGCCGGCAGGCCCGCCAACAGCAACCGCCTGTCAGCCATTCGAGCCGAACGGATCTGAAAGTACATCGCCAGCCCCGAGAGGAACCCAGCAGCCCAACCCGCTGTGGCGGTTTGGGTTGCCATTCCGGGTCGGCCCCGCAACAGTTCCATTGCGTCGGCGATCGAGCCGGCCGCGACCAGCACGAACACCAGCGGCACCACGACGAGCATCATGAGGTTGACCGGATTGCGTACGTAGTCGGTGATGAAACTGCGGGTCAGCAACAGTGTGGGGCGCCATTGTTCATGGGCTGCCGTGGTCATCGCGACGACTCAGAATTGTCGCAAAGGCGCCCGTCGCAGAGCCTGAGGATGCGATCGAAGCGCTGTTCGTCGGTGACGAAGTGGCTGATGATCAGCACTGACCGTCCGTCGTCGCGGCGGCGAGCCACCAGGTCCCAGAACCTCAGATAGGTGTCCCAGTCGAAACCGGCGTAGGGCTCATCGAGCAGCAGTACGGGCGGATCGGCCAGCATGGCCAGAGTGAGGTTGAGCTTGGCTAGCGTGCCGCCCGATAGGCGATCCGCACGGGTATCGGCATAGCGTTCGAATCCTAACGCCTCGTAGAGGTCTCGGCGTGCGCGTCGCTCGGCCTCATGGGTCATGCGATAGGCGCGGGCGAACAGCTCGATGTGCTCATCGCACGTCAGGCGTTCATAGACAACCGGTTGCTGCGGACAATAGCCGAGCACACCGGAACGGGTGACGGTACCGGCATCCGCACTTAATTCGCCGACCAAGATCTTCATAATGGTTGACTTGCCGGAGCCGTTTTCGCCAACAAGGCCGACAACCTCACCCGCCTTCAGGCTGAGGTCGACGCCGTACAGCACCGTCTGGCGCGGGGACATCGGCAAAATTCCCCGGCGGAAAGACTTCTCGATGCCCTCAGCGATCAGCACCGAACCTGAGCCCGCCTCGGCCGACGGCCCACGTGTAACGGCTGTCGTGCGCGTCGGACGGCTCATGGCTGGCCCCTCCTACCCTCACCCAGAAGCGCTGTCTGATCGTCTGCCAGTACGACCCGCGCTGGCGCTTGTCGTTTCTTCTGCTGGACTTTCGATGCTCTAGACCCTGGTTCTATGTTGGCGAATCGTGACGACGTTGGGAATGAAAGCCGGTGTCCCTCTGGCATATTCGTCCCAAAGATGGCCGAAGCGGCGGGCCACATCTCGCTCTTCCGTGCGAGCGAGCCGCGCATAAACATAGGCCAGCACCGGGAACATGATCAGGGTTGGGATCGTGGGCCACTGCAATAAGAACCCGATCATCACCAACAGGAAACCGTCGTATTGCGGGTGGCGTACCACGGCGTAGGGTCCAGTGGTGGCCAAGCGGCCGGTTTGTGCGGCTTCGTGCAGATGCCGCCAGCCCGCGGCGATGACCCAAAAGCCTCCACCAATGGCCAGGTAGCTCGCCAGGTGGAAGGGGCTCAGATGCGGATCGCCCGTCCATCCGATGAGATCGTTCCACACATGCCCGCCAGCGTGCGTGTTGCGCAACAACGGAAACCGCGTTCCCAACCAGCTTCCAAGGAGATACACGGTCAACGGGATGCCATACATTTCGGTGAACAGCGCCACCAAGAATGCTGTATATGCGCCCATCGCCCGCCAGTCTCGGTTGGGCCTTGCCCCCATGTAGTGGACACGGGATTTGTGGTTATGCGGCTTCGGGCAGCGTAGCCGGTGTCAGGTTCCTTTCGTAGGTCGCGGGGCTGGAATGACGGCAGTAGGAGTGCCGTCGTGTGGTGTTGTAGCGGGCCAGCCACCGAAAGACCTCACGGCGGCAGATCGCCGCGTCCGGCCAGCAGTTACGGTCTTGCAGAATCTCGCGCTTGAGGGCGGCGTTGAACGATTCGGCCAACGCGTTATCGGCACTTTGACCGGCTAATCCGGGCTCATGGACTCGCGGTGTTGGGCGGAATGGTTCATCGTCGGGGTGGTTTGGTGAGCTTGCGGATTTGTTCTTCGTGGCGTTTGACTCCTGCGGCGAGTGCTTCGACGGCGGTGCGCAGGTGTGCGACTTCGGTGGCCAGGCCGGTCAGGGTGCGGGCGTCGGTTTGTCGGGTGCGGTGTTCGTCGACGATGGCGCGGAGCTGGTGGTCGCGGTAGAGCGTCGCGCGGCTGATCTGGGCGTGTTCGGCCACGGTGGTGAAGGTGATGGGTTGGCCTGAGGTGGCGAGTTCGGCGCAGACGCGCTCGACTCGGAGCAGGGCGGGTTCATTCATGCGGATGCCGATCCGGTGATGAGTGCGTCGAGTCGGGAGACGAGGTTGTGGTGGCGCTCTGCTTCGTCGATCCATCCTCGTTTTTCTGCGTCTGCTGCCAGATCTTGGGCGTCGATGCGTTGGGCGGCGAGGACGGCCAGGTGGGTGGAGTCGGTGTGAAAGCTTGGGCAGTGTTCGCAGATGTTGGCGTAGGGGCAGGATCCTTGCGCGGGTGCGCGTAGGCAGTATCCGCCGGCGAGGCGGGATTTGATGGCCGGTGTGTCCTTCCATCCGGTGCCGGTGATGTCGGTGATGGGCAGCCCGACTGCGGTTTTCGGCAGCGCTCCGATATGGCTCTTCGCCAGATCCAGGGCGCGTTCGTATTCGGTGCGTACGGTGTGGTCGAAGAGGTGGGCGTAGCGCAGGCTCATCTGGGTGGAGACGTGGCCGAGTAATGCCATGAGTGCTTGCAGGGAGACTCCGGCGTTGATCAGCGCGGTGGCGTAGGTGTGTCGCAGTTGGTGCGGTGTGATGTGTCCCAGGCTGGCGGCCTGTGCTGCCCGGTTCAATTCTTCACGTACTGCGTTCTGGGAGAGTCGTTTTCCGTGGTGGGTGAACAGGAAGTCGGCTGGGGCTCCGGTGCGGGGGTGGATCATCGGTCGGCCCGATGAGCGGGTTGTGGTGATCCGGTCCACGAGGGTGAGGACCTCGTCGTCGACGGGGATCATGCGTTCGGAGTTGAGCTTGCCGAGGGGAACTTTGAGCCAGGATCCTTGGCCGGGGATCTCGTGGATGCAGTCGAGTTCGAGGTCGAGCAGTTCACCGATGCGCAGTCCGCATGCTCGCTGCACCAGCAGTGCGTCAGCGGCCAGTCGGTAGGGTGATTTTGCCAGTGCGGCAGTGAGTTTGCGGTCGGAGTCGACGGGCAGGTATCGGGGCAGGCAGCGGGGTGGCCGTGGCAGGTCGGTGCGGAAGATCAGGCGCCGCGGTGGCGCGTCGTCCCATCCCCATTCGGTGATCTCGGCTAGGAAGTTTCCCACCGCGTGGATGCGTCTGATCCGGTCTGCGACGGTGATCGGCTCACCGGTGACGCTGTTGGTGGCTGTGGTCAGCGAGGTGATGAACGGTTCGATGTGCCTGCGGCGGTCCAGTTGGTTCAGGGAGGTCAAGCTGGGGTCGGCGGCGGCGAGGTACCGGCCGAAATGGGCCAATCGGGTGGCCAGGGAACTGACCGTTTTGGGCACGCAGGTGGCGTATTTGCGGTTCAGGTAGGCCACGAACGCCGGTCGCAGCGCGACAGGAACGTCGACCATCCGCTGCTCGAGGGTCAACGCAGTGACCGCCGGCCGTGCCTGTGTATCAAGAATGCCGAGGTGGAACAGAATCTGGCGGGCACTGTGGGTGGTGCTGCGATAGTGCTTGGCGCCGCGTCCGGTACGTTCTTGGCGAACATGGCAGGCGTGCAGCAACTCCTGCAGGTCGCTTTCCCGCAGGCCGGTCAAGGGGCGGCCGGTCTGGATCAGCAGCCGGGCGATGATCTGCGAGCCGATGGCCGAGGCGACCCGTTCGGTGAAACCCAGTTCCAGTGCTGCGCTGATGAACTGATCGAGGTCGGGTTGCAGGCAACTGTCGGTCAGCTCATGCCACAGACTCGACAGCTTGCGGTGAACGAGGTAGTCGTAGCCCGGTTGCAACCGTCGGCTGACCATCAAGAAGGTGACGAATGGGCGTGTCGAGCAGTTCGCCGCCAGCTGCTCATCGAGTGGGATGTCGGCCCATGACTGGACTCGGGGCCAGCGCCGCAGGAACGATCGGGCGGCCTGGGCGTAGGCGGTGTTGCCGCGGTCCCGGCGTTGTAGGTGCACCAGGTAGGCGGCGTAGATCTGCGCCGGTGTTTCAGGTGTGGGAGCGTAATCGTGTTCGGGCAGCATCGTATTCCGCCTTGACATGGGTGGGTGCCAGATGGATGTAGCGGGCTGTGGTGTCGATGTGGGCGTGTCCGAGCAGTGCCTGCATCACCGCTAGATCCACACCGGCCTCGGCCATCGCGGTGCCGAAGGTATGACGTAACGCATGCGGGTGACCGGCGAGCACTCCGGACTTGATCCGGTGATACCGGAAGATGGTGCGCAGTCCGGCCGCGGTCAACGGCTGACCCCGGTGGGGGCCTTTGGCGACCAGGAAAAGGCGGTTGCTGTCCGATTCGGGTCGCTCGACGAGAAGATACGTTTGGATCAGCCCTGCGACCTCCACATCGAGGGGCACGCGGCGTTCCTTGGCGCCTTTGCCCATCACCTTCACCCAGCGGGCTCCGATATCGACGTCAGTCACGTCGAGGGTGAGCAGTTCCCCGGATCTCAACCCGGACAACAACATCAGCCCGGCCAGCGCTCGGTCACGCCAGGTTCGCAGGCTCGATAACAGCTCGGCGGTCTCGCGGCGATTCAAAGCCCGCGGAAGCCGCCGCGGTTCACGCAGGCGCAGCGCCGATCGGCGTTTCGGCCTCACCAGATGTCCGAGCAGGCCGTTGCGTTCCTCGGCGCTGACCCGCCGCGCTTCGCGGCCGCTGGGGATTGGGGTACGCAGTCCGGGGTCACGCAGCTCCCGGAAGGTGAACAGCCCCGTCAACGCGGCAAGCCGGTGATTGATGGTGGTCGACGAGTAACGGTCGAGACGCGTGCCGGTCATCGACACCACGTTGGTGGGGCGTCCCGCGATCGGAGTCTGCCTGCAGTGCCGCATGAAGTCGAGCACGGTCTCGGTGGTCACTGAACTCAACTCGACGTCGACGCTGCCGAGCCACCGGCAGAATGCCAACAGGTCATAGCCGTAGGCCCGCAGCGTGCGAGGAGAGTAATTCCGGTCGGCCAGATACCTGAGGTATTCGTTGACCAACGCATACTTCCCGCAACCCGGACCGGACAACACCCAGGCGACATCGGTGCCTGCTTGCAGACGCAGCTGATGCTGAATCGTCATAAGACAAGTGCAACCCCGCCGGCCCCCACCGGTCAAGCATTTTCCTTGCTGGCGTGTCGTTTACATGCCAGTACCGTCCCCGATTAGCCGGTCAACAGGCATGACCCCACCGCACCCATCGACTGGACGACCCCCAGATCGCGGCAGAGATTCGCGAAATCCCGTGAGGTGTACTGACTTCCATTATCTGCATGGAATATTGCACCAGCCAGTGAACCCCGCAGTGCAGCAGCGGCTTTGAGCGCATCGATGACCAGTTCGGTGCGCATGTGATCGGCGATCGCCCACCCGGCGACCCGCCGTGAACAGCAGTCGATCACGGTGGCCAGGTACAGGTTGGCGCCGGTCGCCAATGGCAAGTAGGTGATGTCGCCGACGTAACGGGTGTTGACCTGCGCGGCGGTGAAATCCCGTTTGAGCAGGTCGGGGACCTTCTGGTTCGCCGGGTCCGCCACGGTCGTCTTGACCCGACGTCGGCGTCGATAACCGGCGATCCCGGCGCCGCGCATCACCCGAGCCACCCGCTTGTGGTTGACCCGCTGCCCCTCGGGCGCACCGTCGTTGAGCTCGGCGGTGATCCGCGGCGCCCCGTAGGTGTTGTCCTCGTCGTGGACGGCGCGGATACGCTCGGCCAGCGCCTCGTCAGCAGCCCGACGGGCCGCTCGTCCGTCAGCACCGGCCAACCACGCGTAGAACGACGAACGCGCAACCTCGACGACTGCGCAGAGCCACTTCACCTCGAAGGCGTGCAGGTGGTCGGCGACAAACTGAAAGCGGCTCACCAGTTCGTCTCCCCGGCGAAATATTTGGCCGCCGACCGCAAGATGTCACGCTCGGTGGACAACCGCGCCTCGGTGGCGCGTAACGCCTTGACCTCACTGCGGAGGCGGGCCAGCTCCTGCTCAGGGCTCTCGGCCCCTGGCACAGGCTCGGCCACTACGACACCGCGGCGGTGCCGAATCGGCACCCCGGCCGACTTGCACCACGCCGAGAGCGTGGCCTCGCTGACACCGAGCTCGGCAGCGATCTGGGCGATCGTCGCGCCCTCGGTGTCCCGGTAGAGCGCGACCGCGTCACGCTTGAACTCATCGGGGTAATTTTTCCTTGCCATCGGGTTGGATCATCTCGCTTCCCCCAGCACATTCCTGGGATTGAGCGTGTCCAACACACGGGGTCAAGTCCCGTTTGAGCGAGGATGAAAGAAACTCAGGCCGAAAACGACGAACAGAAGCGTATTCACGATCACCAAAGGCCATAAGCCGTAGGCGGCATCTGCCATCACTGCACCATCCCAACGATCGACGGGAGGGTTGCGTCCACCAAGGTGGTGTACGAGTCGGACCTGATCAGCGGTACCGGCGTGTCGTAGCCGAATGATTGAAGGTCATCGCGTGATTCTTCGAGAGACCGACCAAAGTTTCTCGAGCAAAGGAACCGACGCGATGACCACTGCCCACAATATCGACCTGCCCACCGTGCTGGCCGAACGACTCACCACCGCCCATCCCGACGTGCTGCGCGAGCTGCTCGCCACATTCATCCACACCCTGATGGGCGCTGAGGCCGACGCCCTGTGCGGCGCCGGATACGGCGAACGCAGCACCGAGCGCACCAACTCCCGCAACGGCTACCGGCACCGCCAATTCGACACCCGCGCAGGCTCATTGGATCTCGCGATCCCGAAGCTGCGCCACGGCTCCTACTTCCCGGACTGGCTGCTGGAACGCCGCAAACGCGCCGAACGGGCTCTGACCACGGTAGTCGCGACCTGCTACCTGCTGGGGGTCTCGACGCGGCGGATGGACAAGCTGGTGGAGACCCTGGGGATCACGTCGCTGTCGAAGTCCCAGGTCAGCGTGATGGCTAAGGAACTCGACGCCGCCGTCGAAGCCTTCCGCACCCGGCCCTTGGACGCCGGCCCGTACACGTTCGTGGCCGCCGACGCCCTGGTGCTCAAGGTCCGCGAGGGCGGGCGGGTGGTCAACGTGCACGCCCTGATCGCGGTCGGGGTCAACGCCGAGGGCCATCGCGAAATCCTGGGTATTGACGTCAGTACCGCCGAGGACGGAGCGGGCTGGTTGACGTTCTGGCGGTCGCTGACCGCCCGCGGCCTGTCCGGGGTCAAATTGGTCACCAGCGACGCCCATGCCGGGCTGGTAGCGGCCATTGGGGCGACGCTGCCCGGGGCGGCCTGGCAGCGGTGCAGAACGCATTACACGACCAACCTGATGGCCGTCACTCCCAAGTCGTCGTGGCCGTGGGTCCGGACATTGTTGCATTCGGTGTTCGATCAACCAGACGCTGAATCGGTTGCTGCGCAATATGATCGGATCATCGAGGCCCTCGCGGACAAGCTCCCCAAGGTCGCCGACCACCTGGAAGAAGCCCGGGCGGACCTGCTGGCGTTCACTGCGTTTCCCAAGCAGATCTGGCGCCAGATCTGGAGCAACAACCCCCAGGAACGCCTCAACAAGGAGATCCGCCGACGCACCGACGTCGTCGGCATCTTCCCCGACCGAAACGCTCTGATCCGCCTCGTCGGCGCCGTCCTGGCCGAACAACACGACGAATGGGCAGAATCGCGGCGCTACCTCGGCCTCGACGTCCTCAGCAAATCACGCACCGTCAACGACACACCGACAGAACAGGAGGCCACCCCAGCGGCACTGACCGCCTGACCCAACTACCTCGAAGAATCACACGACGACGTCGTACACCACGTCCCTGGACTTGACCGACGGGAGTGGCTACGACCGGCCAGCTGAGTCGCGCTGGTCGCCGGTCCCGGTGGTGCCGTGGCCATGGTTGTTGTGGCCTCCGCCCATTCCGCCCATCATGAGCATCATCATCACAGGGCAGGCAAGCACGACCAGCAACAGCAGAACCGTCGATGCCGGCACACCAACGGCTACTGCAGCGATTGCGGCCGCGACGAGGGCTCCCCCGTACCAGGGTATGTATTTACGCTTCATCGAAGTCTCCTTCCATCACGAGGACAAACTCAATGGTGAGCCACGTACGGGACGAAACCAACGGAATTACGTAGTTGATACGGAGGTTCTTTAGCCACATATGCAAATGACCAAAGGCCCTACACAGAGGATCCCCGGCGGCGGGTGCGCGGATCACATTGCCCCCCCCAGGCAAGGGCGATGATTGCTGCCCCTCTGCTGTGGAGAGCCCCGCGATTCGTCGTGGGCCGGCCCAGCCGCTGAAATGCGACGCCACTTGCGGCGGCGGCTTGATCGACAGCAGCTTGCGGTGGCGGCTTTTCACCCGTAGCGGACGAGGTTGCCGTCACTCAACCGATCTGGCCCCTGCAAAGTCGATGGTGTGCCCATCAGCTCCTGCGATCATATCGAGGCTCTGGTTTCCACCTTCTACTGGAATCAGGCGAGCCGCGTCAGCGTGAGGGTGTGTGTAAGCGGTTTGGATCACACATCATTCGTCGTGATCATGATCGGCGTGGGTGTCGTGTAACGGCATCGCTGGGGCTGGCGGAGATTGGGTAGGTGCCGGCGCTGGAGGTGTCCCAATCGACTCGGTGGGTGGTGAATTGGTTGGCTCTTCGTGGCGGTGATGATCTTCTACCTGCTCGATGCTTTGCCCGTGGTGATCGGGTTCTGCGTCGGTGGGCCCGTGATGGCTGTGGGCTCCCTCAGCGGTCGTCCCGTGGTGACCACCATCAGCGCCTGCTGGGGCATGATGGCCGTGCCGCAGGCCTGAAGCAGCGCCCACCGTGGACGCCAGCGCCACGACACCGACTGCGCCCATGAGCACTAATGTGCTGCCGAACACCGGTACCGGCTCTCCTTGCAGGCCGCGGTACCACACCCAGCCGGCGCCCATCACGACATAGATCTGAAGCAGCAGTGCACAAAGGTCCGCGGCTTGGACCACTTCGGCTTGCCCGGCGTGCGGACCGTACGGGGCTCCTGCGGTCCTGGACACGGCCCACAGAGCAATGGCTCCAAGGTTGAGCATGATGCCGGCAGCTAGCACAGGAGTCGTGGTTCGTGTGAGAACCAGCCGCGCCCACAGCAGTTGGAAGGCTGCGATCGATGTGAAGAACACGCCAGCGGGCATCCACTCCTGCCAGTGGGTGGGTACGACGGCGAAGTGGATGACCGCGGCGCCCAGCGAGGCGAGCGCGGCTAGTCGAGCTGCCAACCGGCTGTCGGTTTTCTTCGCTGTCCTAGGCGCCACCGATAAAGGATGACAGCGCCATCCGCGACAGCGGTTGTATGACACCACATCTCAACCCGACCGAGATTCATTCGTCATCAACTACTGTCTTCCTACGTAGATGACGTCGATGCAACCCTTAGTCCGCCAGCTCGCTCTGAGGTTGAGCGCATGTAGCGGTGTCGTGTGTCGTTGCTGGCTGTTGGGGACCGTCCGCGGTTGCGTCCACCAAGGTGGTGTACGAGTCGGACCTGATCAGCGTACCGGCGTGTCGTAGCCGAATGATTGGGGGTCATCGCGTGATTCTTCGAGGGACCGTCCAAAGTCACTCGAGCAAAGAAGGAACACACGCGATGACCGCTGCCCACAATATCGACTTGCCCACGGTGCTGGCCGAACGACTCACCACCTGCCACCCCGACGTGCTGCGCGAGCTGCTCGCCACCGTCATCCACACCCTGATGGGTGCCGAAGCCGATGCCCTGTGCGGCGCCGGATACGGCGAGCGCAGCACTGAGCGCACCAACTCCCGCAACGGCTACCGGCACCGCCAATTCGACACCCGCGCAGGGTCGTTGGATCTCGCGATCCCGAAGCTGCGCCACGGATCGTACTTCCCGGACTGGCGGCTGGAACGACGCAAACGGGCCGAGCGGGCCCTGACGACGGTGGTGGCCACCTGCTACCTGCTCGGGGTATCGACCCGGCGGATGGACAAACTGGTCGAGACCCTGGGCATCACGAGCCTGTCGAAGTCGCAGGTGTCGGTGATGGCCAAGGAACTCGACGCCGCCGTGGAGGCGTTCCGCACCCGGCCGCTCGATGCCGGTCCGTACACGTTCGTCGCTGCCGACGCCCTGGTGCTCAAGGTCCGCGAGCAGGGCCGGGTGGTCAACGTGCATGCGTTGATCGCGGTCGGAGTCAACGTCGAGGGCTACCGCGAAATCCTGGGCGTTGACGTCAGCACCGCCGAAGACGGAGCCGGCTGGCTCACGTTCTGGCGGTCGCTGACCGCGCGCGGGCTGTCCGGGGTCAAACTGGTCACCAGCGACGCCCACGCCGGGTTGGTGGCCGCGATCGGCGCGGGACGCTGCCCGGGGCGGCCTGGCAGCGCTGCAGAACGCACTACACGACCAACCTGATGGCCATCACGCCCAAGAGTTCGTGGCCGTGGGTACGTACCCTGCTGCATTCGGTGTTCGATCAACCCGACGCTGAATCCGTTGCCGCACAATATGATCGGATTATCGACGCACTGGCCGACAAACTCCCCAAGGTCGCCGACCACCTCGAAGCAGCCAGACCGGATCTGCTGGCGTTCACCGCATTCCCCAAACAGATCTGGCGCCAGATCTGGTCCAACAACCCTCAGGAACGGCTCAACAAGGAGATCCGCCGACGCACCGACGTCGTCGGCATCTCAACGCCCTCACCGCCTCGTCGGGGCCGTCCTGGCCGAACAACACGACGAATGGGCCGAATCCCGGCGCTACCCCGGCCTCGACGTCCTGAGCAAATCACGCGCCGACCAGAACACCCCGACCGAACAGGAGGACACCCCCGCAGCCCTGACCGCCTGAACCATCAACTCGAAGACTCACACGACGACCTCGTACACCACATCCCTGGACTTGACCGGTGCGCCACTTAGGCTCACTGACACCTTGACCTGCATTACAAGAATCCTGTAACAGGATTCTTGTTACAAGTATTCAGTAACAAGAATCATGTAATCCCTGGTCGCGGTGTGCGTACCTTTCCTTCACCTTCACCTTCACCTTCACCTTCACCTGCACCGAGTTCGGGTCCGCACACCCTAGCCCGGATTTTTCGTGGAATGTTGACTGTGGGGGTGTGTAGATAAGCGAAAGTGCCTGTCCTGCAAGGAATAATTGGACTTCTCTACGGTTCAAAAACCCTGACGGGAAGGCACTTCGCAGGTGAAGAATATCGCGGCGGCATCGCCGGTGAAAGTTTCCGCCGACGGCCATGGCGTTGTGTCGCATGCCGGGATGGGCATGCTGCGTGAGCTTGCCGACCGGACCGGCTTATCGGCGCAGGTCACGGCCGCGTTGGCCGACACCTACCGCGGCCCGTGGGTGTATGCGCCTGGGGAGGTGTTCGCTGATCTGGCGGCCGCGGTCGCCGACGGCGCGGACTGCATCGACGCGGTCGGTCAGCTGTGCGGTGACCGGGAGCACGTCCTGGGGGCCAAGGCCTCAACGACCACCATGTGGCGGCTGATCGATGAGCGGATCGATGCCGCGCATCTACCCGGGGTGCGCGCAGCCCGAGCCGCGGCGCGGGCAGCGGCCTGGGCTGTCGGAGCCGCCCCCACCACCGGCGGCTGGCTGCATATCGACATCGATGCCACGCTGGTGATCGATCACTCCGACAACAAGGCCGGGGCTGCGCCGACCTGGAAGAAAACGTTCGGGCTGCACCCGCTGCTGGCGTTTCTGGACCGCCCCGACATCGCCGGCGGCGAAGCCCTGGCCGGGTTGCTGCGCAACGGTAACGCCGGCTCCAACACCGCCTCCGACCACATCATCGTCCTGCACCAGGCTTTGGCATCGCTGCCAGCGGCGTGGCGGCCCAACCCCGACGATCCCGACAACCCCGAGGCCCCGAAGGTGTTGGTGCGCTGCGATACCGCCGGATCCACCCACAAATTCGCCGCAGCGTGCCGGGCCGCCGGGGCCGGGTTCTCCTTCGGGTACCCCGTCGATACCCGCGTCCAGGACGCCGTGGACACCCTCAACCTCGGCGATTGCTGGTATCCAGCGATCGACACCGACGGCGGGATCCGCGACGGCGCGTGGGTCGCTGAAGCCACCGACCTGGTCAACCTGGCCTCCTGGCCCGAAGGGACCCGGCTGATCCTGCGTAAAGAACGCCCCCACCCCGGCGCGCAGTTGCGGTTCACCGACGCCGACGGCATGCGGGTCACCGCGTTCATCACCGACACACCACCGGGTGTCGTACCCGGTCAGGTCGCCGGTCTGGAACTACGGCACCGCCAGCACGCCCGCGTCGAGGACCGTATCCGCGAACTCAAAGCCACCGGGCTGCGTAACCTGCCCTGCCACTCCTTCTGGGCCAATGCTGCCTGGCTCGAAATCGTCCTGGCCGCCGCTGACCTGGTCACCTGGACCCGCCTCATCGGGTTCGCCAGCGATCGCGCTCTGGCCCGCGTCGAGATCACCACGTTCCGCTACCGGGTCCTGCACGTGGCCGCCCGTATCACCCGCGGCGCCCGCCAACTGCGGCTACGCATCGATGCCACCTGGCGCTGGGCGGCGGCGATCGCCGCCGCCTGGCACCGCGTCCGCACCGCCTTCGGATAACACCCCACCCCATCGGACCCATCAACGATGAAGGACCCACAGGCCCCAGGAAAGCCCGCCCCACCCGGCGACACGGGACAGCACCTCTACGCCACCACACGAAAACCACTACCCAACAACACAACTCGGCATCACACCGAACCCACACCAATTACCACGCAAAATCCGGGCTAGAAACTCCGAAGGAGAAAACCCCCGCGTGTGCCGCCGGTGTGCCAAGACACGCAGCTAGGAGTGCAGAGGCATCGGACGGTACGGCAGACCTGAGACGCGTGACCTGGACTTATAGGCATTGATGCGACTATCGAGAATCACGGAGACGCAGGACGGCGCGATTTACACACCAGCGGTCGGCGGTTCGATACCGTCCGCGCCCACAGAGGTTTTCAGCCCTCGACGGGGACCAGATCGTCGGCGACGCGGTCTTTGCCGTTCCGTTTCGCTCGGTACATCAACCGGTCCGTGTGGGCGATCAACGATTCCGCGTTGCTGTTCCCGCCTGACGTGGCCGCGCCGATACTCGCGGACAGCCGATCGTAGGTGCGTCCCGCGCGCAGTCGCAGCGGCCGGCGGACTTCCCGCCGGATGCGTTCGGCGATGCCGTGCAGGGCCTCGCTGTCTTTGATCACCGGACACAGCACCGCGAATTCGTCGCCACCCAGTCGGGCTGCGGTATCTCCCGGCCTGATCGAGTTCTCGATCCGCCGTGCGACTGCGTTGAGGACCTCGTCGCCGGCGGCGTGACCCCACGTGTCGTTGACGGGCTTGAACCCGTCGAGGTCCAGATACAGCAGTCCGACGCATGCGGGAGCGTGACGGCCGATGTCGGCGATGGCCTGCTCGACGCGGTCCACCAGCAGCGCGCGATTGGCCAGTCCTGTCAACGGATCGTGCAGGGCCAGATGCTGCAGTTCGGCTTCGGCACGTTTGCGGCTGGTGATGTCCTCGACCAGGCAGATCCCGTACGGGTCGGCGCCGGCTGCGGCGACGACCGAGGCCGACACCGCACCCCACATCGTGTCACCGTCCCACCGCCGGAACCGCACCTCCGCACTCACCGGTTCTCCGTCGGTCAGCGCGAGGAGCCTGGCGAGTCCCTCTGTGCCATCGGCATTTTCGTTCGTACCGAGGTCGGTCACCGACATCCCGGGAACCTCCGACGTCGATCGGCCGAGGAAGTCGGCGAGGGCCTGATTGCACCGCGTGATGCGTCCGGCGTCGCCCGGGGTGACGGTGAACATGAACATTCCCATCGGGGCGGTGTCGAAGGCCGACCGGAAGCGTTCCTCGCTTTCGGCGAGCGCGCGCTCGGCTTTCTTGCGTTCGGTGATGTCGGTGGCGACTCCGATGTAGCCGACGCGGGAGCCATCCGGATCGGACATCTGAGAGATCGCCAGGCTGACGTCTGCGTGGCTCCCGTCGCGGCGGACGTACGTCCACTCGCGGATCTCGGCGTCGTCGGGGGTGACGTTGGCGATGAAGGCTTCGAAACCTGGCGGTACACCGAGTTCGTCGGCGCGGACGATCATTTCCCCGAGGTCGTGGACGTCGGTCACGGGACGGCCGATCATCTCCTCCGCGGTCCACCCCAGGAGGCGTTCCGCCCCCTGGTTGAACACCGTGATGAGACCGTCCTGATCGGTTCCGATGATGGCCTGCTCGGAGGCCGCCTGCAGGACCCCGGCGAACAGATCCCGGGCTTCGCGCAGCTCGCGGGCGTTCCTGCGGACCTCGGTGACGTCCCGGAACGCCATCACGTCGAACTGGGGCTGGCGGGGAAGCGGGGTGGTGGTCAGTTCCAGTGTCCTCGAGTCCTCGACGGAGACGATGACGTCGTGGGGCACTGCCGGTTCCGGAGCATCCGCACCGCCATGGCCGGCCGTGCGAGCTGCTGCGACGACCTCGTCGACAAGCCCTGAGTCGTCGGCGCGGGCGTTGCGCAGGACGACGCGATCGGCCGGGTCGACCAGGATCACACCGTCGTGGATGCTGTCGAGCACGGCGCCGAGGAGTTCGGAGTCCTGGTCGGCCTGATCCCTCGACGCTTCGAGTTCGGCGATCAGCCGCACGCGCGAGTCGCGGTACAGCGCCAGCGCCAACACGATCACCGTGAGGCTGAAGACCATGCCCTGCGCCAGCAGCGCCCGCACCTGCAGGTCCGAAGCCAGCAGCGGGCCCCTGTCCGACAGCGTGGCGAAGATGATCCAGTTGGCGGCGGCGACCACGAACAGCGTGCTCACCGGGGTGCTGTAGCGCAAGGCCACCCAGGTCGTCGGCAACAGGACCATGAACGTCATCGGTGTCCCGGTGTTCAGCCAGAAGCTCCACGCGAAGACGGACACGACGATCGTCCCGACGACCAGTCCCTCCACGAGCATCGCCGGTCTGACGCGCGGACGCTTCCACGGCACGTCACGAAGGCACAGCCACACCGCCACGCCGACCAGCGCGGACGCCCCGTTACGCGCCGTGAAGAGCGCGAACGTCGCCCATGCCGGCGCACCCGTGACCGGTGTCAGGTACAGGGTGGCCAGTACGGCGGCGCACATCGTTCCGGTGGCCACCGCGACGACGAGGCGGGCCAGGTCGGCCGGGTCTCGAAGGACGGCGTCGCTGCGGCCGTAATGCAGAAGGCCGACCGTCACCACCGCCAACACCACATTGACCAGCACGAACCACGCGCTGAGCGACACGGTGGCGCCCGTGGCGACATTCACGCCGTAGGCCAGGATGCCGAGCAACGTCACGTGAATCGCACGCTGACGCAGCGAGCAGGGGTGCACGGCGAGCAACCACATGACCGCCACGGCGGCCGCCGGCCACACCAACGCCACCTCGCTGCCGCCCAAGCGGGTGGCGCGTCCCGCGACGATCGACAGGGCGAATACCGGGGGAAACGTCAGGAGGACGACCGCGGAGGTCGAGAGTCGGCGCAACGATCCTCCCTCCCGTTATCCGGCAATCAGCCTAACGCCGTTAGCCGGCGGCGGAGGTGAGACAGCTCAGTCTGTCGAGACGGCGACCACGACTTCGTTGCGACGCCGGAAAGGCAGCGTCCAAGGCGGGTCGTAGAACCACGCCATCGTGTCACTTGCGGGGTGGAAGTCGCTGCCCCGCAGAGCATCGAGGAGCTCCTCGGTCTTGGCCGCCACCGTCGCGGGGCTGCGATCGCCGCTGAAGCGCAGTACCGCGTAGGTCTCACCCGGCACCTCCACGAGTTCGACGCGTTCGTCGTCGGGTTGCGGCAGCAGCTCCATCGACCACTTCGACGGCATGAAGAACCGGATCACCGAGTTGCCGTCGGCGCCCCGGGTTTGCGTGACGGGTGCGGTCATCGCGATCTTCTCGCTCTGCTGGGCCACCGGCGCGGTCATCGCGATCTTCGTCTGCCGGCGGTTACCGCCGAAAATGTAGTTGGCGAGTCTGCGGAATCCGGCGTTGCGGGCCGCCTCCTCCTCGGCGGCGACGGTCGTCTGCGCGGCGATGCGGGGTCCGTACCGGCGGATCTCGATCTGTGCGCTGCCCGAACCGATCAGCGCCTCGCGCACGAACATCGGCTCCTCGGTTCCGGTGCGGACACCCACCAGCGCCCCGAGTCCTTCAGCTACCTGTCCCGCGGTGTCGGTGATCTTCGAAAGCATGTGTCCGTAGTACCCCGCTCAACGCGGACCGGACCGAAATCTGACGGGTTCGTCATCAGCAGCAACCCTTGGTCGTCCGTTGCCCCAGGTGCGCGTGCTCGGCGGCGTCGGCTCCGCCGACCGCGGTGAGAAACTCGTCGAGATCGACGCGCCGGCCGCCGACCCAGGTGCCCTGCACCTGCAGCGACTCGATCAGCGATTCAGGCGCGACGGCCCACGGATCGGCGCTGAGCTCGACGAAGTCGGCCAGCTTGCCGGCTTCGATCGAACCGATCAGGTGTTCGCGGCGCAGGGTCCGCGCGGCGTCGATGGTCTGCGCCCGCCACGCCTGGTCCAGAGTGATGGCCTGGTCCGGCCGGTGCACGCCTCCGCCGCGGGTGCGCCGGGTGACTGTGGTCGCGATGCTGACCACCGGCGTCGGCGGTGACACGGAACCGTCGTTGTGCAGCGATACGCACGCCCCCGAGGCGACGGCGTCGCCGAACGCCGCCCACCGGGATCCGTGCTCGTGGTCGAAGATCGCGCCGTCGAGTAGGTCGCCCCAGTAGTAGTACTGGAACGGCGCCAGCGACACGTGGACGCCGAGCCGGGCGGCCCGGTCGAAATGCTCGCGGGTGCCTGCCCCGCAGTGCTCCAGCCGCCAGCGGTGATCGGTGCCGAGCAGGTCGTGACGTGTCAACGCGTCCTCGTACGCATCCAGCGCCAGGTCGAGCGCCAGATCGCCGTTGGCGTGGAACGCCATCTGCCATCCGGCCGGCGCCGCCTTGTCCAGGATCGCGTCGAGCTGTTCGCGGCTGTAGTTCATCGAGTGTGCGCCCCCCGCGGTGGCGGGGTCGATCCCGGCGGTTCTGGTGGCCTCGCTGTCGAGGTACGGGAACGAGATCGCGATGTTGCCGACCCACGGCGAGCCGTCGGTCCACAGCTTCACCCCGGTCTTCGTCAGCGACGCCTCACCTGCGGCGAAAGTCACTGCCTCCGAATAGGTGTCGCTGGTCGAGACCTCCCACATGCTGACCCGCAGCGGGCACGACGGGGCGGCGGCCAGCGCCTCGTATCCCGCGGCGAACTTCGGGTCGTAGGTCATGTCCGAGGTCGAGGTGTAGCCGCCGCGCGCCATCACCGCGTAGTAGAGCGCGGCAGCGACGAGCGGATTGCCCAGCGTGGCCATCAGCGGGCCCGTCACCGCGGTGACCACCGGCAACTCGAAACCCTGCCCGTCGAGCGACCCGTCCGGGTTACGGCCGAAATGGGACGCGACAGGGTCGGCCGGCGGGTTGGTGTCCCACCCGTAGCTGCGGATCAGCGCCGAGTTGAAGTACACGCCGTGGCCGGAGTTGTCGGTGACCAGCGCGACGCGGTCGCCGAAGATCTCGTCGAGCTCGGCGGCGTCCGGCTTCGGATGACCGTGCAGCAGCGCGTCGAAACCCGCGAACAGCAGTGGCGTGTCCGTATCGCTGGTGGCCAGCGTCTCGGCGAACACGTCCAGTACGTCGGCCCACGACGGGCAGTCCCACGGCGCGATCGAGCGTGCCGGTGCCTGGGTGGCGATTCCGCTGATCAGTGGATGGCTGTGCGGCTCAACGAAACCCGGCGCCAGTGCGGCCGCGCCGGTGTCCACGATCTCGGCGCCGGGCAATGCCGTGCGGCAGTGCTCGACACTGCCCACCGCGACGATCGTGTCGCCGGAGACCGCCACCGCCTCGGCGCGCGGTGCGTCGCCGTTCATCGTGATGATGGTCTTCGCTGTCAGGATCACGTCCGCCATGGGGCACAGTGTGTCACCCGAACCTCGCCGCACAGGGCGGATCGGGGCTGTGAGACAGTGCCGGAATGTTCGCCCGCGCTTCCGGTATCGCCGCCGCCGTCGTCGCCGACATCGTGTTCGGCGATCCGCGGCGGGGCCATCCGGTGGCGCTGTTCGGCAGCGCCGCAGCGGGTGTGGAACGGCGCACCTACGCCGACACGCGAGGTGCCGGCGTCGTGCACACCGCATCGCTGCTTGCCGCGGTGGGCGTCGCGGGCGTACTCGCCGAGCGGGCAGGCCGGCGCCGGGGTGCGGTCGCCGAGGCCGCCTCCGTGGCGGCGGCGACGTTCGTCGCAGCCGGAGGGACCACGCTGTGCCGCACGGGTGAACAGATGGCGGCGCTGCTGCGCGGCGGAGACCTCGACGGCGCCCGCGCGCTGCTGCCGTCGCTGTGCGGACGGGACCCGTCGGCGCTCGACGCACCCGGTCTGGCGCGGGCGGCGCTGGAGTCGATCGCCGAGAACACCTCCGACGCCCAGATCGGGCCGCTCGTGTGGGCGGCCGCGGGCGGGACGCCGGCGGTGCTGGTGTACCGCGCCGCCAACACCCTGGACGCGATGATCGGCAGCCGGTCCCCGCGCTATGCCCGGTTCGGTTGGGCGGCAGCTCGATTCGATGATCTGCTCAACCTGGTCCCGGCACGGCTGACGGGGCTGCTGGTCGTGGCGTGCGCCCCGGTCGTCGGCGGATCACCGGCCGCTGCGTGGCGGGCGTGGCGGCGCGACGCGGGCGACCATCCCAGCCCCAACGCCGGTGTCGCCGAGGCGTCGTTCGCCGGCGCGCTCGGGGTGCGTCTCGGCGGGCCCACGCAGTACGCGCACGAGCTCGAGATCCGCCCGACGCTCGGGGACGGGCGGGCGCCCGACGTCGACGATCTGGTGCGGGCGGTGCGGTTGTCGCGCGCCGTTCAGGGGCTTGCGGCGGCGCTGGCGGTCAGCGCCGCTTGCCGTAGCGGTCGGCGAGCTTCTGCTCGGTGGTCGGGGCCGTTCCGGCCTCGGCGCTCTCGGCTGCGGCGGCGGCCAGAGCTTTCTCCCGGCGTCGCACCTTGATCTCGGAGTACACGAAATAGCCGACGCCGATCGGGGCGATGATCCCGAACGCGATCCACTGGATGCCGTAGGACAGGAACGGTCCGGCGTCGAGATGGGGGAGCGGGATGACCCCGAGCCCGCCGGGCTGGTTGTCGACGAGCTGCAGGTAGGAGCCGACCAGCGGCACCCCGGTCAGGGTCGAGATCTGGTTGATGTTGATCGAGTACACCTGCTGGACGCCGTCGACCTGGAACGGTTCCTTGTCGCGGGCCAGACCCTCGGAGTCGCGCAGCCGCGCGGTGATCGTCACCGTCTCGCTCGGCGGGGGATCGATGGCCGGCGGCTGCGACCCCGCGACGGGACGCACGTACCCGCGGTCGACGAGCACCGTCGGGCCGCCGTCGACCGCGAACGGCACCAGCACCTCGAACGCCGGATCGCCGTCGATGAGTCGGAGCCGCGCCAGCACCTGCGCTTCGGGGAGGTACCGCCCGGTCGCCGTCACCCGCTGCCACTGCTCCTCGGGTGCAGTCGAATCCTGTTGTGGCAGCACCGAGGTCACCGGCAGCGGCTCGGCGCCCAGCGACCGGGAGATCTGCGCGTTCTCGCGGGAGGTCTTGGTGTTCTTGCCCAGCTGCCACGGGGCGAGCACCGTGAAGCACAGGTAGGCGAACGCGGCGACCACGACGAACAGCGCGAGCCACTGCGGGCGCAGCAGGAATGCCCAGCGACGCACGGTCAGCCCGCCTGTTCCCGGCCGGCGAGCCGCCCGTCGACCCAGCTGTGCAGACCCGGCAGCGAGGCGTCGATGACCGCGAACGTCTCCTCGAAGTCGGCCTGCGTGCCGTAATAGGGGTCCTCGACGTCGAGAACGTGGGCTCCGGAGCGCGGATCGAACGAACGCAACATCCGCAGCCGTTCGGTGGGCACTCCCATGTGTTGGAGCATGCGCAGGTGGTTACGGCCGAGCGCGACGACGAGGTCGGCGGCGAGGTGCTCGTCGGTGATCTGCGCGGCGCGGTGGGCGGTCGGATAGCCGTGTTCGCGCAGGGTGTGGTTGGCGCGCCGGTCGGCGGGCTCACCCTCGTGCCAGTGGCCTGTCCCGGCGCTGGTGACCTGCACGACGCCGGCCAGGCCCCGCTGGTCGATCTGGTGGGCGAACATCTTCTCGGCCATCGGGCTCCGACAGATGTTGCCCGAGCAGATGAACGTGACGTGGAGTCCCTCAGACACCTAGCACCTCGCGGAGATCGTCGACGTCGGCCACGTGGGCCAGCGCGCCGCTCTCGCGGCCGGCGAAGTCGGTGCGGCCGTAGCCCCAGCCCACCACGATCGTGGCGATCCCGTGCACCGCGGCACCCTCGACGTCGTGCGACCGGTCGCCGATCATCACCACGTTGTCCGGCACGGGTGCCAGCTGGGCCAGCGCATGGGCGACCACGTCGGACTTGGCGGCGCGCGTGCCGTCGTTGCTGGCGCCGGCGATGACCTCGAAGTGGCCGTCGAGGCCGAAGTGCGCCAGGATCCGCTGCGCGGTGGTCTCGGCCTTCGAGGTCGCCACGGCCATCCGGACCCCGGCGGCCTGCAGGTCGGCCAGCAGCGCCGGAATGCCGTCGAAGGGGCGGTTCATCGACCAGCCGCGGGTGGTGTAGTCGGCGCGGTAGGCGGCGATCGCGTCGTCCACGAGGTCACCGAGTCCCATCCGCTGGAACGTCAACGGCATGGGCGGCCCGACGATCTTGCTCACCAGGTCCCCGTCGGGCACCGCGGCGCCGACGCTCTGCAGGGCGTGCCGGAAACTCGCCACGATGCCCTCGGCCGAATCGGTCAGGGTGCCGTCGAGATCGAAGAGCACCAGATCGCCGCGTCCCACGGGCGCGACCCTGCGGGTGCCGTCCAGCATGTCAGTCACTCCACCATTGTCCCTGAGACGGAGGGCTGCCCCGGCCACAGGCCCGCGCGCACTACTGTCGTGCTGTGACAAGCGCCCGGTTGGCCGTCCGATTGGCCGACGTCATCGACGTCCTCGATGCCGCCTACCCTCCGCGGTTGGCGCAGAGCTGGGACTCCGTCGGGCTGGTCTGCGGGGACCCGTCGGAACCGGTGGAGTCGGTGACCATCGCCGTCGACGCGACCGCAGACGTTCTCGCGCAGGTGCCGCAGGGAGGTCTGCTGCTGGCCCACCACCCCCTGTTGCTGCGCGGCGTGGACACCGTGGCTGCCGACACGGCCAAGGGCGCGTTGATCCACTCCGCGATCCGGACCGGGCGGTCGCTGTTCACCGCCCACACGAACGCCGACAGCGCGTCTCCCGGGGTGTCCGACGCCCTCGCCGAAACGCTCGGACTGGAGGTCTGCGAGGTGCTCTCGCCGGTCCCGTCGGGGCCGTCGCTGGACAAGTGGGCCGTCTTCGTCCCCGCCGAGAACGCCGAGGCGGTCCGGACGGCGATGTTCGCGGCCGGCGCAGGACACATCGGCGACTACTCGCAGTGCAGCTGGAGCGTGTCCGGAACCGGACAGTTCCTTCCCGGCGAGGGCGCGTCACCGGCTGTCGGAGCCGTGGGCGCCGTCGAGCGACTGGCAGAGGACCGGGTCGAGATGGTGGCCCCGACGTCACGGCGCGCCGCGGTGCTGGCGGGATTGCGGGCGGCGCACCCCTACGAGGAACCCGCGTTCGACCTGTTCCCGCTGCAGACCCCGCCGGGAGACGTCGGGCTCGGCCGCATCGCGACCCTTCGGGAGGCTGAACCGCTCGCGGCGTTCGTATCCCGCGTGCGCGCAGCGCTGCCCGCCACGTCGTGGGGCGTGCGCGCCGCCGGCGATCCCGCGGCGACGGTGTCGCGGGTGGCGGTGTGCGGCGGGGCGGGCGACTCACTGCTCGCCGAGGTGGCGGGCGCCGGGGTGCAGGCCTATGTGACCGCCGACCTGCGCCATCACCCCGCCGATGAGCACCGTCGCGTCTCGGATGTCGCGCTGATCGACGTCGCACACTGGGCCAGCGAGTTCCCGTGGTGCGCGCAGGCCGCCGAACTGTTGCGCGGGCAGTTCGGTCCGGCGCTACCGGTGACGGTGTCCGACGTACGGACCGATCCATGGAATGTCGAGGGATGCTGAGATGAAAGCCGCTGTGGCTCAACAACAATTACTGCTCGAGCTGGCCGAGGTCGACGCCGAGATCTCCCGCGTCGAGCACCGGACCAAGAACCTGCCCGAGCAGAAGGCGGTCGAGGAGGCGCAGGCCGCTCTGCGGGAGGTCGGCGACCGTGTGGCCTCCCTGCGGCTCGCGCTGGCCGACATCGACGCCCAGGTCGCGAAGTTCGAGACCGAGATCGACGGGGTGCGCCAACGCGAGGACCGGGACAAGGCCCTGCTTGAGGGCGGCACCGTCGATCCCAAGCAGTTGACCGACCTGCAGCACGAGCTGGAGACGCTGCAACGGCGTCAGGCCAGCCTGGAGGACTCACAGCTGGAGCTGATGGAGCGGCGTGAGGAGCTCGCCACCCGCGAGGCAGAGGAGGCGTCGGCCGCCGGGCAGGCGCAGACCGCGATCGACGACGCGCAGCGCGTCTGCGACGACGCCCGCGCGGAGTTGGTGCAAACCAGGGAGCGCGCTACGGCCCGTCGTGCCGAGCTGGCCGACACCATCGACGGTGAACTCGTCTCGCTCTACGAGCGTCAACGTTCCCGTTCCGGCGTCGGTGCCGCGCCCCTGCAGGGTCGGCGGTGCGGTGCGTGCAGGATCGAGATCGACCGGGGTGAGTCTGCCCGCATCGCGGCCGCAGCCGACGACGACGTCGTCCGCTGTCCGGAGTGTTCAGCGATCCTGTTGCGGGTCAAGGCTTCCCGCGCGTGAAGGTCATCGTCGAATGCGACGGTGGTTCGCGTGGCAACCCGGGTCCCGCCGGGTACGGCGCGGTGGTGTGGTCCGCCGATCGGGAATCGGTGCTCGCCGAAGCCAGGTCGGCGATCGGCACCGCGACCAACAACGTCGCCGAATACCGTGGTCTGATCGCCGGTTTGGAGTCCGCCGCGCAGACGGGCGCCACCGAGGTCGAGGTGCGGATGGACTCCAAACTCATCGTGGAACAGATGGCCGGGCGCTGGCGGGTCAAGCACCCGGACCTCGCCGCCCTGCACCGGCAGGCGGCGGACCTGGCACGCGGATTCGAGCACATCACCTACTCGTGGATTCCGCGTGAGCAGAACAGCTATGCCGATCGGCTGGCCAACGAGGCGATGGACGCGGCGGCCGGAGAAGCGACACCCACCGAGGTCGTCACGAATCCGGCCGGGTGGACCGGCGCCAAGGGCGCGCCCACCAGGCTGCTGCTCCTGCGCCACGGGCAGACGCCGCTGTCGGTCGAGCGCCGCTATTCCGGGCGAGGCAACCCGGAGCTGACCGAACTCGGCAGCCGGCAGGCGCGCGCCGCCGCGAAATATCTGGGGGACCGCGGGGGAATCGACGCCGTCATCGCCTCACCGCTGCAGCGCGCGTACGACACCGCGGCCGCCGCGGCTTCAACGCTCGGGCGCGACGTCGTGGTCGACGACGACCTGATCGAGACCGATTTCGGCGCCTGGGAAGGACTGACGTTCAGTGAAGCCTCCCAGCGTGATCCCGAACTGCACCGGCGCTGGTTGAAGGACACCTCGGTGCCCCCACCGGGCGGGGAGAGCTTCGACGCGGTCGCGACGAGGGTTCACCGCGCGCAGCGGCGGATCGTCGAGGAGCATGCCGGCCAGACGGTGCTGATCGTGTCGCATGTGACCCCGATCAAGACGCTGTTGCGCCTGGCCCTCGACGCCGGTCCCGCGATGCTGTACCGGCTGCACCTCGACCTGGCGTCGTTGTCGATCGCGGAGTTCTATCCCGACGGTGCGGCTTCGGTGCGTCTGGTCAACCAGACCGCCTACCTCTGATCGGTGTGCAGGTGCACGCGTTCGCCGTGCAACCCGAGCAACGCGATCGCTTCGACGGGTTCGTCGACCGCACCGAACCAGTGCGGTGTCCACGTCGAGAACTCCACAGCCTCACCGGGTTTGATGGTGAAGTCGCGATCGCCCAGGATCAGGCGCAGTCGTCCCGAGAGCACGTACATCCAGTCATGGCCCTCGTGCACCGGCAGTTCCTTCGGAGGTGTGCGCCGACGGGCGCTGATCCGGATCTTGTGGGCGTGCAGTCCGCCCGCCGGGCCTTGAGCGGTCAACGGCCAGAACGTGATCTGGTTGTGGGTGTGGGACTGCCCCCGGATGCGCGGATCGTCGATCTCCGGCGCGCGCAGCAGTTCGTCGGTGCTGACCGACAGGGCGCCGGCCAGACGTGGCAGGTGATCGAGCGCGAGCCTGCGCTTTCCGGATTCCAGGCGGCTCAGCGTCGAGATGTCGATGCTGGAACGGGTCGCGACGTCTTCGAGTGTCATCCCGCGCTGTAGTCGCAGTTCCCGTAGCCGTCGGCGGACCCGCGCATCGACCCCGTCGTCGTCCTGGTTTGCCTTCATGGCAAAAGATCTTGGCACTCGGGCCGGGCGCGGGCAAGGTGGTGGCATGGAAGACATCTGGGATTGCGTGATCGTCGGCGGCGGTGCCGCAGGCTTGAGCGCAGCGCTGGTTCTCGGCAGGGCGAGGCGGCGAACGCTTCTCGTCGACGCCGGTGCGCAGAGCAATCTGGCCGCGCACGGCATCGGCGGGCTGCTGGGCTTCGACGGCGTGCCGCCCGCGCAGCTCTATGCGCAGGGTCGCCGCGAGCTGACCCGATATCCGGCCGTCGCTGTCTGTGACGGCGACGTGACGGGAGCCGTCGCGGTCGAGGGCGGTTTCACCGTCGAACTGGCCGGCCGCAGCGACGTGCGGACCCGCCGGATCCTGCTCGCAATGGGGATGCGCTACGACATGCCGGCGCTACCGGGTCTTGCTGAAATGTGGGGTGATTCGGTGTTCCACTGCCCGTTCTGTCATGGCTGGGAGGCCCGTGACCGGCCGCTGGCGGTACTGGCCGATGGTGACCGCGGCGTACACATGGCCACGCTGCTGAGCGGTTGGAGCGACGACGTGGTTCTGCTGACCTCGGGGCCCGCCGATCTCACCGACGCGCAGCGTGATCGGTTGGCAGAAGCCGGAATCGCGATCGACGAGCGCGCGGTCGCCGAATTGGTCTCTGCCGACGGGCAACTGGCGCAGGTCGTGTTCGCCGATGGCTCCGGTATCGCGCGCAGCGGGTTGCTGATCGCGACGACGCTGCACCAGAGGTCGTCTCTGGCGGCCGAACTGGGGGTCGCGTTCGCGGCGCCGAGCCCGGTCACGGCCGAGGCCGTCGACGTCGACGCGATGTATCGGACGACTGTGCCCGGGGTCTTCGCCGCGGGTGATGTGAGTGCACGGATGCCGCAGGTGGCCGCCGCGATCGCGGCGGGTTCAGGTGCTGCGGCATCGGTGGTGGCGAGTTTCCTGGAGGAGGAGAAATGACTGACGTCAAACAACATTGGGAAGAGCGGTACTCGCAACGGGACCGGATCTGGAGCGGGCACGTGAACCGCTGGTTGGCCGAGGTGGCCGCACCGCTGAAGCCCGGGCGGGCGCTGGACCTCGGGTGCGGCGAGGGCGGCGACACGCTGTGGCTCGCCGAACACGGCTGGGAGGTGGTCGGGGTGGACATCTCGGACACCGCCCTGCGGCGCGCCGCCGAGGAGGCCGACAAGCGCGGGCTGGCCGACCGGGTGCAGTTGCGGCAGACGGATCTGTCGGCGTCGTTCCCCGACGGTGTGTTCGATCTGGTGTCGGCGCAGTTCCTGCAGTCGATGGTGCATCTGGACCGCGAGCGCACCTTCGCGGCCGCGGCTCGTGCCGTGGCGCCCGGCGGGGTGCTGATCGTCGTCGACCACGCGGCCGCGCCGCCGTGGGCGCCACCGGAGGTCCACGAGCATCGGTTCTCGACGGTCGACGAGGTCCTCGCCACGATCGACCTCGGCGAAGGTTCATGGGAGCGTTTGCGTGCGGATGTCGTCGAACGCGACGCGACCGGTCCGGACGGGCAGTCGGGTGTGTTGAGCGACAACCTGATCGTGCTGCGGCGGTCCACGTAGGCCGCTGAATGTCGGTGGGGTGGGGTAGCTTCGGTGGCATGTTCGAAAGTTTGTGCGGCTACTCAGGTTCTCGTGGGTAGTTTCACCTGCAGTCCGCCGAGGCAGAGGTAGATCATCGAGGTGAGTGTTTCGGCGGTGTGGTGGCCGTAGCCGCGTGCGTTGATGAGGCGGATCTTGGCGTTGATACTCTCGGCGAGAGCGTTGGAGATGCCGAGTTCGATGGCGGCCAGGATGCCATCGAAGTAGACCGCGAGTCGTTTGCCGAGCGCGACGAATGCGGGGATGCGGCAGCGTTTGGCAGCGGTGATCCAGGCCTTGAGCAGTGCACGGGCGACGCCGGGTTGGTGGTCGTAGCGGTAGAGATCGCGGGCCTGTTCCTTGAGGGCCCATGCTCGTCCGACTCGTCGATTCTGCTTGGCGATCTGGTTGACCAGTTCGCGTTTGGTGTCGGTGAGTCTGTTCTCGCCGGTGCGTAGCGCCCATCGGGTGGTGCGCCATTGCGCTGAGGACATGTGGACTTTGTCGGGGCCGGCTGCCGCCTCGGAGAAGACGGCGTCGAGGGCGCGGTTGATCCATCGCATGATGTGGAAGCCGTCAAAACAGATGATCGCCTCGGGCACCTTCGAGCGAGTGGCGCCGATGTAGGGCTTGCTGACGTCCATGCTGACGGCTTGGATCTGCTTGAGCATCGAATCAGGTTGAGCTGTATAGAAATCAGTCAAGGATTGCTCGCTGCGGCCGGGTCGGATGTTGACGACGGTGCCGGTATCGTGGTCGCCGATGATGGTCAGATAGCGGTGCGGGTGTCGGTAGCAGATCTCGTCGACACCGATCCGATACAGCGTCTGCAGGCGCCGCTTGTCGAGCAGTTCGGCGACGCCGCGGTTGATGATCGCGGTGACCGATTCCCAGGCGCAGCGCATCAGTGTCGAGACGGTGGTGCGGTCGCTGCGTTGGGCCAACCACAGCACCATGTCTTCGAAGTCGCGGGTGAACCTGGATCCGGGCCGCGCCCAAGGCACCGCTTCGGTGATGACCCCGCAGTCCGGGCAATTCAGGCGGCGGATCTCATTAACCAGCCATAACCGCTTGACCCCGAGATCGAGGTGGCGCCAGCGTCGGCGACGGCGGTCATAGACGCTGGGCTGGCGTTTGCCGCACGGGCAGGTCAAGAGACGGGCAGTAGGGCGCAGGGTTACTTCGACATCACGTTCACCGATGACGACATCGGTCACCGATGCCCCCGGGATCGCCAACAGACGGTTAAATGCAGTACTGACGCGCACGTGGGTCGTCCTCGCGGTTGAGGTTGGTGTGGTAACCCCGAAACCTAGAGGTTCGACCACGTGCGCGTCCTTCATCTCGGCGCTGACACGCCGAAACCCTCACCGCACCAACCGAAAACACTGCTGAACAGCAGAAACGCGCCCACTAGAACACTAGGAGCGCCAAGTTTGTTCGATATTGATGAGGGGGCGTCGCAGGCCGAGCTGCGGGCGGTGGTCGAGCGGTGTGAGCGGTTGAAATCGGCGGCTGCGGCGGCTCAGGCGCGCGCGACCGCGTTGTGGGCGGCTAAGCGTGCTGCTGCTGAGGAGGCTGCGGGGGTGCCGGTGCGTCGGCGGGGTAAGGGGTTGGCCTCGGAGGTCGCGTTGGCTCGCCGGGATGCCCCGGTCAAGGGTGGTCAGCATCTGGGGTTTGCGAAGGCGTTGGTGGACGAGATGCCGCATACGTGGGCGGCGTTGGAGTGCGGTGCGCTCTCGGAATGGCGGGCGACGCTGATCGTGCGGGAATCGGCGTGTCTGAGTGTCGAGGATCGTCGGCTCCTTGATGAGGAGTTGTGCGCCGATGTCTCGACGCTGGAGGGGTGGGGCAACAAGCGGGTGGAGGCCGAGGCGAAGAAGATCGCCGCCCGGTTGGATGTCGCGGCGGTGGTGGAGCGCGCCGACAGGGCGGCGGCTCAGGCGCGGGTCAGCTGTCGCCCCGCACCGAACGGGATGGTGTATTTCACGGTGCTTTTGCCGCTGGCGCAGGGCATCGGAATGTATGCCGCGCTGCGGCGGGAGGCCGACACGACCTTTGATGGGCGTTCCCGTGGTCAGGTGATGGCCGATACCGCGTTCGAGCGGATCACCGGGCGTTCAGCGGGGACCGCGGTGCCGGTCGAGGTGAACCTGGTGATGGCCGACACCACGCTGGCCGGTGATGACGACTGCCCGGGGTGGCTCGACGGGTATGGGCCGGTGCCGGCGGGGTTCTGCCGCGCGCTGACCGGCGACGCGGTCACCGACGCCGAGGCCAAGGCCACGTTGCGGCGGTTGTATCGGCATCCGCGGTCGGGGCAGTTGGTGGCGATGGAGTCGCGGGCGCGGCTGTTTCCGAAGGGGTTGGCCACGTTGATCGATCGGCGTGATCAGAGCTGCCGCACGCCCTACTGTGATGCCCCGATACGGCATCACGATCATGCCACACCGGCCCGTGCGGGGGGTGTGACGAGTGCGGACAACGGGCTCGGTGAGTGCGCGGCGTGTAACTACGCCAAAGAGGCGCCCGGCTGGCAGGTCAGCGCCGGAACCCAGGACGGGTCACACACCGCGCGGTGGGTGACCCCGACCGGGGCGGTGCACTACTCGATCGCCCCGACCCTGCCCGGCCCACCGGTGCGCCGCCGCATCAGCGACACCGAAGGCCGACTCAGCATCGACCTCATCACCTTCGACAAACCCGACGCCGCCTGACGCCGACTATCCGAACGCCGGAAGCTCGGCGAGCTGGGTGAGCCGCACGCTGTTTCCGGACGGGTCGCGGAAGCCACAGTCGATGCCGTACGGCATCTCGTGGGGTTCCTCGCTGAACTCCACGCCGCGAGCCTGAAGCTCGCGGTAGCTGGCGTGGCAGTCCTCGGTCGTCAGGAAGATGGTGCCGGCGAATCCCTTGGCGGTGAGATCGAGAACCTGCTTTCGCGTGGGCTCGTCCATCACGGGCTCGCCGGGGACAGCCATCAGGACGATCGAGACGTCGTCCTGGCCGCGCGGTCCGACGGTGAGCCAACGGAACATGCCGTCCACATCGGGCAGCGAAACATCTTGGCGCACTTCCATACCGACCTTCTCGGTCCAGAATCTCAGGGCGACTTCCTGGTCGTGAACCCAGAGGTGGGCGCTTGCAATCGTGATCATGGGCACGACGTTACGGAGATGCCGTGGCGTCCGTCTTCTCCCCGTGTGCTGTCTTGACCCGGCTGTCGGCCTTCGGGCGGGTATCGCGTTTCAGGATGCAGCTGGGGATCCGGGCATGCACCGCGGCCGGTGGCATCGAGGCGCGATACGCCGCGGGAGGCATCCCGTAGGTGCGGGCGAAGCTCGTGGTGAAGGACCCGACACTGTGCAGGCCGACCATCACGCAGATATCGGCCACTGACCTGTCGGTGTGGCGCAGCAGAGAAGCCGCCCGCTCGAGCCGGCGCGTCTGCAGGTATGCGCGGGGCGACTCTCCGAAGGTGCGGGTGAACATCCTGCTGAAGTGAGCACGTGACAATCCGGCGGCGGCCAGATCGTCGACGGTGATCGGCTCGGAGTACCGCGCGTCGACGAGATCTCTGGCCCGCATCAGATAGCGGGCCGGCGGAGCCTGCGTCACGCTCCCAGTATCGCCTCCTTTACCGTAAGAGGGCGGATGAGCTGGCCGGGCGGCCGCGGCACCCAGGTTTCTGGGCGTCGAGGAAAGTCCGGACTTCACAGAGCAGGGTGATTGCTAACGGCAATCCGAGGTGACTCGCGGGAAAGTGCCACAGAAAACAGACCGCCCCCACCGCGTCTTCGGACACCGTGGAGGTAAGGGTGAAAAGGTGCGGTAAGAGCGCACCAGCATCCCGGGTGACCGGGGTGGCTTGGTAAACCCCACCCGAAGCAAGGCCAAGAAGGCCGCAACCTGGTTGCGGTCGCGCAGGCGTTCGAGGGCTGCTCGCCCGAGCCTGCGGGTAGGCCGCTCGAGGTACCCGGCGACGGTGTGCCCAGATGGATGGTCGCCGCCTCCTCGCCAGAGATGGCGTCGAGGAACAGAATCCGGCTTACAGGCCGGCTCATCCGCCCCTAGCGACCGTGCTGCACGGTCAGCGCATGGTGTGTGCGAACTGCGGATACGGGTGCACACCGAAAAGGTCACGGTAGGAGGGTGGTTGGCGCCCGTCCTCGTCGGTGATCCCGTACAGGCCTGCCAGTTCCGCTCCGATGAGAGTCTTACCGCTGACGCTCAACAGGTCAGGATCGTGATACAGCGCCCAGATGACGTGTCCTGTGAGTTCCGGGGTTTCGGCGGAGTCGAGGATATGCCCGAGCTTTTTGGGATTGGCGGCGACGATGGATCGGACGCGATCGGTCAGCAGGCTTCCCATCCAGATTGACACGGAAGCGATTCCGAACTCGCGGAAGTCGTAGGCGATATCGGCGGCCATCTTGTCGACCGCGGCCTTGGGCACACCGTAGGCGGGGCCGAACGCGTAGTGCACGCCTCCGGACGAGGAGGTGAACACGACCAGGCCCCGGCGTTGGGGCAGCATCAGGGGAGCAGCGAGCACGGTCGCGACGTAGCTGCTGCGGACTCCGACATCGAGCGTGTCGATGACGTTGAGCGGTTCCTCCCAGAATTTCGTGCGTCCCATCATCTCGTCACGGATGATGGCGGCGTTGTTGACCAGGATGTCGAGGTGACCGCGTTCGTCAGCGATGCGGTCGAACAAACCACGCACCTGAGCGTCGTCGCCGTGGTCGACGCGCACCGGGATGCCCTGGCCGCCGGCCGCGGTGACGCGTTCGGCGGTCTCGTCGATGGTGCCTGCTGCTGTCGAGTCGCCGGCCCTGTGTGTGCGCCCGGTGACGTAGACGGTGGCGCCGTGGCTGCCCAGCGCGTGGGCGATCCCCGCCCCGGCCCCTCTGCTGGCTCCGGTGACCACAGCCACCAACGGCGTCTCGCGTGCGGTCATCAGAACAGCTCGTGGTAGCGGTCCATCAGCCCGGCGATGTCGTCGTCGATCGTCAACTGCAGCGAGCTGAACATTCGTGCCAGCAGGTCGTACCCGCAGACGGTGAAGATCAGGTCGAGCATCTGCTGCGTGTCGAGTTCAGCCGCCAGTGTCTGCCAGGTGGTCTCACTGATCGCACCGGGATCGATCAGTTCGTCGGTGGCGCTCAGCATCGCCGCTTCCAGCGGACTCCAGAACGGGGCGTCCGGACCGTAGGCGATACGCCCGATCTCCTCATCGGTCAGTCCGGCGTCGCGTGCGACGAACAGATGCTGCGCCCATTCGTATCCACACTTGCGTACGGCGGCGACCCGCATGACGAGCAGTTCGCGGTGGCGCTCGCTGAGTGTGGTGCCCAACAACAGATGGCCGTTGAAGGTGAAATAGGCACGGGCCAGGTCCGGATGGTGCGCCATGGCGCCCAAGACGTGCAGCGCCTTGGGCCGGTCGGTCGCGGCGAGAGGCTCGTGACGGGGGTTGGGTGGCCGCAGTGCGGCGAGGGCATCCCGCATCTCCGGTGGAAAGTCGCGAGGTTTGAGGGGCTCGATGCGTGCCATGTCAGCCGATCGTCCTTCCGCCGTTGACGGCGAGGTTCCGCCGAAAGTCGTTGTGGCTCACGCGATGGCCTCTTCCCCGACCAGGGTGGTGCGGTGCATCAAGCGGCGGGAGGTGGGCTCATACGGGATGGCGCGGTGCAGCATGCCGGTGTTGTCCCACACCACCAGATCGCCCACCGTCCACGTGTGGTGCAGGACGAACTGGGGCTGGGTGGACCATTCGAGGATCTCGTCGAGGAAGGCGCGGCCCTGCTCGTGGTCCATGCCCACGATGTCGCCGGCTGTGGCGCCGATCAGCAGGGATTTGCGGCCGTCGCGATGCTTCCAGACCAGCGGATGTTCGCGTGAGGGTGCACGATTCCACTTTTCCCGCTGCTCGGGTGTGGGGTCGGGGGTGAGCAGTAGCTGGGATGCCGCAACGCTGTGCACCACGCGGTAGGTCTCGTACTGGGCCTTTTTGTCGGCAGGCAGCGCCTCGAATGCGGCGTAGGTGTTGGCGAATTCGGTGTCGCCGCCGTCATCGGCGACCTCGCGTGCGGTCAGTAGCGTGGCCTTCTGCGGGACTTCGTCGATCAGGCCGTCGGTGTGCCAGAAGATGGTGCTGCGCCGCAATCCGGCCAGTGCGCTCTTGGCGGGATCCATGGTCACGGGGGAGATTTCCGGATGATCGGGATGCGCTCCGGCGGAGGCGGTCACGACGTCACCGAGCAGTCGACTGAACGTGACCAGGTCGGCGTCACTGATGTGAGCCTGTTGGTAGACGACGACGCCATGCTCGGCCAGCAGTCGCGTGCACATGTCGGCGGCGTCGGCGGTGACGAAGTCCGAACTCGTCATTCCGCTGACGTGCACGCCGATCGACGCCGAGATGGGGGTGACGGTGGCGTTCATGCGGGCGTGAATTCGAGATGGAGGTCGGACAGACCGCGGATGATGTAGGTCGGATCGTGCCGAAATCGCCGCTGTCCGGGGGGTCCGTGATGCTCCTCGGAGAGCGTCAACGACGACGTCCGGTCGAGGAACCTCTCCACTGTCACGCGTCCCTCGGCACGGGCCAGCGGTCCGCCGGGGCAGGAATGCACACCACGCCCGAAGGCGATGTGTTCGCGCAGATTCGGGCGATCCAAGTCGAACTCGTCGGGTTCCGGAAACTTGCGCGGATCGCGGTTCGAGGCGCCGGGATGCAGCATGATGGTCGTCCCCGCGGGAATGTCGACGTCACCGACCCGGACCGTCTTCTGGGTCATCCGGAAGTCGCTCATCGTCGGACTCTCCAGCCGCAGCACCTCTTCGATGAAATCGCCGATCCGCCGGCGGTCGGCGCGCAGCCGAGCCTGCAGCTCCTGATCGTCGGCCAGGAATCGCAGTGCCGCGCACATCAGCCGCGCTGAGGTGTCCTGCCCGGCCCCGAAGAGGAAGGTGGCCAGCCGCACCACCGCCTCGGTCTCCGGCAGCGTCCCGTCGGGGTAGGTGGAGGTGGCCAGGGCGGTGAGGACGTCGTCGCGGGGCTCGCGACGACGGTCCTCGATATAGCCGCCGAACGTCTCGTACATGTACTCCAGCGGATTCTCCGGTAGCGGCGAGTCGCCACCGACCGTGGCGACGTGCTGGCCGGTGAAGATCTTGCGGAAGTGCTCACGATCGTCCTCGGGAACGCCGAGCAGATCGGCGATCACCATCGTGGTGAACGGCTTGCCGTAGTCACGGACCAGCTCGCAGCTTCCCGACGCGAGGAAGGTGTCGATGCATGCGTCGGCGAGACCCGCCATCTGCGACTCGTTTTCTTTGAGCCGTTTCGGTGTCATCAGGCGGCGTAACAGGAACCGCTCTGCTTCATGCGCGATGCCGTCCTGGGTGACCATGAATTCGTGGAACACCCAGTGCTCGCGGTTGTTCTGGACCTGTTCGGTGATGTCGTCGCAGCCCGGCTCGACCGGGAACGGCGGGAACGGGCCACCCATCGCGTTGCAGGAGGAGAACACCTCGTCGTTGCGGTAGATCTCGACTGCCTCGTCGTAGCCCGTGACCGCGAGGACGCCGGGCTGGGCGATCGACTGGATCGGACACCGGGAACGGAGACCGGTGAAGTAGGGGTACGGATCGTTGATCACGTCCTCGTCGGTGAAGATGTTCAACCCGGCGACCTCATCAGTCATGTCCAGCCCTTTCGCGGCATCTCCGCCTCGGCCTTTTAATTAGGCGATCGCCTAGCTAATTGGTTGGCTATAGGGTTACCATCCGAGGGTGGTCTGGTCAAGAGGTCGAGACCGTGCTGGCCGCCCGCCACGGGGAGAACAGGACGTCGGCAATGGCGACACCGAAGCGCGTCGGGAAACGTGATACCGGCACACGGGAGAAGATCCTCGACGCGACCGCCGAGATCATGCTGGCCGAGGGCTACGCCGCTGCGACCTCCCGACGAGTCGCCGAGAAGGTCGGAGTCCAGCGGGCGGTCGTCTACTACTACTTCCCGACGATGGACGACCTCTATCTCGCGGTTCTCCGGCGGGGAACCGAGGCCAATCTCGACGCCCAACGCGCGGCCCTGTCCTCGGACAACCCTCTTCATGCCCTGTGGGACATGACCGTTGACCCACACGGGTCACGGTTGACCATGGAGTTCATGGCGCTGGGCAACCATCGCGAGAAGATCCGGGAAGAACTGGCCGCCGGGGCTGAGCGCTTCCGCGAGGCCCAGATCGCCGCGCTGACGTTCATCCTGCGAGAGCACGGGACCGACGATGTCCTGCATCCGGAAGTGGTGTCCGTGCTCATCGCCGGAATCGGTCGGACCCTGACCATCGAAACCGGGCTCGGCATCACGACAGGCCACGGCAGGACGCGGCAACTGGTCGAGGAGTACCTCACGCGCTACGAGTCCCCGCATCCGCGCATCGATAACTAGGCGGTCGCATAACAGCGACCAGACGCTAGGACTTGGCGACCGCCTTGTCCAGCGCCTTCAGGGCGTCGTCGATCTGCTCCTCGCAGCGCCGGGCGAGGTCGTCTTCGAGTTGGTACAGCAGTCCGTAGGTGAAGGTGTCCTCGCCCGCGGCGTGCGCGACCTCGGCCTGTCGGCTCAGGTGCGTGCGGCTGACCACGCTGTCCTGGTGGTCTCCGAGCAAAGACTGGATCACCTTGGCGCGGTCGGCGACCTTGGACGCACCGGTGGCCGCCGCCGTGTAACGAAGAGCCTTCGCGCGCTTGCGGATTCGATGCAGAGCCTCGTTCGACTCGTCCGTCCCCGTCTCGGCGTCCTCCGCTGCGGCCCGAGCGGCCTTGGCGGCCTTGCGAACCCGCTTGTACGCCGAGCCGATGTTCAGCTGCTGCGGCTCTTCGCCCGCGGCCGATTGCGGGGGATCGGAGGCGACGAGCTCCTCGAGCGCGTCGAGCAGGCGGAAGTAGCGCTGTGACCGCATCGCGGTCAGCGACCGTTTCCATCCCGTCTGATAGCGCTTCTTGGCTCCGTCGACGAGACGTTCCCGCACGGGCCCGCGGACGTTGGTCTCCGGCAGCGCATCCAGCGCCCGTTCGTAGCGTTCGGCGAGTACCTCGGCGTCGCGCGCGATACCGAGCACCGCGGCGAGCTCGCGCAACTCGTCGAGGACCCACTCGTGGTCGGCGATGTCGAAAGACCCCTCCGACGACTGGAGCAGGCTACGAATCTTGCGCGTGGTCACCCTCATCTGGTGCACCGAATCCCACTCGTCGGCGCGCACCGCCCGATCCCACTCGATCAGCTCCGCGATGTGCTGGGCGACGGCGCGGCGGGCCGGATCTCCTGCGGCCGCCTTCGACGTCTTCGGGGCGTCGTCACCGGCATCCGGCGCGCTCGCCAGCACCCGTGCCAGCTTCGAGCCGTGTCCTGCCGGCTCGGCGCCCGCGTCGAGCAGGCGGTTGGTCAACCTGTCGAACACGGCGGCGTCACTGCCGGGCTGCAACTCCAGCTCCCATTCGCGCCATGTCAGCTCGTCACCCCCGACCGCACTGGCCGTCACGTGGTCGTCGCAGAACTCGGCGATGCCCGCCCCGCCGGGACCGAGCAGGTTCTCGACGATTCTGGTCGTGTTGATCCGGGCGACCGGTGCCAGCGGGCGGTCCCGGACGATCGCGGCCACCACATCCCGCAGGCTCTCGGGCACCGTCGGGTCGTCTGCCGGCTCATCGTCGCCGAGCGGCACGTGGATCTCGGTGCGGGTCTCGGCGCCGGCGGGCAGCTTCAGATGCCAGGCCGCGTCCGTGCCGCCGGTGCGCCGCCGCAGCGTGATCTTGTGGCGGGCGAGGTCGCGGCCCGGGGTGTCGAAGTACACAGCGGCCAGTGACTGTGACGGTGACCGCTCGACGCGAGCGACCGCCGACAGCCCCTCGAAGGACGGCGAGACGGTCGAGTCGACGACCTCGAACTTGCGCTCGGTTTCCGTATACCTGGAGGTTTCGGGGGATTTGGCGGCCATGGTCACCTTTGTTCTCGTGCGCTGCTCCGGGCAGGATCGGGGACATCAGCGTGCCATATCCAGATGAACGCGCGGCCCGGAGCGCCCGACGTCATATTGGTGCCCGGCGCGCCCGTGCCGGATTACCCATTTTGGTACCGGGTTCTCTTAGGATGCTCTTATGAGTCCAGAGTTAAGGCTCGACGATTACCTCGACCACGAGGGCAATATCGTCATCCCGCCCGGCACCACGCTGACCTCGTTCCTCGGTCGTAACGCTGCCGAATTCGGCGACACCCCGGCCTACCGGTATCTGGACTTCGAGCACGATCGCACGATCGAACTGACCTGGGCGCAGCTGCGGACCCGCCTCGACGCGGTCGGCGCCCGCCTGCAGCAGGTCACCCGGCCCGGGGATCGCGTCGCCATCCTCACGCCCCAGGGCGTCGAGTACGTCATCGGCTTCTTCGCGGCCATCGAGGCCGGTGCGATCGCCGTGCCGCTCTTCGCTCCCGAACTGCCCGGCCACAGCGAGCGTCTGCACGCGGTGCTGGCCGACGCCCAACCGTCGGTCGTCCTCACCACCACGGCGACGGCCGAGCCGGTGCGCGAGTTCCTGCGCGCCCTGCCCCACAACCGGCGCCCCCGGCTCATCGCGGTCGACGCCGTGCCCGACTCCGTCGGTGTGGGCTTTCAGCGCGCTCCGTTGCAGACCGACGACGTCGCCTACCTGCAGTACACCTCCGGGTCCACCCGGGCACCCGCCGGTGTGAAGATCACCCATCGGTCGGCGTGCACCAACGTCGTGCAGATGGTCCTGTCGGTCGGTCTCGACCCCGACATCAACAGCGTCAGCTGGCTACCGCTGTTCCACGACATGGGTCTGCTGATGATCATGTTCCCGGCCCTGGCCGGCGGCTACCTCACCCTGATGTCGCCGGTCGCGTTCGTGCGCCGGCCGTACCGGTGGATCAAGGAACTCGGCGCCGACGACCGCCCGATGTTCGCGGCCGCCCCGAACTTCGCGTTCGCGCTGGCCGCCCAGCGCGGACTGCCGCCCGAGGGCGAGGAGCTCGACCTGAGCAACGTCGCCGGCCTGATCGACGGCTCGGAGCCGATCAGCGTCGCCGCGGTCGAGGCGTTCAACGCCGCGTTCGCGCCGTACGGACTCAAGCAGACGGTCATCAAGCCGTCCTACGGCATGGCCGAGGCCACCCTGTTCGTATCGACCACGCCTCCCGACTCGGCGCTCAAGGCGGTCTACGTCGACCGTAAACAGCTCACCGCCGGTCGCGCCGTCATCGTCGACTCCGATCACCCCGACGCGACCGTCCAGGTGTCGTGCGGCAACGTCGCCCGCAGCCAGTGGGCCGTGATCGTCGACCCCGCCACCGACTGCGAGCTTCCCGACGGCTGCGTGGGGGAGATCTGGCTGCACGGCGACAACATCGGCAACGGCTACTGGGAGCGTCCCGAGGAGACGGAACTGACGTTCCGCAACAAGCTGCAGTCCCGGTTGGCGCGCGGCAGTCACGCCGAGCGCTCCGCCGACTCCGCGCTGTGGCTGCGCACCGGGGATCTCGGTGTCTACCTCGACGGTGAGCTCTACATCACCGGCCGCATCAAGGACCTGATCATCGTCGACGGCCGCAACCACTACCCGCAGGACATCGAGGCCACCGCCGCGGCGGCGTCGCCGTCGGTGCGCGCCGGATTCGTCGCGGCGTTCTCTGTTCCCGGTGAAGGACGCGAAGAGGTCGTCATCGTCGCCGAGCGCGCCCCCGGCGCGGGCCGCGCCGAGGCCGCCCCGATCCAGGAAGCGATCCGCGCCGAGGTTTCTCGCAAGCATGCGATACCGGTGCGAGACGTGAAACTCGTTCGCTCCGGGGTGATTCCGCGCACGACGAGTGGCAAGCTGGCCCGCCGCTCATGCCGCGCGAGCTATCTGGACGGAACCCTGTAGAACGGCGGACGTTACAGTCCCGGGTGTGACTGACTACCAGACCATCACCCTCGAGCAGAGCGGACCCGTCGCCCGGATCACGCTGAACCGCCCCGAAGCGGCGAACGGCATGAACGGCACCATGACTCGCGAACTCGCCGATGCCGCGGCCCGCTGCGACACCCCGGCGACCAAGGTCGTCGTCCTCACCGGCGCGGGCCGGTTCTTCTGCGCCGGCGGCGACCTGAAGGACTTCGCGTCCGCACCGAGCCGAGGGCAGCACGTCAAAGGCGTCGCCGACGACCTGCACCGTGCCATCTCGTCGTTCGCGCGGATGGACGCCGTCGTGATCACCGTGGTCAACGGCACCGCCGCGGGCGCCGGGTTCTCGCTCGCGGTGAGCGGCGATCTGGTTCTCGCCGCGGAGTCGGCATCGTTCACCATGGCCTACACGAAGGTCGGACTCAGCCCCGACGGCAGCGCCTCCTACTACCTGCCGCGGCTCATCGGCATCGCCAAGACCAAACAGCTGATGCTGACCAACCGCGTGCTGTCGGCCGACGAGGCCTCACGCTGGGGTCTGGTCACCGAGGTCGTCGCCGACGACGAACTCGCAGCGCGCGCCGACGCGCTCGCCGGCCAGATGGCGGCCACGGCAGCCGGATCCAACGGCGGAGTCAAGGCGCTGCTGCTGGACACGTTCTCCAACGGCCTGGAACAGCAGATGGAACTGGAAGGGCGGCTGATCGCCCAGCGAGCGGAATCCGCCGACGGCCGTGAAGGTGTCGATGCCTTCCTGGCCAAGCGGAAGCCGGAGTTCAGCCCCGGCGGCTAGTAGGAGTGCTCCTCGGCGGGGAACACGCCGGTGGCCACTTCCTGCGCGTATTCGGTGGCGGCGCGGCGCAATTCGTCGCCGACCGCACCGAATCGCTTGACGAACTTCGCCGTCCTGCCGTTGGTCATGCCGGCCATGTCCTGCCACACGAGGACCTGGGCGTCGCAGTTGGGGCCGGCACCGATGCCGACGGTCGGGATCGTCAGCTTGCCGGTGATCTGGGTGGCCAGTTCGGCCGGCACCATCTCCATGACCACCGCGAACGCGCCGGCCTCCTGGACCGCGATCGCGTCGTGGATGGTCTGCTCGGCGGCGTCACCGCGACCCTGCACCCGGAAACCGCCGAGACCGTTGACGCTCTGCGGGGTGAAGCCGATGTGCGCCATCACCGGGATGCCGGCGGCGGTCACCGCGGCGATCTGCTCGGCGACCCGCTCGCCGCCCTCGAGCTTCACGGCGTGCGCGCCGGTCTCCTTGAGCATGCGGGTGGCGGTCGCCAGCGCCTGCTGCGCACCGGCCTCGTAGCTGCCGAACGGCAGGTCCGCGACGACGAGTGCGTGCGGGGCCCCGCGGACGACGCCGCGTACCAGCGGGATCAACTCGTCGAGGGTGACCGGGACGGTGGTGTCGTAGCCGTACACCACGTTGGCGGCGGAATCGCCGACGAGAAGGACGGGGATCTGCGCCTCGTCGAACACGGCGGCGGTCGAATAGTCGTAGGCGGTCAGCATGGCCCACTTGTGACCTTCTGACTTCCACTTGTGCAGGTGGTGCGTGCGTACCTTCACGCGCGGCGCGGACGACACGGCGGTCTCGGCGCCGGCACCGTAAACGGACTGCTCAGACATCGTTGTCCCCTCATCGGGTTCAGTCGGTTCGAAGCCTCGTGGCCAGGAAATGGTCCCCGGGTTCGCTGACACGGCCAGTCTGCCACCGGGCCACCGGAAGGTGAACACCGTGTTAAGTGGATTTCCTCACATCCGCTCCCCGGCACGCGCCTCGCCAGCGCCGATGCCCGCGCATGGCAGCATGTGGTGCCATGAAGCTCACGACCGGGATCGGACGATCCGGCCTCCTCCTCGCGATGTCGGCACTGCTGGTGGCCGGCTGCAGCAAGGTGGTGGACGGAAACGCGCTGGTCTCGGTGCCGCGCCCGGGAACCCCGATCGACTGGTCCCCGTGCGAGACGGGCCCGTCCGACCAGAAGCGCATCCCGCCCGGGTCGGAGTGCGGCATGCTCTCGGTCCCCGTCGACTGGGACAACCCCGAGGACCCCGACGGTGACGTCGCGCAGCTGGCGGTGCTGCGCGTTCCCGCCACCGGCGACCGGATCGGATCGCTGGTGGTCAATCCCGGCGGCCCCGGGAAGTCGGGTGTCGAGGCGGCCGCGGCGATGGTCTCGACGTTGCCCGAGGAGGTGCTCGAGCGCTTCGACATCGTCGGGTTCGACCCACGCGGCGTCGCGAACTCCAACCCGGCGGTGTGGTGCAACAGCGACGCCGACAACGACCGGCTGCGCGCCGACAACGTCGTCGAGTACACCGCTGAGGGCGTCGCGCACCTCGAGTCGCTGACCAAGGAGTTCATCCAGCGCTGTGTCGACAAGATGGGCACCGACTTCCTCGCCAACGTCGGAACCGCCAGCGTCGTCAAGGATCTCGACGCGCTGCGGGTCGCCCTCGGCGACGAGAAGCTGACGTATCTGGGGTACTCCTACGGGACCCGCATCGGCGCCTCCTACGCCGAACAGTTCCCGCAGAACGTGCGCGCCATGGTTCTCGACGGCGCGATCGACCCCAACGCCGACCCGCTGGAAGCCGACGTCCGTCAGGCCGCGGCGTTCCAGCAGGCGTTCGACGACTACGCCGCCGACTGCGCCATCGACGACGACTGCCCGCTCGGTACGGATCCCGCCAAGGCCGTCGAGGTGTACCACTCGCTGGTGTGGCCGCTGGTCGACGAACCGGCCGAGACGTCGGATCCGCGCGGTCTCAGCTACAACGACGCCGTCGTCGGCACCATCCTGCCGCTGTACTCGCCCGCGCTGTGGCGTCATCTCACGCAGGCGCTCGGCGAGGTCAAAGAGGGCAAGGGCGACACCATGCTCGCGCTGGCCGACCTGTACATGGAGCGCAACGCCCAGGGTCGCTACACCAACAGCACCGATGTGCGCATCGCGGTGAACTGCGTGGACAAGCCGGCGATCACCGACCGCGCCACTCTCGTCGAGCAGGACCGCCGGGTGCGCGACGCCGCGCCGTTCATGGCCTACGGCGAGTTCACCGGACTCGCACCGATGCCGACCTGCGGGTTCTGGCCGGTACCGCCGACCAGCAAGCCCCACGAGATCAGCGTGACCGGGCTGCCCCCGATCCTGGTCGTGTCCACCACCAACGATCCGGCGACGCCCTATCAGGCGGGCGTCAACCTGGCCCGCCAGCTCGGTGGCGCGCTGGTGACGTTCGAGGGGACCCAGCACACCGTTGCGCTGCAAGGGGATTCGTGTGTCGACGACATCGTGGTCCCGTACCTGATCGACGGTTCGGTGCCGCCGCCGGACACCCGGTGCTGACCATCACCATCGTCGGCGAGGCCGACCTCGCCGACCTGGCGCCGATGCTGCGGAGCTACTGCGACTTCTACGAGGTGGACCCGCCCGGCGACAAACTCGACGCGATGTGCCGGGCGCTGATCGCCGACCCGTCCGAGGGCGTGCAACTCATCGCGCGCGACGCGTCGGGGGAGACGGTGGGATTCGCGACGATCTTCTGGACGTGGCAGACCCTGTACGCCGCGCGCGTCGGCGTCCTCAACGACCTCTACGTCACACCGCGGTCGCGCGGGGCCGGCACCGGAAGGGCCCTGATCGCGCGCGGCATGCAGATGTGCCACGAGCGGGGCGCCGAGAAGCTCGTGTGGGAAACCTCGCCGGACAACGCGACGGCGCAACGGCTTTACGACGGGATCGGCGCCGAGAAGTCCGTCTGGCTCACCTACGAACTGGGCACCTGATAACAGCACGGTCACCGTTGCGTTCCAGGGGGCGACGGCACCGCGGCGCCGTGCAACGATGACTGCCATGCTGCGCGCCGGACCGATGATCGCGGCGCTGGCGCTGATCTCTGCCGCGCTGAGCCCGACCGCCTCCGCGGCGCCGGGCACCTCGGCCGAGCCGTATACCGCCGCCGCGGTGTGGGATTCGTGCACCACCGTCCTCGCCGACGCCTCCGCCGTTCCGACGGCGCGGTGCGGCACCGTCGCGGTGCCGGTCGACTACGCCGATCCCGGTGGTGCCCAAGCGCACCTGGCGGTCATCAGCGTTCCCGCCACCGGGCCCCGCATCGGCGTGCTCGTGGTGAACCCCGGCGGTCCGGGCGCATCAGCGGTCGACACCGTGGCCGGTATGGGCGCCGCGCTCGCCGGGACCGAGATCGCGCGCCGCTTCGACCTCGTCGGCATCGATCCACGCGGGGTCGGTCACTCGACACCCCAGTTGCGGTGCCGCACCGATGCCGAGTTCGACGCGTTCCGTACCGAGCCGATGGTCGATTACAGCCCCGCCGGGGTCGCGCACATCGAGGACGTGCTGCGGCAGTTCGCCGCGCGCTGCCTGGACCGGATGGGCCCCGAGTTTCTCGCCGGTGTCGGCACCGCGACCGCCGCGCGCGACATGGACGTGGTGCGCGAAGCCCTGGGCGAAGACCAGATCAACTACCTCGGATTCTCCTACGGCACCCAGCTCGGCGCGGTCTACGCGTCGCGCTACCCGCAGCGCGTGCGCACCATGGTCCTCGACGGCGCCGTCGACCCCACGCTCGATCCGATCACCGAGAGTCTCACCCAGAACACGGGCTTCCAGCGCGCGTTCGAGCGCTACGCCGCCGACTGCGCGAAATCCGCGGGCTGCCCGCTGGGCACCGATCCGACACAGTTCGTCGCTCGTTTCCACCAGCTCGTCAACCCGCTGGCGGTGCGCCCCGCGGCGACGTCGGACCCGCGCGGGCTCGGATACCAGGACGCGATCACCGGCACGGTGAGTGCCCTGTACTCCCAACGGTTCTGGCCGTATCTGACCAGCGGGCTGCTCGGCCTGCAGCGCGGCACCGACCCCGGCGATCTGCTGCTGCTCGCCGACGAATACCAGCGGCGCGACCGCGACGGGCACTACTCCAACCAGCAGGACGCGTTCACCGCGATCCGCTGCGTCGATGCGGTGTTCCCGACCGATCCGGCCGTCTGGGCCGACGCCGACCGGCGCTCACGCGCCGCCGTGCCGTTCCTGGCCTACGGACAGTTCACCGGGTTCGCCCCCCGCGACGTCTGCGCGATGTGGCCGGTCCCGCCGACGTCGGTGGTCGGCGCGGCGACCTCACCCGGCCCCGGGAAGGTGGTCGTGGTGTCCACGACCGGCGACCCTGCGACGCCGTACGAGGCCGGCATCGCGCTGGCCGACCAGCTGGACGCCCAGCTGATCAGCTTCACCGGCACCCAGCACACGGTCGTGTTCAACGGCGACGCATGCGTCGACACCGCGGTGGTCGCCTTCCTGACGAACTCGACGCCGCCGCCGTCGGGCCTGCGGTGCTAGGACATCGGCGAGGTGCGCGCGCCGGTGGGTCGGATCAGCACCTCCTGTGACGTGCTGGCGACCGTGTGGCCGCCGAGGTCGCGGATCGTCCCGCGGATCAGTGCGCGGTGTCCGGCGAGGGCGACCGTCTCCTGGGTGTAGAGATGCCAGTCGTCGAAGCGGACCGGACGGTGCACCCACAACGAATGGTCAAGGCTGACCGCCGCGATCGACGAGTAGTCCACCCGGTGCGGATGGTTGCGTAAAGCCATGTCCAACAACAGGTAATCGCTCGCGTACGCCAGCATCGCGGTGTGCAGGGCGGGATCGTCGGCGATGGGCCGGGGCAGGCGCATCCAATGTGAGCGTGGGTCCGGTGTCTGGTCGCCGCCCAGGAAGCCGGTCGGTTCCGCGATGCGCATCTCCAGCGCCGGCGGCACGTCGATCCAGTTCTGTGCGTGCGCGCCGAACTCGGCCCCGGCGCGAGGCACCCAGTGCTGCAGCAGCGGCACGTCCTCGGGGGCGGGGACCTCGGAGTGCGGGCGTGCGAGCTCGGGTTCGTCCGGGTTGGTGTGAAACGACGCCATCGCGGTGAGCAGGGTGCGCTCGCCCTGGGCGATGGTGACCTGCCGGGTCGCCATCGACCGGCCGTCACGCACCACGTCGACGGCGATGTCGACCGGCGTATCCGAGGCGCCGGTCTGCACGAAGTAGGCGTGTACCGAATGCGGCGGGTGAGATTCCACGGTGCGTGCCGCGGCGTAGACGGCCTGCGCGAGCAACTGGCCGCCGAAGAGCCGGCCGAACCGGTCGCGTTCGTTGCCCGCCCGGAAGCGGTGGTGCCCCGTCGGCTGCAGGCTCAGGGCGCGTTCGAGCATGTCGAGCGACTCCAGCACCGACGTCTCGAGGGGGGACCCGGCCAGCGGGCCCGACAGATCGGCCACCATCACGGCACCCGGTAGCCGTCGCGGGTCAGGATGCGCACCGGGTCGCTGCCGTCCCAGTCGGCGCAGGTGGCGGCGATGGCGCGGACGTGATCGGTGAACGCCGGTGGCGCGTCGACCACCTCGGTGTAGAACCCGAAGTCCGCCACCGTGTCGATGTAGGCCACCCGGAACCCCCCGCCGTGACTCTGTGCCGCGATCGGATATCCGAGCGCGGCGAAGTGCGCCGTCTTGGCGTCGTAACCGGATGTCAGCGTGGCGATCTGATGAAAGGAGCTGGTCCCGCCGCGACTCCACTCCGAGTAGATGCTCGGCGTGTCGCAGTGCTGCTGGATCAGCTCGATCTGCACCGGACCGGCCTGGGCGACCGCGACCTGGATTCGCACCGGGCGGATCTGTCCGCCATAGTCGGTGTGCTGCTCGACGGTCGGAAGCACATGGAAAGGTCCGATGCCGAAGGTCCGGGCCCACCGCGCGGCGGCAGCCACGACATCGTCGACGACGTGACCGAGCTGGAAGAAGCGGAAATCGCCCTCGGGCCACGGTTGTTCGTAGAGCCTCACGGGCACCGATCTTGGCACGGACACGCGACCCGCTGCCGGTTCGCCGCCCGTAACACGGATTTAACAGGTCCGACCTAGGCTTCGACCATGGATCGGCAGAAGGAATTCGTGCTGCGCACGCTGGAGGAACGCGACATCCGCTTCGTCCGGCTGTGGTTCACCGACGTCCTCGGATACCTGAAATCCGTCGCCATCGCCCCCGCGGAACTCGAGGGCGCGTTCGAAGAGGGCATCGGCTTCGACGGTTCCTCGATCGAGGGCTTCGCGCGTGTGTCCGAGGCCGACATGGTCGCCCGCCCCGATCCGTCGACGTTCCAGGTGCTGCCGTGGGCGGACAGCTCGGGCAAGCACCACTCCGCGCGGATGTTCTGCGACATCACCATGCCCGACGGCTCGCCGTCCTGGGCCGATTCGCGCCACGTGCTGCGCCGCCAGCTCTCGAAGGCCAGCGACCTCGGGTTCTCCTGCTATGTGCACCCCGAGATCGAGTTTTTCCTGCTCAAGCCCGGCGACAACGACGGGAGCCCGCCGACCCCGGCCGACAACGGCGGCTACTTCGACCAGGCCGTGCACGATTCGGCGCCGAACTTCCGCCGCCACGCGATCGACGCCCTCGAGCAGATGGGCATCTCGGTCGAGTTCAGCCACCACGAAGGCGCACCCGGCCAGCAGGAGATCGACCTGCGCTACGCCGACGCGCTGTCGATGGCCGACAACGTGATGACGTTCCGCTACCTCGTCAAGGAGGTCGCACTCGGCGACGGCGTGCGGGCCTCGTTCATGCCGAAGCCGTTCGCCGAGCACCCGGGGTCGGCGATGCACACCCACATGAGCCTGTTCGAGGGCGATTCGAACGCGTTCCACAGCCCCGACGACCCGCTGCAGCTCTCCGCCGTCGGGAAATCGTTCATCGCAGGCATTCTCGAGCACGCCAACGAGATCAGCGCCGTCACCAACCAGTGGGTGAACTCCTACAAGCGTCTGGTGCACGGCGGGGAGGCGCCGACGGCAGCCTCGTGGGGTGCGGCCAACCGCTCCGCGCTGGTGCGGGTGCCGATGTACACGCCGCACAAGGTGTCGTCGCGGCGCGTCGAGGTGCGTAGCCCCGACTCGGCGTGCAACCCGTACCTGACCTTCGCGGTCCTCCTCGCAGCAGGGCTGCGCGGCATCGAGAAGAACTACGTGCTGGGACCCGAAGCCGAGGACAACGTCTGGAGCCTGACGCCGGAGGAACGCCGCGCGATGGGCTACAAGGAGCTGCCCGGCAGCCTCGGGGCCGCGCTGGCCGACATGGAGAACTCCGAGCTGGTCGCCGAGGCGCTCGGCGAGCACGTCTTCGACTTCTTCCTGCGCAACAAGCGCCGCGAGTGGGAGAACTACCGCAGCCACGTGACACCGTTCGAGCTGAAGAACTACCTGTCGCTCTAGCGGGGGCCCGGCCGCGCTACCTTGATGGGCGTGGCGAAACCTGCGACGCAGCGACCCAAGCTGCCCGGCGTCGGCCGGCTCGGGCTCGTAGAGCCCACGGCGCAGGCCGATCTCGACCGGCTCGGCTGGAACACCGACGCCCATGTCGAACTGTTGTGGGCGCTGTCGCGCGCCCCCGACGCAGACAAGGCGCTCAAGGCGATCGTGCGGCTGGCCGAGGCTCTCGACGCCGAGTGGGACGCGGTCGACGCCGCACTGCTCAAAGACCGCGGGCTGCGCGGACGGCTGTTCGGAATCCTGGGATCGTCGCTGGCCCTCGGTGACCACCTGATCGCCCACCCCGCGTCGTGGCGCCTCCTGGCGGGCTCCGTCACGCTGCCCGATCCGCAGCAGCTGCGGGACATGTTCGCCGAGGAGGCCGACAAGGCGACCGGTCCGACGGCCGCCGCGGTGCCGCCCCTGCGCACGCTCTACCGGGACCGGCTGCTCGTGCTGGGCGCCCTCGACGTCGCCTCCGTCGTCGAGAACGAGCCGGTGCTGCCGTTCACCGTCGTCGGCGAACACCTGTCCGACCTCGCCGACGCCGCCCTGGCCGGCGCGCTGCGCGTCGTCACCGCGTCGGTGTGCGGGGACACGCCCGCACCGGCGCTGACCATCATCGCGATGGGCAAATGCGGTGCGCGGGAACTGAACTACGTCAGCGACGTCGACGTCATCTTCGTCACCGACGACGGCTCGCACAGCAGCCTCGCACTGGCCACCCGCATCGCCGGGGAGATGATGCGGCTGGCCTCCGACGCGTTCTTCGAAGTCGACGCCGCGCTGCGGCCCGAGGGCAAGCAGGGCCAACTGGTCCGCACCCTCGAATCGCACATCGCCTACTACGAACGCTGGGCCAAGACGTGGGAGTTCCAGGCTCTGCTCAAGGCGCGGCCGTGCGCCGGGGACATGGAACTCGGCAACCGCTACATCGAGGCGCTGATGCCGATGGTGTGGACGGCGTCGGAACGTGAGGACTTCGTCCCCGAGGTGCAGGCGATGCGCCGGCGGGTCGAGGAACTCGTGCCAGCCGGCGTGCGTACCCGCGAGATCAAGCTCGGCACAGGCGGTCTGCGCGACGTCGAGTTCGCCGTGCAGCTGCTGCAGCTGGTGCACGGCCGCAACGACGACTCGCTGCACGTGGCCTCGACGGTCAACGCGCTGGCGGCCCTCGGGCAGGCCGGCTACGTCGGGCGCGACGACGCCGCCAACCTGACGGCGTCGTATGAGTTCCTGCGTCTGCTCGAACACCGGCTGCAGTTGCAGCGGCTCAAGCGCACCCACATGCTGCCCGAGGCCGACGACGAAGAGGCGATGCGCTGGCTGGCCCGCGCCGCGCACATGCGCCCCGACGGCCGCCACGACGCGCTGGGGGTCCTGCGCGAGGAGCTCAAGCGTCAGAGCCACCGTGTCTCGCGGCTGCACGCGAAGCTGTTCTATCAGCCGCTGCTGGAGTCCGTCGGCCAAGCCTCCGTGGGTCTTTCGGATGTGATGAGCACCGACGCCGCCGAACGACAGCTCGCGGCACTCGGATACGAGGGTCCGCAGAGCGCGCTGACGCATCTCGCGGCACTGACCGGCGGCTCGGGACGGCGGGCGCGCGTACAGCAGGTGCTGCTGCCGACGCTGCTCGACTGGCTGTCCGACACCCCCGATCCCGACGCGGGACTGCTGAACTACCGCCGCATCAGCGACGAACTCGCCGAGGCGCGCTGGTATCTCGCCACGCTGCGCGACGAGGGGGCCGTCGCCAAGAGGCTGATGCACGTCCTGGGCACCTCGGCGTACGTGCCCGAACTGCTCATGAAGGCCCCCGAGGTCATCCAGCTCTACGCGGACGGACCCAACGGGCCGAAGCTGTGCGACGTCGACACCGAGAGTGCGGCGAAATCTCTGGTGAATTCGGCTGCACGCCATGCGGACCCGATGCGGGCCATCGCGGCCGCACGATCGCTGCGGCGCCGGGAGCTGGCGCGCATCGCGTCGGCCGATCTTCTCGGCATGCTGCACGTGACCGAGGTGTGCAAGCAGCTCACCCAGGTGTGGGTGGCCGTGCTGCAGGCGGCGCTGGACGCGCTGACGCGGGCGAACACGCCCGAGGCGGGGGTGCCCGCCCGGATCGCGGTCATCGGCATGGGTCGCCTCGGCGGCGGCGAACTCGGCTACGGGTCGGACGCCGACGTGCTGTTCGTGTGCGAACCCGCCGACGGCGTCGAGGAATCGGTGGCGGTGAAGTGGGCGGTGACGATCGCCGAGCAGGTGCGCGCGCGGCTCGGCACACCGAGCTCCGATCCACCGCTGGAGGTCGACACCAACCTCCGCCCCGAAGGGCGTAACGGTCCGCTGGTGCGCACGCTGGCCTCCTACGAGGCCTACTACGCGCAGTGGGCGCAGCCCTGGGAGGTGCAGGCGCTGCTGCGGGCCCACCGGGTCGCCGGCGATCTGGAGCTGGGGGAGCGGTTCCTGCTGATGATCGACAAGATCCGGTACCCGGCCGGCGGTGCGTCGGCGGAGACGGTGCAGGAGATCCGGAGGATCAAAGCCCGCGTCGACGCCGAAAGGTTGCCGCGCGGAGCCGATCCCAACACCCACACCAAGCTGGGCCGCGGCGGGCTGGCCGACATCGAGTGGACCGTGCAGCTGCTGCAGCTGCGCTTCGCGCACAAGATCCCGGCGCTGCACACGACCTCGACGCTGGACACGCTCAACGCGATCGGCGCCGCGGAACTGATCGCCGAGGGCGACCTCGAGCTGCTGCGCGAAGCCTGGCTGACCGCGACGAAGGCACGTAACGCGCTCGTGCTCGTGCGGGGCAAGCCGACCGATCAACTGCCCGGGCCGGGCAAGTTGCTCAACGCGGTCGCGGTGGCGGCCGGGTGGCCCGACGGCGACGGCGGGGAGTTCCTGGACAACTATCTGCGGGTGACGCGCCGGGCGAAGGCCGTGGTGCGCAAGGTTTTCGGAGGCTGAGTGTTCGAGTACGACAAGATCAGCGCCGACGACTACGACCGGCTGCGCGGCCGCTACGAGCCGCTGACCGACGCGCTGCGCACCCTCGTCGACGTCGGCGTCCACACCGACGTCGACGACGCGACCGTGCGTGAGGCACTCGTGCACCTGGAAGCGGCCACCGCGCTGCTGCAGCAGCGGCTGCGCGAGGACCGGCCGGTGCTGCGCCATGCGGATACCGGTCGCCCGGTCACCTGGGGCAACCCTGCGGTGGGACTGCGCAACGCGATCAGCCCCCCGATTGTCGTCGAACACGACGGCGACGGCCGGTGCTGGAGCGAGTTCACGCTCGGGCCCGTCTACGAGGGGCCACCGGGATGGGTGCACGGCGGGGTGTCCGCACTGGTGCTCGACCAGATACTCGGCGAGGTCGCCAGCGATAGTCTGAGCAAGGCCCGGTTCACCGGAACGATCAGCCTGCGTTACGTGCGCGGCACCCCGCTGGGACCGTTGCGCGCAGAAGCCTTCGTGGAACGGACCGAAGGGGCCAAGACGTTCGCGAAGGGGTATCTGATGGACGCCGACGGTGTGACCGTAGAGGCCGAGGGTGTGTTCATCACGCCGGCGTGGGCGCGCGACGCCGGATGAAGTTCTACGTGTCGACCGCGTTCCTGGACACCCGTGAGGCGGTCGAGATCGCCAGGGCCGCCGATGATCTCGGCTACCACGGGATGGCGATCCCCGACCACGTGGTGAACCTGGAGACGCTGCAGACGCCGTACCCGTACACCAAGGATGGCGCGCGGCGGTGGGAGGCGTTCACCGACTGGCCGGATCCGTGGGTGATGATCGGGGCGGTCGCGCTCGTGACATCCCGACTGCATTTCGTGACGACGGTGTATCTGCCCGCGATGCGCGACCCGTACTCGGCGGCGAAGGCCATCGGCACCGCAGCGGTACTGGCATCGGGTCGGTTGGAGCTCGGCATCGGGGTGGGTTGGTGCCGTGAGGAATTCGAGCTGCTCGGCCAGCAGTTCGAGCGCCGCGGCAAGCGCACCGACGAGATGCTGGAGTTGATGAAGGCGCTGTGGTCGCCGGGCTGGACCGAGTTCTCCGGCGAGTTCTACACCGCCCCGCGCCTGGAGATGGAGCCGACACCGCCGCCGATCCCGGTCTATGTCGGCGGGCTGTCGGACATCGCGTTGCGCCGCGCCGCGCGGCACGACGGCTGGATCGGTGACCTCATCTCGCTGGACCGGGCGCTGGGACGGGTTTCGGCGGTTCGCGCTCTGCGCGCCGAGAACGGTTTGGGGATGGATGGTTTCGAGGTGATCACGCCGCTGACCGATGCCTTCACCCCGGAGCATTACGCGCGGGCGGCCGCCGGTGGTATCACCGGGATCATCACGATGCCGTGGATGTTCTACAGCGGACCCGACGCATCCCTGGATCAGAAGATCGACGGGATGCGCCGGTTCCGTGAGGATCTGGGCCTGGACTAGACCAGGCCCGCGATCGACGCCGCCCACGGCAGGATCGACACGGTCACCGGGACAGCGAGAGTCGCGGCGTACTGGTCGATCGCGGTCACGACGAACGAATCCTGCCGGTCTTCATCGCTCGCGTCCGGTGACGCAGCCTGCTGCCTTGCCGCATCCGTCGGCGTGTAGACGAACCGCCCGTCCCGCTCGACCACGACCGTTCCGCCCTTGGCGGTCTGCCCGGAGCCGAGGTAGTAGATATCGTCGCGGTCGGGATCGGCCGCGGTGACGGTGCCGCTGACCTTGCCACTACTCGGATTGGGCTGCCCTACAGAGAAATTCCCGTCGGTCGGGGCCTGGTTGACGTACCCGGTCGGCGCGATGGGAACTCGCACGGTCAGCGTGGTGGTGCCGCCGTGGCCGTCGTCGACGGTCACCCGGAACCGGTCCGTCCTGACCCAGGACGGGGCGAACGGGCGGGACGCGGCCTCGCGGGCCGCTTCGGTGGGCCGGTAGGTGAACGTGCCGTCGGCGGCGACGTCGACGATTCCCCTTCCGGTGGAGGGGGATACCCGGTATGTGAGCGAGTCGCCGTCGGCGTCGACGGCGGTGATCTTCCCGGTGGTCAGGCCGCTGTTCGGATTGGTGAACAACTCTGCCGCCGACGCGCCGCTCGGCGCCGCGTTGACGGGCTTGATCCTGACGGTGACGGCGACGGTGGTGACCCCGCCGTGCCCGTCGTCGACGGTGATGTCGAAGGTGTCCTGTTTGTCGGCTGCGGTCGCCTCGGCGGCGGCCGCGGCGTGCCGGGCAGCCTCGGCGGGGGTATAGGTGAACCGGCCGCGCGAATCCATCACGATGACACCACCTTTGGCGGTATCCGAAGCGGTGAACGTCAGATCGTCGCGGTCCTGGTCTCTGGCGACGACCGTGCCGTACACCTCGGGGCCGAACCACGACGCGGTGGTGCGCACCCGCGCGTCGGGAGCGTCGTTGCCCGGCTTGACCGTGACGGTCACCGTGAGGGTGGTCAGTCCGCCGTGCCCGTCGTTGATGACGACGTCGAAGGTGTCCTGCTTGTCGGCTTCGGTGGCGTTCGCGTTGGCGGCGGCGTGCCGTGCGGCCGCGGTCGGGGTGTAGGTGAATCTGCCGTCGTTCCCGATCGTGACGGTTCCGCCCTTGGCCGTCGGAGACGCGAGGTAGGTCAGCGTGTCCCTGTCTGCGTCCCTGGCGGTGATCGTGCCGAGAACCTTCGCACTCAGCCAGGACACGCTGGAGCGCACGGTGGCGGTGGGCGCGGCGTTCGCGGGCGGGATGGTGACGGTGATCGGCACCGACACCACGCCGCGCTGCCCGTCGGTGAAGGTGAGGACGAAGGTGTCCTGCTTGGTTTCGGGAGCGGCGTCGTCGGCGGCCGCTTCGTGGCGGGCAGCCGACGTGGCCTTGTACGTGAAGGCGAACGCCCCGTCGGCACCGCGCGTCACGGTGACGGAGCCCTTGTCCGTTGTGATCACCTCGTACGTCAGCGGCCTGCCCTCGGGGTCGGTGACGGTCACCGAACCGGTGACCTCACCGGAGGTGTTGGGGGCGTTGACAACCGGTGCCTGTGCGACGGGATCGGCGTTGTCGGGGACGAGGGCGATGACGTTGACCCGGGTGCCGCCGAACTCGGCCCAGTACAGCTGGGTGCCGTCGGGGCTCACGCTGATCAGAGGGGGACCGTCGACCTCGTAGGGGTTGGCGATGACCGAGGTGAGTTCGGTCTTGGTGGCGATGTCGTAGGCCGACAGCTTGCCGTCCTCGCTGCGTGCCACGTACAGCGTCGTCCCGTCGGGACTTGCGGCGATGTCGAACGGCACGCCGGCGGTGACGGCGATGCTGTCGACCTGCTGGCCCGTCGCGGCGTCGAGGACACGGATGCTGCCGGCGATATCGGCGACGAACACCCGGGACCCGTCGGCGCTGAAGGTGATGCCCTGCGATGCGGGTGTCACGGCCACCGTCTGCTGGGCGCGCAGCGCGGTGGACGAGAAGCGCGAGACCTGGCCGGTGGTGCTGCTGAGGGTGTAGATCGTCGAACCGTCGGGGCTGATGGTGATCTCCGAAACCCCCTCGGCCACACCGTAGACCTTGCCGACCACGGTGTTGGTCAGCATGCTGATCTTGGAGACCGTGCCGTCGTCGCTGTTGACGACGTACACGCGGCTGCCGTTGGCGTTGACCGCGAGCGCGGTCGGGGTCCTGCCCACGCGGATCGTTTTGATGACGGACTCGGTGGCGGTGTTGAGCACCGAGACCGTTCCGGCGATGCCGTTGGAGATGTAGAGCCGGTTGCCGCTGGGGGTCACGGCCAGGTTGGTCGGGGTGTAGCGCAGCGAAATAGTCTGCAGCACAGCGCCTTTGAGAGTGTCGATCACCGTGATCGACTTGCTGCCGGCGTGGGCGAGGTAGGCGCGGGTGTCGGTGGCGACCATGGCGGTCGGGGGACCGTCGAGCAGGATCTCGCCGAGTCGGCGGATGGCGTCGGCCTGCTCGGCGGTCAGTGAAGTGGAGTTGGCGGTGGCCTGATAAGTGGTGGCGGGATCGATCTGGCGACGCAGGGCAGCCGCCGCGACGAGCCACAATGGTGACTCGGCAGGGGTGTTCGGGGTGTCGGTGGGCGTGAGCAGAGAGGACAGGATGCTCGACAGGGTCACCGCCGTGGGCGCCGGCATCGGTGCCGGGGTCTGCTCTTCGGAGGGCGGGGCCGGGATGTCGACGGTCGCCTCAGCCTGAGGATTCGTGGGTTCCGGTGCGGGGGAGGGTGCTTCGGTCGGGACACCAAGGGCCGGAGCGCTGTCGGCCGGTTCCGGCTCCTCGGCCACGTCGACTTCGGTGGCTTCGTCCTGGACACTGATCGGGGTGGCGCGCGTGGAGTCCTCGGGGTCTACCTCGGTGACATCGGCATCGGCATCGGCATCGTCATCGTCATCGGCTGCTCGGTCCTCGGCGTCGGCGTCCGTGTCGACGTTGGTGTCGTGGGACGCGCCTGTGTCGGTGTCGGAGCTATCGGATTCGGCACCGGACGATTCACTTGCCGGGCGTTGGGGTTTCGACGGCCCGCCCTCGGACGAGGCGGAACTGGATGCTGTCTCGTCTGCGAGCGCGACGGCGGGCGTGGCGCCCAGGCCGATCCCCACCCCCAGGGCAAACGCCAGAGCGCCGATACGACCGATGCACGCAGAATGCCGCACGGCATTCCTCCCCCCGAAGAAATACTTCCGCTGTCAATGAGTGACGTGATCGTAAGGGGTTGGGGGCGGTCTACGTCGGAGGTTTGAAGATATTTGCGTTCGCGTAGAGCTAGTACCGATTCCTCCGGAATCGGCTGAGGAGACCGCCCCGCCGCACGGGCTGCGCGGCCGGAGCCGCGGTCACCGGAGGAGCAGCGGTCCCCGTGACCACCCGACCGCGTCGCACGCCCGAACCTCCCGCGACCTGCCGCCGACCGTCGACCGACCACGCGCCGGCGCCGAGGGTGGCCAGGAGCAGAAACGCGAAGCAGTACAGGATCGCCAACTCGCCGCCGTTGCCACCGGCGTCACCGCCGAGAGGCCAGAAACTCTTCGGCTCGCCGCCGATGATGCCCCAGTGCTGCCAGAAGTAGGCCACCGCCATGTGCCCCGCGGCGATGAAAGCGGCGATGCGCGTGAAGAACCCGACGGTGATCAGGATCCCGCAGACCACCTCGATCAGCCCCGCGAACCAGTACGGCCACGTGCCGACGGGCACCGCCGCGCCCAGCGGCCAACCGAAGAGCTTCATCGTGCCGTGCAGCGTGAACAGCACACCGAACATGATGCGGAAGATGCTCAGCATCGGCGAGGAATAGCTCGCAAGACGGGCGTCGAAGGTGGTCATTGCCCATGAATACCCACCCGGGGCATGCAATGCAACAACGAAAAAGCCGGACACCCGCAGGTGCCCGGCTTCTCGTTGCTGGTTTACACGTCGCGTCGGCGAGCCGACTTACACGTCGCGTCGGCGAGCCGACTTACACGTCGTAGTACAGCGAGAACTCGTACGGGTGAGGACGGATCTGGATCGGCATGATCTCGTTCTCCCGCTTGTAGGAGATCCAGGTCTCGATCAGATCGGTGGTGAACACCCCACCCTCGGTCAGGTACTCGTGATCCTGCTCGAGCTTGTCGATCACCGCCGACAGAGACGTCGGCGCCTGCGGGATATTCGCGGCCTCCTCAGGAGGCAGCTCGTAGAGGTCCTTGTCGACCGGGGCCAGCGGCTCGATCTTCTTCTTGATGCCGTCGATGCCGGCCATCAGCATCGCCGCGAACGCCAGGTACGGGTTGCCCGAGCTGTCGGGGCAACGGAACTCGAGGCGCTTGGCCTTCGGGTTGTTGCCGGTGATCGGGATACGGACACAGGCGGACCGGTTGCGCTGGCTGTACACCAGGTTGATCGGCGCCTCGTAGCCCGGCACCAGACGCTTGTAGGAGTTCACCGTGGGGTTGGTGAACGCCAGCAGCGACGGCGCGTGGTGCAGGATGCCGCCGATGTAGTGGCGCGCCATGTCCGACAGCCCGGCGTAGCCCGACTCGTCGTGGAACAGCGGCTTGCCGTCCTTCCACAGCGACTGGTGGGCGTGCATGCCCGAACCGTTGTCACCGAAGAGCGGCTTCGGCATGAACGTGACGGTCTTGCCGTTCTGCCACGCGGTGTTCTTGATGATGTACTTGAACAGCAGCACATCGTCGGCCGCGTGCAGCAGCGTGTTGAACTTGTAGTTGATCTCGGCCTGACCGGCGGTGCCCACCTCGTGGTGACCGCGCTCCAGCACGAACCCGGCGTTCTGAAGGTTGGTGGCCATCTCGTCGCGCAGGTCGACGTAGTGGTCATACGGCGCCACGGGGAAGTAACCGCCCTTGGGGCGCACCTTGTAGCCGCGGTTGGCGCTGCCGTCGGCCTCGAACGGCTCACCGGTGTTCCACCAGCCCGACTCGGAGTCGACCTCGTAGAAGGTGCCGTTGATCTTCGAGTCGAAGGTCACCGAGTCGAAGATGTAGAACTCGGCCTCGGCGCCGAAGAAGCAGGTGTCGGCGATGCCGGTGCTGGCCAGGTAGTTCTCGGCCTTGCGGGCGACGTTGCGCGGATCGCGGGAGTACGCCTCGCGGGTGAACGGGTCGTGCACGAAGAAGTTCATGTTCAGCGTCTTGGCGGCGCGGAACGGATCGATGCGTGCGGTCGCGGGGTCGGGCAGCAGCATCATGTCCGACTCGTGGATGGACTGGAAGCCGCGCACCGACGAACCGTCGAACGCGAGGCCGTCCTCGAACACGCTCTCGTCGAACGCCGATGCAGGAATCGAGAAGTGCTGGACGACGCCGGGCAGATCGCAGAAACGGATGTCGACGTACTCGACGCTCTCGTCTTTGATCAGCTTGATGATGTCGTCGGCGGTCTGTTCTGCCACTTATTGCTCTCCTTTGACTTGGTAGCCCGCCGGTGACGGTATGGACACCATGTTGCACGGCAGTCAACCGCATGTTGCGTGGACGTTACGCATCACGGCGGCGTCAGGTACAGCACACTATCGGCCGCCGCATATCCTTGCCGCATGGCCCGCAGCATTGGGTCCTGGCTGTCGGGACCGTCGCAATCCGACGACTCCGGGCAGCGGGCCTCCACCTATCCCGGCGAACGTCTCGGACTACCTGAGCACGGATCCGGCTCGATCGCCCGCTTCGGCCGCCGCATCGCGGCGCTGCTCGTCGACTGGCTGACGTGCTACGGGCTGACCGCCCTGGCCGTGGCGTTCGGCTGGATCAGCGTCGGGTTCCAGTCCACCGCGGTGCTGCTCGTCTGGCTGGTGCTCGGCGTGGTGTCGGTCCGGTTGTTCGGATTCACCCCCGGCCAGCTCCTGCTCGGGTTGAAGGTCATCGCGGTCGACAACCGCATGCATGTCGGCTCCGGACGCGCCCTGGCCCGTGGCCTGCTGATCGCGCTGGTGATCCCCGCGCTGTTCACCGACTCGGACCAGCGCGGCCTGCACGATCTCGCCACCAAGACCGCCGTCGTCCGACGCTGAGCTACACCCGGTGGCGGATCTCGCCGTCCATCATCGTCAACGTCACCGCGGCGCTGTGGATGTCGTGCGGATCGATCTCGAAGATGTTGCGGTCCACCACGATCAGATCGGCACGCTTGCCGGTCTCGACCGAGCCGACCAGGCCGTCCAGCCGTAGCTGATACGCCGCGCCGAGAGTGTTGGCGTGCACGGCCTGCTCCACGGTCAGCTTCTGGTCGGCGGGGGACAGCACCTCGGCCGCGGGGTCACCGATGAGCTGGCGCGTCACCCCGATCTGGATCGAATCGAGCGGCTTGTAGGTCGAGAAGTAGCCCGCCGCCGGCCAGTCGGTCCCCAGCGAGACGCGTCCGCCCGAACTCAGGACGTCCTGGATGCGGTACAGGTTGTCCTTTCGCGGGGCGCCGTACCGCGCGGCGAGATTGATCACCGTGTCGGGGTCGGCGGAGAACCAGTTGGCACTGAACTCCGCGATGACGCCCAGGTCGCCGAAGCGGCGGCTGTCCGGTTCCTCGAGGTAGACCAGGTGGGCCACCGTGTGCCTGCGCTCGCGCGCAGGGTTGACCTTGGCCGCCGCCTCGATCGAGTCCAGCGCGGTACGGGCGGTGCGCTCACCGCACGCGTGGATGTGCACGTCGAAGCCGGCGGCGTCAACCTCCCGCACCAGTTGTCGCCACTGATCGTCGGTGAACGGCGACCCTCCGATGGAATCCGGTTTGTCGGCATACGGTTCCAGCAGCCAGGCCGTATAGCCCTCCTGGGTACCGTCACCGATGATCTTGACCACGTTGACCTGCACCAGATCCGACGAGATCCGGTCGCGGATGCCGGTCAGCTCGGCCACCGCGTCGTCGACCGGCGGTGACTTCACGCTGTAGGACGCGACCACCCGGAACGGGAGCTCGCCGCGGCTCTCCACGTTGGTGTACAGCTCGATGAGCGCACCCTGGTCGCCGCCGATCGGCGGCACGCCGGCGTCGAAGACCGAGGTGATGCCCGCTTCGGAAGCCTTCGGCAACCATGCCCTTAGCAGCTGCTCCATCGAATCGGTGGAGATCGGCTCGATGGCGTTCACCAGCCCGAGAACAGCGTCGACCTCGAGCACATAGCCCGTCGGTTCACCGTTCTCGTCGCGCACGTAATAGCTGAACCCGGGAATGGGGTCTTCGCTGTCTCGGCTGATCCCGGCCATCTCCAGGGCCTTGCTGTTGGCCCACATGCTGTGCCCGTCGATCGCGAAGAAGAACCCCGGACGGTCGGGCAGCACCGAGTCCAGCTCCGTGCGCGTCGGTCCCTGGGGTCCGAACATGTCGACGCGCCAACCGAAACCGCGCACCGGGCCGTCCGCTTTGTCTGTCGCGTAGGCGGCGATGGCGTTCAGCGCGTCCTGGCGGGTCGGCACCTGCAGGTCGACGCCCGTGGACAGGAACGAACCGAGGAACGGGTGAATGTGACCCTCGACGAACCCGGGCATCAGCAGTTTGCCGGCGAGGTCGATCACCTCGGTGTCCGGCCCGGCGAGTGCCCTCGCCGCGGCGTTGTCGCCGACGAAGGTGATCGAATTTCCGGTGACGACGACGGCTTCGGCCCACGGCGCCGACTCGGTGACGGTGTAGACGCGCCCGTTGTGGAAGACGAAGTCCGGAGCCTCGGCCCCGGAAGCGGCCGAGGTCACCGAGGTGTCCGAATCCGGCCCGGTCGCGCAGGCCGCAGCGGTGACGGCAAGCGCGGTCACGGCCGCGGCGCGCAACGCGGTCCTGCGGGTCACCGGGTTGCGACGTCCGTAGGCCGCGAAGTGGGGCGCCCATTCACACGCGGTGCACATGCGCCGGGGTCAGCGCCGGCGCACCGTGCGCTGCACGCCGCGCATCTTCGCCTGCGCGGGCAGCGGGCCCTTCGGCATGGCCGCCGGTCCGATCTTGGACCCCAGCGCAGCCAACCGTGACTCCAGCGCGTCGAGTTGTTTGACCGTGATGTTGGCGGGCAGCTTGTTGAGGTGCCGCTCCAGTTTCGACAGCGGGACCTCGCCCTCGCCGTTGCCGATGATGATGTCGTAGATCGGGGTGTCACCGATGAGGCGGGCGGTGCGCTTCTTCTCCTGCGCCAACAGCGGCTTGACCCGGTTGGCCGCCCCTTCGCCGACGAAGATCACACCGGGGCGGCCGATCACCCGGTGCACGGCGTCGAAATGTCCGGTCGCCGCGACGCCCGGCGTCACCCGCCACTTCCCGCGCATGTTGTCCAGGGCCCACGCAGCCGCACCGGTCTGCCCTTCGGCCTTCTTGTAGACCGACTTCTGCGCGCGCCGGCCGAAGATGATGAACGCCACCAGCGCACCGAGCACGATGCCCAGCGGGATCAACATGTAGGTGGTGAAGCCGCCGGCATAGATGCCGCCCACCACGGAAAGCCCGACGATCAGCACGAACGCGCCGATCATGTACGGCAGAAGCCGCTTGTCCTCTTTGCGCTGGATCTGGAACGCCTGCCACAGCTGACTGCGCCGCTGCTTGGATGCCGCCTTGCGGGCCGCCTTGGCCTCTTTTTTAGCAGCGCGATTGGCCACCTCTTTATCCTGCGCGGGCTTACGCGATTTCGCCATTGGACAAGGATACGGCCGATCGCTTGGCCACCGTCTGGGCGTACAGCTTGCCCGCCCGATACGAAGACCGGACCAGCGGACCTGCGAGGACACCGGCGAAGCCGATCTCGTTCGCGTAGCGCTCGTGGTCGACGAACTCGTCGGGGTGCACCCAGCGTTCCACCGGATGGTGGCGGGGCGACGGGCGCAGGTACTGGGTGATCGTCACGATGTCGCAGCCGGCGTCGTGAAGGTCGTGCAGCGCGGCGCGCACCTCCTCGGGCGTCTCGCCCATGCCGAGGATCAGATTGCTCTTGGTCACCAGCCCGTAGTCGCGCGCCGCGGTGATCACCGCCAGGCTGCGCTCGTAGCGGAACCCCGGACGGATCCGCTTGAAGATGCGCGGCACCGTCTCGACGTTGTGCGCCAACACTTCCGGCCGGGACTCGAACACCGCCCGCAGTTGGTCGGGGTCGGCGTTGAAATCGGGGATCAGCAGCTCGACGCCGGTGTTCGGGTTCAGCGCCTTGATCTGGCGCACCGTCTCGGCGTAGAGCCACGCGCCGCCGTCGGGCAGATCATCGCGGGCCACCCCGGTGACGGTCGAGTAGCGCAGGCCCATCGCCTGCACACTCTCGGCGACACGGCGCGGCTCGTCGCGGTCGAGATCCGCGGGCTTGCCGGTGTCGATCTGGCAGAAATCGCAGCGACGGGTGCACTGCTCGCCACCGATCAGGAACGTCGCCTCGCGGTCTTCCCAGCATTCGAAGATGTTCGGGCAGCCGGCTTCCTCACACACGGTGTGCAGACCCTCACGGCGCACCAGGCCCTTGAGCTCTTTGTACTCCGGCCCCATCTTCGCCCGCGTCTTGATCCACGGTGGCTTGCGCTCGATGGGCGTCTCGGCATTGCGGACTTCGAGCCGCAACAGCTTCCGGCCGTCAGGGGCGATACTCACTGGGCCGAGTCTACGCCCGGCGAAGACGCGACACCGAGCGCGATGCGGCCGTCCAGGGCGTCCAGCACCGCTTCGCTGACCCGGTCGATCACCTCGGCCACCCCGACCGTGCGGCCCAGCTCGGCGGTCAGCGACGTCACGCCCGCATCGGCGATGCCGCACGGCACGATCGAGCCGAACGCGCCGAGATCGCAGTCGCAGTTGATCGCGAAACCGTGCAGTGTCGTGGCCCGCGCCACGCGGATGCCGATCGCCGCGATCTTGCGGTCGGGTGTGCCGCCGTCGCCTGCCACCCAGACCCCGGATCGGCCCTCGACACGACCGGTCTGGACCCCGAACGACGCGCACACGGAGATCAGCGACTCTTCCAGTCGGCGAACGAAATTCACGACGTCGAGCGGTTCGGCCAGACCGATGATGGGATAGCCCACCAGCTGGCCGGGGCCGTGCCAGGTGATCTTGCCGCCACGGTCGGTGTCGATCACCGGTGTGCCGTCGACCGGCCGTTCGTGCGCCAGCGTGCGCCGCCCCGCGGTGTACACCTCGGGATGCTCAAGCAGCAGCAGCGAGTCGGGCCCGCCCGCGATCCGCTCCTCGGCGAGTTCGCGCTGCAGATCCCACGCCGCCTGGTAGTCGATCCTGCCCAGCCACTGCACCCGCACCGGCTCGGTGCCCGACCGGATCGATTGCGCCATGCCTTCGACGCTACTCACGCTGCGGTGCCGTGGCGAACGCCAGTGCCTCACCGATGGTGTGGTGGTGGAACTGGAAACCGGCCCGCTCCAGCGCCGCCGGAATCGCCCGCTGGCCGCCCAGGACGCCCTCGTCGGCGAACTCGCCCAACGCGGCACGCAGCACGAAACCCGGGACCGCCAACGGGGTCGGCCGGTTCAGCGCCCGCCCCAGCGCGGTGGTGAACTCGGCGTTGGTGACCGGTGCGGGACCGGTCACGTTCACCGGCCCGGCCATCTCGTCGTGCGAGATCGCGAACAGCAGCGCGCGCACCTGATCCTCCAGGCTGATCCACGACAGGTACTGCCGACCGTTGCCCAGTCGCGCCCCCAGCCCCAGCGAGAACAGCAGTCGCAGCCGGCTGAGCATGCCGCCCGACGGCGCCATCACCAGCCCGGTGCGCGTCAGCACCACGCGGACACCCGACTGCGACGCCACCGTCGTCGCCGCCTCCCAGTCGATCGCGAGGCGGGCCAGGAAGTTCTGGCCCGGGCCGGCCGTCTCATCGACCGGGGTGGACCCGGTGTCGCCGTAGAAGCCGACGGCGCTGGCGTTGACCAGAACCGGCACCTGCGCCTCGACCACCGCGTTGGCCAGCACCTCCGTCGGGCCGATGCGGCTGTCGCGCAGGCTCTGTTTGAAGGCGCCCGACCACCGCTTCTGACCGACATTGACCCCGCAGAGGTTCACCACGGCGTCGACGCCGTCCAGCGCGGTCGCGTCGAACTCGCCGGTGTCCGGGTTCCAGAACACCTCGTCGGCGTTCGACGGCGCCCGCCGCACGATGCGGATCACCCGGTGATCGGTGGCGCGCAGCGCATACACCAGCGCCGTGCCGATCAGCCCAGATGATCCGGCGATCGCGACGACCGAATCCGAACGCATCGACACCGGTGCTACAGCCCCAGGTCGGCCTCGAACGCACCTTCTTCGAGACGCCGCTTGATGGTGGTCACGAACCGTCCCGCGTCGGCACCGTCGATGAGGCGGTGATCGTAGGTCAGCGGCAGGTAGCTCACCGAGCGCACACCGATCGACTCGTTACCGAACTCGTCGACGATGATGCGGGGGCGCTTGACGATCGCACCGGTACCCAGCATCGCCGCCTGCGGCGGGACCAGGATCGGTGTGTCGAACAACGCGCCCTGGCTGCCGATGTTGGTGATGGTGAACGTGCCGCCGGACAGCTCGTCGGGCTTGAGGTTGCCCGAGCGGGCACGCCCGGCGATGTCGGAGATGGCCCGCGCCAGCCCGCCCAGCGACAGGTCGCCGGCGTTGTGGATCACCGGGGAGAGCAGGCCCTGCTCGGTGTCGACGGCGATGCCCAGGTGCTCGGCCTCGTGGTAGGTGATCTCCTTGGATTCCTCGTTGTAGCTGGCGTTGACGTTCGGATGCAGCTTCAACGCGTCGATGACCGCTCTGGCGATGAACGGCAGGTAGGTCAGGTTGACACCCTCGCGCTCGGCGAAGCCCGCCTTGGCCTTGGCCCGCAGCGCGACGATCCTGGTCATGTCGACCTCGTGGACCTGGGTCAGCTGTGCCGTGGTCTGCAGCGACTCCCGGGTCTTCTTGGCCGTGATCTGCCGGATCCGGTTGGCCTTCTGCGTCGTGCCGCGCAGGTGGGCCAGCGCGCCCTCCGGCGCCGGTGCCTGAGTGGTCTTGCCCGGAGCCTCGGCGGCCGGTTCCGCCTTCGGGGCGTCCTCCTTGGGCGCCTTGCTCTTCTCGGCGGCCGCGAGCACGTCCTGCTTGCGGATGCGTCCCCCGACACCGGTGCCCTTGACCGACGCGAGGTCGACGCCGTGCTCACCGGCCAGCTTGCGCACCAGCGGCGTCACGTAGGGGCTGTCGCCCGACGACTCGGCTTCGGGCTTCGACTCGCGCTTGGGCTCCGGTTCGGGCTTCGGCTTGGGCTCGGGCTTGGACTCGGCTTCGGGCTTGGACTCGGACTTGGGCTCGGGTGCCGCCTCCTCGGAGGGCTTGGACTCGGGCTTCGTCTGCTTCGGCTCGGGCTCGGGTTCAGGCTCGGGTTCGGGCTCGGGTTCGGGCTCCGGTTCCGGTTCCGGCTCGGATTCTTCCTCGGCGCCCGCGTCACCGATCTTGGCGAGCTCTCCGCCGACCTCGACGGTGTCGTCCTCCTCGGCCGTGATCGACAGCAGAGTGCCGGCGACGGGCGACGGGATCTCGGTGTCGACCTTGTCGGTGGACACCTCGACGAGCGGCTCGTCGACCTCGACGGTGTCGCCGACCTCCTTCAGCCACCGCGTCACGGTGCCTTCGGTGACCGACTCGCCGAGCTCGGGCATCGTCACCGACGTCCCCGATCCGGAGGACCCGGATCCGCCCGAGGACTTCTTCTTGGGCTCGGGTTCGGGCTCGTCTTCGTCTTCGGGTTCCGGCTCGGGCTCGGGCTCGGATTCCTCGGCGGCAGGTTCGGCCTCGTCGCCGCTGTCCTCGGCCTCGCTGTCGTCACTGTCGCCGGCATCGTCGGAGTCACTGTCGTCGGAGTCACTGTCGTCGGCGTCGCCGATCACGGCGAGCTCTCCGCCGACCTCGACGGTGTCGTCCTCCTGCGCGACGATCTTCTTCAACACACCTGATGCCGGAGACGGGATCTCGGTGTCGACCTTGTCGGTCGACACCTCGAGCAGTGGCTCGTCCTCCTCGACCGTGTCTCCCTCCTGCTTCAACCAGCGGGTGACGGTCCCCTCGGTAACGCTCTCTCCGAGTGCGGGCATCTGGACGGAGATTGCCATAGTTCTCGTGGCTCCCTTGCACGGTCGATCGAGGATCTGAGGTGTCGTAGACCATCCTGTCACGTCCACTGAGACGTTTCGCCGCGGACGGGCCGACTGAGTGCTCTGGCACTATCGAATTACGAGACCGTGGACGGGGGCGCCCGGAAGGAGCAAGCCCAGGTGGGACTGTTCGACAAGCTTCGCAGCCGCCGCCGTGGCGGCGCATCCGCGAACCGCGACCCGGCGGCAGATCTTCGATATCTGCAGCAGTGGGTCGCCGAGCACCACGGTGTGGAGGCGTTCATCGAGCCGAAGACGACGGTCACCGAGCTCACCGTCGTGCTGGTCGCCGCCGACGGCGAATGGACCCGGCGCCGCACCGGGGGAGACGCCGGTGCGCGCAAGCTGTCCGACCGGCTCCAGATTCCCGTCTACGACGTGCAGAAGGTCGGATACCCCCAGCGGATGCGCGACTACGACGCCCGGAAACGCATCGAGCGCAAGCGCGCAGCCCGCGAGGAACTCGACCGCTGACCGTTTGGGTACTGTCCGCTGATGAGCTCGCAGCGATTCGTCGAAAGTAGAGACGGCGTCCGGATCGCCGTCTACGAAGAGGGCGCGGCGGACGGACCGACGGTCGTCCTCGTGCACGGTCACGCCGACACCCACGAAGCGTGGGACGCGGTGGTGGCCCTGCTGGCCGCGAGATTCCGGATCGTCCGTTACGACACCAGGGGAGCGGGCCGATCCGCTGCGCCCCAACGTACTTCGGGCTTCAGACTGGAGCGCTACGCCGACGACCTCGCCGCGGTACTCGACGAGGTATCGGTGGAGGCACCTGTCCACGTGCTTGCCCACGACCGGGGATCGGCCGGAGTGTGGCGGTATCTGGCCCGCCCGGAATCGCGCGGCCGGCTCGCGTCGTTCACCTCGGTGTCAGGACCGGCGCCCGAGCACGTCGCGCGCTATCTGCGCGACACCCTGGCCAGACCCCAGCATCCCGTGCGCTTCGCCGGCGGGCTCGGCCACCTCGCTCGGCTCGCCGCCGCCGCGCCGCGCGCGATGACCGACAAGACGTTGCGCGCCAACCTGTTTCCCGTCTCCTCCGGCGGCGATGCACACGACGTCGACATCCCGGTGCAGCTGATCGTGGGCAGCGCCGACCCGTACCCGGACCCGCACCTCTTCGAGGACAGGGCCGGCCGGCCGGCGCGGCTGTGGCGCCGCGACGTCAAGGCCGGGCACGTGACGCCGACCTCGCACCCGGGAATCCTCGCCCGTGCGCTCACCCAACTCGTCGACCACCTCGACGGCGCACCGGCCGCGCGCGAACTCCTGCGAGCGCAGGTGGGCCGCCCCCGCAAGGCGTTCGGCGACACCCTGGTCGCGGTCACCGGAGCGGCCAGCGGCATCGGCCGTGCCACCGCCCTGGCGTTCGCCCACCACGGCGCCGACGTGGTGATCAGCGATGTCAACGCCGCCGGTCTGGACGAGACCGCTCGTCTGGTCACCTCCGCCGGCGTGCACGCGTACCCCTACACCGTCGACGTGGCCGATGCCGCGGCAGTGGAGGCCTTCGCCGAGCAGGTGTGCGCCGAGCACGGCGTCCCCGACGTCGTCGTCAACAACGCCGGCGTCGGGCACGCCGGGTTCTTCCTCGACACGCCTGCCGAGGAGTTCGACCGTGTGCTCGACATCAACTTCGGCGGCGTGGTCAACGGTTGCCGTTCGTTCGGCAAGCGCCTCGCCGACCGCGGGGTCGGCGGCCACATCGTCAACGTCGCATCGATGGCGTCCTACACCCCGGTGAACGTGATGAACGCATACTGCACGTCCAAGGCGGCGGTCTTCATGTTCTCCGATTGTCTACGCGCAGAACTGGATTCGTTCGGGATCGGGCTCACGACGATCTGCCCCGGCTTCATCAGCACCAACATCGTCGACACCACGCGGTTCTCGCTCGCGCAGGGCCGCGACGACGACGTCGACGTGCTGCGCGGACGGGCGCAGAAAGGCTTCTCGGCGCGCAAGTACGGACCCGAGAAGGTCGCCGACGCCATCGTCGACGCCGTCAGGACCAACAAGGCGATCCGGCCCGTCGCCCCCGAGGCCCGCTTCGTCTACGGCGTCGCGCACGCATTGCCGCAGGTGCTGCGCAGCACCGCGCGCGGTGGGAACTTCGTGTAGCGCCAACCGGTTTCAGCCGTTGGCCGCTATATCCTCCAGCACCGCGAACATCGTGCGCGTCGGCACACCGGTGCCGCCCTTCGGGGTGTAACCCCACGGTCCGCCCGAGTTGTAGGCCGGCGCCGCGATGTCGATGTGCGCCCACTCGACCCCGTCGGCGACGAACTCCCGCAGGTAGGTGCCCGCGACGAGCATGCCTGCGAAGCGCGACCCGCTCACGTTGGCCAGGTCGGCCACCGTCGACTTCAGATCGTCCTTGAGCTCTTCGGGCAGCGGCATCGCCCACGCGTTCTCGCCGACCTCCTGCGAGATCTCCGCGACGCGGTCCCGGAACTCGTCGCTGCCCATCACGCCCGGTGTGCGCGAGCCCAGCGCGACGGTCTGCGCGCCGGTCAACGTGGAGGTCTCGATCAGGTAGTCCGGGTTGTCCTCGCAGGCCCGCACGATCGCGTCGGCGAGCACGAGCCGGCCCTCGGCGTCGGTGTTGAGCACCTCCACGGTGATGCCGCCGTACTGGGTGAGCACATCACCGGGACGCTGCGCGGTCGACGACGGCATGTTCTCGGCCATCGGCACGTAGGCGACGACATCGATCGGCAGCTTCTGCCGGGCCGCGAGCACGACCGTCGCGATGACCGCCGCCGCCCCGCCCATGTCGGAGGTCATGTGGTGCATGTTGGCCGCGGGCTTGATCGAGATGCCGCCGGTGTCGAACGTGATGCCTTTGCCGACGAGGGCGACCTTCTTCCCTTTTCGGCCGCCGCCGCGATGGGCCAGCCGCACCAGGCGCGGCGGTCGCGACGAACCCTTGCCGACCCCGATGATGCCGCCGTAGCCGTCCCGGGCCAGCGCCTTCTCGTCGAGGATCTTGACCTCCAGGCCCGCCTGCTCGCCCAGAGTCTTTGCCCGCTCGGCGAATTCGGCCGGAAACAGATGGCTGGGCGGAGTGTTGACGAAGTCGCGGGCCGTCGCGACCGCGACCGCGATCGCCTCGGCGCGCGCGGCGGCATCCTTGGTCGCCGACCTGGTGTCCGGGGTCAGCGCGGTGACCTTGCGGATGCCGGCGTCGGTGGGCGCGGTCTTCGTGCTGCGGAACTCGGTGAACCGGTAGGCCCCCAGCAGCAGACCCTCGATCGCGGCCTCCAGGTCGAGGTCGGACAACGTCGTGAAGACGTTCTCGACGCCGGACAGCGATCGCGCCGCCGCACCGGCCGCGCGCCGGATCGTCTCGGCCGACCACTCGTCGCGGCTCTTGCCCAGCCCGACGGCCAGCACACTGCTCACCGGCAGCGCGGGAACCACGACCCTGGTCAGCTGCTCATTGCCGCCCTTGGCGCCGAGCGCGCGCAGCGCCACCTCGATCTCGCCGGTCGCCTCGGCGTCCAGATACGGGTTGCCCACCACGGTGGCGCCGTTGCCGTCGTCTCCCGACACGACCGGCACGATCAGGACCGACGACTGGACGGGGCGTTTGGGCAGCGCACCGGCGACGGCGACGGCGGGGGGCTGGTAACCGACAGAGGTGCTCACGGGGATTCACCCTAGTCATCGGTGCCCACATCGGTGCGCGCTACTAGTGTGGATCGTCGTGAGCGACAACTTGCTGGCCGGGCCCCTGGAGAACCGTCACCGCGAACTCGGCGCGACGTTCGCCGAATTCGGGGGCTGGTCGATGCCGGTGTCCTACGCCGGCACCGTCGCCGAGCACACCGCCACCCGCACCACCGTCGGTCTGTTCGACGTCAGCCACCTCGGCAAGGCGCTGGTAACGGGCCCCGGCGCGGCCGAGTTCGTCAACTCCGCGTTCACCAACGATCTTCGCCGCATCGGCCCCGGCAAGGCGCAGTACACCCTGTGCTGCACCGAGGACGGCGGAGTCATCGACGACCTGATCGCCTACTACGTCTCCGACGACGAGATCTTCCTCGTGCCCAACGCCGCCAACACCGCGGCCGTCGTCGCCGCATTGCAGGACCGCGCCCCCGACGGCATCACGATCACCGACGAGCACAGGTCCCGCGCGGTGCTCGCGGTCCAGGGGCCCAGATCGGCCGACGTGGTGGGCGGCCTCGGGTTGCCGACCGACATGGACTACATGGGTTTTGCGGATGGCGAGGTCGGCGGCGTCGAAACCCGGGTGTGCCGCACCGGATACACCGGTGAGCACGGCTACGAGTTGCTGCCCGCCTGGGACCAGGCCGAGGTCGTCTTCGACGCGCTCGTCGAGTCGGTGCGCGCCGCGGGCGGCGAACCCGCCGGACTCGGCGCCCGCGACACGCTGCGCACCGAGATGGGCTACCCGCTGCACGGCCACGAGCTGTCCCTGGACATCTCACCGCTGCAGGCCCGTTGCGGGTGGGCGATCGGATGGAAGAAGGACGCGTTCTGGGGCCGCGACGCGCTGCTGGCCGAGAAGGAGGCCGGGCCGCGCCGGACCCTGCGCGGACTGCGGGCGGTCGGGCGCGGCGTGCTGCGCGCCGACCTCTCCGTACTCACCGACGACACCCCCGTCGGGTTCACCACATCCGGAACCTTCTCTCCCACACTGAAAGTCGGGATCGCACTGGCATTGATCGACACCGCGGCCGGCATCGCCGACGGCGATCACGTCACCGTCGACGTCCGCGGGCGCCGGGTCGAGTGCGAGGTCGTCAAGCCGCCGTTCGTCAACACCCGTACGCGCTGACACGGTAGCGAAAAACCGTTGGCCAGCCGGTTATACAATCGCTGGCATGACTACTGGCCTCGAGTTCACCGTCGATCGCACCGCGAATCCGGCGAGCGACGAGGTACGGGCCGGCATCCTGGCCAACCCCGGCTTCGGCAAGTTCTACACCGACCACATGGTCGCCATCGACTACACCGCCGACCAGGGCTGGCACAACGCACGGGTCTCCCCGTACGGGCCCATCGAGCTCGACCCGTCGGCGATCGTCCTGCACTACGCGCAGGAGGTCTTCGAGGGGTTGAAGGCCTACCGCTGGGCGGACGGGTCCATCGTGTCGTTCCGGCCGGAGTCCAACGCTGCGCGGCTGCGGGCGTCGTCGCGCAGACTCGCGATCCCCGAGTTGCCCGACGAGCTGTTCATCGAGTCGCTGCGGCAACTGATCGCCGTCGACGAGAAGTGGGTGCCGCCCGCCGGCGGTGAGGAGTCGCTGTATCTGCGGCCGTTCGTCATCGCGACCGAACCCGGCCTCGGTGTCCGCCCCTCCGACGAGTACCGCTATCTGGTGATCGCCTCCCCGGCCGGTGCGTACTTCCCCCGCGGCATCAAGCCGGTCAGCGTGTGGCTGTCTCACGAATACGTGCGGGCGTCGCCCGGCGGCACAGGCGCGGCGAAGTTCGGCGGCAACTACGCGGCCTCGCTGCTGGCGCAGGCCGAAGCGGCCTCACACGGGTGCGACCAGGTGGTGTGGCTGGATGCGATCGAGCGGCGCTACGTCGAGGAGATGGGCGGGATGAACCTGTTCTTCGTCTTCGGCAGCGGCGGCACCGCCCGCCTGGTGACGCCCGAGCTGTCCGGCTCGCTGCTGCCCGGCATCACCCGAAACTCGTTGCTGCAGTTGGCAACCGACGCCGGCTTCACGGTCGAGGAACGCAAGATCGACGTCGACGAGTGGCAGAAGAAGGCCGCCGCGGGGGAGATCACCGAGGTGTTCGCCTGCGGTACCGCCGCCGTGATCACCCCGGTCTCGCACGTCAAGCACGGTGACGGTGAGTTCACCATCGCCGACGGTGAGCCCGGTGAGATCACCATGGCGCTGCGCGACACGCTGACCGGTATCCAGCGCGGCACCTTCGCCGACACCCACGGCTGGATGACCAAGCTGTCCTGATCCTGGTCGCTCCTACGCGATCGCCAGGCCCAGCGCCGTCACCGTCGTCGTCACCTCGACGGCCGCGCCGAGCACGTCACCGGTGATCCCGCCGAACCGGCGCACGCAATGCGCGACCATTACCACGCTGCACGCGACGGCGACCACCACCGCCAGCGGGCCCTGCCATGCGCGCTCGCCGGCCAGCGTCGCCAGCCCCGCGATCGCGACCAGCCACGCCGCGGCGACCCAGAGCGGCTGGGTGCCGGCCACCAGCGCACCGAGCGTGCTGCCCTCCGCGGCGGGCACCCCGCGGCGGCAGGCGACGACGACGGCCACCCGGCCCGCCGCGACCGCCACCAGCACCGCGGCCCACCCCGCCTGGGAGAACGCCACCGACTGAATGACCACGGTGACCGCGACCGCGGCGACTCCGAACGGCCCCGCCCGGCCGTCCCTCATCACCGCCAGGGCACGCTCCGCCGGGCCGTAGCAGCCGAGCGCATCGGTGGTGTCGGACAGGCCGTCGATGTGCAGCCCCCGGGTGGCCAGCAGCAGCACGGCCACGGTCAGTGCCCCGGCCAGCACGCTGCCGGAGCCGAACGCGCGCGTCCCGAGCCAGCACACCGCAGCGGCGGCAGAGCCGAGCACCAGGCCCACCACCGGCAGTGCCGTCAACACGCCGCGACCTGCGATCGCCGCGCGCCGCGACGGCACCGGCATCACCGTCGCGAACGCGAAAGCACCTGCCAGCGAGCGTGTCACGGCGGCGATCACGTCTGTTCGGCGCCGATTCCGGCTTCCTCGAACGTCGCCATCGACGCCAGGGTGGCCACCGCGGCACGCAGCACCGGCAGCGCGACGACGGCGCCGGATCCCTCACCCAACCGCATGTCGAGTTCGAGCAGCGGCGTCAGGTCCAGGCGCTGCAATGCCAGTGAGTGCGCCGGCTCGGTGGACCGGTGACCGGCCTGCCACCACTGTCTCGCGCCGGGCGCGAGCGTGTCGGCCGCCAGCGCCGCTGCCGTCACCACCATGCCGTCGAGCAGCACCGGGGTGCGGCGTACGGCGGCCTGGGCGCAGAACCCGGTCATCGCCGCGAGGTCCGCCCCGCCGCAGATGCGTAGCAGCGCAACAGGATCCGCCGACAGCCGGCGGGTGCGGTACAGCGCGTCGCGGACCGCGGCGGTCTTGCGCATCCAGCCCGCGTCGTCGATCCCGGTGCCGCGGCCCACGACCACCACCGGCTCGGAGTCGGTCAGCGCCGCGACCAACGTCGTCGCCGGGGTGGTGTTGCCGATGCCCATGTCGCCCGCGATCAGCAGGTCGGCGCCGGAGTCGACTTCCTCGTCGGCGATCCGGCGGCCCGCGTCGATCGCCCGCACCACCTCATCGGGAGTCAGGGCGTCCTCGACGGCGATGTCGCCGCTGGAGCGACGGATCTTGTGGGCGCCGATGGCCGGCGACAGCGGTTCGGCGACGTCGACGGCCATGTCGACCACCCGGACGCTCGCCCCGGCGACCTCGGCGAGCACATTGACCGCGGCGCCACCGGCGGCGAAATTGGCGACCATCGCGGCCGTCACCTCCGCCGGGTACGCCGACACCCCGGCGCGGGCCACACCGTGGTCACCGGCGAACACCACCACCCGGGCGCGCTCGAACTGCTTCGGCGGGCAGACGCCCTGGCAGGACGCCACCCAGACCGACAGGTCCTCCAGCCGGCCCAGGGCGCCGGAGGGTTTGGTCAGGATCGCCTGACGGTCCCTGGCCGCCGCGGCAGCCTCGGGATCAGGGGCGGGTACGTCGGGAAAATAGGCCACCTGCGGCGTCACGCCACGGGAGTGCCGCGTTCGACCTGAGGTCGGGGCGCACGCATCCGGCGCAATTGCGAGGCCCGGCTCGCGGCGTAGAAGCCGAGCTTCCAACCGGTTTCGGTGTTGTCCGGGAACTTGGCGTCGGCCATCCGGTTGACCTTGCGGCCCAGGAAGAAGCCGTCGACCACCATGATCAGCACCAGCACCAGCATCGCCGGGGAGATCAGCGCCTGCACCTCGACCGAGGGCACCGCCAACATGATGAAGATCATGCCGAGCGCCGCGGGCATGAACAGCCCCAGCAGGTTGCGCCGCGCATCGACGATGTCGCGCACGTAACGACGCACCGGTCCGCGGTCGCGGGGCAGTAGATAGGCGTCCTCGCCGGCCATCATCCGCTCGCGGCGCTCGCCCATCTCGGCGCGCCGCTCGGCCCGCTCGGCCTTGCGCTCCTCGCGGGACAGTTTGGGCCCGCGCAGCTCCTTGCGCCGCTTCCTGGCCTCGGCGCTGGTCATCGGCGCCGGCGCGACGGGGCCGCGACGGCGCGCCGCCTCGCTGCGCTTCGGGGTGGGCTTGCCCTTCGGGGCGGTGGCTGTCCGCTCGACCGGCGCGGCGATCTCGGTACCGGCATCGGTGGAGTCCGGTTCGTCGGGATCCCTGGCGTCATCGTTCCTGCGGCCCAGCAATTTCACGGCTCCCAGATTAGTCTCACCGGAGTGACGGCCACCGAGTCCCCTGGCGCAACCGTGCTGATCGCCCCGGACTGCTTCGGTGACAGCCTGACCGCCGTGCAGGCGGCCGAATCCATCGCCCGCGGATGGAGCGCGTCGCGTCCCGCCGACACGGTGCGGCTGGCGCCCCAGTCCGACGGGGGCCCGGGATTCGTGGAGGTGCTGGCCAGTCGCCTCGGCGAGGTCCGCACCCTGACGGTCAGCGGGCCGCTCGACGCGGAGGTCGCGGCCCGATGGGTGCTCGACGCCGACCCGCCGGTCACGGCGTACATCGAATGCGCGCAGGCGTGCGGTCTGACGCTGCTGGGCGGCCCGCCGACGGTGCGCACCGCGCTGGAGGCGCACAGCAGGGGAGTCGGACAGCTCATCGCGGCGGCGAGGGCGGCCGGAGCCGGCCGCATCGTGGTGGGGCTCGGCGGAAGCAGCTGCACCGACGGCGGTCGGGGGATGGTCGAGGCGCTGGGCGGGCTCGACGCCGCACGGGACCTGCTCGCCGACGTCGAGCTGATCGCCGCCACCGACGTCGAACACCCGCTGCTCGGGCAGATGGGCGCAGCCAGGGTGTTCGGTCCGCAGAAGGGCGCGGACCCCGACACCGTGGACCTCCTCGAAAGCCGGCTTGCGGCGTGGGCCGACGACCTCGACACCGCGGCCGGCCGGATGGTCAGCGACGATCCGGGCGCCGGTGCGGCCGGCGGCCTCGGAGCGGCGCTGCTCGCGCTGGGCGGCCGCCGGGAGCCGGGCGCCGCCGTCATCGCCGAACACACCGGTCTGGCCGACGACGTCGCCGCCGCCGACGTCGTGATCACCGGCGAAGGACGGTTCGACGACCAGTCGCTGCACGGCAAGGTCGTCAGCGCGCTGGCCGGCGCCGCCCGGGCCCGCGGCATCCCGGTTCTGGTGCTCGCCGGCCAGGTCACGCTGCCGCAGCAGGCGCTACAGGCCGCGGGTATCGCGGCGGCGCATTCGTTGACCGACCGCGCCGGCTCGGTGCAGAAGGCGATCGACGACGCGGCCGACCTACTGACCGCCCTGGCCGCGGAGGTGGCGGCCGGGTGGCACGGCGGCGGCGGCAGCTGAGCGGCAGAGGTGAGGAATAGCAGCGGAACCAGGTACCGTTGAGGAGGTGGGCCCGCCCCGATCGCAGGGGGAGACCGGTCCCACCCCAATACATCCACACAGGAGATTCCATGACTGTTCAGGACGAGTCGGCTGTGCAGGCTGGCCAGACCACCGAGGCTGCGCACGGCGTGACCCTGTCGGATGCCGCGGCCGCGAAGGCGAAGGCCCTGCTCGACCAGGAGGGTCGTGACGACCTCGCGCTGCGTATCGCCGTCCAGCCCGGCGGCTGCGCCGGCCTGCGTTACAACCTCTTCTTCGACGACCGCACGCTCGACGGCGACCTGACCGTCGACTTCAGCGGTGTCGTGCTGACCGTGGACCGGATGAGCGCCCCCTACGTCCAGGGCGCCACCATCGACTTCGTCGACACCATCGAGAAGCAGGGCTTCACGATCGACAACCCCAACGCGACGGGCTCGTGCGCCTGCGGCGACTCGTTCAACTGAGCCGACGCGCGGGCGTCTAGTACTGGCCCGCCGTCCTCGGCAGGTAGGAACACACCAGCACCTCGTCGTCGATCGACAGCACCTGGGCGACCGCCTGCTCGTCGGCCTCCTGCGGTGCGTTGCGCGACGAACCGCTGGCGGGGACGACCCGCATCGTGAACAGCACCTGCGCCTGAGTCGGTGACGACCGCACCATCTTGTCGATCGACGTCACCTCGGCGCTGTCGTACTGCTTGCGGAACGCATCGCTGGACAGGTTCGCCAGCGCCAGATCCGACCGCCGCTCCTTGACGGCGTCGAACAGCCCACACAACGTGTGACGGGCGACCCGCTCGTCGTCCCCGTCGGTCAGCGCGTCCAAATAATCCTGGATGGCCGCCCTCGCCGAGGTCTCCGTCAGCGCGCCGGTGGCGCCCTGATCCTCGCGGCCCGCTGCGAGCGTGACCCCGGTGATCACCGCGCCGACGGCGACGACGGCGGCCAGAGCGACCGCGACGATGATCCACGGGCCTCGCCTGCGCTTGGGATACTGCACCGGTGGCGGCAGCGCGCCCGGATAGACCGGACCGGGGCCACCGTCCGGGTAGGGCGCCGCATACGGCGGATAGGACTGCTGGGGATACGGCTCCGGATACATCTGAGGGCCTGCTGGTCCAGCGCCGTATGGGGGCGGGTACGGACCAGTCATAGATTTGCTCCCGGGAGGTGAGGCGGATCCTGCGGCATCTACAGTGACCGGGCAGGCACTTAGTAGGCAGGTTAGCGCAACACTGCCACGACAACCGGGCGCCGACTCCGCCGGCGAACCTGCGGGCGAAGCTGCCGACACGGACCCGACATACCGATGACAAGAAGGGTGGGACTGCGTGACCATCGCGGTGACCGGATCGATTGCCACTGACCATTTGATGCGCTTTCCGGGGAAGTTCTCCGAGCAGCTGCTGGCCGATCACCTGCAGAAGGTGTCGCTGAGCTTCCTCGTCGACGACCTCGTGATGCACCGCGGCGGCGTCGCCGGCAACATGGCGTTCGCGATGGGCGTCCTGGGAGGCAACCCCACGCTGGTGGGCGCGGTCGGCGAGGACTTCGACGACTATCGCACCTGGCTGACCTCCCACGGCGTGAACTGTGACGGCGTGCTCGTCTCGCAGAACGCCTACACGGCCCGCTTCGTGTGCACCACCGACGAGGACATGGCGCAGATCGCGTCCTTCTACCCGGGCGCGATGTCGGAGGCCCGCAGCATCAAGCTGGCCGACATCGTGACGCGGACCGGGACCCCCGACCTGGTCATCATCGGAGCCAACGACCCCGAGGCGATGTTCCTCCACACCGAGGAATGCCGCGCGCTGGGCTTGCCCTTCGCGGCGGACCCGAGCCAGCAGCTGGCACGCCTGTCCGGTGACGAGATCCGCAAGCTGATCGACGGAGCCACCTACCTGTTCACCAACGACTACGAATGGGACCTTCTGCTGCAGAAGTCCGGATGGTCGGAAGCCGAGGTGATGAACCAGATCCAGCTGCGCGTCACGACGCTGGGGGAGAAGGGTGTGGACCTCGTCGGACGCGACGGAACGTTCGTCCACGTCGACGTCGTGCCCGAGATCCACAAGGAAGACCCGACCGGCATCGGGGACGCGTTCCGCGCCGGCTTCCTGACCGGCCGCGACGCCGGTCTGTCGCTGGAGCGTTCCGCACAGCTGGCGTCGCTGGTCGCCACTCTGGTGCTCGAAGCGCCGGGTCCGCAGGAATGGCACTGGGACAAGGATGCGGCTGTGCGGCGCCTCTCGGAGGCCTACGGCGCCGACGCCGGCAACGAGATCGCAGAGGCGCTTTAGCGCCGACAGAGTGCTCCGCCGCCCTGTAAAAACTCCGCAGCGCTCTAGAGCTGCACCGGGTAGGTCGGTTCGCTGATCGCGGGGTGCACGGTCTTCTCCACGAAGATCGAGTGCCACAGCATGAAGATCAGCACCGTCCACAGCCGGCGGCTGTGATCGGTGGTCCCGTCGCGGTGCTCGTCGAGCATGGTGCGCACCGCGGCGAGGTCGATCAGGTCGCCGGCGCCCGACCCGGACACCGTCTGGTGCGCCCAGTCGAGCAGTGCGCCGGAACGCAGCCAGTGCCGGATCGGCACCGGGAAACCGAGCTTCGGCCGGTGCAGCACGTGCGCGGGCACGATCGGCTCCAGCGCGCGCCGCAGCGCGTACTTCGTCGTCGACCGGGTGATCTTCTCGTCGTAGGGCAGCCGGGACGCGACCGCGAAGACCTCGGGGTCCAGGAACGGCACCCGCAACTCCAGCGAGTTCGCCATCGTCATCTTGTCGGCCTTGACCAGGATGTCGCCGCGCAGCCACGTGAACAGGTCGATGTGCTGCATCCGGGCGACGGGGTCCCACCCCTGCGACTTGGCGTACACCGGCGCGGTCACGTCGGTGTGCAGCCACTCGCGGCGGAACCGGGGCAGCACGGCCTGCAGCTGCGCGTCGGAGAAGCTGCGGGCGTTGCCGTAGTAGCGCTCTTCGAGCGTGAGCGATCCGCGGTGCAGCAGGCTCTTACCGCGCATCCCCTCGGGAAGCGGACCGGCCATCTTGCCCACCGACCTGCGCAGTCCCCGCGGCAGATAGTCGAACGGTTTCAGCGACAGCGGCTCGCGGTAGATGGTGTAACCGCCGAACAGCTCGTCGGCGCCCTCACCGGACAGCACGACCTTGACGTGCTTGCGCGCCTCCTTGGCGATGAAGTACAGCGGCACCAGCGCCGGATCGGCGACCGGTTCGTCGAGATACCAGACGATCTCGGGCAGTGCCGCGACGAACTCCTCCTGTCCGACGACCCTGGCGACGTGGCGGGCACCGATCGCCTCGGCGGAGGCGACCGCGACGTCGACCTCCGAGAAGCCCTCGCGCTCGAAACCGGTCGTGAACGTGATGAGGCGCGGGTTGTGCCGCATCGCGAGCGCGGCGATCGCGGTCGAGTCGATGCCGCCGGACAGGAACGCGCCGACCGTGACGTCGGCGCGCATGTGTTTGGCCACCGAATCCTCGAGCGCCGCGGTGATCTCGTCGTAGCGGGCCTGCTCCTCACCGGCCTTGAACGGCACCGCCGCGAAGCGGGGCCGGAAGTACCGGGTGATCTGCGGCTGCGCGCCGGGCCGCACCCGCGCATAGCTGCCCGACTCCAACCGGCGGATGCCGCGCTGCAGCGTCTCGGGCTCGGGCACGTACTGCAGCACCGTGTAGTGCTGCACGGCGCGCTCGTCGATGGTCAGGTCGACGCCGAGCTGTCCCGCGACGTCGAGGAGGCACTTCTTCTCACTGCCCACCATCGTCCCGCCCGGCGTGGTCGCCAGGTAGAGCGGTTTGATGCCGAACGGGTCCCGGGCGCAGAACAGCTCCTGCTCCACGGTGTCCCACAGCGCGAACGCGAACATGCCCCGCAAGCGGTGCAGCGACTCGGCGCCCCAGTGGTGGTAGGCCGCCAGGATGGCCTCGCCGTCGCCGTCGGTGTGGAACACCGCGCCGTGTGCCGAACGCAACTCCTCGCGGATCTCCAGGTAGTTGTAGATCTCGCCGTTGAAGACCAACGTGTAGCGCTGCGGCGCCTCGGCGGGCCCCCACTGCAGCGGCTGGTGACTGTGCGCGATGTCGATGATCGACAGCCGGTTGAAACCGAGGACCACACGGTCGTCGTTCCAGGTCCCCGGTTCGTCGGGACCCCGGTGGCGCATCTGCGCGGCAGCCCCTGACATCGCGTCGACGAGGTCGGAGGAGACCTCAGACGAGGGGTCGGTCACCAGCGCAAGAAGTCCGCACACGGCGCCAGTATGCCTAATCGCGGCGGTCCCTTCGCGCAGCCTCCCAGGCGTGGTCTACGCTGCGTAGTATTCAGTGCAGCCGTGGGACCGCGCAGCGGTTCCGTCGTCTACAGATTGTCTTCAAGGAGGCGCCAACGTGTCCGCTCGCGGCCTGAAGTTGGTGGCATTGTCCCTGCTCTTGGGTGGGATGACGGTGCTGCTCAGCGGATGCAGTTGGTCGGAGGTGCTCGGTCTGGGATGGCCCAACGGCATCACCCCCGAGGCTCACGCGAACCGTGAACTGTGGATCGGTTCGGTCATCGCGGCGTTCGTCGTCGGCGGGATCGTCTACGTCCTCACGTTCTGGACGACGATCTTCCACCGCAAGAAGGCGACCGACACCGAACTGCCCCGCCAGTTCGGCTACAACATGCCGCTGGAACTGACACTCACGGTCATCCCGTTCATCATCATCTCGGTGCTCTTCTACTTCACGGTGGTCGTGCAGGAGGAGATGCTGAAGAAGGAGCCCAACCCCGAGGTCGTCATCGACGTCACCGCCTTCCAGTGGAACTGGAAATTCGGTTACCAGAAGGTCGAGTTCGCCGACGGCACGATGTCCTACGACGGTGTCGACAACGAGCGCAAAGAGGCGATGACCTCGGCCCCCGAGGGTGCCGACGAGCACGGGATCGAGCAGATCGGCGCGATCGCCGGCAAGCGTCCCGAAGACCGCACCTACCTGAACTTCGACAAGATCGAGACGCTGGGCTCGTCGACCGAGATCCCGGTGCTCGTCGTGCCGTCCGGCAAGCGGATCGAGTTCCAGATCGCTTCGGCCGACGTGATCCACGGCTTCTGGGTTCCCGAGTTCCTGTTCAAGCGGGACGTGCTGCCGAACCCCAAGGAGAACAACTCCGACAACATCTTCCAGGTCAGCGAGATCATGCAGACCGGTGCGTTCGTCGGCCGCTGCACGGAGATGTGCGGCACCTACCACGCGATGATGAACTTCGAGCTTCGCGTCGTGGAGCCCAACGACTTCAAGGCCTACCTCGCCCAGCGTGAGGCCGGCAAGACGAACGCCGAAGCCCTGCGGGCGATCAACCAGGAGCCGCTGGCCGTCACCACCAAACCGTTCGACACCCGGCGCGGAGAACTGGCGCCCCAGGTTCCCGCGGCGACCCGGTAAGGACAGCAGATGCATATCGAAGCCAGGTTGTTCGAATTCCTGACCGCGTTCTTCGCGCTGTGCGCGGTCGTGTACGCGGTGCTGACCGCGATGTTCGCCACCGGCGGCGTCGAATGGGCGGGTACCACCGCACTGTTCCTGACCACCGGCCTGACCCTGATCACCGGTACGTTCTTCCGGTTCGTCGCGCGCCGTCTCGACACCCGTCCCGAGGACTACGAGGACGCCGAGATCGCCGACGGCGCAGGTGAGCTCGGCTTCTTCAGCCCCCACAGCTGGTGGCCGATCATGATCGCGCTGTCGGGCTCGATCACCGCGGTCGGCATGGCGATGTGGCTTCCCTGGCTGATCATTGCGGGCGTGTGCTTCATCCTGACCACGGTCAGCGGACTGGTCTTCGAGTACTACACGGGACCCGAGAAGCACTGATCGGGCTGCAAGGTCACAATCAGGCATGAGTTGCCCGGTAACCCGCGTCCAGGGATCCGTTCGGGTGCTGCGGTTGGGTAGTGTTGCCGAGGCGTCATGAGCCGCCGCGGCGCCTACCGACGCCGGAGAAGCAGTCGAGAAGGACAGACGTAGATGAGCGGGCCGAATCCTGGAGAGCCGGATAACGCCGCCGACAACCCCGACACGGGTCAGACGGACTTCTACTCCCGTGCATACTCGGCGCCCGAGTCCGAACAGTTCGTCAGCGCGTACTCCGCAGCCGACATCGTTCCCTACGACTACGACAGCTACGACGCCGCCGACGAACCCGCCGAGTTCGCGCCTCCGCCGCGCTGGCCCTGGGTCGTCGGCGTCGTCGCGATCGTCGCCGCGGTAGCCCTCGTCGTATCGGTGTCGGTTCTGGTGACCCGCACCGACACCGACAACCTCGCGACGCCGGAGACCACGACCAGGCAGGCCCCGCCGGTCCAGGACGAGATCCTGACCACGACGCCGCCGCCCCCACCGCCACCGCCGCCCACGACGGAACCCCCGCCACCGCCGCCCCCACCGGAGACGGTGACGGTGACCCAGCCGCCTCCTCCGCCACCGGCCGAGGCGCCGCCGCCACCTCCGCCCCAGACCACCGAGGCCCCGCCACCTCCACCGACGACGACCACCCCCGCGGGTCCCCGCCAGGTGACGTACTCGGTGACCGGCACGAAGGCGCCGGGCGACATCATCACCGTGACCTACATCGACGCCTCGGGGCGAAGCCGCACCCAGCGCAACGTCTACATCCCGTGGTCGCTCACCGTCACTCCGATCTCGCAGTCCGAGGTCGGCTCCGTGCAGGCGTCGAGCCTGTTTCTGGTCAGCAAGCTGAACTGCTCGATCACCACCAGCGACGGACAGGTGTTGTCGTCCAACACCGGTAACGCCGCCCAGACCAGTTGTTAGGCCATCCCACGCCGATGACACACCTCACCGATTCTGCGAACCGCTCCGGCGCCGGATTCGATGCCGCCGCACTCGACCGCACCGACCGACTCCTGCTCGGCGGTTGTGCCGTGGTCTGGCTGGCAGCGCTCGGCGCGGCCGTCGCCGCGGTCGTGGCACTCATCGATCTGTCCCGCGGGCATGCGACATCCAGCGCCGACTCAGGAACACCGTGGGTGCTCTACACGGTGATCGGGGTGTCTGCTGCGGTGATCGTCGCCTCGGTGCCGCTGCTGCTGCGTGCGCGGCGGGCACCCGACGACGAGCTCACGCCCGTCGAGCAGCGCCTCGCCCGCCAGGCCGCGGAGCGGACCCAGACACCGGCACGCCCCGTCGACGCGCCGACCGAGAAGCTGCGGGTGCCGCCGCCACCGGTCGACACCAACAGCGGAAGGCTGCCGCGCATCCTGCAGTCGCCCGTCTCGCCCGCGGTCATCGACTCGCCGGCCGTCGACCGGCTGTGGCTGCGCAACACCGCCGCGGTCGCCGCGGCGATGGGCACCGCGACCCTGCTCGTCTCGGCGGCGACGTACCTGATGGCCGTCGACAGCGAGACCGCGTCGTGGGTGCTCTATGGTGTCGCCGGCGTCGTCACGGTCGGCATGGTGGCCATTCCGTGGTATTTCCTGCGCGAGCTGCGCGCCGAGCTGGGCAGCTGACTCTCGCCCTGAGCCCCGGCCCCTGAGCCTCGGCCCCACCCGTCACGCTTCGTGACGTTCTGCTGCGGAAGTGTGAGTAGAGGCCTGCATTGCGCGCAGAGGTGTGACGGCTGGGACTCGCCCGACCGGGGTAGGGGAGCGGCGACCCGTCGCCCACAGACAAAAAAGATCCGCCCCGGCCGTACGGCCGGGGCGGATCCTTTGGTGTTCTCCAGCAGCTGTCAGTGATGTCCGTTGGACGACCCGTTGGAGGCGCCGTCGGACGAACCGTTGGGGGCGCTGCTGCGCTCCTGGTGCTCGCGCAGTGCCGTCAGCGCCCTGTGCTCGGCCGCGTGTGTGGCCTCGGCGATCGCCTCGTGCTCAGACAGCGGGTCGGCCTTCAGGAAGCTGCCGCTGCCCGGGGCACCGGCGGATCCCAGCTTGTTCATCCGCTTGGGCAGAGCAGCGCCCTGGTACTCCAGCGGAAGCGGGTGGCCATGATCGTCGACCGGTCCCAGCGGCTGGTGCAGCTCGACGTACGCACCGTGCGGAAGGCGCTTGATGATGCCCGTCTCGACCCCGTGCTCCAGCACCGCGCGATCGCTGCGCTGCAGCGCGACGGCCCACCGGTAGGTCACGAAGTACACGATCGCGGGCAGCAGCACCATGCCGACGCGGCCGATCCACGTCGTCGCGTTCAGTGAGATGTGGAACTTCAGCGCGATGATGTCGTTCATGCACGCGAAGGTCAGCACGATGTAGAACGCGATCGCCGCAGCACCCACCGCGGTGCGCGTCGGTGCGTCACGCGGGCGTTGCAACAGGTTGTGGTGCGCGTTGTCGCCGGTCAGCTTCTTCTCGATGAACGGGTAGGCGCCCAGCAGCATGAAGATCAGGCCCATTGCCAGCGCCACCCACACACCCTGCGGGATGGTGTGACCGAACGGGTAGAACTCCCACGCCGGCCACAACCGGATCAGACCGTCGGTCCACATCATGTAGAAGTCGGGCTGGCTACCGGCCGAGACCTGAGATGGGTTGTACGGCCCGATGTTCCACACCGGGTTGATCTGCAGCAGACCACCCATCAGGCCGAGGATGCCGACGGTCACGGCGAAGAACGCGCCCGACTTGACCGCGAACACCGGCATGACGCGCACGCCGACGACGTTGGTCTCCGTCCGGCCGGGGCCGGGGAACTGCGTGTGCTTCTGGAACCACACCAGCGCCAGGTGAACGCCGATGAGCGCCAGGATGATTCCCGGTATCAGCAGGATGTGCAGCGCGTAGAGGCGTGGGATCAGGATCTCTCCGGGGAAGTCCCCGCCGAACAGCGCCCAGTGCATCCATGTGCCGACGACCGGGATGCCCATCGTGATACCTGAGAGCGCGGCGCGGATACCGGTGCCCGACAGCAGATCGTCGGGCAGCGAGTACCCGAAGAAGCCCTCGAACATCGCCAGGATCAGCAGCAGCGATCCGATCACCCAGTTGGCCTCACGCGGCCTGCGGAACGCGCCGGTGAAGAAGATGCGCGCGAGGTGCACCATGATCGACGCCGCGAACAGCAGCGCGGCCCAGTGGTGGACCTGGCGGACGAACAGACCGCCGCGGACCTCGAAGCTGATGTCCAGCGTGGTCTCGTAGGCGCGAGACATGCCCACACCGCGCAGCGGCTGGTAGACGCCGTCGTAGGTGACGTGTGCCATCGACGGGTCGAAGAACAGCGTCAGGTACACGCCCGTGAGGAGCAGCACGATGAAGCTGTACATCGCGATCTCGCCGAGCAGGAACGACCAGTGCGTCGGGAACACCTTGTTGAGCTGCCGGCGCACCGCCGCCGACGGGTGATACCGCGAATCGATCGCATCACCCTGTTTGGCGGCGACGGTTGCTGCGTCTAGACGTGGGCTCATGACTTCCGCTCCCAGAATGCCGGTCCGACGGGTTCGATGAAGTCGCCGTTGGCGACCAGGTAGCCGTCCTGATCGATGGTGATCGGCAGCTGCGCCAGGGCGCGGGCGGCCGGACCGAAGATCGGCTTGGCGAAGTGCAACGCGTCGAACTGCGACTGGTGGCACGGGCACAGAATGCGGTAGGTCTGCTGCTCGTAGAGCGAGGACGGGCAACCCAGGTGCGAGCAGACCTTGGTGTAGGCGAACAGCTCGCCGAAGTTGAAGCTCTCCTGGCCGCGACGCTTGACCACCCGCGACATGTCACCGGGTTTGATGCGGATCAGCATCACCGGGTTACGGACGCCCATCACGATGTCGTACAGGTGGTGCTCGGACTCGACGGTCGTTCCGTCACCGTCGGATTCGCGCCACGGGTAGACCGTCTCCATGCCGCCGGCGTCGAGGTCCTCCGGACGCATCTTCACGAACGGCGAATTGCCGGGCCGGCCCGTCGCGCGGGCCAGGAAGATGGTCTCGCCCTCGAAGCGCGGGGTCCAGCCCGAGGTCCACAGCACGGCCTTCATACCTTCGGCGGTGGGGACCACCGGTTTCCACGGATTCTTGATGAGTCCGCCGATGAACGCGACAGCGGTGCCCAGACCGAATGCGCCGAACCCGATGCCCAGCGAGAGCCCGATCATCTTGCGGCGCTTGATGGTCGAGCCGTCCAGCGCGTCACCGAGATTGGCGGCGATCGTCTTGCGATGGAGTTCGGGGGAGCGCCCGTCGTGGCGGTCCTGGATCGAGATCTCCTCGGGGATGAACTTCTTCTGGAAGAGCACCGCGCCGACGCCGATGGCGAGCACCGACAGGCCGAAGGTCAAACCGTAGAGCGGGGTGGTCAGCGAGTACAGGAACTCGCCGCCGGAGCCGTACGGCTTGTACTCCCACGGCCAGAACAGGAAGATCAGCAGCAGCGCCAGGCCCGAGAAGCCGGCGAGGAGGAACCAGTACGCGACCGTGCGTTCGGCGCGCTTCTCCGCCTTGGTGCCGGGGATCGGCCAGCGGGGTTCCTTGTGGACGATCTCGACGCCGTCGAGCCTGCCGCCGAGTTCGAGGAGCTCCTCCTGCGACATCTTCGCCAGTTCGGCGTCGGTGGGCTGTCCCGGTTCACCCTTGTGACCCGGGACGTCGGTGCCCTTCTCTGGCCCGTTGCGGTCGTCAGGTCCCTGACTCATGCCCGTGCTCCGATCCACAGTGCGGCGGCGATGATGGCCACCATTCCGACGATCCACGCGACCATGCCCTCAGAGGTGGGGCCGAAGCCGCCGAGTCCCAGGCCACCCGGGGTCGGTGTCTCGGCTGCCTCGCGGACGTACGCGACGATGTCGCGCTTCTCCTCGGGCGAGAGCTGACGATCGGAGAACTTGGGCATGTTCTGCGGACCGGTCAGCATCGCGGTGTAGATCTGGGCCTCGTTGGCGGTGCCGAGGTCGGGGGCGTACTTGCCCGACGACAGCGCGCCGCCCTTGCCAGTGAAGTTGTGGCAGGACGCGCAGTTCAGACGGAACAGGTCGCCGCCGCGGGCGACGTCGTTGCCGATCAGCGACTGCGACGCGATCTCGCCGTTCTCGTCACGCGGGACGACGGGGCCGCCGCCGTTGGCCTGGATGTAGGCGCCGAGCGCGTCGGTCTGCGCCTCGTCGAACTGGCGGGGCTTCTGAGGCGCCTGCGCCTCGCCGCGCATCGCGGGCATACGGCCGGTGGACACCTGGAAGTACACGGCCGCCTCACCCACACCGATCAGGCTCGGTCCGCGGTCGGCGACACCCTGCAGGTTCACGCCGTGGCACGACACGCAGGACGTGTCGTAGAGCTGCTGGCCGGTGCGCAGCATCGCCGAAGCCGACTCGTCGGCGACGGCGACCTGGGGTTGCGGCGTCAGCGTGGCCGCCAGGCCACCGGCCATCACCAGTCCGCTCAGCAGCAGCAGTGCTGCGGTGGCGCGGCGGCGCAGCCGCCGCCGGCGAACCGTCGCCGGCCGTCCGGCTCTGCGCGACTTGTCGGTCATCGAACCCCTTCTCATCGGCTTGTTCATCGCACGAAGTAGATGACGGCGAACAGGGCAATCCACACGATGTCGACGAAGTGCCAGTAATACGACACTACGATCGCGGCGGTGGCCTGCGCCGGGGTGAACTTGCTCATCCGGGTGCGCAGCAACAGGAGCACGAAGGCGATGAGACCGCCGATGACGTGCAGACCGTGGAAGCCGGTCGCCAGGTAGAAGACGGTGCCGTAGGCGCTGCCCGCGATGGTGGTGCCGTACTCGACGAGGTGGAGGTACTCGTAGGCCTGGCCGAGGACGAAGAACGTGCCCATCGCCAGCGTCAGCGTGTACCACCGCCGCAGGCCGAAGACGTCGCCGCGCTCGGCGGCGAAGACGCCCATCTGGCAGGTGAACGACGACGCGATCAGCACCAGCGTGACGGGCACGGCCAGCGCGAGATTCAGCTCCGTCGGAGCCGGCGGCCAGTCACCCCCCGCCTGCGCGCGCGCGGTGAAATACATCGCGAACAGTCCAGCAAAGAACATCAGTTCACTGGAAAGCCAGACAATGGTGCCGACACTGACCATATTTGGCCGGTTCAGCGAATGCACGCGGGACGTGATTGCGGTTCCCGAACTCCCAACAGCGCTCGTCACAGGAGCAAGTATGACGCTTTGTAGTTGTTGAACTCCACCCGGGTCGAGCAATTCGTCATAATCCCGTGTGTGACTACTCCTCCGCCCAGGCCCGCAGCACCGACGACCGACCCTGGTGACACCCCGACCTGGGCGATGATCCTGGGCCGTCTGACCACCGGACAGAGCCTCCTTCCGGGCCAGACCGCCTGGGCGATGGACCAGATCATGACCGGCGTCGCGACCCCGGCCCAGATCGCCGCGTTCGCGGTGTCGATGAAGATGAAGCGGCCGACGTCGGCGGAGGTCACCGAGCTGGCCGAGATCATGCTCAAGCACGCGCTTCCGGTCCCCACCGACACGATCGGGACGCACACCGTCGACATCGTCGGCACCGGCGGCGACGGCGCGAACACCGTCAACCTGTCCACGATGGCCTCGATCGTCGTGGCGGCCGCGGGCGTGCCCGTCGTCAAGCACGGCAACCGCGCGGCGTCGTCGCTGTCCGGCGGCGCCGACACGCTCGAAGCGCTCGGCCTGCGCATCGACCTCGGCCCCGACGACGTCGCACGCTGCGTGGCCGAGGTGGGCATCGGGTTCGCATTCGCTCCGCAATTCCATCCGTCCTATCGGCACGCGGGCGCGGTGCGTCGGGAGATCGGGGTGCCCACCGTGTTCAACCTGCTCGGTCCGCTGACCAACCCCGCGAAGCCGCGGGCGGGCCTGATCGGGTGCGCATGGGGCGATCTCGCCGAGGTGATGGCCGGAGTGTTCGCCACCCGCGGCTCCAGTGCGCTGGTGGTGCACGGCGACGACGGCCTCGACGAGCTGACCACGACCACGACGAGCACGATCTGGCGGGTGCAGGCCGGCACCGTCGAGCGGCTGACGTTCGATCCCGCTGCGTTCGGGTTCGCCAGGGCGCACGTGTCCGAGCTGACCGGGGGCGACGCGGAGGCGAACGCGGCATCGGCCCGCGAGGTGCTCGGCGGCGCCACGGGTCCGGTGCGGGATGCGGTCCTGCTCAACGCCGCGGGTGCGATGGTCGCTCACGCGGGCCTATCCAGCGACGCCAAGTGGGTTCCCGCGTGGGAGTCCGGTCTCGCGCGGGCGAAGGAGGCGATCGACTCCGGGGCGGCCGAACAGTTGCTCGCGCGTTGGGTGCGGTTCACCCAGGAGCTCTGAGCCGAGCCGTGAGGCACTGAGCTGTTCGGCGGCCAGCCGCGCCGACCGGGCCGTGGCCGCCCAGTGCGCCCAGCGGCCCGCCGCGGCGACCGGAGAGCAGTAGCCCGCGTCGGCGCGCACGATCCGCACCCCGGCCTGGCCGAGCCAGCGTGCGATCAGGGCCGTCTCCTCCACGAGCGCGCCGCCGAGTGGTCCCGGACCGGGCAACACCGACTGCGCGGCCGCGGTCAACGCGTCCACCACCGGCATCGGCGGTACGCCGCGCGGCGCCACCCCCGCCGACGCGAGCTGACCATGCCGGACGACGGCGAGGTGCCAGCCGCGGTCGCCGTCCGGCTTGGCCGCGACGAGTTCGGGGATGGTCGACAGTGCCCGTAGTCGTTGGCCCCGCCAGAGCACGTCGATGGTTGCCGCGGCGTGGTCGCGCAACCGGGCCGCGGTCTCGTAGCGGTTGCGCTCGGCCAGATCCGCGATGTGGGACAACGCCGCCGCGAGGGGTCGGCCGTCGCGTCCGTCGATCAGCGCGCGCGCATCCGCCACCGCAGCGGCGTAGGCCTGCGCGTCGGCGTCACGGACGGCGGGGCAGGGGGAGACCTCCCGCTCCGGACACGTCGGGCCGTGAAAAGCCTTGCGGCCCAGTCGGTTCGTGCAGGTTCGCACCCCGGTGAAACGGGCCATCAGCGCCGCCGCGTCGAACGCGTCCGCACGCGAGCGGAACGGCCCCACCGCGCTGTCGGTGCGGGGGGTGCGCACCGTGGAGAAGCGGGGGAACGGCTCGTCGGTGAGCGTCACCCACCACCACCGGTGCGGGAACTTGGAGCGGCGGTTGTACGGCGGGGCGTGCGCGGCGAGCAGGCGAAGTTCGCGCACGCCGGCCTCCAGGTCGTGCGCGCACTCCACATGGTCGACGGCCGTGGCCAGCGACGCCATCTCCTTCATGCGGGTCCGCGGATCGGCCCCGTTGAAGTACTGCCCGACGCGGCGCCGGAGATCGACCGCCGTGCCGACGTACAGAACCTCCGCCGACGGTCCGCGGAACAGGTAGACGCCGGGACTGCGCGGCAGCGAGTGCGCGAGATGGCGCTTACGGCGTTGTGCGGGTGTGACATCGGGCAGATACGCGCGCAGTTCGGCGTAGGTGTGCACGCCCTGGTTGCCGACCCGCTCGATCAGCGCGTGCAGCACGTCGACGGTGGCCCGGGCGTCGTCGAGGGCGCGGTGCGTCGGCGTGGTGGAGGCGCCGAACAGCCGGGCCAGCGCGGACAGCTTCACGCTGGGGGCCTCGTCGCGGGTCAGCACCCGCCGGGCGAGCGCGACGGTGCACAGCACCGGCGGCTTGGGCCACGGCACCTGGTTGCGTTCGGCCGCGGCCCGCAGGAAACCCATGTCGAAGCCGGCGTTGTGCGCGACGAGTACGGCTCCGCGGCAGAACTCGAGGAATGAGGGCAGTACCGATTCGATCCTGGGCGCGTCATAGACCATGGCCGTCGTGATCCCCGTCAGGGCGACGATCTGCGGCGGTATCGCACGACCCGGATCGACCAGGGTGGCGAACTCGCCGAGCACCTCGCCGCCGCGCACCTTCACCGCACCGATCTCGGTGATGGCGTCGTGGCGGTCACCGGAGGCGCGGCCTCCGGTGGTCTCCAGGTCGACGACGACGAACGTGGTCTCGCGCAGCGTCGGGTCGGCCCGCGGATCCACATCCGAGAAGCTGAGCTGACCCATGGCGCAAACGTAAGCGCCGTGGGTGACAACTGTGGTGAAGCAGGGCCGGACCTGTCGGTGGCCGTCGATACCGTGCGGGCGACTGCGATTGAGAGGGCAGGTGCGATGACACAACAACAGCGGCCACCGGGCGACGGAGCCGACGGCGGGACCGTCAAGATCGACTGCGACGACTGCGCTGTGCGCGGCCACGGGTGTCAGGACTGCGTCGTCAGCGTCCTGCTCGGGGTGCCCGAGACGCTGCACATGGATGAGCGGCGGGCGCTGGAGGTGCTGGCGGAGGTGGGCCTGGCGCCGCGCCTGCGGCTGGTCCCGATCCACCGGCAGCGAGACACCGGCGTGGCGTAGCGACACGCCGGACGCGGCGGCCCGAATCCTGGCAGGGATCCTTAAAAAGGGTTGTTAAGTTTGCCTCTTCCGTTGGACAAGGCCGTTGCCGTTTCGTAACCTATCTGAGACCTAAGTGAGTTCGAGGCGGCTCGTCACGGCAGTTGAAGGACGCAAAATCTTGACGCTCGACCGCGCGCATTGGCGCATTCGCCGTTACCGGCAAACCCTCATCGGCGTGATGACCGGCCTGGCCGTCTTCGGTGCGGTGCTGACCGGTCAGGCCTACGCCGATCCCGCCGCGGATGCGCTGGCCAAGATGAACGAGCTGTCCCGGCAGGCCGAGCAGACCACCGAGGCGATGCACTCGGCGCAGCTGGACCTCAACAGCAAGCTGGCGATCCAGCAGGCCGCGGAGTCCAAGCACGCCGGCGACCTGGCCGCCGTGGAAGCCGCCCGGCATCGGCTGGCGGACTACCAGGGCAAGGTCGACAAGCTCGCCGCGGCCCAGTACATGGGTGGCCGCGCGTCCGGTTTCGACGCGATGCTCACCGCGTCCTCGCCGCAGAGCCTGATCGACCAGATGTCCGTGCAGCGCGTGATGGCGACCGAGATGCAGTCCCAGATGGCGGCCTTCCGCGACGCCGGCATGCAGGCCGAGATCGCCGAGCAGGCCTCCGCCGCTTCGGCCACCGAGGCCAAGACGGCCGCCGAACAGGCCGCGGCGGTGCGGGCCGACCTGCAGTCCAAGCAGAGCCAACTGCAGACCCAGATCGCGATCGTCAAGGCTCAGTACGAGGCGCTGACGCCGACGCAGCGCGAGACGCTGGCCGCGGCGCCTCCGCCGCCGCCGGTGCCCGCAGCACTGCCGGTTCCGCCGGCTCCGGGACAGGACCCGGCCATTCTCGCCGCACCGCCCGCGCCGCCGGTCCCCGGAGCGATTCCGCCCGGTGACATCGCCCCGCCGGGATCGCCGGCCGCCACGACGGTGATCCAGGCCGCGCTGAGCCGCATCGGCTCCCCGTACTCCTGGGGCGGCTCGGGACCCGGCGCGTTCGACTGCTCGGGCCTGGTGATGTGGTCCTTCCAGCAGGCGGGCATCGCACTGCCGCACTCCAGCCAGGCGCTGGCACGCGGCGGACAGCCGGTGTCGACGGATCAGATGCAGCCCGGTGACCTGGTCACGTACTACTCCGATGCGTCGCACGTCGGCATCTACATCGGTGACGGGATGATGGTCCACGCCTCCACGTACGGCACACCGGTGCGCGTCGCCCCGGTGAACAATGCGCCGATCTACAACGTCCGTCGCTACTAGCCCGTCCCGGCTCCCGCGCTCGGTCGACAGACGCCGGCTCGGGGCCGTGTTCGGTGCGGAGCTGATCTGCGCGGTGCTGCTGATCGCCGGACCGCAGGTGTCCGCACCGGTTCCGGCCGTCGCGGCTCCGGTCCCGGCCACGCACTCCCCGCAACCCGCACCGACAGGACCCTCGACACGCACGGTCGCCACCCCCGACGGCCGCACCGCGCAACTGGCCGACCTGGGCGCCCCCGGCGGCGGCGCGCTCCTCGACCGCATCGCCGCCGAACTGCCGTCCGCCACCGCCGCGGTCACCGCGTTCTGGGGGCCACAGTGGCCGCGCGACATCCCGATCGTCGTCGCGGGCACCACCGGACAGTTCGCGACGCTGGGTGGCGGAGGGGACGGCATCGCGGCGACGACCACTGCGCAGCGCATCACGTTCGCCCCCGGCGCCACCGCGATGGACGACGCGGATCTGCGCACCGTGGTGCGCCACGAGCTGTTCCACTACGCCGCCCGCGCGGACACCGCCGCCGACGCGCCGGTGTGGTTCACCGAAGGCGTCGCCGACTACGTCGCCCGCCCCCCCGCGGCCACCCCGCCCGCCGCTCCGCGGGGGTTCCCCTCCGACGCGGAGATGGCCGCCCCGGGGCCGGCCCGCGACGAGGCCTACGACCGGGCCTGGGAGTTTGCGTCGTACGTCGCCGGCGTCTACGGCGAGGACACGCTGCGCGCCCTCTACGTCGCCGCGTGCGGGCACGGTCACGCCGACTTCGACGGCGCGGTCCGCACCGTCCTCGGAGTGGAGCCGGCCTTGCTGTGGGCGGACTCGTGAAACGAATCCTGCTCGTCACCAACGACTTTCCGCCACGCCGGGGCGGCATCCAGTCCTACCTCGAAGCCCTGGTCGGCCACCTCGTCGCGTCCGGTGACCACACCCTGACCGTGTACGCCCCGAAGTGGAAGGGCGCTCCCGACTACGACGCCGTCGCCGCCGCGACCGGATATGAGGTCGTGCGGCACCCCGGCACGCTGATGCTGCCCGAACCGACCGTTGCGCTGCGCATGCGCAAGATCATCGCCGAACGTGGCATCGACACGGTCTGGTTCGGTGCGGCCGCCCCGCTGGCGCTGATGGCGCCGCTGGCCCGCGCCGCCGGCGCCCGGCGCGTCATCGCCAGCACCCACGGCCACGAGGTGGGGTGGTCGATGCTGCCGCTGGCGCGAAACGCGTTGCGCCGCATCGGCAACGACACCGACGTCGTCACCTACATCAGCGCGTACACCCGCGGGCGCTTCGCCTCGGCGTTCGGTCCCGATGCCGCACTCGAACACGTCCCGCCGGGTGTGGACACCGACCGCTTCGTCCCCGACGAGGTCGCGCGCGCCGAGATGCGCGCCCGGTACCGACTCGGCAACCGGCCCGTGGTCGCGTGCGTGTCACGTCTCGTCCCACGCAAGGGCCAGGACATGCTGATCCGGGCGCTGCCGGCGATCCGTCAGCGCGCGCCCGGCGCGGCGCTGGTCATCGTCGGCGGCGGACCGTACCGCACATCGCTGCACCGTCTGGCCCACGACTTCGGGGTGGCCGACCACGTCGTGTTCACCGACGGCGTGCCGGGCGAGGAGCTGCCCGCCCATCATGCGATGGCCGACGTGTTCGCGATGCCCTGCCGCACACGGGGTTCCGGGCTCGACGTCGAGGGGCTGGGCATCGTCTACCTGGAGGCGTCCTCGACCGGGGTGCCCGTGGTCGCCGGCCGGTCCGGCGGTGCCCCGGAGACGGTGCGCGACGGGGAGACCGGGCTCGTCGTCGACGGATGGGACGTCGGCGCGATAGCGGCGTCGGTCGGTGAGCTGCTCGCCGACCCGGCACGGGCCGCGGCGATGGGCGCCGCGGGCCGGCAGTGGGCAGTGGACAACTGGCGGTGGAGCCTGCAGGCCGAAAGGCTGGCAAGGCTCCTGTAGCTCAGCCCTTCGCGTAGAGCGCCTCGATGTCGGCCGCGAACTTCTCGGCCACCACCTTGCGCTTGACCTTCAGCGTCGGGGTCAGCTCGCCGGTGTCCTCGGTGAAGTCGACCGGCAGGATCCGGAACTTCCGGATCGCCTCGGCCTTCGACACCGCCTGGTTGGCGTCCTTGACCGCCAGCTCGATCTCGGCGAGCAGGTCGGGATCGTCGGCGAGATCGGCGACGGAGGCGTCGGAGGCCTTGTGGTGGCGCTCCTTCCAGCCGGGGAACGCCTCGGTGTCGACGGTGATCAGCGCGGCGATGAACGGCTGCTGGTCGCCCACGGCCATGGCCTGGCTGATCAGCGGATGCGCGCGCAGCCGGTCCTCCAGCTGTGCCGGGGCGACGTTCTTGCCGCCGGCGGTCACGATGATCTCCTTCTTGCGGCCGACGATCGTCAGGAAACCGTCGTCGTCGATCGCGCCGAGGTCGCCGGTGTGGAACCAGCCGTCCGTGAACACGGCACGGGTCTCCTCCTCGTTACCCCAGTAGCCGTTGAACACGACACCGCCCCTGACCAACAGCTCGCCGTCCTCTCCGAGACGCATGCTGTTGCCGGGCACCAGCTTGCCGACCGAACCGACCCGCAGGTCGCCGACCCGGTTGACGGTGATCGCCGCGCTGGTCTCGGTGAGGCCGTAGCCCTCGTAGATGGACAGGCCGACGCCGCGGTAGAAGTGGCCCAGCCGGGCGCCCAGCGGCGCGCCGCCGGAGATCGCGGCGTGGCAGCGGCCTCCCAGCGCCGCGCGCAGCTTGCCGTAGACCAGCTTGTCGAACAGCGCGTGCTTGAGCTTGAGCACCAGACCGGGGCCGCCGCTGTCGAGTGCCTTGCTGTACTCGATCGCCGTGTTCGCGGCCGCGGTGAAGATCTTGCCCTTGCCGCCGGTCTCGGCGTTCAGTTCGGCGGTGTTGTAGACCTTTTCGAACACCCGGGGCACCGACACCACCAGCGTCGGCTGGAAGACCGCGAACATCGGAACCAGGTTCTTGATGTCGCTGGTGAAGCCGAGGGTGACGCCGTTGCTGAACGCGCCGATGGTCAACGCGCGGGCCAGGACATGCGCCAGCGGCAGGAACACCAGCAGCTTCTCGCCTTTGGCCAGGTGCTCGGGGAAGCACGCCTTGGCCCCGCGGATCTCGTAGAGCAGGTTGGAGTGGGTCAGCTGGCAGCCCTTGGGTCGGCCCGTCGTGCCCGAGGTGTAGATCAGCGTGGCCGCGTCCGTCGACCTGATGGACGCGACCCGCTCGTCGACGGCGGCGGCGTCGACCGAGGCGCCGGCTTCGGCGAGCTCGTCGAGCGCGGGGACGGAACCGTCGATGACGTAGATCCTGCGCAGCGCCGGCAGTGTGTCGCGCTGCGCTTCGATGTGCGCGGCGTGCGCGTCGGTCTCGGCGATCGCGGCGACGGCGCCGGAATCGGCCAGCACGAACTGGACCTGCTCGGCCGAGCTCGTCTCGTAGATCGGCACCGTGACCGCGCCGATCGACAGGATCGCGAAGTCCAGGATCGGCCACTCGTACCGCGTCGCGGACAGCAGGGCCACGCGATCGCCGGCCTGCACGCCTTCGGCGATGAGCCCGCGCGCCGCGGAGCGGATCTGCCCGGCGGCCTGCCGCGCGGTGACGTCGATCCATTTCCCGTCGACCAGCCGCTGGAAGATCACGTGATCGGGATCGTCGCGTTCGTGGGTGAAGACGGCGCCGACGATGTTGTCGCGCTCTTCGACGGTGAATGGTGCCGGAACGGTGAACTCACGCGCAGTCATCGGGTAATCGCCCTCTCGCTTTACAGGCCACAATGCCGTGTACAGCGTAGTCGTCCCGCGCCCGATCGTATCCGGGCATGTGTGAAGCTTTGTGTCATGAACAGCATCCAGATCGCCGACGAAACCTTCGTCGCGGCCGATCCGGTCGCCGTCGGTGAGGCGGTCGCCGACCGGTCGAGCTGGTCGCGCTGGTGGCCGGACCTCCGGCTGGAGGTCGTCGAGGACCGGGGCGAGGCGGGGCAGCGCTGGAAGGTGACCGGCGCTCTGACCGGGACCATGGAGGTCTGGTTGGAGAAGGTGCTCGATGGCGTCATAGTGCATTACTTCCTGCACGCCGAGCCCTCGGGTGTGGCCGCGCGGCAGTTGGCGAAGATGAACCTGCCGAAGATGAACCATCGACGGCGGGTCGCGGGCAAGGACATGGCCTTCGAGGTGAAGCGCACGCTTGAGGCGGGACGGCCCGTCGGGGTCTCGCGGTTGGCCTGAAGCATCGCGGGCATACCAGGTCGGGAGAGTAGATTTCTGGCCAGCGACCAGACCAGATCGGGGAAGGCTCCAGTGGCAGACAAGACGGCGCAGACCATCTATATCGACGCCGACCCGTCGACGGTGATGGACGTCATCGCCGACATCGGCTCGTACCCCGACTGGGTCGCCGAGTACAAGGAGACCGAGGTCCTCGAGGCCGACGCCGAGGGTTACCCGAAGGTCGCCCGGCTGGTGCTCGACGCCGCGGTGCTCAAGGACACCATGGTGCTCGCCTACAGGTGGCCCGCCGACCATAAGTCGGTGACGTGGTCGCTGGTGTCGAGTTCGCTGCTCAAGGCCCTCGATGGGGCGTATCGCCTGTCGCCCAAGGGATCCGGAACAGACGTCACCTACGAGCTGTCGGTCGATCTGGTCATCCCGATGATCGGCCTGCTCAAACGCAAAGCCGAGCGGCGGCTGACGGACACGGCCCTGAAGGATCTCAAGAAGCGAGTGGAGACTGACTGAGCGGGGTCCCGCCGCCCGCATCAGTCTGTTCGTCGGCAAGGGTGGCGTAGGGAAGTCGACGCTGGCGACCGCGACCGCGGTCCGCGCTGCCCGTGCCGGGTCGCGGGTGCTGATCGTGTCCACCGACCAGGCGCACTCGACCGGCGACGTGCTCGGCGTGAGCCTCGTGCCGACGGGCCTGCGCCGGCCGACGCGGGTGCTGGCCGATCTCGACGCGGCCGGTTCCGGCGGCGGTTCGCTCGACGCGCTCGCGCTCGACACGTTGGCGCTGCTGGCTGCCCGCTGGCTCGAGGTCGCACGACCGCTGGCCGAGCGGTTCCCCGATTCCGACATCGGAGACATTGCCCCCGAAGAGCTTTCGGCGCTACCCGGCGTCCAGGAGGTTCTGGGCCTGCACGAGGTCGGCGAACTCGCCGACTCGGGGGAGTGGGACCTCGTGGTCGTCGACTGCGCGTCGACGGCCGATGCGATGCGGATGCTCACACTGCCCGCGACCTTCGCGCTGTACCTGGAACGGGCCTGGCCCCGCCACCGCCGGCTGTCCAGTGCCGACGACGCGCGCACCGCCGTCGTGGTCGGGCTGCTGGAACGGGTCGGCGCCGGCACCGAGGAACTCGGCAGGCTGCTCACCGACGGGTCGAGGGTCAGCGCGCACCTGGTGATGACTCCCGAGCGCGTGGTCGCCGCCGAAGCGGTCCGCACGCTGGGCGCGCTGTCGCTGATGGGTGTGCAGGTCGCCGAGCTGATCGTCAATCAGGTGCTGGTGCAAGACGATTCGTTCGAGTACCAGAACCTGCCCGCCCATCCGGCCTTCGACTGGTACTCGGAACGGATCTCCGAACAGCAGGCGGTCCTCAATGACCTCGACAGCGCCATCGGTGATGTGGCGCTGGTGATGGTGCCCCATCTGCCGGGCGAGCCGATCGGCCCCAAGGCGCTCGGGGAGCTGCTCGACGCGGCCCGCCGCCGCGACGGGTCGGCGCCGCCGGGACCGGTGCGCCCGGTCGTCGACCGGGAGTCCGGATCCGGCCTGGACGCGGTGTATCGGCTGCGGTTGGAGCTACCTCAGGTGGACCCGACGGCCTTGTCGTTGGGTAGGGTCGACGACGACCTGATCATCGGCGCCGGCGGGATGCGGCGCCGGGTCCGCCTGGCATCGGTGTTGCGGCGGTGCACCGTCATCGGTGCCCAGTTGCGCGGCACCGAGCTGACGGTGCGATTTCGACCGAATCCGGAGGTGTGGCCGCGGTGAATGGGGCGCACCCCGAACTCGGGCCCGAACTGCGCGCGCTCGCGCAGTCGATCCTGGACAGACTGGACCCGGTCATCCGGCTGGCGGCCGCGCGCGCACAGGCGTCCGCGGGCGTCCCCGGTCAGTGCCAGCAGGTCTGGTGCCCGGTGTGCGCGCTCGCCGCGCTGATCTCCGGCGAACAGCACCCCCTTCTGACGGTGGTCGCCGATCATTCCGTCGCGCTTCTGACGGTGCTCAAGGCGATGCTCGACGACATGGACGACGCGGGCACAGCCACCGTCGGTGCGCCGGAGCCGCCGACTCCGGACACCCCGCCGCCGGACGGTGCGGGATCGCCGGATCCGGCGCCACCAGATCCGCCCGGCCGCTATCAGCACATCCCTGTCGACATCGATGAGTAGAAGCACTCAGGCGCACATGTAGTGGCATCCACCTGCGGTGGGTAATGTTGTCGAAGAGCATATTGACCGCGCCGCGGTCGGGTGATCCGGAGGGTCCATGTGGTACTGGCTGTTCAAGTACGTCCTGCTCGGACCCCTGCTGGCTTTGATCGCCCGGCCGAAAATCGAAGGGCTGGAGCACATTCCGGCCGACGGTTCGGCGATCCTGGCCAGTAATCATCTGGCGGTGATGGACAGCTTCTACCTTCCACTGCTGGTGCGCCGCCGCATCACCTTCCTGGCCAAGGCCGAGTACTTCACCGGCACCGGGGTCAAGGGCCGGTTCCTGGCGTGGTTCTACACCGCCGTCGGCCAGGTGCCGATCGACCGCACCGACGCCGACAGTGCGCAGGCCGCGTTGACCACCGCCGAGCGGATCCTGGGTCAGGGCAAACTGCTCGGGATGTATCCCGAGGGCACCCGGTCGCCCGACGGCCGGCTGTACAAGGGCAAGACCGGCCTGGCCAGGCTTGCACTGCAGACCCAGGTCCCGGTGATCCCGGTGGCGATGATCGGCACCGACGAGGTCAACCCGCCCGGGAAGGGACTGCGGTTCGGACGGGTCCGGGCCAAGATCGGGCCGCCCATGGACTTCAGCCGTTTCGACGGGCTGGCCGGCAACCGCTTCATCGAGCGCGCCGTCGTCGACGAGGTCATGTACGAGCTGATGCGGTTGTCGGGACAGGAGTACGTCGACCTCTACGCCGCTGATGTGAAGCTGGGAAAAGCTGACGCGGCCCCCAAGCCGCCGACTCGCCTCCCGGAATCGGCCGCCGGTTAGGCCTTGAGCACCTCGGTGCCGGGTTCGGCGCCGGGCTCGCGGGCGTCCACGCCGGGCGTGGTGTCGCGGTGGAGCGTGACGGTGCCGATCGCGACGATCACAGCCAGCGCCCACCACAGGTAGGACCCGCCGACGAGCTGGCGCCACAACGCCGCGGTGGTCTCGCGATGCTCGGGCAGCAGAGTGATCGGCGACCACACCATCAGCACCAGCCCGAGGGTGGCGACGGCGCCGAGCAGGGCGTGGCGCAGACGGACCGCCAGCACCGCGGTGACCACCACCGTCGGCAACATCCACACCCAGTGATGCGACCAGGACACCGGCGAGACGACCAGGCCGAACATCGCCACCGAGATCAGTGCGAGCACCGGCTGATCGGCCCTCAGCGCCCGCCGCGCCGCCCACACCGTCAGCGCGAGGACCGCGAAGCACAGCGCGACCCACAGCAGGAACCGCGCGTCCTCTCCCAGCCCCAGCCGGGCCAGGGCGCCGGCGATGTTCTGGTTGGTGTTCAGCGTCGCCGTACCGATGCGGTCGGTGTTGCGGACGGTCTCGGTCCAGTACTCCCAGGAGTCGCTCCAGGCGAAGGCGAAACCGGCCAGCGTCGCGACCACCACGGAGGCCGCGGTGACCAGCAGAGCGCGCGTGTCCCGGCGGAGCAGGAAGTAGAGCAGGAACACCGCGGGGGTGAGTTTCACCGCGATCGCCAGCCCCAGCAGCACGCCCCGCGGGCACGGTGTGCGGCGCGGTACGCAGTCCGCGAGGACCAGCGTCATCAGCACGACGTTGATCTGGCCGAAGTCGAAGTTCGCCCGGATCGGCTCGCAGAAGATGACCGCGGGCGCGACGATCGCCGCGGCCAGCCAGCACCGGCGGACCCACGCGGGCTCTCGTGTCACCCCGGTCGTCGGCCACACGTCGAGGCGGGTCAGCACGATCACGGTCGAGACGAGCAGCAGCACCAGCGTCGTCGCGGTGATCGCGAGGCTGGCCGCCTCCAGCGACAACATCGCGAACGGTGAGAACGCGACCGCGGCCAGCGGAGGGTAGGTGAACGGGAGCTCCAGGCCGCCCCGCGTCTGGAACATCGCGCCGTCGGCGTAGAGCGACCGGCCGTCCAGCCAGGCCCGTCCACCCATCCGGTACACGTCGATGTCGATGCGGTACGGGACGTGGCCGAGGAGGCGCGACGCCGCGATGACCAGCGCAGCGAGCGTCAGCAGCTGGAACAGCCGCCACAGGAGCCGTGGACCCCAACCAGCCCCGCCGGGCGACCGCCGATTACTCATGTCGGGGTCCAGACTATCGGGGCCGATCCGCGAGTCGGCGGGTATCCCGCGCTCGACACACGCAGGTCGGCGTAAGTTTTCTGGGTGCGCTCGGACCTCGACCTCGACCTCGGCTTCTCCGTGCACATCCCGTCGTCGCGGCTTCCGCTGGTGTGCTGCCTGGTCGCCTTCATCCTGACGTTCTTCATCACCCGCACGATCGTGCGGTACATCCGCAGCCAGGCCGGCAGCGACGCGCCCCGCAAGTGGTGGCAGCCCCGCAACATCTCGGCCGGTGGCGGGCTGCACATCCACCACGTGGTGATCGGTGTCGTCCTGGTCATGGTCTCCGGTATCACGATGGTGACGATCGCGGTCGACGGCGGTGTACCCGAGTTCACGGCCGCGTCAATCCTGTTCGGGGTCGGCGCGGCGCTGGTCCTCGACGAGTTCGCGCTGATCCTGCATCTCGAGGACGTGTACTGGGCCGAGGACGGCCGCACCTCGGTCGACGCGGTGTTCGTCGCCGTCGCGGTGGCGGGACTGTTGATCCTGGGGTTCAATCCGCTGTCGTTCTTCGACGTCGCGGACTGGCAGGACGACCCGTCGGTGACGACACGCGCCATCGTCGTGGTGGCTGCGTTGGCGACGCTGGCCCTGGCGGTGATCGTGTTGTTGAAGGGCAAGGTGTGGACCGGGCTGGTGGGCATGTTCATCACGCCGCTGCTCGTCATCGGCGCGGTCCGGCTGTCGCGGCCGCACGCGCCGTGGGCGCGCTGGCGCTACACGAGCAGGCCCCGCAAGATGCACAGGGCGCTGGAGCGGGAACGTTGGCTGCGACGACCGGTGGTGCAGGCCAAACTGTGGCTGCAGGACGCGATCGCCGGAATGCCGAAGTTCCCGGACGACGCGCTGGTCGACGAGCAACTCGACCGTGAGATCCACGCCGCGCCCGCTCCCGCCGAGCGAGAGCCCGCCCCACAGAAAGCCTCCTAGATTGCGGTACTTCTACGACACCGAGTTCATCGACAACGGCCGCACGATCGAGTTGATCTCGATCGGGGTCGCCGCCGAGGACGGCCGCGAGTACTACGCGATCTCCACCGAGTTCGACCCGGAGCGGGCCGGCAGTTGGGTGCGCAAGCACGTGCTGCCGAAGCTGCCGTCGCCGGCGTCGCCGCTGTGGCGATCACGGCGGACGATCCGCACCGAGCTGGAGGACTTCTTCGGCATCGACGGCGACGAGCCGATCGAGCTGTGGGCGTGGGTCGGCGCGTACGACCATGTGGTGCTGTGCCAGCTGTGGGGACCGATGACCGACCTGCCGCCGGCGATTCCCCGGTTCACCCGCGAGCTGCGCCAATTCTGGGAGGACCGGGGCTCTCCGCGGATGCCTCCGCGCCCGCGGGATGCGCATGACGCGCTCGTCGACGCCAAGCACAACCTGGTGCGTTATCGCCTGATGACCGGCCGGTAATACCATTGACGGCGTGAACTGGACCGTCGACGTACCCATCGACCAGCTGCCCGCGCTCCCGCCGCTGCCCGCGGATCTGCGGCAGCGTCTCGACGCCGCGCTGGCCAAGCCGGCGCTGCAGCAGCCGTCCTGGGACGCCGGCCAGGCCGCCGCGATGCGCAAGGTGCTCGAGAGCGTGCCGCCGGTGACGGTGCCGTCGGAGATCGAGCGGCTCAAGGGGCAGCTGGCCGACGTCGCGCTGGGCAAGGCGTTCCTGCTGCAGGGCGGCGACTGCGCCGAGACGTTCGTCGACAACACCGAGCCGCACATCCGCGCGAACATCCGCACGCTGCTGCAGATGGCCGTGGTGCTGACCTACGGCGCGAGCATGCCGGTGGTGAAGGTGGCCCGCATCGCCGGGCAGTACGCCAAGCCGCGCTCGTCGGACGTCGACGCGCTGGGTCTGAAGTCCTACCGCGGCGACATGGTCAACGGCTTCGCACCGGACGCCGCGGTGCGCGACCACGACCCGTCGCGACTGGTGCGCGCCTACGCCAACGCCAGCGCGGCGATGAACCTGGTGCGCGCGCTGACGTCGTCGGGGATGGCGTCGCTGCACCAGGTGCACGACTGGAACCGGGAGTTCGTCCGGACCTCGCCCGCGGGTGCGCGCTACGAGGCGCTGGCCGGCGAGATCGACCGCGGACTGCGGTTCATGAGTGCGTGCCGGGTCGACGACCGCAACCTCGACACCGCCGAGATCTACGCCAGCCACGAGGCGCTGGTGCTCGACTACGAGCGTGCGATGCTGCGCATGGAGACCGGTGACCTGGCCGACCCCGCTCTGTCGTCGGAGCCCAAGCTCTATGACCTGTCGGCCCATTACGTGTGGATCGGGGAGCGCACCCGTCAGCTCGACGGCGCACACGTCGCCTTCGCCGAGGTGATCGCCAACCCGATCGGCATCAAGATCGGGCCGACGACCTCGCCCGAGCTTGCGGTCGAGTACGTCGAGCGCCTGGACCCGAACAACGAGCCGGGCCGGCTCACCCTGGTCAGCCGGATGGGCAACCACAAGGTCCGCGACGTGCTGCCGCCGATCATCGAGAAGGTGCAGGCGTCGGGCCACCGCGTCATCTGGCAGTGCGACCCGATGCACGGCAACACCCACGAGTCCTCGACGGGCTACAAGACCCGCCACTTCGACCGCATCGTCGACGAGGTGCAGGGTTTCTTCGAGGTGCACCGGGCGCTGGGGACCCACCCCGGCGGCATCCACGTCGAGATCACCGGTGAGAACGTCACCGAGTGTCTCGGTGGGGCACAGGACATCTCGGACACCGACCTGGCCGGGCGCTACGAGACGGCGTGCGATCCGCGGCTGAACACGCAGCAGTCGCTGGAGCTGGCCTTCTTGGTCGCGGAGATGCTCCGCGATTAGGCCGCAGCGGAGATGCTCCGCGACTAGATCAGGTTGGGCAGGTTCGCGCCGAGCGTCCATGCGCCGGCGGCGGCCAGCCCTGCCAGCGTGATCACCGCGATGACCCAGAACAGCAGGGCCCTGCGCGCGCGCTGGCGCGCCCAGTAGAAGTGCTCCAGCTCGACACCGGCGAAATGTCCTGTGTGTGAGGGATATTCGTCGTACTCGGTGTCGGCTTCGGAGTCGTCGTCGGTGTCGTCGTCGAACGCGGGGAGCTCGTCGCGGCTGAACACCCTGGTGTTCGTCGGCTGGTTCGTCCGGGCCGTCAACGCGGTCGTGTCCGCCGAGCTGTGGGACGCCGAGACCTTCGGCGCCGGCACCCGGAAGTGCGGCAGATCGAGTTCGCGCACGATGACGTCGAGCTGGTCGGCCATCTCGGCGGCATCGGCGAACCGGCCCGCCGGGTCGCGCGCCGTCGCGCAGTGCACCAGGTCGTCGAATTGCCTTGGCACGCCGCGGATCGCCGCACTCGGCGGCGGGACGTCGCGGTCCATCCGCTGGTAGGCGACCGCGAGGGAGGAGTCCCCGGTGAAGGGGGTGCGACCGGTCAGCAGCTCGTAGACCATGACCCCGACCGAGTAGACGTCGCCGCGGGAATCGGTTTCTCCGGTGGCGACCTGTTCGGGTGACAGGTAGGCCGCGGTCCCGAGGATCACGCTCGTCGAGGTGATCTTGGCCTCGGCCACCGCGCGCACGAGGCCGAAGTCGGCGATCTTGACGTCGCCATCATCACTGATCAGGACGTTCTCGGGCTTGATGTCACGGTGCACCAGCCCGGCGGCGTGGGCGGCGGCCAGCCCGCCCAGCACGGGCCGCAGCACGGCGGCCACCGCGTGCGGCGGCATCGGTCCGCGTTCACGCAGGAGTTCGCGCAGCGTCCCGCCCTCGATCAGCTCCATGACGAGGAAGGGGTGGCGGCCGTCGAGGCCCTGGTCGTAGACAGCGACCAGGCCGGGGTCCTTGAGCCGCGCCACCGCGCGGGCCTCGCGCTGGAACCGCGTCATGAAGTGCTCGTCGCCGGCGTAGCGCGAGTCCATGATCTTGAGCGCGACGGGCCGGTCGAGCCGAAGGTCGAGTCCGCGGTAGACGTCCGACGTACCGCCGGCCGCGATCAGGGTGTCCACCTGGTAGCGACAGTCCAGCACGACCCCGGTCAGTGGGCTTGGCTGCTGGTAGGTCTCCATCGGGATCATGGTACGAGCCGGGATCGCGAAGTGGCTTCGGCGAGCTCTAGACTCTGTGCGATGAGCAGCATTCCGACTGCCGAGGACGTTCTGGATCCCGACGAAGCCGTCTACGAGGTCTCCGAGGTGTCGAAGCTTCTGGGCATCCCGGCTTCCAAGGTGCATCAGCACCTGCGCGACGGTCATCTGATCGCGGTGCGCCGCAACCGGTCCATCGTCGTACCCAAGGCGTTCTTCGACGACCACGGGCATGTGGTCAAGAGCCTGCCCGGGCTCCTGGTGGTGTTGCACGACGGCGGATACACCGAGACCGAGATCGTGCGGTGGTTGTTCACCCCGGATCCGTCACTGGCGATCCGCCGCGACGGCGCCGGCGAGGAGCAGGCTAACGCGCGTCCGGTCGACGCGCTGCACTCGCATCAGGCCCGCGAGGTGGTTCGTCGCGCGCAGGCGATGGCGTACTGAAATCCTCGGGGCGGTCCGCCCCTTCGGGCTGATTCGACAGCCAGTACCACGCGGCGGCCGCGCAGGCGGTGGCCAGCAGCACGTGTGCCCATGAATACATGCCGTGCGCGCCGTCGGGCCGCCAGATCGCGGTGATCCAGGTGGAGAATCCCGCGATCAGGGCGATCGAGCGGCGCGACTGGGCCAGCGCCGCGATCACGGCCAGCGGCCAGGTGTAGTACCAGGGCAGGGCGGCGGGCACGAACAGCACGACGACCGCCATGACGAGCGCGATCCCCATCAGCGCGTCACGATCGGTGCGGCGGTAACGCCACCACAGCAGGGGCGCGGAGATCGCGATCACGCCGATCCCGATGATGCGGGTGGTCTCCAGCACCGCGTAGAAGTTCACCGGCATCACGAGACCGACGACGGCGTTGGTCAGGTTCGCGATCGCGGTCGGTACGGTCAGCCAGTTGATGATCTTCACCGAACCGGCCAGCGCGGTGAGCCACCCCAGCCCGACGCCGGCGGCCAGCGACAACACCGCGAACACGACGACGAAGACGAGCACCGAACCGGCGGTCGCCGCGGCGAACGCCTTGGCGGGGGAGAAGCCTCGCCGGTCCCGCAACTGCCGCGCCCAGACCCAGACCATGAACGGCAGGGCGAGCCCCGCGGTCGCCTTGACCGCGACGGCCACCGCGATCAGCGTGACGCCCGAGACGTTGCGTCCGGCGAAGCACAGCGCGATGCCGGCCATCATCAGCCCGACCATCAGCATCTCGTTGTGCACGCCACCCATCAGGTGGATGATCACCAACGGGTTGAGCACGGCGATCCACAGCGCGGCCGCCCCGCTGGCGCCGACGTGCCGGGCGACCCGCGGCGCGGCCCAGATCAGCAGTGCCAGACCGGGAAGCATGCACAGCCGCAGGAGCATCGTGCCGGCCACCACGTCGTCGCCGACGAGCATCGTGACGAACTTCGCGACCAGGATGAACGCCGGGCCGTAGGGTGCGGTCGTCGTCGTCCAGATCGGGCTGACGTTGTCCAGCAAGGAGTTCGGGTTCTCGATCGGGCCGACGACGTAGGGGTCGAACCCGTCACGCAGCAGCGCGCCCTGAGCCAGATAGGAGTAGGTGTCGCGGCTGAACAGCGGGACGCTGAGCAGCAGCGGCGTCAGCCAGAACGCCGTGGTGGCCAGCATCGTGTATTGGGTTGCGGTGCGGTCGATCACGTGCCGGCCCAACCACACCCACGCGAGGACCATCAGCGCCACACCGCCCCACAGCAGCAGCGAGGACACCACCAGGCCGTGGCCGAACCGCAGCCAGGACAGGTGCATCGACTCCAGCAGCGGGTCGTGCAGGCGGGTGCTGCCCGCACCGAGTCCGCCGGCGGTGAGCAGGACGGCGCCGAGCGCGCCGACGAGGGCGGGGCGGCCCTGTCGGGACAGCGTGAACTCTTTGAGGCGCCGGAGATGGTTCGGGGCCGCGGCAGTCTGGGACATGCTCGACGTCATGCTCCTAGGCGGACCGGTTCGCGGCCAATCTGGCGAGCTCCGCCAGCCCGGCCTTGGCCCGCACGTCGATCGGGGCCGAGTTCATGATGTCGAGGGCGCGGCGGGTGAGGGTGTCGATCCGGCTCTCGACTGCCGCGAGTGCGCCGACCGCTTCGATGACCAGGCAGAGCTCCTTGACCTGGGCGTCGCTGAGGTCGGTGCCGATGGAGGTCCGGAGCAGTTGGGCCGCGAGCGGGTCGTGCCGGTCGGCGAGCTCAACGGCCTCGGCCAGCAGGACGGTGCGTTTCCCCGAGCGCAGGTCGTCGCCGGAGGGTTTGCCGGTGACCGCCGGATCGCCGTAGACGCCGAGCACGTCGTCGCGCAGCTGGAAGGCCACCCCCAGGCTGGTGCCGAGTTCGTGGAACGCTTCGAGAATCTCGGGCCGGTCGCCCGCGGCGGCGGCGCCGAGCTGCAGCGGACGCGAGATCGTGTAGGACGCGGTCTTGTAGATGTTGACCGTCAGTGCCGACGCGACCGTCTCGCTGCCGCTGGCCTCGTTGACGATGTCGAGGTACTGGCCGCCGAGCACCTCGGTGCGGATCGCCGCCCACACGCGCTGGACCCGCCGGTGCGCGGCGTCGTCGATCGGCGCCTCGGCGATGATGTCGTCGGCCCAGACCAGCGACAGATCGCCGAGCAGAATGGCCGCCGAAAGCCCGAACTGATCGGAGGACCCGAGCCAGTTGTTGCTGCGGTGGCGCTCACTGAAGATGCGGTGCACGGTCGGCAGCCCGCGCCGGGTGGCCGACGCGTCGATGAGGTCGTCGTGGACGAGTGCGCACGCGTGCAGCAGCTCGAGTGCGGAGAACAGCCGCATGATGTGCGGTTCGGGCTCTGTGCCGGCGACGGCGCGGAATCCCCAGTACGCGAACGCCGGACGAAGCCGCTTGCCGCCGCGCAGGACGAACTCCTCGAGAGCCTCCGTCAGGACCGCGTAGTCGGTGCCGATGTAGGCGGCGTCGCGGCGGCGCCCGCGCAGGTACTCGCGCAGTTCCTCGTTGACGGCGTTCACCAGCTCGACGGCTGACGGTGCCGCTGCGTCCACGCTCAGCGGGCGCCCCTTTCTCCTCGTCGATCACGCCCCGAGTGCACAGCGTAAAGCCTGGCGGTCGGCAGCGAGCAAATAAGGTTCAGTGCGTCTGTTCCTGCGGTTCGCCGGGGCGCGGCGACCTGTCCCTGTTGCTGTAGGCCAGCCATGCGACGATCCCGGCGACCAGGAAGGACGCCACGCCCAGCCAGATCGCCGCGCCGGCGAACGAGCGCGCGCTCGGGTCGGTGTAGCGGGCCTGGGCGTTCATCGTGCTCACCACGCCGGGCCGCAGTTTCCACTCCACCACCGACGACGAGATCTGGTCCCCGTTGGTCGAGGTCACCTCGCCGGGGAACGCGACCGACAGCGACACGTCGGCCTCGGGGTCGCTGAGGGAGGTGAGGTCCACACGTCCCTCCAGGATCACCAGGTCGCCGGCGCGGCGCAGCGAGATGTCCACGCCGGCGGCGTCCCGGTTCATCGCGGCCAGCTGGGGCAACTCGGCGAAGGTCAGATCGGAGAAGGTGGCCTGGGAGCCCACGTAGTCGTCGCGGCTGTAGTCCGAGACGGCGACCTTCTGGGCGAACGGCAGGTTGTTGAGCAGCTGCGGACCCTTGTCGTTGTCGTCGCGCGGGATGGCTGCGGCGACGATCTGACCCGAGACGCGGTCGTCGGGGGACACCGTGATCGATGCCCGGACGCGCACGCAACCGATCAGCGAAGGCGCGACGACCAGGAGCAACAACACCATCGCGAGCAGGCGTCTGCGGGTGCGGTGACGGGTCAGCACCTGGTCATCGTGCCAGACGGGTGCGGTCAGGTCAGCGGGAGTGGGCGTCCGAGGATGGCGAATGCGCGCGGGTCGCCCGCAAAGTGGTATTCGCGGATCACGTCGGTGAAGCCGAGGCGGCGGTAGAGCCGCCAGGCCCGGTTGGCCTCGCCGTTGATCTCCGGTGTCGAGAGCAGGACCTGGCGCTCGGTGCGGTCCTGCAGCAGCCGGCGGATCAGGGCCTCGCCGAGGCCGTGGCCCTGGGCGCGCGGGTGGATGTGCAGCTCGGTGAGCTCGAAGTAACTGCTCATCAGCTCGGAGATGCGGTCGGCGTCGGCGCCGTTGCGGCGCAGGCCGGAGATGACCTGTTGCTGCCACCACTGGTCCGGCGCGCCGCAGTAGCCGTAGGCGATGCCGAGTAGCGGCGCGCGCGCCGGAAGATGGTCCGCGTCGGTGGGGTCGCCGGATACCTCGACGGCGGCGACGGCCTTCCAGCCGTGCCGACGGATGTGCTCGAGCCACATCGATGCCCGCTGGTCCTCGGTGCCGCGGGGGTAGCGCATCGCATCGACGTAGACCGCGAGGGCATCGCCGAGACGCTGCTGCATATCGCTGGGCGACAGATCGATCAGACGTGTCGCCAAGTGTTCGTCCCCTCCTGGATTCGATCGTGCGGCCGACTACCATTATCGGGACGCGGAGGTGGTGATACCCACCGACGGGGTACGTCATAGAATCGGGCAGCGAACAAGGTGGTACGGCTCAGTTTCAGCTCGTATCATTACTGTTAAGTGCCCGTACATGCGGGCACCGTGACTTCGAACGACTGCGACGCCCCCACGGCAAGAGGGAGGGACGAATGCCACTCTCCGATCATGAGCAGCGCATGCTTGACCAGATCGAGAGCGCGCTCTATGCCGAGGACCCCAAGTTCGCGTCGAGCGTTCGCGGTGGGACTCTGCGCGCCCCGTCCACCCGTCGCCGTTTGCAGGGGGTGGCGCTGTTCGTTCTCGGCCTGGCGATGCTCGTCGCGGGTGTGGCATGGAACGCGACCTGGATCGGCAGCCTGCCGGTGCTGTCGGTGATCGGCTTCATCGTGATGTTCGGTGGCGTCATCTTCGCGATCACCGGCCCCCGCGTCAGCAAGGGAGAGCGGGTGCCCAACGATCTCGCCGCGCAGCGTCAGAAGCGCGCGAAGGGTTCGGGTGGGTCGTTCACCAGCCGGATGGAGGACCGTTTCCGGCGTCGTTTCGACGAATAGCTCTCGTCTCGACCCGTTACAGGGGCAGCCCATAGGGCTGCCCCTTCTTTTTTGCCCCACTGAGCCCCACATCCCCCACCGGGCCCCACTTCGGCGCCGTAAGGTCGGGTGAACAGCGCATTTGCGAACCATCGGCCGCAAGCACTGCTGGGGCGCCGAAGTGCTCGCTCCGCTGAACTCCCTGGTGATGGGGCATCGGACGAAACGCGCGGGTCTATTTGGAGCAAAGTGGGGCGTTGTGGGGTAAAGTGGCGGACAACGGAGCGACCGGGGTTCCGTGAGTGGCAAGGCTTGAGCTAGGTCTGCGAGGTGGCGAGATGTTCTTCGGCACCTACACGCCAAAACTCGACGACAAAGGGCGGCTGACGTTGCCCGCAAAGTTCCGCGACGCGCTGGCAGGAGGGTTGATGGTCACCAAGAGTCAAGATCACAGCCTGGCTGTCCATCCGCGGGCCGAGTTCGAGGAGATGATCGCCGAGATCTCCGCGAAGGCCAAGCGCGGCAATCCCCAGGCCCGCGCGTACCTGCGCAACCTGGCCGCAAGCACCGACGAGCAGTACCCCGATGCACAAGGCCGCATCACGCTGTCGCCCGAGCACCGCCGCTACGCGAACCTGACCAAGGACTGCGTGGTGACGGGTTCGATCGACTTCCTGGAAATCTGGGATGCCCAGGCATGGCAGGAATACCAGGAGCTTCACGAAGAGAACTTCTCCGCGGCCAGCGATGAAGCCCTCGGCGACATCCTCTGATTTGGCCACCGGCCCGCAGGCCCGTGCAGTGTGGCCTCTGTCCGAACCGGCCCTGACGTACTTCCCCGACGTCAGGTTCGCGACCTCGGACAGGGACCTCACTGCAGGGGCCGCCCCGACTCCGCAGAGTGCAGCGATGGTGGATGACCAGCCTCATGTCCCGGTCCTGCTGGACCGATGCGTCGAGCTTCTCGCTCCGGCGCTGACCCGCGAGGGCGCCACGCTCGTCGACGCGACGCTGGGCGCCGGTGGGCATTCCGAGCGCTTCCTCACCGATTTCCCGGGTCTGCGTCTGATCGGTCTCGACCGCGATCCCGACGCGCTGCGCATCGCCGGCGAGCGTCTCGCCCCCTTCGCGGACCGGATCACGCTGGTGCGCACCCGCTACGACGGCATCGCCGACGCGGTGCGCGACGCGGCCGGCGGGAGCGTGGACGCGATCCTGTTCGACCTGGGTGTGTCGTCGATGCAGCTCGACCGGGTCGAGCGCGGGTTCTCCTACTCCACCGATGCGCCGCTGGACATGCGGATGGACTCCGGAGCCGATCTGACCGCAGCCCAGGTCCTCAACTCCTATGACGAGCGCGCGCTCGCGCGCGTGCTCCGCGAGTACGGCGAGGAGAAGTTCGCCGGCCGCATCGCCGCGTTCATCGTGCGCCGACGTGCGGTCACTCCGTTCACCACCACCGGTGAGCTCGTCGAGCTGCTCTACGACGCCATCCCGGCGCCGGCGCGCCGCACGGGCGGCCATCCCGCCAAGCGCACGTTCCAGGCGCTGCGCATCGAGGTCAACGCCGAGCTGGAGTCGCTGCGTTCCGCGATCCCGGCGGCGCTGCAGGCGTTGCGCCCCCATGGACGCCTCGCGGTGATGGCCTACCAGTCGTTGGAGGACCGAATCGTCAAGACGGCCTTCGCCGCCGCCACCGCATCCCGCACGCCTCCCGGTCTGCCCGTCGAATTGCCCGGCCACGGGCCGGAATTCGTCGCGCTGACCCGCGGCGCAGAACGTGCCGATGCCGAGGAGATCGAACGTAATCCGAGAAGCGCCCCCGTCCGGTTGCGCGCAGTCGAAAAAGTTGGGGGAGAGTAGCGATGAAGGCGAAGAAGCCATTGCGCAACGCCGCGGCCGAGCCCGCTCGACGCAGCGAGCGTACGTCCGGGCGCACGTCCGGGCGCAGCCGCGCGACGACGACGAAGCCGAAGGCGGGGGGTAAGCGCGGCACGGCGCGCGAGGCCAAGCGCACGCCGGTCGACGCGCAGCCCCGCGGTCGCAAGACCACTCGCGACGCGCGCCCCCAGCGCTCCGCACCGCGTACCACGCCGATCTCACGTCCCGTCGACGCTCCGGCACGGCCCAAGAGTGCCACGCAGGCCAAGGCGCGTGCCAAGGCGCGAAAGGCCAAGGCGCCCAAGGTTGTCCGTCCTCCGCTGCGCGAACGTCTGCTGGTCCGGCTGGCCTCGATCGATCTGAACCCGCGGCGGCTGGCCGCGCGGGTGCCGTTCGTCGTCCTCATCATCTCCGCCCTGGGTCTGGGTCTGGGGGTGACGCTGTGGTTGTCCACCGACGCGGCCGAACGCTCCTACCAGCTCGGCAGCGCCCGTCAGCTCAATCAGGCCCTGATGCAGCAGAAGGAAGCGCTCGAGCGCGACGTGCTGGAGGCCCAGGCCGCTCCCGCGCTCGCCGAGGCGGCTCGTGAGCTCGGCATGATCCCGTCCCGGGACACCGCGCATCTGGTGCAGGATGCGTCCGGGAACTGGGTGGTCGTGGGCACTCCGAAACCGGCGGAGGGGGTTCCGCCGCCACCGCTGAACGCACCGCTGCCCGAACCGGGCCCGCCCGCACCCCCGGCGCCGCGCGTCGTCGAACCGCGCGAGGTCCCGGTGCGTATTCCGTCGGCCGCCACGCCGCCGGCTGTGCCCGGCATGGTCCCGGGCGCGCCGGCACCGCTTCCCGGCCTCGCGCCGGTGCCCGGCCTCGTGCCGGTGCCGGGTTCTGAGGTGCCGCACGCGGTTTCGGCGGATATTCCGATGCCGGGGCCCGTCCTGCCGGCCGCCGCCCCCGATCCCGCCCTCGTGGCCCCCGCACCCGCACCCGTTCCCGGGGCCGGCGCGTGAGCCGGCAGGCCAAGCCCGGCAAGAGTCTGGCGAAGGTCCCGAACCAGGAACGCTCGGCCCGCGCCCGGCGCACCCGTCAGCCCGCGCCGCAGAACGGTCTGCGCAGTGCGTCGTTCGTGTTCCGGCACCGCACCGGCAATGCGGTGATCTTCCTGCTGCTCGTCGTCGCAGCGGCGCAGCTGTTCACGCTGCAGGTGCCGCGCGCCGAGGGGTTGCGCGCCGAGGCGGCCGGGCAACTCAAGGTCACCGACATCGACCCGGCGCTGCGTGGTTCGATCGTCGACCGCAACGGTGACAAGCTGGCCTTCACCATCGAGGCCAGGGCGTTGACGTTCCAGCCGGTGCGGGTACGCAAGCAACTCGAAGAGGCGCGGGCCAAGTCGGAGGAGGCCCCGGAACCCGATGCGCGCCTGCGTGACATCGCCGCCGAGGTGTCGCAACGGCTGGGCAACAAGCCGGATGCCGCAACCGTGCTCAAGAAGCTGCGCAGCGACGAGACGTTCGTCTACCTCGCCCGCGCCGTCGACCCGACCATCTCCGACGCCATCATCGAGAAGTTCCCCGAGGTCGGCGCCGAACGCCAGGATCTGCGCCAGTACCCCGGCGGCGTGCTGGCGGCGAACATCATCGGCGGCATCGACTGGGACGGTCACGGCCTTCTGGGACTTGAGGATTCGCTGGACTCGGTGCTCGCCGGCACCGACGGTTCGGTGACCTACGACCGGGGCTCCGACGGCGTCGTGATCCCGGGCAGCTACCGCAACCGTCACGACGCGGTCAACGGCTCGACCGTGACGCTGACGATCGACGACGACATCCAGTTCCACGTGCAGCAGCAGGTGCAGCTGGCCAAGGACGCCTCGGGTGCGAAGAACGCCTCGGCGGTCGTCCTGGACGCCAAAACCGGTGAGGTGCTTGCGATGTCGAACGACAACACGTTCAACCCGGCCCAGGACGTCAGCCGCCAGGAGAACCGTCAGCTGGGCAACCTGCCGGTGTCCTCACCGTTCGAACCCGGTTCGGTGAACAAGATGATCACCGCGGCCGCGGTGATCGAGAACAAGCTGACCACCCCCGACGAGGTGCTGCAGGTGCCCGGCTCGATCAACATGGGCGGGGTCACCGTCGGCGACGCGTGGGAGCACGGCGTGATGCCCTACACCACGACCGGCGTGTTCGGGAAGTCCTCCAACGTCGGGACGCTGATGCTGGCCCAGCGGCTCGGGCCGGAGAAGTTCGCCGAGATGCTCGAGATGTTCGGGCTCGGGCAGCGCACCGGGGTGGGCCTGCCCGGCGAGAGCTCGGGTCTGGTTCCGCCGATCGACCAGTGGTCGGGCAGCACGTTCTCCAACCTGCCCATCGGACAGGGCCTTTCGATGACGCTGCTGCAGATGACCGCGATCTATCAGACCATCGCCAACGACGGTGTCCGCGTGCCGCCGCGCATCATCAAGGAGACCGTCGCGCCGGACGGGACCCGCAGCGAGGAACCGCGCCCCGACGGCATCCGGGTGGTGTCCGCGGAGACGGCGCGCACGGTGCGCGACATGTTCCGCTCGGTGGTGCAACGGGATCCGCGGGGAATCCAGCAGGGCACCGGACCGCAGGCCGCGGTCGAGGGCTACCAGATCGCGGGCAAGACCGGCACCGCCCAGCAGATCAACCCGGCGTGTGGTTGCTACTACAGCGACGTCTACTGGATCACCTTCGCCGGGATGGCGCCGGCCGACGATCCGCGCTACGTGATCGGCGTGATGCTCGACGCGCCGCACCGCGCCGCCGACGGATCGCCGGGTTCTTCGGCGGCTCCGCTGTTCCACAACATCGCGTCCTGGCTGCTGCGGCGGGAGAACGTGCCGCTGTCGGCGGATCCGGGTGCGCCCCTGACGCTTCAGGCAGGGTGACTCTGCCGCAGCGACGGCGAAGCGACCGGCAGACGATCGGTACTGTGTCCTCGCCATGAATCTGCGTCCCAGCCATCCTGTCGGTATGCCCCTCGGGGCATTGGCCGATCTGGTCTGCGCGGAACCGGCCGACGCCGGTCCCGTGCCCGACCTGCAGGTCACCGGCGTGACCCTGCGGGGTCAGCACGCGCAGGCCGGTGACCTGTTCGCCGCGTTGCCGGGTTCGAAGGCCCACGGCGCGCGGTACGCCGCCGACGCGGTCGAACGCGGCGCGGTCGCGGTCCTGACCGACGCCGACGGCGTGTCCGAGATCGCCGCCCACGGCGGCCCGGCCGTTCCGATCCTGGTTCACCCGGCCCCGCGCTCGGTGCTGGGCGAGGTCGCCGCCGCGGTGTTCGGCAGGCCGTCGGAGCACCTGCGGGTGATCGGCGTGACGGGCACCTCGGGCAAGACCACCACGACCTACCTCGTCGAAGCGGGCCTGCGCTCCGCCGGCCGGGTCGCGGGGCTGATCGGCACGGTGGGTGTGCGGATCGACGGTCGGGCGCAGCCGGGCGGGCTCACCACACCGGAGGCGCCCGATCTGCAGGCGCTGCTGGCGGTGATGCTGGAGCAGGGGGTCGACACCGTCGTCATGGAGGTGTCCAGCCATGCGCTGACCCTGGGCCGTGTCGACGGGGTGTCGTTCGCCGTCGGCGGGTTCACGAATCTGTCGCGGGATCATCTGGACTTCCACCCGACGATGCAGGACTACTTCGAGGCCAAGGCCCGTCTCTTCGACCCGACCTCGCCGACCCACGCGGCGCGATCGGTGATCTGCGTCGACGACGAGTGGGGTCGGGCGATGGCCGCGCGGGCGGACGCGCCCGTGACCGTCAGCGCGACGGGCGACGCCGACTGGTGGGTCCAGGAGGTCCGTGCGCTCGACGGCAGTGTGCAGGACTTCCTCGCCGTCGATCCCGGCGGGGTGCACCACGCGCTGGAGATCGGCCTGCCCGGTGGCTACAACGTGGCCAACTGCCTCCTCGCGGTCGCGCTGCTCGACGCCGTCGACGTGTCGCCGGAGCAGGCCGCGCCGGGGTTGCGCGACGCGACCGTGCCGGGGCGCCTGGAGGCGGTCGACCGCGGGCAGCCGTTCCTCGCGCTCGTCGACTACGCGCACAAGCCGGGGGCGCTCGCCGCGGTCCTGCAGACGCTGCGTGAGCAGTGCGCCGGCCGGCTGGCGGTGGTGTTCGGGGCTGGTGGCGACCGTGACCAGGGCAAACGTGAACCGATGGGCAGGGTGGCCGCCGAGCTGGCCGATCTGGTCGTGGTGACCGACGACAATCCCCGCGGAGAGGATCCCGCCGTGATCCGCGCGGCGATCCTGCGGGGCGCATCCGGTGCGCAGACGGTCGAGATCGGCGACCGGCGCGCCGCGATCGTCCACGCGGTGCAGTGGGCACGGGAGGGCGACATCGTGTTGATCGCGGGCAAGGGCCACGAGGCGGGGCAGACCAGTCAGGGCCGGACGCGGCCGTTCGACGACCGCGACGAGCTCGCGGCAGCGCTGGAGACGCTCCAGACATCGGGAACATCGGGGGCGTCGCAGTGATCGAGATGTCGTTGCGCCGGATCGCCGAGATCGTCGGCGGCCGGCTGGCCGATGTGAGCGCCGACGAGGCGGACCGCCTGCGGGTCACCGGCACCGTGGAGTTCGACTCGCGCGCGGTGACCGCCGGTGGGCTGTTCCTGGCGCTGCCGGGGGCGCGCTCGGACGGCCATGATTTCGCCGCCACGGCCGTGGCGTCGGGTGCGGTCGCGGTACTGGCGGCCCGGCCCGTCGGGGTGCCGGCGGTCGTCGTCGACCCGGTGGCCCCGCAGCACGGCGCGGGTGGCACCGCCGGGGTGCTCGAGCACGACGCCGACGGTTCCGGCGCGGCAGTGCTGGCGGCGCTGGCCAGGCTGGCGGCCGCGGTCGCCGCCGAACTCGTCGCGGGCGGCCTGACGATCATCGGGATCACCGGCTCGTCGGGCAAGACCTCGACGAAGGATCTGATCGCCGCGGTTCTCGCACCGCTCGGAGAGGTGATCGCGCCGCCGGGATCGTTCAACAACGAACTCGGGCACCCTTGGACGGTGCTGCGGGCCACCGAGTCCACCGACTACCTGGTGCTGGAGATGTCGGCGCGCCACCCCGGCAACATCGCGGCGCTGGCCCGTATCGCGCCGCCGTCGATCGGCGCGGTGCTCAACGTCGGCACCGCCCACCTCGGCGAGTTCGGCTCCCGCGAGGCCATCGCCGCGACGAAGTCGGAACTGCCGCAAGCGGTTCCGCAGTCCGGTGTGGTGATCCTCAACGCCGACGATCCGGTGGTCGCGGCGATGGCGGACAAGACCGCCGCGCGGGTGGTGCGGGTCGGGCGGAGCGCCGACGCCCGCACGCTCGACGTGCGCGCCGACGGCGTCACCCTCGACCCGTTGGCGCGGCCCGCGTTCACGCTGCACGCGGGCGGGGAGCAGGTGCCCGTCACCCTCGCGGTACACGGGGACCATCAGGTGTCCAACGCGCTCGTCGCGGCCGCCGTCGCGCTGGAGTGCGGCGCGACCCTGACGCAGGTGGCCGGGGCGCTCGCGGCGGCCGGCCCGGTGTCGCGGCACCGGATGCAGGTCAGCACCCGCAGCGACGGCGTGACCGTGATCAACGACGCCTACAACGCCAACCCCGACTCGATGACCGCCGGGCTCAAGGCGCTGGCGTGGATGAGTCGGCAGAACCCCGAAGGCAGCCGCAGCTTCGCCGTGCTCGGCGAGATGGCCGAACTCGGTGAGGACACGATTACCGAGCATGACCGCATCGGCCGTCTGGCGGTGCGCTTAGATGTCTCTCGACTCGTCGTCGTCGGATCCGGGAGGCCTATGAGCGCCATGCTGCACGGCGCGGTGATGGAAGGGTCGTGGGGATCCGAGGCCACGCCCGTCGCCGACGCCGACGCCGCGCTGGCGCTGTTGCGGGACGAACTGCGTCCCGGCGACGTCGTGCTGGTGAAGGCCTCCAACTCCGCCGGGCTCGGCGCCCTGGCCGACGCGCTGGTGTCCGAACAGCTCCCGGGGGACGGCCGATGAGGCAGATCCTGATCGCCGTCGCCATCGCTCTGGCGGTCGCGATCCTGCTGACCCCGGTGCTGATCCGGCTGTTCACCCGGCAGGGGTTCGGCCACGAGATCCGCGAGGACGGTCCGCCGAGTCACCACAAGAAGCGCGGCACGCCGTCGATGGGCGGCGTCGCGATCATCGCCGGCATCTGGGTGAGCTACTTCGGCACGCACCTCGTGGGCGTGCTGATGGACGGCAAGGGTCCGTCGGCCTCGGGCCTGCTGGTGCTCGGGCTGGCGACCTCCTTGGGTGTCGTCGGATTCCTCGACGACCTGATCAAGCTCCGTCGCGCCCGCAACCTGGGCCTCAACAAGACCGCCAAGACCGTCGGCATCCTGGTCGCCGCGGTGCTGTTCGGGGTGCTCGCGCTGCAGTTCCGCAACGCCGACGGGCTCACGCCCGGCAGCGCGGAGCTGTCCTACGTGCGTGAGATCGCGACGGTCACGCTGGCGCCCGCGGTGTTCGTGCTGTTCTGCGTCGTGGTCGTCAGCGCATGGTCGAACGCGGTGAACTTCACCGACGGCCTCGACGGGCTCGCGGCCGGTGCGATGGCCATGGTGTGCGCGGCGTATGTGCTGATCACGTTCTGGCAGTTCCGCAACGCGTGCGCGACCGCTCCCGGGGTCGGCTGCTACAACGTGCGCGACCCGCTCGACCTCGCGATCATCGCGGCGGCCACGGCCGGTGCGTGCATCGGGTTCCTGTGGTGGAACGCGGCGCCGGCGAAGATCTTCATGGGCGACACCGGCTCGCTGGCCCTGGGCGGCATCATCGCGGGCCTGTCGGTCACGAGCCGCACCGAGATGCTCGCCGTCGTGCTGGGCGCGCTGTTCGTCGCCGAGGTCACCTCGGTCGTGGTGCAGATCCTCGCGTTCCGTACGACGGGCCGCCGGGTGTTCCGGATGGCGCCGTTCCACCACCACTTCGAGTTGGTGGGCTGGGCGGAGACGACCGTGATCATCCGGTTCTGGTTGCTGACCGCGATCGCGTGCGGGCTGGGGGTGGCCCTGTTCTACAGCGAGTGGCTGACCACCGTCGGGGCCTGACGTGATGACAGATGTCGGGGCCTGACGTGATGACAGATGTCGGGGCCTGACGTGGATGACCTCGCGGGGCTTTCCGTCTTGGTCACCGGCGCTCGCGTCACCGGGCAGGCGATCCTCGCCGCGCTGACACCGCTGGGGGCGCGCGCCACCCTGACCGACGACAGCCCCACCGCGCTGACCGCGTTCGCCCAGCAGGGGGTCGAGGTGCTCGACCCCGCCGCCGCGGTCGAGCGGATCGCGGCGTTCGACCTCGTCGTCACCAGCCCCGGCTTTCCGCCCACCGCACCCGTGCTCGCCGCCGCGGCGGACGCGGGGATCCCGATCTGGGGTGACGTCGAGCTGGCCTGGAGGCTGGACAGGTCCGGCAGGTTCGGGCCACCGCGCCAGTGGCTCGTGGTCACCGGCACCAACGGCAAGACCACGACGACGTCGATGCTGCACGCCATGCTGGAGTCCGCCGGCCGGCGCGCGGTGCTGTGCGGCAACATCGGCGACCCCGTGCTGACACTGCTGGAGCAGCCCGCCGACGTATTCGCCGTGGAGCTGTCCAGCTTCCAGTTGCACTGGGCGCCGTCGCTGCGGCCCGAGGCCGGCGCGGTGCTCAACGTCGCCGAGGACCACCTCGACTGGCACGGTTCGATGGCGGCCTACGCCGCGGACAAGGCGCGCGCCCTGACCGGGCGGGTCGCCGTCGGCGGACTCGACGACGAGATCGCCGCCGGCCTGATGGGCTCGGCGCCGGCCGCGGTGAAGGTCGGCTTCCGGCTCGGCGCGCCGGGACCGGGGGAGTTCGGGGTCCGCGACGGCGCCCTGATCGACAACGCGTTCGCCGACGGTCTGGAGCTGGCCGCCGTCGACTCCATCCCGGTGGCCGGACCGGTCGGTGTGCTCAACGCGCTTGCCGCGGCGGCGCTGGCGCGCGCGGTGGACGTGCCGGCCGAAGCGATCGCCACGGCGCTGGCCGGGTTCCAGGTCGGCAGGCACCGGGCCGAGGTCGTCGCGGTCGCCGACGGCATCACGTATGTCGACGATTCGAAGGCCACCAATCCGCATGCCGCGCGGGCCTCGATCGACGCGTACCCGCGCGTGGTGTGGATCGCGGGCGGAATGCTCAAGGGCGCGTCGGTCGAGGACCTCGTCGCCGACAGCGCCGATCACCTGGTCGGGGCCGTGCTGATCGGCCGCGACCGCGCGGTCGTCGCCGAGGCGTTGGCGCGACACGCACCGGATGTCCCCGTTGTGGAGCTTGTGACGGGGGAGGATTCTGGGGTGCTTGAGAAAGATGAGTCAGGTGTTACTCGTGTGACTCGAGTGGTTCGAGCGGACTCGGAATCGCTGTCCGACGCCGTGATGGCCGCAGCGGTGCGTGCTGCGCGCAGCCTCGCCGCGCCGGGCGACGCGATCCTGCTGGCGCCCGCGGGCGCCTCGTTCGACCAGTTCACCAGCTACGGGCACCGGGGCGACACCTTCGCCGCGGCGGTGCGCGCAGCGTTGCGGTAGCGGGCGGATCCAGTGAGCAACATCCTGAGCCGGCTGCGCCACCGCCGCGCGAATCCGGCCGCCGACACCGGCACCACAGTTACTTCCGGGGCCGCCGCGACCTCTGACGCGGCGTTGCGCCTGCCGCGCACCCGGGTCGGCGCCTGGCTCGGCCGGCCGATGACGTCGTTCCACCTGATCGTCGCGGTCACCGCGCTGCTGATCACCATGGGCCTGACGATGGTGCTGTCGGCGTCCGGGGTGTACTCCTACGACCAGGACGGCTCGCCGTGGTCGGTGTTCACCAAGCAGGTGCTGTGGACGGTGATCGGGCTGTTCGCGTTCTACGTCGCGTTGCGTACCCCGGTCGCGGTGATGCGCAGGTTCGCGTTCACCGGCTTCGCGTTCTCCATCGTGCTGCTGGTGCTGGTACTGATCCCCGGAATCGGCAAGGTGGCCAACGGTTCTCGCGGCTGGTTCGTCGTCGCCGGCTTCTCGATGCAGCCGTCGGAGCTGGCCAAGATCGCGCTGGCGATCTGGGGCGCCCATCTGCTGGCCGCCCGCCGCATGGAGCACGCGTCGCTGCGCGAGATGCTCGTGCCGCTGGTGCCGGCCGCGGTCATCGCACTCGCGCTGATCGTGCTGCAGCCCGACCTCGGCCAGACACTGTCCATGGGTGTGATCCTGCTGGGCCTGCTCTGGTACGCCGGCCTTCCACTGCGGGTGTTCCTGACCTCGCTGGGCGCCGTCCTGGTCTCGGGCGTGATCCTGGCACTCGCCGAGGGGTACCGCTCCGCGCGGGTGCAGTCATGGCTGAACCCGACCGCCGACGCCCAGGGATCCGGATATCAGGGCCGGCAGGCCCGGTACGCGCTGGCCAACGGAGGGTTCTTCGGCGACGGGCTGGGCCAGAGCACCGCGAAGTGGAACTATCTGCCCAACGCCCACAACGACTTCATCTTCGCGATCATCGGTGAGGAACTCGGGTTCGTCGGCGCCGTCGGTCTGCTGCTGTTGTTCGGACTGTTCGCCTACACGGGCATGCGGATCGCCCGGCGGTCGGCCGATCCGTTCCTGCGGCTGCTGACCGCGACCGCGACGCTGTGGATCCTGTCGCAGGTGTTCATCAACGTCGGATATGTCGTGGGCCTGCTCCCGGTCACCGGCCTGCAGCTGCCGTTGATCTCCTCGGGCGGCACCTCGACCGCGACCACACTGCTGATGATCGGCATCATGGCCAACGCGGCCCGGCACGAACCCGAGGCGGTCGCCGCGCTGCGCGCAGGCCGCGACGACCGGGTGAACCGCATCCTGCGGTTGCCGTTGCCCGCGCCGTATGTCCCGAGCCGGACCGAGGCGCTGCGCGACAGGCTGCGCACGAAGCCGGAGAAGAAGAAGGCCGGTAAACGGCCCGAGAAGAAGCCCGCGCGCGCCCGCGCGGCGCAGAGCGCACGACACCCGGTGCGGTCGGGACGGTCGTCGGACGGTTACGGTGATGGACGGCGTAATCAGGGCCGTCGGGCCCGCACAATGGAAGGTCAGCGTTACGGGTGACGGGGATTTCGGTTCCGGCGGGGCAGGCGCGGGGAGACCGGGCAATCTCTGTCGTACTGGCCGGCGGTGGCACGGCCGGTCACATCGAACCCGCGATGGCGGTCGCGGACGCGCTGACCGCGCTGGAGCCGAACGTGCGGATCACCGCCCTGGGCACGGCACGCGGTCTGGAGACCCGGCTGGTTCCGCAGCGCGGCTATGACCTCGAGCTGATCACCCCGGTGCCACTGCCGCGCAAGCTGTCGGCCGATCTGCTGCGTCTGCCGATGCGGGTACGGCGGGCCGTCCGAGAGACCCGTGCGGTGTTCGAGGCCGTCGACGCCGACGTCGTCATCGGGTTCGGTGGATACGTCGCGCTGCCCGCCTACCTCGCCGCCCGGCGGCGTGTGCCGGTGGTGGTGCACGAGGCCAACGCCAGCGCGGGCTGGGCCAACAAGGTCGGCGCGCGGGTCGCGACGCGGGTGTTGTCCGCGGTGCCCGACCCGGGCCTCGGTCACGTGGACGTGGTGGGTGTGCCGGTGCGTGAGGCGATCACGTCGCTGGACCGTTCCGCGTTGCGGGCCGAGGCGCGCGCACATTTCGGCTTCGCCGACGACGCCCGGGTGTTGCTGGTGTTCGGTGGGTCGCAGGGGGCGCAGTCACTCAACCGCGCTGTCTCCGGTGCCGCCGAAGGCCTTGCCGCCGCCGGGATCTCGGTGTTGCACGCGCACGGGCCCAAGAACACGCTCGACCTGCGCGCCCCGCGGCCGGGCGATCCGCCCTACGTGGCGGTGCCGTATCTGGAACGGATGGATCTGGCCTATGCCGCAGCCGATCTCGCGGTCTGCCGCTCGGGTGCGATGACGGTCGCCGAGGTGTCCGCGGTCGGTCTGCCCGCCGTGTATGTGCCGTTGCCGATCGGCAACGGCGAACAGCGTCTCAACGCGCTGCCGGTGGTCGAGGCCGGTGGCGGCCTCGTGGTCGACGATGCTTCTCTGACACCGCAATTCGTCGCCGGCACCGTTGCCGGACTGCTCAACGACCCGGACCGGCTGGCGACGATGACCGCGGCGGCCGCGCTCGCCGGCCATCCCGACGCCGCTCGGCGGGTCGCCGAGGTGGCCCTCGACGTCGCACGGGGCACCGGGAGCCGGCGATGACGGGTCAGCAGCCGGCGTCTCTTCCTCCCGAGCTGGCACGGGTGCACATGGTCGGCATCGGCGGTGCGGGGATGTCGGGCGTCGCGCGGATCCTGCTCGACCGGGGCGGGCAGGTCTCGGGATCCGACGCGAAGGACTCGCGCGGGCTGATCGCGCTGCGCGCCCGGGGCGCGCAGGTACGGATCGGGCACGACCCGTCCGCACTGGACATGCTGCCCGGCGGACCGACCGCCGTGGTCACCACCCACGCCGCGATCCCGAAGACCAACCCCGAGCTCGTCGAGGCCCGGCGCCGCGGCATCCCGGTGATCCTGCGGCCGGCCGTTCTCGCCAGGCTCATGGACGACCGCACCTCGCTGCTGGTCACCGGAACCCACGGCAAGACGTCCACCACGTCGATGATCATCGTGGCGTTGCAGCACTGCGGATTCGATCCGTCGTTCGCCGTCGGCGGCGACCTCGGCCAGGCGGGCACCAACGCCCACCACGGCAGCGGTTCGACGTTCGTCGCCGAGGCCGACGAGAGTGACGGGTCGCTGCTGGAGTACAGCCCGGACGTCGCGGTCGTGACCAACATCGAGGCCGACCACCTGGATTTCTACGGCACCGTCGAGAACTACACCGCGGTCTTCGACCAGTTCGTCGACCGCATCAAACCCGGTGGCGCCCTTGTGGTCTGCGTCGACGACCCCGGTGCCGCGGCGCTGGCCGAGCGCACCGCCGCACTCGGCATCCGGGTGTTGCGCTACGGCAGCGCGCCGGGACTGGATGCGACGTTGCTGGACTGGTCGCAGCTGGGCACGGGGGCGGTCGCCGAGATCAGTGTGCGCGCCGAGGACCGGCCGCGCACCATGCGGTTGTCGGTGCCGGGCAGGCACATGGCGCTCAACGCGCTCGGAGCGCTGCTGGCGGCCACACAGGCCGGTGCCGATATCGACGCGGTCCTCGACGGGTTGGCCGGATTCGACGGCGTGCGGCGGCGTTTCGAGTTGGTCGGGACCGCCGGCGGGGTGCGGGTGTTCGACGACTACGCCCACCACCCGACCGAGGTCCGTGCCGCGATCACCGCGCTGCGCGCGGTCGCCGAACAGACGCCCGGGGCGCGCACGGTGGCGGTGTTCCAGCCTCATCTGTATTCGCGCACAGAGACTTTCGCGACCGAGTTCGCCGCGTCGCTGAGCACGGCCGACGAGGTGTTCGTCCTCGACGTCTACGCGGCGCGGGAGCAGCCGTTGCCCGGGGTGAGCGGCGCGACGATCGCCGACGGCGTCTCGGCCCCGGTGACCTACATCGCCGACTTCTCCGCGGTGGCCGCGCGGGTCGCCGCGGCCGTGTCCGCCGGCGATGTAGTGGTGACGATGGGCGCGGGCGATGTGACGATGCTCGGGCAGGAGATCCTCGCCGAGGTACGGGCGCGCGCATGACCGAACCCACCGACGAGCCGACCGCCCAGCCGCCGGTCGACGAGGCCGCCGAACCGGTGCAGAGCGCCGAGCCGGGCGAGACGGGCGAGACGGCCGAGGACGCCGAAGGACCGCGGCGGCGGGCCAGGCGGGAACGCGAGGAACGCCGCGCGGCCCAGGCCAGGGCGACGGCGATCGAGGCGGCGCGCCGCGAGGCCAAGCGCAAGGTGATGGGCACGCCCGCGCCGCAGACCAAGACGCTCGGCCGGGGCGCGGTCCGCGGGCTGAAGATGCTGATGTGGACCGCGGTGATCGCGGTCGTCGTGGTCGGACTCGGCCTGCTGCTGTACTTCACGCCGATCATGTCGGCGCGCAGCATCGTGGTGGTCGGGGTCGGCGCGGTGACCCAGGACGAGGTGGTCGCGGCGGCGCAGATCGCGCCGGGCACGCCGCTGTTGCAGGTCGACACCGACGCGGTCGCCGGACGGGTGGCCGGCATCCGGCGGATCGCTTCGGCCCGGGTGCAGCGTCAGTACCCGTCGACGCTGCGGATCACCGTCGTGGAGCGGGTCCCGGTGGTGCTGCGGGACTATCCCGACGGCGTGCACCTCTTCGACAAGGACGGTGTCGACTTCGCGACCGGTCCGCCGCCGCCGGGGATCCCGTATCTGGACACCGAGAACCCCGGGCCCGGGGATCCGGCGACCGAGGCCGCGTTGCAGGTGATGACGTCGTTGCGCCCGGATGTGGCCGGTCAGGTGGGCCGGGTGTCGGCGCCGTCGGTCGCGGCGATCACGCTGACGCTGATCGACGGCCGCACCGTGGTGTGGGGGACCACCGACCGGACCGAGGAGAAGGCACTCAAGCTCGCCGCGCTGCTGACCCAACCCGGTCGGGTCTACGACGTGTCGAGCCCCGATCTGCCGACGGTCAAGTAGCGGCGCACGGCGCGAGGAATTTGTCGTGTCGCTTCGGCGCGCCTGCAGGGCATGTCCGGTGGCCGGCCCTACCGTTCTGTTTGCGCGGAACAACTTGACATAACTCTAAGCCTCTTGTTGAGGTTGAGGGTTTGCTCCAGCGGTTATCCGTAATCCGACAGGCAACCAGGCAGGAAGGGCACCCCATGACCCCCCCGCATAACTACCTCGCTGTGATCAAGGTGGTCGGCATCGGCGGCGGTGGCGTCAACGCCGTCAACCGGATGATCGAACAGGGTCTCAAAGGCGTCGAGTTCATCGCGATCAACACCGACGCCCAGGCGCTGTTGATGAGCGATGCCGACGTCAAGCTCGACGTCGGGCGCGATTCGACGCGCGGTCTCGGCGCCGGCGCGGACCCCGAGGTCGGCAGGAAAGCGGCCGAGGACGCCAAGGACGACATCGAGGAGCTGCTGCGCGGCGCCGACATGGTGTTCGTCACCGCAGGTGAGGGCGGCGGCACCGGCACCGGTGGCGCACCCGTCGTCGCCTCGATCGCGCGCAAGCTCGGCGCCCTGACCGTGGGTGTGGTCACGCGGCCCTTCTCGTTCGAGGGCAAGCGGCGCAGCAACCAGGCCGCCGAGGGCATCCAGGCGCTCCGCGAGAGCTGCGACACCCTGATCGTGATCCCCAACGACCGGCTGCTGCAGATGGGCGACGCCGCGGTGTCGCTGATGGACGCGTTCCGCAGTGCCGACGAGGTGCTCCTCAACGGCGTGCAGGGCATCACCGACCTGATCACCACCCCCGGCCTGATCAACGTCGACTTCGCCGACGTCAAGGGCGTCATGAGCTCGGCCGGAACCGCGTTGATGGGCATCGGCTCGGCCCGCGGCGACGGCCGCGCCCTCAAGGCCGCCGAGATCGCGATCAACTCCCCGCTGCTGGAGGCCTCGATGGAGGGCGCCCAGGGCGTGCTGCTGTCGGTCGCCGGCGGTAGCGACCTCGGGCTGTTCGAGATCAACGAGGCCGCCTCGCTCGTTCAGGAGGCCGCACACCCCGAGGCCAACATCATCTTCGGCACCGTGATCGACGACTCGCTCGGCGACGAGGTCCGGGTGACGGTCATCGCCGCCGGCTTCGACGCCGCCGGACCGGGACGCAAGCCGGTGACCGGGGAGGCCCAGCAGGCGGCCGCCCCCGCGGCGGCGGGCCAGCCGATCGCACCGGGCAAGGCCGGCCGGCTGAACTCGATCTTCGATCCGGCGGATCCGGCCTCGGTGCCGGCCGGGAACACCAACGGCGCGACGGTGCGGATCGGCGGCCCGGACGACGGCGGCATCTCCGACGACGACGTCGACGTGCCTCCGTTCATGCGCCACTGACCCGTAGGTTCGCGTTGTGAGCTTCCGGGTCCGGCGCGTCACGACCACCCGAGCGGGCGGGGTCTCCAAGCCCCCGTACGCGACCTTCAATCTCGGCGACCACGTCGGCGATGATCCGGCGGCGGTTGCCGCGAACCGGCGTCGGCTCGCGGCCGCCACCGGGCTGGGTGACTCGGGCCTGGCGTGGATGAACCAGGTGCACAGCACCGAGGTCGCGGTGGTCGACCACGGGGGTGACACCGTGGACGACACCGACGGTCTGGTGACGACGAGACCGGGACTCGCGCTGGTGGTGGTGACCGCGGACTGCGTCCCGGTCCTGATGGCCGACGCGCGAGCCGGGGTCGTCGCCGCGGTGCACGCGGGCCGGGTGGGTGCGGCCGGCGGCATCGTCGCGCGGGCGCTGGAGACGATGGTCGACGCGGGCGCCGACGCCGGTGACGTGTCGGTGCTGCTGGGGCCCGCGGTCAGCGGCCGCAACTACGAGGTGCCCGAGGCGATGGCCGCCGAGGTGGAGGAGGCGTTGCCGGGAAGCCGCACGACCACGCGCCGCGGAACGGCCGGGCTGGACCTGCGCGCCGGCATCGCCGCACAACTGCGGGGACTCGGCGTCCGGGCCATCGACGTCGACCCGCGCTGCACCGTCGAGGACCGCAACCTGTTCAGTCACCGCCGTGACAATCCGACCGGGCGCGTGGCGTCGTTGATCTGGCTGGAGCGCAGGTGATGACCTCGGAACGGGAGGCCGAACTGCGCGCTGCGCTCGACGCGCTGCGCGTCCGGCTCGCGCGCGCGGCGGAGAGCGCCGGGCGCGACGTCGCCGAGATCGAACTGCTCCCGGTCACCAAGTTCTTCCCGGCCTCCGACGTTCTCGCGCTGTACCGCCTGGGCTGCGACGCGTTCGCCGAATCGCGGGACCAGGAGGCGACGGCGAAGATCGAGGACGTGGCCCGGGTGGTCGGCTCGCGTGAGGACACGCCGATCCGGTGGCACATGGTGGGCCGGATCCAGCGCAACAAAGCGCGCTCGGTGGCCGAGTGGGCGTATGCGGCGCATTCGGTGGACAGCGTCAAAGTGGTTGCCGCGCTCGAGCGGTCGGCGTCCACCGCGCTCGAGGAGGGCCGGCGCACCGAACCGCTGCGGGTGTTTGCGCAGCTCAGCCTCGACGGAGACGAGGCGCGGGGCGGCGTCGACGTCGACGCGACCGAGCGCGTAGACGAGTTGTGCGCCGCGATGGACCGCGCGGGGGGCCTGACGTTCGCCGGCATGATGGCGATCCCGCCGCTGGGGGCCGATCCTGGCGAAGCGTTCGCCCGGTTGCGGCAGGAGCGTGACCGGGTGCAACGCGATTACGAGCAACGCCTGGGGCTGTCGGCCGGGATGTCCGGCGATCTCGAGGCGGCGGTCCGACACGGATCCACGTGTGTGCGTGTCGGTACCGCGCTAATGGGATCTCGACCGCTAACGTCACCGGAAGTAGTCACACGAGTCACACCTTCATCACAGACAACACCTCCGCTGGACTTTCCCGAGTCAGCGTCACCGCAAGAAGGGTCCGAACAATGAGCACACTGCACAAAGTCAAGGCCTACTTCGGTATGGCGCCGATGGACGAGTACGAGGACGACTACTACGAGGACGACGACCGCGGCCCCGCCCCCCGCGGATACCGCCGTCCCCGCGAGGACCGGTTCGAGGACGAGGGCTATGCCCCCCGCGGATACGACGGCCATCCCGAGGACCGTCGCCGCGACTACGACGAGCCGCCGGCGTACCGCGCCGGGTTGGCCGGCGGTATGCCCGGTGGTTTCGACGACGCCCGGTTCGAGGCCCGGATGCGCGCGCCGCGGGAGTTCGACCGCACCCCGCCGCGCTTCGGAGCGATGAGGGGTTCGACCCGGGGTGCGCTCGCGATGGATCCGCGCGGCATGGCCGAGTTGTTCGAAGCGGGCAGCCCGCTGGCCAAGATCACGACGCTGCGCCCCAAGGACTACAGCGAGGCCCGCACGATCGGCGAGCGTTTCCGCGACGGGACCCCGGTGATCATGGACCTGGTCTCGATGGACAACGCCGACGCCAAGCGGCTCGTCGATTTCGCGGCCGGGCTGGCGTTCGCGCTCCGTGGATCCTTCGACAAGGTCGCCACCAAGGTGTTCCTGCTGTCGCCGGCCGATGTCGACGTCACCGCCGAGCAGCGCCGCCGCATCGCCGAGGCCGGCTTCTACTCCTACCAGTAGGGCGGGCGCGTCGCCCGGGTAGGCTGACTGGGGCGCACGGACGCTGTCGGTTCGCGGCCTGTAGTCAAAGTCACACATCTGCCTGAGTGAGGTCGGCTTCGTTGGCGCAGTTCTTTTCGATCCTGGGTTTCGCGCTGTTCATTTTCTGGCTGCTGCTGATCGCCCGGGTCGTGGTCGAGTTCATCCGCTCGTTCAGCAGGGACTGGCATCCCCGCGGCGTGACGGTGGTGATCCTGGAGATCATCATGACGCTGACCGATCCGCCGGTGAAGCTGCTTCGCCGGCTGATTCCCCAGCTCACCATAGGTGCGATCCGGTTCGATCTGTCGATCATGGTGCTGCTGCTGCTGGCGTTCATCGGCATGCAACTGGCATTCGGCGCTGCCGCGTCCTGATCGGCCGAGCCTGGGAATCCCCACCCGGCGACGCTCGTCAGCGTGTGTGAGCGGCACCGGGCGGAGTGCCCGGAATGTTGCCGTTCGGCATTAATTGTCGACCTCTCCTGCAACCGCCGGGTCTGGTGTGACAGGATGGGCTCCAGTTACGTACCAGCAAGGCTTTACACTTCGTGATCAGTTGACGGTCGAGACCTCAAGGGGGCAGACAATGCCGCTCACTCCTGCCGACGTGCACAACGTGGCATTCAGCAAGCCACCCATTGGCAAACGCGGCTACAACGAAGACGAGGTGGACGCCTTCCTCGACCTCGTCGAGAACGAGCTGTCGCGCCTCATCGAGGAGAACTCCGATCTGCGCCAGCGGATCTCCGAGCTCGACCACGAGCTGGGGCAGGCCCGCGCCGGTGGTGCGGCGGCCCAGCCGACGCAGACCATCCCAGCTTACGAGCCGGAGCCCGAGCCCGCACCCGAACCGGAGCCCGAGCCCGTGTACGAGGCCCCGGCGCCCGCGGCGCAGCAGGCTGCGCCGGCGACCGAGGACCAGCATCTGCGCGCCGCGAAGGTGCTCAGCCTCGCGCAGGACACGGCGGACCGCCTGACCAGCAGCGCGAAGGCCGAGTCGGAGAAGATGCTCGCCGACGCCAGGGCCCAGGCCGACCAGCTCGTGACCGAGGCACGCCAGACCGCCGAGACCACGGTGACCGAGGCGCGTCAACGTGCCGACGCGATGCTCGCCGACGCGCAGAGCCGCTCGGAGACCCAGCTGCGCCAGGCCCAGGAGAAGGCGGACGCACTGCAGGCCGACGCCGAGCGCAAGCATTCCGAGATCATGGGCACCATCAACCAGCAGCGCACCGTGCTGGAGGGTCGCCTCGAACAGCTCCGCACCTTCGAGCGCGAGTACCGCACCCGTCTCAAGACCTACCTGGAGTCCCAGCTCGAGGAGCTCGGCACGCGCGGGTCGGCGGCGCCGGTGGACACGGGCGCCAACAACGACGGTGGCGTCAACCAGTTCAACCGGGGCAACAACTAAGCACGTGCGCCTCACTCATCGCGGAGCAGGCACATGCTGATCGTCGCGCTCGTCCTGGCCGTCATCGGCCTGGCAGCTCTGGTGCTGGCCGTCGTGACCAGCAACGAAATGATCGCGTGGGTCTGTATCGCCGCGAGCCTCGTCGGCGTCATCCTGCTGATCGTCGACGCGATCCGCGACCGCTCCAACCGGAATGCCGGCGAATCCGATTCCGGGACAACGGTTTCCGGGACAACCGATTCCGGCGAGGATTCCGGCGAGGATGAGATCGACTACGAGGACTACCCCGACGAGGCGCCCGTCGTCGAGGAGTACGACGAGACCCCCGGCGAGACCCCCGGCGAGGACACGGTGGAGGTCGACGTGGCCACCGGTGACGATGGGCGGACCGGCGAGAACCCGGTCGACGGAGATCCCCCCAGGAACTGACTCCGCAGGGCGCGTTCCTCATCCGGCCGCGAGCAGCTCGCGGACCTCCTCGTCGCTGACCTGATGGAAATCCGCGTACACCTGGCCGACCGCCCGGAAGTTCGGGGGCGTGGTTGAACACACCACCAGATCGGCTTCGGACCTCAGCAGCCGGCACGCCGCGCGCGGTCCGACCGGCACGCCGACGATGATCCGTCGGGCGCCGGCCTCACGCACCGAGCGCACCGCGGCGATCATGCTGGCGCCCGTGGCGATGCCGTCGTCGACGAGGACTACCGTCCGGCCCGACACCGTGACCGGACCACGATCACCGCGGTAGGCCTTCTCGCGCCGGTGCAATTCGGCGGTCTCGCGGCAGACGATGTCGCGGATCTGGTCCTCGCCGACACCGAGACTGCGGATGAGTTCGTTATTGAGCACGACGCCTCCGCCGCCGGCCAGAGCTCCGATGGGAAGGTTCGTGCGGAGGCTTTCATGGCAGGGTCCTGGGTGGGCGCGAGTACCCGGGTGAATTATCGGGCAATCCTGATCGGAAACCTAGGAGGATCATGGGCATCGAATACGAGAGCATCGTCGACCACCCCCGTGGCGAGGTGTGGGCGTGGTTCAGCCGCCCGGGCGCGATGCCTCGACTCGTTCCGCCCTGGCAGCCGATGACGGCACTCGTCGAGGCCGCGTCGCTGGCCGACGGCGTCGCGGTGCTCGGCCTGCCGGGCGGGTTGCGGTGGGTGGCGCGCCACGACCCGTCGGCGTACGTGCCGGAAAGCCGGTTCGCAGACGAGCTTTCCTCGCGCGGCCCGACTTCCTGGCCGCCGCGGGTGATCGGGCGGTGGCGGCACACCCACTCCTTCTTCGACGCGGGCGCGGGAACCAGGATCCACGATCAGGTGGAGGCGCCGGTCCCGGCGGCCGCGTTGCGGCCGACGTTCGTCTACCGGCACCGTCAGATCGCCGACGATCTCGCGACGCACCGCAGAGCCTCCGACGCGGGGATGGCGCCGAAGGTCATTGCGATGACGGGCGCCTCGGGTCTGGTGGGGACTGCCCTTGCGGCGTTTCTGACCAGCGGTGGTCACCGGGTGATCCGGCTGGTCCGGGGTGACGCCCAGGGCGCGAACGAGCGGCACTGGGATCCGTTCTCACCCGCTCCGGACCTGCTCAGCGGGGTCGACGCCGTCGTTCATCTGGCCGGTGCGTCGATCGCGGGGAGATTCACCGAGGCCCACCGCGCGGCGATCCGGGACAGCCGCATCGAACCCACCAGGCTGCTCGCGTCGGCGGCCGCATCGGCCGGCGACGGGCCGGGGACGTTCGTCAGCGCATCGGCCATCGGCTTCTACGGCGCCGATCGGGGCGACACGCAACTCACCGAGGACAGCACGCGCGGTGACGGATTCCTCGCCGATGTGGTCGCAGAATGGGAGGCGGCGACCACCCCGGCGTCGGACGCCGGGTTGCGGGTGGTGAAGGTGCGGACCGGGATCGTTCAGGCGGCTGCCGGCGGGACCCTGCGGCTGCTGCGACCTCTGTTCGCGGCGGGGGTGGGCGGGCGTCTCGGCAGCGGGCAACAGTGGTTGTCGTGGATCGGGCTCGACGACCTCATCGACATCTACCACCGCGCCCTCTATGACGACGCGCTGGCCGGACCCGTCAATGCGGTCGGCCCGGCGCCGGTGCGCAACACCGAGTACACCGCGGAGCTGGCCCGGACCCTGCACCGGCCGGCGCTGGTGCCGGTGCCCTCGTTGGGACCGCGAATTCTGCTGGGGGAGCAGGGCGCACGTGAGCTGGCTGAAGCCAGCCAACGCGTGGTGCCGGCGAAACTACTGGCGCTCGGCCACCCGTTCCGGCACCCCACCGTCGGTGACGCACTGGCCCATCAGCTCGGTAAGGAGCGGCCGGCGACCTGAGTCAGGAAGCCGCGCACCAGAACCCGGATCCGGGAGGCCACGTCGTCGGCGAGTTGTTCTGTGCGAGTAAGCATCTCGTCGTGTGTCAGTCCGGCACGGTCGACATCGCCGTGGTCGTCGGTCGCCAGCCAGATCTTGAGCAGGTCGGTGTCGACCTCCGGGTGGAACTGCAGCGCCAGTGTGCGGCCGAGGACGAAGGCCTGTGATGCATGGGCCGTCCTCGCGATCTCGGTCGCTCCGGGTGGCAGGGTCCACCGGTCGTGATGCCATTGGAACCAGGGTCCTCCGGGCACCAGATCGGGACGGTCGGAGGCGACCTCGCACCAGCCGATCTCGGGCCGCGGTGCTCGCGCCACCGTGCCGCCGAACGCCTGGGCGAGAAGCTGTCCGCCGAAACAGACCCCCAGTAGCGCGACCCCGGCGTCGGCGGCATCGCGCATCATCTGCATCTCGGTGCTGACCCAGGTGTCGAGAAGCGTCTGGTCGTACACCGCCCACGTCGCGCCGAGCGGCACGATCACGTCGTAGCGCGTCGGATCGGGAAACGTCACCTCGCCGGCCGGGCTGTGCGCGCGGGCCGCGGAGACGACCTCGAAGGTGTCGATGTCGAAACCGCGCTCGGCGAAGGCGTCACCGAGCAGCGCTTCGGTGGCGATGTGCTCGTTGAGCAGGAACAGAACCTTTGACGTCACACGGGCCATTATCGCCGGGCGCCGCGTCGCCGCATCGCCGGTCAGGTACGGGCAGATGCGGGCAGATACCGTCTGAGCATTTGCTCAGCAATGCCACCCCCCGCCTGTCTCACAGATCCGATATTTGCGGGCGCATCCTGCGATCATTCGGCCAGGCGAAGTAGGGAGCGCGCATGAATGTTTGCAGTATGGCTGTCTGGCGTTTGTGCTTCACAGTTTCTCATGTCGACGCTGTGGGCGTATGCCTGCGCGCTGTCGGTGCAAGGTGTGCTGGGAGCCCTCGGGACGGGCTCTCAGCGCAGTTCGCTGCGACATCTCCGCTGCGCGGTGTAAAGCGTCTTTACACAGGTGGATTGGCTAACAATGTAATTCTCACGCCATTTGCCTCGGAGGGGTGACCAACGGGCGCTCCAGGGAATTCCGGTTTGCTTGACGATCATTGATTTCTCGTGTTCTATGCATTTCGTAGTCGTCAATATCACATTCGTGATGCGGGGTCGGGTTTGCCACATCCCATGGGTCGGGCGGCGATGAATGGACAGGAGTGAGTTGCTGATGGGCTACGGACGTTTTGTTGGTCGCGTCGGTGCGTTAGCTGTGGCGTTGGGGATCGGACTTGCCGTCCCCGCCGTTGCTGCCGCAGAACCCTCAGACGACTCCAGTGCACAGTCGGGGGGCTCGGACGTGGGAGGCCCGGCAAAGCCCGATCGTGTGCGCGCGACCGAATCTGCCGATCGCTCGGACGACGCCGGCGAACCCGCCGGGTCCGACCGCGACAGCGACGGTCCGACAGACGATTCCGAGGATCCGGAGATAGATTCCGGAGACCGGGAACCCCTCGACGAGGAGTCGGATCCGGTATCCGACGTCGAGGATCCGTCCGTGGAGGACGTGCCCGACGCCACCGATTCCGAGGTGAGCCGCCGCGACGGCGACTCCGCTGAGCCGCGTCCGGAGAATGATCGCGAAACCCCGGCCGCAGGCCCGACGGAACCCTCGGCCGAACCCGACGACGCCGCGATCGCCGTGTCCGACCGTCCTGCGGACGCGGCGGAGCCGGTGGCACCGTCGGATGACAGAGGCATGCACCGGGCGACCTCGGCCGACCAAGACGTCCAGACGCTGACCGTGTCCTCCACCCCCGCACGGACGAGCGGGCAGACCGCCACGGTGTCCACGGGGTTGACCGACATCGTCACGACATTCCTGCGCGTGTTGGGGATCGGCTCCTCGGCCGGCGACGGCTCGGCTCCACTGCCCGTCTACGAGGTCGTCACCGCGGTGCTCGGGGCGATCCGACGGGAGATGGACAGGCTCTTCGCCAACAACGGCCCGTCGGCGGTGCTGGGCCCGACCAGCCAGACCGCTCCCGGTGTCGTGACCGGAACGGTGATCGCGTCCGATCCCGAGGGGGACGACCTGGTCTACTCCGTGGTCGAAGCCCCCACGCGGGGGACCGTCACCGTCGATGCCGCCGGGAGGTTCACCTACACCGCCGGCACGTCCGCGGCCGCCGCGGGTGCCGACACCTTCGTCATCGGCGTCCGCGACGCCGGCTTCCACCTGATCTCCGTCACACCCACCAGGACCCAGGTTCCGGTCACCATCACGTTCGGCGCCGACGGCGTTGCCACCCAGACGATCTCGACCAGGGCTGCCAGGGCCACCACCGCGTCGGCGGCCACGACCGCGACCGGGACGGCGACCGGGACGATCCACCACATCACCACCTCCGGACCCGACATCGTCGGATTCGATCCCGCCAGAGACAAACTCGACCTCGGCGATGTGTCGGTGCACAACTTCATCGTCGTCGACACCGCCGAAGGCGTCGGATTCCGCAATCCCTGGTCCGGCGAGACCACCGTCCTGCAGGGCGTCTCGCTGAGCCAGCTGACCGTCGACAGCTTCGTGCCGATCATCAACGACCATCTGCGCCAGGACCTTTCCGGGGCACTGGCCTGGGAGCAGGGAGTCACCCCGAAGGCCAACACCGTCTACGCGCGCTCACACGAGGTCGGACAGATCGACCGGGTCGCGTTCACCGCGGCGACCGACGTCGTCGACTTCCGGTACTACGGCACCCGCGAACAGCTCTACATGTCCGACACCCCCGACGGGGTCGTGATCTCCAACGCGGGGACCGGGCAGGCGCTGATCCTGCAGGGAGTGACCACAAGTCAGCTCACCGCGAAGAACTTCGTCTTCCACAGCGCACAGGTGCGCGAGGACCGGTTGCACCAGCAACTCGGCATCGGCACAGTTCCCGATTCCCAGGTACTGCCGCAGGGCGTCACCTACGCCGGGACCGACACCTGGCCCACCACCGCCGGCACCGGCCAGCCGCCGACGGGTCAGACCGGCACCACGACCAAGATCTCGTGGCAGTACGGCAGCCACACCGCGCTGAACTTCGATCCCGGCAGGGACAAGCTGGACTTCGGCTGGTTCAAGGCGCACGAGTTCGACGTCACCGAGGTGGCCGGATCCACCAAGATCGCCATCGCCGGCAACAACCAGACCTACACGCTGGCCGGCGTCGCGATCGGCGAGCTCACGACGAGCAACATCATCGCCCTCGATGACAGCGCCCGCACCGAGTGGAGCAACCTGATCTACGGTGCCGGACAGACGGTTTCGCAACCGAAGCTGTCGGTCGCTGACGCGGTCGTGTCCGAGGGGAACTCCGGCACCTCGACGCTCACCTTCACGGTGACGATGTCGAAGGCCTCCACCGACACGGTCACGGTCAGCTACAGCACCAGCAACGGCAGCGCGACCGCAGCCGGCGGCGACTACGTCCCGGCTGTCGGGACGCTGACGTTCACCCCCGGCCAGACCTCGAAGACGGTCGCCGTCACCGTGAACGGTGACACGCTGGTCGAATTCGACGAACAGCTCACTCTCACCCTGTCCGCCCCGGTGAACGCGACCATCGCCGACGGCACCGGTCTCGGCACGATCCGCAACGACGACGTGGACCAGGCGCCGACGACACCGCCGACCGTGTCGATCGCCGACCTCACCGTGACCGAGGGCAACGGCGACCACAGCCACTTCATGTTCGTCGCCACACTGAGCAAGCCGTCGACGGAGACGGTGACGGTGCGGTACGCGACGTCCAACGGCACCGCGACCGCCGGTGTGGACTACGCCGCGACGACCGGCACCGTCACGTTCGCGCCCGGTGTCACCACACAACTCGTGCATGTGGACGTCCTCGGCGACACCGTGGTCGAGCAGAACGAGACGTTCTTCGTGACGCTGACGAATCCCACCGGAGCGACCATCGGCGACGGAGTCGCCACCGGCACCATCACTGACGACGACACGGTCGTCACCCCGGGCACCGGCGGTGTCAATTCCGGAAACCCCGGCGACGCACTGTGGGGCGAGGCCTTCTTCGCCCCCTACGTGGACATGGGCGCCTGGCCCGTGCCCAACCTGCTGGCTCTGGCGCAGCAGCGGGGGATCTCGCTGCTCACCCTGGGCTTCATGCAGGCCACGCCTGACGGGAAACTGGCGTGGGCGGGGTTGTCTGCGCTGACCCCCGATTCGGACTTCGACCAGGCCAGGGCGATCAACCAGTCGATCGCGGCGCTGCAGGCCGCCGGCGGCGACGTGATGATCTCGCTGGGAGGGGCGTCGGGCACCAGCCTCGCCCAGTGGTATGCGGCGCACGGCCTCGGTCCGCAGGCGCTGGCCGACGCGTACGCCGCTGTCGCCGACACCTACAAGCTCAACCGCATCGACTTCGACATCGAGGGTCCCGCGGTGGCCGAGCCGGCGTCGATCGCGCTGAACGCACAGGCGCTGCGCCTTCTTCAGCAGCTTCGGCCCGACCTCGAGATCTGGTACACCCTGCCGGTGCTGCCCAGCGGTCTGACCGCCGACGGCCTCAACGTCGTGCGTAAGGCGATCGAGGCCGGCGTGACGCTCGACGGCGTCAACATCATGGCGATGGACTACGGCGAGTCGGCGGCGCCCACCAGTGGACCCAACGCAAAGACCATGGGCGCCTGGGCGATCCAGGCCGCGGAGTCCACCCACGCGCAGCTGAGCACCCTGTATTCGGGATACGGCCAGACCTTCGCGTGGAACCAGCTCGGCGTGACGCCGATGATCGGTGTCAACGACGTGCTGACCGAGGTGTTCACGGTGGCCGACTCGCAGGCGCTGGAGGACTTCGCCCGCGCCCGCGGCCTGGGCATGCTGTCGATGTGGTCGCTCAACCGCGACTATCCCGGCAACATCGGTCAGGCGACCACGACCACGTCCGGGACCAATACGCCCACAGGCGGTTTCAGCGCCGTGTTCAACGACTACGGCACGGTCAATCCGATCTCCGGTCCGCCGCCGGCGATCTCGATCGCCGACCTCACGGTGGCCGAAGGGAACGGCGCCGGCGCGCACGCGATGTTCGTCGTCACGCTCGACAAGCCGTCCACCCAGACGGTAACGGTGCGGTACGCGACGTCGAACGGCACGGCGGTCGCCGGCACCGATTACGTGGCGGCCACGGGCACTGTCACATTCGCACCCGGTGTGACGTCGCAGACGGTGCACGTCGGCATCCTCGGTGACACCGTCGCGGAGTCCGCCGAAACCTTCTCGGTGACCCTGTCGAACCCCACGGGCGCGACGATCGCCGACGCCACCGCCGTCGGCGCGATCACCGACGACGACGGCGTGACGCCGACGCCGGGCGCAAACGCGTCGGTGAAGTACACCGTCAACGACAACTGGGGCTCCGGGTTCACCGCGTCGGTCGCGCTCACCGCCGGGGCGTCCGGCATGAACGGGTGGACGGTCGAGTTCGACTCGCCGGCTCAGATCAGCAATATCTGGAACGCCGAGATCGTCAGCCGGGTCGGCAACCACTACGTGGTGCGTAACGTGTCGTACAACGCGCAGGTGGCTGCCGGGCAGACCGTCACGTTCGGCTTCCAGGCCTCCCCGGGTGGCGGTTCGGCGACGGCGACCAACTTCACCGTCAACGGTGCGGCGACCGGTCAGCCGGTCGTGGTGCCGCCGAAGGTGTCGATCGCCGATGCCGGTGTCGTGGAGTCCCACAGCGGGACGAAGAACATCGTGTTCGTGCTGACGTTGGACAAACCCGCGACCTCACCGGTGAGTGTGGCGTATGCGACGTCGAACGGAACAGCCACCGCGGGTGGTGATTTCACCGCGGCGTCGGGTGTGGTGACCTTCGCGGCGGGGATGACCTCCCAGCAGATCTCGGTGCCGGTGCTCGGTGACACGACGGTGGAGGCCGACGAGACGTTCACGGTGACCCTGTCGAATCCCAGTGGCGTGACGATCGCCGACGGCAGCGCGATCGGCACCATCACCAACGACGATGTGGCCACACCCACTCCGGGCAATGCGTCAGCCACGATGGTCGTGAACGACAACTGGGGATCGGGTTTCACCGCCACCGTCACCGTCAAGGCCGGATCGTCGGCGCTGAACGGCTGGACCGTCGAGTTCGACACCCCGGCGCAGATCGGCAACATCTGGAACGCCGAGATCGTCAGCCGGGTCGGCAATCACTATGTCGTGCGCAACGCGGCGTGGAACCCGAGATCGCCGCCGGCCAGACCGTGACATTCGGGTTCCAGGCGTCCCCGGGCGGCGGGTCGGCGACCGCGTCGAACTTCACGGTCAACGGGCAGTCGGCTCCCGCGCAACCGCCCACCGTCTCGGTGGCCGACGCGTCGGTCGGCGAATCGAACTCCGGGACGACGCAGATGACGTTCGTGGTCACGCTGTCCAGATCGTCGACCAGTCCGGTCACCGTCGCGTACGCGACCTCGAACGGGACGGCCACGGCCGGCGTCGACTACACCGCGAAGTCGGGGACGGTCACGTTCGCGCCCGGCGTGTTGTCACAGCAGATTCAGGTCTCGGTCACCGGCGATGCCGCGGTGGAGGCGAACGAGACCTTCACCCTGACGCTGTCGAATCCCGCGGGCGCGACGATATCCGACGGCTCCGCGCTCGGCACCATCGTCAACGACGACGTCGCCGTACCGGCCAACATCTCGTTGAGCATCTCCGATGCCTCGGTGACCGAGGGCGCGCCGGGGGTCGGCGTCGCGCCGGGCTGGTTCTCCACCTCCGGCAACCAGATCGTCGACTCGGCGGGACGTCCCGTGCAGATCGCCGGCGTCAACTGGTTCGGCATGGAGAGCGAAACCTTTGCGCCACACGGCCTCTGGACCCGCAACTACAAAGAGATGATGAACGAGATGGCGGCGTTGGATTTCAACACGATCCGACTCGCGTACTCCAGCGAGATGCTGCACACCGGCGCGGCGCCCAACGGCATCGACTTCGGAAAGAACCCGGACCTCGCGGGACTGTCGGCGCTGCAGATCATGGACAAGATCGTCGGCTACGCCGGCGAGATCGGGATGCGCGTCATCCTCGACCACCACCGCAGCAGCAAGGGCGCGGGCCCGAACAGCAACGGGCTCTGGTACGAGGGCTCCTACACCGAGGCGGCATGGATCGACGACTGGACGATGCTCGCCCAGCGGTATGCGAACACCCCGACGGTGATCGGCGCGGATCTGCACAACGAGCCTCATGCCGGAACCTGGGGCGGTGGCGGCGCCACCGACTGGGCCGCAGCCGCCGAACGCGCGGGCAACGCTGTGCTGTCGGTGAATTCGAACTGGCTCATCTTCGTCGAGGGGGTGGCCGACTACCAGGGGCATTCCTATTGGTGGGGTGGCAATCTGATGGGTGTCAAGGATCGCCCGATCGTGCTGAACACGCCGAACCGCGTCGTGTACTCCCCGCACGACTATCCGAACTCGGTGTACGCGCAGCCCTGGTTCCAGACCGCGAACTTCGGTGCCGCGCTACCGGACAAGTTCGAACAGATGTGGGGCTACATCTACGAGCAGAACATCGCCCCGATCTACCTCGGTGAACTCGGCACGCGGCTCAGCGATCCCAAGGACGTCGTCTGGTACGAGGCCATCACGTCGTACCTCTCCGGCGACTTCGACAACGACGGCACCGTCGACATCGCGGCCGGCACCGAGGACATGTCGTGGACGTTCTGGTCGTGGAACCCCAATTCCCGGGACACCGGCGGAATCCTGGCCGACGACTGGAGGACGGTCAACACGAACAAGATGGCCTACCTGGAAGCCATCCAGTTCGATTTCGACGACAGCAGCCCGGGCGTGCTCGCGCAGTTCGTGGTGTCGCTCGCCGCGGCCTCCACACAGGTGGTGACGGTGCAGTACGCCACGTCGAACCAGACCGCGGGTGCCGGCAGCGATTACGCGCCGGCGATCGGCACGCTGACCTTCCAGCCGGGGGAGACCCACAAGACGATCACCGTGGTCGTGTTCGCAGACACGGTGATGGAGGGCAACGAGACGTTCCTGGTGACGCTGTCGAGCCCGGCGGGCGCGACACTGGCCGATGGTTCCGGCACCGGCACGATCAGGGACCGCACGATCGTCTAACCCGCTATCCGGTACCGGCGCTCCGGCCGGCCCACCCCGTATTGCAAACGCAGCTCCAGGGTGCCGGTACCGAGATAGTGCTCCAGATAGCGGCGGGCGCTGACCCGCGAGATGCCGACCAGGTCAGCGCATTCGGCCGCCGACACCTCGCCCGCGGTGCGCACCGCATCGAGCACCAGCTCGCCTGTCTCGGCGCCCAGCCCCTTGGGCATGGTTTTCGCCGGAGCGACCGACGGACCGCCGAACAGCGCGTCGATCAGGTCCTGATCCGCTCCCCGGGCCGACTGCAGAGCGTCGGCGCGGGCGGCGTACGCGGTGAGTTTCGTCTCCAGTTGCGAGAATTCGAACGGCTTGATCAGATAGTCGGCCGCCCCGCCGTCGAGCGCCCCGCGGACGGTGTCGAGCTCGCGCGCCGCGGTGATCACGATGACGTCGACCCGGTCGCCGCCGGATCGCAGCTGCTGCAGAACCTCCAGGCCGGTCATGTCGGGCAGGTATACATCGAGCAGGATCAGTTGCGGCCGCAGCTGCCGCGTCGCCTCCAGCGCCTCGGCCCCGGTGCGCGCCACCCCGACCACCCGGAACCCGTCGATGCGGTCGACGAAGCGGCGGTGGATCTCGGCGACCATGAAATCGTCGTCGACCACCAGCACGTCACGCATGGGTGGCCGCCTTCAGCCGGACCTCGAAACGTGCCCCGCCACCGGGGACGTCGGCGACCTCCACGGTGCCCCCGTGCTGGGCGGTCACCAACCGCACCAGCGCGAGGCCGATTCCCCGGCCGCCGGGCACATCCGGCTTTAACGTCACCCCGCGGGAGAAGATCGCCTCCCGAAGATGTTCGGGCACACCGGGTCCGGTGTCACTCACCAGGATCGAGAGGCCGTCACGGTCATCGATGCCGACGGTCACCCGCGCCGGCGTCGACCCGACCGAGACGTCGACGGCGTTGTCGATCAGGTTGCCCAACAGGGTGATCACGTCGGTGGCGAGTGCGGGATCCAGTGCCGCCAGGTGTGATGCCGGGTCCAGATCCAGCGCCACCCCGCTCTCGGCCGCCAGCGAGGTCTTGGCGATCAGCAGCGCCGCCACCGCCGGGTCGGAGATCCGTTGTGTCACCGCGTCGCTGATCTCGGCGCGCCGCCGGGTCAGGGTGCCCACCAGATCACGCACCGCGTCGAATTCACCGAGCTGCACCAGGCCGGAGATCGTGTGTAACTGGTTGGCGAACTCGTGCGCCTGCGCGCGCAGGGTGTCGGTCACACTCTTGTGCGACGACAACTGTCCCTGCAGCGCAGCGAGTTCGGTACTGTCGCGCATCGTCGTCACCGTACCGATCCTGCGGCCCTGGCTGGTGGCCGGACGGCGGCTCAGCGCGAGCACCCGCGTGCGCGTCGCGATCACGGTGTCCATGGCGGACTCGCTTTCCTGGCCGGGTGTCAGCAGAGACACCACCGCCGGGTCGATGCCGACCGAATCCACCGGGCGGCCCACGGCGGGGCCGGTCACGTCGAGGAGTTCCTGCGCGCCGTCGTTGAGCAGGGTGATCTCTCCGCTGCCGTTCACCGCGATGACACCCTCGCGGATGCTGTGCAACAGGGCTTCCCGGTGGTCGGCGAGGCTCGCGATCTCGGCCACCTCCAGGCCGCCGGTCTGGCGTTTGATCCGCCGTGAGAGCAGCCACGACGCGAGGAGCCCCAGTGCCGCTCCCAGGCCGAGGTACACCAGCAGGCTCTCGCCGGCGCCGCTGAGCAGTCCCCACACCGACGGGTACGCCTCACTGACCGACGCGATCGCGAGGACCTCGCCGTCGGTCGACAGGATCGGCACCTGACCGACCAGGCTGTGCGTGCCGTCGATGTCGGTGTCACCGAACCAGGCCCGGCCCTCGTCGGCGCGGGTGGCGCCGAGGTCGACCCGGGCCCCGACCCGCGACGGATCCGACGACGCGCGCACCGTCCCGTCCGGGCCGAGGATCTCGGCGAGGGAGGCGCCGGAAAGGGCCACGGCGCGGTCGACCTCGGGGGCGAGGGTGCGCGCGAGGAACGGATCGGCCCGGGTCTGCTCGGTGCGTTCGCGCACGATGGGAGTCGAGGCCATGTTCTCGGCGACGGCGATCATCCGCTGGCCCCGCACGTCACGGAACTCGCCTTCGGACTGGGCCACCGAGACGGCGGCCACGGCGACGAGGACGACGGCCACGACGAAGAGCTGGAACACCAGGAACTGCGCGGCCAGACTGCGTCCCCGCAGCAGGCCGCCGGCCGTCGACCGAATGTTCTTAATGACCAGAACTTCCTTTGCGTCCACATGGGTGACGTGGGTCACCCGTGGGGTCCAGTATTGCTGAGCATCACAAGTGATTGGGGACGACATGTTCGCACGGCGCCGAACGATCGTCGGCGTGGTCATCGCCGCGGTCGTCACGCTCCTTCTCTGTTCGTGCGGGGTGACCCGCGGCGAGGAAACCGGTCTGCACCGTCTGAGGATGATGGTGCCCAACAGCCCCGGGGGCGGATACGACCTGACGGCCCGCACCGCGGTCAAGATCATGGAGGACGACGAGATCACCGGTCGCGTCGAGGTGTTCAACGTCATCGGTGCCGGCGGCACCGTGGCGATGGCGCGCCTGATGAACGAGCGCGGCAACGGCGACCTGATGATGATGATGGGCCTCGGTGTGGTCGGCGCGGTGTTCACCAACGGCTCCACCGCCCGCGCCTCGGACGCCACCGCGCTGGCCAAGGTCGTCGAGGAGCAGGAGGGCATCCTGGTGCCCGCCGACTCGCCGTTCCAGACCGTGCAGGACTTCGTGGACGCGTGGAAGGCCGATCCGGCCAAGGTGACCATCGGCGGCGGGTCGAATCCCGGTGGGCCCGACCATCTCTTCCCGATGGAGACCGCGAAGGCCGTCGGCGTCGATCCGACGAAGGTCAACTTCGTGTCCTACGACGGCGGCGGCGACCTGCTGACGGCACTGCTGGGCAACAAGATCTCCGCGGGCACCTCGGGTCTGGGCGAGTACGTCGACCAGATCGAGGCCGGCCAGGTGCGGGTGCTCGCGGTGTCGGGTGAGGAGCGGGTCGAGGGCGTCGACGCCCCGACGCTCAAGGAGGCCGGCATCGACCTGACGTTCACCAACTGGCGCGGAGTCCTTGCGCCACCGGGCATCTCCGAGGAGGACCGGCAGGCTCTGGTCAGGATCCTCGAAGAGTTGCACGCGACCGAGGCGTGGAAGGAGGCGCTGGTCACGAACGGCTGGAGCGATGCGTTCATGACGGGCCAACCGTTCGAGGACTTCCTGGCCGAACAGGATCAGCGCGTCGAATCGACACTGACGGATCTGGGGTTGGTATGAGCGTCGAACACGTGAGCACCGAGACATCCGAGCGGCCCGACTACGCCCAGTACATCGTGTGCGCCGTCATGGTCGCCGTCGGCGGGTTCCTCGTCTACGACGGGCTCTCCATGCCGGGCGGGTACGCCGAGGTGGATCCCGTTGGCCCCCGGTTCTTCCCGATCGTCATCGGGGTGGCGTTGCTGGTGATGGCCGTGATACTGGCCATCGCGATCCCGCGTGGGCTCAAGGGGGAGGCCGACGCGGGGGAGGACATCGATCCCGACATGCCCAGCGACTGGCGCACCGTCGGACTGCTGGTCGGTCTGTTCGTCTTGCTGATCGTGCTCGTCGAACCCCTCGGCTGGACGATCACCAGCGCCCTGTTCTTCGGCGGATGCGCCACCGTCCTGGGCAGCAGGCACTACGTGCGCAATATCGCGATCGGAGCGGTGCTGGGCATTGCGAGCTTCTATGCGTTCTATTCCGGGCTCGGAATTCCGCTGCCCGCAGGCATTTTGGATGGGATTCTGTAGATGGAGAACTTCGACTGGCTCCTGCAGGGGTTTTCCGAGGCGGCGACGCCGACGAACCTGATGTACGCCGTCATCGGCGTGCTGCTCGGCACGGCGGTCGGCGTGCTGCCGGGCATCGGCCCGGCCATGACGGTGGCGCTACTGCTGCCCATCACCTACAACGTCAGCCCCAGCGCGGCGTTCATCATGTTCGCCGGCATTTTCTACGGCGGCATGTACGGAGGTTCCACGACCTCCATCCTGCTGAACACCCCGGGTGAATCGTCGTCGGTCATCACCGCCCTCGAAGGCAACAAGATGGCCAAAGCCGGACGTGCCGCCCAGGCACTGGCGACCGCAGCCATCGGATCCTTCGTCGCCGGTGCGATCGGCACGACGCTGCTGGCCGCCTTCGCGCCCGCGATCTCGCGCTTCGCGGTGACCCTCGGCGCACCGTCCTACCTGGCGATCATGCTGTTCGCACTCGTCGCCGTCACCGCCGTGCTCGGCTCGTCGAAGATGCGCGGCGTGATCTCACTGCTGCTCGGCCTGGCGATCGGCATCGTCGGCATCGACTCGCTGACCGGTCAGCCGCGGGCCACCTTCGGCCTGCCGTTGCTGTCCGACGGCATCGACATCGTCGTCATCGCGGTGGCGGTGTTCGCCCTCGGCGAGGCGCTCTGGGTGGCAGCACATCTGCGGCGCCGTCCGGCCGAGGTCATCCCGGTCGGCAGGCCCTGGATGGGCAGGGACGACTGGAAGCGGTCCTGGAAGCCGTGGCTGCGCGGCACCGCCTACGGGTTCCCGTTCGGCGCGCTGCCTGCCGGTGGCGCCGAGCTGCCGACGTTCCTGAGCTACATCACCGAGAAGAGGCTCACCAAGCATCCCGAGGAGTTCGGCAAGGGCGCCATCGAGGGTGTCGCCGGGCCGGAGGCCGCCAACAACGCCTCGGCCGCAGGCACTCTGGTGCCGATGCTCTCGCTCGGTCTGCCCACCAACGCGACCGCGGCGGTCATGTTGACCGCCTTCGTGTCCTACGGCATCCAGCCCGGCCCCACCCTGTTCGACAAGGAGCCGCTGCTGATCTGGACGCTGATCGCGAGCTTGTTCATCGGCAACTTCCTGCTGCTCGCGCTGAACCTTCCGCTGGCGCCGCTGTGGGCCAAGCTGCTGCGGACCCCGCGGCCGTACCTGTACGCGGGCATCCTGTTCTTCGCCACGCTCGGAGCGTTCGCGGTGAACCTGCAGCCGCTGGACCTGGTGCTGCTGCTGATCTTCGGCCTGATGGGTCTGATGATGCGGCGCTTCGGACTTCCGGTGCTGCCGTTGATCATCGGCGTCATCCTCGGCCCCCGCATCGAGCGCCAGCTGCGACAGAGCCTGCAGCTCGGAGGCGGGGAGTGGAGCAGCCTGTTCACCGAACCCGTCGCGATCGTCACCTACGTGCTGATGGCGTTGCTGCTGCTCGCCCCGCTGGTGCTGCGGCTCATGCACCGCAGCGAGGAGAGTCTGCTGATCGTCGAGGACGACAAGGACCAGAGAGAAAAGGCGTCGCAGTCATGATCGTCATCGGATACACCGCGGACCCGTTCGGGCACGCCGCACTCGACCACGGCATCGCCGAGGCCCGGTTGCGTGGTGCGAACCTGCTTGTGATCAACGCGACGGCGGGGGAGTCCTACGTCGACGCCCGGTTCGCCGGCGAGTCCGAGGTCCGCGACGTCGAGGCCCGGCTGGCCGAGTGTGAGGTGCCGTACGAACTCGTCCAGCCGGTCGGGGTCGACCCCGCCGACGAGCTGCTCGCCGCGATGGACCGCGCCGACGCCGAGATGCTGGTGGTCGGCATCCGGCACCGCAACCCGGTGGGCAAACTGCTGCTCGGCAGCGTCGCGCAGAAGCTGATTCTCGAATGCCCGAAGCCGGTCCTGGCGGTCAAGCCCACCGCCGACTGATCCGGGTGTGACAGCCTGGACGGCATGGGAAGGTACGCCGGCGCATTCGGACCGCACGCACCGCAGGCCACCTATGTCGAGCACGGTTACCCCGAGCGTCTGTTCGACACCGGTGAAGTCCAGCTGAATTACGTGGTCGCCGGGGACGCGGCCGCCCCGCCGCTGCTGCTGATACCCGGGCAGTCGGAATCGTGGTGGGGCTATGAGGCGGCGATTCCGCTGCTGGCCCGGCATTTCCACGTACACGCGGTGGACCTGCGCGGCCAGGGACGGTCGACGCGCACGCCGGGCCGCTACACACTCGACAACGTCGGCAACGATCTCGTCCGGTTCCTCGACGGAGTCATCGGCCGGCCGGCATTCGTCAGCGGGCTGTCGTCGGGCGGTCTGGCGAGTGCCTGGCTGTCAGCGTTCGCCAAGCCCGGACAGGTCGTCGCGGCGTGCTGGGAGGACCCGCCGTTCTTCAGCTCGGAGACTGCCCCGATCGTCGGGCCGCCGATCACCGACAGCATCGGCCCGCTGTTCGGGATGTGGGCGCGCTACCTCGGCGACCAGTGGAGCGTCGGGGACTGGGACGGCTTCGTCGCGGCCGTGCCGACGGAACTCGCGGACTGGCAGGCCCACGTCGCGCTGGTCGTCGGCACCGCGGACCCGCCGCAGAACCTCCGCGAATACGACCCCGAGTGGGGAAAGGCTTTCATCACAGGGACATTCGCCGCGAGCTGTCCGCATCACGTCATGCTGAGCAAGGTCAAGGTGCCGGTGCTCTACACCCACCACTTCCGGATGATCGACGAGGGTTCGGGAGGGCTCATCGGTGCGTGCTCGGACATCCAGGCCGGCCGTGTCACCCAGCTCGCCAAGAGCGGCGGACGGTCGGTCACCTACAGATCGTTCCCGATGATGGCCCACTCGATGCACGGTCAGGATCCGGCGTTGTTCTCCGAGACGCTCGTGGAGTGGTTCTCCCGGTTCACCGGCTGACCCTGCCGTCGCGCGGTCGCCGCCGCGGCCAGACACAGACCGGCGATCACGAAGCACAGCACCGTGTACCAGAGGCTGCCGACCGGGTCGCCGGCGGCGGTGACGCCGTCGGCCGCGCCGAGGTACGCCGGCAGCGCCGTCGCCCACAGCACCGCCATCACCGCCAGATAGACTGCCGCATAACCGAACACGACGCGAAGCGGGCCGGCCGTCGCGACCGAGGTGTCGTCGCCTCCGCGTCGCCACTGCCGGTACAGCACCGGGACTGCGACGACGGCGATGAGGACGAGCTCCAGGGCGTAGACCACCCCACCGACCGTGGTGCTGCCCGAGATGCCGGCGGCGGCCGTGGCGGGCAGCGGCAGGATCGCGGTGCCGATCGAGGCCAGCACCCCGACCACGACGGTGCGCACCGCGACCTGGGCCCCGGTGAACGTGCGGCCCCGGTCGATGTGGCGCCCGACGAAGAACTGCACACACAGCGCGAGCGACATCGGCCACAGCGTCGCGAACACCACCACGCTCGGCAGCGGTACCGAGTCGAAGAACGGTTGGGCGAACGGATGTTCCAGCGTCCACTCCCACCACCGCAACTGGGGGCCGAGATGATCGAAGATCTCGTAGAACGCGTGGTGGACGAAGCCCACACAGACCGCGCCGACCAGCGTGCCGTAACGGCGGAAGACGCCGAGGTTGCGCACGATCTCGAACGCGACCGTCGCCATCATCGGATAGATCGCGACGATGTAGAGCGGCAGCCGTCCCCACAGGAACTCGACGGTGAACACGTTGTGCGCGAACATCGTGTCGACGTAGTCCGAGATGCCGAATGCGCCGGGGAAGTAGAGCGGCGGCTCGATGATGAGCAGGTAGGCGATCGCCCCGAACCACAGCACGATGTTGGTCGGGTCGTTGTGCCTGCGCAACCGCACGATGGCGTACCAGAGCGCGAGCACCGCGCCGACGACGACCGTCAGCTCCAGCACCGGTAGCGTCCAGTTCTCCAAGGCGAACGGGTTGCGGAACTCGACCAGGCCTCCGGCGGTCTCACACGAGAAGCCGAGGCGCGCTGCGAGATCGGCGAACGTGGGCGTGCACAGATCAGACACGGGCGGTCTCGCTTTCCTGGGAGGCGGTGTACCACCGCGTCACGTCGTAGCCGGCCTCGTAGCGGTCGAACCACTCCTGGGCGAGCGCGGGCAACTTCTCGTGGGCCGGATCGTGGCCGGGGATCTGGCTGCGCACGACGCCGCCGAGTGCGACGAGCTGCTCGCGCAACGGCAGGTGGCTGAACGCGTTCGCGAACGGCCCGTCATACGGCGCATCGACGAACGGGAGACGTTGCAGCAGAGCCTTTTTACGCCGGTGTATGCGGAACGTCGACATCGCGTCGACCTCACGGTCGGCCAGCGGGACGTGTTCGTTGAACTCTTCGGAGACGAGGCGGATGATCGCCATCACGTGTGTGAAGATCGACCGCGCCACCCGCATCCGGTACCACGGATCGTCGACCACGGCGTCGTAGATGGTCAGGGCCGAGCTGCGGTGTTCGACCTCTTCGACGAAGTGCCACAGGAACAGTGACGCCACCCGGTCGTCGCCGGTGGAGAACAGCGTGTCGTCGTGGTCGAGCATCAGTTTGAACACCGGGGTGAACGTCGCCTCGAGATCGGCGGTGTAGGCCAGCCGGTACTTCAGCGGTGTGTTCGCCGTCATGTCGTCGTAGGCCGCGATCACCTTGTCGAGCGTGTCCTTCAGTCCGGGGTAGGACCGGATCAGTCCCTTGACATGCTGCCGGTGGGCCATCGCGTGCTGGCCCTCCTGCCGGACGAATGCATCCGCCTCCTCGGCGACACCGGGGTCGGTGATGTGCGGCATGGCTTCCGGGATCATGCTGCCGATCATCTTCTCGAAACCCACCGCGAGGAACGAGACGGCATTCGCCATCGAGGAGAACGCGGGATTGGCCTGGTTCCACACGAACGGAACCGGTGCGCTGGCGAACGCGAATCGGAGTTTGCGCACGATCAACTCGGTCATGTCGAACCGTCCTAGTGCTCGTAATCATACAGATGCATCGTTGCATGTATGATTACGTGAACCCGGGGGAAGAGTCAATCCCTGTGCTACGGTTCGGGGCACCATGGCACGCAAACGCCGAGGTTGGGGCGGTAATCCGCCCGAGACCGACGAGGAGGCGACCCGTCGGATCGTCGCCGCGGCCGTCGACCTCATCGCCGAGACCGGCTCGGCCATCACGATCGCCGACGTGGCCGAGTCGCTGGGTGTGATCAGGCAGACGGTCTACCGCTATTTCCCGACGGCACAGGATCTGATGCGCGAGGCGGCGATCGCGTCAGTCGACGGTTTCCTCGATCAGCTCGAGGCGCGCGTCCGCGGAATCACCGACCCCGCCGACGCGATGACCGAGGGGTTCCTCTTCACCCTCGACGCCGTCGTCGCGATCCCGCACCTGGGAATCCTGCTCTCCTCGCCGAGTTCGGCGGCCACACCCGGGGAGGTCGCCTCCGCCCTGGCACAGGATGTCGGGATGCGGATGATCACCCGCTTCGACGTGGACTGGCAGCGCTACGGCTACGACGACGCCGCGCTGCGCGATCTCGTCGAGTTCACGTTGCGCACCATGCTCTCGTTCTTCGTCGCACCCAACGACCCGTCGCGCTCACGCGAGGAGTTGCGGCGGTTCCTGCGCCGCTGGCTCGGAAGCGCCATCCTGGCTCAGGCGAGCCCGAGCCGGATCTCGCCGTCGATCTCCTCGACCGGGTAGCTGCGCACCGACATCTGCGCGCCGGAAACCTCTTCGCCCGAACTCAGGTCGAACGTGTGGCCGTGCAGGGGGCAGACGATCACGCAGTCGTCGGCCAGTCCGTCGGCCAACGGCCCTCCGCGGTGCGGACATACCGCGTCGACCGCGCGCAGCGACCCGTCACGCAGGCGGAACACCGCCACCTGGGCCCCGTCGATCGCGAGCGTGCGTCCCTCGCCGACAGGGATCTCCTCTGATTTCACCGCACCGGCACCAGGGGCAGCGGCAGCAACGGCAACGCCGATCTGAACTGACCCACCGACGCCGGTTCACGGCCGTCCTGCCACGGGTCCCGGTACGCGTCGATCGACTTCTGCATGCGTTCGTCCAGCCCCGCCAGGAACTCCTGAGCCGGCTCCTCCACCAGCACCGCGCGCAGATGCTCGATGCCGACCCTGGGCACCCACTTGTAGGTGCGCTCAAGCCAGTTCGCGCTCTCGCGGTAGTACTGCAGGAACCGTCCGGTCAGTGTGATCACCGTCTGTGCGTCGTCGACCGTCGCGAGCAGATCGCCCTTGCGGATGTGCGCGCCCGCCGCGCCGCCGACGTAGATCTCCCAGCGGCCCCCGTCGACCGCGACGACCCCGAGGTCCTTGCACAACGCCTCGGCGCAGTTGCGTGGACACCCGGTCACCGCCAGCTTCATCTTCGCCGGGCTGGCCAGACCCTGGTAGCGCTCCTCGATAGCGATACCCAGAGCTGTCGAATCGCCGACGCCGTAGCGGCAGAAGTCGCTGCCCACAAAGGTTTTGACCGTCCGGAAGCTCTTGCCGTACGCATAGCCCGACGGCATGTCGAGGTCGGCCCACACCGAGGGCAGGTCCTCCTTGCGCACGCCGAGCAGGTCGATGCGCTGCCCGCCGGTCAGCTTGATCATCGGGATCTCGTACTTCTCGGCGACGTCGGCGATCTTGCGCAGCTGCGCGACGTCGGTCACCCCGCCCTTCATCTGCGGTACCACCGAGAACGTGCCGTCGCGCTGGATGTTGGCGTGCACGCGGTCGTTGATGAACCGCGCGTCGCGCTCGTCGACGTACTCGTCGGCCCACATCATGTCCAGCAGGGAGGCCAGTGCCATCTTGGACCCGGCGTCCTCCTTGCCATCCGGTGCGAGGGCCGCGAACACCGAAGACACCGAGTGCAGTTCGAGATCCCGGATGTGTCGCATCAGCGTCGGCTTGTCATACGGGACGCCGGGCACGTACCAGGACGTCGACGGATCCTCGGTGACCGCGCCGCCAGCCGCCCACTCCACGACCTGGCCGACCAGCTCCTTGCACGAGCCACACCCCTTGCCCGCCTTGGTCTTCGCCATCACGCCACCGACCGAGGTCTCGCCGCCCCGGACGCACGCCACCAGCGCGCCCTTGGACACCCCGTTGCAGTTGCACACCTGTGCGTCGTCAGCCAGCTCGGCCACTCCGACGCCCACGTCGGGCGTCCCGATGTCGAACATCAGCGCCACCCGTTCGTCGGGCAGCGGCAACCCGCTGTCGAACGCCTGGGTCAGGAAGGACACCTTCGACACATCGCCGACCAGGGTGGCGCCCACCAGCTTTCCGTCCCGGATCACGACCGTCTTGTACACCCCGTGTCGGGGCTCGCTGTACTGGACGAACTCGTCGTCGGGATGTTCGGGTGCCTTGACACCCATCGCCGCGACGTCGACACCGGCCACCTTGAGTTTCGTCGCGACCCGGGAACCGTGATAGGCGGCCCCGGTGTCGGTGCCGGTCAGGTGGTCGGCCAGCACCCGGGCCTGCTCCCACAGCGGCGCGACCAGCCCGTAGACCTGGCCGCGGTGCTGCGCGCACTCGCCGACGACGTAGACGTCGTCATCGTCGACCGAGCGCATGTGGTCGTCGGTGACGATCGCCCGCTCGACCGTCAGGCCGGCGCGTTGAGCCAGGCCGACGTTCGGCCGGATCCCGGCCGCGCGCCTGAACCTGGGGAATTACGTGACCGTGGACACTGAACCGATACTGTCACAACGCTTTTACTCAGCTAGGGCAGCGGTAGGACTTTTGTCGCATAGGCCGACGGGCGCAGCGCCGGAGCGTTATTTAACCCGTCACAGGTCAACTGGGTTGGTCGCCGGAACTCCCGAAGGGTCGGCCGGCTTTCGCGGGACAGAGTCCAAACGTATGCCGGTCTCGCTGATAGGCGCTTCGGCTTCGTTGGAGCCGTCCCCCGCGATGTTGTAAGGGCGCCGCCATACGGGAGGAACGGACCTTTTGTGGACTTACTAACTCACGCGAAGGGGCGCTCGAGTCTCCGATCGGGGACGCGGCCGCCAGGACAGAGGCGACCACACGGGCAGCAATCGTGTGATGAGGAGGATACTGAGAAGTAGTGCCACACAGACGATGCCGCTTAACGAGAGTGTTCGCCGAATGATCGAGCCTTTCATGGCGCTACCTGTTTCTCTGAGTTCGAAGGAGTTGGGTCGGACGACTGGAGGCTGCCCGGATCCGGATGCCCTGGGCTTCCTGCCTCGGGGCAGCCGCAGCAGCACTGCGCGGAGCCGATGATAGGACCCCGGGGCATTGACGCGCAGTAGGGTGCCCAGCCCACGTCGACGCCAGCGGTGATGGGCACGAGGTACATCATCGATTGAACACGTTCTCGCCTGCCGGCGAACCTGGCGTCTGCCGCCAAGTGCGCGCCGGCCATGCGCACAGGTTAGGCGGTAGTGCACAGGCCACTCTGCTACGCATACCGGGTTCCTAGCCCTTATCTCGGAGCGAACCGTTGGCCCGCGTCCAAGCGGATGCACTGGCCGTTGAGCATTGGGTTCTCGATAATCGCAAGAGCCAGTTTGGCGTATTCCTCGGGTCGCCCTAGACGTTTCGGAAACGCGGCGTCCTTCGTCAGGCTTTCGGCCATGTCGGCGGGGATGTTTGCGGTGATGCCGGTGGCGAATAGGCTCGGGGCGATGGCCAGAACGCGGATGCCGAGGTTGCCGAGATCACGCGCCATAGTCAGGCACATCCCTGCAACGGCGGCCTTGGAAGCCGAATAGGCGATCTGGCCGATCTGACCTTCGAAGGCAGCGATCGACGACGTGTTGATGATGACGCCCCGTTCATCGTCCTCAGATGCGTTGGCGCTCATATGGAATGCCGCCAGCCGGCTTACGTTGAACGTGGCTACCGTATTGAGGTCCTGTATCTGGCGGAAGACTTCGAGATCGTGGGGGCCGTCCTTAGTCAAGGTCCGCATGACCGAGCCGCCCCCTGCCGTGGTCACCGCGATGTGCAGCCCACCTCGGGCTTCGACCACTCGTTGCAGTACGCGCTCGGTCCCGCTGAAGTCCATCACATCGGCCTCGTAGAAGCACCCGTGGAGGCTGTCAGCGACCTCCTGGCCAGCGCTGTCAGGCCGGTCTAGGATGGCGATATTCACGCCGCGCCGGGCCAGCGCCTGGGCGGTCGCTCGGCCAAAGCCCGACGCGCCTCCAACTACGATCGCATTCTTGCCCTCAAGCTCCATTGTTGCTCGGTTCCTTTCTGTTTCGGTTGGCAGTTTGCACCGGCCGACAGGGCCGGCGCCCGACAATGCCGCCTGATTTTGGTCAGGTCGCCGCTACGTAGCCGGCGAGAACGGCGGAGAGGACAAAGACGTAGATTTCGAACGCTCCGCGGAGCAAAGTCGGTGCATCGCGCAGCTCCATGAAATAGAGACCGACGAGCCTGATCTTCACCCCGGCGACGATCAGGATGATCACCGCAATGAGTCTTCCGTCCGATGCCTCTTCGGTGGATAGCCACCAGGACAGAAATGTCGCTAGCGCCAATGCAATCCACACGACGATCACGGGGTCTCGGTAAACGCTGCGCACGTCACTTCACCAGATAGAGCAGCGGGAAGATGGCAAGCCACAGCAAATCGACCATATGCCAAAAGCATGCGCATCCTTCAGCCAACGATAGCTGCAGCGGGGAAAGGTGCGATGCGCGTCGTGCTAGCCAACGCAGGAAGGTGAGCACGCCAAGGCCGATGATTACGTGGACCAAGTGCAAACCAGTCAATAGGTAGTAGAACAAGTAGAACTGGTTGGTGCCCGGGGTGATCCCAGCTGCCACCTTCGATTGGTACTCGGTTACTTTCAGGACGACAAATGCGAGTCCGCAGCCGATCGTCGCGATGACGAGACGTGACGCGGCGGTCGTATGCCCGCTTCGTATCCGCCGTAGCGCCAAGACTGCGAACAGTGAACTCGTCAACAGCAACAAGGTGTAGATGACGCCCAAGTCGACATTGAGGTGGTGTTGAGCGGCGGCAAAGCTATTCGGGTTGGGGCGGCGGTAGTGAAGGTACGCCACGAAAAGGTAGGCGAACACGAATAGATCTCCGAATATGAAGACCCAGATACCAGGCTCGCCCGGAACTCTCCGTGGCCGACGGGGCGTGGGCGCCACCTGGGATGCCGCGCAGTCTTTTCTGATCACCGCCATCAGTTTTGGACCGTTCAACGATTCGAAGCCGTGAATTGCGCCTCGTGGTTACTGATGGCCTGCAAAGTCACCACAGTCATCCCGATGAACCACACGAAGAAGGTGATGAGAAGCAACCACCAGGCGATCGCTCCGTTCCATGCCAGCGGGCCGTCGGTGAAGAACACATCGAGACTTGCCGGTGCCATCGCAACTCCTGCCCAGATACTGAAGTAGCCGGCCCACCGGGGAAAGACCCGTGTCGCGCTGGTGTCGGACAATATGGCGACACCGACCACGATCGCTTGGGCGACGACTGTGTAGACCAGACCGGTGAACGGCAGCCACCCGAGGTCGTTCAGCGCTTGGATTACTTCATCCGACCGCCCGGGGCGGTAGGCCGCGGCTTGGAAAAAGTAAAGTGGCACAATGAATTCCAGCGGCAGCAACACCCCGAGGCCGATCTGGACATAGGAAAGCGGCGCGAAGCGACCCTCGATCCGCTTCATCTGCAGGCCGACGGCCACCACCCATGGCACACAGAGGACCCCCGCCCACATCGCGAGCTGGACTCCCCCCCGAATCCGGATCGAATGGCCACGGTAGAGGTCCGCAATTTCACCGGCGCTAAGCCCTGGGTGCGGCGGCGGTATGAAGCGGGCGATCACGCCAAAGCCGATGAAGAATACGACAGTCATCACAGGACCGCACCACGCGCACCAGCGTTGGGATCTCGCGTTCATCGGTTACCGGCCGCCGGTGTCAACAGCGCAGTGCATGGCATGCCCCACTCAGTGTTGGTTGACGCTGACATCACGTCGATTCCGGTCAGCCATTGGGTTCGGTCCCGACGATTGATACGAAAGACACGCACTCTCCGGGCCCACCGCCGAGGTTGTGGGTAAGCCCGATGGTCTTGCCGGAGTCGAGCGTGGTGATCCTGCGGTTTTCTGGAGCCTCGCCGCGTAGCTGCAGCCAGCATTCGAAGAGCATACGCAGCCCGCTGGCTCCGACCGGGTGGCCAAACGCTTTAAGTCCTCCGTCCGGATTCACCGGCAACGGGCCGTCGAGGTCGAACGTTCCGTCCAGGACGGCTTTCCATGCAGTGCCTCGCTCGGCGAACCCGAGGTCCTCCATGAGGACCAGTTCGGTGACGGTGAAGCAGTCGTGGACTTCTGCCATGGCGATGTGACGAGACGGGTCGGTGATCCCCGCCTCGGCGTAGGCATTGCGGGCCGACGCTACGACTTCGGGGAACGTTGTGAAGTCATATGCGGGATCGACATTGCCGTCGGCAGCCCCGGCAACCAACGACAGGGCTTTGATGTAGAGCGGCCTGTCGGTGTATTTGTGGGCATCTTCGGCGCGCACGACGATCGCCGCGGCCGCACCATCGGAGACGCCGGAACAGTCGAACACTCCCAACTGACCGGCGACCAGCGGCGAGCAGGAGATCGTGTCAACTGACACTTCCTTACGGAACTGTGCGCGGGCGTTACGGGCCCCGTTGTGGTGGTTCTTCCAGGCGATGCGAGTGATGACTTCTTTGAGTTCGCCGGGATCGACTCCGTACTTTTGCGCGTAGGCCGGCCCCAGGAGGCTGAAATTAGCTGGGGCACTTGTGGTTCCGAGAGTACCCCCGGTTCCGTCGGAGGGTATTGAGGGCCGCAGGAGGCCGGAAAATCCGGAGTCTTTCAATTTCTCGACTCCGACAGCCATGGCGATGTCGTAGGCGCCGCTGGCCACGGCATAGGACGCATTGCGGAGTGCCTCTGATCCGGTGACGCACATGTTCTCGACGCGGGTGACCGGCTTGCCGTGTAGCCGCAGTGGCCTGCTCAAGCTCAATCCGGACAAGCCCGATGTGTAAGTACCCAGCCAGAACGCATCAATATCGGCCAGCCGGACCCCGGCGCTGGTGGTGGTGGCGGTGACCGCGTCGATCAGCAGATCGTCGCCCGAGCGGTCCCAGTGTTCGCCGAAGTCGGTGCAGCCCATCGCGACGATCGCAACCCGGTCGCAAATTCCGTGCGCGGCCATCTCAGCTCTCCTCAGTCTGGTGGCGGACTGGGCGCGCTTTCCAGAAGTAGTTGTGCACGCCGGTCTCCGATGTGGTCAACCGCCGGAACGTCATTTCGACTTCGTCGCCGATCGCGACTGCCGGCCCACTGTCGGTGAGTTCGCATCGGAAGCGGCCGCCGCCGTGGAAGTCGACCACGGTGGCGATCATCGGTGGGCTCGGAGTGTAGGCGAGGCGATCGATGGTGTAAGTCGCCACGCGCGCGGGCGTGTCGGCCATCGACTGGGCGCGCATGCGGTCATCGGAGCCGCAGTGGAAGCAGATCCGCGCGGGCGGCAAGTGCACGGTCTGACATTCCTCACAGCGGGAGCCGACAAAGCCGTACTTCCAGCCCCCTGACCGATGACTCGGCGGCCCGGCGGGCGAATCGGGCTCGGGCCGGCGCGGTGGTTCCCGGCGCAGCATTCCGCGCCAGGTCAGAAACGTCGCATAGCTCAACGAGTCGTCCCCGGAAAGAATCTGCGTGCCGACAGTGGGTCCTTGCGATCGCCGGCGTCCGAGAGCCTCGGTGGTGCGCAGCAGCAGCGTCGATGCGCCATCGGCCAGGACGACCACTGCGATCACCTCGTTCGGCTTGGCGCGTTCGAGCACGTCGGCCAGGAGAACGCCGACCTGGGCGGTTCCTGAGTTGCCGATCACCGAGGTCAGGTCGGGGGCCACGGCATCACGCGGCACACCGCTGTTGGCTGCGAATTGGCGGTTGGCTCGCACCGACAACCCGCAGACGATGAGATGGTCAATTCCATCCCCGGTCAGGTCGGCTTGCTTGAGTGCAGCGGAAAACGCCTCCATGGCCAACGGAACGTAGACATGCTCGCCGAAGCGCTCTTCCCATACTCGCGAGGTCGTAGCGCCCGGAGTGCGCCACCGATCAAGGAATTCGTCAGTAACTGAGGCGGTGGTGAGCAGTTCGGCCAGGACAGGTGCGTCGTCGGTTTCGGGACCGAACAGGACCGCTGCTGCCGCGTCCCCGCCGTGTTTCTCGTCTGCGCTGCCGGGCAGTCCGGAACGAATGTCTGCAAACACAGCCAAGACGCTGTCAGTTGAATCAGCCGCTGCCAGCAGTGTGCCGACCGCCGAGCGTGGCGCGCCGCCGAAGTCCACGGCGAGCGTGTCGCGGGGAAGACCGACCGCGGCGTGGATGATCGCCGAATTGGACTTGTCGAGGTATGCAGGCTCGGTGGTGGCGAAATACAGCCGTGTCGGTGTCGCCACGGGGCTTAGGCCGCGTAGTACCGCCCGCGCCGCCTCCACAGCCATGGACGTGGTGTCCTCATCGTAAGACGCCACCGACCGAGTGCCGGCGGGCTGCGCACCACCCAAGACGGATCCGATTTCGCTGTGGCGCAGGCGGTAGTGGGGCAAGTAGGCCGCACATCCGACCACGCCCCGTGTGGAGCTCCCTGAGGAATTCGACATGCGATAGAATCTAATCTAATTCCGGTTAGGATTCAACCGCATGTGCATCGATCATGAAAGGAGGAGCAAGACCCCGGGCCGGCCCTCACGGTGGCGAACCCAGGGCGAGGATCGACGGTCCTGCCGAGCTGGTCTGGTGAACCTCAGCGCCGCGCCCGCGCTCCCTCGATCAAGCGTATCGGTCTAATACTCAACACGATTCGTCATTGCGTGGGCATCGTATGGGTACCTGGCGGGCAGTTGCCCGACGCTGTGAAACATCAATGCCTCCAGCGACGATCGCGGTCTGGGCGTAACGACCGCACCGTATGACTGCTGCCCAGCGGCAGGGGCGCCTTCGCGGCCAAGGGCCGAAGGGCCAAGGCGACCGACACGCGCATATGTGACCGCCAACCACGTCACTAATGAAAGGCAGGGTCTGCTGCATGAAGCGACTGATTTTCGAGTCCGAACACGAACAGCTGCGCGAAACGACGCGCCTGTACATCGACCAGGTCGTGGCACCTCAGGCCCAGAAGTGGGAACGCGATCGGCTCGTGGACCGTTCGGCCTACATCGAAGCTGGCAAGTACGGCCTCATCGGCTTCAATTTACCGGAGCAGTATGGCGGCGGCGGCACTGACGACTTTCGCTTCAATGCGGTGATCGTCGAGGAGCTTGCCAAGTTCGGCTCCGCGACCCCGGCGCTTAATCTACAGAACGACATCGTTGCCCCCTACCTCAAATCGCTTGCTAGCGAAGAGCAGCGGGCACGCTGGCTGCCCGGCTATGTCACAGGCGAGATCATCGGCGCGATTGCGATGAGCGAGCCGGGCGCTGGCAGCGATTTGGCCGGGATACGAACCACCGCCGTACGCGACGGCGACGACTGGATCTTGTCTGGTTCGAAGACCTTCATCTCGGCGGGCTTCAATTCTGACTTGGTGATCGTGGTGGCTCGTACCGACCCCGAGGCGGGACATAAGGGATTTTCACTGCTGGTCGTCGAGCGTGATATGGCGGGATTCAGCCGCGGCCGCAAGCTTGACAAGATGGGCCTGCACGCGCAGGACACTGCCGAACTGCATTTCGACGATGTGCGTGTGCCCGGCGAAAACCTCCTGGGCGAGGAGAACAGGGGCTTCTACCATCTCATGCACAACCTGCCCGCTGAGCGGCTGTCCATCGCCTTGGGCGCGGTGGCCGCGGCGCGGGAGACGTGGCGGCAAACGCTGCAATATGCCAAGGACCGCAAGGCCTTCGGACAGCCCATCGGAAGTTTTCAGCACAACAGGTTTGTGCTTGCCGAGTTGGACACCGAGTTGGACATAGCCGAGCAGTTTCTCGACCGGTGTCTACGCGGCGTGGTGGACGGCGACTTGGATGCTGTCCAGGCCGCGAAGGCCAAGTGGTGGTGCACCGAGCTGGCCAAGAAGGTTGTCGACGCGTGCGTGCAGCTGCACGGTGGTTACGGCTACATGAACGAATACAAAGTGGCCAAAGACTACGTCGATGTCCGTGTCCAAACCATCTTCGGAGGTACCACCGAAATCATGAAAGACATCATCGGGCGCGACTTGGGGGTTTAGCACCCCCATGGCAGTAAGACGGGGTAACGGTATAACGTCGCTGCACCCGGATGGTCACTTAGGCGTGATCTCCGTTACCCCGTCGAAAACAAGACTGGCGACCTGTCGAGCCAGGTCCTCCGGCGATAACGCGCCGCCCGGCCGGTACCACTCGACCGCCCAGTTCAATGTGCCGGTGATCAACATGGTGGTGACCGCAGGGTCAACATCGCTTCTGACTTCGCCGGAGGCGATGGCATCCTCGAGCAGCCCGCGAAGGTAATCGAGGTATGCACGCTGATAGGCGACTGTCTGCTCACGAACACTGTCGGGGATCTGGCCCAGGATGCGGACGAGCGCTGAGGTGTACGTCGTGTTTCGCAACACCGACATCAGGTGGGCTGTCAAAGCTGTGGACAGGCGTGTCAGTGCGGTGGCCCCGGCCGGCAGCGAGGCCACGCTCAGGCGGGCCAGATCGTCCGTGCGTTTCCAGGCGACCAGAACCATCTGCAGGACCAAATCCTCGCGGGACTTGAAGTAGTAATACATGCTGCCGGTCTGAATGCCGGCGCCCTCCGCCACGTCGACTAAGCGAGTACCGGCGTAACCTTTGTCTCGGAAAACGTCGGCGGCTGCGTCGAGGATCCGTTGAGCCCCTTCGGCCTTCACGTGTTCGCTGCTGCCGTCGCGAAGGACTTTTTCCTCGGCCAGCGTGTAGGCGGCGAGACCCTCGGCGATTGAACGGGTGGCTTGCCGATGTACGGCCAGGCCGTCGAGAAATAAGGAATCCACTTGCTCTTTGAGCTCGGCGCTGGACATCCCGCCGTCTCTGGGGTGAAACCAATCGGGCACCGAGTTGATCGCGCCGAGCAGCAGCAGACGCAGTGTGGAGCCGTCAAGGTCCGTGCGGAACTGTCCCGCTTTCCGGGCGTGGTCGACGAGCGAGCGCCAGAACTCGCCGTATTCGCGCTGCTCGTGAATACGGCGTTTGCGAATCTCTTCCGGCACCTGCCCGATAATCCGAATTGTTGCCGCGGTGTAATCACCGATCTCGAGAACGGCGTCGAGGTGCGCGGAGATGGCTTCGCGGAGCCGGTCGAGATCGGGAGCGTCGTCAGCCAGCCCGGCGACGCGTCGCCGGACGAAGCCACTGGTGCGTTCCTGACCGACGCGCAGCATTTCTTCGACGAGTTGTTCGCGTGACGGGAAATGGTAGTAAAGGCTGCCGGTTTGAGTGTTGGCGGCGGCCGCGACATCCGACAACCGGGTGCCCGCGTAACCTTTGTTGCGGAATATGAGGGCGGCGGAGTCCAGGATCCGGGCCCGGGTCGCGACGGCCTTCTTCCCGGGGCGGGTTCGTCGATTAGCCATCAGTGAACAACACGCTCCTTGGTTCCCATTTGTGGGCCATCAACATCGCAGACGATTCTATGCGAGTTTTGGCCAATGCCGGAGATTGCAGCGCAGTGATTATCGCCGCATCGTGCGTTTCCTCGCTGGTCAGCTAGAGGCTCGCCCGGGCAGAGGTGTCTGATGCGCAGTTGACTCGAATCTGAATTAGGTTAGAATCGAATTCCCTGGCTCGGGTGGAGCCGCCGAAAGGAGCGCTACGCCACATGATCAAGCTGTTGGAGGGCATCCGCGTACTCGAGTGCGCAATGCTGCCCACGGGTGACCAGACCAGCAGGCTGCTCGGCGATCTTGGAGCCGACGTCATCAAAATCGAGCGACCGGGAACCGGCGACTACCTGCGCGAGCTCGGTGACCGTATCACCGACCAGAACAGCGTGTTTCACCTGTTCTGCAACCGCAACAAGCGCAGCGTCGAGCTGAACCTCCGCTGTGATGAGGGACGCGGAGTCTTCTTCGAACTGCTCAAGACCGCCGACATCTTCGTGGATGGATTCGCCGGTGACGCCTGCGACAAACTGGGTATCGGGTACCCCGCGCAGCGAGCGAGCAAGCCCGACATCATCTATTGCCAGGCCAACGGGTTCGGCACCCGCGGCAGCTACAGTCAAATCCCCGTCCACGGCTACATGATGGGCGCGGTTGCCGGACAGTCACAGCTTCAGGTGTCCGATGACGGTGTGGTCACCGAGGTGGTCAATCCCCAGGGATTGTATTTTTCCGGCTCGATCGACGGGCCGTTGTCGACTGCGCTCTACGCCGCCCTCACCGCCGTGGCTGCACTGCGACACCGAGACACGACCGGACAGGGCTGTTACATCGACGCTGCAGGTGCCGACGCGGTGCTGGCCAACCAGAGCCTGGACGCGGTGCTGGCATGGAATCGCGACCGCATCACCGATCGGCGCAACCCCCCACCGCCGGTCGGGCTCGATCCGCGGCGACGCCCGAAGTACACCTACTACCAGACCAAAGACGACAAGATCGTGCTCATCGCTGCTATCGAGCACAAGTTCTGGGAAAATTTCTGCCGGGCGATCGACCGCGAGGACCTGCTGGACGCCCAGAACAAGACGTTCGCCGTGGACTTCGCGGACGGCGGCAAAGCCGACCTTCTCGACGAGCTGATCCCGGTGTTCCGTTCCCGCACCGCCGCGGAATGGATGGACATCGCCCGGGTGCACGACATCCCGCTGTGTCCGGCGAACTCGAAAACCGACGCGTTGAGCGACCCCCATCTGCTCGTTCGCGAGATCATCCACCACTCCGATCATCCGGTGGCCGGTCCCTACACCAGCACGGGCTGGCCCGCCCCGGTCAGCGGCCAACCCTTCGACATCACACGGCCGGCACCCGCCCTGGGTGAACACACCGAAAGAGTCCTTGCCGAAATCGGTTATAGCGCAGCCGATGTGGCAGCGCTTCACGAGCGTGGCGTCATCTGACCATGGTGATGCGTGCACCCAGCCCCGTGCCGTTAACCGCACTGCCCACCCAGGTGACCATTTACGAGGTCGGCCCGCGAGACGGTCTGCAAAACGAAAAAGCCGTCATCACAGCAGATACCAAGATTGAGTTCATCCAACGATTGGGCGCCGCCGGCCTGCAGACCATCGAGGCGGCCGGGTTCGTGCACCCGGGCCGCGTCCCGCAGCTCGCCGACGCCGAAAAGGTGATTGACGGACTAGATCTGGACGCAGGCCGACGTTACCCGGTGCTGGTTCCAACGGTCAGCGGACTTGATCGGGCGTTGAACCACGGAGTTCGCGACATCGCTGTGTTCGCCAGCGCGACTGAAACGTTCTCACGCCGCAACTTGGGTCGCAGCATCGACGAGTCGTTGGCGATGTTCGCCCCGGTGGTGCAGCGGGCGCGAGAGGCCGGCGTCAGCGTGCGCGCCTACGTCTCCATGTGTTGTGGGGATCCCTGGGAGGGTCCGGTTGCGGTGGAACAAGTGGTTGATGTCGCGACGCGAATGATGGACCTGGGGTGCGATCAGCTGGCGCTGGGCGACACGATCGGAGTCGGAACACCCGGCCAGGTCCGAACCCTCATCGACGCGGTCGTGGCGGCGGGCATCAACATTGACGCGATCGCCGTGCACTTTCACGACACCTACGGGCAAGCGCTGGCCAATGTGTTCGCGGCATTGCAGTCCGGCGTCAGCACGGTGGACTCCTCGGCAGGTGGGTTGGGCGGCTGTCCGTTCGCGGACAGCTCGGCAGGCAACCTGGCCACCGAAGACGTGGTGTGGATGTTGGAGGGCCTGGGAATCGCGACAGGCATCGACTTAGCGCAGCTCGTATCGACAAGCCTCTGGATGGCCGAACGTCTCGGAAAGCCATGCGTATCCCGTACGGTGCGCGCGTTGGCGGGCGATGACCGGCAACAGCAGTCGGCGCCCGCCGCTGAAGGGGTGGCGGTCAGTTGATGGGAAATCTCGACGTGCCCCTCAGCGAGCTACGGAACGCGTTGCGCGGGTGGATCGCCGACAACGCCCCCGCCGGCCTGACGGATTTAATTGATTGGCGGCTGCGCGCCGACCTGCCTGGCTCGGTGAGCAGCCTGCAGAGTGAATCCGACCTCGCCGCGGCACACGCGGACCCCGTCTTTCAGGAGTGGGAACGGCGCTGCGCCGAGGCGCGGCTGATCTGCCCCGCGTGGCCGACCGAATATGGCGGACGTGGTTGGGACACACCGCAGATGACCGTCCTCGACGAGGAGTTCTACCGCGCCGGCGTCCCGCGGGTCGACCGGGTGCAGGGCGAGTCGATGGTCGGACCGTCGATCATTCTGCACGGCACCGAGGAACAAAAAGCCTATTACCTGCCGCGGATCATCTCCGGGGAACACCGCTACTGCCAAGGGTTCTCCGAGCCCGGATCGGGATCGGACCTCGCATCGGTACGCACCCGCGCAGTGGTGCAGGGTGATCGGCTCTTGATCACCGGTCAGAAAGTGTGGACCTCCAGGTTCACCACGGCCAACATGATCTTCGTTCTGTGCCGCACCGATCCCACCGCGGCCAAACACCGCGGGTTGTCCTACGCGATCACCGCGTTCACCCCAGGCCACAACGGCGTCGAGGTCCGCCCGATCCGGCAGTTGACCGGCGCCGAGGAATTCGCGGAAGTTTTCTTCAACAACACCGAGGCACCCCTGTCCGGGGTGATCGGCGGTCTCGGCCGGGGCTGGCAGGTCGTCCAGTCCACCCTCGGATTCGAGCGGGGGGGAGCCGGTCGCGCGACCACGATGGTCCTGCAGGCCCGCGAACGTGAACTCGAACAACTCGTCGACCTGGCGCGACAGCAAGGCCGGGCCCGTGATCCGTGGGTGCGGCGCGAGCTGGCCTGGGCCAAAACCCAGGTCGCGATCATGCGCAGCAGCTGGCAACGGACGGTGGCCGAGGTCGAGGCCGGCGGCCAGCCCGGCCGGCAGATGTCCACCTGGAAATTGGCGTGGAGCGAATATCACCTACGGCTGGGGGCGCTGGCTCTGGAGATCGCCGGCCCGTCAGCCATTCTGCGCCCACCCGGACCCGACTACCGCCTGGGACGATGGCAAGACACCTTTCTGGTCGCTCACTCGGGCACCATCTATGCCGGCACCAGCGAGGTGCAACGCAACATCATCGGCGAGCAGGTACTCGGACTTCCCCGCGAGCCCCGAGTGCAGGAGACCCAGCCGCGATGAGCTCCAAGGGCATGGCACCCAATACCGACGCCTTCCAATTCCCGGTTGAGCGTGGGCACATCCAGATGTTCGCCCGGGCGCTGGGCGACGACAATCCCGTCTACTTCGACGACGACGATGAGCTCACTTGCCGCCGGGGAGGCGTGGTGGCCCCGCCGACGTTCGTCGCAGCAGCCGCGCAGTTCGACCCCGAATGGCCCTACCGCCCCAAGCCCGGTGTCGCCTGGAACGGCTCGGGCCGTGGTCCCGGCTTCGCCCCGCCGTCGTCGGGAGCCGGAACAAGCCTTCACGCCGAGCAGCACTACGAGTTTCACACCTCGGTGCGCCCCGGCGACGTGTTGACCGTCTCCCGCCAAGCGGGCCGGACCTGGGAGAAACACAGCCCGCGCGGTGGAACCCTGTCCTTCTCCGAGGAGATCACCCGCTTCGTCAATCAGCGGGGTGAGATCGCGGTCACCGCGCGCCGGGTACGCGTAATCACCGAAAGAGCGGTGGCACCGTGAAGCTCATCGAATTATCGACCGGAGATCGACATGAGACAGTCGTCGTAGAGCAGCTGTCACGCACCCAAATCGTGATGTACGCCGGTGCATCTGGCGACTACAACCCCTTGCACACCGACGAGGTGTACGCCACCGAAGTGGCAGGCTATCCCAGCGTGATCGCCCACGGTCAACTCACCATGGGCCTGACCGCAAAGGTGATAACGGACTGGATCGAGGACGCCGAGCTGCGTGGTTTCGGGGTGCGGTTTCGGCGACAAGTCTGGCCTGGCGACACCCTGACGTCGATCGCCACGGTCAGTGGCATAACCGACCGTCACGGATCGCGCACCGTTGACCTAGAGCTATCGACGCTCAACCAGCACGGTGAGTTGGTCATGACCGGTTATGCACAACTGCAGGCCCAAGGCCCGCCGGATGGATAGGCCGCTAGCCCTGGTCGCCGGCGGCAGTGGTGGGATCGGATCTGCGATCTGCCACGCCCTGGCCTGCGACGGCTTCGACGTCGCCCTGACCTACCGGCATAACGCCGAAGCCGCGTCCCAGTCAGCCGACGGTGTGCGCTCGGCCGGTGCCGAGGCATCGGTGCATCAGCTCGACCTCACTGACGCCGATGCCACGGCCGCGCTGGTGGAGCGGATGCCGCGGCTAGACACGGTGGTCTATGCCGCGGGGCCCCCAATCCCGATGGGGTATACCGCCCAAATCACGCCGCAGCAGTTCGCTCATCAACTATCGGCCGATGCGGTGGCCTGCTTCAACCTGCTGCGCCCCTCGATCCAACCGTTGCGCGTCAGTCGGGGTTCGATCGTGGCCCTGGTGACGACCGCGTTGCTGCGGTACGCCACCCGAGATCTCCTATCAGCCTGCCCCAAAGCCGCCGTGGAACAGTTGGTCCGGGCCATCGCCGCCGAAGAGGGCAAGAATGGGGTGCGCGCCAACTGCGTAGGGGTGGGCGTTATCGCGGCCGGCATCCTCGACGACCTCATCGCTAGCGGCGACTATCACGAACAGGCACTGGAGGCGGCCCGGCGCGCGATTCCGATGCGGCGATTCGGTTCGGCCGCTGAGCTGGCTGTCGACCGTCGCGTAATTCCCCCGGGGTGTCCGTCATGTAATTCCGCCACCGGTGGGCCTCGGTGTAGGTCTACCGGGTGGGCTTGGCGTTGTCTACCGGCGCGCTAGCGCCGGGTCTTTTTCGGGGTCGGTAGCTGGGTCCGTCCATCAGGATCTGGTGGCTGGTGTTGATCAGGCGGTCGAGCAGCGACTCGGCGACGACGGGGTTGGGGAACAGGTTGTACCAGTCCTTCGGTGATCGGTTGGAGGTCAGGATGAGGGGGCGGCCGTTGACGGCGCGATCGGAGATCAACTCGTAGAGGTCGTCGGCGTGCATCGCGGTGTGTTCGCGCATGGCGAAGTCGTCGAGGATCAGCACGAGCGGTTTGGTGTATTCGCGGATGCGTTGACCCCAGCTGCGATCGGCGTGACCGCCGGCGAGGTCGGAGAGTACCCGGGAGGTCTTGGCGAATCGGACGTCGCCGCCGCGGCGGGCCACTGCGTGCCCAAGCGCTTGTGCCATATGGGTTTTCCCGACTCCGACGGGTCCGTAGAGGATCACTGATTCGGCGGCGTCGAGCCACCGCAGTGCGGCCAGGTCGCGCAGCATCGCCGCGGGCAGCTTGGTGTTGGCGGTGAAGTCGAAGGATTCGAATGTCGATTGTTCCTCGAAGCGGGCTCGGCGGATGCGCCGGGTGAGGGCGGCGGATTCTCTGCGGGCGATCTCGTCTTCGCAGAGCACCTGGAGGAAGTCGAGGTGCCCGAGGGTGCCGTCGCGGGTCTGCGCCAGCCGGGCATCCAGGGTGTCGAGCATGCCGGTGAGTTTGAGGGTGCGCAGCGCATTGCGTAGTGCGGGGTCGAGGATGCTCATGGTGGTGATGTCCTTAGGTTCAGATCGAATGATGTTGGTTGCCAGCTGGATACGATGCGTTGATCACGCGATCTCGCCGGTGGTGGTGTCGAAGGCTTGCGGCCCGCGCAGATGCGCCGCGGCTTGCGGGGCGGCGGATTCGATGATGCCGTCGAGTTCGGTGCCGGCGGCCAGGATGCCCTTGACCGTGCGGTAGCTCGGGTCGCCGACGGTGATCGCCCGCGCGCAGGCGGCTTCCAGGCGGTCGTGGCCGACGGTCTTGAGCAAGGCGAGGACGCCTTGAGCGCTGCGCAGTCGGTGGATGGCGTTGACTTCCATGAATTCGGCGATCACCTGGGTACAGGCCGGTCCGACCTCGGCGGCTACTCGGCGACACCAGGTCGGGTTGCGCATCGTGAAGGCGATCTTCTCCGGCGGGTAGTGCTCGAAGTCGGTGGCCCGCCCACGGTGATGGGTGACGTGGGTGGCCACGACGTCGCCGTCGTGCACGATCTGCACCAGGTCGCCGCACGTGCGGGCGTGGACCTGTTGGCCCATCAGCCGCCACGGCACCGAGTAGAGCGCCTTGCCGACTTTCACGTGGCAGTCGGCGGCGACCTTGCCCGTCGACCACACCGCAAGTTGGAAATCACTGTGCGGCAACGGCAACAGGGCATGCTGTTCAACGGTGGAGAACACGAACCCTGGTTGCTCACCGTCGAGTGCCCGAGAGTTTCGCGCCCCGGCTACCTCACGGCACCAGACCAGCGCGGCGGCCTGCATCTGCTCCAGCGAGGTGAACTCGCGGCCCCGCCAGAACGAGTCCCGAATGTATTGCATCGGGCGCTCGACGCGTGGTTTGTCCTTCGGCTTGTTCGCCCGCGCCGGGTCGATCAGGCAACCGTAGTGGGCACCCAGTTCGGCGTAGGCCTTGTTGATCTTCGGGTCATAGAGATCCGGTCGAGTGACACCGGTCTTCAGGTTGTCCGGGACCAGCCGGGCCGGGACGCCACCGAAGAACTCGAACGCTGCCACATGCGAAGCGCACCAGGAGGATTGATGCATCTTCAGGACCGGTTGGACGAACAGATGCCGCGAATGGGCCAGCACCATCACGAACGCCCACACCGTCACGCGTCGACCACTGACTGGGTCGAACCACATCCCGAGGCGGCCGTAGTCGATCTGGGCCTCGCTGCCCGCTGGCACCGATCCGCGGGCCACGGTCACCTTCTCCCGCGTCGCCTCTTCGGAGAGGTTCGCCGAGATCCACCTGCGCACTGAGGATTCCGACGCGGCAACGCCATAGTCGTCACGCAGCCGCTGCGCCACGGTCGCCGCACTGACCTCGGCCTTGAGCCAGTCACGGATCCGGTCGCGGTGCACTTCGATGCCCGGCCAGGTCGTGGCCCGCAGACCGGGGTCGGCGACCTCGGGAAACCACCGACCAATGTGCGCCGCCCACTCGGGCTCGGTGACCGGCTCCCCGCCCGGGGTCAGCGACTCGGCGATCGCCGGCGCCAAATACTTCGCGATCGTCTTGCGGTCGATGCCCAAACTCTCCGACAGCTGGCGCTGAGACCGACCCGCATGCCAATGGGTCAACAACTCGATCAGGTCGAACACGTCGAAACTTCTCCTCGCCATTCGGCGCCCTTCCTCACGAGTCGAACCGTGAGTCGAGCGAACCTGTGTACGAGGCCCACGACCGGCTGCCACACCGCCCCAGGGTGGGGGAATTACGTGACAGACGGGGTGGGGGAATTCCGTGACGGACAACCCCTCAAGCTGGAGGAATTACGTGACCGCTGACAGCTGGCCGACGTCGTGGCGTTCCTCGCCGGGCCTGGAGCGGCCTACGTCACCGGACAAACCCTTCGGGTCGATGGCGGCTATTCAGTCTGATCGCTGGGTTGTTCTCATTCCCGATCTGTCGGCGGTCGGCCTGGGGTGTGTGACCGACCGGCCGTTTCGGAGCGGGAGAGCCACGATCGGACCGTCCTGGCCTCTCTGCCACAGCGACCGGATTCTCTTCGGGGACAGCCACCCCAAGCGCCGGCCCGTGGGTACCAGCAGTCACTGACCCCGCTCGAAGCGAAGCTCAGCAGACGGCTCAGATATTCATCGCTGCAGCGATGACCTCGCGGTGGTAGCCGACGCCGCCCAGCAAGGCCTCAGATGCTTTGGCTCGCTTCAGATACAGATGTGCGGGGTGTTCCCAGGTATATCCGACGCCGCCATGGATTTGAACCATAGCGCTTGCCGCAGAAGCGAATACCTCTGAACAATGTGCGTAGGCCAGCGACGACGCCAGTGCCTCGTCGTAGCCCTCGATGATCGCGGTCATTGCATAGTAGGCGGCCGAGCGGGCGGATTCCACGTCGACCAACATGTCGGCGCACCGATGCTTGATGGCCTGGAAGCTGCCGATAGGCCGCCCGAACTGTGTGCGCATCTTCGCGTAGTCGACCGAGGCGTCCAGGCAATATGCGGCACCGCCGAGCTGTTCGGCAGCCAGACAGACCGCCGCCCGCTGCAAAGTGCGCCCCAGCGCTTCGGTGCTGTCCTCCTCGACGTTGCCCAAGAGTCGGGCCGGTGTGTCGTCGAACGCCACCTCAGCCACCTGGCGGGTCATGTCCAGCGTCGGTATCGCCGTGCGCCGCAGGCCCTCCGCTTCGGTGGTCTCCACGGTGAACAGAGATACCGTGCCGGAATCGGTTCGGCGCGCAGAGGCAACGATCAGTTGGGCGGTATGCCCATCGACAACGAGGGTCTTCGTTCCCCGTAGCCGATAGATCGCACCGTCTGGAGTAGCTTCGGTGTCAGCCTCCCATGGCGTCCACGCGTCGGTTCGTTCGGCGAACGCCAGTGCGGCTCGAACCTCTCCCGACGCGATACCCGGCAGCAGGCGCTCGCAGTCCTCATCGGTACCGCACTCCAGAATCGCGTCTGCTCCCAAGGCAATTGAGGAGAAGAACGGGGCGCACAGCAGCGCGCGGCCCATCTCCTCCATGACCAGGCACAACTCAACCAACGAAAAGCCCGCTCCTCCGAATCGCTCCGGGATGGCGAGCGACGGCAGGCCAAGTTCACTGCCCATCTGGGACCACACCGCGGCGTCGAAGCCGTCAGGGGTGTCCATCAACCGATGGACCTCCGCTATCGGTGACTTGGCCTCACAGAACTTGCGGACGATCTGCTGCAGTTGCTGCTGTTCGTCGGAGAGCGCGAACGTCAACGGTGTTCTCCCGTCCTCGATGTGGATTCTAAGTTAGCACAGACTATGGTGCCCAGGAATAGCCACAATATCCCCATTGAGCGTTGACTTGTTATCAAAATCCGTGTAGAAAAAATACCGGCTGCGTGTCCGCGCGAGCCACGTGGGGATGCGCGAAGAGAGGTGGGCAAAGGTGTCTGAGCGAGACGGCGTCGAGCTGGTGCGACGGTTCACCACCTCACTGGCGAGCGGCGACCTCGACGCTTGCATCGCGTTACTCGACGATGCGAACGTATTTTCCGAGTCCGCAAGCTTGCCGTTCGGCGGCGACTACGTGGGCGGTCAAGGCTTCCGGCAGCTGCTGGGCAACGTTGGTCGCGACTTTCGTGTGGAGCTGGATCCGCCAGAGATCGCCGGGGCTAACAATTGGGTCGCGGTAGTCGTGCACGGCACGTTCACCTCGCGGCGAACCGGTCGCAGCATGCCGGTCGAGTGTGTCGACATCTACCGGCTAAGCGGCGACAAGATCGTCCGCGTCGACGTGCACTACAAAGATCCCGGCGCGCTGACGGAGCTGTGCCGCGAGTCCGCCGACCCGAGCGGGGGCTCTCCGCCCTCTGGGCAGTTGTCGTCCAACACATCTCAAATGAATCGAGGTGCGCTCACGTGAGCCAACATCAGCACGGGGAACGACCGGGTGATTGCACGGCGTTGCAGGCACTGGGCCACGAATACGACCACTACGATCCGCATTTCGCCCTCAACCCGCATCCGGACTACGCGGCGCTTCGGGCCAAATGCCCAGTAGCGCACACGGATAACTACGGCGGGTTCTACGTGGTGAGCAAGTACGACGACATCGCTACCGTCCTTCATAACGCGCAAGTCTTCTCGTCGTGGCCAGCTGACACTCCTCCCACCCCGGGCCACACCCGGGCGCTCATTCCCCTGGAGGTCGATCCGCCGGAGCATCGCCGCTACCGGACGATCATCGACCCCCTGTTCCGTCCTAGGGCGATTGAGCATATCGCCGACGAAGTTCGCCGATATGCAGCTGAACTTGTCGACGCCATGGTAGCCAAGCGGGAATTCGATTTCATGAAGGAATTCGCCGAGCCCTACCCGAGCTCGGTGTTCCTACGCTTGGTCGGATTGGATTTTGATGCGGCTCAACGTGATCAGTTGTGCGGCTGGGCGAGCACCATCCTCCACACCACCACCAACGGTGTTGAGCACGGCGATGTCGATGCTCAGACCGCCGCAAGACTCGAGGCAGGAAAGGCGCTCAACAATTTTCTGCGTGAGCTGCTCGACGACCGCCTGAAAAACCCTGGCGACGACATCATTTCCTTCTTGACGACCGCGGAGATGCCCGGGGCGCGCAAGCTTGACTACCGCGAAATTCTGAACTTCGCCTACGTCATGGTGTTGGCAGGACTCGATACTGTTTCCACCGCAATCGGTTTCAGCTTCCTGCACCTTGCCCGTCGACCCGACTTGCAAGACAGAATCGCCGCTGACCTGTCACTGATTCCGACCGCGATCGACGAACTTCTGCGCTACGAGCCGATTGTTCACGGCAGCCGTACCGTGACCGAACAGACGGTCCTCGGCGGGGTTGAACTACATCCCGGCGATCGCGTCGTCATACCGCTGGCGTCCGCGCACCGCGACGAAGACGTCTACCCCGAGGCCGATCAACTGGTGATCGACCGAAACCCCGCCAAATCGATGGTCTTCGGCGCCGGTAACCACCGCTGCGTGGGCTCCCACTTAGCGCGGCTCGAGCTGAACATCGCCTTCGAGGAGATCTTCAAAAAAATGCCAAGGTTTTCCGTTCCCCACGACGCTCGGCTTGCTGCCCACGGTGGCCAGACGCGCAGCCTGATCACGTTGCCCTTCAGGACCGAGCGTGACTGAAACCATGGCTATCCTCGCCCCTCGTGCCGACGTCGCCAAGTTGTTCCTGGAGCCGGCCTCGGTCGCCATTGTCGGTGTATCGACCAGTTCCGGCCAGGCCTATAAGGCCGGCGGTCGCGCGGTCCTCGAACACCTGAAGGTCTACGGGTACACCGGTGAGGTCTCGGTGATCCATCCCTCGGCAGACGCAGTTGACGGCGTTCCGGCATTTCCCTCCCTGCGCGAACTGCCCACGGTGCCGGACGTCGTCGTCATTGCGGTGCCGGCCCATTCGGTCAAAGACGTGTTGGCTGAATGCGCTGACGTGGGTGCGCGGCAGGCCCTGATCTTGACGGCGGGATTCGCCGACATGGGGGAGACCGGCCACGAACTGGAGCGCAGCCTGCTCGACTTCGCCGCCGAGAAGGGAATCCGTATCGTCGGGCCAAACAGCACCGGACTTGTCAACGTGCGCACCGGCCTCGCAATGAGCATGACATCGGTTCTTACCGAAGGCGTTCCCATCGCCGCCGGGGGTATCGCGGTGATCGCTCAGAGCGGCGCGATCGGCAGCACCATCGTCGAGCGGGCCCGTGACGCCGAGGTCGGCATCTCCCATATCGTCAGCACCGGTAACCAGCGCGACATGGACATCCCCGACTTCATCTCCTATTTCGCGGGGCTCCCTGAGGTACACGCCGTTGCCCTATACATGGAATCGATTCGCGACGGCCGCCGCTTCTCGGCGGCGGTGCACGAATTGCACGCCGCCGGCAAACGGCTGATCACCTATCTAGGTGGCCGCACCGCGGCGGGTGAGCAGGCCGCGGCGAGCCACACCGGCAAGATCATCGGCCGAGGAGGTCTGGAGCTGGCACTGCTACGGGCGCTCGAGGTCACCGTGGTCGACGACCCCGACGACCTGTGGGTGTTGGGCGCGATGACCCCGCCGCGGCACCGCACGTTCCCTCGGCAATGGGGGATGGTCGCCTACTCAGGCGGTATGGCGGTATTGGCCACCGAACAGCTATCCAGCGCCGGAGTGGTCTTTCCCCCGCTGGGCGAGTCCACCGCTGCGCGGCTCAAAGCCCAGTTGCCCAGCTTCGCTGCCACCCCCAATCCGCTCGACGTCGGGCCAGGCTCGATGCCCGTCCACTTCGGCGGGTATCTGATGGCCGTCGCTGAGGATCCCGCCGTCGAGGTGGTCTGCGTTCCGCTGCCGATGGGAGCGCGCGGATGGAATTCCCAGAGTGTGGCCGACATCCTCGCGGTCGGGAACAAGACGGGCAAACCGTGCGTCGTGCTGTGGTACGGGGGACGCGCAGTCGACCCTTACATCCACCAACTGCGCGCGGCCGGCGTCCTTGTGGCCCAGAGCCCTTCGGACCTGGGGCGACTCGTCAGCGCGCTCCTCGGGCCTGGTCAGGTGCTCAACACCGCGCCCGCGTCCGCCGGCCAGTCTCAATCAACGGCGGTGACGATCGGCGGAGGGCAAGCACTTCAACTGCTGGCCGACCATGATTTGGATATTGCACCGATGACGGTGTGCGACAGCACGTCTGCACCCCACGCGGCCGAAGCGCTGGGCTTCCCGGTGGTCGTGAAGTCTGCCGCTGAGGACATCACGCACCGCACCGAGCTGGGCTTGGTGGCAGTCAACCTGTCCACTGCCGCTCAAGTCGAGGAAGCGGTATCACGGATGTCCACCAGCGACGGGGCCGCGAACTCAACGTGGCTCGTGCAAAAGATGGTGACCGCAGGAGTGGAGCTCATCTTGACCGTGCGCGCCGCCGAAGGCCTCGGTGTGTTCGGCACCGTCGGAGTCGGCGGCGCTGCCGTCGAGGTGTACCGAGATGTGGAGCACGTTCCGCTGCCGTGCGACCCTGACTCCCTGCATCAGGCCCTGAGCCGCCTGCGGCTCGCCGAATTGCTCTTCGGTTTCCGCGGCGGAAGCGCTGTGAACGAGGCATGGATCGCCGAGACACTGAATCGGATGGGCGACCTGCTCGACACATGTGATTTCTCAGAGATCGAGGTAAATCCCGCAATTGTGAACGCTCAGGGCGGCGCGATCGTCGACGCGCTGTGCGTCTGCGCCGGATCACTACCCCTTGTTTCGATACCAAAATCTTAGTAGATTTAGGTACATACTGCGTGCTTGCGCGCTGCGTTGCTCCCCGTGAGCGCATTTTGACCAACGCCGAATCTGGAGGACCACATGACCGACATCGATCAACTTCCCGTCCTGGACGTTGACCAGCACTACTACGAGCCGCTCGACGCCTTCACCCGGCACTGCCCCAAAGAGTGGCGCGAGCGCACCGTGCAAACAGCGGTGATCGGCGGTCGGACCCGCCAGATCGTTGGCGGGAAGATCGACAACACCGTGACCAATCCCACCTTCGACCCCATCGTCAAGCCCGGAGTGATGGCCGAATACTTCCGCGGCAACCCGCACAAGCGTTCGCTTCTGGACATCCTCTCCGAACGTGAGCCCATTCCGAGCCACTACCGCGACCGTGACGACCGCTTGGTCAAGATGGATGAGCACGGCCTGCAAGCGATTTGGATGCTGCCCTCGCTGGCGATGGGTTACGAAGAGGGACTGCAGCTCGACCCCCCCGCCGCCGCGCAAGCGTTCAAGGCCTTCAATCGCTGGCTGCTCGACGATTGGGGCTATAACTACAAAGACCGCATCTTCAGCTCGCCCTATCTGACCTTCGCCGACATCCCAACCGCCATCGGTGAGATCGAACACGGGCTGGCCAACGACGCTCGTATTTTCGTGGTGCGTGCCCAGGCGACCTACACCGACGACGGTTGGCGTTCGCCCGGCGACCCGGTTTTCGACCCGATCTGGGCCCGCTTAGAGGAGGCCGGCGCTGTGGTGGTCGTGCACGTCGGCGAGGTCGGCGGATCGGGCCTCGACAAGTACGTCCAGCACCGCACCAACATCATCGGCGACATCGCCTCCCCCTTGCAGATCGCCGTCGGCCACGAGCGTGCGATCGCCAACTATCTGGCAGCCCTGACGTGCGACAAGCTCTTTGAGCGCTTCCCCAACCTGAAGGTGGCCTCGGTGGAGAACGGCGCCGAGTTCTTACCGCTCTCGGTTGCCGGGCTCAACCGGGCGGGCTTCCAACGGCCGGGCTATTTCGCCTCCGATCCCGTCGAGCAGTTCCGCGAGCATATTTGGGTGGCCCCCTTCTGGGAGGACAACCTGCTCGAGGTCGTTGAACACATGGGCGTCGATCACGTCCTGTTCGGTTCGGACTATCCGCACCCTGAAGGATTGGCCGAACCCCGGCAGTATGAGAAGGTCGCCGCCGAGCTCAATGACCCGGTCGCCGAGCGCAAAGTCATGTGGGACACCGCGGCGAAACTCACGAAGCTGGCGTAGGCGAGTGGAGCCAGCAGACAAAGTCGTCATCGTCACCGGCGGTGCTGCGGGCATGGGCGAAGCGATGTGCCGCCGGTTCGCCGCCCTGGGCGCCAGGGTGGTTGTCGCAGACATCGATACGGCCGGCACCGCACGGGTTGCCAACGAGATCGGCGCCTTGGGCGTGGTCACCGATGTTTCAGAGGAGGTCCAGATCAAGGGCCTCGTCAGCACCACCCTCGCAGAATTCGGCCGCGTGGATGTGTTTGTGTCTAATGCCGGGGTCTTGTGGGGTGAGCCCCATGACGGAGTCGCGCCACTGCATGAACGCGGCAACCCGTGGGCTTCCAACGAAGCCTGGCAACAGGTGTGGGACATCAATGTCATGCCGCAGGTCTACGCCGCACGGGCGGTGTTGCCGCACATGCTTGAACGCGGAACTGGCTACCTTATTCAAAATGCCTCCGCAGCAGGGCTTCTCACGGCGTTGGGTAACGCCCCTTATGCAACCAGCAAGCACGCCGTGTTGGGGCTAACGGAATGGCTGTCAATTCACTACGGCAGCAGCGGTATCCGCGTATCGTGCATCGTCGCCGAAGGCGTCCGAACTGCGATGTTGCGCGGCGCCCAGGGGGAGTGGTTCGCGGTGGCCGGCGCAATCTCTGCCGAGGAGGCCGCTGACTGTGTCGTGGAGGGCATGCGGACCGAGCAGTTCCTTATCCTCACCCACCCGCTGGTGGAAAAATACTTCCGCGGCAAAGCGGCCGATTACGACGGATGGATCGCCAAGATGCGCAAGCTACACGCTAAAACCCCGGGTCTGACCTCATGACCATTTGCAAGCGGGACGCTGTCTACATTGCGGGGAGCTGGAGGTCTTCCCGAGGCGGTCGCATCGACGTGCACTCGGCCATCAACGGCACCGTCCTGGGGCGCATTCCCGATGCAACGTCGGACGAGGTCGACGACGCGGTAGCCGCTGCGCGCAGGGCCTTTCCGGCCTGGTCGCAGGCGGCAATGGACACCCGGCTCGGCTACCTCACACGCTTGGCCGCCGTCATCGACGAACGCTCTGACGAACTGACCGAACTACTGTGCCGCGAGATCGGCACACCGCTGCGGGTGTCGAAGGCGGTGCAGGTAGGACTGCCCCGGCGGGTCCTGGAGAGCTACCGCGACCTCATGACGCGGTTCGAGCTCGAGGAACAACTTGGCGAGTCGTTGATCATCCGCGAGCCGATCGGCGTCGTCGCGGCGATCACCGCCTGGAACTATCCCCTGCAGCAGGTGCTGGGCAAGGTCGCTGCGGCGTTGGCGACCGGATGCACGGTGGTGGTGAAACCCTCCGAGGTGGCGCCACTGAGCGCATTCATAGTCGCCGACATTCTCGACGAGATTGGTCTGCCGGCGGGGGTGTTCAATCTCGTATCGGGCCGCGGCGCCACCGTGGGAGAACAGCTCGTCGATCACCGCGACGTTGATATGGTCACCTTCACCGGCTCGACCACCGCGGGACGGCGAATCGGCGAGGTCGCTGCACGCACCGTCAAGCGAGTCGCGCTCGAGCTGGGCGGCAAATCCGCCAACGTCATCCTGGATGACGCGGACTTGGCGCAGGCCGTCAAAGTCGGGGTGGCGAACTGTTTCACCAACACCGGCCAGACCTGCACCGCGCTCACCCGGATGCTCGTACCCCGATCGCAGCTGGGCCAGGTCGAAGATCTCGTCCGCGCGCGTCTGGCGAGCTACACAATCGGCGATCCGCTCGATCCGGCCACCACGATGGGACCACTGGCCTCGGCAACCCAGCGCGACAGGGTACGAGACTACATTCGTCTCGGCTTGGCCGAGGGGGCCGACCTCATCTATGGCGGTCTAGACGAACCGCAGGACGTGCCGACGGGCTTCTTCGTCACGCCCACCGCGTTTTCCAACGTACGGCAGGACATGCGCATCGCCCGCGAGGAAATCTTTGGACCGGTGCTCTCAATTCTGCCGTATGACACCGAAGACGACGCCCTCGCGATCGCCAACGATACCGAGTACGGCCTTGCGGGGGCCGTATGGTCAGCCGATCCCGACCGCGCGCTGCGAGTTGCGCGACTCTTGCGGACCGGCGCCGTCGACATCAACGGTTCCTTTTTCAACTTGCTCGCGCCGTTCGGTGGCTACAAGCAATCCGGCAACGGCCGCGAGCTCGGTGTCTACGGACTCAGCGAGTTCTACGAACTGAAGTCTGTGCAGAACGCGCCGAACCAACGGTGACCAGAAAGGTGCCAAACAGTGGACTTCTCGGATGACACCGATCTTGATCTGATTCGCGAGGGCGTGCGCGCGGTCTGCTCGAAGTTCGATGACGACTATTGGGCTCAATGCGACCAGCGTCACGAATTTCCGTGGGATTTTTATCGCGCCCTCGCCGACGGCGGCTGGATCGGTATCGCCATACCAGAGGCCTACGGCGGTAGCGGCCGTGGATTGCTTGAGGCGTCGATCATCTTGCAGGAAGTTGCCGCCTCGGGCGCGGCGATGAACGGATGCAGCGCCATCCACCTGTCGATCTTTGGCATGCATCCGCTCATCCTGCACGGATCCGACGACATCAAACAGCGTTACCTTCCGCGAGTCGCCTCCGGAGAACTCCATGTCGCCTTCGGTGTCACCGAGCCCGACGCCGGCACCGAGACACTAGCGATCAAAACCCGAGCGGTTCGCGATGGTGACTCGTATGTGATTCGGGGACAGAAAGTTTGGACGTCCAAGGCGCTCGACGCTGACCGGGTGCTGCTGCTGGCGAGAACTACACCCGCCGAGCAGTGCGCCCGCCGCACCGACGGCTTGAGCTTGTTCATGGTCGACCTGCACGACCCGGCCGTAACCATTACCCCCATTTCCAAAGCCGGGCGCAACGCTGTCTCCTCCTGCGAAACCGTCTACAACGACGTGGTTGTATCGGCCACCGACCTGGTCGGGGAACAGGACAAAGGTTTCTACTATCTCCTCGACGGGCTGAACGCTGAGCGGGTGCTCATCGCATCGGAAGCGATCGGCACCGGGCAAGCGGCGCTGCGCCGCGCCATCGGCTACGCCAACCAACGCGTGGTGTATGGCAGGCCCATCGGCCAAAACCAAGGTGTGGCGTTTCCCTTGGCCGAGGCGCACGCTCGCTTGGAGGCCGCCGAACTGATCACCCGGCGGGCCGGATGGATGCTCGACCATGGTGTGCCAGCTGGCCCCCAAGCCAATATGGCCAAGCTGCTGGCGGCCGATGCCGGCTTCCAGGCCGCGGACACCGCCATGCAGACACACGGCGGTTTCGGTTATGCCGAGGAATACCACATTGCACGTTACTGGCGCGAGGCGCGGCTGATGAAAATTGCGCCCATCCCACAGGAAATGATCCTGGCCTACGTCAGCCAGCATGTGCTCGGTTTACCCAAAAGCTACTAGCTACAACGGAATTGATGAGGGGTACCGAGATTGACCAAGACCGAAACAGTCTTCGACTACATCGTCGTAGGTGGAGGATCGGCGGGATCGGTGGTGGCAGCACGGCTTGCCGAGGCAGGCGCTGACGTTCTGCTGCTGGAAGCCGGTGTCAGCGACCGGCGCATCGACGTGCGGATCCCTGCGGCAGTCGCGCTCGCCTATCAGAAAGTCAACTGGAAGTATCCGGCCGAGCCCGACCCGTCGCGCACCGGACGTCCAGAAGCTTGGATGGCTGGCAAGGTGATGGGTGGCGGCGGCTCGATCAATTCCTGTGTCTACGTTCGAGGAAACCGCGCCGACTACGACGGCTGGGCCAAACAGGGTTGCACGGGCTGGGATTACGACTCGGTCTTACCTGCATTCAAACGAATGGAGACCTGGGCGGGGGGAGCCAGCGAGTTTCGGGGTGGTTCCGGTCCCATCGCAGTCAACGTACAAACCAATCACGGCCAGGCCAACATGGCGTTTATGGAGGCCTGTCGACAAGCCGGCTACCCGGTAAACCCCGACTACAACGGTCGTGACCAAGACGGGGTCGGACTCGCCCAAGTCAATCATCGCCGCGGTACCCGGTCCCAATCCTCGCGCGAGTACCTGCGTCGCGTGGCCCTGCGAGGCAAACTCACCGTGCGGACCCACAGTTATGTGCATCGCATCCTGGTCGATGGCGGCGCTGCCGTGGGAGTCCAGTACCGCCATCACGGCACGGTCATGGAGGCCCGGGTCCGAGAAGAAGTCATCCTCAGCGCAGGAGCGATCGGCTCCCCACGCTTGCTGCAGCTCTCGGGTATCGGCCCGAAGGCCGCGCTGTCATCTGCCGGGGTGGAAACGCTGCTGCATCTGCCCGGTGTCGGCGAAAACCTGCACGAACACCCTTACTTGATGCAGCGTTGGCGGTCGAAAATACCCACCATCAACAAGATGCGAGTCGGGACAGCCGCCAAAGGCCTCGCCGACTATCTGCGCGACGGTAGCGGTCTGCTGGCTATGACGATGGTGCAGGTTCAATGCATGGCGCGCACTGAACCCAGCTTGCAGACCCCAGACCTGCAGTTGCAATTTGTTCCATTCGCCATCACCCGCGCCGTGGACGAGAACGGCATGTTTAACGTGCAGCCGGCAAAAGAGGAGGGCTTCTTGGCGTCGTCGACCTTCCTGCGACCGCGCACCCGCGGATCTGTCACGCTGCGCGGGTCAGCGCCTGACGCGACACCGCGCATCTCCTACCAGTTCCTCGCCGACCCGGACGACGTGCGCGACTGCCTGCTCGGCTTGCGCGAGATGCAGCGGGTGATGGCCCAACCGGCGATGACAGCGATCACCGACGGGCAACTCGAACCAGAGGCCAACTGTCGCAACGACAGCGATTGGCAGGACTATGTGCGCGCCGCCGTGACCCCCTCTTATCACCCAGTGGGTACCTGCAAGATGGGTGTGGACGACCTGGCGGTCGTCGACCCTGAACTGCGAGTACACGGCATCAACAACCTGCGTGTGGCCGATGCCAGCATCATGCCCACCATCACTACCGGCAACACCAATGCCCCGTCGATGATGATCGGTGAACGGGCCGCCGAGCTCATCCTGTCTGGCAGCGCAAACCGAAACGGATTCCCTCATGTCTCACGATGAACACCAGGTTGGACGAATCCTCGGCGGGTGGCTGCGCGAGGAAGCGGCGCTGGACCCTGGGCGGCCGTTCGTGCAATGCGACAGCGACTGGGTCACGCTCGGTCAACTCGACACGCAGTCCGATCGCGTCGCGGCGGCGCTGCAAGCGTGCGGGGTCGGCAAAGGCGACCGGGTCGCCATCAACCTCCCTAACCGCATCGAGTACATAGTGCTCATCTACGCCCTGGCCAAAGCTGGCGCTATCCAGGTCCCGCTCAACACGTACCTGCGTGGACATTTTCTGCGTCACCAGCTGCTGCAAACAGACCCGACGGTGTACATCGCTGACAGCCAAGCCCTCGAGCTACTGTCGCCGATTCTCGACTCCCTTCCTCGCCGACCACAACTGATCCTTGTTGGGGACGGCGCCCAGGACGCGACGATTCAGCCCGACACGCACTACGCGCAGCTTCTCAACGCAGATGCGCCGCTGGTCGAACCCGAGATCGAGCCTGCCGACGTGTGCGCCATCATCTTCACCTCCGGCACAACCGGTCCTTCCAAGGGCTGCACCATCACCCACGGCTACTACTGCAATCTGATCAATGTGTTCGTCGAGAACGGGTGGTATGAGAAGGGTGACATTGTCTTCGGAGCAAACCCACTGTTTCACTTCAGCGGTCAAACCTGGCTCGTCACAGCAGCATTGGCCGTTCGCGGATCGGCGATCGTAGAGCCGGCCTTCCATGCCAGCACCTATATGGCACGCATTAGCCTCGATCCACCGGTGAGCTGTCGGTGTGAAGTCGATTTCGATTGTGTGCGTTGGGCCCGGGGTGTGCCGTGAGGTGGGTGTGTGTGATGGCCCGATCTCGGTATCGGCTTGTTCCTGTGGGTCTTTCGTCTCGTGCGGGCGGTTGGGGTTGCTCTGTTAGGCCAGCAGTGGCCGGTTTCGGCCAAACAGACTGTGGAACAGGGTGTTCCACGCGGTTTCCCAGGGCCAGTTGCGTGGCAGGTGCAGGGTCAGGCGTCGGGCCGAGGAGGCGATGCGTGCCGGCACGCTGATCAGGGTGCGGCGGATGGTGCCGGTGCGGGCTTTGGCCAGCGCTGGTCCGGTCAGGGTGGCCGCGGCGCGGGTGAGGTTGAACGCCATCGCTGCGCACACCAGCCAGGCGGCGTTGGCGCCGAATCGCCCCGAGGGCAGATGGGCCAGAGCAGAGTCTTTGAGGTCGGCGTGGACCTGCTCGATGAGCGCGTGGCCGCGGTGGGTCTTGTCGGCGGTGACGGTATCGAGGTCGGTGGTGGTGAAGAAGGCATGGAAGCGCCAGGTGTCGAACAGGGTGGTCTGCCCCTCGCCGCTGGCGGGGTTGAGGTCGGGGATGCGCCGCACCACCAGCCTGCCGGGGATCTGCTCGCTGGTTTTGCGGGAGCTGAACGCGGTGAAGTCGATCTCGGCGACCTCGGCGCGCGAGATCCAGCGCTGGGTGTTCTCGTCGTAGATCGCGTCGGTGTACTGGATCGGGATCCAGGCGTCCTCGGGTATGGCGGCGATGGCGGCTTTGACTTTTGGGTCCAGGCGCACGGTGATCGACACGTCGGCACCACCGCGCAGAGCAGCCGCCACGGTTGGGTAGCCGTAGAACGCCGAGTCGGCTCGCAGCAGCGGCCGGGTGGCTGCCGCCGAAGAGCGCAGTCGTGTCACGGTGGCCAGCGTGTCGCCGACGATGCGGGCAGCTCCACGTGCTGATCCGCAGGCGCCTTTGCGTAGGCGTTGGCCGCAGATGATCGGTGCACCATGCTCAGTGGTGAGCGTGGCGATCAGCGCATTTAACCCACGGACCCCGGAGTATCCGTAACCAGATCCCTGTTTGGTGTAGCCGTGCACTTCGATGATGGTGTCATCGAGATCAACACACACCGGACCGTCAACACCGGCCAGCACCGGAGTGCGTTCGTGCAGACCGGCCAGCAACCGCGCCGCCACGGCGTCGAGTTGGCGGACATGACCGAAGCTGAATTCGCGCAGGAACGATCCCAGCGTCGACGGGGCGTACGGGCGGTCGAACACGGTGCCCATCGCGCCGTGGCGCAGCAAGGCCATGTCATCGATGCTGTCAGCACCAGCTACCATGCCCGCGACCAGCGACAAGACTTTCGCCCCGGCGTTGGCGCCCTTGTCGGTCGGCACCGTGATGTGCTCATCAGCCAGGCTGCTCAACCCGCACTGATGAGCCAGAGCGGCCATCGGGACCAGCCCGGCACACGACACCAGATTGGGGTCATCAAAGCGGGCTGACGCCACAGGACGAGTGTGAGATAGTTGCATCTACGAGATGCCCTTCGTTCTGACCGAATGTGATCCTAGACAAATCCCATTCTTTCACCGCGACAGGGCATTTCGTTTTTACAACCCGCCCCAACTCCTATTCGATCGGTGGATCAAGGATTAGGGAGACGGGCGCCACCGCTGCCCTCGGAATGGGGGCGATGGGTATGGCGATCATGGCCCAGCCACCCCACGAAGACGACCGCAACCACACGCTGCGCCATATTACGTTTATGCCCTCGACTGCCGATTTCATCGACAGCTTCGAGAAGCGCTTCGGCATAAGCCCATTCGCGGAAGTGTTCGGCCAATCGGAATGCTGGCCAGTCCTGCTCGGTGATCCGCGAGACAAGCGCCACCCCGGAAGCATGGGCAAACTGACGCGAGGATTGCAGGTAAAGGTCGTCGACGATCACGACCGGGAGGTGCCAGCTGGTGAGGCCGGCGAGATTGTAGTCCGCCCCGACGAGCCGTTCCGCCTGTTCTCCGGATACTGGAACGATGATGCCGCGACAGTGAGTACTTTTCGGAATCTGTGGCACCACACCGGGGACTGCGGCCGTGTCGACGCCGACGGATACTTTTGGTTTGCAGACCGAAAGAAGGACTCGTTGCGTCGCCGAGGCGAAAACGTATCCTCCATCGAACTCGAGCAGGCCATCGCCGCACACCCCTCGATCGCTCAAGCGGCCGTGCACGCCGTGCCATCTGATCTCAGCGAGGACGACGTCAAGGTCTGCCTGGTGCTGATCGACGGCTGCGAAATCCAGCCAAAGGAACTTTTCGAATTCTTTCGAAAGTCGATGCCCTACTATGCCATTCCGCGTTACGTCGAGGTACTTAATTCCCTACCGACCAACGCCAATGGCCGTGTGCAAAAGTTCATACTGCGTGAACGCGGTATCAGCGAAGCCACCCTCGACTTTGAAGAACTGGGACTGGTCGTCGCCCGCGGTGACCGGCGACGTTCCTAACGCGTATTCCTGAACTGCGTCCCGGCAGCCTCAAGTACTCGGCTTGGTACGCACGGGGGAACGGATGCGGCGGTGACGACGCCGCGAACAATGAAGGTGTTCCAAGTGACCAATTCAGCATCCCGATTGTGGCGGCTTGAACTCACGATGAAACCCGCAATGCCCCGACGAGTTTCGGCGAGATTGGTCCGGTCGTTCGGTCGTGGCGGGGCGCGGTTGCAGCGTACTGCGCCGCAGGCCGCCGGCCGCCACACAACCGATCTGGCGGTGATCGATATACGCGTCCCCGGGCTAAGGCTCACCAAGGAGGCGCCGACCGCAGTCCGTGGGGTAGCAACTACACCCTTGTCTGACCGACACGAGCCTGACGTGGCCGGATGACCGTACCGGGGGAGCGGCGCCAGTTTCAACGACTGCTGCACGGTGCTATCGCGTCAGGGCGCGTACCCGGGAGTCCAGCAGGCCTTGGGCCGCAAACGGTCTCGGCGATTGCCGCGGTCGCCGCCGCCCACCCGGAGGCCTCGATCCAGCTCGTTATCGCTGCCTGGGAAGCCTTCGCCGGCGAACACCATTCGATATTGAGCACCGACCGTCCTCCTCGACAAGCGCGGGTGCGTTGAGCTGATAGGCCAACAGAGGCTAGGGGGCGGATCCTCTCGGAGGTCCGGTTCGGAAGAGGCTGTTCACGTCGGTATGAGGTTGCGTTGATCGCTCTCGGATGATTGTCGCCCCTGGGTCTGGGCAAGGCGCTCAGTCAGGTACCGATCAGCACGCCCTTGTCTGTGGGATGCCGATGTCGTGGTCGATGTCTCGAGACGGGATCGCTGAGCTTAACGATGTGATGAAGAAGCACGGGCTGAACGCGCCGTTGATTGCGATCGAAGCCACGGGGAGGTTGTCGCTTGCCAGGGTGATGGGACCACCTGATTGCCAGGGGGATGGGACCACCGTGGCGCGTTACTGAGGATGCTCGTCGGCGGGGTCTGGGTCAAGCTGGGGCCGGGTCCGTTGGCGGTAGGACGGTCCTTCGATGACCAGGGTGTGCGCGGCGGAGGTCAGCCGGTCGATGGCTGATTGAGCCAGCAGGGTGTCGGCGGTCATGGTCAGCCATTCAGCGGGCTCGCGGTTCGACGTCACGATGGTGGTCTTGGCGCGGTGGCGCTCGACGACGATTTCGTAGAAGTCGCTGGTTTCGGTGGCGTCGAGCGGGCGTAGCGCGAAGTCGTCGATGATGAGGACGTCGACGGCGGCCAGGCGGCGGATCTCGGCGTCGACGGTGTGGTCGAGCCTTGCGGCGCGCAGTCGGGTGAACAGTTTGTCGGCCCGGCCGAAGACTACGGTGTGTCTGCGTCGAATGGCCATGTGTCCCAATGCTGTTGCCAGATGCGTCTTGCCAACACCAACGGGCCCGAGGACGATCGCGGACTGGCCGGCGTCGAGGAACCGCAGTGAGGTCAGATCCCCCAGCAGGGTGCGGTCATAGCGCAGGTCCTCGTGTGCGGTCCAGGTATCAAACCGCATGGTGGGGTCGAGTCCGGCTTTGGTCGCCCGCAACGCGGCGGAGCGGGATTCGCGTCGGGAGACCTCGTCGGCCAGCAGCGTTTCCAGGAACCCGATGTGACTGAGTTTGTGTTGGCGGGCCAGAGCGGCGCGTTCGGGCAGGGTGTCGGCCATCGCGCCGAGTTTGAGGGTCTTGAGCAGTCGGAGCAGGTCAGCGCCGATCGGGTCGGTGGCGCCACGGGCGGTGGTGGTCATGTCAGCGGTTCTCCTCGGCAACGGTGGTCGTGATGATGGTCAATGGTGTTGGGGTGGAGCTGAATTCGGATGGATCGCGGGCGAAGCGGGTGGCGGTGTGGCGGACGGCCTTCGGCAGCGCGGGTGTGCTGGTCTCGGTGGCACGCTCGAGCATGGAGGCGATCTTGTTCACCGAGACGACATCAAGATCCAGCGACAGTGCGCAGGCCTGTTCGACCCGGTCGGCGCCGTAGCGGCGCACCAGGCCCAGCAGCCGGTAGACGGTGCGCATCTTCGTCCAGGGCAGCCGGTCATCGAGGATGCGTTCGGCGTAGATCCCGACGTTGGGGCCGTGCGCGGCGCAGGTGGCGATCAATGTCGTCACATCGCGCAGCGCGTAGCCGGTCTTGTGTTCGGGCAGATCAGCGGGGTCGGTGCTGCGCCCACCGGCCGGCTGGCGAGGATGGACCTTGACCAGCACGCCGCGGCGATAGAACTTCACCAACTCGGTGTCGGCCCGCACGTCCAGGTACTGACCGATCCAGCACTCGGGCAGCGAATACAGCGCCTTGGCGACCTCGGCGTGGAAATCGCGGTGCACCTTGACCGTCTTGAACACCGGCACGTCATAAACCCCTGGCACCGGCAACAGCCGGGACTGTTCCTCGGCGGTGAACACCTCCAGCGGACGAGCGCAGATGGTGCCGTGTGTGCGGGTGCCCGCGGTGTCACGACACCACACCGTCGCCGCCTGCTGCGCATGGGCCAGGCTGGTGAATGTTTCACCGTCCCAGAAGTTTCGGCGCACGTACTGCACGGCGCGTTCCACTCGCGGCTTGTCCTTCGGCGAGGCCACCCGCGCCGGGTCGGTCAGGAACCCGACATGCCCGGCGTAGTCCAGCCAGCCCTGGCTGAACTGCGGGTTGACCGCATCGGCGGCGGCGATCACCGGTTTGAGGTTGTCGGGGATCAGCACGGCGAACACGCCGCCGAAGAACTCCCAGGCCGCCTCGCAGCCGGCGATCACCGCGGCCAGAGTCTGCGAGTAGGACAGCCACACAAACATGTGCCGGGAGTACACCGCGGTGAAGATCAGCGCATGCACCTTGCGGCGGCGCCCATCATCGACGTCAGTGAGCATCCCCAGATAGCCGAAGTCGACCTGGCACTCCACCCCGGGATCACCATCAGCGACCCGCACCGTGAGATCTTTGCGGCCGAAACCGCAACGCTGGCTGGCGAATCGGTGCAACGTCCGATACGGCACCACACAGCCCTGCCTTCCCAGCAGAGTGTGGATCTTGGTCACTGTCAACGGCCGCTGCTCACCAGAGCCGGCCACCCACTTGGTGATCTGATCCTCGAACCCCAATAACTGCTCCCACGCCGCGCCGTGACCATCGGGGCGAACCGGGCGCACCGCTTCGGCGACCATCCCGATCAGACCGTCGTCGATCGCGCCGGCGTCGTCGCCGCGGCGCAGACCGGCCGCGTGGGCGGCCTCGACGTAACGGCGCACCGTTTTGCGATCCACACCGCAATGCGCGGCGATCGTCCGGTACCCCGGCGCCGGTAACCCCGCCACGCCCAGCCACACCCGCAGAACTTCCCTGATCTCGTTCACACTGACCTCCCGAAAAGCCATGCCGGCGACCTCCGTGACTTGAGCTGTCACGGCGATCGAACGAACAAATGAAAAGACCACCGACGCGACGCGCCGGTGGTCCCATAACTGGCAATCCAGGTGGTCCCATCACCCTGGCAAAAATCAGGTCACACTGGTCCCATCCTCATGGCAGGCGACAGAGGTTGCATCGACCGTGCGTTGCTGAGCTCGAACATCGCCATCCTGCTTCGGAGTGATCATGCGGCGTCGGATACCAAGTCCGTTCGTACGCAGGGGAATTTTCAGCAGCTGCACAACCGGGCGACAGTCATTGCACCGCCGTGGCGTAGAGGGTTCATCAAGGTGGCAACCCGTTGTGGCCGGCAGACGGTCGTGGAGTCGCTGTGCCGCTGCGATGCGGTACCGCCGTGGGCTGGGCGCCGATGAGCGTACTCATGTCGGTTCCGGTCGAAAATTGAGCAGGTAGTTCCGGTCGAATGTCAGCGGTCACGTAATTCCTCCAGCTTGAGGGGTTGTCCGTCACGGAATTCCCCCACCCCGTCTGTCACGTAATTCCCCCACCCTGGGGCGGTGTGGCAGCCGGTCGTGGGCCTCGTACACAGGTTCGCTCGACTCACGGTTCGACTCGTGAGGAAGGGCGCCGAATGGCGAGGAGAAGTTTCGACGTGTTCGACCTGATCGAGTTGTTGACCCATTGGCATGCGGGTCGGTCTCAGCGCCAGCTGTCGGAGAGTTTGGGCATCGACCGCAAGACGATCGCGAAGTATTTGGCGCCGGCGATCGCCGAGTCGCTGACCCCGGGCGGGGAGCCGGTCACCGAGCCCGAGTGGGCGGCGCACATTGGTCGGTGGTTTCCCGAGGTCGCCGACCCCGGTCTGCGGGCCACGACCTGGCCGGGCATCGAAGTGCACCGCGACCGGATCCGTGACTGGCTCAAGGCCGAGGTCAGTGCGGCGACCGTGGCGCAGCGGCTGCGTGACGACTATGGCGTTGCCGCGTCGGAATCCTCAGTGCGCAGGTGGATCTCGGCGAACCTCTCCGAAGAGGCGACGCGGGAGAAGGTGACCGTGGCCCGCGGATCGGTGCCAGCGGGCAGCGAGGCCCAGATCGACTACGGCCGCCTCGGGATGTGGTTCGACCCAGTCAGTGGTCGACGCGTGACGGTGTGGGCGTTCGTGATGGTGCTGGCCCATTCGCGGCATCTGTTCGTCCAACCGGTCCTGAAGATGCATCAATCCTCCTGGTGCGCTTCGCATGTGGCAGCGTTCGAGTTCTTCGGTGGCGTCCCGGCCCGGCTGGTCCCGGACAACCTGAAGACCGGTGTCACTCGACCGGATCTCTATGACCCGAAGATCAACAAGGCCTACGCCGAACTGGGTGCCCACTACGGTTGCCTGATCGACCCGGCGCGGGCGAACAAGCCGAAGGACAAACCACGCGTCGAGCGCCCGATGCAATACATTCGGGACTCGTTCTGGCGGGGCCGCGAGTTCACCTCGCTGGAGCAGATGCAGGCCGCCGCGCTGGTCTGGTGCCGTGAGGTAGCCGGGGCGCGAAACTCTCGGGCACTCGACGGTGAGCAACCAGGGTTCGTGTTCTCCACCGTTGAACAGCATGCCCTGTTGCCGTTGCCGCACAGTGATTTCCAACTTGCGGTGTGGTCGACGGGCAAGGTCGCCGCCGACTGCCACGTGAAAGTCGGCAAGGCGCTCTACTCGGTGCCGTGGCGGCTGATGGGCCAACAGGTCCACGCCCGCACGTGCGGCGACCTGGTGCAGATCGTGCACGACGGCGACGTCGTGGCCACCCACGTCACCCATCACCGTGGGCGGGCCACCGACTTCGAGCACTACCCGCCGGAGAAGATCGCCTTCACGATGCGCAACCCGACCTGGTGTCGCCGAGTAGCCGCCGAGGTCGGACCGGCCTGTACCCAGGTGATCGCCGAATTCATGGAAGTCAACGCCATCCACCGACTGCGCAGCGCTCAAGGCGTCCTCGCCTTGCTCAAGACCGTCGGCCACGACCGCCTGGAAGCCGCCTGCGCGCGGGCGATCACCGTCGGCGACCCGAGCTACCGCACGGTCAAGGGCATCCTGGCCGCCGGCACCGAACTCGACGGCATCATCGAATCCGCCGCCCCGCAAGCCGCGGCGCATCTGCGCGGGCCGCAAGCCTTCGACACCACCACCGGCGAGATCGCGTGATCAACGCATCGTATCCAGCTGGCAACCAACATCATTCGATCTGAACCTAAGGACATCACCACCATGAGCATCCTCGACCCCGCACTACGCAATGCGCTGCGCACCCTCAAACTCACCGGCATGCTCGACACCCTGGATGCCCGGCTGGCGCAGACCCGCGACGGCACCCTCGGGCACCTCGACTTCCTCCAGGTGCTCTGCGAAGACGAGATCGCCCGCAGAGAATCCGCCGCCCTCACCCGGCGCATCCGCCGAGCCCGCTTCGAGGAACAATCGACATTCGAATCCTTCGACTTCACCGCCAACACCAAGCTGCCCGCGGCGATGCTGCGCGACCTGGCCGCACTGCGGTGGCTCGACGCCGCCGAATCAGTGATCCTCTACGGACCCGTCGGAGTCGGGAAAACCCATATGGCACAAGCGCTTGGGCACGCAGTGGCCCGCCGCGGCGGCGACGTCCGATTCGCCAAGACCTCCCGGGTACTCTCCGACCTCGCCGGCGGTCACGCCGATCGCAGCTGGGGTCAACGCATCCGCGAATACACCAAACCGCTCGTGCTGATCCTCGACGACTTCGCCATGCGCGAACACACCGCGATGCACGCCGACGACCTCTACGAGTTGATCTCCGATCGCGCCGTCAACGGCCGCCCCCTCATCCTGACCTCCAACCGATCACCGAAGGACTGGTACAACCTGTTCCCCAACCCCGTCGTCGCCGAGTCGCTGCTCGACCGCCTGATCAACACCAGCCACCAGATCCTGATGGACGGACCCAGCTACCGACCCCGAAAAAGACCCGGCGCTAGCGCGCCGGTAGACAACGCCAAGCCCACCCGGTAGACCTACACCGAGGCCCACCGGTGGCGGAATTACATGACGGACACCCCGGGGGAATTACGCGACGGTCGACAGTCGAAAAGTGAGCACCCTTCAACGTTTGGAGTGTGATCACTGTGGAGGATTGGGCTGAGATCCGGCGGTTGTACCGGTCGGAGAAGCTTTCGCAGGCCGAGATCGCCCGGCAGTTGGGCCTGGCGCGCAACACCGTGGCCAACGCGGTGCGCTCGGATTCCCCGCCACGCTATGAACGCCCACCGGTGACGACCTCGGCGTGGGCCCAGATCGAGCCGGCGGTGCGGGCCGTGCTCAAGCAGTATCCGACGATGGCGGCGTCGGTGATCGCCGAGCGGGTCGGCTGGAGCGGTGGACATTCCTGGTTCTCGGAGAACGTCGCACGGATCCGCCCGCAGTATGCGCCAGCCGATCCGTGTGACCGGCTGGTGCATCGGCCCGGTGAGCAGGTCCAGTGCGATCTGTGGTTTCCCGGTGCGCTGGTGCCCGATCACGCCGGGGTGTTGCGCTCGTTCCCGGTCTTGGTGATGGTCGCCGCGTATTCACGGTTCATCGCTGCGGTGATGGTCCCGTCCCGGGTGACCGGGGATCTGCTGGCCGGGATGTGGCAGCTGCTCTGTGGTCGCATCGGCGCGGTTCCGCGGACTCTGTTGTGGGACAACGAGTCCGGTATCGGCCAACGTGGCCGCCTGGCCGAGGGGGTGGCCGGGTTCTGCGGTGTGCTGGGGACCCGCCTGGTTCAGGCTCGACCCTATGACCCGGAAACCAAAGGGCTCGTCGAGCGGGCCAACGGCTATTTGGGCACCTCGTTCTTACCCGGCCGCGTATTCACCTCACCGGCCGACTTCAACGCTCAGCTGACCGACTGGCTGACGATGAAGGCCAACATGCGGCGCCACGGCGATCCCGGCGGACGCGCTCGCCGCGGACCGGGCGGCGATGGCGGTGTTGCCGCCGGTGGCCCCGACGACGGGCACCACCTTCAGCACCCGACTGGGCCGGGACTATTACGTCAGCCTCGGTGGCAACGCCTACTCGGTGCATCCGGAGGTCATCGGGCGGATGATCACCGTGACCGCATGCCTGGACCGTGTGGTAGCTGTCTGTGGTGACCGGCCGGTCGCCAGCCATGAAAGGCTTTGGGGAACAAACGGATTGATATCCGACCCTGAGCACCTGGCAGCAGCGGCGGTGCTCCGCGAGCACTACCGCAACCGCCCCACGGTGAGCAGCCATCTCGATGTCGAGGTCCAGGTTGCGGATCTGGGCGCCTACGGCGCTGCGTTCGGGACCGGCGAGGAAGTCGCCTGATGGCCACCAAACGTGCCCCGACCCCAGGTGAGGCCGACAAACTCATCGCGCATCAATCCCGACTATTGAAGGCACCGCGGATCGCCGCGCACTATCACCGACTGGCCGAACAAGGCCGGGAAGCCAATTGGTCGTTGGAAGACTATCTGGCCGCGGTGTTGGCGGTGGAGTCCAACGCCCGCGCCGAATCTGGTGCCCGGCAACGTATCCGCTATGCCGGGTTCCCGGCGATCAAGACGATCACCGATTTCGACTTCACCGCCCAACCCGGCGTGGACCGGGCTCAGATCGCCCGTCTGGAAGCCGGCGGCTGGCTGGCCGAGGCCCGCAATATCGTCCTTCTCGGACCACCGGGCACCGGCAAGACCCATCTGGCTACCGCGTTGGCGATCGCCGCCGCCCAGGCCGGACATCGGGTGGCGTTCGCCCCGGCCACCGGGTGGATCAGCCGGCTGGCCGAAGCCCACCGCATCGACCGCCTCGAAGCCGAGTTACGGAAGATCTCGCGCTACGGGCTGATCGTCATCGACGAAGTCGGTTACATCCCCTTCGGCACCGAAGCGGCCAACCTGTTCTTCCAGCTGATCTCCACCCGATACGAGAAATCCTCGGTCATCTTGACCTCCAACCTGCCGTTCTCCCGCTGGGGACAGGTCTTCGGGGAAGCCACCATCGCCTCGGCAATGATCGACCGCATCGTGCACCACGCCGACGTCATCGCCCTCAAAGGCGCCAGCTACCGCATCAAACACACCGCAATCGAGTCACTGCCCTCCGTCGAAGTCGACCGTCAGGCAGACTCAACCCCGTAAACCTGCTCACTTTTCGACCGGAAGAAACTGCGCAGGATTCGACCGGAGCCGACATACTCACCGTTAAATCGCGACCCACACCGCAACGGTCGACTCCGAACAATCATCACTGCCGTCGTGCCGAGAGCACGGCTTATACTCGCCCAGACCGATGGCCAGATCCGGACCAGCCTTCCCGCCCGACTTGCGTCCGGTTCGAACGGCGGCATCGGCCGCGATAGCCCTTCCGATTGAACGCTTGGTCGATGCGAACACCTCACACTCGGCAGTGCGTTTGGCGCCGGCCTACTACCAGTCGGCACCGCTGAACCGCCTCGGTTCAATCCCGCGACCAGGACCGGCCGAGGACCGCGACGCCTCGGTGGGCATCACACGGGGTCGGGCTCAGAACTCGCTGTCGTTCACCGAATGTCGTGCTCGTCCGGGCGCCAGGCGTGCCGCGTGCTTTACCGACCGTTGCGATCCCAGCCCCTTCGATGAAGGGGGATTGAATCGCCAAGGAACGCTGAGCAACGGACCATGAGGGCCGTGAGTGTTAAGCCGCTCGACGGCGCAAACTTCGCTTGCAGAACGCTTCGTCCTGGACCGCCATCACGGCTCTCACATGAAGCCCTGCCGAACACGGCGACTACATGATCCCTTCGAAACCATCGCGCTGCCAACCACACTCATGGCGAAAGCTAGCCCCGCGCGGGAGTCCGGTCATCGGTGAGGACCGGCTCGACGGTGGCCTCAGCGAGGTGTGTGCGAAGGTCAACAGTGAGGTCGCTCGCTTGATCGGGGGTTAGGGCGACACCATCCGCTAACAGCTTGCGCGCAGCCATGTGGTCGCCTGGTCGGTTGAGGGACTCGACGCAACGCAGCACGTCGCCTTCGAAACAGAAGACCGAAAACCGGCCACTGGCCGGATCTCCGCGAAAGACGTTGTGGCCTGACGGACCGCGAAGTCCAGCGATTTGCAGTTTCAGATCGCCCTGATTGCTCCAGAACCATGGAACGCTCACGTAGGGTTCGGCCCGGCCGACAAGACGCGCGGCCAGAAACCGTGCCTGCGCCGTGGCGTTGTGTACCGACTCCAGTCGCACGTTGCGCCCGCTGGCGAATGGGTTGGGACAGACCGCGCAATCGCCCACCGCCGAGATCTGCGTGTCGTCAGTGGCGAGGTATTCGTCAACAACAATCCCGTTGTCAACGCGAAGCCCAGCGCGCTCGGCGATCTCGGTGTTGGGAATCGCGCCGATCCCCACCAGCACCAGGTCGGCGGGGAGTTCGTGGCCGTCGCTCGTCACGACAGCGTTGACGCGGCCCGCCACCCCCGTCATCGCGCGGACACTCGTGCCCAAGGCAACGTGCAATCCGCGAGCTCGATGAGCGTCCAGAAGAATGCGGCCCATCTCAGGCGACACGACGCGCCCCATCAGTTGGTCGGAGACCTCGATTACGACGGCATCCACGCCCAGCTTTACCGCTGTCGCGGCGACTTCGAGTCCGATGAAGCCGCCGCCAATCACCACGACATTGCGGGCGCGACTTAGCCGATCCCGAATGTCGTCGGCCTCATCCAGACTCCGCAGTCCGACAACACCGTCGAGGTCGGCTCCAGCGACAGGCAAGGCGCGGTTACGCCCCCCAAGGGCGAGCACCAGACGGTCGTAGTCCAGTACCGCCCCACTCGCGAGTTCGACCCGAGCGTTGTTGCGATCAATCCGGCGTACCGAATCGTCGAGCATCAAGTCGATCTCGTGGTGCGCGTAGAAGCTGTTGGGATGCAGCCAGAGGCCTTCCTGGGCGTTCACGCCAGCGAGGTGGCCTTTGGACAAGGGCGGCCGTTGATACGGCAAATACGGTTCGTCACCGACAAGCACGATCCGTCCCGGAAATCCGAACTCGCGCAGTGCTGCAGCCGTGCTGGCACCGGCTTGGCCCGCGCCGGCTATGACAACGGTGGCTGGCATAAGCGCCGATGTCATAACTGGGTGGGCGGCACTCGCACGACGAGGCCGTCAACTTCGGGTCCGACTAAGATCTGACAACTTAACCGAGAGTTCGCCATACGAGGCGACGCGGTGTAGTCGAGCATCTCCTGTTCGTCTTCGCTGGGTGTGGCCAGCCGCTCTGCATGGTCCCCATCGACATACACGTGGCATGTGGCACACGCCAGAGTGCCCCCGCACTCGGCGACGATCTCCGAAACTTCGTTGGCGATCGCGCCTTGCATGACCGAGATTCCCTCGGCCACCTCCACGATCACCGCGTCGCCGCTGGGGCGGATGTATGTCACTTTCACCACGACTGCTACCTCCTGCACGCTCGTAGTGGGCAGTCTAAACGAAAACCGAATCTGTTGCACCAACGCCCAGACCACTCGCGGTGCCGGTCCGGCGGGGTGATCGGCACCGCGAGCACAACTTCCAGCGTTTCTTGCCGCAGATGTGACGCGCTTGACAGCTTCAGGCCCAGAAGTATAGAAACCAAGTAGTTCTAAATCTGCGTAGGATTTGATCTCAGGATGCGGATGATCCGGAATCGGGCCGCCGACGTGACCCGCCGGCCGACACGGGATTCAATGTGCAGGGCGAGACTTCAGACAGGAGCTGCAACATGACCGAGCACGACATCGCCGAACCGGCACCGGTCGGCACATCGCCCGTCGACTTCAATCCGCTCGACCTCGAACTCGCCGACGACTTCTGGCCTCGGGTCAACGCGTTGCGGGAGACATGTCCGGTCGTGTTCAGCACCGCGCACTGGAGTGCGGAGGACACGGGCTTCTGGGTGATCAACAAGTACCAAGACGTGATGGATGCAGCGGTCAACTGGAACGTCTTCAGCAGTGCTGAGGGCGCGGCGCCAGTCCAGTTCGATCTCGACATCCTCCGGATGGTGCCGCTGGAGACCGATCCGCCTCTGCATCGCGGTGTTCGCAAGGCGCTCAACCCATTGTTCACGCCCGAGGCGCTAGCCGCAGCCGAGCCCAGCATCCGTGCGACCGTCGACCGCCTGATCGACAACTGTGTGAAGCAGAGCCCCGCGGACTTCATTGCCGGCTTCACCTCCCAACTGCCGCCGATCGTATTTTTCGAAAGCTTCCTGGACCAGAAGTCCACCGACATCGGCTGGGTTCTGGAGGTCCTCGACGTCCTGTTGACACAACCCGACAGAGCGCTCGAAGTCGCCCCGAAATTGTTCATGTTCTGCATCGAGCTGCTGCAGAAGCGCCGCGACGAGGGGCGAACCGACGACCTGGCGGGGGTGATCGCCCACCTCGGCACCGGGGAATTCGACGACGGGCTCGAACTCGACGACCGGACCAGGATGGAGACGCTGAACATGGCAATCATGGGCGGCATGGAGACCACGATGGGGGCGTTGGCCGGCATCGCCCGCATCCTGAGCACGGACAACGATCTGCGTGAAAGCCTGCGCGGTGCCAGCGACAAAGTGCTGGACAAGCATGTCGAGGAATTCCTTCGGCTGGAAACACCGGTTCCCACGGCCGGGCGGACGCTGACCGCCGACACCGAAGTTCGCGGCTGCCCGATGAGAAGTGGCGACCGCATCTTGCTGAATTGGGCTGCGGCCAACCATGATCCGGAGAAATTCCCCGATCCAGACACCCTCGATTTCAATCGTCCGAATGGTTCGGCGCACCTGGCTTTCGGCGCCGGGATCCATCGATGCCTTGGCAATCACCTGGCGCGGCGGGAGCTCAAAGCAGCAGTCCGCGCGATTAGTGAGTTGAGTGTCTTTCAGCTCCAACCCGGCTACGAAGTGAAGTATCGACCGGCATTCGCCCGTGGCCCCATTGCACTGCCGGTCTTTCTGGAGCGTTGATCTATGGGAATTATGGAGGGGCGTGTAGCCATCGTCACCGGTGGTGGCCGCGGCATCGGCGGCGCGGTCGCCCGGCTGTTCGCCCGCGAGGGAGCCACGGTCGTCATCAATGACATTGGGGCGTCGCTGAGTGGGCTGGAAAGCGACGGCAACCCAGCACTCGAACTGGCGCATGAGATTGAGCAAAATGGCGGCACCGCGATCACGAACGGGGCCGACATCTCCGACCACGAGGCTGCCCGCGATCTCGTCGAGTCAACCATCGAGCGGTTCGGAAAGCTCGATGTACTGGTGAATGTCGCCGGAATCTTGCGTGATCGGATGATCTTCAACATGACCGAAGAGGAGTGGGACGCCGTGATTCGGGTCCACCTCAAAGGGCATTTCAACACCATCAGGCCTGCCGCCGCTTACTGGCGCAAACTCGACAATCCCAACGCCCAACACAGAATCATCAACTACACCTCGAGGGCCGGCCTGCACGGGGCCCCCGGACAGCCGAATTACTCCGCCGCGAAGATGGGGATCGTCGGACTGACCTATTCGTGCGCGTTCGCGCTCAAGAAGTACGGAGTGACGACCAACGCCGTCTCGCCGGCAGCGGCAACGCGGATGACGGCGACCATCAAAGACGACGCCTACAGCACGGGTGGCAACGAACTCTCGCCCGACAGTATCGCCCCCATCGCCGCTTACCTGGGCTCTGAGCAATCCGGATGGCTCAACGGTCACGTGGTGCACGCGCGGGGCTATGAGGTGTCGCTCTACAGCGACCCCGAACCACTGGTGACCCTGCGCTCGGAGGGCCCCTGGGATCTGCAGGAAATGGCCAAAGAGGTGGAGACACAATTCCGTCCCATCACCGAAGCGGCCCCGCCGAACCCGTTCATCTGATGTCCATCAAAGGAAAAGCTTTCATCGCAGGGGCTTTCGAACATCCCGGACGCGAACTGCCCGACAAGTCGATCCCGCAGATTCACGCCGAAGTAGCCCTGGGTGCCCTGGCCGACGCCGGCCTTGACCTCGCCGATGTCGACGGCTACTTCTGCGGGGGCGACGCCCCTGGGCTGGGGGGTCTGGCGATGGCCGACTACCTCGGCCTCAAATTGCGCTACATGGACAGCTCCGACATGGGTGGCTCGGTGTACATGTCCCACGTGGGGCATGCCGCGGCAGCCGTCGCCGCCGGGAAATGCCGGATCGCGCTCATCACTTTGGGAGGGCGCCCCCGCACGACCTCGCTGCGGGCCCCCGGGCAGCTGATGGGCGATCCGCCGGAAAAATCGTTCGAACCGATTTTCGGAGCTAACGTCAGTGCGCTATACGCCCTTGCGGCGCAACGGCACATGTATCAATACGGGACCACCAGCGAGCAACTCGCCGAAATCAAAGTGGCCGCCTCAACACACGCTCAACACAACCCACACGCCCTGTTGCCGAAGGTCGTCACTGTCGAGGACGTGGTGAATTCCCCGATGGTGTCGACGCCGCTGCATCGCCTTGATTGCTGCGTAGTCACCGACGGTGGGGGAGCCCTCGTGATCGTCGCTGACGACGTCGCCTCCACGCTGGACCGCGACTGCGTGAAAATCCTCGGACACGGAGAGACCGTCGAGCACACCCGCGGCGGCTGGCAAGACATCACCGTGACCGGTGGTGTGCGGTCGGGCAGCGACGCGTTCGCCGAGGCCGGGGTGCGTCCTGCCGACATCGATTACGTCGGGCTGTACGACTCGTTCACCATCACCGTGTTGTTGGCGCTCGAAGACTTGGGCTTCTGCGCCAAGGGCGACGGCGGCACGTTCGTCCTCGACGGTGCGCTGCAGGCTCCCCATGGCCGACTGCCGTTCAACACCGACGGCGGATCCCTATGTAACAACCACCCGGCCAACCGCGGGGGAATGACGAAAATCATCGAGGCAGTCCGTCAGCTGCGCGGCGAAGCCCATCCCGCCGTGCAGATCTCTGACTGCAACCTTGCGCTGGCCCACGGAACCGGGGGCTGGCTGAGCACACGCATGGGCAACGCGACCGTCGTTCTAGGCCGGGAGGACGCATGAGCGCACCCCAATTACCGTCGCCGCCGCCGGGTGTCACACCCGACACCTCGGTGTTCTGGGCCGCGACGCTGGACGGGAAGTTGTTGCTGCAGCGGTGTGCAGACTGTGGACTCGCCGGCTACTACCCCCGATACGTCTGCGCGAATTGCCACCACACCAACCTGGCCTACATCGAGGCCAGCGGCCGGGGCAGCATTTACAGCCACACGGTGACGACCCGCGGAATCCTGGAATACGCAGACGCCGGCTCCTACGTACTCGCCATGGTCGAACTCGATGAGGGTCCCAAGATGCTGACCAACATCATCGGCTGCGATCCCACCGAGTTGTCGATCGGCCAACCTGTGGAGGTGGTGTTCTGCGCCACCGGTGGTGACGGTGCTCTGCCCCGCTTTCGGCCAGTCACTCCGGAGCCGTAATGGGGACTTACACTTTCGAGATCGAGCCGGGTCATGTTCTGGCGTTTGCTCGAGCTGTTGGCGACCAGCGACTCGCTCGCGAAGTGCCGGAAAACGGGACTGTGGTGCCGCTGACCTTCCCCGCCGCGTCAATCCAATTCGATCCCCAACACATGCGGGGCCTACGCCCCACGGGGGCGTTGGCAGTTGGTAGTTCAACGCCGGGCGGCAGCGTGCTTCACGCTGAGCAAGAATTCGAGTACTTCGCTGGCATGCACGTGGGAGATCGCCTTGCGGTCACAGAATACGAAGGCGCCAGCTGGCAAAAGCAAAGTCGGCGGCCCGGGACGCTGAAATTCCGAGAGCTCATCAGGGAGTATCGAAATACTGCGGGCGAGCTGGTTCTGCGTTCGCGAATGGTTCTGGTCGACACCGAGTTCGCCGCTAATGAGGTCGACGCCGGCCATGGGTAGCGATCTCCACACCGACCAGAAATTCGTCATCGGCGCCCGCCGCGAGGCGGTGGTGGACGCCGAAGTGACCCGCACCCAAATCGTCCAGTATGCAGCTGCTTCCGGTGACTACAGCCCGCTGCACACCGACGAACCGTGGGCGCAGCTGTCGGGATACCCCAGCGTCATGGCCCACGGCATGTTGACGATGGCGGCCACCGAAACGCTGCTGGCCGAGTGGGTAGGCCGAAATCGACTGGTGCGATACCGAGCACGTTTCGTGCACCCCGTGTGGCCAGGTGACGCACTACACGCAGTGGCAACGGCAGTCGCCGTACGCAGCAGTGCGCACGGCGATGAGGTCGACTTCGAGATCCGCACAACCAATCATCACGGCGTAGTTGTGCTGTCGGGCGATGCGACGGCCCGCGTCTGACTTTTGTGAGGAAGGAACCGATGACCGAACATCCGAACGCACAGCTCGTGCGCCGCCTCATGGCCGCGCTATCCGGTCAGGACCGGGCGGGGATTGAAGCCGCACTCGACGAGAGCTGCATCTGGCGAGTGCCCGGCGCCAACGCACTCTCGGGCGTCTATGCCGGTCGCAGCGCCATCTTTGCGCTGTTCGGCAAAATGAAGCGGATATTCACCGGCCCAGCACAATTCGAGATCATCGACATCACCACCAGCGCCGAGTACGCCGCCGCATACCAGTACGGCATCGTGAACGTCGGCGGCAAGACGGTGCGCCTGCGGGAGTGCCTGGTGTATCGCATCGCCAACGGCCGGATCGTCGAAGTCGACGAATTCCAGTCCGACGAGCGGGCATTCGACGAGGCATTCTCCAAAACCGCGGTCGAAGCCGCGATGGCGCAGCCGCAATGAGGCGAGCGACTTCGCGCACGATGGAGCCCGCCGACGCGCTGATGCTGGCCGGCGACGGTGCACATCTGGTGGCCGCACCCGGTTGCGGCGCACCAACCACCCTGCTGCAGGCGCTGAGCAAAGAAGCCCACGGTCGGGATTGGACCCTGAGCTCGGGGCTTCTGCTGGGCGACTATCCGTTCCTCGACGCGGTCCGCGCCGGAGACCTCCAGTACTGCACTTGGCATGTCATGGCGCCGATCGCGGATCTGATTGCCGACGGCGTTGCCAAATTCGTGCCGACGCGCGCCTCCCGGATCGCCGCGCTCTTGGAGGCCTGGGGGGTGGACGTCGCACTGGTGCGGATAACCCCCCCGGACCGGCACGGCTACTGCTCGCTAGGACCCTCCGCCGGCTATAACCTCGACGCCCTGCGGCTGGCCCGGGTCCGCATTGGCGAGATCGACCCAGACCTGCCATGGACTCTTGGCAATACCACCGTCCATGAATCGTTGTTCGATGCGCTGATCGACACCGCCGAGCAGACACCGCAATACCAATCCGCACCGCCCAGCGAGATCAGTAATCGCATCGCAGAACTCATCGTGAACCTGTTGCCCGAGCATCCAACTCTGCAAATCGGCATCGGCTCCATTCCCGAAGCGGTCGTCAACTCCCTGGCGGGCGCGAACCTCGGCACGGTGCGGTTCACCGGAATGGCCACCGACGAGATGGTGAATCTGTTCGATCAGGGTGTTATTCCAGTCGATGGCGACCAACCTGCAATCTTGTCACCGGAACTGATGGGCACTACGCGCCTCATGCGTTTCGCCGACTATAACCCCGCCGTCGCGGTCCATCCCTCCGCAACATCACATAATGCCCGGATATTGGCTCGTACACCACGACTGGTCTCGATCAACACCGCCGTCGAGGTCGATATCAACGGCCAGGTGAACAGCGAGGTGCTGCGGGGAAGGCAGATCTCCGGAGTGGGTGGCAGCCTCGACTTCGTCGACGCCGCCAGCCGCTCGGCCGGCGGGTTGCGCATAATTGCGCTGCCCTCGGCCACGCCCAAAGGGTTCTCGCGCATCGTGGGTTCGGTTGCCGCGGTCACCATTCCCCGTTCCATGGTCGATGTGGTGGTGACGGAATACGGCGTGGCGCGCCTCGACGGGCGCAGCCTCGCCGAGCGGCGACAGGCGCTGATCGAGATCGCCCATCCCGACCACCGGCACACGTTGACAGCTCTCGCCCAGGGCACGCCGTGACCATCTACCGTCGGCGCGGGAAGTATCTCGAGGAGCTCATCGTCGGCGACGTGTACGAGCATCGGCCCGGGCGCACTGTGACCGAGGCCGACAACGTGCTGTTCACCACGCTGACCATGAACACCCAGAGTCTGCATCTGGACGCGGCGTTCGCCGCGACACAAGAGTTCGGTGAACGCCTCGTCAATAGTCTGTTCACGCTATCGACCGTGGTGGGTCTCAGCGTCGCCGACCTCACCGAAGGAACGACCGTCGCCAACCTCGGATTCTCCGACATCCGGTTTCCCGCGCCAGTCCTGATCGGTGACACCCTGACTGCCGAGACCGAGATCCTCGACAAACGCCCGTCCACCTCGCGGCCAGGACAAGGGGTCGTAACCTTTGAGCACCGCGGCACCAACCAACGCGGAGCAATGGTATGCACCGCGCGACGGGCTGCGCTGGTGATCTGCAGCCCCCCGTCGGCAACCACTGACGGCTGACACGAGTCGTTCACAGCAGAGGAGTCGAAAATGGCTACAGCACAGACTGCTTCCCGGCCCGACGACAGCGATGTCAACGGCGCTCGCGGTGCTGTCATCGAGGTGCGCTGCCCCGCCGATGGACGCCTGATCGCCAGTGTGCCCGACCTCGGACCGGCCGAAGTGGCGAGCGCGGCGACGCGACTGCGCGCCGCCCAGCCGGCATGGGAAGACCTCGGACCAACCGGACGCGCAGCCCACATGCGCAATTTCCTCGACTGGATCCTGGACAACGAAACTCACCTGGTCGGCATCATGCAGGAAGAGACCGGCAAATCGTGGGGGGATGCAGCACTGGAAATCTCCATGGCTGTCGACCTGATCAACTACTACAGCGGACACGCCGCCGAATTCCTCGCCGATCGCAAGGTCGCAGGCTGGGGACCCAACGCCGTCACCAAGAAGCTGCGGGTCTTTACCCGCCCCTATCAACTGGTAGGCATGCTCACGCCCTGGAACGGCCCGTTGGGCGGCCCCATGCTCGACGGTGTGGCAGCGCTAATGGCCGGTGCAGCAGTGCTTTTCAAGCCCTCTGAATTCACGCCCTTGACATGGCAAGAAGCCACCAGAGGTTGGCTCGAGGACATCGGCGCCCCCCCAGTGATGGCCAACGTGACCGGCGGCCCGCAGACCGGTGCGGCCGTCGTCGACGAAGTCGACATGGTGATGTTCACCGGATCCACAAGCACCGGACGCAAGATCGCCGCGCGTGCGGCCGAGCGATTGATTCCGTGCAGCCTTGAGCTGGGCGGTAAGGACCCGATGATCGTCTTGGCAGATGCCGACATCGACCGAGCGGCCGGCGCCGCCGCGTGGGGCTCGATGTGGAACTCGGGACAAATCTGCATTTCCGTCGAGCGGGTCTACGTCGAAACTCCGGTATACGACGAGTTCGTTGCGAAAGTGACCGAGAAGGTCAAGGCGCTCCGCCAGGGCATGGATCCCGACGGCAGCTTCAGCACTGATGTGGGAGCCATGTGCACCCCGGCGCAACTGGACATCGTCGAACATCACGTCCAGGACGCCGTGGCCAAGGGGGCTACCGTCCTGGCCGGCGGAAAACGTGGCCCCCACGGACAATTCTTCGAACCCACCGTTCTCGTGGACGTCGACCACAGCATGCTGTGCATGCGCGACGAAACCTTCGGCCCCACACTGCCGATCATGAAGGTCGCCGACGAAGATGAGGCCATCCGGTTGGCCAACGACTCGCACTACGGGTTGAGCGCTAGCGTATGGACCCGCGACCCGGACCGTGCCGATCGCATCACCCGCAAGCTCGATGCCGGCGCAGTCAATCAGAACAACGTCATGATGAGCACCTTTCAATTGACCATTCCGATGAGTGGCTGGAAGGAATCAGGTCTGGGCAGCCGCTCGGGCGGCCCCGCCGGGATCCTCAAGTTCTGCCGGCAACAATCAGTGGTCTCAGAGCGCTTCACCCTCAGTTCCGAGCCGCACTGGTATCCCTACATCCCGACGAAGAGCAAACTGCAAGCCAAACTGGTGCGACTGCTCGGCGCCCACGATTGGCGCCGCAGGATGGGTCGCGCGAACAGACGCTGACCCGGTATCACCCGCGAGTTCCTGGTCCGCACGACCAGGTGGGCGTCGTCAGACAACTTTCTGAGTCTATTTTGCTGCGCGTTCACTCCGGCGCGTCGGCGAAAACACTTATCTACAAGCCATACCTGCTAAGTCCTGGATGAGATTGCTGCACTCCCGGCATTCATAATCTAAACTGATTTAGATACAAGTGCCGGGTTGCGCAGGCCGCCCCGGGCGTACCAAGGAGAAGATTCCTATGTCGATGACCCCGCCGGATAGCCCGATCGACGAGCGGCGTTTGGAGCACGCCGTGAATGCTGCCAACCTGCCCACGCTGACCATGGTTCTGTATCAGCTCACCGGCGAGGAACGCTGGCTCAACGATCCGTTCCGTCCCACCCGTTCATCAGGGCTGAGTCCCAACGATTCCGGCGGTTTTGACCCCGATGTGGCCAACGAGATTCGCCGGTGCGCGGTATCGGCCATTTCAGCATGGTCGGCGGGTAAGTCGGCGGCGGTCCCGCTGCCCGATCCCGAGCTGCTGCGCAAGATGCTTAGCATCTGTGTCGATGAGGACGTCCCGCCGGAGTACGAGCGAGTGATGCGCGAGGAGATGGGCCTAGCGCCGACGCCCGACCCCGAACCCCTAGCGGTCGAGGATTTCTCGGTCGTCATCATCGGCGCCGGGATTTCAGGCATCATCGCCGCGGCCCGGCTACGCCAACTCGGGATTCCGTTCGTCATCCTCGAACGCAGCAGCGATGTCGGTGGAGTGTGGCTCACCAACCGCTATCCGGGGGCCGGCGTCGACACGCCGAGCTATCTGTACTCCTTCTCCTTTTTCCCCCGTGATTGGTCAATGCACTTCGGTAAGCGCGACGAAATGGTGGCCTACATCCAAGAAGCCGTGGACCACTTTGACATTCGGCGCGACATCGCCTTCGGCACCCGAGTCGAGCGCGCGGAGTACGATGAGGACACCCAACGCTGGACGGTGTATGCGCGTTCTGAAGACGGCAGCGTCAAGGCCCATTGCGGCAACGTCGTCATCAGCGGTGTCGGGCTGTTCGATAAGCCCAAGACACCAGATATCCCGGGGCTAGACAAATTCCGAGGACCTAAGTTTCACACCGCCGACTGGCCCGAACACCTCGAGATCAGCGGAAAGCGGATTGCCGTCATCGGAAGCGGCGCGAGCGCAATGCAGCTAGTGCCTGCCATCGTCGACCAGGTGGAACAACTGACCATCTTCCAGCGCTCCCCGCAGTGGGTTGCTCCCTGCGCGGAGTACTTCGCTGCGATCCCCGAAGACGTGCACTGGCTGATGAAGCACGTCCCGAATTACCACGCCTGGTACCGATTCCGGCTGGCATGGACGTTCAACGATCGTATCCATCCGTCGCTGACGATCGATCCGGAATGGGGCGATTCGAAGCGATCGCTCAACCCGATCAACGACGGCCACCGCCGCTACTTCACGCGCTATCTGGTCGATCAGCTCGAGGGGCGGCCGGATCTCATCGAGAAGTGCCTCCCGGATTACCCGCCCTTCGGCAAGCGCATGCTCCTCGACAATGGGTGGTTCGCTGCGCTCAAGCGCGACGACGTGACCCTCGTCACGGACGGTATCGCAGAGATCACCGAATCCGGGGTCGTGACCACCGCTGGTGAGCAGTTCGACGCTGACATTCTGGTTTTCTCGACCGGTTTCGAGACGACCAGCTACCTGCAACCGATCGAATTCATTGGGCGCGAGGGCAAACGGATACATGAGGCGTGGGGCGAAGACGATGCCACGGCGCACCTCGGCATAACCGTGCCGGGCTTCCCGAACTTGTTCCTGATGTATGGACCCAATACGAATTCCGGTTCCGGCGGCTCCTACTTCTTCATCGGGGAATCCCAAGCCCGCTACATCATCGATGTCATCACCAAGATGATTGCCGCCGGCCTCGGCGCAGTGGAATGCCGTCCAGAGATACACGACCGCTGGGTAAATGAAGTCGACACGCAACATTCGAAGTTGGTGTGGAGCCACCCGGGCATGACGACCTACTACCGAAACAGCCGCGGTCGAGTCGTCACCAACTCGCCGTACCGAGTCGTCGACTATTGGCTCATGACACACGATGCCGACCTCACGGATTTCGTCACCGAGGACGCGCTGCGCGACAACCTCGAGTCAGCGCACTAACGCCACGCCCGTGGCCCACCACGCCGAATCCGCCACCCCATCGCTGGCTTCGGCGTGGTGGCGCGGCATCCGCACTGCGTGGGTCGCCGGCTCCTCGACTTTCCGTGTCCGGTCAGTCGATGCGGCCGCTTAGACCGCGCTTAGACCCATGCAATGCACGTCTTGAAACCGGGTGGCCGGCGGTAGCCCGTCGTGCGCGTACTACCGAATCAGGCTGCGCGGCTGCAGATTCCCTGGGGTGCGGGTCGCCGGCTGCCTTTGGTTCCGCGGCGTGGGAACCGGTGCCTGCATCCTCGTTGCCGCACCGACGCCAGTCGGCAAGACGAATCTCATGACAGGGCTCCAGAGTCATGAGTACGCCACGAGTGCACGCCGCTGATGCGTCGCTGCGGCGTGGGAGGGCGGTGCCGCGTATGGATGAGGCCACACGCGGTGTGGCTGGACTGGCGGGCAGCGAGGTTAGGCGCGCGAAGGCTCACTGCCCACGGACGCTGGCGAATCCGTCGGTTCCGTCTGAGCCTGGTCGCTGAGATGTTGTCTGGTGATGGCCTGCAGCGTGATCACAACGGTCACCACGATCCAGGCGAAGAATGCCACCAACGACAGCCACCAGGAGAACAGTCCGTTCCATGCCAGCGGCCCTGCTTGGAAGAACACATCTAAACTCGCTGGGCAGTACAGCAGCGCCGTCCAGAGGCAAAAGTAGCCATACCACCGCGGGAACACCGGGCTGCCCCGCCGGTCGGATAGCACCGCTATACCGATGACGAGGTTCTGCACGAAAATCGCGTAGACGATTCCGGTGAAGGGGAGCCATCCCATGTCGTTAAGTGTCTGAACCGCCTCCGCGGACCGCTCCGGCCGATAGGCGGCGACCTGGAAATAGTAGAGCGCCGGGAAAAACGCCACCGGCAATGTGCAACCGATTCCGAGCTGTGCATAGGACAGCGGCGTGTGCTGTCCCTCGATTCTCTTCAGCTGCACCGAGATTGCCGCGGTAAAGGGCACAAAGAACACCAGCCCGTACATGCTCAGGATCATCCCGGCCCGGATGGCGTTGGCGTGGTCGCGGTAGAAGGATGCAACGTCAATTGCCGAGCGGGCCGGATCGGGGGGCGGAATGTACCGTGCGATCAGACCAAAACCGACGAAGAATAAGACGGCAAACAGCACCCCGCTCCAGACGCAAATGCGCTGTGACCACGCGTTACCCAAGTCTCTCCCCAATCCATCGCCTATGCAGCTGCCAATATTCTAGTTAGCATTTGGTACATGGCAAGCAGGCTGCGTCCGATACGGGCGGCTTCTGCTGGAGTGGTCACCCTCGCTTGATGGGCGCCGGCGAGCGCGGCACCGGCGAGCCCAGCCGGATCGGAAGCCGTACCTAACTGGGAACCGAAAAATAAGCTGCGACGTCAGTAAGGTGGGCGCCTGTGCGCGCCATCGTCCCAAGTAATGCCGCGGATGTTGCAATCGTTGTGAGCTAAGTCTAATTTAGTTTTTGTAACGCGACAGGTGGTGGCTCTGTTGCCCGCGACGGCGTCGTCTCAGGAGGTTCACAAGATGGGTGGGTTGCAGTTGGGTGAACCCGCCGTCCCGGCTGCATTCTCGGAAGTGCCCGACCAGGTATCTCGGCATCGCCGGGGTGGCGCGGGCCAGCTGCGGAGCCGTTACGAGACCATTGCGTCCAAACCGGTCCGCGCCTTCGGCGGTTTCGTCGGAATGTCGTTGGACACCGTCGTGGCGATCGTGACGAAGCCGTTTGCCTGGCGAGAATTCTTGCTGCAGGCGTGGTTCGTTGCCCGCGTATCACTACTTCCGACCATACTGTTGGCCATCCCGTTCACCGTGTTGCTCGTGTTCACGTTCAACATCTTGCTGGTCGAGCTCGGTGCGGCGGACTTGTCAGGCACCGGCGCCGCCTACGGCGTCGTGTCCCAGCTAGGGCCCGTCGTGACCGTACTGGTGGTAGCCGGCGCGGGCGCGACCGCGATGTGCGCCGACCTAGGTGCGCGGACCATCCGCGAGGAACTCGACGCGCTGAAGGTTATGGGCATCGATCCGATTCAGGCCCTGGTCGTGCCCCGCGTTCTCGCGGCGACCGTCGTCGCGACACTGCTGTCCTCGATCGTCATCCTGGTCGGTCTGACAGGAAGCTTCTCGTTCGCCGTGTTCATCCAACACGTGACGCCAGGAGCGTTCATCGCAGGACTGACGTTGATCACCGGGGGAGCCGACGTGATCATCTCCATCATCAAGGCGGCACTGTTCGGCCTCAGTGCCGGCCTCATCGCTTGCTACAAGGGCATTTCGGTCGGCGGGGGACCGGCCGGCGTCGGCAATGCGGTGAACGAGACGGTGGGTCTGCTGCACGATCAGGTGACAGATTGCGTCACGCGGCCTGACTGGCCGGCGTGGTCATGATTGCTTCGAATTCGATCGGGGTCAACCGCCCGAGGGTGAGCTGTCGTCGGCGGCGGTGGTAGGTGCGTTCGATCCAGATCACGATGGCGATGCGTAGTTGCTCGCGGGTGTCCCACCGACGGCGGTCCAGGACGTTCTTCTGCAGCAGGCTGAAGAAGCTCTCCATGGCCGCGTTGTCGCCGGCTTGACCGGCTAATCCGGGCTCATGGACTCGCGGTGTTGGGCGGAATGGTTCATCGTCGGGGTGGTTTGGTGAGCTTGCGGATTTGTTCTTCGTGGCGTTTGACTCCTGCGGCGAGTGCTTCGACGGCGGTGCGCAGGTGTGCGACTTCGGTGGCCAGGCCGGTCAGGGTGCGGGCGTCGGTTTGTCGGGTGCGGTGTTCGTCGACGATGGCGCGGAGCTGGTGGTCGCGGTAGAGCGTCGCGCGGCTGATCTGGGCGTGTTCGGCCACGGTGGTGAAGGTGATGGGTTGGCCTGAGGTGGCGAGTTCGGCGCAGACGCGCTCGACTCGGAGCAGGGCGGGTTCATTCATGCGGATGCCGATCCGGTGATGAGTGCGTCGAGTCGGGAGACGAGGTTGTGGTGGCGCTCTGCTTCGTCGATCCATCCTCGTTTTTCTGCGTCTGCTGCCAGATCTTGGGCGTCGATGCGTTGGGCGGCGAGGACGGCCAGGTGGGTGGAGTCGGTGTGAAAGCTTGGGCAGTGTTCGCAGATGTTGGCGTAGGGGCAGGATCCTTGCGCGGGTGCGCGTAGGCAGTATCCGCCGGCGAGGCGGGATTTGATGGCCGGTGTGTCCTTCCATCCGGTGCCGGTGATGTCGGTGATGGGCAGCCCGACTGCGGTTTTCGGCAGCGCTCCGATATGGCTCTTCGCCAGATCCAGGGCGCGTTCGTATTCGGTGCGTACGGTGTGGTCGAAGAGGTGGGCGTAGCGCAGGCTCATCTGGGTGGAGACGTGGCCGAGTAATGCCATGAGTGCTTGCAGGGAGACTCCGGCGTTGATCAGCGCGGTGGCGTAGGTGTGTCGCAGTTGGTGCGGTGTGATGTGTCCCAGGCTGGCGGCCTGTGCTGCCCGGTTCAATTCTTCACGTACTGCGTTCTGGGAGAGTCGTTTTCCGTGGTGGGTGAACAGGAAGTCGGCTGGGGCTCCGGTGCGGGGGTGGATCATCGGTCGGCCCGATGAGCGGGTTGTGGTGATCCGGTCCACGAGGGTGAGGACCTCGTCGTCGACGGGGATCATGCGTTCGGAGTTGAGCTTGCCGAGGGGAACTTTGAGCCAGGATCCTTGGCCGGGGATCTCGTGGATGCAGTCGAGTTCGAGGTCGAGCAGTTCACCGATGCGCAGTCCGCATGCTCGCTGCACCAGCAGTGCGTCAGCGGCCAGTCGGTAGGGTGATTTTGCCAGTGCGGCAGTGAGTTTGCGGTCGGAGTCGACGGGCAGGTATCGGGGCAGGCAGCGGGGTGGCCGTGGCAGGTCGGTGCGGAAGATCAGGCGCCGCGGTGGCGCGTCGTCCCATCCCCATTCGGTGATCTCGGCTAGGAAGTTTCCCACCGCGTGGATGCGTCTGATCCGGTCTGCGACGGTGATCGGCTCACCGGTGACGCTGTTGGTGGCTGTGGTCAGCGAGGTGATGAACGGTTCGATGTGCCTGCGGCGGTCCAGTTGGTTCAGGGAGGTCAAGCTGGGGTCGGCGGCGGCGAGGTACCGGCCGAAATGGGCCAATCGGGTGGCCAGGGAACTGACCGTTTTGGGCACGCAGGTGGCGTATTTGCGGTTCAGGTAGGCCACGAACGCCGGTCGCAGCGCGACAGGAACGTCGACCATCCGCTGCTCGAGGGTCAACGCAGTGACCGCCGGCCGTGCCTGTGTATCAAGAATGCCGAGGTGGAACAGAATCTGGCGGGCACTGTGGGTGGTGCTGCGATAGTGCTTGGCGCCGCGTCCGGTACGTTCTTGGCGAACATGGCAGGCGTGCAGCAACTCCTGCAGGTCGCTTTCCCGCAGGCCGGTCAAGGGGCGGCCGGTCTGGATCAGCAGCCGGGCGATGATCTGCGAGCCGATGGCCGAGGCGACCCGTTCGGTGAAACCCAGTTCCAGTGCTGCGCTGATGAACTGATCGAGGTCGGGTTGCAGGCAACTGTCGGTCAGCTCATGCCACAGACTCGACAGCTTGCGGTGAACGAGGTAGTCGTAGCCCGGTTGCAACCGTCGGCTGACCATCAAGAAGGTGACGAATGGGCGTGTCGAGCAGTTCGCCGCCAGCTGCTCATCGAGTGGGATGTCGGCCCATGACTGGACTCGGGGCCAGCGCCGCAGGAACGATCGGGCGGCCTGGGCGTAGGCGGTGTTGCCGCGGTCCCGGCGTTGTAGGTGCACCAGGTAGGCGGCGTAGATCTGCGCCGGTGTTTCAGGTGTGGGAGCGTAATCGTGTTCGGGCAGCATCGTATTCCGCCTTGACATGGGTGGGTGCCAGATGGATGTAGCGGGCTGTGGTGTCGATGTGGGCGTGTCCGAGCAGTGCCTGCATCACCGCTAGATCCACACCGGCCTCGGCCATCGCGGTGCCGAAGGTATGACGTAACGCATGCGGGTGACCGGCGAGCACTCCGGACTTGATCCGGTGATACCGGAAGATGGTGCGCAGTCCGGCCGCGGTCAACGGCTGACCCCGGTGGGGGCCTTTGGCGACCAGGAAAAGGCGGTTGCTGTCCGATTCGGGTCGCTCGACGAGAAGATACGTTTGGATCAGCCCTGCGACCTCCACATCGAGGGGCACGCGGCGTTCCTTGGCGCCTTTGCCCATCACCTTCACCCAGCGGGCTCCGATATCGACGTCAGTCACGTCGAGGGTGAGCAGTTCCCCGGATCTCAACCCGGACAACAACATCAGCCCGGCCAGCGCTCGGTCACGCCAGGTTCGCAGGCTCGATAACAGCTCGGCGGTCTCGCGGCGATTCAAAGCCCGCGGAAGCCGCCGCGGTTCACGCAGGCGCAGCGCCGATCGGCGTTTCGGCCTCACCAGATGTCCGAGCAGGCCGTTGCGTTCCTCGGCGCTGACCCGCCGCGCTTCGCGGCCGCTGGGGATTGGGGTACGCAGTCCGGGGTCACGCAGCTCCCGGAAGGTGAACAGCCCCGTCAACGCGGCAAGCCGGTGATTGATGGTGGTCGACGAGTAACGGTCGAGACGCGTGCCGGTCATCGACACCACGTTGGTGGGGCGTCCCGCGATCGGAGTCTGCCTGCAGTGCCGCATGAAGTCGAGCACGGTCTCGGTGGTCACTGAACTCAACTCGACGTCGACGCTGCCGAGCCACCGGCAGAATGCCAACAGGTCATAGCCGTAGGCCCGCAGCGTGCGAGGAGAGTAATTCCGGTCGGCCAGATACCTGAGGTATTCGTTGACCAACGCATACTTCCCGCAACCCGGACCGGACAACACCCAGGCGACATCGGTGCCTGCTTGCAGACGCAGCTGATGCTGAATCGTCATAAGACAAGTGCAACCCCGCCGGCCCCCACCGGTCAAGCATTTTCCTTGCTGGCGTGTCGTTTACATGCCAGTACCGTCCCCGATTAGCCGGTCAACAGGCACGCCCCGACACGACCCATCGAGCCGACCATGCCGTGATGGTGCAGGGCGTGGACGAACTTTCGGCTTCGAAATTGACTGCCGCGGTCGCTGTGCAGAATGCAACCGTCCACATCCCCGCGGCGTGCCACCGCACTACTGAGCGCGGCAGTAGCCAACCGGGACTTCATCCGGGAGTCGATCGAATACCCGACGATGCGGTTGGAGAACACGTCCTTGATCGCGCACAGGTAGAGCTTGCCCTCACCCGTGCGATGCTCGGTGATGTCACTGAGCCACAACGCGTTTGGTTCACTAGCGGTGAAGTCGCGTTCGATCAGATCATCGTGCACTGGTGGGCCGGGTTTGCCGTTCTTGCCGCGCTTCTTTCCGAACACGCTCCACAACCCCTGCTGAGAGCAGATCCGCCATGCGGTGCGCTCGGCCATCGGCTCACCAGCATCGCGGGCCTCCTCGACCAGATAGCGGTACCCGAACTCGGGATCGTCTTTATGGGCGTCGAACAGCGCGTTGGCCCGGTAGGCCTCGACGATTTCGGCGTCGGTGACCGGATGGGCCCGCCAGCGGTAGTAGGGCTGGCGGGCGAGCTTGAGTACCCGGCACGTCACCGCCACGGGAATCCCGTCGGCGGCGAGCTCACTTACGAGCGGGTAGAGCCTTTTCCCGGCAGATTGGCCTGCGACAAGTACGCGGCCGCCCGGCGCAAGATTTCGTTCTCCTGCTCCAGCAACCGATTTCGGCGACGAAGTTCCCGCAACTCCGCGGAATCACTGGTGCTCTTGCCGGGCTTGGTGCCCTCGTCGATATCGGCTTGGCGCATCCATTTGGTCAGCGTCATCGGGTGGACACCAAAATCGGTGGCGATCTGCTCGATCGTCACACCATCGCCGCGGTTGCAGGCGACCCGGACGACATCGTCGCGGAACTCGCGGGGGTAAGGCCTAGGCACAAGGACATCCTTCCAGCCCACCCGTCACGGGCAAGCCAACTCAGATGTCACCTAGTCGTGCAGCAGACCCCTCCGCGAGTTCGAGGATCTGCTTCTTGGTAGGCGTCGACTTGTCTACGTAGTGCGCCTTCACCATCTCCAGGACGATGATCACACGCTCGTGCACCCCGGGCAGACGGACGTGACCCGGCATGCCGCGCTGATCGATACATCCGAGCAGGCCCGCAGTGTTGAAGCGTTGCCACTTACGCCACATAGTGGTCATGGAGACCTGCCGCCCCAGGGTTCGTAACTCGGCACGCTTGTCCGAAAGTCGTTCTTGTACAGTCGTGATCGGGGTACGCGGAGTGGCTTGTCTTTGAGCCGGCTGTTCCATGGCGTGTTTGATACCGGAGAGGTGCTCATACCAGAACTGGGCATCTCGTCGCTGTTCGTCGGTGGCGAGGTCGAGCAGCCTCTGATCGGCGATGCTTGGTCCAGAGGCGTCGGGACCGACGAAGGAATCGTCGCAAAGCAACATCGCTACCGGCAAGGTCAGGTCGCTGCCGTCATCGAGACATTTGAGTCGAAGGGCCAGTCCGTCGCTGTCGCGGATATGCCAGCTCTGGCCACGGAGTTCGATGATGTCGCCGATATGCAGTTCGATCACGAGGTGATCACCGTGGTCCAGGTCAGCGGGCGGGCAAGGTCGACGTGAATCTCTCTGTTCCAGATCATGTGGTACGTGCTGCAGATGAGATGGCTTTCGTCGAATTCAGCTCCTTCCGAAGCGTTGTCGATCAGCTCGCCGAATTGCACGCCGTTTCGCCCCGATCGATTCACGCAGATCGTGATAGCGGATCGTGCTTCTGCTGACGGTGCGAACCGCGGATGGTGGTAGGCGCATAGCAGCCGTAGGTTGCGTTCTGCAGTCTTGTCTATCATTGTGAATTCCTCGTACTCCCAGTCCAACTCGCGACATACATCGCGAGTGCGTTGATGCTGGAGCCGATCCTTCTCGCAGAGACGATCTGCTGGCTTGACGTCGACAACGAGAGCTGATCCGTCGCGTCGTCGGATGAAAAAGTCCGGGGCCGTGCCGGTGGTGCGTCTGGCCCTTCGGCCACAGCAGCCAGAATGGGTTGGAGCTGACCGCGATTGCGTCGCCCCGAAAGTCGACCGTCATCAGGGCAGTCATCTCGAACCGCGACTCAAAGCTGACATGGCCTTGTGAACGCGAGAACCAGTACATGATGACCAGCATGTCGCAGTCCAGCGCGGACCCGTCGGCGAAGGAGATGCCCGCCAGTCTGCCGTCGTCGCCGACGATCACCTCGGTGGTGCGCTTACCCGTGTGCACGCCGATTCCGAGGTTCTCCACGGATTTTCGCAGGATCGCCCCAGCGGGATCGTCGAGCTGGGCGTTCATCAGCGTGGGTCCGGCGTGCACAACGTCGACGGTCAGGCCCCGGTTCTGCAGCCCGCGGGCAGCCTCCAGTCCCAGCAGCCCCCCGCCGATCACGACGGCCTTCGTGCGGTTGGCGGCCTCGGCGATCATGGTCGCGGTGTCGTCGAGCGTGCGGAACCCGAACACGCCGTCGGTCAGGGTCTTGTCGTCGGCCCACAGCCCCGTCATCGGGGGGAAGAACGAGCGGCTGCCGGTGGCCAGGATCAGCTTGTCGTAGTGCAGCGTCGTGCCGTCGTCCGCGTGCACGAGATGGGCGAACGTGTCCAACCGGACCACCCGCACCCCGGCGCGCAGGTCGATGCCGTTGTCGGTGTACCAGTCCATCGTGTTGAGGTAGATCTCGGCCGGATCATCCACCCCGGCAAGAACATTGGACAGCAGGATGCGGTTGTAGTTTCCGTAGGGCTCGTCGCCGAACACGGTGATCTCACGGTGATCTCCGCCGCCGCGCGCGAGGACCTCCTCCAGCGCGCGGATCCCCGCCATGCCGTTGCCGACCACCACCAGACGCTGCGCCATGGCTAGAACTCCACCAGACCCAGGTCGACGATCACCGTGCCCTTCACCCCGTCCGGCGCGGCCACAGACAACTCCAGCACCGTGTCGGCGAGCAGGTCCTCCACCACACGCAGCGCGACGTGCGTGGCCCCTTTCGCCGCGATCGGGAAGTAGCGCATCGCGACGCCGTCGCGGAACAGGACGACCGTCACCATCTGCTTGGCGGAGTTCCCGCCGCGGAAGTACACCGGCTGCGTGGTGGCCCCCGGCGGCACCACATACCGCAACGACCCGTCCAGTGGCACCGGCTTGTCGTAGCCGGCGCCGACGAACTCGAACGCGCCTTGCAGGAACCGGGGCGTGCTTCCGTCGGTCATGGCTCGAAGTTAGGAGCACCGTGTTTCCGGGTCGTTTCCCCCGCAAGTCGCCTGTGCATCCCGTCGATCACACATCCGCGGCCTCACCGTGAGGCGCACCCCGGTGTGAGGGTGAGTTTTCACCGCGGTCATCGACGTGCAATCGACCGGGAATGACCTGGGCTTTCACTGGGGCCATGGCGAAACGAACGCGCGATATCGACACCTGGGATCCCGAGGATGTGGCTGCCTGGGAAGGCACAGGCGGCAAGGTGCCGGGCAAAGCGATCGCGAAACGCAACCTGATCTGGTCGATCGTGGCCGAGCACGTCGGTTTCTCGGTGTGGTCGATCTGGTCGGTGATGGTGCTGTTCATGCCGCAGGACGTCTACGGCATCGACGCGGCGGGCAAGTTCTACCTGGTGGCGGTGCCGACGCTGGTCGGCGCCTTCATGCGTATCCCGTACACCATCGCCCCGGCCCGCTTCGGTGGCCGCAACTGGACGATCGTCAGCGCCCTGCTGCTGCTCATCCCGACGGTGCTGGCGTACTACTACATGAAGAACCCGGCGTCCTACACCACCTACATGGTGATCGCCGCGTTCGCGGGTCTGGGCGGCGGGAACTTCGCGTCGTCGATGACCAACATCAACGCGTTCTACCCGCAGCGGCTCAAGGGCTGGGCGCTGGGGCTCAACGCCGGGGGCGGCAACATCGGAGTTCCGGTGATCCAGCTGATCGGACTGATGGTGATCGCCGCGGTCGGCAACACGCGACCCGAGATCGTCTGTGCCATCTACCTTGTCGCGATCAGTGGCGCGGCGGTGGGCGCGGCGCTGTTCATGGACAACCTGCGCAACCAGAAGTCGAACTTCGGCGCACTCGTCGAGGCGATGCGGTTCAAGCACTCGTGGGTGATGAGTTTCCTGTACATCGGCACCTTCGGCTCGTTCATCGGGTTCTCGTTCGCCTTCGGCCAGGTGCTGCAGATCAACTACCTCGCCGGCGGGGACACCCCCGCGCAGGCGTCACTGCACGCCGCCCAGATCGCCTTCCTGGGGCCGCTTCTCGGCTCCATCTCACGCCCGTTCGGCGGAAAGCTCGCCGACCGGGTCGGTGGCGGCAGGATCACCCTCTACGTGTTCGTCGCGATGATCTTCGCCGCCGGCGTCCTGGTGGCGACGGGCGTGATGGACGACGCCGCGGCCGGAGCCCCCACCAGCGCCCAGATGATCGGTTACGTCGCGGGTTTCATCCTTCTGTTCATCCTGTCCGGTTTGGGTAACGGGTCCACCTACAAGATGATCCCGTCGATCTTCGAGGCCAAGGCGCAGGGCCGCGACGACCTCGACAAGGAGGGCAAGGCCGCGTGGTCGCGAGCGATGTCGGGCGCGTTGATCGGATTCGCCGGAGCCGTCGGCGCACTCGGCGGAGTGTTCATCAACGTGGTGCTGCGCGCGTCCTACGTCGGCGACGCGAAATCGGCGACAGCGGCGTTCTGGGTCTTCCTCGCCTTCTACGTGGTGTGTGCGTTCGTGACGTGGTTCGTGTTCCTGCGCCTGCAGGAGCACCGCGCCCACAGCGGTGAGCACATCGGGCGCACCTCGGCCCCGGTCCCCGTCGGCTAGCACGTGACCCGAACCGCCTGTTCGTATTGCGGGGTCGGGTGCGGGATCTCGGTCGAGACCCGCACCGACCCCGCCTCGGGTGTTCCGGTCATCGCCCGGGTATCCGGAGACAAGCTGCACCCGACCAACTTCGGACGGCTGTGCACCAAAGGCGCCACCCACGCCGAGATGATGGCGGCCACCGACGGCCGTCTGACGACGGCGCTGGTGCGTCCATCGCGCGACGCCGACCCCGTCGCGCTGGACGTCGACGACGCGGTGGCGGAAGCCGGTTCGAGGTTGAGAGCGATCGTCGACGAGCACGGTCCCGACGCGGTCGCGCTCTACGTGTCAGGCCAGATGTCGATCGAGGCGCAGTATCTGGCTACCAAGCTGGCCAAGGGTTTCCTGCGCACCGTGCACATCGAATCGAACTCGAGGCTGTGCATGGCCAGCGCCGGCACCGGTTACAAGCAGTCGCTGGGCTCGGACGGACCGCCGGGGTCCTACACCGATTTCGACTGCACGAACCTGTTTTTCGTGATCGGGTCGAACATGGCCGACTGCCATCCCATCCTGTACCTACGGATGGCGGACAGGCTCAAGGCCGGCGCCAGGCTCATCGTCGTCGACCCGCGCCGAACCGCCACCGCGGACAAGGCCGACCTCTATCTCCCCATCCGGCCGGGAACGGATCTGGCGCTGCTCAACGGGATACTGCGCGTCCTCGTGCAGGACGGGGCCATCGACGAGGCGTTCATCGCCGAGCACACCGAGGGCTGGGAGGCGATGCCGGCGTTCCTGGCCGACTATCCGCCCAGCCGCGTCGCCGAGATCACCGGTCTGGCCGAAGCCGACATCCGCTCGGCCGCAGCGATGATCGCCGAGGCGGGGGACTGGATCAGCTGCTGGACGATGGGCCTCAATCAGAGCACGCACGGCACCTGGAACACCAACGCGATCTGCAATCTGCACCTGGCCACCGGCGCGATCTGCCGACCGGGCGCCGGGCCGATGTCACTGACCGGCCAGCCCAACGCGATGGGCGGCCGCGAGATGGGTTACATGGGACCGGGACTGCCCGGGCAGCGTGCCGTGCTCTCGGCAGAGGACCGGTCGTTCGTCGAGACCCAGTGGGACCTCGAACCCGGCACGGTCCGCACCGAGGTGGGCCCTGGGACGGTGGAGATGTTCCGGAGGATCGCCGGCGGCGACATCAAGGCGGTGTGGATCATCTGCACCAACCCTGTTGCCAGCGTGGCGAATCGGGATACCGTGATCACCGGTCTGCAGTCGGCCGAGCTGGTCATCACCCAGGATGCCTACGTCGACACCGCCACCAATCGCTACGCCGACATCATGCTGCCGGCCACCCTGTGGGCCGAAGCCGATGCGGTGATGGTCAACTCCGACCGGACCCTCACTCTGCTCGCGCAGTCGGTCCCTGCCGCCGGTGACGCCAGGCCGGACTGGGAACTGATCTGCGGCGTCGCGCGTCACCTCGGGTTCGGCGACGCGTTCGACCACAAGTCGAGCGAGGAGATCTTCGACGAGATCCGCCGATTCCACAACCCGCGAACGGGATACGACCTGCGCGGCGTCACCTACGAGCGGTTGCGGGCCACCCCCGTGCAATGGCCGTGCCCGTCGGAGGACGCCCCCGACCGCAACCCGATCCGGTACCTCAACGACGGGGTGTCGCAGGACCTGCACGTCGATGACGACGGCCACATTCCCCGGTTGGCGTTCGCGACGCCGTCGCGGCGGGCGGTGTTCCATCCGCGTCCGCACCTCGACGCCGCGGAGCTGCCTGACGACGACTATCCGTTCATCCTCAACACCGGCCGTCTGCAGCACCAGTGGCACACCATGACCAAGACCGGCAGGGTCGCCAAGCTCACCAAACTCAACCCCGCGCCGTTCGTCGAAATACACCCGAGCGACGCTGCGGCCCTCGGAATCACCGACGGTCAGGACCTGGAGTTGCGCACACGCCGCGGCCGCGCGGTGCTTCCCGCTGTCCTCACCGAGCGTGTCAGGCCCGGCAACACCTGGGCGCCGTTTCACTGGAACGACGAACACGGCGAGAACCTGACGATCAACGCGCTGACCAACGACGCCGTCGACCCGGACTCGTTGCAGCCCGAGTTCAAGGTGTGTGCGGTGCGGCTGACGCCGGTTCCCGCCGCCGACGGAGCACCCGATCTGACCGATGACGAAAAGCTCTACATCGCAGGTTTTCTCGCCGGTGTCGACGAGGGACGGCCCGGAGTCCCTGTGCTGCCGGCCGGCGCCCCGGTCGGCGCGCGTGCCCGGCTGTGGGTCGACGGGCTGCTCGCCGGGCGCTACTCGCGTCTGGAGACCGCGGCGCCGTCCGCATCGCCGCGGGGCGGGCCGCTGGTGCTGTGGGCGTCGCAGACCGGCACCGCCGAGGAGTTCGCCGGCAGCCTGGGGGAGCGCCTCGCGGGAGCGCGCCTGCGCGCGATGGACGACACCGACCTGAGCGAGCTCTCCGATGCCGGTGAGGTGGTGATCGTCACGAGCACCTTCGGCGACGGCGGGCCCCCCGACAACGGCACGGCGTTCTGGGAGCGTCTCGAATCGGCCGACGCCCCGGCCCTGGACGGGGTGCGCTACACCGTGCTCGGCATCGGCGACCGGTCCTACGACAACTTCTGCGGCCATGCGAAGTCCCTCGACACCCGACTGGCCGACCTGGGCGCGACCCGGATGTTGGACCGGGCCGACTGCGAGGCCTACGACGAGCAGCCGATGGCGGCCTGGGCCGACTCCGTCGTCGGCCTGATGTCGACCCCGGTCACGCCGGCACCGACGCAGCCCGCGGTCCCGGCGGCTCCCGCGCCGTTCACCCGGGGCAATCCCGCGCAGGCGCCCCTGTGCCGCAACGTCAGGCTGACTCCGGACGGTGCCGGCAAAGACGTGCGCCAGTTCGGGTTCGACATCAGCGGGCAGGATCTCGCTTACTCGGTCGGTGACTCCCTGGGCGTCTGGGTGGTCAACTCGGACGCCGTGGTCGAGAGTTGGCTTTCTGCAACCGGTTTCCACGGCGCCGAGGCCGTGATCGTCGACGGGCGACAGATCTCGTTGCGCGAGGCGCTCACCCGGCACTACGACGTCTGCAAGGTCACGTCGAACCTGGTCACGTTCGTCGCCGAGCACTGCCCCGACGCCGCCACCGCCAAGCGTCTTCGCAACGACCGTGGCGCGCTCGACACGTGGTTGGTCGACCGCAACGGTCTGGATCTGGTCCGCGAGTTCGGCATCCGCGCCGACCCGGCGTTGTGGCAGGAGGTGCTGGTGCGCCTGACGCCGCGCCAGTACTCGATCTCGTCGAGTCCACTGGTGAGTCCGCACGAGGTGCAGTTGACGGTCTCGGTGGTGCGCTACCGCGGCGCCGACGGCACCGCGCGCGGCGGGGTGGCCTCGACGTATCTGGCCGACCTGCCCGACGGCACCCCGGTGCGGGTGTTCCTGCAGCGGTCCCCGCACTTCCGGCCGCCCGAGGATCCGCACACCCCGATGATCATGGTCGGCCCCGGAACCGGTATCGCACCGTTCCGCGGATTCCTGCAGGAGCGCCGCGCGCTCGGCCACCGCGGCCCGAACTGGCTGTTCTTCGGCGGCCGGCACCGCGATCAGAACTTCTACTACCGAGACGATCTGCTCGACATGGTCGACGACGGCTTCCTCAACCGGCTGGACCTCGCGTTCTCCCGCGATCAGCGGCAACGGATCTACGTCCAGCACAAGATGCTCGACTACGGCGCAGACGTGTGGCGCTGGCTCGACGACGGCGCGCACTTCTACGTGTGTGGGGACGCCACCCGGATGGCGAAGGACGTCGACGACGCGCTCACCGAGATCCTGCGCACCCACGCCAGGATGAGCTCGGATGCCGCCCGCGAGTACAAGCGTGAGATGGTCGCCGAGAAGCGCTACGTGCGCGACGTGTACTAGCCCTCCGTTAACTCCGCGAGCGTGCGTGTCCGCGGCCGACACGCCGCGCAGAATTGCGACTTTGCGCACGCTCGCGGCGTGTGGGTGTGCCGCTCACGTGTGTGTCTGATCGCGGCGAACTGGTGGTGTCCGCGCCGTGACCCGCGGCCGCGCGCCGACCAGCAACGTGCCGGTGACGAACAACGCGACCGGTATCACCGGGAAGTGCCCGTCGGGCGCGAAACCGTTCGCGGACAACAGACTGAGCGCAAGCGCGCAGGCGGCGGTCCCGACGTAGAGCATGGCCTCGGCCAAACCAGGGGGAATCGGAACGCCGAACGTCGGTGCCGATGCCGCGAAGAACCGCCGCTGCCAGAACAACAGGCACAACAGCGCCGCCGTGACCACCGCCAGCACGAGCTCCCATTCCAGCCGGGCCAGCCACCAGGCGCCCGAGCCCAACGGCGGCTGCGGCAGCAGCCCGGCCGGATACGCGATGACGGTCACCACGATCACGGGCATCATGTGCCAGAGGTAGAGCGCCATCACGTTGTCGTTGGCGATCCCGATCAGCCGCGGCCACCTGCCGCGGGACAGTGCCCGGTTCAGCACCGGCACCAGGGCGAACAGCACCCCGATCTGCACCATGGCCAGGGTCAGCAGCGCCACCGACGGCGGCGCCGAGTTCTCCACGCGCACCCCCGGCACACCGATCATCGCGACCGGGTACGGACCCCACGTCACGAGCAGGGGCAGTGCGGCGGCGCCGGTCACCGCGACCGCGATGAGCAACCGACGGCCGAGAAGCCCGTCGTGCCAGGCTATTCCGAGCTGATAGATGGCCGCCCAGCAGAAGAAGTAGTTCGCGGTCCGGATCTCCTGATACCCGGTGGCGATGCCGATCACGTCGACGAGGACGAGGCAGACCGCGAGCACGGCCGGTACCGCAAGACCCCAGCGGCGATGCGCGGCCACGGCGATGGGGGTCAGCGCGACGACCATCAGGTACACGGCCAGGAACCACAGGTGCATGGCCACCGCCCAGCCGCCGAGCGCGAGCACCGACCCGTCGATGCCGACCAGCGTGAGCACACCCATCACGGTGAGCACGAAAACCGCGTAGACGGCGGTGGGGCCCAGTGTGCGGGCCACGCGTCGGCGGACCCACTCCTGGCGCGACGCCGAGGTGTCCCGGCGGCCCCAGGAAACCGCGCTCGCGAAACCGGCGACCGCGAAGAACACCGGGACCACCTGGAAGCCCCAGGTGAGCCACTGCGTCCACGGCAACAGGACGAGGGGATTGTCGCGGCCGAACTCGCCGTCGTCGTAGGTCATCACCGACAGCAGCCAATGGCCGATGACGACGATCATCACCGCGGCGGACCGGTACAGATCGAGCGCGATCTCGCGCGAGGAGGCACCTGTCGTGTTCATCGATGCCATTCTGGAGTGTCCGAGGGGGGACTTGAACCCCCACGCCCGTTAATAGGGCACTAGCACCTCAAGCTAGCGCGTCTGCCATTCCGCCACTCGGACCCGATGTGAGCGCCTAAGGCTAACGGATGAGCCGCCCCGGGCCCAAACCAGGCGACCCGAGCAGTGTTACAAAGGGACTGTGACTGGTGATGCAGGCGGGCGTAGCGGCGGGTTGACCCCAAGTGACGAGGTCGTCGACCTCGTCAGCACGCTGATCCGGTTCGACACCTCCAACACCGGTGACCCTGCGACGACCATGGGCGAGGCGGAGTGCGCCCGCTGGGTCGCCGACCAGCTCGCCGAGGTCGGCTACGTCTGCGAGTACATCGAGGCGGGCGCGCCCGGCCGGGCCAACGTGTTCGCCCGCCTGGAGGGCGCCGACCGGTCCCGCGGCGCGCTGATGCTGCACGGCCATCTCGACGTGGTCCCCGCCGAGGCTTCGGACTGGAGCGTGCACCCGTTCTCCGGCGCGATCGAGGACGGCTATGTGTGGGGACGCGGCGCCGTCGACATGAAGGACATGGTCGGGATGATCCTGGCGGTCGCCCGGCACTTCAAACGCTCGGGGATCGTGCCGCCGCGCGACCTGGTGTTCGCGTTCGTCTCCGACGAGGAGGCCGGCGGCAACTACGGATGCAAATGGCTCGTCGAGCACCGCCCCGACCTGTTCGAGGGTGTCACCGAGGCCGTCGGGGAGGTCGGGGGTTTCTCGTTGACGGTGCCCCGCCCCGACGGTGGAGAAAAGCGGCTCTACCTCGTCGAGACCGCCGAGAAGGCGATGCTGTGGATGCGGCTGACCGCGCGTGCGCGTGCGGGGCACGGGTCGATGGTGCACGACGACAACGCCGTCACCGCGGTCGCCGAGGCCGTCGCGAGGCTCGGCAGGCACCGCTTCCCGATCGTGCTGACCGAGTCGGTCGAACAGTTCCTGACCGCGGTCGGCGAGGAGACCGGGTACGCGTTCGACCCCGCCTCGCCCGACATCGAGGGCACGGTCGCCAAGCTCGGCGGGATCGCCCGGATCGTCGGCGCGACGCTGCGCGACACGGCGAACCCGACGATGCTCAAGGCCGGCTACAAGGCCAACGTGATCCCGGCGACGGCGGAGTCCGTGATCGACTGCCGGGTGCTGCCGGGTCGGCTCGCCGACTTCGAGCGCGAGGTCGACGAGCTGATAGGCCCCGACGTGAAACGCGAATGGATCACCAACCTGCCGTCCTATGAGACCCCGTTCGACGGGGAGCTGCTCGACGCGATGAACAACGCGATCCTGGCCAACGACCCGGACGCCCGCACCGTGCCGTACATGCTCTCGGGTGGAACCGACGCAAAGCACTTCGCCCGCTTGGGGATTCGGTGCTTCGGCTTCGCCCCGCTGCGGCTGCCGCCCGACCTGGACTTCGCCGCCCTGTTCCACGGCGTCGACGAACGGGTACCTGTCGATGCGTTGACGTTCGGCGCGCAGGTGCTCGAGCACTTCCTGCTGCACTCGTAGTAATCCAACCGAAAGGATCTCGCCCCATGGCTTTTGACTACGACCCGTACTCGTTCCTCCCGAAGTTGCCGACTTTCACCGTGACGTCGCAGTCGTTCGAAGACGGCGGGGCCTGGGGCAACGACCAGGTCAGCGGCATCATGGGCGCGGGCGGCTCCGACATCTCACCCCAGCTGAGCTGGTCGGGCTTCCCCGAGGAGACCCGCAGCTTCGCGGTGACGGTCTACGACCCCGACGCGCCGACGGGATCGGGTTTCTGGCACTGGGCGGTCTTCAACCTGCCGGCGACGGTCACCGAGCTGCCCGCCGGCGTCGGCGACGGCAGTGCCAGCGGATTCCCCGGTGACGCAGTCACTTTGGCCAACGATGCGGGCCTGAAGCGGTTCATCGGCGCCGCCCCTCCGGCCGGTCACGGCCCGCACCGTTACATCGTCGCGGTGCACGCGGTCGACGTCGAGAAGCTCGACGTGCCCGCCGACGCGACCCCGGCGTACCTCGGCTTCAACCTGTTCGGCCACGCGATCGCACGTGCGCTGATCACCGGCACGTACGAACAGAACTGACTCCGAAATCGCTAGCGGGTAGCCGACCCGACCGCCTCTGCGAGACTCGCGAAACCGTTCTCGTGGAGGCGGGCGGCGACGCCGTCGTTGATCGACCGGGCCCACAGGCCGCCGCCGTAGACGAACCCGGTGTACCCCTGCAGCAGCGAGGCGCCCGCGGTGATCCGCTCCCACGCGTCGTCGGGAGTCTCGATGCCGCCGACACTGATGAGCACCAGCTTGTCGCCGACGCGCGCGTACAGGCGACGCAACACCTCCAGCGCGCGGCGGGCCACCGGCGGACCCGAGACGCCCCCGGCGCCGAGATCGGCCACCCCGGGGGTCTTCAGGCCGTCACGCGAGATCGTGGTGTTGGTGGCCACGATTCCGGCAAGGCCCAATTCGACTGCCAGATCGGCGATGTCGTCGATGTCGGGGTCGGCGAGGTCGGGTGCGATCTTCACCAGCACCGGGGTCGACGTCTCGGCCAGCACCGCCGACAGGATCGGACGCAGCGACTCCACCGACTGAAGGTCGCGCAGACCAGGGGTGTTCGGCGAGCTGACGTTCACCACGAGATAGGACGCCAGCGACCCGAGCAGGCGGGCGCTCTCGGCGTAGTCGGCGGGCGCGTCCTGCGGCTCGGTCACCTTCGTCTTGCCGATGTTCACCCCGACCGGCACGTCCGACGAACTGCCGGTGAGCCGGCGCGCCAGCGCGGCGGACCCGTGGTTGTTGAAGCCCATGCGGTTGAGCAGCGCGCGGTCGGCGGGCAGCCGGAACATCCGTGGCGGCGGGTTGCCCGGCTGCGCCTGCGCCGTCACGGTTCCGAGCTCGGCGTACCCGAATCCCAGTGCGCCCCAGGTGTGTACGCCGAGGCCGTCCTTGTCGAAGCCGGCGGCCAGCCCCAGCGGGCCCGGGAACCGCACCCCGAACACGGTGCTGGCCAGCACCGGATCGTGCGGGGCGAGGCGTCGCGACAGATTCCGGCGCAGCGGGACCGGTGTCGTCGCCGCGCGCAGTCCGGCGAACACCAGACCGTGGATACGTTCGGGCGGGACGAGGAACAGCGCCTTGCGCAGGGCCGCGTACATCACAGACCCGGCTGATCAGGTCCGGGCGGGCCGTCGGCCCGCTTCTTGCGGCGCAACAGAACCCGTCGCGAGCCGTCGGTGTAGAGCCGCACGCGGTTGAGCTCCCAACCGCGGTACTCGGCCTCGATCGAGAGTCTGATCGACGCGGTCACGCGGGTGACATCGGGCGGCAGGCGCAGCGGGATCCACTCGTAGTCCGCCGACTCCTCGGCGACCACCTCGCTCCATGCCGCCGGCATCCGGCCCCGCGGTCCCGGGCTCACCGTCGGCCGCCCGCGTCGCCGGTCACTTCTGGCCGCCTGCGGCCGTGATCACCTGGACACCGGCCCCCGAGCCCGACGCCACGTACAACGTGTCGGACGAGTCGTCGTAGGCCAGCGAGTTGGGTTGCTGCACGGTCGGATACCGCACCTTCTCGACGGGGATGCCGGTCGCCAGGTCGTAACCGACCACGGTGTTGTTCGCGGTCTGCGCGACCCAGGCAAGGCCCTGTGGGTCCGCCGAGACCGCCAGTCCGTACGGTGCGTCCGGCACGGGGTAGCGCTGTCGCAGGATCAGCGGGTCGACGCCGTACACCAGCAGCTCGCCGCCCCGGGTGTCGGTGACCAGGATCCGGCCCGCGCCGTCGGCGGCGATGCTCGTCGCGCCCTCTCCGGCACGCAGCGCGTGCGCAGCCCCGGTGCCGTCGGTATTCAGCGTCGTCACCGACGTCTGCCCCCGGTCCAGCACCACGGCGGTGTCGCCCTGGGCAGCGAGCGCGTCGACCCGCGCGAAGATCTTCAGCCGGGCGCCGACCTCGGTGTCCGACGACAGGGTGGACACTGCGCCGTCGGCGCTCCCCAGCACCAGCCTGCCGTCGGCCCGCCGGGTGATCGCGGTGAAATCGACGTCGTCCTGGCCGTCGACCGCCTGCGCGGTCACCTCGCCGGAGGCGATGTCGAGCCGGAAGTAGCCGCCCCGGCGCGCGAGATAGGCCGTACCGGCGCCATCGGTGACCATTGCCGTCGCGGCGGCGTCCAGTTCGATCGGGCGCGGCGACCCGGATGCGCCGAACACGGTGATCGTCGAGCGGCCGACCGGGCCCGCGGAGAGGGTGAGCAGCGACGTCGTCGCGGTGTCGAACACCGCGGCCGCCACCGGGGTGGCCAGCGGCCGCACGTCCCCGGCCGGGCGCGCCGCCGGTGCCGGCGAATCAGCGGGTTGAGCGGCGGGGATGGTGGGCGGCGGCGCATCCACCGGGTTCGACGAGCATCCGGAGACCACCACCGCGGTCAGCGCGGCAACGCCCAGCCGGGCCACACGGCCCGTCGGGTTTGGGTGCAGATGCAACGGGTAGCTCGCTTCGAATCGGTGGGACAAGTCGAGCCGGGGAGCCAGTCTATGCAACGTCACGACAGCGGGTCCGCGGACGCGGGGGAGCAGGCCTCCTCGGGCGGCGGTATGGTACATACCATGACCCTGACCGCGGACGGACCGGTGACCGGCCAGGGTTTCCGTGTCGAAGACATCACGACCGGCCTGCACGCCAGCGGGTTCGGGCAGGTCGGCGACGGCCGCGCATTCTCCTTTCACGTCGAACGCCAGGAACTGGTGGTGGAGGTCTACCGCCCCCGACTGCGCGGGCCCGTACCCCACGCCGAGGACGTCGTCGCCACGGCCGGCCGCGGACTCACCGATATCGACATCAACGACGAGCGCAGCGTGATCGCCGCCGTCCGCGACCTCGTCGCGGACGCGCAACCGGTGGCGCGCACCGCCCGCTGACCGCCGCGGTCGGCTCCGCTCCCGGCGCCACGGTACGGTCTTCGACGTGACCGGGGTGGCTGAGATGTCGTGGCTGCAGGTTGTCGTCCTCTCGGTGCTGCAGGGCCTGACCGAATTCCTGCCGGTGTCGTCGTCAGGGCACCTCGCCATCGCGTCGCGGGTGTTCTTCGAAGACGACGCCGGTGCGTCGTTCACCGCGGTCTGCCAGCTCGGTACCGAGGCCGCCGTGCTCGTCTACTTCGCCCGCGACATCGTGCGGATCCTCAAGGCCTGGTTCTCCGGGCTCTTCGGTTCCGGCGGGCGCACCCCCGACTACTGGCTGGGGTGGTGGGTGATCATCGGCACGATCCCGATCAGCGTGATCGGTCTGCTGTTCAAAGACGAGATCCGCACGGGCGCACGCAATCTCTGGCTGGTCGCCACCGCGATGATCGTGTTCTCGTTCGTCATCGCCGCGGCCGAGTACATGGGCCGCCAGACCCGGCGTGTCGAGCAGCTGACCTGGCGCGACAGCGTGATCGTCGGCTTCGCCCAGTGTCTGGCGCTGGTCCCGGGGGTGTCACGGTCCGGCGCGACGATCAGCGCGGGCCTGTTCCTCGGGATGGAGCGCGAGCTGGCCGCCCGGTTCGGGTTCCTGCTGGCGATCCCGGCGGTGTTCGCGTCGGGACTGTTCTCGCTGCCCGATGCGTTCGCGCCTGTCGGGGAGGGGATGAGCGCCACCGGACCGCAGCTGCTGGTGTCGACGGTGATCGCGTTCGTCGTCGGCTACGCGGCGGTCGCGTGGTTCCTGCGCTTCCTGGTCCGGCACAGCATGTACTGGTTCGTCGGCTACCGGATCGTGCTGGGTACCGTCGTGCTGGTGCTGCTCTCGACCGGGGTGGTGGCGGCCATATGACCGTTCTGTTGGTCCGCCACGGCCGGTCGACGTCCAACACCGCCCATACGCTGGCCGGTCGGTCAGAGGGGGTGGACCTCGACGATCGCGGACGGGAGCAGGCGAGCGGACTGGTCGAGCGCCTCGGCGGCCTGCCCATCCGGGCCATCGTGCGGTCTCCGCTGCTGCGGTGCGAACGCACCGTCGAGCCGCTGGCCGCCGCCCTCGGGGTGGACCCCGTCGTCGACGACCGGATCGTCGAGGTCGACTACGGCGCCTGGACCGGGCGCAAGATCGGCGAACTGGTCAAAGAGCCGCTGTGGGCGGTGGTTCAGCAGCAGCCCAGCGCCGCGGTGTTCCCCGACGGGGAGGGTCTGGCGCAGGTGCAGGCCCGCGCCGTGGCCGCGGTGCGTGAACACGACCGGCGGCTGGCCGAGGAGCACGGCGCCGACGTGCTCTGGGTCGCGTGCACTCACGGCGACGTGATCAAGTCCGTGCTCGCCGATGCGCTCGGCTCCCATCTCGACAGTTTTCAGCGCATCAACGCCGACCCCGCCTCGGTGAGCGTCGTCCGCTACACGCCGTTCCGGCCCTTCGTGATCCACGTCAACCACACCGGAGGCGCGCTGAACCCGGCCCTGAGTGCGCCGCCGCCCGAGAGCAAGGACGTCCCCACCGGTGACGCGGTGGTGGGCGGATCCACCGAGTGACGCCGTCCTGACCGTTGACGGTATTTTGGACAGTGCCATGGCCCGCGAAATCCACGTCTTCCGCACACCCGACCGCTTCGTGGCCGGGACCGTCGGCCAGCCGGGAAACCGGACCTTCTATCTGCAGGCCGTCCACGACAAGCGCGTCATCTCGGTGATCCTGGAGAAGCAGCAGGTCGCAGTCCTCGCCGAGCGGATCGCCGCGCTGCTGCTGGAGATCAATCGCCGCTTCGGCACCCCGATACCGCCGGAGACCGGTGAGGTCGACGACCTCAGCCCGCTCGTCACGCCGGTGGATGCCGAGTTCCGGGTCGGGACGATGGGCCTGGGCTGGGATTCCGAGGCGCAGACCGTCGTCGTCGAGCTGCTGGCGGTGTCGGAGACCGAATTCGACGCGTCCGTGGTGCTCGACGATGCCGAGGACGGACCCGACGCGGTGCGCGTGTTCCTGACCCCCGAGTCGGCCCGTCAGTTCGCCACCCGGTCGAACCGGGTCATCTCGGCCGGCCGCCCGCCGTGCCCGCTGTGCGAAGAACCACTGGACCCCGAGGGGCACATCTGCGTCCGAACCAACGGTTACCGGCGCGGTGCCCTGGGCGGGTCCGACGATGACGAGCTCTGATTCCCAGAGGGATTCCCAGAGGGTCCTCCGCGACGGTGAAATGACCGTGATCGGCCGCATCCGGTCGGCCAGCAACGCGACGTTCCTGTGCGAAGCCGTTCTCGACGGATTCACCGAGCACTGCGTCTACAAGCCGGTGCGCGGCGAGGCGCCGCTGTGGGACTTCCCGGACGGGACACTGGCCGGACGTGAACGGGCGTCCTATCTGGTGTCCGCGGCACTCGGCTGGAACGTGGTGCCCTACACCATCATTCGTGACGGTCCTGCCGGTCCGGGCATGGTCCAGCGGTGGGTCGATCAGCCCGGCGACGACGACACCGACGCCGAAACCGACACCGGTCCCGATTTGATCGACCTGCTGCCCACCGGGCAGATCCCGCCGGGATTCCTGCCCATCCTGCAGGCCTACGACTACGCCGGTGACGAGGTCACCCTCGTGCACGCCGACGACGACCGACTGCGCCGCATCGCGGTGTTCGACGTGCTCATCAACAACGCCGACCGCAAGGGCGGACACGTGTTGCACGGTGTCGACGGCGGTGTCTACGGGGTCGATCACGGTGTCACGCTGCACGAGGAGGACAAGCTGCGCACCGTGCTGTGGGGCTGGGCGGGCAAGCCCGTCGACGATGAGACCCTCTGCGACGTCCGGGTCCTCGGGGAGAAGCTGCACGCCGACCTGGGCGCTGAGCTGACCGATCACATCACGCCCCGCGAGGTCGCCGCACTGCGGGCCAGAGTCGTTGCCCTGCTGCGTAATCCGGTGATGCCGACGCCCGACCGGCGACGGCCGATCCCGTGGCCCGCGTTCTGACATGGTCTACTGACCCGGTGAGCATCACCGACGCAGCGCTGGCCGCCGCCGTGGCCGAGGAAGCCGGTGAGCTGCTGCTCGCGATGCGCGAGCAGATCGGTTTCTACGACCCTTATGACTTGGGTGACGCCGGCGACTCGCGCGCCAACACGCTGATCCTCGACCGGCTGCGCGCGGCGCGGCCCGGGGACGCGATCCTGTCCGAGGAAGCCGTCGACGACCCCTCGCGGGTCGACGCCGACCGGGTCTGGATCGTCGACCCCGTCGATGGGACCTACGAATACTCGATGCCCGGACGCGCCGACTGGGCCGTCCACATCGCGCTGTGGCGCCGTGGGTCGGGCGCCGCCGCGCCGACGATCACCGATGCCGCGGTGGCGTTGCCGGCCCGCGGCGAGGTCTACCGCACCGACACCGTCACTTCGCCGCCCCCGCGCCCCGACGGTCCCATCCGGATCACCGCGAGCTCCAACCGGCCTCCCGCCGTGCTGTGGCACATCCGCGACCAGCTCGACATCCAGCTCTTCCGGATCGGCTCGGCGGGCGCCAAGGCGATGGCGGTGGTGCGCGGAGACGTCGACGCCTACCTGCACGCGGGTGGTCAGTGGGAGTGGGACTCGGCGGCCCCGGCCGGGGTGCTGTGGGCCGCGGGGCTGCACGCGTCCCGCCTCGACGGATCCCCGCTGATCTACAACCGTCCCGACCCGTACCTGCCGGATCTGCTGATGTGTCGACCCGAGGTCGCCGAGCGGTTGCTGGACGTGATCTGGTCGGCGCACCGCTGACCGCGCGACGTCGCCGGGAATGAATCGGCCGTCTGCGTTGTCCCACACATCGATGTCTAGAGTCGACGCTATGCAATCGTGGTCTGCGCCGAGCGTTCCGGCGCTGCCCGGACGGGGTCCGCAGCTGCGGCTCTTCGACAGCGCGGACCGCCAGGTACGGCCGGTGAGCCCGGGAGCCACGGCCACGATGTACGTCTGCGGCATCACCCCCTACGACGCCACCCATCTGGGTCATGCGGCGACCTACCTGACCTTCGACCTGGTGAACCGCGTGTGGCGCGACGGCGGTCACGACGTGCACTACGTGCAGAACATCACCGACGTCGACGATCCGCTCTTCGAGCGCGCGGCGCGCGACGGCATCGGCTGGCGCGAGCTCGGCGACCGCGAGACCGATCTGTTCCGGGAGGACATGGCTGCGCTGCGGGTGCTGCCGCCCCGGGACTACGTCGCCGCGACCGAGGCCATCGCCGAGGTGATCGAGGTGGTCGAGAAGCTGCTCGCCTCCGGCGCCGCCTATGTCGTCGACGACCCGCAGTATCCGGACGTCTACTTCCATGCCGGCGCGACCGTCCAGTTCGGCTACGAGTCCGGCTACGACCGCGAGACGATGCTGGCGTTGTTCGCCGAGCGTGGCGGCGATCCCGACCGGCCGGGCAAGAGTGATCCGCTCGATGCGCTGCTGTGGCGTGCCGAACGCCCAGACGAGCCCAGCTGGCCGTCGCCGTTCGGTCCGGGCCGACCGGGTTGGCACGTCGAATGCGCCGCGATCGCGATGAGCCGGATCGGCAACGTCCTCGACATCCAGGGCGGCGGCAGCGATCTGATCTTTCCGCACCACGAGTTCTCCAGCGCGCACGCCGAATGTGTGTCGGGGGAGCGGCGGTTCGCCCGCCACTACGTGCACGCCGGGATGATCGGCTGGGACGGGCACAAGATGTCCAAGAGCCGCGGGAACCTGGTGCTGGTGTCGCAGTTGCGCAGGGACGGTGTCGACCCGGCCGCGATCCGGCTCGGGCTGTTCGCCGGTCACTACCGTCAGGACCGGTACTGGAGCCCCGCGGTGCTCGACGAGGCGCAGCAGCGGCTGCACCGGTGGCGCAGTGCCACCGCGCTCGAGGGCGCGCCGGATGCGACCGACGTCGTCGCGCGGGTGCGGCGCTATCTCGCCGACGATCTGGATACTCCGAAAGCCCTTGCTGCCCTCGATGGTTGGGCCGAGGACGCGTTGTCCTACGGCGGGCGTGACGTCACCGCGGGGCCGACGGTGGCCGCCGCGGTCGACGCGCTGCTCGGCGTTGCCCTGTAATCCACGCGCCGTGGAGTAGGTTTCGGCTGTGGCCGCAGCCGGATCGATCACCGGAAAGACCGTGTTCATCACCGGCGGTGCCCGCGGCGTCGGCGAGGAGGTCGCCCGCCGTCTGCACGGCCGGGGAGCCAACCTGGTCCTGACCGATCTCGACGAGGCACCGCTGAACGCACTGCGCGACCGTCTGGGCGCCGAACGGGTGCACACCGTGCTCGCCGACGTCCGTGACCTCGGTGCCATGGAGGCCGCCGCGGCGAGCGCGATCGACCGCTTCGGCGGCATCGACGTCGTGATGGCCAATGCGGGGATCGCGTCCTACGGATCGGTGCTGCAGGTCGATCCGAAGGCGTTCCGGACCCTGATGGACGTCAACGTGCTGGGCGTGTTCCACACCGTGCGCGCGACCTTGCCGTCGGTGCTCGAGCGGCGCGGATACGTGCTCATCGTGTCGTCACTCGCCGCGTACGCCGCCGCGCCGGGTCTGGCCCCGTACAACGCGACGAAGGCGGCCGTCGAACACTTCGCCAACGCGTTGCGCCTGGAGGTCGGGTACCGCGGCGTGGACGTCGGGTCCGCGCACATGTCCTGGATCGACACCCCACTGGTCCGCGACACCCGGGCCGACCTGCCCACGTTCACCGAGATGATCAGCAGGTTGCCGTTCCCGCTGAACAGGACGACGTCGGTCGACGCCTGCGGTGCGGCGTTCGTGAGCGGCATCGAGAAGCGCGAGCGGCAGATCAACTGTCCGGGATGGGTGGGGATCGTGCGCTGGCTCAAACCCCTGTTGTCGACTCCGATCGGCCAGGCACCGGTACTGAAGTTCGTCCCTGATCTGCTGCCCCGGATGGACGCAGAGGTGGCCGCCCTCGGCCGCTCGATGGGCACCCGCACTGCAGATCTGGAGGACCGCTGATGCCGCGTCGACTCATTGCCGTGGTGGCCGCACTGTTGCTGCTGGTCGGCTGCAGCACCGATTCGTCGTCGCAGCAGGCCGACACTCCGACGACACCGCCGCCCACGACGGAGCAGGTCAGCCCCGAGCAGGCCCGCGCGATCGCCAAGGAGGCCTACATCTACGGCTTCCCGCTGGTCGACAACTACCGGGTGCAGTACAGCTACTTCGTCGACAAACAGGACCCCGAGTACAAGGGCGGCTGGAACCAGATTCACAACACCGCTCGGCTCTACACGCCCGAGGACAAGGCCATCCAGACGCCGAACTCGGACACCCCGTACTCGTTCGTGGGGGCGGACCTGCGCACCGAGCCTCTGGTGCTGACGGTGCCGCCGATTCAGCAGGACCGCTACTACTCGCTGCAGTTCATCGACGGCTACACCTACAACTTCGCCTACGTCGGCAGCCGCACCACCGGTAACGGCGGCGGAAAGTACCTGCTCGCCGGCCCGGGGTGGCAGGGCGAGAAGCCCGAGGGTGTCGACGAGGTGATCCGGTCGGACACAGAGACGGCGTTCGTGCTCTACCGCACGCAGCTCCTCGGCCCGTCCGACCTCGACGGGGTCAGGGACGTGCAGGCCGGATACCAGGTGGCGCCGCTGTCGGTGTTCCTGAACCAGCCCTCGCCCGAGCAGGCCCCCGCGATCGATTTCGTGCCGCCGCTGACCCCCGACCAGCAACGGACGTCGCCCCAGTTCTTCGAGATCCTGAACTTCGCGTTGCGCTTCGCGCCGGTGCTGCCCCAGGAGCAGGCGCTGCGGGACCGCTTCGCGACTCTCGGGATCGGACCCGACGGCGACTACGACGCAGACGCGCTGACCCCGGAGATGCGCTCCGCCGTCGAGGCCGGGATGGCGGACGCCTGGACCGAGTACGACGCGTTCAAGAAGGGCGAGATCGACACCGGTGGTGTGACCTCGGCGCAGCTCTTCGGCAGCCGCGAGGACCTCAAGGACAACTACCTCTACCGGATGGCCGGTGCGGTGCTCGGCATCTACGGCAACACCGCGGCCGAGGCCATCTACCCGGGCGCGTTCAACGACTCCACCGGCGTACCGCTGACCGGGGCGAACAACTACGTCTACCGTTTCGCGCCCGGCCAGCTGCCCCCGGTCAACGCGTTCTGGTCGCTCACGATGTACGAGCTGCCGGGCAGTGTGCTGGTGGCCAACCCGATGAACCGCTACCTGATCAGCTCGACGATGCTGCCGAGCCTGGTGCGCGACCCGGACGGCGGCTACACGTTCACCGTGCAGAACGCCTCACCGGGTATCGAGAAGGAATCCAACTGGCTGCCCGCGCCGAAGGGTCCGTTCGCGCTGGTGTTGCGGCTGTACTGGCCCAAGCCCGACGCGCTCAACGGAACCTGGAAGGCGCCGGCACCCGAGAAGGTCTGAGCTACCGCCCTCGGGGTGCTCTGTCGGGCGCTACCGCCCTCGGCGACGCAGGTAGCGCTCGAACTCCGCCGCCAGCGCGTCGCCGTCGATCTTGCCGAGTGCCTCGTTCATGTCGACCTCGGCGTCGCCGCGCTCCTCCAGCGACTGCACGTACTCCGCGATCTCGTCGTCCTCCGAGGTCATCTCGCTGACCGCCTGCTCCCACTCCTCGGCCTGGGCCGGAAGGTCCGCCAGGGGCACCTCGATGTCGAGGACGTCCTCCACCCGGCGCAGCAGCGCCACCGTGGCCTTCGGGTTCGGCGGCTGGGACACGTAGTGCGGGACGGCCGCCCAGAACGTCACCGCGGGGATACCCGCCTGCACGCAGGCGTCCTGGAACACCCCGGCGATGCCCGTGGGGCCCTCGTAGCGGGTCTCTTCGAGGCCGAACGTCTTCGCCGAGTCCGCAGAGTATGCCGCGCCCGAGACCGGGACGGGCCGGGTGTGCGGGGTGTCGGCCAGCAGTGCGCCCAGGATCACGACGGTCTGCACGTTGAGCTTGTCGGCGATGGTCAGCAGCTCGGCGCAGAACGTCCGCCACCGCATGTTGGGCTCCACGCCGTGCATCAGCACGATGTCGCGATCCGCGCCGGGCGGCCGGCAGTGCGAGATGCGCATCGACGGCCACACCAGCTCGCGCGTCACGCCGTCGATCTGTCGGATCACCGGCCGGTTCACCTGGTAGTCGTAGTACGCCTCGTCGTCGATCTCGACGATCGTCTCCGCTTCCCAGATCGCGTCGAGGTGTTCGAGCGCGTCGCTGGCCGCGTCGCCGGCATCATTCCAGCCCTCGAAGGCCGCGACGATGATCGTGTCGCGAAGGTCTGGCAGGTCGGATCGCTTCGGACCGCCGAAATCCGAGGGAGTCACAACGCCAGCGTAAGCCTTGGGTGCACGAGATGACGGTCATCAACCCGCGTTCGTCCTTGCGTGCCTGGCTACCCTGGCTGTGTGACCGGCGCAGATGATCACCGCGCCGAGACTGGCGTCCAGACGTCGATCGGGTGACGACGTAGACTTCTCTGCGTCGAGAGGCGTTGCAACGGATCGGGACACGCACCCGTCCGCCACGCTCGGCAGAGTCAAGGACGCCTTCCGTAATGGAAGGAGCGCACGTGAACGCCGCTGAGTTCGAGCCGAACATCCGCCCCGACTGCACCGAGGAGCTCAGGGCCGCCTTGTGCGAGCGGATCATGGTCATCGACGGCGCGATGGGCACGGCGATCCAGCGCGACCGGCCCGACGAGGCCGGCTACCGCGGCGAACGGTTCGCCGACTGGCCGAGTGACCTCCAGGGCAACAACGATCTGCTCAGCCTCACACAGCCGCAGATCATCGAGGCGATCCACCGCGAGTATCTCGAAGCGGGCGCCGACATCCTGGAGACCAACACGTTCAATGCGAACGCGATTTCGCTCAACGACTACGGCATGGCCGAGTTCAGCTACGAGCTCAACTTCGCCGGCGCCGCGCTGGCCCGCAAGGCGTGCGACGAGTTCAGCACCCCCGAGAAGCCCCGCTACGTCGCGGGGGCGCTGGGCCCCACGACGCGCACCGCGTCCATCTCGCCGGACGTCAATGATCCAGGTGCCCGCAATGTCAGCTACGACCAGCTGGTCGCCGCGTACCTGGAAGCCGCCAACGGTCTGGTCGACGGCGGCTCGGACATCATCGTCATCGAGACGATTTTCGACACGCTCAACGCGAAGGCGGCGATCTTCGCCGTCGAGACGCTGTTCGAGGAGCGCGGCCGCAGCTGGCCGGTGATCATTTCCGGCACCATCACCGACGCGTCCGGGAGGACGCTGTCCGGTCAGGTCACCGAGGCGTTCTGGAACTCGGTCCGGCACGCGAAGCCGCTCGCGGTCGGCCTCAACTGTGCGCTGGGAGCGCCCGAGATGCGGCCCTACATCGCCGAGATGTCCCGGATGGCGGACACCTTCGTGTCCTGCTACCCGAACGCCGGTCTGCCCAACGCGTTCGCCGAATACGACGAGACGCCCCAGCGGCAGGCCGGTTACGTCGCCGATTTCGCCGACGCAGGCTTCGTCAACCTGGTCGGCGGCTGCTGCGGGACGACGCCGGCGCACATCGCCGAGATCGCCAAGGTCGTCGACGGCAAGCCGCCGCGTGTCGTCCCCGAGATCCCGGTGGCGACCCGGTTGTCGGGGCTGGAGCCACTCAACATCGATGAGAACTCCCTGTTCGTGAACATCGGTGAGCGCACCAACATCACCGGCTCCGCCCGGTTCCGCAATCTGATCAAGGCCGAGGACTACGACACAGCGCTGTCGGTGGCACTGCAGCAGGTCGAGGTCGGTGCGCAGGTCATCGACATCAACATGGACGAAGGCATGATCGACGGCGTCGCCGCGATGGACCGGTTCACCAAGCTGATCGCGTCCGAGCCCGACATCAGCCGTGTCCCGGTGATGATCGACTCCTCCAAATGGGAGGTCATCGAGGCGGGCCTGAAGAACGTGCAAGGTAAGCCGATCGTCAACTCGATCTCGATGAAGGAGGGCGAGGAGAAGTTCATCCGCGAAGCGCAGCTGTGCCGCAAGTACGGCGCCGCCGTCGTCGTGATGGCCTTCGACGAGCAGGGGCAGGCCGACAACCTGGAGCGCCGCAAGGAGATCTGCGGACGCGCGTACCGCATCCTGACCGAGGAGGTCGGATTCCCGGCCGAGGACATCATCTTCGACCCGAACTGCTTCGCGCTGGCGACCGGCATCGAGGAGCACGCCACCTACGGGATCGACTTCATCGAGGCCTGCGCCTGGATCAAGGAGAATCTGCCCGGAGTCCACATCTCGGGCGGCATCTCGAACGTGTCGTTCTCGTTCCGGGGCAACAACCCGGTCCGTGAGGCCATCCACGCGGTGTTCCTGTTCCACGCCATCAAGGCCGGCCTGGACATGGGCATCGTCAACGCCGGCGCACTGGTGCCGTACGACTCGATCGACCCCGAGTTGCGGGACCGCATCGAGGACGTGGTGCTGAACCGGCGCGCCGATGCGGCCGAGCGGCTGTTGGAGATTGCCGAACGGTTCAACTCGAAGGACAAAGGTGAGGACCCGAAAGCCGCGGAGTGGCGATCGTTGCCGGTTCGGGAACGCATCACCCACGCCCTGGTGAAGGGCATCGACGCCCACGTCGACGACGACACCGAGGAACTTCGTGCCGAGATCGAGGCTGCCGGGGGGCGTCCGATCGAGGTGATCGAGGGCCCGCTGATGGACGGCATGAACGTCGTCGGCGATCTGTTCGGCTCCGGCAAGATGTTCCTGCCGCAGGTGGTGAAGTCGGCCCGGGTGATGAAGAAGGCCGTCGCCTACCTGCTGCCGTTCATCGAGAAGGAGAAGGCCGACGCCGGCGCGACAGGATCCAAGGACACCAACGGCACCATCGTGATGGCGACCGTGAAAGGCGACGTCCACGACATCGGCAAGAACATCGTCGGGGTTGTCCTGCAGTGCAACAACTTCGAGGTGATCGATCTCGGGGTGATGGTTCCCGCGCAGAAGATCCTGGACGCGGCCAAGGAGCACGACGCCGACATCATCGGATTGAGCGGCCTGATCACTCCGTCGCTGGACGAGATGTCCAATTTCGCCGTCGAGATGGAACGCGCGGGGCTCGAGATTCCCTTGCTGATCGGTGGCGCGACCACCTCGCGCGCCCATACGGCCGTGAAGATCTCGCCGCGCCGCAGCGGGCCGGTGGTCTGGGTCAAGGACGCATCCCGCTCGGTGCCGGTGGCCGCTGCGCTGCTCGACGACAAGCAGCGCCCGGCGCTGCTGGAGGCCACCGAGAAGGACTACGCCTCGCTGCGCGAACGGCATGCCCAGAAGAACGACCGGCCGATGCTGACACTGGAGAAGGCTCGCGCGAACCGCACCCCGATCGAGTGGGACGGGTACACCCCGCCGGTGCCCGCACAGGGAACGGGAGTCCGTGAATTCCTCGACTACGACCTCGCCGAGTTACGCGAGTACATCGACTGGCAGCCGTTCTTCAACGCCTGGGAGATGAAGGGCCGGTTCCCGGACATCCTCAACAACCCGGCCACCGGGGAGGCGGCCCGGAAGTTGTACGACGACGCCCAGGAGATGCTCGACACGGCGATCAAGGAGAAGTGGCTGACCGCCAACGGCGTGATCGGCTTCTTCTGCGCCAACGCCGTCGGTGACGATGTCGAGGTCTACACCGACGAGACCCGCACCGAGGTGCTGACGACGCTGCACAACCTGCGGCAGCAGGGCGAGCACCGCGACGGCGTCCCGAACCGGTCGCTCGGCGACTTCGTCGCCCCCCGGGAAACAGGGCACCGGGACTATATCGGCGCGTTCGCCGTCACCACCGGTCTGGGCAGCCAGGAAAAGATCATGGAGTTCAAGGCGGCCCTCGACGATTACAGCGCGATCCTGCTGGAGTCGGTCGCCGACCGGCTCGCCGAGGCGTTCGCCGAACGGATGCACCAGCGGGTACGGAAGGAGTTCTGGGGATACCAGCCCGACGAGCAGCTCGACAACGAGGAACTCATCGGCGAGAAGTACCGCGGCATCCGGCCGGCTCCGGGCTATCCGGCGTGCCCGGAGCACACCGAGAAGACGACGCTGTTCGACCTGCTGGACGTGACGAAACGGACCGGCATCGAGCTCACCGAGTCGATGGCGATGTGGCCGGGCGCGGCCGTCAGCGGCTGGTACTTCTCGCATCCTCAGTCGCAGTACTTCGTGGTCGGCCGGCTCGCGCAGGATCAGGTCGCCGACTACGCACGGCGCAAGGGGTGGACGTTGCAGGAAGCCGAGCGCTGGCTGGCCCCGAACCTGGGCTACAACCCGGAGGACTGAGACGCCTCGCGCGGTTCGCCCCGCATCCCGGTCGCATGCCACAATGGCCGGGTGAGGGCGGTGCTGTGGGACATGGACGGAACCCTCGTCGATTCCGAAAAGCTGTGGGATGTATCACTTTCCAAGCTCTACGAGACCTACGACGCCGAGATGGGCCGCGAGACGCGCACTGCGCTGGTGGGGGCGTCGGCCGAAGAGACGATGGTCACCGTCTACACCGAACTCGGCCTCGATCTCGACCCGGCCGCGATGGCGGAGTCGATCCGCTGGCTGCACGCGCACACCGCCGAACTGTTCGACGAGGGTCTGCCGTGGTGTGACGGTGCCTTCGAGTTGTTGGAAAGCCTTGTGGCCGAGGGCACCCCGATGGCACTGGTGACCAACACCAATCGTGCTCTCGCCGATCGTGCACTGGAAAGCATTGGACGTCATTACTTCTCGTTCACGGTGTGCGGTGACGAGGTACCCAGGGGCAAGCCCGCGCCAGATCCGTATCTGCGGGCCGCCGAGCTTCTCGCCCTGGACCCGTCGGACTGCCTCGCCGTCGAGGACTCGGTGACCGGGTCCGCCGCCGCCGAGAGAGCCGGGTGCGCGGTGCTCGTGGTCCCCAATGACGTTCCGGTACCGGGCGGTCTGCGGCGGCGCCATGTGGAATCCCTGGCAGACCTGGCCCCGGCCGATCTACGCCGGATCCACGCGGAGATCACCCGCGAACTCGGCGAGCGCACCGCCTGATCCCTGCCGGCTGCCGGTAGGGCGCGTAATCCGTGACTCTTTGGGGAACACCCCCGAGGTCGAAGCGGCAAGTGCTTGAATGTGACTTGTATCACGGATGGTTGCGCGGGAAAGGTCGTCGCATGGCCGGTCAGGGTGGACCAGTCGGGGAGAGCCCGGAACTGTTCGAGGAAGGCCAGGACTTCTCGTCCGGCAAGACCGCGATCAGGATCGCATCGGTGGCCGCCCTCGGCGGCCTGCTGTTCGGTTACGACAGCGCGGTCATCAACGGGGCGGTCGACTCGATCCAGGAGGACTTCGGCATCGGCAACGCCGAGCTGGGGTTCGCGGTCGCCTCCGCTCTGCTGGGCGCCGCGGCGGGTGCGATGACCGCAGGCCGCATCGCCGACAGGATCGGACGCATCGCGGTGATGAAGATCGCCGCGGTGCTGTTTCTCATCAGCGCCTTCGGCACCGGCTTCGCGCACGAGGTGTGGACGGTGGTGCTGTTCCGCATCGTCGGTGGCGTCGGGGTGGGCGTCGCGTCGGTGATCGCCCCGGCCTACATCGCCGAGACCTCGCCGCCGGGTATCCGCGGGCGCCTCGGTTCCCTTCAGCAATTGGCCATCGTGTCCGGCATCTTCCTGTCCTTCGCGGTCAACTACCTGTTGCAGTGGCTTGCCGGCGGTCCGAACGAACCGCTGTGGTTCGGCCTCGACGCGTGGCGGTGGATGTTCCTGGCGATGGCGCTGCCCGCGGTGCTCTACGGTGCGCTGACCTTCACCATTCCCGAGTCGCCCCGGTATCTCGTTGCCACGCACAAGGTTCCGGAAGCCCGCCGGGTGCTGACCAAGCTGCTGGGCCAGAAGAACCTGGAGATCACGATCACCCGCATCCGGGAGACCCTGGAGCGCGAGGACAAACCGTCCTGGCGGGACATGCGCAAGCCGACCGGCGGCATCTACGGCATCGTCTGGGTGGGTCTGGGGCTGTCGATCTTCCAGCAGTTCGTCGGGATCAACGTGATCTTCTACTACAGCAACGTGCTGTGGCAGGCCGTCGGCTTCAGTGCCGACCAGTCCGCGGTCTACACCGTGATCACGTCGGTGATCAACGTGTTGACCACGCTGATCGCGATCGCGTTGATCGACAAAATCGGACGCAAGCCGCTGCTGCTGATCGGTTCGGCGGGCATGGCGATCACGCTGATCACCATGGCGGTGATCTTCGGCAACGCCACCGTCAATCCCGACGGCACCCCGAGCCTGCCCGGCGCGTCGGGGGTGATCGCCCTGATCGCGGCGAACCTGTTCGTCGTCGCGTTCGGCATGTCCTGGGGCCCGGTGGTGTGGGTCCTGCTCGGCGAGATGTTCCCCAACCGCATCCGCGCCGCGGCTCTCGGCCTCGCCGCCGCCGGGCAGTGGGCCGCGAACTGGCTGATCACCGTGACCTTCCCCGGATTGCGCGAACATCTCGGACTGGCCTACGGCTTCTACGGCCTGTGCGCGGTGCTGTCGGGTCTGTTCGTCTGGCGGTGGGTGATGGAGACCAAGGGCGTGTCGCTGGAGGACATGCACGGTGAGATCCTCAAGCAGGACAAGACCGCGGCGAGCTGAGCGGACCGGGCGTGACACAATCGTCCAACGTGAAGACCTTCGATGCGCTGTTCGCCGAACTGAGCGAACGTGCGCGCACACGGCCAGCCGGTAGCGGGACCGTCGCGGCACTCGACGGCGGTGTGCACGGCATCGGGAAGAAGATCCTCGAAGAGGCCGGAGAGGTCTGGCTCGCCGCCGAGCACGAGAGTGACGACGCGCTCGCCGAGGAGATCAGCCAGCTCCTGTACTGGACGCAGGTGTTGATGCTGGCGCGGGGTCTGTCGCTCGACGACGTGTACGGAAAGCTCTGATGTCTTCTCTTCGCGCAAGCGGCTCATCGCCGATGCTGCGCGTCGCCGTCCCCAACAAGGGGGCACTGAGCGAGTCTGCGTCGGAGATCCTGTCCGAGGCCGGATACCGCCGCCGCTCCGATCCCAAGGATCTGACGGTGGTCGACCCGGCGAACAACGTCGAGTTCTTCTTCCTGCGGCCCAAGGACATCGCCATCTACGTGGGTTCGGGGGAACTGGATCTCGGCATCACCGGCCGCGACCTCGCCGCTGATGCCGACGCTCCGGTCCGCGAACGGCTGGCGCTGGGCTTCGGGTCGTCGACGTTCCGCTACGCCGCCCCGGCAGGTCAGGATTGGCAGGTTGCCGATCTCGCCGGCAGGCGCATTGCCACCGCGTATCCGAATCTGGTCCGGAAAGACCTGGCGGCCAAGGGAATCGACGCCACGGTGATCCGCCTCGACGGCGCCGTGGAGATCTCCATCCAGCTCGGGGTGGCCGATGTGATCGCCGACATCGTCGGCTCGGGGCGCACGCTGGGACTGCACAACCTGGTGGCTTTCGGCGAATCGCTGTGTGATTCCGAGGCCATCCTGATCGAGCGCGCCGATTCCGACCCCGATCCGGCACGCGATCAACTCGCCGCCCGCGTGCAGGGTGTGGTCTTCGGCCAGCAGTACCTGATGCTCGACTACGACTGCCCGCGCACGGTGCTGGACAAGGCCACCGAGGTCACCCCCGGCCTCGAGTCACCGACCATCGCGCCGCTGGCCGACCCCGCCTGGGTCGCCGTCCGCGCGCTGGTGCCGCGCCGGGATGTCAACGCGATCATGGACGAACTCGCCGCCATCGGCGCGAAGGCGATTCTGGCCTCCGACATCAGGTTCTGTCGCTTCTGATCTAGATCTCTCACGACGCGGTCCGTCGTGTTAGCGTCCGGATGTCCACCATCGCGGGAGGCCCGATGACGCAGGTTCTGGTGCTCGTTCTGGCGTTGGCGATCGGCGTGGTCGCAGGGCTGCGCGCGATGACGGCCCCGGCGGTCGTGGCGTGGGGCGCGATGCTCGGCTGGATCGACGTCGCCGACAAGTGGTCGGAGTGGATGGCCCACCCCATCACCGCCACGGTGCTGACGATCTTCCTGGTCGGGGAGCTCATCACCGATCAGCTGCCCAAGACGCCGAGCCGAAAAGTGCCGCCGCAGTTCATCGCCCGGTTGATCTCAGGCGGTTTCGCCGGCGCGGTCATCGGGAGCGCGTTCTTCCACACGTTCTCCGCGACGGGCGCAGGCATGATCGGCGCTGTGCTGGGAACGATGGCCGGTGCCGCGCTGCGCGCCGGGCTGGCCGACCGCAACCACGGGAAGGACCGCCCCGGCGCGTTCATCGAGGACGTCATCGCGGTCGGCGGCGGATTCCTCGTCGCGTTCCTCGTCAGCCTCGTTCCGTAGGCGCCCGTGTCCGAGACCGCGACCCAGAAGTTCGACGCGATCATCATCGGCGCCGGCCAGGCCGGGCCGCCGCTGGCCGCCCGGTTGACGGCCGCGGGGCAGACGGTGGCGGTGATCGAACGCAAACTCGTGGGCGGAACCTGCGTGAACTACGGCTGCATCCCGACCAAGACCCTGGTGGCCAGCGCCCACGCCGCCCATCTCGCGCGCCGCGGCGCCGATTTCGGGATCGGCACCTCGGAGGTCACCGTCGACATGGCCGCGGTCAAGGCGCGTAAGGATCGCATCAGCGGTGGCGACCGCGAAGGTCTGGAATCATGGCTGGACGGGATGGACGGCGCCACCCTGATCCGTGGACACGCCCGCTTCGAGAGCCCGAACACCGTGCGCGTCGACGGCACACTCCTGGGGGCCGAACGCATCTTCCTCAACGTCGGCGGGCGCGCCGTCGTCCCGGACATTCCCGGGCTCGCAGACGTCGACTACCTGACCAATGTCGGGATCCTCGACCTCGGTGTCGTGCCCGAGCACCTGGTGATCATCGGCGGGAGTTACATCGCGCTGGAGTTCGCCCAGATGTACCGGCGGTTCGGTGCGGAGGTGACCGTCGTCGAGAAGGGGCCTCGGCTGACCGCCCGCGAGGACGAGGACGTCTCGGCGGCGATCAAGGACATTTTGGAAGCCGAAGGCATCCGCGTCGAGCTGGGGGCCGACGCGATCTCGGTGGCCAAGCGCCGGAACGGGATTGCGGTCAAGCCGCGCGACGGGGCGGCACCGATCGACGCGAGCCACCTCCTCGTCGCGGTCGGTCGCGTACCCAACACCGACGACCTCGGCCTGGAAGCCGCCGGCGTCGAGACCGACAAGCGCGGGTACGTCGTCGTCGACGACCAGCTCCGCACCAGCGCCGAAAACATCTGGGCGATGGGGGACTGCAACGGTCGGGGCGCGTTCACCCATACGTCCTACAACGACTTCGAGATCGTCGCCGCCAACCTGCTCGACGACGACCCGCGCCGGGTCAGCGATCGCATCACCACCTACGCGCTCTACATCGACCCGCCGCTGGGTCGCGCGGGGATGACCGCCGACGAGGTCCGCCGGACGGGCCGAAAAGCGTTGGTGGGCAAGCGCCCGATGACGCGGGTGGGCCGGGCGGTCGAGAAGGGTGAGACCCAGGGCTTCATGAAGGTGGTCGTCGACGCCGAGACCGAGGAGATCCTGGGGGCGTCAATCCTGGGTGTCGGCGGCGACGAGGTGGTGCACCTGATCCTCGACGTGATGACCGCGAAGCTGCCCTACACCGCGATCTCGCGGACCATGCACATCCACCCGACGGTCAGCGAGCTGGTCCCGACACTGCTGCAGGATCTCCACCCGCTGACGTAGACCGACCTTGACTGTGGCGCGCGTCACAGTAATATGACCACTGGTCACATCAAGCCCTGGAGGCGCGATGCCGACGGTGACATGGTCTCGTCTGGGCGCGGATCGCCGCGCGGCGGTGGTGGCCGCCGCCGAGACGGAGTTCGCCGCGCACGGGTTCTCCGGAGGCAGCCTCAACGTGATCGCCCGGCGCGCGGGCGTGGCCAAAGGCAGCCTGTTCCAGTACTTCGCGGACAAGCGCGACCTCTACGCCCACATCACCGAGGTGGGTAGTCAGCGGGTCAGACGCCACATGGAAGACCAGATCCGCATCCTCGACCCGGGCCGGCCGTTCTTCGAGTTCCTCACCGATCTGCTCGACGTCTGGGTGGCGTACTTCGCCGAGCATCCCCAGGACCGGGCATTGCACGCCGCCGCCAGCTTCGAGGTCGACACCGATGCCCGGGTCAGCGTGCGGGCCGTCGTGCACCGCCACTATCTGCAGGTGCTGCGGCCGCTGGTGCACGCGGCGGGCACGCGGGGCGACCTGCGCCCCGACGCCGACACCGACACCATGCTGTCGCTACTGCTGATGATCCTGCCCCACCTCGCGCTGGCGCCGTACGTGCGCGGAATGGATCCCGTTCTGGGCCTGGACGAGATCGCACCCGAGCAGCCCGCGTTGGTCGTGCGGCGCTACGTCGCCGTGCTCGCCGCCGCGTTCGCCGACACCCCCACCCCTGGACCCCGCCAACCGCAACCCAAGGAGAACAGTCATGAATAGGACGCGCTCGGACTCACTCGCCGCGGGCGGACTCAACTGGGACAGCCTGCCGCTACGGCTCTTCGCCGGCGGCAACGCGAAGTTCTGGGATCCCGCCGACATCGACTTCTCCCGGGACCGGGCCGACTGGGAATCGCTGTCGACGATGGAACGCGACTGGGCCACCCGGTTGTGCGCGGAGTTCATCGCCGGGGAGGAGGCGGTCACCCAGGACATCCAGCCGTTCATGGCGGCGATGCGCGCCGAGGGCAGACTCGGCGACGAGATGTATCTGACGCAGTTCGCGTTCGAGGAGGCCAAGCACACGCAGGTCTTCCGGATGTGGCTCGACGCCGTCGGGATCACCGAGGATCTGCAGGGCTACCTCGACGACCTTCCGGCCTATCGGCAGATGTTCTACGAGGAACTGCCCGCATCGCTGGACGCGCTGGCCACCGACCCGTCGCCGCAGGCGCAGGTGCGGGCCTCGGTCACCTACAACCACGTGATCGAGGGCATGATGGCGTTGACGGGATACTATGCGTGGCACCGCATCTGCGTCGACCGCCACATCCTGCCCGGTATGCAGGAGCTGGTGCGCCGCATCGGTGACGACGAACGGCGTCACATGGCGTGGGGGACATTCACCTGCCGGCGCCACGTGGCGGCCGACGACGCGAACTGGACGGTCTTCGAGGACCGGATGAACGAGCTGATCCCGCTGGCATTGCAGAACACCGATGACGCGTTCGCCCTTTACGACGAGATCCCGTTCGGGTTGACGATCGAGGAGTTCCAGCAGTACGCGGCGGACAAGGGGATGAGGCGCTTCGGCACCATCAGCAGCGCCCGTGGGCGCCCACTGGCCGAGATCGACGTCGACTACACGCCTCTGCACCTGGAGGACAGCTTCGCCGACGAGGACCGCAAGGCGCTGGCCGCATCGGCGTAGCGGATCGCGGCGATCACACTCTCGCTGCGCGCAGGAGTCGCAGCTGACCGATCTCGGCGGCGTTCTTGGTCAACTCGACGGTCACCCACAGCGCTGTGTCGGCGACCGTGCGCGGGTCAGTAGTGCCCCACGGGAACGTCGAGGATTCCGCGAGTCGCGACGATGCCATGTCGGCCAACAACTCTCGCCACTGTCCTGCCAGCCCGCGAACCTGAGACACCGCCGCGGGCCCGGTCCCGGCCCACATCACCTCGGTGGGGCGGCGCGGCGTGTCGCCGCTCAGTGACGCCAGCGCGCCGCTCCACCAGTAGACGATGTGCCACGTCAGCCACCCGATCGTGGGGACCGGTACGGGGTCGGGTTCGACCTCGGCGAAATCCGCACGCCATCGACCGGATCCGTCGGGGCGCACCGTCCAGCATCGCCGGGCCGGCTCCCACAGGAAATCCTCGTCCTGCAGGGCGGACAGATGCAGATCGGTCAACGCCCAGGCGAGGTCGAACTGCGACCGGATCGCCGTGATCATCCGAGCCGCTGCACCAACAGCGTCTGCGCCGACGTCCCGACGAAGCCGTTCCGGTCGAAGAGTTCGGCCGTCGTCACGCCGATGCCGTCCGGGCCGATCGACCCGCGGGCCCGCACCGCGAAATCCTGCCCCTCGGGCAGCCTGTGCAGGTGTACCGCGGTGTCGGTGTTCATGAACAGGAAGCGCTGCGGATCCAGCGCCGCGCCGATGCCATTGGCCGAGTCGACCACCATCGCAAGACGCTGCAGTGCGGTGGTCGGCTCTGAGTCGACAAGGGGCACAAGCGGACTCAGCCATGCTACGGCTGCACCGTCTTGATCCTGCTGGCGGCGCCAGCTGACCGTCTCCAGATAGCCGGGAGCTCCCTCCCAGGCATGCGCGACGGTCGAGGCCTCGCCCTCGATCAGCGGAGGGTGCCGGTCGGTGACCGCATCGGCGGTGTCGCTGGGCGCGAGCAGCCACGCGGTGACCCGGGCCACGGCGCGCCGTGGGCCGTCGGGTCTGTCGACGAGCATCTCCGCCGCCATCAGAGAGATCCGCGACCCCGGTCGTTCGACCCACGAGCGCACGTGCACGGTCGTCACCGGAATGGCACCGAGGATGTCGAGGGTGAGCCTGCCGACGCGCAGCCCCGTGCCCTCGGCGAGATCCTCGATCGCCCGGGTCAACAACGCCAACGGCGGTGAGCCGTGCTGGATCTGAGGATCCCAGTTACTGCGCGTGCCGTCGGTCGACTCGAACACCGTGTACTCACCGTCGGCGCCGATCCGGCGGTAGAGGCACTCGATCATGCGGCGGGCTCCGCCTGCAGTACGGCGTCGGGATCGCCGTCGTCGAGCACCTGCGGCCAGCCCGGGTACGGCGGGGGAGTGCCGCCGAAGCTGGGGCAGTGAGCCTGATGGGCGCACCAGTTGCACAGCCGGGACGGGCTGGGGCGGAAATCACCTGTGACCCCGGCAGATTGGATCGCCCGCCAGATCGCCATGAGTGTCTTCTCGAATCGTTCCAGCTCGTCGAGAGTCGGTGTGTAGTCGAGGATCTGGTGGTCGGCGAGGTAGACCAGTCGCAACCGGGCCGGCAGCGAGCCGCGCGAGCGCAGCAGCGCGACGGCGTAGAACTTCATCTGGAACATCGCCTTGAACTCCGCCAGCGCCCGCGCCTCGGGCGGCGCCTTGCCGGTCTTGTAGTCGACCACGCGCATCTCGCCGGTCGGTGCGACGTCGATGCGGTCGATGAAGCCGCGCAGCAGGGTGCCGTCGGCGAGCTCGACCTCGACGCGCTGCTCGCAGCTCTGGGGGTCGAAGCGCGTCGGGTCTTCGAGCCGGTAGTAGCCCGACAGGAGCGTGCGGGCCTGCTCGAGCATCTCGGCGCGCAGCGCCGGATCGATGTCGGTGGCCAGCGATGGCTGTTCGGCGACCACCCGCTCCCATGCCGGGGCCACCAAAGACAGCGCGGTCTCGGGCCGACGTTCGGCGGCGGGGAGGGCGTAGAGCTGTTCGAGCGCGGCGTGCACCACCGAACCGCGCACCTGAGCAGTGCTGGACGGCTCGGGAAGCCTGTCGATCGCGCGGAACCGGTAGAGCAGCGGGCACTGTTTGAAGTCGCCGGCGCGCGAGGGCGACAGCGCGGGGCGCCGCACCGGATGCCCGCTCTGTTCGCCCATGGACACACCTTAGGACCGGCCTCGGACAACCCCGGATACCCGTGGCGGCGCGTCTGGTGGCAGGCTCGTCTGCTGTGCGCAGAACAGGTCCGTTCGCCGTCGGTGACCGTGTGCAGCTCACCGATGCCAAGGGCAGGCGGTACACGATGCTGCTCAAGCCGGGCGGCGAGTTCCACACCCATCGCGGGATCATCGCCCTCGACGACGTCGTCGGTCTGCCCGAGGGCAGCGTGATCAAGTCGACCAACGGCGATCAGTTCCTGGTACTGCGGCCGCTGCTGGTCGACTACGTGATGTCGATGCCGCGTGGTGCGCAGGTGGTCTATCCGAAGGACGCGGCGCAGATCGTCCACGAGGGCGACATCTTCCCCGGGGCGCGGGTGCTGGAGGCGGGCGCCGGTTCGGGGGCGCTGACCTGCTCGCTGCTGCGTGCCGTCGGTCCCGACGGCACGGTGACCTCCTACGAGGTGCGTGACGACCACGCCGAACACGCGATCCGCAACGTCGAGACGTTCTTCGGTGAGCGACCGGCGAACTGGGAGCTCGTGATCGCGGATCTGTCGGGCTACGACGGACCCGAGGTCGATCGCGTCGTGCTCGACATGCTCTCGCCCTGGGAGGTGCTGCCCGCAGTCGCCGAGGCGCTGGTCCCCGGCGGGGTCGTGATGATCTACGTCGCGACCGTGACCCAGTTGTCGAAGACCGTCGAGGCGATGCGCGAGCAGCAGTGCTGGACCGAGCCCAGGGCCTGGGAGAGCATGCAGCGGGGCTGGCATGTCGTCGGGCTCGCGGTGCGTCCCGAGCACACGATGCGCGGACACACCGCGTTCCTGATCAGCGCCCGCAGGCTTGCGCCCGGCACCGTCACCCCGGTCCCGCTGCGCAAGAAACGGGTCACCGGCGGGTGACGTAGCCTCCGGGTGGCTCAGTCGTCGGTGCTCTTCACCAGGCCGCGCCGTACCGACAGCAGTTCGAGTTCGGGCCGGTCGGCCACGAGTCGTTCCGCGGAGTCCAGGACGTCGACGACGTGCGCCCGGTCGGCCGCGACGACGCCCACCCCGATGCCGGCCCGCCGGTGCAGGTCATGTGACCCCGTCTCGGCGGCCGACACGGCGAACCGACGTGTCAGCTCGCTGATCACGGGGCGCACGACGGAGCGCTTCGCCTTGAGCGAGTGCACATCGCCGAGCAAGATGTCGAACTCCAGCCAGCCGATCCACATGGGTCAGCGGGGTGGTTCGGGCGCCGGCGGCGGTGGCGGACCCGGTGGCGGCGGCGACGGAGCGGGGTCGAGCGTGAGCAGCACGTCGGCGGTACCGCGCGTCAGTTGCCAGACGCCGTCGGCCGACACGAACTCCATCGGATAGGTGAACTCACCGGTCTGCGGATTGGCCGACCTGATCACGACGGTGGCGATGACGTTGCCCGGAGCCGATTGCGACCACGCGAGATCGCGCGCCTCGATCGTCAGGGGCAGCGAGCCGTTGTCCCGCAGCGCGGCGGCGAATCGGTCGAGTGCGCCGGCTTCCGCGGCGGTGCCGTCGGCGATCAGTGTGACTTTTTCGTCACCGGGAACGGCCGGATCGGTCAACCTGGCCATCACATCGGTCAGCGCGGTCGCCGGAGGCAGCGGCGGGCCGCCGCGCGAATCCGGGATCGGGTCGGGGTGCGCAGTCGACGCGGCGGGCGGTGGTGTGGACGGAGTGGCGGCGGGGTGCTCGGACTGACTGCACCCGGACATGCCGAACGCCGCCACAACGAGTGTGGCGGCGCTCCGGACGAGAAGGGTGCGGGGGATCAACCCACCGCGGACATCAGCGCCATGGCGGACTGCTTGGACAGCTGCCAGCCGGTCGGGCTGGGGCCGGCGATGAACGTCAGCGGCTGGGTCGCCACAGCGCCGCTGGCTGCCGCTGCGGTGACGTTCGCGGTGACCACCGGGCCGTTCTGGTCGATGTCGGCGACGGTGAAGTTCAACGGGAAGTACCCCTTGGCCGCGGCGTTGGCGTATCCGCTGTCGGCCACGCGGGCCTCGATACGACCGAGCCCGCCCTGGACGTAGCTGGCCTTGTTACCGCCGAACGAGCCCGGTCCGGACAACGCGCTCAGCGTCGACACGAGCGGACCCGCCAGATCGGGTGCCGGTGCGGCGGGCAGCGGCGCGCTGACGACGGGAGACGCCGAGGCGATGCCCGCACCTGCTGCAATTGAGGTCACACCCGCGACCGCAGCGCCGACACAGGCGGCTGCGGCCGCTCCAGTGGTCAGGCTGGTAACGAGGGATTTCAAGGTCACGGCTGTCCTTCCGTTCGGCCGAACTGATGTACAGAGGCTAACAGTGTTGCTGGTGTGTCGAATTCCCAGAGCACACACAATGTCTGAATCGCCGGTAGCGTTGAAGTTGTTACCGCACCAACATCGCGTGTGGGAAAGGAGCTCAGCATGAGTGAGTCCGAGCGTCCCGAAGCCGGCGACGGCACCGACGCCTTGGGAGCATCCCCTGATACGCCCCTGTCCAGTGAAGACGCGGCAGAACTCGAACAGCTGCGCCGCGAGGCCTCGGTGTTGCGTGAACAGTTGGCCGATGCGGCCGGTACGACAGGAAGCGCGCGCAGCGTTCGCGACGTGCATCAACTCGAGGCGCGGATCGACTCGCTGGCCGCCCGCAACGCGAAACTGATGGACACCCTCAAGGAGGCCCGGCAGCAATTGCTGGCTCTGCGGGAGGAAGTGGACCGTCTCGGCCAGCCGCCCAGCGGCTACGGCGTGCTGCTCTCCGTGCAGGACGATGAGACCGTCGACGTGTTCACCTCGGGTCGCCGGATGCGATTGACCTGCTCGCCGAACATCGACACCAAAGGTCTCAAGAAGGGCCAGACGGTGCGCCTCAACGAGGCGCTGACCGTGGTGGAAGCCGGCCACTTCGAATCCGTCGGAGAGATCAGCACGCTGCGTGAGATCCTCGCCGACGGGCACCGCGCGCTCGTCGTCGGCCACGCCGACGAGGAGCGCATCGTGTGGCTGGCCGAGCCGCTGGTGGCATCGGCTGATCTGCCCGACGGTTACGACGACGACCTGGGCGACGACCGGCCACGCAAGCTGCGGCCCGGCGACTCCCTGCTCGTCGACACGAAGGCCGGCTACGCCTTCGAGCGGGTGCCCAAGGCCGAGGTCGAGGACCTCGTGCTCGAAGAGGTGCCCGATGTCAGCTACAACGACATCGGCGGGCTCGGCCGTCAGATCGAGCAGATCCGCGACGCGGTCGAGCTGCCGTTCCTGCACAAGGAGCTCTACCGCGAGTACTCCCTGCGGCCGCCCAAGGGCGTGCTGCTCTACGGTCCGCCCGGGTGCGGCAAGACGCTCATCGCCAAGGCGGTGGCGAACTCGCTGGCCAAGAAGATGGCCGAGGTCCGAGGAGACGACGCCCGCGAGGCGAAGAGCTACTTCCTCAACATCAAGGGCCCCGAGCTGCTCAACAAGTTCGTCGGTGAGACCGAACGTCACATCCGGCTGATCTTCCAGCGGGCCCGGGAGAAGGCTTCCGAGGGCACGCCTGTGATCGTGTTCTTCGACGAGATGGACTCGATCTTCCGGACCCGCGGCACCGGTGTGAGCTCGGATGTCGAGACGACGGTCGTGCCGCAGCTGCTCAGCGAGATCGACGGCGTCGAGGGGCTGGAGAACGTCATCGTGATCGGCGCCTCCAACCGTGAGGACATGATCGATCCGGCGATCCTGCGGCCCGGCCGCCTGGACGTCAAGATCAAGATCGAGCGGCCCGACGCCGAGTCGGCGATGGACATCTTCAGCAAGTACCTGACCGACGAACTGCCGATCCACGAGGACGATCTGTCGGAGTTCTCCGGTGACCGGTCGCTGACCATCAAGGCGATGATCGAGAAGGTCGTCGACCGGATGTACGCCGAGATCGACGACAACCGGTTCCTGGAGGTCACCTACGCCAACGGTGACAAGGAAGTCATGTACTTCAAGGACTTCAACTCCGGGGCGATGATCCAGAACGTCGTGGACCGCGCGAAGAAGAACGCGATCAAGGCGGTGCTGGAGACCGGGCAGAGGGGTCTGCGCATCCAGCACCTGCTGGATTCGATCGTCGACGAGTTCGCCGAGAACGAGGATCTGCCGAACACCACCAATCCCGATGACTGGGCCCGGATCTCGGGCAAGAAGGGTGAGCGGATCGTCTACATCCGCACGCTCGTCACGGGCAAGAGCTCGTCGGCCAGCCGGGCGATCGACACCGAGAGCAATCTGGGTCAGTACCTGTGACGGGTCCGGGCTCGGGGTACGGCCCCGGGCCCGGATTCTTCTCAACTCGCCCCATCGGCGCTGTACAGGCGTAACTTCAGGCTGGTACAGGTCAGCGACCCTGGGAGAGTGCGATGAAAAGTCACGTGCGCCTCGCCGGTGCGACTTCTCTGGTCTTCGCCGCGGCGATCGCGGCCGCGGCGCCCGCAGCGGCCGATCAGTGGGTGATGCCCGATGTCACGGGGCAACTGCTGCAGGACGCCCGCAACGCCGTGCTGGCCGCCAGCGACGGAGTCGTCCTCCCCGCGGCCACCACCGCGGAGGGTCCTGTCTTCGAGGAGGAGAACCTCACCTCCTGGCAGGTGTGTACGCAGTCGCCGTCGGCCGGCACCGTGATCCCGGACGACACGCCACCGACCCTGACGGTGGCCAGGCCCGGCGCGTGTGCCTCATCCGAGTAGCGAGTAGCTGTTCGCCAGATCGTCCTGCAGCACGCGTGCCTTTCGGGTGGCGGTTTCCACCCGCACCGTCTGGTCCAGTGTCCGCGCGCGATACCGCCAGCCGTCCGGCAGGTTGAGGCGGTCACCCAGTCCGGGAAGGTCGTCGACGGAGAGCTCCGGATCGACGGTCTGGCTGTAGGTCTGCATCACCCAGCAGCGGTCCTCGGGATCGATCAGCTCGAAGACCGGTGTCCCCGGGTCGTAGACGAACACCGCTTTGCGGTCGACCTCGTTGACCGAGTAGGGCGACGGGTTCATCGACGACAGGGACACCGTCGCCTGTTGCAGCATCTCGATCCCGCCGAAGGTCTCGCGAGGCGTCTCGGTGCCGCCAACTTTCTCGATCCGGCTCATGAGCCAGTACCGCGGCCCGTTCAACAACGCTGCCGCACAGTGGTGTTCGGCGGCGATGGCCTGCGCATCGAGCCGGTTCCACAACTCGGCGGGGCAGTCGTTGAGCGGGTAGGTGTTGAACACCGTCGCCTCCGGACCCGCGTCGCCCATGCGCACGAGCAGGACTTCGCCGTAGCGGCGGCCGAAGAGTGAGCTCACGCCGTGAATCTATCCGGCTGCCCGACCGCGCGGTAGGCGTCGCGGCCCGCCAGGCTCACCGCGACGTCGCCGATCAGCGGTTCGAAGAACCGCTCACGATACAGCGGGTCCACGCTGGTGCTCACCGTGAAATACAGGCCGGAGAGCACCGCGACGAACAACGACATGTGCACCACGGTCTGCGGTATCGGGATGTGCACCCCGAACCAGGTTCCCGCACAAGGGGGTTCGCCCACCGCGCACGTCTGCTCGCTCGACCACAGCACCGTCACGTCATCGGGTATCGCGATCATCCCCAGCGCGAGGAAGAACACGAAAAGGCCCGCGGTGAACAGCACCACCTGGATGGCCTGGGCGACGACCATGACCGCGACGACGTTGGCCTGCTCGGCCAGCGACAGCGGGGTACGGGCCGCCGGGCCGGTGTGGATCGACGCCAGCGGGGTGTCCTCGAGCAGGGCGGTGGCGTCGTCGTCACGCTCGGACCGCTCCTGTCGCAGCGCCCGGACCTCGTCGCGGATGGTGGCCACCATGAACAGCAGCGCCACCAGGCTCAGGAATCCGATGGTCTGCCACAGTCTTTCGCGGGACATCCGAGCCGACAGCTGCCACAACTCGCCGGTGAAGTAGACGACGACGGTCAGCATCAGCAACGGCAGCGCGCGACTCATCAGGGTGCCCAGGGCGCCGACCTGGACCCAGGCGAACCTGAACGCCCACAACGCGATCGAGCCGAAACCCAGGTAGGTCAGCCAGACGGCGAGCAGTGAGATCACGATGAACACCGGAGCCTCGGCGGCGGCGGTGCCCGACCAGCCGCTGACCGTCAGCGGCATGATCACCACGAAGATCGTCATCACCAGCACTGCCGCCCACCGGCGCAGGGCTTCGCCCATCCGGGTGCCGAGCCGGTGCAGGATCTCCAGCGCGAACGGCGCGGCGATCAGGATGACCGCGATGGCACCGAGCCGCACCGCGTACCCGTAGTCCGGGTCCGAGCCTGTGACGTCGGCCAGCAGCATCGTCACCGCGGTCAGTGCGCCGACCGCGCTGACCATCGGGGCGGATCGCTGCACCAGCTTGCGTGCGCGCACCCGCCGGGGGAGCACCAGCGGCAGCCCGCGTTGCAGGAACCAGTCGTGGACCGGCCGCATGTCGGACACGGGACACATTGTGCGCCAGGACCTGCGTGCGGTCCTGTCAGCGCGCCGAGGTCGGGGGTGCCAGCTGGATCAGGCTCAGCGTCGGACTTCGCGCGAGGTCGCTGACGGTGTAGTTGTCGAGTTCGGCGTAGAAGGCCTCCTTGGCCCGGGCCAACGCATGCCGCAGGCGGCAGCCCGCGATGAGCGGACAGGCCGTTTCGCCCTGGCAGTTGACCACTTCCCGGTCGCCTTCCAGTTCCCGCACGAGCCATCCCACCGAGGCGGTGCGGCCGGCCTCGGTCAGTGACAATCCGCCGATGCGTCCGCGCCGGGCCTCCACCAGCCCCAGCTCGACCAGCCGGGACACCGCTTTGGCGATGTGGTTCTCCGAGGCGCCGGCGCTCGCCGCGATGCGGCCCGTGGTCACCCGCTTGTCGGCGAACTCGCCGGCCGACAGCAGCATCATCGCCCGCAGCCCCAGATCGGTGAACCTGGTGAGTTGCATGTTCGCAGCCTACTAATTGCGCATCACGAAGGCGTATTTCCGGGCGGTGGGTCGGCGGTCACCGTCCGGTACCGGTCGCGGGCGACGAGAGTGACCCGCAGATCTTCGATCAGCGGATCCAGGAACTGGGTTCGGTACTCCTTGTCGGCGACGGCCCGCGCGGCCAGGTACATGAACGTCAACGCGGTCAAGAACATCGAGACCTGGATCAGGGCGTCGGGAACCGGCAGCGTCATGCCCAGGAACCGCCCGTCGGGAGACCCGTTCGCCGTCAGGGCCGCCAGCAGTTCCGGGCTGATCAGGATCAGCCCGAACGCGAAGAACAAAAGCCCCGTCACGATCGAGACGGTGAGCACCTGCACGATCTGTGAGAGCGCGAGCACGAAACCGACGTTGAGCCGTTCGGACCGCGACAGGTCGACTCGTCGCGGGCGGTCCGGCATGGTCTCGAACGGCGTTCCGCGCAGCGCCGCGGCGTCCTGCTCCGCCTTGGCGTCGGGCAGCAGGATCGGTCGGACGCCGGCCATCATGGTGGACAGCAGGAACGACACGGCGATCGTCATCAGGAACACCAGGGCGAACCACAGCCGGGGTCGGTGGACCGTGGCCGCCATGGTCCACACCGGACCGTTGAAGAAGACCAGCACGGTCAACAACATCACCGGGAGCGCGCGCAGCAACAGGTTGCCCACCGAGGCCAGGTTGCCCAGCATCATGCGCACCGCCCAGCCCAGGATGGCGCCGCCCCCGCTGGCGGTGCCGAGGAGGATCAGCGCCACGATGACGGCCTCGGCGACCAGGTCCGCCCACACCCGTGGGCTCGGCCCGCCGTAGAGGGCGCCGAGGATCCCGACACCGACCGACGCCGTCGACACGACGGCACGCAGCCGGACGTCGTCGCTGCGTGAGACGAGCCAGCCGACGAAAGCCGCCGTGGGCAGCACCACCACCACCACCCCGAGCACGAACCACTCGGTCCGCGTCGGCGTGCCGTCGATGTCGATGGTGTGTTTGCCGGTGACGCCGACGACGAGGATCGAGAACGCCATCGCGACCGCCAGCGCCGCCAGCGCGGGCGCCGAGCGGGTCCACACCCGCTGCACGAGCACGCCGGGGCGGAGCACGGCGGGAAGGCCGCGGTCGAGGAACCAGCGTTCGGCGGCGAGGCGTTGGACGCTCGTGGGGGTCATGGCGGATCGATCTCACCACGACCGCAGCGGCGGCCTCGTGACCTCGCCCTCGTGTCGCCGGTCGGGCTCGTGACCTCGCCGTCGGGACAAACCTCTACGCTGGCACGCATGCAACGGATCATCGGAACAGAGGTCGAGTACGGCATATCGTCGCCGACCGATCCGACCGCGAATCCGATCCTGACCTCGACCCAGGCGGTGCTCGCCTACGCCGCGGCCGCGGGCATCCAGCGGGCCAAGCGCACCAGGTGGGACTACGAGGTGGAGTCGCCGCTGCGCGATGCCCGCGGATTCGATCTGAGCCGTTCGTCGGGGCCGCCGCCGGTGGTCGACGCCGACGAGGTGGGCGCCGCCAACATGATCCTGACCAACGGCGCCCGGCTCTACGTCGACCACGCCCACCCCGAGTACTCCGCACCCGAGGTCACCGACCCGATGGACGCGGTGATCTGGGACAAGGCCGGCGAACGGGTCATGGAAGCCGCGGCACGACACGTCGCGAGCGTGCCGGGTGCGGCGAAACTGCAGCTGTACAAGAACAACGTCGACGGCAAGGGTGCGTCCTACGGCACCCACGAGAACTACCTGATGAGCCGCCAGACGCCGTTCTCAGCGGTGATCTCGGGTCTGACGCCGTTCCTGGTGTCCCGCCAGGTGGTGACCGGGTCGGGTCGCGTGGGCATCGGGCCCTCCGGCGACGAGCCGGGCTTCCAGCTCTCGCAGCGCTCCGACTACATCGAGGTCGAGGTCGGGCTGGAGACCACGCTCAAGCGCGGGATCATCAACACCCGCGACGAACCCCACGCGGACGCCGACAAGTACCGCCGGTTGCACGTGATCATCGGTGACGCGAACCTGGCCGAGACGTCGACCTACCTGAAGGTCGGAGCCACCTCTCTGGTCCTCGATCTGATCGAAGAAGGCCCCCAGATCGGACTCGAGCTCTCCGATCTGACGCTTGCTCGCCCCGTGCACGCGGTGCACGTCGTGTCGCGCGATCCCTCACTGCGCGCGACCGTCGCGCTGGCCGACGGGCGGGAGATGACCGCGCTCGCGCTGCAGCGCATCTATCTCGACCGCGTCGCCAAGCTCGTCGACAGCCGAGACCCCGACCCGCGGGCCTCGCACGTGCTGGAGACCTGGGCCCACGTCCTGGATCTGCTCGAACGGGATCCGATGGAGTGCGCCGACCTGCTCGACTGGCCGGCCAAGCTGCGGCTGCTCGAAGGGTTCCGCAACCGCGAGAACCTCGGCTGGAACGCGCCGCGGCTGCATCTGGTGGATCTGCAGTATTCCGATGTGCGCCTCGACAAGGGCCTCTACAACCGACTGGTCGCCCGCGGCTCGATGAAGCGGCTCGTCACCGAGCAGCAGGTGCTCGACGCCGTGGACAACCCGCCCACCGACACCCGGGCGTATTTCCGCGGCGAGTGTCTGCGCCGGTTCGGGGCCGACATCGCTGCCGCCAGCTGGGATTCGGTCATCTTCGATCTGGGCGGTGATTCGCTGGTGCGGATCCCGACCCTCGAACCGTTGCGGGGGAGCAAGGCTCACGTGGGCGCTCTGCTCGATTCGGTGGACAGCGCTGTCGAACTCGTTGAGCAGCTGACAAACTGAGCGAGCTATCCCCGGTAATCCGTCGGCCGACCGGTAGGGTGGAGAAACCGGCGGGATAGCGGTCGGTTTCCCGTCGCACGGTGGGAATACTTACGCAGGAGGCAGCAATGGCTCAGGAGCAGACCAAGCGTGGCGGCGGGGGCGGGGAAGACGACGACCCCACCGGCAGCACGGCCGCCGGGCAGGAGCGCCGCGAGAAGCTGACCGAAGAGACCGATGACCTGTTGGACGAGATCGACGACGTCCTGGAGGAGAACGCCGAGGACTTCGTCCGTGCGTATGTACAGAAGGGTGGACAGTGACCTGGCCGGATAGAGACACGTCCGCCTTCCCGTCCGCTCTACCCGGCGCTTTCGACGCGTCCTCGGCCATGTCGCGTGGCGTGGTGAACCTGTCGTCGTTCTCCGATTTCCTGCGCACCCAGGCGCCGCATCTGCTGCCCGTCTCCGGCTCGCCCGGTGTCACGCCGTCCGACGCCGTGCCGCACGGCACCACGATCGTCGCGCTGAAATTCCCCGGTGGTGTGGTGATGGCCGGTGACCGGCGCGCCACCCAGGGCCACATGATCGCGAGCCGCGACGTGCAGAAGGTCTACATCACCGACGATTACACCGTCACCGGTATCGCCGGCACAGCCGCCATCGCCGTCGAGTTCGCGCGTCTGTACGCCGTCGAACTGGAGCACTACGAGAAGCTCGAAGGCGTCGCGCTGACGTTCCCCGGCAAGGTGAACCGCCTCGCGACCATGGTCCGCGGAAATCTCGGTGCGGCGCTGCAAGGCTTCGTCGCACTGCCTCTGCTCGCCGGGTATGACCTCGACGATCCGAATCCCGAAGGCGCAGGACGCATCGTCTCCTTCGACGCCGCGGGCGGACACAATCTCGAAGAAGAGGGCTATCAGTCGGTCGGCTCGGGCTCGATCTTCGCCAAGTCGTCGATGAAGAAGCTCTACTCGCAGGTCACCGACGCCGACTCCGCGCTGCGGGTCGCGATCGAGGCGCTCTACGATGCGGCCGATGACGACTCCGCCACGGGCGGACCGGATCTCGTGCGGGGGATCTTCCCGACCGCAGTGGTGATCACCGCCGACGGCGCCGTTGAGATCGCCGAGCAGCAGATCGCCGACATGTGCCGTGAGATCATCCAAAACCGTTCCCGGGCAGACACGTTCGGTCCCGACCACGCACCTGTCCGAGGTGACGAGCTGTGAGTTTCCCGTATTTCATCTCGCCCGAGCAGGCGATGCGTGAGCGTTCCGAGCTCGCGCGCAAGGGCATCGCCCGCGGCCGCAGCGTCATCGCGCTCGCGTACGCCGACGGTGTGCTGTTCGTCGCGGAGAACCCGTCCCGGTCGTTGCAGAAGGTCAGCGAACTCTACGACCGCGTCGGCTTCGCTGCGGTCGGCCGGTTCAACGAGTTCAACAATCTTCGCAGTGGTGGGATCCGGTTCGCCGACACCCAGGGGTATGCGTACTCCCGGCGTGACGTGACCGGGCGTCAGCTGGCCAATGTGTACGCGCAGACCTTGGGCACGATCTTCACCGAGCAGGCCAAGCCCTACGAGGTGGAGCTGTGCGTCGCCGAGGTCGCCCACTACGGCGAGACCAAGGCGCCCGAGCTGTACCGCATCACCTACGACGGATCGATCGCCGACGAGCCGCACTTCGTGGTCATGGGCGGTACCACCGAGCCGATCGCGACCGCGCTCAACGAGTCCTACGCCGAGAACGCCAGCCTGGAGGACGCCGTGCGGATCGCGGTGGCAGCGTTGGGCGCCGGAGGCAATGGCGCAGAACCGCGGACGCTCGGACCCTCCACGCTGGAGGTGGCGATCCTCGATGCGAACCGGCCGCGGCGCGCGTTTCGCCGGATCACCGGTGCCGCGCTGGAAGCGCTTCTGCCACAGGCGGATACGAAGGACGACTCGCAGGATTCCGAAGGCGCTGCCGAACCCGACGCCTAGTCGACGAGTCCCCGATACCGCCGGTGCAGGTGCTGGCGGGAGACGCCGAGGATCGTGCCGATCTGTCCCCAGGACAGGCACTTGCGTCGTGCGGCGCAGACGGCTTCGTCATAGCGGGCCTTCGCACGAGTGAGATCGTCTCGGGCATCCCGCAGTTCGCGCACGCTGCTGCCGGTCCATGCGTCGTGCAGGATCGGGTCGGGATAGTCGATGGGCGGCCGCGGGGGCGTGCTCTCGATGTCGGCCATCGTGCGGGCGATGATCGCCTGAATCTCGGGGTTGTCCTGCCAGAAGGGCTTGGGTTGGTTGGCCTTCGATTGTGGGGCGTCATCTCGGGTGACGCGTCAGCTTTTGTTGACGACTCGCACTCGAGGTAGTCCTCGCCGAAGAACTCGTTCATATCCCGGATTTCGGCGGGACTGAGGGTGATCGGCCGCGGGGGCGTGCTCTCGATGTCGGCCATCGTGCGGGCGATGATCGCCTGAATCTCGGGGTTGTCCTGCCAGAAGGGCTTGGGTTGGCTGGCCTTCGATTGTGGGGCGTCATCATCGGGTGACGCGTCAGCGTTTGTTGACGTCATGACGACGGGTGGTCCCTCCGTGCTGCTGTGCTCTGGTCCGCGATCGGGCTGGTCGCTGGATCTCGCCGCGAGTATGTGACACGGCGGCGACAAGTCTTGCGCGCGGCTGGGTGAGGGTGGATGATTTGTTGCGTATAACGCGCAATGTTGCGTTCTACGCAACAACTCACATCCTTCATCTCATCACCGTCCGACGGGAAGCGGTCCGGACATGCCAAGAACCCCCAGAGTGGTCGTCATCGGTGCCGGCATCGTCGGTACCTCGCTCGCCGACGAACTCACCGCGCGCGGGTGGACCGACGTCACCGTGGTCGACCGCGGACCTCTGTTCGCCACCGGCGGATCCACGTCGCACGCGCCCGGGCTGGTGTTCCAGACCAACCCGTCGAAGACGATGACCGCCTTCGCCCGCTACACCGTCGAGAAGTTCGCCGCGCTGCAGCATCCGGGCGGCTGGGCCTTCAACCCGGTCGGTGGTCTGGAGGTCGCCACCACGCCCGAGCGGATGGCCGACCTGCACCGGAAGGCAGGCTGGGCGCAGTCCTGGGGAATCGACGGCAGGCTGCTCACCCCGTCGGAGTGCGGTCAGCTTCACCCGCTCGTCGACCGGGATCGAATCCTCGGGGGTTTTCACACGCCGGCCGACGGTCTGGCGAAAGCGCTGCGCGCCGCCGAAGCCCAGGCCGGCCGCGCCGAAGCCAGGGGCGCGACCCTGCGGCCGCACACCGAGGTGCTCGGCATCCTCGACGACGGTCGGCGCGTGACCGGGATACGCACCGCCGACGGAACGCTCGACGCCGACATCGTGGTGTGCGCCGCGGGTTTCTGGGGTGCTCAGCTCGCCCGCCAGGTCGGACTGGTACTCCCGCTGGTGCCGATGGCCCACCAGTATGCGCGCTCCGGCCAGATCGCCGAGCTGGTGGGACGCAACACCGAGATCGCCGAAGCCGGCCTGCCGATCCTGCGCCATCAGGATCAGGATCTCTATTTCCGTGAACACGGCGACCGTCTCGGCATCGGCTCGTACATGCACCGGCCGATGCCGGTCGACATGACCACGCTGCTGACCGACACCGCGGGCGAGGCGATGCCGTCGATGCTCCCGTTCACCGAGGAGGACTTCGCACCTGCGTGGCATGCGGCCACCGATCTGATTCCCGCACTGCGGGATTCGAAGGTCGAAGAGGCGTTCAACGGGATCTTCTCGTTCACGACCGACGGCTTCTCGATCATGGGCGAGCACCGCGACCTCGCGGGGTTCTGGGTCGCCGAAGCAGTATGGGTGACCCACTCGGCGGGAGTGGCCAGGGCGACGGCCGAGTGGATCATCGAGGGCACACCGACGATCGACACTCACGAATGCGACCTGTACCGGTTCGAGGATGTCGCGCGCAGCCCCCGCCTCATCGCGCAGACCAGCGCGCAGGCCTTCGTCGAGGTCTACGACGTGATCCACCCCCACCAGTACCGCACCGCGCTGCGCGGCCTGCGCACCAGCCCGTTCTACGCCCGCCAGTGTGAGCTCGGCGCGTCCTTCTACGAAGGCGGAAGTTGGGAACGCCCAGCCTGGTACGGCGCCAACGACATACTGGCGCAACGAATTTTCGACGACGGGCTCGCCGTCCCGCACCGCGACGAATGGGCAGCGAGGAACTGGTCGCCTATCTCGATCGCCGAGGCGCACTGGACGCGCGAGTGCGTCGCGATGTACGACATGACCCCGCTGACCCGCTACGAGGTTTCCGGCTCCGGCGCTGCGGCATTCCTGCAACAGATGACCACCAACAACGTCGACAAGAGCGTCGGTTCGGTCACCTACACTCTGCTGCTGGACGAAAGCGGCGGTATCCGAAGCGATCTCACCGTGGCCCGGCTGGGCCCCGAGCATTTCCAGGTCGGCGCGAACTCTCCGATGGATTTCGACTGGCTCTCACGGCACAAGCCCCCCGGCGTCGTGGTCCGCGACATCACGGGCGGCACCTGCTGCCTCGGGGTGTGGGGGCCGCGGGCCCGTGAGGTGATCGCCCCGCTGTGTCCGGACGACTTGTCCCACAAGGCCTTCACGTACTTCCGGGCGATGCACACCCACCTCGGCGCGATCCCGGTGGTCATGATGCGGGTGTCCTATGTCGGTGAGCTGGGCTGGGAGATCTACGCCGGCGCCGAGTACGGCTCTGCGCTGTGGGATCTGATCGACGAGGCCGGTGCCGCGCACGGCATCATTCCCGCCGGCCGTATCGCGTTCAACAGCCTGCGGATCGAAAAGGGCTACCGAAGCTGGGGCACCGACATGACGGCCGAACATCGGCCCGCTGCAGCCGGTCTGGACTTCGCCGTCCGCGTCGACAAAGGGGACTTCGTAGGCAGGCAGGCGCTGTTGACGGCCGGGTCGCCGGATGCGACGTTGCGCAGCATCGTGTTCGACGATCCCGATGCCGCCGTGCTCGGCAAGGAACCGGTGTCGGTCGGCGATACCTGTGTCGGTTACGTCACCAGTGCGGGCTACTCGGCGACGATCGGGCGGACCATCGCCTACGCGTGGCTCCCGGCGGGTCTCGTAATCGGGGAGACCGTCAGCGTGGCCTACCGCGGCGTCACATATTCCGCGACGGTGCACGCCGAGCCCGTCGTCGACCCCGATATGTCGCGAATCAAGAGGTAGGCACATGACGTACGACGTCATCGTCATCGGTCTCGGCGGAATGGGCAGCGCCGCCGCATACCACCTGGCCGCGCGAGGGCAGCGGGTGCTCGGGCTGGAGAAGTTCACCCCTGCGCACGACAGGGGATCGAGCCACGGAGGCTCACGCATCATCCGGCAGTCCTATTTCGAGGACCCGGCCTACGTGCCGCTGCTCCTGCGGGCATACGAGCTGTGGGCCGGCCTCGCCGCGGACAGTGGCCGCGACGTGTACCGCATGACCGGCGGTCTGTTCCTCGGTCCACCGGACTGCCTGACCGTTGCCGGCAGTCTGCGTGCGAGCCGGGAATGGGGCCTGCCGCACGATCTTCTCGACGGAAAGGAGGTGCGCGCGAGGTTCCCGAACTTCACGCCGCACCCCGGCGACGTCGGACTCTACGAAGCCAACGCCGGCTTCGCCCGGCCAGAGCTGACGGTTCGGGCACACCTGGACCTGGCCGAGAAGGCGGGCGCCACACTGCGATTCGGTGCCGACGTGCTCGACTGGTCGGAAAGCTCCGGAGGCGTCACCGTCCGCACCCCCGGTGAGACCTTCACCGCCGGTCAGCTCGTGATCTGCCCGGGCGCGTGGGCTCCGCAGCTGCTGGCCGAATTCGGCATCCCGATCACCGTCGAACGACAGGTGCTGTACTGGCTCGACCCCGTCGGCGGCACCGCGTCGTTCGTCGATCATCCGATCTTCATCGACGAGAACGCCTCGGGCGCACAGATCTACGGGTTCCCGGCGATCGACGGCCCGCGAGGCGGGGTGAAGGTCGCCTTCTTCCGCAAGGGCGTCGAATGCACGCCCGAGACCATCGACCGCACCGTGCACGACCACGAGGTGCGGGAAATGCGCGACCGCGTCGCCGAGCTGCTGCCGGCGCTCGACGGTCCGTGCGTGCATTCGGCGACCTGCATGTACGCCAACACGCCCGATCAGCACTTCGTCATCGCGCGCCATCCCGACAGCGAACGGGTGACGGTGGCGTGTGGATTCTCGGGCCACGGCTTCAAATTCGTGCCGGTGGTGGGGGAGATCCTCGCCGATCTGGCCATCTCCGGTGCAACGGCGCATCCGATCTCGCTGTTCGACCCCCGCAGATTGGTGACGACCCGATGACCGCACTCATGGCCACCCTCGAAGGGCACTACTACACCAGCGCCGAAGTGTTCGCCGCCGAGCAGCAGGGCATCTTCGAGAACATGTGGTTCTGCGCCGTGCGCACGAGCGACCTCGAAAAGCCCGGAAGGTTCACGAAGGTTCAGGTGGGCCGCGAGAGCGTCCTGTTGGTACGCGGTCGCGACGGCCTGCTGCGGGCCTTCCTCAACGTGTGCCGGCACCGCGGCGCGCAGCTGTGCAGCGAATCCGAGGGCGAGGTCAGGCGCACGCTGCGGTGCCCGTACCACTCCTGGACCTACGCCCTGGACGGCAAGCTCGTCGCCGCCCCCAACATCGGCACGTTGACCGACGACGCCGGTTCGCCGATCGACCGGTACCGCTACGGGCTGATACCGGTCGCCCTGACCGAATGGCTCGGCTACGCCTGGGTGTGCCTGTCGGACACCCCGCCGCCGTTCGAGGACGTGGTCGCCGAGGCGACCAGGACGCTGGGTGACGCGGATGCGATCAACCGCTACGGCATCGGCGGACTGGACGTCGGTCACCGCGTCGTCTACGAGGTCGCGGCGAACTGGAAGCTCATCGTCGAGAACTTCATGGAGTGCTACCACTGCAGTTCCATCCACCCCGAGCTCGTCGACGTGCTGCCCGAGTTCGCGAAGGGCCAGGCCGCGCAGGCGAACATCGGTCTCGGCGCCGAATTCGGCTCGGAGGTGGCGGGATTCACCGTCGACGGAGGCGCGGGCTTCGAGCGGTTACCGGGAATCGCCGACGACCAGGATCGCCGGTACTACGCGATCACGGTGAAACCGACGGTCTTCATCAACCTGGTGCCCGACCACGTGATCTTCCATCGCATGTATCCGGTCGCCGCAGACCGCACGGTCGTGGAATGCGACTGGCTCTACACCCGTGAGGTGCTCGGTTCCGGTCGGGATGTGTCACGGTCGGTGGAGCTGTTCCACCGGGTCAACATGCAGGATTTCGACGCGTGCGAACGCACCCAGCCGGCGATGTCCTCGCGCGCCTACCGCAGCGGCGGTGTACTCGTTCCGGCCGAACACCACCTCGCGGAGTTCCATCGATGGGTAGTGTCCCGACTGGCCACTCCGGTGTAACCCGACGCGAGGGAGTTCGGTAGGCGATGGACGGCGATCCCGACCTGTGCATCGGCGGCGCGTGGCGCCATGCCTGCGACGGTGGCACCCGCGACATCATCAATCCGGCGAACGGCGCGGTGGCGGCGGTCGTGGACGAGGCGACTCCCCAGGATGCTCTCGACGCCGTCGCCGCGGCCAGGGCTGCGTTCGACCAGGGAGGCTGGCGGGCAACGGCGGTCGCCGAACGGTCGGCTCTGCTGCAGCGGATCGCCGATCTGCTGCAGCGCGACAAGGAGGACCTGGCGCGGCTGGAAACCGTCGACACCGGCAAGACCCTGGCCGAGAGCCGGATCGACATCGACGATGTGACGTCGGTGTTCCGCTACTACGCCAACCTGGTCGCCTCCGAGGCCGAGCGGGTGGTCGACGTCGGCGACCCCGCCGTGATCAGCCGCGTGATCCGGGAGCCGATCGGGGTGTGCGTGCTGATCGCGCCCTGGAACTACCCGCTGCTGCAGATGTCGTGGAAGGTGGCCCCGGCGTTGGCGGCGGGGTGCACGATGGTCGCGAAGCCCAGTGAGGTGACGCCGCTGTCGACGATCGCCTTCGCGAAACTGCTCGACGAGGCGGGGGTGCCACCCGGGGTGGTCAACCTGATCCAGGGCAGCGGTGCGACGCTGGGCCCGGCGCTGACCGACAACCCGCAGGTCGACTTCATCTCGTTCACAGGAGGTCTCGCGACCGGACGCACCATCGCACGGACGGCCGCCGAACACGTCACCAAGGTCGCCCTCGAGCTCGGCGGCAAGAATCCGCACCTCGTCTTCGCCGACATCAGGGACGCGGGCAGGGAATCCGGGTGGGACGCAGCCGTCGACCATGTCCTGACGGGAGTGTTCCTGCATTCCGGACAGGTGTGCTCGGCCGGCACCCGGCTGATCATCGAGGAGTCGATCGCCGACGAGTTCGTCGCCGACCTCGCGGCCCGCGCCGCGACGATCAGGATGGGTGACGGTCTGGACCCCGCCAGCGAGACCGGTCCGCTGGTCTCCGCGCAGCACCGCGACAAGGTGGAAAGCTATGTGCGGCTGGGTATCTCCGAGGGGGCGCAGCTCATCGCCGGGGGGTGCCGACCCGAGGACCCGGTGCTCGCCGGCGGCTACTTCTACCGACCCACCATCTTCGACCGATGTGACCGCTCGATGCGGATCGTGCAGGAGGAGACGTTCGGCCCGATACTGACGGTGGAACGATTCACAGACGAGGCCGAGGCGGTCACCCTCGGCAACGACACGGAATACGGTCTCGCCGCCGGTGTCCGGACCACGGACACGGCGCGGGGCGAACGTGTGGTGCGGGCACTGCGGCACGGCACGGTGTGGCTCAACGATTTCGGCTACTACACCGCAGCGGCGGAGTGGGGCGGATTCGGCAGGTCCGGTAACGGCCGCGAACTGGGTCCGACGGGCCTTGCGGAATACCAAGAGATCAAACATATCTGGCACAACACCGCCCCCGCTGCCGCGGGTTGGTTCACAGGCTAGTCCGTCCGGGAAGGGCAGGCTCTTTCATGGTGATCAATCAACCGCATGCCGACAGCGGCATGCAGGATTTCGGGTACAAGGAGTCGCTGGACCGCAGTATCGGCAAGTTCGCGAGCTTCGCCGCGGGCGTCAGCTACATCTCGATCCTGACCGGCACCTTCCAGCTTTTCTACTTCGGTTTCGGCACCGCCGGTCCGGCATACCTGTGGTCCTGGCCCCTCGTGTTCGTCGGTCAGATGGCCGTCGCGCTGTGCTTCATGGAGCTCGCCGCCAAGTACCCGGTGGCCGGGTCGGTCTACAACTGGAGCAAGAAACTCGCCAGCCGCCTGGTGGGCTGGACGTCGGGTTGGCTGATGCTGACGGCGTCGATCGTGACGATCTCGGCGGTCGCGCTGGCCTACCAGCTGAACCTGCCGCGGCTGTGGAGCGGATTCCAGATCATCGGCGACGGCAGCGGCACCTACGACTATGCCGCCAACGCGGTGCTGCTCGGCTCCCTGCTGATCGCGTTCACCACCCTGGTGAACGCACTCGGCGTGCGCCTGATGTCGAGGATCAATTCCAGCGGCGTCTTCATCGAGTTGATCGCCGCCGTGCTGATCGTGTTCCTGTTGGCGATCAACGTGCAGCACAGCCCCGAGATCTTCTTCTCCACCAACGGATACGGCGCCGGCGAGAGCATGGGCTTCCTCGGCGCCTTCCTGATCGCCTCGCTGGCGTCGGGCTATGTGATGTACGGCTTCGACACCGCGAGCTCGCTCGGTGAGGAGACCGTCGAGCCGCGCCGCACCGCGCCCAAGGCGATCGCGCGGGCGATCCTGGCGTCCTTCGTGATCGGCGGCGGAATCCTCGTCTTCGCGGTGATGGCCGCACCGAACCTGCAGGATCCGCAGTTGGGGGAGAGCAGCGGCGGTCTGCAGTACATCGTCCAGCAGGTCATGTGGGGCCCGCTGGGCACGATCTTCCTGGCCTGCATCGTCATCGCGGTCACGGTGTGCTGTCTGGCGGTGCACACCGCGGCGATCCGGCTGACGTTCGCGATGGCCCGCGACAATGCGTTGCCGTTCGGGGAGAAGCTCGCCACCGTGAACCCGAAGACCCAGACCCCGATCGTCCCGGCGGTGACGATCGGGATCATCTCGATACTGATCCTGGTCATCAATGTCGCCAACGTCCAGATCTTCACGGTGCTGACGTCGATCGCGATCATCATGATCTATCTCGCCTACCTGATGGTCACGGGGCCGCTGCTGAAGAAGCGGATCCAAGGGCATTGGCCGCCACCGGATCTCAAGGAGGGCGGCTACTTCACCATGGGTAAGTGGGGGATGCCCGTCAACATCGTCGCCGTGATCTGGGGCATCGGGATGGCGTTGAACCTCGCCTGGCCCCGCGCGGCGGTCTACGGCGAGGGCTGGTATTACGAGTGGGGCGCGTTCATCTACATCGGGGCGATCCTCGGCGCCGGTCTGGTGTGGTATTTCGTCAAGGGCCGCAACCACATCGGCACACTGAAGTCGCACGCTGCCGAGAGCCTCGATGGCTGACGCGGGGGTGTTCGACTACGTCATCGCCGGTGGCGGCACCGCGGGCTGTGTGCTGGCGGCGCGGTTGTCCGAGGATCCGGACGTGACGGTGTGCCTGCTCGAGGCCGGTCCCTCCGACGTCGGTGACGACGCGATCCTGGTGCTCTCGGATTGGATGCGACTGCTGGACTCCGGCTACGACTGGGACTATCCGGTCGAGCCGCAGGAGCGCGGGAACTCGTTCATGCGCCATGCCCGGGCCAAGGTGCTCGGCGGGTGTTCGTCGCACAACTCGTGCATCGCGTTCCACCCGCCTGCCGAGGCACTCGACGAGTGGGCGGCCATGGGTGCGACCGGCTGGAGCGCCGCCGAGGTGCTTCCGCTGGTGCAACGCCTCACCGAGACGGTGCGGCTGCGCGATGTCCCGCCCGACGATCCCTGTGGCACAGCGGTTCTCGAAGCCGCCGCCGAGGTCGGCATCCCGACGGTGTCCTTCAACCGCGGCCAGACCGTCCGCAACGGGGCCGGCTGGTTCCAGATCAACGCGACCCCCGACGGCACCAGGTTGTCCACCAGTCACGCCTTCCTGCACCCGATTCTGGGCACGCGAAGCAACCTGGAGGTCCGCACGGACTCGTGGGTGTCGGAGATCCTGTTCGACGACGCGTCGCGTGCCACCGGCGTGCGCTACCAACGGGCCGACCTGACCGGTTACGACACCGTCGCGGCACGTCGCGAGGTGATCCTCACCGCCGGCGCCATCGACACCCCGAAGTTGTTGATGCTCTCCGGGATCGGGCCGACAGCGCATCTGCGCGAGATGGGGATCGACGTCCGCGTCGACTCACCCGGGGTGGGCGCCAACCTCGACGACCATGTGGAGGGCCTGGTCTTCTGGGAGGCCTCCCGGCCGATGGTGACCGCGTCGACGCAGTGGTGGGAGATCGGGCTGTTCACCACCGTCGACGAGATCCCCGAGGGTGTGCGGGCGCAGCCCGACCTGATGATGCACTACGGCAGCGTGCCGTTCGACATGAACACCCTGCGGCACGGCTACCCGACCACCGACAACGGATTCTGCCTGACGCCCAACGTCACGCAGGGGCGGTCGCGGGGCACCGTCCGGTTGCGGTCCCGGGACTTCCGCGACCGCGCCCGGGTGGATCCCCGGTACTTCACCGATCCGGACTCCTACGACGAGCGGATCATGCTCGCCGGGGTCAAACTCGCACGCGCGATCGCCGCTCAGGCGCCGCTGGCGCCCTGGGTGGCCCGGGAGCTCGCACCGGGGCCCGACGCGACGACCGACGACGAACTGCTCGACTACATCCACCGCTGCCACAACACCGTCTACCACCCGGCCGCCACGGCCAGGATGGGGTCGTCGTCGGACCCGATGGCGGTCCTCGATCCCCAGCTGAGGGTGAAAGGCGTTCGGGGACTGCGTGTCGTGGACGCCTCGGCGATGCCGAAACTTCCTGCGGTGAACCCGAACATCACCGTGATGACGATGGCGGAGAAGTGTGCCGAGCTCATCAGGACCGGCTGAGCCGGCGGACCTGCCGACGTTCCTGGCCGCGCACACCCCGTTCCAGGGTTTGACGGCCGAGGAACTCGCCGAGCTGGCCGCGGGCGCACAGCTGGAGGCGTTCCCCGCCGCGGCGGTGGTCGCCGACTATTCGGCCAGGGTGCCCGACGAGGTCTGGATGGTCCGCGACGGCGCGGTCGCACTGCGCTCCAGCGGTGACGGCGCGCTGATCGATGTCGTCACGGCGGGCGGCATTTTCGGATACCTGCCCCTGCTCACCGGTGCCGGCGCCGATTTCGAAGCCCGCACCACCTCGCCGAGCACCCTGGTCAGACTGCCGGGTGCGGCGGTGCGCGCGCAGTTCGCCAAACCCTCGGGACTGGCGTTTCTGGCCTCGGCGGGATGGAACCGTCCCGCCGACCGCCCCACCATCGCCCCCGCGACCGACAGCCGCCCCGTCGCCGAACTGGTCAACGGCGACGTGCTGCTGGTCGCACCGGACGATCCGGTGCGCGACGTCGTCGTACAGATGACCGACCACCACGTGTCCTACGCGCTGATCCGGTTACCCGACGGACGGCTCGGCATCTTCAGCGACCGGGACCTGCGGATCCGGGTGGTGGCCGCCGGACTGCCCGTCGACGTCGCCGTCGACAGGGTGATGAGCGCCCCTGCGCGCACCGTGACGGCCGACATGACCGCCGACAGCGTGCTGATGGAGATGCTGGAATGCGGGCTGCGGCACATGCCGGTGCTCACACCACGTGGTGAGGTGATCGGTGTCCTGGAGGACGCGGACCTGTTGGCTGCCACCGCCCGGCAGAGCTTCCTGCTGCGCCGCTCCATCGGGCAGGCGAGCGACGCGGCGCAGCTGCAGCAGGTCGGTCGGCGGGTCACCGCCACAGCCGTCGACCTGTTCCGCAACGGCACCAACGCGGCCGCCACCAGCGCGATCCTGTCGGTGGTCATCGACAGCCTGGTCCGTCGCTCCCTCGAACTCGTTCTCGCACAACCGGAGAACTCCGGCGTGGGCGGCTTCGCCTGGCTGACACTGGGGAGCGTCGCGCGCCGCGAGGCGATGCCGTCCTCCGATGTGGACAGCGCGCTGTCGTGGCGCGACGACCTCGACGGCGAAGCGCCACGATTGCGCGGGATCGCCGCCGACGTGCACCACATCCTGGACGGCTGCGGGTTGCCCGCCGACAGCAACGGCGCGATCGCGACCACGACGGCGTTCGCGCGGTCGCAGTCGGACTGGCGGCGCGCCGCCCAGGGATGGGTGGACGAACCGCTGCGCAATCTCGGCCTGATCATGTCGTCGCTGCTTCTCGACGCGCGCGTGGTGTGGGGTGAGGTGGGTCTGCACACCGCGCCTGCGGCGTATCAGCGCATCCGGGAGAAGAACCCCGAGGCGCTGAGACTGCAGCTTCTCGACGCGCTGGCGGGGAAAATGCGGACCCGGTCGTTACGCGATGTGCTGTCGCGTCGCGGCGGCACGTTCGACCTCAAGAACCATGCTCTCGCCCCGATCGTGAATCTGGCTCGCTGGGGCGGCCTTTCGGCGGGTGTCACCTCGGCGAGCACCCCGGCCCGGCTGGCGGCCGCGGCGCAGGCCGGGGTGCTGCGCGACGCGGACAGCCGCACGCTGTGCGACGTGTTCGCGATGGTGCAGCGCCTGCGGCTGGCCCATCAGGTCGAGCAGATCTCGGCCGGGCACCCGCCGGGTGACATCATCACGATGTCGGAGCTGTCGCCGTTGAACCGCAGCCTGCTCGGCGACGGTCTGCGCGAAATCGCCGCCGTGCGGCGACGAGTCGGCAGCGCAGGACTGACCGGCATATAGGCTCACTGAGCAATGGCCCAGCACGACAAGACCTCCACGACCTCGCCGACTGATGCACCGGCGGCCGTGCAGTCCGTCGATCGTGCGCTGCAGGTGCTGGAGATCGTCGCGGCGCACGGGCAGGCCGGGGTCACCGAGATCGCGGCCGAGCTGGGCGTGCACAAGTCGACGGTGTCGCGTCTGGTCGCCGTTCTCGAGGCGCGCGGCTACGTCGAGCAGGTGTCCGAGAGGGGTAAGTACCGGCTGGGTTTCGCGATCCCGCGACTGGCCCACGTCGCGGGCGGGCAGAACGATCTGGTGAAACTCGGGCAGGCGGCCTGCGACATGCTCAGTGCCGGCGTGGGGGAGACGGCGAATCTGGCTGTGCTGGACGCCGACCGCATCGTCAACATCGTCGAGGCCATCGGGCCCTCGGAGATCACGTTGCGCACGTGGGTCGGTCAGAGCTGTCCGGCCTACGCCACCTCCAGCGGCAAGGTGCTGCTGGCCGGGCTCGATCCCGCCGAACTGCCGGCCCGTATCCGTCCGCCGCTGACCGAGTTCACCGACTCCACGCTGTGCGGACTGGCAGAGCTGCAGGACGAGCTTGCGGCGGTTCGTGAGCGCGGGTGGGCCTGCGTGCGTGAGGAACTCGAGGTCGGGCTGAACGCGGTCGCCGCACCGGTGTACGACGTTCATGCGCAAGTCATTGCCGCGCTGAGCGTTTCGGGTCCGTCGTACCGGCTGGCGGTGGACCGGTTCGACGAGGTCGCCAAGCAGACCGTCGCCGCCGCCGAGCAGATCAGCCGCCGGCTGGGATGGACGACGCGGAACTGAGCGTCCCCGGATCGCCGGTGAGGACGTCGAGGATCGTGCGCCACGCACCCGACGGGCGGTTCAGCATCCCGGAGTGCGCCTCCCAACCCGCCACCAGCCCGCCGTCGTCGTAGAACCCTGTGGGCAGGCCGATCACTCCGTCCATCTCGTCCGGATCGGCGCCGTGCGGACCACCGGGGATGCCCTGCACCAACTCGATGAAATCGCCCGGCGCCGTCATCGAGTACCTCTGCACGTGCGGGTTGCGGTTGTGCCAGTCGCCGGGGTCGTCCACGCCGACCCCGGCTCCCGCTGCGGCCAGGAACACCGTGCGGTCCGAGGTCAGGCCCAGAGTTTCGGCGGTCCCGACGATCGACCCGCCGTAGGAGTGGCCGACCACCGTGACCAGCACGCTGTCGGGTACGCGCCGGGCCACGTCCTCGCTGAACGCGACCAGGCGAGGCGCCATCTCGAGCGCGTAGCGCCGGTCGGCGGCGGCCACCGCGGTGACGGGGTCGTGCACCTGGGGGAAGGGGCCGCCCAGATAGGTGATCATCGCCAGGCGCCCGTCCGATCCGGACACGAACCTGCGCGCGGTCGCGGCGTTGGCCGCCGAACCCTCGACGGTCGTGTTCACCCCGGGGACGAGCACCGCGACACTGCGGGCGGTGCCGAGGTCGCCGTGCAGTTCCACCAGCGAGGCCCGGCCGGGATCGAAGGCCAGGATCTGCCGCGCGATCCTGGTGTCGCCGGACGGATCATCGACCTCACCGAGAAGGCTGCGGTAGAACGCGATCCGCCGCCGCGAGGGGGCGTCGGCGGCCGACTCGGCGAGGATCGCCGTGGCGATGTTGGTGCGGTTGGCGGCGACCCGCATGTCCCACGGAACCCCGTCGGTGTTGCCGACCTGGTGGGGGAACTCGGCGATCAACCGGGCGCGCTGATCGTCGGTCATCGCCGCGACCTGAGCGGCGATCCTGTCCTGGCTCATCGCCGGCCACCCGTCGACGACGTCACCGGACGGTACCGGCCAGGCGCCGGCGGGCACCGTCGGCGCAGGCGTGACCGGCCGGTCGGTGTCGGTCAGCGCGCGGACCAGATCGGCGGCGGCGTCGCTGTCGGCCGCACCGAGCCGGTCCAGCGCGGCCGGGATGCGCACGCTCAACTCGTCGGCGCGCAGTTGCAGCAGGTCGGCCGCGAGGGTGTCGCGGCCACCGGCGAGGGCGACCAGCAGAGGATCAGGATCTGCCCCGACGGTCACCGTCCCGTCGTCGGCGACGAGGAAGCCGTGCTCCATCGCGTCGTCGACCTGCCCGACGGCATCGTCGCGGGCCGCGCCGATCTGGGTGGCGCCGTCGCGGGCGGCCGCGGAGGCGTTGACCAGACGGTGTGCGGCCCTCGCGGCGTCGGCGGCGATGCCCCGTGCGGCGCCGCGGGCGGCGTCGGCGGCGGCGCCGGTCCAGTAGTCGCGGCTCGCGTCGGCGGCGGTGACGGAGTCGTCGATGTGGTCGCAGAGGCGACGGGCAGCATCGTCACACTGCTCGGCGAGCTCGAGCAGCGCGTCCGGCCGCCACCGCCGCGCCGCGGAGACCGTCGGGCTCACCGGGGGAGGAACCGTTCTCCGTGACCGGCGTCGGCGTCGCGGAACGACTCGGCGGCCGCGCAGGCGGCCGACGCCCACTCGGTCAGGCGCCGCACCACCGCGCTGACGGCCGGCGACACCAGCTCACCCACGGCGACCCGGCCCACCGCCGCGCCCGGCAGTTCCGCCGGGTCGAGCCCGGGCACGCGCAGGCCGTCGACGTCCGTCGCCACGTCGCGGAAGCGCTCGGCCAGGGCCTGCAACCGGTCCAGATCGACAGATGCGATTTCCCCCATGGCTCATGCTGGCAGACCGGAAGGGGCCCCCGACCGGGTTATCCACAGGCCTGCGCGGCCGATCCCGGGTGTCCGGCCGCCTTGTGAGCCGGACAACTTGTAGTCTCGATGAGGTGCAGCGACGAATCATGGGCATCGAGACCGAATTCGGTGTCACCTGCACGTTCCACGGCCACCGTCGCCTCAGTCCCGACGAGGTCGCCCGCTATCTCTTTCGGCGGGTCGTGTCGTGGGGGCGTAGCAGCAACGTGTTCCTCCGAAACGGTGCCCGGCTCTACCTCGACGTGGGCAGCCACCCCGAATACGCGACCGCGGAATGCGACAGCCTGATCCAGCTGGTCACCCACGACCGCGCCGGCGAGCGGGTGCTGGAGGACCTGCTCATCGACGCCGAGCAGCGCCTGGCCGATGAGGGCATCGGCGGCGACATCTACCTGTTCAAGAACAACACCGACTCGGCGGGCAATTCGTACGGCTGCCACGAGAACTACCTGATCGTGCGCGCCGGCGAGTTCTCCCGGATCTCGGACGTGCTGCTGCCGTTCCTGGTCACCCGCCAGCTCATCTGCGGTGCGGGCAAGGTCCTGCAGACACCGAAGGCGGCCACCTTCTGCCTGTCGCAGCGCGCCGAGCACATCTGGGAGGGCGTCTCCTCGGCGACGACCCGGTCCCGCCCCATCATCAACACCCGCGACGAACCGCACGCCGACGCCGAGAAGTACCGCCGTCTGCACGTCATCGTCGGCGACTCGAACATGAGCGAGTCCACCACGATGCTCAAGGTCGGTTCGGCCTCGCTGGTGCTGGAGATGATCGAGGCGGGTGTGGCGTTCCGCGATTTCTCGCTGGACAACCCGATCCGCGCGATCCGCGAGGTGAGCCACGACCTGACCGGCCGGCGGCCGGTGCGGCTGGCCGGAGGGCGGCAGGCCAGCGCGCTGGACATCCAGCGCGAGTACTACGCCCGCGCGGTGGAGTACCTGCAGTCGCGCGAACCCAACACCCAGATCGAGCAGGTGGTGGATCTGTGGGGCCGCCAACTCGACGCCGTCGAGAGTCAGGATTTCGCGAAGGTCGACACCGAGATCGACTGGGTGATCAAGCGCAAGCTGTTCCAGCGCTATCAGGACCGCTACAACATGGAGCTGTCCGACCCGAAGATCAGCCAGCTCGACCTCGCCTACCACGACATCAAGCGCGGTCGCGGCGTGTTCGACCTGCTGCAGCGCAAGGGCCTGGCGGCGCGGATCACCACCGACGAGGAGATCGAGGCGGCGGTCAACACCCCGCCGCAGACCACCCGGGCCAAGCTGCGCGGTGAGTTCATCAGCGCCGCCCAGGAAGCCGGACGGGATTTCACCGTCGACTGGGTGCACCTCAAGCTCAACGATCAGGCGCAGCGCACGGTGCTGTGCAAGGATCCGTTCCGCTCGGTCGACGAGAGGGTCAAGAGGCTCATCGCGAGCATGTGAGCCGGTGCAGGCTGACCGCATAGTCGCCGCCGTCGTAGGGCTGTCGGTCCCAGGTGGCCCAACGATCGACCAGTTCCAGGCCCGCCGTGGCCGTGATCTCGTCGTAGCGGTCCAGAGTCAGGCGTCCCGTGCCCAGCTGGAAACCGGCGACCAGCAGCCCGCCGGGCGCCAGCCGGCGCGCCAGCGCGGCGACGACGGCGGCTTCGGTGCCGCGGTCCAGGAAGATCATCACGTTGCCCGGCAGCGCGACCACGTCGAACGTCTCGTCCAGGTGGTCGTCGGTGTCGACGAGGTCGGCCTCGATCCACCGCAATCGCGGGGCCTTGGCGCGCGCCGTCTCCAGCATGGTCGGATCCGCGTCCAGCCCGACGACGTCGAATCCGCGGGCCGCGAGTTCGATTGCGACCCTGCCGGTTCCGCAGCCGGCGTCGAGTACGCGCGTCCCGCCGCCCTCGCGCAGCAGCGCCTCGATGAGGTCGGCTTCGCCGTGTACCGACGCGCCGGACGCCGCGAGGCGCTTCCACCGCGCGTCGTAGTCCTCGCCGCGGGGTCTGTCGGACTGCTGCCATCTGGTGCTCATCGCACCGATTGTGCCCGGACGCGCACATCGCCTGTCGAAAAGGATTCCTCGCGCGCCTTAAGCTCGTAGCCGTGGCGATCTCGAAAGTCGAACGGTTGATGAACCTTGTCATCGCGTTGCTCTCGACGCGGTCCTTCATCACCGCAGACCGGATCCGCGAGACCGTCTACGGCTACTCCGGTGCGGCCAGCGACGAGGCGTTCTCGCGGATGTTCGAACGCGACAAGAACGAACTGCGCGACCTCGGCATCCCGCTGGAGACCGGGCGGGCGTCCTCGTCGGATCCGGCGGAGGGCTACCGCATCAACCGAGAGGCCTACGCGCTTCCCGCGGTGGAACTCACCCCCGACGAGGCGGCCGCGGTCGCCGTCGCGACCCAGCTGTGGCAGTCCCCGGAGCTGATCACGGCCACCCAGGGCGCCCTGCTGAAACTGCGGGCGGCCGGCATCGAGGTCGAGGCCCCCGACGGCGATGTGGCGATCACCTCGACCGCTGCGCTGCCCGGCCTCCGGGGCTCCGAGGAGGTGCTCGGAATCCTGTTGAGCGCCATCGACTCCGGGCGGGCGGTGACGTTCAGTTACCGCCCCGCGCGCAGCGAGCCGTATGTCACCCGCACGCTGGAACCGTGGGGCGTGGTCACCGATCGTGGCCGCTGGTACGTCGTCGGACACGACCGCGACCGTGACGACGTGCGGACCTTCCGGTTGTCCCGCATCGGTGCGGACGTGATGCCGACCGGCCCCACCGGGGTGGTCCGTAAACCCGACGGGGTGGATCTGCGCGCCATCGTCGCGAGGGTGGTCGGTGAGTGGCCCGCCGCCGGCAAGGCGACCGTCTGGGTCGCCGACGGACGTGCCACGGCGTTGCGCCGCCAGGGCACGGTGCTCGGCCCGAGGACGGTCGGAGGGCGTTCCGGGGAGGAGATCAGCGTCGACATCGGCATGTTCGACAGGCTCGCCAGGGAGGTCGCCGGCTACGGAGCCGACGCGCTGGTGCTGGAACCGGAATCTCTGCGCGAGGACGTCATCGCCCGGCTGGAGGCCCACCTGGCGCCGGTCGAGGCCGGCAAGGGGGCCGATCGGCTGTGACCGCGATCAGTGCCCGCCTGGTACGCCTGCTGAACATGGTCCCGTACTTCCAGGCCAACCCGAGGATCACCTACACCGAAGCCGCCGAGGATCTCGGCGTCAGCGTCAAGCAGCTGCGGGAGGACCTCAACCAGCTGTGGATGTGCGGATTGCCCGGCTACGGGCCCGGCGACCTGATCGACTTCGAGTTCTCCGGCGACACCATCGAGGTCACGTTCTCCGCGGGCATCGACCACCCGTTGCGGCTGACCTCGCCGGAAGCCACCGGGGTACTGGTGGCGCTGCGGTCGTTGGTCGACGTGCCGGGAATGGTCGATCCCGAGGCCGCGCGCAGCGCGATCGCGAAGATCGAGTCTGCGGCCGGCACCGTCGGCCACGGAGTCGAGGGCGCGGCCGTCGAGGAGCCGGCACCGCTGGAGAGCGAGGCCGCGGCGGCCGTGCGGACCGCGGTGCGCGACGACAGGGCGCTGGCCATCGAGTACTACTCGGCGTCCCACGACATGCTGTCGAGCCGGGTGGTCGACCCGATCCGCGTGGTGCTCGTCGCCGACCACAGCTACCTGGAGGCGTGGTGCCGGACCGCAGAGGCGGTACGGCTGTTCAGGTTCGACCGGATCGTCGACGCGCGCGTGCTCGACGAGCCCGCGGTGCCGCCGCCGCCCGCCGTGCAGTCGGGACCCGACACGTCGCTGTTCGATCCGGACACCGCGGATCCGTCGCTGCCGACGGCGACGCTGCTGATCGACCGTTCCGCGGCGTGGATGTTCGACTACTACCCGCTGCGGGTGCGCACCGAGTTTCCCGACGGTTCCTGCGAGGCGACGATGACGTACGCGTCGGACCAGTGGATGACGCGGTTCGTGCTCGGCTTCGGGGCGGCGGTGCGCGTGCTCGAACCGCCTGATCTCGCCGACCGTGTCCGGCAGACGGCCGCCGCCGCGCTGCAGGCCTATCGGGTCGGCATCGACGCGCCCGGCGAGTAAGCTGACCGCAGACGTCTGGAGGTAACCAAATTGGGTGGTCTACAACCCTGGCACTGGCTGATCGTCATTGCCGTGTTCGTCCTGCTGTTCGGTGCCAAGAAGCTGCCGGACGCGGCGCGCTCGCTGGGCAAGTCGATGCGCATCTTCAAGTCCGAGATCAAGGAGATGCAGTCCGATTCGAACGCGGCCAAGTCGGATCAGCCCGAGCAGATCACGTCCGAGCGGGTCGTCGTCGATCCTTCGACGCAGTCGACGTCGTCCAACTCCGACAAACGCCCGGCCTGACCGGACGATCTCCCCAGGACGCGGCTACGGCCGCGTCCGTGATGTCGTGCCTGTGAGCAGCAACCCTGTGAGCAGCAACTAGGCCCCTGAGCAGATGCCCGGACTCTTCAAGAAGCTCGATCCCCGCCGGCGGCGGTCCCGGGTCAACCCCGACGGCACCATGTCGCTGGTCGACCACCTGACCGAGCTGCGCAGCCGACTGCTGATCGCCGTCCTCGCGGTGCTGGCCACCTCGGTCCTCGGCTTTCTCTGGTACAGCAACGGCTTCCTGGGGCTGCCCAGCCTCGGCGACTGGCTGCGCGGCCCGTACTGTGCGCTGCCCGACTCCGCGCGCGCCTCGATCACGCCCGACGGCGAATGCCGCCTGCTGGCGACCGCGCCGTTCGACCAGTTCATGCTGCGACTCAAGGTGGCCATGACCGCGGGCGTCGTGATGGCCTGTCCGGTGTGGCTCTACCAGGTGTGGGCGTTCATCACCCCTGGCCTGTACGCCAAGGAGCGCCGGTTCGCGGTCGCCTTCGTGATGGTGGGGGCGATCCTGTTCGTCGCGGGCGCGATCCTGGCCTACGTCGTGCTCTCCACCGCCCTGGGCTTCCTGCTGACGGTGGGCAGCGACGTCCAGGTGACGGCGCTCTCGGGCGATCAGTACTTCGGATTCCTGATCAATCTGCTGCTGGTGTTCGGGATCAGCTTCGAGTTCCCGCTGCTGATCATCATGCTCAACCTCGTCGGCATCCTGACCTACGAGAGGCTCAAGGCGTGGCGTCGCGGCCTGATCATGGGTCTGTTCGTGTTCTGCGCGTTCGTCACCCCCGGTTCGGATCCGTTCTCGATGCTGGCGCTCGCGCTGGCGATGACGGCGCTGATGGAGGTCGCGATCCAGGTCGCGCGGATCAGCGACAAGCGCAAGGCCCGCCGCGCCGCCCTCGACGACGTGCCCGACGACGAGGCCTCACCGATCGGTCCGGCCGAGTCCATCGACGCCCCGACGGCGGTTCCTGCTCCCTCGCGCGTTGTGGTCGATGACGAATCCACCTGATCCGGCACCGGAGAGCCTGACCGCCTTCACCGCGCTGCTGCCGTTCTCGCTGGACGGGTTCCAGCGTCGAGCGTGCGAGGCGCTCGCCCAGGGACACGGGGTGCTGGTCTGCGCGCCCACCGGCGCCGGTAAGACCGTCGTCGGCGAGTTCGCGGTGCATCTGGCGCTGGAGGCCGGGCGCAAGTGCTTCTACACCACCCCGATCAAGGCACTGAGCAATCAGAAGCACAACGACCTGGTGCGTCGCTACGGCCCGGAACGCATCGGTCTGCTGACCGGCGACCAGGCCATCAACGGTGACGCCGACATCGTCGTGATGACCACCGAGGTGCTCCGCAACATGCTCTATGCGGATTCCCCTGCGCTGCATGGGCTTTCCCATGTGGTGATGGACGAGGTGCACTTCCTGGCCGACCGCATGCGCGGTGCGGTGTGGGAGGAGGTGATCCTGCACCTGCCCGAAGAGGTCCGGCTGGTGAGCCTGTCGGCGACGGTGAGCAACGCCGAGGAGTTCGGCGGCTGGATCAAGACGGTGCGCGGGGACACCACCGTCGTCGTCGACGAGCATCGCCCGGTGCCGCTGTGGCAGCACGTGATGGTCGGCAGGCGACTGCTGGACCTGTTCGACTATCGCGGATCCGGGCCGTCCGGCCGCGATCTGCTCGTCGATCCGGAGTTGCTGCGCCACATCGCGCACCGCCGCGAGGCCGAACGCCTGGTCGACTGGCAACCGCGCGGTCGGGGGCGTGACCGGCAGGGGCGGCAGCCCAGCCTGTACCGCACACCCGGGCGGGCCGAGGTGATCGGGGTGCTGGAGCAGAGCCGGCTGCTGCCGGCGATCACGTTCATCTTCTCCCGGGCCGGGTGCGACGCCGCGGTCAAGCAGTGCCTGCGGTCGTCGTTGCGGCTGACGACGAACGAGGAACGGGCCCGCATCGCCGAGATCGTCGATCGCCGCACCGCCGACCTCAACGACACGGACCTGGTCGTGCTCGATTTCCACCAGTGGCGCGAGGGGCTGCTCAGAGGTATCGCGGCCCACCACGCCGGGATGCTGCCGACCTTCCGCCACACCGTCGAGGAGCTCTTCACCGCCGGACTGGTGAAGGCCGTGTTCGCCACGGAGACACTGGCTCTGGGCATCAACATGCCCGCCCGCACGGTCGTGCTGGAACGTCTGGTCAAGTACAACGGCGAGCAGCACATGCCGCTCACGCCGGGGGAGTACACCCAGCTCACCGGCCGAGCGGGCCGCCGCGGCATCGACGTGGAGGGCCACGCCGTCGTCCTGTGGAACCCTGATGTCGATCCCGCGGAGGTCGCCGGTCTGGCCTCGACGCGCACCTTCCCGCTGCGCAGCTCGTTCGCGCCGACTTACAACATGACCATCAACCTGGTCCACCAGATGGGTCCCGCACAGGCGCACCGACTGCTGGAACGGTCGTTCGCGCAGTATCAGGCCGACCGCTCGGTCGTCGGGCTGGTCCGAGGCGCCGAACGCGGGGAACGCATGCTCGCCGAACTCGCCGCCGAAATGGGCGGACCCGACGCGCCGATCCTCGACTACGTCCGGCTGCGCGCCCAGATCTCCGAACGCGAACGCGCGCAGTCGCGGGCGTCGCGGCTGCAGCGCAGACAGGCCATCAACGACGCGCTCGCGGCCCTGCGCCGCGGCGACATCGTCACGATCTCCCAGGGCAAACACGGTGGGCTCGCGGTGGTGTTGGAGCCGGCCCGCGACGCCGACGACCCGCGCCCGCTGGTGCTGTCCGAACACCGCTGGGCGGGCCGGATCTCCTCCGCTGACTACGGCGCGGCGGCAGGCCCGATCGGGAAGATGACGCTGCCCAAACACGTCGAGCACCGCAATCCGCGGGCCCGTCGCGACCTCGCCTCGGCGTTGCGGTCGGCGGCGGCCACGCTGGACGTCCCGTCGGCGCAGCGGCGCCGAGGCCGCGGCCCGGTCGACGGCGACGTCGATCCCGAGTTGATCTCCCTGCGCAACCGGCTGCGGGCGCATTCGGCGCACAGCCTCGACGACCGCGAGGAGCGTGCCCGCGTCGCGGAGCGCTACCTGCGCATCGAGCGGGACAACGAACAGCTGCGCAAGAAGATCGCCTCGGCGACGAACTCGCTCGCGGTCACCTTCGACCGGATCGTGGTCCTGCTGACCGAACGCGGTTTCATCGCCCCGGGCGACACGCCGACGGTCACCGAGGACGGGCGCCTGCTGTCGCGCATCTACAGCGAGAGCGACCTGCTGGTGGCCGAGTGTCTGCGCGCCGGTGTCTGGGAGGAACTCGACGCCGCCGAACTCGTCGCGGCGCTGTCGTCGGTGATCTACGAGTCGCGCCGCGACGGGCAGGGCCCGGGCGACGGGTCCGACATTCCGACCGGGCGCCTCCGTCGGGCGCTGAACCGGACCCGGGCGCTGTGGGCCGATCTGCGCACCGATGAACAGCGGCACCGCATCACGTACAGCCGGGAGCCCGACACCGGGTTCGTCGCGGTCATCCACCGCTGGGCGAGTACCGGGGATCTCGCCTCCGCGCTCGCCGCGGGCGCCGCGTCGGCCGCCGGCGGGACCGCCTCCTCGATGTCGGCGGGTGACTTCGTCCGCTGGTGCAGGCAGGTGCTCGATCTGGCCGATCAGGTGCGTAACGCCGCGCCGTCACCAGGCCTGCGGGCGACCGCGAAACGCGCCATCGCCGACGTTCGGCGCGGCGTCGTAGCTGTTGATGCCGGGTAGTGTGTTGTCGCAGCAGGCCCCCCGTCACACCCGACGCGGATGACCAAGGAGAGAAATGAGCGGACCGCAGGGATCTGACCCGACGCAGCCGTGGTCAGGTCAGCAGCCTGAGCAGGGCACGGACCAGCCGGCGGGCGATGCGGCGGCCAATCAGGGGTGGCAGCCGCCGAGCACCGAGCAGCCGGCGTGGCAGCCGCCCGCCTACCAGCCGCAGCAGTACCCGCAGTATCAGCAGCCGACCCAGCCGCCGACCTACTCGCCGCAGCAGTACCCGCCCGGCGACCAGTACGGCCAGCCGCAGACGGGCGAGTACAACCCGGCGGCCTATCCGCCGCCCGGTCAGTACGGTCAGCAACCCGGTTACGGCCAGTACGGCCAGCAGCCCCAGTACGGGCAGCCGGGGCAGTACGGCCAGCAGCCCGGGCAGTACGGCCAGTACCCGGGCGCGCCCGGCTACCCGGGACAGGGCGGCGACGAAGGCTCGAAGCGCTCGATGGCGGTGATCGGCGGTGTCATCGGTGCGCTGGTCGCGGTCATCCTCGCCGTCGTGCTGGTGACCGGCTTCTGGAAGCCGGGCTTCTTCGTGACGACCAAGCTCGACGTCGATGCCGCGCAGACCGGCGTCCGGCAGATCCTCACCGACGAGACCAACGGCTACGGCGCCACAAACGTCAACGACGTGACGTGCAACGGCGGCGTCAGCCCGACGGTGAAGAAGGGTGACACCTTCACCTGCGAGGTCAGCATCGACGGCACCAAGCGTCAGGTCACCGTCACCTTCCAGGACGACGACGGCACCTACGAGGTCGGCCGCCCGCGGTAGGGCGCCCGGCGTTCAGCCAGGCGGCGTCAGAGTTTGTCCAGCGCTGCCTGCAGGCGTCCGATAGAGGACGACACGCCGTAGCGTTCGGCCAATTCGACCACTTTGCGGGGGTCGCGCGCGGACAGCGGGAGGGCGTCGCCGTCGGTGGACCAGTCCAGTTCGGCGTCGGTGGCCACCCGCACCACGGGCTCGGCCTTTTCGATGTAGTCGCTCGCGGCGAGCAGCTTCTTGCGGTGCGCCTTGGACAGTTTCGACGCCGGGTCGTGGGCGGCGGAGACGATGTTCTCCAGCGAGTTGTGCTGTGCCAGAAGCGTGGCCGCGGTCTTCTCGCCGATGCCGGGCACACCGGGTAGGCCGTCGGACGGGTCGCCGCGCAGCAGCGCCAGTTCCACGTAGGCGGACCCGGCGCGCTCCAGCGGAACACCGTAGGTGTCGGCGACCTCGGCCGGTCCCCACTTGACGGCCTTGGCCAGGCCCTTGCCCAGGTAGAGCACCCGCACCGGCACCGGCTCGTCGCGGACGAGTTGCAGCAGGTCGCGGTCGCCGCTGACCACGACCACCGGGTCGCGCTCCTCGGCGGCGGCCAGCGTGCCCAGGACGTCGTCGGCCTCGTAGTGGGCCGCGCCCGCGGTCGCGATGCCGAACGCGTCGAGGATCTCCATGATCATGTCGACCTGCGGGGTCAACTCGTCGGGCACCTCCTCGACATCCGGTCCGTCTGCGGGGTTCTCCTCCACCACCCGGTGCGCCTTGTACGACGGGATCAGGTCGACCCGCCACTGTGGCCGCCAGTCGTCGTCGCGGCACACCACCAGCCGGTGCGGACGCTCCCGGGCGATCACCGTCGACACGGCGTCGAGGAATCCGCGCAGCGCGTTGACGGGGCGACCGTCGGGCGCGGTGATCGACGACGGAACACCGAAGTACGAGCGGAACCACATGCTGGCGCCGTCGAGAAGCACGAGCGGGGAGTTCGGGGGCGTGCTGACCATGCGCGCCATCTTTCCAGGTCACCTTTCCCCGGCGAGCAGACGCATTCTCGGGCGTTTCGACAGCGTGTCGTGCGAGTTTGTGCCTGCTCGCGGCGGGATTCGATTCGGCACTAACCTGAAACGCATGACTGACGCCCGCTTCGGCACCGACGTGTACGCGCATCGACTCCGGGCAGCCGCCGAGGCCGCCGCGACGGCGGGGCTGTCCGGGCTGGTCATCACCCCCGGCTACGACCTGCGTTACCTGACGGGCTCACGGGCCCAGACCTTCGAGAGGCTCACCGCGCTGGTGCTCCCGGCCGCAGGCGAGCCCACCATCGTCGTGCCCCGCCTGGAACTCGCCGCGCTGAAGGAGTCGGCGATCCCCGAACTCGGTGTCGCCGTGCGTGATTGGGTCGACGGCGAGAATCCCTACCAACTGGTCGCGGACGCGCTGCCGGGCGACGGGCCGCAGTCGGTCGCGGTCACCGATTCCATGACGGCGCTGCATCTGCTGCCGCTGGCCGACGTGCTGGGCACCGTGCCGGTGCTGGCCACCGAGGTGCTGCGCACCCTGCGGATGATCAAGGATCCGGCGGAGATCGACGCCCTGCGCAAGGCCGGGGCGGCGATCGACCGGGTGCACGCCCGGGTCCCGGAGTTCCTGGTGCCGGGCCGCACCGAGGCCGACGTCGCCGCCGATATCGCTCAAGCCATTGTGGCAGAGGGCCATTCGGAGGTCGCGTTCATCATCGTCGGGTCGGGCCCGCACGGCGCCGACCCTCACCACGAGTGCTCGGACCGCGAACTGCAGGCCGGTGACATCGTCGTCGTCGACATCGGGGGGCCCTATGACCCCGGCTACAACTCCGATTCCACGCGCACCTACAGCATCGGTGAGCCCGACCCGGAGGTCGCGCGCCGGTACGCCGTGCTGCAGCGGGCCCAGCGCGCCGCGGTCGACGCCGTGCGGCCCGGAGTGACCGCGGAGCAGGTCGACGCCGCCGCGCGCGACGTGCTGGCCGACGAGGGGTTGGCAGACGCGTTCGTGCACCGCACCGGCCACGGCATCGGGCTCTCGGTCCACGAGGAGCCCTACATCGTCGCGGGTAACGCGTTGCCGCTGCAGGAGGGGATGGCGTTCTCGGTCGAGCCGGGCATCTACTTCCCCGGGCAGTGGGGCGCGCGCATCGAGGACATCGTGGTGGTCACCGCCGACGGCGCGCTGGCGGTCAACAACCGCCCGCACGATCTCGTCGTGGTGCCGGTGCCCTAGCGGCGGTCAGTCCTCGCCGCGGTCCAGCAGTCTCGACGAGCCGAGCACCCGCTGGATACGCACCTCGATCACGACGCGCTTCGGGTTCGGACGCGGTGTCCGATAGCGCTGTGCGTAGCGGCGTTCGGCGTCGCGCACGTCCTCGATGTCGGTGAGGACGGCCGACTTGCCCTCCAGTGACAGCCATCTCGCGCCGTCGACCTGGCTGAGCACCGCGACACCGCGATGTTCGGCGTTCACCGCCTTCTGCGAGCCGCCGCTGGTGATGACGCGGGCGATGTGGGTGGTGGGGTCGAAGGTGAACCCGACCGCGACGACGTGGGGGGATCCGTCGGAACGCAGTGTGGTCAGCATCGCCAGATGCCGTTCGGTGAGGAACGCCAGCGCATCCTCGGTCATTCGTGCTGTTGCCTTGGCCATCGGGGTCCACGCTAGCGCAGGACATACTAGGCACCGTGAGGGACACGAACGTCGTCGTCATCTTCGGCGGCCGCAGCGAGATCGGGTCGGAACTGGCGCAGCGGCTGGCCCGCGGCGCCACAGTGGTGTTGGCCGCGCGCCGGCCGGACGATCTGGCGCCCCAGATCGAGGAGCTGCGGCGGGCGGGTGCGGCCGCGGTGCACCCGGTCGGCTTCGACGCCGACGACCTGGCCTCCCACCAGCCCGTGGTCGACGCGATCATCGCCGAGCACGGCCCGATCGGCACCGCGGTGCTGGCGTTCGGGATCCTGGGCGATCAGGCCCGCGCCGAGACCGACGCGGCACACGCGGCCGCGATCGCGCACACCGACTACGTGGCACAGGTAAGCCTGTTGACGGTGCTCGCCGTCCGCATGCGCGAAGCCGGTTCCGGGAGGCTGGTCGTGTTCTCGTCCATCGCGGGGTACCGCGTCCGCCGCGCCAACTACGTGTACGGGTCGGCCAAGGCGGGTCTGGACGGCTTCTGCAGCGGCCTGGCCGACGCACTGCACGGTTCGGGGGTGCACCTGCTGCTGGTGCGGCCCGGGTTCGTGATCGGTCGGATGACCGAGGGCATGTCGCCGGCGCCGCTGTCGAGCACACCGGCGCAGGTCGCCGACGCGACGGTCACCGCGTTGAACCGCGGTCGCGAGACGGTGTGGATCCCGGGGTCGCTGGCGTTGCTGGCGACGGCCTTCAGGCTGATGCCGCGGTGGGCGTGGCGCAGGGTGAAGCGGTGATCGTCGTCGTGGGGATCGGCGCCGACGGCATGAGCGGGCTGGCCGAGGTGTCGAGATCCGAATTGTCGCGGGCCACAGTGATTTACGGATCGCGACGGCAGCTGGATCTGCTCGATGGCACCGTGACGGCCGCCCGGCGGACCTGGCCCAGCCCGCTGCTGCCGGCGCTTCCGTCGCTGATGGACGACAGCGGTGGCGACATCCATGTGATCGCCAGCGGTGATCCGCTGCTGCACGGCATCGGCGGCACGCTGATCACGTTGCTCGGCGCGCAGCGGGTCGCGGTGCTGCCGCACGTGTCGTCGGTGACGCTGGCGTGCGCACGGGTCGGCTGGCCGGTGCAGGACACCGAGATCATCAGCCTGGTCAACGCCGACCCGCACACCGCGGTGCGCCGCGGCGGGCAGGCGGTGGTGCTGTCCCGGGACGGTTCGACCCCGGCGGCGCTCGCGCGTCTGCTCACCGACACCGGGCGCGGTGACTCCGAGCTCACGATCCTCGAACAATTGGGTGGCCCAGGGGAGCTGCGGCGCTCGGCGACCGCGCGGGAATGGGCGGCCCGCCCGCCTGGCGACGTGGACGCCCTCAACGTGATCGCGGTGCGGTATCTGCCCGACGCTCGTCGCCACGGTGCGCTGCCCGACGATGCGTTCGCCCACGACGGGCAGATCACCAAGCAGGCGATCCGTGCCGCGACGCTGGCTGCGCTGGCGCCCCGTCCGGGTCAGCTGCTGTGGGACGTGGGGGCGGGGTCGGGCAGTGTGTCCGTCGAGTGGTGTCTGGCCGGTACCGGCTGCCGTGCCGTCGCCTTCGAGCGCGACGAGGTCCGGCGCGCCCGAATCACGATGAATGCGAACATATTCGGTGTGCGCATCGAGGTCGGTTCCGATGCCCCCGACTCGTTCGGGATGGCTCCGCCACCGGATGCGGTCTTCGTCGGCGGCGGGGTGAGCCGGCCGGGGTTGCTGCAGGCCTGCTGGGACGCGCTGCGCGACGGTGGCCGCATGGTGGTCAACGCCGTCACCGTCGAGTCCGAAGCCGTGCTCGCACAATGGTATTCACAGCACGGAGGCGAACTCCGCAGATTCCAGCACTACCGCGGCGAAGCGGTCGGCACGTTCACCGGTTGGCGCCCGGCGATGCCGGTCACGCAGTGGTCGGTGACGAAGCCTGATACGACCTGACGAGATCGATCGCGCCGAGTTCGCGGATGGCCCGGCATCCTCGGTGCAGCATCGTCAGGATCATCTCGTCGCCGCGTTCGGTCGACGCCGCGAACGCGAAGCCCAGCGCGGTGATCAGCGGGGCCTGGAAGACGCCGAGTCGGTAGTCCTGCCAACAGGTCTCGACGTCGTAGCCGCTGACCCCGTGTGCCAGCAGTGCGGCGTGGTAGCGCTGCACGAGGTCACGCTCGACGGCGGCCCGGTCGTCGGGCAGCAGGCTGGTCGCGGTGAAGTAGGCGAGATCGCGCGTCGGCAGACCGATGCCGACGGTCTGCCAGTCGACGACGGTGACGCGGGTGCGCTCGGGGTCGTACAGAAGGTTGTCGAGCCGGTAGTCACCGTGCATCAGCGAGAAGCGGTCCGGGACGGCCATCAGCCACGGCGTCACCAGGCTCATCGACGTCAGAAGCGTGTCGCGGTCCTCGTCGTCGACCGATCCGCCGAGCTTCTCCAGCGTCATGTTCGCCGCCATCACGGCGACCTCGCCCATGCCTGACGCGGCCGCCTCGTCGCCGGGCTTGGGCATCACGATCGACGGCAGGTCGAAGTAGCGGCGATCGCCCCAGCTCGGCCCGTGCAGCCCCGCGATCGCCTCCACGGCCAGCGCAGCCTCGGCCGCGGTGCAGCCGGCGATCTGGTCGCCCTGCTCGGCGGGGGCCATGTCGGCCAACACCAGAACGAAATCTGTTCCGTCGGACGAGATCTCGCTGTGGTAGCACCCGGGCACCGGCACGGCCACGTCCGCGGTGATCGTGGAGTAGAAATCGACCTCGGACAGGTAGCCCAGTGCGACGCGTTCCCGTACCGCGTCGTCCTGGGCGGGCAGCTTCACGGCGAACGTGGCGGGGAGATCGGCTGCGGTCGGGTTGTCGTAGGTCGCCGACACCCGGTAGGTGGCGCCCGTCTGTCCGGTGCCGATGGCGGTGACCGTGACGTCGTCGACCCCGGCGTCGAGCACCGACTCCAGCCAGGTGGGGGTGAGGTCTGCCGGGGTGCGGGGGATCGTCACGAGTCGCCTTTCATTGCAGTTCGTCGCCGTCGTTGGCGTAGATGGTGCGAAGCCACACCGACTGGGCCGCGGTCAGCAGCTCGTCCCGGCTCAGCCTGCCGCCGAGCGTGTGGCGTTCCATGAGGCGGTCGTTGAACTCCAGCAGGATGCCGGCGATCATCTCGGGCCCCGGCCCGTCGGGGGCGCGCCCCGCGGCACGTTCGGAGGCGATCATCTGCGCGACCGTCGGGACGAAGGTCTCCCGGGCCTCATCCCACACGTGCCGGATCGCCGCGCTGGTGGCCCGCGCTTCGAGCATCGCCTGCAGCAGGTAGCGGTGCTCGTCGACGGTGTCGAGCAGGGCTTCGAGCATCGCGCGGACGCGCCGGGCCGGGGGTTGGGTCGTATCGGTGAGGATGTCACCGGCGAGGAAGCCGTCGTCGTACATCGGTTCGAGCAGGGCGGCGACGGCGGCGGCCTTGTTCTCGAAGTAGAAGTAGAACGCCGAACGGGTCACCCCGGCACGCTTGGCCACGGCCGCGATGTTGAGCGCATCGAAGCCCGATTCCCGCAGATGGTGGTTCAGGGATTCGAGGATCGCGACGCGACGCAGGTCGCTCTTCTGCGGTTGGCGCCGGTCGGTCGGGGACCGCACCGGAAGCCCTCGCTGCACGCGCGGAGACTAGCCTGCGCTTCTGACAACTGTCAACGATGCGCGACGCGTGTCAGGTCGGGTATCGCCGCAGTGTGAACACCCGGTCGGCGCCGTCGGTGGTGCGCTGCCACCGGGTCTGGGTCGACCCGATGATCAGCAGGCAGCGCATGTCGACCGTCGCCGGGTCCAGGTCGCCGAGGGCGACCACCGTGACGGACTCGCGCGGGCCCGCGACGTCGCGCCCGATCACCACCGGGGTGGCCGGATCGCGGTGTTCGAGCAGCAGGTCGCGCATCGCGCCGACCTGCCACGTCCGGGTCTTGGACGCGGGGTTGTAGATGGCGAGCACCATGTCGGCCTCGGCGGCCGCCGCCAGCCGCCGGGCGATGACGTCCCACGGCTTGAGCCGGTCCGACAGCGAGATGACCGCGTAGTCGTGGCCGAGCGGCGCGCCGACGCGACTGGCGACGGCCTGCGCGGCCGTCATCGCCGGGATCACCCGGACGTCCACCCCGGGCCACTGCTCGGCCTCTTCGAGCACCGCGGTCGCCATCGCGAAGACGCCCGGGTCTCCGGAGGAGACGACGGCGACGGCGCGGCCCTGCTCGGCCAGCTCGCACGCGAGTCGTGCCCGCGCCGGCTCGTCGGTGTTGTCGCTGGGATGGCGGCGCTGGCCCTCCCGGACGCCCACTCGGTTCAGGTACGGGCCGTATCCGATCAGATCGGTGGCCGCGGCGAGCTCGGAACGGCTCTGCGGGGTCATCCACGCCGTGTCGCCGGGTCCGAGCCCGACGACGGCGACCGAGCCGGTGCCCACCCGGCGTCGTCCGTCACCGGTCAGCATGGCCAGCGCGAAGTACGGCACCGAGTCGGCATCGACGTCGGCGGCGGGCAGTACCCGCTGCCGCTCGGTGCTCGCCCGCTCGACGTAGAACGCGTCGTCGAGCCGGCCGGCCTCTGAAAGGGCCTGTCGCACAGCGGGGTAGGAGCGGCCCAGTTTGAGGATGACCGCGGCGTCGGTGTCGGCGAGGCGACGCCGCAACTCCGCCTGGGGCAGCGTTCCGGGCAGGATGGTCAGCACCTGATCGCCCTGGACCAGCGGGGTCGACACCGCCGCCGACGCCGCGCTGACCGACGTCACCCCGGGCACGATGATCGCGTCGAAGCGTTCCGTCAGGCGCGTGTGCATGTGCATGTAGGAGCTGTAGAACAGCGGATCACCCTCGGCGAGCAGCGCGACGTCGCGTCCCGCGTCGAGGTGTGCGGCGATGCGGTCGGCGGATTCACGGTAGAAGTCCTCCATGGCCCCGGCGTATCCGCCGGGATGCTCGGAGGTTTCGGTGGTGACCGGGTAGACCAGGTGCTCCTCGATCTGGCCGTCGCGCAGATACTGCTCGGCGATGCTGCGGGCGATGCTGCGACCGTGGCGTGCGCTGTGGTAGGCGATCACGTCGGCGGCGCCGATCACCCGGGCGGCCTTGACCGTCACCAGTTCCGGGTCTCCGGGTCCCAGCCCGACACCCCAGAGCGTTCCCTGCCGTGCGCTCATTCTTGTTCTGCCGCAATCGAATTGACGGCGGCGGCGGCCATCGCGCTGCCGCCACGCCTGCCGGTGACCAGCAGATACGGGATGCCGCGCGGATTGTCGATCAGCTCCTGCTTGGACTGGGCGGAGCCGACGAAGCCGACCGGGCCGCCGAGGACCGCCGCGGGCGGGGCGACACCGTCGTCGACGAGCTCGAGCAGCCGGAACAGCGCGGTGGGCGCATTCCCGATCGCGAACACCGCACCGGGGATCCGGTCGGCCCACAGGTCGACCGCCGCCGCCGAGCGGGTGCTGCCCAGCTTCGCGGCCATCTCGGGTGCGCGCGGGTCGGCGACCAGGGACACCACCTCGTTGTCGGCGGGCAGCCTGGACCTGGTGATTCCCGCGGCCACCATCGACGAATCGCACAGGATCGGGGCGCCGGCGGCCAGCGCGGCGTGGGCGCGCGCGGTGACGTCGGAGGTGAACGCGACGTGGTCGGCGACGTCGACCTGACCGCAGGTGTGGATCAGGCGCACCACCACGCGGGCCACATCCTCGGGGAAGCGGGCGAGGTTCGCCTCGGCGCGAATGGTCGCGAACGACTGGCGATAGATCTCGGCGGCGTCGCGGATGTAGTCGAGCACCCGATCACCCTACGGGTGGGCTTCTCGGCTCCGGTAGCCGTCTCCGGTGGCCACCAGGACCTGCGCGTCAGCAGGGCTTCCGCAGGCCCGGTCGCATCCGACGAAGTGCCGGTGCACCGCGATCGAGGGGTCGACCGCGGCTCCGGCGTCGGCCCGCACATCGGCGGCCGAGTGCGCACAGCCCGGGCTTCCGGTGCAGGCCGAGACCGACAGCCAGGCGGAATCCTCGTCGAAGATCAGCCCGAGCGGCGCGAGCACCCGCAGCGCGACGTCGGCGACACCCTCGTCGAGGTCGAACATCAGCACCGAGCGCCACGGGGTGACGGCCAGCGGCGCCTCGACGGCGGCGAGGTAGCGCGCCACCTGGGCGTCGAGCACCCCCAGGGGGACCGCGGCGCCGAGGGCGATGCGGCCGTCGGTCTGCTCGATCCAGCCGACGGGCGGACGGGTCCGGGCCTGCCATGTCTCGCCCGGGCGCTCCGTCGGCGCCCTGTCGTCCAGCAGGATGGCCGGGTCGTCGAGTTCGCCGACGCGCCAGTGCTTTCCGCGGACGTCGACGAATCGGCGTGCGACGGCCAGCAGTTTATCGACGGCCGAGGACAGGGCGACGCGCACACCGGTGTCACGCCCCGCGAGCAGCAGCGCCGCGGTGGAATCGTCGAGTGCGTGCACACCCGCGTCGGCACCCAGCCCCGAGATGTCTCCGCGGCCGTCGTCGAACCCGAACAGGAACCGTCCCGGCAGTTCCGCCAGCACCGGATCGCGCTGCACGGCGGCGTCGAGGTCGGCGACGAGGGCGCGGACGTCACACAGCCCGCCGTGGCGTCCCGACAGCGGCGACGCGACGATGTTGCGCACCCGCTCGTGCGTGGCCGAGGGCAACAGACCCGCGCCGGCCAGCAGGTCTGCTACGGCGGCGGTGTCGCGGACGCCACGGATCTGCAGGTTCCCCCGCGAGGTCAGCTCCAGCGTCGATGCGGCCAGATCGATCGCCGCCTGCGCGACGACCTCCAGTTGCGGGGGCGTGATCGCACCGCCGGGAAGGCGGATCCTGGAAAGATCGCCGTCGGCCGCGCGGTGGGTCTGCAGCGCGCCGGGACAGGCGTCCTTCTCCCGTGCTCTGACCACCCGACCACGGTACTCGCCGCCCGCGAAGGGCGTCAGCTCGCGAGGCCGGCCAGCTTGAGGGGCACGACCACCTGGGAGTAGGTCGAGGCGTCCCCGGCGATGACCCGGCTGCGCCGGCCGTACACGTCGACGGGGATGTCGCCGGCCAGGGTCACCCGGCTCAGGCGCCGGAACTGGTCGTCGTAGTCGGACACGGCGTAGTGCTGGGTGGCGCGGTTGTCCCACACGGCGATGTCACCCAGTTCCCAGCTCCACCGGATCGTGTTCTCCAGCTTGGTGACCCGGTTCTGCAGCAGCTGCAGCAACGCGGTCGACTCCGCCTGACCCAGGCCGACGAAGTGCTTCACGAAATGCCCGAGCAGCAGGACCTTGCGTCCGGTCTCGGGATGCACGCGCACCACCGGGTGTTCGGTCTCGTAGTAGTCGGAGACGAATTCCTCGCGGTACTGACGCTCGGTATCGGCGAGCGGCACAAGCCGGGCGTCGGCGTCCGCGGCGTAGTCGTAGGTGTTGGTGTGCACCGCCCACAGGTTCTCGGTCAGGGCGCGCAGCGGGGCGGGGAGCCGGTCATAGGCCGCCTCGGTGGACGCCCACGCCGTGGTGCCCCCGTAGGCAGGCAGCGTGACCGCCCGCAGCAGCGAGGCCTTCGGGATGCGGTCGGCGAACGTGACGTCGGTGTGCCAGCTGTCGGCCTTGTCGTAGCGCGAATCGATGGGCAGCACCTTGGCGCCCCGCGACGTGACGGTGGGGTGCGCGGTGGTCGGGGTGCCCAGGGCGCGGGCGAACTCCAGCTGGCCGTCGTCGTCGAGATCGTGCTGACCGCGGAAGAAGATCACCTTGTGCTCGAGGAGTGCGGCGTTGATCTGCGCGGCGGTGCCGGCGTCGATACCGCGCGCCAGGTCGACGCCGTCGATGCGGGCCCCGATGGCGGCGCCGAGTTTGACCACATCCGGTGATGACATCTGTCCTCCTTGACGAACTTCAGCGCGCCCAGCGTGCCGCTCACCGGGCCCGGGGCACACCCTTTGACTCAGCGGGAATGGAAGGGGTGCCGTTTCGGCGAGTTCACGATCGGGTACCACCAGCCGTCAACGCGGCGTTGCCTGCCAATCTGCGCTGACGACTGAGGGGAAGCCAAGCCGTGAACTCGTTGTGGGATTACGTCTCCACCCACTATCAGCAACTGGCTTTCGACTCCTATCAGCACGTCAGCGCGGTGGTTCAGAGCGTGCTCCTCGCGACCGTCATCGGTGTGGCCATCGGGGTGCTGACCTACCGCAACTCCCTGGCGGCCAATCTGGCGACCGCGACGTCGAGCGTGATCCTGACGGTGCCGTCCTTCGCGCTGCTCGGTCTGCTGATCCCGCTGTTAGGTCTCGGGGTGATCCCCAGCGTGGCCGCGCTGGTGCTCTATTCGCTGCTCCCGATCATCCGCAACACGATCGTGGGCCTCAACGCCGTCGACCCGGCGCTGACCGACGCGGCGCGGGGCATCGGGCTGAGCCGGTTGCAGACGCTGGGCCGGGTCGAACTGCGGCTCGTGTGGCCGGCCATCCTGTCGGCGATGCGGCTGTCGACGCAGATGTCGATGGGCGTGCTGGCGATCGCGGCCTACGTCAAGGGCCCCGGCCTGGGCAACCTGATCTTCGCCGGTCTGGCTCGGGTCGGCAGCCCGACCGCGCTTCCGATGGCGCTGAGCGGCACGTTGCTCATCGTGATCCTGGCACTCCTCCTCGATGCCGCCCTGGTGCTCCTCGGGCGGCTCACGACGTCGAAAGGCATTCGGTGACAGAGCAAGCCGCACCTACCGGAGTGCGCATCGAACTCGACCACGTGTCGAAGGTCTATCCCGGCGCGAAACAACCCGCGGTCGACGACGTCTCGCTGGAGATCCCGGCCGGTGAGATCGTGATCTTCGTCGGCCCGTCCGGGTGCGGCAAGACCACCACGATGCGGATGATCAACCGACTCAGCGAGCCGACCTCGGGCCGGATCCTGATCGGCGACAAGGACGCGTTGTCGATCAAGCCCACCGAGCTGCGCCGCTCCATCGGGTATGCGATCCAGCAGGCCGGCCTCTTTCCACACATGACGATCCGGCAGAACGTCGGCCTGGTCCCGGGTCTGCTGGGCTGGGACCGCAAGCGGATCGGCGACCGGGTCGACGAGCTGCTCGATCTCGTCGGTCTGGAACCCGCCCAGTACGCCGAGCGCTATCCGCGGCAGCTCTCCGGCGGCCAGCAGCAGCGCGTCGGGGTGGCGCGGGCGCTGGCCGCCGATCCACCGGTGCTGCTGATGGACGAGCCGTTCGGCGCCGTGGACCCGATCACCCGCAGCACACTGCAGGATGAGTTGCTCCGGCTGCAGAACGAACTGCGCAAGACCATCGTGTTCGTCACCCACGACTTCGGGGAGGCCGTGAAGCTGGGGGACCGCATCGCCGTCCTCGGCCAGCAGTCCAAGGTGCTGCAGTACGACACCCCGCAGAACATCCTCGCCAGCCCGGCCGACGACACCGTGGCCGGCTTCGTCGGTTCCGGAGCCTCACTGCAGCAGCTCGGTCTGCTGCGCGTGAAGGACGTCGCCCTCGAACCCCGGCCCTCGGTGCACCGCGGCGACAGCGTCGAGCAGGCGCGCGCGGTGATCGGCGCCAGCGACCACGACTGGGCCGTGGTGCTCGACGACCGCGACCGGCCCGTCAACTGGGTCCGCGAGAGTCGCCTGCGGCACGCCGGCGCGCTGGCCGACGCGGTGGAGAAACTCGACGTCGTAAGCACGTACTCGACGTTGGAAGACGCGCTGGAGGCGATCCTGGCCGAGCAGCACGCATCGGCGGTCGTCGCGGGGCCGAACAACCGCTACGAAGGTGTGGTCACCCTCGACACCCTCATCGACACCATCACCAGGCTTCGCGCCGAAGCCGAGGCGTCCACCGGTGCGGGAGACCCGAGTTGACCGCCACCGCAGAGGTTTCCGCCGAGCCGTCCACCGACCGCGAGTCTCCCGGGACGGGTGACCCGTCCGGTACGACGACCGCAGAACGGCTCAGGCTGCTCATCCAGCCCGTGCTGGTGCTGGTCGTCGCCGGCGCGGTCATTTTCTGGGCGTTCAACCGGCAGTTGACCGCGACCCAGCTGGAGAACATCAACCCGGGCGACGTCGCGACGCTGATCTGGCAGCACCTGCTCATCACCGCCGCCGTCACCGCGATCGTGCTGGCAATCGGCATTCCCCTCGGCGTGCTCGTGACCCGGCCCGGCGCGAAGGTGTTGCGGCCCCTGTTCGTCGGGATCGCCAACGTCGGGCAGGCCGCACCCGCCATCGGCCTGCTCGTGCTGCTGTTCCTGCTGACCGCCCAGACCGGGTTCTGGATCGGGGTGCTGCCGATCGCGCTGTACTCACTGCTGCCGGTGCTGTCGAGCACCATCCTCGGTATCGACCAGGTCGACCGGTCGCTGCTCGACGCCGGTCTCGGGCAGGGGATGTCCCGCCGGTCTCTGCTGCTGCGCGTCGAGTTGCCACTGGCGGTGCCGTACATCCTGGCGGGACTTCGCACGTCGCTGGTGCTGGCGGTCGGCACCGCGACGCTGTCGTTCCTCGTCAACGCCGGTGGGCTCGGGATCCTCATCGACACCGGCTACAAGCTCCAGGACAACGTCACCCTGATCCTGGGCAGCGTGCTCGCGGTGTGCCTGGCGCTGCTGGTCGACTGGCTCGGCGGGCTGGCCGAGTTCTTCCTCAGCCCGAAGGGGTTGCGCTGATGACGCGGCGCGCGGTGCTCGCCCTGCTGGCGGTGGTGACGCTGACGTTGTCGGCGTGCGGGCTCGGTTCGGGCAGTGCGGTTCCGCTGCGGGTGGGCCCGGGCACGATCCAGCCGACACCGGGGCTGGAGGGGCTGAAGATCACCGTCGGCTCCAAGGAGTACACCGAGCAGGTCATCATGGGCTACATCCTGCAGTTCACCCTGGCTGCCGCCGGTGCCGACGTCCGTGACCTCACCGGCATCGTCGGCTCCCGAAGCACAAGGGAGGCACAGCTTTCCGGGCAGGTCGACATCGCCTACGAGTTCACCGGCAACGCGTGGATCAACTACCTCGGCCACGAGAAGCCGATCCCGGACACGCGGGAGCAGTACGAGGCCGTCCGCGACGAGGACCTTGAGCGCAACGACATGGTGTGGCTGGAACCGGGCCCGATGGACGACACCTATGCGTTGGCCGCCAGCGCGCAGACCATCGAACGCACGGGGGTGCGGACGCTGTCCGACTACGCCGCACTGGTGATGCGGGATCCCGCGGCCGCGCGCACCTGCGTCGACACCGAGTTCCGCGCCCGGCAGGACGGCTTCCCCGGCATGGCGGCCGCGTACGGCTTCGACCCGGCGCGCGCGCAGACCCCGATCCTGCAGGTGGGGATCATCTACCAGGCCACGGCCGACGGCACCGAATGCGATTTCGGCGAGGTCTTCACCACCGACGGCCGGATCTCGGCGCTGGACCTGACCGTGCTGACCGACGACAAGCAGTTCTTCGCCCACTACAACCCGTCGGTGACTATGAAGCGGGAGTTCTTCGAGGCCCATCCCGAGGTCGCCGAGGTGACCGCACCCGTGACCGCCGCGCTGACCAATGAGGCAATCACCGAGATGAACAAGCAGGTCGACGTCGACGGCCGCGACCCGAGTGTCGTCGCGCGCGACTGGATGGTGTCGCAGGGCTTCGTCACCGCCGAGTGAGCGCCGCTGTGACGGTCGTCACTTCGCCGTGCGGACAGTCCCGTCCCGCACAGAACGTCCGATAAAGGCGGTACCGGCGGTACCGTTTGAAGGCATCGGACCGCGCTGAACAGCCCGTCGGTCCGCCGACTCGGAGGTACTCCAATGCTCACACTCATCGTCATCGCCGCAGTGGTCCTGCTTCTCATCGCGGCCATCGGAATGCCGTACGGGCAGACCTGGTACGCCCGCTGGAACGGCTGACGCCGGGTCCGGTACGAATGGGGGGTGCCTGAACCCGTCGCCGCGACCCGGATGCCGACCGTCCTGCTGCTGTCCACGTCCGACACGGACCTGATCACCGCACGGGAGAGCGGGGCGGCCTACCGGTGGGCGAACCCGGCCCGGCTGGTCGACGGCGAGCTCGACGAGCTGCTGCGCGACGCCGACATCGTGGTCGTACGGATCCTCGGCGGCTACCGCGCGTGGGAGGACGGTATCGACGCCGTCGTGGCGCGCGGGGTGCCGGCCGTGGTGGTCAGCGGCGAGCAGTCCCCGGACGCCGACCTGATGGCCCACTCGACGACACCGGCCGGCGTGGCGCTGCAGACCCACATCTACCTCGCGCAGGGCGGCACCGCGAACCTCGCCAACCTGCACGCGTTCCTGTCCGACACGCTGCTGATGACCGGCTTCGGGTTCGCCGAACCGGTCACCACGCCCACGTGGGGAGTCCTCGAGCGGCCCGGCGTCGTCGCCGGCGGACCGACCGTGGCGGTGCTGTACTACCGGGCGCAGCACCTGGCCGGCAACACCCGCTACATCGAGGCGCTGTGCGAGGCGATCGAAAGCGCCGGCGCACAACCGCTTCCGGTGTTCTGCGCATCGCTGCGCACCGCTGACGACGCGCTGATCGAACTGCTCGGCACCGCTGATGCCTTGATCACCACGGTGCTCGCAGCCGGCGGTGCCACCCCGGCCGCCGTCGGCGCCGGCGGTGCCGACGACGCCTGGAATGTCGCCCACCTCGCCGCGCTCGACGTGCCGATTCTGCAGGGTCTGTGCCTGACCAGCTCGAAAGCCCAGTGGGAGTCCAACGACGACGGGCTCTCCCCGCTCGATGTCGCGACCCAGGTGGCGGTGCCCGAGTTCGACGGTCGGCTCATCACGGTTCCGTTCTCGTTCAAGGAGATCGACGACGAGGGACTGATCTCCTATGTCCCGGATCCGGAACGGTGCGCCCGGGTCGCGGGTCTCGCGGTCCGCCATGCCCGGCTGCGGTCCATCGCGCCGGCCGACAAGCGTGTCGCGCTGGTGTTCTCGGCCTACCCGACCAAGCACGCACGCATCGGCAACGCTGTCGGCCTCGACACCCCCGCCAGCGCGATCAGGTTGCTGACGGCGATGAGCGACGCCGGCTACGACGTCGGCGAGGTGCCCGGGCTGGAAGCGGGCGACCTCGGCACGATCATCGCCTCCGGCGATGGCGATGCGCTGATCCACGCCATGATCGAACGCGGCGGTCAGGACCCCGCATGGCTGACCGAGGGCCAGCTGGCCGGCAATCCGATCCGGGTGTCCGCCAAGGACTATCGCGCCTGGTTCGCGACACTTCCCGCCGAGCTGACCGACGCGGTGACCGAACACTGGGGTCCGCCGCCGGGCGAGCTGTTCGTCGACCGCAGCCGCGACCCAGAGGGTGAGATCGTGATCGCCGCGATGCACTCGGGCAACGTGGTGCTGATGGTGCAGCCGCCGCGTGGTTTCGGCGAGAACCCGGTGGCGATCTATCACGACCCGGACCTGCCGCCGAGCCACCACTACCTGGCCGCCTACCACTGGCTCGATCGCGGCTTCTCCAACGGATTTGAAGCCGATGCGATCGTGCACCTCGGCAAGCACGGCAACCTGGAATGGCTGCCCGGCAAGACGTTGGGCATGTCCGCGGCCTGCGGCACCGACGCCGCACTCGGCGACCAACCGCTGATCTATCCGTTCCTGGTCAATGATCCCGGGGAAGGGACGCAGGCCAAACGCCGCGCACACGCCACCCTCGTCGACCACCTGATCCCGCCCATGGCGCGCGCCGAGACCTACGGCGACATCGCGCGTCTGGAACAACTTCTCGACGAGCACGCCAACATCTCCGCGCTCGATCCGGGCAAGCTGCCCGCGATCCGCCAGCAGATCTGGACACTGATGCGCGCGGCGAAGATGGACCACGACCTCGGGTTGGAGGACCGGCCCGACGAGGACTCGTTCGACGACATGCTGCTGCACGTGGACGGCTGGCTGTGTGAGATCAAGGATGTGCAGATCCGCGACGGCCTGCACATCCTCGGCGAAACCCCCAGCGATGAAACGCAACTCGACCTCGTCCTGGCGATCCTGCGGGCCCGTCAGCTGTTCGGCGGGGAGCAGACCGTGCCGGGTCTGCGGGAGGCGCTCGGCCTGATAGAGAACGGCGTGGAAGGGCGAGTCGAACGCGCCGCGGTCGACGACGCCGAGGCCCGTGCCCGCGAATTGGTTGCGGCACTGCAGGCTTCCGGTTGGGACGCCGGCACCGTCGATTCGCTCACCGACGATCCCGACGTCGCGGCGATCCTGCGGTTCGCCGCCACCGAGGTCGTCCCCCGGCTGGCCGGGACGGCCCGCGAGATCGACCAGATCCTGCGGGCGCTGGACGGCCGGTTCATCGAATCGGGTCCGTCCGGTTCGCCGCTGCGCGGTCTGGTCAACGTGCTTCCGACCGGCCGCAACTTCTACTCCGTCGACCCCAAGGCCGTCCCGTCCCGGCTGGCCTGGGAAACCGGTGTGGCGATGGCGGATTCGCTGCTGGACCGCTACCGCGCCGACTACGGCCGCTGGCCCGAGTCGGTGGGGTTGTCGGTGTGGGGCACCTCGGCAATGCGGACCTCGGGTGACGACATCGCCGAAGTCCTCGCCCTGCTCGGCGTCCGGCCGATCTGGGACGATGCGTCGCGGCGCGTCGTCGACCTCGCGGCGATCTCCCTCGAGGAGCTGGGCCGTCCGCGCATCGACGTCACCGTGCGCATCTCGGGGTTCTTCCGCGACGCCTTCCCGCACGTCGTCGCGATGCTCGACGACGCGGTGCAGCTGGTCGCCGCCCTCGACGAACCGGACACGGACAACTACGTCCGTGCGCACGCACAGGTGGACATGGCCGAGCACGGTGACCGGCGACGGGCCACCACAAGGATTTTCGGCTCCAAACCCGGAACGTACGGCGCAGGCCTGCTGCAGCTCATCGACAGCCGCAACTGGCGCGACGACGCCGACCTGGCCCAGGTGTACACCGCGTGGGGTGGCTTCGCCTACGGACGCGGTCTCGACGGCGCACCGGCCACCGACGACATGAACCGGGCCTACCGGCGAATCGCGGTGGCCGCCAAGAACACCGACACCCGCGAACACGACATCGCCGACTCCGACGACTACTTCCAGTACCACGGCGGCATGGTGGCGACGGTGCGCGCGCTGACCGGCAAGGACCCGGCCGCCTACATCGGCGACAACACCAGGCCCGACGCCGTGCGCACGCGCACCCTGTCCGAGGAGACCACCCGGGTGTTCCGCGCCCGCGTCGTCAACCCGCGCTGGATCAACGCGATGCGCAGGCACGGCTACAAGGGCGCGTTCGAGATGGCCGCGACGGTCGACTACCTCTTCGGCTACGACGCCACCGCGGGGGTGATGGCCGACTGGATGTACGAGCAGCTCTCGCAGAGCTACGTGCTCGACGACGAGAACCGCAAGTTCATGAACGAGTCCAACCCGTGGGCGCTACACGGCATGGCCGAACGCCTCCTGGAGGCGGCCGGCCGCGGTATGTGGGCCGCGCCCGAACAAGCCACCCTCGACGGCCTGCGTCAGGTGCTGCTGGAGACCGAGGGCGACCTCGAAGGGTGAGCCGCCCCGCTAACCTGGGCCCATGACTGTGACCTTCGCCGACGTCGCCAAGTCGGAGTACATCCTGCTGACCACGTTCACCAAGGACGGCCGCCCGAAGCCGACGGCGATCTGGGCCGCGCCGGCGGGTGAGGCGCTGATCGCGATCACCCAGGAGAAGTCCTGGAAGGTCAAGCGCCTCCGCAACACCCCGCGCGTCACCATCGCCGAGTGCGACCGTGCCGGCAAGCCGAAGGGTGAGGCCGTCGAGGCCACCGCGGCAATCCTGCCGAAGACGATGAACGCGAAGACCTACGACGCGCTGGGTAAGCGGTACGGGCTGCTGGGCAAGACGTTCAACTTCTTCTCGAAGCTGCGCGGCGGGATGGAGAAGAACGTTTCGATCGAGATCAGACCGGTGAAATAGAGGTCCATGACGCAATCCGGGAACCAGGGGCCCACGTTCACCGATGTGTACACCGAGAAGTACCTGCTGCTGACCACCTTCACCAAGGACGGCCGCCCCAAGCCGACCCCGGTATGGGGTGTCCCGCACGGCGACAAGTTGCTGATCAGCACCGACGACGGTTCCTGGAAGACCAAACGCATCCGCAACACACCGCGCGTCACCATCCAGAAGTGCGGCGTACTCGGCAAACCCAAGGGCGAGCCGGTCGAGGCCGTCGCCCGCAATCTCCCCAAATCGGAGACACGGCGGGTGTTCGACATGGTCACCCGGCGCTACTGGTGGCACGCGTGGTGGTGGATTCCGCAGGCCATCGTGCGTGGCGGTGTCGACAAGGTGCACGCCGCGATCGAGGTCGAGGCCGCGCCGGGTCCGCAGCCGGGCACCTGAGGAACCGCCGCCGTCGCCTGTGCGTTGGCACACTATGGCGATGCGACTGTTCCTGCTCTACGCGGTCATCGAGCTGGCCGTCCTGGTGGCCCTGGTCTCGACGATCGGTTTCGGCTGGACGCTTCTGCTGATGGCGGGCGCGTTCGTGCTCGGCCTGGCGCTGGCGGGCTCGCAGCTGCGTCGTCACCTCCGCCGCCTGCGGTCCGGTCTGACCCTCGCCGACGCGCAGGGGGCGGTGACGGACAGCGTGCTCGTCGCACTCGGTACGGTGCTCGTCGTGATCCCCGGCCTGGCCAGTTCCGTCTTCGGTGCGCTGTTGCTGTTGCCGCCGACCCGCGCCGCCGCGCGGCCCCTTGTCACCGCGCTCGCCGCCCGCCGCGCCCCGCTGATCGTCGGCGTCAGCACCGTCGGTTCGGCCGCCACCCGCCGCGCGGGACGGGCGGAGTACATCGACGGTGAAGTCGTCGAGGTGATCGACGACGTCCCGGTTCACGATGGTGGCGTCCCCTCGCCGAGGCCGGAACTTCCCCGCACGCCGGAGTGAACACCACCCTTCTGCGGGGCGGCCGCATCCACAGTCCGGCCATGCCCGACGCGACCGCGATGGCGGTGCGCGGCGGTGTCGTGGCGTGGGTGGGCAGCGACGACGTCGGCCGCGCGCAGTTCCCGGACGCCGACGTCGCCGATCTCGACGGCGCGTTCGTCGCCCCCGCATTCGTCGACAGCCACGTGCACACGACCGCCACAGGTCTGACACTGACCGGCCTGGACCTGCGGGCCGCGACATCGCGGCGACATTGCCTGGCGATGCTGGCCGAGTTCGCCGCCGATCACCCCGACGGGGTGCTCTGGGGCCACGGCTGGGACGAGGCCGGCTGGCCCGATCAGACCCCGCCCGACACCGCCGACATCGACGCCGCCGTCGGGTCCCGGCCGGCGTACCTGGCCCGTGTCGACGTCCACTCCGCCGCGGCGTCGACGTCGCTGCGCCGAGCCGCAGGCGTCACCGACACCGAACCGCTGATCGCCGACGCACACCATCGGGTCCGCAGGACAGCCCGCGAGCAGCTGACCGCCACGCAGCGCGCGCAGGCCAGGCAGGCGGCCCTCGACGCCGCCGCGGCAGTCGGAATCGTCGCCGTGCACGAATGCGCGGGCCCCGAGATCGGCGGGCTCGACGACTGGCTGGAGCTACGCACCCACGATCACGGAGTCGAGATCGTCGGCTACTGGGGTGAGCACGTCGGCACCGCCGCGGCTGCCCGGGAGCTGATCGAGGCCACCGGGGCGCGGGGCTTGGCCGGTGACCTGTTCGTCGACGGCGCTCTCGGCTCGCGCACCGCGTGGCTGCGCGACCCGTATGCCGACATCGGCGCGGACTGTCCCGCGCCGACCGGCAACGTATATCTCGACGTCGACGCGATCACCGCACACCTGAACGCGTGCACGGAGGCGGGCGTGACGGCCGGGTTCCACGTGATCGGGGACGCCGCCACCGCCGCCGTGGTGGCCGCGCTGCAGATCGCCGTCGACCGGTTCGGCGTCGCAGCGGTGGCGCGGTGCGGCCACCGGCTCGAGCATCTGGAGATGGTCACCGACGACCAGGCCGCCCTTCTCGGGAGCTGGGGTGTGGTCGCCAGCATGCAGCCGGCTTTCGACGCGCTGTGGGGTGGCCCGGACGGTATGTACGCGCGGCGTCTGGGAGTCACACGGGCCGCCGGGCTGAACCCGTTCGCGCTGTTAGCATCCCAAGGCGTGCCCCTCGCCTTCGGCTCGGACAGCCCGGTGACCGACATGAATCCGTGGCACGCGGTGCGTGCCGCCACGGCGCACCGCACACCGGGCAGCGCGATCTCGGCCCGGGCGGCGTTCGCCGCGGCGACCCGGGGCGCGTGGCGCGCCGGGGGAGTGCGCGACGGCGTGACCGGCACCCTCGTTCCGGGCGCACCCGCCAGCTACGCGGTGTGGGAGGCCGACGACTTCGAGGTCAGCGCCCCGACCGACGCGGTGCAGCGATGGTCGACCGACCCGCGCTCACGGGTCCCGGTGCTGCCCGCCCTGACCGACGGGCTTCCGCGGTGCAGGCAGACCGTGCACCGAGGTGCCGTCCTCCATGGGTGAGACCGCCGCCGACGCGGATGCCCCCGAAAGACCGGCGCGCGCACGACGTTTCGGTCAGGCGGTGGTGGATCGCCTACCTCGGCTGACCGCGGCGATCGTCGCGGGGTTGGCGCTGTGCGTCAGCTTCCCGCCGTTCGGCTGGTGGTACACCGCGATCCTGGCGTTCGCGGTGCTCGGCTGGGTCCTCACCCGCGAGCGGACCACCGTCGCCGGCGGCGCCGGCTACGGCCTGCTGTTCGGCCTCGCGTTCTACGTGCCGCTGCTGCCCTGGATCAGCGGACTGGTCGGAGCGGTGCCCTGGCTGGCCCTCAGTGTCGTCGAGGCGTTGTTCTGCGCGCTGTTCGGCATGCTCGCTGTCGTGGTCCGGCGGCTGCCCGGCTGGCCGTTGTGGTTCGCCGGGCTGTGGTCGGCGCAGGAATGGCTCAAGTCGACGGTCCCGTTCGGCGGCTTCCCGTGGGGTGTCGTCGGCTTCTCGCAGAGCGAGAGCCCGCTGCTGCCACTGGCCTACGTCGGCGGCGCCCCGCTGGTCTCGTTCGCGCTGGTGCTTCTCGCGTTCAGCCTGGGCGCCCTCGTCCTCGGCATCGCCGACTGGTGGCGGCGCGACGCGGCGACCCGCGCGGCCACCCCGCCGGCCGTGGTGCTGCCCGGTCTGTGCATCGCGGTGGTGTTGCTGGCGTCCACGTTGGCATGGCCGCACGTCCGCAAGGCCGGACTCGGTGCCGGGGACGAACCTCCGGTCACCGTCGCCGCAGTGCAGGGCAACGTGCCCCGGCTCGGCCTGGAATTCAACGCCCAGCGGCGTGCGGTGCTCGACAACCACGTCCGCGAAACGCTGCGGCTGGCCGACGACGTGCGGGCCGGGCGGGTCCCGCAACCGATGCTGGTGGTGTGGCCGGAGAACTCCTCGGACATCGACCCGATCGCGAACCCGGATGCCGCACAAGAAATTTCCCGAGCTGCGGCGGCGATCGACGCGCCCGTCCTGGTCGGCGGAGTGGTCGCCGCGCCCGGCTACAGCCGCGACAACCCGGTGTCGAACAACACCGTCATCGTGTGGAACCCCGAGACCGGTCCCTCCGACCGCCACGACAAACGGATCGTGCAGCCGTTCGGTGAGTACCTGCCGTGGCGCAGCTTCTTCAGCAAGCTGTCGTCGTATGCCGACCGCGCCGGATATTTCGTACCCGGAGACGGCGACGGCGTGGTCGAGGCCGCGGGCATCCCGGTCGGCATCACCACGTGCTGGGAGGTCATCTTCGACCGCGCCGCCCGCGAATCCGTGCGCAACGGCGCCCAGTTGCTCGCCGTGCCCAGCAACAACGCGACGTTCGATCAGGCGATGAGCGAACAGCAACTGGCGTTCGGCCGGCTGAGGGCCGTCGAACACGACCGCTACGTCGTGGTCGCGGGCACCACCGGGATCAGTGCCGTGATCGCGCCCGACGGGCACGAGATCGTCCGCACCGGGTGGTTCGAACCCGCCTACCTCGATCAACAGGTGCGACTGAAGACCTCGCTGACCCCCGCGACGCGATTCGGTCCGTACGTCGAGGGGGTGCTCATCGCGCTCGGTGTTTCGGGTGTGGTCGGGGCCATACTGCACAATGGATCTTTCCTGCCCGGCAGATTGCGCAGGCGCAGACCGACCAGTGACGACGGCGAAGGAGCCACATGAGCGTGCCCGGTGGCGTGACCGGACGGGAGGAGCCCGCCGGGCGTCCCAGCGCCCGCACCCTGGTCATCATCCCGACGTACAACGAGCGCGACAATCTGCTGTCGATCGTGTCGAGGGTGAACGACGCGGCCCCGGACGTGCACGTGCTGATCGTCGACGACGGCAGCCCCGACGGCACCGGTGAGCTGGCCGACGAACTGGCGCTCGGTGACCCGGACCGGATCCACGTCATGCATCGCACGTCCAAGGACGGACTCGGCGCGGCCTACCTGGCCGGGTTCGCGTGGGGCCTCAACCGGGAGTGCACGGTGCTCGTGGAGATGGACGCCGACGGCAGCCACGCCCCGGAGGACCTGCACCGCCTCCTCGCAGAGATCGACGCCGGCGCCGACGTGGTCATCGGGTCGCGGTACGTCGAGGGCGGTGACGTGCGGAACTGGCCTCGCCGGCGGATGGTGCTGTCGCGGACCGCGAACGCGTACTCACGCATCCTGCTCGGCGTCGACATCCACGACATCACCGCCGGGTACCGCGCCTACCGTCGCGAAGTGCTGGAGAAGATCGATCTCGCGGCCGTCGACTCGAAGGGTTACGGCTTCCAGGTAGACCTGACCTGGCGCTCGATCAACGCGGGCTTCACCGTCGTGGAGGTGCCGATCACCTTCACCGAGCGCGAGCACGGGGTGTCGAAGATGGACGGCTCGACCATCCGCGAGGCGATCATCAAGGTCGCCCAGTGGGGGATGCGCGCCCGCATCGACCGCGCCCGCGGCAACACGCCCTGAGGCTCGCGGCTCAGCCTTCTTCGCGGCTCAGCCGCTTCTGCTGTTTCGCGGCTCAGCCGCTCCTGTTGTTTCGCGGCTCAGCCGCGGCGCCGAGTCTTGACGATCTCCAGCCGCTCCTTGAGCAGCTCTTCGAGCTCTTCGATCGACCGGCGCTCCAGCAGCATGTCCCAGTGGGTGCGCGGCGGCTTCACCTTCTTGGGCTCGGGCACGTCACCCTCGATCAGGGTGCCCTCCATGCCGTTGCGGCACAGCCAGGTGCCGGGGATCTCGGCGTCGTCGGCGAACGGGACGTCGAACTCCTCGCCGTTCTCGGTGCGGTAGCGCGCGACCTGACGCGGAGCCAGGTCGTGGTTGCGGTCGGTCTCGTAGCTCACAGCTCCGAGGCGGCTGCCCCTCAAAACACGATCTGCCATCGTCAACTCCTCTGTAATGCTCGGTCCGCGGCTTCGCCGGAGGCGAATCGGGGGACCGCTCCGCAGAAAGCGGAGCAACCTCTGTTCAACGTGATCACGCTCAGTAGAGTTCCCGACTCGACCGACGATGATACCGGGATATCGCCGCACCCCGGTCTACAGTCGGGCTCGTGACCTCGCTGAGCCCGTCCACCGGCACCCGAAGGCGCCCGCAGACCTGCCGTTGGTGCGGTCGGGAAGTGGCCGACGCGGGGATGGGACGGCGCCGTCAGTACTGCCGGCAGTCCTGCCGGCAGCGGGCCTACGAGCAGCGGGCGCTCGTCAAGGGCACATCGGTGCCCGAGGATGCCGTGGTGCTGTCGGCCGAGGAGGCCTCGGTGCTGGCCGACCGCGTCTATCAGGTCCGCTGTGCCGCCGAGGACATGGCCACGGCGCTCGACGAAGGCGCCGACCGGGCGGAGCTTCGTGAGCTGTGCGACGCGGTGATGCAGGCGGCGCGCGCGGCCGACGGCTGGCGCTGATCAACAGGCCGTTCAGGCCCGATTGTCGGTACTCTTAGCGCGTGACCAGCGCTGACGCGCTTTCCTCCTCGCCTCGGGTATGGCGCTGGGACGACTACGTCCTCGATCTGGGGCGCTACGAACTGCGCGCGGGCGACTCGGTGATCCGGGTCGAACCCCAGGTGTTCGACGTGCTGACCCAGCTGGTGAGCCATCACGATCGGTGTGTCAGCAAGGAGGAGTTGTTCGACACCGTCTGGGGTGGCCGGTTCGTCGGGGAGGCGGCGCTCACCAGCAGGATCAAGGCCGTCCGTCGGGCTCTGGGCGACGACGGGGAGGCGCAGCGCTACATCCGCACCGTGCGCGGCCGCGGCTATCGGTTCGTCGGCACGCTGCACGGCGAGGACTCCGCGACGCCCGACGAGGCGTCCGTCGAGCACGTGGTGCGTGAAACGCCACGCCAGCACATCGCTTTCGCCCGCGCGGCCGACGGGGTGCGGCTCGCCTACGCCGAGTCGGGCGACGGGCCGCCGCTGGTGAAGGCGGCCAACTGGATGACGCACCTGGGTTATGACAGCGAGAGTCCCGTCTGGCGGCACGGGGTGCGGGAGATGTCGTTGCGCTACAGGTTCATTCGCTACGACGAGCGCGGCTGCGGCCTGTCGGACTGGGACGTCGGCGACTTCACCTTCGACGACTGGGTCGCCGACCTCGAGACGGTCGTCGACGCGGTCGGACTGGATCGGTTCCACCTCATGGGGGTGTCGCAGGGCGGTGCGGTCGCGGTGGCCTACGCCGCACGGCATCCGGACAAGGTGAGCCGTCTGGTGCTGTGCGGGGCCTACGCGCGCGGGCGCGCGGTCCGGGCTCTCAGCGACGACGAGAAGCGCGCCGCCGCACTGGATCTCGAGCTCGCCCGGGTGGGATGGGGCCGCGACGATCCGGCGTTTCGGCAGGTTTTCGCGGCGCAGTTCCTGCCGGACGGGACGCGTGCGGACTGGGCGGCGTTCGATCAGCTGCAGCGGCGCACGACGTCCCCGGAGAACGCGGTGCACTTCCTCGAGGAGTTCGCCCGCATCGACGTCCGGGACCTCTGCGCCCGGGTTCAGTGCCCGACGCTGGTGCTGCATTCCCGCGACGACCACCGCGTCCCGATGCGGTACGGCGAGGAGTTGGCGTCGCTGATACCGGACGCGCGGCTCGTCGCGCTGTCGAGCAACAACCATCTGCTGACGGCGACCGAACCGGCGTGGCAGGTGTTCTGCGCCGAGGTGGCGGCTTTTCTGGTGTGAGCGCGCAGATCTCCACGCGTTCTCCATACAATCTCCATGCATGCCGGCCTGCGGCGGATCATGCTGAGCTCATGAGAAAACCCACCCGTACCCTGCTCGCGGGCGTCAGCGCGCTCGTCGCCCTGGTGGCGCTGTCCGGCTGCACGGGTAACTCCGCGCCGGAGGGGTCCTCGCCGGCGGAGCCTGCGCCGGAAACCTCCACCGCTGCACCGTTTCCGGCCTCCGCGCGCTACATGGCCGACATGACCGCCCCAGACGGCGCGACGATGACGATCGGAGTGAGTGTCGACGGCGCCGAGGTCGCCGCGTATGCCTGCAACGGCACCGACGACGAGGCATGGTTCTTCGGCACCCAGAGTGACGGCGTGATCGACCTCAAGTCCCGGTTCCGTGACACCCTGGCCGCCGACTTCAACGGCACCGACCTGACCGGCGAGGTCAGCATGGATGGTGTGCAGTACACGTTCACCGCGGCGTCGGTCTCCGGTGTGGCCGGAATGTACACCGCGGAATCTGACGGGGTGCGCGCGTCCTGGGTGGTGCGGCCCGACGGATCCGCCACCGGTGTGCAGTTCAGCGGGTTCGCCCAGGGCGATCGCAACTTCGACCCCTTCAACCTCGACGAGCTCAGTGATTTCGACGTGCGCAACGAGGTCCGCAACACACGGAAACTGGGGCCTGCCGGCCCGATCGAGTTCCCGCCCGGGGGACAGCCGCGCGCGAGCATCAACGGCGTCCCCGTGTCCCCGACACTGGTCACAGGAACGTTCCGGCTCGGCTGAACGGCCCGGAGGTGTCGCGGGCGCAGGACTCTGGTATTGCTGTCGGCGTGGATGAGTGGTTCGAGCGCAGTCCGTTCGTCGGGTTCATCCCGTGGATCATCTACTGGGTCGTCGCCGACGGACCGAGCACCTGGATGTTCGGCGCGATCTGCGCGGTCATCGCGACCCTGCTCATGGGAGTGTCCGTCGGCTTCGCCGGGCTGCGGCTCCTCGACATCGTCACGGTGGTGTTCTTCACCGCGGTGACGGTGGCGGGGCTGTTCATCGGCGCGCAGGACCTCGACTGGATGGACACCTACGCGACGACGCTGTCGAGCGCCGTGCTGGCGGTGATGGCGCTCGCGTCGCTGGCGTTCGAGCCGTTCACGGCGCAGTACGCGCCTGTCGGTGCCACGCGACAGGACTGGGAGGAAGCCGCGTTCCGACGCACCAACCAGGTGCTGACGCTGATGTGGGCGCTGGTGTTCGCGATGATCGCGGTCCTCGGCTACATCGCGGCGACGTCCCCGTCGACGGTGCACCTGACCAAAGCGGTGATCCCGGTGGTCGTGATCGTCGGGGCGGCGGGAATGACGCTGACGTACCCGAGCAAGGCCCGGGAGAAGGCCCGCGACGCGGCGCGATAGCGCGGGTCAGCAGCGGAACAGCACCGCCGTCTCCGGTGGCGGCGCGGCCTCGGCGAGACAGCCGAACGGCACCACGCCGTCGGCGGCGATGCGCACGGCCGCGCGGTGTGCATAGTTCACGCAGTACAGCCCGGTGTCGTCGCTGCGGCAGCGGTTGTCGCCGAAGGTCAGGGAGCGCCCCGTTCCCAGCTCTGCTCCGGTGCCGTTGCCGAAAGGTCCCGGATCGCCGCGCAGCGCTCCGACCGACAGTGCGGTTCCGGAGAATTCGATCCACCCTGGCTTCCACATGCCCTCGGCCTGCGCGGGCGCCGGCGGCGGCGACGTCAGGTCGAGCAGGCAGGTGAGGGCGCCGTCGGCGGCAGCGGCCGTCACGCACTGTGTCGTGCCGTGCGGCGCGCCGGACGCGGCGACGAAGGCGATGTCGTCCCCGAGTCGGGTGGTCACCCCGTCGCGGAACGCGACGTGGAACGACGCGGCGTCGGCGGGCGCGCCGCCCTCGATCCAGTCGACCACGTCATCGATCGACGACGACGCCGCGGGCGCCCCCGACGGGGTCGTCGGTGCAGGTGAGGACGTCGGGGGGGAGGTTGTCGCGGTCGGTCCCGCAGGATCCGGGGACCCGGCCTGGCCCCCCACGGACTGCGAGCAGGCCGCCACCAGGGCGCTTACCGCGATCAGGCCAGCTATGCGCACCCGGCCAGGTTAGCGAGCCGACACGGATCCGATGGTCAGGCAGGCCGGGCGGGAGTTCGATACCGTCGGCAGAATGCATGAGCACACCGTCCGGGTGAAGATCGCCTCGGGCACCGTCGAAGGATTCACCAGGGACGGTGTCCACCGGTGGAGATCGATCCCGTACGCGCGCCCACCGGTGGGTCCGCTGCGTTACCGGGCGCCCCGGCCCGTCCAGCCGTGGCCGGGTGTGCGCTACTGCCACGGATTCGGTGCCTGCGCCCCGCAGCAGAGGATGTACACGCTGCTCGCGCCGGGCAGGTACCAGCCGATGAGCGAGGACTGCCTGACGCTCAACGTGGTGGCCCCGGCCGATGCCGAGGCGCGCGCCGCCGACGGACCGCTGCCGGTGATGGTCTTCATCCACGGCGGCGGCTATCTGCTGGGCAGCTCGGCGACCCCCGTCTACGACGGTGCGTCGCTGGCCCGCAAAGGCTGCGTCTACATCTCGGTGAACTACCGCCTCGGTGCGCTGGGCTGTCTGGAACTCTCGTCGTTGTCGACACCCGAGGCGCCCATCGACGACAACCTCTTCCTGCGCGACCTGGTGATGGCGCTGCGCTGGGTGCGCGACAACGTCGCGGCGTTCGGCGGCGATCCCGGCAACGTCACGATCTTCGGGGAGAGCGCAGGCGCTCACGCGGTCTCCACGCTGGTGGCCACCCCCGAGGCGGAAGGCCTCTTCGCCCAGGCGATCGCCCAGAGCCCGGCCAGCGGCATGATCAGCGACGCCGACATCGCCGCGGACTACGCGCAGCGTTTCGCCCGGCAGCTCGGTGCCGACGGCAAGGACGGGGCCCGCGCGTTGCTGGCTGCACGTCCTGCCGATCTCGTCGACGCGCTGGAACGGTTGATCGTCGAGGGACAGCGGGACCTTGTGGGCGCCTTCGCGATCGGGCCGACGTACGGCACCGAGTACCTGCCCGAGGACCCTGTCGAGGCGATGCGCAGCGGACGCGCGCATCCGGTGCCGTTGATCGTCGGGACGAACGCCGACGAGGGACGTCTGTTCACCCGTTTCCTCAAGCTGCTGCCGACCAACGAGCAGGCCATCGAGCAGTTGCTGTCCGCGGTGGAACCCGAAGCGCGGCAACGGGTTCTGGCCGCCTATCCGAAGTATCCGGCCGTCGACGCCTGCGTGGCGTTCGGCGGGGACTTCATCTTCGGATCCGCGGTGTGGCAGATCGCGCACGCCCACTCGGCGTTCGCGCCTACCTACGTGTACCGCTACGACTACGCCACCGCGGCGCTGCGACTGTCCGGCATGGGAGCCACCCACGCCACCGAACTGTTGGCGGTGTTCGACGTGTACCGGTCACGCTTCGGCAAGCTGCTGGCCGCGGGTCTGGACTCGCGCAGCGCCAAGAAGGTCACCGACGATGTGCAGAAGCGATGGCTGGGCTTCGCCGAGCGGGCCGTTCCCGGCGGGGACTGGCCGCAGTACACCCGCGACGAGCGCGCGGTCCTGGTGCTCGACCGGCGCCGGCGCGTCGAGTTCGATCCGCACTCGGAGCGGCGGCAGGCGTGGGAAGGGTTCTTCCTGGCCACGCGCTGACGAAATGGCGCAATCGCCCCGCCGCGGTCCGGCCGATGTGGTTGCGTTGATCCGTGTCCGAGCACCACGATTCGCCGCCCGCGGGACCGTTTCCCCTCGACCCGCTCGGCGCCGCCGAGTTCGCGGCCGTCGCGGCGATCCTGCGGCGTGACCGCGACGTCGAAACAGCGCCTGCCCAAACCGGATCGGCACCGGGCTGGCGGTTCGCGTCGATCGAGATGATCGAGCCGGCCAAAGCGGCGTTGGCGGACTTCGAACGCGGCGGCCCGCGTCCCGCGCGCCGGGCCGAGGCGGTGTGCTTCGACCGCGCCGCCAACGCCACCTACAAGTGCGTGGTGTCACTGACCGACGACCGCGTCGAGAGCTTCGAGCACGTGCCCGGGGTGCAGCCGAACTTCACCGTCGACGAATTCGTCGAATGCGATCGGCTTCTGCGCGGACATCCCGAGGTCATCGCCGCGCTGCTCGGCCGCGGCATCACCGACATCGGGCTGGTGTTCTTCGATACCTGGACCTACGGCGACGCGGTCGCGCCGCCCGAATACCGGGACCGCCGGATCGGCTGGTCGGACAGCTGGGTCAAGGCGGCGCCCGGGGCGAACCCGTACGCGCGCTTGGTCAGCGGGTTCCATTGCGTGATCGACCTGAACTCGATGGAGCTGTTACGGATCGAGGACGAGGGCCCGTTCGGTCCCGACGGCACGGGGGAGACGCCGCCGGAGGTGATGGGGGAGTACGTCCCCGCCCACATCCCCGGACATATCCTCGCCGCCGGCCGGCGGGATCCGGTCAAGCCGCTGCACATCACCCAACCCGACGGGCCGTCCTTCAGCCTCGACGGCAACCTGTTGCGGTGGCAGAACTGGTCACTGCGTGTCGGATTCAACCACCGCGAGGGCATGACCCTGCACACCGTGCGGTACCGCGACGGGGACCGCGAGCGCTCCGTCGCCCACCGCATGTCCTTTGCCGAGATGATCGTGCCCTACCGGGATCCGTCACCGGATCACTACCGGCGCACCGCTTTTGACATCGGCGAGTGGGGACTGGGCTTCATGACGACCTCCCTGGAGCTCGGCTGCGACTGCCTCGGCGAGATCCGCTACCTCGACGCCGTCCTGCACGACAGCAAGGGCGAGCCCTACACCATCACCAACGCGATCTGTATCCACGAGGAAGACAACGCCGTGCTCTGGAAGCACGTCGACCACGACATCGGCGCCGAGGTGCGCCGCATGCGCCGCCTCACGATCTCGTTCCACGTCACCGTCGCCAACTACGAGTACCTGGTCTACTGGCGCCTGTATCAGGACGGCAACATCGAGTGCGAGGTCCGCGCCACCGGCATCATGGTGACCACGCCGCTGGCCGTCGGCGCGGCCAACCCCAACGGCACGCTGGTCGACGAGCGCACGTACGCACCGTTTCACCAGCATTTCCTGGTCGCGCGCCTCGACATGGACATCGACGGCACCGACAACACGGTCGTGATGTCGGAATCGTTCGCCGAGCCCATCGGCCCGGACAACCCGCACGGCCTGTCGCTGGTGGTCAGCAACACCCCACTGCGCACCGAGTGGGAGGCGCGCCAGGACGTGAACTTCGCGACCCAGCGCGCATGGAAGGTCGTCAACCCCAACGTGACCACCGGCCTCGGCGCGCACCCGGCCTACAAGCTCGTGCCCACCGGCGCGATTCCGTCGATGTTCGAGCCGGGCTCACCGGTCCTCGACCGTGCCGGCGTCATCGCCCACACCCTGTGGGTGACACCCAACCGGGCCGACGAGCGTTGGCCCGCAGGTGAATTCGTCAACCAGTCGGCCCGTGACACCGGTCTGGCACGCTGGACGGCCGCCGATCGCCCGATCGAGAACACCGACGTGGTGCTGTGGTACGTGTTCGGTATCCACCACATCACCCGCGCCGAGGACTGGCCGGTGATGCCCGTCGACGTGGTGTCGTTCTGGCTCAAGCCGTTCGGGTTCTTCGACCGCAACCCCGCACTCGACGTCGTCGGCACGCCGCCGGACTCCTGTCACACCGCGACGACCAGCGCCCACCACTGATGGCACGCTGTGGGACGTGGTCGTCAAATCTGCGCTGCTGTTCGTGCTCGCCGCCGTTCTCGAGATCGGCGGAGCCTGGCTGGTCTGGCAGGGGTTCCGCGAACACCGCGGTTGGCTCTGGGTGGGCGCCGGTGTGCTCGCGCTCGGCGCGTACGGCTTCGTCGCCGCGTTCCAGCCCGACGCGAACTTCGGCCGGGTACTGGCCGCCTACGGCGGCGTGTTCGTCGCCGGCTCCCTGATCTGGGGCATGGTGGCCGACGGGTTCCGGCCCGACCGATGGGACATCACCGGCGCCGCGGTGTGTCTTCTCGGCGTCGTGCTGATCATGTACGCGCCGCGCTGAGCGGCGCTCAGCTCAGGTGGGCGCTGCCGTCGTCGAGATCGTCGCGGCTCAACCCCATCGGGGTCCCGGCCGGGACGTCGCCGGCGGCGACGACCTTGCGGGCGATGGGGGTCAGCGCCTGGAAGAGCGATTCGACCTCACCGTCGTCGAGAGCGTCGAGCGCACCCAGCGCGATCGTGTCGGTCCGATCCTCGATGTGCTGCTTGAGGTTTCGGCCCTCGTCGGTCAGTTCGCCGTCGGCGTCCAGAACACCCCGTTGCTGCAGCGCCCCCATGTGGCGGTCCCACTGCTCGTCGTCGTAGTCGCGCGCCCGCATGATCATCTCCTTCGGCACTCGCCCTGCCGCGGCATGGAGCAGGTTGCATTCGCGTCCGGACACCCCATCGGCGGTGAGGACGGCGACGTGCCCGTCCCCTCGGTGCTCGCGCAACAGGGTGCTCGCGTGCCACAGGCGTGCCAGCGGTTCGGTCGGCCAGGGCAGCGACCGGTTGGCGCCGTAGAGCACCCGACCGTCGGGGGTCACTTCGTCGACCGCCTTGGCGACCAGATCGGCCACCACCGCGGCCTCACCGTCCTCGACCCCCGAGCGCTGCAACGCCGCCACCGCGGACTCCCGGCGGGCGGCCAGTGCCTCCGAGGGCGGGGCGACATCCCACACCCCCGGCACGGCTTTGGCGACGCGCTCGGGTGCGAAGTTGTAGAAGGCGGCGGTGACGACCTCGGCGGGCACCGGTCCCAGCGGTGCGGAGCGCGCGGCGAAGTATCCCGCCCAGAAGCCGCGGTAGCCGAGCGCGTCGAGCGCGGACCGGGCTTCCGGTGCGAAGTAGGTGACGGCGTGGACGGGCTCGATGCGGTCGTGCAGACGACGGGCTGTCATGGCGTTTCTGGGCACCATCGCAGTAAAACACCATCGCCGTCGGCGCTGACGGGCTCTCTGCTAGCGTCGCCTGCAAACCTCCCTACCTGCGACGGGACACCATGTGAGGAAGGTCCTCGGGCGCTGTGCCGTACTGGTGCTCATCGCTGTGACCGCCGGATGCGGCGCGCAGGTCGCCGACGAGGTGCCCGCGGTCGCCACCGCGGATCTGCAGGCCGACATCACGGCCCGTTTCGTGGAGGCCGGGGCCACGCCGCAGTCGGTGACCTGCAGGGATCCGCTGGTCGGTGAGATCGGCCGGACAGCGCGCTGCGAGGTCGTGCTGGGGCCGACCAACAGCTTCGAGCCGATCGTCACCGTCACCGATGTCGAGGGCGACCGCATCGGCTACGAACTGCTTCCCGCCCTGTCGAAGGAGCAACTCGAGCGTGGTGTGGCGCGGCTGGCCGAGGCCGGCGTCTCACCGAGCGCGCGGGTGGTGTGCCAGTCGGGTCTGCTGGGACAGATGGGGGAGTCTGCGCAGTGCGACGTCACCCTCGCCGGGGTCACCGTGCGACGGACCGCTGAGGTCACGGGCGTCGACGGGCTGATGATGACGTTCGACCTGATCCCGATCCTGACCAAGGCCGAGGTCGAGGAGTCCCTCCTCGATGAGCTCGCGCGCCACATCGGTAGCCGTCCGGATTCGGCGACATGCACCGGCGACCTGGAGGGCCGACCGGGAAACACCGTGGACTGTGCCGTCGTCGACGGGGCGGACCGGGCGGCGTTCATCCTGACGGTCACCTCGGTCGACGGCACCAAGATCGACTACAGCTACGCCCCGCGCGGCTGACGCGCGTGCGCGGTGACATGCGGCAAGACAACAGATCCGCGGATTCGAGAGTGAATCCGCGGATCTGTGTGGTCGTCACCCGAAGGGTCAGCGCACGCGTCGCTGCTGCTTCTTCGCCTGCTTCTTGGCTTCCTTGCTGACCTTCTTGGCCTCTTTACCGGCAGTGTCGGCAAGCACCGCCGCGCGCTCGCGCGCCAGCTCGGCGCGGTCGCGCGCCAGTTCCGCCCACTCGGTGCCGCGGTCGCGTGCCACGTCGGCCAGTTCGGGTGCGCGGTCGCGGGCCCGCTCGGCGAGGACGGCGCTGCGGTCGCGCGCAACCTCGGCAAGCTCGGCGCCGCGCTCCCGGGCGATCTCGGCCAGCTCACCGCCGTGTTCGCGGGCCACCTCGGCCCACTTTCCGCCACGCTCACGGGCGACCTCGGCGAGTTCGGATCCCCGCTCGCCGGCGACATGCGCCAGCTCGCGGCCCCGCTCGGCACCGACGTGCAGACCGTGTCCGACCTTCTCGGCGAACGCGCTGTCGGTGAGGGAACTGCCGGCCGCGGCCCCGGCCGGCAGCGCGGCCGCGACGGTCTCGGAGACCTTGCGCGCGGCGCGACGCCCGCGCCAACCCAGCGACGGTTTGCCCTCGGTGTCGACCGCGGCGATGATCAGGCCACCGATGAGGCTGACGTCGGTGATGAACGCGCGGCGTTCCTCAGCCTTACGCTGCGGATCGACCTCGTTCCAGAACGAGTGGCCGCCGAGCGAGCCGGGGACGACGCTGAGCGCCAGCGCCGCGGAGGCGAACCTCGGCAGCTTGCCGGTCGCCAGGAGAAGGCCGCCACCGATCTGAACGGCGGCGGTCACCTTCGCCACGGTCTCGGCGTTCGACGGCACCGGCACCTTCGTGCCGACCGGGTCGGGGAGCTTGCTGAGCTCTTCGAGCGTCTGGCGGGTGGCGTCGGTCGCGGGTTTCGGACTGCGCAGGGCATCCACGCCCCGCGAGATGAACACTGCGGACAGCATGGGGCGCGCAACACGTCGGATCAACATGGGGCCTGTGTTCCCAGGCGCACGGAGTGGCAAACCCCCGCTCACACCCGCTTTCTGCAGTAACTTGCCAGGGTGTCGGAGCTGGTCTGGGAGCGGCTGACGAGGCATGTGATGAGGTGCCGGTTGCCGTTCTGCGATGTGACGGTCGGTGTCGTGCACTCCGACGGTGCGGCGGTCGTCATCGACTGCGGAACGACGCTGACCGAGGCGCGAGCGGTGGCAGCCGACGTCTCCGAGCTCACGGGCTGTGCGGTCACCCATCTGGTGCTGACCCACCATCACTTCGACCACGTCCTCGGCCACCCGGTGTTCGACGGTGCACAGACGTTCTGCTCACCCGAGGTCACCGCGGCGCTGCATGAGCGGGAGTGGCTGCGGTCGGACGCGCTGAGGTACGGCGCGGACCCGCAGGAGGTCGACGACGCCCTGACCGCAGCGGTCCCGCCCGCCGTCGCCGTGCCGTACGGCACCGTCGAACTCGCCGGCGTCGTCGTGCGGATCAGCCACCCCGGCCGGGGGCACACCGGACACGATCTGATCGCGGCGGTCACCGACGGGCAGGACACCGTGGTGTTCTGCGGAGACCTTGTCGAGGAGTCCGGTGAGCCGTGTGTCGACGACCAGTCCGACCCGGCGGCCTGGCCCGCCACCCTGCAGCGGGTGGTCGACGCCGGTGGCGAATCGGGGATCTACGTTCCGGGCCACGGCGCGGTCGTCGACGCGGCGTTCGTGCGCCGCCAGGCGCAATGGCTGGCGGGGCGGTGACGGCCGGGCGAAGAGTCGGTAGGTTCGGCGCATGACCGACCTGACCGTCGACCTCGCCGACGGTGTCGCAGTCCTTACGCTGAACCGCCCGCGCCGGCGCAACGCGTACACCGCGGAGATGGGCCGGCTGCTCAACGCGGCCTACCGCGAGTGCGATGACGATGACGGTGTCCGCGCGATCGTGCTGACCGGCGCGGGGGACTCGTTCTGTGCCGGTGCGGATCTCGCCGTCCCGGCGGGGCCGTTCAGCGGTGCCGACGAGGAGTTCACCGCGTCCCCGACGGATCCGGCCGCATTCGAACTACGGACGCCGGTGATCGCCGCGGTCAACGGTCACGCGATCGGCATCGGACTGACCATCGCCTTGCAGGCCGATCTGCGCATCATGGCGATCGACGCGAAATATGCTGTGGCACAGGCGCGTCGGGGTGTGCTGGGCGACTGCATGTCGCACTGGACGCTGCCGCACCTGGTCGGCGGCGCCGTCGCGGCCGATCTGCTGCTGACGGGACGCACATTCGACGGCGCCGAGGCCGGTGCGATGGGCATCGCGACCCGGGCACTGCCCGCCGCCGAGGTGCTCGACTCCGCGCTGGCCACCGCCGTCGACATCGCGACCAACGTCGCGCCGATGTCCGCCGCGCTGAGTAAACGGCTGCTGTGGGACACCATGTCCAGGGGTTACACCGCCCGCCAGGTCGCGCGGCTGGAGACCGAACTGCACCACCGGGTGATGGGTGGTGCGGACGCGCGCGAGGGCGTCGCCGCGTTCCTGGAACGACGCACGCCGCGATGGAGCGCCTCGGTCGCGCAGGAATGGGAGCCCGTCCCGCACATCGACCGAGAGGGATCCGGGCGCTCGGATTCCTGAACGGCGCACCGAGAAACCGCGTGGACTGCGAGGGTCGGCATCCCGTTAGATGCAGTGATGCCGACAGATCAGGCGCGCACCGGCGCACTCATGGCCGTGGCCGCGATGCTGTGCGTGCAGCTCGGTCTCGCCGTCGCGGTCACCCTGATCGACGACATCGGCGTGGAAGGTGTCGCCTGGCTCCGCCTGGCGTGGGCCGGGATCCTGTTCCTGATCATCGTCCGTCCGCGGCGGACGGCGTTCACCCGCAACAGCTTTCTGATGTGTGTGGTGCTGGGCGTTGTCACCGCGGCGATCACGCTGTTGTTCATGGCCGCCCTCGACCGCATCCCGCTCGGTACCGCGAGCGCTCTGGAGTTCCTCGGTCCCCTCGGTGTCGCGGTCGCACGCGGCCGGGGCCGGGGTCGATGGGCCTGGCCGGGACTGGCCGCCGCGGGCGTGTTGCTGCTCACCGAACCGTGGACCGGCGCGGTCGACCCGGTCGGTGTCGCGTTCGCTCTTGCGGCCGCGGCGTGCTGGGCGGGGTACATCCTGCTCACCCAGAAGGTGGGAGACGCGGTCGCCGGCATCAACGGGCTCGCGGTGTCCATGCCGGTGGCCGGGCTCGTGGCGACGCTGACGGTGGGTCCGACGGTGATCGAGCGGGTGACGCCGCACATTCTGCTCATCGGTCTGGGGTTGGCCGTCCTGCTGCCGGTGGTTCCGTTCGCGTTGGAGCTTCTGGCACTTCGACGCCTCACCACCGCGGCGTTCGGCACGCTGATGGCGTTGGAGCCGGCGTTCGCGATGCTGCTCGGATTCGTGGTGCTCGACCAGGTCCCCGGCCCATTCGGGCTGGTGGGCATCTGCCTGGTGGTCGCCGCGGGAGTCGGCGCCGCCCGCACCGGGGCACGGGCTGCACCGGTGCCTCTCGAAGTCGGCTGAGCCCGGTTACCGTGAAACGCATGTCCAGAGGAATCTTCGCGTCACCGGTCGTCGGCATCCTCAACACCGGAGCGGCCCGGCTGATGGACGCTCCGATCGTCGGGCCGCTGATACGGCGCAGCATGGTCGTCATCCGGTACACGGGCCGGCGCTCGGGGCGCACCTTCGAAACCCCGGTCAACTATCAGCGCTCCGGGGACAGGGTCGTCATCCGGGTGATGGCTCCGGACAGCAAGACGTGGTGGCGCAATTTCACCGGCGACGGGGGCTCGCTGACGCTGCGCGATTTCGGCGGCGCCGACCGCACCGGCCACGCGGTCGCCCGCCGTGACGAGAAAGGGCGCGTCACCGTCACCGTCACGCTATAGGGACCGCCGACCGTGGGCCTCGTGCACGCCGAACAGCCGGAAAGCGTGCACAGGACCCACGGTGGGGGAGATGCCTCAGATGTCGATCTTCTTACGGCGGTAGAGCGTTCCGATCGCCAGGAGGAGAAGGCTCACGACGAGGATCGCCGTGGCGAGCACGTTGATCTGCGGCGGCACCGCAGCCTTGACCGCCGCGTTGACGTACAGCGGATAGGTGACCTCGGAGCCGCTGACGAAGTACGTGATGATGAAGTCGTCGAGAGACAGCGCGAACGACAGCATCGCCGCCGCCACGATGCCGGGCACGATCAGCGGCAGCGTCACCTTGAAGAACGTGCGGGTCGGGCTCGCGCCGAGATCCAGCGACGCGTCCTCCAACGTCCAGTCGAAACCGCGCACCCGCGCCCGGACGGTCATCGCGATGAAGCTGACCTCGAACGCGATGTGCGACAACACGATCGTCGTGTATCCGGCGGCGGTGTTGAAGTCCAGGAACAGTGTCAGCAGCGCCGCACCCATCACCACCTCGGGCGCCGTCAACGGCAGGATCAGGAAGGTGTCGACCGCGCGCTGCCCACGCCAGCGTTGCCGCACGAGCGCGATCGCGACCAGAGTGCCGAGCACCAGCGCGACTGCCGTCGACACCGCGGCCACGTTCAGGCTGAGTTTGAGCGCCTCGGTCAGCGCCGGGTACTTGAATGGGTCGAGCCAGTTGTCCAGCGTGAAACCCTGCCAGCTGTAGTTGAACTTTCCTGCCGGCTTGTTGAACGAGAACAGGATGATCACGAAGATCGGCAGAAACAGGTACAGCAGTACCAGTCCCGCGGCGACCCGCAGCAGCAGATCGCCCCAATTGGGTCCGGTGCGAACCTTTTTCGGGGCCGGATCCTGCTGCGCCGCGGTCGCCAGGGCGGCACCGGCCTGCGTCGTCATACCAGGTCCTCCGTACCGAGGGCGCGGGTGTAGAGCAGCACGCCGACGAGGATCAGGAACATCAATCCCAGGCTCAGCGCCGCCGCTGCCGGGTAGTCCTTGACCACCAGGAACTGTTTCTGGATCACGTTGCCGATCATCGTGGTCTGCGTACTGCCCAGATAGTCGGCGTTGATGAAATCGCCGACCGCCGGGATGAACACCAGCATGCTGCCCGCCAGCACGCCGGGCATCGCCAGCGGGAGGATCACCTTGCCGAACGCCCGGGGCGTCGACGAATACAGATCCTTCGACGCCTCGATCAGACGCGGGTCGATCTTCTCCAGGCTCACATAGAGCGGCAGGATCATGAAGATGATCCAGTTGTAGGTCAGGCCTCCGATCACCGCCCAGCTGGTGGACAGCAACCGGCCCTCCTCGGGCAGCAACCCGATACCGCCCAGCGCGCTGACCAGCCAGCCCTCATCGGCGAGGATCGTCTTCCACGCGATCGTGCGGATCAGGAACGTGACGAAGAACGGCAGGATGACCAGGCCGAGGATCAGGTTCTTGAAACGACCGGCCTTGAACGCGATTACGTACGCCAGCGGGAACGCGAGCAGCAGGCACAGCAGCGTGGCGACAAACGCGTAGCCGAACGACCGGAAGATCTGCTCCCGGTAGAGGGTGAACGCGTCGACGTAGTTGCCGAAGTCCCAGGCGAAGGTCAGCGTCGGCATGAACACCGAGCCGGCGGTCTCCGACAGTGAGGTGCGCGCCAGCGAATAGAACGGCACCACAAAGAAGATCGCCAGGTATGCGAGCGCCGGCAGGACCATCAGATACGGGGCGATCTTGCTCCGCTGACGGCTGCTGGTGGCTACGCCTGCCATCGTGCGTCAGCCACCGGTGACTGCGGCGTACGCGGTGTTGAACTCCTGCGTCTGCTCGTCGGTCAGCGCGGCCCAGCTCTTGCACCGCTCCAGGACGTCGGCCGGCGGGTTGATCAACGGGTTGCTGGCCGCGGCGGGATCGACCTTCTCCAGTTCCTCGGTCATCTCGGACAGCACCGGAACGAACTGGGTGAAGGCCACCAGCTTGGCGTAGTTGGCGCGGTCGTAGACGTAGTCGATCCACGCCTCGGCGGCCTTCTGGTTCTGCGTGGTGTACGGGATCACCATGGTGTCGAGGAACGTGGTGCCACCGGACTGCGGGACGATGAACTGCAGGTCCGGGTTGTCGGCCTGCAGCTGCACCACGTCACCCGAATAGGCCTGTGCCACAGCGATGTTCCCCGCGGCGAGGTCGTCGGCGTAGTCGTTGCCGGTGAAGCGGCGGATCTGGCCCCGGTCGTTCTGCTCACGCACGAGGTCGACGGCGCGCTGTACCGATTCGGTCGACGGGTTCTCGGGCGAATTGCCCTGGGACAGCATGATCATCCCGAGCCCGTCCTGGGTGTCGGACAGCAGGCTCACCCGGCCCTTGAACGCGGGATCCCACAGGTCGTCGATCGAGCTGATGTCGCGTCCGGTCGCGGCCCTGTTGTAGGCAAGCCCGACGAGGCCGGACATGTACGGGGCGCTGAACTTGCGGCCCGGGTCGGCGCTGGCCTCCATGAGGTCGGGGCGCAGGTTCTTCTTGTTCGGGACGCCCTCGTCGCTGATGTCGTTGAGCCAGCCGAGCTGGTGCAGCCGGATGGCCATGAACTCCGTGGGAACCACGAGGTCGGCGCCGATGTCCTGCTTGCGGGACAGCGGCTCCTTGACCTTGGCGAACCACTGTTCGTTGTCGTTGTAGTCCTCTTTGTAGTCGACCGTGATGCCCGACGCGGTCTGGAATGCGGCGACGAACCCGTCCGCCATGTACAGCGGCCAGTTCGAGATCCGCAGGGTGCCGCTGGCGGGTCCGCCGTCGTCGGTGGTGCCCGAGGTTCCGGTGTCCGACGATCCGCAGGCCGCCAGGAACGACGCGCCGAGCGTCAGACCCGCCGCCGCGGCGGCGCTGCCACCGATGAAGCGACGGCGCGAGGTCCGTCGTGCCGTCAACTGGGCGAGCAACTGAGGGTCGATGTCACGGGACATTGGTGGCGTGCCTTTCGTCGGCTCCGGGAGGGGGAAGGGGGTCGGTGGGCGCAGACGCCCGGGTAGAGCTCAGGAATCGTCCAGCATCTCTTCGAGATCCTCGGTGGTGGGGATGTCGGCGCCGGGCAGCACCAGCGAGGCATCGGGCGCCCAGCTGACGTAGACCTCGTCGCCGGGGCGCAGCAGAGGCAGGTCCTGCTCCGGGCCGACGTGGGCGATCACCGTCGAGTCGTCCGGTGCGGCCAGTGAGAGTCGCACCACCGGACCCTGGAAGGTCAGATCCGACACCGTGGCCCGGACGCCGGCGACGTCGCCGGTGGGGGCGTCCATCGACACGCGCACCCGCTCGGGGCGCACCATCAGCGTCGCGTGGCCGCCCGGCTCGATCGTGGTCTCGCCCGGCCTGGCCTTCAGCGTCGACCCCAGGACGTCGATCTCGACGAAGTCCCGGTTGGTGCGGCCGGTCTGGCGGCCGGCCCACAGATTGGCCTGGCCGATGAAGCTGGCGACGAAAACCGTCGCGGGCCGGTCGTAGATCTCGGTGGGGGTACCGATCTGTTCGACGTTGCCGGCGTTCATGACCGCGATGCGGTCACTCATCGTCAGCGCTTCCTCCTGGTCGTGCGTCACGTAGATGAACGTGATGCCGATCTCGCGCTGGATCCGCTTGAGTTCGAACTGCATCACGTGCCGCAGTTTGAGGTCGAGGGCGCCGAGCGGTTCATCGAGCAGCAGGGCGCTCGGGTAGTTCACCAACGCGCGTGCCAGCGCCACCCGCTGCTGCTGCCCGCCGGAGAGTTGGGCGGGCTTGCGCTCGGCGAAGTCGGAGAGCCGCACGATCTCCAGGAGTTCGTCGACACGTTTGCGGATCTCGCCCTTGTCGAGTTTCTTGCTGCGCGGTCCGTAGGCCACGTTGTCCCACACCGTCATGTGCGGGAACAGGGCGTAGTGCTGGAACACCGTGTTGACGTTGCGCTTGTTCGGGGGAGTCTTGGAGACGTCGGCGCCTTCGAGCCGGATCGCCCCTTCCGACGGGGTCTCGAAGCCGGCGATCATGCGCAGAGTGGTGGTCTTGCCGCATCCGGAGGGGCCGAGCATCGAGAAGAACTCGCCCGAGGCGATGGAGAAGTCGGCGTCGGAGACGGCGAGATAGTCCCCGAAGCGTTTCGTGACGTGATCGATCTCGATGACCGGGCCGCCCTTGGTGGACGCGGCGCCCTGTCCGATCCCGTGGCCAGTGGCCGTGTGTGCGCGGGTCAGAGCCCCATCCTCCTCAATACTGCCCCCCGGCTGTGGGTAAACAATCGCCGATTCGGCGGTCCTTCGCAAGCGATTCCGCAACGAATTTACATATCCACAATGGAATCCATGTCCGCCGGGGTCTCAAACGAGAGAATCCGCGCCACCGAGCGCGCGCTGCAACCACCGGGCCGGGGCGTCCGGCCGGCTGAGGTGACCCCGCACCGTGCAGTTTTCCAGGCGTGAGTCCCGGTTCGGTGTCGTTTACGTCGCTGATCGGGTGGGGTAGTGAGAAAGCATGGCGACTGTCGATGTATCCGTGACGTCCGATCTGAGCCCCGAGGCGGCGTGGGAGCTCGCCTCCGATCTGAAGCGCTTCGGTGAGTGGCTGACGATCTTCGCCGGCTGGAAGAGCGAGGTGCCCGCCGAGATCGAGGTCGACACGCAGGTGTCGTCTTTGATCAAGGTCAAGGGATTCCGCAACGTTATTCACTGGCGCGTGACCCGCTACGACGAACCGAAGGAGATCGAGCTCGTCGGAAACGGCCGGGGCGGGGTCTGTATCGCGCTGACCATGCAGGTCGAACCCCAGGGCGACGGGTCGTCCTTCGGCGTCATCGCCGATCTGAGCGGTGGCCTGCTGTCCACACCGGTCGGCAATGTCGTCGCCCGGGTGATCAAGGGTGACGTCGACCGCTCGGTGCGCAATCTCGCCGCGCTCAGCTAGCCCCACTCGTGGTTCATCGCGCGCGATTCGTAGCGCGCCTCCTCTGACGGCACGCTCTGCGCCCGCGGACGCGAGGCCGCGATCAGCAGCATCACGAGCACGGCCGTCGCGGCGCCACCCAGGAAGATGATCGTGAAACTGCTCTCCATCGGTGTGCCGACCGCGGTGGTGCGGCTGAGCAGGACCGCGACCAGCGCGGCCGCCATCGAACTGCCCACGGTGCGCGCGATCGCGTTCATGCCGGTGGCCACCCCGGTCTCGCCCGCGTCGCTGTCGCCGACGATGAGCGCGGGCAACGCGCCATAGCCCAGGCTGATGTAGGCGTTGGCCAGGATGTTGGCCGTGATCACCTGCCACGGCGCCGAATGGGCGAACGCGATCAGCACGAAACCGGCGATGCCCGCGACCGCGGCGACCATCAGCACCGGCCGTGCGCCGTACCTGTCGATGAACCGACCGCTGATCAGCGCGACCACGAAGCCCGTCAGCGCACCCGGCAGCAGGTAGACCACGCTGGCCTCCAGCACTGTCGCACCGAACCCGTAGCCCGCCACCGACCGGTCCACCTGGACGAACACCGTCAGGCCGAGGAACGCGAAGTACAGCCCCATCCCGACGAAGATGGTCGCCAGATTGGTGAACAGCATCGAGCGTCGCGCCAGCATCCGGGTGGACACCAGGGGGCGGGTGGCCCGTTTCTCCCACATCCACCACGCGATCAGCACCGAGATGCCTCCGGCCAGGCAGGCGAGTGTGCGCGGCGACCCCCAGCCCCAGGTGTTGCCCTGGGTGATCGCCAGCAGAAGGGCCGACAGTCCCACGGCGAGTCCGACGGCGCCGAACCAGTCGATCGACCCGGAGGTGGTGCGTGCGCGATTGGGCACCAGCGTCGCCACGATGATGATGACCACCACCGTGAACGCGGTGGTCAGATAGAAGACCCGGTGATAGCCGGCGTCGCCGTGCATCAACAGCCCCACCACCACCAGTCCGGTGCCGCCGCCGAAGCCCAGCGTTCCCGACAGCACGGCCATCGCCGACACCATGCGGTCCGGATCGATCTCTTCTCTGAGGATTGCGATGCAGATCGGGTAGAGCGCGAACGACGCGGCCTGCAACACCCGCGCGACGATGAGCCACGGGAGTGAGGACGTGGTGGCGGCCAGCACGGAGCCGACCAGCACCACTGCGAGCACGACAAGAAGCACCCGCTTCTTGCGGTAGAGGTCGGCGAGGCGACCGATCAACGGCGTCGCGGCGGCGGCGGCGAGAAGATTCGCCGTCACGGCCCAGCTGACTGCCGAGGTCGACTCGTCGAGCTGCTCGGCGATCACGCCGAGCACCGGCACCACCGCGGTCTGCAACACGGCGACGGTGAGCACGACGATGCTGAGCCCGATGACCAGCAGGCGCGGCCTTCGGACCGTCTGCTGCACCTGAGCTCCGATCGTTAGCTTGTCTTGGTGTTCGCGTCGATTATGGCCTGCCACCCAGCAATTCGGTTAACCGGTCGAGCGGGAGGCGGGGCGACCGGTGGCCGTCGCGGCCGACCATGTCGGTGTTGACGACGAGCGCGTTGAGCACCGCCTCCTCGACCGATTGCACGACGGCGGCGTACACCGTGTCCATCCGGCCCCACGGCAGAAACGAGATCGTGCCGAGTTCGTCCTCGCCGGGCGGCCCGAGCGGAAATGCACTGGCCAGACCGGAGGCCTCGGCGGTGGAGAACGCCAGGAAGATGTCACCCGAGAAGTGACTGCCGGTGGTCCCGGTGCGGGCCAGTCCCAGCGGCACGCGCCGGGCCAGCGCTCTGCACTGACCGGGCAGCAGGGGCGCGTCGGTGGCGATGACGGCGATGACGGACCCCGCGCCGGGGGGCGCCCCGTCGAGATCGCGGGCGAACCAGTCCCCGTCGAGGGGATTGTCGTCGAGCATCTCCGTACCGACGTGGCGACCGGCGATGGTCAGTTCGGCGCGGGCGCCGAAATTCGCCTGAACGAATGCCGCGACCGTGTAGGTACGGGATCCGTACGGGACGATCCGGGACGCGGTGCCGTTGCCGTTGAGTGAGTACCAGCCGGCCGCACACGGCTGCCCGACCCCGTGACGCCCGCGGGGCACCCTCCGGTCGACCCCAACAGCGACGTCCGGGGTTATCGACACCGGGAACGGGGTACCGGGAACTGCCGGTTCAGTACAGAGTCGGCTTCAGTGGAAAGGACCAGCGATGCGTCTTTCGGCCCTTGCCAAGACAGCGGGCGGATCGTTCGCCGCCGCCGCCCTCGGCGGGTTGGCGACCGGGCCCGCCGTCCAGTCGACCTGGTACAAGCGTCTGCGCAAGCCCGGCTTTCAGCCGCCTCCGAAGGCCTTTCCCATCGCGTGGAACATCCTGTACTCCGATATCGCCGCGGTGTCGGCGTCCACACTCGACACGCTGCACGACCGCGGCGACACCGATCAGGCGCGTGCCTACACCCGGGCTCTGGCCGTGAATCTGGCCCTCAATGCCGGCTGGAGCTGGGTGTTCTTCAATCGACGTCAGTTGGGGCCGGCTGCCGCCCTGGCCGGCGCACTGGCCGTCAGCAGCGCCGACCTGACCCGGCGCGCGGGTGCGGTGAACCCTCCGGCCGGGATCGCGCTGGCGGCGTACCCGCTGTGGTGCGCGTTCGCGACGGCGCTGTCGACCCGGATCTGGTTGCTCAACCGCTGAGTGACCCCGGCGCTGCGTCGGTGGCGGCGGCACGGTCTACTACTGGCGTGCAGCAATCCACTGACGATCCCGAGCCCGCACACTTCACCGTGGACGGGCGCGGCTTCATCCCGACGAAGTACGCCCAGAGTCATTGGGGTTCGGATCATCTCAACGGCCCGGCGGTCGTGGGGCTCGCCGCGCGCGGGCTGGAGATGGACTGCGGGTCTGCCGACCTGCGTCCGGTGCGACTCACGGTGGACCTGTTCCGCGCCGCGCGCAACGCGCCGACGACGCTGAACATCGCCGTGGTGCGCGACGGCCACCGGGTGCGTGTCGCCGAATGCGAGGTGGTTCAGGACGGTCGGCCGGTCGCCAAGGCTAGCCTCGTGCAGTACCGGCCGTCCTCGCCGCCTCCCGGGGAGCTGTGGGAGCCCGGACCCGTCCTGGCGCAGCCGCCGGATCCGGACGGCTCGGTGCCACCGTTCGTCGGCTCGGACGACGTGGGCTGGACGCGCTCGCCCGCCGCGCACCAGAACGCGTCACGGAAGCGCTTCTACAACGACGGCATCAGAGTGGTTGCCGGGGAGACCAATTCGCCGTTCGTCCGCGCCGCGATGGTCGCCGAGGCGACCAGCCTGGTCACCAATCTGGGCACCGCCGGCATCGGCTACATCAACGGCGACCTGACGGTCGCACTGTCGCGCCTGCCCGTCGACGACTGGGTGGGTATCCAGGCCGACTCCCACCACGCCGCCGACGGTCTCGCCGTCGGAACTGCGACGCTCTTCGACAGCCGAGGCCCGTTCGGGGCGGGGATGACGACCGCGATCGCGAACCCCGCTGCCCAGATCGACTTCTCCACAAGAGATTTCGGCCTGGGCAACATCAGCTACGAGTAGGTTCAGAGACCGATCCGCTCGCAGGCCTCGTCGAATTCCTCGAAGGCCGCTTTGTCGCCTTTGCCGGCTGTGAGCGCCTGCTCGTAGACGGGGAGGACGTCATCGACGACCTCGGCGAATCGGGCGTCCCACGCCTCGGAGTCGAGTCGCCAGTATCCGGTGATGTCGTACTGCTCGATCGTCCAACCTTCGCTGCGCAGATACTTCCGTACCGCGCGGGATTCGGCGGCTTCACCGGCGAACCAGCAGTAGCCGTGGCCGGCGGGCAGCTCGAGGTCTCCGACAGTGCTCATGAGTGTGCTTGCCGCAGCACCGTTTCCGGTCCCGATGCTCGGTAACACAGTGACATTGGGATGCCCCGGCAGGTACTCGAGGTCCTCGGACGCAGCGACCTCGACGACCACGAGCGCGACGGCGTCCCGCGGCAACTGCTCGACGATGCGCGCGGTGGCGGGCAGTCCGGAGAGGTCGCTGACGAGAAGCTGCCAATCGGTGCGGGGCGGCGGCCGGTACCACGAACGTGCGTGATCGAGCACGACACGATCACCGGCGGCGGCCTCGGACGCCCATTCGGTACCGGGACCGCGGGAGTGCAGCACGACATCGAGGGTGAGCAGCCGGCCGTCCTGGTGGCGCACCGAATAGTTGCGGCCGGCGCCGCCGGGATGGTCGTCGACGTCGAAGTACACGCCGACCGCGGAATCGCCGGCCGGCTTGACGTCGAGGACTGCTGGATTGTCGACCTCAAGCACGATGCGCCTCAAGCGACTGTTCAGCAGGGCGGTCTCGACGACGGAGGCAGGCGAGAACGACACCCGGACGAGGTTAGCTAAATGCAGCCGCTCACGGAGATCCGCCTTCCGACGTTCGCGCACACGCTGACGTTCGGGGGCGGGGGAGGCGGTGGTGGAGGCGGCGGCGCGGCGTTGTAGTCCTCGGGCAGCGGCGCGTATGCGGCGGGAGGCGGGACCCACGGGGCGATCGCGTCCGCCACGTTGCCGCAGGCGTTCACCGAGACATGGCGACCGCCGATCGAACCGCAGACATCGGCCGAGGCTTCCGGGGTCTGCGGAAAGAGAGAGAGGCCGAGAGTCATCAACGACAACCCGACGGTTGCCAACACGCGCGCGGTCCACACGCGTGGGATCGTACCGCCGTCGCGGTGTCCGCGGCCGCGATACGGAGACGTCTGCCGGCGCGTTCCGTCAGGTTCTACGGCCGGCCTGCGGCCGACTTCCGGAGTACTCTCCGGCCATGCCCACCATCACGACCCAGGACGGCGTCGAGATCTTCTACAAAGACTGGGGCTCGGGACAACCGATCGTCTTCAGTCACGGCTGGCCGTTGTCGGCCGATGACTGGGATGCCCAGCTCATGTTCTTTCTCGGGCACGGCTACCGTGTCGTCGCCCACGACCGCCGAGGGCACGGGCGCTCCGGCCAAGTCGACGACGGGCACGACATGGACCACTATGCCGACGATCTCGCGGCGGTCGTCGAGCACCTCGACCTCCATGACGCCGTGCACGTGGGCCACTCGACCGGAGGGGGTGAGGTCGTCCGGTACCTGGCGCGCCATGGGGAGGACCGGGCCGTGAAGGCGGCGCTCATCTCCGCCGTGCCGCCACTGATGGTGCAGACCGACACCAACCCCGGCGGGCTTCCGAAGTCGGTGTTCGACGACTTTCAGCACCAGGTCGCCACCAACCGGGCGGGCTTCTACCGAGCGGTGCCCGAGGGGCCGTTCTACGGATTCAACCGCGAGGGCGTCGAACCGGTCGAGGGGATCATCGCGAACTGGTGGCGGCAGGGCATGCAGGGCGGCGCGAAGGCGCACTATGACGGGATCGTCGCGTTTTCGCAGACGGACTTCACCGAAGACCTCCAAAAGATCCGGATTCCCGTGCTGGTGATGCACGGCGACGACGACCAGATCGTTCCGTACGACGACGCCGGGCCGCTGTCGGCGGCATTGCTACCGAACGGCATCCTCAAGACCTACAACGGTTTTCCGCACGGGATGCCGACGACGCACGCCGACGTGATCAACGCAGATCTGCTGGAGTTCATCCGCTCCTGAGCGTCCGGCGCGGTCAGCTGCTGCGTTCGACAGCTTCCCGCTGGATGCGGTCGAACTGCGCTCCCATCGCCTCGGCGAGCGCGGTCGCCGCCGACAGCGGGCGAACCATCACCATGAAGTCGTCGATCAGGCCCTCGTCGTCGAGGTGCAGGAAGTCGCAGCCGGTGATCTTCTTCCCGTCCACCGTGGCCTCGAACACCAGCGCATGGTCCCGCCCGTTGCCGTCGATGATCTCGCGGGTGTAGCGGAAATCGTCGAACACCCGCATGACACCCCGGAGTATGGCCGCGGTGATCGGCTTGCCCTCGTAGGGCTTGAACGCCACCGGGCTGGTGAAGACGACGTCGTCGGCGAGAAGTGCTTCGATCGCGACCTCGTCGCGTGCCTCCACGGCCTGCCGGAATGACTGCATCACGCGACCTCGTCTCTACCTGGATCACGTCGTCGCACCAGGCAGGGAAACGGTATCGCACCCACGTCATGACGTCCGTGCCATATTCACCGCCCCTGTCGGGGTTTGAGGGGCGGTGGTCGGGTATCCGGCAGCAAGCCGCCGCTGAGAACATGCCGCGGCGGCAGTGAGGGTCGAGCGCGCCGACGCCGTCGACTCGGACAAGACCCACAGACCAACTGCCGATGGGCGGGGCGCCAACTGGTGGGTGGTGGGCGCCCCGCCCCCAGCTTGCCGAAGAGGAAAGACAGAGGAAGGCCGATATGAAGGCGATGACGTACCGCGGCCCGTACAAGGTGCGCGTCGAGGAGAAGGACGTCCCGTCCCTCGAACATCCCAACGACGCGATCGTGCGCGTGCAGAGGGCGGCGATCTGCGGTTCGGACCTGCACCTCTATCACGGGCTCATGCCCGACACGCGCGTCGGACACACCTTCGGCCACGAGTTCATCGGCACCGTGCACGAGGTGGGGTCGTCGGTGCAGAATCTGCAGCCCGGGGACCGGGTGATGGTGCCGTTCAACATCTTCTGCGGGTCCTGTTACTTCTGCGCGCGCGGACTGTACTCCAACTGCCACAACGTGAATCCCAATGCCACAGCGGTCGGCGGCATCTACGGGTACTCCCACACCTGCGGCGGCTACGACGGCGGGCAGGCCGAGTTCGTCCGGGTTCCGTTCGCCGACGTGGGCCCCGTTCTGATCCCGGACTGGCTCGGCGACGACGACGCGCTGATGCTCACCGACGCACTGCCCACCGGATACTTCGGGGCGCAGCTGGGCGACATCGTCGAAGGCGACACGGTGATCGTCTTCGGAGCCGGTCCGGTCGGACTGTACGCGGCGAAGTCCGCGTGGTTGATGGGCGCGGGCCGTGTGCTGGTCGTCGACCATCTCGACTACCGACTGAAGAAGGCCGAGTCGTTCGCCCATGCCGAGACGTACAACTTCGTGGAGTACGACGACATCGTCGTCGAAATGAAGAAGGCCACAGGGTATCTCGGCGCCGATGTGGTCATCGACGCCGTGGGCGCCGAGGCCGACGGCAACGCGCTGATGCATGTCACCTCGGCGAAGCTGAAGCTGCAGGGCGGCTCACCCGTCGCGTTGAACTGGGCCATCGACTCGGTGCGCAAAGGGGGAACGGTGTCGGTCGTCGGCGCCTACGGTCCGATGTTCAGCGCTGTGAAGTTCGGCGACGCGATGAACAAGGGCCTGACGATCAACGCCAACCAGTGCCCCGTCAAACGGCAGTGGCCGCGGCTCCTGTCACATATCCAGCAGGGCTACCTTACGCCCAGTGACATTGTCACCCATCACATTCCGTTGGACGAGATCGCGGAGGGCTACCACATGTTCTCGTCCAAACTCGACGACTGCATCAAGCCCGTCGTCGTCATGAACACCAACTGACCCGGGAGACGCCATGGCCAGTCCAGAACAGAACCTGCCCGTCTACACCGCGGCGCATCCGCCGCGCCCCGACGTCGAGCACCTGCGGGCCACGATCCCGGGGTGGGGAGCCGACCTCGACCCGAGCGATCGGCCCTCGGTGCCGAAGTTGCGTCGCGATCTGAACGCCGGCGCGCACTGGGAGTTCCCTGATCGACAGGCGGAGACGGTGCCCCGCGAGCGATCGATAGAACACCGGGTCCTCACGCCGGCATTCGGTACGGCGCAACCGCTTCGCGGCGCGTCCGGGACACTCAGGAGATTCGCTTACCGCTACAGCGAGGGGCGCGCCGCGCACTGGCTCATCCTGCTCTTCGCTGATCGTGTCGACGTCGCCGAACACCGGGTGATCGCGTTGCTGCGCGGACGTCCGGACAACCCGGTGAGCGAAATGGGTCTGCGCGCGGAGGTGACGCGGAACGGGCTGAGTTCGCGGATCGGTCGGGGTCGCACCGACGTCAAGCACACCTGGATCGACACGTTCGTCGTCAGCGCGCCGTGGCTGGTTCTGGCTGCGGCCGTCACCCGCGTCGTGCGTTCGCGGCGAAGGGTTTAGTGACCGGCGAGCAGGCAATGATGTCTGACGACGGCGATCGATGCGGTCGTCGACGAGGAGACGGGACACACCGATGACAGAACTGCCCCTGGCCGACTACGACCAACTGACCCTCGGGGACCTGCAACACCGGTTGCGGGGGCTGGACGAGGAGCAGTTGACCGCCGTGCTGACCTACGAGGCCGGACACGCGGCGCGGGTGCCGGTTCTCCAGATCCTCGAGGCCCGGCTGAGTGAGCTCCAGTCGGGGGCGGAGCCGTCCTCGGGAGATCCGAGCAACGCGCCGGGCGCCGACAGAACGCCTGGTTGACGACCTCGCCTAGTTGACGACCTCGCCTAGTTGACGACTTCGCCTAGTTGACGACGTCGTCGTCGGTACGTCGCTCCGCGATGGCGGCCAGCCTCCACGTGGTCTCGCGGTTGCGCGGAAAAACCCCCGCGAGGGCCAGGGAGTCGGGAAGCCACTTCATCGGGACGGACACCGGCACCTCGGCCATCTCGATCAGACATCCGCCGCCGTCCAGATCATGGAGGCGCAGCGTGATCCGGGCTTTGCCGAGGGGTCGCCCGTTCGCGACCAAGACGAGTTCGCGCTCGGGCGTGCACGACTCGACCACGGTGCTGTCGTTGATCACTGCGGGCCACACCCCGATCGAGTGATGAATCGTGCTGCCGGGCTGCGGCCAGTCCGGATCGACGGCCCGCATGCGGCTGTTGCCCACCACCCACTGGGAATACGTCCAGCCGTCGGCCAGGACGGACCACACGCGTTGCCTCGACGCCGACGTCTCGCGGCGCACGATCGGTGAACTGGTGATTTCGTCTGGTTCTGTCGACACGATGTGCGGCTACCCCTCCGCAGACCGGACAAACCACTCACAGGATCGGGACTGGCCCCGCGTGCTCGGTAGCGTGGTCGTGCTTTCATGGTCGCCACGGCGTCTTCAGGAGGTGTCACCGCATGCCACAGCCCGGTGGGTGGCGCGGCGACCCGGTCTGGCTGGCCGAGGTCCTGCGCGCCGAAGGACTCGACGTCGTCGAATTCCCCGGCTGGCGCAACCGCGGCCACGGCGACTTCAAGGACATCCGCGGGGTGATGGTCCACCACACCGGGTCGGACACCGCGTCGGCGGAGTCCATCGCCCGTGGGCGGCCCGACCTCGCGGGCCCGCTGTCGCAACTGCACATCGCGCGCGACGGCACGGTCACCGTCGTCGCCGCCGGGGTCGCGTGGCACGCCGGCGTGGGGATGTACCCGTGGCTGCCGGCGAACATGGGCAACTGGCACACCATCGGCATCGAATGCGCGAACTCCGGCACGAGTCCCACTGCGCCCCATCGGCGTAACTGGCCCGACGCCCAGTACGTCGCGCTGATCGGCTGCTGCGCGGCGATCTGCCGGCGGCTGGGAGTGCCCGCAACGCGGACGATCGGGCACAAGGAGTACGCCGGCCGCGCCCAGGGCAAATGGGACCCTGGCGGGATCGACATGGACCGGTTGCGGCGCGATGTCGCGGCGCGGATCGGATCCGTCGGCGGTGGACCGAGGCCCCGTCCCACCGTCCCGGTGGGTAAGTACGCCGAGGTGCTGCTCTACCGGGGGTCACGCGGACCGCAGGTCGCCGAACTCCAGCGCCGGCTCAAGCACGCCTACGCCGCGTATGCCGGCGATCTGCGGATCGACGGCGTCTACGGCCCGGACACGGAGGCCGCAGTCCGCGAATTCCAGCGTCGCACAGCGGGATTGAAGGTCGACGGGGTCGTCGGACCTGCCACCGCCGCCGCCCTGCGGCTCCGCCTGGTCGACCCCGAGTCCGATGCCGGCTGACGGCGTGCGGTCCGACCTGTTTCCGCCTTACTGACTGCGGCGACAATTAAGGTATGTCAGACTGGGGCGACCCAACCCGGAAGGGAAGCGTCCATGGTCAACCAGGCAATCGGTGTGGCGCCCGCGCGGGTGTCCTCCCGGCAACCGCGGGGTGCCCGCCGCGATCCGGCGATCAAGGATGCGGTGCTGGCGGCCACTCGCACGCTGCTGGTCACGCGCGGCTATTCCGCGACCTCGATCGATCTGATCGCCGCGACAGCGAAGGTGGGCAGGCCCGCGATCTACCGGCGCTGGCGATCCAAGGCGCACCTCATCCACGAGGCGGCGTTTCCCGATCCCGCACCGGCCTCCTGCGACGACATCGTCGCCGAGGTCACCCGGATGTGTCGCGGCGCGTTGGAGATGCATGCGGATCCTGTTGTCCGGGAAGCGGTCCCGGGTCTTCTCGACGATCTGCGCCTGCAACCGGCGATGCGCAAGCTGATCGATGAACGGTTGGAAGCCGCGGCGCGCCGGCAGCTCGCCGGTCAACTGGGCGACGCCGTCGCGGACGGCACCGTCCGCCCATCGGTGAACGCGGACACGGTGATGGACGTGGTGGCGGGCGCCGCCTGGTACGCGGTCGTCGTCCGCAAGGTCACCGATCTCGATGCCGCGGCCACGCAGCTGGCCGACCTCGTGCTGCGCGGCGTGCTCGCCGGGCCTCGCCCTGCGACCTCCTAGAGTCGTCCGACCGCGCGCAGCCCGGCGAAGGTGTCGGCGATCGTGACGGCGGGGTCCCGCTGGGTCAGACCGAAATCGCGGGCACCGGGGGTGTCGTCGGATTCCGGCATCTGGGTGTAGTACTGCATGGCCGCGGAGTTGATCGGAGTCTCGAACGGCAGGTAAGGACCGACCACGTCGAGAAGGCGGCCCGCGCTGCGCAGTGCCACATCGGGTACCGGGTACACCAGGATCGACTGGTCGGCGGCGTCGCCGATCATCGAGGCCAGCTCCGACACCGAAACCCGTTGTCCTCCTGCCATGTAACGGCGGGGTCCACGCCCCGGTTCGAGCAGCGCGACATGCAGGTCGGCGAGGTCGCGCACGTCGATCACGATCCAGCCGGCACCCCGTCCGGGTACGCCGCGCATCTTCACCGACGCCTCGACGCCATCGGCGGCCTCGCCGAACTGATCGCCTGCGGGCGGCCCGAGCACCATTCCCGGGTAGGTGATGTTGACCGGCGCGCCGCCGTCCTGCAGGCCGCGCGCGTACGCCTCGACGGCGGCCTTGGACCTGCCGTAGCCGTCGCTGCCGCCGACGACGGGCAGGTCCGCGTGGAGCCGGTCGAGGTCGGGGCGGAACAGTGCGGTGAAGCTCGACACGTGCACGATGGGGTCGATGCCTGCGTGCGCGGCCCCACCGAGGATGTTGCGCGCGCCCTCAAGGTTGGTGTGCAGCATTTCATCGGCGCGACTCGGGTCGGTGGAGACCATTGCCGCGCAGTGGATCACGGCATCACAGCCGTCCAGTGCCGCGGCAGTGGCCTCGCCGTCGGCGATGTCACCGATCACGTGGTCGCTGATGTCGGCGCCGATCTCGGCGGCGCTGGTGGTCAGCCGGTCCGGGTTGCGGACGAGGAACCGCACCTGATGTCCCGCGTCCTGGGCGGCTTTGGCCGTCCAAGCGCCGACGAACCCCGTGCCTCCAGTGATCAGTACCTTCATCTGCCCTCCGTCGATGCCGAGTCGGAGGCTACCCGCAGTTGACGGCGGGTACACACACGATCACGCCGCCCCACTTGACGGCCGTCAAGTTTTTCGGCCGATCTGCCGGTGGCGGACCGGCCGCTGCTATACCTTGGCCGTGTGTGCTCATTGACGCGTCCGCAGTTGATCGAACGACCCGCCGATCTGACCGCCGAATGGCTGACCGACATCCTCGGCCACGGCCAGGTCGAGAGCTTCACCGTCGACCGGATCGGCACCGGACAGATGAGCGAGTGCTACCGCGTCGGGATCCGCTATGCCGGAGGCGGCGTCGGGCCGGCCTCGGTGGTGCTGAAAGTGGCCGCCGCCGAGCCGAGTAGCAGGCAGACGGGTCTGGCGATGGGCCTCTACGAGCGCGAGGTGCGGTTCTACACCGACATCGCACCCAGCCTCGGCGGTCCCGTCGCACCGTGCCACCACACTGCCTACGATCCCGATACCGGCGCGTTCGACCTGGTGCTCGCCGACGCCGCGCCCGCGTCGGTGGGTGACGAGATCCGTGGTGCGACAGCGGAGCAGGCGTCTCTGGCGATGACCCAACTCGGACTGGTCCACGGTCCGTTGCTGGGCAGTGAAGCGCTCGAAGGCGCCGACTGGCTCAACCGCGAGTCGCCGGTCAACCAGGGGCTGGTGGCCGCGCTCTACGCCGGATACATCGACCGGTACAGCGATCAGATCGCACCGGAACATCGAGTCGTCTGCGAGCGGCTCGTCGGATCGTTCGACGCGTACATGGCCGCCGAGGACGCCGCGGGCGGTCCGCGCGGTCTGGTTCACGGCGACTTCCGTCTGGACAACATGCTCTTCGGGCAGGACGGGTCCGACCGGCCGCTGACCGTCGTGGACTGGCAGACCGTGACCTGGGGCCCGGCCTTCACCGACGTCTCCTACTTCCTCGGGGGGTCGTTGCCGATCGAGGAGCGACGCGCGCATTACGACGAGCTCCTCGCCGCCTATCACCGCGCGCTGGGCGAAGCGACGGGAGTCTCGTTGGACGACGTCCGCGAAGGTGTGCGCCACCAGAGCTTCTTCGGGGTGCTGATGGCCATCGTGTCGTCCATGCTGGTCGGTCGGACCGAACGCGGCGACGAGATGTTCATGGCGCTGATCGCGCGCCACTGCCAACACGTCCTGGACACCGATGCGCTGGCGATCCTGCCCGCCCCGTCGACGCCGGAACCGTTGCAGCCCAACGCCGATGACGAAGGCAGGCACGCGCCGACCGAAGAGCCGTTGTGGAGCGAGAGCTGGTACTTCGACTTCGCGGCACCGAGTCAGGACATCGGCGGATGGATCAGGCTCGGCCTGATGCCCAACGAGGGGCACGCGTGGGTCAACGGACTGCTGTGCGGCCCGGGCATGCCGACGATCGCCGCACTGGACTTCGAGGCGCCGTTGCCCGAGGAGCACACGCGTGTGCACGGGCAGGACATCGAACTCGAGCAGACCGTGATCGAGCCTCTCCAGACCTATCAGGTCACGGTGCGCGGCAGGGGACAGGCTCACGACGACCCCGCCGCACTGCTCCGCGGCGAACCCGGACGTGATGTCGAGGTGACCATGGACCTGACCTGGACGAGCGTCGGGCAGCCCTACCAGTACCGCGTCTCACCGCGCTACGAGATCCCGTGCACGGTGACCGGCACCGTCAGCGCGGACGGACACACCTACGAGTTCGACGCGGTCGCCGGTCAGCGTGACCATTCGTGGGCGGCGCGGGACTGGTGGGCGATGGACTGGGTGTGGAGCGCCTTCCATCTCGAGGACGGTACCCACATCCACGGTGTCGAGATCCTGATCCCGGGCGCCCCGCCGATGTCCATCGGATACCTTCAGCGGGCCGGTGAGCCCCTCGTCGAACTGTCCTCGGTCAGCGCGCAGACGACGTTCGCGGACAACGACTTACCGCAGTCGGCTGTGCTCGATTACGGTGACCTTCGGGTCGACGTCACGGTCCGCGGGCACGCTCCGGTACTGCTGACCTCGGCGGACGGCAGGCTCAGCCAGTTCCCGCGAGCGTGGGCGACGGTCACCACCGACGACGGACGGACGGGCGCCGGGTGGATCGAGTGGAACCGCAACCTGGCTCAGCCCGACGGATGATTCCAGGGTGAGTCGGCCAGCGGCGCCGGTGCCGGAAGCCGTGATTCGGGCAGCGGCGGAACCGCTTTGAGCAACGGGTTGCGATCCCGCAGTGCGCCGGATGTGCGTCCGCGGCCCCAGCCCACCATCTCGCGGTACCCACCGGGCAGTCCGTGCCGGATGACGGTTGCCTCGTCGGAGTGCGGACTGTCCGGTCCCGCCGGTGCCGACACGGGGGAGACGTACAACGCGTCGACGGGGCAGTAGGCCTCGCACATGAAGCAGGTCTGGCAGTCCGACTGCCGGGCGATCACCGGGATACCGTCGTCACCGCGGTCGAACACGTCGGTGGGGCACACCGTGATGCAGACGTCGCATGCGATGCAGGCCGAGGTGCTGACGATCTCGATCACGCGACCGCCTCCGACGAGATCAGTTCGGGCAGAACCGGATCGGGGATCGTCCACACCGTGTCCAGCCCGCCGACGAGAATCCGGTGGGACAGCCGATGGTCGGTTCCGGGCAGGTCCTCGCGACGGTGGATGCCACGGGTCTCGGCGCGGGCCAGCGACGCCGCGGTGATCCACCGGGCCGCGGCGACCAGGGCCACCGCCTGACGCGGCTTGTAGGCGTCCCTGGCGGGGACCGGGGCGAGTCCGGCGGCGATGTCCGTCCACAGCTGCTCCAACACCCCGGCGGACTCGGTCAGTCGTACCTGCGACTTCAGGTGACTGCGCATCGGGGGCAGGATGTGGTCCTGCGCGACGCGCACCACGTCGTCGACGGTGGGGGCATGCTGCGGTCCGGGTCGCAGGCCGACCCCGTCGACCTCGACGAAGCCCGCGAATGTGCGGCGGCGGCTGTACTCCGCGGCGCCGCGGCCGGCGAACGAACCGGACGCGATCGCCCACGATCCGTTATGGCTTCCGCCGCCGCTGATCGCGCCGGTGATCAACTCGCGGGTCGCTGCGTCGCCGGCGGCGTAGAGCCCGGGAACGCTGGTGGCGCAGTCGGGTCCGACGAGTCGCAATCCGCCGGTACCGCGCACCGAGCCCTCGTAGACCATCCGCAGCGGGTAGGCGGTGACGAACGGGTCGATGCCGGCTTTGTCCAGCGGCAGGAAGTAGTTCGGCTGCGCATCGCGCATGACCCGGCGGATGTGCTCGGGAGCCCGGTCGAGCCTGGCGAACACCCGCTGCCCGCGTGCCAGGGCCCGCTGGGCATCCCTGCGTCCGGCCAGGCCGCATTCGGTGGCGATGGGGTGGCCGTCCTCGTCATAGAAGCTGGCCCACGCCAGCATGCGGCCCTTGGTGTGGGTGCCCCACTCCGGCGCCAACGCGTAGGCGGTGCTGAACTCCATGCCCGACAGGGCGGCGCCCGCCTCCGCGGCCATCAGATATCCGTCGCCGGTGTCGACGTTGGTGCCCAATGATCCGGACAGGAAGGCGGTCCCGCCGGTGGCCAGCACCACCGCGCCCGCGCCGATCCGCCAGGGCCGTCCCGCGTCCTGGCGCGCGATTCCGGTCGCGCCGTTGACGATTCCATCCGAGTCGGTCGTCAGCGCGGTCGCCGGGTGATGGTCGAGAATGCGGACCCCGCTGCGGTGTGCCTTGCGCCGCATCCGGCGCATGTACTCGGGTCCCTGCAGGCTGACACGCAGCTGCCGGCCGTCGTCGCCGGTGGGGAACGGGTAGCCCCAGTCGGCGAGCTGCTCGATCCGATCCCAGGACGCAGACAGCACACGCGCCATCCACTCTGCGTCGGTGAGCCCTCCGGCGGCAGCTTCGCGCTCCCGAATGGACTCGTCGCGACGGGGACCGGGCGGGATCAGCCAGAGGTTGTTGCCCCCGGCGGCGGTCGCTCCGCTGGTTCCGCAGTAACCCTTGTCCACCAACGTGACCCGGCTGCCGCTCTCGGCGGCTGCGATCGCCGCCCAGGTAGCCGCGGGGCCACCGCCGATCACCAGGACGTCGGTCACGTGCGTGGCGGCGTCACCGGCTGCGGTCATGCCCGACCTCCTCCTTGACTCCCAGTTCAGCGAGCAGCTCACGGCGCAGCTCGTCGAAGCCGTCGTCGCCGCGGCTGCGCGGGAACGGCAGGTCCACCCGGCGATCCAGGGACACCGCGCCGTCGGACAGGACGACCACCCGGTCGGCGAGCAGGATCGCCTCGTCGACGTCGTGGGTGACGTGCAGAACCGCCATGCGCCTGCGCGCCCACAGATCGTGGAGCAGCCGATACATCTTGAGGCGGGTCAGCGCGTCCAGCGCGCCGAAAGGTTCGTCGAGCAACAGCAGGTCCGGTTCCCGCACCAGCGCCCGGGCCAGCGAGACACGTTGCGCCTCACCGCCGGACAGTGACAACGGCCAGGCGCGGGCCTTGCCCGACAGGCCGACCTCGTCGAGAGCGGCCTGTCCGCGGGCGGTCCTGCTGGGGGCGTCCGGGCCTGCCTCGGGCAGGGCGAACGTCACATTGGCCAGCGCACGGCGCCAGGGCAGCAGCCGCGGGTTCTGGAACACGACCGCCCGCGAGCGTGGCACGAGCACCGAACCGTCGGCCCGGTTATCGAGGCCGGCGAGGATGCGCAGCAGCGTGCTCTTGCCCGATCCGGAGCGGCCGAGCATCGCGACGAACTCTCCGCCGGCGATGTCCAGGTCGAGATCATCCAACACCTGCTGGGCGCCGAACGCGCGGTGCAGCCCGCGCACGGTGACCACCGGAGAACTCATGCGGTGGCCTCGAATCCGGCGAAACCGTTGCGCCAGGACAGCAGCAGGCGTTCGAGCAACCGGACCAGTGCGTAAGAGGCGAGCCCGAGCACCGCGTAGATCACGATAACCAGCAGGGAGACGTCGAACTGCAGGTTGGTCTGGGCGCGCGACATCAGGAAGCCGATGCCCTCGGTGGTGTTGATCATCTCGGCGAAGATCAGGCTCAGCCAGGCGCTCGACAGGCCGAGGCGAAGGCCCACAAGGAAGTTCGGCATCGCGCCGGGCAGGATCACCTGGGTGATGAGCGTCCCGCGTCTGGCTTCGAGGGTCTGGGCCATCTCGACGAGTTGCTGGTCGACCCCGCGGATGCCGGAGTAGGTGTTGATGTAGACCGCGATCGCGACGCCCATGGTGATGAGCACGATCTTCGGGCCTTCGCCGATGCCCATCCAGATGATGAGCAGTGGGGTGAGCGCGAAATTCGGTACGGCTTTGAGGATTTGCATGCTCCAGTCGAGCAGGTCCTCACCGGTGCGGGTGAGCCCTGCGAGCACGGCGAGGACCACGCCGACGGTGATGCCCAGTGCGGTGCCGATCAGCACCCGGGTGGCCGACGTGCCGACGTGGAGGGCCAGCCCGCCGTTGGTCAGCAGATGCCATGCGGTGACGGCGACGTCCGACGGGGGCGGGAACAGATCCGTGTTGAGAAGACCGGAGGTCGACCCGATGGTCCATACGGCCAGGATGGCCACCGGACCGGCCATCCGGCGCACCGGGCGGGGAATGCGCCCCCAGATGCTGCGACGGCCGCGATGGCCCGCGATGACGTCGACGAGCTGCGGGGCGTGAGCCTCGAGACGTTGTGATGCGGTCAGCGGAGCGGCGACGGCGGTCACTGCGTCGCTCCGGCCCACTCGCGCACGTCGAACGGGCTCTGCAGCGAGCCGTCGGCCTGCAGGAACTCGTACGCGGCCTGGAGCTGATCCACTCCCCGGGCTGGGAACGGTTCGGTGTTGAACTCGTCGGGCCGGGTGGACTCCGTGACGAACTCGACCTCCGTGCCGTCGGTCTGGGCGACCCAGGTCGCATACGCGTCGAAGTTGTCCTGAATGTCGCGGTTCACCGCGGTGACCGCCCTGCGCCAGGCGTCGGCGAATCCCGGGTGCCGATCGGTGAAGGTCGTCAGCGCGATATTGGTGCCGGTGTAGCCCAGGCCGTGCCGGGACAGGCTGTCTATGAGGGGAAAGCCTTTGTGCTGCAACTCGATTGCGCTGGCACCGCTGACGGCGGTGGCGGCGATCTCTCCTGAGCTCAGGCCCGCGATGGATTCCGGGGTGGGTACGTCGCGCACCTCGATCCGGCCGTTGAGCCCGGCGGCGTCGATCAGCTGTCTGGCCGACCGGTCCCGGACGGTGCCGTGCGGTGCGGTCACGGCCTTGCCGACCAATCCCTCAATGTCGGTCGGGCCGCCCTTGGCCCCGACGAGCCACACGTCGCTGTTGATCGAGTCGAGAGCCAGCAGAACCACTTTGGGGTCTTTACTGCGGGCGCGCAGCGCCGGGTTGTCACCGACCGCGGCGACGTCGACGGCACCGGCGAACAGAGCCGACGCGACATCGCTGCCGGACTGGAAGAACGAGTATTCGATCTTGTCGACGCCGGCGTCCTTCAACTGCTCGGCGAGGATGCCCTCCTTGTCACCCCAGCCCAGCGAGCCGGCCGGCGTACCGGTGGGGGAGGTGGCGCCGATACGCAGTGTGATGCCGCCGGACCCGTCGTCGCCGCTGCCACAGGCGACGGCCGTGCTGAGGACGGCAAGCGTCAGGACGGTGCGTGCGACGTGGCGGAACATGAGTGGGCCTCCGGGAGTGTCTTGCCGATGAGATCGGATCGACCCCAGTACATGCCGACACACCCCCGAAGACCACCGTTGCGATCAGCCTGACGAGAAGGCGGTGCAGACGGTGCTCAGCCGGTCGTGCTCTGGATCTGGATGAGGTTGCCGCACGTGTCGTCGAAGACGGCGGTGGTGACGGGACCCATGTTCGTGGGCTGCAGGGTGAAGACGACGCCGAGGCCCACCAGCCGTTCGTACTCGGCGTGCACATCGTCGACCCCGAACGCCGTGAACGGTATGCCGTCGGCGACGAGCGCGTCCTTGAACGGTGTCACAGCGGGGTGGGTATCGGGCTCGAGGACGAGTTCGGTGCCCTCGGCGTCCTCGGGCGAGACGACGGTGATCCATCGTGCGTCGCCCATCGGTACATCGTGCTTGACGACGAAGCCGAGGACCTCGGTGTAGAACCGCAGGGCCTTCTCCTGATCGTCGACGAGCAGGCTGGTGTAGGTGATTCTCATGACGGTTCCTCCTCCTGGGATCGGGGCGTCAACCACCGATCGACGATCGCGCGCAGCGGCGCGGTGTTGACGTAGTGGAATTTGTATCGACCTTCGCGGCGCGTCTCGACGAGCCCGGCGTCCTCGAGGATGCCGAGATGCTGTGACGTCGCCTGACGCGATGAGCTGATGCCGTGCTTGGTGGTCAGGCGTGCGCAGATCTCGAACAGCGTCTGACCGTTCCTGTCGAGAAGCTCGTCGAGGATGGTGCGCCGCGTGGGATCGGCCAGGGCTTTGAAGACGTCACCCACAACCCGACAATAGGCAAGCGTTCACTTGCCTGTCAACGGCCGAGCCGGCAAGACCACAGCCAACCTGCAGTGATCATGAAGCACATCGACTGTGCGGCACAGTGATCGTCGGCGCGCGGCGACACGTCCGTCGCGTCGATCGCCACGGTGTCGGTGGACTGCCCGCCGGGATAGGCGGGCAGCACCGGCAGCGCTACTTCGGTGGCATCCGGATTCCGCCGTCGACGCGGACGACTTCGGCGTTCATGTAGGAGTTGGTGAGCAGCTCGACCACCATCGACGCGAGCTCTTCCGGCTTACCGAGGCGGCGCGGGTAGAGCACGGACTCGCCGAGCTTGGCCTTGAACGCCTCCGAGTCCGGTCCTTCGCCGTAGATCGGGGTGTCGATCAGGCCCGGGGCGACGGTGTTCACCCGGATCCCGACAGCCGCGAGGTCGCGCGCGACCGGCAGGGTCAGGCCGACGACACCGCCCTTGGACGAGGAGTAGGCGGCCTGGCCGATCTGGCCGTCGAACGCGGCGACGCTGGTCATGTTCACGATCGCGCCGCGCTCACCAGATTCGGTGAGGTCCAGCCTGCTCATCGCCGTCGCTGCGAGGCGGATGCAGTCGAAGGTGCCGACGAGGTTGATCGCGAGCACCTTCTTGTAGGCGTCGAGGTTGTGGGCCGAGGCGAACTCGCCGTCCTTGCCGATCGTGCGCTGCGCCCAGCCGATTCCCGCTGAATTGACCAGCGCGCGAAAAGGTCCGAGATCGATGGCGGTGTTGACCGCGTCTTCGATCTGGGCGGTGTCGGTGACATCGACACTGACGTAGGCGCCGCCGATCTCGTGGGCGAGCTCCTGCCCGCGCTCTGCCTGCAGATCGGCGATGACGACGCGAGCACCCTGAGATGCCAGCAGCCGGGCGGTCGCAGCTCCGATGCCAGAAGCACCGCCGGTGACAATTGCGCTAGTTCCGTTGACGTCCACAGCCGAAGTGTAGAACAGGCCGTTTCGGGGGACCCGGCGCACCATCGTGCGGTGGGTTTGTCGAGACGACACCCGAACGGAGATCGGCGGCGTTAGCGTCTAACGTGGCACACGCGACGAAGTGGGAGGCCACCATGGGAGCTGCTGAAGGGTCGTCGGGCTGCAGGCCTGGACCGCCGGGCAACAGGAGGCGCAGGCTGCAGATCCTGATCGCAGGTCTTCTGATCGGCCTGTTCGGAGCTGTTCTGGCTCTCCCGGGAACAGCCGGGGCCGAAGGCGAAACCTACACGGTCGCCACCGATACGACCTTCGCGCCGTTCGAATTCCAAGATGCCAGTGGCGAGTTCGTCGGGATCGACATGGATCTGATCCGGGCCATCGCCGAGGATCAGGGATTCACCGTCGACATCAAACCGCTCGGCTTCGACGCCGCACTGCAGGCCGTGCAGGCCAACCAGGTCGACGGCGTCATCGCGGGCATGTCGATCACCGAGGAACGCAAGAAGGTCTTCGACTTCTCCGAGCCCTACTTCGAGTCCGGCATCCAGATGGCGGTGCTCGAGGACAACGAGGACATCACGTCCTACGAAGACCTGCGGGGCCAGCGGGTCTCGGTCAAGAACGGTACGCAGGGATCGGATTTCGCGAACTCGATCAAGGATCAGTACGGCTTCGAGGTGGTCTCGTTCGCCGACTCGTCGACGATGTTCGACGAGGTGAAGACCGGCAACTCGGTGGCCGTCTTCGAGGACTATCCGGTCCTGCTGTACGGCATCGCGCAGGGCAACGGGTTCAAAACCGTCACACCGAAGGAAGATCCGACCGGATACGGATTCGCGGTCAACAAGGGACAGAACGCCGAATTGCTGCAGAAGTTCAACGACGGCCTGGAGAACCTCAAAGCGCAGGGCCGCTACGACGAGATACTGCAGACCTACCTCGGTGAGGAAGCCGCGGAAAGCGACGACTCGCTGTTCGGGCTGATCAAGAGCACCAGCCCGATGCTGCTGGCGGGCCTGAAGATGACGATCATCCTGACCGTCGTCTCGATCTTCTTCGCGTTGATCCTGGGTGTCATCTTCGGACTGGCCAGAGTGTCCCGGTCCATCTGGCTGCGGGCCATCGGCACCACATTCGTCGACATCTTCCGGGGCACACCACTTCTGGTGCAGGCGTTCTTCATCTACTTCGGCATCCCGGCCACCATGGGGTTCCAGATGTCAGCGGTGACGGCAGGCATCATCACGCTGTCACTCAACGCGGGTGCCTACATGACCGAAATCGTCAGAGGCGGCATCCTCTCGGTGGACAAGGGTCAGATGGAGGCGGCGCGCAGCCTGGGAATCGGATACCTGCCCACCATGCGGAAAGTCATACTGCCGCAGGCGATACGCACCATGATTCCGTCCTACATCAACCAGTTCGTCATCACCCTCAAGGACACGTCCATCCTGTCGGTGCTCGGCATCGCCGAGCTGACCCAGAGCGGGCGCATCATCATCGCGGGCAACTACAAGGCGTTCGAGATGTGGCTGATCGTCGGCGTCATCTACTTCATCGTGATCATGGCGCTGACCAAACTGTCCGACCGGCTGGAGAGGCGGCTCGTCAAATGAGTGAACTGATAACCGAAGCCGCGGCCTCCGAGCCGGCCGGCACGGTGAAGATCCGCATCGAGGGGCTGAAGAAGTCGTTCGGCGATCTGGTCGTGCTGGACGGCATAGACACCACCGTCAGTCACGGCGAGGTCGTGTGCGTCATCGGACCCTCGGGATCGGGCAAGTCGACGTTCCTGCGATGCCTGAACAAGCTGGAGGACATCACCGGCGGCAGGGTCGTCGTCGACGAGTTCGATCTCACCGACCCGAAGATCGACCTCGACAAGGTGCGCCAGCACATCGGCATGGTGTTTCAGCACTTCAACCTGTTTCCCCACATGACGGTGCTGGAGAACGTCACGCTGGCGCCGCTTCTGACCAAGAAGATGGACAAGGCCGCGGCGGAGAAGAAGGCGCTGCAACTGCTCGATCAGGTGGGGCTGGCGGAGAAGGCGGGGGTGAAGCCGGCGACGCTGTCAGGTGGGCAGAAGCAGCGGGTGGCGATCGCGCGGGCCCTCGCGATGAACCCGTCGATCATGCTGTTCGACGAGGCCACCAGCGCACTCGATCCCGAGATGGTCGGCGATGTGCTGGAGGTGCTGCGCACGCTGGCGCGGGGCGGGATGACCATGGTGGTCGTGACCCACGAGATGGGCTTCGCCCGGGAGGTCGCATCGCGCGTGATCTTCATGGCCGACGGCCACATCGTCGAGGAAGGCCCGCCCGCGGAGATCTTCGACAATCCGAAGCATCCTCGGCTGCAGGAGTTTCTGTCCAAGGTGCTCTGACGCCCGGGCGGCGGTGCCGGGTGCGCTGTTCCCGGCCGAGACGAGCGAGGTAGGCGAGCGCGAATGCTGTGCCGTTGGCCAGCACGACCATCGGCCCGGACGCGGTGTCGAGGTAGTAGCTCGCGTACAGGCCGGTCAGTGCGCAGACCCCGGCGATCGTCGGTGCGATGAGCAGCATGCGGCTGAACCGCTCTGTGATCAGGTAGGCGGTCGCACCGGGAGTGATGAGCAGGGCGACCACGAGAACGACTCCCACGGCCTGCAGCGCCACGACCGCGGTCAGCGCGAGCAATCCGAGCAGGGTGGCGCCCAGCAGGCGGGGATTGAGTCCGATCGCGTGGGCGTGGTGGGGATCGAAGGCGTAGAGGGTGAAGTCGCGACGTTTGTAGACCAGGACCGCCATCACGACGGTGCCGAGGACGGCCACCTGGATGAGGTCGGCCCGGGAGACACCGAGCACGTTGCCGAAGATGATGTGGTTGAGATCGACCTGACTGGGCGTCACCGAGATCAGCACCAGTCCGAGCGCGAACAGGGTCGTGAAGACGACCCCGATGGCGGCGTCTTCCTTGGTGCGGCTGGTGTCTCGGACGACGCCGATGAGTCCGACCGCGACGAAGCCGAAAATGATGGCGCCCAACGCAAACGGTGCACCGACGATGTGGGCCAGCACGACGCCGGGAAGGACGGCGTGTGATACCGCGTCTCCCATCAACGACCAGCCGATGAGAACGAGCCAGCACGACAGCGTGGCGCACACAGTCGACGCGATGAGCGTCGTGACGGTGGCGCGGACCATGAACTCCAGCTGCAGCGGTTCGACGAGGAACTCGACGACGGTCATTGTCCCCCTCGGCTGCGGGGAAGGTCGAGACCGAAGGCCCGCGCGAGATTGCGGGGATCCAGGACGGTGTCGGGGTGGTCGTGCAGGAGAACGGTCCGCATCAACAGGATCGCCTCGTCGGCGAGCTCGGGCAGCGCGTTCAGATCATGGGTGGCGATGAGAACCGTTGCGCCGCTGTCGGCGAGGTCACGCAGCAGCCGGCAGATGGTGGCTTCGCTGCGTTTGTCGACGCCGGCGAAGGGTTCGTCGAGCAGCAGGAGTTCCGCGCCCTGGGCGAGACAGCGTGCCAGGAAGGCCCGCTTGCGTTGACCACCGGAGAGTCGGCCGATCTGGCGGTGGCGGAAGTCGGAGAGCTCGACGCGGGCCAACGCGTCGTCGACAGCGCGCCGGTCGACGTGGCGCGCCCGCCGGGCAGGGCCCATGTGCCCGTAGCGGCCCGTCATCACGACGTCGCGGACCGACAGCGGAAAGGTCCAGTCGATGGCCTCGCTCTGGGGCATGTACCCGACGACGCCCGCTCTGCGGGCACGTGCGGGGGAGGAGTCGTGGATGCGGACATCGCCGGTGTCCGAGCGCACCAACCCCATGATGGCTTTGAACAGCGTGGATTTCCCGGAGCCGTTCATTCCGACCAGCCCGCACACCCGCCCCGGGTGCAGCGTGAACGACGCGTCGTCAAGTGCGAGCACGGGCCCGTACCGCACGGTGAGGGACTCGACCTGAAGCGCCGGTGCGGCTGTCGTCACGACGCGCGGTCGGCGGTCAAGGCCGCCGCGATGGTGGTGGCGTCGTGGCGGATCAGGTCGAGATAGGTGGGAACCGGCCCGTCGGCCTCCGAGAGGGAGTCGACGAAAAGCACTCCGCCGAAACGTGTTCCGGTGGCTTCCACGACGCGCTGCATCGGTGCGTCGGAGACGGTGGACTCACAGAACACCGCGGGGACGTCGTTGGCGTCGACGAACTCGATGGTCGAGGCGATCTGTTGAGGGGTCGCCTGCTGCTCGGCGTTGACCGCCCAGATGTACTTCTCGGTCAGACCGGCATCGCGGGCCAGATAGGAGAAGGCTCCCTCGCAGGTCACCAGCGCGCGTTGGGTGGGCGGCAGCGCGTCGAGTCGCTCGACGAGCTCGTCATGGACTTCCTGGAGCTGGGTGCGGTAGGCGGCGGCGTTGTCGCGATAGGCCTGGGCGTGGTCGGGGTCGAGGTCGGCGAATGCGTCGGCCATGTTGTCGGCGTATATCTGGACGTTGAGCGGGGACATCCAGGCGTGCGGATTCGCCATCCCGGTGTACGCGTCTTCGGCGATCTCGAGCGGGGCGACACCGTCGCTGACAACGACGTGCGGGACGTCGATGCCGTCGACGAACCGGGCGAACCAGGCTTCCAGGTTCAGCCCGTTGTCGAGGATCAGATCGGCCCTCGCCGCTTTCCTGATATCACCGGGAGTGGGCTCGTAGCCGTGAATCTCCGCGCCCGGCTTGGTGATCGACTCCACGGTCAGATGGTCACCGGCCACGTTGGCGGCGATGTCGGCCAGCACGGTGAACGTCGTCAGCACCGTGGGCCGTGCGGCATCGCCGGTGTCGATCGGTGAGGAACACGCCACCATCGACGCGCAGCAGGCGATCGCCACCCACGTGGCCGGCCGGCCTCGCGCACGTCGGCTTGCGTGCCGTGCTCCCACCGCAGCCTCCTCCGTGATTTCGGGTCGCCGAAACTATATTCTTGGCGATACGAATCAGCAAGCAGGCCGCGGAGCTGCCCGTCGATCGAAGAGTGTCCGCCGCTGCGAACAGAGTGGGTGCGCTACACGCCGCCGCGTCGCAGCATCCGCCCCCGTGGGGTGGTGAAGTCGATCTTCGTGCCGCGCAGCCAGGTGCTCGCCACGACGCCGGCCACCGCGCGCCCGTCGTACGGCGTGATCGGATTCCTGTGGTGCAGTTTGTGCACGTCGACCACCTGCGCGGACTCCGGCTCGAAAATCGCGAAATCGGCGTCGTAGCCGAGCGCGATCTTGCCCTTGTTGTTCAAGCCGGCGAGTTCGGCCGGCTTGGCGGCCATCCAGTCGATCACCCGGGTGAGCGCCACATCGCGACGCTTCGCCTCGGTCCAGATCAGCGACAGACCGAGCTGCAGCGAGGCGACGCCACCCCAGGCCACGCCGAAGTCGCCGTTCTCGACGTCCTTGAGGTCGATCGTCGACGGTGAATGGTCGGAGACGATGCAGTCGATGGTGCCGTCGATCAGGCCCTGCCACAGCAGTTCCCGATTGGATGCCTCACGGATCGGCGGGCAGCACTTGAACGCGGTGGCGCCGTTGGGGATCTCCTCGGCGAGCAGTGTCAGGTAGTGCGGGCACGTCTCGACCGTGATCCTGACGCCGTCGCGTTTGGCCGTGGCGATCATCGGCAGAGCATCCGAGGACGACAGATGCAGAATGTGCGCGCGGGCGCCGGTCCATCGAGCGCGCTCGATGACCTCGGCGATCGCCACGTTCTCGGCGCCGCGCGGCCGCGATGCGAGGAAGCGACTGTATCGGTCGCCCTCGGCGGTGGGGGCGTGATCGATCGCGCGGGAGTCCTCGGCGTGCACGATCATCATGGAATCGAAGCCCACCAGGACGCGCATGTCCTCTTCCATCTCGTCGGCGTCGAGGTGGGGGAACTCGTCGACGCCGGAGTGCAACAGGAAGCACTTGAAGCCGAACACACCGTCGTCGTGCAGGCCGCGCAGGTCGCCGGTATTGCCCGGGATGGCACCGCCCCAGAAGCCGACGTCGATGTGCAACTTGCCCGATGCCGCTTCGCGTTTGGCGTTGAGTGCGTCGACGTTGACCGTCGGCGGAATCGAGTTGAGCGGCATGTCGATCAGCGTGGTCACGCCGCCCGCCGCGGCGGCGCGGGTGGCGGAGTCGAACCCCTCCCACTCGGTGCGGCCCGGTTCGTTGACGTGCACGTGCGTGTCGACGAGGCCGGGGATCATGACCTGCTCGTCGGTGAGCTCGACGATCTCCGCGCCGGGAAGACCGCTGCCCAGCGGCTCGATCGCGACGATGCGACCGTCGCGGATGCCGATCTCGCGGGCGACGATTCCCGCTGTCGTCAGCATGCGTTCACCGCGGACGACCAGGTCGAGATCGGCGTGATTCGACTGCTCGCGGGTATCGGCGGTCATGGGGCGTCTCCGTAGCTGCGAGATTAATTCCTCATGGTGGAACTAGGGCGGGGAACTCAACTCCACTCTTCGGCTGACTCTAGATCTGGGCGAGAACACAGTCAATCGCACCGAAGGGTTGACATGGGGTGTCGGTATGCGCGTTACTTAGCAAACTTGTGGAATATTACTTCCGCAAAGTGGAATTTAGCGGCGACGCGCGCGTCGGCGCTCCGACCGTGACAGGCGTGTCCATGAGCACAGAGTCCACCGGACTGATCGGCGACTCCAGCCGTAACGATCACACCGCGCTCGCCGGCGTGAGTCCGCATCTGTACAACCCCGATCTCGCGCCGACCAAGCGCGCAGGGCGACGGTGGGGGTCGTACAACATCTTCACTCTGTGGGCGAACGACGTGCACAGCCTCGGCAACTATTCGTTCGCGATCGGGCTGTTCGCCCTCGGGCTCGGCGGGTGGCAGATCCTGCTCGCCCTCGGTCTCGGCGGAGTCTTCCTCTTCCTGCTGCTCAACCTGTCTGGGTTCATGGGGGAGAAGACCGGCGTCCCGTTCCCGGTGATGAGCCGCATCGCGTTCGGCATCCGCGGCGCGCAGATCCCGGCCCTCATCCGCGGCGCGGTGGCGATCGCCTGGTTCGGCATCCAGACCTACCTCGCGTCTGTGGTGCTGCGCATCATGATCATCGCGCTCGCACCGTCGGCCGAGTCCCTGGACTCGAACAGCGTCCTGGGATTGTCGACGCTCGGCTGGATCTCGTTCGTCGTGCTGTGGGTGATCCAGGTGATCATCGTCAGCTACGGCATGGAGATGATCCGCAGGTACGAGGCATTCGCGGGACCGGTCATTCTGGTCACGATGATCGCTCTGGCGGTCTGGATGCTCAACAACGCCGACTGGAGCATCGCGTGGAGCACGCCCGACTCGCTGACCGGTGTCGACATGTGGTTGAAGATCATCGGCGGCGCGAGCCTGTGGGTGGCGATCTACGGCACGTTCGTCCTCAACTTCTGCGACTTCACCCGTAACGCGACTTCGAAGCGGGCGATCGTGCACGGCAACTTCTGGGGCATCCCGCTCAACATGCTGGTGTTCGGCGGCATCGTGATCACCCTGGCCGGCGCGCAGTTCCGCATCGACGGACGCATCATCGAGGCACCGGCCGACATCGTCCAGGAGGTGCCGAACACTTTCCTGCTGGTGCTCGCCGCCCTCGCGCTGCTGATCCTCACCATCGCGGTGAACCTGATGGCGAACTTCGTCGCACCGATCTATGCGCTGAACAATCTCTTCCCCAAGCACCTGAATTTCCGTCGCGCAGCGCTTATCTCGGCCGTCATCGGTCTGGTGATCCTGCCGTGGAACCTCTACAACACCCCTGCGGTGATCAACTACTTCCTCGGTGGACTCGGCGCCATCCTCGGTCCGCTGTTCGGGATCATCATGGCCGACTACTGGCTGGTGCGTCGTTCCAAGATCAACGTTCTGGCCCTGTTCACGACCGATGCCGACGGTGAGTACCACTACGCGAAGGGCGTCAACGTCCGGGCGGTGATCGCCCTCGTCATCACCGCGGTGGCGGCGCTGCTGCTGGCGTTCGTTCCGGCGTTCGCGGTGGTTGCGGAGTTCTCCTGGTTCATCGGGGCGGGCCTCGGTGCGATCGTGTACCTGGTGGTCGCAGACCGCCGCGGCCCGTTCAACGACGTCTCCGGTGAGCCCATCGCCGTGGACAGCACGCACTAGGAGTGCCATGAGGATCCTCGTCGCCAACGTCAACACGACCGCCTCGATGACCGAGGCGATCGCCGAGTCGGCGCGCGGTGTCGCGGCGGAAGGCACCGAGATCGTCGGCATCACACCGCGATTCGGTGCCGACTCGTGCGAAGGGAACTTCGAGAGCTACCTCGCGGCCATCGCGGTCATGGACGCCGTCACCGCGTACCCCGAACCGTTCGATGCCGTGATCCAGGCCGGTTACGGGGAGCACGGTCGTGAAGGGCTGCAGGAGTTGCTCGACGTCCCGGTGGTCGACATCACCGAGGCGGCCGCGTCGACGGCGATGTATCTCGGGCACAAATACTCGGTCGTCACGACGCTCGACCGCACGGTGCCGCTGATCGAGGACCGGCTCAAACTCGCAGGACTCGACGCACGGTGCGCGTCGGTGCGGGCGTCCGGACTCGCTGTGCTCGAACTGGAATCGGATCCCGCTCGGGCAGTCGAGGCGATCGTGCGCCAGGCGCGTGAAGCGGTGGAGAACGATCACGCCGAGGTGATCTGCCTGGGCTGTGGCGGCATGGCCGAACTCGAGGAGAAGGTGAGGGCCGCGACGGGCGTCCCGATCGTCGACGGAGTCCGCTCGGCGGTCACCATCGCCGAAGGCCTGGTCCGGATGGGCCTGTCGACATCCAAGGTGCGCACCTACGCGACCCCACGCGAGAAGAAGGTCACTGGTTGGCCATTCCGGTTGTAGGCCAACCGGACTCGCCTCAGAGCATGATCTGGCGGTTGACGTCCTTGTACAGCAGGTAGCGGAAGTTCGACGGCCCGCCGGCGTAGCACGCCTGCGGGCAGAACGCGCGCAGCGCGAGGAAGTCGCCTTCCTGAACCTCCACCCAGTCTCCGTTGAGGTGATAGACGGCCTTGCCTTCGAGCATCAGCAGGCCGTGTTCCATCACGTGGGTCTCGGCGAACGGAATGGTCGCGCCGGGCTCGAACGTGACGATGTTGACGTGCATGTCGTACGCGAGATTCTGAGGGTCGAGCATGCGTGTCGTGCGCCATTTGCCGTCGGTGCCGGGCATGGCCGACGGTTCGATGTCGCGCTCATTGCCGAATTGGACCGACGGGGTGTGGCCCTCGGCGATCTCGTAGCGCTTGCGGATCCACACGAACGTCGCGTCGGCGTCGCCGTTGTTGTGTGCCGACCAGGCGGTGCCCGCCGGCAGGTAGGCGAAGCCGCCCTCGGTGAGGGTCTGCGACCGGCCCTCGGTGTCCACGGTGAGCGCACCGGAGGTGACGAACAGGAAGCTCTGCACCTCGGGTTGCGGCTCGGGTCGCTGCGCGCCGCCCCCGGGCTTGACCTCGACAATGGCCTGGAAGTACGTCGTCGCCCCGCCGGCGACAGGGCGGTTGAGAATCCACGCCCGCGTATCGGTCCATTCCGGGAAGACCGAGGTGACGATGTCGCACAGGACGCCGCGGGGGATCACCGTGTAGGCCTCGGTGACGATGGCGCGGTCGATCAGCAGATCGGTCTGCGGGGGCAGACCGCCGCGGGGTGTGTAGTACGACGCTGCGGTCACTGGGTGCTCCTTGTCGGGCGGCCGAGCGCGATGTCGCGCACGGTGGAAAGAGGGAGATCGAGGGCCGTCTCGATCTCGTCGACGGTGAGGGCCCCGCACACGCTGCCCCGGTGGATCACGCCGGCGAGGGCGCGGGCGGTGGCCGGCTCGTCCATGACGGTCGAGTCGAGCCGATGGACGTAGGTGCGCAGGCGTGCGGCGGCGGGGGAGAAGGCGCCACGGTAGAACGCGTACGTCGCCAGGTACCGGGTGATGAGTTGGGCGGGGTGCATGTCCCAGCCCTGGTAGATGCCGCGCTCCAGGTGGCGTCGGACCAGTCGGGCGTGCAGTGTCCACGCCGCCGCGACGTCGTCGGGATCACCGGCCGGGACGATGTTGGTCGAGCCGTCGGACATGTGCACGCCGGTGCCCGCGACGGCGAGTTGCATGACGTTCTTGGCGTGATCGGCCGCCGGATGCTCCATCGACTGGTACGCCGCCGCGATGCCGAGAGACGCCGAGTAGTCGTAGGTCCCGTAGTGCAGCGAGCTGACGCGGCCCTGCCCGGCATGGATGAACTGGGCGACGGGTGCGCGGCCGTCGGCGCCGAGAATCGCCTGCGGCGTCTCGACCTGTACCTCGAACCGGATCCGGCCCGCAGACAGTCCGTTCGCATCTTCGAGGGCGCTCGCGACGGCGACCATGGCCTCGACCTGATCGACGGACGTCACCTTCGGGAGGGTGAGTGTGAGGCCCTCGGGGAGACCGCCCGAGGCGACGAGCCCGCTGACGAACATGTCGAGGGTGCGCAGCCCGCGGGCACGGGTGGCTGCTTCCAAGCACTTGAAGCGCGTCCCGACGAACGGCGTCGAGGTGCCCGCGTCGAGTGCGCTACGCAGAGCGGCGATCGCCTGCGTGACGTCGGCGTCCTCGGTTGCATCGTCGACGGTGCCGTACCCGTCCTCGAAGTCGATGCGGAGGTCCTCGATGGGCTCGGTGGTCAGTTTGTTCTCGACAAGGGTTGCGAGAGTCTCCGGCTCACAGTCGGTTTCGTTGTTCGGGCCGACCAGGGCGGCCACGGCGTCGAGTCCGCCCGCGTCGTTCGCGGCTGTCAGAGCGGTGGATCCCCACTCCGCGGGCATGGTCGCCGAATACCGGTTACCCGGGATGTAGACGGTGTGCACCGGTTGCCGGCGGCCGTCATCGCCGGGGTAGCGAGCCGCGAGGTGGGCGTCGGCGGCCGCGAGGCGACGGTCGACATCGGCCAGCACCACGTCGTCGAGGCGCCGCGTCACGGGCGGTCTCCTTCACGAATGCCGGACTGAAATTCCACATTGTGGAGTTTAGAGGGCGCGCTGCCAAAAGTACACGGCGGTCTGGCCATCGTCGACAAGTTCCATATTGTGGAATGAATCGTGGTTATGTTGAATGGAATCCTCATCGGTGGTCGGAAGTGGACGTATGGCGGAGAGATCAGGCGGCGTTCAGTCGGTGGAGCGCGCCTTCGAGTTGATGGAACTGATCGGACGCGCGGGAGGGGAGTGCTCCCTGACGGAGTTGTCGGCGGAGTCTCCGTTGCCGCCGCCGACCATCCACCGTCTGCTGCGCACGCTGGTCGGTCTGGGTTACGTGCGGCAATTGCCCAATCGCCGCTATGCGTTGGGGCCGAGGTTGATTCGGCTCGGTGAGGTGGCGAACCGCCAGCTGGGAGCCGTTGCCGGTCCGGTACTGCAGTCGCTGGCCGACGACCTGTCGGAGACCGCGAGTCTCGCTGTGCTCGACGGCGACATGGTGATCTACACCGGGCAGGTTCTGTCTGCACACATGATGCGGACGAACAACGAGGTCGGTAAGCGCGTCGGGCTGCACACATCCGGGGTGGGCAAGGCCGTCCTGGCCGAGTTGGAGGATGCCCGCATCCTCAAACTGGTGACGCAGTCCGGGCTTCCGGCGCCGACCGAGAACAGCGCATCGACGTTGTCGGCGGTGTTCGCGAACGTCGAGCGGGTGCGTGCCGAGGGCTACGCCGTCGACGACGAGGAGTTCGAGATCGGTGTGCGCTCGGTCGCGATGGCGGTGCCGGGTGCGCCGACGCCGATGGCGATCGGCATCTCCGGCCCCACAGCGCGTATGGGCAAGGATCTGATCGCCCGTGCCGTGCCGGCCCTGAACAAGGCGACCGGCGTGATCTCTGAAGCGCTGATCGGTGCGAAGGAGGCCTGAGTCGTCGACCGCTAGGGTTTCCGGCATGACGGAACAGCGTGGCGCCACCCATCCGGACCTCGTCGCCGCGGAGGTGCCGACCCACTGGTACAACCTGGCGGCCGAGCTGGATGAGCCGATCCCGCCGCACCTGCATCCCGCCACCAAGGAACCGGTCGGCCCGGATGACCTCGCGCCGCTGTTCGCTAGCGGGTTGATCGCGCAGGAGGTGGCCACCGACACCTACATCGAGATCCCGGAGCCGGTGCGGGAGATCTACACGATGTGGCGTCCGTCGCCGCTGATCCGGGCCCGGCGCTTCGAGAAGGCCCTGAACACCGGAGCCCGTATCTACGTCAAGTACGAGGGTGTGAGCCCGGTAGGCAGCCACAAGACAAACTCGGCGGTGGCGCAGGCCTACTACAACTCCATCGACGGTGTGCGGAAGCTGACCACCGAGACCGGCGCCGGCCAGTGGGGCAGCGCGCTCTCGTTCGCCGGAGCGCAGTTCGGCCTGGAGATCGAGGTGTGGCAGGTCCGCGCTTCGTATGAGTCCAAGCCGTATCGCGGGCATCTGATTCGGACCTACGGCGGCACGGTGCATTCCAGCCCGTCGACGCTCACCGAGTCGGGCCGCGCCATCCTGGCCAAGGATCCGGACACCACCGGCAGCCTCGGCATGGCGGTCAGCGAGGCGGTCGAGGTCGCCGCGGCCGACCCGGAGGCCCGCTACGCGCTGGGCAGCGTGCTCAACCATGTGGTGTTGCATCAGACCGTCATCGGGCAGGAGGCCGTCGCGCAGCTGGCGCTGACCGAGCCTGATGGTGCCGACGTCGTATTCGGTTGTGCCGGTGGCGGTTCGAACCTCGCCGGGCTGTCGTTCCCCTTTCTGCGAGAGAAGATCCACGGCCGGTCGAACCCGCGGATCGTCGCCGCCGAGCCGACCGCGTGCCCGTCGATCACCCAGGGGGAGTACCGCTACGATCACGGTGACGTCGCCGGACTGACTCCGCTGCTCAAAATGCACACCCTCGGTATGGATTTCGTGCCCGACCCGATCCACTCCGGGGGACTGCGCTATCACGGCATGGCGCCTGCGCTCAGCCACACCGTGGAGCTCGGTCTGGTGGAAGGCGTGGCGATCTCGCAGCACGATGGGTTCGCTGCCGGTGTGCAGTTCGCGCGCACGCAGGGCATCGTGCCGGCACCGGAGTCGACGCACGCCATCGCGGCGGCGGCCCGGCACGTCGCGGACGATCCGCGAGAGCAGGTGATCGTCATCGGGCTGTCCGGACACGGCCAGCTCGATCTGCCGGCGTACGCGGATTTCCTCGACGGAAAGTTCTGACCAGGCGATTTGTCGGCGCGACTATCCTCGGGGCACCAGGCATGAAGTTGAAGAGGTGAGTCCTGTGTTCGGTGTGCGGTCGCGCGACCTGTCGATCGAGGCAACCCTCAAGCAGATCGAACACCGGGTGCTCGACGACGTCGAGCTGCCCCTGTGGGCACGTCGCGTGGCGTGGGCAGCGACCACAGTGCTGGTCATGACGGTGCTCGTGGCATGGGGCGTCGGCGGGGGTGTACCGGTGATCGCATCCGTGTTGGGCGCCGGCGCCGCGGTCTGTTCTTTCGTCACACTTCGGCGTCGTCGGTTCCGGTGGTGCGTCGCGGCGGCGTGCCTGTCCGGGGTGTCGACCGCCGCCGGCGTCGGCGCGTTCTGGTGGTCGCATACCGGCTCAGCGGGCTCGATTCTGACGACCTCCACCGGCGTCGCCGCGGTGGCCGCGGCCACACTCACAGCGGTGTGGGTCGCGGTGGCGATCACCCCGGTGAAGGATTCGCACCCGGACATGCGCGAGCGCTCGAGGCGCACATGGGGTGTCCGCGAGAGCGGCGCCACGATCATCTGGCCGCCGCCCTGCGCAGGGCCGCACTTTCCCGATCGCCAGTAGGGGCCGGACCCGGAGTCCACCGTTGTGTCTCAGTCGATCCCGGTTGTTCAGCTCGCGGGCGATCCCGGTGTCAGGGCCGCCAACCTGCTCACGGCGAACGCGGCAGCCCGGTCGGCCATGCCGTTGACGCCGTACTGATTGTGCGGACCGTTTGCCTCGGTCGGGACCGTGCCGGAGCAGACGGCATCGCCGGGCGCGCAGAGTTCAAGAGCTTTGCTCGCGTAGACCGCGCCGACGTCAATGCCCGCCGCACCATACTTTTCCGCCGACCAGCCGGCCGGAGTCCCGAATAAAACCACGGCTGCGACGTTGTCGGCGACGGCGGCAGGGAGCGGAAGGGGCGCAGCGCCGCGGGCGACGCCGGCCGGCACCACGCCGGACGTGGCCAGCGCCGTCACCACCGCGCCTTGCGAGTAACCGCCCAACACCAGTTTGGTGTTCGGGCACGACGACACCACGCTCCGTACGTGGTTGGATTCGTCGCGCACACCGTCGACGACGTTCATCTTGAACACCGTGCCGCCGGAGAAGTTGCTGCTTGCCGGATAGTAGACGGCGTGCACGCCCACTGTTCGCGGAAACGTCTGCGCACGTAGAGAGTCGACGAACCGCTGACCGACGCCGCCGACCCCGGGTGGCTCGGCGGTGCCCCGCGCGAAGACGACGTCGATGTCGGGGCATGATTGCTGCGAAACGGCAGTCGGGACGATCACCGGGAGCGCGGCAGCGGCCAACGCGGTAGCCACGACCACTCGTCCGGCTGATCGCCCAACAGTCACTGTTCCCCCCGATCAATCCCTTCGAACTATGGCAGCCGCCGATGGTATACCTCAATCTGACTCGCCGCGGCCCGAAGGAATATGGAACGACCGCTATCAAGCCTGATTGATTCATGATCTTGAAAAGTTCTGCGCTGCAGGTACTTTGGTAGGGTCGCGGCCCCATGGGGCCTTTCCGTCACGGTGACATTTCTTTCGTCAGCTCGGCCTGCAAGCGCCAGTCGAGCGTAGGCCGGCCGACAGCTTGCGGGCTCAGAATGCGGTGCCCAGGAGGTCCAGTAGTGCGGTGTTGACCTCCTCGGGCCGTTCTTGCTGAATGTAGTGGCCGGCACCGCTGAGGAGGATTTCGCGGTAGGGACCGGTGACGAGCTCACCGTGGCGGTCGGTACGGGTGAAGTGCAGCACGGGATCGTCGCGGCCGGCGAGAAACAGCGTAGGAACCGTGATGGTTGACGCCGGTGTGTGGGCGGTCAGTTCCCAGTTCCGGTCGAAGTTGCGGTACCAGTTCAGCGCGCCGGTGAATCCGGTGCGCGCGAATTCGCTGATGTAATAGCTCATCTCCCGCCGGTTCAACCACGGAGGTAGCTCGTCAGGCTCGGGGAGTCGTTCGAGATAGCCCTGAGGTCCGGGCCGTTGCATGTCGGCCAACTGTTCGGCATTCACCCGAGGTGCACCGAAGATGCGCCGCAGTGTGGTGGCGGGGTCACGGTTCAGTTCAGCGTCGGCGATGCCGGGCTCCTGGAAATGTAGGAGGTAAAAGAAGTTGTCACCCGCGAGTTCGCGCCAGGCTTGGGTGGGTGGTCTGCGTGGGCGAGGGACTGGGGGCCCGCTCAGTCCGGCCACCGCGGCGACGCGACGCGGATGCAGCAGGGGAACTGCCCACGTAACGATCGAGCCCCAATCATGTCCGACGAAAGCTGCTTGCTCGGCCCCGATTTCATCGACCAGACCGACGAGGTCAGCGGTGAGATGGTCGATCGAGTAGGAGCTGATCGCTGCGGGCCGTGACGACCCGCCGTAGCCGCGCTGATCAGGTGCCAGCACGTGAAAGCCGGCCGCGGCGAGCACCGGTATCTGGTGGCGCCACGAGAACGCGAGTTCAGGAAAACCGTGCGCGAGAATCACCAGCGGGTCGCCGTGGCGGCCTGCCTCCAGGACGCGCAACCGCACTCCGTTGGTGGCGATCATCCGCTCGGAAATCTCCGAGGTCATGGCCAGACTCAATCACACTGGCGAGGCGGCGCCAAGGTCCGAGGCACGCACATCGCAGAACCGGTCGTTGGTGAGTTCGTATGCAGGAACATCGGCATGGCGGCCAGGAGCGCCTCGGGGACATCCTCGCGCGAAAGTTGCCCCGCCCGCGAATTCGATGACGGAGGCGTCGAGATAGGCCGCGATGAAACGACGGCGTGTTCGGCCAGAAGTGCGATGCTTGCTTGCCGACGCACAGGTGTCACTTCGACGATAACGTCACAGTGACGAAATTGAGCGAGATGCCGCAGGGCTTGGAGAGCGCCCGGTGTCCGCCGGTGCCAGGCGCTGTCAGAGGTATCGCGGACTCCGGCCTACATGAATGGAGGCCTTGGCGGGTGGTACTGGCAGATAGTTCTGGAGCGGAGGGCGAGAAGTCGGCGAAAGCTTTGCGCGGATGAGTGACAACAGGTCAGAGATCATTGCAGAACGGCAGACGGCGAGACGTGACGAGTGTCCGATCCGGAACTTCTTGAGAGCAAGGGGGAGCGCTGACCAGCGCACTCTCAAGTAGTTTCGGGACGGGTCCGGCACCGTTTGTCCACGAATACTTGACAGTGCCGGACAAGTTCCACGAAGACCTGAGAGCACCGGAGCGAACTGTGGCGGGCCGCCGCACTCGTCGGTGTCCGGTGTCATGCTTCCTTTTCATGGACGGCTACGACATCTCGCGTGAACGCTTGGTGCTCCACGCGATTGGTGTCCTGCATGACCGCGGGTGCCACGGCGTGCGGATTGAAGCCGGCGAGAGTTCGACGGGCATGTGGTACGAGGACCACCGCGGCGATTGGCGCGTCGGGCGAGATCCGTTTCCTAAGCCGTCGCCACTCGTGCATGACCCTGGGCCGCCTCCTGGTTGGCCCGATTCGGGACTGAGGAAGCGCTCGATGCTCGTCGCCTTCGTCGGCGAAACGTGCTGCACCCGCGCACGCGTTCATGGACTGGGCGCCTAGCGCCCATAAGCTGTTGCTCGCCAGCTACGCTCCGCCCGAGATCCCGTTCAACTCTGCGGCCGCATGAATGGCGGTCTTGAGTTCGTCGAAGGAACACTGCCGCGGACCGAGGGCTAGCAGCCGTGTGAGCCGAATCTTCTTCTGCTCCGGAACTTTTCGGTTAAGTTCGGTCGTGGGCATCACATAGAACGTCCATTGCCTGACGTCGAGCGGATCGACCGCTTCGCCAATCGAGCCGTTCAGCAGGCAGAAGACGTACACTTCCGCGCTTCGCCTCGCACTGGGCGCATAGGTGTTGGTGTGGGCGTCCCACCCCTTTGCCGGACCGATGCCGAACTCGATCACCGAGGGTCGGGTCTGCTCCCACGATTGCACGTAGGCAGCCGATTTCACTTCCACCCCGACCTTGACACCGTCGACGTCGACGTCGAGGTCGTGACTGTGCCATTCGACGCGCTTCACCTCAGCAATGCCGAGTGCTGTCGCCACGATGTACTCGGCCAGCACGCCGCGGGTGGTGTTGGTGAGCAGGTCGTCGTACGCCCAGGCTTGGAATTCCTCTTTTTTGATGTGAGTCATCGCCGAGTCTTCAATGCCTGAGCCGTTCCCCTGCCAAGTACCGTCGTCACTTTGAGCCGATCGATGTCGTCGATGGTCAGGACCGCTTCGGGTCGGGTGATCCGCTTGATGTCCTCGGCTTGCGGTTGCGGCACCAGGAGTGCGAGGTCGCGTGCCTCATCAACGTCGATGTTTGTGTGTATCCACTGGCGCTGATCGGTGCGCTCGTGGTCGACGCTCACGAACCAGTTAGCCAAGAATTCCTGCAGGTGCGGGATCAGTGTCCACACCTTGCGCCGGGCCAGCGCCGAACGCGCATCTGGACGGGTGAATGCGAGCCAGGCGAGTTCTTCACTGTCGGCGTCGGTGAGCTTCCAGAACACCCGGCCGTTGTGCGCCAGTGGCCGGGTGACAGCGATGCGCTCTCCGGTCTCGCGGGCCCGCGCGGTGTAGTCGGGAAGCGTGTCGGTGTGGTCGGGAAGGCTGTAGAAATAGTCATGTGACCTCTGCGGTCCCAGCCGTCCGCTTCGAGCGTTGTCCATCGAACGCACCCCCTCACCGCGAACCATGTTGCCATGTCATCGGCCCCAGTGTCTCTGACGATCCGACTACCGGTCGTTGGGCCGAACGGCAACAGAGTCGCACACGCCTCCGACAAGACGCCGCCGACAGAGGTCGTCTATAACCCAAGGGCACCACGCCGGCATCCCGGAGGACGCAGCACTCTCAGACGGTCATGGAAAATCCGCCGAATCCGGATCACTCTCAGGTATTCGCGGAACACTCTCAAGAGGTAGTGGATCGTGTCATTTCGCAGTTGACCCCTCGCCGACGGCATCTGCTGAAGTGCACAGCAGAGATGAAGCGCAAATCGCGCAGCGCGAAACTTGCAGCTAAGCGCGCCCAGGGGTGATCGAAGATCGCGAAGGGGTGCCGGGATAGTCACGGATGGGTTCGGGGCCAGTCAGTCGCCGCCGTAGCCGTCCACCACGTTGACGTCGGTGCCCAGATGCATACTGTTCTGCATGCCGACAATCACCGCGGTTTGTGGCGACATCACCGCGCAGGAGGTCGACGCCGTGGTCAATCCCGCGAACTCTGCTATGCGCGGCGGTGGCGGGGCGGAAGGCGCGATTCATCGCGCGGGAGGCTCCGACATCCTGCGCCACTGCGTCGAGCGGTTCCCGAACGGACTGGCTACAGGTGACGCCGGCTGGACGACAGCCGGCGACCTGCCTGCCCGGTGGGTTATTCACTCGGTTGGCCCGAACTACAGCATTGGGCAAACAGACCGTTCGCTGCTGGAGTCCTGCTACCACCGGGCCGTGCAAGTCGCAGACGAACTCGGTGTTCGAACTATCGCCTTTCCGTTCATCAGTACAGGAGCCTTCGGCTGGCCGCGGCGGGACGCAATCGCGGCGGCGGTTGAGACCATTGCCACCGTCATCACTCGTGTCGAGGATGTGCGACTGGTGGCATTCGACTCCGAGGTGCACGAGCAAGTACTGATGCAGTTGGCTTCGAAGACCCCGATCCGCATCTTGCAAGGGGTTCGAGTCCTGCATCAGCGGGGCTACCACCGACTGCGCATTTTGCCGGGAGTGGGTCCCTCGGGGATGTACTGGCGCGTCGCTATCACCGCCGCTGACAATCTGATGGACCATGTGAGCTTCCCACACGTCATCGACCTCGTCACAGCACTGCAGTATTCGACCGGCGGACTTACCGAATTCGCCGGGAGTGAGGTGACGGTGACAACCAGACCCGAATCGGTCGCCGAGGTGATCCTGAACGCACTTCCTGGGACCGCTCCGACCGATGACGATCCCGCCTACGTTTCCTGGTTCGCCGAACTCATGCGTCTTGTCGAGCAATTCCAGTTGCCGCCCATCGCGTACGCCGATTACTTCGACGCCAGCGCGGGGTGGGAGATCGGCGGGGGCGGCGGCGTCAGGCATGCCCGCCCACCCGAGCCAGCGACCATTGCCCTAAGGAGATCCGCTCCAATGCCATCACTGCCATCGACCTCAATACCGGACGACACGGCGAACGCTCTGTATAGACTCGAGACGATTCTTCAGAAGGCGACGGGGCTTTCCCCGAAAGCCAGCGCGGTGGAAGGAACGCTTATCCCGCGGGGAGACCCGCTGTTGCCCGGCGTCACAATCAAATTCGCCGCCGATCATGTCCGCGGTGCCGACCGCGCAGCTCTTTTCTTCGACGATAAGTACGTTCATTTGGGTGTCTGGCCGGCGGAACTCCAGCCGCAATACACTCATATGTACTCGGATTCGGCAAGAGTCGACGCCCTCCTCGAACTGAACACTCACGACGGGTTCACTGTCGAGCCCAACTTTCAACTGGCGCATCGGTTTGCCCAACCGCTTCAACGCTGGTTCCCGACCAGACTGCTGTCCGCAGGCGACTACTTGCACCAATGGGTCGACGATTTCCATGACGGGCGCGCTGGCGGTAGAACCCGCGATGAGATTGCCGACCCGGGCTTCTTCCAGTGGCTGGCGGAGCGCCAGTACGCCAGCGCCGCCGAAGAGGAAAGCCTTCACCATTGGCTGGACAGCAAGAACGCCGGCGTTCAGTTCCACGTACGCCCGGGCGTCCAGATCCTCAGAACCTGGTCGTATGAAGAAGCTTTTGCGATCGAAGGTCAGAACGAGTTTGCTGTGCAAGTACGGAACGCGACTAATCAGATACTGATCGCCCTCGGCCAGGCGCAGCTAGGCTCCATGAGTTGAGCCATACCCCTAACAAAGGGTGTTGCAGAACTCGCTTCCCACCCAGCGCAGCCGAGTTACGTTCCGCGAAATTCTCACCACGAGTGTGAATTACGACCCAAGCCCAAAAGGTGCGATGCCCGGGCCTCGCACCGTCCAATACCTGGCGAATGACGAAAGGTGCGCATCGCGGAGGTATCACGGGTTCCAGGTCTGCCGCGCAATCCCCAGGTGTCAGTGCCTGGTGAATCGCCCCGGGTTTGATGCACACCGGGGGACTTGACCCCGTGTGTTGGACACGCTCAATCCCAGGAATGTGCTGGGGGAAGCGAGATGATCCAACCCGATGGCAAGGAAAAATTACCCCGATGAGTTCAAGCGTGACGCGGTCGCGCTCTACCGGGACACCGAGGGCGCGACGATCGCCCAGATCGCTGCCGAGCTCGGTGTCAGCGAGGCCACGCTCTCGGCGTGGTGCAAGTCGGCCGGGGTGCCGATTCGGCACCGCCGCGGTGTCGTAGTGGCCGAGCCTGTGCCAGGGGCCGAGAGCCCTGAGCAGGAGCTGGCCCGCCTCCGCAGTGAGGTCAAGGCGTTACGCGCCACCGAGGCGCGGTTGTCCACCGAGCGTGACATCTTGCGGTCGGCGGCCAAATATTTCGCCGGGGAGACGAACTGGTGAGCCGCTTTCAGTTTGTCGCCGACCACCTGCACGCCTTCGAGGTGAAGTGGCTCTGCGCAGTCGTCGAGGTTGCGCGTTCGTCGTTCTACGCGTGGTTGGCCGGTGCTGACGGACGAGCGGCCCGTCGGGCTGCTGACGAGGCGCTGGCCGAGCGTATCCGCGCCGTCCACGACGAGGACAACACCTACGGGGCGCCGCGGATCACCGCCGAGCTCAACGACGGTGCGCCCGAGGGGCAGCGGGTCAACCACAAGCGGGTGGCTCGGGTGATGCGCGGCGCCGGGATCGCCGGTTATCGACGCCGACGTCGGGTCAAGACGACCGTGGCGGACCCGGCGAACCAGAAGGTCCCCGACCTGCTCAAACGGGATTTCACCGCCGCGCAGGTCAACACCCGTTACGTCGGCGACATCACCTACTTGCCATTGGCGACCGGCGCCAACCTGTACCTGGCCACCGTGATCGACTGCTGTTCACGGCGGGTCGCCGGGTGGGCGATCGCCGATCACATGCGCACCGAACTGGTCATCGATGCGCTCAAAGCCGCTGCTGCACTGCGGGGTTCACTGGCTGGTGCAATATTCCATGCAGATCATGGAAGTCAGTACACCTCACGGGATTTCGCGAATCTCTGCCGCGATCTGGGGGTCGTCCAGTCGATGGGTGCGGTGGGGTCAAGTGCCGATAACGCGTTGGCCGAATCGTTCAACGCCGCCCTCAAGCGCGAGATTCTGCAAGACCGTAACTGCTGGCCGGACGCGGCGATCTGCCGCCGTGAGGTCTTTCGGTGGCTGGCCCGCTACAACACCACACGACGGCACTCCTACTGCCGTCATTCCAGCCCCGCGACCTACGAAAGGAACCTGACACCGGCTACGCTGCCCGAAGCCGCATAACCACAAATCCCGTGTCCACTACATGGGGGCAAGGCCCCGGTTACTGGTGTGCAGCCTCTGAGTTGGCCGCGTTTGTAGCGTAGTGGACGGCTTCGTACTCCAGGGGTGGGATGCGACCGAGGCGGTGCATGAGCCGGTCGGCGTTGTACCAGTGCACCCACTCGGCGGTGAGCAGCTCCACGTCGGTCAGACGGCTCAGAGGGCCGCGCCGAAACGGCGAGTCATCGCGGACGGCTTCAGTCTTGTAGAGCCCTATGGTCGTCTCCGCCAGAGCGTTATCGAAGGCATCGCCGACTGTCCCGATTGAGGCCACCAGTCCAGACAGCGCCAGGGTCTCGCCGAACCGCACAGACGTATATTGAGAGCCCGCATCGCTATGGTGAATAGTGTTGCCCAACAATGGATTACCCTCGTCGATACGAAGTTGGGCGGCGTGGCGGATCGCCTGACGCACGAACCGGTCCTCCTTGCTGGCCGAGCAGGTCCATCCCACTATCCGGCCCGCGTAGGCGTCGATGGCGAATGCGGTGTAGACGAACGTTCCGTTGGTCAGCCGTACGTAGGTGAAGTCCGCGACCAGCAGCACGTTGGGCGCGGGCACCCGGAACCGGCGTTTGACCAGATCGGCCGCCCGCGCCGCGGCGGGATCGGCGATCGTGGTGCGGACCTTCTTGCGGCGGGTAACCCCGCGCCAGCCGTTGGCCCGCATGAGGCGCTCCACGGTGCAGCGGGCCACCACAATGCCTTGTCGGTGCAGGTGAGCCCACATCTTGGTAGCCCCGTACAGTGAACCGCCCCGGGTTTGATGCACACCGGTTACTGGTGCGCAGCCTCTGATGGGGCTGTGTTTGTAGCGTAGTAGACGGTCTCGTACTCGATGGGTGGGATGCGGCCCAGGCGGTGCATGAGCCGGTCGGTGTTGTACCAGTGCACCCACTCGGCGGTGAGCAGTTCGACATCGGTCAGACGGTGCAAGGGACCCCGCCGGAATGGTGAGTCGTCGCGGACTGCTTCGGTCTTGTACAGCCCTATGGTCGTTTCGGCCAAAGCGTTATCGAAGGCATCCCCGACCGTGCCGATCGAGGCCACAAGCCCGGACAGAGCCAGGGTTTCCCCGAACCGCACAGACGTGTATTGAGAGCCCGCGTCGCTGTGGTGAATAGTATTGCCCAACAATGGATTACCCTCGCCGCTTCGGAGGTGTGCGGCATGGCGGATCGCTCGGCGCACGAACCGGTCTTCCTTGCTGGCCGAGCAGGTCCATCCCACAATCCGGCCCGCGTAGGCGTCGATGGCGAATGCGGTGTACACGAACATCCCGTTGGACAGCCGTACGTAGGTGAAGTCCGCCACCAGCAGCACGTTGGGGGCCGGCACCCGGAACTGGCGCTTCACCAGATCGGCAGCCCGGTCGGCGGCCGGATCCGAGACGGTGGTGCGGACCTTCTTGCGGCGAGTAACTCCACGCCAGCCGTTGGTCCGCATGAGACGCTCCACGGTGCAGCGGGCCACCGCGATGCCCTGGCGTTGCAAGTGAGCCCACATCTTGGTGGCGCCATACAGCGACTCGGGCTTGCGCCGACCGTGCTCGTCTGGCTCGTAGAAGCCGGCCAGCACCTCGGTGATCACGGTGTCCCACAGCGCCCGAGCGGATGGGGGGCGGGTCAGCCAGGCGTAGAAGGTCCTCGGGGCGATCTGGCACCCGTGCTCAGTGAGCACGCGGCAGATCGGAGCGACCCCGAACCGAGCACGATGCTCGGCGATGAACGCACAAATCAACGGTGTCGCGGGTCGCTCTCCCGCACGAAGAAACTTGTTGCCGCCTTGAGGATTTCGATGGTTTCCTCAAGCTCACGATTCTTGCGCTTGAGCTCCTTGTTCTCCCGCGCGATATCGGTGGGCACTCCATCCCGCTGGCCGGTGTCCACCTCGACCTGGTTGACCCACCGGCGCAAAGATTCGTAGGACACCCCCAACCGCTTGGCTACCGCGGTGATGCAGGCGGTGCGGGTGTCGTACTCCTCGGCATGGTCGGCCACCAGCCGTACCGCGCGGGCCTTGAACTCGTCGTCGTACTTGTTCGGCATGATGCAAACAACCTTCCCTCGAAAGAAGGTGCGCATCAAACCCGGGGTGGTTCACAGTGACTCCGGTTTGCGTCGGCCGTGCTCGTCTGGCTCGTAGAAGCCGGCGAGCACCTCGGTGATGACGGTGTCCCACAGCGCCCGAGCGGATGGGGGGCGGGTCAGCCAGGCGTAGAAGGTTCTCGGGGCGATCTGGCAGCCGTGCTCAGTGAGCACGCGGCAGATCGGAGCGACCCCGAACCGAGCACGATGCTCGGCGATGAACGCACAAATCAACGGTGTCGCGGGTCGCTCTCCCGCACGAAGAAACTTGTTGCCGCCTTGAGGATTTCGATGGTTTCCTCAAGCTCGCGGTTCTTGCGCTTCAGCTCTCTATTCTCACGGGCGACGTCGGTGGGCACCCCGTCACGTTGGCCGGTGTCGACCTCGGTCTGGTTGACCCAGCGGCGCAGTGATTCATACGACACCCCCAACCGCTTGGCGACCGCGGTGATGCAGGCCGTGCGGGTGTCGTACTCCTCGGCATGGTCGGTGACCAACCGGACCGCTCGGGCCTTGAACTCGTCGTCGTACTTCCTTGGCATGATGCAAACGACCTTCCCTCGAAAGAAGGTGTGCATCAAACCCGGGGTGGTTCATGGTGCTATCCATGGTGCAGTACGCCTAGATGGAGGTAGTTTATGACGCAGAGCACGCCGGTAAAGATTGTCAGTGACCAGTTGGGGCTGGGTCCGGTAATTGTAGATTTTCAGCGGACGCTGCGAATCCCCGAGACGGGATTGCATCCGCTGCCGCCGGGTCTGGGCCGGTTTCCCTTGCGGCGGGTCGCAGATTACCCGGACACCGCACCAGCCGAGTGGCTGTCTCGTGGCGGGGTCATGCTGCCGATCTACCAGCGCGAGGCGATGTGGCTCTCGTTCAGCGCTTCCGAGCCCGCAGCGCTGCAGATTGGCGTGGGCAAGGTGTGCGCGGTCAGCGGCCTGCCGTGGATCGAGCACCTCGTCGGTGACCCGCAGAATTACGTCGCGCTGCCCGACCAGCCGTGGCTGGACGGCATCAACTCGGGGGATGGGTTCATCCGCCAGTTCGTAGCCGTGCCGCTCGGTTCGGGCGCCACAGTCGAAGGTCAGGTGACAGGGGAGGAGACCCACGGTGGCGTGCAACTCCGTGCTGTCGCTCTGACCGAGCAGGCGCTCGCGGCGTGGCACGCCGCGCAAGCGCTACAGGACCTGTGCTGCGAAGACATGGACGTGGCATGCGGTCCTCCTGCGACGGGTTCGGCGGACATGGGGCTCGGGGCCGGCGGGCGGATGCGCCAGGACGTGTATGTCGATGACCGCCCGCTCGCGGATTACGACGAGAGCGTTGCACTGCGGGTGTTCGTCCATCTGTGTTCGGCCGCGCAGTGGACTGCCATCACCGGTGAGGTGCCGCCTCCGACGCCGGTGGACCGGGATGCCTACGTGGACGCCGGGTTGCCGTGGTTCGACTACTACGACGCCGACGCGCGCGATCTCGCAGCCTCGAAGATTCTGGCGAACGTCAAGAGTGTCGGCAAAACGCTTGGCAACGAGGAGGATCCGTTCGTCCCCGTCGACCCGAAGACGGTGGTCACCATCGGTGGGGCCAGCCATGACATGGTCACTGACGGGGAGTGGTAGCCCGTTCCGTCTGGTCAGCCGAAAACTCGGGCCTCCGGCAGTACCAGGGCGTTCGAGTTCCCGTGGCTGAAGAGTTCCGCAAAAGGGGCCGGGACCTGATCAACGTCGAGCTTGTAAACCCTGGAGCTGACGGCAAGCATTTGCGCCAGCACGCCACGATGGACTGCATGCCCACCTGCGCTGAACCGGGGTGAGGCCGAGTGCCGGCACTTGGACTGCGGAACTGCTCAGGTGGGATGGCAGGCACTGCGTGCCGTGAAATTTCATCGACTGTCTGCTCCCGATCAGATGGCATGTTTCCGGCAGCGTAACCGCGCGCCGCGCCCTCCTACTTGTTGCCGGATCCTAGCCCGCCTTGCACGACCCGAATCGGGTTGCGCTTCGCGTCATACTCCTTCTCAGTGCGCCGATCCGCCTTCTTCTTTTCGCGAAGGTTCTTGCGAGCTTCCGGACTTCGGAGCAATCGCTGGCAGCGCGGGCAGGTTTCGACATTGTGCGCCGGGTTCTTGAGATTGCAGAGGCGTGGCGTCCTATTCTTGTTACTCACAATCGGATTGGCTCGGTACCTGATGCCGAATAGCCCGCACCCTGTTCTACACACGGAACGTGCACAGCGCAGGCAACACCGGGTCTGGTGCTCATGGGCACTCTCCTGCATGCACCAAATAACAGTAAGGACAAATTTTTCTCCGGCTTCTCTGGCTTGGAAATTGAACTACCGTCGCAAGGTTGGCGTCGTTCGCCTCCCACAAATCCACGTCAGTGGGCATGTCTCGAAGCAGCTCACCGAACTCGGCGTTGCGGGTGTCCAGTAGTTCGCGCAGCGCCTGCGGCCCCAAGGCGACGTCGAGCAGCGTGACGGCAAGTAGGTCTCCGGCCGCGAACCGACGCGATGGATTGTCGGGCCCTTCATCGAAGGTATTTGCGGCGAACTTTCCTTTCGGACAGAAGAACTCGGCGGTGAGCAAATCCGCGGGAGGCGACAACTCCTTCAGAATTCGGACACGAAGCGGCTGCGGACAGGTCATGCCGGCCGCGGACCGCGCTGCCGCCGCGGACGTGCGTAGCGTTCATGTACGGCGCGCACCTGCGTGGACCAGAAGGCCAGCTTGTCATCGGTGGTCGCGGTGTTCGGCAGCAGGCCGAGGTCGATGGCGAGCTTGTAGAAGCCGGGCCCGGCGTTGTTGCGGTCGATGTAGACCACGATTGCCGACAGCATCGTCTTCGGATCGCCAAGAGTCCGTAGGGTCGCATCGCCAAGGACTGCACCGACAGCAGCGCGGTCGGCTTCATTCTCAAAATCGAATGGAACATGCCCACGCCGGGCTAATGCGGAGTTCAAATCACTGTAGGTCACGACGCGGCCAAGCCGGGCCTGCCCGGCGAGGAATTCGATAGCATCATCGACGGTACGATCCCACTCGTCGTCACTGCGGCCGTACATGCGAACCTCCATCGAGTCGAGCGATCGAACACCCATATCGGCGCTCGCAATGTTCTCATCGCCCGCGCCTGGTTCGTACCTACTTCGCCGTCCAGGGAGCAAAGATCTCATTGAGACGCCCGATGTCTGCTGCGGTCAGGCCAATCAGCGACAACCTGTGACGTTCTGCTAACTCGATTTTTTCGCGCATCTTCTCGGCGTACGCCGGATCCTTGGGCATTCCCCACATCTCCACGAACGTCCCGTCCTCCAGGATCCAATCGGCGCGGCGACGCGTGTTCGGGTTCAGCTCCGGGTCGAAGGGATACCGGGGCTCACGCGTGTGACCGATGCAGTGCCGATCAAAGAAATCATCGACCGCCTTCTCTTGCAGTGACAGGCACAGGTGCCCGTCAGCCGCCTTGAGGACGGTGCCGCGCGACAGCCGCACACCCTCGTCGGCCAGCCCGGTGCTAATGAGGATGTGTGTCCACGGAAGCTGGCCGCGGGTGATGGCGATGCGGAGAAGCAAGCAGCGGTCAATGTCGGTCGGCGACATCGGATGCTGGGGGTCTGCGTGGATCGCGGACAGCTGGGACTCAACGAATGCTGCGCCGCCGAACTCGTCGTCAGCGAGGGCGCGGACAGCCAGCTCCGCCCGGGCAGTTGCCCGGGTGGGAGTCCCCGCCATGTTCGGCAGACCCTCAACCGCAACGGCCAGGCAGCGGTGACAGTAGGCGAGTGTCTGCGCACACAGAGACGCACGGAACTCGCCAGCAGGCCGTTCACAGATCCGGCACGTACCTATCGTGTCGAGATAGGTGTGGTCGGGGAAGAGCGTGCCGCGATGGGTGGTCAATCTCTCCAGTAGCGCGGTCGGTTCTTCGCCGGACTTGTGGGCTGGCTGGGCGAATCGCGCCAACTCCGCTGCCTCGAACAGGGTGTCCGGGACCAGGCTCGCCACAGCGGGGTTCAGCGGCCGGAAGGTGGGTCCGGTGATCATCTATTCGTAGGACAGATCGCGCAGGTGACCGCGCCATACGCGTTCGCGCAGGGTCCATCTCAGGGGCGGTAGCCCGATCTCGTCCACCGGGATGCCCAGGCGTGCTGCGAACGTGCACGCGGGTGCGATCAGTCGCTCGTCTTCGACCCACAGCGTCTCGGTTGTCGGGTTGTACTGCGCGAAGGTTGTTCGCGTCGACGGTCCGTCCGGTTCGGCCCACCGCAGCTTCATGCCACCGGGGCGCCAACCCACATGCACGTTGGGCACGGCGCCGGCCTCCCACTCCTGGCTCACCGCTTCACGCCGGGGCTCCTGGGGCGCGGCCGCTGGTACACCCATCTTGAGCAGCCCATCAAGCACAGCGGGGCGCAGGCGTTCATCGTCGAGGAACAGATACCCAAGGGCGACAGATCCAATCGGCGTGCCTCCGGAGTGCACGGTCAATGAACTGGGCTGTCCAGATTTTCCCTCGCGGACTGTCACCGAAAGCGGTCCCAGGGGGCGACTGTCCGCGGGGAATGTTCGCAACCGTTCGAGGACGTGATCCGTGCGCTCGCGACCTTCGTCGTCGGGGTCCGTTCCTCGGGCGGTCAAGAAACTGTGCACCGCGTACGCCAGCTCGGCTGCTGGGGGAAGTGCAAGTTTGGCCTCACCGTATGCGCAAGGGAGGTCGTCGGGGTCGTCGAAGTCCAGACCGTAGTAGTCGGCGTCGTCGCGCTCGATGATGACGCTGCATTTGACCTCACCGCCAGACAGTTCAGCCAGAAGTGATATCGCGTTGTCGGGAAGTTTGGACAGCAGCCGGCGGTAGAGGAAACCCATGTGGCGGTCGTCAATGTCGCCTCCCGTTGACCGCGGCCTGGCGATCGACACGGCGCCCGGATCGTGCTCGTTGTCCGGGCGCGGGATGAGCACCACCGGAGCCAGCGTCACGGTCTGACCGTCGGGGCCTGCGTTGAACGTGTCCGCTGCGTACCGCATGAACCGCAGCTCCGCCTCATCCCAGGTCGTGAACGAAAGCCCGTCCTCGACCGAATCGCCCACCGGCGGCAGGGTGACCGTGTGGCCATCCCACTCGACTGCGTAACCCAAGGTCGCCTCCACCATCACTACATGCCGACGCGCCGCACTATACGGATACGCACGGACAAACAGTCTGATGAGTCAGTGCTATGCGCGACCACAGTCATTGCCAGGACGCGAGGAATTCGTCCTCGGCGGGAAGGTCCCCGGTCGATCGGCGGAAAGGCGCCCAGTTTGCGCTCCCACTGTAGACAAGGTCAGTGAACTTCACCGGGTGCGATTTCCATGTGCGTCAGTGCAGCTACAGTCGCAGGCTGGACTTCTTAGGAAGGCGAGCAGCCATCTGCAGGCAGTGCCGTTTACGCGGTTAACGCCGGAAACACCACCACCGAACCGTCGGCGTTCCGTGCGATCTCGATGGCGACATCGGGTTGCCGATCACTGGTCTCGAGGCCTTCGCCAAACTCACGTAGCCGACGCGATGCGCGCAGCAAGTGGTCGACATCGTCCATATGCATGTAGATGCTTCGGACACCATGCGAGCGGTCAAGCTGTAATCGGCCCAGTTTCCTTCGTACCTCGGCGAGGTTGGATTCCAACTTGATGACATCTTCCTGCTGGGCTTTCAGCCGTGCGACGAACCTTTCGAACGCGTTCGACGGATTCTTTTGCGCGTGCTCCACCGCCTGCAAAACGGTGAGTTGCTTCCCGAGCGCGACGGCCAGGTCAGCGAGTTCGAGGTGGGTGCGGAATTGTCCGCCCTCGTGATCGATACCGCTGAATGTTCTTTGCAGCGCGGATATTTCAACCGGGCGGTCACCCCAATGGTCTAGGGCTTCCTGCCACCGCTCTACGCGCTCCTTCGCCTGCGCCATCGCATTCAGGATGTCCTTCACGGTCGAATCCATCCCCAGCGTGAATCCAATCTCACCTTGGTCGAGCAGGATCGCGGGAGCGTTCTCGACGACGGACAGACACGCATTGAGGTTCGCGCGCTCGCTTTTCAGTGCATCCTCATGCAGCTTCTTCAGCAGCCTGGTGATGTTCGCGATTGCCTGCTCACGTTGGCGTTCCGCATGCATGCTGATACCGGCGGCGACGGCGGCCAACATCAGGGGTGCCGCGAGTGTGGCTACCCCCGCACCAGCGACCGGAACGTACTTCGCGTGCCCGGCAATCCCCGAAGACCCCACCAGCGCACTGTAATAGCCGGAACCCGATGTCGATTCCATCGATTTGAGCAGCCCACCTCCTACCTGAGCGGCGAACTTCCCCGGCACGACCATCCGATGGCACGACCATCCGATACAGGGTCTCCCCGGAGGGTGCCTCGACCGTGTTACGAATGAGTAGTGACAGGTGGGTGGCCAGCGGACTCGCGGCACCCAGCGAGATACCCCGGCTGCGGTCGAACTCGGGAGGCAGGAGATGGGCTTCCAGCGTCGCGATCGGATTGTCGGCCATCGCGGCCAGAACCATCCGGAGCTCGGCGAGCCGTTCCGGCGTCATCGCGTCGCCGCCCGGCATCGGGGGCACCTTCCCGTGCTCTGTTGCCAAGCTCCACACCTGGACCACGTTCTCGTTCTCGTCGACCACTTGGATCCTTTCGTTAGGTGCTCAGAGTGGGAATATTTTCAGCACCTGCTTCGCCATCTTCTCCGTTCGCTCGTCGATCTCGACGGCTGTCCACTCCGTCGCCTGAACAACATCGTCGTTGAGTGGTAGCCGATTCTTGAACCCAACGTAGTTGCCTTTGGCGTCTTTTCGGATCTTCTTGGAGTGGAACGACCGATTGCTGAGTGTGCTGTTATAGCCGGTGATCGTGAGATTGCCGAGGCGATGGACGTGTTGCTGCTGGATGGCCGAAGCCTGTGTCACGCCCCCGAGCATGGTCACCCACTCTTTCGGGAGGTTGAGTCCTTGCGGGAGGATGTGCTCGATCGTCCACTTGAAATGTTTTCCATCTCGCTCCCACAGGTCGCGATAGGTCTCTTTGGTCATCGTTGCCTTGGCGAGTGAGACGAGAATGTACCTCGTGACGTCAGCGTTCTCGTTGTACAGTGGGCCTACGAGCTTGGCGTAGAAGGCTTTGTCATTTGATGCCTCCTCCTTGAGGCGGGCCTTGACTGCATCGACGATCTCGGACCCGGCCTTGGTGGAGACCTCGTCGATCATCGACATGAAGAGTCGCTGAAGCATGTTGGTAGGAGGGTCCCCAGTAAGATTGCGACGGACGAAGAAACTCGTCAGGGTTTCGGTGATGGATCTGAGCATCGGCTCGGTTAGATCATGATCGTCCTGATATGCCATGAGATAGAGGAGCAGCGCTTCGGATGGTGCACCCTGCACCCGGCTGAGATCGGCTAGCGCTTCGTCGAGTGAGTTCCTCGGTTCGTCGCTGTCAAGGTTCCCCACGATTCGCTTGTAGATCTGACCGCAGAACAGGAGATCTTCCAGTCGATTCTCCAGATCGGTCGTGATGAGCTTCTCGTAGATCCTTATCAGCTTCGACCTGGTGGCGATCGGTGCATTGGCAACGTTAGGGAGCTCGGCTTTGAAGGCGTTGTAGTAATGGCGGAAGAATCGTTCCTGAGTCTTGTAGTCATCGCCCAGGTCGCCCAGCAGTGCATTCCACTGATCGAAAACTGCTTCAGCAGTGAGGCCGCTGTTCCGCTTCTTGTCGGCTGCGGCCAGCAGCGAGTTCTTGATGATATCGATCGGCGTGAGCGGAATGCCACGGTTGTTCAGCGACTCGAAGAGGGTGAATGCGTCCGCGGTGCTCTCAACTTCCAATTTGACGAGGATTGCCCGTTTGACGCGCCCCAGAAGTTCGAGCACGGGCTTGACCGACGACTTGGGGCCTGCGAGCTGATCAAGTCGATCGCTAAAGTGATTGTAGCACTTCATAATACGACGGTTGCCAAGGAACTTTACCGTTGGCGCCTTCACATTGAGTCCACTCGTCTTCAAGACGTTCAGATAGTCGTCGTAGTTCGAGTTCTGAATTTGGGGCCGTACCCGCAACCGGACGGGATCCTTGAGCACAAGTTGTCGTCCGAGGGAATCGAGATCGAATCGGCCATCGGCGTCCAGTTGATCGCTGTGGTCAGTCAAGAACCTGTAGATCGAGGCCATGAGTATCGACAACGTGGTCAGTCGTTGTTGACCATCAACGAGTTCGAGAAGGTTTTCCTCGTTGGCATTTGAAGTTCGGTTGATGCAGATGATGGTGCCGAGAAAATGGCCGGAGTCCGAACCGTCCTCCTCGAGGATGTCATCGCACAGCTCATCCCACTCTTGTTTCGTCCATGCGTATTCCCTCTGGTACTTGGGGATAGCGTAGACAACGGTGTCTTGTGGGCTGAGCAGCTGGAACACCCGAGCGTTCGCCACGGACTTGATCACAAGGTACTCCCAACTATTCAGTGTTGCTTGACGATTGTGTGGGCTTCTGCCAGCACGGATTCCGCTATCCCGATATCCCCGATCCGTGCGCTCAATGTCTGCGTTCCCAGCTCGACAGGCAGCGCCGCCGAGAACTTCAACCCCCGCAACGCATTTGCGTCCACCTCGGGATCACGCCACTCCACGGCAGCCAGGGCCGCCGAGAACTCGGCCACGGTCACCCCTGGCAGCAGTCTGATTGACTTCTCGTCGATACGCTGCCGCGGGTCGACCACGGAAGACAAGGATGCCTGCAGCGTCCGGTTTGCCGCGGTGCCGGCCCAGGTCCACCACCGGCCGGCCGAATCGCTCGGCAGGAAGACGATCAGTCGGTCGGCGGCCACGGTGTCGGCGAAGCCGGCCCGGAGTTCGGCCAGCACCGTGGCAGCCCGAGCGGTGAACGTCACACCGGCCGGGGAGGAACCGAGCAGCACCTCCCGCATTCCGCGGGCCACTTCATACGACAACCCGCCGGGCACGCCTGACCACTTGGCCTTGCCGCCGCCGTCGGCGGCCTCGACGAAGCAACGCCGCCGGTCCCAGTCGATGTGCGTGACCTTCCATGACCGCCCACCCAGCAGCAGAACCCGTGGGCCGTCGACGCTCTCGGTCAGCAGGTCGGTGCCGATGGTGCCGACCTCGACACGACCGGCCAACACGATGAATTCTGGTGGCGCGGTGAATACCGCGGTCAGGTCGGAGAAGTACCGCCGACCGAAACGGCGCTCGGCCTCCGGTCCGATGTGCAGGAACGGTCCATCTGTTTCGAAATAGCCTTCCGTAACCAGGTATTCGAGAATCTCCGGCGCAGAGGCGTCGAATACTGGCAGATCACCCCACCACTGCGTCCACTCCGCGACGCCGATCCGGTGCTGCTGCAGGCACAGAGCCATCAACTGCTGAGCCGCGATGTGCCGCGGATGCGGGGGAGGGGTGACCGGCTCCACCCAACTCTGCGACCATCGCTGCAGCATCCCGGAGGCCAGCAGCACAGCCTCGTCGTCCAGGCAGAGGAACAGACAGTTGCGCGAGGAATCGGGGCGGCGCCCGGTGCGCCCTAGTCGTTGCAGGAATGACGCCACCGTGCGGGTGGAGTTGATCTGGATGACGCGGTCCAGGTCGCCGACGTCGATGCCGAGCTCCAGCGTCGAGGTCGCGACGATGACGGTGTCGCGAGCATCGGCGAACGCCGCCTCGGAGCGGCGCCGCTCCGCTGCTGACAGCGACGAGTGCGAGATGAATGTCTCGACACCGGCCTCGCGCAGCGCAGCACCGAGTTCTTCGGCCTGGCGCCGGCTGTCGACGAACACCAACCGTTTCTCGCCCGCGTGTAGGGATGCAATCACGGTGGCCGCGTTGGTGAGTGAGCCGACGTAGTCGACCGTGATGTCGGGTGCGGCCGGGGTTTCCACCGCGGGCGCCACGACCGTACTGGTGCGGGAGTGGAAGCTGCCTTGCAGCCATGACAGCAATTCGTCGGGGTTGCCGACGGTGGCCGACAACCCGATCCGCTGCAGAGGCCGCCCCGCGACCCGCGACAGCCGCTCCAGCACCGCAAGTAGATGCCAGCCGCGGTCATCCCCTGCGAAAGCGTGGATCTCGTCGACCACCACGGCTTGGAGCCCGGAGAACAGCCCCCGGGGATCGACCTTGGTGGACACCAGCATCGCTTCCAGCGATTCCGGGGTGGTCAGCAGCACGTCCGGGCGTTCAGTCAGAATCTTCTGGCGTTGCGCCTGACTGACGTCGCCGTGCCACACCGCGGCCGAGCGGCCTAGCCAACGGCAGTACCCGTCGATGCGCGGCTGCAGGTTGTTCAGCAGCGCGCGCAGGGGACACACGTATAGCACCGACAAGCCCTGCCAGTCCTCGGCGGCCATCCGGGACAGCAGCGGAAACATCGCGGCCTCGGTTTTTCCGCCGGCGGTGGGTGCCAACACCACAGCATCGGAGCTTGCCAAGACTGGTTCCACAGCAGCAGCCTGGGTGGGCCGTAATCCGTTCCACCGCAATGTGTTGGCTAGGTGGTATTGCACCCCGGGATGTAGCTGATCGAAGGCGTCCATCACAGATCGAGCGGAACGTCGTCCGCGGTGAGTGCGGCCCGTTCGGCTTCGGACAGCTCGGCGGGGGCGATCTTGACCTCGTAGTCAGAGTAGGGGTCGAAGTCGGGGAACTGTTCGATCTTGTCCAGCACATCCACCAGCTTGCGCAGGAACAGCCGTGGCGCAATGCCCACCCTGCCGCCGAGTTCACCGGCCACTGCTGCGGCGAACTGTTCCAGGAAGGTGTCATCGGCCACGCTGGCGACCCGGGCGGGATCACTGATCCCGGCCAGATACAGATCGCGCACCCGGCCGCCGAGTTCGACCAGGCGTGCAGGGTCGAAACCCGTCAGCCGGAGCTGCGGCGCCCGTGGGTTGTCGAAGCGCGGATCTTTGCCGAACTCGGTGTGTAGCCGGTCGGCCAGCGGCGGCAATAGCGGAATGCCCTGGCGTCCTTCGTAAAAGGCCGGGGTGCCGGTGATCAACAGGTACAGGCCGGGGAAATGGCCGTCGTGCACCTCGTCGATCAACTGCCGCAACGCGTTCAGCGCTTTGGCGCGGGCGTCGCTGCGGATCCGCTGCAACGTCTCGACCTCGTCGAGCACCAGCAGTAGGCCCGGGTGGCCGGCATCGGCCAGGATCGCCAGCAGGCCACGCAAGAATCCCAGCGCAAGATAATGATCGAGGTCGCCCTTGATGCCGGCCTTGCGTTTGACCGCGGCCGCCACGTGCGGTTGCCCGCCGAGCCAGGCCACCAGCGCATCGGCGCCGTCATGGTCGTCCTCGGCGACGAAGCGGCGGTATGCCCGGATCGCCATCGGGAACACCGGGGCGCGGGCGGCCACATCGGCCAGCCGGCGCTCCAACAGTACGTCGACCTCGACGCCCTGCTGGCGGGCATCGTCGTCGATGGTGAACAACCAGGCATCCAGGATGGGGCGCAGTGCGCTCGGGGGTACCGATGCCGTACGTAGTGATTCGATGCTGCGCCGGTACACCGTCTCCAGCTTGTGCAGCGGGGTGTCGATCTCGTTGATCTGCACCTCGGCGACGGCGAAACCCTTCTTCATCGCGCGGTCGCCCAGCCAGCGCGCGAAAAATGTCTTACCCGAACCGTATTCGCCCCGAACGGCCTTGAACACCGCACCACCGGCGGCGACGACATCGAGTTCATTGTCCAGTTCGGCTTCGAAGCGGCCCAGCCCGACAGCCAACTGATCCAGGCCGTTGGACGGCACGGTGCCGCGGCGCAACGCGTCGAGGATCTCCCGGCGTCTCCGCGCGGACACCGTCACGCCGACACCCCGAACTGCTCGCGTAGCGCGGCCTCGTCCAACTTCACCACGCCGCCGCCGACGGCCAGCACCTCGTAACCCTCGACGTCGAGCACCCGCTTGGTCTGCATCAACGCCCCGTTGACGCCGGCGGTCGCCACCCCCAGCGCGGCCGCAGCCTGGGCCAGGGTGAGCTCGCGCGCACCGGCGGCCAACAGCTCTGCCAACAGTGTCTTGATCTGGGTGTCGGTGACGACGATGCGCCCGGCCAGTTTGAGCTGCGCTGCGTACACCCTGCTGCTGATCACCTTGGCCGGCAATGGGTTCACCCGCGCCGGTTCCTCAACGTCGAATAGGCTCGGGGCGCCGCCCTGCTTTGTGAGTGCCGGAATCGGCGCCAGCGTGCCCGCGTGCCACCAACTCGGTTCGACCGCAGCCACCTGCTGGGCCCATGCCGGGAGTTGGCCCGCCACGAATGCCAGCACTGGCACAATCGCCTCGGCCGGGGCGGCGCCGCCGTGGTAGCCGGCGTTGCGTGCGCCGTAGCGGATGTCTGGGTCGACGGCCAGGACCACCCGATGGGTGTCGGTGAGCACCCGCGGGCCTTCGACCGCGACTTCGCGGTCGGGGTCAAGATTCGCGAGATCACCGTGTGCGCGTTGGCCGTAGGTGTTGGCCCGGTCCGCTTTGGCGCCGGTGCCGTAGTCGATCAGGTGCCCGTGATCCGAAGTGATCACCACGGCACGCCCGGCGCTGCGGGCCGCACCGAGCAGGGCGCGCAAGTGAGTGATGGTGTCGATGGTCCAGTCGGTGCCGCCGGGATCGGTGTGATGCAGGGTGTCGTCGACGTAGTTGAGCACCACTGCCACCAACCGTCGGTGGTCGGTGTCGGCCAGCGCATTGGTGACGTCGGTGGCCAGCGACGCGCCGGCCGGGATCGCGTCGAGGGCCGCCTTGTGGAAGATCGGGTCCGGTCCGCCGCCGGTGGCTTCCAGGTGGGCGTTTCGGATCAGCGCCAGGAAGCCCCTGCGTTCGACGTCGTCGGCACCCTCGCGCAGTTCGCCGCACAGCAGCGAGCAGCGGCTGCGCTGAGTCAGGGTGGGCAGCACTGCCAACGCGCTTCCGCGGCGGCCGTCGACGGACACCTCCGTCCAGCCGTCCTGCTGGATGGCGGTCACCAGATCGTTGGCCGCGGCCAACGACAGCGCGTCGACCACCAACAGCAGTGTGGGGGTTTGGCGGGCGACGGGCACCACCACATCGCGCAGTACGTTCTCCACCAGAGGCACTCGGGGCTTGGGTGCATCGGCCAATGCGTGGGCGAACACTCGGTCATGGCGGGCGCGCCGCGCCAGCACGGTGTCGATGACAGCGCGCAGCGCGGCCGCAGCTGTCGGCTGGTCAGCGCCGCGGCGCGTCCTGGTGAGCGCGGTGTCGACCCAGGAGTCGCGAGTGAGGTAGGCGGTGATGGCGTCGGGCAACCCGGTGGCGACACTGACCGGCGAGGCCAGCCAACGGGACAGCCGGACTGCCCCGGAAAACGCGTCGACGGTCTGCGAGTCGGCGGCCAGGAAGTGCCGGTTGACCTCGGCCCAATGCGCCTCGATCCGGGCGTGAACGGGGGGAGTGATCAGTGCCGCGTCCAGGTCGGCGGGCAGTGCCTGAGGCAGCGCCTCGGTCAGTGCGTCGGCGAGCGCAGTGATGCGGGCGTTCAACCCTTGCGGCAAGAGATCTGATGATGCTGCGGCAGTGTCGATTCGCAGGTCGCTGGCAATCGATGCCGAGGCCTGCAGCACGGTGTGCGGGTCTTTGAGGGCGGTGGTGACCAGGCCGCGGGCACTGGTGTACCAGGCGTGCAGGGCTTCGGAACCCAGGCTGGTCAACCCGTAGTGGCCCAGGAACACCCCGAGCGCTTTCGGGTCGGTGGTGTCGTCCTGGCAGAACAGCCCCGCGACCACCCCGAGCGGCACCAATTCGTTGATCCGGCCGGTGCTCAGCAGGGCTGCCAGCGGCTCAGCCAGCAGACCTGCGCGGCTGCCCAGCCAGCAGGCCGCCGCGTCGAACAGGTCGGCACCGCCGCGGGCCCGCAGGTCGGCCAGGTTGGCCGGGGTGTCCGCTGAACGGGTCCACTCCAAGATTGCCAGCGAGTCCACTTCGACACCGGTGTCCTTGACGATCTCGAGCACGTCGCGGGCCAGGGTGGTCATGGCGTGGTCACGGGTCAGCACCCCGCCGGGGGCGGGGGTGTAGGAGTCGGGGGACAGCACGGCGAGCAGACCGTTGGCCACCGCGCGGTCGTTGGCCACCCCGCGGTAGAGCGCGGGTTCGATGGTGGTGGCCGAGAAGTTGCCGCGCAACGCATCCCACGGATCGGGGGTGATCAGTCGGCCGTCCAGGAGGTGTGCCAGCACGGTGTCGCCGAGCTCGTCGTCATCGACGTCGGTGAGCACCACGGTCCAGCCGTCGGCGTCGCGGGTGTCGATGGCCTCCCAGATCGCCAGCACCGACGGGCAGGGCACCACCGTCACCGGGATGCCTTTGTGGTCGAAAGAGTCTCCGGCCCAACGTGGTTCGGCGCGTAGGCCGAGCACGCCCCGGCGGTAGCGTTTGGCGGCGGCCTTGTCCAACCGGGCCCGGATGATGGGCTCGGTGGCGGTGAGCGGGCTCATTCCAGCCACCAGCGCACATGCACCTTCTTGCCGGACTCCTCCATCGCCGCCGTGATCTCGCTCTGCAGCCCAGCGAGGTCGTCAGTGTTGCGCAGCACCCGGTCGCGTTCCGTCACTGTCGGCGGAGGTGGCGGGGGAGGAGGAGGCGGAGTGACCGGTTCGCGTTCGACCACCCAGTGCACCAGTCTGGTTTCGGCGGCGGTCAAGTCGTCAGACAGCGAGCGGCCCGGGATCGACACCGCCTCCTGCAGCGACTTCCAGATGGCGTTGGCCCGGTCACCGACATCGCCACCGGTGCGGGCGCCGGTCTTGAGCACCTCCACCAGCGGCCACTTGAAGTTACGCAGCGTGACGCTGTCGCGGGGTGCGTCGGCGCCGATCTGTCCGGCCGTCTCCAATGCCACCGGCAGCCCGACACCTGCTAGGGCGTCGATCACCGCGACGTTTCCCGCAGTGCGGGACAGGGTGTCGGCCACTTCGTGCAGCGCCCGTGCGGCGGTCAAGCGGTCGTCGGCACCGGCGACGGCGTCCAACCGGCCGTAGGCCTTGTGTAGTTCGTCGACCAGGTGACCCAGTTTGGTGCCCACGTCGGTGGCGTGTGTACGGACCTGCCCGGCGAAGTCGGCGACGTTGGCTCCGGTGAGGTAGGTGCGGGCCATGGTGTAGCCGAACAGTTTGGCGGCGTTGGCGCGGGCATCCTCCCAGGCCTGCTGTTCGGGTAGTTGTTCGGCGCGCAGTTCGATATTGGGCCGCATCCGGCCCAGCGGTGGAGCGGTGATGGCGCTGCCCGCCTCGAACCAGGCCCGCTTGCGCAACAGCGCCCAGGCGCTGACCACCAGATCACGGGACTCCGGCCGCAGCCCCCACGCCGGGGACAGCGCCTCGATGTGGGTTTGCAGCGCGCCGACGGTCACCGGGTCGGCGGCCTGGGCGGCCCGGTCCAGTTCTGTGGCCCAGTAGTCGAACGAGGTCTGGTCGAACAGAAAGTGGTCCTCGGTGGCTTTGCCCACACGCAGTGGCCCGGCAATGCGGCGCACCGCGGTGCGGTCAGCGCCGGGGTTGGTGGGTACCCGGCCGTCGCGGTGGGTGCTGGCCTGCTCGACGTACTCGCGGACGGTTTCGAAATTGCGGGCGGTGACCTCGCTGTCGGCGGGATCGAACTGCGGATGGTTGGGGTAGGTGGCGCTGAACGCCTGATCGATGATGTTCAGGAACGCGTTCTCCAGATTGGCCGCCGGCGGCAGCTGGGGCTGGAAGTCGCGGCTGAGCGAGGTCAGCACGTCGAACTGCTGGGATTCCGCGGTGATGCGCTTCGGGTCGGCCGGTTCGATGCCGTAGGCCTGCTTGAGCAGGTTGTCGAACGCGGTGCGGGTGCCGCTCTCCAGGTTCTTCAGGATGCCCAGAGCCTGGGCGCGGTCGGTGGCCGAGAGGTGATCGGAGTTCTCGGTCCAGCGATCTCCGCTGCCGGTGAACAGCCAGTCCAGCTTCACCAGCAGCGCCAGGTCCTCCATCGCCGACTCGGTGAAGAACCGCGGCAGCCACACCACGGTGTGCCGGTCGCCGCCGGCCAGCAACCGGTCGATGCGGTTGATGTCGTCGGCGCTGGTGAACCCGGCCTCGTCGAATGGGTAGTCCACCACCGCCCGCCAGGTGCCGGGCCTGGCGTCGAACGATTGCTCGGGCAGCGACGCGGCGTCGCGAACGTTGCCGAACACGATGTCGACCTCGCGGCGGGAACCGCGCCAGATGACGGTGCGGGTGGCCGCCCCGCCCAGATCGTCCTGGGCGGTGCCCACGCCGAGCGCCTGGTGGATGAGCCGGCGCAGCAGTGCGCGGCGGCGACCCGAATTGTCTTCGGCGCGAATGCGATCCAGCACCGACTGGTAGTCGACCTCGGCGAGCTGTACCCGGATCACCGGGTTGGCGCCCTCGGAGACGCTGATCTCCGGGGCGTCCTTCTGCGCCCAGTCGCGCACCACGCCCAGCACCACCCGGGCCTCGCCGCCGGCGACCATCGCTTTGATCGAGCCGTGGTTCAGCGCGGCCAGCCGGCCGGCGGTGATGTCGCGCAGCGCGGGCACATTCGGGGCGATCGCCGACAGCAGGAGGGTTTTGGCGATGCGTTCCTGGCCGCGGAACCCGCGCGGCACCGAGTCGGGGTCGGTGTCGAGTTGTTCGGTGCTCACCTCGTGCTTGTCCAGGAGTGTGGGCAGCAGCCGGTTGCGGTACAGGTCGTGGGCGGCGTCGAACATGTTCTTGGCGTGGCTGTCGATGGGTTCGCTGCCCTCGACGATGTAGTCGAACGCATCGCCGACCGGGATCAGGTCCTCGACGGTCAGGGTGTCGCGGCGGTCGACCAACATGCGCTGCATGACCTTGAGCGCGGTGCGTTCGCGCTGCATCACCGAGGACAGGTTGCGCAGCGTGGACACCAGCACCGGGGAGAACGGGTAGGTGAGCCGGAACTCGGCTTCCGAGGCGCCGCGGTGCTTGTCGTCGGCGTTGAGGCTGTCGCGCAGCACCTCCCAGACCTCCGGGCTGCGGGTCAGATCGGCGAACGCCTTGTTCAGTATCTCCTGGGCAGCTTCGTCTTTCGGCTTGAGCAACCGGGCGTGGGCGACTTCGGCCAGGTTGTCATCACCCAGTTCGATCTCACGGAACCGACCCTGCTGGTACTGGAAGGCGCGGTCGAGGGCGTCCTGCTCGGCGCCGGAGGCCCCGGCGTCGGCGAACCACTTGCGCAGGTCCATCTGCCGGGAGATGAACGAGATCAGCGGGATGGGGCGCTGGCGGCCCGAGGATTCGACCAGTTTGGTGATCTTCTGCGACTCGCGGGCGAAGAATTCGGTGTCGCGCACCGAGAACGCCAACCACAGCACCAGTTCGTCGAGGAACAGCACCACCCCGTCGTAGCCGAGTGCCTTGGCGTGCTCGGAGATCACCACCAGCCCGCGATCCAGATCGACGTAGTCGGCGGTCTCGGCGAACGACCCGAAGTAGCTGCCCGCCAACGCCGACACCAGTTCGCGGCGTTCGGGATCCTCCGGGCCGGCGGCCAGCGCGGCCCGGTAGCGAGGCAGATCCCAGCCACCGCCGATCAGCCCGCCCCACGGATCGCCACTGCCGCCGCCGTTACCGCCGGCCAGCCCAGCCAGGAACTGCTCGTCACCCATCTTGTCGCGCAGGTTCTCGGCGTCGGTGAGCAGTTTGTCGGACAGGTGCACCGCCGGCAGCGGAGCCTCGGGATGCAGCCGGGTGATCTGGTCGACGTAGCCGCGCAGCACGGCCTGTTCCAGGGACGTGGCGCCGAGCAGGTGGTAGGTGAGCCGTAGCAGCTTCTTGCCGGCCAGCGCGCCGTCGTAGTGCCCGGTGAGCGCCTGGAACTTCGGTGTCCGCACCGCGGGATGGTTGCCCAGCAGCGCGTACAGCACGGCCATGAAGTGGCTCTTACCGGAGCCGAACGACCCGGTCAGATACGCCGCCCGGGAGGTGTTCTGCTTGACCGCATCGGCCACCAGATCCAGTGCGGCGTCGAAGTTCTCGCGCAACGACTCGGTGAGCACATAGGCGTCCAGGGTGGCGGCGATATGCGCGTCGTCGTCGGTGCTGTCGGTCAGGCGCAGCACGTAGTCGTCGCTGCCGACGCGTTCGGGGATGTCGATGACATCACGAAGCAAGGTGGTCATGTGCGGGCTGCCCTTCGGCCGCGGCGGACCGACTGCACTGGCCGCCAACTGGTCAGGTCGGTCACGGTGAGGTGATGTTCGTTCAGGCGTGAGGTCAGCTCCGCGTCGACGGTGTCGGCCACCGATTCGCCGTACTCCGGGTCGATCTCGTTGTGCCACTGCCGCACCCACGGCGCCAGCTCGTTGAGGCCGGCCAGCAGCGGCACCAGGCGCTCGGTGTCCCAGCCCTCCTCGATGCGCGCGCTGATTAGCGACGCCAGGGCCAGTGCCTGTTGGGCGTGGTCCCAGCCGGCCCAACCGAGCAGCTCGGTGGCGTCGGTGTCGCGCCCGGCGGCGGGGTAGGAGATGAACCGTTCCTTGGGGACGTCGAGCTTGCCGCGGTGCGACCAGTAGGCGGTCTTGACGAAGTCGACGGGCTTGTACTTCGGCGGCACCGGGATGGGGGAGGGCAGTTTCTCCCCGGCGTCCTCGCGGCGCTGCAGCGCCCAGGTGTCCTCCCAGGCGGCACGCTTGTCCAGGCCGGAATCCTTGTACCGGTAGGCGGCCAGGAATGGAACCGCCTCATCGGCAAGCAGTTTCGCCAGCGCGGCACCGGTGGTGGCGTTCGGGTCACCGGCCCACAGGCGCAGCACCGAACGGAAGTCTGAATCGCGATCCAGCACATCGGCCAACTGCGCCACCGACTGCGGCGTCGGCCGACCGTCCCGGTCGAACCACAGCGCACGATCCTCCACCCGATCCAGCAGCCAGCCGCGCAAGGCCGACTCGACCTGCTTGTCCCACGGCTCAGACGCCCAGCGCCGCTTGTACTCCGGCTTCTCCAGTAGGCGGATGTGCGGGTTAGATGCGATGGCATCCAGGCGACGTTGCAGCAGACCGCGATAGTCCGCGGGTAAGTGGTCGGGGATCTCGGTGTTGGGGGTGTATTGGTGGTTGTGGTGACGGAACCAACTGGTTTGTGTCGATCCGTCCTTGGCTTCGCGGGCCAAGACAATCGCGAAGGCTCTTTCCTCGGGCCGGATGCCGGGGACGTCGCCGGCGTAGGTGAGGTCATCCTCAATGAGGCCGTAGATGCGGTAGTACTCCCAGTCGAGTTCCTCTTGGTGGGCGACCATCAAGGCGCGCAGGTGCTCCGATTCAGCGCTCGCATCGTTGAGTGCTGCGGCAGCCGGAGTTTCACGCTTGGCGAGTTCGGCGGGGGATTGGTTTTGAAGCCCCTGGGCGAGATCGTCCAGTCTCGTGGCGCGCTCGGCGGGTATTGCTGCAGGTAGTGGGAAGTCTTGAAGCGTCGTGCCGGTGAACTCGTACCGATGCTCCCAAGCTTCGTCAGCGCCTGCCTGCTCGGCGCCGGGGCGACCCTTGTTGTGGCTGTTCTGCTTGAGCCAGAAGCAGGCCACCGAAGAGTTCAGTACACCCAGCAGTCCTAGATGGTCCTCAACCGACGCGCCCGCGGGCAGCTTGATCACCGGGGCAGACTGCTTGAACACCTTCCCGCCGCGATCCAAGACGAAGTGGTTGTGTGTGGCCACAAAGGCGAAGGTGATGAGGTATTCAGCTGTGGCCAGGTCCTTTTGGATATGACCGTATTCCGTCCAGAACTGGCCTCGTTCGTCCTTTGTCTTGCCGAACCACTTGTAGTTCCGTACGGCTGTCCGAAACGGCCAGATGGATGTCGGAGGCGTGGTGTCGACGGTGAGTGCACCGTCGCGCCAGGCATACGGCCAGTAACGGGGGTACGCTCCCTCGCGATAGTCTCGGACGAGGTCGCCATCGACAAACTGGATGGTGCTCCCGGTTGACCATGATGCAACCTCGTAAGGCTCTTCGACGCCGATCACGGCGGAGATGCCCGTTGTCGCGACTTCGCCCAAAGTGTGCGACTTGGCCGCGTCAACGACTGCGAGAGCTTCCTGTGTTCCGCCTCCGCCGAGGCTCCAGGGGTGGAGTCGTAGGCTCTCTCGTGGCAGTCGTGCAACGCTGATGTATGCGTCCTCGTGACCGTAGTCGTCGACATGGGTGCGGATCGATTCCCAGACAATCCCTTTAGCTGGGTCTTCTGGCCGGCCGGGCTCACCGCGGATCCCCAAGACCGCACCGATCGTGTCCTTTGTCGGGGTTTGGTTACGTCCGATCACGATGATCGTGGGAGTGCCGTGGCCCGGAATGTATGCACCTGACGTGTCGATGATTTCGATGAGGTCGCAGCGCGGTAGAAACTCTTCAACGAGCTTGATCCCGTATTCACGCTTCATGAAGGCGTTTGAGGTGATCTGACCAACCCAGCCTGACGGGCGTTCCCTCGCTGACCGATGTGCAAGGCGGAAGAACAACTCCATGAATGGGACTGTCAGCGCGTATTTTCCATGGATTGCGCTGTATAGCTTGCGGTAGGTATCGCGCAACGCAGAGTCCTTGACGCCTATGTATGGCGGATTCCCCACCACCACATCGTGTTCGCGCTGAAGGATGCTGCGCAGCGCCTCTGCGTCCTCGGTGGCATCGGCGCGGATCGCCGGGCCGGCCAACAGGTCTTCGGGCAGTAGTTGCTGATTGGCGCCCCACAGCAGGCTGTCACCGGCGGCCAAATGCGGTGTGTAGCCGATGTTCTGTTCGATGCTGGTGTCGCCGGCGGCGTGCAGCGCGGCCACCAGCAGGCGGAAGCGGGCGATCGCCACCGCGAGCGGGTTGATGTCCACTCCGTAGATGCCGTCGAGCGCCTTGGCCACCAGTTCCCGCGCACCTAGTGCGGGCGCTTCGCGCTGCCACCGTTGATGCAGGCGTGCGAACGCACCGAGCAGGAAATGCCCTGAGCCACAGGTCGGGTCGATGACGGTGAACCCCTGCAGCGGCCGGTCGGCCAGCGCGGGTTCCATGGTCTGATCGAGGATGAACTCCTCGACGAACTCCGGGGTCTGCAACAGCGCGTAGGTCTTCTTGGCGTGCTCGGACAGATCCTGGTACGCGTCGCCCAAGAAACGGGTGTCCACCCCGGCGAACCCGTAGCGCGGTTGGCCGTCGTCGTCTTGTTGCCACCAGAACTCGAGCAGGACGCGCGCCGCGTCACCGGAGGGCGCCACCAGATGCAGCGGCGAGAACCGGTCCACCAGACCGGCCGTCGCGGTGAACTTGCCGAAGTGGGCGATGATCTGGGCGAGCCACTCCCGGTCGGTGTGCTCGGGATGCTGCTGGAAGTAGGCGCGGCGGGCGTCGAGCGCCTGAGCGCGGTGATCGGCGTCGGCGCCGCCGATCCAGCGCGGCGAGAGCAACGCGTTGTCCTCGCAGTAGCGGGCGAACACCGTCAGCAGCACCCAGGCCACCGCCGCCTGGGTCACCCGGTCGTTGCGCCACTCCTGCCAGGTGGCCGCGGTGCGCTGCGCGGCGAACGCCGCGTCGTAGTCGCGCCGCCACGCGTCGAGCACATCCTTCTGCCGGGCGTGCTCGTCATCGCCGTCGACACGCGCCCGCAGATCGGTCTCCAAGACCAAGACTTGACGTCTCAGCGCGGTCACCAGTTCCGCTGCAGCCCAACCCATTACGTCGTCTCCCCGTCACCGACGGCAGGAACCGCATCCAGTGCGTCCCGCCACAACACGAACTGGCCACCCGGCGACCCCAGTTGGATCGGCTTGCGGTCCACCAGCGCGCCGGCCTGACCCCGCAGCTGCGGCAGCACCACCCACACCGGCCGCCGGCGCGGTGCGGCCAGGTCACTGAGCGCGGCCAGCAGGTCCAGATGCCCGTAGCGGGCCAGCGGCGAGACCTCGGTCAGAATCAGCGGCGCCGTGCTTTGTTGCCCGTCGAACACGGCGGTCTGCAGCTTCTGCCGCAGTGCCGGGGCCACTCGGTCGATCACCGCCCGCAGTCCTTGGGCGTCGCGGGCGGTGGCCTCGGCGGCGTCGGCGCTGCGGATCAGATCCCACGGGATGCCCCGCTCGTCGGCCAGCTTCTGCATGCCCGCGATCAACTCCGTGGTCACGTCCACCAGTTCGCCGGCGTAGGTCTTTGCCAGTTGTTGGGCCACCCGCTCGTGCTCGCCGGGCCGGTCCCGCGGGATCTGCACGCCGATGGCCACGAATCCGGCTTCGTCGATCGAACGGCGCAGCAGCGCAACGGAGTTGGCTGCCTGATCGATGTCTGCCACCGTCTCGCCGGTCGCAGGCAGGGCGGTGGGCTGGCGGGTGTGCATGGTGGTGGTGCTGGGCGGTTCGGCGTCGGGGAAGCAGTACACCTCGCGGGCGGCGTCCCAGGTCAGGTTCAGCGCGGTCTGGGCCAGGATGGTGTCCAGGTGCGGGCGTTGCGGCACCCTGTCCAGCTCGGGGAAGCGGGCGGTGACCCGGCTGCGGATCTGCGAGGCCGACAGCGACTCGTTCTGCGCCAGCCCGCGCAGCGCCTCGGCCACCGCGGCGGCCGGCGACATTGCGGTGTTGTGTAATTCACCGCGGCCGGACACCGCGGCGTGTTTGGCGATCGCGGCGGCCAGCCGGACCAACCGGCCGTCGCTGGGCATCGGGGCGGTGGTGTCGGTGTCGGCGACCGCGGTGTAGCCAGTCTGGAACGCGGCGCGCAGCGCCTCGGCGGCGCGGGCGGCCGGGATGATGGCGTTCGGGTCGGCCGACACCAGCTCGTCGGCGCGTTTTGCGGCCGCCTCGGCGGCACTCAGCAGCATCTCGTCGGTGGCCAACAGGGCCAGGCGGCGGCCGTGCCGGCGTCGCACCAGAGTCTTTTCGTCCGTAGCGGTTTCGTGCTCGTGGAGCCGGTCCAGGGCCACGCGGAGCAGTCCGGCCGCCGCGCGTTCGGCGCGCGGGTCGATCCCGCCGAGGCCGGTTTGCGGGAGCCGGGAGCGGATCTCGGCGGTCAGCGTGGACACCGCGGCCACCCCGCCGAAGTCCTCGATCACCCCGCGGGCGATGTCGGTGAGCGCGTCGAGCAGCTCACGGGTGGCCGGGGTGTTGGCCCAGTCCTCCTGCAGCTCCTTGATCAGCTGGGTGCCGCGCTGCGGGGCCTTGCCGAGCTTCTCGGCCAGTTCGGTGCTGCTGGCGAAGCCGTCCAGCCCGGGGGTGGTGCCGAGCAGCAGGGCGGCAGCGTCGCGGCGGGTGGTCGACGACCGCTGTTCAGAGACGGTCGCGAGCAGCAACGCGACGGTGTCGTCCAGGCTGCGCAGTTCGGTGTTCGACGGCTGCTGTTGCTTGCCCAGGCGTTTGGTCCAGGCCCGGTAGCGCTCGACGATCTCCTTGCGGGTGTCCTTGGCCTCGCGGGCCACCAGCCGGTTCAAGGTGGTGGAGTCCACCGCCAGCAACTCCCCGACGGTGGTCACCGCCGCTGAGGCCAGTGCGGAGACGGCCCGCGCGCTGAGCCCGGCGGAACTCAAAGCCGTTGCGGCGTCGGCTCTTTCAGCGTCGGCATCGTTCGCCTGTGGGGTGACGGCGGTGTCGGCGGCGGTGAAGGCTTGTTGCCAGGCCCGCAGCATGTCCTCGGCGGTGTCGGGTCGGCGGGCAGGGTCGCGGGACAGCGCGGCGGTGAAGAAGGCGACCATCGCCGGGGCCAGGGCGGCTTCGAACATGGCCGGTACCACGGTGACGTCGTCATCGACGGTGGCCGGGTGGGCGCCGGGGTCGGGGCCGTAGTGCGGGGTGTCGCCGGTGGCCATCTCGAAGAGCACCACCGCGGCGCCGTAGCGTTCGGCCGCGGTGTCGTACCGGCGGCGGGTGCCGGTGCCCAGGAACGGATCCAGATACGGCGGGGTGCCGGCCTCGACATTGTCCGGCGACACCCCGGCCATCGAGAAGTCGAACATCACCAGATGCGTGTCGGCGCGTGAACTGCTCTGATAGACACCGAGATTGGACGGTTTGATGTCGCGGTGGGTGACGCCGTTGCGTTCCAGGGCGACCAGTGCGGTCAGCAGGTCGGTGCCCCAGCGCTGCAGCACGTCGATGGAGAGCCGTCCGCGGTTGTTGAGTTCCTCGGCCAGGGTGGTACGCCCGGCGTAGCGCAGGATCAGTGCGGTGCGCCCGCCGACGTTTTCCACGCCATGCAGGGTGACAATCCGGTCGTCGTTCTCGAAGCGGCCCAGCACCTGGGCCTCGGCGCGCAGCCGTTCGGCGGCGTCGGGATCTTTGGCGACCTTGAGCACCCGCAAGGCGCCGCCAACCTGGTTGTCCTTCACCAGGATTCCCACCGCGGTGGAGCCCGCGCCCAGTTTGCGTTGGTAGACGAAACGGCCGCCGGCGAGCTCGGCTTCCGGTCCTGCTTCCAGAGGGTCGGTGCCCGTGGTCTTGAGCAGCACCTCGTTGCGGACGGCATCGAGGCGGGCGACGAACTCGCCGATGTCGGCGATGCGGTCGGCCGGGCTCGGGTTGGTGGCGTCGAGTACCAGCTGCCGCAGCGGGGTGCGGACCTGGGGCATCTCGGCGGCCAGGTCCAGGCCCCGGTCACGGCGCAGCCGGTCGATCAACTCGCCGCGTTCGGTGGCCGGGGCCGTGCCGCCGGTGAGGATGAAGAACGCCAGCGCGCCGAGTCCGAAGACGTCGATGCGGGCCGGGTCCGTGGGCCGCGAGCCTTCCGGGGCGGCGAACAGGCGCGCAGTGTCGCTGGGGGCGCCGGCCATCAGCGTCAGCGAGCCACCCGAGAGCCGGGTGACGGCGGTGTCGGGGTTGGCCGGCAGGATGCCTGCGCTGTCCCAGTCAACGACCTGGGGGAGCAGTGCCTCGCCGCGCTCCCGGACGGCCACCGAGCGCGGGTTGAGGCTGCGGTGCACCACCCGGTGGCGGTGCGCGTAGTGCACGATGTCGGCCAGTCGGGCGATCAGGTCGAGCTGGGCGTCCAACGACAGGGTGTGGTCGGCCAGCCACAGGTCCAGCGGGGTGTCGGACTTGGGCTGCGGGAAGACCAGGCCGATGCCCAGTTCGGGTTCGTCGACCAGATCCTTGGGCGCCTGCAGCCCGTCGTAGGTCAGCCGGGACAGCAGGTTGTATTCGTGGGTGACGGCCTGGCGCCGCGCGTGCTCGTCGGCCTTGGTGGCGCCCGGTGTGGCCGTATAGAACCGGATGCGGACGTGGTCCTCGGTGTTGACGTGGTGAAACGCCGGCCAGTCCTGCCAGCCGTCACCGTCGGCCAGGGGTTGGTCGTCGATGATCCACGAGCCGACCTCACGCTGGCGGCGCGGCGCCAGGCCGATGGCCTTCATCAGGCCGGCGATCAGCTGGCTGTCGCGCTCGGAGATGGGGTCGTGTCTGGCGGGGGCCAGCAGCACCTTGGAGATGCCGGGCAGCTTGGTGATGCCCTCACGCCCGTCGAGGCCGTAGAGGTTGATCTTCGAGTTCGGTGGCAGGTCGCAGACGAACTGCTCGTGGTGCAGGAACACCAGCTCCTGGACATACGGGATTCTGCTGACCGCCTCGTCACCGCCGCGCTCTCGGATGGCGTCCTTGAGCAGCGAGGAGAAGTACTGGGCCTTGCGGCGGGCCAGCAGCAGCGGCGAGTCTTCGGTGCGGTTGTTGCGCCGCCACCGGTGGTCATTGCCGGTCAGGATGCCGCGGTAGTGCTTGAGTTCGATCAGGTAGAGGGTGTCGCGGGCCAGCACCAACAGGTCGACCTCGTGCCAGCGACCGCGGTTGTCGCGGAACTCGAAGTTGGCCCAGGCGCGGAACGGCTCGGCATCCGGCAGTAGCTGCTTGATCGCGTTGAGCCCGGCCTTTTCGTGGTCGAACTGCGACTCGGCGATCGTGACCCAGCGGCCGTCCTTCACCGGTGAGTCACCCCCCTTATCGCGTGTCTGGTGAACAACTTACTTAGGTGTGCTTCGGCGGGGGCGGGTTGTCGGGCGTTTCGTGCATCGGACCCGCGTGCCCGTGGAACAGGCAGTATGCGTCACGGCGCCGTCGCGGTGGCGATTTGCTTCGGTGGACAACACCCGACAATCGTGGGACGCGCTAGTCGCAGCTTCCACACACGCCGGTGAGCGAGCGCTGCATACCGCAATCGCAGAGCGTCCCTTCGCGCCGCACGTCACGGGAGGGCGCACCGGGAGGGCGGCTTTGATGGACCGGATGTATAACGCACCAGGTTCCCTTGCGCGAGCCGCTGAGTCTGCGGTCAGCTTCATCGCCGAAGATGCGGACAATGTCGTCTTCTGAGTAGAACCCGTTCGTCGCCCCGTAGTAGATATGGAGATCGCGGAGACCGTCCCGTCGGGTAGCGATGACATACGGCTTACCTGGTTGGTCGACGAAGCGATAGTGGGCGATGCCGACCGCATCGGTCATCTCACGGATGAACTCGTAATTGGCGGCAGGAACTCGGGCGGAGGATAAAGCCGCCGTGAGCGAGATCGACAGCGAGTCAGAAGTGGTCAACGCATCCTCCTTCGGATTGAGTATTCGTGGTTATGCGGAGAGTCGCACGCAACGACGGTTGGGTGCGGCTCGCTCCAAAGCTGTTCTGCAATATGGCTGTACTCCTCGATGATTCGACAAGCGTGTTGCGCCCGCGTCTTTCGGACCGTGGCGGCACAGGGTTAGTCCGAGATCGCATTTCTCACACGTACCCAGCCGTCCCGAACGTGTTCGGCCGCCTCGAGTAACGCTGCGGCGACGTCAGATCCGGTGTTGCTATCTAGGGTAGTCCCGCCATCGGGGGCCGCATCGGTGTTCCTTGCCGCGGCAATCGCAAGGTCGAGATTCTCGACAGCCGCGTTCAGAGCGACGAAGGAGTCTTCTGCTTCAATGTGCGCCACAGCCTCGTCGATCTCGGCCAAGGCCACCTCGGTTGCGGCATCTCCATGGGCCTCGCGCAGAGCCTCCATGGCCTCGCGAATTCCAGCTTCCCCGTGCTGTCTTACGATCCATTCCACCGAAATCTCGTCGGGGGGCGGCAGCTCCGCCCATGCGTTGAGTAGTTCGTCGAGGTCGGGTGTTTGTCCTTCTCCGCCGAACCGCGTGATCGCTCCCGTTTGCCGGTCGAGGAAGAACTCCACGTCTTCTTGGCTTCCGTCATCGGAGGTGATAGTCGTGGTACCGCGCATAAAGTGCTCCGAGATCTCATCCTCGACGACTGTGTCCTCGTCATGCGTGAGCGTCACGGCGCCCGAGCGAAGTAACGGAAGCGGCGATGCCGGCACGCAAAGTTGGGCCGCAAGCGAAGCGACTGCCGCCCGCAGATAGGGAAACAGAGCCGTGACGCCGACCTGTTCGGTGAACTCATCAACGATGCTTGCATGGCGGGCCGATACCGGCGCTGGTAGGTCGAAGATCGCTTCACCGTCGATGACGAAATCCCCGTAGGCGTTGCATGTTTCGATCCGGCACCTCACCCCGAGACAACGGTCTTCCAGACTCGCTCGCAAACTCATCGCGACGTCATCGTCGGGGGAGTCGGGTGCGTGGAGCTCCTCTGACGGGAGATCCACCCCGTACCGGTCGGGGCCAGTGAGTCGGGTCGCGGCGAGTTCGTGAATCACGACGTCGCGAAGGTCCGCAAGGTCGATGAGTTGAGCCGTCGTCTCGATCTCGTCAGCCATGTGTGGCCCTGAGTCGGGACCGCTTCGGCAGGCGCGCCGTGTACCGCGTCTCGGTGACCGCAGACTGCTGCTCGCGTGCCACGCGACGGCGCGACTGGCGGGGCAGCGCAGGAAGGCCTGAGACCACCGGTGATGCAGTGATCTGCGTTTCGTAGCCGAGTGCGCGAAGGTAGCGAGCGACCGCGGCGATCTTCATGTTGCCGTCGCCGTTGAGCACCTGGGAGACGCGGCCTTGCGTGACGCCCAGCTTCTCGGCGAGTGCCTTCTGGTCTAGTTCGGAAGCATCCAGTGCCTGCTGAAGGAGTCGCATCACCTGACCGGCCAGGTCGGCCGCGGCGAGCCCTTGGGCGCCGGCGTCTGTGGCTTGCTCCTCGTCAATCAAGACCGGATCAGCGTTGTCTGTCATGGGCCAGGTCCTCCTCTCTGGTTTTCTGCGATTCTTGAAGATCTCGCTTGAGCGTCTTCTGGCTGACCTTGGTGAATGCGTGGCCGACGCGGATCAGGTGGTCGAAGTAGGGGATGTGCCAATATTCGCTGTCGGGTGCTTCCGCGTCGGCGTAGGAGCGGATCTCCAGCTTGGCGATGTATCCGCCTTTACCGTCGGTGTCGAAGAATGTCAGGCGCTTATCGCCGTGACGGAACTCCCACACGCCATCCTCAAGCGCTTTGACTGCGTCTCGGTAGACCGGCTCGCCTGTGTTTGCCCAATGTCGGATTGCATTGAGAAACCAGTGGTAGTCACTGATCTGCTCGTCCCGCGGTCCGGATCGCTCGTCTTGATCCCACACACCCTCCTTCAGAGCGTCCAAGAATTGCGCGGCGGGTGAACATCCGTCTTCGCGGACCGCGCAATCGACCTGATGAAACTGCCCCCTCACGATCGCTCGCCTTTGCACCAGCCCTCCTCCCACTTTAGCGAACACTAAACTACTCTGCAAGCCTCCTGCTTATTCTGGGCAAGCGAAACACGAGCCACCGACACGCCCTGTCATGTTTGCGGCGGTCGAGGGAATGCGTTCGTCACCACATAGGACCGCATTGCCGCGACTTCTGATGCACCGTTTCGATCCGACGCGGCAGCCGTGTACCCCAAATCGCCTAGCATTCATCATGACTCGTTGATCACCACGCGTGAACCCACGCCGATCCAAAGTCCACCACCCCAAAGGGGCACTATCGAACGATCTTCGCGCGCCAGGGAATGGTTGCCGTTCTGCAGCTGCGCTACTGGCTCCTATATGCGTGGGCACGGTGCTCGATGCGGCCGATGAGCAGCACGCGGTCATCGCCCAGGATCCGGAACGTTACGCGGTAATCGCCGCGGCGCGCCACATGCCAGCCCGTCAGCTCGTAGCGGAGCGGTCTTGATAGCTGATGCGGATTGGTGGGCAACGTGGTGGTGATGAACTCGATCACTCCGGCTCTGGTGTCGCCTTCTGGTTGGTGTCGTAGATTGCCATGCCGAGATCCATCCATGCGCTCAGCAGTCGCTGGTCTCCGGACGCGGCTGCAACATCGTCGTCATCGAGTTGCTCGGCCGATGCGGCGTGCACAGCATCGTAGCCACGCAGAGACAGACGGTGTGCCAGGTCAGCGGCACGGGTCACGATCTGCTCGTCCACCTCGATGACGTCCATCTCGGACCACATCTGGCCGAGACGCCGGCGAGCCTGGAGATGCTCGCCCTCCGTGAGGCGCCCTATTCGTCCCGCCTGGGCGAGGGCCGCTGCAGTCTCAACGTAGAGCAGCCTCGACGACACGATCGCATCGGCGTCATCCCAGAACCGTCGGCACGCGACGCTGGCCGGCTCGTCGATCAGCAGAGGCACGAAGGCCGAGGTGTCCAGGTAACCGATCACCGACGCTGGTCGCCGACCAAGTCGCTCACCGTGCTGCCGGTGGCCAGCGGGGCGGGTGCGGGCTGCTTGCGGGTTCGAGCACGCTGGACACGGCCTTCCTCGCGGAGGCTCTCCAGTTTCGTCGGCCGTTCTACCGGCACGATGCGCGCAATCGGACGTCCATGATCCGTCACGGTCACCGTCCGCCCTTCCCGAACCTCCGCCAAGTGCCGGCTCAACTGGTCTCGCAGCTCCCGAATACCAATTTCCACGGCAACCCACCTCCTTCCACGGTGGCGATATATAACGACAAAATTATAGCCACAAAGGATCGCGGTCGCGTGGCGGTTAGTGGCGGTTAGTTGATTGGCCGTCAGCCAGCCTGGATATTCAGTGCTCGGATGTTGTTGTCCGTTCTCATTTGATCTGACACAGGACCAGTGAGCTGAACTGCGGTGTATCAGATCGGATGAGAATTCCACTTGACCAGCTTTATCAGCCGATCTGATGCACGACCGAATTCGTCTGCGACGCTCGCCGCGACCGGGAGCAGCTCCGAGAATGGCTGTCACGAATGCGCCCCTTTCGCTAAATCGGCTTCGATGGTTATCATCGTTGTGTGACGATGAATAAGCGGGACACCTGCCTGGCCGGCAACACGTCCGACCTCGATGCCGCGGTGGCACTGTTCCACAGTCTCTCCGATGCGACGCGGTTGACGATCGTGCGCCGCCTGGCTGACGGGGAGGCGCGAGTTGTCGATCTGATCGGTGAGCTGGGGTTGGCGCAATCCACCGTCTCCGCGCACGTGGCGTGCCTGCGGGACTGTGGGCTGGTCACCGGCCGCCCAGAAGGCCGTCAGGTGTTCTATTCCTTGTCTCGCCCCGAGCTGCTGGACGTGCTCGCTGCGGCGGAAACGCTGCTGGCGGCCACCGGCAACGCGGTGGCGTTGTGTCCCACCTATGGAACCGGCGCCCGGGGTGCGGCGATCGACACCGAGGAGACGCGGCAATGAGCGATGCCTGTGGCTGCGGCAGCGACGAACCCCGCAGCGCCGAGGAGCAGGAGCGTGAACCCGAACGGCTCTGGCAGATCACAGAATTGCAGTTCGCCGCGCTCTCCGGGGTACTGCTGCTGGCGGCGTTGATCGCCAACCTGGTCGGCGCCGCCGACCCGGTGGTGCTCACGTTGGAGGCAGCGGCGCTGCTGGCCGGCGCCTATACCTTCGTGCCGTCCACCCTGGGGCGGCTGGCCAAGGGCAAGATCGGGGTCGGCACGCTGATGACCATCGCCGCCGTGGGCGCGGTGCTGCTCGGCGAGGTCGGTGAGGCCGCGATGCTGGCGTTCCTGTTCTCCATCAGCGAAGGCCTGGAGGAATACTCGCTGGCCCGCACCCGCCGCGGACTGCGCGCACTACTGTCGCTGGTGCCCGATGAGGCCACCGTTCGCCGCGACGGCACCGAAACAACCATCGCGCCAACAGAATTGCGCATCGGTGACCTCATGGTCGTCAAACCCGGAGAACGAGTCGCCACTGACGGCATCATCACCCGGGGCCGCACCGCCCTGGACCTCTCGGCCATCACCGGCGAATCAGTGCCCGTTGAAGCCGGCCCCGGTGATGAGGTGTTCGCCGGGTCGATCAACGGAGCCGGCGCCCTCGAAGTAGAAGTCAGCACCACCGCCGAGGACAATTCCCTGGCCCGCATCGTGCGCATCGTGGAAGCCGAGCAGTCCCGCAAGGGCGCCGCCCAACGTTTGGCTGACCGCATCGCCAAACCCCTGGTCCCCGCCGTGATGATCGCCGCCGCCCTGATCGCCGTCGCGGGGAGCCTGCTCGGTGACCCCGCCACCTGGATCGAACGCGCTCTGGTGGTGCTGGTCGCCGCCTCGCCCTGTGCTCTGGCGATTTCGGTACCGGTCACGGTCGTCGCCGCCATCGGCGCCGCCAGCAAGCTGGGCGCCCTGGTCAAAGGTGGCGCCGCGCTGGAAGCGCTGGGCAGGATCCGTGGGGTCGCCCTGGATAAGACCGGTACCCTCACCGCCAACCGGCCCACCGTCATCGAGGTGGCCACCACCCCCGACGTCACCCCCGAGCACGTCCTGGACCTCGCGGCCGCCGTAGAGGCCCGCAGTGAACACCCCCTGGCCGCGGCGATCCTGGCCGCCGCCGGCACCGTCACCCCCGCCGCCGACGTCGAGGCAGTCACCGGCGCCGGACTCACCGGCCACCGCGACGGGCACCGCATCCGGCTGGGCCGCCCCGGCTGGCTCGACCGAGGTCCGCTCACCGCCGAGGTCACCCGGATGCAGCAGGCCGGAGCCACCGCCGTCCTGGTCGAAGACAACGGACAGGTGATCGGTGCCATCGCCGTGCGTGACGAATTGCGGCCCGAGGCAACCGAAGTCATCACCCAGCTGCGCCGCGACGGCTACCAGGTGGCGATGCTCACCGGCGACAACCACGCCACCGCGGCCGCCCTGGCCCGCGAAGTCGGCATCGACACCGTGCACGCCGATCTGCGCCCCGAAGACAAAGCCCGACTGATCGAACAGCTCCGCACCCAGCGCCCCACCGCGATGGTCGGCGATGGCGTCAACGACGCCCCCGCACTGGCTACCGCCGACCTCGGCATCGCGATGGGCGCCATGGGCACCGACGTCGCCATCGAAACCGCCGACGTCGCACTCATGGGTGAAGACCTACGCCACCTGCCACAAACATTCACCCATGCCCGCCGCGCCCGACGGATCATGCTGCAAAACGTCGGCCTATCCCTCGGACTGATCATTGTGCTGATGCCGCTGGCTTTGTTCGGGGTGCTCGGGTTGGCCGCCGTCGTGCTCGTCCATGAACTCGCCGAAATCGTGGTCATCGCCAACGGTGTGCGCGCCGGCCGCACCACAGCACTGACCGCACTCACCGCACAGCGGTCAACCAACCTAGCCACCGCGACCGCAGTGGGTGCCCCGTCGTGACCACCGATGGCACACACCCATGATCCTGTCGTCGGTTCTGCCCGCGATCGGGCTGTTCATCGTCACCAACATCGACGACATCATCGTGCTTTCACTGTTCTTCGCCCGCGGCGCAGGACAACGCGGGACCACCTCCCGGATCACCGCCGGCCAATACCTGGGATTCGCTGGAATTCTCGGCGCCGCCGTCCTCGTGACCCTAGGTGCGGGCGCATTCCTGCCGCCCGACGTCATCCCGTTCTTCGGACTCATCCCCCTCGCCCTGGGACTGAAGGCGGCTTGGCAAGCCTGGCGCGGAAACGGTGACGATGATGGTGACGCGAAGGTTGCGGGCAAGACCGTCAGCGTCTGGGCGGTCGCTGGCGTGACCTTCGCCAACGGCGGCGACAACGTCGGCGTCTACGTCCCGGTCTTCCTCAGCGTCGGACACGCAGCCGTCGTGGCCTACTGCGTCGTCTTCCTTCTTCTCGTCGGGGTGCTGGTGGTCATCGCCAGATATGTTGCCACCCGCCGCCCGATCGCGGAGATCCTCGAACGATGGGAACACATCCTGTTCCCGATTGTTCTGATCGGACTGGGTATTGTCATCCTGATCGGCGGCCTAGCTTTCTAGCTCGTCTAGTATTTCCATCTACGTATGCCTCACGGTCGGCTGGCAATGGGTTTTCCTACGAATATGGTTGCAAGATAAAGACTTTTGCATCAGGTATGAACGATCATTGATTTATCGCGGGACTTCCGGATGATCTGCTGGTTGTTCAGCCAGCCGTCGAGGGCCGCGGTGGTCGCCGTCTCATCCTCGGCGCCGAACACTGCGTTCGCGGCTGCCAAGAGAGCTACGCGGGCGACACTGGGATCGCCGGTGCGGTTCAACAATGCTGGCCGCTGGTCAATGATGACTGCGGCCATCCGGACTGTTTCGACGTAGGTGGCGATGTGCAGGTTGACCGTTGAGATGCTGGCCCATCGCCCCCGTAATGCGATACCGGTGGCCGCGCTATCACCGAGACCGTCATCCCGTCGGAATCGGCGCTGCCGCAGCACTATACGTGATGCGTCGTTGATCGCTAGCTCAACGATGTCGGGGGCATTGCGCTTGGCCAGGGCATGATGTGCCCTGGCAGATCGGGCAACAGCTGGATGGTGTTTCAGTGACATCTGATCGTCCCATCGCTGGGCGGAGGGGCCAATCCAGCGGCCGTGGCGATGACAGACGGTGAGGTGGTCGGGCAACCAGCAATGGACCGGCTGGGGCACCCCTCGCCGTGCTGTGCAGTACCGGCAAATCGGGCGGGCACGTGCCCGCTGGCGGGTGAGATCACGTTCATCAGCGGTCAGGCCCCGCAGTCGGGCGCAGAGGACATGTCGTGGGTAGCCGCTGAGGCGGGCGAGGCGCTCAGGGTCGACGTAATGGCTCTCGCGTGCGGCGTAGTCGCGCAGGCTTTGGGGTGGGATTCTGTTGGCGTGGGCGAGTCGGGTGGTGAAGGAGTACACGGTCTCATCGCGAAATGCGGTGACTGACTGCGGAAGTGGTCGTGGTGGGAGTCGGGGCCAGTCGGTGATCACTGCTATCCGGCGCTGCGTTGGGCTGAGGCCTGAGCCGCGTAGTCGATGAGGACGCTGTCCAAGCCCTCGCGGTCGATGTGTTCGGTGTGGTCCAGCATTGCCCGGATGGCTGCCGAGCGGATGAGGTGGGCGAGGCTTCCGATCATTCCGCCGGTGCGCTGGTGCAGGTGTTTCGTCTGGCGCACGAGCGTGCCCGGCTCGTGTCGGTGCAGTCGCAGGGTTCCCTCCATCGCGGCGACCAGAGCCCGCCACTCCTGCCCATACGGGAAGGCCGCTGTGTTGATGACACCGCAGCGCCCGGCAAGCTGGCGGCCGCGAGTACCGGTAAACACTCCGGAGCGTTCGACGTCAATGCCGGCGTAGACGAAGGTCGCGGGCAGGTGTTCGGTGAAGTACTTGAGGTGATCGGAAAGTTCTTCTCCGGCACGGGTATCGAGATTGAGGTTATGGATCTCGTCGACGACCACTATGTCGGTACGCGCATCGATGAGCACTTGGCACACCGCGTCGGCGATATCGGTGACGTTCATCCGTCGTACCGGTGGAAGCCCGAGGAAGCGGGCGAATTCCATTGCGAGCTTGCGTGCTGAGCCCTTCGGTGGAGCGGTCACGTAGACGACAGGGATGCGGGTTTTGTCCGAGTAACGGGTGCGGATCCGAAGTTCGTGGAACCGGCCGAGTTGTTTGATGGCCGTGGTCTTTCCGGTGGCTGCGCCACCGGAGACGATCAGCCCTCGCCGGGCGCCGATCTCGCGTTGATTCAGCAAAGTGAGCAGCTGACCCTCGTTGGTGATCTTGAACCGCCCCGGGTTTGATGCACACCGGTTACTGGTGCGCAGCCTCTGATGGGGCTGTGTTTGTAGCGTAGTAGACGGTCTCGTACTCGATGGGTGGGATGCGGCCCAGGCGGTGCATGAGCCGGTCGGTGTTGTACCAGTGCACCCACTCGGCGGTGAGCAGTTCGACATCGGTCAGACGGTGCAAGGGACCCCGCCGGAATGGTGAGTCGTCGCGGACTGCTTCGGTCTTGTACAGCCCTATGGTCGTTTCGGCCAAAGCGTTATCGAAGGCATCCCCGACCGTGCCGATCGAGGCCACAAGCCCGGACAGAGCCAGGGTTTCCCCGAACCGCACAGACGTGTATTGAGAGCCCGCGTCGCTGTGGTGAATAGTATTGCCCAACAATGGATTACCCTCGCCGCTTCGGAGGTGTGCGGCATGGCGGATCGCTCGGCGCACGAACCGGTCTTCCTTGCTGGCCGAGCAGGTCCATCCCACAATCCGGCCCGCGTAGGCGTCGATGGCGAATGCGGTGTACACGAACATCCCGTTGGACAGCCGTACGTAGGTGAAGTCCGCCACCAGCAGCACGTTGGGGGCCGGCACCCGGAACTGGCGCTTCACCAGATCGGCAGCCCGGTCGGCGGCCGGATCCGAGACGGTGGTGCGGACCTTCTTGCGGCGAGTAACTCCACGCCAGCCGTTGGTCCGCATGAGACGCTCCACGGTGCAGCGGGCCACCGCGATGCCCTGGCGTTGCAAGTGAGCCCACATCTTGGTGGCGCCATACAGCGACTCGGGCTTGCGCCGACCGTGCTCGTCGGGCTCGTAGAAGCCGGCCAGCACCTCGGTGATCACGGTGTCCCACAGCTCCCGGGCTGATGGGGGTCGGGTCAGCCAGGCGTAGAAGGTCCTCGGGGCGATCTGGCACCCGTGCTCGGTGAGCACGCGGCAGATCGGAGCGACCCCGAACCGAGCCCGATGCTCGGCGATGAACGCACAAATCAACGGTGTCGCGGGTCGCTCTCCCGCGCGAAGAAACTTGTTGCCGCCTTGAGGATTTCGATGGTTTCCTCAAGCTCACGATTCTTGCGCTTGAGCTCCTTGTTCTCCCGCGCGATATCGGTGGGCACTCCATCCCGCTGGCCGGTGTCCACCTCGACCTGGTTGACCCACCGGCGCAAAGATTCGTAGGACACCCCCAACCGCTTGGCTACCGCGGTGATGCAGGCGGTGCGGGTGTCGTACTCCTCGGCATGGTCGGCCACCAGCCGTACCGCGCGGGCCTTGAACTCGTCGTCGTACTTGTTCGGCATGATGCAAACAACGGGCCTTGCCCCCATGTAGTGGACACGGGATTTGTGGTTATGCGGCTTCGGGCAGCGTAGCCGGTGTCAGGTTCCTTTCGTAGGTCGCGGGGCTGGAATGACGGCAGTAGGAGTGCCGTCGTGTGGTGTTGTAGCGGGCCAGCCACCGAAAGACCTCACGGCGGCAGATCGCCGCGTCCGGCCAGCAGTTACGGTCTTGCAGAATCTCGCGCTTGAGGGCGGCGTTGAACGATTCGGCCAACGCGTTATCGGCACTTGACCCCACCGCACCCATCGACTGGACGACCCCCAGATCGCGGCAGAGATTCGCGAAATCCCGTGAGGTGTACTGACTTCCATGATCTGCATGGAATATTGCACCAGCCAGTGAACCCCGCAGTGCAGCAGCGGCTTTGAGCGCATCGATGACCAGTTCGGTGCGCATGTGATCGGCGATCGCCCACCCGGCGACCCGCCGTGAACAGCAGTCGATCACGGTGGCCAGGTACAGGTTGGCGCCGGTCGCCAATGGCAAGTAGGTGATGTCGCCGACGTAACGGGTGTTGACCTGCGCGGCGGTGAAATCCCGTTTGAGCAGGTCGGGGACCTTCTGGTTCGCCGGGTCCGCCACGGTCGTCTTGACCCGACGTCGGCGTCGATAACCGGCGATCCCGGCGCCGCGCATCACCCGAGCCACCCGCTTGTGGTTGACCCGCTGCCCCTCGGGCGCACCGTCGTTGAGCTCGGCGGTGATCCGCGGCGCCCCGTAGGTGTTGTCCTCGTCGTGGACGGCGCGGATACGCTCGGCCAGCGCCTCGTCAGCAGCCCGACGGGCCGCTCGTCCGTCAGCACCGGCCAACCACGCGTAGAACGACGAACGCGCAACCTCGACGACTGCGCAGAGCCACTTCACCTCGAAGGCGTGCAGGTGGTCGGCGACAAACTGAAAGCGGCTCACCAGTTCGTCTCCCCGGCGAAATATTTGGCCGCCGACCGCAAGATGTCACGCTCGGTGGACAACCGCGCCTCGGTGGCGCGTAACGCCTTGACCTCACTGCGGAGGCGGGCCAGCTCCTGCTCAGGGCTCTCGGCCCCTGGCACAGGCTCGGCCACTACGACACCGCGGCGGTGCCGAATCGGCACCCCGGCCGACTTGCACCACGCCGAGAGCGTGGCCTCGCTGACACCGAGCTCGGCAGCGATCTGGGCGATCGTCGCGCCCTCGGTGTCCCGGTAGAGCGCGACCGCGTCACGCTTGAACTCATCGGGGTAATTTTTCCTTGCCATCGGGTTGGATCATCTCGCTTCCCCCAGCACATTCCTGGGATTGAGCGTGTCCAACACACGGGGTCAAGTCCCAACCTTCCCTCGAAAGAAGGTGTGCATCAAACCCGGGGTGGTTCAAGGTCAGGACCGTCGAGCTTCCGCTCCGCTCGATGCTCGACCAGCGGCGGCATTAGGCTCGGTGATTAGCGAATACAGCTGATTCTGCGCTGCAGCACTTCGGGTTTCGATGCCTGCGGCCGTTACGTAGCACTGCGATGTCGTCATCGACTCGTGGCCGAGGAGCTTCATGAGGCTATAGACGCTCACATTCGAGGTAGCGAGCTCAGTTGCATACGTATGGCGAAGGCCGTGCACCAGGGCGCCGGGTACGGGGCGTGCGTCCGGCCCGGCGCGTTTGAACGCGCGCTTGATACGCGACTGTAGCGTGCCACGCGTCATTCGTTCACCGTCCCTACCTACGAACAGCGGCACCGAATCCGGCCACCCCGATACTGGCGTACTTTTCGGCGTCGATGAACGCTTCTTGCCCTGAGGGAACCGTCCGGCACGACTCTCCATATACGTACCGATCACGGCCAGCAGGGCCGCCTCAATGGGGACGTTGCGTTCTTTGCCGCCTTTGCCTTTCACGTTGATCACCGCGGAGCCGTCGTCGAGCGTCCGCACGTCACCAACATCGACCAGGCGGAGTTCTTCCGCCCGCAGTCCCGCGAGAAGTGCAGTGAGAATGAGAGCGAGATCCCTCTCGTTCCAGTCTGTTCGGCGACCGTCGGATTCCTGCGTGACAGCAGAGAGCAGTGCTTCCACCGCGGTTCGGGGGAGCGCCTTCGGCAACGGCTTCTTCAACTTCGGTCGGCCAACGAGCTGCATGGGGTTGGCCGCCAACAGTTCGTTGGTATAGAGAAAGGTGCACAACACATTCCATGTGGACCAGCAGCGCCGGATCGATGCAGCCTCGTGGTCGGCGGCAAAGGCGGCGAACGCTGTGCGCATCGAATCGCGAGTTATGTCAGCTGGACTGAGTTGGATTGGTTCACCGTCTGTCAGCAGTTTGGCGATGGCGATGAAGTCGCGCCGATAGGCCTTCATCGTGTGTACCGAGGGTTTACTGGCCTGACGGTGGTCCAAGAACTGCTGGAACCATTCGGGGATCTCGTCGACAGCTGGTGGCGCGGAGGCAGCTTCAACGGCGCCTTCGGCGACGGAGTAGCCAGGATCTGTCTTGTGCGGCATACCGTCAGCTTGGCGGACAAAAGATGGATAATCAACGTTATCCATATTATTGGTGTCCGTTCTCATTGAATCTGGGGCACATTTACTAGTCTGACCTGCATTGCCCCAGATTGGATGAGAATTTCGATCGCGACGTTTCTCATTGAATCTGGGGCAACCCTGCTTCCGCGCCCGGCTGCGAGCGCAGCAGGGTAGCCGGAATGGTCTCCTGTCGATTCCGTTGGCTCGGGTACGTCTTCGGTATAACTACTGTGATCGTGTCTCTCGTGACACACGATCATGATTCTGTGGTGCGCTCGCTCGTGTTGGTAGTTCGGGTGCCGGCTGCGGCCTTTGAGCACCTTGGCCACCGCCCGTTTTAGATTGTCATAGCGGATACGGGCCGGGACATCACCAAAGTGGTTGAACGCCAACACATGCCGATGCAGGAGCGCCTCCTGGCCCTGAGTGGTGAAGTTGCTCCGAGCTAGAGGGCGAACGCTCCGCCTTTGATGAGGATGAGGGCCCCGATTGTGATCAGTGCAACGGGCAGAACGATGTGGCCCCAGCGTGAGAGTGCTTTGGCGATGATCGGGTGGGAGGCGAAATATCGGCCGGCCGCGCACCAGATGGCCACACCGATGAGGAACACGATGATGTAAACACCGATGGTGGCGATCGTTGAGACGGCGAAGATCGGAACGTACACGCCGATGTTGTCGCCGCCGTTGGCGAAGGTGATGACTGCGACCTGCCAGGTGCCAGGCGTCAACAGTGTTGCGGGATCATCGGTCGGCGCCGGTTGGGTGCGGCGATCCCGCCAGGCCAGCCATGCCGCCCGCAGCCCCAACACGATGGGCAGCAGCCCGAAGTACGGCAGTGCGGCTGGAGGAAGCAGCGTGGCACCCAGGAGTGCGCCGCCGACCGAAACTGCCAAGATGGCGGTGAAGCCGAGGTACTGACCGGCGGTCACTCGGATGGCTGCGCCACGATGACCGGGCGCCTGGCCGAACATCACCGCGAGGACCACGATGTCGTCGATATTGGTGATGGCGAAGGTGGCGATCGCCTGAACGAGTGTGGCTGGGCTCAGCACGGCCAATGCGACCAGCTTCGAGTGAAATCCCACCGCATCGGGTGAGCCTACTGCTCAGCAGGCCCCGCGCTCCCGCGCACCAACGACCTCCAGTGGGGCGGAAATTCATGACGACTGCCGGGGTCAACGGACTTGACGAAATACATGCCTCCGGTGCCACGGAGGTGGCTCCTAGAGGTATCGACATACGTCATCGGCGCTGCATGATTCCGGGTCGACGCTTTCGGCGCCCTGCCGCAGCCGGGCGATGGTCTCGCGCAGTGCCACCAGTGCGCTGATCTGCTCGTCGAGGTCGGTCAGTCGGATGTCGAGCAGGTCGCGCACGTGCGTGCACGGCGCGTGGCCGCTGTCACGGATGTCGAGGATCTGCCGAATCTGGGCGAGGCTGAACCCGGCGGCCTGTCCCCGTCGGATGAAGCCGACCCGGGCGATCGTGTCGGCGGCATAGTCGCGATACCCCGCCGGGGAACGTTCGGCGGGCGGGAGCAGGCCTTCGTCTTCGTAGTAGCGCAGCGTCGCGGTGGTGGCCCCGGTCGCCTCGGCGAGCTTCCCGATTCTCACGATGTCTCCTCAGAACACTTGACCTTCAAGCCTACTTGAAGGTCAAGGATGGGTGCATGAGTCAGGGATTGGACCTCGCGGTCATCGGTTCCGGCGGCGCGGCGATGGCCGCGGCGATCCGCGCTACCGCGCTCGGCAAGTCCGTCGTCATGATCGAGCGCGGCATCTTCGGTGGCACGTGTGTCAACACCGGCTGCGTGCCGTCAAAGGCCCTGATCGCAGCGGCCGAGGCCCGGCATACCGCAGCCGACACTGCCCGGTTCCCGGGGATCGCCACCACGGCCGGCCCGGTGGACATGGCGGCCCTGATCGCCGGCACGCACGATCTGGTGGAGTCGCTGCGCTCAGAGAAGTACCTCAACGTGGCCGAATCGTATGGCTGGCAGCGCATTCAGGGCCAAGCGCGGTTCGCCGGAACCCCGGACGCGCCCGTCATCGAGGTCGGCGATGCCACCATCGAGGCCGAGCACTACCTGATCGCCACCGGCGCGAACCCAGTCATCCCGCCCGCATTCGAGGGCGTCGCCTACCTGACCTCGACCACCGCGATGGAAGTCACCGAGGTCCCGGAGTCGCTGCTGGTGATCGGCGGCGGCTACGTCGCGTTGGAGCAGGCGCAACTGTTCGCCCGGCTCGGGTCAACGGTGACGGTGCTGGTCCGCTCCACGCTGGCATCGAAGGAAGAGCCGGAAGTCGGCATGGCGCTGCTGGAGGTGTTCGCCGACGACGGCATCCGGGTGGTGCGCCGCGCCACGGTGAGCGAGGTCGAGCAGGCCGACGATCAGGTCACGGTCACCGCGACCATCACCGGCGGAACGCAGCAGTTCCGTGCCGCGAAAGTCCTCGTCGCCACCGGCCGCCGTCCGAACACCGACGGCCTGAATCTCGAAGCGGTGCAGGTCAAAACCGGCGAGAACAACGAGGTCGTGGTGAGCGACGGGCTGCAGTCGTCGAACCCACGGATCTGGGCGGCCGGCGACGTGACCGGGCACCGCGAGTTCGTCTACGTCGCCGCCCATCACGGCGCGATGGTCGCCGACAACATCTTCACCGACGCCGGCCGCAGGGTCGACTACCGCCATCTGCCCCGCGTGACGTTCACCAGCCCCGCGGTCGGTGCGGCCGGGACGACCGAGGCCGAGCTCCTCGCCGCCGGGACACGGTGCGACTGCCGGGTGCTGCCGCTAAAACATGTGCCGCGTGCGGTGGTCAACCGAGACACCCGCGGTTTCATCAAACTCGTCGCCGACGCCGGCACCGGCCGCATCCACGGCATCACCGCCGTCGCCAAGGATGCTGGCGAGATCGCCGCCGCCGCGGTCTACATCCTCGACGCCGCGATGACCGTCGACCAGGTCGCCGGGTCCTGGGCCCCGTATCTGACCATGGCCGAAGGCATCAAAATCGCCGCCCAGTCCTTCAGCGCCGATATGTCCCGACTGTCCTGCTGCGCATCCTGACGCATGGCTCACTCGAAAGGTTCCTGATGCCCAATTTCCTTGACCGCCTGACCATTCCGGAAGAGTCCGGGCTCGACCCGACGATGCTGGTGCCGTTGCTGCGGCTGCTCGCCGCCGGCGAGCCGGTCACCGTGGAGGCGCTCGCCGCGGCCGTCGGCCTCCCGGTTGACGAGGTGACCCGGCGTCTGGCCGCGGTACCCGACACCGAATACGACGAGCAGGGCCGCATCGTCGGCCAGGGCCTGACCCTGCGCCCGACCCGCCACCGATTCACCGTGGCCGGCCAAGAGCTCTACACCTGGTGCGCCCTGGACACCCTCATCTTTCCCACCATCCTGGACCGGCCCGCCAGCATCGAATCCGAATCACCCGTCAGCGGGCACCCGATCAGGGTCTCGGTCGGCGAAAACGGTGTCACCAGCGTGCAGCCCGAGACCGCGGTGGTCTCGCTGGTCAACCCCGACGACCTCACCTCGATCCGGTCCTCATTCTGCAACCAGGTGCACTACTTCACCTGCGCGCAGGACGCCGCGCCGTGGCTCGCCGAGCACCCCGAAGGTCAGATCGTCAGCGTCGCTGAGGCCCACCAACTCGGCGCAGCCCTGACCACACAAATCCTTACCCAGCTCCATACCCCGCCAACTGCCCACCCCGGCTGCTGCAGCTGACCAGCCGCACCCAACCTGATGAGGAGAAATCAATGAATCAACGTCCACGAAGAAATCCCGTGCTGCTGGGTGCGGCAGCGGTGCTGGTGACGGCCCTGTGTTGCGCCGCGCCAGTCCTGATCGCCGGCGGCGCGCTCGCCGCCGTGTGTGGACTGCTCGAGAATCCATGGGTCATCGGGGCAGCCGTCGCGCTGCTGCTGGCGGCTGTGGTCGCCTTCGCCCGCCGCGGTCAACGCGGCGATCACTGCTGTCCCGCCGACAGCCATTCACCCGCGACGCACACGCTCGACGACCTGACGAAAGGAAGCATCGACAATGTCTGAAACGCGTTCGTTTACACCCCACAGGTGGGCGGGCGTTACGGCTGTGATGCTGGCAGCGGGCGCGCTGACCGCGTGCGGCCAATCGGCCACAACCAGCAATCCGACCTCACCGCCACACGCCAACGCCACAACCCAGGCGACGGCGGCGACACTGACCACGGTGGACGGCAAAACCGTCGAACTGCCCGCTGCCGCCCCGACCGCGATCCTGTTCTTCTCCTACGGGTGCGGCGAATGCGTCGGCGGCGGTAAATCCCTGGCCGCTGCTCGGGCGGCCGTGGAGAAAGCCGGAGGCAGCGCCAAGTTCCTAGCCGTCGACATCGTCCCCACCGAGAAACCCGCCGATGTTCGCCACTTCCTGGACCAGATCGGCGGCACCAGCCTGCCCGCGGTCGTCGATACTAACGGGGCCCTGACCAGCCGCTACCAGGTGACCGCGCCGACCACCGCCCTCGTCATCGACCCGTCCGGGCAGATCAGCTACCGCGGCCACGCCCCGTCCCAGGATCAGATCCTGGCCGCCCTCGGCAGCAGCGCCGCACGGTGAACCTGCTCGCGCTCGCGTTTACCGCTGGCATGCTCGCCCCGGTCAACCCCTGCGGGTTCGCGCTGCTACCGGCGTGGATCACCGGCACCATCGCCACCGGCGGCACCGATGCGGTGCTCGTGCGGCTGGCCCGGGCACTGCGCACCGGGGCCGTCCTGACCATCGGGTTCACCGGCACCCTCACCCTCGCCGGTATCGCGATCAGTGCCGGTGCCCGGACCCTGGTGACGGCTGCTCCCTGGCTCGGGATCACGATCGGGCTCACCCTGGCCATCTTGGGCGGCTTCATGCTCACCGGCCGCACCATCGGTCTGCGTATGCCTGCCCGGACGCGTCATCGGCCGGACTCCCCAACAGCCGGTGGTGTGCTCGCGGCCGGAATCGGCTACGCCCTGGCGTCACTGTCCTGCACCTTCGGGGTACTGCTCGCGGTGATCGCCCAGGCCCAGGCCACCAGCGGATGGGGCGGTCTGCTGGCAGTGTTCACCGCATACACAGCCGGTGCCGCCACCATCTTGATGCTGGTCAGCGTCGGCACCGCCATCGCCAGCACGGCCCTGACCCGGCATCTGGGTATCCTCGCCCGCCACGGGACCCGCGTCACCGCCGTTGTCCTCATCGCCACCGGCGCCTACCTCGCGTGGTACTGGCTGCCCGCGGCCACCGGGCACACCGCCAGCGGCGGCAACCTGCTCACCGGCTGGTCGGCCACCGCGACCGGATGGCTGCAGGACCACGCCCTCCCGGCCAGCGTCATTGCCGCCTTCGCTGTGGTGGTCAGCGCGGTGGCCGCGTACTGGACCACCCACCGCCGGCCAATCACCGGCAAGCAGCGCCGCCGGTGATGATTCACCGGCCGATACACCCAGCCAGATACCACTGTCCCTAACGATTAGAAAGCCGATAGATACAACCGTCGGACACAGTCAGATGCACACCACAAGTGCCTTACTGATAAGGCACATTCAAGACTGCCGACCCCTAAGCCTTGATCCACCGATCGAATAGGAGTTGGGGCGGGTTGTAAAAACGAAATGCCCTGTCGCGGTGAAAGAATGGGATTTGTCTAGGATCACATTCGGTCAGAACGAAGGGCATCTCGTAGATGCAACTATCTCACACTCGTCCTGTGGCGTCAGCCCGCTTTGATGACCCCAATCTGGTGTCGTGTGCCGGGCTGGTCCCGATGGCCGCTCTGGCTCATCAGTGCGGGTTGAGCAGCCTGGCTGATGAGCACATCACGGTGCCGACCGACAAGGGCGCCAACGCCGGGGCGAAAGTCTTGTCGCTGGTCGCGGGCATGGTAGCTGGTGCTGACAGCATCGATGACATGGCCTTGCTGCGCCACGGCGCGATGGGCACCGTGTTCGACCGCCCGTACGCCCCGTCGACGCTGGGATCGTTCCTGCGCGAATTCAGCTTCGGTCATGTCCGCCAACTCGACGCCGTGGCGGCGCGGTTGCTGGCCGGTCTGCACGAACGCACTCCGGTGCTGGCCGGTGTTGACGGTCCGGTGTGTGTTGATCTCGATGACACCATCATCGAAGTGCACGGCTACACCAAACAGGGATCTGGTTACGGATACTCCGGGGTCCGTGGGTTAAATGCGCTGATCGCCACGCTCACCACTGAGCATGGTGCACCGATCATCTGCGGCCAACGCCTACGCAAAGGCGCCTGCGGATCAGCACGTGGAGCTGCCCGCATCGTCGGCGACACGCTGGCCACCGTGACACGACTGCGCTCTTCGGCGGCAGCCACCCGGCCGCTGCTGCGAGCCGACTCGGCGTTCTACGGCTACCCAACCGTGGCGGCTGCTCTGCGCGGTGGTGCCGACGTGTCGATCACCGTGCGCCTGGACCCAAAAGTCAAAGCCGCCATCGCCGCCATACCCGAGGACGCCTGGATCCCGATCCAGTACACCGACGCGATCTACGACGAGAACACCCAGCGCTGGATCTCGCGCGCCGAGGTCGCCGAGATCGACTTCACCGCGTTCAGCTCCCGCAAAACCAGCGAGCAGATCCCCGGCAGGCTGGTGGTGCGGCGCATCCCCGACCTCAACCCCGCCAGCGGCGAGGGGCAGACCACCCTGTTCGACACCTGGCGCTTCCATGCCTTCTTCACCACCACCGACCTCGATACCGTCACCGCCGACAAGACCCACCGCGGCCACGCGCTCATCGAGCAGGTCCACGCCGACCTCAAAGACTCTGCTCTGGCCCATCTGCCCTCGGGGCGATTCGGCGCCAACGCCGCCTGGCTGGTGTGCGCAGCGATGGCGTTCAACCTCACCCGCGCCGCGGCCACCCTGACCGGACCAGCGCTGGCCAAAGCCCGCACCGGCACCATCCGCCGCACCCTGATCAGCGTGCCGGCACGCATCGCCTCCTCGGCCCGACGCCTGACCCTGCACCTGCCACGCAACTGGCCCTGGGAAACCGCGTGGAACACCCTGTTCCACAGTCTGTTTGGCCGAAACCGGCCACTGCTGGCCTAACAGAGCAACCCCAACCGCCCGCACGAGACGAAAGACCCACAGGAACAAGCCGATACCGAGATCGGGCCATCACACACACCCACCTCACGGCACACCCCGGGCCCAACGCACACAATCGAAATCGACTTCACACCGACAGCTCACCGGTGGATCGAGGCTAAGCGCGACACGCCAGTTCTGCGCCGTCTGAGCGTGTCGTCAATACGGCAGTGGCGAATAGGCGTCGGTACTGCGCCCATTGCTCGACGGGGGTGGCGTCGGCATGGTGGGCGCCGGTGCGTTCGTTGATGCGGTCGAGCAGTAGCGTCGGCCAGGCGGGTTCCGTTGGCGTCCTGGGCTGTTCAACCCGAGGGCGAGCTGTGAGCAATGTTGCGGCTACGGCGATCACATCGGGGTAGGCCACCACGTGCGCTTCTAGGCCATTCTGCAGAATCCCCGCCGCCACGTGACGCTCTGCGTGAGTCCAGAAGACCAGGATGTGGCGGGCGTCGCCCAAGGCGTCATGAAGGTCGACCTCTGAATACTGACGGGCCAAGCGCCGATGCGTGCGCCCGGCACTGAGCACCGTGGGCCGGTCACGAAGATCCACCTGGTCGTCAAGAACGCGCGTTGGTGAACCGATCCAGCGTCGGTGACGGTGGCATACGGAGACATGTGCAGGCAGGTAGCAGTAGACGGGTTCGTGTATTCCCTTGCGTGCCATACATCTTTGACACAAAGGGCGGCGGAGATATTGCTTGAGCGCGGTGGGGTCGCCAGCAAGCCCGCAGAGACGGGACCGGATTACCTGCTCAGGTTGGCCGCTGACGACGGCCAACCAGTCCGGTCGCGGCCGGGCTGCGCATGATTCGGCGACATGGCCGCGCAGTGTGGAGACGCCGATATGGTTGGCGCGGGCCAGCCTGTCGATGTAGGACGATACGGCTTCCCAACGGAACGGTGCGATCGTTCGCGGGAGCCGCTGGCGTGGTCCGCGCGGCCACGGCCTGACAGTTGCCACGTCAGCTGGCCGTGCGGGCCGCGGCCGTGTGGGCGGCGTAGTCGCTCAAAATATCGTCCATGGCCTCGCGGGTGATGTGCTCGGTGCCGTCGAGCATCGCTTGGATTGCTGAAGCCCGGATCAAGTGGGCCAGGCTGCCGATCATCCCGCCGGTGCGGCGGTGCAGGTAACGGGCCTGGGCGACAAGGCTTCCCGGTTCGTGTCGATGCAGACGCAAGGTACCTTCCATGGCGGCGACGAGTTGTCGCCACTCCTTGGCGTCGGGGAATGCGCTGGTGTGGATCACCCCGCAACGGCCGGCCAACTGCCGTCCCCGCGTGCCGGTGAACAGCCCCGAGCGTTCCACTTCGATCCCGGCGTAAACGAATGTCGCAGGCAGATGCTCGGTGAAGTATTTGAGGTGGTCGGACAGTTCTTCGCCGGCGCGGGTGTCGAGGTTGAGGTTGTGGATTTCATCGACCACCACGATGTCGGTACGGGCATCGATGAGCACCTGGCACACGGCATCGGAAATATCGGTCACGTTCATCCGCTGATTGAGCGTGGGAAGCCCCAGAAACCGTGCGAACTCCATCGCCAACTTGCGGGGCGACCCTTTCGGCGGGGCCGTCACATACACCACCGGAATCCGGCTCTCATCGCCGGGAAACCGTGCACGGGTGCGCAATTCGTGAAACCGACCCAGTTGCTTGATCGCCGTAGTTTTCCCCGTCGCTGCCCCGCCGGAGATGATCAGCCCGCGCCGGGCCCCGATCTCGCGCTGGTTGAGCAATGTCAACAGCCGGCCCTGATGGGTGATCGCTTCGATCGCCGACGTGGTGACCACCACCAGCTCCGAATGATGCGCAACCCGGGCCTCGTTGTAGGCCGTCCGCTCGTCCTCACCGAGGCTGGCCCACTCGTCGTCGGCGAGCAACGTGAACTCCGGCGGATCGGCATCAACAAAACGCCGCCAGCCCTCCAGCGTCGTGGTCGGCTGGCGGCGATCCTCTAACTGACCCACCGCCGCAATCTCGGTCACAGTCGCCACGTTTGGGCCTCCTTGCGTGCATCAAACACCGGCAGGGGTATGACCTCCGCCATCTCGCCGTCATCGTCGAAAGTCTCGTTGTCGGCGGCCCGTTCCGACGGTGACGGGCCATGATGTTCGGATGATTCCGTCGGGTCCGGCCAGTCCCGGCCGGCGCTCGCGGCGCTGGTCCGTCCAGTCACTCGGCGCTCGGCTTTCGTCTGCTGCTGCGGCCCAGCGGCGGCGCGGTCCAGCAAGTCCTCCGCGATGGCCGCAATCTCCGCTTCCTGGGTCTTCTGGGCCCCTCTGCGGTCGGCTACGGAGCGGGCGTGGCGCCACAGTGTCTCGCCGAACGGCACCGGCGAGGACCGAAGGTGCGTCCACGTCGCGGCCAGCCATCCGTCTTCGTGGTGATTGCGCACCCAAATCCTCGACACGTCATACGGGTCGTAGTGCACTTCCCACTGTCCGTTACGGGCATCGACCCCGGAATGCTGGCGCCGGTATGGGTTGAGCGCCTTGGCGTCATAGGTGCGATGGTTGATCCGGACCCCGTAACTGTTGATTGTGCGCCACTGCACGGGAAGCAATTCGATATAGTCGTCGGCGTCCAGTGGGACCGGTACATAGCCAGCCACCTCAACGAGGGCAGTGTATTTCTCGTTGGGAGACAACGCTTTCCCCGGCGTCACCGGATCCCGCAGGCCATCGTGGGGGCGGTTCTGCCACACCGCGATGATCCACTCGTCCAGCAGCGCCTGCAGCTCAATCATCGACCACACCGCGTCGTCCTCGGCGTTTTTCCCACGCCGCTCCACCGATGAACCGACGTAACCGGCCACGTACTGTGCGAACAGGGTGCCCACCGACTGCAATGTCCGCTCGATCTTCGGCTTATCGGTCGGGCAGTCGGGATGAGCCGGCTGCAGATTGATCCCCAATGTGCAGCACGCTTGCCGAAATGTTTGGGACAGATACGCTTTCCCGTGATCGCAGACGATCGTCTCGGGAGCGATCACCGGCCTGGCCGCAGCATCGGCCAGGCGCTGATCGACACTGGTCAGGCTGTGGTGCGGAAGTACCGACCGGGACATCCGCAGCGCATCGGCCCATCCCGGGCGCATCGGTTCGGGCGTCAATGCCCGCGCCAAGAGCAGTGACGCGTCCACTGCTTTGGTCGTCGGTCGCAGCACCGCGGCCGGGATGGACCGCGTAGCGTTGTCGACCATCGCAGTCAGCTCGACTCGGTCTACCATGCCGTCATCGAGCACTACCCGTACATCCAGAAGGGTTGAATCGATTTCCACCATCTCGCCGGGGCGCACCACGGTGATCGACCCGAATGGGCCATCGGGCTGCTTGGACAGCGATCGCCGCGTCCGTGCTGACCCGAACGTGTGCCGTCCTTCCGCGAGGCGCTTGACCAGCCGGTAGAAGGTGGGCTGCGACGGCATCGCGGGCGCGTCGTCGGCACCATAGGTGGCCACCAGCGTCTTGGCGACCCGCCGTTGCAGACGCTGCACCGTTCCCGTTGACAGGTCGGTCTCGCCCTCGATCGCATCCCGCACCGCGGCGACGACACGGTCGTCCACACGGCCGAATACCGCGCGCCGCCGATTATGGCGCCCGTCAACCACTCCCAGGAGCCCGTCCCGTTCGTAGGCAAATCGGCGACGCTGCAACGCATTCCGACTCACGTCGTGGCCGGCGGCACGCAGCTCGTCCAACTTGGCCAGCTCACGCTGCCGCAGAGATCGTTTCGCCGTGTCGAACTCTGGGCGGGGACGAATGCCCGCGGCCGTCCCAGGCGGGCGGCCGCTGAGGATCTCCACGATGTGGCGCTCCCACCACCGTGCTTGCTCGACGGCTGCCTCGGGAATGCCAGCCAGCATTTCCTCAGAACACAGTGGCGGTCGCGACCCCGACACCAATTCCAATGCCGGATCAACCATCAGCTGCGAGAGCGGCACCACAATCTGCTCGCCGACAGCGTCAACCAGTCGAGCTGATCTGCCCGACAGGGTTACGACGGTGAAAACACCTGCTGATAAACGGATTTCGTCTCCCTCTCGGACGACACCCGTTCGCACGTCAGGTCACCACCCGGTCCCGAGGCCAATCGCCGTGTCGTCGCCAAGTGCCGCTCCTTGCAGATCGGCAACTAAACGGCCGTGCCAGAGCAGATGAAACAGTACGGGCAGCACCACCAAAGGAGTCCCGACCGCGTGCACACCAGCCATCAACGGACGGACCCGAGCGAAGACCTCCGCCAGTTGATCAGCCAAACCGATCTTCAATACTCGCGGATGCCGATAACCCGACAACCAACGTAGATTCGCCCGCAGCACTGGATCGAGGGAACCGACACGCAGGTAATCCCAACCGACCATCGCGCACGTGGCGGCAGACCGATCGAACACGTCCCGATCAGCGTCAGAGATCCGGTCGTCCTCACGAACGTCGACTACGACGACAGATCCATCGCGGCGCCGCACGAAGTAGTCAGGAGCATGCCGCGTGCCGTCACGCCAATGAATCCAAAATGGTTGCGACAGAACACCAACAACATCCGGATCGGCATCCAACGCCATCAACTGGTCACGTTCTACCCAGGACTCGTGACCTACATGTGCGCCGGTTGTGGCGAACCACCACAGCCCGGGAAAGTTACGCTGACCTCGAAACGAGGGGAAATTCCGCACTGGTGAACAGTCCAACTCAAACCGGGTTGCAGCACATCGGTCCAGCGATTGCCGCGTGCATCCCTCGCGGGTGTTGAACTCCAAGTCCACTGCACTCGCTACACCTGGCCCAGCCGAAACAGCCGACGTCAGCACACATAAACGCTAAGCCTCGTGCCCCAGATTCAATGAGAAAGACACGCACTTACCCCAGATTCAATGAGAATGCCCCAGAATCAATGAGAACGGACAATTGGGTGTCACGGGGCTCCAGCCTGCGCGAACAGGGAGCGCTGCACCACCTACATAACGTCACAGTGACGAATTGGACGGCTCACGCGGGACGTCGAAGGCGCGGAGTGTCCGCCGCTGTCAGGTAGTTCTGGACTGTCGATCGTGCGGTCCGATGCTGTCAGATAGTCATGGATACAGAGTCAACGCCATCGTTACACCGGCCGAAGAACCGCAGGTGCATGGGCAGGGACCTGGGCGGGTGTCGCTGTCAGATAGTTCTGGAACGGGGGGCGAGAAATCGGACAGCTACCAGGTTTTCCCGGATTACTCCCAACTAGTTCCGGATCGGACAAGTGAGGCGGTCGACATGACACGAGCCGCGTCTCCGCAGCTCACCGTTTTACCGATAAGCCACATTATGTCAACTCGTGTACGGCATAATGCGGTGCTACTCAACGCTTTCGAGCGTTGCCCCTTTCGGTGATGCGGGTGAGTAACTGACCGTAGTTCCAGTCGCGGGATTCCCGTGAAGTCGGCAGGGTTGCACGTGTACAGCGGCACTCCATGTGCGATTGCGGTGGCCGCGATGAGCGCGTCGTAGGCGCGCGCAGCCGGCTTGCGACCCGACGTGCGCAGCGCCGCCGCTACGGCTCCAAATGCCCGGGCGCAATCTCCATCGAACGGTAGGACGTCGAAATTCGCCACGGTCTGCTGCAGGTGCTGCTGCCGTGCACCGCGCTCAGCATCGTCGTTGGCGACGTGCGAACCTACGGACAGCTCAGCCAACGTGATCGCGTTGATCACCGATTGATCGGGAAGCTCGGCTGGGTCAGACAGCTGACCCAAGAGGATCACCGTCGAGGTATCCAGCATCCCCGGCTCTGGGTTTGCGTCACAGCGACGGGTCTATGAGATTGTCTATATCGCGCCGGAGGGCATCCGGGTTTACCGGCGGAAGATTCTTGCGGCGACGGATCAGTTCCGCAGGTCCTGCGCTCGAACGAGGCAACGGGACTTGACCCCGTGTGTTGGACACGCTCAATCCCAGGAATGTGCTGGGGGAAGCGAGATGATCCAACCCGATGGCAAGGAAAAATTACCCCGATGAGTTCAAGCGTGACGCGGTCGCGCTCTACCGGGACACCGAGGGCGCGACGATCGCCCAGATCGCTGCCGAGCTCGGTGTCAGCGAGGCCACGCTCTCGGCGTGGTGCAAGTCGGCCGGGGTGCCGATTCGGCACCGCCGCGGTGTCGTAGTGGCCGAGCCTGTGCCAGGGGCCGAGAGCCCTGAGCAGGAGCTGGCCCGCCTCCGCAGTGAGGTCAAGGCGTTACGCGCCACCGAGGCGCGGTTGTCCACCGAGCGTGACATCTTGCGGTCGGCGGCCAAATATTTCGCCGGGGAGACGAACTGGTGAGCCGCTTTCAGTTTGTCGCCGACCACCTGCACGCCTTCGAGGTGAAGTGGCTCTGCGCAGTCGTCGAGGTTGCGCGTTCGTCGTTCTACGCGTGGTTGGCCGGTGCTGACGGACGAGCGGCCCGTCGGGCTGCTGACGAGGCGCTGGCCGAGCGTATCCGCGCCGTCCACGACGAGGACAACACCTACGGGGCGCCGCGGATCACCGCCGAGCTCAACGACGGTGCGCCCGAGGGGCAGCGGGTCAACCACAAGCGGGTGGCTCGGGTGATGCGCGGCGCCGGGATCGCCGGTTATCGACGCCGACGTCGGGTCAAGACGACCGTGGCGGACCCGGCGAACCAGAAGGTCCCCGACCTGCTCAAACGGGATTTCACCGCCGCGCAGGTCAACACCCGGTTACGTCGGCGACATCACCTACTTGCCATTGGCGACCGGCGCCAACCTGTACCTGGCCACCGTGATCGACTGCTGTTCACGGCGGGTCGCCGGGTGGGCGATCGCCGATCACATGCGCACCGAACTGGTCATCGATGCGCTCAAAGCCGCTGCTGCACTGCGGGGTTCACTGGCTGGTGCAATATTCCATGCAGATCATGGAAGTCAGTACACCTCACGGGATTTCGCGAATCTCTGCCGCGATCTGGGGGTCGTCCAGTCGATGGGTGCGGTGGGGTCAAGTGCCGATAACGCGTTGGCCGAATCGTTCAACGCCGCCCTCAAGCGCGAGATTCTGCAAGACCGTAACTGCTGGCCGGACGCGGCGATCTGCCGCCGTGAGGTCTTTCGGTGGCTGGCCCGCTACAACACCACACGACGGCACTCCTACTGCCGTCATTCCAGCCCCGCGACCTACGAAAGGAACCTGACACCGGCTACGCTGCCCGAAGCCGCATAACCACAAATCCCGTGTCCACTACATGGGGGCAAGGCCCAACGGCCGTAGCTCAGCAACAGGGGTCCCGTCCCGAGTAATGACGATGCGCTCGCCATGCTCGACACGGCGCAGAACGTCTCCTCCACTGTTGCTCAATTCGCGCACCGTGACGGCATCCACGTACGCAGTGTATCGCCGGTGAGACGTCAAAGCAGCGAACCAATCGTTCACCGTTGCGCACGCGAGAATATGCAGCGTTACCGGTAAGTTGCGCCCTATTACGCTGCTCCCCAACTGTTTTCATCCGGCGACAGCGATCTACGCAGCGCTTGGTCGATGGCCTGCATCTTCTGGACCAATCATTTGACGCGGACATTGGCGCAACCAGCCAGGTCGACAGAGGCGGTTGATCTGACTGGACGACTACGACGTAGCGGGATCTGGACTGCTCGTGGCCGCCGCCCCCCCGCGGCGCATGCGGCCGAAAGACCTCACCACGCACGCAGCGTTCTCCATATCGCGCAGCACACGTGCCGCCGCGCTGGTGTCGATGAGGTGCCGGGCGGGCAACGCCATAGGTCACCACGTTGATCAGCATCGGTCATCTCCCCCAGGTCGATGCGCTCCCCTGGACTCTACGTTTTCCGCACACCGCGCATCAGGGCGTCGAGGATGCCGTTGAAGACCTTGATGGTTTCATCAACTGTCTTGGCGCGATTGAAAATTCGGTACAACATGGCGCCGATGAGCGCTTCCGTGACCGCTTCGACGTCGGTGTCTGCTCTGATTTCGCCGCCCGCTGCGGCCGCGTGAAGTCTGCGCAGCAGGGCGTCACGGTGCGGTCCGGCAAGTTGAAGGTCGAGTGCCTCTCTATCGCCGGCGTCATCTGCTGAAGCGACCGCCAGCGCTCGGCTGAGGGCGGCGTTACGTTCCACACCGAAGTATCGTGCTTGTCCGAGCAGCCACTCCCTCAGATCGGCTTCGACGTCACCGGTATCTGGCAATAACAGCGGACTCTGCTGCCCGTAAGCATTCATCACCGCTTCGGCGACCAGAGGTGCCTTCGAGGCCCAGCGGCGATACAGGCTGTGCTTCCCGACTCCGGCGGCAGTGGCAACGCGGTCCATCGACACCTCGGAATAGCCGCCGGTAACCAGGATGTCGCACACCGCGTCGAGGATCGCGTCATGGGTGGCCTGACTGCGAGGCCTTCCGCGGCGATTCACTTCTTCCATCCCGTCAGCTTAAGCGGTACATTCCCATTAACGGCACAAGCTGTGCCGAAACATCGAGTGAGGATTCCGGTGAAAAAGCTGCGCGTCATCCAATGGACCACAGGCAAGGTCGGCAAGCTGAGCATGCGAGGGATCCTGGATGACCCCCGGCTCGAACTGGTCGGGGTCTACGCCTACTCGGCCGAGAAAGCGGGCGCCGACGCCGGACCGCTGTGCGGCAGGCCGGAAACCGGTGTGCGTGCCACGACGGACATCGACGCGCTCATCGCGTTGAACGCCGACACCGTCCTCTACACGCCGTTCATGGCCGACCTGGACCACGCGGTTCGGTTGCTGGAGAGCGGCCTTGACGTCATCAGCACGAACCTGTTCCTCAACGTCGGCGGAATCCAAGGCGAGACAAGAGATAAGCTCGCCGCGGCATGTGAACGAGGGAACAGCTCGCTGTACATCACCGGCGTCAACCCCGGCTGGATCAACACCATGGTGACGGCGATGACCGCCGTGTGCCGAGATGTGCAGAAGGTGTCGATAGTCGAATCGGCAGATGTCTCCGTCTACGAGTCGGCGGAAACGTGGCAGGCGCTGGGGATGGGACAGCCCGAGGTGACGCCTGAAGTCGCCGGTCTGGCCGAGTTCGGATTCACCACTTTCGCCGAGTCGGTCCAGCGTATGGCGTTAGCTCTCGGGTTCGACGTGGATGAGATGGAGTTCGTCGTCGAGCATCAGACGGCCTCGGAGAGAGTCGATCTCGGGTGGTTCTGCATGGAGAAGGACACCATCGCGGCAATCCGTGGCGGATGGAACGCAAAAGTCAAGGGCAAGACGGTCATCGAGTCGCGCGTGGCGTGGTACCTGACCGACAAACTCAACGGCGGCTGGGTGTTCGACGACGACCACTACCACGTCGTCATTGCCGGCGAGCCGGAGGTGCAGACCCGTATTCGGTTCGTTCCCCCGGAACACTGGGGCAACCACGAATGGGACACCATGACCGCGATGCCGGCGGTCAACGCAGCCCACAACGTAGCTGCGGCACCCGCAGGCATCCTGACGCTGCAGGACGTAGGGCTACCGTGCGCCCCCGCAGAACCCTGGGAAAGTGAGCGCCGCAACGCACCGATTGGCTGAGCTGTGGAGCACGCGGTGCCTCCGCGAACCATCGACGACTGCGCCGGCCGCTGACGGATCGAACGCCACGTTGCCAGTAAGCTACGCGGAGTTCATCAGGCGAATCAGAGAGGTTCGACGTGGCCCTTTCTGCGACGGTGTTCAAAGTCGAACTCGGCATCTCCGATGTCGATCACGGTTACTACTCCGACCACGCGCTGACCGTGGCCCGTCATCCGAGCGAGACCGACGAGCGGATGGTGGTGCGATTGCTGGCATTTGGATTGCGCGCCCACCGGCTCGACGAAGTCGACGGTGAGTTGGCGTTCGGGGCGGGCCTGTCCACCCCGGGCGTACCGGACTTGCGGCTCGCGGACTACACGGGCCGGATCCTGGAGTGGATCAGCGTCGGCCAGCCCGATGAACGGGCATTGGGCAAAGCGGCCGGCCAGGCCGACCAGGTACTGCTGTTCCCCTTCGCCGCCGGCGTGGCCACATGGTGGCGCACCGTGGGGCCCAAAGTGGCCAAGCTGCCGAATCTGTCTGTGCTGCAGATACCCCACGCACCGATGCAGCAACTGGCCCAGGCCGTCGATCGACGGGTGTCGGCTCAGGTGATGGTGATGGAAGGTCAGGTGACGATGACCGTGGGTGGTAGTGACGCCACGTTCACGCCTGAGACTCTGGAGTGAACGCCGGAGCACCGCCCGTCAGCGCCGCATCCGCAGCAGACGAGCAGGTGCCCCGCAGCGTCTACCCCCCGCGCGAGTCACCGTTTCCCACTGGGTGGTCCGTCGGTCACGGCTCGGCGAATACGTCTGATGAACTTGGGATCAAGGGCGGGGTTACGTTCACCCGAGAAAGGGATGTGAACCTGGTGCACATCAGTATGGGACTGCCGACCCTCTTTCCGCACGGGCGCGAGACGGAACTTGCCTGGTACCGGAAGATCGACGAAGGGCCGTGGGACGGACTCGTCACCTACGAACGACTGCTCTATCCACACAGTTGGTCAGTGGTCCCGCAACTCGCCGCCGCGGCAGCGGTGACCGAGCGCGTGCGCCTGTGGACCGATGTCGTCACACTCCCGATGCGGAACCCGGTCATGTTCGCCAAAGACATGGCAACCATCGACGTGCTGTCCGGAGGGCGCCTGACGCTCGGAGTGGGCATCGGCGCCTGGGATGAGGACTACGTCGCGGCAGGCAGTCCGACCGACCGGAAACGTCAGCGCATGGACGCCGCGGTCGCGACGATGCGCAAGGTGTGGGCACAGGAGCCCCCCGTCGAAGGACACCACCCCGTAGGGCCCACGCCGGTGCAGGCTGCGGGTATCCCTCTCCTCGCCGGCGTGGTCGGGCCGAAGGCGCTCGCGCGGGCCGCGAAATGGGCTGTCGGCGTGAGTGATCCGGCGAACTCACTCCACTTCGATGCCGAGAATTTGGCTGCACAGCGTGAGCGCGTGGCGCAGGCTTGGCAGGCAGCCGGCAGGACGGACAAACCGCACTTCTCCACCCCGATCTGGTTTGCGCTCGGTCCAGACCCGGAGACCCAGCTCCGAGACCATGTACGAGAGTTCTGGGACCAGGAAGTCGTCGCCACCGGACCGGCCGGCTCCTACCTCACGGATGCGACCACAGGCATGCTCAACTTCGGGCCGTCTGCGCTCCTCACGGCTGTGAACGGCGCGCGCGAAGCGGGCCTCGACGAGCTCAGGCTCATCCCGACAACCGCCGATCCCGACGAAATAGATCGCGCCCGCGACGTCCTCGGCATCTGATAGGGCTGCAGTCCTGTCATCGCGCACACTGGCCCTGTGCCCGAATACGACTACATCATCGTGGGTGCAGGCAGCGCAGGCTGCCTGCTCGCCAACCGGCTCAGCGCCGACCCCGATCACCGGGTGCTCCTGATCGAAGCCGGCGGTAAGGACGACTGGTTCTGGATCAAGGTGCCGGTCGGTTACCTGTACACGATTGCCAACCCTCGCACCGACTGGTGCTACACCACCGAGCCCGACCCCGGTCTCGCCGGCCGCAGCATCCTCTACGCGCGCGGGCGCGTCGTGGGCGGCAGCTCGTCGATCAACGCGATGATCCACATGCGTGGCCAAGCCAGCGATTACGAACTGTGGGCGCAGGCCACCGGTGACGAGCGGTGGCTCTGGGGTGGCCCGGACCGTCCGGGCGACACACTCGCGATCTACAAGGATCTGGAGGACTACTTCGGCGGAGCCGACGACTGGCACGGCGCGCGCGGTGAGATCCGGGTCGAGCGGCCGCGGGTGCGCTGGAAGATCCTGGACGCCTGGCAGGCCGCCGCTGCGGAATCGGGCATCGCGCCGATCGACGAGTTCAACCGCGGCGACAACTCCGGCAGCGCCTACTTCCACGTCAATCAACGCCGGGGCCGGCGATGGTCGATGGCCGACGCCTTTCTGCACCCTGTCGCCCACCGCCCGAATCTCACCGTCTACACGCAGACCCAGGCTCTGCGGCTGTTGACCGACGACCAGGTTCGCGACGATCAGCGTTGCGGTGCCTGGACCACCGCAACGCACCGCGCCACCGGCCTCCGCGTGCTCAAAGACGGACAGATCGTCGACGTCCGAGCGCGTCGGGAGGTGATCCTGAGCGCAGGAGCCATCGGTTCCCCGCACCTGATGCAGGTGTCGGGTCTCGGCCCGGCCGAGCTGCTGGCCCGGCACGACGTGCCGGTGACCGTGGATCTACCCGGGGTCGGTGAGAACCTCCAGGACCATCTGCAGCTGCGTACCGTCTACCGCGTCCGGGGCGCGCGCACCGTCAACACCCTGTACCGCAACTGGATCACCCGGGCGGGCATGGGAATTCAGTATCTCCTGCTGCGTTCGGGACCCCTGACGATGCCGCCGTCCACGCTGGGGGCATTCGCCAAGAGCGACCCCGTCCTGGCCAGCCCTGATCTGGAATGGCATGTGCAGCCGTTGTCTCTGACGAAGTTCGGCGAACCCCTGCACCCGTACGGAGCCATCACGCCGTCGGTCTGCAATCTGCGACCCACCTCGCGAGGCCATGTGCGTCTGGCGGACGCAGATCCGCTGACCCACCCGAAGATCTTCTGCAACTACCTGTCCACGGACGCCGACCGCGACATCGCCGTGCGCGGCCTCCGGATGACGCGAAAGATCATGGCGTCACCTGTGCTGGCCCGCTACCGCCCGGAAGAGATGCTTCCCGGCCCGCATCTGGTGAGCGACGACGACCTGCAGGCCGCGGCCCGGGAACTGGGGACGACCATCTTTCACCCCGTGGGGACCTGCGCGATGGGCGCTTTTGACGCGCGCGGTCTGCCGCGGTCGGCCACCACGGTCCTCGACACCGACTGTCGCGTTTTTCGCGTCGCCGGCCTTCGAGTCGTCGACGCGTCGGCGATGCCCACGATCACCTCCGGCAACACCAACGCCCCTGTGATGCTGATCGCCGAGCGTGCGGCGCGGGCCATCCTGCACTGAGTTTCCGGTATCGGGCGCGCGGTCTCACGCACCGGTGGTTGACCGCAGGCGGACAATTGACCTATGTCCACTGCGTTCTGGATCCTCATCGCCGTGCTCGCCGTCGGCACGCTTGCCGGCGGACTGATGCGGATGCGGGCCTGGCTCCAGAAGCCGGCCCCGCCCGAGGTGATCGAGGCGGCGCGCCGCCGCGAGGAAGAAAGCGACGACTGACGGATCCTGTCGGGAAGCACTCCCCCTCGCTCGCGCGGCGTCGCGATGAGTGCCGCTCGCCGCGGCAGTCTGAAGAGCATGGGAAAACTCATCTATGGCTTCAACGTGTCGGTCGACGGGTACATCGCCGACGCCCGAGGCAGCATCGACTGGTCGGATCCGAACGATGAAGTTCACCAGTATTGGAACGATTTCGAACGGGATACCGCCCTGGCGTTCTACGGGCGACGGCTCTATGACCTGATGTCGGACTACTGGCCGACCGCCGACGAGGACCCGGACGCCACCCCGCTGATCGTCGATTTCGCCCGCATCTGGCGTGACATGCCCAAGGTCGTGTTCTCGCGCACCCTGGAGTCCGTCGACTGGAACTCCCGGCTGGAACGCGGCGACCCGGTGGAGGTCGTCACGAAGCTGAAGGCCGAGACCGGCGGTCAGCTCGAGGTGGCGGGTGCGACCCTGGCCGCGCCGATCGTGCAAGCCGGGCTCGTCGACGAATACCGCATCGTCGTCTCGCCCGTCGCCGTCGGCGGCGGACTCCCGTTCTTCCCGAATCTGCCGTCGTGGATCTCGTTGCGACTGCTGGAGAATCGCACCTTCCCCGGCGGCACGGTCCTACTGCGCTACGAAGCCCGACGCGACTGATCGGCGACGGGCCGGCCCCGTCAGGACGAGACCGCGGCAGCCAACCGGGCGAGCGTGTCGGACAGCTGGTCCTTGCTGACCAGCGGGAACTTCACCTTTTCGAGAAGCTTCTTGTCGGTCACCTTCGACCAGTCATAGGTGTGGCGCACCAGCGTCTCGCCAGGACCCTGAGACTCCAGCTCCCACAACCACTCCCAGCCCGGAGGTTCGGTGCCCGCAGGCGCCGTCTGCCAGGCGAGCAGCTTGTCCTTCGCGTAACCCGTCACATGGTTGTCGGTCTTGTACTCACCGCCCATGTGGTCGCCCTGCATGTTCATCGTGAACACCTCACCGACCTTCTGGATGCGATCGGCGTGATCGACGCTGCGCACGAAACCCGATCCGTCGAGCTCCTGGTGGCGCTCGGGATTGGACAGCACATCGAAGATGGCATCGACGGGGGCGGTGATGGTTCGTTCGACAGTGACCTTCGTTTCGTCGCTCATCCCTCCACAGTGCCGAAGCTTCCCTGATCCGGCAACGTCGTCGCCCCCCGACGTCGTGTGCGGTTACTGCGCGAGGAGCTTGTCGAGCTTGTCGAGCTGCGCCTTGTAACCCCACTTCATGCCGAAGGCCGCCAGCTTCGCCTTGGGCCCGATCTTGGTGATCGTGACGTGCAGCCGCACCGTCGTCGTGCCGTCCGATTCGCTCAGGGTGACGTCGTTGGTGTGGTGGATGGTGGAGCCCTCTTCTTCGCCCACTGTCCACGAACGCGCGTCATAGGTCAGGCCCGACGTCGCCTCGACGCGGGTGAAGGTGCCTGCCATGGGCCAGCGTGTGCCCTGGTACTTGCCCATCTCCGCGCCGGCCTCCATGACGATGTAGATCTCGCCACCGACACGCAGGTCGACTCGGCACTCGGGGACCAGCGTCTTCTCCGGTCCCCACCACTGCCGCAGCATTTCGGGATCCGTCCACGCGCGCCACACCGTGTCGATCGGTGCGGGGTAGGTCCGCTCGAAGTTGAGCTTCTTGGGCTTCAGCAGTTGCAGGAGCACGACAATCTCCGATCAGTCGTTGTCATCAGTGATGGAGTCGAGGAATGTGCCGAGGGAATCCATGCGGACCTCCCACAGCGTCTCGAAGGACTCGGTCCACTGGGCGATCTGTTCAAACGGTTCGGGGATGAGGTGGTAGATCCGCTTGCGGGCCAACGCCTCAACGCTGACGATGCCCGAATCCCCAAGAACCCGAAGGTGTTTGCTCACCTGGGGTTGGCGGATCTCGAGCTTCTCGGCGATCTCCCCTACCGACAGCGGGCCGGTACGCAGCAGTTCGACCATGCGGAGACGGCTCGGCTCACCGAGTGCCGCGAAGACCGACGACTGCATACCGCCGAACCTAGATGCCTGACATATTCCTGTCAAGGAATATGTTGTACCGCGTGTGCCCGCTGCCACTCCCGGTCCACGGATCGGTAGCGTGGCGTCGATGAAGTCCCTACGCCTGTCCTCTTCCGTCGCGCTCGCAGCCGGCGCGCTCGCTCTGACCGCCTGTGGTTCCGGAGTCGTCCCGTCCTCGGATGCCCAACCGCCCGCGCCCGCCGCCTCCGCGTGCCCGACTGCGCTGCCGGACAGCGATGCCGCCCCGGAGTGGACGCTGCCCGGAACGACGGGAAGCGTCGCGGTCACCGGGTCCACCGACACCGCTGCGCCACTGGTCAGGGTCGAGTCGCCGTTCACCGTGGCCGAGACGCAGGTGAGCACGCTGCAGGCCGGCGACGGTCCCGTGGTCTCCCCCACCGCCACCGTGTCCGTCTGCTACCAGGGCGTGAACGGGCGCGATGGATCGATTTTCGACAGCAGCTACCAGCGCGGGGCCCCCGTGGACTTCCCGCTCGACGGCGTCATCCCGGGCTTCCAGAAAGCCATCGCCGGACAGAACGTGGGTTCGACCGTCGCGGTCGCGATGACGTCTGCCGACGGCTATCCGCAGGGGCAGCCGGGTGCCGGAATCCTGCCCGGGGACTCCCTGATCTTCGCGATCAAGATTCTCGGGGCGACAGACTGACGAAGTCCCGCAGCGCCTGCGCCATCGCGGCGGGTTGGTCCTCCGGGATCAACGTCCAGGAGTCGTCGACGACGATCTTGGTGGCGTCGGGATAGAGCTCGACGAGCCGGTCGGCATGCTCGAGGGGCATCATCCGGTCTTCGCGCGCCCAGATGACCAGCACCGGCCGATCGAAAGTCCGCATCTGCTCCGACATCTCCAGCAGTCGGGCCCGCGGTGGCGCGCCGGTCGCGAACTTCACCAGGTCGCGGCGGATCGCCGGGTTCTCGACGGCCGGCGCGAACCATGCGTCGAACAGTTCGTCGGGCAAGCCCGACTTCGCCATCGCGCCGTAGGCGCGCCGGCTGTGGCGAAAGAACCTGGTGCCGAGCATCCTGCTCAACACCCAGCCTCCACCGGGCATGCGACACAGCAGCGCGGCGGGACGCGCCGGTTCGGGCGGGTAGTTGTCGAAAGCCGTCACCGACGCCAGCACCATGCGGCCGATGCGCTTGTCGCGCCCCTCGGAGATCATGAACTGGCCGCCGCCCCAGTCGTTGAGGACCAGGGTCACGTCATCGAGGTCCAGCGCGTCGAGGAAGTCGGCCAGGATGTTCGCCATCCCGGTCTCGGTCAGGTCGGCGTCGTGGCGCATCGGCGAGGTGTGCGCGCCCATCGGCAATGTCGGTGTAATGCAGCGATATTCGGGTAGCTGGGGCAGGACCTTGCGCCACTGCCTACCGTCCATCAACAACCCGTGACCGAACACCATCACCGGTCCGTCGCCTCCGGTGTCTTCATAGGCGATCGTGCCGGACGGCACCCCTACTGTCGACATGGAGCCTCCTAGATAGATCGTTCTATTGAGGCGAACGATATGCTGTCTGCAACCCCTGCGCAAGGAGGAGATCGATGACGGAGCCGACGACCCGGGACAGGATCCTCGACGCAGCGGCGGAGCTGTACCGGCGACAGGGGATGTCGGCCACCGGGCTCAAACAGATCTCTGCTGCGGCGCGTGCTCCGTTCGGTTCGATCTACCACCACTTCCCCGGCGGCAAGGAGGCCATCAGCGCCGAGGTCATCCGCAGCGAAGGCATCCGTTACGCCGCGTTCGTCGGCGCGCAGTTGGCGGACATCAACCCCGCGAACGGCATCGAGGCGGTCTTCGCGAGCGCCGCCGAACTGCTCGAATCGCAGGACTACAGCGAGGCCTGCTCGATCGAGACGATCGCCCTGGAGGTGGCGAGCACCAATGAGCGGCTCCGAGGCGAGGCCGCCGAAGTGTTCGAGACGTGGCTGCACCAGCTCGCCGGCTGGTTCGGGCAACTCGACATCGGCGACGAGCAGAGTCGTCGGCTGGCGACGGTGATGCTCACAGCTCTGGAGGGGGCATTCGTGCTGTGCCGCACGCTGCGGTCGGTGGAGCCGATGCTGATCGCCGGCCACGGCGTCCAGGCCGCGGTGCACGCTGTCCTCGCATGCGCTCAGTGACCGGCGCCTCCGCAGTCCATGATGGAGCCATGGAATCCACCCGTGTCGATCGGTGGCTCTGGGCGGTCCGGCTGACCAAGACGCGTCCCGACGCCGCGTCGGCGTGCCGGGGCGGCCAGGTGAAGGTCAACGGTCGGCAGGCCAAGCCGTCGACGATGGTGTCTCCGGGCGACGAGGTTTGCGCCCGCGTCGGTGACACCACCCGCATCGTCCAGGTCTCCCGGATCATCCAGAAGCGGGTCGGTGCCGCCGACGCGGTCACCTGCTATCTGGACCGGACTCCCCCACCGCCGCCGACGGCAGCCGTGCCCGTCGCGGTCCGCGATCGCGGCGCGGGCCGGCCCACCAAACGGGACCGGCGGCTGCTCGACAAATGGCTCGCGCAACAGGGCTGACAGCGCGTGGTAGGTCTCACCCACCTGGTGGCCGCGCTGGCCGTCGTCGGTATCCCGTTCCTCGGATGGTTCGTCGATGGCTGGTCCGGTGCGACGACCTTGCTTGTGTACTGGTTCGAGACGCTCGCTGGGTCGCTGTTCGTCGCCGCCCGAATCCTGGTCCACCGGCGCGTGAACCCGCGGCGCGGACATTTCCGCTACGAAGCGGCCAGCACGAATCGGCACAGTCCCTCGAGCTCGTCATTTCTCGCGGGCTTCTTGATGACGTCGCTGGTGTTCACTGCTGCGCACGGTGTCTTCCTCGCCGTGATCATCTTTCTGCTCGGGCGCAACGCTCAGCCTGAACTTGCCGAGATCGACTGGCGCAGTGTGGGTTACGCGTGTCTGATGGTGCTGGGGATCTTGAGCGTGGATTGTGTGGTCGACATCTCCACCGTGCGGCGGTGGTCGTTCTGGCAGATCGAGCAGACCGCGCAGCGGGGTTTCAGCCGGGTCATCGTCGTGCACCTGACGCTGATCTTCGGACTGTTCGGCGTCGCGATCTCCGGCGCGTCCAGTGCGCTGTTCGGGGTGTTCGTCGTCCTGAAAAGCCTTGCTGCGCTGAGCTTCGTCCTTCCCCAGTGGGAGCCTGCGACTCCGCCCCGCTGGCTCAGCCGGGCGATGAACAGGGTGCCGAACGTGCATCCGGGGAAACGGTTCGAGGACTTCTGGGCCAAGGATCGCGCCGACGAACGAGCGCGCCGGGAGCGCAACGAAGAGCCCTGGTCGGTGGGGCGTCGCTGACGCGCTACCCGCCCAACTCGTTGACGGCGGTGTCGAGCGCGGCTGCCTGTGCCTCAAGCCGGTCCTCACTCGACCGCGAGCCGACCCGGTCGAGCAGCTCGCTGCGTGAGATGACCTCGAGCGCGCCACGGAAGGCCTCGTCGGATTTCTGGTCCGCGGTGATGACCTCCACACGCCCTTCCACCAGCACGAGAGCCGAGTCTTCGTCACCGTCGAGCAGCCGGCGCAGGTCCTGCGTTGAGATCGTCATCGGCACCGGATGCCCATCCCGTGCGACTTCACACCCGACGCACCCGGCGTCGGTCCGTAACGGCGAATCGTCACATGACGAAGTAACACGTGCGGCACACCGGTAGCGGGGAACCTGTGCGCGGCAACCAGGCACGCGCGTCCGGCGGACGCGCTCAAGAAGAACAGGTGCGATCACATGAATCTGATGCGAATCGTCGTTCGACGACTCGGCACCGCCGCGGTGACGGCGCTGCTGGTCTGCGGTCTCATCACCGTGACGGGAGGAGCGACCGCAGGCGCCTACTCGCGCCCCGGTCTGCCGGTGGAGACACTGATGGTGCCCTCGGCCGCGATGGGGCGCGACATCCCGGTGAAGTTCCAGGGTGGGGGCCCAGAGCGGTGTACCTGCTCGACGGACTGCGGGCACGCGACGACAACAGCGGCTGGGACATCGAAACCGCCGCATTCGAGACCTTCTTCGAGTCGGGACTGTCCGTGGTGATGCCGGTGGGCGGCATGTCCAGCTTCTACACGAACTGGCAGGGCCCCGCCGTCGGCAACGGAGGCACGCACAACTACCAGTGGGAAACGTTCCTGACCTCGGAGCTGCCCGCCTACCTGGCGGCGAACAAGGGCATCTCCCCCAGCGGAAACGCCGTGGTGGGTCTGTCGATGTCCGGCAGTGCGGCGCTGATCATGGCCGCCTACCACCCCGGTCAGTTCAGCTACGCGGGATCACTCTCGGGTTACCTGAACCTGTCGGAAGGGGTGTGGCCGCTGCTCGTCGGCATCGCGATGCGCGACGCGGGCGGGTTCAGCGCGACCTCGATGTGGGGTCTGGGCGGCAGTGCGGCGTGGAAGCGCAACGACCCGACCGTCAACGTCGGCAAGCTGGTCGCCAACGGCACCAGGATCTGGGTGTACTGCGGCACCGGCCGGCCCGGAGAACTCGGTGGCGGCGGCGACGTCCCCGGACAGCTCCTCGAGGCCATCACCCTGGACAGCAACCGTGAATTCCAGCGGCAGTACCAGAGCGCTGGTGGCGGCAACGGCGTGTTCAACTTCCCGCCGAACGGCACTCACGGATGGGGTTACTGGGGTTCGCAGCTCAACGCCATGAAGCCCGACATCCAACGGGTCCTCGGCGCCTGACGGCCAATGGACGAGGCCACCGCAGACCAGAGGTCTGCGGTGGCCTTCGTTCGGTCGCGGGGTCAGTAGGTCGGAACGAACACGCCGTTCAACCAGACGCCCCAATGCTGCCAACCCTCGTCCCAGACCTGCGGCTGGCCGTTGGCCCACAGCGGATCGACCGGCTTCGGCGGCGCACCCGCCGGTGCCTGGCCCACGTTCGGTCCGGCGGGCGGGGCCGGCGGCGGCGTCCAGCCCGGCTGGGCGGACGCGGTCGACGCGACGCCGATGGCGCCCGCGGTCAGACCGCCCAACACCGCTGCGCTGGCAAGAACCTGGTTCAACTTCATCGTCAGACTCCAATCCGGGGTGAGACTCGAAATTCGTTGAGTACATCTACGAAGTTGACCGGGAGCCACCGTCGGTAAACCCCCGAATCTGTGGTCTGCTGCACACTGGTCCCATGCCGGCGCCGCTGCACTCCGAACTGACCCGGATCGCCGCCGGAGACGGGCGGGCCGCGACCGCGGCCCGCACCGCACTCGGTGAGGGGCCCACGGGCGAGCGTCTCGCAGCCGCCCTCCGCGCGCTCGCCACGCACCGCGGACCCGGCAGCAGCACCTGCCCGTCGGATGCGGCACGGGCGGTCGGCGGGTCCGGATGGCGAGAGCTGATGGATGAGGCCCGCGAGATCAGCCGGCGGCTCGCAATATCGGGCGAGGTCGAGATCACCCAGGGCGGCGAAGTGATCGACCCCGACGGCGATTGGCGCGGACCTATCAGGATCCGAATCGTCCGGGATTGCGCCGAGTAGGCTGCACGCCGTGGCCGACGCCGACCGGGAGCACTGGGACCGGCGCTACACGGCCCGGGACCGCACGCTCGCCGGCCACGCAGCACTACCGGCGGTCTTCGCGTCCCACTCCGACCTCTTCCCCACTGCCGGATATGCCATCGAACTCGCCTGCGGGACCGGCGCCGCGGCCGTCTGGCTGGCACGGCGCGGACTGCGGGTGTGGGCGTGCGACATCTCGCCGGTGGCTGTCGCGGCGGCGACCGAACGTGCCCGCCTCGACGGACAATCGGAACGGTGCACGTTCGAAGTGGTCGACCTCGACCACGGCATCCCCGGTGTCGGTCCTGCAGATGTGGTGCTGTGCAGCATGTTCCGCGACCCACGGCTCGACGCCGCACTCGTCGAACGGCTTGCGCCGGGTGGGCTGCTCGCGGTGAGCGCGCTCAGTGAGGTCGGTGCCGCACCGGGACGGTTCCGGGCGGGTCCGGGCGAACTGCTGCGGGCCTTCGGCGCGGTGGACGTGATCGAACACGGCGAGGCCGACGGCCAGGCCTGGCTACTGGGGCGTCGGCGCGGGCTTCCTCAGCGCGCCCCACAGGCCCACCGTAATCCCGACGATCGCCCCGCCCATCCCGACGAGCTTCTGTGACTGCCCCAGCTGATCGTGCACACTCAGCCCGCCGACGAGATCCGATACGTCGGCACCGCCGGAGGCGAGGAACCACCCGCGGGTGTCCCGGCCCCGCATCGCCGCGGCGATCAGCAGGCCGCCGATCAGAGCGTCGCGGTATCCCATCGACCGCAGAAGCAACCTCGCCGTCGGCGGCGGATCCCCGGAATCACCCCATAACCTGTTGGCGCGCAACGGATCAACCAGAAACTGGACCCCCGACGCCAGGCGGATACCACCGACCACCAGGGCTGCACGATCGACCGCCATGGCGGGTACCCTACGTGGATCATTCAGCGCGCGTTGCGCTTTCGACAACACGATCAGATGCCGGTGACACCGTCGACCCGTTCCCGGATCAGATCGGCATGACCGTTGTGCCTGGCGTACTCGCCGATCATGTGCAGATAGATCCAGCGCAGGGACACCTCGGCGCCGTGAAACGGGCGGGTGTCGTCCAGCGCGAAGCGAGCACATATCGCGCGCGCCGCGTCGATCTCGCGTTGCCAGGTCTCCTCCGCCTCGGCGAAGCCGACGTCGTCGAGTAGCTCGAAACCACCGTCGTGGCCGGAGGTGTCGGACGCGCGACCGTATATCGGCGGCGCGTTCTCGCCGGCCAGAACGCGACGGAACCAGTTGCGTTCCACTTCGGCCATGTGTTGCACGAGACCCTGCAGCGTCAACGGTGACGGCGGCACCGACATCAGCCGCAGCTGTGCGTCGTCCAGACCCTCGCATTTGAGCAGAAGCGTGTGTCGCTGGAAGTCCAGCCATGCCTCGATCGTCGTCCGTTCATCACCGGTCATCGGCGGTGTCGCGCGTTCCAGTCCCGTCACGTCCGCCGATCCTGCCACCCGAATGCGACATCGACGGTCCGTGATCGGAGAAGATCACACCGTGGACCACACCCCTCTCACAGTGCCCGCCCTGCTGACCGACGCCGTCCGGCGGTTCGGCGAGCGGACCTACGTCGTGACCCCCGGCGGCACACCGGACACCCGACTGACCTACGCCGACGCGGAGGCACAGTCGGCGGACAAGGCGCGTTGGCTGCTCGCGAACGGCGCCGGCAAGGGCACCAGGGTGGGACTGTTCTTCGCCAACGACACCGAGTGGGTGACCTGGTGGCTGGCGGTCTCGCGTATCGGCGCCCTCGCCGTGCCGTTGAGCACGCTCTACCGGCCCGCCGAGATCGCCAAAGTCCTCAGGCTCGCCGATGTCGCCCTGCTGGTCGCCCCGAACCGGGTGCTCGACATCGACGTCGCGCAGCGTCTCGAAGCGGCGCTACCGGGCCTGGAGGGCCACCGCACCCCGCACCTGCAGATCGCGGCGGCACCCTACCTGCGTTCGATCGCGATCACCGGGCACAGCGACGCGCCGTGGGCCACCGCCGTCGACGGTGCGCAGACCGTCTCGTCCGACATCCTGCTCGCGGCGCAGAAGCAGGTCTTCCCCGGTGACCTCGCGATCATGGTGCACACCTCGGGGTCGACCGCCGATCCCAAGGGCGTGTTGCACACCCACGGGACCCTGGTCCGGCAGACCTCCACGTGGCCCGCCGCGATCAGGGCCGTCACCGGCTCCCCCGCCGATCCGGTCATCCTGTCGGCCATGCCCTTCTTCTGGATCGGCGGAGTGCTCGCCGCGATGGGGGCCCTGCACGAACCGATCACACTTCTGGTGATGCCTCGTCTGGACGCCGCCACCGCGCTGGATCTCGTGGAAGCCGAGCGGGCCACCGGAATCGTGGGCTGGCCCGCGTTCACCCAGCGGATGCGTGAGCACCCCAGTTTTCCGCGACGCGACCTGTCGTCGGTGCCGATGTTGCGCAGCGGGCCACTCGACATCGCCATGACGGACGTGCCCGACGGATTTCCGGTGCACCGCACGATGACCGAGACCGCAGGCGGATTCGCCTACACCGAGATGAAGATCGTCGACGCCGACGGCGCACCCGTCGACGACGGCACGGTCGGCGAGTTGTGGGTGCGCGGCGTCGGGGTGATGGCGGGATACAACAAGCGGGAACGCAGCGATACCTTCGACGCCGACGGCTGGTATCACACCGGGGACCGTGTCTACCGCAGCGCCGGCGATCCCCGCCTGTTCTATGTCGGTCGCACCACCGAGCTGATCAAGACCTCGGGCGCCAACGTGTCGCCGTTGGAGGTCGAAGCGGTGATCGAGAGCTTCGACGAGGTCGCTCAATGCGTCGTCGTCGGGATCGACCATGTCGAACGGGGCGAGGAGGTCTGCGCGGTTCTCGTTCCGAGCGGTGACACCGTCGACACCGCCACATTGGCCGAGCGAACCCGGGAGTTGTTGTCGCCGTTCAAGGTGCCGACCCGGTGGATCCCCGTCGACAGCGCTCGCATACCCACGCTGCCCAGCGGAAAACTGAACCGGAAAGCGTTGCGGGAGTGGGTGATCAGTTCTCCCGCGGCAGGATTTCGGTGACGAACGCGTCGAGAAAGGCATCGATGGAGCCGCGTCCTGCGGGCCGGATCACGAACTTCGTCAGCCCGGCGTCGATGTACCGGTCGAGCCGGCGGTGCAGCTGCGCCCAGTCGCGGGCCACCAGCTCCTCAGGGTCAAGATCGGGCCGCCGCGTGCGGATCGCCGCGATCACCGGCGCCGGTAGATCGCCGTCACCGACGGCCAGATTGATCCCGTAGTGATCCTCGGGTACTTCACGACCCGCCGCTTCGGCAAAGGCCCGGATCGTGCGCACGGCGTCGCGGGCTTCGTCGGGCGTGACGAAACTGCCCAACCATCCGTCGCCGAGCTCACCGATCCGGCGGTATCCCGCCCGGCTCGATCCTCCGAGCCAGATATCAAGGTGGGAAGCAGGTTTGGGGAGTACCTCGACATCACGCACCGAGAAGAACTCACCCGAGAAAGTGGTCGGGCCTTCGAGGGAGGCGCGCAGCAACCTCAGCGACTCGTCGAAGACCGCCCCTCGCCGTCCGGCGGGCACGACGAACGCCTCGCGTTCGGCGGGCATCGCCGACCGCAGCCCGAACACCGGCAGCACCCTCTTCGGGGCCAGCGCCGCCAGCGACGCGAGCTGTTTGGCGACCAGAACCGGGTGGCGCCCCGGCAAGACGGCCACCGAGGTGCCGACCTTGAGCCTGCTGGTCCGCCCCAGCGCATGGGCCATCCCGACGAACGGCTCGACCGCCGGCGAATAGACCAGCTCGGAAAGCCACAGTGAGTCCACACCGGTGCTTTCCAGCCGGTCGACGACGGCCGGGAGTTCAGGGGGCGCGACCTCGGCCCCGAGACCGACTCCGAAGCGGATCTTCACCGTGTGGCCCTCCTAGCGTCGCTTCTGACGCTACGCAACGCGCGATTGACCTCGTGCACGACTGCCGGGTGTCCCTCGCGGATCGCGATGACAGGATGGGCGGGTGGCAGAACGCGTCGACTTCCCCAGTAGCAGTGGTCCCACGCTGGCCGGTCTGATCGACCTCCCCGAGGGTGAGACCCGGGGGTGGGGCGTGTTCGCCCACGGTTTCACCCTCGGCAAGGACAGCCCCGCGGCAAGCCGGATCTGTAAGCAGCTCGCGTCCGAGGGAATCGGAATGCTGCGATTCGACAACCTCGGACTCGGTGATTCCGAGGGTGACTGGGGCGACGGCTCGTTCTCCCACAAGGTCGCCGACACCGTCCGGGCCGTGGAGTTCATGACCGAGCGCGGCCACGACGTACGCCTGCTCGTCGGGCATTCGTTCGGCGGCGCGGCGGTGTTCTCCGCCGCACACGGATGCCCGTCGGTGGCTGCGGTGGCCAGCATCGGCGCGCCGTTCGAGCCCAGCCACGTCGAGCGCAACTACGACGCACTGCTCAGCCGGATCGAGTCCGACGGTGAGGCGTCGTTCCGGGTGGGCGGTAAGGCGCTGACCCTGCGCAAGCACTTCATCGACGACGTCCGATCCGCGGATCTGCGGGAGTGCATCACGACGCTGCGGCGGGCGCTGCTGGTCATGCACTCGCCGACCGACAACACCGTCGGCATCGACAACGCCAGCGACATCTTCCAGACGGCGCGGCACCCGCGCAGTTTCGTGTCGTTGGAGGGTGCCGATCACCTGCTCACGGGGAAGAACCAGGCGGCGCGCGCAGCCCGGATCATCAGCGCGTGGGCTGACCCCTATCTGTAGGAGGCGGGCCACACGTCCCGGTGCGAGCTGTCAGCCTTCCTCTCCGCCTCCGACCTCGGCGGGCAGCGGCGGCGGCAACGACGTGGACGGAGTGGCGGTCCGGCTCGACGGCACCGGTGTGGACGTGGGGGTTGTCGTGGGCGCCGACGTGGAATCGGACTCCGTCTGGGTTCCCGCGGTGCCGGCGCGATGGAAGTCCACCATCTCTTCGTCGCGGATCACCTTCTCCCCCATGCTGACAACCAGTGCGTCGGACGAAGCCATGTATTCGACGCCGTCCCTGACGGCGGTGAATGCGCCGTCGGAGGACTGCGACGCCGGCGCGATCAGCCGGGCACCGTCGCGGACCCGCACGCCCCGGTACTGGTAGGCGCCGTCGGCGTCCACGCAGATCGCGACCCGGGACGTCGCGGTGCTGCCGAACACGACCACGCTCGCGGGTTCCGAACAGCGGGCCGTCGAATCGACATAGCCCTGGCTGTCGTAGGCAGGGGCGGACGCCGCCGGTGGCGCGACGGCTACGAACAGCGCCGCCGAACAGCAGGCGGCCCCGGCGATGGCGATGCGGTACGAAGATGATCTGTGGGAGGACATCACCTTCCACCAGACCACGCAGCCACGGCCGGCGCCAATGCGAACCCGCGATGATCACGCATCGTTGGCGCTTCGAGACCCGACCGTAATGAGTTGCGCTCTTGCGGCGATGAACCGGTTGATGACTCAACGATCCGGCTCACGTCGAGGCACGGCGGCGCGCTGCGCGGCCGTGCTCGCTGCGTTCGTCGTCTCATGTGCCGTGCCGCTCGGTGGGTCCACCGCCGCGACCGCGCACGCCGCACCGCCGATCGTGGCCAAGGACTTCTCCAAACCCGCGATCGTGATCCTGGGCTACGGCCTCAAACCCGACGGCACGATGCGCCTGATCCTGCACACCCGGGTGCTGGCCGGACTCGCCGTCGCGCAGATGTTCCCGCAGGCCCCGATCATCGTGACGGGTGGAAACCCTCGCAACGGTAATACCGAGGCCGAACAGATGGGCAAGATGCTGCGGCTCTACGGCACTCCCCGCGAACGCATCATCCTCGAGGAACGGGCCAACAGCACCGTGCAGAACGCGGCGTTCTCGGTGCCGCTGGCCGAGCAGGCGGGTGCGTCGGGCATCATCCTGGTCACGTCGTCCTCGCATCAGGACCGTGCCGACGGGATCTTCGCCGACGCCGGAGGCAACGTGCTCGCGACCGTGAGTTTCCCCGACAACAACCCGTCGACCAACATCGCGCAATTCGTGCGCGACGTGATGAGCCCGTTCATCGCGATCACCTAGCCGGGCCGCGGTCCGTCGATGGTCGGGCGGCTACTCGCCCGGGTCGCCCCGGTCCTCGCTCGCATCGGGCTTCGCGGAGTCCGAAGAGGCGTCGGAATCAGCGGCATCCGTGGACGATTTGCCGGCATCCTCTGACGAATCGGCGGGACCCGTCGACGCATCCCCGGTGCCCGTGGGGTCGGAGTCCGCGGACGCGTCGTCGTCCAATTCGATTGCCGCCGAATCATCCCCGGCCTCGATATCGACCTCGGCATCGGCCTCGATCTCGACCTCGGTCGTGTTGTCGATCTCGGCCGTGTTGTCGATCTCGGGATCGATGTCGTTCTCGACCGCGGTGCTGATGCGCGTCGACAGGGTCGCCGTGGATCGCCCGCGGGTCGCCAGCGCCTGCTGGAGTACCTCGGCGTGGTCCTCCTCGTCCACCAGGTCGGGGTAGTCGCGGTCGTAGGCCGAATCGATGATCTCTTTGAGCGGCGCGTTGAGTTGGTCGGCGAGCGCGCCCAGCCCGAGGTTGCGCAGCGGCTCCAGCAGCGGAAGATTCTCCCGCCGGATCAGGACGTAGGTGGTGTTCCCCTCGACCCAGACCAGCTTCTCCGCGGTGTCGAGATCGAGCTCGTTGTACCCCGGGACGTGCACGTACTGGAACCCGGCCAGCGCATTGGCGAAGGCCAACAGATTCAGCGGATTCGCGGGAAAGTCTGCCGCGCCGTCGTATTCGACCGCGATGTCGAGGACCTTGTAGTCGCTGGTCGGCGTCGAGTCGCCGATGTCGTAGTGGGGCCTGATGCCGCCGTACTGGCGGTGCGGATTGGCGACCATCACGAACGACAACTGGCGGGGTGAGGGCGCGTCGGCTTCACCGGCGTTCTCCCTGATCCACAGACCGGAGATCGTCGCCCCCTGCGAGAAGCCGAGCACAGTCGTCGGGCCCGAGGCCGCGGTGACGGCGGAAGTGAGCGCGCGCAGCCCGTCCTGTTCTCCGCCCTCGGACTGGTCGGAGTTGTAGCGCACCGGCGTGCACGAGTTTCCCGAGTTCTGCGAGCAGAACCGGCCGCCGAACATCTCGTCCATGTCCCACTTGATCGTCCCGCCGAACGTGTACCCGGTCACCGTGAGGACATTTGCTGCCAACGCTACCGACGGAGTCGGCGCGACACTGCTCGCAGCAACTGCGGCAATACCTGCTGCGGCGAGAATTCCGCGCACGGGCGATCCTTCGTTGATAGCGCTCCAGCAATGCCGGAGAAGAAAGTCGGGCGGACATGAGATTAATGGACAAGCGTCAAAACTGCACCACTTCTGGATAAGTCGGCGGGCACGCGGAGTGCATATTGCGGCACCGTACACACGCCGTTAACTTGAAATGTGGGACAGATCACTATTTTCACTATCCAGGACACGATCGCCCGGCCGGATGCAGCGAACCCGACTCCAGGTTCGGAACCCGAGCCGGAGGTGTCGCCAGATGCGTTTGCTGCACGCCGATGTGAAGATCGGGGAATCTACATGCCCGTCAACGCCGTGCTCATGTGGGTCCGGGCTCGCCGACGTGTCCGCCCGAGACCGCGCCGGCGAGCAGGCCGGTCGAGGCGAACTTCAAGCCGCTGCGCAGCTCGTCGAGGCTGATCGGATCGTCGGCTTCGATGTAGCGCAACGTGGTCGCGACGGCCATGTTGAAGAACAGCCACGCCAGCGCCCGCGGGCTCAGTTCGTCACGGTACTGATCCCGGTAGTGACCCATGTGCAACGTCGCCATCGCGAGCAGGGTCGCGTTGAGCCCGGAGATGGCCTCGAACGTCCGGACATGGTCGGGTCGTTCGGCGAGGTAGCGGATGAGGCGGCGGTTGGCGATCGTGAAGTCGATGAGAATGTCTATCGACGACTCCATCGCCACTTCGGGCCGGCTCATGGTCACCGACCGCAGCATCTCCTCGATCTCCGGCGCCTGTTGAGCGGCCAGGTGCTCGACGGCGGCCTCGATGATCTCTTCCTTGTCCGAGAAGTACTGATAGATCGAGCCCTTGCTGATGCCGGCGCGGTCGGCGATCAGGTTGGTCGTCACCTGCTCGGGCTCCGTCTTGATCAGCAGAGCGGCGGTGGTCTGCACAATTTTTGCGACCATCTCGCGGGAGCGGTCTTGTTTCGGCACCTTCCGACGTCCTGAACTGTGAGTTTCTGCGCTCATGGGTGTTTCCTTACGCGACTTGAATGCGACCTGAGGGTCAGATTAGCGTTCGGGCGACCTTCGAGACCACAGGAGTGCACCGCCATGACCGCCACTGATGACACCGTGCTCGACACCGCCCCCATGGCCGACGTCGACGAACCGGGTGCGCCCGAGCTGGTACCGCTGGACTCCCTGACCGCAGAACACACCGGCCGGTGGACCTTCCTGATCGTCGACGGAGCCGCGTTCATGATGCAGGCGATGGAACCGGTGATCGCCGAAGTCACCGGGCGCTACTCCGCGGCGTTCCAGGGTGATCCGGGCGGTCGCGCGATCAGGTCGATCGACTCGGTGCTGCGCTGGACCTACGGCGGGACCGAGGCGGTGGCCGAGGGTAACCGGGTGCGTGCCATGCACAAGCCGCTGACGATGACGAGCGCGGTCACGGGAAAACAGATCAGTGCGCTGAACACCGAGTCCTACCAATGGGTCATCGCCACGGGCTACATCGTCACCGCGCAGGGCGGAAAGCTGTTGATCGGCCGGGAATTCACCGACGCCGAGAAGGACGAGCTGCTGCGCGACAACCGCCGACTCGCGCGCCTGCTGCACGTGCCGATGCGTGGCTATCCGAAGACGATCGCCGAGATGGACGAATACTTCGAGTCCTGGATCGACAGGCTGGAAGGCACGCCTCAGGCGCTTCGGCTCATCGAGGATCTGACGACGGGTCGGGTCGACCTGCCTCCATCGGTGCCGAGGCTGCTCCACCCGGTCGCCCGCGCGCTGGCGCGCCCGGGACTGCGGCTCAACTACCTGTCGATCGTCGGGCTGCTGGACCCGAGGTTGCGGGCAAAACTGGGCGTCACCTGGAGCCCGCAGGAGCAGCGCCGGCTGATGCGCATCTACGCGCTGATCCGGTTGGCGTATCGCGTTCTACCCGACCGGCTGACCTACTTCCCGCTGGCCTACCACGCCCGCAAGCATCACCAGGTGCTGGAGAAGATGAAGCAGCGGCAGAAGAAGTCGTTCGTCTACAAGGTGCCGGGCGCGGTGGCGCCCTGAGGTTCCCGGCCGCGCCCGTCAGGCGATGATGCGGACCAGGTACGGCGACATGCCGTTGGTGCGCACCGGCGACACCGCGACACCGGTGTCGGTGGTCTCGACCATCTGACCGTTGCCGATGAACAGTGCGACGCTCTGGGTGCCCTCGGGGCCGTAGAAGATCAGGTCACCGGGCATCGCCAGCGCGGGGGCGACCTTCTGGCCGACCTTGTACATCTCCCCCGACGAGCGGGGCAGCTTCACACCGACGCCGGAGAACGCATAGACCATCAGCCCCGAGGCGTCGAAGCCGACCACCTCGACGCGCGGAGCGGGCGGTGCCGGCAGTGTCGGCACCGCGACGTTCGGCGTGACGCCCGGAAGATTGAGTCCGGGAGACTCCCTGAGCGCCTGCGCATCGATCTCGGCCTGGTCCGGTACGGCCGGCGCGGCTTCGGGCAGCGCGACGGTGCCCTTGCTCGGGCCCGACGCTCCGCCTCCGCCGTAGGCGAACGGAACCCCGCGCTGCGACATTGCGCGGGCGATGACGGCCTCGACCGCTTTCTGGTTGGTCGCCGACCGCCCGGGCAGAGCCGTCGCCACACCCGGTGTCGCCAACACCAGAGCGAGAGCGATCACGAAGACGTAGAGGCGTCGCATGGCACGTTCCTGCTTTCCGGCACGCCAGCGCCGGGGTCGACGCTGGACTCAGTTGTTAACAGAAGTCACTATGACCACTTCTACACCACCTGAGGTGGTGTATTTCCGTCGTCGCAGGACGCCTGTCCAAGCAGATGCGCTACCGGAACCGAACAGTGACCTATGCCGGGGCGTCGCCCTCTAGGGTGTGCCGCGCGTCACGCCTTGAGCGCGGAGAGAGCGGCGTCGTAGTCGGGCTCCTGACCGATCTCGGGAACGAGCTCGGTGTAGGTGACCTTGCCGTCGCCATCGACCACGACCACCGCGCGGCCGAGCAGTCCGGCCATCGGGCCGTCGACGATCTTGATCCCGAAATCATCGCCGAAGCTGTCGCGGAATCCCGACGCCGACGTCACGTTCTCGATGCCCTCGGCGCCGCAGAAGCGCTTCTGCGCGAACGGCAGATCGTTGGAGACGTTCAGCACGGTCACACCGCTGGATGCCGCCGCCTCGTTGAACTTGCGGACGCTCGCCGAGCAGACAGGGGTGTCGACCGACGGGAAGATGTTGAGCAGCAGGGGCTTGCCGCGGAACTGCTCGTCGCTGACCGTGCCGAGATCCGTTCCGGTGAGCGTGAAGCCAGGTGCCGCGGAGCCGACCGAGGGCAGCTCTCCGACGGTGTTGATCGGGTTTCCACGCAAAGTGATCTGTGCCATGGGCACAGTCTGCCAAGCGCGTCCCGTCCCGTCGCGCCGGGGTCAGGACCCGTAGAGGCGTGCCACGTCCGGCGAGTCCAGCCACTTCGAGTAGGTGGGGCTCTGCGGCCAGCCGTCCGGCGAATCCTGCCAGACCTCCTGGCGGCCCCACGGCAGGATGTCGATCAACGGGAACGTGTGGCTGAGCTGTTCTGTGCCACGGCCGTTGGTGTGCCACGTCCGGAACACGGTGTCGCCCGACGGACCTGCACAGCGCAGGAAGACGTTGACCGCGAAACCCGTCCCCGGTGCGGCGTCGACGTCCGCGGAGAAGGGGCTCTCCGACGACGAGTACCACTCCATCGTGTTGCCGACCTTCTCGCGGTACGCGAGTGCCTCCTCGATCGGCCCCGCGGTCACGATGACGAACCGCGCGTCGTAGTTGGCGAGAAAATCCAGCCGGGTGAACTGACTGGTGTAGCCCGTGCAGCCGCCGCACTGCCATTCGGCACCGTCGGTCCACATGTGGTTGTAGACGATCAGCTGGGAGCGACCGTCGAAGATGTCGGCCAGGCTCACCGGGCCGTCGGCGCCGATCAGCGTGTAGTCGGGCATCTGCACCATCGGGAGCCGACGGCGCTGCGCGGCGATCGCATCGAGCTCACGCGTCGCGGCCTTCTCGCGGGCCCGCAGGTCGTCGAGAGCCGCACGCCACACGTCGGCGCCGACGATGGGCGGCATCGCAGCGTTCTCAGTCATTACAGTCAGCCTCCGGCGGGTTGGTTCTCACAGGACACCGGTACCGACCCGTCCGCCGCCGCAAACTCATCGCCGAAAGGACATCCGACATGCCCGTGGCTCCCCAGATCGGTTCCGCCCACCGCCAGAACGGATCCACAACCCCGTCGGCGACGGGGACGCAGACGTGGACGAGAACGACGTGGACTAGAACACTGTGGGCGGAGATCGCTCCGATCTACGACGGCATCATCGCCCACCCGTTCATCACCGGACTGGCCGACGGCAGCCTGCCGGGAGACGTCTTCGCCGGGTACGTCGCCCAGGACGTCCACTACCTGCGCGCCTACGCCCGCGCCTTGGCCGTCGTCGCGGCGAAGGCCCCGGGCCTGTCCACCACGGCGATGTTCGCCAGACACGCCGCCGAGGTGTTCGACGTGGAACTGCAACTGCACGGTGAGCTGCTGCCCGCCCTGGGCCTGTCCGCGTCCGACCTCGACGCCGTGCCGGTGTCCCCGACGACGCAGGCCTACACGAGTTACCTGCTGGCCACCGCGCACGCCGGCGGCTTCGCCGACGGGCTGGCCGCGGTGCTGCCCTGCTACTGGATCTACGCCGAGGTCGGCGCGGCTCTCGCGGAACGGGGCTCGGCCGATCCGAGGTACCAGCAGTGGATCGACAGCTACGGCGGCGACGAGTTCGCCGCCACCGTCGCCGAGGTGCTGGAGCTCGCCGACCGCACCGCCCCGGGCCTCGCCGCGGCCGACGAGGCAGCAGCGCGTGCGCATTTCGTGACGACGTCGCGCTACGAATGGATGTTCTTCGACGCGGCCTACCGGCGCGAGGCCTGGCCCGTCTGATCCGACCGGCGCGGTGCGACGTGCCCGACTATGCTGGCGACTCCCCTCCAGCGAGGAGCGCTATGCCCGGCGGGCACATCAGGTTGACGTCGCACAGTGGAGGCGCGGATGCGCCGGCGCTGCAGTGGGGCGCGGCCACGGCCGCGGAGCGCGGCCCCGTCGTCGGCACCACGACGACACGGGCGCACCGCAACGTCATCGGCACCCACAGCGGCGCCTACGGCGTGTACCGCGCACTCGCGGTCGCCGCGGGCGCGCTGTCGCGCGAGCATCGCGCCGACCTGACCAACACCTCGCCGACCGACGTGATCGGTCCGTACCCGCAGTGGGCCGACCCGGAGACGATCGTCAGCCTCGATCCGTGGGGCGCCATGGTCGCCGACGCGTTCCGCGGACAGATCGCCGACGGAGTCGACATCCGGCCGACGATCGCGGTCACCAAGGCGCAGGTCATCCTGCCCGAAGTGCACGACGCCCTCGCCAGAGGCAGGCTTACCCCCGACGGGCGGGTCCTGCTGAGCACCGGCGCCGCGCAGGTGACCAAGGCGGCGATCGAACCGGTCTGGCACCTGCCCGGCGTCGCGCGGCGCTTCGGCTGCAGCGAATCCGATTTGCGCCGCGTGCTTTTCGAAGAGACCGGCGGGATGTATCCCGAACTCGTCACCCGCTCGGACCTCGAGGTCTTCCTCCCCCCGATCGGCGGGCAGACGATCTACATCTTCGGCGATCCGCGCGACCTCGCCGATCCGTCGGTGGAGCTGACGGCGCGGGTGCACGACGAGTGCAACGGTTCGGACGTGTTCGGCTCCGACATCTGCACCTGCCGGCCCTACCTGACCCACGCCATCGAGGAATGCATCCAGGGTGCGCAACGGGGCGGCGTCGGCCTGATCGCCTACTCGCGCAAGGAAGGTCGGGCACTCGGCGAGGTGACGAAGTTCCTCGTCTACAACGCGCGCAAGCGGCAGGCCGGCGGTGACACCGCCGACCAGTACTTCGCCCGCACCGAATGCGTGGCGGGCGTACAGGACATGAGATTCCAGGAGCTCATGCCCGACGTGCTGCACTGGCTCGGGATCCGTACCATCCACCGGCTGGTGTCGATGAGCAACATGAAGTACGACGCGATCACCGGCTCGGGTATCGAGGTCGGCGAGCGGGTGTCGATTCCGGACGAGTTGATCCCCGCCGACGCACAGGTCGAGATCGACGCCAAGACGGCCGCCGGCTATTACACGGCCGGTGTCGTCCCCGACACCGACGAGCTGAAGAAGGCCAAGGGCCGGGGGCTGCACCCGTGACCTCCCCCGCCGAGGCGGTGGCTGCGCTGCAGAGCACCGACGCGGTGCGCACCCGCTCGGCGCAGCTGCTGGACCGTGCGCGTCGCGGCCGGTCGCGGTGGTTCACCGTGCACGACGACGCACTGCCCGCCGCCGCCGAGGACGTCGTCGCCGTCACCCGAACCCGATACCCCAACCTGGACATACCGTTTCACAGCCGATGGCGGCATTTCGACGCCGGCGGCGTCGACCGCGGGGCCGAACTGGACGCGCTGCTGGCCGGGACGGACGACGCCGAGCGGGCGCGCGCGAGAATCGACCTGGCGGTGGTCAGTGTGCTGCTCGACGCCGGCGCCGGCGCTGACTGGGGGTTCGTAGAATCCCGCGGCGTGGAATCCCGCGGCGGCGAGGTCACCCGGTACACCCGCTCCGAAGGTCTGGGCGTGGCCAGCTGGCACGGCTTCGTCTCGGGTGTGTTCTCCGGGGATCCGCACCGGCCCCTGCGGGTCGACGCCGACGGCCTGCGCGGCCTGACCGAGGAGCGGCTCGCCGAGATGCTGCAGGTGAGGCCGGACAACCCACTCGTGGGCCTCGCCGGCCGGGTGACGCTCATGCACCGCCTCGGCGACGCGCTGGCGAGCCAGCCGGGCGATTTCGGTGACGAGGGCCGACCCGGCGGACTGTTCGACCTGCTCGGCCGCGGCGGGACTGTGCGCGCCCACGACATCCTGACCCGGCTGCTGGTGACACTGTCGCCGATCTGGCCGTCGGACAACAGAATCGGTGAGGTGCCCGTCGGGGACTGCTGGCGTCACGACGCCGTGCAAGGGCCGGGGCTGACGGCGGGGTGGGTCCCGCTGCACAAGCTGTCGCAGTGGTTGACGTATTCGCTGATCGAGCCGTTCGTCTGGGCCGGTGTCGAGGTGCTCGACATCGATGCGCTGACCGGACTGCCCGAATACCGCAACGGTGGCCTCCTGCTGGACACGGGCGTGCTCGGCCTGCGTGACCAGCACGCCGCCGCGCGCACCTGGCACCCCGGCGACGAGCTGGTGGTCGAGTGGCGCGCGCTGACGGTCGCGTTGCTCGACGAACTCGCGCCGCTGGTCCGCACCGGGCTCGGTGCCCCGCAGCTGCCGCTGGCCTGTGTACTCGAGGGCGGCACCTGGGCGGCCGGACGCGCGTCGGCACAGCGCCTGCGCGGCGGGTCGCCGCCGCTGCAGGTCGCCAGCGATGGCACGGTGTTCTGATGACGAACGGCGGCGTGCACCTCATCGACCATCCCCTGGTGCAGCACAAGATCACGCTGATGCGGCGGAAAGAGGCGTCCACCAACAGCTTCCGGCGGCTGGTGCGGGAGGTGTCGGCGATGATGGCCTACGAGGTGATGCGCGACGTGGCCGTCCAGGAGATCGAGGTCGAGACCCCGCTGGGCATCACCACCGGGAACGTGATGGACGGCAAGAAGGTGGTCTTCGTGTCGGTCCTTCGCGCGGGCACCGGCCTCCTCGAGGGGATGCTCGACGTGGTTCCGTCCGCCCGGGTCGGCCACATCGGCCTTTACCGCGATCCGAAAATCCGTGTGGCCGTGGAGTATTACTTCAAAATGCCCGGCGACCTGCACGAGCGGGATCTGATCGTGCTGGACCCGCTGCTGGCCACCGGGAACTCCGCGATCGCCGCGATCGACCGGCTGCGCGAGCACCGGCCGAAGTCGATCAAGTTCGTATGCCTGGTGACCTGTCCGGAGGGCGTCGCGGCGCTGACCGGAGCCCACCCCGAGGTGCCGATCTACACCGCCGCGATCGACCACGGACTCGACGAGCACGGGTTCATCCTGCCCGGCCTCGGCGACGTGGGTGATCGTCTGTTCGGGACGAAATAAGTCCCGTCCGCCGCCCCAACGCCCTCCGCGCGGCGCCGTCCGCGCCGTAGGGTGGGCTATGGCCATCATCGAAGCTGACCTCCAGTCGCAGACTCCGTTCGAGCGTGACGTCGTCGAGACGCAGCGCTATTTCGACAGCCCCCGGTTCGAGGGCATCATCCGCCTCTACACGGCCCGTCAGGTCGCCGAACAGCGCGGCACCATCCCCGCCGACTATCCGGTCGCCCGCGAGGCGGCGACCGCGTTCTTCCCCCACCTGCGGGAGCTGTTCGGCCAGGGCCGCAGCATCACCACGTTCGGGCCGTACTCCCCCGGTCAGGCCGTGGTGATGAAGCGGATGGGCATCGAGGGTATCTATCTGGGCGGCTGGGCGACGTCGGCGAAGGGGTCCATCAGCGAAGATCCCGGCCCCGACCTCGCCAGCTATCCGCTGAGTCAGGTACCGGAGGAGGCCGCCGGCATCGTGCGCGCGCTGCTGACCGCCGACCGCAACCAGCAGTACCTGCGGCTGCAGATGACCCCGGAACAGCAAGCGACCACGCCCGCCTACGACTACCGGCCGTTCATCATCGCCGACGCCGACACCGGACACGGCGGAGATCCTCACGTACGCAACCTGATTCGACGCTTCGTCGAGAACGGGGTGCCCGGATACCACATCGAGGACCAGCGCCCCGGCACGAAGAAGTGCGGTCACCAGGGCGGCAAGGTGCTGGTGCCGTCCGACGAACAGATCAAGCGGCTCAACACCGCCCGCTTCCAACTCGACATCATGCGGGTGCCCGGCATCATCGTGGCCCGCACCGATGCCGAGGCGGCCAACCTGATCGACAGTCGCGCCGACGAACGGGACCAGCCCTTCCTGCTCGGAGCCACCAACCTGAAGATCCCGTCGTACAAATCGTGCTACCTGGCGATGATGCGGCGGTTCTACGACAAGGGCGTCACCGAGCTCAACGGGCACCTCCTCTACGCGCTGCCCGACGGGGAGTACGCCACCGCCGAGGCGTGGCTGCAGCGCCAGGGCGTGCTCGACCTGGTCGACCAGACCGCGGCGGCATGGCAGGACGGTACCGAAGCCTCGCTCGACGCCGCCTTCGACAAGGTCGAGTCGAGGTTCGTCGAGGCATGGCAGGACGACGCCGGTCTGAACACCTACGGCGAAGCCGTCGCCGAACTGCTGGAGTTCCGCGAACGTGAGGGCGAACCGTCGCCGATGAGCGTCGCGCAGTGGCGGGAGTTCGCCGAGCGGGCGCCGCTGTACACCGCGCGGGAGAAGGCCAAGGAGCTCGGCGCCGACGTCGCGTGGGACTGCGAGCGGGTCAAGACCCCTGAGGGCTACTACCAGGTTCGCGGCGGCATCCCGTACGCGATCGCGAAGTCTCTGGCCGCCGCACCGTTCGCCGACATCCTGTGGATGGAGACCAAGACCGCCGACCTCGCCGACGCCAAGCAGTTCGCCGACGCGATCCACGCCGTCTATCCGGACAAGATGCTGGCCTACAACCTGTCGCCGTCGTTCAACTGGGACACCACCGGGATGACCGACGAGGAGATGCGGGCCTTCCCCGAGGAGATCGGCAAGATGGGGTTCGTCTTCAACTTCATCACCTACGGCGGACACCAGGTCGACGGTGTGGCGTCCGAGGAGTTCGCGACCTCGCTGCGCCAGGAGGGCATGCTCGCGCTGGCGCGGCTGCAGCGCAAGATGCGACTCGTCGAATCCCCCTACCGCACACCGCAAACCCTCGTCGGCGGCCCCCGCAGCGATGCGGCGCTGGCCGCGTCGTCGGGCCGGACCGCGACGACGAAATCGATGGGCAAGGGATCGACCCAGCATCAGCACCTCGTGCAGACCGAGGTGCCCAAGAAACTGCTGGAGGAATGGCTGGCCCTGTGGAGCGAGCACAACAAGCTGCCGGAGCGGCTGCACGTCCAGCTGCGGCCGCGCCGCGCCGGGTCGGACGTGCTGGACCTGCAGATCCTGGGTGATTCCGAGGATCCGCTGGCCAACGTGGTCGTCGACCCCATCAAGGACCGTCACGGCCGCAGCATCCTGACCGTCCGCGACCAGAACACCTTCGCCGAGCACCTGCGGCAGAAGCGGCTGATGGACGTCATCCACCTGTGGCTGATCCACCGGTTCAAGGCGGAGATCGTCTACTACGTGACGCCGACCGAGGACAACATCTATCAGACCGAGAAGATGAAGTCGCACGGCATCTTCAGCGACGTCTACCAGGAGGTCGGCGAGATCATCGTCGCCGACGTGAACCAGACCCGGATCGACGAACTCCTCGCCCCGGACCGGGAAGCGTTGACGCGCCTGATCTCCAAGCAGGACTGAGGGGCGCTACAGCAGCGCCGCGGCCCGGTGCAGGAGGTCCCGCCACCGCGCCGTGGTGGCGGGATCGGTGACCCGAAAGCGTGCCAGCCGTTCGGGATCGGGACCGGCGGGCATCGGTGCGGCGGGTAGGAACCCGTCGGAGGGCACGAGTGAGCGGGCCGCCGAGACGACGTCGTTGTCGTGCAGCCATTCCGGTACCGGGCCCACCGCGAACGGCAGGTCCGGCAGCACCGCGGCCAGGGCGACGTCAGCGGCCAGCCCGACACTCGTCGTGCCGGTGAAGGCCACCACCGCGGGCAGTCCCAGCCGTTCAGCGCGGCGCAGCGCCCGGCGCACTCCCCCGAGAGGTCCGGCCCGCAGCACGACGATGTCCGCGCACTGCGGGTCTTCCGCGGCCACAGCGGCATCGACGGCCACGGGGACCTGCACCCGGCGCCGGACCTCCGAGGCGTCCCGCGGTGTACGGCACACGAGTTCCACCAGATCCACCGATCCGAGCGCGGCGATCCGGGAGACGGCGTCGTCGACATCGGCGACCACGACACGTGCCGTCGCCTCACCGGACACCGGCACCCGTCCGCGCACCGCGTCGGGCCATCCGACGGTGCTCGGCTCCATCGCGGCGGTCAGCCAGCGTGCGGCGAGTTCGTCGTCGGCATCGGCGGGAGGACTGAACTCACCCCAGCCCTGGGGTCCGTCGAGCAGCACGCCCTCCCGCACGCCGGAGGCGGTCGGGACGGCGAATACCGGGGCGTCGTCGAAATCGATGAACGTTCTCACTGTCGGACAAAGCTAGCTCGTCGACGACGTGATTGAGTGGGCGCCATGCCGATCGACGAGCTGCGCCACCTCGCCGACTCCCTGAACCGTCTGAACGCGGCCGCCGTGTCGGCGGACTGGGATGACGACGCGACGCTCTTCCGTGCCGAGGCACGTGCCCGCGCCGAGCTGGCCGCGATGTCCGGTGGCGCCGACATCGCCGCCTCGGCAGCCGGTCCGCTGTGGCGGGAGCGGGCACAGAGGTGCGCGGCACAGCCGACTCCTGCGGTGGCGGCGGCGACGTCGCCCACCCAGGCCGACGCGGATGCGGTCGTCGCGGTCGGGCTGGCCCGGGCCGCGATCGCCGAGGCGGTCATCGCCGTGGCCGCTGCCCGGCGCGCGGTGGCGCAGACGGCGGGTGCGCCCGTGCGCGGTGACGCGGCGAGGTCGTGGGTGCATCGACTGGGGACCCTCCCCCGGCCCGTCATCGAGGAGGTGCGTCACCTGCTGGCCGACCGGCCGCGTGCGATCCTGGCGCGCGTCGTGATCACCCTGGCCATCGCGCTGTCCCTGGTGACCTTCTACCATTTCACCGGGCTGACCAGGTATGACGATGCAGGCCGTCTCACGCTCTACCTCTTTTCCGCCGTCGTCGGCAGCGTGATCTGCACCAACGCACTGTGTTTCGACGCGGCAAGGGTCCGCGGGATGCTGCAGCGTGGGGACCCGCTGTGGCGGATCCTGGTGGCGAAGAACCTGGCGATGGCCGCGATGATCACGGTCGCGGGCCTGCCGGTGATCGGTGTGCTCTCGGTGGCCGGCGATGTCAATCCGGTGCCGATGATCGACCAGTTGGTGACCATGGTGCTCATCTGGCTGGGTGTCGGCAACGTGTTGTCGGTCGTGTTTCCCTTACGCCACGAACCGGTCTCCGCGCGGCTGCACGACGGGACGTGGAAGCCGTTCCTGTTGTCCTTCGCGATCTCCTACGGCGTCGGGCTGACTGTGAACCTGATGATCTATTGGCGACTGTGGGCCAAGTACACAGCGTCCACCGAACTGGCCGGCGGCGCGTGGGCCGCGTTCACGATGGTGCTCGCCAGCGCGGTGCTGAGCTGGATCCTGCTCACCGTGTTCGCGGTGGCGTGCAGTCGGGATGCGCGTGTCCGGCGGGTGTTGTCGCGGGAGATGGTGGTGTACAGCCGGTCGCAGTGACGTGCGCAGTCGTACCCTTACGCCGTGGCCGACGCTCCGTTTCTCCTGCTGTCGATCCGCGACGAGGACGAGGCCGCCGACGACGAGTACCGGGCGGTGATGCGATTCGGCGGTCTCGACGAGGCCGGTCTGCACCGGATCGGGCTCACCCACCGCGAACTCGGCCCCGTCGATCTGTCGCAGTGGTCCGGGATCATCCTCGGCGGCGGCCCGTACAACGTCAGCGACGACGCCGCCGGCAAGTCGGCGACCCAGGTGCGCGTCGAAGCCGAACTGGCCGCGCTGCTGCGCGAGGTCATCGACGTCGATTTTCCGTTCCTCGGGTGCTGTTACGGAGTCGGAACCGTCGGCACGGCCGTCGGTGCGGTGATCGACCGGGCGCACAGTGAACCGGTCGGCGGGGTCACGGTGCAGGTCACCCCGGAGGGGCGTGCCGATCCCCTGTTCGCCGGTTTGCCGGACACCTTCGACGCCTACGGCGGACACAAGGAGGCTGCAACGAGCCTGCCCCCGGGTGTGGTCCGGCTCGCCACCTCTCCGGTGTGCCCGGTGCAGGCCTTCCGTGTCGGGGCGAATGTGTACGCGACGCAGTTCCATCCCGAGCTCGACCTCGACGGCGTCTGCACCCGCATCGACGTCTACAAGAACCACGGGTACTTCGCGCCCGAGACGGCGGAGTCACTCAAGGGCGCTGCGCGCGGGCATACCGTGACCCACCCGATGGCGATCCTTCGGTCTTTCGTCGAGCGCTACACCACCCGTCGGTGACGCGCGTCGTCAGCCGGCACGCGCGGTGGGGTTGTCGGCGACGATCTCGGCTTTGAGCGGTGCGAGCTTCGATCCGACCTGCTCGATGATCGACGCACTGACCTCCAGGTCGGTCAGCGTCGCGACCAGATGCGCGACCACGCGGTCGAATTCGGCCGCCGAGATGTCCAGGTGGGAGTGCGCTTCCCGCATCGAGCGGCCGAGGTACGGTTCGGGCCCGCCGAGCGCCGCGGCGATGAACGAACGCTGGTGGGTCTTCAGACGTTTCATGTCGACACCGTCGAAGAAGTGGGTCAGCGCGGGGTCGGCGATCAGCCTCCGGTAGAAGTCGTCGACAGCTGCCGTGACGGCGGCAGCGCCACCGATCCGGTCGAAGATACTCATCGCGAAATCGTGGCCGCCACCGGTAACACCCGCCGTCGTGGCGCTTTGAGAACGGGTTAACTTTCGCTCACCGCGCGCAGTGGACGGCGGTGAGGTCGGTGCTCAGGACGCCGGGATCTCGAACTGCGCGCGGGCGATCTGCTCGACGAACGGCGCCAGGCGGGCACGCAGCGCGTTGTGGGCGGCGTCCTCGTCGTAGCGGCGGTAGGCCGCCACGTCGGCGAAGTCGGCCACGATCGCGAAGTCCCAGTTCCCCTCGCGCAGCGCGGCGTCGGTACCGACGGTGTAGCGCACGGTGCCCGGCGTGTTCAGCGCGCGAAGGCCGTCCTGGATCGCTTCCACCTCGGCGGCGTCGTAGCCCGCTGTCAACTTGGCCAGCACCACGTTCCGGATCACGAGCGAACCCTAACAGCGACTCGGCCGGATCAGAACGGGTGCAGCTTCGCACTGATCAGCGGAGCGATCTTCGCCGCCATGTAGGCGTGCCCGGCGTCGGTCGGATGCACTCCGTCCTTGCCGATCAGCTCGGGCCGGCCGGCGAACCAGCGCGCGGCGATCGGGTCCACGAACGTCGCACCGGCGAGGTCGGCCTGATAGCTGAGTACGTCGCGGATTCGCAGGACCTCCGGCGGCGGTGTCGTCGTCGGCCAGGGCGGCCCGATCACCAGCAACTCGGCCGAGCGCGCAATCTGGCGGGCCAGTCGCAGTGTGCCGTACATCGCGACGGACAGCCGGGTGGGATCGACCTGCATGTCGTTGCGGGACCCGAAGAACACCACCAGCACGTCGTCGGGCTTCACCGCGCGCACGGTCAGGTCCTCGAAGACGCCGCCGCGGTTGCCCCGCGTGCAGTACCCGGCGCCGCCCTCGGCAGCAACCGTGGGGGTCACCGCGATGCCGTGATCGGTCAGCGCCTCCCACACCTGCGGTGTCCAGCCCTGCGGTCCGTTGCCGCCCTGGTCGCTACCGGTCGTGTACGAGTCCCCGATGATGGCGACGCGGTTGCGGGCGAAATCGGTGTAGCGCACCTCATGCTGTTGAGATCCGGGAGCGTGGGCGTACCCGGCGCTGAACAACACAGCGACGCAAAGCACAAGTGTCAGAACGCGACTCACTACACCAGCCTAAGGTTGGCGGACGATTACTGCCCCGACGACGCGCCGCTGACCGAACCGTCACCCGGCTCGGGCCGCGACGGACTGAAGCCTACCGGTGGAGGGCTCCGAAGCCGCGGCGGCGCGCGGCCGCTCCGGCTCGATCATCCGCCTCATCCAGCGCCGGGCCGGCTCCTCCACCACGTGATAGAGCACCGCTGCAGCGATCCCGGCGAACAAGATCAGGCCCAGCACGACGAGCTTTGCCCACCAGCTCGGCGTCAGCACGATGTCGAACTGCAGCACCGCCCAGTTCCACATCGTGTGCACGATCTCGTGCACCATGTACAGCCCGAACGAGATGTGGCCGAGATAGACCATCACCCGGGTCGACAGGAACGCCGGCAGCGTGCCCGCGCCGATGGACAGTGCGATCACCAGCGGTACGAACAGCACGTCCACCAGCCCACCCGCGTCCAGCATGTCCCCCGGCGGCCACGTGTCCAGTGCGTACAGCCCGCCGACGATCGCCACGCCGAGCAGAAGTGACGCGATTCCGGCCGCCCTCCTGGTGCTCTCGGTCAGGACGAGCTTGCGCACCGCGGCACAGGCGAGCGCTCCGGCGGTGAACTGCATGATGATGCGCGGCAGCCAACTCCACGGTGTGTAGAAGACGCCGTGGGCCAGCAGGAGCAGGGTCGGCGCCAGTGCCGCCGCGATGGCCAGCCACATCAGGCCGCGGGCGCGCGTCGCCGAGGCGATCCGGAAGATGATCAGCACCAGGCCGCCGAAGAGCAGGTAGGCCAGCCACTCGGCGCTGATGGACCACGCGGGGCCGTTCCAGCTCGATCCGTCGAAATACGGCTGGAACCACAGTTGGACGAGGAAGACCTGTTTGAGCCAGCTCAGCGCGTTGAGGGACTCGATGACCGGCGGTGGCAGCGGGAACCCGCCGATGTAAAGCGTGAACACCGCGAACGCGGCGGCCAGGTGCATGGTCACCAGGTAGACGGGCCAGACGCGCGCCAGCCGCAGCCAGAGGAACCGCAGCGTCGACCGCGTCGACCAGGAGTCGCCCATGCGGTCGAGGTAGTTCCACGCGAGCACGAATCCACTGAGGATGAAGAACAGGTCCACCCCCTGGGCGCCCGCGTTGAGCACCGGGGCCAGGGCGCTGGTGAAGCCGGGCGCGGCCTCGGCGAGCATCGGACGGAAGTGGAACAGGACGACCCACAGAGCGGCGACGATGCGCAAGCCGGACAAGGCTCTGATCTCTCCGGTGCGCACACGACTCATTTCGTCAACATTCGGCGGTGTCTGTCCCAGGCCGGTCTCACGGCGCAGCGGCCCCACTCAACGATTACCGGCGACCGGTCGGACGTTACCAGCGGCAGTACGTCCCGACGGTCCGCAACGCCGCGCGTGATGTCGTCCGCGCGGCATGTCGCCCAGGTATCCTCCTCAGGAATTGTCAATCGAACACATTGGCTCGCGCCGTGCGCGCGCCGGCGAGGGTGCGGGGGAACATGCTTGCACCGACTGACGGCGAGATGTTGTCGCTACTGCTGGTGGAGGACGATCGCGCCGACGCGATCCTGGTTGAAGAGTTGATCGCCGACGCCGGCGTCGACATCGACGTGGTCTGGGCCGAATCGATGGCCAAGGCCGAGCAGGAGATCGCGATCGCCCGGCCCGACTGTGTGCTCCTGGATCTCCATCTGCACGACACCACCGGCATCGACGGTCTCAACCGGATCTCCAAACAGGATGCGACGATCCCGGTCGTCGTGCTGACCGGACTCAACGACGAGCACTTCGGTGTCTCGGCGGTCTCCGCCGGCGCCCAGGACTACCTCATCAAGGGTCGAGTCGATTCCGAGGTGCTGCGGCGGGCCGTGCTCTACGCGATCGAGCGCAAGCGTGCCGAGCTCACCACCGTCGATCTGCACGCCAGTCAGCTGCGCGCCCGGGAGAACGCCCGGCTTGAGCGAGGCCTGCTGCCGTCTCCGCTGCTGCTCGACGATCCCGGCGTCGAGATCGTCACCCAGTACCGGCCCAGCCGGGAGAACGCGCTGCTCGGCGGAGACTTCTACGACTTCGTGCAGACACCGGACCGCACCGTCCACGTCATGATCGGCGACGTCGCCGGCCACGGCGCCGACGAGGCCGCGCTCGGGGTGGCCCTGCGCATCGCGTGGCGCGCGCTGACGTTCGCCGGCCTGCACGGATCGGACCGGATGCGGCAGCTGGAGAGGATCCTGCGCGCCGAGCGTGCCGGGCGCGGCATCTTCGCGACGGTGCTGAGCCTGCGGATTCCGCCGACCGGGTCCACGGTCACCGCGGTGCGGGCCGGCCACCCGGGCATGCTGCTGCACGGCCGCGGCACCGTCGAATGGGTCGAGCCGCCGGGCGGTCCCGCACTAGGGCTGCACGGCAGCGACTGGGCTCCGCAGCATCTCGAGCTGCCCGAGGGAATGGGACTGGTGCTACTCACCGACGGACTCTTCGAAGGCCATATCGGACGCGGCAACGAGCGCCTGGGCGAGGAGGGGCTGCTGGAAATGGCACGCTCGCTGGCCCATCTGCCGGGCCGCGAGTTCGTCGACGCACTCATCAACGGCGTCGAGGCGCGTGCGGCGTCGCACGGCGGGATCAGCGACGACATCGCCGTCGTGCGCGTGGAGCGGACGCCGCGCCGATGAGCCCCGATCAGCGAGGGGTACGCGCCCTGACCGTGCAGGGCTGGCAGTACGTCGTCCTGGCCGTCATGGGGCTGGTGGTGCTCGTCGGCGGCATCGCGGTGTCGGTGCTGCTTCACCGCACCGACCAGTTGTCCGGGCAACTGATCAACAACATCCAGCCGGCTCGGGTGGCGGCTTATCAGCTGCAGGCGGCGCTGCGGGACCAGGAGACCGCGGTGCGTGGCTATCTGATCGCCGCGGACCAGCAGTTTCTGCTCCCCTACGACGAGGGGCGGGTCGTGGAGCAGGAGGCTGCCGCGAACATCCGCCAACTCGAACAGAACCGTCCGGACCTGCTCGACGACCTCGACGCGATCGAGCAGGCGTCCGGAGCCTGGCGCGTCGAGTACGCCGAACCGGTGATCGCCGACGTGCGTCCCGGCACGCCCGGTCCGGTCGACCCCGCGCTGACCGAGATCGGCAAGAACTACTCCAACACGCTGCGCACCCTCTTCGACACCCAGAATGAACACCTGGCGCAGGCCCGCAATGACGGGGTCGCCGAGCTGGAGAGGTCGCGCACGCTGCGCAACGCGATCCTGCTGGCGATGGCGGTCACCTTCGGGCTGACCATCGTGCTGCTCGCGGTGGTGTTGCGCCGCGCGCTGGTCCGGCCGCTGGACGCCCTGGCGGCTGCCTGCCGGCGCATCGCCGAGGGGAACTTCGGCGAACGGATCGTCCCGCACGGACCCCGCGACATCCGGCTCATCAGCCTCGACGTCGAGCACATGCGGCAACGCATCGTCTCCGAGCTCGAGGGGTCGCGCGCCGCGACCGACGCGCTCGACGTCCATGCCGAGGAATTGCGCCGGTCGAACGCCGAGCTCGAGCAGTTCGCGTATGTCGCGTCTCACGACCTGCAGGAACCGCTGCGCAAGGTCGCATCGTTCTGCCAGCTGTTGGAGAAGCGGTACGGCGATCAGCTCGACGAACGGGGTAAGGAGTACATCGGCTTCGCGGTCGACGGCGCCAAGCGCATGCAGGTGCTGATCAACGACCTGTTGACCTTCTCCCGTGTCGGCAGGCTCAATGCGACCGAATCCGATGTGGATCTCGACGCGGCGCTGGATGCCGCGCTGGGAAATCTGTCCGCATCGGTCGAGGAGTCCGGGGCGATCGTCGACAGACCCACCGGCGGTCTGCCGTCGGTCAAGGGCGACCCGACCCTGCTGACGATGGTGTGGCAGAACCTGATCGGCAATGCTGTGAAGTTCCGCCGGGAGGATACGGCGCCGCACATCGCCATCGAGTGTGAGCAGATCGCCGACGGCGAATCGCAGAACTGGTCGATCACGGTGACGGACAACGGGATCGGCATCGCGCCGGAGTTCGCGGACAAGGTCTTCGTGATCTTCCAGCGTCTGCACGGCCGTGATGCCTACACCGGCACCGGAATCGGTCTGGCGCTGTGCAAGAAGATCGTGGAGCACCACGGCGGCACCATCTGGATCGACACGGAATTCAGCGAAGGCACCCGTTTCCGGTTCACCCTCCCGGTCACCGCGGATGACACCGCGGACAAGTCCCTGGAAGAATCGCCGACATGACACCCGCCGAACGCGCCATCGATGTCCTGCTCATCGAGGACGACCCCGGTGACGAGCTGATCACACGCGAGGCTTTCGAGCACAACAAGATCAAGAACAACCTGCACGTAGCCCACGACGGCGAGGAGGGGCTGGACTTCCTCTACCAGCGCGGAGTATACGAAGGCGCGCCCCGTCCCGATCTGATCCTGCTGGACCTCAACCTGCCGAAGTATGACGGACGGCAGCTGCTGGAGCAGATCAAGTCCGACGCCGACCTCAGCCACATCCCGGTGGTCGTGCTCACCACCTCGTCGGCAGAAGAGGACATCCTGCGCAGCTACAAGCTGCATGCGAACGCCTACGTGACCAAGCCTGTCGACCTGGACCAGTTCATGAACGCGGTCCGGCAGATCGACGAGTTCTTCGTCCAGGTGGTACGGCTTCCGCAGTTCTGACGTGAAACTGCCCCGTCCCGACCCGGCGCAGCCCCATCTGGCCGATGTGGCGCCTTCTGTTCTGGCCGCGATGGGCGTACCGGGCTTCGAGCCGCGGATCGATCTGCCCTTCGACATCGGCGGCGCGTGTGTGCTCCTCGTCGACGGGCTCGGCGCCGAACTTCTCGACCGCTACGCCGACGACGCCCCGGTCCTCGCCGGAATGCGCGGTGTGACGCTGAACGTCGGCTTTCCGTCGACGACGGCGGCCGGCCTGGCTGCGGTGGGCACCGGATGCCGGTCGGGTGAGCACGGCATGGTCGGGATGACCTTCCGGCTGCCCGACGTCGGGGTGGTGAACGCGCTGCGGTGGCGCCCCCACCCGTGGGGTGACGACCTCCGCGATCGGGTGACACCGGAGACGGTGCAGCCCCGACCGACGCTGTTCGAGCGAGCGGCGGCGACCGGTGTCGCGGTGAGCGTGATCTCCGGAGCCCAGTTCGCCGGGTCCGGGCTGACCAGGGCCGTGCTGCGCGGAGGCGCCTACGTCGGGGTGCACACCATGGGCGATCTGGCGGCGACGATCCGGTCGGTCCTCGCCGACCGGGGCTTCTGTTACGGCTACCACGCCGACCTCGACCTCGTCGGGCATCTGCACGGCCCGGGTTCGGAGGCCTGGCGCCTGCAGCTGCGCCAGGTCGACAGATTGGTGGAGTCGATCGTGGAGGGTCTGCCGCGCGGCGGTCTGCTCGTGGTGGTCGCCGATCACGGCATGATCGCGCTGGACGAGAACGTCGTCGATCTGGACGTCGCGGCTGCGCTGCTCGCCGGTACGGAGGGGATCGGTGGCGAGGTGCGCGCACGCCACGTCTACACCCGCCCCGGAGCTGCCGAGGACGTGCTGGCCACGTGGCAGACCACGCTGGGCGACCGGGCGTGGGTGGTCTCCCGGGACCAGGCCATCGCGAGCGGCTGGTTCGGCGAACGTGTCGCCGACGACGTGCGGCCCCGGATCGGTGACGTCGTGGCCGCCGCGAGAGGTTGCGCGGGCATGCTGCGCCGGGCCACCGAACCGGTCGAATCTTCGCTGGTGGGTCAGCACGGCTCGCTGACCGCGGCCGAGCAGACCGTACCCCTCCTGCTGACGCATCGCTGAGCGGTCCACGGCAGCGGCGCTGCGCGCGTCAGCAAAGTCCTCGACAGGATCCCGCATCGGGCCCCCGCTGCCTCGTCTGACACCGCGATCGGCACGGAAAGCGCTCGGCAGCAATCACTTTCGCGGTACCGGCCGATGTCGTGTGTAGGTCGGTGAAAATGGCCCACAGACAATGCTTCTCGTGACAAAGCCCCTGATGACGGGCCAATTGTGCCCACGGTCACAGATTTTGGCCGTATTAGAGACCCTCTGTTAACGTCCGGCGACATGTTTGCTCTCGCAACTCTCTTGACACTTGTCAACCAGGTGTCGGGCACTCCGTACGTGGTCGGTGGCGACTCCCCGTCCGGAACGGACTGCTCCGGCCTGGTCTCGTGGGTCACGAACGCCGCGACAGGCAGGCCCGTCTACGGAGACAGGTTCCACACCGGAAACATCGAAAGCGCGCTGCTCGCGCGCGGCTTCCAGTACGGAACGCAGCCGGGGGCACTCGTCGTCGGCTGGAACTCCGGCCACACCGCGGTGACGCTGCCCGATGGCACCCCGGTGTCCTCCGGCGAGGGTGGCGGCGTGCGGGTCGGCGGCGGAGGCGCCTACCAGGACCAGTTCACCAACCACATGTTCCTCCCCGCTCCGGCCGCCGTTCCCCCGCCGCCGGACCCCTTCCTCTCTCCCCCGATCAACCAGCTACCGCCTCCCCCGCCGCCCGGCGCGGCTCCGGTGGTGATGATGGGTCACGAGACCGCGTTGCCGCCCGGCGCGCCGCTGCCGCCTCCCCCGCTCGGCGCTCCCGTACCTCCACCGCCACCCGGAATGCCCGTTCCGCCGCCCCCGCCGGGAATGCCCCCGCCCCCTCCGCCGCCCGGCGCGCCGGCCTGATCGGATCGGTCGATAGCGTCTGTGGCGTGATCGTGCTGCTGCCGCCCTCGGAGACCAAACGCGACGGCGGTGACGGACCTGCCCTGTCGCTGGACGCATTGACTTCGCCCGAGTTGACCGACACCCGGCGCGAACTCATCGACGACCTCGTCGCGCTGGCCGCCGACCGCCCGGCAAGCCGCACAGCGCTGGGGATCTCGGCATCGCAGGACGCCGAGATCGACCGCAACGCCTCGCTGCGCACGTCTGCGACGCTGCCCGCCATCCAGCGCTACACCGGGGTGCTCTACGACGCACTCGACATCGAGTCCCTGCGAGGCGCTTCCGCCGCGCGGGCGCAGACGCGGCTGGCCGTGGTCTCGGCGCTGTTCGGGTTGGTGCGCGCCGACGACCGCATCCCGGCGTACCGCCTGTCGGCGGGCTCCAAACTGCCGGGGCGCCCCACGATGGCGGCTCGGTGGAAACCGGCGCTCGAACCCGTTCTCGCCGGTATCGCCGAGCGGGAGTTGGTCGTCGATCTGCGATCGGGCTCCTACGCCGCGTTGGGCAAGGTTCCCGGTGCGGTGACCGTCGACGTCGTCGCCGAGCGCCCCGACGGGCGCCGCAGCACCGTCAGTCATTTCAACAAGGCGCACAAGGGGCGCCTGGCGCGGACGCTGGCCGGGACGCGCTCAGAGCCCGCCGATGCGGCCGCGGTCGCCGCGGTCGCCCGCCGTGCCGGCATGCGCGTCGAACGCCGCGACGATCACCTCACGGTCGTGGTGCCCGCGTGACTCAGAACTCGAAGACGAGGGTGCTGGTGTAGAACTCCAGCGGTGTCTGGGTGAGCGGGTTCGGGCGGGTCATGGACAGCCACGCGCCGGTGGCCCCCGGCGCGATCGGCGCCCGCACTGTGACGGATCCGCCGCCGGCACCGTCGGTGAACATCGTCGTGGCGGCCACGCCGGGGTCGCCGGGGTTGCAGGTCTGGGCGGACGACCGCGGCACCTGGATGAGCCGAACGTCGTACGGGGTGTTGGGCACCCCGGTGGCGAACTGGAGGTCGGCGACGACCTCGCCGCCTTCCACGCGGACCGCGGCGTTGGGCCGACCGTAGTAGCCGCCGCCGATGTAGTCGAACTTGCTGTGGTCGCACCGTCGCCAGGTCTGGGTGAACGGCAGGATCTCCGGTCCGGCCGCGCCCGGCGCGGCGGTCGCCGTCCCCGGCGTGCTGATGCACAGGGCGGGTCCACACACCGCGGCGAGGAAGGCCGCTGCCGTGCGCGCAGTTCGACGCATTTCGATCTCGATTCGTGTTCGGCGGTCGCGGACGGTCCCGACGCGGATGCCGAGGACAAGATTAGGCGCTCGACCGGATCGGTTCGTCGTTTCACGTTGACGACCCGCGACGTACGGGGGAAACTTCGCGCGATGTCCACACTGTGGGTGTACCTGCGGATTCAGGCGATGATGTTCGTCTTCGGCATCGTCGGGCCGATTTTCCTGTTCGTCTACTTCGCCGTGCAACCCGACATCACGGTGCGGTGGATGTACTGGTGGGGTCTGTTCATCACCGCTGCCGACATCCTCATCGCACTGGTGATCACCGACGCCACGGTGAACAGGGGCCGCGAGCTCACCGGGGCCGGGGCAGCCCGGCGCACGCCGGAGACAGACTGACATGACGGGCCATCCGGTCTTCGGCGCGCCGCCGACTCCGCCGCAGCGCTCGGGGTGGGACATCGCTCTCTCGATCGCGCTGCTGGTGCTCACCGTGGTCGTCGGCGTCGTCAGCGGGTTCTTCGGGTTCTTCCTGCTGGCCTTCCTGGACCACTGTCCGCCGGCGACGTGCAGCGTCGACGGGGCCGTGAACGCCGTCTTCACCGCTGTCCTGACCGCAGGGGGCCTCGGCGTGATCGGGGCGTCGGTGACCATCGTCCAGTTGATCCGCGCAAAACCGGCATGGCCGTTCGCTGTCGGAACACTGGCGCTGTGTGTGCTCTCCCTCGCGATCGGAATGGTGGCCTATTCGGCCGCGGTCACCTGAGGGCACCGCTACCGTGAGGCCATCGCACGGACACGACGGCGACAGGCGGATCAGGGGTGCGCATGGTCAGGGACATCCGGGAGCTCACCGATTCGCCACAGGAGTACGCCGACGAGTTGCGTCGCAGGTGGGGCGGACTGCTCAGTTACCGGTACATCGGTCGCCGCTACGCACAGATGGACCTGGGTCCGGTCGACAACACGGTGACCGTGCGGCGCGACATGCGCGACGGTGCAGGCGGTCTGCTGCTCGCAGTCCTGGGCATCGCCTCACCGGAGGGCGGCCACATGTCCGACCTCGAAGCGGTACCCAACCCGGTGATCCACAGTTGCCAGATTCTGGATCCCGGCATCGGGGTCGGCCGTATCGAGGTCATCTCCGAAGAGCTCAAACGTGGGCGGCAGATGGGATACAGCCGCTCGAAGGTCGTCGACGCCGACAATCCCGCGCGCGTCCTCGCGCTGACCGAGGGACAGGGAATCAGTATCGGCACCCCACCCGAAGGACTCGAGCGCATGGAGGCCAACCCGCTCGTCGTGGTCGACGGCCCTGATCTGCCCCCGCTGTGGGAGGTGTTCGGCGCTCGGTTGCGCACCGACGATCGGTGGGTACTGCCCGAACTCTCCGTCGACGTCGCCTCCCCGGACGCGGCGCTGCACATCGGTCCGCAGTTCGTGGTGGCCGAAACCGCCGCCCGGCACCGCGCCGCCGAACTGACCGGAGCGACACGCCTACACGGTGTGTCCTCGCACGTGATGTTCGTGGCCCGCGGCAAGGTCGGACCGTTCCGCGTCGAGACCGAACCCATGGTCGGCGCGGACGGCGGCATCGCGGTTCGGGTCACGATGCACGACGAGGGCTCGGACGACAGGCTGACCACCGTCGGCTCCTACCTCTTTCGCCGGAGCGACCCGGAGAGCTGATCGAGGCGTGGGACACTTTCGGCCATGGCAGTCGAGATCGCCCGCCCCAAGCTCGAAGGCAACATCCTCGTCGGCACCGATCGGAGGCTGGGGTTCGCCGAGTTCGGCGATCCGCAGGGCCGGGCGATCTTCTGGCTGCACGGCACGCCGGGCGCACGCCGTCAGGTCCCGGTCGAGGCCCGGATCTTCGCGGAGAAGAACGGCATCAGGTTGATCGGGGTGGACCGACCCGGCATCGGATCGTCCACGCCGCACGAGTACTCCAAGGTCATCGACTTCGCCGACGATCTGCGCACGGTGGCCGACACGCTCGGCATCCACAAGATGCAGGTCATCGGGCTGTCCGGCGGCGGTCCCTACACCCTGGGGTGTGCCGCGGCCATGCCCGACCGGGTGGTCTCGGTCGGCATCCTGGGCGGGGTGGCGCCGACCCGGGGCGCCGACGGCATCGGTGGCGGCGTGATGGGCCACGTGGGTCTCCCGGTGGCGCCGCTACTGGAGCACGTCGGCACGCCCCTGTCGTTCGTCGCGACCGGCCTGATCCGCCTGATCAAGCCGGTCGCCGAACCCGCGCTGTACCTCTACGCGAGCATCTCCCCCGAAGGTGACCGCAGGCTGCTGGTACGCCCCGAGTTCAAGGCGATGTTCCTCGACGATCTGCTCAACGGAAGCCGCAAGCAACTGGCCGCTCCGTTCGCCGACGTCGTCGTGTTCGCCCGCGACTGGGGCTTCCGCCTCGACGAGGTGAAGGTCCCGGTCCGGTGGTGGCACGGCGACTGCGACCACATCGTGCCGTTCGAGCACGGCAAGCACGTCGTCGCGCTGCTACCGGATGCCGAGTTCCATCCGCTGCCGGGCGAGAGTCACCTCGGTGGGCTGGGTGAGGCCGAGGCGATCATGGGTGCGATGGGAGAACTCTGGGACGGCGCCGGCCAGAGCTGACGTCCTCAGCGCTTGAGCCAGCCGGTGACGGTTGCGAGGTCGTTGCTGTAGGTCTGCAGCAGATCGTCGTGGTAGAGCGAGCCCCCGCTGATCGCCGAGTCGCCCCGCCACACGATGTGGATCCGGACCACGCCCTTGTCGAAATAGTCGCTGCGCTCGGCGACGCGGTGATTCCAGCCGGCCGCCTCGGCGACCGCCGTGACGGTCTGCCGCTCGTCGGTGTCAACCATTCGTGCTTCTCCAACTGTCGGGACTGCGTGGGTGCCAGGCATCCGACCCACCCTAACCGCCGCCGGACAGTGCTCTGCGGAGCAGATGCATCGCGACGGTGGTGGAGCGTTCGCGAACATCTGACCTGTTGCCGGGCAACTGAGAAGTCCGGGTCAGGAATGTGCCGTCGGCCAGGGCGACGCTGAAACAGACCGTGCCGACGGGCTTGGCGGGCGTTCCGCCGCCGGGTCCGGCGATCCCGGTGATGGCGACCGCCGTATCGGCTCCGAACCGTTGCAACGCGCCGGCGGCCATCGCCTCGGCGACGGGTTCGGACACTGCGCCGTGCGCGGCGATCAGCTCGGCGTCGACGCCGAGCAGATCGGTCTTCGCGTCGTTCGAGTAGGACACCACGCCGCCGGCGACGTAGGCCGACGAGCCCGCGCGATCGGTGAGGCGCGCGGCCAGCAGGCCCGCCGTGCACGACTCGGCGGTCGCGATCGTCCGGCCGGCCAGCAACGCGGCGACCTGGTCGTCGACCAGCGCCCCGTCCTCGGAGAACAACTCACGGGAGTGCTTGTCCCGCAACATGTTCAGGAGTCCGTCATAGGCGTCGGCGTCCCGCGGTTCGTACCGGGTCACGATCTCCAGTTCCCCGCGGCGCAGGCACGTCGTGATCTCCAGGCGGTCGAAACCGGCGACGCTGCCCTCGGCCTCCCGTAGCGTCTCGGCGAGACCGGATTCGGGAAGGCCGAACATCCGGACGGTGTCCTGCCGATAACTGACCCGGTCGGCGATCGCGGTCTGTACGGCGTCGGCGGCGACGGCGGCCTGCCACATCGGCTGCAGCTCCCGCGGCGGACCCGGAAGCACCACCACCGTCGGCGTGCCCGGCACCACCACACCGGGGGCGGTACCCACCGGATCGAGGATCACCGCACCGTCGGGAACGAATGCCTGCTTGCGGTTGGCGGCGATGACCGCCGCCGGATCGACGTCGGGGAAACGGGCCATGAGCCTGGTGACGATCTCGCCGATCCTGGTCTCCAGCCCCGGATCGAGCTCCAGCTCGCGACCGCAGAACCGCGACACCACTTCGACCGTCATGTCGTCGGCGGTCGGACCCAGGCCTCCGCTGGTGATGATCAGGTCGACGCCCTGGTCGGCCAGGAACCGCAGCTGCGCCTCGATGTCAGCCGGACGATCGCCGCACAGGGTGATGTGGCTCAGTTCGACGCCCAGTTCCAGCAACCGGTCGGCGAGCCAGGGACCGTTGAGATCCTGGACGCGTCCGGTCAGGACCTCGGTCCCCGTCACCACGATTCCGGCCCGTGCGCTCACGTCAGGAGACCTTACGCACCGCTGCCCGAGGGGACGGTACGCGGCTACTTGTGCGGGACGTCGTTGGTCAGGCCGCCGTCCATGACGAACTCGGCGCCCGTCGAATAGCGGGACTCGTCGCTGGCCAGGAACACCACGAACGTCGCGACCTCCTCGGGCTGCCCGGGACGCCCCAGCGGGATGCGCAGCATGTTGTCGGGGAAGTGCTTGGTCATCGGCGTGCGGATGAATCCCGGGTGCACCGAGTTGACGCGGATGTTGTACTGGCCCAGCTCGAGTGCCGCGGACTTGGTCAGCCCGCGCACGGCCCACTTCGAGGCCACGTACGGGTGGACCATGATCGCGCCGCGCAGACCCTCGATCGAGGAGATGTTGATGATCGAACCGCCGCCGGCGGCCTTCATCGCCTCGACCGACGCCTGCATTCCCAGGAAGGTCCCGGTGAGGTTGACGTCGATCACCTTCTGCCACTTGGCCATGTCGAACTGGCCGATCTGGCCGAGCGCGACGGTGCCGGCGTTGTTGACCAGGACGTTGAGCGTGCCGAAGTCGTTGACCGCGGTGGCCACGGCGGCCTCCCACTGGTCAGCCTGCGTCACGTCGAGATGTACGTAACGGATCGAATCGGGTGTCTGGGCGTTGATCTCGTCGGCGAGCGCCTGCCCCTTCTCGTCGAGGATGTCACCGATCACGACCTTGGCGCCCTCGGCGATCAGAGCCCTCGCGTCCTCGGCGCCCATCCCCTGCGCACCACCGCTGATGAGTGCCACTTTTCCGTCCACGCGTCCCATGGGGCGTCAGGTTACCGCACGGCATCGACACGAATTAGAACCTGTTCCAATCCGGCTCGGCAGCACGCATACTGCTGCCCATGGCTATTCGTGTGGCGCTCATCGGAACCGGCAACTGCGGAAGCCTGGCGCTGCGCCAGCTCATCGAGGACGCCAGGTTCGACCTGGTCGGGGTGTGGGTGTCGACGCCGGCGAAGGTCGGTAAGGACGCCGGTGAGCTCGCGCGGCTGGATGTGACGACGGGGATCGCCGCGACGGACGACCTCGATGCCCTCGTCGCGACCCGCCCCGACTGCGTCGTCTACTGCGCGATGGGCGATGTCCGTCCACGCGAGGCGCTCGCCGACGTCCGCAAGCTGCTGGAAGCGGGCATCAACGTGGTCGGCTCCTCCCCCGGATTCCTGTCCTACCCGTGGGGCGTGATCGGCGACCACACCATCGAGAAGGTGCAAGCCGCTGCGCGGCAAGGCAATTCGAGCTTGTTCATCACCGGGGTCGACCCCGGCTTCGTCACCGACCTGCTGCCGCTGGCCCTGGCGAGCACCTGCCAGCACATCGAGCAGATCCGCACCATGGAGATCGCCGACTACGCCACCTACGACGGCGCGACGGTGATGTTCGACGTGATGGGCTTCGGTAACGAGATCGGTGATCTGCCGTTCCTGTATCAGCCCGGCATGCTCAGCGCCGCCTGGGGCGTGGGCATCCGTCAGCTGGCGGCGGGTCTGGGCGTCGAGGTCGAGGAGATCCGGGACTCCGTCGAGCAGGAACCGGCCCCCGAGGACTTCGAGGTCGCGGTCGGCACGATCCGCAAGGGCACGGTCGCGGCGGTGCGTTTCCTCATCGAGGGCCTCGTCGACGGGCGGCCGGCGATCGTGGTCGAACACATCACGCGACTGCGTGGCGACCTCCGTCCGGACTGGGCCCAGCCCGCCCAGGAGGGCGGCTCATACCGCGTCGAGATCACCGGCGAGCCGTCCTACGTCATGGACATCCGCCCCACCAGTCGCAACGGCGACCACAACTACGCGGCGATCCTCGCCGCGGCGGGGCGCATCGTCAATGCCATTCCTGAGGTGGTCGCGGCAGAAGCCGGCATCCGGACCACGCTTGATCTGCCCTTGGTGACCGGCAACGGCACCTACCGGCCGGCATGATCACAATCGGGTGATGCCGCGCCATTCGAGCTTGACGGTGGTGCCACTGGCCGACGGTTCGATCTCCGCGGAGTCCGACAGCGTTTCCATCAGCGGGATCCCGCGCCCGCGAGTCCGCGGTGCGGGCTCGGTCTGGCGGGTGCGCCACCTCCCGCGATCCTCGACGCAGACCGACAGAGTCTGTGTCGGGGCGTCGTAGACCGCCTGGATGTCCACGGTCCCCGGGCGGTCGGCCTGAACGTAGGCGAACTCGGCCGCATTGGCCAACGCCTCGTTGATCGCGAGCACCACGTCACTGCGACGCACATCGTCGACGTCGAAGAACCGCCGGAGCCACTCTGTGAAGTCCTGACGCACACGGGCCACCGCTCCGGCGTCCGCGGCAAGGCCGAATCGCTCGAAACGTTCGGCATTGGCGACCTCAGTCGGAGGCATGGCATCGATCATGGCAGTCGGTGGCTACCCCACAAAGCACGTTCTTAAGCGACTTTCCTATGTGTCGCGCGCCGCAAGGGCTTCGTCGAGGTTGGAGTACAGCGCAACGATGTCGGCGATACCGACCAGCTTCAGCGGCCTGCTGGTCGCGGGACCGTCCGCCACGACGCTGATCTTCACCTCAGAGCCTGCCTTGTCATGGGCCGCCACCAGCACACCCATACCGGCGGACGCGAGGAACTCGACCTCGGTGAAATCGATCACCACGGCCCCGGGCTTCTGGTTGAGCGCGTCGTCGATCGCCGTCTCCAGCTGGGGCGAGGTGAGCATGTCGACGACGCCGGTCACTGCGACGACAGCCGTCGTGTCGACCCATCGCTGCGTGACGACACATGTCGAAGAGGGTGCCCCTCCGGCGGCCGTGCCCTCGGCTGCTTGCTCGTCCAATGTTCACCTTCCATGTCAGGCCGCTCGTTGCAATCTGCAGAGCGCACATCAGTGCTACTCGCGCAGGCTGCATCCTGAACCCGGCAAGACCAACCTACCGTGGCCGTGTTCGGCGACCAGACGACAGATTAAACCAGGAGGTTGGGCAACGCCCGTAGCATGGCTTGTCAGGCCCGGTGCCTGCCCGCGATACGAGGAGAAAATTGGAGCCTGCCGACGCCGTGACACCGGTCGATCCGGTGGCCCGGATCGAAGCCGGTCCCGAGGGCCCGCAGATCGGTGTCTTCTTCGACCTGGACGGCACGCTCGTCGACGGCTTCACCGCCACCGCACACGCGGGAGACCGCATCCGCCGCCGGCAGGCCCGCATCGGTGAGGTCACCGGGGTGATCGAGGCCGCGATGCGCTACCGGCTCGGCAGGGTGAACTTCGCGAAGCTGCTCGAACGCGCCGCGGGCTACCTGCGTGGCGAGTCGCTGGCCGACCTCGATGCCGTAGGCGAACGGCTGTTCCAGGAGCGCGTGCAGTCGCGGATGTACCCCGTCATGCACGAGATCGTGCTGGCTCATCAGCGCCGTGGGCACACCGTGGTGATGAGCTCGTCGGCGCTGACCATCCACGCCGAGCCGGTGGCGAAGTTCCTGGAGATCGACCACGTGCTGTGCAACCAGTTCGAGGTGGACGCCGAAGGCCGGTTGACCGGGCGCATCGCCAGGCCGGTGATCTGGGGAAAACGCAAGGCGGCCGCGGTGCAGGAGTTCTGTGGGCGGCACGGGATCGCGTTGCAGACCAGCTACTTCTATGCCGACGGGAACGAGGACATCGCGCTGATGTCGCTGGTCGGCCATCCCCGTCCGGTCAACCCGCGGCGCGAATTGGCGGCGATGGCGGCGGCCCGGGGCTGGCCGGTGCTGAGGGTGGAAAATCCCGGCAAGGGCAATCACGGCGGCCTGCGTGGTGTACTAAAGTAGAACACGTTTCAGTTTTGTGTCCTACGTGCCTATAGCCCCACCAGGAGCGGACTATGCATACTCCCCTGTGCGACCAATTGGGTATCGAGTTCCCGATCTTCGCCTTCACCCACTGCCGCGACGTCGTCGTCGCCGTCAGCAAGGCCGGCGGGTTCGGCGTCCTCGGCGCGGTGGGCTTCTCGCCCGAGCAGCTCGAGATCGAGCTGAACTGGATCGACGAGAACATCGGTGACCACCCCTACGGCGTCGACATCGTGATCCCGAACAAATACGAGGGCATGGATGCCGCCGACATGGACCCCGAGGTCCTGAAGAAGACGCTCAACGATCTCGTGCCCGAGGAGCACATCGACTTCGCGAAGAAGATCCTCTCCGACCACGGCGTACCGGTCGACCACAGCGACGACGATGCGCTGCAACTGCTCGGCTGGACCGAGGCGACCGCGACCCCGCAGGTCGAGGTCGCGCTGCGGCACCCGAAGGTCACGATGATCGCCAACGCGCTCGGCACCCCGCCCGCGGACATGATCAAGCACATCCACGACGAGGGCCGTGTGGTCGCGGCACTGTGCGGGTCGCCGTCTCAGGCGCGCAAGCACGCCGACGCCGGGGTGGACATCATCATCGCCCAGGGCGGCGAGGCCGGCGGCCACTGCGGCGAGGTCGGCTCGATCGTTCTGTGGCCGCAGGTGGTCAAGGAGGTCGCACCGGTGCCGGTGCTGGCCGCCGGCGGTATCGGCAGCGGCCAGCAGATCGCGGCGGCGCTGGCGCTGGGCGCGCAGGGCGCGTGGACCGGGTCGCAGTGGGTGATCGTCGAGGAGTCGGAGAACACGCCGGTGCAACACGAGGCCTACATCAAGGCCGGTAGCCGCGACACCGTGCGCAGCCGCTCCTTCACCGGCAAGCCGGCGCGCATGCTGCGCAACGACTGGACCGAGGCGTGGGAGGACGAGAACAACCCCAAGCCGCTCGGAATGCCGCTGCAGTACATGGTCTCCGGAATGGCGGTGGCCGCGACGCACAAGTACCCGAACGAATCCGTCGACGTCGCGTTCAACCCGATCGGCCAGGTGGTCGGTCAGTTCACCAAGGTCGAGAAGACCGCGACGGTGATCGAGCGCTGGGTTCAGGAGTACCTGGAGGCGACCGGCCGGCTCAACGAACTCAACGAGGCGGCAAGCGTCTAGCTCTCCTGCGGTTTCGGTGTAGTTGGCCTTCGGTGTAGTTGGTCTTCGGTGTAGTTGGTCTATGTGGTGTTGACCAACTACACCGAAACCGCGTGTTTTCTGCGCCGGGTTATGTAGTGTTGCATACATACCTCGAAGGGAAGTACGCCTGTGACAACTCCCCGTGAGCGCATGGTCGTCTCGGCCGCGTTGCTGATCCGCGAGCGCGGAGCGCACCCCACGGCCATCGCCGATGTCCTGCAACACAGCGGCGCCCCCCGCGGATCTGCCTACCACTACTTCCCCGGCGGGCGGACGCAGCTCCTGTGCGAAGCCGTCGACTACGCCGCGGAATTCATGGCGGAGCGGCTCAGTCGGGCGTCCTCCAGCCTCGAGGTTCTCGACGACCTGTTCGGTTACTACCGCACACAGTTGCAGGACAGTGACTTCCGTGCCGGATGTCCCGTGGTCGCGGTCGCCGTCGAATCGGGCGATCCGGACAAACCCGAGCAGTCGGCGCCGGTGATCGAGCGCGCCGCAGCGGCGCTCACCCGCTGGAGCGACATCATCGAGCAACGCCTGATCGCCGACGGCGTGCCCAGGGCGGACGCTGCGGCCCTGGCCATGCTGGTGCTCACGTCGTTCGAGGGGGCAATCGTCGTCGCACGAGCGACACGCGACCTGAAACCCCTCGATCTCGTTGCGGGACAGCTGACCTCGCTGATCGACGCCCGGACCGGCACCCGACGGAAGTGAGCACCGCGATGTCCGAACAGCCCAACGGGTGGCAGGCGAGCGCCTGCATCCTGTGCGAGTGCAACTGCGGCATCGTGGTGCAGGTGCGCGACCGCACGCTCGCCCGCATCCGCGGCGACAAAGAACATCCCGCCTCGCGCGGCTACACGTGCAACAAGGCGCTGCGTCTCGACCACTACCAGAACAACCCCAATCGCCTGACCTCCCCGATGCGCCGCCGCCCCGACGGCACCTACGAGGAGATCGACTGGGAAACCGCGATTTCCGAGATCGCCGACGGCTTCCGGGCGATCGCGGCGAACCACGGTGGAGACACGATCCTGTACTACGGCGGGGGCGGCCAGGGAAACCACCTCGGCGGTGCGTACAGCGGAGCCTTCCTCAAAGCCCTGGGCTCCCACTACCGGTCCAATGCGCTGGCTCAGGAGAAGACGGGCGAACACTGGATCGACACACATCTGTATGGCAACCACACCCGCGGCGAGTTCGAACACGCCGAGGTGGCGGTCTTCGTCGGCAAGAACCCGTGGATGTCGCAGAGTTTCCCTCGGGCACGGGTGGTGCTCAACGAGATCGCCAGGGACCCGGGACGGTCCATGATCGTCATCGATCCGGTGATCACCGACACCGCACGGATGGCCGACATCCACCTGCGCGTCCGACCCGGCTCGGACGCGTGGTGTCTGGCGGCGCTCGCCGGGGTGCTGGTGCAGGAAGACCTCTGTGACGACGCCTTTCTCGCCGCACATGTCAACGGCGTCGACGCGGTCCGCGAGGTGCTGCGCGAGGTGCCCGTCGCGGAGTATGCCCGTCGGTGCGGCGTGGACGAGGCGCTGATCCGGTCGGCCGCGCGCCGGATCGCCGCCGCCGGCAGTGTCGCGGTGTTCGAGGACCTCGGCGTCCAGCAGTCGCTGAACAGCACGTTGTGTTCGTACCTGAACAAGATGCTGTGGATCCTGACCGGGAACTTCGCCAAACGTGGTGCGCAGCACCTGCATTCGTCGTTTGCGCCGCTGTTCCGGCCCGGCGGGGTGGGCCGGACACCGGTCACGGGCGCGCCGATCATCGGCGGCCTGATGCCCAGCAACGTGATACCCGAGGAGATCCTCACCGACCACCCCGACCGGTTTCGCGCACTGATCGTCGAAAGCAGCAACCCCGCGCACTCGGTTGCCGACTCGGCAGCGGTTCGCCGCGCGTTCTCCGAACTCGAGCTGTTGGTGGTCATCGACGTCGCGATGACCGAGACCGCCCGCCTGGCCCACTATGTGCTGCCCGCGGCGAGTCAGTTCGAGAAGGTCGAGGCGACGTTCTTCAATCTGGAGTTCCCGCACAACACCTTTCATCTGCGGCACCCGCTGATGGAGCCGCTGCCCGGCACGCTGCCGGAACCGGAGATCTGGGCACGCCTGATGCGTGCGCTCGGCGTCGTCGACGATGCCGAGCTCGCGCCGTTGCGCAGGGCCGCCGCCCAAGGCCTGCCGGCCTACACCGAGGCCTTCCTGACCGCGGTCTCGGCGAACCCCGGCCTGGGCAAGGTGCTGCCGTTCGTGCTGTACGAGACCTTGGGACCCACCCTGCCCGAGGGTCTTTCAGGGGCTGCAGCGCTGTGGGGGCTGGCGCAGAAGGCGGCCTTGACCTATCCCGAGGCGGTACACCGGGCGGGGCACGCCGACGGCAACGCGCTGTTCACCGCGATCCTCGACGGACGTTCGGGGGTGACGTTCACCGAGCACGAGTACCAGGATGACTTCGCTCTGATCAGTCACCCCGACCGCAGGATCGCACTGGAGATCCCTGAGATGCTCGCGGACATCCGGGCCCTGGCCGACGCTGCGGACGCCCTGACCGACGACGAGTTCCCGATCGTGCTGTCCGCGGGCGAGCGGCGCGCCTACACCGCCAACGACATCATCCGCGACCCCGCGTGGCGTACCCGTGACCCCGACGGAGCGCTACGGGTCAGCGTGCACGACGCCGCTGTGCTGGGCCTGGTCGACGGTGGCCGTGCGCGCATCACCACGGCAGCGGGCACTGCGGAGGCGACGGTGGAGATCAGTGAGGCGATGTTGCCCGGGCACGCGTCGTTGCCGAACGGTTTCGGGGTGGACCATCTCCGTCCGGACGGGGAATCCCTGTCCCCGGGCGTCGCACCGAACACGTTGACGTCGAGCGCTCGGCGCGACGCGTACGCCGGGACGCCGTGGCACAAACACGTGCCTGCGCGGATCGAGAGGGTGTGTGCCGACGGTCTCGTCGGTGTGACCTAAGGGGCCGGCGCGGGAGCCGGCGCCGGCGCCGGTGCGGGGGGCACCGGAGACATGGCCTGCTGCGGGCCCGAGCTCATGGGCCGCTGCGTCAGGAGCAGCAGGGCGTCGCTGCCGCTGACCTCCTGGGTGCGCATCGCATGCCACAACTCCCGGAAGTAACCGAAACGACCCTGCTGGGTCGGGGTGACACTGGTGCCGGGCGGGAGGTTCTCCGGGCTCGCCAGATGGGGGACGCCGGCATCGGGCGCCGGTGCGGCCAGAGGAAGAGCAGCCGGGTCGCCGGCGGCTGCGACCACCGGAGCGGCCGGGGCCGCGGGCGCGACCGGCGTGGGGATCGGGGCCTCGGGTGCGGCCAGTGGTGCGGGCGCCGACAGCAGAGCCGGAACCGGCTCGGGCAGTGCCGGTCCTGCGGGTTCGGCCAGTGCCGTCGGTGCGGCGGCCATCAGTGTCGCGGCGGCGGCCGCCCCGATGATCGACGCCGTCTTCGCGCGGAAACCGAACTTCACGATGCATCCTCCCGGTCCCTGGTGTTGTCACAGAATGCATCAGATCCGCGGGCCATTTCGTTACAACCGCAGACTGACGTTTGCGCAACTTCGCCACCCCCGGTAGCCCGGTGGTGTAGCAATGCGGTACGGCCAGTCGACGCTTAGGAGCGAATGCATGGCGACTCCGACCCTGCCCCCCGGATTCGACTTCACCGATCCCGACCTCAACCGTGAACGGCTGCCCGTGGAGGAACTCGCCGAGCTCCGTCGCTGCGCGCCGATCTGGTGGAACGAGCAGCCCGACGGCATCGGGGGGTTCGGTGACGGCGGCTACTGGGTGGTGACCAAACACCACGATGTCAAGGAGATCTCCAAACGCAGCGATGTGTTCTCCAGCGAGGTGAAGACGGCGCTCCCCCGGTACCCGGAGGGCTCCACCGGCGAGCAGATCGAGACCGGGAGCCTCGTGCTGCTCAACATGGACGCCCCGCGCCACACCCATCTGCGCAAGATCATCTCGCGCGGCTTCACCCCGCGGGCGGTCGAGCGGTTGCGCGACGACCTCAACGCCCGGGCGCAGAACATCGCGAAGACGGCGGCGTCGGCGGGCTCCGGCGACTTCGTCGAGCAGGTGTCCTGTGAACTTCCTCTGCAGGCGATCGCCGGGCTTCTCGGGGTGCCGGTGGACGACCGCAAGAAGCTGTTCGACTGGTCCAACCAGATGGTCAGTGACGACGACCCCGAGTACGCCCACTACGACAACCGCAATGCGGCAACCGAACTGATCATGTATGCGATGCAGTTGGCCGCCGTGCGCGCGGAGCATCCGGGCGAGGACATCGTGACCAAGCTGATCGAGGCCGACGTCGACGGTCACAAGCTCTCCGACGACGAGTTCGGATTCTTCATGGTGCTGCTCGCGGTCGCGGGCAACGAGACCACGCGCAATTCGATCACCCACGGCATGATCGCGTTCACCGAGCACCCCGACCAGTGGGAGCTCTACAAACGCGAGCGCCCCGTCACCGCGGTCGACGAGATCGTGCGGTGGGCCACGCCGGTGACCTCTTTCCAGCGCACCGCGCTGACCGACTACGAACTGTCGGGAGTGCAGATCAGGAAGGGCCAGCGGGTCGTCATGTCCTACCGGTCGGCGAACTTCGACGAGGAGGTCTTCGAGGACCCGTTCAGGTTCGACATCCTGCGCGACCCGAACCCGCACGTCGGATTCGGCGGAACCGGTGCGCACTACTGCATCGGCGCCAATCTGGCGCGGATGACGATCGACCTGATGTTCAATGCGATCGCAGACCACATGCCGGATCTCAGCGCGATCGGCACCCCCGACAGGCTCCGGTCGGGCTGGCTCAACGGCATCAAACACTGGCAGGTCGACTACAGCGGGCAGGGCTGCCCGGTTGCGCACCAGGTGCATCAGTCGTGACGCCGGGATAGTCGAGGATCGACCGCCAGTAGTCCTCGGGGATCTCCTGGCCGGCCCGCAGCACGATCGCCAACCCGGTCGCCATCGCGACGCCGAGCACGCCCAGCCACAGCCCCGCCAGGGCGATTCCCACCCACAGCGCCGCGGTGAGCGCGGGCCACGGCGACACCACGATCAGCGCGGGGGCGAAGAAGAATCCCAGCCCGATGTACCAGGACGATCCCGCGCGATCGCACCGAAGGACGACTCGCAGCCATCGCGGGATCGCCGCCGTGGTCGGGTGCACTGTCTTCGATGTCATCGCCGATTTCGAGAACATGGTGTGCCTCTCTCCCCTGTCCACTCCAGGGTGCGGCCGTCAGGTATGCGCCGCAATTACCTCCGAGGTAGTGGTCTGACCGCAGCGCGTGCAGCAGACTCGTGGGCGTGACCGCAGCGGACATCGGATTCGGCACCCTGATGCGCGGCTGGCGGCAGCGTCGGCGGCTCAGTCAGCTGGAGCTGGCTCTTGACGCCGGTGTGTCGGCGCGCCACATCAGCTTCGTCGAGACGGGGCGCGCAAAACCCAGCCGCGCCATGGTGTTACGTCTGGCATGGGTGCTCGGCGTGCCCCAGCGCGACCAGAACCGGATGTTGATCGCCGCCGGTTTCGCGCCCGCGTACACCGAGCGACCCCTCGACTCGCCGGACATGGCCGCGGTGCGGGCGGGTGTTGCGCGGGTGCTGGACGCCTACGAGCCGTTCCCGTGTGTGGTCGTCAGCCGCGGATGGTGGATTCTGCAGACCAATGCCGGTGCCGGGGTGTTGCTCGACGGCGTCGCTGCGCATCTGCTCGAGCGGCCCAACGCGTTGCGCATCGCGCTTCACCCCGACGGGCTGGCCCCGCGGATCGGAAACCTCGCGCAGTGGCGCACCCATCTGATCGAGAGGTTGCGCCGGGAAGTGGCGGCTGACGGATGTGCGGAGTTGAGTGAGCTGCTCGCCGAAATCGAGTCCTATCCGGGCGGATTCGAGGATTCACCGGATCTGGGTGGGGTTGCCGTGCCTCTCGTGCTCCGGATCGCCGGCGGTCGCACGCTGAGGTTTCTGAGCACGGTGACGACGTTCGGAACCGCGCTGGACCTCACCGCCGCCGAGCTCAGCGTCGAGGCCTTCCTCCCGGCCGACGATGCGACTGCCGCCCTGCTGCGATGAGCGGGCACCCGCCGGTGTCCGGGACCCGCGCCGCAAACCCGGGCATTCCGGCCGGACACGGGCGTCCGAGCGAATAAAGTCGGGCGGCATGTTGACCCGACATCTCATGGTGGCCGTCGCCGGCAGTGCCCTCGTCCTCGGCGTTGCCGGCTGTTCGACCCCCGAGCCCGCGCTCGGTGGCACCACCGCGACCGTCTCGATCGACGGTGACGACACCGGCGGTGAACACGTGGTCCGCTGCCATCAGGCGGGATGGTCGTGGTTCATCGAGACGCCGGAAGAGGACAGCGGCTTCGTCGCCGTGGTGTCCACCGGCGAGACGGTCACGGCGGAGTCGGTGAACTTCCGTGGCTTCGGCGGATTCACCGGCTCCTTCTGGGCCGACAACATCGGCGACGCCGAGGTCACCACCGACGGCGGCTCGTTCACGATCTCCGGCACCGCCGACGGCGCGTTCGACGACAGGCCGAGCGAGGCGGTGTCGGCGACGTTCCGTATCGAGGCCGACTGCTGAGCCCGGGCTTTCGCGGGCCGCGCCTCAGGAGTTCAAGCGGGCAAACCGATTTCGGCGGTACTCCTCGGCGCAGGACTGTCTGCGGATCTTGCCGCTGGTGGTGATCGGGATGGAGCCCGGGGCCACCAGCACCAGATCTGCGATCGAGAGTCCGTGCGCCGTGGAGATCGCCGAGGTGATGTCCCGGGTGGCGTCGGTGAACTGCTCGGCGGAATCGCCGCGCTTCTTGAACTCCGCGATCGCGACCAGCTGCTCGACACCGTCGAGCGGGACCGAGATCGCCGCGACGCGGCCCTTGGTGATCTCGGAGATCGTCGCCTCGATGTCCTCGGGTGCGTGGTTGCGGCCGTAGACGATCAGCAGGTCCTTGATCCGGCCGACGATGAACAGCTGCCCTTCGGAGATGAAGCCCAGGTCACCGGTGCGCAACCATGGTCCTTCCGGGGTGCCCGCCGACGGCTCGACCAGCGTGGCCCGAAAGACCCGTTCGCTGTCCTCGGGTTTGCGCCAGTAGCCCAGACCGACGTTGTCGCCGTGCACCCAGACCTCGCCCGTGGATCCGTCGGCACACTCGGTCCGGGTCTCGGGGTCGACGATCCGCACCGTCGGGGAGAGCTCCGACAGCGGAGTGTCGTAGGCGACCAGTGGGGTGCCCCCGCTATTCACGGACCTCGTGGCGGTGCCGGCTGACAGTTGGTCGGGTTCGAAGTCGACGATGGCCGGCGGCAGGCCCGGCCTGACCGTCGCGACGTAGAGCGTCGCCTCGGCGAGTCCGTAGGACGGCTGGATGACCCGTTCGTCCAGGTTGAAGGCCGCGAACCGGTCGGTGAACCGCTTGAGCGTGGTGGGATTCACGCGCTCGGCGCCGCTCTGGATGATGAAGACGTCGCCGAGATCGTGGTCGGCCATGTCGGCATCGGTGGTCTTGCGGGTCGCCAGCTCGAACGCGAAGTTCGGTGCCGACGAGAACGCCGCGGAGTTGTCCGCCAACATCTGCATCCAGCGTGCCGGCCGCTCCAGGAACGCCAGCGGGCTGGTGAGAACGGTGTGGTAACCGCCGTACACGGGCGTGCACACGCCCATGATCAACCCGAGATCGTGGTAGAAGGGCAGCCACGACACCACCGTCATGTCAGGGGGCGCCACCCCGCCGACGTCGACGGCGTAGTCGGTCGTGATCTGTTGCACGTTGGTCAACAGGTTCTTGTAGGAGATCATCACCCCGGCCGGACTGCGGGTCGACCCGGAGGTGTACTGCAGGTACGCGATGCCCTGGTCGTCCGGGTCGGTGAACCCGAAGCTCGACCGCCCCGCAGCCTCCAGGTCCAGGAGGTCGATCTCGACGACGGACGCCGCTGACTCCCCCGGCCTGGCCGATACGTGTGCGGCGACGTCACCGGCCACGGCGGAGGTGGTGAGCACGACCGTCGGCGCAGCGTCCCGCAGTACCGAGTCGACCCGTTCGTCGGCCACGCCGCCTTGTGGCACCGACAGCGGCACGGCGATCAGCCCGGCCTCCAGCGCGCCGAGGAACCCGACGATGTAGTCGAGACTCTGCGGAGCCGAGATCACGGCGCGATCGCCCGGAGAGGTGCACAGCCGAAGCTCGCGAGCCACGTTCGACACCTGCCGGTACAGCTGGGGCCAGGTGAGGCTCTCCGGGATGCCGGCGGGGTCCTTCTCGTAGTCGACGAACGTGTACGCCGTGTCGTCCGGCTGAAGGCTGGCGCGTTCGCGCAACAACGCCGGGATCGATGTCTCAACCACCTCTGTCACGCGATGCAAATTACCGCAGGCGTCAATCCCGCACCGTTGAACACGAAAGTTGCCCGCGGCGGCGGGCCTGACGTCGGCCCACGGGTGCCGACTTGCGGCCATTCCAGCACTTGACCGGGTAACCTACGTCTGCGTCAATTGATGCCGGGTTCCTGATCTGCGCCCGGACGCGGCGAAACAGCGAACCTCACGCTCGCTGTTGTGAGGAGACGACATGGCTTCATTCGGTCTGCCCGATCCTCGGGCAAACTCCACCGTCCGGCGACCAGTTCCCACGCGATGACCCGCGAAGCGCCCGTCCCCGTCGCCGTCATCGGCATGGCGTGCCGGCTGCCGGGTGGCATCGACTCGCCCGAACTCCTCTGGGAGGCGCTGCTTCGCGGCGAGGACCTGGTCACCGACGTTCCCCGCGACCGTTGGGACGCCGACGAGTACTACCACCCCGAACCCCGCGTGCCGGGCAGGACGGCATCGAAGTGGGGTGCCTTCCTCGACGACGTCGCGGGCTTCGATGCCGAATTCTTCGGGATCGACGAGCAGGCGGCCACTGCGCTCGACCCGCAGCATCGGCTGTTGCTCGAGACGTCGTGGGAGGCGGTCGAGCACGCCGGGTTGACCCCGGCGTCGTTGACCGAATCTCCGACCGGTGTGTTCGTCGGTTTGAGCCACTTCGACTATCAGCTGGTCAACGCCGACTCCGACGCGATGGCCGGCCCGTACGGGTTCGAGGGCAACACGCTCGGCATGGCTTCGGGGCGGATATCGCGTGCCCTCGGGCTCCGAGGTCCGGCACTGACGCTGGACACCGCCTGCTCGTCCGGCCTCACCGCGGTGCACATGGCGTGCCGCAGTCTCCACGACGGTGAGAGCGCCCTGGCGTTGGCCGGTGGCGCCTTCATCATGTTGGAGCCGCGAAAGTTCGTGGCCGGCACCGCCCAGAGCTACCTGTCTCCCACCGGCCGCTGTCATGCCTTCGATGCCGAGGCCGACGGATACGTCACCGGCGAGGCCGTCGCGGTCGTGTTGCTCAAGCGGCTCCCCGACGCCCTGCGCGACGGCGACCGGGTCCTCGCCGTCATCCGCGCCACCGCGGCCAACCACGACGGCGGCAGCGGGGACTTCCCCACCCCGTCGCAGACCGCGCAGACCGCGCTGTACCGCGCCGCGCTCGATGTCGCGGGAGTCGAGGCGCACACGATCGGTCTGATCGAGGCGCACGGACCCGGCACCCCCGACGGGGATCCGATCGAGTACGCGAGCCTGGCCGAGGTGTACGGGACGGGCGCACCCTGCGCGCTCGGCTCGGTGAAGACCAATGTCGGTCACACCCAGTCGGCTTCGGGAATCCTCGGTCTGATGAAGGCGGTCCTCGCGGTGCGCCACGGTGCCATCCCGCAAAACCTGCACTTCACCCGGCTGCCCGATACCGTCGCCGGCATCCAGACGAATCTCTTTGTGCCGCAATCGACCAGCGCGTGGCCGGAGACCGATGGCCTGCCCCGGCGGGCCGCGGTGTCGGCGTACGGGACCTCGGGTACAAACGTGCACGCGATCGTGGAGCAGGCTCCTGGACCCACCCGTGGGTACAGCGACGAGAACGCCACGCCTGCAAGGGATTCCGCAGCTGATCAGGCACCGTTGGTCTTCCCGCTGTCGTCGACCTCGGACGAGCAGCTCGCCCGCACCGCCGACCGGTTGGCCGCCTGGGTCGACGCGCACGACGACGTCGCCCTACCCGATCTGGGGTACACCCTGGCGCGGCGGCGTGCGCACCGTCCGGTCCGCACTGCGGTGCTCGCCCGCGACAGGTCGGAGTTGCGCGAAGCGCTGCGCGGTGTCGCCGAAGGTCGGTTCCGCCGGTGCCGGTCTGTCGGCGACGGTGTCCGGGGGCCGGTGTGGGTGTTCAGCGGGGAGAGTTCACAGTTCGCCGCGCTCGGCGCCGACCTTCTGCGGTCAGATCCGGTGTTCGCGGCGACGGTCGCCGAGATCGAACCACTCATCGCCGCAGAAGCCGGGTTCTCGGTCACCGACGCGTTGCAACGGCCCCTGGACGTCACGGGTTTCGACCGCGTGCAGCCGGTGGTGTTCACGATCGGCGTGGCCGCGGCCGCCGCACTGACCGCCGGGGGCGCGCGCCCCGGCGCGGTCATCGGCCATTCGATGGGTGAGATCTCCGCGGCGGTGGTCGCCGGTGCGCTGTCCCTGGAGGACGGCGTGCGGGTCGTGTGCCGTAGCTCGCGGTTGATGGCGGGCGTCGCCGGCGCCGGCGCCATGGCATCGGTGGAACTTCCTGCCAAGCAGGTGCTTTCCGAGCTGACGATGCGCTCGATCAAGGATGTCGTGATCGCGGTGGTGTCCGCACCCGAGTCGACGGTGATCTCCGGCGCGGCCGAGCGGGTCCACGAGATGGTCGCGCAGTGGCGGGAGCGCGGTGTCGAGGCGCGGACGATCGAGGTCGAGGTGGCGGCGAACTCACCGCAACTCGATCCGATCCTCAAGGAGCTGACCGGACTGCTCGGTGCGGTCGATCCCCGTACCCCGACGGTGCCGTTCTATTCGGCGACCGGTTTCGATCCCCGCGAAGAACCGTTCTGCGATGCCAGGTACTGGGTTCAGGCGCTGCGCCGCACGGTGCGGTTCGCCGCAGCGGTGCGCGCGGCGGTGGAGGACGGGTTCCGGGTCTTCGTGGAGTTGCCGTTCGGACGGTCCCTGGCCGACGCCGTGGAACAGACCGCGGCGAACCTGGACGTGTCCGTGGCGACGCCGGCGGGTGTCGGTGAGGAGGTCGCTCGCCAGGGGTTGGCCGACGTCGTCGCCGAGGTCCACTGTGCGGGCGCCCATGTCGACTTCGGCGTGCTCTATCCCGGCGGCCGCTTGGTCGATGCGCCGCTCCCGCGATGGACGCACCGTCGCCTGTGGCTCAGTGACGAAACCGGTGAATCCCGGACGCCGACCGGCTACAGCGTCGCGGCGCACCCGTTGCTCGGGCCGCATGTGCGTCTGCAGCGGGAGCCCGAACAGTATGTGTGGCAGGCCGAGGTGGGCACCGCGACCCACCGCTGGCTCGCCGAGCATCGCATCCGGGATGTCGCCGTGCTTCCCGGTGCGGCCTACTGCGAGATGGCCCTGGCGGCAGGGGCAGTCGCGCTCGGGCCGGCCGAGGTCTGCGACCTCGTGTTCGTCCAGGCGCTGCCGCTCGACGAGCACACGGCGCTCGGGGTGTCGACGTCGTCGGCGGGCGCCGACGCCGTCGACTTCGTCGTCGAGACGAATCAGAACGGCGAACACGCGCGGCAGGCCACCGCGGTGCTTCGCGCGATGCAGGACGGGGCGCCGGAAGGCTACGAGCTCGCCGAACTGCTGCGCGCCCATCCGCAGGTGACGGCGGGCGACGAGGTACGTGCCCGGTTGGACCGGCTCGGTGTGCAGTACGGCCCGGCGTTCGCCGGTCTCGGCGATCTTCACATCAGCACCAGTGCAACGGGTTCCGTGCTGGCCGAGCTCGCGCTGCCCGGTGGACTCCGAGGTGAGCAGTCCGCCTACCGAGTGCACCCGGCACTGCTGGACGCATGTTTCCAGTCGGTCGCGGCGAGCCCCCACGTGCAGGCCCTGGGCGAAGACGTCCTCGGAATGCCGTTGGGTGTGCAGCGGCTTCGTGTGCACGGCGCGCCCCGCCACGCGCAGTACTGCTATACCCGCGTGACGCGCGTCGACAGCTCCGGTGTCGAGGCCGACCTCGACGTCCTCGATGGCGACGGCGCGGTCCTGATCAGCGTGCAGGGACTGTCGTTCGGTGCGGGTTCGTCGGACAGCGCCCACCGGGACCGGGTGCTCGCGGAGCGGCTGCTGACCGTGGAGTGGCAGCAGAGCCGTCCACCGGAACCCGAAGCCGACGTCGCCGGCGCGTGGCTGTTGATCGGCGCGGACGACACCGCCGCGGTGCCGACGGCCGCGCTGGCGGATGCGCTGCTGCGGCACGGTGCGGAGTGCACCTCGGTGTTCTGGACGTGCGGTACCGACGAGGCGGCGAACACCGAACACCTGCGAAGTCGTCTGCGCGACAGGCAGTTCGCCGGAGTGGTCGTGATGACGGGAACGACGACGGCTGCGCCGCAGGAAGACTGCACCGTGCAGGGTCTCCGGCAGGCTCAGCACCTGCTGCGCATCGCGCGCGAAGTGACCGCGATCGACGGCCGGCTCCCCCGGTTGGCCGTCGTGACCCACGGTGCGCAGACCGTGCTCCCGGGTGACGTACCGGACCTGGCGTTCGGGGCACTTCGTGGCCTGGTGCGCGTTCTCGGCGCGGAGTATCCGCATCTGCGCACCACTCTGATCGATGTGCACGGGGCGGCCGAGGCGGCGTCGTTGGCCCGCCAACTGCTCAGCGACTCCGAAGAGGACGAGACGGCGTGGCGCGATGCTGTCTGGTACACGGCCCGGTTGCGTGCCGCACCGCTGCGTCCCGACGAGCGGCAGGTCACGGTCGCCAATCACGACAGCGACGGGATGCGCCTGCAGATCCGCACCCCGGGTGACCTGGAGACGCTGGAACTCGTCACGTGTGACCGGACTTCACCCGGCCCCGGTGAGATCGAGGTGGCCGTCGCCGCGTCCGGAATCAACTTCGCCGACGTTCTGGTGGCGATGGGCCGGTTCCCCAACGTCGACGGCGAGATGCCCGAGCTGGGAATGGATTTCGCGGGGGTGGTGACCGCGGTGGGTCCCGATGTCAGCGACCACCAGGTCGGGGACCGGGTCGGCGGGTTCTCCCCCGCCGGCTGCTGGGGAACCTTCGTGACCTGTGATGCCCGCCTGGCCGTGCCGCTTCCGCCCGGCCTGTCCGACCATCAGGCGGTCGCTGTGGCGACGGCGACGGCGACGGCCTGGTACGGCCTGCACGATCTGGCCCGGATCGGCCCGACGGACCGCGTCCTGATCCATTCGGCCACCGGCGGTGTCGGTCAGGCGGCCATAGCCATCGCGCGTGCCGCCGGCGCGGACATCTACGCCACTGCCGGCAGCGAAGAGCGCCGGGATCTGTTGCGCAGCATGGGAATCGAACATGTCTACGATTCCCGGTCAATAGAATTCGCAGCGCAGATCCGCGAGGACACCGACGGGTACGGGGTGGACGTCGTGCTCAATTCGCTGGCGGGTCCGGCTCAGCGCGCCGGTGTCGAACTGCTCGCGATCGGCGGGCGCTTCATCGAGATCGGCAAACGCGATGTGTACGGCAACAGCCGTCTCGACCTGTTCCCGTTCCGCAACAATCTGTCGTTCTTCTACGTCGATCTGGCCCTGATGGCGCTCAGCCAGCCGCACCGCGCGGGGGCGCTGCTGCGCACGGTGTACCGGATGGTCGCCGACGGTCAACTCCCTCCCGCCCGGTACACCGACTACCGGTTGGCCGACGCCGCGGTCGCGCTGCGGGAGATGGGCGCGGCCCAGCACACCGGCAAGCTCGTCCTGGACGTCCCTCGAACCGGTCAGAGCGATGCGGTCACACCACCGGCGCAGGCCCAAGTCTTCCGGACCGACGGTGCGTACATCGTCACCGACGGTCTCAGTGATCTCGGGTTGTTCATGGCCGAGAAGATCGTCGACGCGGGTTGCGGACGTATCGTGCTGGCCTCCCCCACGCAGCCCACTCTCAAAGCACTCGAGACGATCGAGTTGATCCGGGTGATGGGCGGAGACGTCGTCGTGCACTGCGGTGATATCGCCCAGCCGGACACCGCCCGGGAGGTGGTCGCTGTCGCCACCTCCACCGGCCTGCCGGTCCGCGGGGTTCTGCACGCGGCGACGACCACCGCCGACGCCCCTGTGCCCAAACTCGCCGACGAGTCGATCGCACAGGCCTGGGCGCCCAGGGTGTTCGGGGCCTGGAACCTTCACACCGCCACAGCCGGGCAACCGCTGGACTGGTTCTGCTGCTTCTCGTCCACCGACGCACTACTCGGCGCGCCGGGGCGGGGTGCCGGTGCGGCGGCCGACAGCTGGCTGGACTCGTTCGCGAGGTGGCGGCGTGCCACCGGTCGACCGGCGACCGTCATCGCATGGGGAACATGGCGTCCGCTCGGTCGAACCCGCGGAGCGGTCGGCGGAGCCGACGCCGACATCTCACCCGACGAAGGCGCCTACGCGTTCGAGATGCTGTTGCGCCACGACCGCACCTACAGCGGGTACGCGTCGGTGACCGGATCGGCGTCACTGGGCGGTGTCGCTCGGCGTAGCCCGTTCGCCGAGGCGTTCCGCACTGTCGGACCCGGTGACGCCGGTGCCGGCAAACTGCTGGCCGTACTCGGTGATCTTCCGGTGCAGGAATGGCCGACCAGGCTTCGACGGCTGATCTCGGATCAGATCAGCCTGGTGTTGCGCCGCAGCATCGACCCGGACCGTCCCCTCGCCGAATACGGGGTGGACTCGCTGGCCGCGCTCGAGCTACGGACGCGCCTCGAAGCGGAAACCGGAATCCGCCTGGCGGCAGGAGATCTGGCCGTCGGGACCATCCGTGGCTTGGCGGAACTGTTGTGCGGCAGGCTCGCACCCGAGCAGGAGGATCATGAAAGCCGTCTCTAAAGTGCTGGTGTCCGGGCTGGTCCAGACACTGGCGCTCGGGTTGTTGGTGTTCGGGCCCGCGGGCACCTTCGACTATTGGCAGGCATGGCTGTTCCTGGCGGTGTTCGCGCTGTCGGCGTGGTTGCCGAGCATCTGTCTGCAGTTGACCAATCCCGCAGCGCTGCAACGGCGAATGCGGGGCGGACCGGTCGCAGAGGCCCGGCCCGTGCAGAAGCTCGTGATGGCCGGCCTGTATCTGTCGCTGGGGGCGATGTGCGTGGTCAGCGGTCTCGATCACCGGTTCGGCTGGTCGACGGTGCCGGCAGCGCTGTGCGTGTTCGGCAGTGCTCTGGTGGCGGTCGGGATCGGCGCGGTGGTGCTGGTGATCACCCAGAATCACTTCGCGTCCACGACCGTGCAGGTCGAGGCCGGGCAGAACGTCGTCTCCACGGGTCTCTACGGCCTTGTGCGGCACCCGATGTACACCGCCAACGTGATCATGCTGCTCGGGATCCCGCTCGCGCTGGGATCGTACTGGGCGCTGGTCTTCGTCGTCCCCGGTCTGCTCGTGCTGGCGTCACGCATCCGTGACGAGGAAACTCTGCTGGCACAGGAGCTGGCGGGCTATCGCGACTACACCCGCAAGGTGCGATACCGCCTCGTGCCGTGTGTGTGGTGACGGTCGTGCCGTCGTCAGCCGTCTGACTCCACCGCACGGCCGAGCATCGCGACCGTCGGGGCGTCGTACACCGCGGTGACAGACAGGTCCACGCCGAGCGTCGCGTTGATCGCGGCTATCGCACGCATCGCGGCGAGCGAGTCGCCGCCGAGGTCGAAGAACGAGCGGTCGACGTCGACGTGCTCGACCCCGAGCACCTCGGCATACACGCGCGACAGCTGTTGCTCGACAGGCGTTGCCGCGGCGCGACTCTCGCCGGTGCCGTACGTGCGGGCGACGGGTGCTCCGGGCGCCGGCAGGTCGCGTTCGATGCCGGCGGACGGATCGGAGGACAGCAGAGGCGCGCTCGGATCGGTGATCATGGCCACCAGCACCCGCGTGAACTGACCCATCAGTTCCTCGATCTCCGCGTCGCCGAACACATCCGAGCGGTATTGGACACGCAGATCGAGTTCGGTTCCGGGCACCGCCTGGATCGCGAGCGGGTAGTGGTAGTGGTCCCGGCTGGCGAGTGCCGTGACCGCCAATCCCCCGTCACCGGAGAGCTTCGCCGCGTCGGTCGGATAGTTCTCGTAGACGAACACGGTGTCGAACAGCTGCGGCAGTCCGCACAGCCGGTGAATCTCGTTGAGCGCCAGATGTTCGTGGTCGAGGGTGCGGCTGCGGCTGTTGCGCAACCGGTCGAGCAGATCCGCCGTGGTCGTCGCCGGCGTGAGCGTGGCCCGGACCGGCACCGTGTTGATGAACAGACCCACCATCGAGTCGACCCCGACGACCTCGTCGGGCCGCCCTGCGACCACGGCGCCGAACGAGACGTCCCGGCGGCCGGTCCGCCGCCCCAGCGTCAGAGCCCATGCGGCCTGCAGCACCGTGCTGACGGTGGTCTGATGCGCACGCGCCAGCTCGCCGACCGCCTGGGTGGTCTGCTCAGAGAGCAGATACGACCCGACCCGCCGCGGACCCGGCGGCAACCGGTCAGGCGGTCCGATCAACGTCGGGGAGTCGAGACCGGCGAGCTCCTCGGCCCATGCGGCGCGGGCGGCATCCAGATCGCGATCGTGCAGCCAGCTGAAGAATCTGCGGTACGGCGTCGCGGCGGGGAGCCACTGTCCGTAGTACCCGGCGAAGATCTCGCCGAGCAGGATCGGTAGCGACCATCCGTCGAGCACGATGTGGTGGTTGGTCAGCACGAAACGGTGCTCGTCGGGTGCGGTGCGGATCAGGGTCGCCCGGAAGGGAGGTTGGCGGGTCAGATCGCACACCGCCGCGCGTTCACGGGCGCAGACCTCGGCGAGTGTCTGTCCGACTCGCTCCTCGCCGCTCAGATCCAGGTACTGCCAGGGTGTCTCGGGTTCGGCGGCGATGATCTGTACCGGCTCGTCGAAGCGGCTGCAGAACCTGGAGACCAGGTTGGGGTGGCGCTGCACCGCTTGGCGCACCGCGTCGTGGAGCCGGTGCGGGTCGAGTCGCCCGCTCAACGTGACGTCCAGTTGCACGGCGTACACGTCGTCGCCGGTGTGGTGCGCGACGTCGGCGTGAAACAGAAGTCCCTGCTGCAGCGGTGTCAGCGGCAGCACATCGGCGACGGCGCAGGACCGGCACAGATCGTCGAGCTGGCGCTGGGTCAGCCTGGCCGGCAGAACATCGGACGGGGTCAGGCCGCCACCGCCGCCTCGGACGTGGGCACTGATGCCGACGAGCGCGTCGAACCACAACTCGCTGAGCCGGTGGACCGCGGAATGGTCCAGTGCCGACAGCGCCCACGACCACCCGGCGCGCAGTCGCGGACCGTCGCCGGTGTCGACCGTGCCGGCGTTGAGTTCCACGCTGTGCATCAACGGCATCGGGATCGAGGCGGCGGCGCCGGTCACCGACCAGCTGTCCTGCCGGATCTCCCAGATGTCCCCGGACGTCTCGCCGACGCCGGATCCGAGCCGTCCGAGATAGTTGAAACCGATCGGCGGATCGGCGCCGTCGAGGTCGACGTCGTCGTTGAGGTAGCGCAGCAGGCCATAGGTCAGACCGTCGGGAAGACGGCGCAGCTGCTCCTTGGCGCTCTTGACCGCAGCGCCCAGAATCTCGTCCCCGGCCTGGACCCGGTCCCAGGTCAGCCCGTCCCCGAACGACATCGACACCGGGTACTTCGTCGTGAACCATCCGACGGTGCGGGACAGATCGACGTCGGGGTCCAGCTCCTCCTGCCGACCGTGGCCTTCTGCGTCGATGACGATCGGCGCCGTACCTTCGGCCAGCGTCCCGGCGAACTCCGCGAGCGCCAACCCGAACGCGATCAGCAGAATGTCGTTGATGCCGGCATGGAACGCGGCGGGAACCTCCCCGAGCAACAGCCGGGTCGTCTCGGCGTCGAGTTCTGCCGCCAGACTTCCGGCGTTGGCATAGGTGTCGACGTCAGGGCGGACCGGCGGCAGGAAGGCCGGCGAGGAGGTGATCGCGCGCCACGCGTCGGCCAGGGCCACGACCTGGGGGCGACGGGCGTGCTCGGCAAGCACCGATGACCACCGGGCGAACGAGGTCCCCGGCGCCGCCAACTCCACCGGCTGGCCGCCGCGGCGCTGTGCCCACGCAAGGTTGAAGTCCTCCACCAGGATTCGCCACGAGACCCCGTCGACGACGAGATGGTGGGCGATCACCACGAGTTGACCGGCGGTCGGCACCCACACTGCGCTGACCATCGCCCCCGCGGCGGGGTTCAATCGCGCCCGGGCCGCGATGACCGTGTCGTCGGTGAGCATGTCGACGGTCACCAGGCAGGAGCGGGCGTCCACCGCGCCCGGTTCGGGAACGTCGAGCGACCAGCCGCCGGCGCCGTCGTCGTGCACCCGGAGCCGCAGCATCGCGTGGCGATCCAGGACCGCCTGCAACACCGCGGTCACGTCCGCTTCGTCCGCCCCGACCGGGGCCTGCACCACGACGGTCTGGTTGAACTGGTCCACCGGTCCCTGTACCTGGTGCAACCAGTGGATGATCGGCGTCGCCGGCAGCGCGCCGACCCCCTCGTCGACCGCGGCGCCGATGCCGGTGGCGACCCGTGCCACCCGGGCCAGCCGGGCCACGCTCTGCTCGACGAACACATCGCGCGGCCGGCACAGCACTCCTGCCGCGCGTGCGCGGGCGACCACCTGCATCGACAGGATGCTGTCGCCGCCCAATTCGAAGAACGACTCGTCGACCCCGACCCGCGCCAACCCGAGAACCTGGGCGTAGATGCCTGCCAGGATCGCCTCGACCTCGGTGGCAGGAGCGCGGTACACGTCACGGTCCCGGTACTCCGGCGCGGGGAGCGCTCTCTTGTCCAGCTTGCCGTTGACCGTCAGCGGCATCGCGTCGATGGGCACGATGGCGGCGGGAATCATGTACTCCGGCAGTCGATCCGCGAGGGCCGCACGAGCCTCGGCGGGGTCCACGGCGGTGTCGCCGCAGGTGATGTAGCCGACCAGACGCTTGTCGCCGGCCCGATCCTCGCGGACGATCACCTCCGCCTGAGTGACACCGTCGAGCGCGGCGAGGGCTGCCTGCACCTCGCCCAGCTCGATGCGATAACCACGGATCTTGACCTGTTCGTCGGCGCGTCCGAGGTAGCGCAGCTCCCCGTCGCTGCCCCAGCACATCACATCGCCCGTGCGGTACATGCGCTGTCCGGGAGTGCCGAACGGGCACGCGACGAATCGGGTGGCGCTCAACTCGGGACGGCCGACGTAACCGTACGCAAGCCCCGCGCCGGCGACGTAGAGTTCGCCGACCACACCGGGGGCCACCGGCCGCAGCGAGCTGTCGAGGACGAAGAAACCGAGGTGGGCCAGCGGCACCCCGATGGGGCTGACCGTGTTCTCGACGTCCGCGGCGAAGATCTCCCGGAACGACGCGTGCACCGTCGTCTCGGTGATGCCGTACATGTTGATCAGGCGCGGCGCGTCGGGGTGCGACTCCAGCCACGGCGTGAGCCGTTGTGGCTCAAGCGCTTCCCCGCCGAACACCACGGCCTCGAGCGCGAGTCGTCGTCCGGGGTGCAACGCGTCGGCGGCCTGCAGCGCGTAGAACGCCGACGGCGTCTGGCTGAGCAGCGTCACCTGCTCGGTGGCGAGCAGTGCGTGGAAGTCCTCCGGGGAGCGGACGATGGGATCGCCCACCACGACGAGGCGACCGCCGAAAAGCAGCGGGCCCCAGATCTCCCACACCGAGTAGTCGAACGCCAGGGAGTGGCACTGAGTCCAGACCTGTCCGGCCAGGCCCATCTCCGCGTCCAGGGTTTTGAGCAGACGGGTCACGTTGCGGTGCGGTATGGCAACACCTTTCGGGGTGCCCGTGGTGCCCGATGTGTAGATGATGTAGGCGATGTCGTCGGTGTCCGGCACCGGAAGCGGAGCGGCGGACCGAGGCACCACATCGTGGGCGTCCGGTCCGTCGGCGACGATGACCTGCAGGTCGGGAGAACCCAGCTGGTCGGCGAGGGCAGCGGTGGTGATGACCGCGACCGGGGTGGCGTCGGCGAGCACGAACTCGCGCCTCGCCGCCGGCACCGCCGGATCGATCGGGACGTACGCCGCACCGGCTTTCACGACCGCCAGGATCGCGATGACGGCGTCTCCGGTACGGGGCAGCAGCAACGCCACCCGGTCGCCGGCGCGGACACCGCGACCGGCGAGCACATGTGCCATCCGGGTCGACGCCTCGTCGATCTCACGGTAGGTCCACGTCCGCGATCCGCAGCACATCGCCGTCAGGTCGGGGGTGCGGGCGACCTGCTCGGCGAAGACCGCCGGGATGGACGGTGTCGCAGCCACATTCGCCGCCAGTGCCGCGCGGTTGCCCCAAGCGTCCAGCCGGGCACGCTCGTCGCCGGTGAGCACATCGATCGTCGACAACCGGTCCTGCGGGTCGTCGGTCATGGCCAGCAGCACCCGCTGCAGCCGGTGCACCATCGTCTCGATCGTGGACGCGTCGAACACGTCGGTGCGGAACTCCACGAACCCGCCGATGCCGGCGGGATTTCCGGTGCCGCTGAACCGCTCGGCCAGCGAGAACGACAGGTCCACGCGCGCGGCCCCGGTGTTGACCGGCATCTGGGTGACCTCGAGATCGCCGAGCGACAACCCCGCGGTCGACGGATCGCTGCTGTCGGCGGGCAGGTTCTGCCAGGCGAGCAGGACCTGCACCAGCGGGTGGTGGGTCAGCGACCGGGTGGGATTGAGCCGTTCGACCACCACCTCGAAGGGGACGTCCTGGTGTTCGTAGGAGGCCAACGACCGGGTTCGCACCTGGTCGAGCACCTCGGCGACGCTCGGGTCGCCGTCGAGATCGACGCGCAGCACCAGCGTGTTGACGAAGAAGCCGACCAGTCCGTCGAGGGCCGGATCGCGCCGGCCGGCGATCGGGAAGCCCACCGCCACATCAGAAGTGGCGCTCAGCTTGCCGAGCAGGACGGCGAGGGCCGCCTGGACCACCATGAAGCTGGTTGCGCTGTGCTGTCGCGCGGTGCGGGCGACCCGGCGCTGCAACTCGACCGGCCAGTCCACGGTGACGGTCGCGCCCTGCTGGTCGGCGACCTGGGGGTAGGGCCGGTCGGTCGGCAGAGCCAGCCGTTCCGGCAGACCCGCCAGCGATTCCTCCCAGTAGGCCAGCTGCTTGGCGATCCGGCTGTCGGCGTCGGCGAGCTCACCGAACTGCGCACGTTGCCACAGCGTGTAATCGATGTACTGCACGGGCAGGTCGGGCCATCCCGGCGCACGGCCGGCGCACCGTTGCGCGTAGGCGATCCCGAGATCGGAGACCAACGGACCGATCGACCAGCCGTCAGCCGCGATGTGGTGGACCAACGCCACCCACACATGGTCGTCGGCCGCCAGCCGGAACAGCTTGGACCGCAGCGGAATCCCGGTGGCCAGGTCGAAGCTCTCCGTCGCTGTCCCCTCGACGGCCTGCTCCACCCGGGACGCCGGCCAACCCTGTGCGTCGATGACCTCCCAGCCGAAATCGGCCTCCTCGGCGGGAACCACGACTTGACGCGGAATCCCGTCGGGTGCGGCGAACCGCGTGCGCAGGCTCTCGTGCCGGGCCACCACATCGCCGAGCGCTGCCGCCAGCGTGTCGGCGTCGAGCGGACCTCGAAGCCGCAGCGCCACCGCCAGGTTGTACACCGAGGACGGCCCCTGCAACTGGTCGACGAACCACAGCCGATTCTGGGCGAAGGACAGCGGAACGACGGCCGGCCGCTCCTGGGGGGTCAGCGGTTCGAGGTGACCCTCACCCGCCCCGAGCCGGGAGGCCAGCTGCGAGGCGGTCGGAGCTTCGAAGACCGATCGCACGGTCAGTGCGGCGCCCGTGTCGGCGTTGACCGCGGCGATCAGACGCATCGCCGACAAGGAGTCGCCACCGAGATCGAAGAACGAATCGTCCGCGCCGACGCGCTCGACGCCGAGCACACCGGCGAAGATGCCGCACAGCACCTCCTCGGCGAGAGTCCTGGGCGCACGGTAGTTTCCGGCATCCTGGTAGTCGGGCGCGGGGAGTGCGCGGCGGTCGAGCTTTCCGCTGACCGTCAGCGGCAGGGCCTGCAGCGACACCACCGCAGAGGGCACCATGTAGGCGGGGAGCTTCTCGGCCAGTGCGGCGCGGACAGCGGCCGGATCGGCAGTGCCGGTGAGGTAACCCACCAGACGCGGGTCCCCGGGTTTGTCCTCGCGGGCGATCACCACCGCGTGCTCGACGCCGTCGAGGGCTGCCAGCGCAGCCTGGACCTCACCCGGCTCGATCCGGTAGCCACGTATCTTGACCTGTTCGTCGGCGCGCCCGACGTACTGGAGCTGGCCGTCCGCCCGCCACCGCACAAGGTCGCCGGTGCGGTACATCCGCGTGCCGGCGCCACCGAACGGACAGGCCACGAAACGTGCTGAGGTCAGCCCGGTCCGGCCGACGTAGCCGACGCCGACGCCGCGGCCCGCGACGTAGAGCTCGCCGACGACCCCCTCGGGCACCCGCTGCAGCCGTTCGTCGAGCACGAACAGTGCCGCGGTCGGCGGCGGTGCGCCGATCGGCACCTCCGCTCCGACCGTGAGCGGCGCGCTCATCGACGCGTACACGGTGATCTCGGTCGGGCCGTAGGCGTTGATCACCACCCGCCCGGGTGCCCACTGCTGCACCACCTCCGGCGGGCAGGCCTCGCCGCCGAGCAGCAGCGCCACCGACTCCAGGCCCTCGGGGCGCAGGGCCGCCACCGCCGACGGCGTCTGGGTCAGCACATTGACCTGTTGGTCGACCAACAGCGCGTGGAACTCCTCGGGGGAACGCACCACGGGGTCGGGAACCACCACGAGGCGCCCGCCGCCGAGCAGCGCGGCCCAGATCTCCCACACCGAGAAGTCGAACGCATACGAGTGACACTGGGTCCACACCTGATGCGCGGGAAGACCTTCGGGCGGCGAGTCGGCCAGGTGTGCCAGGTTTCGGTGTGCGAGTGCGACACCTTTGGGGGTGCCGGTGGTCCCCGAGGTGTAGATCAGGTACGCGATGTCGTCAGCGGACGGGGCCGGCGGCGGCGTACAGGAACTGTCTGCTGCAGCGGGATCGTCGAGGTCGATGATCGTCGCGTCGTGACCGGCGATCCGAGACCGCAGACCGGCGGTGGTGACGACGGCGACGGGCGTGGCGTCGGCCATCATGAACCCGACACGGGCGGCGGGCAGCGCCGGGTCGATCGCGAGGTATGCCGCGCCGGCCTTGAGTACGGCCAGCATCGCCACCACCGCTTCGGCCGAGCGCTCCAGGAGCAACGCCACGCAGCTGCCTGCAGTCACCCCACGGTCGATCAACAGGTGGGCGAACCGGTTCGCCGAAGTCTCCAGTTCGCCGTACGTCAAAGACCGGTCACCACAGGTCACCGCGACGGCATCCGGGGACGCGGCGGCCCGTGCCCCGAACAGCTCCGGTATCGACACCGGTTGCGGCGCAGGGGCGGTCAGCACCTGCCGGTTGCCGATCGCGTCGAGTCGGGCGCTCTCGGCGTCGTCGAGGACCGAGACCGCCGAGAGCCGACGGCTCGGGTCCGAGATCATCGCCGTCACCACCCGCAGCAGTCGCTGCACCAGTGTTTCGATGGTCGTGCTGTCGAAGACGTCGGTACGGAACTCGACCGCACCTCCTATCCCGGCGGGCTCACCGGCACGGGTCCAGCGCTCGTTGAGGGAGAAGGCCAGATCGACCCGGGAGGTGTCGGTGGCCAACGGAATCTGCGAGATCTGCAGATCGCCGAGCGCCAGGACTATCTGGTCACTGGCTTCGGCGGGCAGATTTCGCCAGTCGAGCATGACCTGCACCAGCGGATGGTGGGTCAGCGACCGCGTGGGGCTCAGCCGCTCGACCACCACCTCGAACGGAACGTCCTGATGCTCGTAGGCTGCGAGTGAGCGTTGACGGACCTGCGCGAGAAGCTCGGCGACGGTCGGGTCGCCGGAGAGATCGACCCGCAGCACCAGGGTGTTGACGAAGAAACCGACCAACTCGTCGAGTGCGGGGTCGCGCCTACCGCCGATCGGAAAGCCCACGGCCACATCGGAACTGGCGCTGAGCTTGGACAGCAGGACCGCCAGCGCGGCCTGCACCAACATGAAGCTCGTCGAGTTGTGCTCGCGTGCCACCTCGGCGATGCGCTGCTGGACGTCTGTGGGCCAGCGGAACGACAGCCCGGCCCCGCGCTGATCGGCCACCGGCGGGTAGGGGCGGTCGGTCGGCAGCTGCACCCGTTCCGGCATGCCCGCCAACGCATCCCGCCAGTAGGCCAGTTGGCCGGCGATCAGGCTGTTCTCATCGTCGAAGTCGCCGAACTGGGCTCGCTGCCACAGCGTGTAATCGACGTACTGCACCGGCAAATCGGTCCACACCGGGTCCAGACCGGCGAGCCGGCACAGGTAGGCCACCCCGAGGTCGTGGACCAGCGGACCCACCGACAGGCCGTCCGCGGCGATGTGGTGTGCCACCGCCACCACGACGTGATCGTCGTCGCTGAGCCGGAACAGCCGGGCCTGCATGGGAACCTCGGTGGACAGGTCGAACGGGTGGCGTGCGACCTCACCGACGGCGTCGTCCAGGTCGGTGTCCGACCAGCCGGCCGCATCCACGACCTCCCAGCCGAAATCGGCCTCCGCGGCGGGGATCACGACCTGTCGCGGTACCCCGTCGGGTGCGGTGAAGCGTGTCCGCAGGCTCTCGTGCCGTGCCACGACGTCGGCCAGCGCGGCGCCGAGGGCCTCGACATTCACCTGCCCGTGAAGGCGCAGGGCGACCGGCATGTTGTAGGTCGGCGACGGCCCCTGGAGCTGGTCGAGGAACCAGAGCCGGTTCTGCGCGAACGACAACGGGATCACGTCGGGTCGCTGTTCGACGGCGGTCAGCGCGGCCAGCCCGCCCGCGTGCGACCCGATGTGCGGAGCGAGCTGGGCCACCGTGGGCGCCTCGAACAGCGTCCGCACCGAAAGTCCGGTGTTCAGACCGGAGTTCACCGAGGCGATGAGACGCATCGCCGACAGTGAATCCCCACCCAGATCGAAGAACGAGTCGTCGACGCCCACGCGTTCGACACCCAGTACGCGGCAGTAGATCCCGACGAGGATCTCCTCGATCGCGGTCGTCGGTGCGCGGTAGGCGTCGTTGCCCTGATACTCCGGCGCCGGCAACGCCCGGCGGTCCAGTTTGCCGTTGACGGTCAGCGGCAGCTCGTCGATCACCATGATCGCCGCCGGCACCATGTACTCGGGCAGTCGGTGCGCCAACGCCGCGCGCACCGCGGCGGGATCCGGCGCAGCCGATGTCGGGGTGATGTAGCCGACCAGCCGCTTGTCTCCGGGGGTGTCCTCGCGGGCGATCACCACCGCCTGCGCCACGCCGTCCACGGCGGCCAGCGCCGCGCGCACCTCGCCGATCTCGATGCGGTAGCCGCGGATCTTGACCTGCTCGTCGGCCCGCCCGACGTACCGCAATTGCCCGTCGGTCCCCCACCACACCAGGTCCCCGGTGCGGTACATGCGTTCGCCCGGCCGGTCGGTGAACGGGCACGCGACGAAACGTGTCGAGCTCAGCTCGGGCCGGCGCCAGTAGCCGAGGCCCGCCTGTGGTCCTGCCACGTACAGTTCGCCGACCACGCCGGCCGGCACCTGCCGCAGCCACTGATCCAGGACGAAGAACGCGAGGCCGGGCAGCGGGCCGCCGACCGGGCTGACGTCGCGGCCGAGGTCGTCGTCGCAGATCTCCCGGAAGGACGCGTGCACGGTGGTCTCGGTGGTGCCGTACAGGTTGAGCAGGCGGGGCCCGTCGGGGTGATTCTCTCGCCAGGCTCGAAGGCGTTGCGGTTCCAGCGCTTCCCCTGCGAAGATGACCGCCTCGAGGGTGAGCCGGCGACCCGTGTCGGGCCGCAAGGTGTCCGCGGTCTGCAGTGCGTAGAACCCCGACGGGGTCTGGCTGAGCACGGTCACCGTCTCGGCGGCCAACAGCGCGTGGAACTCTTCGGGCACCCGCGCCACCGACTCGGGTACCACCACCAGACGTCCGCCGTGCAGCAGCGCACCCCACATCTCGCACACCGACACGTCGAAGGCCAGCGAGTGCCACAGTGACCAGACCTGACCCGCGAGCTCGACGTGGTCCGCGAGCGCTCCGAGCAGGGCCGCGACGTTGTCGTGGGTGATCGCCACCCCCTTGGGCACGCCTGTGGTCCCCGAGGTGTAGATGAGGTACGCCAGGTCGTCGGGAGCAGGTCCGGTCGGCATCGACACGGGGCTCTCGGAGCCAGAGAGGATCTCGTCGGCATCGACGATCTGCAGACCCTGGCCGTCCAGCCGGGATGCCAGCTCCGACGTCGTGATCGCCGCAGCCGGTGCGGCATCGCCGAGGACCAGCCGCATCCGCGCGTCAGGAGCGGCGGGATCGATCGGTACGTACGCGGCCCCGGTCTTGAGGACCGCGAGGATGGCCATGATCGCCTCGGCCGTGCGCGGCATCAGCAGCGCCACCCGTTCTCCGGGACCGATCCCCCTGACGCACAAGAGTTCGGCGAACCGGGTGGTGATGTCGTCGAGCTCCTCGTAGGTCCAGGACCGCGTGCCACATGTCAGTGCCACCGCGTGCGGGTCGCGCGCCACCTGCGCGGCAAACATCGCCGGGATCGTCGCCGGTGCGCGGCTCGGTAGCGTCAGCGCTGCGCGATTGCTCCACGCGTCGAGGCGGTCGCATTCGGTGTCGTCGAGCACGTCGACCGAGGACAGCGGCCGCTCGGGATCAGCGACCATCGCGGCCAGGACCCGCTCGAGCCGGCCGATGAGGGTCGCGACGGCGGTCGCGTCGAAGACCTCGGTGTCGAATTCGACGCGGAATCCCAGTTCGCTGCCCGGCAGAGCCTGGATTGCCACCGGGTAGTGGTTGTATTCGCGGTGGGCGAACCCGGTCACGGCCAGGCCGTCGTCCGCCGGCAGCGCGGCCGCGTCGACCGGGTAGTTCTCGTAGACGAAGAACGTGTCGAAGAGGTGGTCCTGACCGGTGACCCGGTGAATCTCGCTGAGCGCCAGGTGCTGGTGGTCGAGCGTGCGGGTGTAGGTGTGTTGCAGCTGGTCGAGCAGATCGGCCGTCGATGTGGTCGCGGTGATCCGGGCCCGGACGGGGACTGTGTTGATCAGCAGGCCGACCATCGAGTCCGCGCCGAACACCTCGGCGGGCCGACCGGACACCGTCGTGCCGAAGGTGACGTCTCGCTGGCCGGTCACCGACATCAGCACCCGCGCCCAGGCCGCGTGCAGGACCGTGCTGACCGTGGTGTGACTCGTGCGGGCCAGCTCCCCGACCGCGACGGTGGTCTGTTCGGAGATGCCGAACGTGGCGACCTCACGGGGCCCCGGCCTGACCTGACCGGGCGGACCCACCAGGGTCGGGGTCTCGAACCCGGCCAGGACCTCCGCCCACGCGCTGCGCGCGGCGTCGAGGTCGCGGCCCGTCAGCCAGCTGACGAAGCGCCGGTACGGTACCGCCGCGGGCAGTCGCCGTCCGAGGTAGGCCGCGAACAACTCCCCGAGCAGAATCGGCAGCGACCAGCCATCGAGCACGATGTGGTGGTTGGTCAGCACGAAGCGGTGCTCGTCGGACGAGGTGCGGATCAGGGCGGCCCGGAAGGCCGGCTGTTCCGCCAGATCGCAGACGGCGGCCCGCTCCTCGGCGCAAATCCGCTCGAGATCCGCGTCGGCTCCGGTGCCGGACCCGGTGAGATCCACAGCGCGCCAAGGTACTTCGGGATCGGCGGGGATGATCTGAACGGGCTCGGCGAACTGCTGCGAGAACCGCGCGCTCAGATGCGGGTGCCGGGTGCCGACCGTCTGCACCGCGGCGCGCAAGCGCTCGGGGTCGAGCGGACCCGACAACGTGATGTAGAGCTGCACCGCGTAGACGTCGTCGCCGCGCTCTGCTGTGCCGGCAAGGAACAGCAGCCCCTGCTGCAGTGGCGTCAGGGGCAGGACGTCAGCGATCCGCATATTGCCGTTGGAGCTCGTCGATCTGCTGCTGGCTGAGGCCGACCGCGATGTCCGACGGTGTCAGTCCTCCGCCGCCGCACCGGACGTGCGTGCAGATGCCGGTCAGCGCGTCGAACCAGAGACCGGACAACCTGCTGATCTGGGCCTCGTTGAGGATCGAGCACGCCCACGTCCAGCCGGCACGCAGTCGCGGTCCGTCGCCCGTGTCGATGGTTGCGGCGTTGAGTTCCACGGTGTGCCGCAGCGGCATCGGTACGGCGGCCGCGGCGTCGGTGACCGACCAACCGTCCTGCCGGATCGCCCAGGCCCCGTCCGCCTGCCCCGACGTCGCCCCCTGGCGGCCCAGGTAGTTGAACGCGATCGGTGGATCCGGAAGGTCGAGGTCGACGTCGTCGTTGAGATAGCGCAGAACCCCGTAGTTCAATCCGGCGGGTAGTGCGCGGAGCTGCTCCTTGGCCGACTTGACGGCCTCCCCCACGCGTGCATCGCCAGCGACGACCTGCGCCCAGGTCAAGCCGCCGACCTCGACCGCGACCGGATACTTCGCAGTGAACCAGCCCACGGTGCGGGACAGGTCGACACCGTCGTCGGCCGCGCCGTCGCCGAGCCCGCACACCAGCTCGTCGTGGCGTCCGTGGCTCTCGACGTCGACGCAGACCGGTGTCGGCGACACACCGAGCGTGCCGAGGAACTCTGCGTACGCAAGACCGAACGCGATCAGCAGGATGTCGTCGATGCCGGCGTGGAATGCGGTCGGGACCTCCCCGAGCAGCATCTCGGTGCTGCCGGGATCCAGCTCGACCGACAGGGTGCCCGCGGTGTCGTAGGTGTCCGTATCGGGGCTCGGCGCAGGCAGTTCCGCGGGCGTATCGGCGATCCGGCGCCACAGATCGGCCTCGGCGACCACGTCCGGTCGGTGCGCGTGGTCGGACAGCAGTGCCGCCCACCGGGCGAACGACGTTCCGGGTTCGGGGAGCGTGATCGGCCGGCCCGCCCGATGTTGGGACCAGGCGAGGTTCAGGTCCTCCAACAGAATCCGCCAGGACACACCGTCGATGACCAGATGGTGGGCGATCACGGCCAGCCGGCCGGTCGCGGGCACCCACAGCGCACGGATCATCGTTCCGGTGGCCGGATTCAGCTCCGAACGAGCCGCGGCGATGGCGTCGTCGGTCAGCGCGTCGACGGTGATGAGGCACGACTGTGCCTGTGTCTCATCGGTTTCGGGCACGCGTAGGGTCCAGTCGTCCCCGCTGCCACCGGCCTGCAGTCGCAGCATCGGGTGGCGATCCTGTAACGCCTGTAACAGCACCGCCACATCGGCCTCGGTGGCCCCGGCCGGTGCCTGCACCACGACGGTCTGGTTGAACTGGTCGACCGCTCCCCCGGCTTCCCGGAGCCAGTGGATGATCGGCGTCGCGGGAACGGGACCGATTCCGTCGTCGGTCGTGGTGGTCTCGCCGTCGGCCACCCGCGCGACGCGCGCGAGCCGGGCCACCGTCTGTTCGGCGAACACGTCGCGCGGCCGGCACAGCACTCCTGCCGCGCGTGCACGGGCGACCACCTGCATCGACAGGATGCTGTCGCCGCCGAGCTCGAAGAAGGATTCGTCGACCCCGACCTGCTCGAGTCCCAGTACCTGGGCGTAGATCCCGGCGAGGATCTCCTCGACGGCGTCGGTGGGAGCCTGGTAGAGGGCGGAGTGCTGGTACTCGGGTGCGGGCAGCGCGCGGGTGTCGAGCTTGCCGTTGACCGTCAGCGGGATCGTGTCGATCACCACCACCGCGGCCGGCACCATGTAGGCGGGTAGCCGCTCGGTCAGCGCTGCGCGCAGGGCGGCCGGATTCAGCGCGGAAGCGCCGGTGACATACCCGACCAGGCGCTTGTCGCCGGGCCGGTCCTCACGGGCGATGACCTCGGCCTGATCGACTCCGTCGAGTGCGGCCAACGCGGCCTGGACTTCGCCGAGTTCGATGCGGTGGCCCCGGATCTTGACCTGTTCGTCGCTGCGGCCCATGTAGCGCAGCTCGCCGTCGGGACCCCAGCACATGAGGTCGCCGGTGCGGTACATCCGGTGACCCGGCCTGGTGAACGGGCAGGCGACGAATCGCGTTGCGCTGAGCGCGGATCGCCCGATGTAGCCGTCGGCCAGGCCGGCCCCTGCCACGTACAGTTCCCCGACCACCCCGGCCGGCACGGGACGTAGCCAGGCGTCGAGGACGAAGAAACTCAAGTGCGCCAACGGAACGCCGATGGGGCTGACCGTGTGCTCGAGGTCGGCGGGCGTGATCTCCCGGAACGATGCGTGCACCGTCGTCTCGGTGATGCCGTACATGTTGATCAGCCGGGGTGCGTCGGGGTGGGCGGCCATCCACGGCGCCAGACGGTGCGGTTCCAGCGCTTCGCCGCCGAAGACCACGGCGTCGAGCCGCAGACGGCGGCCCAGGTCGGGCGCCAGGGCGTCGGCCGCCTGCAGTGCGTAGAACGCCGACGGCGTCTGGCTCAGAATGCCGACTTCCTCGGTGACCAGCAGCGCGTGCAGTTCCTCCGGCGACCGCACCACGGCGTCGGGGACGACGACGACGCGGCCCCCGAAGAGCAGAGCACCCCAGATCTCCCACACCGAGAAGTCGAAGGCCAGTGAGTGGCACTGCGACCAGACCTGTTCGGACAGCGACATTTCCGCGTCCAGGGTGGCGAGCAGTCGGATCACGTTGCGATGCGGCACGGCCACCCCCTTCGGGGTGCCGGTGGTGCCCGAGGTGTAGATCACGTACGCGGTGTCATCCGGGGTCGGCGCGGCGACCGGGACCGGGGAGTCCCCCGAAGAGTCCTCGGTGGTCAGCGTGGCGATGTCGAGGACCTCGCGGTTGCGGCCGTCGACTCTCGCGCACAGTTCTGCCGTCGTGACCACCGCGCTCGGCGCGGCGTCGTCGAGCACGAATTCCCGTCGCGCCTCGGGGACGGCCGGATCGATCGGCACATAGGCCGCACCGGTCTTCACGATCGCGACCATCGCCACCACCGCCTCGGCCGAGCGCGGCATCAGCAGACCCACCCGGTCACCGGGACCGACGCCGCGGCCGGCCAGAGCGGCCGCGGCACGATTCGACATGAGGTCCAGCTCGGCATACGTCACAGATGTGCCGTCGAAGGTGACGGCCACCGCATCGGGGGTGCGCGCCGCCGCAGCGCGGAACGCCGCGGCCAGCGTCGACGCGCCGCCCTCGGACGACGCGTCGCGGTTGCCCCATGCCGCGACTTCGGTGTGCTCGGCGGTGTCGAGGACATCGATCGACGACAGCCGACGGGTTGGGTCGGCCGCCATCGAGACCAGGACGCGTTCCAACCGTCGCACGAGGGCGGCGGGGTCGGAGTCGGAGAACAACCGGCCGGCGCCCAGCGTGCTGAGGAAGAGCTCGTCCCCGGAACCGGAGAAGATCAGTCCGAAGCCGCCGACGAAGCCCGAGTTCGTCATCGATGCCGTTGCCGCGACTCCGCCGAAGTCCAGGGAGAACGAGTGCGGCAGGAAGTCGAGCACCAGCCGGCCTGCCCGCTGATCGGCGTCGCCGACCTTGCGCTCCAGCGCATGGACGGGGAATCGCTGATGCTGCAACGCCTCTCGGATCTGACTGTCGGTGTGCGCGCAGAAGTCGGCGACCGAGGATCCGGCCGACACGGTCAACACCAGCGGGACGACACCGGCGACCATCGCGGGCAGGGTTTTCGTCTCCGGGCGCACCCGCCTGCTGACGGGCAGGTCGAGGACGACCTCGGCATCGGCGGCCCGTCCGCCCGGCATCATCAGCGCGCAGGCGGCGGTCAGAACCGACGCACGGGGGATGTTCCAGACGTCGGCGAGTTCCTGAACCCGCCGGATGACCGTGGGGTCGAACTGTACGGGGGTGGAGATCGCGTTCGGATCACCGTAGTCGGCAGCCTGCTGCACAGCGGATCCGTGAGCGCCGGGCAGATGCGAGGACCAGTAGGCGTCGTCGGCGCGGTAGTCGCCGGAGGCTTCGTAGTCGCTCTCGCAGTCGACCAGGTCCTGCAGCGAGCCGAAGAACGCGGCGGGGACCGGTTCTCCGATGACGATCGAGGAGTAGACCGCTGCGATGCGGTTGCCGATCAGTCCGAGCCCGGCCCCGTCGATCACGATGTGGTGGAAGCACGCGAACAACGAGTACTCGTCGAATCCGGTCTGCATCAACGCGAATCGGAACAGAGGGCCCTCGAACGGCATGGGTGTGCGCTGCATGGTCAGCGCCAGCTCCCGCGCGGCGCGCCCAGGGTCGGGGGCGTCGCTCAGGTCGTGGAACTCGAGCTCGACGTCGGGATGCTCGATCACCTGTTGATAGACCCGCCCGTCTTCTTCGAAGACGGCGACCCGTACCGGCTCGGCCTCGCCGATGACCCGCCCGATCGACCACTGCAGCGCGTCGAGCTCGACCGGGCCGTCGATGTCGACCAGCAGGCCGAACTGCCACTCCGCCCCGAAGTGGCCCATCTCCTGCTCGAGCCAGATGTCCAGTTGTGCGCGCGTCAGTGGATATGCGCGGTCTCTACGCTCCATCGGTCTCCCTGAGCTGCACGGTCTAGTTATCGGAAACCCCACCCGCTGCGAGCCGTTCGCGCAGAGACCTCGGGCGGATGTCCGCCCAGTTCTGTTCGATGTAGCTCAGACACTCGACGCGATCGGCTGCGCCGTGCACCACGCGCCAGCCGGCCGGCACCTCGGCGAAGGTCGGCCACAGGCTGTGCTGGCCCTCGTCGTTGACCAGGACGAAGAAACTGCCTTGTTCGTCGTCGAACGGATTGATGCTCAACGGTTCTCCATCATGTTATTGACGCACCTGTAACTATTTGCCAACTCTACTTCTGCGTGTGACCTCTGTCACTGGGTGTGACTCTTGTCACCCCTGTCTGCGGGGTGGCGCCGCCCCTGGCCCGGTCCGTAACGGGCGTGCTGCTCGAGCAGGTTGGCGGCGGCGGCGGCAGCGTCCGCGGGCTCGGTGATGTGGGTGGCCAGCACCTTCGCCCGCTCCCCGCACGGTGGTTCGAGAATCGTGCGCAGATCGTCGACCAGGGTGGTTTCGGTGGCCGTCGAGAAGCGCCGCGCGGTTCCCACACCCAGACGCTTGACGGCGGCGCCGTAGATCGCATGCACCATGTCCCAGTAGAGGATGAGCTGGGGCACGCCGGCCCGCATCCCGATCGGGGTGGTCCCGGAGCCGCCGTGGTGGACGAGGGCGCGGCAGCGGGGAAACACCGCGGCGTAGTTGAGCGTGCCGACCACTTTCACGTGCTCAGGAACCGCCACTTTGCTGAAATCGGTCCCGGCGGCGCCGATCAGGGCCCGCTCGCCCAGTCGCGCGCAGGCCGCGCTGATCATCGCGACGGTGTCGACCGGCGACTCCACCGGAATGCTGCCGAACCCGAAGTAGATCGGCGGCGTTCCGGCGGCGAGCCACGAGGCGACCTCCTCGTCGGTGTCGGTGCTCAACTCCAGCGTCAGCGTGCCGACGAAGGGCCGCTGATCTGCGTACTCGCCCCATTCGGCGGCGAGGCCGGGGAAGCACGCGGCGTCGTAGGCCTGAATCTCGAGCGACCCCCGTTCGGTGATCCGCCGCGGCGCGGAACCTGTCGACGCCGGTAGCCCGAGCCCCCGCCGCTGCGTGTCCTCGACCTTCTTCGTCACCCGCCACGACAGCCACCAGAACGCTCGCACCACCGCGCGGCCGAGCGCGGCGGGCAGCGCCGTCAGGATCTGGCCGTTGGGCCGCAAGGGGAAGTAGTGCAGGGTGGCCAGCGGAACGTCGAGATACTCGGCGACGTTGGCGGCGGCGTCCTCGAAGTTGATCCCGGTGAAGATGAGATCGGCGCCGTCGGCCAACGTCGTCAACGTCGAGCTCATCTCCTGCCAGCCCTGCAGGAGCGGTCCGGCGATCTCGACGCGCGATCTGATCAGATCCCGCACCCGCCAGGGTGTGCGGAAGAAGCAGGTCCAGAAATCGCGGTGCGCGTCGAGGATGCTCTGCGCGTCCGGGCCGAAGCCGACCGTCTCGATCCCGGCCGCCCGGGTGAATTCCACCAGATCGGGTGGAACGGCCATCCGCACGTCATGGCCGCGCCGCACCAGTTCGCGGCCGACGGCTGCGGACGGTTCGATGTCCCCGCGACTCCCCCATGTCGCCAACACGAATTTCATCGGAAGCTCCTACCGGCGAGACGCGCCGGCGCTGAGGAATTCGTCGACGTATCGAGGTGGCCTGAGGTTGAGAAGTCGTCGGCGGTCGGCCTTGAGATCGGCGTAGGTGAGCGCCGCGACCTGATCGGGTGTGTAGGGCAGCATCGAATCGGGGGTGCCCTTCCGGACGAAGCCGACGCCCTGGTCGCATTTGAGGACGCCGACGATCAGGTCCGGGCGGGTGCTGCGCAGATGGACGATCGCCTTCCAGACGTCACCGTTCCAGAGCCCGATCACCAGCGGCCCCTTCTGCTCGGCGATGAAGTCCTCCCACGAGTCCGCCCGGCGGCCCGCCAGTTCGAACGGCGGATTGCAGTCGTGCAGGAAGATGACACCGTCCTCGCGCAGGTGGCGCACGGTGTACTCGACGTCGCGGACCACCTGCTCATAGGTGTGCAGGCCGTCGATCAGCGCGACGTCGACAGGATGGCGCTCCAGCAGTGCCGCCTCGTTCCGGAAGAACGCATCGCTGGTGGTCTCGAAGTAGTACGTCTCGCGGCCTTTGGCGTCGGCGAGCTCGCGCGTCCGCGGTGAGAGCCGGAAGGCGGGGTCGACGGCGATCTTGACGTCCGCGCTGATCCGTTGGAACGCCTGCCCTTTCGACACCCCGATCTCCAGGTAGACCGGGTCGACGCGCTGCTCCAGCGCCCGCTGCACAGCCCTGATCCGGTTCATGCCCGGCAAGGCGTCCGCCAACATCACCAGCCCGTCGTTGATGCCCACGCGACGATCCTGCCTTAAATTGACGATCGCGCCTATAAAACGCGCCAACTCGTTCGCGGGAGCGGCGCGACGTTGCCAGAATCGTGACCCGGCGCGCGAAGCGTTGCGGAGGAGGAGAGAGCGGATGGCCCGTTCGTTCACCGGCACTGCGGAGTCCACGGCGAGCGTCGAGGGAATCCACGCCGCATTCGGTCGAGAGGACTACTGGCACGACCGGCTGGCGACCGGTTCAGGCGTGGTGACGGTCCTGGATTCGCTGGACGTCGGCCCCGGCGGAGACCTCACGGTGCGCTACACCCTGGATCTGGGGCGTCAGCTGCTGCCCGGGCCGGTCGCGAAGCTCGTTCGGGGCGGAGTGTCGATGCAGTACACGGAGACCTGGGTGCCCGACCGCGAGGGCCGGGTGTGCGGGAACATCGCCGTCGCGGTCTCGGGAGGCCTGGGTTCGTGTGATGCGCAGACATGGCTGCGGCCGGCCGGGTACGGATCGCAGCTGCGTTTCGCCGGCCGGGTGACGGTGCGGATCCCGTTGGTCGGCGGAAACCTGGAGAAATCCATCGGTGCCGATCTGGCCCAGAACATCCCATCGGTGCTGGACTTCACCGCATCGTGGATCGGCGACCATGCGTGAACCCGTGCGGCTCAGGACCTTTGGCGACCGAGCTCGCCGAGCCCGGTGATCTCGAGGCTGACCGACTTACGCTGCCCCGCGGCGCCGAGCATGAATGCGATGTCGCCCAACGGTGCGCCGAGCCAGAAACGCCAGAACCGCTTCCCGAGGAACGCCCACGCGTACCGGCCGTCGCCCAGCGACCAGTAGCCCGCGATCAGGATGAGGTAGTACGCCACACGCTTCCAGCGTGAGGCGACCATTTCGACGTTCATCTCCCAGATCTCCAGGCCCCAGGCGCGGTACCGGTACTGGAGTCCGTACTTGCGCTGGAACTCGTAGAACGCGAGCATCTCGCCGTTGGTGACCAGGTATTCGTCGAACACCAGGATCGACCCCTCGACGAACCGGTCCTTGCACGTCTCCAGTGCGTGCAGGCAGCTCTCGTAGGTGTCGAGGTCCATGTGGAACAGCGCGATCGGCGCCGCGGGCTTGGAGGCAAGGAAAGGTTCCAGCGTGTCGTAGGTACTGCCCTTGATGAACTCGACGGGGCGCCCGAGCGCCGGGGGGAGGCCGTCGCGCAGTGTGACACCGGTGTCGGTGATGAAGCGCTGGGCGAGCGGCTCTGTCAGTGAGAAGGTGCCGCGCTTGATCACGAGTTGATCGTCGACCTGCCAGTCCTCGACCAGGCCTTCAAAGGTGTCGAAGCCGTATACCGGGCGGCCGCTGGCGTCGGCGGTCAGCCTCGTCGACCACCCGATCCACACCCCGAGGTCCAGGACCAGCCCGTCGGTCTCTTCGCCGGTCGGCGGGGCGAGTCGCGACGCCTCCCGCAACAGGGTGTGATCCGGGATCCTGCACTGCCGCAGCTCTTTCAGCGAGCGGGTGATGAAGGCGCGGTAATCGTCGTCGTAGACCCTGGTGTCTCTGGCGTAGAGGTTCGGGATGAACCGGTCGCGGCCGCGGTAGGCGAGGCGGGCCGCGCCGAGCAGGAGCGCGAGGGCGCCGAGGACGGCAGCCACCACGGGCGCGAAGAAGCACGCCGTCACCACGGCCGCCGCGATGAGGACAAGCCCCGCATGCCACACCCGATGCAGTGTGGTCCTGTCCACCGCGCGCCCACGTGTGCGATCTGCCGTGTGTCCGTCGACTACGCTCACCAGTTCTCCTCTGGGTCTCGGCTAGCAGACTAGGGCGTCGGACCTGACTTTTGTCCCAGTCCGGACGCAATACTGACGTATGTGCTAATTTTCTCCCCGACCGAACGGTTCTTCGTCCCCGGGTGGTGACCTTGCGCTCAGCCGACAACGTCATACGCGCTGCGGGGCTGGTGGACACAGGTCTGGTGCCATCGGGATTGCGCGCAGGAATCGAGGGGTTGCGCGCAGTCGCGGTGGCTGCTGCCGACCTCCGATCCTTCGGCGCGCGGCCGGGCAGGCGCTGGAGGGATGGCAGTTGACGACATCGGTTCTCATCACGGGCGGGGCGGGGTTCATCGGATCCGCGCTCGCGCGCAGACTCGTCGACGCCGGCCACGACGTGGCGGTAATGGATGTTCTCCATCCGCAGGTGCATCGCAAGCCGTGTGTGGTCGAGCTCCCGCGCGAAGTCCGGCTGTTCACCGGAGACGTCACCCACGCTCCGGACTGGGACGCTGTCCTGCGCCTGTTCGAGCCGACCCAGATCGTGCATCTGGCAGCCGAAACCGGTACGGCACAATCCCTTTCCGAGGCGACACGGCACGGTTCGGTGAACGTGGTCGGTACGACCCAACTCGTCGACGCGTTGGGCCGCGCCGACTTCGTGCCCGAACACCTCGTGTTGGCGTCGTCGCGAGCCGTGTACGGCGAAGGGGCGTGGGACACCGGCGCCGGTGTCGTCTATCCACCGCCGCGTACCCATGCGCAACTGGCGGCAGGCAACTGGGATCCCGTGGGCCCGGACGGGGTTGCGCTGCTGCCCCTTGCGAGTGCGGCGGACCGTACAGAACCCCGGCCTACGAACATCTATGCGTCGACAAAGCTTGCGCAGGAGCACATCCTGGCATCGTGGGCCGCCGCCCATGACACCCGGCTGAGTGTGTTACGGCTCCAGAACGTCTTCGGCCCGGGTCAGTCGCTGACCAACTCGTATACGGGGATCGTCGCGCTCTTCGCTCGGCTGTCCCGTGCCCGGCAACCGCTCGAGGTCTACGAGGACGGACGGATACTTCGCGATTTCGTGTACATCGACGACGTCGTCGACGCACTGCTCGCCGCCCTGCAGCGACCCCGGGCGAAGGCACGCTGCCTCGACATCGGGTCCGGCGCCTCGACCACCATCCACGAGTTGGCCACCATGGCGGCGCGTCTGTGCGACGCTCCCGATCCGGTGATCGTCGGCAAGTTCCGCGACGGCGACGTGCGTGCGGCGAAGTGCGATGTCAGCGCCGCCGAGGACGACCTCGGGTGGCGCCCGAAGTGGCGACTCGAGGACGGTTTGCTCGCTCTTCTCGACTGGGTCGACGACGCCGGCGAAAGAACGCTCAGATCAGGCGATCTGGGCGTCCTGACCCGGTGAGAAATTAAATAACGTATATGTCAATTCTTCCTCCGGGTGAGCGGCCGGTCAGCTAGCCTGCTGCGGTGCAGAAAGAACACGGGGACCGGAATCTGGGAACGCTGAGCCGCGAGGACTCCGCGCCGAAAGCCAGTTTCGTGGACAGGAATTCAGTCCTTCGCATCGCTACGGCCCTCTACGAGCAACGGCCGACTCCGTCAGGTCTGGGCAGAAGGCTGGCGAGCGGTGTGCTGGCGCCCTTCCTTTATGAGTCGACGGGCGCGGAGGTCGAGGAGTACCACAAGTGGTACTACAACACGAACGTGTGGAAGCAGACCACATGGATGGGGGTCGACTGCTGGAAGTCGGTCAGCGACATGTGGAACTACCAGGAGATCCTGTTCGACCTGAAGCCGTCCCTGTTCATCGAGTTCGGCACCGCCCACGGCGGATCCGCGATGTTCTTCGCCGACACCATGCGGCGCATCGGCGAACCGTTCAACCTTCTCTCCGTCGATGTCACCCACCAACTGCTCAACCCGATCGCTCAGCGCGACCCCGACGTCCAGTTCGTCAAGTCGCGCTCGACGGTACCCGCCGTGGCCGAGCACATCCGGCGCCTCCAGAACGAGATCCCGGGCAAGACCTTCGCGATCCTCGACAGCGACCACTCGATGGAACACGTGCTCGCGGAGATGAAACTGCTGCGGCCGCTCCTGAAGAAGGGTGACTACCTGATCGTGGAGGACTCCATGCTCAACGGTCACCCCAACCTTCCCGGATGGGGGCCGGGCCCTTACGAAGCCATCGAGGCATACGAGGAAGAGTTCCCGAACGACTACACCCATGATGTGGCTCGGGAGAACAAGTTCGGATTCACCTTCGCGCCGTACGGATTCCTGATCCGCAACTAACGGAACGCGTGCCTGCGGGCACCTGACGCTCAAACGACACCGCGGCGGCACGGAATCCGTGCCGCCGCTGCGTCGTCGGCGTGTCCGGGTCCTCAGTCGAGATACCAGGGATTGGCCCGCGCCCAGTCGATGGTGCGGCGAATCCCCTCCTCCAGGTCCACCTCGAGTCGCCAGCCCAGCATCCGCTGCGCCTTCGTCGAGTCGGGAACGCGGCGCGGGATGTCCTCGTAGCGGGCGCCGTAACGCTCGACAGTGTCGAACGCGGCAGTGCTCGACACGGCATCCACCTTGGCGATCTTGATCGCGAGATCGACCGCGTCGCGCATCGTCGTCTCGGTCATGCTGCCGATGTTGAACACCTCACCGATTCCCGCGTCGCTGTCGGCGGCGAGGAGGGTGCCCGCCACGGCGTCGTCGACGTAGGTGAAGCACCGGGTCTGGTCGCCGGAGTCGTAGAGCAGCGGTTCGCGACCGTTGAGGATCCTGTGAATGCTCTTCGACAACAGGAAGATCGGGTTCTGGCGCGGTCCGTACACGTTGAAGAACCGGACAACGGTGACGGGTAGGCCGTACGCGTCGTGCATACCGAAGACCATGTGCTCGGCCATCGCCTTGCTCGTGCTGTAGCTCCAGCGGGCGGTACGTGTCGATCCGAGCACGCGATCGTCGTCCTCTTTCCACGGGACGCCGGGATTCTTCCCGTACACCTCCGAGGTGCTGGTGAAAACCAGGCGGGCGCCGTGACGGTGGCTCAGCGTCAACACATTCCGGGTGCCGATCACGCTGACGTCGACGACGCGCATCGGGTCCTCGACATACTTGTTGACCCCGACCACCGACGCGAGGTGGAAGACGGTGTCGACATCAGGCGTTATCGCCGCCTCCAGTGCGGCCAGATCGGTCACATCACCCTGGACGAACCGGAAGCCGGGGTGCCGGTCGAACTCGATGCTCGTGTCATGGGTGTTCTTCGCGTAGTCGAACACCGTGACCGTGTCCCCGCGGTCGAGCAGTGCGGTGACCAGATGTGAACCGACGAAGCCGTAGCCACCCGTCACGACGACATTGGACATGGTTGCTCTCTTTTCCTCTGGGTGTTCGAAGGGCTTCAGGCCCCGGTCAACGGCCGATGCCCTTGTAGACGAAGCCGGCGGCCCGCACGGCTGCGGGGTCGAAACTGTTGCGCCCGTCGAGGAACACGCACCCGTCGGCAGTGAGATCTGCCAGCCGGGTCAACGGGACCTGGTGGAACTCTCGATGCCCCGCCAGAACCACCAGTGCGTCGGCGTCCTTGATCGCCGACTCGATGTCCGGGGTCAACGGGATCGTGGTCACCGAGAGGGCTTCGTCGTCGTGCACCCACGGGTCGTGGATCGACAACTGGCACCGCGAATCTTCGAGCATCGACACGATGTACTTGGTCGGGGTGAGCCGGCAGTCGCCGGTGTTGTTCTTGAACGCGATCCCGAGCACGGCAATCTTGCTGCCCTCGATGGTCTTTCCCTGATCGGCCAGAAGTTGTCCGAGTAGACCGTAGGTGTAGCCGGGCATGGTGTCGTTGACGGTCCGTGATGTCCGCGGAATCGACAGCTCGAGTCCGAGGGACTGCCCGAGATGGTTGACGAACCACGGGTCTTTGGTGAGGCAGTAACCGCCCACACCCATGCTCGGCCGCAGGATGTTGACCGGATGGCCACCCTTGGGCATCGTGTTGGCCGCCTCGATGACCTGGAGCGCATCCATTCCGAGTCGATCGCAGACCTTCGCGAGCTCGTTGGCCAGCGCGACGTTGAGGTCCACCCACACGTTGTCGGCGAGCTTGACCATCTCGGCGGTTCTCGGATCCTCGACGATCACGGACTCGACTCCCAGGGCATGTCGCCACAGGGAGGCACATGCCCTGGCGCTGCATTCGTCGACGGCCCCGACCACGACCGGAATCGATGTCAGCTCGTGGATGGCCTGACCCTCGGCGAGGCGTTCGGGGCAGAACGCCAACCCGAAGTCGAGGCCGGCGCGCAGGCCCGAGGCCTCTTCGAGGATCGGTCGGACCAGGGTCTCGGTGGTGTCCGGCGGAACCGTGCTCTTGAGGATCACGACGTGCCCGGGTTGCAGGTGTTCTCCGACAGCTCGTGCGGCGGCCTTGATGTCGTCGACGATCGGCTCGTAGTCGGGACCCAGCGGCGTGCCGACGTTGACGATGACGAAATCGGTGTCCGCGATGGCCCCGAAATCCGTTGTGGCGCGGAGCCGGCCGATCCGCACGGTGTTGGCGACCATTTCGCCGAGGCCCGGTTCGGCGACCGACGTCCGGCCCTGGTTGATGTCGTCGACAACGCTGCGGCGCACGTCGATCCCGGTCACGGGCCATCCGCGGTCGGCCAGCACTGCTCCGATGACGGTGCCGATGTAACCGAAGCCAACGACCGCGATTCCCGACCGCATACCGCGGACCAGCAGATCGATCTCGGCGTCGCTGCGTACGAACGCTCCCCTAGCCATGCGGTACCAAGCCCTTTCAGTCCCCCTGCGAAGTTCCGGCGACGACGACAGCGAGGGCCTCCCACCACTCACCTCGGCCGCAGTCTAACTAACGCGAACGTCAATCCGTTCGGTATTGCGAATTCTCGCGAACATCGGGTGTCCACGGCGCATGCCTCGTCGCGGCGGTGGATCGACCGGATTCCCGCGGGATCGGAGTTCGTCCAGACGGCCGCTCGACAAGACTTTTGGCTGCTACTCTGCGCCCGTGCAGAGGCGTCAAAACAACGAAGAGCGGAATCAGGGCCGCACCAACCTTGCGCTACGCCGCGAGTTACCTTCCTACGGCCCGAACGACAAAGATCGGAAATCGATCGGCCAACTTGCCGTCGCTACCGCGAAATCATTGCGACGAGTGATGAATTCGGCACTGTCCATAGTGCTTTATCAGCCCACCGGTTCCGAGGGCGAGGAATACCACAAGTGGTATTACAACACCTTTGTGTGGAACAAGACCACGTGGCTCGGTGTGGAATGCTGGAAATCGGTCGCCGACATGTGGAACTACCAGGAGATCCTTTTCGACCTGAAGCCGTCGCTGATCATCGAATTCGGTTCGAACCGCGGCGGATCGGCGCTGTTCTTCGCCCACATCATGCAGCGCGTAGGCACACCGTTCAAGGTGTTGTCGGTGGACATCAGCCATCAGCGCCTCGACCCCGCCACCACCAACGACCCTGACATCGTCTTCGTCGAATCCTCGTCCATCGTCCCGGCTGTGGCCGACCGCATAGCGCAACTCAAAGAGGAGTTCCCGGGCAGGATCTTCGCGATTCTCGACAGCGACCACTCCAAGGATCACGTGCTGGCGGAGATGAAGCTTCTCCGGCCGCTCTTGTCCCCCGGCGATTACCTACTGGTGGAAGATTCGTGCGTGAACGGCCATCCGGTCCTCCCAGGATGGGGGCCCGGGCCCTACGAGGCCATCAAGGCGTACGAAAATGAGTTTCCCGACGATTACACCCACGATGTGATGCGAGAGGACAAGTTCGGATTCACATTCGCTCCGAACGGTTTTCTGATCCGCAACTAGAGCTCACGTCCTCCGCCGCGGTACGCAATTCTGGCAAACTTCGTCCGCGGCGCGATGGACGCCCGAGACGTCAGACGGCGCTGCGCAGGCGGGCGAACTCCTCGACGTGATCGGCCGCGGCGGCCGCGCTCTGGGCCGGTGTGCTCGTCTGCGCCGCGAGGGTGCGCGCGCCTGCGACGTACTCCGGCGCCAGGATCCGGCGCAGATCTTTGATCAGGGTCTTCTCCGTGGTGGCGGAGAAGCGGCGGCCGGTGCCCACGTGGAGGCGTTTGAGCTGTGCTGCGAAGAACGGCTGATCGGGCAGGGTCCACAGAACCAGCTGCGGGACCCCGGCACGCAGACAGGCGGCGAGCGTACCGGAGCCCCCGTGATGCACCACGGCGCGACACATCGGGAAGATGGTCGCGTAGTTCACCTGTCCGACGAGCCTGATGTTGTCGTACTCGGGCACCCCGCCGAAATCCGTACCGCCGGCGCCGACCACGGCGCGCAGCCCCAGCGCCGAGCAGGCCCCCGCGATCATCGCGGCGGTCTCGGCCGGGGATCCGAGGGGGACGCTGCCGAATCCGAAGAACAGCGGCGGCTCCCCGCTGGCAATCCACGCCGCGGTCTGTTCATCGGACTCGGTGGGCGACGCCATCGCCAGAGCGCCGACAAACGGTCTGCGCGGCGGGCGTCGACTGTTCCAATCCGCCCACTCCGAGGCCAGGCCCGGGAAACACACCTGCTCATAAGCCTGGATCTCCAACGCCCCCCTGTCGACGATGCGCCGCGGTGCGGGGCCGGTGCTGCCGGGCAGTCCCAGTTCGCGGCGCTGGGTGTCCTCGGCCGTGCGTGTCCCCCGCCACGCCGCCCAGTCGTTACCCGTCATGGCCAGCCGGCTCAACAACGGCGGGAGGAAGGGCAGCAACCGCCCGTGGGGGCGGCACGGAAAATACTGCAGGGTGGCCAGTGGGATATCCAGTGCCTCAGCGACATTGGCGGCGGGTTGTTCGAAGATCAGTCCGGTGAGCAGAAGATCGGCGTCGGCGCAGACCGAATGCAGCGTTCTGGTCATCTCCGTCCAGCATTCGGCGGCGAACGCTTCGGTCTCGCGGGCCATCCTGCTGATCTCCCTGAGCTTCCACGGCGTCCGCGAATAGCACGTGAAGTACCGCCGCTGCAGTTCCAGGACAGGACCGGAGTCCAGGCCGTACGCCACTGCCGCGAGGCCGGCCGACTCGGCGAAACCCACGAGGTTCGGCGGAACGGCGATCAGCACATCGTGGCCGCGCTGCTGCAGTTCCCGCCCTACGACGACGGCGGGTTCGACGTCTCCCCGGCCTCCGTAGCTCGACATCACGAATCTCATGTCAGTCTTTCCCGGTTCATCGCGGTTTCCGGCCTCTCGGTCGCGTGCGCACGCACGTCGGGGTCATTATGACCGGTTTTTGACGTCCAGGTAAGTGTTCAGCGGCGGCCGGCGCCCCGACGTTGATAGGATCCCGAATTGCCCAGGCGGTGCGCCTCTTTGGGCCTGACCGCTGAGGAGTGGGACGTGCCTGACACCGAGGTGGACGCGCGCGAAGCCGAAGCCGCCACCTGGGACGTGATCGTCATCGGCGCCGGCATGGGTGGGGGCGTCCTCGGCCATCGGTTGGCCCGCGCGGGTCGTCGCGTGCTGTTCGTGGAGAAGGGGCGGTCGACGCTGCCGGGTACGGCCGGAACGATTCGCGCCGCGGTTCCGGAACTGGCCGAGCCTCGCGCCGGCCGATCCGCCGAGACCTACTTCGACGCGCTCGCCCGTGCGGGGCGATCCACCGACGAAGTCGAGGACATCAGCGGTCGGCGTCCGAAACGTTTCGTGCCGTTCATCGGCAGCGGGACCGGCGGGTCTTCGGCGCTCTACGGAATGGTGTGCGAACGCTTCTTCGCTCAGGACTTCACACCCCGACAGAACTTCACCGATCCCGGCGATTCCACGGTCCCGGACGCCTGGCCGGTCAGTTATGACGAGATGGCGCCGTGGTATTCGGAGGCGGAAAGACTGCTCAAGGTACGGGGCCAAGCAGATCCCCTCCGACCTGAATCAGCTGCTGTCGGTTTGCCTTCGGCACCGCCGTTCTCCCCCGACAACCGCCCTCTCGTCGCCCATCTGGCCGATCGGGGATTGAACCCTTACCACCTCCCGATGGCGTGTGACTACACCGACGGGTGCATGACGTGCCAGACATTCCTGTGTGACCGGCCCTGCAAGAACGAGGCGGCCCGCAACTGCGTGCTGCCCGCTGTCACCGAGCACGGCGCCCGGCTGTTGACCGAGTGCCGCGTGGTGCACCTGGATGCCGATCGCCGCCGGGTGCGCACTGTGATCTGCGAGCATCGCGGTACCACGCTTGCGCTGAAAGGCCGCGTGGTCGTGCTGGCCGCCGGGGCGCTGGCCACGCCCCTGATCCTGCTCAACTCCCGCTCCGGGGACTGGCCCGGCGGATTGGCCAACGGTTCGGACTGGGTCGGCCGGAATCTGATGCGCCACCTGCTCGACCCGATCGAGATCTGGCCGGAACGTGACTCCGCGATCACGCACGCCAACAAGGAGATCGGCCTGAACGACTTCTACTTCTGGCAAGGTCAGAAGTACGGCACCATCCAGTCGTTCGGCGCCATCCCACCCATGGAGTGGGTGATCAACCGGCCTGGTCCGCAGGCAAGGGCATTGCGGCTGATGGCACCGATCGTTCGCGAGATCTACGAGAGATTCTTCACCGGCGGCCTGGTGCTGGCAGCGATGATGGAGGATCTGCCCTATCTGGACAACCGCGTGACACCGGCCGGCCGGACGGCGTCCGACGGCCGCCAGCGGATGCGCATCCAGTACCGCCTGCACCCCGGTGAGATCCGCCGGCACGCCGAGTTCCTGCGGCTGTTCACCCAGGTGCTCGAACCCTTTCGCACCCGTGCGCTGGGTAGCGGCAGGAACAACGCCAACCTCGGTCATGTCTGTGGCACATGCCGTTTCGGTACGGACCCGGCGACCAGTGTTCTCGACCCGCAGAACCGGGCCCATGACGTCGAGAACCTCTATGTCGTCGACACGTCGTTCTTCCCGTCGAGCGCCGGACTGAATCCCAGTCTGACCGTCGCGGCCAACGCGTTACGGGTGGCCGATCACATCGATCGGGTCGATTTCGCGGTGTGAGTGATCCGCGGTGCGGTGCTGTCGGACTCAGCTGGGTTCGCGCACAGGCAGGCCGGCGCACCGGTAGATGTCGTCGATGAGGGCCATGTTCTCGGCGGCGTCCTGCGGCGTCGTCCGTACCGGCTCCCCCCGTAATACCGCGCCTGCGAAAGTGTCGAGCTGATAGCTGTACGTGGGTCGCCGGGAGAAACGCTCCACGCGCCTTCCTGCCGCAGAGCGGATCGAGAGTCGGGGAAAAAGATGTGGCGCAGCCGGACTCAGCACCCGCAGCTCACCCTTGTCGCCCACCACCTTCGCCCGCGCCCGGAACAGGTCCGCCGACCACAACGCGCAGCGCAGCCGGCCGGTGTGCCCCTCCGGGTACTGCAATTCCGCGCTCATGGCGCGATCCACCCGAGGGTCCTTCAGCTTCGCCTGTGCGGAGACGACTTTCGGTGTCGATCCGCCGAAGGTGCGTGCCATGTTGGCCACGTAGCTGCCGGCGTCCATCATCGCGCCGCCGGCAAGAGAGTAGTTGTAGCAGTTCGCCGTGAAGGGTCGCAGCATCACGCACAGGGCGATGTCGACCAGTTCGAGCGTTCCCAGTTCCCCCGAGGCGATGATCTCCTGCACCCGCAGCGTCAGCGGATGATGCCGGAACTGGATCGCCTCCATCACCACCCGATCCGACCGGGCCGCCAGGTCGGCTATCTCCCGGGCTTCGGCGCCGTTGGCGGTGAACGGTTTCTCGCACAGCACGTGCTTTCCGGCCTCGAGCGCTTTCCTGGTCCATCGACCGTGCATGCTCGTCGGCACCAGCACGTAGATCGCATCCAGATCGGGGTCGTCGATCAGCGCCTCGTAGCTTCCGTACGCGCGTGCGATTCCGTGCTTGGCGGCGAAGGCCTTCGCGCTGGCGTCGTCGCGTGCCGCAACCGCCGCCACGTCCACCTCACGGTTGCCGCGAGCCGGGTTGATCAGTGTCGTCGGAGCGAAACTCGAAGCGCCCAGAATGCCGATACGCACCGGCGCCACGCTGTCAGGCATGGATCGACGCTAGCAGTAGATCCGCAGCGACGGCACGGTTTGGATTCGCCAGAAGTGGCGTACAGATCACACTTTCGGGCCAACATCCCGTCATGACGGTTGGCGTGGCGAGAGACCGGCGGCGGTGTAGATCTCGTCGATGACGGACATGTTCTCGACCGCGTCCTCGGCTGTCGTCGGCACCGGTTCACCATGGATCACCGCTGCGGCGAAGGCGTCGAGCTGATAGGCGTACGACGTTCGGCGAGAAAACCGTTCCACCCGTCGGCCTTCGGCGGACCGCACGCTCAAGCGGTGGAACAGATGCGGCAGCACGGGATTGGTCAACCGCAATGTCGCGCGCTCACCGACCACGGTGGCGCTCACGCGAAGCAGGCTCGTCGACCACATCGAACAGCGGATCCGTCCGCTGTGTCCCTGGGCGAACCGCAACGTCGCCGTCATGGCGCGGTCGACCTGCGGTCCGCGCAACTTCGCTTGCGCGGCGAGGACTTTCGGGGTCGACCCACCGAATGTGCGGACCATGTGGATCGCGTAACAGCCCGCATCCATGGTCGCACCGCCGGCGAGCGCATGGTCATAGCGGATGTCGGAGAACCGCGGCAGTGGAAAGCAGAAGTTCGCGTCGACGTGTGTGAGCGTCCCGAGCTCCCCGGAGGCGATGATCTCCTCCGCCCGCCGGATCAGCGGGTGGTAGCGGTAGTGGAACGCCTCCATCACCACCCGGTCCGACGCGGCTGCCGCCTCGGCGAGGTGCCGGGCTTCGGCGGCATTGGCGGCGAACGGCTTTTCGCACAGCACGTGTTTACCGGCGTCGAGTGCGGCCAGGGTCCACCTACCGTGCAGGCCGTTCGGCAGCGGGTTGTACACCGCATCCACCTCGGGATCCGCAATCAGCGCCTCGTAGCTGTCGTGCACGTGGCCGATGTCGTGTTTGTCCGCAAAGGCTTTCGCGCGCGAGATGTCGCGGGCCGCGATCGAGACCACCTCGATGTCCGGGTTGTCCCGCGCGGGAGCGACCAGGGCCATGGGTGCGATCTGGGCAGCCCCGAGGATGCCGACCCGTATCGGTGTCCGGCTTTCAGGCAAGGCCGGCACGCATCGGGTCGGCGTCGGTTCTCACGCGCACCAAAACACTCCTGTGCCGTCGATGTCGACGATGGGGGCGGTGATCCCGTGCTTGTCGCGGTAGTCGGTGACCGCCAGCTCGCAGGCCTTCACGGCGCGGTAGTCGTCGACGATGCAGAACCCGCCGGGCGAGAGTTTCGGATACAGGGCGTCGAGCGCCTGGATCGTCGACTCGTAGAGGTCGCCGTCGAGTCTGAGTACCGAGATCCTGTCGATCGGGGCGTCGTGGAGGGTGTCCTTGAACCAGCCCGGCAGGAAGCGCACCTGATCGTCCAGGAGGCCGTATCGCTCGAAGTTCGCCCGCACCTCGTCCTCCGAGACCCCGAGAATGCCTGCTGCGAAGTCCGCCCGAATTCCTTTGTCCGCCTGATAGTTGTCAGGGTCGGAGCGCGGCACGCCCTGGAATGAGTCGGCGAGCCAGACCTGACGAGTCTCGTCACCGTACGCGGCGAGGACCGCACGCATGAGGATGCACGCGCCACCGCGCCAGACACCGCACTCGATGAGGTCCCCGGGGACGTCGTCGTGCAGGACCGTCTCGACGCACTCCTGCAGATTCGTGAGCCGCTTCATGCCGATCATCGTCTCGGCTTCGGCCGGCCAGTCCAGGCCCAGGTCGCGCTTGTTCTCGGTGAACGGGCTCAATCCCAGCCGCAGCGGGCTGACGGTGTTGATGGCCTTGAACAGGAGGCGCCTCCGCAGTGGCCACCGCGACGGCACACGCTCGTGCATCCCGTATCGGGTCAGGTTGCGCCTGAGGAGATCCAGGTACAGCGATCGGACGTCGTAGTCGGTCACAGTCAAGAGGCGCCCCTATCTCGCATCCCTGCTTCCGGGCAGAGTTTGAACACGGGGCGCAGTCTACGTTCTGATATTGACGGAGAAGTTATTAATGGTGGAATTGGCGCCGGGTTGCCTCACCGCTGCACGCGCAGGTACTCCTCGATCCGATCTGCCGCCTGCGCGCGGCTGAGTGCGGACGGCGTGATCTGCGAGGCGACCTCACGTGCGCGGACGCGGTACCCGGGGTCGAGTATCGTGCGCAGATCGGCAACCAGAGATTTCTCGGTGGTGCTCGAAAAGCGCCGGGCGGTGCCCACTTCGAGCCGCTTGACGGCTGCACCCCATACCATCTGGACGTCCGCCATCCACAGGATCAGGGTGGGTACACCGGCGCGCAGGCTCGCGGCGGTCGTCCCTGCGCCGCCGTGGTGGACGACCGCGCAGCAGGCCGGGAAGACCGTCGAGAAGTTCACCGCGCCGACGACTTTGACGTGCTCCGGCACCGAAGTGGCGTCGAAGTCACTCCAGCCGGCGCCCACCAGCGCCCGTCGGTCCAGGCGGGCACTGGCTGCGGCGATCATCGCGATCGTTTCGGTCGGCGATTGGACCGGGATGCTTCCGAAGCCGAAGAAGATCGGCGGTGTCCCGGCCTCTATCCATGAGGTGACGTCGTCGTCGTCATCGGTGGGCAGGTCCAGGGTCAGCGTTCCGACGAAAGGTCGCCGCGGAGGTGTCGCGGTGTTCCACTGCGCCCACTCGGCTGCCAGGCCGGGAAAGCACACCGCGTCGTAGGCCTGGATCTCCAGTCCCCCTCGGGCGGCGATCCGTGCCGGGGCCGACCGCGTCGTCGCGGGAAGTCCGAGCGTGCGGCGCTGGGTGTCCTCGCTGGTCTTCACGCCGCGTCCCACCACCCACTCGTAGGCCGTCATCGCCGCGCGGACGACGGGCGCCGGGACCTGCGGCAGCAGGTGTCCGTTCACCCGGATCGGAAACCACAGCAGGGTCGCCATCGGCATCGCGCGGAACTCCGCGACATTGAGCGCGAGCTCCTGATAGCTCATGCCGCTGACCAGGAGGTCGGCGCCGTCGGTGAGTTCGGCGAGCAACGAGCCCATGTCGGCCCACGCGCGGGTGCCGGGCTCTCGGGCCTGCCGCAGCAGTTCCCTGAGCTCGCCGAGCCGCCAGACATTGCGGAAGAAGCGGGCCCAGAAGTCTCGTGTCGACTCCAGCCAGGCCTGGTTGTCCGGTCCGTAGGCGACCGCATCGAGGCCGACGGACTCGGCGAACGCGACGAGATCGGGTGGGACGGCGATGCGGACCCGGTGCCCCCGGCGGACGAGCTCGCGACCGAGGGCGATCCCCGGCTCGACATCGCCGCGGGTTCCGTAGAACGCCAGCACGATGTTCATCGTGTCCTCACGGCCACACTCCTCCGGCCGAGCCCTAGGCCCAGGTGCCGCGACGCAGGTGGGCCAGCGCCAGGACCTCAAGGCCCACCTTGACCAGCGCCGGCACCATGAGCCGATTCAGGTTGCGGTAGCGCTGCGAATCCTCGAGGGCGGTGCGAAAACCCCGCTCGCACACCTGATATGCGTCGAAGACGCGATCGAGGACGCCGGGATCCCAGGGATCGTCACAGGCCGCGGCGGTGAGCTCGGTGTGCACCGCATTCACCCAGTCGGTGCCGAACGGCTCGCTGACGGATCCGCAATGTCGATGATGACGCAGAGTCGGGGTGAGGAATTCGTCGATCGCGGCGTCGTCCTGCGGGTCCAGATCGATCTGCAGAGCCGAGCTGATCCGCTTCATCTCGCGGCGCCAGTCATCGAGCAGATTGGCGAAGTCGACGATCACCCTGGGCACGTCGCGGGTGTCCCTTTCGGCCAGCAGCGTGTACTTCAGCCACCAGGCGCTGCTGAGCTCCGGCGACGGCCGCACGTAATTCTGCCGACTCGCGCGCTTGCCGATCGAGGCCGATGCCTCTTCCGGGTGGCGCATCGCGACCACCGCAGCCACGTCGAATCCCGCTCGCCGCGCACCGTCGAACCAGAGGTCGATCAACGCGGTGATCTTCGGTTCCTTGATCACGACCACTGGCGCGGAGGGCAGCGTGGCGAAGAAATCCCGGATCCTGTCCAACGCGGCGTCGTCTCCGTGGCCCGACGCCGGCTGCGCACCGGGGCGCAGGGCCAGGTCGTAGGCCGACATTCCCCTGCTGCGCAGGATCACCTCGTTCAGGTGGATCGCGGCGCGTGGTTCCCAGAATCCGCGTGAGTTCTCGGCCGTGGCGCCGAGGAGATTCGGCGGCAGCGCTGCGCCGCACAGCGACAGGACCCGCGCCAGCGCCGATGTCCCGGACCGCCCGAATCCCAGGACGAACAGTGCTACGGGGCGTGGCGGCGTCTCGGGTCGGACGCTCGAACTCTCCAGGTCCATCGTCAGCGACACGCGTCACGCGCGCCGGCGTGCCGCGGTGTCCCATACGCTGTCCACCCGGCCGCCACGGTGTTCGCCGCGGTGCCGCCCGCGAGATTGCGTCCCCTCCTGCTCACGTCGACAGGATAGGGACACCGCGCATCATTCGGCAAGGCAACCCGGCAACCGGGCGTAGTGAGACGAAAACCGTTACCGTAGGCCATCTTGACGGCAATGCAAATTTTACCCGAGGTCGTGACCGCGGTCGGCTACTCTCTGGCGTGACAGGCGGTACGCCCCGCCCGCCGCATGTCCGGACGACACGGGCAGATCTTGAGAGCATCGGAGGCTAGCTGGTGGCAGTCGGGATGCATTCGGCGCGTTCACGTTTCGATGACGGAGGGTCGGGAGACAAGACACTGTCCGATAATCGACTCGCGCTGCTGGACCAGGCCTTCTACGAAGGGCACCGCGCCGCAGGCCAGAAAGAGGTCATGCAGGTCGGGTGGGTCTACGAGCGTCCCGTCGACCTCGACCGTCTGCGCCGCTTCCAGGACAGTCTCGCGGGCGGCTTGCTGGGGCGTCTCATCGAGCGCTCGCCGTTGCCGTTCGGCAGGCATCGCTGGGTCACGGCGCCGGCGCCCCGGCCGATTCGCATCGCCGCCGGCCCTCGCGCACGGGCGGAGGTCGGTGACTGGTTCGACGAATGCACACAGCTGCCGGTCGACCCCGAAGCCGGCCCCGGGTTTCGTATCGACGTCCAGCCCCTGACAGACGGCTCCACCGCAGTCAGCCTGGTCCTGTCCCACTATGTGATCGACGGTATCGGCGGTGCGCTCGCGGTGACCGAGGCGATCCTGGACATGCCCCGCCATCTCGGTTATCCGCCGCCGCGCAGCCGCACCCGCCGCCAGGCGGTGTTCCAGGACGCGCGCGAGGCCGCCCGCGAGATACCTGCGGTCGCGCACGCGTTCGTGGCAGCGATCCGGGAGGCCCGCCGGCGCCGGGATGAGGACGGGCGATCGACAGCGTTGCGCCCGCGGGCCGTCGCAGAACGCGATTCGGATCAACCGGTGATCGCACCGAGTGTCTGGATCCGTTTCCCGCAGGACGAGTGGAACGCCCGGGCGGCTGCACTGGGCGGCAGCCACAGCACGCTCGCCGCCGCGTTCACCGCACGACTCGACGAACGTATGGGTCGTGAACACGGTGGGTCCGACGGTGTGCCGGTGCTCCTCACGGTCAACGACCGGACCACTGCGGACGATGCGCGCGCGATCGCGGTGAAATTCGTCCGGGCACGGATCTGCACCGCAGGGGTCACCTCGGATCTCAAGCCTGCGCGCGCGGCCATCAAAGACGCATTGCAGCGTGCGCAGGAAACAGTCGACGACGCAACACAACTGGTCGCGCTCACCCCGTTCACGCCGAAGCGGACCTGGCGCCGGCTCGCGGAGTACGCGCGCGACGCCCCCGAGCAGCCCGCGGTCTGTTCGAATCTCGGGGACACCGGACCTGCGGCCATCCGCCCCGACGGGTCGCTGTGTGATGCCGCGTTCGCCAGGGGCGCGAGCCAGCACCTGACCCAGCGCTGGCTCGACCGCATCGGCAGTCAGGTGCACGTCTACTACGGCACGGCGGCAGAGATGAACATGGTCACCATCTACGTCTGTGCCTTCCGGCCGGGTGTGGTGAACACCAGGGCCGACCTGAGCGCACTCGTCGCGCAGGTCTCGGATGACTTCGGGCTGCTGGGCAGGATCGAGTAGCCCTCAGCCGGCGGCCCCGTCGTCGAATTCCTTCTGCACCTGGCGTGCGTGCGCGACCTGGGCGGAGGTGTACCGGATGAACAGCGCCACCCCCGCGAGAAGGACGGCGACTCCCCCGAGCCACAGCACCCCGTGCGTGTAACTCTGGCCGAGCGCATCGAGTTGACGTTCGGACATTCCGGGTACGGGGCCGGTGGTACCGCCCAACTGGATTGTGCGCCAGGTGATGACGGCCTGGATGACGACCAGCACGGTAGGGCCGCCGACACTCTGCAGCATCACGATGATCGCTGCGGTGGGACCGATGCGGTCAGGGCCGACGCTGGCGATCAGTGACAGGCCGAGCGGTACGTTCACGATGCCGATGCCGAAGGCGCCGATCACGATCGGTACGACGAGATCCGGGAAGTACGGCATGTCACTGTGCAGCGTCAGCCCGCCGAAGACCATCGCGCCGAGGACCAGGGTGGCCCCCGCGATCACGACGACACGGGGAGCCAGGGACATCACCAACCGCGAGGACACCGCGGTCCCGAGGGCCATCGCGACAGCGATCGGTATGAAGCCCACGCCGGCCTGGGCGGGGCTGAAGCCCATGATGTTCTGCACGTAGAACGCGACGAGGACGGTCAGTGTGAAACTCGTTCCCGTGGAAAGTAATACAGCGAGAAAGCACGCGAACCGGTCCCGGTCCCGGAAGAGGCTGAACGGTACGATCGGGTTCTGCGCGGTCCTCTCCACGATCACGAAGGCGGTCAGCGCGACCAGCGCGGCCAGGCCCAGGCCGATCGTGGTCGGTGACAGCCACCCTTTCTCCGGTCCCATCGACAGGCCGAAGACGGTGGCCGTGATCGTCAACGTCGCCAGTACCGCCCCGGCGACGTCCAGCCGCAGCAGCTCTTTCTGGGTCTCCCTGAGCATGTGGCGGGCCACGAAGATCACCAGGATGCCGATCGGGACATTGACCAGGAACGCCAGTCTCCAGGACACCTCGGTGAGCAGTCCGCCCACCACGAGGCCCAGGACGGCGCCGATACTGGCCAGCGCACCGAACACCGCTATCGCCGCATTGCGCGCGGGCCCCTTCGGGAAGGTGGTGGCCAGCAGGGCGGTACACGTGGGCGTGACGATCGCCGCGGCGACGCCGTGCAACAGGCGGGCCACGACGAGCGAGTGGCCATTCCAGGCGATGCCGCACAGTATCGACGCGAACGTGAACAGCGCGACGCCGGCGAGGAATACGCGTTTTCGGCCGAAGGCGTCGCCGAGACGCCCGCCCAGAAGGATCAGGCCGCCGAACGTCAACAGGTAGGCCGTGATCACCCACGCGCGCGTCGCGTCCGAGAGGCCCAGCTCATTCTGGATCCTGGGAAGGGCGAACACCGCGACGGGACCGTCCATCGCCGCCACCAACTGGACTCCACCGATCGCGAGGACCGGCCCCAGGAAGTGTCGAGAGCGCAGCCAACCCGGAGGTAACCGTCCTGGTGTCTGCAGCGCGGTCGCTTCAGCCGACATCGATGTGTGCCCCGCTCTGCGTCGAGTACTGCCGCCGTAGCGCCCGACTGTAGCAGTTGGTCGTCACCGGGTGGCCCTTAAAATAACGCCAACGCATATTTTTTGACGCGGCCCGCCCGAGGGGTCGTGCGAGTCCTCGGGCGTAGACGTTCGGCATTGCCACCACCGGCGGCGTCAGGGGCGCGGCGACCGGACGCCGGCGCCGAGCAATGGTGCCTTGCGGTCCGCCGCGGGGCCGCGGTGACCGCGTCCCCTCTGTGGCACTGCGGGGCATATTCGCAGTTCAGCACCCCTCGGCGCCAGTGATTGTCGCCGCGTCGGGGCGGGTGGCTGTCACGGACGGGGCGACTCGCCCGGGGTGTACGGCACGGCACCTGTGCGTTTGCGGAAAACCGCCCTATGGTGGCTGTCGGCATGATTGACTCTGGCGTCAAATGTATGTCGCCTGTCGCCGCGCTGTCACGTGGGCCGCTCGCCGGGACGCGGAGGGCGACGTCGAGGACTGCGGCGTGAGTCCTCTGGGCCCGGCGGCGGCGGGACGATCCGGGAAGAAGGTGAGAGGTGGGTCCGGTGGTCGGCGGCAGCTTGCCTGACGTAGACGGTCGAACCGGGGAATCGAGGGTCGAGCGGACACCGTCAGACGTCGCCGGAACAGACCGTCCCGACGCCGACGGGCCGCGTCGAGGATTCTTCGCGCGCGACCGGCGACCGCAGCCGCCCTCCTCGGGACCGGTGCCGCGACAGCGTCGCCGTGGGTTGGGTTTCGCGCTGTTCACCTTGCTGCGCAAGTTGTGGATCCCGCTTGTGATCGTGATCGTGGTGGCTGCGGGAGGGTTCACGGTGTCGCGGCTTCACGGCGTCTTCGGTTCCGACGATTCGCTGACCTACGGTGACACCGCCACCGACACGGCGAAACCGGTCAACCCGAAGATGTTGAGGTACGAGATCTTCGGTCCCCCAGGGACGGTCGCCCAGATCAGCTTCTTCAACGGCAACGGTGATCCGCAGTTCCTGGAAGGGGTGCCACTACCGTGGTCGTTCGAGTTTCCGATCACCGGTGCCGCGGGCGTGGGAAGCATCGCGGCACAAGGTGACAGCGAGAGCCTCGGCTGCCGCATCCTGGTCGACGATGAGATCAAGGCCGAGGAGATCGCCACCCACGAGGCGAGCACATTCACTGCTTGTCTGCTGAAGGCCGCATGAGCAACCATTCTCTGCACAGCGGTCGTCCGCTCATCGCGCGGACGATTCATCGGTACTCCGCGCTGATCATCTTGGCCTGGTTGGCCGTCGTCGTCGCCCTGACGATGGGCGTGCCCTCGCTGGAGCAGGTCGAACAACAGCATTCGGTGTCGCTGAATCCCGTTGACGCACCCTCGATCCAGGCCTCGGAACGGATCAACGAGGCATTCGGTTCCGCCGACGGCGGCGGCGTGGTGATGATCGTCCTGGAAGGGCAGCAGCCGCTCGGCGACGATGCTCACCGGTACTACGACCACATGATCCGCCAGCTGCGGGCGGATACCGAGCACGTGCAGGACATCCAGGACTTCTGGGGCGACCCGCTGACGCGGGGCGCCGCCCAGAGCTCCGACGGCAAGGCAGCTTACGTCCAGGTCACTCTGCCCGGTGGATCGGATCAGGCATCGACGAACGCGTCGGTGGCTGCGATCCGGCATGTCGTCGAGAACACGCCGCCACCGTCGGGGGTCGAGGCGTTCGTCACGGGCCCGTCGGCGATCGCCACCGATGTCGGCGAAAGTGGCAACAGGACGGTCATTCTCGTCACCGCTGTCAGCGTCGCGGTGATCTTCGTGATGCTGCTGCTGGTCTATCGCTCGATCTGGACCGTCCTGCTGCTCCTCCTGGTGGTGGGCATTCAGCTTCAAGCGGCCCGCGGTGTCGTCGCGCTGCTGGGCCATCACGGCATGCTCGGGCTCACCACCTTCGGGGTGAACCTTCTCGTCGCGCTGTGCATCGCGGCGGGAACCGATTACGGGATCTTCTTCATCGGGCGCTACCAGGAGGCCCGGCAGGCCGGCGAAGACAGGATCTCGGCCTACTTCACGACCTACCACGGCGTGGCGAAGGTGGTGCTGGCGTCGGGGCTGACCATCGCCGGAGCGCTGTACTGTCTGAGCTTCACCCGGCTTCCGCTGTTCAACGCGCTGGCTCTGCCGACCGCGATCGGTGTGCTGGTCGCGGTCGCTGTCGCCTTGACGCTGTTCCCCGCGGTTCTGGTGGCGGGGAGCCGGATCGGCCTGTTCGACCCGAAACGCAACCTTCAGGTTCGTGGGTGGCGTCGGTTGGGCACCGCCATCGTCCGCTGGCCCGCTCCGATCCTGGTCGCGACGATGGCGGTCACCCTGCTCGGTCTGCTGGCACTGCCGGGGTTCAAACCCAGCTACAACGATCAGAAGTACCTTCCTCATGACATTCCGGCCAACGAGGGCATGGCTGCGGCCAAGCGGCACTTCCCGGAGTCGGCGATGATGACGCCCGAGGTGCTGATGGTCGAGACCGACCACGACCTGCGCAACCCCGCCGATTTCCTGGTGCTCAACAGGTTGGCCAAAGCGATCCTCGCGGTGCCCGGCATCTCCAACGTGCAGGCGGTGACGCGCCCTGAGGGAATTCCGATGGCCCGCGCCACGATCCCGTACATGCTGAGCATGCAGCAGGCGGGTCAGCAGCAGTACATGCAGTTCCAGAAGTCGCGGATGGACGATCTTCTGGTCCAGGCGAACATGCTCGAAGAGATGGTCGCCATCATGCAGCGGATGCACGGCCTGATGGGGCAGATGGTCGACACCACCCGCGACATGGTCGCCACCACCCACGAGGTGCAGGAGATCACGGCCGAATTGCGGGACAACATCGCCAATTTCGAGGACATGTGGCGACCCATCCGCAACTACCTCTACTGGGAGCCGCACTGCGTCAACATTCCGCTGTGCTTCTCGATTCGCAGCGTGTTCGAGGTGGTCGACAGTGTCGACCAGGTGTCGGAGAAGCTCGACGGACTCGTCGAGAATCTCGACCAACTCAATGTGCTGCTGCCCCAGATCGTCGACCAGTTCCCGGAGATGATCGCGATCATGTCCAGCATGCGCACCATGATGCTGAGCATGCACAGCACCATGTCCGGCATCTTCGGTCAGATGGACAGCAGCACCGGGGAGAGTCCGACCGCGATGGGCAAGGCGTTCGACGAGGCCCAGAACGACGACACATTCTTTATTCCGCCGGAAGTCTTCCAGAACAAAGACTTTCAGCGTGTCATGGACATCTTCATCTCGCCGGACGGCAAGTCGGTTCGGATGCTGGTGCTGCAGAACGGCGACCCCGCCTCACCCGAGGGCATCGCCCGGGTGGCGGAGATCAAGAGTGCGGCCGAGGAGGCGCTCAAGGGCACTCCCCTGGAGGGCTCGAAGATCTACCTGACGGGGACTGCTGCGATCACCAAGGACATGGTGGTCGGCTCCGAATACGACTTCATGATCGCGGTGGTGGCGGCGATCTGTCTGATCTTCATCGTGATGCTGATCATGACGCGAAGTCTGGTCGCCGCGACGGTGATCGTCGGCACCGTGCTGATCTCGCTGGGCGCCGCGTTCGGCGTGTCGATCTTCGTGTGGCAGTACGTCATCGGCGTCCAGATCCACTGGGCGGTCCTGGTGATGACCGTCATCACCCTGTTGGCGGTCGGGTCCGACTACAACCTGCTGCTGGTGGCCCGCATCAAGGACGAACTCGGCGCAGGTATCAACACCGCGATCATCCGGGCCATGGGCGGAACGGGCAAGGTGGTCACGACGGCGGGCCTGGTGTTCGCGGCGACCATGGGCTCGATGGTGGTCAGCGACCTGCGCAGCATCGGTCAGGTGGGCACGACCATCGCCCTCGGTCTGATGTTCGACACCCTGATCGTGCGCGCGTTCATGACCCCCGCGATCGCCGCGCTGCTGGGTCGGTGGTTCTGGTGGCCGCAGCAGGTACGTCCGCGGCCCACGAGCGCGTTCCTGCGGAGCACCGGAACCAGGCCCCTCGTCCGCGCCCTGTTGCAGAACCCACCGCCGAAGTGATCGGAGCCCGCTCGGATGCGCGCGTGGTGAACACCGCATGAGCAACCACCAGCTGCACAAGGGTCGGCCCCTGATCGCCCGCTCGCTGCGGATGCTCGCGCCGGTGACGATCGTCGGCTGGGTGGCGCTGACCCTCCTCGTCACCTTCGCGGTCCCCTCCCTCGAGCAGGTCGGCCGCGAACAGTCCGTGCCGATGAGCCCCAAGGACGCGCCCTCGGTCCAGGCGATGGCACAGATGGGACAGCTGTTCGGTGAGTCCAGTTCCGACAGCACCGCGATGATCGTGCTCGAAGGGCAAGAGCCGCTGGACGACTCGGCCCGACGGTACTACGACCAGTTGGTCGGCGAGTTGAAGAAGGATTCTGCGCACATCGAGAATGTGCAGGATCTGTGGGGCGACCGGCTCACGGCGGCGGGTGCGCAGAGTCCCGACGGCAAGGCCGTCTACGTGCAGTTGAACCTCGTCGGCGACCAGGGCTCGTCGGCGGGTGTCGAATCGGTCGCCGCGGTGCGCGCCATCGTCGACCGTTCGCCGCCGCCCCCGGGAGTCTCGGTATACGTCACCGGTGCCGCGCCGCTGCTGGCCGACATGCAGCACAGCGGCGAGAGTTCCATCCTCAAGATGACACTGATCGGCGCAGTGATCATCTTCGTCGTGTTGATGATCGTCTACCGGTCGGTCATCACCGTGATCGCGCTGTTGATCACCGTGGGCATCGAATTGTTCGCCGCGCGCGGGATCGTCGCGTTTCTCGGCGATCAGGAAGTCTTTCTGCTGTCGACATTCGCGATCAATCTGCTCGTGGCGCTGGCGATGGCGGCCGGCACCGATTACGGGATCTTCTTCTTCGGCCGGTATCAGGAAGCGCGCAACGCGGGAGAGGACCGCGAAACGGCGTTCTACACCACTTACCGCGGGGTGGCTCCGGTTGTGCTCGGGTCCGGTCTCACCATCGCCGGGGCGTTGATGTGTCTGAGTTTCACCCGCATGCCGATCTTCCAGACCATCGGTCTGCCGTGCGCGGTCGGGATGCTCGTCGCCGTCGCGGTGGCACTGACGCTGGTTCCCGCGGTGCTGGCTCTCGGCGGTCGGGCGGGTCTGTTCGATCCCACCCGTGCGATCAACGTGCGTCGGTGGCGACGGATCGGCACGGCGATCGTTCGCTGGCCCGGCCCGATTCTCGTCGCAACACTGGCGGTCACGTTGATCGGGTTGGTCGCGCTGCCGGGATACCAGACGAGTTACGATGATCGGCAGTACATTCCGGAAGACGTCCCCGCCAACGCGGGATACGCTGCCGCGGACCGCCACTTCTCGCAAGCCCGGATGATGCCGGACATCCTGATCGTCGAATCCGACCGCGACATGCGCAATCCGGCGGACTTCATCGTGCTGCACAAGATCGCCAAGGCCATCTTCGAGGTTCCCGGTGTCTCGCGCGTCCAGAGCATCACCAGGCCGGAGGGGACGCCGCTGGAACGCACCTCCATACCGTTTCTCATCAGCATGCAGAACGCCGGACAGCAGCAGATGATGAAGCACATGCAGGACCGTGTCGACGACATGGGCGCACAGGCCGACATGCTGGCCAGACAGATCGAATTGGCCAGGCGGATGTACGACCTGCAGGGCCAACTCACCGACACGACGCTGAGATCCGTTGCGCTGGTGAAGGAACTGGTCGTCGTCATGGACGAGTTGCGGGACAACATGGCGAACTTCGACGACTTCTTCCGGCCGATCCGCAACTATCTGTACTGGGAACCGCACTGCTACAACATCCCGTTGTGCTTCTCGATCAGGAGCGTGTTCGACTCCCTGGACGGGATCGATCGGATCGCCGCCAAGATGCACGAGCTGCAGGGTGATCTCGAGAACTTCGTGGTTCTACTGCCCGAGCTCCTCGCGCAGCTACCTCGGACCATCGAGATCATGGAGTCCATGCGTTCCATGCTGTTGACGATGCACAGCACGATGGAGGGCACCTTCGGTGTGGTGGACAATTCGACGCAGGACGTGACGGCCATGGGTCAGGCCTTCGATGCGGCGAACAACGACGACTCGTTCTATCTGCCCCAGGAAGTGTTCAGCAACCCCGATTTTCAACGGGCCATGAGTTCGTTCCTGTCCCCCGACGGCAAGGCCGTGCGGTTCATCATCTCGCACAAGAACGATCCAGGCTCCCCCGAAGGCATCGGCGGTATCCAACCCATCCGGGATGCGGTCCAGGAGGCGTTGAAGACGACGCCGCTGCGCGGCGCGCAGGTGTACATGGGCGGAAGTGCCTCGACGTTCAAGGATTTCGAGGAAGGCTCGAAGTACGACCTGCTGATCGCCGCGGTGAGCGCGCTGTGCCTCATCTTCCTGATCATGCTTCTCATCACCCGGGGATTCGTGGCGTCCGTCGTGATCGTCGGCACGGTGGCGTTGTCGCTGGGCGCGTCCTTCGGGCTCTCGGTGCTGATCTGGCAGTACATCTTCGGTGTCCCGCTGCACTGGATGGTTCTGCCCATGGCGGTGATCGTCCTTCTCGGCGTCGGTTCGGACTACAACCTGCTGCTCGTGTCACGGATGAAAGAGGAGCTCGGGGCCGGTATCAACACCGGCATCATCCGCGCCATGGGCGGCACCGGCAAGGTCGTGACGAACGCCGGGTTGGTGTTCGCGTTCACCATGGCCGCGATGGTGTTCAGCGACCTGATGGTCATCGGCCAGGTGGGTACGACCATCGGACTGGGGCTTCTGTTCGACACCCTTGTCGTCCGGGCGTTCCTGACGCCCGCCATCGCCGCGCTCATCGGGCGCTGGTTCTGGTGGCCCATCGTCGTACGGCCCCGGCCGAGCCCGCGGCTGCACGCGGTCAGTTCGCGTCCGATCGCCGCACACACGCTGGTGCGAGAGCGACACACCGCCGACCTCGCCGGCACCCGCATCCGTCACGACGATGACCTGCCCGACTTCGACGACTCCATCACAGCTCCCATTCCGAAGGGAGCGGTCGCCACTCTGCCCAAGCGGCGATCGTGAGCGTTCCGTCGCCCGGAGCGCAGCCGCGCTGACCGCGCTTGTGGCTCAGCGCACCCGCACACCCATCTGCGTCGTCTCGTAGATGCACAGCTCGTCGACCCAGAACCTGCCGTTGAAGACGACCAGCACACTGTCGTCTTCTCTTGTCACCGAGGTGATCTCGATCTCCGAGCGGGTGCGGGTGTTGGTCGGGATCACCTGGCCGCGGAACTTCCAGCTGAACGACTGGTCAGCGGCGACCGGCTCGAACGTGGATCCGTCAGCGGCAAGACCGGCCAGTTTGACCGCCGCACGGGCTGCCTGCTGCATCGCCTCCAGACCCAGGGAGCCGGGCTGCACCGGGTCCTGGAAGAAGTGCGCCTTGAAGAACCACGCTTCGGGCCGGACGTCGTACTCGGCGACCAGACGTCCGAGACCGCCCTCGCCTCCCGAGGGCCAGAAGTTGACCCGGTCGATGACCTGGAGTCGACCCTGCGTGAGCCAGGGCTTGCCGGTCAGCGTCTCGTCACGATAGCTCAGCGAGACCGGTGCCTGGGCCGAGAGCGCCTCCAGCGCACCGGTTTCCACCCGCAGACCGACCTGGTTCCGGAGAGCTTCGGGACTGAAGAAGCCGAAGGCCGTCTTCATGGTCATCACCACGTCGTCGTCCTGGGTGCACACGACGTCGAAGAACACGATCGTGGAGCCGCCGCCTTCGGCGAACCGTTCCAGGCGTGAGGTGACCCGCAGTGTGCCGACGCGCGCCGGCCGGCGCAGCACCACCTCGCCACCGTCGAGGTTGCGGAACACCACGTCATCGGCGCGGTTGGCGGCGAACCCGTTGTACGACGACAACCAGCCGCAGGGCTGCAGCAGGATCTCGATCAGCACCGACAGCGGAACCGCGTCGGAGTGGGCGTCCTCGAAGTACCACGCATCGGCCGGAACGTCGTACTCGGCGACGACCACGCCGTCCTTGGTCGGCACTCCTGGCGGACTGTCGACGCTGATGATGCGTGACATGAAGTGGTACGGCTCGTCGGGCAGCCGGGGGGCACGCCGCGTCCCGTCGAACGGCGCGTACAGCGCGCCGAAGGCGTCCGAGGGCATACCGCGGCCGCAGGCCAGCAGCGCACCCTGATCGCCGCGGACATCCTTGGTGCCCTCCAGGATTCGTACCGGGCCCGGTGCGCCCGGCGGCATCGGCCAGTCGGGGACCAGACGCATCCCGAATCGCCGGCAGTGGAACACCTTGAAGCCGTCGCTGCTGCACAACAGCGCGGCGAAGATGGTCGGCGTCGGCCCGTCGATGATCTCCTCGACGAACACCTCGTAGTCCAGGACGTGGTCGGTGTCGGGTGTGACCTGCCCGCGGCAGACGAAGCGGGCCATCTCCTCGGGCACCGGCTCGAACCGCCACCCGTCGCGGTCGATCGTGAAGCCGTAGGCGGCCAACGCGAACGACAGGGCCTGGGTGGCCGCGTCGGCCATCAGGGTTCCCGGCATGCAGGGGTCGTTCTTGAAGTGTCCGTCGTAGAACCACGCATCCGTGGGCACCGAGGCGGTTGCCCGCAGGTACCCCCTCCCCCACGGCCCACCGTCGGGATCGAACTCGGAGACCTCGTCGAACAGTCGCAGCTTCCCGGTGGGCAGTGAGGGTGTGCGGGAATGTGCCGCGGCCATCTCGAACCCGCTCCCGAAACACGCGAATGCGTCACCGGCGGTGAAGGTTTCGATATCGGCCCGGCCGAAGGAACGCTTCAGTGTGACCTGCGGCGGGTCATCGCGGCGGGCACCGTCGCGCGGGACGTCGTCGGCGGCGTCCCACAGCACCCCGTCGGAGTTGGCCAACTCCTCGTCGGAGAAGAACCCGGCCTGTCCGTTGCGCACCGAGATGGCCAGGCGGTCGCCGATGTAGCAGTCGTAGTGGAAGAAGAACAGCCGTGTCGCACCGGTTTTCGCGTGGCCGTCGATGTGGATGTCGTAGTGCAGTGTCTCGCCGCCCTGCGGGAGGCCGCCCATGAACGTGAGGTCACATCCGAGCAGGCGGTAGACGCGCTCGCCGCGGTTGCTGAAGTCGGCTCCCAGCCACGACGCGAGCAGCAGGTCGGCCTGGCCCGATTCGATCACCACGCCCGGCGACATCCGGCCGTTGTGCATGTACCAGGCGTCGGGGTCGACGTCGGTCTCGGTGACGATGCGGCCCGTGCCCATCGTCGCGGGTTCACCGTCGATGCTCATCACCCGGTCGGCGAGCAGCAGCGGCGGTTCCGGCATGCGCACCAGGCGGTCATACCGGTCCAGTTCGGCGAAGATCGGACCCAGGACCTCCGAGATCCGGCCTCCGGCCAGGACTTCCAGTTGCGCGCGCGTCCACAGCGGCTCCTGCGGCGATGGTGCCGGCGCCGGTTTCGGCGTAGCTGCCGGCCGGACGGGCGGTGCGGGCGCGAGGACCGCCGCAACGGGCGCCGGCGGCGGGGCGACGGGCGCACTCACGACTACGGCTTTCGCACTCACCGCCGGTGTGGAGGTCCGGCCGGTCGCCGCGGCGAGCAGTGCCCCGCGCGTCTGCAGGAATGCGGCGTGGGCCTGCGCCTGCCGTTCGACGAAGACCGAGTGCGTGTCGCTGACGGACGCGATCAGGTTCAGCGCGGCGGTCGTCCTGTCGGTGGCCGTGGCACCGATCGGAACCGGTGCGGCGGGAATCCGTTCCGGGACGGAGGCAGGTCGGCTGATCGTCGTCGTCTGGTGATGCTCGACCGCCGCCTCGGCGAAGACGAGCGGCTCCAGACTCTCCGGTGCTGCCGGCATCGGTTGGAAGCGTGCAGGATCCAACTCCGGCATCCTTTCCTGGGGGGATCGCGACGTCGGGACGTCCACTCTCCGCGGTGGGTCGGGCACGGCGACGACATCGGGCCAGTGGGCGGCCAGGGTCAGCAGGCGCCCTGTGGACGGTACCGGGGTGCTCTGCGCGCGCAGTAGATCCATGCGCGCGTCGAACGCGTCGGTATGCACGGGCAGGCCGTGCACCCACATCTTGGACACGGTCTCGGCCAGCGCTCGCAGCCCCCGTCGTTCCTGCGGGTCGAGGGCCACCGCGACATGCGGGCGATCACCGAGGATCTTGGGGATCGCGCCGGTCAGGATGGCGCGGGGGCCGTGCTCGACGAACACCCGAACCCCGTCCTCCCACGCCTGTAGCACGGTGGCGGGAAAGTCGATGGGTTCGAGCGCCTGGCGGGTGATCGCCTCGGCGGCGGCCTCGCGTGTGGGTGTGTAGGCGCGGTTGACCGCGTTGCTGTAGAAGCGCACCTGCGGGGCGGCGTACGTCTCGCGCGTGTGGATCGTGCGCCACGTGTCGGCGAACGGGCGTACGGCCTCGCAGTGGATGACCATGTCGAGTCCCAGCGGCATCGACTGGGCGCCGTCGATCGCGTCGATGACCCGCCGGCACGCCGCGGGGTCCCCGCCTATCACGCAGTCGTCGGGGGCCTGCACGATCGTCATATAGGCGAGCGGTTCAGCGCTCAACGCCCGTTCGACCGCGGCCCTCGGTGCGGTGATACGCCAGTTCTCCCACGGCGCGGGCTCATCCCCGAGACCCCACGCCGCCGCGGCCACCCGGCACTCCCCGGTCAGCTCGTCGCCGTACATTCCCGATGCCTCGATCTCGTCGAGCATCGGCTCCAGGTCCTGCCAGATGCCGAACGCCAGCAGCGAGTTCGTCTCACCCGACGAAAGGCCTATCGCCGCAGCGGGTTCCAGGCCGAGAACGTTGCGGGAGAACTCCGCCTGCGCCTGACAGACCACTGCGCACCCGGTGAGTTGTGTCCTGGGGCTGAGCGTGGAGATGTCCGCGCCGTAGAGTGCACGTGCCAGTTCGCCGACTCCGGAGAACCGCTCGGCGAGGGCATCGCCCAACTCCGGCCATGCCAGCAGCAACTCGCGGCCGGCGCCGGGATAGGCCGCCGCGGCGCCGGTGAACGTGAACGCGAGTTCGCCGGTCATCGGTGAGTCCGCGTAGGCGACTCCCGGCAGTACCGGGACCTCGCCGCAGCCCAGCCGCTGCTCGGTCGCGAGCCGCAGCTTCTCCAGCGTCGAGGTGGTGTCGCCCACCAACGAGCAGCGGACGGGACCGGTGCCGCCCGGCTCGTGCCGCTGCAACCGTCTCAGCAGATCGGCTCTGCTGTCGGCGGCGTAGCGTTCCGTGATCGGGATGACGCCGACGGCCAGCGGTACCGGTGCGGTTCCTGCCGCCGACACGGTGAGGGCGTCGCTGCGACCGCCGATCGAGCCGATCTCGACTGTCGAGCGCAGGCGTCCGGGAATGGGTTGCGCGCCGGCCCGGTCGACGCTCACCCGTGTGCGGACCGCTGCCGCGTGCGCCGCGATCTCGGCGGCCGCGGCAGCCGCATGCGTTCGGCCGAACCGGCCGGCGGCGACGTTCGCGTCCCGGTGTTCGCGGGCATCGGTCGGCGCGAGAATGCCGTCGGTGTCGATGACGGCGACGATCTCGTCGCCGGCGGCCTCGGCGTCGGTCCGCCGCTTGAGGACGAACGCGATCGCCGCGTCGCCGTGTGCCATGGCGGGTTCGGTTGCCAGCGTGTCCGCCGCCCGCGCGTGGGCGGGCTCGCAGCACATGTCGACCGCACCGGTGACGACGGTGTCGAGTTCACGGTGCCGAAGGGCGCGGACGGCGATCCGGATCGCGTCGATGCCGGAGAGTTCCTCGCCGGACACGGTGAACCCGAAGCCCCGGAAGTCACGCTGCGCATGGATGCGGTTGGCCGGGATGTTCGGCATCGTCCCGATGACTCCGTCGGCCGTCAACTGTGGCGCCGAATCCTTGTTGACGGTGAGCCATTCGTCGTTCGCGAGGTTCATCACGCGCAGTCGTTGGCGCGCGATGGTGGCGTCGCAGCCCATACCGACGATTACCCCGGTGCGGTCGGGATCGGTGACGACATCGTCCAGCGCCTGCGCCGCGGCGGCCAGCATCGCCGTCTGCTGGGCGAGACTGCCCTGCAGCTCCCTGGGCGGGAAGCCGAGACCTGCGAGCTCGAGCTGCACCGACTCGAGCGGAACGGGCCGGGACTCGGGACCCAACGCCCGGCGGCGGAAGGTTTCGGCATCGCCGGCGTCGCCGGTCACGACGCCGACCCCGCAGATCACGATCTCGTCGGTGGGGACGGGCCTGCGTACAGCGGAATAGGTTGCCCCCGTGTAACTCTCGACGATCAGATGCGCGTTGTTGCCGCCGAATCCGAAGTTGCTCACCGCGGCACGTCTGACGCCACCCTCCCACGGGGTGGGCGTCGTCGCCAGGGTGAACGGGGTCTCGCGGAGTCTGTCGGTGGGCATCTCGCACAAGGCGGGCGGGATCACCCCCGCCTGCATCGCGGAGAGCACGTTCACCAGGCTCGCTGCGCCGGACACCGTGATGGTGTGCCCGAGGTTGCCCTTCAGCGCCCCGAGTGTGAGCGGCACCTCGCCGTAGGCGGCGGCGATACTGCGCAGCTCCGTCGCATCGCCGAGAGGTGTTCCGGTGGCGTGACAGTCGAGGTAGTCGACGTCGGCCGGGGTGATGCCTGCCTGCTCGAGCGCGGCGGACATCGCCCTGGTCTGACCGGCGACCGCCGGCGCGAGGAACCCGCTCTGCCGGCCGTCGTTGGACAGACCGATGCCCGTGATCACACCGAGGATGCGGTCGCCGCAGCGCTCGGCGTCCTCGAGACGCTTCAACGCGACCAGCGCAGCACCCGCCGAGGGTACGAGACCGTCGGCCTCGGCGTGGAAAGGCCGCGAGCGTCCCGTCGCGCTCAGCGCCTGCAGCGCTGTGAAACCCAGGTGCAGGAACAGGTCGTCAGCGCCGTTGACGCCGCCGGCCAGCATCACGTCGGCCGTGCCGTCGTTGAGCGCATCGCACGCCAGCTTGATCGCGTAGAGCGACGATGCGCACGCGGCGTCGAGTGCGTACGCCGGTCCGGTCATTCCCATCGCCGTGGCGATCAGGTGCACCGGTAGGCCGGACGAGAACCGGTTGCGTGCGTCGACATCGTCGCCGCCGGTCCACACGCTTTCCACGAACGCGGTGTTCAGTGTGCTCGGATACGACAGGTTGCCCACGATCAGCCCGGTGCGGGGATTCGCCGACGGGGACCCGAGGGCCCGCTCGGCACAGTGCGCGAGCCAGGACACCAGCGGGTCGAGCCGCTCCAGATCGGTGATCCGCGAACCGATCCCGGACACGCCCAGGGGTACCTCGATGTAGCCGCCGGTCGCCGACGACACCCGCAGTCCGGCGAGGTCGCTGGCGAGCAACCGCGCCGGATCCACGCCACGCCAGTGATCCCGCGGAGTGGGTGTCAGCAGGCAGCGACCCGCCAGCGTCGCCTCGAACAACGCCTCCGGCGTATTCGCGCCGGGAAGTACGCAACTGCGTCCGACGATCGCGACAGGGACGAATTCGCTCACGAACCCGTGCCTGCGACGTAGAACTCCACGCCTTCGAGAGTGGCCACCGGCTGTCCATCGACCGTCTCCAGCGCGATGTCGAAATCGACGCGCTTGTCGTTGACGGGATGTGCCGCGATCCGGCACCGGCGTGCGTCACCGTCCGCGAACGGACGGTGCACGGTCACGCTCCCGATGCGCACAGGCAGCACGAGCGGATGGCCGTGCGCGTTCGCCCACAGGATGCCGAGCTGCAGGCCGCCGTCGACGGCGACAGGATCGATCACCCAGTCCTGCTGCGGCCAGCCCAGCTCGGTCGCGCTCTTCAGCGTAGCGCTCCCCCCGGCCGCGGCGAACTCGCCCAACTCGTCGATGACCGCAAAGCGCGGCCCGTGGAACAGCGGGCCCGAGTAGGCGTCGGCCACGCTCATCGGCCACGCCGATCCCGCGATCGATGGAATCGACGTGCTGGGCGCCGCCGAGGAAGTTTCGAGCACCGCGCGGTATCGGGCGCGTCCCTCGCAGTCCTTCACCGTCACGGTGTACGACGCGCCCGTCGGCTCGAAATCGATGGTGAGGTCCTGCTGTTCGCACGACGCGAAGGTGACACCCGAGAGCACCTGAAGGTCCCGGACGACCACGGCGCTGTCCGCGATCAGCCCGCGGGCGGCGCGCAGCACGGCGTCGAGCACGGCCACCACCGGGATCACGATCTGGCCGCGCACCTGATGATCCTCGAGCACCGGAAGCGTCTCGACGGACACATCCCATTCGAGATGCGCAGCCCGCAACCGCGGCTCTGCCGGCGCGGCAACGACGATCGAGGTTGCCGGGGAACGGCGCAACGCATGCTCGGCGAAGAACCGGGCGCCGTCGTCGATCGGGATCACGCCCACCCCGGCCTCCAGGAACCGGCTCTTCAAGGTCGCGTCCACCATCCCGCCGTCCCACGGCCCCCAGCCGAAGGCCCGCACCACGCAGCTGTCGCCACGCCGCGCTGCTTCCCGCGCGGCGATCGACTCCAGCGCCGCGTTGGCGGCGGCGTACGCCGCCTGGCCCGGATTACCGGCCCGTGCCGCGATCGACGAGAACAACGACACGAAACGCAGGTCGTCGCCCGACGTGGCCTCCAGGAGTGCCTCGGCCCCGACCAGTTTGGTGCTGAACACCTTGACGAACTGCTCGTCGTCGAGGTCCTCCAGGCGCTTGTCGGCGAGCACACCGGCACCGTGGACGACCCCGACGATCGCGCCGAAATGCCGTACCTCGTCGAGGGCGGCGGTCAGTGCCGCCCGATCGGTGATGCCGGCCGAGAAATAGCGCGCCGGGATTCCCTGCTTCTCGGCGGCCGCGAGCGTGGCCCGCACCTCGCGTTCGGCCAGCACACTCTCGGCCTGTGCCCTCGCCTGCGGCAGGCTCAGCTGCTCACCGCGGGCGCGGGCTGCCGCCGCCAGCGACGTCGCGATCTCGGCGGCGGTGGTGCCCGCCGATTCGGCAGCGGTGACGTCACGCAGAGGCGTCCGCCCGAGCAGCGCCAAGCGCAGACCGTGGTGACGCGCCAGTGCCAGCGCCGAAGCCGCCGTCACCCCGCGCGCTCCTCCGGTCACGACGACGACGCCACCCGGGTCGACGCCGATGTTCTCCCCTTCGCCGACGGTGGACGCGACGTCGGCGACCGCGACCAGTCGGGTGCCGTCGGCGCACAGTGCGACCTCGACACCGCTACCCCCTTCGAGGAGTTCGGCAACCAGCCGTTCGGCGTCCAGTGTCTCCATGTCGACGGCGCGCACCGAGGCGTTGGGCCACTCCCAGGCAGCGGTCTTGACCAGGCTCGCGACCCCTGTCGGTGCTTCGGCCGCGCCGAACGTCGCACCGCTGGACTGGACGGTGACGAACAGCCGTGACTCCGCATCGCTTCTCGCCACACTGCGTGCCGCGTGGAATGCCCGCACGTGCATGTCGACGCACCCCTGCGGGGATTCGACGCTCGCCAGCGCCGCCAGGCTGATGACGGCCCCCGCCCGCTCGGGCACCTCGTCGACGGCCTTGGCCTTGATGCCGCGGTCGATCATCACGGTTTCGAGCGAATCCGCGAACTCCGGATCCTCGCGGGTGATGAACACCTCGCCGTCGCGCAGGCCTGCCATCGCAAAGCCGCCCGGCGGGACCGCCCGCAGTTCCGCCTCCGTGCACGACAATCCACCCGACGGTGAATCCGGCTGCGCCGGCGCGGGTTCGGGATCGAGATCATCGCCGGCCGGGCGGGCGCTGAACCCGCTGACCGTGTCGACGACGTCCTGGAGGGTGCGCAGGCCGGCGAGTTCGGAGGCCGGGATGTCTGGTGCGCCGGGGTATTTGGCTTGCAGGGCGGCGAGGATCTCGACCTGTTTGATGGAGTCGATGCCGAGTTCGGCTTCCATTTCCATGTCCAGGGAGAGCATGTCGGCGGGGTAGCCGGTCTTCTCCGAGACGATGCTGAGCACGATGTCGCCGACGGGCAGCGCGGGGGCCGCGGGTGCCGGTGCGGGAGCCGGAGCCGCAGGTGCGGTCGTGGTCGTGGTGGTGGTGAAGCCGGTGGCGGTGTCGACGACGTCCTGGAGGGTGCGCAGGCCGGCGAGTTCGGAGGCCGGGATGTCTGGTGCGCCGGGGTATTTGGCTTGCAGGGCGGCGAGGATCTCGACCTGTTTGATGGAGTCGATGCCGAGTTCGGCTTCCATTTCCATGTCCAGGGAGAGCATGTCGGCGGGGTAGCCGGTCTTCTCCGAGACGATGCTGAGCACGATGTCGCCGACGGGCAGCGCGGGGGCCGCCGGTGCGGGAGCCGGAGCCGAAGGTGCCGCCATCTCGGGGGCCGCCGGGGCCAAGGGCATCGGGGCCGCCGGGGCCGCCGGGGCCATGGCAGGCTCAGGGGCCACCGCCGCAACCGCAGGGGTGTGCGCTGCCGGTGCAACGCCGTTGACGGCGGTGTCGGGTGCGGAAACGACCTCTTTGAGCGCGAGCCGAGGTGCTTGCGGGCCCGTCGGCCGGCCACCGACGATCTCGGTCATCATCTGCGTCGCCACATCCAGGAACGCCTGATGGCTCTGCGTCATCACATCCAGGTACCGCTGGTGCTGTTCGGCCGTTTCCTTCTGGATGCGGTCGATGACGCTCCATGCGTCGACCGACAGCGGCGCCGGCTCGGCGGAAACCGGCACGTGCACTTCAGGCGTCGGGGACACCCGTGCGGCCGGCTGATGGGCCGGCGTCGACACGTGGACCTCCGCCGCGGGCACGGCGACGGGCTGGATCGCGGGTGCTTCCATCTGCTGGACTGCGGGCGTCATCGGAAGTCCTTCTGCAGAGGCCTTTTCGGCCTGTGGCGGCGAGATCGGTGCGGTGGCGCGCACCCGTTTGGGGACGATCGCGGTGATGCCATCCACCGGTGGATAGGGCTTGCCGAGGTTGGCCCCACCGACCAGCACCGAGTGGGCGGGTGCGGGGACGTGCTCGGCGGGCTCGTCGAAATGGGCGTACAGCGCGGCGAGATCGAGTTGCAGTCCGTCGGCGGCCAGTGCGGCCAGTCCGCGATGCCAGCCGCGCAGTCCGTCCGACTTCGATCCGTCCAGAGTCACCGCCAGATGCGGGGTCGTGTCCAGGATCTGGTCGACGAGCCCGGTGAGAACCCGGCCGGGACCGACCTCGATGAACCGGGTGACCCCGTCGCGGGCCATGGCCTCGATCATCTCGCGGAACCTCACCGGCTGACGGACCTGATCGGCGAGTTGGTCGACGATCTGCGGACCGTAGGGTTGCGCCGTCGTGTTCGCGTAGACCGGGAAGCGCGACTCTCCGAGTGTGAGTGTCTCGAGGTACTTCCCCAGCGGCGCGGAACTCGACGCGACGATCTCGGAGTGGAAGGCCGAGGCCACCGGCAGCCGTCGCGACGAGAACCCCGCCGCTTTCGCGGTCGTCTCGGCCCACGCGATGTCGGCGGCGTGTCCGGCGACCACCACCTGGTTCGGTGCGTTGTCGTTGGCGATCACCAGCGTCCCGACCGTATCCGGACGCGAATTCAGCAGGGCGCGTACATCATCGGCACCGGCAACGATCGCCAGCATGGCGCCGTCGGTGCCCTGTCCGGCCTCGGCCATCAGCACCCCGCGCATGCGCGCGGTCTCGACGAGCCGCTCGACGGGAAGCACACCCGCTGCCGCGAGCGCGGTGACCTCGCCGAAGCTGTGCCCGCCGGCCGCATCGGCCGTCACTCCCAGCATGTCGAGCAGACGAAGTTGCGCCAAGCTGGCGGCAGCGATGGCCGGCTGCGCGTTCTCCATCGCGGTGAGCTCGGACTTCTGCGCGTCGAGCGACTCGGCGTCGAAGGTGGGCTCGGGGAACACCACCCGGTGCAGATCGGCCAGATCGCCGGTGAGACCGTCCCACACCGCGAGGGCCTCGGGGAAGCCGAGCGCGAGGTCTGCGCCCATCCCGACGTACTGACTTCCCTGTCCGGGGAAGAGGAACGCGGTCTTACCGGTACGTGCCGGGCCCAGCCCGACGGCAATGTTGGGGTCTTTGATCTGCGCTGCGGTGCCGTCGGCGAGGGCGCCCCGCAGTTTCTCGGCGAGTCCCTCCAGCGTCGTCGTGTCCGACGCGACCAGCGCGGCCCTCGCGGGCTGCGAGGCGTCGAACGCCGGTGCCGTCGTGAACGCGATCCGGGCCAGACTCTGCCCTGCGCGTACGGCCGCGGTGATCTCGGCGGCCCGTTCCTGGAGTTCTGCCTCGCTCCCGGCGCTGAGCGCCACGAGTTCGGTGGGCAGGGTCCGCAGTCGTCTGGCCCGGTGCTCGCCGCGGTACTCCTCCAGCGTCACGTGGAAGTTGCTGCCTCCGAACCCGAACGAACTCACCGCGGCCCGGCGTGGCTGGTCGCCGGTGCGAACCCAGGGGCGCGTCTGCGCGTTGACGTAGAACGGCGTGCCGTCCAGGCCCAGCGCGGGGTTGGGGCGGTCCACCTTCAAGGTGCCCGGAAGCGTCGAATGTTGAAGGGCCAGAACGGCCTTGATCAGGCCGGCGGCACCGGCGGCTGCCTTGGTGTGCCCGATCTGGGATTTCACCGAGCCGAGGGCGACCCGGGCTGAGTCGTCGGTGAACACCGCCTTCAGGCCCGCGAACTCGGCGACGTCACCTGCTCTTGTCGCGGTGCCGTGCGCCTCGACCAACTCGACGGTCGACGGGGCGTAACCGGCGTGTTCGTAAGCGCGGCGCAGCGCCTTGGCCTGTCCTTCGGAGCGCGGCGCGTACACGCTGGAGGCGCGACCGTCCGACGAGGATCCGAGCCCTCTGATCACGGCATGGATCTGATTACCGTCCCGCTCGGCGTCGCTGAGCCGTTTGAGCGCCAGCATTCCGACGCCCTCGCCGATGATCGTCCCGTCAGCGGCATCCGAGAAGGGCCGGCAGTCACCCGACTGAGAGAACGCGGGCGTCTTGGAGAAGCACATGTACATCATCACGTCGTTGAGGGCATCGACGCCGCCCGTCAGGACGAGGTCGGACTCGCGCAGATACAGCCGGTGCAGCGCGGTCTGCAGCGCCGAGAGCGAACTCGCACACGCCGCGTCGACGACGAAGTTGCTTCCGCCCAGATCCAACCGGTTGGCGACACGTCCGGCGACGACATTGCCCAGCAGACCCGGGAAGGTGCTCTCGAGCCATGGCGGATAGTGGTCGGCGATGTCACGGCAGATCTCGTCGGCCTCATCCTCGGGAAGACCGTTCTCCAGTAATGCCTTTCGCCATATCGGACGCTGCATCCGCGATCCCATCTGGACCACGAGCTCGGTCGTCGACGCGACGCCCAACACGATGTCGACGCGGTCGAGGTCGACGTCCACGCCCCCACGTTCGGCCTCGTCGAGAACCTTCCTGGCGGCGATGAGCGCGAGCAGTTGCGCAGAGTCGGTGGCCGGCAACGCGGTGGGCGGCAGACCGAACCGCATGGGGTCGAACGGCACCGGGTCGATGAAACCGCCGCGCTTGCAATAGGTCCGATCGGGCGTCGTCGGGTCGGGATCGTAATAGTCCTCGATCAGCCAGTGCGAGGGCGGCACCTCGCTGATCGCATCCCGCCCCGCGGTGATGGTGCGCCAATACCCCTCGAGCCCAGGTTCGCCCGGATAGATGGCGGTCGCGCCGACGACGGCGACGGGAGTGGCGAATGGGTGCTGATTGTCTTCGGTCATTGGGCCTTTTATCTATCCGAATGAGGGACGGGAACTTACGGAGATCAACCGAGCGGACGTGGTCGGAAATTGAAGGCCGACGGCGGCAACGCGACACCCGCAGCGCGCAACTGGGTGGCACGCGTGACGGTGGCGGCCCCTTCGAGGAGATTCAGGGCGATCTGACGGACGGTGCGGGCCTGCACGGGTTCGAGAAAGCTGCCGCGCACCCATTCGTTGAAGGCTCCCATCGCCGGGCCGCACCAGATCTGGTAATCGGCGCGGCGCTCGGTGGTTCCCTCCCGGGCCCACTGGGCGCCGTTGAACAGATACCACCGGAACACCAGGGCCATCCGGTGTTTGGGGTCCGTGCGGGCCCGTTCGATCTGCTGTGGATCGCGCTGGGCGAAGAAAGCCTCTGTCTCGGACCAGATGTCGTCGACACTGAGCCCGAGCACCGCGGTCTCCAGGTTCCGCAGAACTGCGGCAGGGGCATCCTCGAGGGAGGCGTAGCGGCGATAGAACTCCCCGAGGCGCTGCGCGCGCTGGGCGAACAACGTGCCGCGTTTGAGGACCTGAACCGTCACGCCCATCTCGAACATGTCGGCAGCCGGTGCCATCGCCACGTCGGTGGACTGTGCTGTGCCCAGCATGGCGCGCGCATCGGTCGACAGACCGCTCTCGACCGCGGACTGGTTGACCGAGCCGGTCAGGACGTAGGCCGCGCCGGCGGCGAACGCGGCCGCGACCGCGGCCGGGGTGCCGAGCCCGCCGGCGGCGCCGACACGGGGCATGACGTCGTAGCCGTGGGCACGGGCGATCTCGTCGCGGAGATCGATCAGTCGCGGAAGCAGCACCGTCAGCGCCCGGTTGTCGGTGTGTCCCCCCGAGTCCGCTTCGGCGGTGATGTCCTCTGCAACAGGGATGTTCGCGGCCAGCGCAGCCTCGTCGGCGGTGATCCGTCCTTCGGCCACCAGTGCCCGCAGCATCGGCTCCGGGGCGGGTGAGAGGAACTGGCGCGCAACCTCGTCGCGGGACACCTTGGCGAAGATGTGTCCGGCGCGGTGTATCCGGCCATCGGTGCCGCGCCGCAGCCCCTTGGCGGCGTAGAGCACGACAGCGGGCGTCAGTTGCATGAAGGCCGACGCCGAGACGTACCGCACGCCGAGGCGGTGGAACAGATCGACGGTCGCGATCTCGATCCCGTCGCTCTGCACGTTGTGGATCAGATTGGCGCCCCACCCCACGGTGTCGCGTCCGACCGCAGCCTGGATCTCCCGCACGCCCGCCTCGACGGTGCTCAGGTCGAGTCCGGCACTGCCGTAGAAGGCCATGACTCCGGCCCGCACACCCTCGATGGTCATCGCGGGCGTCGCGATCCCGCGCGCCATCTCCCCGATGACATAGGGGAATCGCACCCCGTGCGCGGCGGTGAAGCTGCGGTCGCCGAGCCACTCGGGATAGATCGGGGGCAACACGGCCAGCAGGTTCTGCCGCAGGACGTCCGACGTCAGCTGCCCGGCGGCATCGAGCAGCACGGGGCTCGGCCCGTGAACGGACCCGACGACTGCCACCGGCCTGCGGATCGCCGCCAGTGCCTCGTGGACGTCGGAGCGATCGAGCAATCCCGTCGAGGCGCCGTTCGCATGGTGAACTTCTGTCTGCGCTCCTCGCACGGCAGGGACTCTAACGGTTTAATTTACGCAAGGGTAGGTTTTTGACTATTCGCGTCAAACCAGCAACGACCAGGCCTGATCTGGCGCGCGATGACCGTGGGTGGATGCGTGCGCGTCGACGAGCACGGCAAATACGCGACGACCGATATCGGGCGTCGCGTCCACCGTGATCGTCGAATCAGTAGTTCATGCAGGAGCCGGCGATCTGACTCACCTGCGGGCCCATCAGGGCCGTGAGCATCTGCTGCAACTGGGGGTTGGCGGCCCGCTCCTGCGCCATCCGGGCCCTGCGCTGATCGACCGGCATCGCCAGGAACGTCTGCAGGTTGGCCTGCATGTCGGGGCGCCTGTTCAACTGCGCCGCCAGTGCGGGTGCCTGTGCGTTCATCGCGGCGGTCACCTGCGCGTAATTGCACGTCGTGGTCGCCAGGGCTTCGGACAGCGGATCGGCGCCGGCCTGAGGTGCCACGCCCGCGAGCGCGAACACCGGCAGGCCTGCGGTCAGCGCCAGTCTCTGTATCCACTGAGTAGGTGTCACGGCGATCGCCCTTCGTGTGCGGATCGACGAACCGGATCCGGATCGGTCGTATCATCGCGGTCCGTCCCGGCGAAACGCAACACTTTCCCGCTCCCGAACGGCCCACAACCCGATTTTGTGGACGTAGACGTTAATTTTTGCCAGAATCGGCCTGATCTCTGCCTGGGCGGTGCGCCACGCACTGCCGATGCGTCCAGGGGGGTCCGCGAGAACAGGGAAGTCGATGGAATCGGTTCGGATCAGAAGCGGCCTGATGGCTACCGCGTTCGTGTCGAGTACGCTTGCGGCAACGGTGCTTCCGGCGGCCCCACCAGCCAACGCGACGTGCTTCTCGATCTTCGGTATCGGCAACGGCAACGGCTGCACCAGCAACCCCACCAGCTTCGCGCTGGCCATCGGGGAGGGCGCAGTCGCCGACGCGTCGAGCGGGTTCTTCGGCGGAGCATTTGCTGCAGGTGCCAACGCGCGAGCAACCACGTCCTACTCCGCGTTCACGCTGGCAAACGCGGTGGGCAACGAAGCGGTGTCGACGGCGATGTTCTCGCTGTTCTCCTTCCTCGGTCAGGTCGGGGCAGGCGCCACCTCGGTGATCGGTGGTCCCAACCTCGCGATCGGCGTGGCGAACGGCAACGCCATGCAGTCCACGAATGCGATCGGCGGCTTCAACGTCCTCGCCCACTACGGCCCGGGGAGTGCCGCGGCCATCGGCGGCCTGAATCTCGTTCTGGGGTTCTCGGGCGGTGACGGTCCCCATCACGTGGGATCCACGGGCCTTGGCAACATCGGCGTTCAGCTCGGCCCCGGCTCGACGTCGGTCGTCGGCGGTATCAACCTCGCGTTGGGGGTGTCACCGTTCGGCGACGGCACCCAGACCACCATTGCCGGACTGCTCGGCACCGTCGCGCTCAACCTTCTCGGCAACGGCAGCGCCACGACACAGGGCTGGTTCGGCGGTGCGGTCAACATCCTGGGCAGCAGCAGCGTGGAGATGGCGGGCATCTTCGCCACCGCGCTGAACATCCTCGGAAACGGCAACCAGGTGCGGGTACTGCCCCAGACCCTGCTGAGCGTGGCCTTCGGTCTGCTCAGCAACGACGTCACCGTGACGGCAGGACCCGGTCCACTGTCCTTCTCGGGCGCCCTTTTTCAGAACGGCATGGCCGTCGGGCAGACACTGAGAGCGGCCATCGAGGACATGTCGACACCTGTGGACGGTGCCAACCGCGCCGCGTCGCAGAGTCTGGGCAATGCCCTGTCCGCCGCGTCCACCGGCGACCTCGCCAGCGCCCTGACGGCGCTGGCGGCACTTCCCCGCGAGGTACTCAACGCGTTCATGTACGGGTACGACGCCGACGGCGCAGGCCCTGCCGATCCGATACCCGGTCTGTTCTCCGTCAAGGATCCCGACTGCGTGACGAGGTGCCACGACGGCGGGCCGATCTACCAGCTTTTCGTCGGGCTTCCCGCTGCGATCAAGACCGCCGTCACCAACATCGGCGAAGCAGCGAAAGCCGACAGCGCCGCGGCCACTGTGCAGGACACCCGCGAGGACTCGACCGGTGTGGACGACTCGTCGGTGGTCGACGCCGTCGAGGTCAGCGTCGACGAGACCGGCGCCGATGCCGCCGAACCCGACGCCGTCGAACCGGAGGACCTCGGGGTGGTCGAAGGCGAAACCGAGGATGCCGAGACCGAGGACGCCGAAACCGACGCCGAGGAAGCCGAAGTAGAGGACGCCGAAACCGACTCTGCCGCAGACACTTCCGGTGCGGACGACGACAACGACCCGACCGCCGCCGTCACCGGCACCAGCTCCGTGGACACCGACAGCCGGCCTTACGGCGCCCACGCCAAGCCCGACGGCGCGGATTCCGGATCGTCCTCCGACGCGGGCTCGGACCGCCCCGGCAAGCACCGCGCCGGGCCGCGGCACGCGGCCTGACGGCAGGAGCGCACTGTGAAGGGAATCATCCTGGCCGGCGGCTCGGGGTCGCGCCTGCATCCGATCACCTACGGGGTGTCCAAGCAGCTGATCCCGGTCTACGACAAGCCGATGGTGTACTACCCGCTCTCGACGCTGATGCTCGCCGGCATCCGCGACATCCTGGTGATCACCACACCGCACGATGCCCACAGCTTCGAGCGGCTCCTCGGCGACGGGTCGCGCTTCGGGGTGTCGATCACCTTCGCCCAGCAGCCGTCACCGGACGGGCTGGCGCAGGCGTTCACCATCGGTGAGGACTTCATCGGCAGCGACAAGGTGGCCCTCGTGCTGGGCGACAACCTGTTGTACGGACCGGGTTTGGGCACCCAGCTGCGCTGCTTCGCCGATGTCGACGGCGGCACGATCTTCGCCTACTGGGTGGCCGAGCCGTCCGCCTACGGCGTCGTGGAGTTCGACGCGGGCGGTCTCGTGGTGTCGCTGGAGGAGAAACCCAAGCGGGCGAAGAGCAATTACGCGGTGCCGGGGCTGTACTTCTACGACAACGACGTCGTCGCGATCGCCCAGCAGCTGAAGCCCAGCGATCGCGGCGAGTACGAGATCACCGACGTCAACCGCGCCTACCTCGAGCAGGGTCGCCTCCGGGTGCAGGTGCTGCCGCGCGGCACTGCATGGCTGGACACCGGCACCTTCGACCAGATGACCGACGCGGCGGACTTCGTCCGCACGATGGAGCGCAGGACCGGTCTGAAGATCGGGGTGCCCGAGGAAATCGCCTGGCGGCAAGGGTTTCTCAGCGACGACGAGCTGTGCGACCGGGCAACCCGGCTGGTCAAGTCCGGCTACGGCAGGTATCTGCTCGATCTCCTCGACAGGGGTCTGTGATGGTGCGACTGCTGGTCACCGGTGGTGCCGGCTTCATCGGTTCCAACTTCGTGCACCACGTCCTCGCCCACACCGACCACCACGTGACCGTGCTCGACAAGCTCACCTATGCCGGCAACCGCGCGTCGCTGGACGGGCTGCCGCAGAGCAGGCTGGACTTCGTGCACGGCGACGTCGCCGACGCCGACCTGGTCGACGAACTGGTCGCCGCGGCCGACGCGGTCGTCCACTACGCCGCCGAATCGCACAACGACAACTCCCTCGACCGGCCGGAACCCTTCCTGCACTCCAACGTCGTCGGCACGTTCACGTTGCTGGAGGCCGTCCGCCGGCACGACAGGAGGCTGCACCACGTCTCCACCGACGAGGTGTACGGCGATCTGGAGCTCGACGATCCGGCCCGGTTCACCGAATCCAGCCCGTACAACCCGTCCTCTCCCTACTCGTCGACGAAGGCCGGCAGTGACCTGCTCGTGCGAGCCTGGGCCCGGTCGTTCGGCGTCGCGGCCACGATCTCGAACTGTTCCAACAACTACGGGCCCTACCAGCACGTCGAGAAGTTCATCCCCCGCCAGATCACGAACGTGCTGTGGGGCATCCGCCCTCGGCTCTACGGCGAGGGCCTCAACGTCCGCGACTGGATTCACGCCGACGACCACTCGTCTGCGGTCCTGCTGATCCTGGAGAAGGGCCGGATCGGTGAGACGTACCTGATCGGCGCGAACGGCGAGAAGGACAACAGGACGGTGGTCGAACTGATCCTGACCCTGATGGGCGAGGATCCCGATGCCTACGACCGGGTCCCCGACCGACTCGGCCACGACCTGCGCTACGCGATCGACCCGACGAAGCTGCGCGAGGAACTCGGATGGCAACCTGGGTATGGTGACTTCGAACATGGTCTCGCGGCGACCATCGAGTGGTATCGCACCCACGAGGACTGGTGGACGCCCGCCAAGGAAGCCACCGAGGCGTTCTACGCCCGGCTCGGCCAGTAGTACGGGGGCAGAACAGCGTTGACGGAATTCGGTAAGGCGTTGCGCGCCATCGAAACTCCCATCCCTGGGCTCACTCTGTGGGATCTTCCCGTGCACGGCGACAACCGCGGATGGTTCAAGGAGAACTGGCAACGCGCCAAGATGCTCGCCGCGGGCCTGCCCGACTTCGGGCCCGTGCAGAACAACATCTCGTTCAACCAGGCGCCCGGGACGCTGCGCGGCATCCACGCCGAACCGTGGGACAAGTTCATCTCCGTCGGTTCGAAGCGCATCTTCGGCGCCTGGGTGGACCTGCGGTCCGGCCCCACCTTCGGGACGGTGTTCACCGCCGAGATCGATCCGTCGCGGGCGGTGTTCGTGCCCCGCGGCGTCGGCAACGCATTTCAGACGCTGGAGCCCGAGACGGTCTACGTTTATCTCGTCAACGATCATTACTCCCCCGGCGTCAGCTACCCGTCGCTGAATCCGGGCGACGAGGCGCTCGGCATCGACTGGCCGATCCCGTTGGATCGTGCCGAGATGTCGGAGAAGGACCGCGCCCAGCCTCCGCTGTCCGAGGTGACCCCCGTGCCTGCGCCGAAAACGCTGGTCCTCGGCGCCGACGGACAACTCGGGCGGGCACTGCGCGCCGCGTACGCGGACGCACCGCACGTCGAGTTCGCCACCCGTGCCGACATCGATCTGTGCGCCGCCGATCTCGGTTCGGCCCGCCGCTGGCAGGACTACGACACCATCGTCAACGCCGCGGCCTACACGGCTGTGGACGCGGCCGAGACCGCCGAGGGCCGGACCGCGGCCTGGACCGTCAACGTCACCGGCGTCGCCGCGCTGGCGCGGGTCGCGGCCGCGCACGGGATCACGCTCGTACACGTCTCCAGCGACTACGTGTTCGACGGGGAGTCGACGCGGCCCTACCGCGAGGACGACGCGCTGTCCCCGCTCGGTGTGTACGGCCAGACGAAGGCCGCCGGCGATCAGCTGGTGTCCACCGTGCCGCGTCACTACGTCGTACGGACGTCCTGGGTGGTGGGCGAGGGCCGCAACTTCGTGCAGACCATGCTGACGCTGGCAGCCAAGGGGGTGGATCCCGCCGTCGTCGACGATCAGTTCGGACGGCTGACCTTCACCTCGGAGTTGGCGCGGGCCATCCGGCACCTCACCGAGTCACGGGCGCCGTACGGCACGTACAACGTGACCGGCGGCGGGACCGTGAGGACGTGGGCCGATATCGCCCGGCGCACGTACGAGCTGGCCGGCCACGACCCGCGGCGGGTGCGCGGGGTGCCGACCGACGAGTACTTCGCGGCGGCGACGGCCCCGGTGGCGCCGCGGCCGGTGCGCAGCGTGCTGGACCTGGCCAAGATCGAGGCGACGGGTTTCTCGCCGGCGGACATGGACGAGACGCTCGCGGACTACGTGCGGGCTGCGACCCGCCGCACCCAGCCCGTCTGACGGATCCGGGGCGGGTCAGGCCTGCACGATGATGGGGTCTCCGACGCTGACGGTGTCGAAGTACCACGCGGCGTTGTCGGGGCTGAGGTTGATGCAGCCGTGGCTGACGTTCGCGTAGCCCTGCGAGCCGACCGACCACGGTGCTGAGTGCACGTAGACGCCACCCCAGGTCACGCGAACCCCGTACTCCCCCTTGATGAGATATCCCTCCTCGTCGTCGAGCGGGATCCCGATCGTGCGGGAGTCGAAGGTCACGTTGCGTTCCTTGGACAGCGCCGTGAACCGGCCGGTCGGTGTGGGGAACTTCGGTTTGCCCATCGAGGCGGGCATCTCGCGGGCGACGACTCCGTCGATGCTGACGGTGAACGTGTACGCGCTCAGATCGGCGACGCTGACGACGGAGGAGCCGGTCTGGAAGCTCGTCGCGAACCCGCCGACCGAGACCGTGATCGGGGTGTGGGCCGGGAAGAACTGCGCGGGCTCCCACTGCACACTGCGGCCGTCGAGCCACCGCGTCGTTCCGGGCAGGGATGCGGGCGCCCCGGCCGGCGCCACGCTGATCGAGTTCTCCGCCGCGGTGCGGTCGCGAACCGGCTCGGTGAAGGTGACCGTCACCGGATGGGCCACCCCGACGGTCTGTCCGGGGCCGGGAGACACGCTCGCGACGCTGGTGTCGATCGCCGCGGTCGCCGTGGACGACACCGCCATCGTCATCCCCGTCACCATCGCGACGCTTGCCAGCGTGGCTGCGACCCGCATCGCGATCCCACTGCTCGTTCGGATCTGCTGTCGACGGTGTCTCAGCATGGTGCCATCCTAAATCTCGGCCGTCGCCCCCGGCGCCGATCAGCGCCCCACGGCAGACGGTCGTTGCCTTTGGTCGAGTATCGATTCCCCGTTCGGGAACGTTTCACGCCGCATCCGCACGCAGCGTCGACGCACCGCGGTTGACCCCCAGCAGTGCGTAGCCCGCGGCGAGGACGCACGCCGCCAGCATCGCGACGTTCAGCGCGACCGCCGGCGCCCCGACGCTGCCCGGATCCAGGAAGTAATACGGTGCGCGCCGCCCTGCGGTGTTGAGCACGAGGAGCGCCAGCAGCAGGTACGCCGCCGGATAGGCGAGCCAGGCGACGGGATACCACCAGGGCACCCGGGTCACGCCGCGGCCGACGAGCACCCAGTCGGCGATGACCAGCACGGGCACCGCCACGTGCAGCAGGAGGTTGGCCGGGGTGTAGCCCATGCTGTGTTCGGTCAGGAACAGATTCCACACCACACCCGCCATCACCACGTAGAGCACGACCGCGCCGCGCAGCCCGACACGGCCGTTCGCGCGGGGCGCCACGAACGTCCACAGGTAGTACGCCGCGGCGAGCAGGTTGGCCTGATAGGTGAAGGTGATCAGGCGCCAGCTCACGCCCCGGCTCGACGTCAACTCCACGATCAGCACTGCCGCGGCGACGCAGGCGATGACCGCGACGCGCACCACCGTCCGCACCAGCGTGGGCGGGGACGCGGCGACGGGAACGTTCACCTGCGCCAGGGTAGGCCGACTACGGCAAAGGCACCGGCAACGGCGGTGGTGGTGGCGGTGGCGGTGGCGGTGGGACGGCGTCGTCGACCCGGGAGAGCCGATCGCGGATCCGCTGCAGGATCCCCGGCCGTTCCGCGGGCACCGGCGCAGGGATCAGCTCGGGGGCGGGCTCGACGGGCGGAGGTGGCGCTGCCGGGATCGCGTCCACGGGGGGCGTGGCGGGCGGCAGCACGTCGGGTGGGGCCTCGACGGGCAGGTCCTCGGCAGGCGGAGCCTCGGCGGGCACGTCCTCGGCGGCGGGTACGACGGGTTCGGGGACGGTCTCCGGGGGCGGGGCGACGAAGGGTGCGGGTGCCGGAAGGGTCGGCGCGGCGGGTTGGCGCACCGGGGACTCGACGGCCGTGCGGGGTGGACTCACGACCGGTTCGGGAGCCACCTGCAGCGCGATGGCCGCCGACGCCGACGCCACGAACGTGATCGCCCCGGCGGCCAGCAGCGCCAGCGGCCCGCTCCGTGCACTCCGTGACCGGAGGCGGCCGGCATACGGTGTGACGGGGTCCGGGGTCGCCGGACCCCAGCCGGCGAACTCCCCCGGCTGCGCGCATGCCAGCGCGGCGCCGCGGGCGAGTGCCAGCGCAGCCTCGGCGGGTGAGAACACCGGCACCGCGAGCGCGTCCTCGAGCACGGGCAGCAGATCCTCGAGATCCTCGCCGGAACCCACGAGGACCAGCGCCTCGGGCTCCCAGTCTGCGCGGGTGAACACGGTGCTGAGCCAGCCGACGAGGTCGTCCTCGGTCACCACGCTGTGATTGACCGCGGTCTGCACGGCCTCCGAGGTCCCGTCGGCGGCGTCCTCGACGGACACGACGAGCGCGATGAGCTGTTCGGGTTCGATCACGCAGACGGCGGTGGTCCGGTAGCCCAGCACCAGTGCGATCCGCCGCGCCAGGGCGTCGGTCGCCTCGGAGAGCCGGACCGGCACGATGTTGTCGTACCCGGACTCGCGCAGCGACGTGAGAAGCAGCGACGCCTCCGTACCCGCATCGTCGCTCCAGGTCACACCGATCGAGTGCACGCGGCGGCCGAGATCGGCAGCGACGGCCTCGGTGCGCAGGACCGCGGCGGCAGCTTGCGCGGAGGTTTCCGCCGCGGTCGCCGATCCGCGCCTGCGGACCTCGAACCGTTCGCCGTCGAGGGTGACCCGGTCATCGTCGTGCCCTTCCACCAGCACGACGCCGACGCCGGACGGCGTCACCGACAATCCGAGAACAGCGTTCACCCACACTCCTTCGAAACCCCGGGAGACCCTACCCGCAGCTCACCTGTCATTGCACACCTGTCAAATCAGGTCGGAGCCGCCTCGGTGAGGATCTGCCGCAGGGTCGACGGCTCGATGTTGCCGCCGGAGAGGATCACCGCGGTGTCCCCGTCCCCGGTGATGCCCTGCCGGTACCCGGCGAGTGCCACCGCGCCGCTGGGTTCCGCGACCAGCCTCCCCCGGTATGCGTATTCCCTTACTGCGGAACGGATTTCGTCCTCGGTTACGGTGATCACCCCGTCCAGCACCCGCTGCAGGTGGGCGAAGGTCAGCTCGGACGGTTGTGAGCGCAGGCCGTCGGCGATCGTGCGGTTGCGGTCCTCGATCGACCAGTCGACACGGCGGCCGGCTCGGAGACTCTCCGCGGTGTCGCCGGCGAGTTCCGGCTCCACACCGAAGATCCTGGCCTGCGGGCACAACGCGCGAATCGCCGTGCCGACGCCCGATGCGAGACCGCCCCCGCTGACCGGGATCAGCACGGTCCGCACGGACGGGAGGTCTTCGGCGATCTCGAGTCCGGCGGTGCCCTGACCGGCGATCACGTCAGGGTGATCGAACGGCGGGATCATCACCCCTCCCGTGTCCGCGAGGACCTCGGCGGCGACCGTCTCGCGCTGTCCCGCCTCCGAGAGCACGACCCTGGCGCCGAGATCCCGGGTGGCCTGCACCTTGATGTTCGGGGTTTCCCTCGGCATCACGATATGGGCGCGCAGACCGAAGGCCGCCGCGGCGTACGCCACCGCCTGGGCATGGTTGCCGCTGGAGTATGCGACGACGTCGGAGGTGCTGCCCCTGACCGTCCCGACGGCGTTGAACGCGCCGCGCACCTTGAACGCGCCGATCGGCTGCAGGCTCTCCGGTTTGACCCACAGCGGACGCTCGGCGTCGCCCCAGCGCGCGGCCAGCAGCGGGGTCCGCACCACGTGGGGGCGGATGCGCTCCGCCGCCGCCCGGATGTCGTCGATCGTCACGAGCTCCATGGCTGTCTAGGGTATTGGGCGTGCCCGAGTTCTCGATGCCCGTCGTCCCGCGCTACGCCGAGGTGGACCAGCAGGGAGTCGTGTTCAACGGCCACTACCTGACCTGGTTCGACGAGGCATGCACCGGCCTGCTCGATGACCTCGGCGTCGCCTACCCCGATCTGATGGCCGGCGGCCACGACTTCCAGGTCGTGCACAGTGAGATCGACTACCGGTCCTCGGTGCGGTGGCGCGATGCGGTGCGCGTCACCGCCGACTGCGGCCGCGTCGGCACCACCAGCTTCACGGTCACGTTCACGGTGCTGGCACGCACCGGGGATGGCGCCGAACGTGTTGCGGTGCGCGGACACAACGTCTACGTCGTGGTGTCGACCGGAGACTGGACGAAGCGGCCCGTGCCGGACGGATTGCGTGCGGCGTTGACGCGTTCCGGGGCCACCTGAGCGGTACGGTCATGCCATGGGGCGCGATCACGGACACCACCGGGAGCTGCCGCCGGGAATGGCCGAACAACTGGAGCTGGCGTACGCCGGGATGGCGTCCTTCGGGCATCGCCCGTTCCTGACCGAGGTCGAGCAGCTCGACTCCTGGAGGCCCGACGCGGCGATCGTCGGCGCACCGTTCGACGTGGGGACCACCAACAGACCCGGCGCGCGCTTCGGGCCCAGGGCCATCCGCGCCACCGCCTATGAGCCCGGCACCTATCACATGGACCTCGGGCTGGAGATCTTCGACTGGCTCGAGGTCGTCGACTTCGGTGACGCCTACTGCCCACACGGCCAGACCGAGGTGTCGCACAACAACATTCGCGAACGCGTGCACATGCTCGCCTCCCGCGGCATCGTGCCCGTGGTGCTCGGCGGCGACCATTCCATCACCTGGCCCGCGGCGACCGCGGTCGCCGACGTCCACGGCTACGGCAACGTCGGCATCGTGCACTTCGACGCCCACGCCGACACCGCCGACGAGATCGAGGGCAACCTCGCCAGCCACGGCACTCCGATGCGCCGGCTGATCGAATCCGGTGCGGTGCCCGGGTCACATTTCGTTCAGGTCGGCCTACGCGGCTACTGGCCGCCCCGCGACACGTTCGACTGGATGCTCGAGCAGAAGATGACCTGGCACACGATGCAGGAGATCTGGGAGCGAGGGTTCAAGGCGGTGATGGCCGACGCGGTCGGCGAGGCCCTGGCCAAGGCCGACAAACTCTACGTCTCCGTGGACATCGACGTGCTCGATCCCGCGCACGCACCGGGCACGGGAACGCCGGAGCCGGGCGGCATCACCAGCGCCGACCTGCTGCGCATGGTGCGGCAACTCTGCTACGAACACGACGTCGCCGGCGTCGACGTTGTCGAGGTGGCACCGGCCTACGACCACGCCGAGCTCACGGTCAACGCCGCGCACCGGGTGGTGTTCGAGGCGCTGGCGGGCATGGCGGCGCGACGCAGGGACGCCGCGAACGGCGAGGTGGGCCAACCGGCGCGGTCCTACCGGGACCGGGACGCTACTTCGCGAGAGTGAACTGGCAGACGTCGGTGTAGCCCTCGGTGAAGAGCTCCGCGCAGCCGGTCAGGTACTTCATGTAGCGGTCGTAGACCTCTTCGGACTGGATCGCGATGGCGTCATCCCGACGGGACTCCAACGACGCCGCCCAGATCTGGAGTGTGCGGGCGTAGTGCAGCCGCAGCGGCTGGATGCGGTTGACCTTGAACGACGCCTTGGTGGCGTGCTTTTCGACGTCGTCGACCTTGGGCAGCATTCCGCCGGGGAAGATCTCGTCCATGATGAACTTGAAGAACTTCAACTTCGTCATGGTCAGCGGCAGCTTGCGCTCGGCGAATTCCTCGTCGCTGGGCTTGACGATGGTGTGCAGAAGCATCACGCCGTCATCGGGCAGCACCGAGTACGCACGCCGGAAGAACTCGTCGTAGCGGTCGCTGCCGAAATGCTCGAACGCGCCGATCGACACGATGCGGTCGACGGGCTGGTCGAACTGCTCCCAGCCCTGCAGCAGCACCGTCTTGCTGCGCGGGCTGTCGTGCTCGTCGAGAACCTTCTGGACGTGCGCCTGCTGGTTGCGGCTCAGCGTCAGGCCGATCACGTTGACGTCGTACTTCTCCAGGGCGCGCAGCAAAGTCCCGCCCCAGCCGCACCCGATGTCGAGCAGCGTCATGCCGGGTTCGAGTCCGAGTTTGCCGAGCGCCAGGTCGATCTTCGCGCGCTGGGCCTCTTCGAGCGTCATGTCGTCGCGTTCGAAGTACGCGCAGCTGTAGGTCTGCGTCGGGTCGAGGAACAACCGGTAGAAGTCGTCTGACAAGTCGTAATGCGACTGGACGTCATCGAAGTGCGGCTGCAGATCCGCAGAGCCGTTCGGAGTATCAGACAAGTTTCAGGCCTTTTGAGGTTCTGGTCGCTGTTCGGGGGACGGGAACTCGCCCGTGGTGGAGGAGATCCCCGCTGTTCGCACAATCCAAGCAGCGTACCCGAGGGGCCAGCAAGCCCGTGAATGCCCAGCGCACACCGCGCAGCAACGCACTCCTCGGAACACGCCTATGGTTGGGGTACCGCATGATGCCTGTACCGACCGCCCGGGGGGAGAACCTCAATGACGACGCCCGACCGCAGTCTCTTCACCGACACACCCATCCCGGAGGCTTCCGAGGCCGACGTCGCCGAACAGCAGATTCCGGTCGGTGACGCCGACGACGAGTCCTGGAGCGAGGCCGCCACGGTGAACGCCGATCGGGGCTGGCAGGCCGACGAGGCCGACCTCATCGAGCAGGCCATCGCCGTTCCCGAGGATGATTCGGAATTCGAGCGCTGACCCGGCACCGCCGGCGACACCTGCGCTGATTCGGCCCGGGTCGCGCGGGGTATCTCGCAGCGATGACGGACGCAAGTGATGCCACGGTCGACGCCGTCGGCAAGCTGACCGAGGCTCTGGAATTCGTGGAGCGTGCCAGGGGGCACCTGTATTCGTTCCATCAGTTGATGGGCCATGCCGACCTGCTCGCCGGCGAGGCGAGTGACGCGCTGCGAGAAGCAGGCGCCGACGCGATCGCCGAGCGGTTGGAGACCGATCTGATCGGCCGCAATGTCCTCTACGGCCGCTGGACCTTTCAGGTCGTCGAGGAGTTCGACGACAACTACTGGTCGCCCTTCCGGGATCACGAGCGGCAGGTGCGCGAGGAGCTTCTCGACGGCGCCCGGCACGTGCACGAGGCGCGGATGAAGGAAGAGCGACGCACACACGGCAGAAAGGGTCACGAGGCGCGGCCCTGAGGCTACGTTGGACGGCATGAGCCTCGACGCGCATCCGGTCCGCCGTAACGGCATCGCGCCGCCGGAGGTTCCGCTGGCCGACATCGACCTCGGTTCGTGGGAGTTCTGGGGTCTCGATGACGACTTCCGCGACGGCGCGTTCGCCACACTGCGACGGGAAGCGCCGGTCTCCTTCCACCGGGCCTACATCACCGACGAGGACGCCGAGGTCGCCGGTCACTGGGCTCTCACCCGCCACGACGACGTCTTCTTCGCCAGCAGGCATCCCGAGATCTTCAGCTCGGCGCTGGGGATCACCGTGGGCGACCAAACCCCCGAGCTGGCCGAGTATTTCGGGTCGATGATCGCGATGGACGACCCGAGGCACACCCGGCTGCGCAACATCGTGCGCAGCGCGTTCACCCCCCGGGTCCTGGCACTGATCGAGGACTCGGTGCGTCAGCGCGCGCGGCGGCTCGTCGAGGACATGGTGGCCGCCCATCCCGACGGTCGCGGCGAGCTCGTCGCCGAGCTGGCGGGCCCGCTCCCGCTGCAGATCATCTGCGACATGATGGGCATTCCACCCCGCGACCACCAGAAGATCTTCCACTGGACGAACGTCATCCTCGGCTTCGGCGACCCTGACATCGCCACCGACTTCGACGAATTCGTCTCTGTCGCAATGGGTATCGGGGCATACGCGTCGGAGCTCGCCGACGACCGGCGGGCCCGCCCCGGCGACGACCTGACCACGGCGCTGATCGAGGCGGAGCTCGACGGCGAGCGTCTGACCTCCGCCGAGGTCGCATCGTTCTTCATCCTGCTCGTCGTCGCGGGTAACGAGACGACCCGCAACGCGATCAGCCACGGTGTGCTCGCTCTGAGTCGCTACCCCGAACAGCGCGATCGCTGGTGGTCCGACTACGCCGGGCTCGCACCGACCGCAGTCGAGGAGATCGTGCGGTGGGCGTCGCCGGTCGCATACATGCGCCGCACCGCGACCCGCGACGTCGAAGTCGGGGGCCAGACGATCGCCGCCGGAGACAAGGTCACCCTCTGGTACGGCTCAGCGAACCGCGACGAGACGAAGTTCGACAACCCGTGGCTGTTCGACGTCGGCCGTCACCCCAACCCGCATGTCGGGTTCGGTGGTGGAGGCGCGCACTTCTGTCTCGGCGCCAACCTGGCCCGACGCGAGATCACGGTCGCCTTCGAAGAACTCCACCGTCTCGTTCCCGACATCCACGCCACCGAGGAGCCGGGCCGGCTCCACTCGGCGTTCATCCACGGGATCAAGACCCTGCCCGTGGCCTGGACCCCGCCGACCCGCTAGCGGGTTCTGGTGTCGGGGCCCACGGTGTGGGTGGTGTCGTCGCGGTGGGTGGTCACACCGGTCTGGGTGTTCACGTCCTCGCGGTTCTGCACCGCGGGATCCGCCTGATCGGCGGTGCGACGGCGCGGATCGAGCTTGTCGGCGTGCTCCCGGCGGGCGTCGATGTGCTCCTGCGAGCTGGTCAGCGCGTCACGACTCGTCGACGCGGTGTCGGCCAGGCGGGCCGCCTCAGCAGCCTTCGCCTCGGCTTCGGCGGCCTTGGCCTCGGCCTCCGCCTTCGCCGCACGGGCCTTGGCCTCGGTCTCCTCGACGAGGGTGGCCTGGCGTTCGACGCGCTTGGTGTCGTGATGGACTTCCTCGCGGATGCGGTCGGCCTCGGCGGCGCGGCGGCGGTTGCGGCTCTTGCGGGCCAGGGCCACGAGGACGCCGACCACGATCAGCGCGACGACCACTGCGACGATGATCCAGATGACGTTGGTATCCATGCCGACTCCTTCGATGGGGAGCCCGCCGACGTTGACGGCTCCGTCGACCGGTCGGATGCCCGGGCAGCGCCGGCGCTAAACCGTCACAGAGACGTCACAGCGTCAGTCACAGAGTGGCGGTGAAGGGGCCGACTTCCTGGCAGTACTTCTGGGGCGGATTGCCCTTCGACGCGCAGCCGCGGCCCGTGGCGGTATAGGTCGCGCCGGGACGGTAGGGCTGGAAGAACACCTGCGCGGGCAGGATGCCCCTGCCCTGGGCGCAGTGCCCGGCGTCATCTGCTCCGTGCAGCGAGATGCAGGCCGTGGTCTGGTAGGTCACCGCGCCGTCGCACGCCCCGATGTTCACCGTCGCGGTCACCATGTCGGTGCCCGAGACGTTCACCACGCTCGGCGCGCTGAGCACGTAGGTGCAGCCATTCTGTTCCGGTTGTGCACCCGCCACCGACACCGCCGAGCCCGACAGCAACGCGGTGAGGGCCAGCACGGTGAACGACCGGATCATCCCTGGATCGTAAGGCACCCGGTCGCCACCGCTAGCGGTTCTGCATCACGCGCAGCATGCCGGCGGCGGAACTCGGCCAGGTGAACTGTTCGGCACGGCGCCGGGCACAGTCGCGGCGCTGAGCTTCAGGACGGGTCAGCACACCCGCCACGGCCTCGGCGACGGCATCCGGGTCGTTGTCGGCGGTGGCTCCGCTGTCCCGCGTCAGGATCTCGGCGAGTGCCGAGGTCCGCGACACCACCGCTGGGGTTCCGCTGGCCAGCGCCTCGAGGGCGGCGAGGCCGAACGTCTCGTGGGGTCCCGGAGCCAGCGCCACATCGGCGCTCGCCAGTATCTCGGCGACGGTGTCGCGGCACCCGATGTGACCCGTGAAGTCGACGGGCAGCCGCGCCGCCTGTCGCTCCAGTCGCGCGCGCAGCGGTCCCTCCCCCACGACGACCAGCCTGGCGTCGATGCCGCGGCGGCGCAGAGCGGCGGTCGCGTCGATGCTGCGGTGCGGATGCTTCTCCACCGAGAGCCGGCCGCAGTGCACCAGCAGAACCTGTCCCCGGCCCGCCCACTGTCTGCGCACCGCCCAGGATCGCCGGCGCGGGTGGAACTGGTCGAGGTCGACGCCGAGCGGAACCGTCATCACATTCGTGGCGCCGATCCTGTCGAACTCGGCGCGGGCGAACGCCGTCGTGCAGACGACGGTGTCGTAGCTCGCCGCGGTACGACGATTGGCGGCGTCGGCGACCCACCGGGCCAACGGGTCGGGAAGTGCTTGTCCGACAAGGCGATCCAACCGCTCATGGGAGATCATCACCGTCGACACGCCGTGCCGCCGCCCCCAGGGTCCCAGCGACCGCAACGTGAGCCGATCCGATACCTCCAGCGCGTCGGGTCGCAGGTGCCCGAGCAGAGCGGTGACGGGGCGCGGAAGCACCGCACGGTATCCACCGGTGCACGGGATCAGCCTGGCGGGCAGGCTGATCCGCTCCACACCCGAGGACAGCGTGACCGTCTCGGGATGACGGCCGGGCACGATCAGGTGGACGGTGTGACCGGCCGCGCAGTACTCGGCTCCGAGGCGGTCGACCGCGGTCCGCAGCCCTCCGGAGCGCGGACCGTAGAAGTTCGCAACCTGGACGACCCGCATGGCTGCATCCCAGCCTGCGCAGGTGTGCGCTTGTCAACGGCGCACCGGCGCGTTGCCGAACAGCGGGTTGACGGCGGGTGCGCTATCCGACGTGGGCGGTCAGCCAGGCCCGGGTGCGTTCCCACGCGTCGGCGGCGGCGGCCGGGTCGTAACGGTCACCGGTGTCGTTGAAGAACGCATGGTTGGCACCCGGCTCGATGACGATCTCGTGCACCAGGCCGGCCTTCTCGAGCGCGGCCCTGGCATCCGGCTCGGTGGCGTTGACGCGCTGGTCGAGTTCGCCGTAGAACGCGAGCACGGCGACGTCCCGGGACCCGGCGAAATCGGGGGCCTCAGGAGTCGGGCCGTAGAACGGGAACGCCGCGGCGAGCTCCGGGGTCCCCGCGGCGAGCAGACGCCACACCAGACCGCCGCCCATGCAGAACCCGACGGCGGCCACCTTCTTGTCGGGTGTGCGCCGCTGCACCTCTGCGATACCGGACCTGAGGTCGGCCACCATGTCTTCGGGGGTGCGGGCGCCCAGAGCCGCGGTGGCCTCCGCCGGGTCCGCGAACGTCGCGGTGCCGCCCCGCTCGGAGAGCAGGTCGATCGCCAGGCTCGAATATCCCGCGCCGGCAAGCCGTCCCGCCACGGATCGCGTCCAGTCGTTGAGTCCCTTGTTCTCGTGGATCACCAGGATGCCGCCGCGCGGTTCGGCGGCTTGTGCCCACGCGCCCTGCAACTCCCCTTTCGGCCCAGCCCACGTCACCGGTTCCGTCGGCAGCGCTGCGTCCATCCCCGGCGGCGGTGCGTCGGACGTGGGTGTGTCCGACGTGGGCGATGGCTCGGCGGTGGTCTCGGCGGACTGCTGGTTCTGCCCGCAGGCGGCGATCAGCGCGGTCGCCGCGGCGCCACCGACCCCGAGCAGTGCCAGCCGGCGCAGCGCTTCGCGCCGGGACATCAGCCCGTCGACGTGGTCGGTGGCGATCTCTTCGGCGATATAGCGCTGCAGCGGCGTCACAACACCCGATTATGCGCGTCGACCACGCAAAATAAGCCGGTGTAGACACTCATGACAATCTGTTCACCGATTTCGTTGACACGTGACTGCGCGCACTGTTCGATGACGATGTGACCTACGACATGATCATCCGGGGTGGCCGCTGGTTCGACGGCACCGGAGCGCCGTCCGCGGTGCGCACCCTCGGAATCCGCGACGGACACGTCGCCGCGATCACCGACGGCGACCTGGACGAGACCGGCTGTGAGAACGTCATCGACGCGGCGGGCAAGTGGGTGCTGCCCGGGATGCTCGACATCCACACCCACTACGACATCGAGGTCCTCGGGGGTCCGGCCCTGACGGAGTCCCTGCGCCACGGGGTCACCACGGTGATGCTCGGATCCTGTTCGCTGTCCACGGTGTACGTCGACGCCGAGGATGCCGGCGACATCTTCGGTCGGGTCGAGGCCATCCCCCGCGAGCACGTCATCTCCGCGGTGAACACGCACAAGACGTGGTCCAACGGCGAGGAGTACATCGCCGCGCTCGAGGCGCGGCCACTCGGACCCAACGTCGCCGCGTTCCTCGGCCACTCCGACATGCGTGCGGCGGTGATGGGGCTGGACCGCGCGACCCGCGACGACGTCCGGCCGACCGCCGCGGAGCAGTCACAGATGGAGCAGATGCTGACCGAGGCGCTGCGCAGCGGCTTCGTCGGCATGTCGTCGCAGCAGTTGCTGTTCGACAAGCTCGACGGCGAGGTGTGCCGGTCGCGCACGCTGCCGTCGACCTACGCCAAGCCGCGGGAACTGCGGCGGCTCAAGTCGTTGCTGCGCCGCTCCGGACGGGTTCTGCAGTCCGGCCCCGACATCGAGAACCCGCTCAGCATCGGGTCACAGGTGTTCCAGTCGCTGGGGATCGTCCGCAACCCGCTCAAGACCAGCCTGTTGTCGGCCGCCGATGTGAAATCCAATCCCGTGGCGGTCAAGCTGCTGGGACCCCTTGCGCGCCTGGCGAACCGGCTCGGCGGGAACTTCCGCTGGCAGCACCTGCCGGTGCCGTTCGAGGTGTACGCCGACGGCATCGACCTGGTGATCTTCGAGGAGTTCGGCTCGGGCGCGGCCGCGCTGCACCTCAAGGACGAAGTCGAGCGCAACGCCCTGCTGCGCGACGAGAACTACCGCCGGGAGTTCCGCAAGGACTACGACGCGAAGTTCGGGATGCGGGTGTGGCACCGGGACTTCTTCGACGCCGAGATCGTCGCCTGCCCGGATCCGGCCGTGATCGGAAAGTCGTTCGGGGAGGTGGGTCGCGATCGCGGCGGACTGCATCCCGTCGACGCGTTCCTCGATCTCGTCCTGGAGCACGGCAACGAACTCCGTTGGCGCACCACTATTTCCAATCACCGCCCCGAGGTGCTCAGGAAGCTTGCCGCGGACAGCGGCATCCAGATGGGCTTCTCTGACGCCGGTGCGCACCTGCGCAACATGGCCTTCTACAACATGGGCCTGCGTCTGCTGCGGCACGTGCAGGACGCCGCGCGGGCGGGCCGGCCGTTCATGACGATCGAGGCGGCCGTACACCGGCTGACCGGCGAGCTCGCCGACTGGTACCGCATCGACGCGGGCCATCTGCGACTCGGCGATCGCGCCGACATCGTGATCCTCGACCCCGAGCGGCTCGACGCGTCGCTGGACGCCTACGCCGAGGAGACCGTCGACCAGTACGGCGGCCTGTCGAGGATGGTCAACCGCAACGACGACACCGTCTCTGCCGTGTTCGTCGGCGGGCGTGCGGTGTTCGTCGGCGGTGTGCCGACGCCGCTGGTCGGTGCGCATCGCACCGGCCGATTCCTGCGCGCTGCGCACAGGGTGCCGGCGCTGCCCGCCACCGAAGGGGTGCTGACCCATGCCGGTTGACCAGATCGCGAGGGAAGCGCCGGTGGAAGCGACGGTGTACGGCATGTGGGCGGCGCTGTCGGCGCGCGACTGGGATGCGGTGAAGACGTTCCTGGCCCCCGACTGCATCTACCTCGACATGCCTGTCGGCCCGGCCGCGGCCGCGCGTGGACCCGAGGACATCGTCAAGCGGCTCAAGATCGGCATCGAACCGCTGGCGTCGTATGAGAACTTCACCGGCCTGATGGTCAGCAACGGCGCCGACGTGATGTACGAGCATCACGAGGAATGGCACTGGGACACAGGCGAATCAGCGGTTCTGCAGTTCGTCACGGTGCACCGTGTGGAGGATGGCAGGATCACGCTGTGGAAGGACTACTGGGACATGGCGGCGTTGGCCGGCAAGGCCCCGCCCACCTGGTTGGCCGATTTCGCCGAGGCCGACATGTCGTGGGTGTTCGACGCGACCGGTCTGGTCTGACGAGCCCCGCTGAAGGAGACGATGATGCTGGACCTGAAGATCACCGGCGGCACCGTCGTCGACGGCACCGGCGCCGAACGCTTCCGCGCCGATGTGGGCATCAAGGACGGCCGCATCGTCGAGGTGCGCCGCCGCAGCGGTGACGCCGACGGGTTGCAGACCGAAGCGGCACGGGAGATCGACGCGACGGGGCGCATCGTGGCGCCGGGATTCGTCGACATCCACACCCACTACGACGGTCAGGTGAGCTGGGACGAGACGCTGGAACCGTCGAGCCTGCACGGCGTCACCACGGTGGTCAGCGGCAACTGCGGCGTCGGGTTCGCACCGGTGCGGCCCGGCCGGGAGCAGTGGCTGATCGAGCTGATGGAAGGCGTCGAGGACATCCCCGGCAGCGCGCTGGCCGAAGGCATCACCTGGGAATGGGAGAGCTTCCCCGAATACCTGGACGCGGTCGGCAGACGTTCGCTGGCCATCGACTACGGCACGCAGATCGCGCACAGTGCCGTGCGCGGGTACGTCATGGGTGAGCGCGGCGCGCGCAACGAGGACGCCACCGCAGACGACATCGACGCGATGGCCCGGCTGGTCAGGGAGGGCATCGAGGCCGGGGCCCTGGGCTTTTCGACCTCCCGCACCGAGGCGCACCGCGCGCTGGACGGCACCGTGATGCCGGGCACCTACGCCGTCGAGGCGGAACTGCTGGGCCTCGGGCGGGCGATGGCCGCCGGTGGTCAGGCGGTCTTCGAGTGCTCCCCGGCCGGCACCGCGGGCGAGAACGACGCGGCGTCGCTGACCGAACTCGACCTGTTGACCCGCATCGCCGCGGACATCGAACGGCCGGTGTCGTTCACGCTGCTGCAGACCGGCGGCGCCCCCACGCTGTACCGCGAGCAACTCGACCGCATCGGCAAGGCGCACGACAACGGTGTCCCGGTGTACGGCCAGTTCGCCGCTCGGCCGTTCGGCATGCTGTTCGGATTCGCCGGCTATCACGCGTTCACCCATCGGCCCACCTACCGCGCGCTCAAGGCGCAGCTCGGACCGCAGGAGCTCGCCGAGAAACTGGCCGAACCCGCAGTGCGGGCGGCGATCCTGGCCGAGAGCGATCTTCCCCCGCAGCCGGTCCCGCTGTTCGACTCGCTGTTCGCCCTGGTGCAGAACGCGCTGGACCGGATCTACCCGATGGGCAACCCACCCGACTACGAGCCGACCCCCGACATGACCGTCGCCGCGATCGCCGAGCGCGCCGGTGCGGACCCGCTCGCGACGCTGTACGACCTGATGCTCGAAGACGACGCCACCGCGATGCTGATGCTGCCGTTCTTCAACTACGCCGACGGCAACCACGACGCCATCCACGAGATGATGTCGCATCCGGGCACCGTGTCGGGATTGTCCGACGGCGGCGCACATTGCGGGCTGATCTGCGACGCCTCCTATCCCACGTTCCTGCTGACGCACTGGGCGCGGGACCGTCACCGCGGTCCGAAGTTCTCGCTGGAAGCAGTGGTCCGCAAGCAGACCCTGGATACGGCAACGCTTTTCGGCCTGTCCGACCGCGGTGTGATCGCGCCGGGCAAGAAGGCCGACATCAACGTCATCGACATGGATGCGCTGCGTCTGGATGTGCCCCGGATGGTCCACGACCTGCCCGCGGGCGGTCGACGACTCATCCAGGGCGCATCCGGTTACGACGCGACCGTGGTCAGCGGCGTGGTGACGCGGCGTTTCGGCGTCGACACCGGGGAACGGCCAGGCCGGCTGGTACGCGGAGTCCGCTGAGCGGGTTCAGCCCGCGAAAAGACCGTCGGTGCGGGTTCAGCCCGCGAAGAGACCGTCGGCGGGGGTTCAGCCCGCGAGGAGGCCGTCGATCTGGTTGATCGCGGACGTGGCGCCTTCGACGACGCCCATCTCGAGTACCTGCTGCAGTGCTTCGGCGGTGGCGTAGGTGCTGACGAACGTCGACCTGGTGCCGCCGTTGTGCGCCGTGAACGTGAAGACGTTCTTCGAGACCGGCAGTTCCGGGTTCGGGTTGAAGTCGAGGTCGGCGAATCCGTCGTCGAAGGTGAATCCGTTCGGCTCGTCGACCGCGGTGATCTGCCAGTATCCGGCGTGCTTGTCGCCCTCGGGGCCGGTCATGAAATAGGTGACACGGCCGCCGGGCCGTAGGTCGTGGTCGACCACAGTGGCCGGGTATTCCGGTGGGCCCCAGATCTTTTCGAGCTGGCGGGGATCGGCGTAGATCTGCCAGATCCGTTCCACCGGGGCCGCGAAGTCGGCGACGATGGTCAGGGTGCGGCTGTCGATGTCGTGCTGGACGTCGGTCACGGGCATGGTCACTCCTTTGTTGCGTTCTTCGGTTCCTTGTCGGTGGCGATGAGGTCGTCGATGCGTTCCACCCGGCCCCGCCAGATCTGTTCGAGTTCCTCGAGTGCAGACGCCACCGACCTGACTGCCGCGACATCCCCGCTGGCGAGTTGCTCACGGCCACGTCGCCTCTTGGTGATGAGGCCGGCCCTGTCCAGGACGGCGACGTGTTTCTGCACCGCGGCGAAGCTCATGTCGTACTTCGACGCGAGCGTCGAGACCGAATGCTCCCCGGCAAGCACGCGCCGCATGATGTCGCGGCGGGTGCGGTCGGAGAGCGCGTGGAACAGCGCGTCGACTCTGTCCTCTTCCTGTACTGCCACCACACCAACATACAACCAACCGGTTGTATGTTGTCAAGCCCCAGGATCAGTCGAGTCGATAGACGCGCCGGGCATTCCGGTGGGCGATCAGGTCGACCACCCGCGTCGCGTCCGCCTCGCTCCACTCGCCGGTGTCGATGAAGCTCTGCATCGCCGCACCGATCCCGTTGCGCCACAGGCGCGCTCCGAGATAGTGCAGTTCGGCGGGGCCGAATCCGTCCGAGGAGTACAGGATCTTGCGGAACGGCGCCATCTCCAGCAGTCGGGCGATGAAGGCCGCCGACCGCGCGCCCAGATGGTTGATGGAGAGCCCGCCGTCGAGATAGACGTTATGAAACGCCTGCGCCAGGTAGCCGGCCTCGCGCTCGTAGGGATAACAGTGCAGCAGCATCACCGGGGTGTCGCCGCTCCTCCGCAGGAAGTCGAGCAGGTGGATCGGATTGGCGGTGTGCAGATCGCAGTCCCGGTCGCCGAACCCGACATGCACTTGCAGCGGCTTGCCGATCCGCAACGCGCGGTGCAGCCCGAAACGCAGTAGCACGCGGTCGGTGAGCCGCGTCCCGCCGGCATCGCGCCATCGTGCCGCCGCGTCGGCGACCTCGCGGGGCGACGGGTCCGACAGGTCGCCGACGAAGCCGCCGCGGTAGGCGAGGATCGACTTGGTGCCGACCGCGGTGCGGGTCTGCCTGTCGAGCAGTTCGTCGAACGCGGCCGCGTAGTCACCGGTGGCGGCGGCGGCCAGCTCGGCGGTCGACTCCAGCCGGACGACCTCGTGCACCCGGCCGGCCCCGAGCCCGGCGAGCTGCTCGGGATCGGCCACTCCGTGGGCGAAGCCGGTGTCGACGATCCAGTCCGACACTCCGGCACCGCCCAGAAACCGTTGCGCCAGAACATCTTCGTCGATGCGGGCGCGTGCGTTCCAGTACTCGTCGGCGCCGCAGTGCCGCTCCAGGCCCACGGTCTGCGCGCAGTGCGCCCGCACGGCAAATCCGAGTTGGGTGTCGAAGGCGGAGTCGAACTCGGCGAGTGGCGCGGTGTCGGCCTCGTTGAGGGCGTTCTCGAACTGCGCCCGGTCATGCCGGCCGAGCCAGCACCCGTGCACGTGGTGATCGACGAGCGGCACCGCCTCGATGTGTTCACGCAGCGAGCTCACGCGCACCCCACGCTCTCAGACGCTCCAGGCGAGGCGGAACTTCTCGGTGACGGCGTCGGGATCCAGGCCGCCGTAGTGCTCCTGCTCGTAGCGGCGGACCGCGATCACGGCATCCACCACAGCGTCGCCCAGGATGTCGCGCATCGTGGCCGACGCGCCGAGGGCGTCGAGGATGGCGGTCTGGTCGGTGGGCAACACCGTGACGCCAACCTCGGCGCGCGCGGTCTGCGACAGGCTCGACGGGTCGACGGCCACCTCGGCCGGCAGCTCAAGACCCCGGGTCATCCCGTCGAGCGCCAGTCCCAGAATCGTGGCGGACGCAAGGTAGGGGTTGGCCGACGGATCGATGATCTTCACCTCGACGTGGGCTCCGTACGGGTTGGCGTCGCCGCGGGTCAGATACCGCACCGCGGCCTCGCGATTCTCGGTGCCCCAGCAGGCGTAGGCGCCTGACCAGCGTCCCGGCGCCATCCGCAGGCCGGACACCACCGATCCGCTCAGCACTCCCTGCGCCTCGGTGAGACCGTTCAGGACGCCGGCGACCGCCGACGCGCCGTCGGCGGTCATGCCCACGGGTCCGTCTCCCCCGGAGAACAGCGGCACGTCGTCTCGGGTCAGCGAGAAGTGCTGGTGTGCGCCGGATCCGACGCTGCCGGCGAAGGGCACCGGGGACAGACTGGCGCGCATGCCGTAGGTGCGGGCCACCCGGCCGACGATGATGCGCATCAGCGTGACGTGGTCGGCGGCCGCGACCGGAGGCTGTGGCGCCAGCGAGATCTCGAACTGGTTGGCCCCGTACTCGGGATGGAACTGTTCGATCGCGACACCGGAGGCGTTGGCAGCCGCGGTCACGTCACGGACGAAGCCCTCGTGCTCCAGGACGCCCGCCAGCCCGTACTGCGCCCACAGGTGAGCGGGCAGGCGCGCTCCGTCGGGCCCGACGAGGACGAACTCGATCTCATGGCCGACCAGCGCGCTGATGCCGGCGTCGGCAAGCCGCTGGGAAACCCTGCGCAGCGCGCCGCGCGCGCAGTAGGGGTCGGGAGCGCCGTCCTGGGTGAAGAACGACCCTGGCGCCCAGGCGAATCCGTCGCCCAGGATGCGCAGCGCGCCGAGGTCGATGCGGATCCGCTGGTCCCCCACCACCCCGGTGGACTCGCCGAACACGATGCCGGTCTGGTCGATCGCGAACACGTGCCACACCGGGCTGGCGCCGAGACCCGGCTCGGCGAACGAGCCCATCCGCCGCAGCGGGACGGTCTTGGCGTGGATCAATCCGGCGGGGTTCACCACGGTGCCGATCAGCGTCGCGACGCCGTCGGCCTCGAGTTGGGCGATCGCGGCGGCGGCGAGCGGTTTGGCGGCCATGCCAGCCATTCTGCAACGCCCGGGTGGGGCCTTACAGGGTGATTTTGCAGCTCTGTCCGATGTCGAGGGTGCGCAGCATCCGGCCCATGCCCACCCACATCGCGCAGGAGATCGCCAGATCGGTGAGCAGTTCGTCGGAGAAGTGCGCGGACGCCCGCTCCCAGAAGTCCTCGTCGTCGCGCAGCGCCGTGTGGTCGGTCGCGAACCGGTGCGCGAACTCCATCGCGATCCGTTCGGCGTCGCTGTACCCGGGCCAGGTCCGCCACTGCGTGGCGTAGTCGTAGAACTCCTCGGTGATGCCGTTGGCCTCGCCCTCGGCGTCGCGGGTGTTCTGGCACACCACGCATTCGTTGGCGTAGGCGATGACGATCCGCGCTGCTTCCCTGGTCCGCATCGGCAACCGGCTCTTGGTGTAGACGGCGTTGGTGAACTGGGCCATCGCGCCGCCCAACTCCGGTGACTTCACCGCGAATCCGGTGACGTCGTCGTCGCTGAAGTCTCCGATTCTGCTCATGCCCGAACTGTAACCTGTTTCACTTTCCCGCCGCGGCGAGTTCGGTCCGGTCGTCCTCCCATTCGCGCTGCACGAGCAGCCGCTGGGCGATACGCTCGAGAGCCTTCTCGACCTCGTCCCAGTCGGGGCGGCCTTCGAACGTCGGTGACTTCTCCAATTTCTCCACGATCCGGCTGACCAGCGCGGCCGTCGCCGCGGACACCTGCTGTGCGCCGGACTGGGTGAGCCAGAGCTGATCGTCGGTGCGCAGCGCTCTGCCGGTGGCGACGAGACGGTCGAATGTCGGGGCGAGCACCTCGGGCGGAACACGCAGGCGCTCGGCGATCTCCGACAGCCGTGCCGAGCCGAAAACCTGGCTCTGCCGGTAGATCTGGATCAGTGCCCACAGCAGGGCGACGTCGGGATCGCAACCGTGGGTGCCGGCGATACTGCGCAGCCTGATCTCCGGGGAGTGCCGCACCAGCCGACCGACGGCCGTCTCCATCATCCGCTCCGAGGAGTCGTCCGACGGCATGCCGAAGCCCTCCCCCATGTCGAGGGCGGCGGTGGTCTCGATCTCTCTCAGTGGCACCTGCTTGAGGGTCAGCGCGACTACGAAGCCGATCACGGCCACCGGCGCGGCGCACAGGAAGACCAGCCCCAGCGAGTCGGAGTAGGCCTCGACGATCGGCGCCGCGACGGCGTCGGGCAGCCGGTGCAGAACCTGCGGGGACTGCCCGGCTTCCGGCGGCGCGCCGGACGCAGCCAGCGCCCCGCCGATCCGGGAATCGAGGAAATTGGCGAACAGTGAACCGAAAATCGCCGCGCCGAAGGAACTTCCGATGGTGCGGAAGAAGGTGACCCCCGAGGTGGCGACGCCGAGGTCGGAGAAGTTCGCCGTGCTCTGCACGATCAGCACCAGGACCTGCATGCACATGCCGATGCCCGTCCCGAGGACGAACAGGTACGCGCTCTGCTGCCAGACCGGGGTGGTGGCGTCCATCTGGGACAGCAGCACGAATCCGACCGTCATGATCGCGGTGCCCAGCACCGGGAAGATCTTGTAGCGGCCGGTGCGGCTGACGAGGACACCGCTGCCCATCGAGGTCAGCAGCAGTCCCCCGACCATCGGCAGCGTTCGCAGGCCGGACTCCGTCGCCGAGACGCCGTCGACGAACTGCATGAAGGTGGGCAGGAACGTGAGCGCCCCCAGCATCGCGAAGCCGACGATGAACGACAGCACGCAGCACACCGTGAACACCGGGCTGGCGAACAGCCGGATCGGCAACACCGGCTCCGTGGCCCGCAGCTCCACCCGGACGAAGACGGCGAGCGCGACCGCGGATCCGACGAACAGGCCGATGATCATCGGCGACGACCACGCGTACGTGCTCCCGCCCCAACTGGTGGCCAGCGTGAGAGCGGAGGCGCCCAGACCGATCAGCACGATGCCGGCGTAGTCGATGACCGGCTTGCCCCGCCGGCTCAAGGCCGGGATCGTCGCGAGCGCCACGATCAGGACCACGATGCCGATGGGCACGTTGATCCAGAACGCCCAGCGCCACGTCAGATGATCGGTGAAGTAACCGCCGAGCAGCGGGCCGATCACCGTCGTGACACCGAACACCGCACCGAGCGCGCCCTGGTAGCGGCCGCGGTCGCGCAGCGGGATCACCTCGCCGATGAGCGCGGTGGCCGTGACCATCAGCGCGCCGCCGCCGATGCCCTGCAGCGCACGGGAGGCGACCAGCATCTCCATCGTCGACGCGATCCCGCACAGCACCGAACCGGCCAGGAAGAACAGGATCGCCACGCCGAAGATCATCTTGCGGCCGAACAGGTCACCGAGCTTGCCGACGATGGCCGTGGCGATGGTCGACGCCAGCAGGTAGCTGGTGACGACCCACGACTGGTGACCGGCGCCGCCGAGGTCGGCAACGACGGTCGGCAGCGCGGTCGCGACGATCGTCTGGTCCAGCGCGGCCAGAAGCATGCCGAGCACCACGGCGACGAAGATGACGTTCCGCCGGTTCGGGCTGACCGGAGCCGGCTCGCCCGGAGGCGGTGGCGTGGACGCCGTTGCGGCGATCGCCGACTGCGAGCTCTGGGTGGCCTGGGGGCCTGTTGCCGGGGACGCTGCCATACCTGCCTTTCCGGAGCCGTGGAACCTGCACAGATCATTAGATGAGCTATGCAAGATTACGGCACCCGGCAGGACATTCCCCCGCGTGCGGGCTGTTAACCCGCTACTGCGGCGGGCGGGACACGCACTGGGACAGGTAGAGACCCTCGCCGAGCTTGTTCATCAGGTCGAGCTGCGTCTCGAGGTAGTCGATGTGCAACTCCTCGTCGGCCAGGATCTTCTCGAACAGGTTGGCCGAGGTCGCATCGCCCTTCTCACGACACATGATGATGCCGGGCTTGAGGCGTGCGACGACCTCCTTCTCGATCTCCAGGTCCGCCTCGAACTGTTCGCGCACCGTCTGGCCGACCCGCAGCGAGAACAGCCGCTGATAATTGGGCAGGCCGTCGAGAATGAGAATTCGATCGGTGATCTCCTCCGCGTGAACCATTTCCTCGAATGATTCTTTGCGGGTGTGTTCCGCCAATTCGGTGAAGCCCCAATTGTCCTGCATCTTGGAATGCAGGAAATACTGGTTGATCGCCGTCAATTCGCTCGTCAATTGCTCGTTGAGCAACTTCAGAACTTCGGGATCGCCTTGCATGACTTGCTCCTCGGGGCATCGTGACTGAATGTGTGCGGTATCTGCACGGGCTGTGTGCGAACACATTCAATCTAGTCCATTAGCCGGGTCAAAAGCTCGCCATTTCGACCCATGGCGTGCTGTTCTGAGGTTCGTGGGATGCCCTCACGCCCAGATCAGGAGGTTTCTCTGGACTGCCTAGGCTAAGTAAGGTTAGACTGCGCTAACCGTTTTGACCGGACAATAGGTAAGGGTAACCAATGGGTGAGTACGATCTGCACTCATTCATCCTTGCGTGTGATTTCAAGGTCGACGATGTCGATGTGATGTGGAAATGGCTCGGAAAGCATCGCGACGGCCTCCACTCGATCGGTGCGCACCACGTGGTGCTGTACGAATCCATTTGGGAACCGCGCCGCGTACTCGTCACCATCGGAATTCGGCAGGCACGTTCGATTCGTGAGGTACTCAGCTCGCCGGCGATCTTCGAATGGTTCGACATCTCCGGTGCCGACGACATACCTCCGGTGTTCGGTGGTGAGGTCGTCGAGAAGATCGACCTGACCGGTTCGGGCGAAGACAAGGCGGTCGGCCGGGTGGTCGTCGGCGTGATGTCCTCGGTGCAGGACGTCTCCACGTTGATGGACAAGGTGCACGACGGCCTCGACCGCTTCCGGCAGGGCGGGGTCCGCAAGATCTGGGTGTACCGCGCGCTCGACGACGGCCACGAAGTGCTGATCCTGCAGGAGATCGCCGACGAGGCCAGCGCCCGGCAGTGGATCGAGCACCCCGACGCCGCGGCCGAGTGGATGACGAACGCGGGGATGGGTGCCTACCCCACCCGGTTCGTGGGGCGTCTCGCCCACCTGATGAGCGTCGGCGAGCAGGTCTGACATGTTCGTCTGCCTGTGCACCGGAACCACGAGTCACGTGGTCCAGGACGTGGTGGCCAAGGGCGCGCGAACGTCCCGGGAGATCGCCGAAGCCTGCGGTGCGGGCGGCGACTGCGGCCGCTGCCGGCGCACGCTGCGCTCCATCATCGAGGCCTATTTCCAGGTCGAGGACTGCAAGCGCGAGAGCGTCGGCTGACTCAGCCCTTCTGCGTGAACTCCGCCAGGGCGGCGGCATTGGCTACGCCACCCAGCAACTCCTGGAAGTGCGCGTTCTCCCGCGCGGTCGCTGCGGCGATCTCGGCGCGGTGCGGTGCGACCATCGTCTTCTTCACCGCGATCAGGCTCGGAATCGACCGTGCCGCAAGGATTTCGGCGTGCCTGCGCGCTTCGGGAAGCAGATCGTCGGGCTCGCAGACCTTCCATGCGATCCCCATGCGGTGCGCCTCGTCGGCGTCGACCCACTCCGAGGACAGCAGCAGCCACGCGGCGTTCTGCCGGCCGATGAGCTGCGGCAGCAGATACGACGAAGCGGCCTCGGGTGCCACGCCCAAACTGGTGAACGGGCACTTCAACCGCGCCGTCGAGGACATGAAGACCAGATCGGCATAGCCGAGGATCGTGGTGCCGATTCCGAGGCCCACGCCGTTGACGGCACAGATCAGCGGTTTCGGGAGATCGATCAGCGCGTCGATCATGGTCGTGAAATGGCTGCCGTCGGCCGTCAGCGATCCGTCGGTGATGCCCGCCTGCATCTCCTTGAGGTCGTTGCCGGCGCTGAACGCGCGGCCGGCGCCGGTCAGGAGCACCACCGCGACCTCGGGGTCGTCGGCTGCGTCGCGCAGCGCGGTCGCGGTGGCCAGATAGAGCTCCTGGTTGAACGCGTTGAGAGCGTCGGGCCGGTTCAGCACCAGGGTGCGGACCCGGTTCTCGTCGCTGATCTGCAGAGTCACCGCAGCAGCGTATCCCGCCGGCCGGTCGGATCGTCGGCGGCCGGCGCGGCGAACGGGTCGCGCAGCACGTACCTGCTCGTCGGCACCGTGTCGACGTTCTCGTTCGCGCCGAACGCCGTTGTGCTGGCGACCATTCTGGTCATGCGGTCGCTGAGGTCGGCGTCGTCGGCGGCCCCGAAGAACGCGTGCAGGTCGGAGGTCGCCTCGATCGGAAACAGTTCCTCCACGATCGCGTCGATGGGCGGCGCGTCGTCGGTGATCGCCCGGACCACGGTGTTCTGGGTGTAGCCGAAGGTGGACTGCGTGTCGATCGCGACGCGGGTGTGGTCGAGGTGCCAGCGGTGCAGCCACGTGCGCTCGTCGAGTCCGGCAGGTCGGCGCAGCAGCGCGACGTTGGCCAGTCCCGGCGTGCGCTCCCCCGGCGCGGTGACGGGGCCGGCAAGCGGGACGGACTCGGTGACCAGGTACGCCGCGGTCGACTCGCAGATTTGACCCAACAGCGTTGTCGCAGTGTGGATCTGCTCACCGTAGTACTGCGGGGTCCACACGCTGACCAGAGCGATGACCGGTGGGTCGAGGGTCGTCAGCGTCATCAGGGAGTCGGTGACAGCGGCGTCGCGCACGTTGACCGTCACGCCGGGAGCGCCCGTGTCCAGCAGCAGTGGGGCGACGTCGGTGCGTAACGCGGTGCACCACGCGTCGTCGCCCGGCGCGCCACGCAGAGTGATGATCACTTTCTCCACCCGGCGAACATAGCCGGGTCAGAATGGTCGGGTGATCATGGGGCTGACAGTGCGTTCGGTACTGCCGGATGCTGCTGCCGCCCTGCGCAGCCTGGCAGCGGTCGGTGTGATCGCGGTGATCGCAGCGCTCTGGGGACCGCCGGGATCGGCGACGTCCGCCGTCGCGGTGGCCGCCGTGGCCGGAGCCACGGCCTTTCAGGACAGCCCGCGGTCGCGGATCCCGCTCGTCTACCTGGTGTCGGGACTCTGCGGTGTCGCGGTGCTGCTCGGCACGGCGGTGTCCGGGTTGCCGGTGCTTTTCCTCCTGCTGTGCGCGCTGTGGTGTGCCGGCGTGGCGATGCTGTGGGCGCACGGGCCCAACACCGGTCTGATCGGGGCGGCCTCGGGGGCGCTGATGGTGGCCGCAACGTCGGCCGGCACACCGGTGTCGGTGGGCGCCGCGTTGGGCACGGCCGCGCTGGCCGTCGTCGGTGGCCTGTCCCAGGCCGTGGTCCTCGCGGTGTGGCCGCCGCAACGCTGGCGTGCGCAGCGCGACGCCGTGGTGGCCGCCTACCGGTCGCTGGCCGCCGACGCCCGGCGCCTGGCCGACGGGCGCGACGACGGCTGGGCCGTCGACACCGAACCGCTTGTGGCGCTGCGTGAGGCGTTCACCGACGTCTCCGGTCCGACGCTGCGCCGTCCGGCGGTGTACCGCGGGTGGTACGCGCTACCGGAGCGCATCGCCGCGACGCTGACCGACATGGCGAACGGTCCTCGCTCCGAGGCGTTGTCGCGCGTCCTCGAAGAGGCCGCCGACACGATGGCGGCGGTCGCCGACACGAGCCGCGCCGGCCGCGTCGGCACCCACGTCTCGATCGGCCGCTTCGACAGCGTCGTGACCGAGATCGACGGGCCCGAGTCCGGCACCGTGCGACGACTCTCGGCCCTGCTGCACGAAGTGGCGGCGATGCGGCTCGGCGACTTCGTCCCGTCCACTCCCGACGCGGTGCGCCTGCGGCGCCCGGAGCTGCCCACGTCGGTGCGCTCGGCGATGGACACGGTCCGCGGCCACCTCAACCAGGACTCCCCGGTGCTGCGCCACGCGGTGCGGGTCGGCGCCGCAGTCGGTCTCGGCGGGGGTATCGCGCAGTACGCCGGCATTCCCTACGGCTATTGGATCCCCCTGACGGCGCTGCTGGTGTTGCGCCCGGAAACCGCGCATACCTACACCCGTTGTGTCGGGCGGGTTGCCGGCACCGCGGCCGGCGTCGTCGTCGCCTCGGCGGTGCTGGTTCCGTTCGCACCCGCTCCGGTCGTTTCGCTGGGATTCGCAGTCGTCGCGGTGGGCATCGCGTATCTGGTGTCGGGCGTCGGCTACATCGCGATGTCGGGCGCCGTGGCGGCCGCAGCGGTCTTCCTGCTGGACGTGGCACGCGCAGGCACGCCGTCCTCGCTGACCGATCCGCTGATCGCGACGATCGCAGGAGGCGCGCTGGCGGTCATCGCGCACGTCGCGCTGCCCGACGACGAGTTGACCCGGCTGGCACAACGGGCGGGCGAGCTGCTCAAGACCGAGATCGACTACGCCGCCACGGTGATCAAGGGATATGTGCACGAGCGGGAGAACGCCACCGAGGAGATGACCGCTGCGTGGCAACGGGTGTCCAGGGCGCGCTCGGCCTTCGAGGCCACGACGGGTGCGATGCGGCTGGAGTCACGGGACTTCCGGCTCTGGCTGCGCTCGTACCGCACGGCGATCAACTCGCTGACGAGTTCGTGCACGACGCTGGAAGCCCACATGCCGACCCGGCCGGCGGGCGTGGACCGCGAATTCGCGATCACCGTCGACGAATTCGTGGAGGCGCTGTGCGGAGATCCACCGACCGCCGCGTCGCCGTGGACGGTGGATGCCGCGGAACTGGAGGCGGCGGCGCAGCGGTTGCGGGAGGCCGCCCCGCGGGAACGCGCGGAGGACGGTTCCTCACGGGTGCTCGTCGCCGAGGCGACTGCGATCACCCGTAGCCTGACCGCGGTGGCGATCAGCCCCGTGCCCATCTCGGCTCGATGAACACCGCTTCGGCCTCCACCGTAATGCCGGTGGCGTCGGCGATGTGGCCCACCGCGTAGGTCTTGAACCCGTCGGTGTGCGTGACCCGCGCTTCGGAGTGCAACCGGCCTAGCGGGGTCAGTCTCCGATAGCGCACCGTGATGGTGCCGGTGAGCCGGTGCACACCCGGCTTGCTCGCGGCATCTCCGAGGACGTGGTCGAGGATCTTCGCCGACACCCCGCCGTGCACATGGCCGGGCGGGCCCTCGAACGCCGCCCCCAGGTAGAAGTCGCTGCGCGCGAATCCGTCGGGTTCCTTGTGGATCACCAGCGGCGGCGCCGTCGGGTTCCGCACACCGATCACGGCGTTGCCCCACGGCATCGACTCGCCGTCCGCGCCGAACTGGATCCCGAAGGACCCGTCACGTGCGGCGCTGCGCAGCCGGGCGGTGGCCGACTCGATCTCGGCCTTGGCGGCCGCGACGGCGTCGGGGTCGGCCTCGGTCAGGATCGTCGCGTCGATCAGGTCGCGCACCGATGCGGTCAGCGGCTCATAGAGTTCGCGTCGCCGTGCGATGTCTGCCGCGCTCAAACCGTCGACGTGGGTGTAGTCCAGCACCCCTCGACTAGAACACGTGTCAAGTTCACGGTCAGCCCGGGGGTGGTCCGACGAGCAGATCGCGGATCACGGGCGTCGCCCAACGGATCAGTTCCTCGTGGCCGAGGTCTGCGGCCGCGGGCGCCTTGAGGATGTAGCGCGTCGTCGCCATGCCCAGCACGAGCGAACCGATCAGCGCCCCGCGATCGTCCTCACAACCGCCGATTCGGGTGTCGCAGATTACTTGAGCTTTCGTAGACAACTGTAAACGAAACCTTCTACCCTCGTTCCATGCCCGAACGAGGCCGCAGTGTCGATCCCCGCGCGCAGCGAGTGCGCAACTCGTTGCGCGACGCGGCGTTCGCACTCGCCCGGGAACACCCGGTCGACACGATCTCCGTCGGCGACATCGCCGCACAGGCCGACGTGAGCCGCCAGGTGTTCTACCGCCACTTCCGCGACCGCGACCACGCCGTCGCCGCGGCCTTCGGACACTCCTTCGACGACGCACTGGCCGACGGCGCGGGCCAGGATGCCCGTGCCCGCATCCTCGATCTGTTCGGTTTCGCCGCCGCACATCCGCGGTTGTGCCGCAACGTCGTTCCGTCGACGGTGCACCAGCACGTCCTCGTCACCTACCGAGACGCCCTGTATGCCCCCTGCCGGCGGATCGCCGGCCAGGGCATGGAAGTCCTCGACGCCGTCTCTTCCCTTCCGGCCGAGGCGGTCACACGCTTCCTGGTCGGCGGACTCGTGGAGGTGCTGCGGTCGTGGATGGAAGATCCGGACGCCACCGACTTGAACGGCCGTGTCCAGGCAGCGCTCGACACCGTCGACGCGCTGCTGGGAATCGCCTCAGCCCAGAAAGGATCCACCCGTGGGTAGACACCACACCCCTGACGTTCCGCCCATCCGCGATCGCACCGCGGTCCGCACCACCCTGCTCGCCCTCGCCGGCCTGACGGTCTTCGTGATCGCCATGGTCGCAAGCTATTCCGGAGCCTTCGCCAATCCGACGCTGCACCACATGACCGTTGCGGTGTCGGCGCCCCAGCAGGTCGTCGACGGACTGCGTGCCGAGCACGCGTTGACCGTCCACGAGTTCGGTGATGCGGCAAGTGCCCGGGCCCAGGTGCTCGAGCGCACCGCCGACACCGCCTTCGCCGTGAACCCCGACGGCCACCTGACCGTCTATGTCGCCGGCGGCGGCGGCCACAGCGTGGCCGCCGCGGCTGAGCTGGTGGGCCGGGAAGCCGCCGAGCGCGCCGGTCTCACACCGGTTGTCGAGGACGTGGCGCCGACCTCGGCGGGCGACCCGTCCGGCACCGTCGAGTTCTACGCCGTCATCTTCCTGTCCATCGGCGCATCGCTGGGTGCGGCCCTGCTCGGACGGCTCATGGGACCGGTCCGCACTCCGGCCACACTGGCCCTGCGCACGGCATCGCTGTCGGTGTTCTCGGCGGTGCTCGCCGGTGTCGTGACCCTGTACACCGGGCCGGTGCTCGACGCGTTGACGGGCCATTCCTGGCAGGTGTTCGGGGCGCTGTGGCTCTACTCGATGGCGGTCGGCGGTGCGGTGACCGGGGTCGCCGCGGCGTTCGGCAGCGCCGCGTCGGTCGTGCTGGGGCTGTTCCTCGTCGTCGTCGGCAACGCTGCCGCCGCCGGACCCGTCGGGCGACCGCTGCTGTCGGGGTTCTACTCGACGTTCACCGCGATCGTGCCGCAGGGGTCCGGGGTCTCGCTGCTGCGCAGCATCTCCTACTTCGGCGGACACGGCGCCGCGATGTCGTGGGTGACGCTGGTGGTCTGGGCGGTGACGGGCGCTGTCCTGGCAACCCTGGCCACTGCTGTCCGGGTGAACTACCGTGCCCTGTATGAACGTCGCGTCGAGCGCGCCGGGGGCAGCAGAACCCTATTACGACCTGGGCTCCTATCATCGACCGACTGACACTGCGTCCGACGCCGCGCAGATCTGGTTCGACCGCGGCATGGTGTGGTCCTACGCCTTCAATCACGAGGAAGCGATCCACTGTTTCGACCGCGCCCTTGAGCTCGATCCCGATTTCGCGCTTGCCCGGTGGGGTGTCGCCTATGCGATCGGCCCCAACTACAACAAGGGCTGGGAGGCATTCGATCCCGTCGATCTCGCTGCGTCGCTGGCCCGCGCGCGGACAGAACTCGGACTCGCCGCCGCGGGTCGGGCGTCGCCCCTTGAACGGGGGCTGATCGACGCGCTGTCGGCCCGTTTCCTGACGGCCGATCCCGACGACACGGATGCCCTTACCGCGGGCCACCGCGCCTACGCCGACGCGATGGCCGCCCTGGCCCAGGCCTATCCCGACGACATCGACGTCGTCGCGTTGGCCGCCGACGCCCTCGTGAACGTCACCGCATGGGCGTTGTGGGACAGCCGAACCGGTGATCCGGCCCCGGGATCCCGCGTGGTGGAGGCCATGCGGTTGCTGGACGGGGCCCTGCAGACTCCCGCGGGACGGCAGCATCCCGGCGTTCTGCACCTCTACCTGCACGCCATGGAGATGTCGACGACGCCTCAGGCGGCGTTGCCGGCCGCGGATCTGCTTCGTGATCTGGTCCCGGACGCGGGTCACCTTCGACACATGCCCAGCCATATCGACGTGCTGTGCGGCAATTACCGGGACTCGGTGGTGGCCAATCTGTCCGCCGTCGAGGTCGATCGGCGCTTCGTCGAACGCCAGGGGTCGCTGAACTTCTACTCTCTCTACCGCGCCCACAACCTCCACTTCGTGGTGTATTCGGCGATGTTCGAAGGCAATTCGGCGACCGCGCTGCAGGCGGCCGACGAGTTGGCCACACAGCTCAGCCCGGAACTGCTGGCCATCGAGTCACCGCCGATGGCCGACTGGTTGGAGGCGTTCGTGCCGCTGCGGGTTCACGTGCTGGTGCGGTTCGGCCGCTGGGCGGACCTCATCGCGACCGCCCTGCCCGAGGACACGGCCCTGTACTGCACCACGGCGGCGACCATCCACTACGGCCGCGGGGTCGCGCACGCCGCGAGCGGGAACCTCGATCGGGCGAGGGCCGAGCGCGACCTCTTCGCCACCGCCTATGACCGCATCCCGGAGAGCCGCTACCTGTTCAACAACACCAGCCGCGACATCCTGGCCGTCGCCGCCGCCATGCTCGACGGTGAAATCGATTACCGCGCAGGTGATCACGACGCGGCGTTCGCGCACCTGCGTCGCGCCGTCGAACTGGACGACGCCATGCCGTACGACGAACCGTGGGGGTGGATGCAGCCGACCCGTCATGCGCTCGGGGCGTTGTTGTTGGAGCAGGGGCGCGTCGAGGAGGCTGCGCAGGTCTACGCCGCCGATCTGGGGCTGGATCCGACGCTGAGCCGGCCGTGTCAGCATCCGGGAAACGTGTGGAGCCTGCACGGATATCACGAGTGCCTGACGCGGCTCGGCCGCGATGCCGAGGCGGTGATCATCGGTAAGCAACTCGAACTGGCCGCCGCGCGTGCTGATGTGCCGATCGAGGCGTCGTGCGCCTGTCGGCTGCAGAGCCCCTGCTGCGACTGAGGCCGGGTCCACGGCCCGGTGCGTAGACTCCGGCCCATGGCGGTCACCGACGACGACCTGCGGCACCTGCGACGATGCGTGGAGTTGGCGCGTGAAGCCCAGGAGGCCGGTGACGAACCGTTCGGGTCGCTGCTGCTCGACGCCGACGGCGTGACCCGTGTCGAGGACCGCAACCGGGTCAAGGACGGAGACGCGACGCGGCACCCTGAATATGCGATCGCGAAATGGGCCGTGGAGAACCTCTCCCCCGACGACCGGGCCCGTGTCACCGTGTACACCTCCGGTGAGCACTGCCCCATGTGTGCGGCCGCGCATGCCTGGGTAGGTCTCGGTCGCGTGGTGTACGCCGCGTCGTCGGCCCAGCTGGCCCAGTGGCTGGTGGAGTGGAAGGCGCCACCTCCCCCGGTGGCGAGCCTTCCCATCACCACCGTCGCGCCCGGGGTGCCGGTCGACGGCCCGGCGCAGGAACTGACCGAGGAGATGAAGACGTTGTACGAGAGAGCCTTTCGGCGATGAGCGATCCCGCCTGGGTCGAACACGTCCTGTGGTGGCAGGTGTACCCACTGGGATTCGTCGGCGCCCACCCCGCCGACACCGCACCTGAACCCGGTGAGCACCGCCTGCGACGCATCGTCGACTGGCTGGACTACGCCGTGGAACTGGGTGCCTCCGGTCTGGCGCTCGGCCCCGTATTCCACTCCCGAACGCACGGCTACGACACGATCGACCACTACCGCATCGACCCGCGCCTCGGCGACGACAGCGACTTCGACCACCTGATCGGGGAATCGCACAGCCGTGGGCTGCGTGTCCTGCTCGACGGTGTCTTCAACCACGTCGGCACCGAATTCCCGCGTTACCGCGAGGCGGTCGACGGCGGCGACCGGTCCTGGTTCGCCACCAGAGGCGACGACTTCGCGACATTCGAGGGCCACGAGGGTCTGATCACCCTCGACCATGACAACGCCGACGTCGTCGACTACACCGTCGACGTGATGAGCCACTGGCTCGCACGGGGTGCGGACGGATGGCGTCTCGACGCGGCATACGCGGTCCCGGACCGGTTCTGGGCGCAGGTCCTCCCACGGGTCCGGCAGGCTCACCCTGCGGCGTGGTTCGTCGGCGAGGTCATCCACGGCGATTACGTTGCTCGCGTGCGTGATTCGGGGTTCGACTCCGTCACACAGTACGAGTTGTGGAAAGCCGTCTGGAGCAGTATCAACGATGCCAACTTCCACGAGCTGGACTGGGCGCTCACCCGGCACAACGAGTTCCTCGACACCTTCGTGCCGCTGACGTTCATCGGCAATCACGACGTGACCCGGATCGCGAGCCGCCTGACCGATCCCGCCCACGTCGAGCACGCGCTGGTGGTGCTGCTCACCACCGGCGGAACCCCGAGCGTGTACGCCGGCGACGAGGTCGCCTACCGTGGCGTGAAAGAAGAACGCTTCGGCGGTGACGACGCGGTGCGACCCGAATTCCGTTCTCCGTTCGACGGAGTCGGCGAGCAGGGCCATCAGATGTTCCGCTCGCATCAGCATCTGATCGGGCTGCGACGCAGGCACCCCTGGCTGCACGAGGCCCGGACGACGGCGTTGTCGGTGACGAACACCGGCTACGTCTACATCACCCGAAGCGGCGACGACGCCCTCGTCGTCGCACTCAACGTCGCGGATGAACCACTACCGGTGGCGTTGTCGGGTCTCGGTCTGGGACATGCCGAGATCGTCGCCGGTTCCGGTGCGCCACCGGCAGAAGTGGTGCCCGACATCGTCGTTCCGCCCCACGGCTGGGTGATCCTGAACCCGCGCTGACCGTCAGCCGAGCAGCTGCAGCGTCGCAGGGTCGTCCTGTCCGTCGTAGAACACATCGAGAACCGTCCGGAACACGGCATCGTCCGCGCCCGCGGCGGCCTGCGCGAACAGCGTCATCGACGACCGCACCTTCAGATCGTCGGGATGTCCGAGAATCTGCGTCGCCGAACGCCCGGTGTGGGCGGCGAGCAGCTCGGCGCATTCCCGTAACCGCGGGCCGAGTACCGGGTGCGCGAGGTAGGCCTTCGCCTCGGCCAGTGACGTGATGCCGTACTTCTGGGCCGTGACGCTGCGACCCAATCCCCGCAGCTGCGGAAAGACGAACCAGATCCAGTGGCTGCGTTTCGCGCCGGCGCGCAACTCGGCCAGCACTGTGGAATAGACGCCGTCCTGCGCTGCCACGAACCGCTCGAGATCACACGAGTCATCGGTCATGTCGTCGTTGGTCATGTCGTAGGGATTACCCGCGAATCCACCGGTGGCGCGCAGCGACCACACCGATCACTTTCTTCACACTGGTCACACGCCATTCCGGTTGCGGGTGAGTCCGGCCCGAGTCCTGATCGTTAGCCAACCGCGACCGCTTTTCCCTGTGTCGGGCCGCTGGTCAGCAGGTCGCAGCGTGTTGCATTACTCAGGACACGCGACGGCAAGTTTGCGAACCAGGCGACGTTACGAGAAAGGTGTGGATTGCCGTTATGAAATGGAAAGAGAAAGCGCGGGGGACCCGGAAGTCTCTGGTGCGGCGGGTGGCGGCTGCCGCCCTGGCCGCGGCGGCCCTACCCGGCCTGATCGGCGTCGCCGGAGGTTCGGCGACCGCGGGAGCGTTCTCCCGGCCGGGTCTACCCGTCGAGTACTTGGACGTGTTCTCCCCGTCGATGAACCGCGACATCCGCATCCAGTTCCAGGGCGGCGGACCGAAGGCGGTCTACCTGCTCGACGGACTGCGGGCCCAGGAGGACTACAACGGCTGGGACATCAACACCCCGGCATTCGAGTGGTTCTACCAGTCCGGGCTGTCGACGATCATGCCGGTCGGTGGACAGTCGAGCTTCTACAGCGACTGGTACCAGCCTTCGCGCGGCAACGGGCAGAACTACACCTACAAGTGGGAAACGTTCCTGACCCAGGAGCTGCCCGCGTGGCTGGAAGCCAACCGCGGTGTGTCGCGCACCGGCAACGCGGTCGTCGGCCTGTCGATGGCAGGTAGCGCATCGCTGACCTACGCCATTCACCACCCGCAGCAGTTCATCTACGCCGCTTCACTTTCCGGCTTCCTGAACCCGTCCGAGGGCTGGTGGCCGATGCTGATCGGTCTGGCGATGAACGACGCCGGTGGCTTCAACGCCGAGAGCATGTGGGGCCCGTCCTCCGACCCGGCGTGGAAGCGCAACGATCCGATGGTCAACATCAACCAGCTGGTGGCCAACAACACCCGCATCTGGATCTACTGCGGCACCGGCACCCCGTCCGATCTGGACAGCGGCACCCCCGGCCAGAACCTGATGGCGGCGCAGTTCCTCGAAGGATTCACCCTGCGCACCAACGTCGCCTTCCGCGACAACTACATCGCGGCCGGCGGCAACAACGGCGTCTTCAACTTCCCCACCTCGGGGACGCACAGCTGGGGTTACTGGGGACAGCAGCTTCAGCAGATGAAGCCGGACATCCAGCGGGTCCTGGGGGCTCAGGCCACGGCCTAGCACCCATCCCACACCCGGAGAGCCTGCCGCTTCCCCCGAGCGGCAGGCTCTCTGCTGTGTGCGAGGCACCGCAGGCGCGTCGCCGGTGATCGTTCCGCTGCGGGCGAAATGCCCGGGGAACAAACGCCGCCTCCGCAAGGTTGAGCGCATCAGGTTCAACTTTGGGTTGAACGAACCACTGGAGGATTGATGCCTGAAGCCACCAACTCGTCGCGCGCTGTGCCGGTGCTGTTCGTGAGCGAGCCGATCGTGTTGCCCGGAATGGTGGTACCGATCGAACTCGACGACGCCGGACGTGCCGCGGTCGACGCCGCGCAGGCCAGCGAATCCGGCAAGCTGCTGATCGCGCCGCGCCTCGACGACCGCTACCCCACCTACGGTGTGCTGGCCTCCGTCGTGCAGGTCGGCCGGGTCCCCGGCGGCGGCGTCGCCGCTGTCGTGCGCGGCGAGAATCGCGCCCACATCGGATCAGGCACCACCGGCCCCGGTGCCGCGCTCTGGGTGCTCATCGATGACGTCGCCGACCCGGTGATCACCGAGGAGACGAAAACACTTGCCGCCGAATACAAGAAGCTGCTGCTGGCGATGCTGCAGCGTCGAGAGGCGTGGCAGATCGTCGACGTCGTCAACACGATCACCGACCCGTCGGCGCTGGCCGACACCGCCGGCTACGCGTCCTATCTGAGCGACGTGCACAAGCGGGAACTCCTGGAGACCGAGGATGTGGCCGCTCGACTGCGCCTGTTGATCGCCTGGACCGGTGAGCATCTGGCCGAGACCGAGGTGAACGACAAGATCGCCGAGGACGTCCGCGCCGGAATGGACAAGCAGCAGAAGGAATTCCTGCTGCGTCGCCAACTCGAGGCGATCCGCAAGGAACTCGGCGAATTGGGTCCGGACGGCGAAGAGGGTTCCGACGATTACCGCGCCCGCATCGAGGCCGCCGATCTGCCCGACAAGGTGCGCGAAGCAGCGCTGCGCGAGGTCGGCAAGCTGGAACGGTCCAGCGAGCAGAGCCCCGAGGGCGGCTGGATCCGGACCTGGCTCGACACCGTGCTGGACCTGCCGTGGAACGTGCGGACCGAGGACTCGACCGATCTGACGTCGGCCCGCGAGATTCTCGACGCCGACCACCACGGTCTCGACGACGTCAAGGACCGCATCGTCGAATACCTGGCGGTGCGGGCCCGTCGCGCTCAGCGCGGCATGACCGTCGTCGGCGGCCGCGGCTCCGGTGCGGTGATGGTGCTGGCCGGTCCTCCCGGTGTCGGTAAGACCTCACTCGGCGAGTCCGTCGCCCGCGCCCTGGGCCGCAAGTTTGTCCGCGTCGCCCTCGGCGGTGTGCGCGACGAGGCCGAGATCCGCGGACACCGGCGTACCTACGTCGGCGCGCTGCCCGGCCGCATCGTGCGGGCGATCGGTGAAGCGGGATCGATGAATCCCGTTGTGCTGCTCGACGAGATCGACAAGGTCGGCTCGGATTACCGCGGCGACCCGTCGGCGGCGCTGCTCGAGGTGCTGGATCCGGCGCAGAACCACACGTTCCGCGACCACTACCTCGACCTCGACCTGGACCTGTCGGACGTGGTGTTCCTGGCGACGGCCAACGTCATCGAGAACATCCCGTCGGCCCTGCTGGACCGCATGGAGCTGGTCACCATCGACGGCTACACCGAAGACGACAAGGTCGTGATCGCGCGGAACTACCTGCTGCCCAGGCAGTCCGAGCGGGCGGCGCTGACCGCCGACGAGGTGGCGGTCACGGACGCGGCGCTGCGCAAGATCGCCGCGGACTACACCCGCGAGCCCGGTGTGCGGCAGTTCGAACGGTTGCTGGCCAAGGCGTTGCGCAAGGCCACCACGAAGCTGGCCGCCGACCCTGCGCCGATCACGATTGATGAGCCGGACCTGGTCGGGTATCTGGGCCGTCCGCGGTTCATGCCGGAATCGGCCGAACGCACCGCCGTCCCCGGTGTGGCGACCGGCTTGGCCGTCACCGGCCTGGGCGGAGACGTCCTCTACATCGAGGCCGGTGCGACCGACGGCGAAGCGGGACTTCAGCTGACCGGTCAGCTGGGCGACGTGATGAAGGAGTCCGCGCAGATCGCGCTGTCCTACGTCCGTTCCCACGCCGGAGAACTCGGCGTCGACCCGGAGGCGCTGGACCGTCGTATCCACGTGCACGTGCCCGCCGGCGCGGTGCCCAAGGACGGGCCGTCGGCCGGCGTGACGATGGTGACCGCGCTGGTGTCGATGGCCACCGGTCGCCAGGTCCGCTCCGACGTCGGCATGACCGGCGAGGTCACTCTGAACGGGCGGGTGCTGCCGATCGGCGGGGTGAAGCAGAAGTTGCTCGCCGCGCAGCGGGCCGGACTGACGACGGTATTCATCCCGCAGCGCAACGAGGCCGACCTCGACGAGGTACCCGCCGATGTGTTGGACGCGCTCGATGTCCGGCCGATGGTCGACGTCGCGGACATCGTCGCGCAGGCCCTCGTGCCCGCCGCCGAGGCGGTGAGCGCCGCGGCTTAGCCCGCGAGCAGACGCAAACTCGTGCGTGTCGTCGGCGAGTCGTGCGAGTTTGTGTCTGCTCGGCAGAGAAAGTGAGAGCCATGGCCTACGACGCCGACCTCGCCGACCGCCTCCTGCGCGAGGCCGGGACCACCTACGCCGAGGAGGCCGGCATCACGCTGGCGAACAGGCCGATGCCGCTGTTCGAGCTGCTGGTGCTGTGCATGCTGGCCAGCAAGCCGATCGACGCGACCGTCGCGACCCGCGCGGCCAGGGAGATCTTCGGCGCGAAGCTGCGCACCCCCGGCGCCGTCCTCGACGCCACCCGTCCGACGATGATCCGAGCGTTCGGTCGTGCCGGGTACGCGCGCTATGACGAGAGCTCGGCGACCCGTCTGGTGGACATCGCGGCAGCGGTTCGTGACGACTACGGCGGCGACCTGCGCGGCCTGGCCGACCGCGCCGAGCAGGACGTCGCAAAGGCCAAACGACTGCTCAAACGGTTCACAGGCATCGGCGACACCGCCGCCGACATCTTTCTGCGCGAGGTCCAGGACGTGTGGACCTGGGTGCGCCCCTACTTCGATGCACGCGCGATGGCTGCGGCGGCCGACCTGGGTCTGCCCGACGACGCGGCCGAGCTCGCCGCCCTGGCGCGCGATGACTGTGCCCGGCTGGCGGCAGCATTGGTCAGGGTGTCGCTGGACACCGCGTTGCGCGACAAGGTGTCTCGGTGACCAGATGGTCCAATGGGCTATGCGATCTCCGATCCGGGCCGGGCTCGTCGCGGCGGCGTTGCTGAGCACCGGCTGCTCAGGACCGACGGTGGTCACCACCGAGGACGCCGCGCAGACCACCGCGACCTCCGCGGCTCCCACGCCGAACACCGGACGACCCAGCAATGTGCACCTGGCCAACGCGTTCGACTTCGCCGCCGACAGGGGCGGCCAGACCGGGTACTACTTCAGCTCGCCGAGCGGCAGGTGGACGTGCGCGATCCTGCCGCGGGTGCGCGCCGGGTGCCAGAACGCGCAGTCGACATCGTCGATCGGGATCGACGGCGCCCCCGACGAAGTCTCCGGCCCCGGTGGAGAATCGTTGGCTCCCAACGCGATAACGATCGAGCGTAGCGGGGGCCCGCGGTTCGTCAGGTTGACCCCGCCGGGCTTCGCGCTCACACCCGGCCCAGCCGCCGAGCTACCGTTCAACCGGATACTCGCCGTCGGAGGCTTTCGCTGCAACGTCCAGCAGGCCAGTGGGATCTCGTGTCTGTCCGAGGCCGGCGGCGGAGGCTTCACGTTCTCGGCCGACGGCTTCACCACCGCCTACACCGACGTGCCGCCCGGCGCGCCCTGACTAGGTTGGACCCCATGTCCTCTGCCACCCCACCTGTCACCGTCGCCGTCACCGGAGCGGCAGGACAGATCGGCTACGCCGCGCTGTTCCGGATCGCCGCAGGCGCGATGCTCGGCCACGACACCCCCGTCACCCTGCGGCTGCTCGAACTTCCCGACGCCATCCGAGCGGCCGAGGGTGTGGTGATGGAACTCGACGACGGCGCGTTCCCGCTGCTCGCCGGCACCGAGATCTACGACGATCCGGTGGGTGCGTTCGACGGCGTCGACGTCGCGCTGCTCATCGGCGCGAAGCCGCGCACCAAGGGAATGGAGCGTGCCGATCTGCTGAGCGCCAACGCACAGATCTTCGCGACGGCGGGCCGCGCGCTCAACGCCGGCGCCGGCCGGGACGTCCGGATACTGGTCGTCGGCAACCCCGCCAACACCAACGCGATGGTCGCCGCGGCGCATGCGCCCGATATTCCCCGCGACCGGTTCACCGCGCTGACCAGGCTGGACCACAACCGGGCCGTCGCCGCGATGGCCCGCCACTCAGGGGTTCCGGTGACCGAGATCAGCCGGATGATCATCTGGGGCAACCACTCCCCCACGCAGTACCCCGACATCTTCCACTCGGTGGTCGGGGGCCGCGCGGGTGCCGACTATGCGGCCGACACCCGTTGGCTCACAGACGATTTCATTCCGACCGTGGCCCGCCGCGGCACCGCGATCATCGAGGCCCGCGGCGCCAGCTCGGCGGCGTCGGCGGCCAACGGCGCCATCGACCACATCGACGACTGGGTGCACGGCACGCCGGGCGGCGACTGGACGTCGGTGGCGCTGCCGTCACCCGGCGTCTACGGCGTCGACGAGGGACTGGTGTGCTCGTTCCCGTGCCGCTCGGTCGACGGCCGCTGGGAGATCGTCGACGGTCTCGACGTCAACCCGTTCTCGCGGGCCCGCATCGACGCCTCCGTCGCCGAGCTACGCGCCGAGCGCGACGCGGTCGCCGCGCTCGGGCTGCTGTAGCTACACCAGCGACGCGGTGCCGTCCTCCTCGACGCGCACCTGCGCGCCGGCGATGTCGTCGCGGACCGTGGTCTCGGCGCCGGCCGGATCGGTGATCACGGCGAGCACGCGGGCGTCCTCGGGCGTGCGTACCGCCAGGAACGCCTTCTCGGGGTTGCCGTCACGGTCCACCGGCGTGGTCCAGGTCTCGACGGTCCCGACGCCGCTCCAGTCCACCAGCGCGGTGCGAGTGGGCTCGGCGTCGACCTCGGATTGCACGTCCTCCCAACGGAACTCGTGGGTGGGCGGCTCGGTGCCGTACACCCCGAAGCTGTGCTTGGTCAGATATCCGCCGTTGGCGGTGATCAGGCCGCGGGCACCGGGCCGGGCGATCAGCCGCTCGGCCATGGTCGCGATCGAGTGGGTGACGTAGTTGTTCCACGGTCCGCCGGCGAACGTCAGGCCGCCCGTGACCGTCAGCGGCCGGTCGGGGTCGCCGACCGGCAGGCCCAGTTCCCTGGCAGCGACCTGGACCGCCGACGGGAAGCACGAGTACACGTCGATCAGATCCATGTCGTCGACGCCGGCCCCGGCGAGTTCCAGCGCCCGGGTGCCCGCGATGCGGATGGCCGGCGAGGCATGGAACTCGGCCCGCTCGCCGATCGCGTACGTATCGTGGGCATCGGCTCCGGCGTACGGGAAAATCCAACGCTCCGAAGGGATCTGGAGGTGCTGAGCCTTCTCGACGGACGTCAGGATCAGGACCGCGCCCTGGTCGACCATGTTGTTGGAGTTCATCAGCTTGGTGTAGGGCCAGCTGACCATCCGGTTCTTCGGCGACGGCTCGTAGATCTCTTCGGCGGTGCGCGCCTCCTGACTCCACGCATGCGGATTCCCCGCGGCGACGGCGGAGAACTGCGCCCACAGCTCACCGATCCGGCGCCGATGCTCGTCGGGCGTCTCCCCCGCGGCGATGCGCACCGCGGTCTCGAACATCGGATAGACGTACGCGGGGCGGTCCAGCCCGATCTTCAGGTCGCCGGGACCGGCCATCGGCATGTTCTCGTCCGAGCCGGGAGCCATCGGCACCGACTCGTCCTGACGGGTGCCCTGCATCTTGTTGCCCGCGGCGCGCGTGCGGGTGCGGGAACGCCACGTCTCGGCGCCGGCGATCAGCACCACGTCGTTGCGACCCTGCTGGATGTCCAGGCATGCCAGGTTGACCAGCGTCTGCGGGACGTTGCCGCCGATGCCGGTGTAGCGCGTCGCGGCCTTGGCGGCGCCGATGCGTTGCGCCAGAAGAAGTCCCGGGTCGCGGTAGCGCCACGACAGGAGGTTGACCACCCGTACGGCGTCGACGGCCTCCAGCACGCGCGGGTCCGCCGCCTCGCGGGCGGCGGCAGCCATCAGATCGACGGGCTCGATCGACGGATCTTCGGTGCGCTGGTTCACCTGTCCGTACCCGATGAGAACGGGCGTCCTGGGATCGATGGGCATGCTTCTCGGAGTCTCCTGGATCTGTCTGCGAGGACGATGTTGATCAGGGCGATGTTCATAAAGAGCGGCGCCCTCAGCCACCCGATCACCTTAGTGGCGCGGACAAAATTAACTCCGACGCCATCGACTACAGGTTTACGGCACCCGAAACCAGGGTTGGATAGAGGGATGAGCACCGCCACCACAGCCGAGCGCAGACCGCTGAGCGACCAGGACGTCGACCGTCTGGACCGGTGGTGGCGCGCCGCCAACTATCTGTCCGTCGGCCAGATCTACCTGCTCGACAATCCGCTGCTGCGCACCCCGCTGACCCGCGAGGACGTCAAACCCCGGTTGCTCGGCCACTGGGGCACCACCCCGGGGTTGAACTTCCTCTACGCCCATCTCAACCGCGCGATCGCGCAGCGACAGCAGTCGACCATCTACGTGACCGGTCCCGGCCACGGCGGACCCGGCCTGGTGGCCAACGCGTATCTCGACGGCACCTACAGCGAGATCTACTCCGACATCACCCAGGACGACGAGGGTCTGCGCCGGCTGTTCCGGCAGTTCTCGTTCCCCGGCGGCATCCCGTCGCACGTCGCCCCCGAGACGCCCGGCTCCATCCACGAGGGCGGTGAACTCGGCTACGCGCTGTCCCACGCCTACGGCGCCGCGTTCGACAACCCCGACCTGCTGGTCGCCGCGGTGGTCGGCGACGGTGAGGCCGAGACCGGTCCGCTGGCCACCAGCTGGCACTCCAACAAGTTCGTCAACGCCGCCAAGGACGGGGCGGTGCTGCCGATCCTGCACCTCAACGGCTACAAGATCGCCAACCCCACACTGCTGGCGCGGATCCCCGAGGACGAACTGCGTGCGCTGATGGTCGGCTACGGCCATCACCCGTATTTCTTCGAGGTCCCCGACGACGAGGGCGGTCCCGGTGTGGACCACACCGATGCCCACCGCCGGTTCGCGACGCTGCTCGACGACGTCCTCGACGAGATCGCCGACATCAAGGCGCGGGCCCGCTCCGGTGAGGAGTTCCGCCCGGCCTGGCCGATGATCGTGTTCCGGACCCCGAAGGGGTGGACAGGCCCCGATTACATCGACGGTAAGAAGACCACCGGCTCATGGCGGGCCCACCAGGTGCCGTTGTCCAGCGCCAGGGACACCAAGGAGCATCTGGCCGTGCTCGCCGACTGGCTGGCCTCCTACCGCCCGGACGAGTTGTTCGACGCCGACGGCGCACTGCTGCCCGAGATCGCCGAGCTCGCGCCGCCCGGACCCCTGCGGATGAGCGACAACCCGCACGCCAACGGCGGGCTGCTCCTCAAGGACCTCAGACTGCCGGACTTCCGTGACTACGCCGTCGACGTCCCCGCCCCCGGTGCCACGGTGGCCGAAGCCACCCGAGTACTCGGCCAGTGGCTGACCGAGGTGATCCGGCTCAATCCGGACAACTTCCGGATCTTCGGTCCCGACGAGACCGCATCCAACAGATTGCAGGCCGTCTACGACGCGACCGACAAGCAGTGGAACGCGGAGTTCTTCGGCGCCGAGGTCGACGAACACCTGGCTCGTGCCGGACGGGTCGTGGAGATGCTCTCCGAGCACCAGTGCCAGGGCTGGCTCGAAGGCTATCTGCTGACGGGCAGGCACGGCCTGTTCAACTGCTACGAGGCGTTCATCCACATCGTCGACTCGATGCTCAACCAGCACGCCAAATGGCTCAAGGTGACCAACCACATCCCGTGGCGGCGACCCATCGCCAGCCTGAACTACCTGCTGTCGAGCCACGTCTGGCGCCAGGACCACAACGGCTTCTCCCACCAGGATCCGGGCTTCATCGATCACGTGGTGAACAAGAGCGCCAACGTGGTGCGGGTCTACCTTCCGCCGGACGCCAACACGCTGCTGTCCACCTACGACCACTGCCTGCGGTCCCGGCAGTACGTCAACGTCGTCGTCTCCGGAAAGCAGCCGTCGCCGAACTTCCTGACCATGGAGCAGGCCGTCGCGCACTGCACGCGGGGGCTCGGAATCTGGGAATGGGCTGGGTCCGAGGAACTCGGCACCGACCCCGACGTCGTCCTCGCCTCCGCGGGCGACATCCCCACCCTCGAAGCGTTGGCCGCCGCCGACATCCTGCGCCAGCACCTGCCCGACCTGAAGGTGCGGTTCGTCAACGTGGTCGATCTGATGCGGCTGCAGGACTCGACCGAGCATCCGCACGGGCTCCCCGATCGCGACTTCGACATGATCTTCACCACCGACAGGCCGATCATCTTCGCCTACCACGGCTATCCGTGGTTGATCCATCGCCTGACCTACCGCCGGGCCGGCCACGACAACCTTCATGTGCGCGGTTACAAGGAGGAGGGCACCACCACGACGCCCTTCGACATGGTCATGCTCAACGACCTCGACCGCTATCACCTGGTCATGGACGTCATCGACCGGGTTCCGTCGCTGGGCTCCACCTGTGCGACGTTGCGCCAGCAGATGGCCGACAAGCGCATCGCAGCGCGCGAGTACACCCGCGCCCACGGCGAGGACATCCCCGAGGTCAAGGACTGGGTATGGCCTGCCGCGCGCGAGTCCGGCTTCGGCACTGCGGGCGCCGACAGCGCGTCGTCGACCGGCGGCGACAACGAATAGCCCGGTACCCTGGTGCAGTTATGTCTGATGCAGTAGCCGCACCTCCGGAACCGCACCCCCTGGCGGCACAGTTGGCGGCGCTGCAGCACTTTCGCCTCTACGTCGACATCGCGATCGTCGTCGTCGTTCTCGCGCTGTCCAACCTGCTGGCGCATTTCACGACGCCGTGGGCCAACGTCGCTGTGATTCCCGCCGCCGCGGTCGGGCTGCTGTTCATGGTCCGTTCCCGCGGTCTGGGGTGGTCCGAGCTCGGACTCGGCCGCGAGCACTGGCGTTCCGGCGCCGGGTACGCGCTGGGAGCCGTCGCGCTGGTCGGCACCGTGATCGCGGTCGGTGCGCTGCTGCCGTGGACGCGGCCGATGTTCCTGAACAACAACTACGCGACGCTGTCGGGCGCGCTGCTGGCGTCGATGATCATCATCCCGTTGCAGACCGTGATCCCCGAAGAGCTCGCGTTCCGCGGCGTCCTGCACGGTGCGCTGGAGCAGGCCTGGGGTTGGCGCGGTGTGGCGGCCGCCGGGTCGTTGCTGTTCGGGCTGTGGCACATCGCGACGTCGCTGGGCCTGACCGCCAGCAACGCCGGCTTCACCAAGATCCTCGGCGGCGGGGTGTTCGGCACGGTGGCCGGCGTCGTCGGCGCGGTGATCGCGACAGCCGCGGCGGGATTCGTGTTCAGCTGGCTGCGCCGCCGCAGCGGCAGCCTGATCGCCCCGATCGCACTGCACTGGTCACTCAACGGGCTGGGCGCGCTCGCAGCCGCCCTGGTGTGGCATCTGTCCTGACGGTCACACCACCAGCACACCCGCCCCGGAGATCCGTCCGGCACTCAGATCGGCCAGAGCCTCGTCGGCGCGACCGAGCGGATACTGCTCGGTGGTGACCTCGATGCGATGGCGGGCGGCGAAATCGAGAAACTCGCGCGAGTCGGCGCGGGTGTTCGCCGTGACGGAACGAAGCTGCCGCTCCTGGAACAGATGACGCTGATAGTTCAGCTCCGGGATGTCGCTGAGGTGGATCCCGGCGACGGCCAGGGTGCCGCCCCGGTCGAGGGCTTCCAGTGCCGGCAGCACGAGCTCGCCGACCGGAGCGAACAGGATCGCCGAATCCAGCGGTACCGGTGACGGATCGGCGGCCCCCTGTGCAGACGCAGCGCCGAGTGCCAGTGCCAGCTCGCGGGCCAACGCGCCACGGGTCATCACGTGGACCTCGGCACCCTGCGCCAGCGCCACCTGGGCCGTCAGGTGCGCGCTGCCGCCGAAGCCGTAGATCCCGAGGCGACCGCCGGGCGGCAGGTCCGCCCGCAGCAGTGCGCGATATCCGATGATGCCGGCGCAGAGAAGGGGCGCGAGCTCGGTGTCGGTATAGCCCGACGGCAGCGGCAGTGCGAAGGCCGCCGGGACGGTCGCGAACTCGGCGTAACCGCCGTCGGCATCCCACCCGGTGTAGCGCGAGTGCGGGCACAGGTTCTCGTCACCGCGCGTGCAGTAGCGGCACGTGCCGCAGGTGTGGCGCAGCCACGCGATGCCGACACGGTCGCCGACGGCGAACGTCTCGACCCCGTCGCCCAGTCCGACGACCTCGCCCACCACCTCATGCCCGGGGGTGACGTCGGCGCGGTGCACCGGCAGGTCGCCCTCCGCGACGTGCAGATCGGTCCGGCACACCCCGCACGCCAACACCGCGACGAGGAGTTCTCCGCGGCCCGGCTCCGGAATCGGCGCCGTCACGCCGACCAGAGGCGACGTCGACATCGGACCCGGTCGGTGTACCCGCCACGCCCGCATCGTCGTGGAGTTCACCTGTCAACGATGTCACGCACCGGGCCGTCGGTGGGTCAGCTTCGCGACTGCACCTTCCCGACGATCCACAGCAGGATCACCGACCCGAGGATCGCGGTGAACAGCGTGAACCACCAGCCGCCGCCCGCGGTGTCGAGGAAGAAGCTCAGCAGGAAGCCGCCGATGAGGGCACCGACGATGCCGATCACGATGTTGAGCAGGATGCCCGAGCCGCCACCCTTGACGATTTTGCCGGCGATCCATCCGGCAATCGCCCCGATGATGATGTAGCCGATCCATCCGACGCTGGTCAACGTCGTCGAACGCGCCAAGATCTCAGTAGCTGCAACCATGTCCATCGAACACTCCTGTCGCCTCCGGACCCGGTGCGGCCGCAGCCGGGTCATGGCTCAGGTATACCGGCCCCGGGTAACGAATCGGCTGTGCAAACAGGATGCGAACGGACACGATTTCCCGGGGGACGACCCGGCCGATCAGGCCGGCGGCAGCATTCCTGGAGCGGTGTTCGGATCGACCGGAACCGGGACGCCGACGGCGGGCCGCGGCGGTGCGGCGTTCGGGTCGGCCGGCGGCGCGTTGGGATCGGCCGGCGGCACAGGTGCGTTCGGGTCGGCCGGGGGCGGCGGCGGCGGGGCCCAGGGCCGGATCGAGTTGGCCAGGGTGACGGCCTCGCCCTGCGGCACCGGATTGGTCGCCGTGCCCAGCCACACCACGAACCAACGCTCGGGGGTGCGCTGTCCGCGCGGCGTGCCCGGCGCGACCGGAGCCCCGACCACACCCGCCCAGATCTGACCGTTGGGCTTGTTGGTGTCGGTGAACTTCACCTCGTAGTACGACGCGACGCCGGTCATACCGTTGGCGTCCAGGGGGACGACCTGCTGGTTGACCCGGGTCCCCGGGAACGGCATGAAGAATTCGCCCATATCGGACGCGAGCCGCTGCGCAGCCTTGGTGTTGTCGGTCTCGGCGCCCGCGAACAGCTTCAGGTCCAACCGGCCCAACAGCACGCTGGTGTCGTTCGGCGGCTGGGCGTCCGGCGGCGAGCCTTCCGGCGGGAGCTTGGACAGCAGCGCCTGGCCGTAGGACAGCTGCGTGGCGTCCGAGACCTTCCAGCCCGCGGGGACGACGTAGCTGAAGCCGCCGGCGGCGTTGTCGACACGTCCGGGTTCGGGCGCGGGGGCCGCCGGGGCTTCGGGCCCGGCCGGTGCCGGCGCGTTCGGGTCAGCCGGCGGTGGTACCGGTGCGTTGGGGTCGGCCGGCGGGGTCGCGGGTGGCGCGGCAGGCGCGGGTGCGTTCGGATCAGCGGGCGGTGCCGGTGCCGGTGCCGCCGGAGCGTCCGGAGCCGGAGCCTGCGGGGCGCCGACCGCGGGAGGCGGCGGGGCGGGCGTCGGCGTCGGCGCGGGCTGAGCGTTGGCGATGCCCGGCAGGGCAAGGGCCGCGGCCAGCGCGGCGGTGGTGGCGCCGGTCACGACGGAGCGTCGAATCGACGTCGGGGTGCCCGCGCGGCGGTGCGGAAACACATTCGGCTGATCCATGGTCATGAAACTACCGTGTTGCAGCCGTGACGCAAGTGCGGGGTGGTCAAATTGTGCTGAATTGTTACATTGCTGCGGTGCTATTGCCGCTGATAGCGGCTATGTAGCGATTTGCTGGCACCGCGGAACAGCCCGCGCGTTGCGCGGGATCGCGGGAGATGGTGTCCGGTCGTGTGTGATGTCTCACCCGTACGTCGGCTTTCGCCCCGCTCGCGTTACCGCGGCGGCGTGCCGGGTTCCTGATATAGCTACTGTCCAGTAACATTGGCGGCGCTCGCTGAGTTCAGCGCCGAACGCTCAAGAAGGGGGCCACGATGGACGTGCTGGTCACAGGCTGCGATACCGATCTGGGACGCACGATCGCCGAAGGCTTCCACGAGGCCGGCCACACGGTGCTCGTCGGCGGCCGTCGCCGCGACGAACTCGAGGTCCTCGCCAAGGAACTCGACACGGACGCCTACGTCTTCGACAACACCGACCCCGCCTCCGTCGGTGACCTGCACGGACAGGTCCCCGCACACCTCGACGCCATCATCAACGTACCGGCGCCCACCTGGGTGGGCGGCGACCCCCGCGCGTACACGCTGACCGATCACGCCGCTCAGTGGCGCGGCCTGTTCGACGCGAACCTGCTGGCGTCCGTGCTGACCGTGCAGGTGCTCGGCGATCACATGCGCTCCGGCGGATCCATCATCACCGTCATCCCCGATCTCCCGGAGGAGGGCGGCGCCGCGTCGGCGGTCAAAGCGGCGGTGTCCGACTGGACCGCCGGTCTGGCGAACCATTTCGGGATCCGCGGTATCACCATCAACGCCGTCGCGGTCGGCCGCGGCGTCGAACCCGGCTACGACGGAGTCGGCGCCACACCGCCACCGGCCAGCACCGAGATCTCCCGCCTGTCGTTGTTCCTCACCACACCCGCCGCCCGGCACATCACCGGACAGACGCTGCACGTGAGCCACGGGGCGCTGGCGAACTTCGCCTAGAAGTCAGTCCAAGCGGGCCCGAGTCTGACTTTATTCCGCGCTTCGCGGCGGGTGAAACGCACGACGGCGACCCGTCCGGGCTGCGTAGGGTCGGTCGGGTGAGCATTCGACTCGGACTCCAGATCAACAACTTCTCCTACGGCACCGGCGTTTCCGACCTCTTCCCCACCGTCGTCGCACAGGCGAAGGAAGCGGACACCTCAGGGTTCGACTCGGTGTTCCTGATGGACCACTTCTACCAACTGCCCGGAATCGGGACGCCCGACCAGCCGATGCTGGAGGCGTATACCGCACTCGGCGCGCTGGCCGCCGCCACCGACAGCGTCCAACTGGGCACGCTCGTCACCGGCAACACCTACCGCAACCCGACGCTGCTGGCCAAGAACATCACGACGCTCGACGTGATCAGCGCGGGTCGTGCGATCCTCGGCATCGGCACCGGTTGGTTCGAGCTCGAACACGACCAGCTCGGCTACGAGTTCGGAACCTTCACAGATCGCTTCAACAAGCTCGGCGAGGCGCTGCAGATCATCCTGCCGATGATCAAGGGTGAGACACCGACCTTCTCCGGCGAGTACTACAGCGTCAAGGACGCGATGGCCAATCCCCGCTTCCGCGAACACATTCCGCTGATGATCGGCGGCAGTGGCGAGAAGAAGACCATTCCGTTGGCCGCACGGCACTTCGACCATCTCAACGTGATCGCCGGATTCGACGAGCTGGCCCGAAAGATCGACGTCGTCACGCAGGCCTGCGAAAAGATCGATCGGGACCCGTCGACGCTGGAGACCAGCATGCTGATCGGCGCGCTGACCGGTGACGGCGTCTCGCCCGACATGATCCCGGAGGACTTCAGGCAGCGGATGGTCGCGGGCACCCCGGAACAGATCGCCGAACAGGTCCAGTCCAAGGTTCTCGACGCCGGGGTCGACGGGGTCATCCTCTTCGTGCCGACCCAGACCGTCGGCTACCAGCCCGGCCAGATCACCGCGCTCGGCGAGGCGCTCAAGCCGCTGGTCGCGGGCTGACGGAGGAACAACTCGGGACATCTGGCGCGGTAAGGCACGTCACCGCGCCACCCGGAAGGTCAGCGACTAGGATTTTCGTTGATCTGAATGGGTAAAGAAGGTACCCGAGGCAGGTCCGTCATCGAGGACCTCGTTAGGAGTAGCAATGAGCCATCCCGGAGCGACTCCATCCGATCGCCACAAGGTGGTCATCATCGGATCGGGCTTCGGTGGGTTGACCGCGGCGAAGGCGTTGAAGAAGGCCGACGTCGACATCAAGATGATCGCGCGGACCACCCACCATCTCTTCCAGCCGCTGCTCTACCAGGTGGCGACGGGGATCATCTCCGAGGGCGAGATCGCCCCGGCGACCCGCGTCATCCTGCGCAACCAGAAGAACGCGCAGGTGCTGCTCGGCGACGTCACCCGGATCGACCTGAAGACCAACACCGTCCGGTCGGAACTGCTCGGCCACACCTACATCACGCCCTTCGACAGCCTGATCGTCGCCGCGGGCGCCGGCCAGTCCTACTTCGGCAACGACCACTTCGCCGAGTGGGCACCGGGGATGAAGTCCATCGATGACGCGCTGGAACTGCGCGGCCGCATCCTCGGTTCGTTCGAGCAGGCCGAACGGTCCAGCGACCCGGCGCGCCGCGAGAAGCTGCTGACCTTCGTGGTCGTGGGTGCCGGCCCGACCGGTGTCGAAATGGCCGGGCAGATCGCGGAATTGGCCGATCACACCCTCAAAGGCGCGTTCCGGCACATCGATTCGACCAAGGCCCGGGTGATCCTGCTCGACGCCGCTCCGGCAGTGCTGCCGCCGATGGGTGAGAAGCTGGGCAAGCAGGCGCAGAAGCGCCTGGAGAAGATGGGCGTCGAAATCCAGCTCAACGCGATGGTCACCGACGTCGACCGCAACGGCATCACCGTCAAGGATCCCGACGGAACGATGCGCCGCATCGAGGCCGCGTGCAAGGTGTGGTCGGCGGGCGTCTCGGCCAGTCCTCTGGGCCGCGACCTGGCCGACCAGTCCGGTGTGGAGCTCGACCGTGCCGGCCGTGTGAAAGTTCTTCCGGACCTGTCCATCCCGGGCCATCCCAACGTCTTCGTCGTCGGCGACATGGCAGCCGTCGAGGACGTGCCGGGCATGGCGCAGGGTGCGATCCAGGGCGGCCGCTACGCCGCCAAGGCGATCGCCGCCGGCCTCAAGGGCGCCGAAGTGTCGGAACGGGAACCGTTCAAGTACTTCGACAAGGGCTCCATGGCCACGGTGTCGCGGTTCAGTGCCGTCGCCAAGATCGGTCCACTGGAGTTCGGCGGCTTCATCGCGTGGCTCTCGTGGCTGGTGCTGCACCTGGTGTACCTGGTCGGCTTCAAGACCAAGATCGTGACCCTGCTGTCGTGGACGGTGACGTTCCTGTCGACCAAGCGCGGGCAGTTGACGATCACCGAGCAACAGGCCTACGCGCGAATACGACTCGAGGAACTCGAGGAGATCGCCGCGTCCGTTCAGGACACGGAGAAAGCGGCCAGCTAGCGCGGCCGCTGCCGTCAGGGACGGCTGTGCAGTCTGTCGCCTTGCCAGGTCGACAGGCCGCCTCCCCCTGCCAGCTCGAGCGTCGTGCCCGCGGCGTCGGTCGCCACGTGCGGGTACCGCAGTTCGCTGACGCACGCCCGGGGGGCGGCGAGGTCGTCGTCGGCGTACGAGCCGTGCCCGAGTTCCACCCGATGTCGCAGCAGTGGTCTGCCGTCGACGTCGGCATGCAGGGATCCTGACCAGAAGCCTTGCCGCTCACCGGTTCTGCCGATCTGGATCCGTTCGCGCACCCGGACGGCTCCGTTCGCGGCCAGTGTCAGGTGCGTCGCTGCGTGGTGGCGTGCCGTCGCGGCGACGATCGTCGGCTCAGGGTCGAGGTCGAGCTCGCCGGCGACCTCGAGGGTCCAGGTGGCGTGGGATTCGACGGTCGCCGCGCCGGGCAGGGCGACTGTGGCTGCCACGGTGCGCACCGAGAGCCGCGCCCCGGATTCGACGACGACGCGCATCGAGATCGCGTCGCCGCCCAGCGGCGTCGCCACCGACGACACCAGATGCACGGTGTCGGGTTCTGTGCGCCTGCCTGCGATCCCGCCCCTGCTCTCGATGTGCGGGGGCAGGCCGGGCCGGGCGACGATGAGGACGTCGGAGCGCATTCAGACGGCCTGTGCCACCCTGAGCTGCTCGCGGACCCAGCCCAGAACCGGCGTCGCGGCGGGATCACCGGTCAGCGAGATCAGCTCGAAGGGCCGCTCGCCGCGGACCGCGGCGGCATCCCTGCGCATCACGTCCAGATCGGCGCCGACCAGCGGGGCGAGGTCGGTCTTGTTGATCACCAACAGATCCGAGAACGTGACCCCCGGTCCGCCTTTACGGGGCACCTTGTCGCCACCGGCCACATCGATCACGAAGATCTGGACATCGACCAGTCCCGACGAGAAAGTCGCCGTCAGATTGTCCCCGCCCGATTCCACCAGGATCAGGTCGAGGTCATCGTGGCCGGCGATCAGATCGTCGATCGCATCCAGGTTGGCCGTAATGTCGTCGCGTATGGCAGTGTGCGGGCAGCCGCCGGTCTGTACCGCGGCGATGCGGTCGTCGGGCAGCACGGCGTTGCGCCGCAGGAAGTCGGCGTCCTCGGTGGTGTAGATGTCGTTGGTCAGCACCGCGAGTGACAGTTCCTCGCGCAGCTGCCTGCACAACGCGGCGACCAGGGCCGTCTTGCCGGAACCGACGGGTCCGCCGACCCCGATGCGCAACGGCTCGTCCGGTCGCCGGGCGCGGCGGGGGCGGTCGGCGTGACCGTGTGGCTGACCGTCCAGGAAATGCGGTGGCATGTCGGCAACTTTCTCTAGGAAGCGAACAGCGGTCGTTCGCGCTCGGCGTGGCGCTGCGCGAGTACATCGAGCAGAGGATCGGACAGGTCGGCGAGACCCTTCGCGGCCTCGGTCGCGGTCTGGTCGCACAGCGAGGACAGCTCGAACGTGACCGCGGCGACGTCGCCGGGGTCCAGCGCGAGCAGTCGTTGCGCGGCGGTCGCCGAGCCCGTCATCGTGGTGTACACCAGCGACAGCGCGGTGTGCTCGGGTGCCAGTCCGCTCGCCGCTCCGACCGCCCCGGCCGCCACCGCCAGATGCGGTGTCGGTCCCAGCGTGTCCCAGTCGTGATCCGGCCATACCCGCCGCGCCAGCCGGACCAGGCCCCGGCCCTGTGCGCGTGAGGCCTGCCGTGCCGCCGGAGCCGGTGTGCGCGCGTCGGTTTCAGCGTCACCGGCCTGTCCTGCCGCGGCGGAGAGGGACCCGCGGTGCACAGCCGCGGCCAGAGAGGCGGTGACCAGACCGGTCGTTCTGATGCGCCGCCGCAGGAACGCTTGCAGTGTTGCGAGGTCGGCGACCAGGCCGCTGCTCACCGCTTCCTCCACTCCCCCCGAATGAACGTGGCCACCTGTCGGCAGCCTCGAGTCGGACAGGGCCAGCAGGGTCGTCAAATGCGTCATCGTGAACACCGATCCCGGCTAGAACAGGAAGTAGCGCTGTGCCATCGGAAGTTCCTCCGCGGGCTGCTCCTCCCAGACCTCCCCGTCGATGCGGACGGTGAAGGTGTCCGGATCGACCCGGATGTCCGGGGTCGCGTCGTTGCCCGGCATCTGGGCCTTGCCGACACCGCGAACGTTGCCGACCGCAACGAGCTTGCGGTTCACGGCGATCCGGTCGGCGAGACCGTCTTCGACGGCCTGTGGCGCGACGAAATGCACCGATGTGTGGGCTGCCGCGGCCGGGGCCGCACCGAACATGGGACGCGGCAACACCGGCTGCGGTGTCGGAATCGACGCGTTGGCGTCGCCCATCGCCGCCCACGCGATCATGCCGCCCTTCACGACGGCGTGCGGACGCACCCCGAAGAACGCGGGCTCCCACAGGACCAGGTCGGCGAGCTTGCCGACCTCGACAGACCCGATCTCGCCGTCGAGACCGTGCGCGACGGCCGGGCAGATGGTGTACTTCGCGACGTAGCGTCGCGCGCGGTTGTTGTCGGCGCGGGTGTCCCCCGCCAGGTTGCCCCGTCGCCGTTTCATCACATGCGCGGTCTGCCATGTCCTCATCACGACTTCGCCGATGCGGCCCATCGCCTGCGCGTCACTGCCGATCATCGAGATCGCGCCGATGTCGTGCAGCAGGTCCTCGGCCGCGATCGTCGACGGCCGGATCCGGCTCTCGGCGAATGCGAGATCCTCGGGGACCCGCGGGTTGAGATGGTGGCACACCATCAGCATGTCGAGATGCTCGTCGAGGGTGTTCACCGTGTGCGGGCGGGTGGGATTGGTCGAGCTGGGCAGCACATTGGGATGGCTTGCCACGGTGATGATGTCGGGTGCGTGCCCACCGCCGGCACCCTCGGTGTGATACGCGTGTATCGAACGGCCCTTGATCGCGGCGAGCGTGTCCTCGACGAAGCCAGCCTCGTTGAGGGTGTCGGTGTGGATGTTGGCCTGCACACCGGCCTGTTCGCACACCGTCAGGCAGGCGTCGATCGCCGCGGGGGTGGTGCCCCAGTCCTCGTGCAGTTTGAAACCCGCTGCGCCGCCGCGTAGTTGCTCCCACATCGCCTCGCTGCTGACGGTGTTGCCCTTGCCCAGCAGCGCGACGTTCATCGGCCAGGTGTCGAGCGCCTCCAGCATCCTGGCCAGGTGCCATGCACCCGGGGTCACGGTGGTGGCCTTGCTGCCCTCGGCCGGGCCGGTCCCGCCCGCGATGATGGTCGTAATCCCACCACCGAGCGCTTCCTCCATGATCTGCGGGCAGATCAGGTGCACATGGCAGTCGATCGCGCCCGCGGTGACGATGCGGCCGTTGCCCGCGATGATCTCGGTGGACGGCCCCACCACCAGCGCGGGGTGCACCCCCGACATGATGTCGGGGTTACCCGCCTTCCCGATCCCGACGATACGACCGTCACGAATGCCGATGTCGGCCTTGATGATTCCCCAATGGTCCAGGATCACCGCGCCGGTGATGACCGTGTCGGGGGCGCCGTCGGCGCGCGTGGCCCGTGACTGGCCCATCGATTCGCGCAGGACCTTGCCTCCGCCGAAGACGGCCTCGTCGCCGGCCAGACCGGGTCCGCCGCTGCGGTCCTCGGTGATCTCGATGAACAGATCGGTGTCTGCCAGCCGGATGCGATCCCCCGTCGTGGGTCCGAACAGTGCCGCGTAGTGGGTCCGGGTGAGCCGGGTCATCGCGATCCATCCAATCTGCCGGGCGGGTCGAGACTCAGTCCGTGCACCTCTCTGGTGCCCCGCAGCGGAACGAGGCGAACCTGCTGCGCCACACCGGGTTCGAACCGGATCGCGGTGCCTGCGGCGATGTCGAAGCGGTATCCGTGCGCGGCCGCCCTGTCGAACTCCAGCGCGCTGTTGGCCTGCGGCACGTGGACGTGGCTACCGACCTGCACCGGTCGGTCACCGGTGTTCACGATTTCCATCTCCAGCCGCGCCGCGCCGGGATTGATCTCGATGTCGCCGTCGCCGAAGACGATCTCGCCGGGTATCACTGCCTGCCTGCTCTCACGGGATCGGGTGGTGGACGGTCACGAGCTTCGTGCCGTCGGGGAATGTCGCCTCGACCTGGACGTCGTCGAGCATCTCCGGGACACCCACCAGGACGTCGTCGCGACCGAGAACGTCTCGGCCGCTGATCATCAACTCGGCGACGGTGCGGCCGTCGCGCGCCCCTTCGAGGATGTGGTCGGTGATGATCGCGACCGCTTCGGGATGGTTGAGCTTGAGCCCGCGGGCCTGGCGGCGGCGGGCGAGTTCGGCGGCATAGGACAGGAGCAGGCGTTCCTGTTCAGGCGGTGTCAGACGCATAACGGGCGATCCTGCCAGACCGGACCCCGGTCAGCAGCGCACTCGATTGCTGGAGGACGCTACGCGTCGGGCAGGTTCTGGAGCCGCACCTGGCCCCGCGCCACCGTCTTGCCCGCCTCGTCGGTGATGGTGATCAACCAGAGCTGCTGGCGTCGGCCGCGATGGATGGGCGTCGACGTCGCGGTGACCGTTCCCGAGCGGATCGCCCGCAGGAAGTCGGTGTTGTTGTTGACGCCGACGACCGTGCCTCCACCGTTCTGGCCCAGCCATACGTGTGCCGACACGCTGGCCATGCTCTCGATCACCGCGCAGTACACACCGCCGTGCACGATCCCCCACGGCTGTAACAGCTTCTCGGTGATCTCGAGTTGCGCGCGCCCGCCGTCCGGCGACATCTCCAGGTAGGTCAACCCGAGTTCTTTGTCGAAACCGTCGCCGAGGCCGTCAGGAACTTCACTCACGCTTGGAGTTCTACACGCCCACCGACGATTTCCTGAAATGGAGAAGGGCCCCACGCGATGCGTGGGGCCCTTCCTTCGGTCGGACCGGGGGTCTCTGCAGCCCTCAGGACTCCGGCGCGGTCCGGTGGATCCGAAGTTCGGGATCAACCCGACCTCCATAGGATAGGCAACCCTTACCTAATTGAGCAAGACCTTCGTCCCGGCGGATCGGGTAACGCCGCGAACCGGCAGGCCGAAGCTGACAAAGGCGTCGAGAACGGCCTGTCCGCGCCGCATGCTGACGATCTCGCTGGATCCCGCGAGCAGTGGGACCTGGGTCGCGGCGTTGACCACCGCGCCCCCGACGATGTGCCACATCGCCGAGACGGGCATGGCGCCGCCGCTGACCGCGGCGAGCCTGGTGAACAGCGGCCCCAGTGCCCGATGGCTCCGGTGTGCCACCCATGTGGTCAGCGCGGCCTCACTGGGCAGCGCGACGATGCCGCTCTGTCCCGTCGAGGCCAGCGAGTCGTCGGGCAGGGCGCGCAGGGTCGGATCGACCACGCCCACCCAGTCGATCGCGCCCTCGGAGTCGACGTGCACCCAGAGGTTCTCCGGGCCGGTGTCCCACGCCCGGCCTTCGAGGGCAAGCAGCGGGATGACGCGGCCGACGACGACATGGGCGAAGGTCGCGGCCAACTGTTGGGTGACGGCGGTGCGACTGTCGGTCTCGGCCACTCCGGTGTGGAACATCCGGTCGAGGCGGTCCGTCGTCAGGATCTCGGTCAGGGGCCACCAGCGTCGTCGGGACAGGTCCCCCATCACCGCCACCCCGTAGACCCGCGGACATTCGCGGTACATCTCGCGCAGACGACGGCTCGATTCGTGGATGGGCAGGGTCTGCCCGATCGACATGCTGGCGATGAGTGGATCCTCGACAACGACTGTCACGGGCACCTCGCGATCTGGGTAGGGCTTACCGATTTAGGTTAGCCTTACTATAGTCAGGCTGACCGAAGGGGCTAGAACCTGTGACTGGACTCACACGACCGGACGGACGCGCCCGCACACGCCGTGACGTTGGTATCTCCGAAGTGCGCATCTCCGGCGATCGACCTGCGCCGAGACTTGATACGACGCGCGGTAGTAATCCCGTAGTACGCTTTGATCGACTGCCGGCAGGAGGTGAACGGAAGATGGCCAAGCTGACTCGACTCGGGGAGCTCGAGCGCTCCGTGATGGACCACCTGTGGTCGTCCGGGGAGCCTCAGACCGTGCGCCAGGTGCACGAAGCGCTCTCCGCACGCCGCGACCTCGCCTACACGACGATCATGACCGTGCTGCAGCGACTGGCGAAGAAGAACCTGGTGGTCCAGCATCGCGACGACCGGGCCCATCGGTACGCACCCACCCACGGACGCGACGAACTGGTCGCCGGCCTGATGGTGGACGCCCTCGACCAGGCCGCGGATTCGGGCAGCCGGGAGGCCGCCCTCGTGCACTTCGTCGAACGCGTCGGCGCCGGTGAGGCGGCTGCATTGCGCCGCGCCCTGGCCGAACTGGAAGACAAGCACCCGACAGACCGGCCCGCTGGCGATTCACCCACCGCCTGAGGGACACTTACAGCGTGTCCGCGCTGGCCTTCTCCCTCCTCGCGTTGCTCCTCTCGGGGCCGGTGCCTGCGATGCTGGCGCGAGCAGCCTGGCCACTGCGCGCTCCGCGGGCAGCGATCGTGCTGTGGCAGTCGATCGCGGCGGCCGCGGTGCTGTCGGCGTTCTCCGCCGGAATCGCAATCGCGAGCAGGCTTTTCGTACCCGGTCCCGACGGCAGGCCCACCTCGACGATCGTCGGTGAGATCGCGGTCCTGGGGTGGCCGTTGTGGACCGCCTACGTCGTCGTCTTCCTGCTGACACTCGTCGTCGGCGCCCGATTGGTCGTCTCGGTACTCAACGTCGCGGTCGCGACCCGGCGACGCCGGGCACACCACCGGATGGTCGTCGACCTCGTCGGGGCCCACCACAGCCGCACCCGCTCCCGCAGCAGGCTGCGCGTCCTCGACGTCGACGAACCGCTGGCGTACTGCCTTCCGGGTGTCCGCAGCCGCGTCGTCGTCAGCGAGGGGGCGCTCAAGACGCTCGCCGACAACGAGATGTCGGCGATCCTGGAGCACGAGCACGCCCACCTGCGTGCCCGCCACGACCTGGTACTGGAGATGTTCACCGCGGTCCACGCGGCCTTTCCCCGGCTGGTGCGCAGCGGCCACGCGCTCAACGCCGTCCGCCTTCTGATCGAACTTCTCGCCGATGACGCCGCGGTGCGGGCCGAAGGGCCCACGCCGTTGGCCCGGGCGCTGGTCGCGTGCGCGTCCGGCCGCGCTCCCCGCGGTGCGCTCGCCGCGGGCGGGCCCACCACCGTGGTGCGGGTGCGCCGGCTCGGCGGCAAGCCCAACAGCAGGATGCTCGCGGCGGGCGCCTACGCCGCGGCGGCGGCGGTGCTGGTCGTGCCGACAGTCGCGTTCGCGGTCCCGTGGCTCAACGAGCTGCATCGGTTGTTCCTCGTCTAGGGACCCGCCCGGGTTCTCTTGCGAAAAACCTGTCAGAAGCTGTGTCGCAGTAAGAGATCGAAAGGGTTTTGTCTATGAGCTCGTCCGGAACCACGGGTAGCGCCCAGATCGGCGTCACCGGTCTGGCGGTGATGGGATCGAACATCGCGCGCAACTTCGCGCGGCACGGCTACACCGTTGCTCTGCACAACCGTTCGGTCGCCAAGACCGACGCGCTGCTCGCCGAGCACGGTTCGGACGGGAATTTCGTGCGCAGCGAGACGATCGCGGAGTTCCTCGATGCGCTGGAGAAGCCGCGCCGGGTGCTGATCATGGTCAAGGCCGGCGACCCGACCGATGCGGTGATCAATGAGCTCGCCGACGCGATGGAAGAAGGCGACATCATCATCGACGGCGGCAACGCCCTCTACACGGACACCATCCGGCGGGAGAAGGCGATCCGTGAGCGGGGGCTGCACTTCGTCGGCGCCGGCATCTCCGGTGGTGAGGAGGGCGCGCTGAACGGGCCGTCGATCATGCCGGGCGGCCCGGCCGAGTCCTATGCCTCGCTGGGGCCGCTGCTCGAGGAGATCTCGGCCCACGTCGACGGCGTGCCGTGCTGCACCCATATCGGCCCCGACGGTGCGGGACATTTCGTGAAGATGGTGCACAACGGCATCGAGTACTCCGACATGCAGCTCATCGGTGAGGCCTACCAGTTGCTGCGCGACGGGCTGGGCAAGAGCGCCCCCGAGATCGCCGACGTGTTCGACGAGTGGAACGCCGGCGACCTGGACAGCTTCCTGGTCGAGATCACCGCCCAGGTGCTGCGCCAGACCGACGCCACGACCGGCACGCCGCTGGTCGATGTGATCCTCGACGAGGCCGAGCAGAAAGGCACCGGCCGCTGGACGGTCAAGTCGGCCCTGGATCTGGGCGTGCCGGTGACGGGCATCGCCGAGGCGGTGTTCGCCCGCGCGCTGTCGGGCTCGGTGGCCCAGCGCAAGGCCACCACCGGCCTGGCGTCCGGGGATCTCGGTGAGAAACCCGGCGATGCAGAGCAGTTCGTCGAGGACATCCGGCAGGCGCTGTACGCGTCGAAGATCATCGCCTACGCCCAGGGCTTCAACCAGATCCAGGCCGGCTCCGACGAGTACGACTGGGACATCAAGCCCGGTGACATGGCGCGAATCTGGCGGGGCGGCTGCATCATCCGGGCCAAGTTCCTCAACCGGATCACCGACGCCTTCGACAACGACCCCGATCTGCCGACGCTGATCGTCGACCCGTACTTCCGCGACGCCATCGAGGCGGCGATCGACAGCTGGCGCCGCGTCGTGGTCAAGGCCACCGAGCTGGGCATCCCGATCCCCGGCTTCAGCTCCGCGCTGTCCTACTACGACGGTCTGCGCACCGAGCGCCTGCCCGCCGCACTGACCCAGGGGCTGCGTGACTTCTTCGGCGCGCACACCTACGGCCGCATCGACACCGACCGCGAGAAGCGCTTCCACACACTGTGGAGCGGCGACCGCACCGAGGTCGAGGCCTAACCTTCCTCCCGCGAGCAGTCGCACACTCGGGCGTGTCGCCGGCGCGTCGTGCGAGTTCGCGTCTGCTCGCGGGGAGACGGGGCGCCACTAGACTCGGGCGCGTGCAGTTTCTGGATGGCCACCGGCCGCCGTACGACCTGACCTACAACGACGTGTTCGTCGTGCCGGGGCGCTCCGAGGTCACCTCGCGCTTCGACGTGGACCTGTCCACCGTCGACGGGTCGGGCACGACGATCCCCGTGGTGGTCGCGAACATGACCGCGGTCGCGGGACGCCGGATGGCGGAGACGGTCGCGCGGCGCGGCGGTATCGTCGTCCTCCCCCAGGACCTCCCGCCCTCGGCCGTCAGGCACACCGTCGACTTCGTCAAGAGCCGCGACACCGTGGTCGACACTCCGGTCACACTCTCCCCCGACGATTCGGTGTCCGACGCCGCCGCACTGATCCACAAACGGGCCCACGGCGCGGCGGTCGTGCTCGACCACGACAGGCCGGTGGGTCTGGTGACCGAGGCGGCGTGTCACGGCGTGGACCGCTTCACCCGGGTGTGCGACGTGGCGATCACGGACTTCGTCACCGCCCCGGCCGGGACGGACCCCCGCAAGGTGTTCGACCTCCTCGAACACGCGCACATCGACGTCGCGGTGCTGACCGACGCGGACGGGTCGCTGGCCGGGGTGCTCACGCGCACCGGCGCCGTGCGGGCCGGCATCTACACCCCCGCGGTCGACGCGTACGGACGCCTCCGGATCGCGACGGCCGTCGGAATCAACGGCGACGTGGCGGCGAAGGCCCGCGATCTCGTCGAGGCCGGCGCCGACCTTCTCGTGATCGACACCGCCCACGGCCACCAGCGCAAGATGCTCGACGCGATCGCCGCCGTCGCGGCAGCAGACCTCGGCGTGCCGCTGGCCGCGGGCAACGTGGTGTCGGCCACCGGGACGCGGGACCTGATCAACGCCGGCGCGACGATCGTGAAGGTGGGCGTCGGGCCCGGCGCGATGTGCACCACCCGGATGATGACCGGCGTCGGCCGTCCGCAGTTCTCGGCGGTGGTCGAATGTGCCTCTGCGGCAAAGGAACTCGGCGGTCACGTGTGGGCCGACGGCGGTGTCCGGCATCCCCGCGACGTCGCGCTGGCGCTGGCCGCGGGTGCGTCGAACGTGATGATCGGGTCGTGGTTCGCCGGAACCTACGAGTCCCCCGGCGACCTGATGCACGACCGCGACGGCCTGCCGTACAAGGAGAGCTACGGGATGGCGTCCAAGCGGGCCGTCGCGGCGCGCACCGCGGGTGACAGCGCGTTCGACCGGGCCCGCAAAGGCCTCTTCGAAGAGGGCATCTCGACGTCACGGATGGACCTGGACCCCGTCCGCGGCGGCGTGGAGGACCTGCTCGACCACATCACCTCGGGTGTGCGCAGCACCTGCACCTACGTCGGGGCCGCGACACTGCCCGAACTGCACGACAAAGCGGTGCTCGGGGTGCAGTCAGCTGCCGGCTTCGCCGAGGGACACCCGCTCCCGACCGGTTGGTGACGGGTAGGCCAGCACGTCCCCGACGACGTCGACGGTGACGTCGGCGCCCTCGTCGAGTCCCGGTGCGCCAGGGCTGCGCACCTGCAGCGCCGTCCCGTCATCGAGCGTCACGTGCACCACCGTGTCCGCGCCGTAGAACCGGCAGGCCCGCACCCGGGCCGGCGACCCGGAGCCGTCGGTGCCGACCCGCAACTGCTCGGGCCGCAGCACCACCACGGCGGGGCCGTCGCCGACCGTCACCTTCGACCGCAGCGCGCCGAGGGCGGTGTGGACGGTGCCGGACTCCGCGGTACCGGTGATCTCGACCGTGTTCCCGATGAACCGCGCGCTGGTCAGCGTGCCGGGACGGTGGTACAGATCGGCGGGCGTGCCGTGCTGGGCGACGGCCCCGCCGATCAGCAGCGCCACCGAATCGGCCAGCGACAGCGCCTCGGACTGATCGTGGGTGACCAGGACCGCCGTCGTGCCGGTGTCGCGCAGGATCGCCGCGATGTCCTCGCGCACCCTGACCCGCAACCCGGCGTCCAGCGCGGCGAACGGCTCGTCGAGAAGCAGCACCCGCGGCCGCGCCGCAAGTGCGCGGGCCAGCGCGACCCTCTGCTGTTGACCGCCCGAGATCTCGTGAGGGCGCGCGCGGGCCAGATCGCCGAGGCCGACGACCTCCAGCCAGTGCGCGACCTGGGCGCGGGCGTGCTCGCGGTCGGCGCGGCCGAGACCGAAGGCGACGTTCTCCCCGACGCTCAGATGCGGGAACAACGCCCCCTCCTGCGGCATGAGCCCGACGCGGCGGCGATGCACCGGGACGGTCACAGCGTCGGAGGCCACCGTCTCGCCGGCGATCCGGACCGTCCCCAGATCGGGGTCCTCGAAGCCGGCCAGGATGCGCAGCAGCGTCGTCTTGCCGCACCCGGACGGTCCGAGGATCGCGGTGATCGATCCCGCGGGCACCTCGAGGTCGACGCCGCGCAGTACCGACCGCATCCCGAACGCCTTGTGGATGCCGTGCGCCTGGACCGAGGCCGCGGGTAACGCCATCGGGTCAGTCAACGCGCACCTCCGCTGAACGTGTGCTCCACAGCCCGAGCACTGCGGTCGGCACCGCGGCGAACAACAACAGTGCCGCAGCGTACGGGGCGGCCGCCGCGTAGTCGCTGATGGAGCTGTATCCCCACAGGCGCGTCGCCAGCGTATCGGTGCCCGTCGGGTGCAGCAGCAGGGTGACCGGCAGCTCCTTCATGCACGTCAGCAGCACCAGTGCCGCGCCGGCGGCGATGCCGGGGAGCGCGACCCGCGCGGTGACGGTGGCGAACGCGCGCACGGGCGGACGGCCCAGCGACCGGGCCACCTCCTCCAGCCGCACCGGGGTGGCCTGGACCGACGCCCGGATCGAGCCGATCGCCATCGGCACGAACAGCACCGCATAAGCCAGGATCAGCAACGGTTCGCGCTGGTAGATGGGCCGCAACAGCAGCACGCCGAGGGACACCATCGAGATGGCGATCACGATCGACGGCAGCCCGTGGGCGAGGAAGCTCGCCCCTTCCAGCGTGCGCGTCACGCGGTCCCGGTGGCGGGCGGCGAGCACACCGAGCGGCAATGCCGCCGCCGTGGACACCAGCGCGGCCGCAGCGGACAGCCACACGGTCGACCCGAGCGCACCGAGCCACTCGCCGACGTTCCACTGCATGCCGGCCGCCAGCAACCAGTCCATCAGCTCGATCCCGGGCACCACCAGCGCGGCGGTCAGCACCACCGCCGGCACCGCCAGAGCAGGCCAGCGCCACCGGCCGAGCCGGCTCACCGGCGCGGGGCGGGGCGCGCCACCACCGATACGTCCCGCCGCGGCGACCCCGCGGGCCCGGTGCTCTCCCACGACCAGCAGCACCGCGAACACGATCAACACCAGCGACAGGACCGCGGCCCGGGACGGATTGAAGCCCGAGCGGTACGCCCCGTAGATCACCCAGGTGAACGCCTCGTAGCGCATCGCGGCCACCGCGCCGAAGTCGCTGAGCACATACAGGGCCACCAGCAGTGCGCCGGCGGCGATCGCGGCGCGGGTCTGTCGCAGCGTCACGCGGAACAGCGTCGCGACACCGCCGAGCCCCAGCGACCGCGCGACCTCCTCCTGCGCGGGGTCGACCCTGGCAAGCGCCGCCATCGTGGTGAGCAGCACCAACGGGTAGCTGACCAGCGTCAACACCAGCGCCGCGCCCCAGAACCCGGCCGCGGTCGGAAACGCCGACACCCACAGGTAGGCGAGCAGGTAGCTCGGCATGGCCAGCGGCAGCGTCAGCGCCACCGCGAGAACCCGCCGACCGCGCAGGTCGGTCCGGGTCACCAGCACGGCCAGGCCGACACCGAGGACCACACAGGCCGCGGTCACGACAGAGACGAGAAGCAGGGACCGGCCGACCATCGCGGCCGTGCGGGGCTGGAGCAGTTCGTCCACGACGAACGGCAACCCGCGTTCGAAGGCCCGCTCGAACAGGTAGACGAGCGGAACCAGCGTGCACGCTGCGACCAGCGCGGCCGGCAGCAGCAGCCCTGCCGGTGGGCGCCCGAGTCGGCTCAACGACTCAGTTGGTCAGCAGTCCGGTCTCGACCAGCATCTCCTGAGTGGTTTCGATGTCGTCGAGTTGGGACAGATCGACCGCGGGCGGCCGCAGATCGGCCAGCGGCGGCATCTCCGAGCTGGTGGCCACCCCCGCGACCAGCGGGTACTCGGCCGTCTCCTCGGCGAAGTACTTCTGCGCGGTCTCACCGATCAGATAGGACGCGAACGCCTGGGCGCCCTCGGGGTTCGGCGCCGACTTCAGCACCCCGACTCCGGCGACGTTGACCAGCCCGCCCGGATCGCCGGGCGCCATGAACTGGTTCCTCGCCGTCACCGCGTCGGCGCCCTTGGCGTTGATCAGCTCGTAGAGGTAGTAGTGGTTGGCGATTCCGAGCGGGATCTGCCCGGCGTCGACCGCGTCGCGGATGGCGACGTTGTTCTCGAACGCCTGCGGGTCCTGCGCTTTGAACGCACGCAGCCACTGCTCGGCGCCGTCGTCGCCGCGGATGACCCGCAGCCCGGTCACGAACGCCTGCCAGGACGCGTTGCTCGGGGCGAACCCGATCTTGCCCTTCCACTCGGGGGCGAGCAGACCGTCGATCGTGTCCGGCGGGTCGGAAACCAGCGTCGGGTTGTAGACGATGACGCGCGCCCGGCCGGAGACCCCCAGCCAGGTGCCGTCGGCAGCCGAGTACTGCTTCGGGACCGCGGCCAGCGCATCGGCGTTGATCGGTGCGAACAACCCGGCCTTCGACACGGCGCCGAGCGCGCCGGCGTCCTGGGACAGGAACACGTCGGCGGGTGACTTGTCGCCTTCGGTGAGCAGCTGCGCGGCCAGTTCCCCGGAGCCGGCGTAGCGGATCTCCACCTGGATTCCGGTGTCGGTGGTGAACTGCTCGATGAGGGGCTTGACCAGTTCTTCGCTGCGTCCGGAGTACACGACGATCTTGTCGGCGTCCTCGCCCGCGGGCTGGGAGCCGCACGCGCTGAACGCGAGCACGGCTGCGACGGCCCCGAACACGCCTGCCAACCGGGTGAACGATTTCGACATTAGGTTCGCCTTTCCAAAGCTTTTGTAGAAAAGTACCACTGGCGTCGAGTTAGCCCGGCTAAACAAAGGCGGCGTCAACGGCCGTGCGGATTCCGCTAACATGTGTTGACATTCAGCCGAATTCGCGCACCGCACGACGCGCGTCCGGCCCATGCGACGAAAGGGACCAGGTGCCGCAGGCACTGGATGGCAGTCCATCCGCGCCGGCCATCGCCGCCACGCGGTCCGACCACGAACCCTGCGAGGTCGAACCGTCCTCTAGGTGGCCGGGCTCCCGACCCGGCTTCCCAGGAGCATCCCGATGAACACGGCGATGTCCCTGCTCGCGCTCCTCGCCTTCATGTTGCTCACGGCGGGAACGGCGGTGTTCGTGGCCGCGGAGTTCTCGCTGACCGCGCTCGAACGCAGCACCGTCGAGGCGAACGTCCGGTCCGGAGACCGCCGCGATGCGATGGTGCAGCGCGCGCACCGCTCCCTGTCCACGCAGCTGTCCGGAGCGCAGGTCGGCATCTCGATCACGACCCTGGCCACCGGCTTCCTCGCCGAACCCGTCGTCGCGCGTCTCATCCATCCGGGGCTCACCGCACTGAACGTGCCCGGGCAGTTCGTCTCCGGTCTGTCCCTGTTCCTCGCGATCCTGATCGCGACGTCGATCTCGATGATCTTCGGCGAGCTCGTCCCCAAGAACCTCGCCGTCGCCAAACCGGTGCCGACGGCGCGCTGGTCGGCACCGTTGCAGCTGATGTTCTCCTTCTTGGCCCTGCCGCTGATCCGCCTCACCAACGGCACCGCGAACTGGATTCTGCGCCGGCTCGGGATCGAGCCCGCCGAGGAACTGCGCTCCGCGCGCTCACCCCAGGAACTGGTGTCGCTCGTGCGGTCGTCGGCCGAACGCGGCTCGCTGGACCCCGTCACCGCGCAACTCGTGGACCGGTCCCTGCAGTTCGGTGACCGCACGGCCGAGGAGCTCATGACCCCGCGCTCGAAGATCGACACCCTCGACGCCGACGACACCGTGCTCGACCTCAGCGAGGCCGCCGTGTCCACCGGGCACTCGCGCTTCCCCGTCACCCACGGCGACCTGGACGAGACGATCGGCATGGTGCACGTCAAACAGGTCTTCGAGGTGCCTGCCGTGTCCCGGTCGACGACCAGGCTGGCCGAGCTGGTGCAACCTCTGACCAAGGTGCCGTCGACCCTCGACGGGGATGCGGTGATGGCCGAGGTCCGCGCCAACGGGCTCCAGACCGCGCTGGTCGTCGACGAATACGGCGGCACCGCGGGCATGGTCACCGTCGAGGACCTGATCGAGGAGATCGTCGGCGACGTCCGGGACGAGCACGACGACGAACCCCCCGACGTGGTCGCCGCGGGACAGGGGTGGCAGGTCTCGGGCCTGCTCCGCATCGACGAGGTCGCCGAAGGCACCGCGTTCCGTGCCCCCGAAGGTGACTACGAGACCATCGGCGGCCTGATCCTGGAGAAACTCGGCCACATCCCCGACGAAGGCGAGACGGTGGAGCTGACCGCATTCGACCCCGACGGTGCGATCGAAGACCCGGTGCGCTGGCTGGCGACCGTCATCAAGATGGACGGCCGGCGGATCGACCAGCTGCGGCTCACCCGACTGGGGCGGCTCAGCGACGCACCCGAAGGAGAGGATCACCGTGGGTGACATCTTCGGGGTGCTGCTGACCTTCGTGCTGCTGGGCGCCAACGCGTTCTTCGTCGCCTCGGAGTTCGCGCTGATCTCCGCGCGCCGCGATCGGCTGGAAGCCCTCGCCGAGCAGGGCAAGTCCAGCGCGGTCACCGTGATCCGCGCCGGCGAGAACCTGTCGCTGATGCTGGCCGGATCGCAGCTCGGCATCACGATCTGTTCGATCCTGCTGGGTCGCGTCGCCGAACCCGCCGTGGCGCACCTGCTGGAGAAGCCGTTCGACCTCGTCGGGATCCCCGACGCGCTGCTGCACACCGTGTCGTTCCTGGTCGCGCTGTCGATCGTGGTGACCCTGCACGTGCTGCTGGGCGAGATGGTTCCCAAGAACATCGCCATCGCGGGACCCGAATCCACCGCGATGCTGCTGATCCCGGTCTATCTCCTCTACATCCGGATCGCGCGGCCGTTCATCGCGTTCTACAACTGGTGCGCCAACAGCACGCTGCGCGCGTTCGGCGTCGAACCCAAGGACGAACTCGACGTCACCGTATCGACGGTCGAACTGTCGGAGATGATCGCCGAGTCCCTGTCGGAGGGGCTGCTCGATCCCGAGGAACACACCCGCCTCACCCGCGCACTCCAGATCCGCAACCGGGTGGTCGACGACGTCGCGATGCCGCTGCACCAGATCCGCGCCGTCCCCGCCGCCCACGACGGGGCCGGACCGACCGTCGGCGCCCTCGAAGAAGCGCTGCGGGAAACGGGTTACTCCCGCTTTCCGGTGGCGGATTCGACGGGCGCGTTCGTCGGTTACCTGCACATCAAGGACGTGCTGCCGCTGGTCAACGGGAACTACGACAGTTCCACGGCGGTCGAGGCGTCGTTGGTGCGCCCGCTGCCGCGCGTCCCGGCGTCCCTTCCGCTGCCCGACGCGCTGACCCGGTTACGCCGGACCAACAGCCACCTGGCGCTGGTCACCGCCGCCGACGGTGACGCCACCGCCGTGGTCGCGCTCGAAGATCTCGTCGAGGACCTGGTGGGAACGGTCCGCGACAGCACGCATCGTGTCTGATTCGCGGCCCTGGCAGCACCTCGCCGCCGCCCACCGCGACCGCGCCGACGACCTGCTCGCCCCCCACGTCGCGCGGCGGCAGACCGGCCAGACCCATCCCGTCTTCGACTTCCTGTTCACCTATTACAGCCTCAAGCCGCGCCGGCTGCGGGTGTGGCATCCGGGCTACGGAACGGTCCTGACCGGTCCGGGGTCCGAGCGCTATCTCGACGGGGCCGGCTACGTGCAGACCGACGCCGGGGTCACCGTGGGCCGGGAGTATCTCGCGGCCCGGATGGACACCGTGACCTTCATCGCCGGTCTGCTCGGTGCCACCGCGGCGCGACGGCCGAGGTTCAACTGCTTCGGTCTGCACGAGTGGGCGATGGTCTACCGGACCCCGACGGTGCGCCACGCGCGGGTGCCGCTGCGACTAGGCGGGGCCGGGACCGACGAGGTCGTCGAGTCGATGCCGTTGCGCTGCAGTCACTTCGACGCCTACCGGTTCTTCACCCCGGCCGCCGCGGAGCGCAACGCGCACCGTCTCACCCGGCAGGAACAGGTGACGGCCGAACAGCCGGGCTGCGTGCACGCCGGCATGGACCTCTACAAGTGGGCCTTCAAACTCGGACCCCTGATCGAGTCGGGGCTGGTCCTCGACTGCTTCGAGCTCGCCGTCGACGCGCGGGTGCTCGACATGCGGGCCAGCCCGTATGACCTGCGGGCCTACGGATTCGAGCCGATCGCGGTGGAAACCGCCGACGGTCGCCGCGAATACGCGCGCGCCCAGGAGCAGATCAGCGAGCGTGCCGCGCCACTGCGGACGCGGCTCATCGACCGGTGCAGGGCACTGCAGGCCGCCGACACCGGGGAATAGCGCAGTTACCGGTGGGTAAGCTGGACCGTTGACGGATCACGGTGCAAGCGGCACGGCGAAGTCAGTTCGTGCGGGCGAAGGAGGAAACATGACGGATCGCGTGACGGTGGGCAACCTGCGCGTCTCTCCCGTGTTGTACGACTTCATCAACAACGAGGCGTTGCCGGGTACCGACATCGACCCCGACACGTTCTGGTCCGGTGTCGACAAGATCGTCGCCGACCTGACGCCCAAGAACCAGGACCTGCTCGCCCGGCGCGACCATCTGCAGGCCCAGATCGACAAGTGGCACCGCGCGCGGGTGATCGGCGGATTCGAGGCCGAGGACTACAAGCAGTTCCTCACCGAGATCGGCTACCTGGAACCCGAGCCCGCCGACTTCTCCGTCACCACCTCCGGCGTCGACGACGAGATCACCACCACCGCGGGCCCGCAGCTCGTCGTGCCGATCCTCAACGCCCGCTTCGCACTCAACGCCGCCAACGCCCGTTGGGGTTCGCTCTATGACGCCCTCTACGGCACCGACGTCATCTCCGACGAGGACGGCGCCGAGGCGGGCAGCTCGTACAACAAGCGGCGCGGCGACAAGGTCATCGCCTACGCGCGCAGGTTCCTCGACGGCGCGGCCCCACTGGCGTCCGGATCGTGGACGGACATCACCGGCCTTCGCATCGACGACGGCGCGGTGAGCGCGACGCTCGACGACGGCGGCTCGGTCGCGCTGGCCGACCCGCAGCAGTTCGTCGGCTACCACGGCGAACCCGACGCGCCGACCGCGGTGCTGCTGGCCAACAACGGCCTGCACATCGAGATCCTGATCGATGCCGACTCCCCCATCGGCTCCACCGACAAGGCCGGCATCAAGGACGTCGTGCTGGAGTCCGCCATCACCACGATCATGGACTTCGAGGATTCCGTGGCGGCCGTCGACGCCGACGACAAGGTGCTGGGCTACCGGAACTGGTTGGGGCTCAACCGCGGTGACCTCGCCGAAGAGGTCAGCAAGGGCGGCAAGACGTTCACCCGGGTGCTCAACTCCGACCGCACCTATCGTGCTCCCGACGGCGAGGCCGAGCTCACGCTGCCCGGCCGGAGCCTGCTGTTCGTGCGCAACGTGGGTCACCTGATGACCAACGACGCGATCGTGGTCGACGACAACGGTGCCGACGGCGCCGAGGTCCCCGAGGGCATCCAGGACGCGCTGTTCACCAGCCTCATCGGGATCCACGGTCTGCGGTCCGCCGGCGACGACGACACCAAGAACGGCCCGCTGCTCAACAGCCGGACCGGATCGATCTACATCGTGAAGCCCAAGATGCACGGGCCCGACGAGGTCGCGTTCACCTGTGAGCTGTTCAGCCGCGTCGAGGACGTCCTCGGTCTGCCGCAGAACGCCATCAAGGTCGGCATCATGGACGAAGAGCGCCGCACGACGCTGAACCTGAAGGCGTGCATCAAGGCCGCCGCCGACCGCGTCGTGTTCATCAACACCGGATTCCTCGACCGCACGGGCGATGAGATCCACACGTCGATGGAAGCGGGCCCGATGATCCGCAAGGGCGCGATGAAGTCGACCGACTGGATCGCCGCCTATGAGAATCAGAACGTCGACATCGGCCTGGAGGCCGGGCTGTCCGGGAAGGCCCAGATCGGCAAGGGCATGTGGGCCATGACCGACCTGATGGCCGACATGGTCGAGCAGAAGATCGGCCAGCCCAAGGCCGGCGCCACCACCGCGTGGGTGCCCTCGCCGACCGCGGCCACCCTGCACGCGATGCACTACCACCAGGTCGATGTGTTCGCGGTGCAGTCAGAACTCGCCGGCAAGCGCCGCTCGACCCTCGACCAACTCCTGACCATCCCGCTGGCCACGGAACTGGCCTGGGCGCCGGAGGAGATCCGCGAGGAGGTCGACAACAACTGCCAGTCGATCCTCGGCTACGTCGTGCGCTGGATCGACGCGGGTGTCGGCTGCTCGAAGGTGCCCGACATCCACGACGTCGCGTTGATGGAAGACCGTGCGACACTGCGTATCTCGAGTCAGCTGCTGGCCAACTGGCTGCGCCACGGCGTGATCACCGAAGAGGACGTCAAGACCAGCCTGCGGCGCATGGCGGCCGTGGTCGACGAGCAGAACGCCGCGGACCCCGACTTCCGGCCGATGGCATCCGATCCCGACAACAGCATCGCGTTCCAGGCGGCCCAGGAACTGATCCTCGACGGCGCGGCGCAGCCCAGCGGCTATACCGAGCCGATCCTGCACCGCAGGCGCCGGGAGTACAAGGCGGCTAGTAACGTTGGCTGACGCACGACGAGTACTGACCGGTCGACGCAGCGCGCAACGAGCTTAGGACGGCATGGGACGACACAGCCTTCCAGATCCCGACGAGGCAGGCGGCCGGCGGTCCGAGCCGCCGGTGCCGCGTGACGGGAGCGAATCTGATTCGCCCACTGATGTATTCGGCGACGACGAGCAGACTTCGCGGCTCGCCACCGGCGGTGGTCAGCGCAGCGGGGGCTGGGAGAACGGCGAATGGACCGGCAGTCACCGCGCGGTGACGCCGGGGCCGCGCAAGGTCTCCGTCGGGGTGATCGTCGCCCTCGTCTCCGTCGTCGTGGTGGTCGCCGCGGTGATCCTGTGGCGCTTCGTCGGCGACACGTTGTCGGACCGCTCGGACATCGCCGCCGCCCGTTGTGTCGAAGGCGAAGTCGCGGTGGCGGTCATCGCCGACCCGGCCATCGCCGATCCCGTCGCGGCGCTGGCACAGCGCTACAACGAGACCGCCGACCCGGTCGGCGACCGTTGCGTCAAGGTCGGCGTGACACCCGCCGATTCCGGTCGGGTCGTCAACGGCTTCGGCGAACAGTGGCCGGGCGACCTGGGCGAACGGCCCGCTCTGTGGATCCCGGCCAGCTCGGTGTCGGAGGCGCGACTCGAGGCGTCGACCGGACCCGAGAGCATCAGCGACAGCCGCTCCCTGGTCACCTCCCCTGTTCTGCTCGCCGTCGCTGCTGAACTCAAAGATGCACTGGGAGGCCGTGACTGGGGAAGTCTGCCGGACCTGCAGAGCAACCCGAACTCGCTCGACGGTCTCGGTCTGCGGGGCTGGGGAAGCCTGCGGCTGGCGATGCCGCTCGGAGACGACAGCGACGCGTCCTTCCTCGCCGCCGAAGCCGTCGCCGCGGCGGCGGCGCCGGCGGGCGAACCGGCCACCGCGGGCCTCGGTGCCGTCAGTACCCTGCTGTGGCGCGCACCGGAACTGTCCGACGCCGACGCCGGCACGGCCCTGGACGCCCTCGCGGACGCGTCGGACAACGCGGCCGCACCCGTGCACGCGGTGGTCACCACCGAGCAACGGGTATTCCAGCGTGCCTCGACCGCGCCGGACGCCGACAGCAAACCGGCGGCGTGGCTGCCCTCCGGGCCCGCCGTCCTCGCCGACTTCCCCACTGTGCTGCTCTCGGGCGACTGGCTGTCTCAGGAGCAGGTCACCGGCGCCAGCGAGTTCGCCAGATTCCTGCGCAAACCCGAGCAGCTCGGCGAACTCGCCAAGGCGGGCTTCCGGGTCGAGGGTGTCGAGCCGCCGGCCAGCGACGTCGTCGACTTCGCGCCGCTGTCCGCGCCGCTCGCCGTCGAGGACAACCAGGTGCGGACCACGATCGCAGACACGCTGACCATGCCGGTGGAGACCTCGACGGTGACGGTGATGCTCGACCAGTCGATGCCCGTCGACGAGGGCGGGGCCACACGACTGGCCAATGTCGTCGACGCGCTGAAGGCGCGAATTCCGGTGCTGCCCCCCGACTCCGGCGTCGGCCTGTGGACCTTCGACGGCGTCGCGGGGCGCTCCGAGGTGGCCGTCGGCCCGCTGGCGGATCCGGTCGACGGGACGCCACGCTCCGAGGCGCTCACCGCCGCACTGGACCGTCAGACCGCCTCCGGCGGAGGTGCGGTGTCGTTCACCACGCTGCGGCTGGTCTACGGCGACGCGACCGCGCGGTTCCGCGAGGGCCAGAAGAACTCGGTGCTGGTGATCACCACGGGGCCGCACACGGACCGGTCGCTGGGAGCGCAGGGTCTGCAGGACTACATCCGCGGAGCGTTCACCCCGGACCGCCCGGTCGCCGTGAACGTCATCGACTTCGGTGACGACGCCGACCGGCCGACCTGGGAGTCCGTCGCGGAGATCACCGGTGGCAGCTACCGGAACATGGCGGACTCCACCTCGCCGGACCTGTCGTCGGCGATCTCGGAGATGCTCGGCTGACCTTCGAAATCCGTGCTTTGCTGGGCCCGGATGGGTGGGCCACCGTACTTAGCCCACCCTCAGCAGGCCTGAGCAGCCGCCCCGCAGACAGCGCGCGCCCGCGAGCCGCGCGTCCGTCCGGAAAACGAGTTCGCTGACACGATTGCTCATGCCGAGCCGCAATGGTATGACGGCGTTACCATATTGTCGCTTGGGGTTGCGATGATGGGCATACCGTCCGGCTACGAGGGGGACAGGTCAGCACATGCCGACTCTGCAGCGGGCAACGCGAGGTATCACCCAGCGCCCGGAGACCGCTCTGGCGTGGCACGACAGAAAGCGCTACGTCTGGTTGCTCGCGCTGGTCATCCCGACGCTGGTGCCGATGTCGGCGCTCGCGGCCGGCCTCACCGGTTCCGGTGTGTTCTGGTGGTCCGGTCCGTTCCTGATGTTCGTCGTGATCCCGCTCGCGGACTACCTGGTCGGAGCCGATTCCGAGAATCCGCCCGACAGCGCCCTGACGATGCTGGAGAACGACCGCTTCTACCGCTGGGGCACCTACGCCTATCTGCCCGCCCAGTACATTTCGCTGGTACTCGCGTGCTGGCTGTGGAGCGGGGGTGCGCACATCCCCATGAGCGACGTCGACAAGGTGGGTCTGATGCTCACCGTCGGCGGTATCGCGGGCGTCGCGATCAACACCGCCCACGAGCTCGGGCACCAAAGGGCGCGATCGGAGCGCTGGCTCAGCAAGATCGCTCTGGCCCAGACCGGCTATGGCCATTTCTACGTCGAGCACAACCGCGGTCATCATTCGCGCGTCGCCACTCCCGACGATCCCGCCAGCTCGCGACTGGGTGAGAGCCTGTACGCCTTCCAGTTCCGATCGATCCTGGGCAGCCTGCGGTCGGCGTGGAGACTCGAACGGCGACGGCTGAACCGTCGTGGCAAGTCGGTGTGGACCCTGCACAACGACGTGCTCAATTCGTGGCTGATGACCGCCGCGCTGTTCTCTGCGCTGATCGCGGGCTTCGGCGTCGAGGTGTTGATCTGGTTGATCGGACAGGCGATCGTCGGGATCTGTCTGCTGGAGTCGATCAATTACCTGGAGCACTACGGACTTCGGCGGCAGAGACGCCGGGACGGGGCCTACGAGCAGGTCCGCGCGTCACACAGCTGGAACAGCAATTCGGTCATCTCCAACGTCCTGCTCTTCCACCTGCAGAGGCATTCGGACCACCACGCGAATCCGCACCGGCGCTACCAGGCGCTGTGCCACGCCGACGAGGCGCCGCAATTGCCGTCGGGCTACGCGACCATGGTGCTGCTGGCGCTGTTTCCGCCGCTGTGGCGCCGGGTGATGGATCCGCGGGTGCTCGCGCACTACGGCGGAGACGTGCGCAGGGCGGCGCTCCCCCAACGCGCCCGCGCGCAGCGCAGATTATTGAAGCGGTACGGCTGACTGCACTTCGCGGGTGCGCTTGAGGGCCACCGCGGCTGTCCGCATGGACAGCGCGGGTGAGAGACGCTCCAGGTACCACAGCGCTTTCCACCACCGCGGCACGACGATGATCGCCTCGTTGCGCAGCACCCCCCGCAGAGCTTTCTGTGCGAAGACCCCGGCGTCCATGGGGCGCAATGCTTCTCCGAGCTTGAGCTGATCCTCACGGCTGACGCTCTTGTTGCGCCCGAACGCGCCGCCGGTGAGGATCGGTGTCCGTACCACGCCCGGGCAGAGCACGGACACCCTCACGCCGTGAGTCGCGGCCTCCACCCGCATGGTCTTCGACAGTGCGACGACGGCGTGCTTCGTGGCGGAGTATCCACCCTGCGCCGAGGTGGTGATGAGCCCTGCCATCGACGCGGTGTTGACGATGTGCCCGCTGCTCTGCCGGATCATCTGCGGGTAGGCGGCGTGGACTCCGTGGATCACGCCTTTCAGGTTGACGTCGATGATGTCGGTCCAGTCGTCGAGGGTCAGGGTGTCCACCTCGCCGCCGATGCCGATGCCGGCGTTGTTGAACAGATAGTCGAGGCGGCCCGAGGTGTCCACGGCGGTGTGCACCGCATGCGCGAACGTCGCGGGGTCGCGGACGTCGAGTTCGACCGCGTGCGCGACGGCTCCGGTGGCGCGTAGCTGGGCGGCCAGCTCTTCGGCGGGCGCGATCTGACGGTCGGCGATCCACACCTCGGTTCCCGCCGTGGCGAGCCTCGCGACGAGCGCTGCGCCGATTCCCGAAGCTCCGCCGGTGACGAAGGCGACCTTTCCGGACAGTTGGGCCGTGTCTGTGGATGCCATCCGGGAAGACTATCGGCTGACGTCGGCGACGGTGACACCCCAGAAGGCGGTCCGGGGTTTCCGCGACGGACGTGCCCGACATCGCCGCGACAAAAATGGCACGGTGTGCCAGATCTGTTTGCCGGAAGCGTATACCGGGCGTTGCGCATCCAAAGTGCGGCGGGGTCGTGGGCGCCTATCACACCGCAGAAAACTCCGGGTCTCGATCGGCGAACGTTCACCGGAGCGTTTCCGGTCAGAAAATATGTGCTGACGGTCGTGGTACAGACCAACTGAAATTTTTTGCGAATGGGCTGGTGGCAAACTAATGAAGGCGCCGGGGCCAGGGGCGGACGAGTAAATTACATTATTGTTATTTGTCTGCCTTCGTGATTATCAGCGATCGGGTACTGTCTCCTCAGTTCGGGCCTGAACACGGATAACCGCGGATACGGTGATACCGGAGTTATCCCCTACGCGTTGCAGATAAACTTCTCTACTCAAGTAGAGACGCACATAAATAACCGATAAGGGCAAAACAACGGCGTTTTGCCAATATTGCACAAATTAGAAATACCGTTGTTTTGCTGTGCAAAGGCAAAGATCGGCGCAATATGCTCTTGACGCGCCGGACATGGACCGCGCATCACTGCGACTATCGGGGAGATCAAGATGCGGAGAAGCATTCGAAAAAGGGCCGGGCTCGCCTGCGGCGCGGTTTTTGCTTCGGCGGCGATGGCCGTGTCGACGGCGACCGGTGCCTCAGCCGTGACGACGGCGGTCGCGATCGGCGGGCTCGGAACGCCCGATATGCACGAGATCGTCATCAACCCGCTGCTCGGCGGAAAGCTGGCCCGCGAGAACGACATTCTGGACGGCGTCGAGTGGCCTGCCGAGGCGAAGCGCCCCGGAACGGGTCAAACCCTGGGGCAGTCGATCACCGTGGGTATCACCAATCTCGGCACCCATTTCGACGCCGCCTTCGCCCGTCTCGAAGCCGGCGAGCAGTTCACCGTCGTCGGATTCTCGGCCGGTTCACTCGTCGTCAACGACTTCATGCGCGAACTCGCCAATGACCCGGACGCACCCACCAAGGACCAGGTCAAGTTCATCCTGGTGGCCGATTCCAGCCGTCAGAAGCTGCTCAATGAGACCAGCAAGTACAACCCGCAGTACGACTACACCTATCGGCCTGCCCCGCAGACCATGTACGACATCGACGTCGTCACCGGCGAATACGACGGGGCCGCCGACCTGCCGGACCGGTGGTGGAACTTCCTGGCCCTCGCGAACGCCATCGCCGGCGGGCTCTTCGTCCACGTGCCGATGATGTTCTCGGACTACGAGGCGGTGACACCCGAGGAGAACATCACGCGTGTCACCAACACCCTCGGCGGGACGACCACCACCTACCTGGTCCCCACCAAGACGCTGCCACTGGTGCAGCTGCTGCCGTTCCTGAAGTCTCAGGAAGCCTCGTTGAAGGCCAAGATCGACGCCGGCTACAGCCGCAACGACGATCGCCTGGCAGCCGCCGCTGCTGCGACGAGCACGGCACGCTCGCTGGCCGCGCCCACCGTCACCAACGAGGCCGCCGACGAGGTTGCCGACGACGAGGCGGTCGCGACCGTGCAGAAGATCAGCACCGACTCCGACGCCGAGCAGGCCGACGTGCCGGCCGAGCGCACGAGCAGCAAGCCCGCGGTCGATGAGGCAGCTGACGACGACGAGGCTGCAGCTAACGAGGACGCCGAGGTCGACGCCGCAGATGCCAAGGCTGACGCCAAGGAGGACGCCGAGGCTGCGGCCAAGGACGATGCCGACACCTCGGCGGGCACGGACGACGACGGCGAGGAGGGTGCGGACAGCGGCAGCAACGACTCGGCCGCCGCGGCCGGCGACACCGACTCCTCAGACGGATCGTCGTCCGAAGGTCCCGGGTCGTCTGACTCCGGCTCCTCGGAGTAACCTCCCCGAGCTCGAGGTTGCCGCCGTAAGACGCCCACCCGAAGCCCCGGCTTTTCGCCGGGGCTTCGTGGTGTGTACATCAAATATTGACGAAAGCGTGACATTCTAGTCGACGTGGCGAAGACTCCGTTGGCTGATGAAACATTTGCTGTGAGGTAGCGTTGACACATGGTTGAGCCGCAGTACGACGTCATCGTCGTCGGGGCTGGATTCGGCGGAATGGGGGCCGCCATCCAGTTGAAGAAGATGGGTTACGAGAACATCCTGATCGTCGACCGGGAGGACGACCTGGGTGGGACGTGGCACGTCAATCACTATCCGGGGTTGGCGGTCGACATTCCGTCGCCCACGTATTCGTACTGGTTCGAGCCCAATCCGTACTGGTCGCGCCTGTATGCGCCCGGCTCGGAGCTCAAAAAGTACGCCGAGCATGTCGCCGACAAATACGACGTCCGCAGGCACATGCGGTTCAACAGCCCCGTCGACGGGGCCCGATGGGACGACGACACCGAATCGTGGCAGGTGGCCCTGTCCGGCGGTGAGACGTTGACCGCGAAGTTCCTGATCACAGCCACCGGCTACCTCTCGCAGCCGCGTAAACCCGAGATCCCCGGCATCGAGGACTTCGCCGGACGCGTACTGCACAGCATGGATTGGGACGACAGCTACTCCCCCGCGGGTGAGCGCGTCGGCCTGATCGGCACGGGTGCGACCGCGGTGCAGCTGATCCCGCAGCTGTCGAGGGACGCCGCGGCGCTGACGGTCTACCAGCGCACCCCCATCCACGTGGTGCCCAAGATCGACTTCGCGATTCCGCCGGCCATGCGCCGGATCCTGGCGCGGGTTCCGCTGCTGCAGCGCGCATTCCGGGCCAGCAGTGATGTCGGCCTCGAGGCGATGATGATCCTGTCGGTGCTGAACTTCAAGTACTTCCGCAAGCTCAACTCCGTCGCCAACTGGTCGTCTCGCGCGCTGCGGTTCGTGTCGATCCGCGACAAGGAACTGCGCGCGAAGCTGACACCGCAGTACGAGTTCGGTTGCAAACGCCCGACCTACTCGAACTCCTACTACCGGATGTTCACGAAACCGAACGTGCATCTGCAGGCCGCGGGTATCGACCACGTCGAGGCCGACGGGATCGTGGCCTGCGACGGAACGAAGACCGAGATCGACACCCTGGTGCTGTGCACCGGATTCGATCTGTGGGAGGCCAACATCCCGGCGATCGAGATCATCGGTCGTGATGCGCGCAACCTCGGAAAGTGGTGGCGTGACTACGGCTTCCAGGCCTATCAGGGCGTGTCGATCCCGTCGTTCCCGAACTTCCTGAGCCTGGCCGGACCGTACGCGTCCAGCGGTCTGTCGTTCTTCAACACCGTCGAATACCAGATGCGGCACATGGACCGGCTGTTCGGTGAACTGAAGCGTCGCAACGCGACGACCTTCGAGGTGACCCCGGAAGCCAACGCGAAGTTCCGCGATCGGATGTCGAAGCTGTTGGGCAAGACGGTCTTCGGTCTCGGTGACTGTGCGGGCTCGCGGTCCTACTACTTCAGCCCCAGCGGCGAGACGCTGGTGCGGCCGGCATCGACGCACCAGACCAACCGGGAGAACGACACCTTCCCGCTGACCGATTACACGTTCGCCTGAAACACCTGATCAGCGTCGGGATCTCGGGCGCACCGGCCGTGATGTGACAGCATGGATGTATGCGGTCGAAGCGGTTGAGAGCAGTAGCAGGTGCGGTGTTCGTGGCGACGGCGGCGAGCGTGCAGGCGGTGGCCGGGACGCCCGCCGCGGCGGCCGATCCGTGCCCCGACGTCGAGGTGATCTGGGCCCGGGGCACCGGCGCCCCGGCCGGACTCGGTTGGCTCGGCACGGCATTCGTGGACTCACTGCGCGCCAAGGTGGGAGGCCGCTCGGTCGGCGCGTACGGCGTGAACTATCCGGCGAGCTTCGACTTCGACGCATCGGCTCCGATGGGCGCGGCCGATGCCGCAGGGCGTGTCCAGTGGATGGCCGACAACTGCCCCGACACCAGGCTGGTGCTCGGCGGGAACTCGCAGGGCGCCGGGGTGATCGATCTGATCACCCTCGATGCCAAACCGAGGGGCCGGTTCACCCCGACTCCGTTGGCTCCTCACCTGTCCGACCGTGTCGCGGCCGTGGCCGTGTTCGGCAACCCGCTACGCGACCTGCCCGGCGGCGGTCCGCTCTCCCAGGTGAGCGGGGTCTTCGGCTCCCGGTCGATCGACCTGTGCGGGCTCGACGATCCGTTCTGTTCGTCGGGGCTGAACTTCCCCGCGCACTTCTCCTACATCAAGAACGGGATGGTCGAGGAGGCAACGAATTTCGTGGCGGGTCGACTGCAGTGAGATACGCCCGCTAGCAAACCGCTGTGAGGACGCTGTCAACGACGGCGGCGTGGGGCAGGGTTGATTGTTGCGTTCCCGAATATCCGCTTATTACAAATCCGAAACCCCGAGAATTCGCGCGTGACAGGCGGCCAAAGACGCGTACCCTGAGGTGGTCAGCAAACGGTGCTGAGGTCGAATCTGGGGGAAGTATGGCAAAGGGACACAACGCTGGTAAGCGGACGCGGCGGCGTCGCGCGACGGGTATCGCCGCGGCAGTCGCGATCCCGCTTCTCGCACTCCCCGTCGGCGGGGCGTCCGCGTCCGCCGCGACCACCTACGAGTACTTCCCGACCGAACCCACGCGCGTCCTGACTCTGAGCCTGCTCCCGGGCGGTAACAACGATGACCTCAACGGCGTGATGTGTGAAAGCCCGCGCACGTGCCGCAACGTGGTCTATTCACGTGCCTCCACGCCCGAGGCCGTCGACACCCTCGATGCGGTGCTACGGGACGGGACGGGCGGAAAACAGATCGTCTTCGCCTACAGCCAGGGTGCCCGGGTGTCCGCCGCGTGGATCCGCGAACACGGTGGGACGGAGGGTGTCCCGACTGCGGAGAACCTGACCTTCGTCCTGATGGGCAATCCCGCCCGCAAGTACAGCGGCTCGGACAAGGTGCGGGGTCCTGATGTCTTCCCGGACCTGGGTTACCGCATCATCGACGTGTCGCAGGAATACGACATGGCCTCCGACTTTCCCGACGACCCGTCCAACCTGTTGGCGATGCTGAACTCGACCGCCGGCTTCTTCTTCACCCACCAGACCTACGAACCGGTCGACATCTACGACGAGGCCAACTACGTGTGGACCGAGGGCCACATCACCTATGTCTTCGTGCCCACCAGGAATCTCCCTCTCCTGCAGCCGCTGCGCTGGTTCGGGCTGGGCTTCGTCGCCGACGCGCTCAACGCTCCACTGAAGGAGATCGTGGACCGCGCCTACGATCGGTCCTACCTGCCGGCACAGCCCGGCTTCCCGTCCACCCCCGATCCGGAAATCGAAGAGCCGCAAGAGGGTTCGGCGATCTCCGAGGCGACGGTGCAGTCGGCGGCGGCTCGCACCACAGCGTCCGGCGCCGCGAGTGCCCGCGCCGTCGAGCAGGCGCCGGTCGACGTGGACGTCGTCGACGACGCCGGCGATGAGATCGCCGAGGATGACCTCGGGGCCGACCTCGGGGCCGACCTCGGGGACGATATCGGCAACGACGGCACCGATGTCGATGTCGATGTCGATGTCGATGTTGAGGTCGATGTTGAGGTCGATGTCGAGAAGGAGCCGGCATCGGACTCCGACGACGCCACGGACGCAGCCGACGCGCAGGGTGACACCGAGTCGCCGGGCAGCGGCGCCGACAGCGGCGAGGGTGACTCCGACTCGGGCGGCGGTCAGGCGCGACAGTCGGCGAAACCCGGCAGTTCCGGTAGCGACGAGTAAACCACCGGGATACGGCCCGTTCGGCCGTCCCGCCGGTGTGCTTGGCTGGCGGTATGGATGTCAGCGGCCTCGCCCCGATCGAACAGACCGCACTGCTCACCGAGTACTGTCGAGCGCTCGACTCCCGGTCGGCGCGACCGATTCTCGGTGATTCTCACGCCGACGCGACGGTGCGCCGGATCGACCACGATTTCGCCTCCCTCGGGGCGACCCCGAGCGTGGTGGCGCTCGTAGCCCTGCGGGCGAAGATGCTCGACGAATGTCTCTCCAGGTTCGTGGCCGCCGACCCCTCCGCGGTGGTGGTGGATCTCGGGGCGGGACTGAGCAGCGCGGCTTTCCGGGTGGACCCACCGCCGACGGTGGACTGGGTCAATGTCGACCTGCCGGGCGTGATCGGGCTGCGCAACGCGGTGGTGCCCGCCCACGAACGGGTCCGGGATGTGGCTGCCAACGTGCTCGAACCGGACTGGGTCACCGCCGTTCCGCCGGGCAGGCCGACGATCGTGTTCGCCGACGGTCTGTTCGCCTTCCTGGACGAGGACGCGGTGGTGAGCCTGCTGCGCTGCATCACCGGCCATTTCCCGTCGGGCGTCGTGGCTTTCAACGACTACGGCCGGGTCAGCAAGGCCAATCAGGTCATCGGTCGACTGACGTCGTCGCGCAACGCGAACTCCCCGCATCGACAGTGGAACTTCCCGGGCTTCAAGGATGCCCGGCAGCCCGAATCGTGGGATCCCGCCCTGCGCCTGCTCGACGAGTCCAGTGCCATGCACCGGCCCGAGACAGCACAGTTCCCGACCGGTCTGCGGATCGCGAGCAGGCTGTCACGCCGAGTGCCCTCGATCGCGCGGAAGGCCCGCGTCCTGCAGTACCGGTTCTAGCGCGAGGTCTCGGCCACCGAGACCGAGTTCGCATCGCCGGATGCAGGCGTGCGGCGACGGCGGACCACGGCCCGGCCGCCCCGCCCCGGCGTGACGGTGACGCCGCGGCTGTGCGGCTTCTCATCGGGTTCGTCGGTCGGTTCGAGCCGGAACTCCCGCAGCATGGTGCGCAGCGTGACGTCCATTTCCATCGTCGCGAACGAGGCGCCGATGCAGCGCATCATGCCGCCGCCGAACGGGATCCACGCGAACGGGTTCGGCGGGTTCCCCACGAACCGGTCCGGGTTGAACTTCTCGGCGTCCGGGAAGCTCTGCTCGGCGGCCATCGCGAGCTGGGTACTGGCCATGATCGTGTCACCTTCGGGAATCACCCACTCCCCCAGTCGAATCCGGGTGCGGGCGCGGCGCAGCGCGGCGGTCAGCACCGGGCGGGTGCGTTGCGATTCGGCGATGGTCGCCGCCATCAGCTCGTTCCCACCCGCGTCCACCTCGTCGGAGAGCCGAGCCAGCAGGTCGGGATGCCGGCGGATCCTCTCGATGGTCCACGCGAGCTGCGTCGACGTCGTCTCGTGGCCTGCGACCAGCATCGTCAGCAGTTCGTCGACGACGAACGCATCCGGAATCGGATCGCCGTTGTCGTACCGGGCCTGCAGCAGCAACGACAGCACATCGCCGCGATCGGTGAAGTCCGGGTCTGATCGCGCGTCGGCGATCAACTGGGTGCAGATCTCGTCCATGCGGCGCCGGTACCGGGCGAACTTGCCGCCGGGGCTCCACGCGCCGAGATCCTTGCGCACCACCGACGGCAGCAGCGCGATCTTCGAGCCGAACTCGACCGCCGCCGGGATGACCACCCGAAGCTCGTCGAGCTCGTCACCCTTGGCCCCGAACACCGCGCGAAGAATCGTGTTCAGCGTGATCCGCATCATCGGCTCGAGCGTCTCGAACTCGACACCCTCGGGCCACGACTGCATTTCGCGGATCACCTCTTGTTCGGTGATGTCCTCATAGGCCCGCATGTTCTTGCCGTTGAACGGCGGCAGAAGCAGCTTGCGGCGCGCCAGGAGCTCGTCACCCTCGAGGTTGAAGATCGACCCCGGACCCAGCACGTCGCCGCCCAGGTTGTTCTGGGGGCGGCCGACCAGCTCGCGGCTGGTGCTGAACAAGTCCTTGACCAGCACCGGATCGCTGATCACCACGGTTTCGCCGAACACCGGCAGCTGCAACGTGAACGTCGAGCCGTACCGGCGACCCAGCGCGGCGACCGAGCCGTACCGGAAGGCCAGCACCGCGCCGCCCTGGATCAGTTTCGGAAACCGCGGGCCTGGTGGCAGCCGCACGGGATCAGTTGTGGCGGTGGCCATGTCGTCACCCCTTTGCTGGTGTGTCGGTGAAATCTGTGGTGCGTCGAGAAGCGGACGGCGGTGTCCGGTCAGGCGATGGCGTAGTCGCTGAGCGGGAACGTCTCCTGCTCCTTGACGGCCTGCCGGATCGACTGCGGCCGGAACAGCGGCGCCTCGCCCGAACTGTTGAACCAGTACGAACGGGAATTCGCGCAGTTGCCCAACCGGAAGACCGAATCCTCCAGCAGTGTCTCCATGCGGTCGAGGAACTCGGCGTTCGCCTCCTCGGTGACCTCGAAGGTGTCGGCGCCGCGGCGCTGGAGCTCGCCGAACAGCCGCTTCATGTGCCGCATCTGGTATTCCACCGTGTCGAACCAGGACATCCCGACCCACGCATACGGGCTGGCCTGGGTCAGCAGGTTCGGGAACAGCGGCACCGTCAGCCCCTCGTAGGCCTGGAACTTGTTCTCGCGCCACCACTTTCCGAGATCGCGACCCTCACGGCCGATGACGGGGATGGCCGGCAGATTGGACTCCCACACGTCGAATCCGGTGGCCAGCACCAACGTGTCGATGACCTTCTTGGTGCCGTCCCTGGTGACGATGCCGTCGGCTTCGATCCGTTCGATGCCCGAGGTCTCCAGGTGCACGTGTTTCTTGTTGAACGTGCGGTAGTAGGTGTTCGACAACGTCGGACGCTTGCAGCCGAAGTCGTAGTCCGGTGTCAGTTTGCGGCGCAGACCCTTGTCGCGGATGGCCAGGAACCGGTGCAGTGCGCCGATCCGGGCCGCGGCGGTGTTGACCGGCCGGAACTGGCGGAACTTCCACATCGCGATGGTCACCATGACGTCCATGAAGGCGTCACTCGACATGCGCAGGAACTGTTGGGTGGCAGGAACTTTGGCGAACAGACGCTGCGCGGCCCGGCCGAACGGGAAGTCCAGCTTGGGCATCACCCAGATGGGCGTGCGCTGATACACCGTGAGCTCGGCGACATCGTCGGCGAGCTTCGGGATCAGCTGGACCCCGGTCGACCCGGTGCCGATGATCGCGGCGCGCCGGCCCTTGAGCGAGTAGTCGTCGTCCCACTCCTGCGCGTGCAGCACCGTGCCCGCGAAGTCCTCGATGCCCGGAATGTCGGGCTTCTTGGGCTGGCACAGATAGCCGGTGGCCAGGATCAGAAACTGCGCCGTCAGCGTGTGGCCGCCGACGAGCGACACCGACCAGCGTCGGCTCTCCTCGTCCCACCGGGCGCCCTCGACCGTGGTGTTGAACCGCATGTACCGGCGCAGGTCGTACTTGTCGGCGACATGTACGGCGTAGCTCTTGAGCTCTGTGCCGGGTGCATACAACCGCGACCAGTACGGGTTCGGCTCGAACCAGTACGAGTACGTGGTGGAAGGGACGTCAACCGTCAGCCCCGGATAACGGTTGACGTGCCACGTTCCACCCAGATCGTCTTCCCTGTCGAGGATCGCGATCTTCTGGTAACCCAGCCGATCGAGCTGGATCGCGGCGCCCATCCCGCCGAATCCTGCACCGACGATGACGGCGTCCAACTGCTCCGTACTCACGTGGCGATACTACGGCCCTTCTCAGTCATCGCTGCCGCCGCCGCTGCCCGCGCTGCCGCCACTGCCGCCGCTGCCCGAGCTACCTGCACCGCTGCCCGAGGAGTCCGACGAGGACGCCGAATCCGACGCCGAGGAATCCGACGCCGAGGAATCCGACGAGGTGTCCGATTTCTCCGACTCGGAAGACTCGGAGGTTCCGGCGGTCCCGGACGTCGTGGCATCGGCGTCCGCAGACTCCGATGCGTCGACGTCGGACTTCGTGGTCGACGAGGGCTTGCGCGGCGTGGTGACCGGCTCGGCATCCACGCCTGCGTCGTCGTCCGCGTCGGCGGCCGGGGTCTCGTCCTGGGGCTGGGTCGGCTCCTCGGACCCGGCCGGAGTCTCGGCGCCCTGCTCGGTGTCCTCGGCAGCCGGGGTCTTGTCGAACGTGTCGACCAGATCCTGAACTGCGGCGGAGATCACGTCGGTCTTCTTGTCGGAAGCGCCGGTGTCCTCGGACGACTCGTCGACGGTCGCCATGGACCGTGCGCTCAACAGGGAGGTGTCGGCGTCGGCGGGATCCTCGGAGACGTCGCCGCTCTCCTCGGTCTCCTCGGTCCCGTCGGTGGTCTCGTCGACGATGTCGTTGAGGCCGGCCTTCTCGTTCCACTCCGCGATCTCGGCGTCGGTCAGACCATCGACCGGATCGCCGATGTACTTGCCGGTCTCAGGGTCGTATTGATCCTTGACCGACGGCGGGATGTAGGCGCCCGGGTAGACGTCCAGACCGACCTTCCAGTCCTCCGGCATGAACGGGTCAACCGCGTTGCAGGTCGGGCACAGAATCTTGGCGAGCGGCCGCGCCAGGTACGCGAACGGTGTCATGTCCGGGTTCCACACGTAGCTCTTCGGCACGAAGGGATTCCAGGTGGTGGTCAACCCGTCGGCGAGGTTCCTGAAGGCGTTGAGCTGGTCCTGCAGCGTCGGGGTCTTGATGCCCTCCGGCGTGGAGATCAGGAAGTCGAGGAAACCCTTCGTCTCGCCGAACGGCTCCGGGTGGACGGTCTCGCCGTACCACTCGACCTTGTCGCCGGTCAGACCGAGTTCCTGACCCCAGAACGCTTCCGTGTCGCTGATCGGGTTGTACTCGGGCGTGATCGGATCGGTGAAGGTGAAGCCGCCGGGGGCGAAGAAGTCCCACAGCTGGACCTTGAACATCTGGTCGGTGATCCCCGCCGGGTTGTCGCACGGCGGGAAGCCGGTGCAGCCCTCGTTCATCGGCAGGTTCGCGCGGGCCCACCAGTCGGCGGTCATCCCCATCGGGGTGGAGATCGACGGGATCGCGACCAGGAAGTCGACGAAGGCCCGGGTCATCTCGGGGTTGGCGGGGTCCCAGCCGAGCACGTTGGTGGGGGTGTACACCCACCAGCTGCCACTGGCTCGCATCGCGTTGGCGAATCTGTTGGTGCCCGCGACGGAGTAGTAAGGAATGTTTGCGATCGCTTCGAGGAAGTTGATCGGTGCGTAGGACCAGCTCTTCTCGGGCGCATCGATGGTCGTGCCGGTGATGCGGTCGTCGCGGTTGTAGCCCTGCTCGATGAGGTACTGCAGACCGGGGGTGAGTTCATCGGCCAGCTGGCCGAGACCGACCCAGCGCAGCGGCTCGACCAACGGCAGCGTCTTGGCGGGGACGAAGACGTACTCGATGCCGTCCTCTTCCCACCGGCTGTTGGCGGGGTCGTCGATGTCGACATCGGAGTAGCCCCGGCCGAGGTGGTTGGTGAAGAAGCCCATCGTGGCGTTCAGGGTGGCCAGCACATTGAGGTTGTTGACCGGCATGTCCACGGTCGGGTCGTACTGCTGAGCGACGTCGATGACCTGGTACGGGCTGGTCGGCCACTGCTGGCCCCAGATCGTGCCGGAACCGCCGTACTTGCGTCCCGGGTTGCCGATGACGACGAACGTCAGGTTCTCCGGCGCCGGGTAGGCCTCCGGGTCCTCCAGATGCTTCTCCAGCCACTGCGACGCGACCACGGCGCCCTCGCTGAAGGCGAAGATGGTGGTCTCCTCGCCGGGGTTGCCGGTCAGCGCTTCGCGCAGTGCCTCCACGCCGAGCCCGAAGTAACCCGGGCCGGTCCAGATCGGGGCGTACTCGACCTCATAGCAGGGGGTGCCGTTGCCGCCGCAGATCGATCCCTGCAGCTGCTCGCCCATCTCGAGGGCGTCCGGGGTGGGGTTGAGCGTGACGACCCGGGCGGACAGCGTGACGTCCTGGGTGACCTGCTTGGCGACGGTGGCGCCACCGAACGCGGGCGCCGGCGGCGCGATGGGAGCGAGCGCGATGACGCTCGTCCCGACAAGAGCGAGGCCCGTCGTGACGTACGGGCGGAGCGCTGAGTGCATGTGCCAACCTTCCAGGTCGTTGCAATGTGATGACAATCAGATCACGGCAAAGGTGTGCGGAGATTATCACATACCTCCCGCTCGCAAGGAATTGCTGGAGGAAATTTTCGACAGCTCGACCGCCTTGCCGAGAAAACCGGATCCGGTGCCGGCGCCGGGTCCTTTCCCGGGCGGACCCCGGCGACGGGAACGCCGGCAACCACCGTCGCCGATCAAGGTCAAATTCCTGCTGGCGATCAAGCGTCGGTTACATACACGGGTACTGACATGCGAAAAAGTGCCGAGTCTCGCTTTCCGGCAAATTTGTAGCAATTCAACGTTGCCAGCAGGTTACGGAGCCGTAGCCACTCTGGGCACGTCTCGATGGGCAGAAGAGTCGATCCGCCTTCCAGCAACATCGCTCCGGTGTCCGGAAGTGTTACCGACTGTTTTGCTGGAGACGTCAATTAGCTGGGGGCGCGGACGAACGATCCCGTCACAGAAGTCGCACCCGCACCAACGAAAAGGTCACAAACCTCGCGAGATCAGCCAGGAATCGATGTGCGAGGCGACTGCTTCCCAGCCCGGTTCGAGCATCATGTTGTGGCCCATCCCGGGAAAGAGCGTGGCCTCGGTGCGGTAGGCCCTGGCGGTGGCGTGGACTTCTGCCGGAGTGACCGCCATGCCGTCTTCGAGCGCGCCGAGGACCAGCATCGGCGCCCGCACCCGCTTCGGCCGCGGCAGCGCTGTCACGCCGTCGCGGCCCGACCGCGCGCTCTCCTCCTGGAGCCTGGCCGCGCACGCCGCGACGATGGCATCCGGGGTGTGTGGCGAGAAGAACCGTTCGCGGGCGGCGTCGACCGGGCTGACATAGGCCAGCGACTCCCCCGACAACGACGTCTTCACGAACTGCCACGGGTGCCGCCGGAACCAGCGCACGCCCGAGCCCAGGTAACCCCGCGGTGGCGCCGAGGCCATCAGCACGCCCGCCGGGACGTCGCGGTCCTCCAGGTACTTCTGCACCACGAAGCCGCCCATGGAATGGCCGACGACGATCGGGGGCGTCGGCAGTCCCCCGGCCACGGCGGCGACGTCGTCGACGTAATCGGAGATCGACAGCGATCGCAGCGGCTTGTCGCTCGCGCTTCGGCCGTGGCCGCGGAAACTCAACGCCAGGGCCCGGTATCCCCGGCCGGCGAAGAAGTCCAGAAAGTGGTCATCCCAGCACCATGCCGCATGCCAGGCACCGTGCACGAACAACAGCGGCGACGGATGGGCATCGGTGGACTCCCCCTTGTCGATCACCTCGAGGGGTGCGGATGCCATGGCGGGGCCACCACCTTTTCGATCGGGGGGTGCGTCAGATGTCAGACGTGACGAACGTACCACCGGGCCTCGCCGCGAACGTCCGGTCGTCGGGCGGTAGTACGGTCGCTATCCATGAGCCTCCGATCGCGATCCGCCGGTTCCCAGTTCCGATTCGGATTGCTCGACGGCATCGTGAACACGCGGGTCTCGCCGACGCTGTTGCCGTCGGCGGCGATGCTGACCGCGTCGGCGACCGGTGCGGATTCGTTCTGGGTGGGTGACCACATCAACTCTCTGGTGCCCCGCTCGGTCGCGACTCCGGAGCATCTCGGCCTGGCCGCCAAACTCGTGCCGAAGGTCGACGCGATTCTGGAGCCGTGGACGATGCTCGGCCATCTCGCCGCGCGTCACCGCGGCCGCCTACGGTTCGGCGTCGGTGTGACCGACGCCAGTCGCCGCCACCCGGCGATCACCGCGCAGGCTGCGGCGACGCTGCATCTGCTGACCCGCGGGCGCGCGATCCTCGGTATCGGGGTCGGCGAGCGGGAGGGGAACGAACCCTACGGCGTGGAGTGGACCAAGCCCGTCGCCCGCTTCGTGGAGGCGCTCGCCACCATCCGTGCGTTGTGGAAGTCCGGCGGTGAGCCGGTGACGCGCGAATCGGACTATTTCCCGCTGCGGCACGCGGTGTTCGACCTGCCCCCGTACAAGGGCCGATGGCCGGAGATCTGGGTCGCCGCGCACGGACCCCGGATGCTGCGGGCCACCGGACGCTATGCCGACGGTTGGGTGCCGTTCGTGATCTCCCGGCCCGCCGACTATGCCCGCGCACTCGACGCGGTGCGCACCGCCGCGTCCGACAACGGCCGGGACCCGATGGCAATCGTGCCCGCGGTCAACCGGACGGTGGTCACCGGCCGCACCCGTGCTGATGTCGACGAAGCACTGGACTCGGTGATCGTGAAGTCGGTCGCGCTGGCGGCACCGGCGGAGGCCTGGGCGAGGCACGGCGTCGAACACCCGCTGGGTTCCGATTTCTCGGGCGTGCAGGATCTGGTCCCGCAGATGATCGACAAGGAGGCCGCTCTCGCCTACACCGCGAGCGTCCCGGCCTCGCTGATGAAGGAGATCTGCTTCCACGGCACCGCCGACGAGGTGCTCGACCAGGTGGCCGAGTGGCGCGACCACGGCCTGCGGTACCTCCTGGTGATCAACGGCAGCCAACTGAACCCGAAGCTGCGCAAGGGTGTCTCGGCGACGTTGCCGTACAACCGGGTGCTTCGCGGCCTCAAGAAGCTCTGAGCTCGGGGCCGGAAGTTTGCCCGGCTAACTTCCGCCCTCCCCCCTCCGGCCTGCCTCCCGGACACCGAATGCACGCATACGCAAGCTATTTCGCATCAGCGTCAATTCCTTCCCTCGGTTGCACCAAATCCCGGCCGTTTGCCGAACGGTGCGGCGGTCCGCAGCACTCAGGGTATGGTCGGGCGGTCGAACAACGAACCGTCGGGGAGAAGTTGGGTGTCATGCGAGTAGCCGTCAAGCCGGTCGTGACCACCGGTGTGGCGCTGGTGGGGGCCAGTGTCATCGCAGTAAGTCCGATATCGCCGTCGACGCCGGCGCTGCGCGTCGTCGAGTCCGACGTCAGCCTGACCGCGTCGGTGGCCTACGTGCCGATCAACATGATCGAGCAGATGCTGAGTGCCCCCGCCAACATGGTCGCCGCCGTCGATCGCCTCGCGACGGCGCTGGCGATCAGCGGGAGTTGGAACGAGAACCAACCCAACAATCAGTGGGGCTGGGACGAGGCCAATCCGGCGATGCTGATGGAGAGCATCAACGCTCTGATCCCGTTCCCGGCGTTCTCGGAGCCGTGGGGCCGGCACGTGAACTGGTGGGTCACGGCGAACCTGCCGATGCACGAGGGCTGCAACTTCGACTGCCCCGACCTTCCGGGCATGCTCGGGAAGATGTTCAAGGTCCCGATGAGCGAGTTCTACAGCGACGACGGATACACGTTCCCCGTCGTCCGAACGCCGGTCAACGGCGTCGAGACTCCCTGGTCCCAGCAGACGGTCAAACTCGATCCCGCCGAACCTCTTCGCTCCGTGTGGGATTCGTGGACAGCAGAACCCACGGGGATCGAGACCACGACTCTGTGGGAGACCGTCACCGCGTTCGCGAATCTCGCTGCGGCGCTGCAGATCACCGGTCACATGCCGGACTGGGTCGCAGTCCGCGAGATCGAGCGGTTCTTCAAGGCGTTCCTGCGGCCGCCGGCCGAGGAGGAGACCGGGGACGAGCAGGAGGATCCGGCGGGCAGCGGCGCGGCGGCCGAGGTCGTCGAACCCGAACTGGTCCTGGTGTCCACGGCGACCGTCCCGGCCGAGCGTAAACTGGTGTCACTCTCCCCCGTGCCGGTGTCGACGGGTACCGACACCGAAGTCGTCACCGGTGACGAGAGCAGCGGCACCGACACAGAGGTCGACACCGACGCCGCCGAAGAAGACAGTGGCACCGCCGACACCGACACCGATGCGCAGACGCCGTCCGCCGAATCCGTGATCGACGGCGCGACGAGCGCGCTGAAGCGCAAGTTCGCGCTGGTCACCGAACGTGCCGACGCCGACGCTGATGCTGATGCTGATGCCGACGCGGATGCCGAGAAGTCGACGTCGTCGACGGGCAAGCACCGCAAGCCCGAGACCGCGGCCTCCGATACTGCGGCCTCCGATACCGCGGCCTCCGATACTGCGTCGTCTGAATCAGACTCAGGGACAGCCGATTCCGGTGATTCGGACAGCGATGGTGGAAGTGGCGCGGACAGCGAGTAGCTAGCCGGTCCCCATCCACGGTCGGTTGCCGTAGGTGTTGAGATGCATCACCTCGGCCACCGGCCGTCGGGTGGTCGGCCCGTACCGGCCGCGGGGCCAGCCCAGCGGCACCACACAGCACGGCGTCACCGACACCGGCAGGCCCAGCGTCTTGCGGGTCGACGTCACACTCCACAACGGCAGCGTGATCAGCGACGCGCCGAGCCCCATCGCGCGTGCGGCCAGTAGCAGGTTCTGCACGCTCGGATAGATGGAGCCGTAGAACCCCGACAGCGCGGCATGCGGCATCGGCACGAACGGGATCCGGCCGTCCTTGGGACCCAGCTTCAGGCACGCCACGATCAGCACCGGCACCTCGGTGAAGTGGTCGACCTGCCACTGCACCGCCCTGGCGGTCTTGGCCATCGACGGGTCGCGTTTGGAGACCCGCCGTATCACCGTCTGGTAGTACAGGTTCCATGCCTGCCGATACCGTTTGGCGAGCTTCTTCTTGGTCTCGTAGTCCTTGACGACGATGAATTCCCAGTTCTGGCCGTTGGCTCCGGTCGGCGCGTGCAGCGCGACCTCCAGGCACTTCATCACGATCTCGTCATCGACCGGATCGGGATAGACCCGGCGCACCGCGCGCTGGGTCATCATCACATCGATCAGCGACATGTCCAGGCGCGCAAGCGCTTCCGACGTGGACGGGGTGGGGTCAGCCATGCTGGGCAATCCAATCCGAGGTGAAGCGCTGCAGTTGCGGGATCTCGACGACGATCTGGTCGCAGATGACCTTCTCGACCCGTCCGCCGACGAGCGGGATCTTGACCTCGACCGTACCGGCCAGCGTCAGCCGCGACCCGTCCGGCAACGGCAGCAGAGCGGCGTCGCCGACACCGCTGCCCGGCACGCCGGACGCGGAGATCGTCACCGCGCCGCTGACCACGCCGGCGCCGTCGCGCCGCCAGGTCTCGGTCCGCACGATCGAGAGGTTGCCGCGAAACACCTTCGTCAGCGGACCCGGCAGCAGATCGTTGCGCAGATCCTGGGTGGTGGCCACCGCGACGGCGCCGTCGGCGTCGACCTCGAGGGCGTCCAGCGTCGTTGCGCCGCCGCCGAATTCGGTGATCCGGGCGTTCCAGTAGCTCTCGTCGCCGAAAGCCCGCAGGATCGCCTCGACGCCGGCGGGCGAATCGGTCTCGACGTCAAAGGGTCTCGGCACGACCGACCGTCCTCAACGCCCGCCGAACAGCCGGTCCGCCAGCCGTCCTGCGAAGGAACGTGCCTGATCCACCTGTCCGGCACTGATGTTCGTGGTCGGGATCTTCACCCCGAGATAACGCTGCTTGTACTCCCCCGAGCCGAGATAGCTGGCCAGTGACAGCAACGACGTCAGCTGACCACCCGGGTACTCGAAGTGGATGCTGTCGGCGAAGCGGCCGCCCTGCTTGTCGGCGAGTTCACGCACCGCCTCCAGGTTCCCCCGCCAGAGGCGGCGGCACACCGTCACCACCGCGTACGGTGTGCCGTCGAGCAGCGCCTTGGCGTCCCCGGACTCCAGGAACGACCGCAGCGGCATGCTGACCGTGTCCCACCACGTCGGCGACCCGAAGATCACCAGGTCATAGCGCCCGTCGCGCACCGCATCCGGCGTACGGATCTCACCGGTCTCCCCCCTGCCCTGCGCCTTGTACACACTGAACATGTCCGGCCACACACTGCGCATCGGGAACCGGGTGAACGGTTCGGAGTACTGCGGATCCACGAACTCGATGGGCGCCAACGTCACCTCACACCCGCGCTCGCGCAGCACGTCGGCCGCCGCGTCGAGGACCTTCTGTGTTTGTCCGGTATAGGAGTAGTAGACGAGAAGCACCCTGGTGCCGTTCGACTCACCCGCTGAATTCACTGTCGCTCCTTCTGGTGTGAGGCTGATTTTCCGCCGGGCGGCGTTTACGCATAGCCTCTGGTTTATGACCGACAAGGTTTCCATCGATCTGACCGGGCCCGCCCAGACGATGCTGACGACCCTCTATCTCAAAGCCCTCGACGCCGACTTCGACCGCCCCGTGCTCGGCGACCGGTTCGCCAAGGAGGCCATCGAGCGCATCGACTACGACTGGGCAGACCTCGGGGTCACCGGACGATGGGCGCCGATCGTCACCGTGCGCACCGCGCAGTACGACATCTGGGCCAAGCAGTTCATCGCCGCGCACGGCGACTGCACGGTCGTCCACCTCGGCTGTGGCCTCGACAGCCGCGTCTTCCGCGTCGACCCGGGACCGAACGTGCAGTGGTACGACGTCGACTTCCCGGGCGTGATCGAGCTGCGCGAGAAGGTCTACCCGTCGCGGCCGAACTACCACCTGCTGCCGACCCCGGCGACCGAGCTGTCGTGGCTCGACCAGATCCCGACCGGCAAGCCGCTGCTGTTCCTGGCCGAGGGCATCAGCATGTATCTGACCGAGGACGAGGGCGTCGCGCTGCTGCGGCGCGTCGTCGAACGCTTCGGATCCGGCGAACTGCAGATCGACTTCTACAACTGGCTTCCGATCAAGTCGCAGAAGACCCAGACCCTGGTCCGCAAAACCGGTTCCACGCTGTACTGGGCCGTCAACAGCCCCGAGGACATCCTGTCGAAGGTGCCCGGCACCCGGCTGCTGGCTGCGGCGACGCTGTTCGACGCGAGCACCGCGGCGCGGGCGTCCGCCCCGTTCAAGGTGCTGGGCCGGGCCGTGCGCGCGGTGCCGCCGCTGCGCAACGCTCTGCAGTACCACCGCTACGGGTTCGGGCCCGTCAGCTGACACGCGCCGCCGCCTGACGCGCTGCGATCCCGCGCAGCAGCGTCTCGATCGTCTGCACGGACTTCTCCGGCGCCGGACCGTGCGAGTGGTACTCGATCATCAGCCGGCCGGCGAAGATCTTGCTGGTGTAGATCTCGATGCCGGCCCCGACGGCGAAGTAGAGCTCCCCGTGGCTGGCGGCGAGCTCCATGTCCGGGGGCATCCGCATCGGCGGCACGATGCCGTTGTCGGTGAACATCACGACATCGGGCAGGCCCGGCGGGTTCCCGACGTACTGCGGACTGAAATGCAGGAAGCTCTGCTGGATCACACCGTCGGCGATGTCGGCCTTGAAGGTGTCGTTGATGTCGCGGGCGAGGTCGACGACGTCGGTGTCGGGTGAGATCTCGGCCAGATAGGTCGCGATGCCGACGGGGTTGGTGCACTCGGTGGCCGACACCGGCGGCGAGAGCAGGTAACGCAGGTCCACCGGGTAGACGTAGGGCACCGGGATGTTCGGCGTCTCGCGCAGCTGCCACTCCGCCATCAGGATCGACGCCGACAGCAGGCTGTTCAGACCGAGCTTGTTGGCCCGGCAGAACCCGATGATGTTCTCGGTCTCGGCCTCCGAGAGTTTGCAGAACTCCATCGGAACCCGTTGCGGCAGAACCGGGTTGTTCTCCGCCGGCGCGCGGCGCGACGGCGGCACGTCATAGGCGAACATCGCCGCCAGCAGCCGCTCCAGGCCGGAGCGCAGCTTCTTCTCCACGCCACGGTCGGACAGGATGGTCTCCAGTGCCGCCGGGGCCGGCGCCACCGGAGCCTGCCGTGCGGTGCCGGTGGTGACGAGGTCGGTGTAGGTCGAGAACAACTCCTCGACGAGGCTGAACTGGTGGTGCCCGTCGGCCAGGCTGTGGTGGATGTAGAGGGTCAGGTGCGTCTCGTCGTCCCGCCGGGTCAACCGCAGATGGGTCAGCGCTGCGGTCTGGTCGAACAGCAGCGGCGGCGGCTCCTGGTCGCCGTGGCACTCCACGACTTCCAGGCCCTCGTGCATCAGGTCGTCCAGCACGATCTCCCACTTGCCGTCCGGAAGCTGCTCCAAGTGCCCGTTGAGCACCGGATGCGCCTGCAGCAGCGCGTCGAACGCGTCCGCCAACGCGGTCTCGTCGACGGTGCCGCGCACATGCGCGGCGAGCCCGACGAAGTTCTGCGTCTCGGCGAACATCTCCTCGCTGCGTGCGAGCTTGCGGATGCCCGAAGAAGGAAACATCGGTGTGAGACTCCCTGTGGCTCGGATCGGTGGAAGGGGCCCGTCAGCCGCGCTTGCTGGCCCTGCGATACCCGATCGCCAGCGGCACGGCGCAGACCGCGGCGATGCCGGCCGCCCACAGCACCGAGAACAGCACCGGCTGTGCGATCGGACCCTCAAGGGACAGGCCCTTCATCGCCTCGATCGTAGTGCTGACGGGTTGATGCTCGACGAAGGGCTGCAGCCACTCCGGATACTGGTCGAGCGGCACGAAGCCGATGGAGAAGAACATCAGGATCGCGATGAGGATCTCGGTCGCCTGCGGTGCGATGGTGCTCGACGAGAACAACGCCAGCGTCAGCACCGCGGCCGACAACGTGACCCCGAACAACGCGGGCATGAAAACCCAGGCGATCGCGGCCGGAATCCCCTGCTCGAACCGGAATCCCAGCACGAGCCCGACCGACATCACGACCAGTGTTATCGCGGTGATGCGGATGAAGTCCGCCGCCAGACGGGCCAGCAGACCGGCCGCACGGTGCACCGGCACCACCCACAACCGGGACAGCAGACCGGCGTCACGCTCCCGCATGATGCCGACCGCGCCGATGATCGATCCGGTCATCCCGCCGACCAACGCGACGAGCGGAACCTGGCCGTACAGGCCGCTGTGCCCGGTCACCGCCTCGATGACGTCGCCGAGCACGATGTCGAGCGCGATCAGGAACACCGCGGGCATCACCATCGACTGCACCAGGGTCGCCGGGTCCCGGCTCCACCGCCGCAGGATGCGTCCCGTCAGCACCGCCACCTGCGGCACGAGCTGTCTGGGCGAGTTCTCCCACACGTGGGCGCGACGATGCTTGCCGCCGACCCGGTAGGTCGCCGACGGCGAGGACTCCACGGTCATGAGCGCCGTCTCCTGCTGACCCAGACGTGCAGCACCAGGGCCACCACGATGCACCCGGCAGCCCACGCCACCGCGGACCCCAGAACGGCCACGGTCGCATCCGGGGCCGCGTCGGTGCTGTCGCCGGCGAGCGCCTGCAGCGCGTAGACCCACTGCGAGAGCGGCTGGTTGCGGACGAAGCCCTGGATCCAGTCGGGGAACTGCTCCACCGGTTGCAGACCCACCGACGCGAGGCCGAGCGTCAGCTGCGGAATCAGCATCATCGGGGCCGTCGCCTCGGGATTCTGCGTCGCGACGCCGATCAGGTCACCGATGATCGCCAGCGCCGCACCGATGAGCAGCACCAGTCCGACGAAGCCGAGGATGCCCAGCACACCGGCCTCGAAGCGGAAACCGATCACGTAGCCGCACCCCACCGACACCGCCAGCGCGATACAGCAGCGGTACATGCTGGCCGTCATCCGAGCGGCCAGCGGGGTGCTCGACGGGATCGGCATCGCACGGAAGCGCCGGTTGATGCCCTGCACCGAGTCGGTCGCCGACCGGAACGCCGCCGAGATCGCGGCGAACCAGATGGCCTGCAGCACGATCAGCGGGGTCAGATACTGCGCATAGCTGCTCAGCGGCTGCACCGCGCCCATCATCTGCTTGAGCGGCAGGTAATAGCCGACGGTGAACACGATCGAGCCGACGACCTGCGTGGCGAGCTCGCCGTTGCGCAGCGTCGGGGTGATCATCCGGACCGTCAGCACCCACCACTGCTGGATCGCCGACACCGGCGGTCGCAGCGCGTGCGGGATCGCTGCCTGGCGTGGCGCCGTCTTCACCGCGCTCTGTGCGGTCACGCGTACGCGTCCGCGGCGAGTCGTGGGTCCTCGGACTCGTCGCGGGCCTTCGGATGATCGCCGGTCAGCGCCAGGAACACCTCGTCGAGCGACGGCCGCCGCAACGCGATGTCGGACAGCTCGATGTCGGCCTCGCTGAGCAGGTGCAGCGCCTGCATCAGCGTGTTCGGCCCGTCCGGGGCGGGCATCGAGATCCGGTCGGAGGTGTCGGTGAGCGCGTCGCGGTGGGCGGCGGGCAGCAGCGGGCCGAGGACACGTGCCACCTCACGCAACCGGCTGAGCTGGCGCGGGACGATCTCGCAGTAGGTGCCACCGGTGCGCTCCTTGAGCTGGTCGGCGGTGCCCTCGGCGATCACGGTGCCCTTGTCGATCACGATGATGCGGTCGCTGAGCAGGTCCGCCTCCTCGAGATACTGCGTGGTCAGCAATGTCGCGATGCCGGCTTCTTTGAAGTCGGTGACCAGTTCCCAGATGGCCTGACGGCTGCGCGGATCCAGTCCGGTCGTCGGCTCGTCGAGGAACACCACCTCGGGGCGGACCACCAGCCCGCAGGCGATGTCGATGCGGCGCTTCATGCCGCCGGAGTAGTTGCCCACCGCGCGGTCGCCGGCCCCCACCAGATCGAACTGCTCGAGCAGCTCCTGGGCGCGCTGCTTGGCGACCTTCTTCTTGAGGCCCTGCAGGCGACCGAACATCAGCAGGTTCTCCCGACCCGTGAGCAGGTCGTCGAGCGCGGCGTGCTGGCCGGTCAGCATCAGAGCCCGGCGGACCCCCGCCGGATCGGTGACGACGTCGTGTCCGGCGATCATCGCGCGGCCGCTGTCCGGCTTGATCAGTGTCGACAGGATGTTGACCGTGGTCGTCTTGCCCGCACCGTTGGGACCCAGGAGTCCGAGGACCTCGCCGCGTCCCACATCGAAACTGACATCGCGCAATGCGGTGACGGCGCCGAAGGACTTCTTGATCCCTTCGACGACCACCGCTTTATCGGTGCTTGGCATGCGTTCCCCTCTACCCCCTAGGACAGATCGACGAGGGCGAGCTCGTCGCCGGCGGCGTCGGTGTCCTCTTCGGCGAGTGCTTCCCGGCTGATGTCGAGGACCGCTGCCGAATACTGTCGGGAGAAGGATTCCACATCGGTGGGGCCGAGACGGCGGATGTCGTACCACCAGTCCAGGTGCAGTTCGCCCCCCGTCCGGTAGATCCGCACCTCGAGGGCGTGTCCGAGACCGGGCAGCGCGTCGCGGATCGGCATCGCGGTGTCGGGGTCGAAGCGCACCGGGGCGTCGTCGGGCTGATCGGCCGGCGCGTCCGGGATCGTGCCGACATGGGAGAACAGGATGTCGGCGGGCCTGCCGTCGCCGAGCAGCCTCGCGGTTGGCGCGTAGAGGTAGCGCAGCAGCCCGTACCCGATGCCGTAGTGCGGCACCGCGTCGAGCGTCTGCCGCACCTCGGCCAGCGCGGCCGACGCCGTCTGCCCTGAGGCGGTCAGCACGACCGGATGCAGCGCGGCGAACGAGCCCACGGTGCGCGCGAGGTCGACGTCGGGCTTGAGGACCGACCGGCCACGCCCGCCCAGGTCCACCGCGACCGCGCCCTCGCCGACGGTCACGGCGACCGCACGTCCCAGCGCGGCGAGCAGGATCTCCTCGGCCGACAGGCGCAGGCGGCGACGCGCGTCGTCGAACTCCCCGGTCTCGGCGGCCGACAACATCGTCGACAACCGCTCCAGGTCGGCGGCACCGGGACGGTCGGCGGGTTCACCGCCGGCCACCCGCAGCGTCGACCTGTGCGCGGTCTGCAGCCAGTAGTCGCGGCTGTCGAGCACCGCGGGATGGCCGGCCAGTCCGGCGCAGCGCTGCGACCACTCCCGCCACGACGCGGTGACCGGGGCCAGCACGATCTCCTCCCCCGCCATCCGCTGGTTGAACGCGGTGAACAGGTCGGTCAGAAGCACATCGCGCGAGGCGGAATCGCCGGACACGTCGCCGGCGATGCCGTGCAGGCTCAACGCCAGGTACGACGGACCGCCCGAGCCGCTGCGGATCAGTGTCGCGGTGAGCGGCACGACCACCTGGTGCTCGCGGACCTGCTCGTCGAGGAACGCCAGCACCGCCTCGCGTTCCTGAGGGCTGCCGGCGGCCACCCCGCTGGGCAGCTCCCTGCTGGCCAGCTCGGTGAACTCGCCGGGCTCGGCGATGATCTGGTCCCAGATGCCCGACCGTTCGACGAGACGCACGCGCAGCACGTCGTGCGCGTCGGTGACCGCCGTCAGCACCGCCCGGACATCGTCCTCGCCGACGTCGGAGCGCAGCCCGAGGATCACCGGAATGCGCCACCGGCTGACGTCGCGCAGCCCGTGCTCCAGGAAGTACGCGACGTTCGGCGGCACCGGCGGGCTGGTCGAGTCGTCGACGCTCTGGCGTGCCAGACCGCCTTCGGCGTACCGCGCGGTGAGCACCTTCGCCAGCGACGCGACCGTCTGGTTCTCGTAGAGATCCTGCGGGGTCAGGTCGAGGCCGGCATGGCCCGCCGTCATCGCGACGCTGATCGCGACCAGCGAGTCGCCGCCGATCTCGAAGAAGTTGGCGTGCCGGTCGATCTCGTTGACGCCGAGGCACTGCGCCCAGATGCGTTGCAGCGACGCCTCCACCGACGAGCCTCCGCCGGCCCCACCCGCGGCCGACCCGGCCTGGGCGCCGGTCGCCGACACCCCGGCTGCGCCGGACCCGTTGGCGACCCATGCGGAGCTCGCGTTGTACTCGACCCAGTGCCGTTGCCGGGCGAACGGATAACCGGGAAGCGTGACGAGGGTGCGCGCGTCGGCCGCGTCCTGATCGCCCTGCGTCCAGTCGACGTCCACGTCGGCCGCCCACAGCTGCCCCAACGCCAGGTGGAAGGTGTCGTCGTCGCTGCGGTTCTGCGCCTGGTGGCGCATCAACCGCACCGCGCGGTGCCGTTCGGACCAGCGCGGATGCCGGCCCGCCGACGAGGTCAGCGTGCCGCCGGGCCCGACCTCGACCAGCACGCGGTCCGGAGCCGCGAGCAGCGCGTCGAGTTCGTCGGCGAACCGCACGGTCGCCCGGATCTGGCGTGCCCACGTCGACGGGTTGGTGGCCTCGCTCGCCGACATCGTGGTGCCGGTGACGTTCGACAGCAACGGGATCTGCGGTTCCCGCAGGGTCAACCCCGACAGGAACGCCGTGAACTCGGCGACGACCGGGTCCATCAGCCTCGAGTGGAACGCGTGCGCGGTGCGCACCCGGCGTGCCGCGACGCCCTTCTCGGCGAGCCCTGCCTGGAACGCCCGGATGGCCTCGTCGGTGCCGGCGACGACGCAGCTGCCGGGATCGTTGATCGTCGCGATGTCGACGTCGGGGGTCAGGTACTCGGCGACCGCGTCCGGGCTCAGCGGGACGGCGATCATCACCCCGCGCGGTGCCGCGTGCATCAGCTTGGCGCGCGTGGCGACCACCTTGACCGCGGTGTCGAGGTCGAACACCCCGGCGAGGGTGGCCGCCGGGTATTCGCCGATGCTGTGGCCCGCCATGATCGCGGGCTCCACACCGTAGGACTGGATCAACCTGGCCAGCGCGTACTCGACGGTGAACAGCGCCGGTTGCGCCCGGTCGGTGTGCTCGAGGTTGCGTCCGACGCCGTCGAAGATCTCGGCGCGCAGGTCGAAACCCATCTCGTCGCTGAAGGCGGTCGCGCACTCGTCGAAGTACCGGGCGAACACGGGCTCGTTGTCGTGCAGACCGCGCGCCATCCCGATGTGCTGGGCGCCCTGCCCGGGGAACAGGAACGCGATCCGGTCCGTCGCCGAGGAGTCCCAGTCGGGGTGCCCGCGGCCGATGAACACGTTGTCGGTCGCGCCGTCCGTCTCAGCGGCCGACAGCACGGTGGCGGCATTGGCCTGGTCGCGCACGACGGCGGCCAGCCGGATCGGTTCCTTGCGGCGCCGGCCCAGGGTGTAGGCCACGTCGGGCAGGCTGATCTCAGCGTTCTCGCCGAGCTCCCGGGCCAGCGTTGCGCGCGAGTCCTCAAGGGCCTCCTGGGTTCTCGCCGACAGCACCAGCACCGACGGGCGGGCCGGCGACGAGGTCTGCGCGCGCGCCGGCGCCACGGGCGCCTCCTCCAGGATGATGTGGGCGTTGGTGCCGCCCACACCGAACGAGCTGACACCCGCGCGCCGGATGCCGTCGGACTCCCACGGCCCGTCCTGGGCGCGGACACGGAACGGTCCGCGATCGAGGTGCAGCTCGGGGTTGGGGCTCGTGTAGTGCAGCGTCGCCGGGATCGCCTTGTGTTCGAGGCACAGGATTGCCTTGATCAGGCCCGCGATTCCCGCGGCGGTCTCCAGGTGCCCGATGTTCGACTTCACCGAACCCAGGTAGCAGGGCGCGCTGCGCTCGTCCTCGGCCAGCTCGAACGCCTGACGCAGACCTTCGACCTCGATCGGGTCGCCCAGCGGGGTCCCGGTGCCGTGTGTCTCGACATAGGTGATCGTCGACGCGTCGACACCGGCGATCGCGTGCGCCTCGGCGATCACCTCGGCCTGCCCGAGGGCGTTGGGCGCCGCGTAGGTCATCTTCGTCGCACCGTCGTTGTTGAGCGCCGAGCCGCGGATCACCGCGTGGATGCGGTCGCCGTCGGCCACCGCGTCCTCCAGGGCCTTGAGCACCAGCACGCCGACACCGCTGCCGAACACCGTGCCGTCGGCGCGGACGTCGAACGGCCGGCACTGACCGGTCGGCGTCACCATCGACCCCTGCGCGTACCAGTAGCCCACCCGGTTCGGAATGCGCAGCGACGACCCGCCGGCCAGCGCGATGTCGCACTCGCCGTTGAGGATCGACTGACACGCCAGATGCACGGCCACCAGGGAGGACGAACACGCCGTCGCGACCGACAGCGCGGGCCCGCGCAGGTCGTAGCTGTGGGCCACCCGCGTCGCCAGATGGTCCTTGTCGTTGGACAGCGACAGGCTGACCATGTCGAAGCTGGCGCCCTGCCCGATCACCATCATCGGGTCGTAGTTCGACATCAGGTTGTGCAGCAGGTACCCGCTGGTCGAGCTGGTGCCGAACACCCCGACGGTCGCCTCGAGGCCCTTGGGGTCGTAGCCGGCGTCCTCGAACGCGTGGAACACCGTCTGCAGGAAGAGCCGGTGCTGCGGATCCAGCGCCTTGGCGGCCTGCGGGGTGAACCCGAAGAAGTCCGCGTCGAACTCCTCGATGCCCGACATCAGGGCGGCCCGCCGGACGTAGGACCGGTTGGCCAGGGTCTGCTCGGTGACACCGGCGGCGAGCAGCTCGCTCTCGGACAGGTCGACGATCGACTCGACACCGCCGCGCAGGTTGCGCCAGAACTCCGACACCGACTGCGCGCCCGGGAACCGTCCGGCCATGCCGATGACGGCGATGGCGTTGTCCGGCAGGGAGTCCTGCGGGGAGTCCGTCGTACCGCTGGTCACGATCGTGGTCCTACTTTCCGCCGCGATGCGGCCCGTTGACGCGCGGCGGCACGTTGCTGTGCCCGGTCGCGCAGAGCGTTCGGCCGGTCGGAGCCGTCCTCCTCGGCGAGGCCGAGCTGTCGGATCAGGTCCAGCGCCACATCGTTCAGTGTCGCCCCCTGCAACAGCAGCGCGACCGGCGGCTCCACCCCGAAGTCGCCGCGGATGGTGTTGCGCATCCGCACCGCCATCAGCGAGTCCAGCCCCATCTCGGTCAGCGGCTTCGCCGTGTCCACGGCGCTGTCGTTCGAATAGCCCATGACCCCGGCGATCCGGCGCCGCAGGCGTGCCACCACGACACGGTTGATCTCGGCGGCGCTCATGGTCTTGAGCGCCTCGGCGCCCTCCCAGTCGTCGTCGGCGTCGTCGGTGTCGAGCTCGGAGACGAGGTCGGCGAAGAAGCCGATCTGCTGGATCTCCGGGAACGCCGCGGCGGCCCGGTCCAGCCGCAGCCGGGCGATGCCGACCCGCGTCAATCCCGCGGCCATCACGCCGCCCAGCGCCTCGACACCCTCATCCGGGGTGATCGGGTCCAGCACCGAGAACCGCAGCGAACTGGCCAGGCCGACGTCGGCCCACTGTCCCCAGTTCACCGTGGTCGCCGGCAGACCGGCCGCGGCGCGCCAGGTCACCAGCGCGTCGAGCCACGCGTTCGCGCACGCGTAGGCCGACTGTCCCGGCGAGCCCAGCAGCGAGGCGACCGACGAGAAGGCGACCCACCAGTCGAGTTCCTTGCCGACGGTGGCCTCGTGCAGCCGCCACGCACCGGCCGCCTTCGGCGCCCAGATCTTCTCCATGCTCTCGCGGGTCAACCCGACGACGAGCTCGTCGTCGAGCACCGCCGCCGAGTGCAGCACGCCTCGCAGTGGCCTGCCGGTCTCCTCGGCGGCCGCGATGAGGCGCACCGCCGTGCCGGGCACCGCGATGTCTCCGGTGACCACTGCGATCTCGGCGCGCGCGGACAGCTCGTCGATGACGGCCTGCGCCTCCGGGGAGGGCCCGCTGCGACCGTTGAGGACCAGGCGGCCCGCGCCGTGGTCCACCAGCCAGCGCACCACGGCCAGACCGACACCGCCGAGCGCACCCGTCACGACATAGGAGCCGTCGCCGCGCACCTGAAGACGGCCGGGCACCGCGGGCAGCTCGGCCCGCGACAGCCTCTCCACCAGACGGGATCCGTCGCGCCACGCGATGGTGTCCTCGGTGGTGGTGCTGTCGTTCGCCGATCCGATCTCGGTCGCCAGGATCGCCGCGGTATCGCCGTCGGCGCCGACGTCGAGCAGGGTGGCGCGCAGGTCCGGGTGTTCGTAGGCGAGGACGCGGATGAGCGCCTTGAGGGTGCCGACGCCGGGGTTGCCGCCGTTGTCGCCGTCGGTGACGGCGAGCCCGCCGCGGCTGACGACCCACAGACGCGGCGGCGTGCCGTGCCAGCTGCCGACGATGGTGCGCACCGTCTCGGCGATCTCCCACACCGCGTTCTGCGCGGCGGCCAGGCCGCCTGCGGCGTCGGCGCCGTCGAACGCCGGCACGTCGACGAGCACGACCACGCCGGCGGGCGGCAGCGCCGCGTCGGTGGTGGCGGACGCGAACGCGTCCCGCACCGCCGCTTCGTCACCGAGCCGGGCGGTCACCACGCGGTGCTGCGCGTCGCCGAAGCTCTGCGCGAACCGCTCGGCGGACGCCAGGGTGTGGTCGCCGTCGGCGAGCACCAGCCAGCTTCCCGCCTGCGCAGCCCCGGCCGTCGCCTGCGCCGGTACCCACCGACTGTCGAAGATCTTCTGCGACAACGGAAGCGGCACGGTCCGGCGCTGGATCCTCTTCAGCGCGACATCATCGACCTGCGCGAGCACGGTGCCGGTGTCGTCGGTCAGGGTGACCCGGCCGACGGCGTCGCCGCTGCCTTGCCCATCAACACCGGAGGCGACGCTGAGCAGCTCCGCGCGGCACTTCGCCCTTCGGCCGACCTCGGCGAACACCCGGACCGAGCCGAAGCCGACCGGCAGGTAGGTGACGTCGTTGGAGTCGGTCAGCGAGTCATCGCCCAGCGCGGCGGCCAGGCCCTGCAGCGCGGCGTCGAGCATCACCGGGTGCAGCGCGACACCCCGGTGCGGGGTGGCCTCGTCGGGCAGCACGATCTCGGTGTCGGCAGTGCCGGCGGCGCGCACGATGCGGGTCAGTGCCGCGAACGCGTGCGCATGGTGGGCTCCGGTGCGGCGCAGCGCGGTGTAGAAGTCCGCGGGCGAGACCGGGGTGCCCTCACTCAGCGGGGCCGGCCTGGGCGGGGTCGCGCCGGCGGCCGCGCGCACGCTGCCCGCGGCGTGCCGCGTCCACGTCCCGGCCTCCGACCGCGAGTGGATCTCCACCCGCAGCGTGCCGTCCTCGGCGGTGCTCACCTGCGTGGTCAGCGTGGTGTGCGCGTCGAGCGGCAGCATCTCCTGCACCTCGAGAGCCACCTCGACACCGGTCGCGGGCAGGCCGAGGGCCTCCTGCGCGGCGGCGAGCGCGATCTCGGCGAACCCCGCACCCGGCATCACGGGCAGGCCGTGCACGATGTGGTCGGCCAGCCACGGGTGGGCCTCCAGGCCGACGTCGGACTGCCAGACGTGCCCGGCGCCCGCCGGCAGCTCGACGTGCAGGCCGAGCAACGGATGCGCGCCGGCGAACTGCGGACCGCCGGAGCGGTCGGCCATCCAGTACGGGGTGTGCTGCCAGGCGGTGGCGGGGACGTCCACGACCCGGCCCGTCGCCCCGTCGGGAGCCGTGACCGCCGGCGGCCGCAGCGCGGACAACTGGGCGTGGAACGCCAGCGGCTCGGGGTGGTCGCGGTTCAGCGTCGCGCCGACGTGGAACTTGCGGCTGGTCGACTGCGCGGCCAGCGTGTCCGAGATCGCGTGTGTCAGAAGCGGATGCGGGCTGATCTCGACGAAATTGCTGTGGTCGGCGGCGGCCTCGTGCACCGCCTGACTGAACCGCACCGGGTTGCGCAGGTTGGCCGCCCAGTAGTCGGCGGAGTACAGCGGCGCAGAGCCCGCGTACGCGACGGTCGACACCAGCGGGATCTTCGGCGCCGCCGGGCTCAGGTAGCTCAGCGCGTCGCGCAGCTCGCCCAGTACCGGATCGATCGTCGGGTGGTGCGACGCCACGTCCACCTCGACGCGGCGGGCCAACTTGCCCTGCGCGTCGACCAGCGCGACGAGTTCGTCGACCTGCTCGGGCGGGCCGGCGATCACACACTGCTTCGGCGACGCGTACACCGCGATGGTGATGTCGGGGCGGTCGGCGATCAGCTTCTCGGTGGCCTGCGCGTCGAGTTCGAGCAGCGCCATCGCGCCCTGTCCGGACAGCCGCTTCATCAGGCGGGTCCGGGTCGCGATGATGTCGAAGCCCTCGGCCGGCGTCAGGACTCCGGCCACCACAGCAGCAGTGGCCTCGCCCATCGAGTGGCCGATCACCGCGTCGGGTTCCACGCCGTAGGAGCGCCACAGCTGCGTCAGCGCCAGCTGCATGCCGACGAGCACCGGCTGGATCCTGTCGATGCCGGTGACCGGCTCACCGGCCTCCAGCGTCTGGCGCAGCGAGAAGCCGACCTTGTCCACGAACGCGGGCTCGAGCTCGTCGACGGCGGCGGCGAACGCGGGTTCGTCGGCGAGCAGCGTCCTGCCCATGCCGGCCCACTGCGCACCCTGCCCGGAGTACAGGAACACCGTCCCGGTGCCGGACTTGGCGGCGCGTGCGCCGACGACGCCCGGCGCGGTCTGCCCGGCGGCCAGTGCCCGCAGCCCGGCCACGGCCTCGGCGTGGGTACGCGCACAGACGGTGGCGATCGTCGGGAATCGGCTGCGGTGATGGTTGACGGTGTGCGCGACGTCGGTCAGCGGGACCTGCGCGCCGTCGCCGTCGAGCCAGTCGGCCAGCGACGCCGCGGCGGCGGCCAGGCGTTGCGGGGTCTTGCCCGACACGACCAGCGTGGCGACCTTCGGTGCCGGATCGACCGGTGCGGCGGCGACATCGGGGCCCTGCTCGAGCACGATGTGGGCGTTGGTGCCGCCCATGCCGAACGACGACACCGCGGCCCGGCGCGGATGGTCGGTCTCGGGCCAGTCGGTCTTCTCCGTCGGCACGAAGAGCCGGGTGCCGGTGGCGTTGATCGACGGATTCCACTTCTGGAAGTGAAGGTTCGGCGCGATCGCGCCGTGCTGCAGGGTCAGCACGGCCTTGATGAATCCGCCGATCCCGGCGGCGGCCTCCATGTGGCCCATGTTCGTCTTGACCGCGCCCAGCGCGCACGGGGTGTCACCCTTGCCGTACACCGCCGAGAGGGCGTCGAACTCGATGGGATCGCCCAGAGATGTTCCGGTGCCGTGGGTTTCGACGAAGTTCACCGTTCCGGCGGCGACGTCGGCCGAGCGCAGCGCCCGGGTGATCACGTCGCGCTGCGACGGGGCGTTGGGTGCGGTCAGGCCGTTGGAGCGGCCGTCCTGATTGACCGCGGAGCCGCGGACGACGCCCAGGACGCGGTCGCCGTCGCGCACCGCGTCGGTGAGCCGCTTGAGGACGACGACGCCGGCGCCTTCGCCGCGCACGAAACCGTCGGCGCGCGAATCGAACGCATAGCACTTGCCGTGCGGGGACAGCATGCCCCACTTGCCCAGGGCGAGTTGGGTTTCTGGCCGTAGGCTGAGGCTCACCCCGCCGGCCAGCGCCAGGTCGCTCTCACGCATGCGCAGGCTCTGGCAGGCGAGGTGGATCGACACCAGCGACGAGGAGCACGCGGTGTCGACGGCGACGGCCGGGCCCTTGAGGCCCAGCAGATAGGCGATGCGCCCGACGGTGACGCTGTGGGCGTTTCCGGTCGCCGAGTACGCGTCGATGGTGTCGGGGTTGCCGGCGGACGCGCTCTGATACTCGTTGTAGTAGACGCCGAGCATCACCGCGCCGCGGATGTCGCCGACGGTGTCGGGGGCCAGGCCGGCGTTCTCCAGTGCCTCGTAGGCGACTTCGAGCACGATGCGCTGCTGCGGATCCATCGCAGCGGCCTCACGCGGGGTGATGCCGAAGAACTCGGCGTCGAAGCCGGCCATGTCGTCGATGTAGGCGCCCCACTTCGACGGCATGCGGCCCGGTGCCATCGGGTCCGGGTCGTAGTAGGCGTCGCCGTCCCAGCGGTCCGCGGGCACCTCGGTGACCGCGTTGGTCCCGGACTCCAGCACCTTCCAGTAGCTGTCCGGGTCGGTCGCCCCGCCGGGGAACCGGCAGCCCATGCCGACGACCGCGATCGGCTCGGCGCCGGCCACCCGCGAGGCCTTCTCGAACTGCTCGGCGAGCTTGTCGCGCTGCTCGGCCGACATCGCCGAGATCCTGTCGAAGGTGGTTTTCATCAGTTTGCGCCCTCACTGCCGGCGCCGGCCGACTCGACGGAATCAGATTCGATGCTGTCGAACAGCTCGTCCAGCAGGCCGAACGAGTCGTCATCGTCGTCGGGCTCACCGCCCTCGCCGATCTCCGGTGCCTCGTCGTCGGCCGGCTGCTGCCCCGGGGCCAGCAGGTCGGCCACGAATTCCGACATCGCGGCGATGGACGGGTTGTTCCACAGCATGGTCGCGGACAGGTCGATGCGGACCAGTGCCTTGGCATCGCGCAGCAGGTTCATCGCCATCATCGAGTCCAGGCCCAGCTCCGGGAACGGCATCTCGACGTCGACGGCGTCCTCGGGCATGCCGAGTTCGCGGGCCAGGATGCCGCGCAGCCGGGTTCGCAGTTCGGCCACCGTCTGCTGCCGGTTCATCGCCGCCCAGTCGACGAACTCCGTTGCCGCCGAAGCGTTCTCCTCGACCACCGGTGCCGGCGCCGATTCGACCGGCGCGTAGGTGAGCCCGCGGATGTCGACCCAGATGGTGCCGTCGTGGCCCTTCACCAGGACGTCGACGACGAGCGTGTCACCACCGGCGTCGGGACGCCGGTAGGCCTCGACGACACCGGCGGTCCCCGGCGAGGCGGTCACCGCGAGGGTCTCGGCGCCGGCCGGCAGCAGCAGTTGCGCGTTCCCGGCGTCGGCCAGGCGCGCCACATGGACGGCGACGTCGACCAGCGCCGCGGCGGGCGACTCGGTGGTGTCGGGCAGCGTGATGTCGGCGCGCGCCCCGGCCGCGGTCGTCGTGCAGTCGGACACCGTCCAGTCGAACGGCTGCCCCTGCACTCCGAGCGCGCTCTGCATCTCGGCGATCGCCGCACTGTCGAACACCCGGTCACCGGGGCTCTGGTCACCGCTGAGCGCCGCGCTCGGCGCGTCGGACAGCTGCGCCCCGGCATGCCGTGTCCAGCGCTGTTCCGGGGTGTCGGGCGCCGAACTCGACCACACCGACAGCGCGCCGCCGTCGCCGGCCTTGTCGAAGACCACGTGGATGACCTTGGGGGCGTCGGCGACGATCGGGTACTCGAACCGGACGTCACCGATCGCAGCCCCGTCCAGCTGCCCGGCTGCGGCCGAAAGTGTCTGCAGCAGAACAGAAACCGGAACGACCTCGACGCCGCGCACCCGGTGGGCGACCGGGTACGGCCGCTCCCCCGGCGTCAGCCGGGCCCGCCACAGTTGCTCGTGCGAGGAACCGGTGACCGCCTCGCCGAGCACGGTGCCCCACGCCGGCGGCGCCACCGAGTCCAGATCGGCGGACGCATCGGGCGCATTCACCAGATGGTCGAGCACCTTGACGGCCGCCCGCATGCGGTACGCGTCGGCCAGCCGGCCCCAGTCGGCGCCGGCGACGATCGTCTGCACCGCGGCGTCCGGGCTCAGCACCGCGGGCAGCATCCTGATCGCGACGTCGTTGGGCATCGGCTCCAGACCCGCCGCCTTCATCTGCGGCTGCGCGTCGGCCCATGACTTCCACAGGCCCCAGTCCACGACAGTCGCCGGCAGGCCGAGCGTGCGGCGCGCATAGGCGAAGGTGTCGGCGAACGCATTGGCCGCGGTGTAGTGCGCGACCGCGCGCGAGCCCAGCAGGCCGGTGATCGACGAGAACAGCACGAAGCGGCGCACCGGGGTGCGCAGTGACAGCTTGTGCAGCACCGCCGCGGCGTCGACCTTGGCCCGGAACATCGGGCTCAGATCCTCGTCGGTCATCTCGGTCAGCAGGGCCTCGCCGCCGGCCAGTGACGCGAGGTAGATGCCGTCCAGCGGCGGGAGGTCCTTGCCGAAACGGTCGAAGACCGCGGCCATCGACGATTCGTCGGCCGCGTCGGCGGCGACCTCGACCAGCGTCGTGCCGCGCTCGGCGAGCTCGGCGGTCAGGTCGGACAGCTGCGATCCGCCGCGCCGCGACGCCGCGACGATGGTCGAGGCGCCCATATCGGCGAGCTGGCGGATCAGGTAGGGCCCGACGTTGCCGGTCGCGCCGATCACCAGGTGGCTGGTGCCGCTCTCGAGCCGGGTCAGCGGTACCGCGGGCAGCGGGGTCGGCTCCAGCCGCGGGACGCGGCGTTCGCCGGCGCGATACACGGCCTGGTCATCGCGGTCCGCGGCACCGGAACCGTCGACCACGGCGGCTTCGGAGCGCAGATGGTGCGCGAGCAGTTCGGCGGGCAGACTCTCGTCGACGTCGACCAGACCGCCCCAGAACTCGGGATGCTCCAGCGCCAGCGTGCGCCCCTGACCCCAGAGCACGGCGTGCGCCGGGTTGGCGCGGTCGCCGTCGGTGACCGGCTGCGCGTTGCGGGTCACGACGAACAACCGGGGCGCGTCGGGGGTCGCCGCCAGTGCGACGACGAGCCGGCGCAGCTGGTGGAACGTCCGGTAGCTGGGCGCCGCGTCGAACCGGGCCGCCTCGGTGGCCGGCAGGTAGACGACGTGGCGCACATCGGACAGCAGCGGGCGGAGTCGCGCCGCGATGTCGCCGTCGTCGTCGAGCACCGACAGCGGAGCCGTCCGCGAGCCGGTGCCGAGCAGGTCGGCCAGGCCGTCGTCGTCGCCCAGGACCAGCCACGGCACATCCGTCCCGCCCTGCGGCAGGTCGCGCACCGGCCAGGTCAGCGTGTGGAACCACTCGTGCTTCTCGCCCTCGGCGAGTGCCGTGCCGGCTGGGGGGCCGGTTCCGGTGTGCGCCACGGTGTCCGGCTTCGCGATGTGGATCCAGTGGTGCGCGTGGTGCCACGGCGTCGCGGGCAACTGCACCCGCGGCCCGCCGCGCTGCGGGGTCTTCGGCGGCCGCACGGTGTGGGTCGCGTTGAGGTTGGTGTGGAACGTGACCGTGTCGTTGGTGTCGCGCTGCAGCGTCGGCAGGTTGCGGTGCGGGCCGGTCAGCGTGTCCTTGATCGCGTAGCTCAGCAGCGGGTGCGGGCTGACCTCGACGAAGATCGACGCGTCCGCTCCGGCGGTGGCCACCGCGCGGGCGAACCGCACCGGGTTGCGCAGGTTGGCGACCCAGTGGTCGGCGTCGAACACGCACGAGCCGTCGGTGGGCCGGCCGTCGGTGGTGACGATGATCGGAACAGTCGGGGTGCGCGGCTGCAGCCCGGCCAGCTCGCTGCGCAGGTCCTCGAGGATCGGGTCGACGATCGGATGGTGCGAGGCGACGTCGACGTCGACGCGGCGCGCCAGCTTGTCCTGGGCGTCGACCACGGCGATCGCGGCGTCCACCTGGTCGGGTGGGCCCGCGATGACCGTCTGGTGCGCCGACGCGTACACCGCGACGGTCAGGCCGTCGTAGCTGGCGATCAGTTCCTCGGCGGATTCGGCGTCGAGCTCGAGCAGTGCCATCGCGCCCTGCCCGGACAGCCGCTTCATCAGCCGCGACCGCGTCGCGATGACCTTCAGGCCGTCGGCCGGGCTCAGCGCACCGGACACCACCGCGGCGGTGACCTCGCCCATCGAGTGGCCGATCACCGCGTCGGGGGTGACGCCGTAGGAGCGCCACAGCGCGGTCAGCGCCAGCTGCACGCCGACGAGCACCGGCTGGATGCGGTCGATGCCGACCACCGTCTCCCCGGAGGTCAGCACGTCGCGCAGCGAGAACCCGACCTGCGCGACGAAATCGGGCTCGAGCTCGTCGACCGCGGCGGCGAAGGCCGGCTCGTCGGCGAGCAGGCGCTTACCCATGCCGGCCCACTGCGAGCCCTGTCCCGAATACAGGAACACGGTGCCGGTGCCCAGGGCCGGATCGTTGGGTCCGACGACGCCGGGTGCCGGGTACCCGCCGGCGAGCGCGCGCAGCCCGGCGATCGCCTGGTCGCGGTCGGCGGCGGCGACGGTCGCGAACCGGGTGTGCTGGGCGCGGCGGTGGTTCAGCGTCTCGGCGATGTCGGCCAGTGCCAGCTCGGCCGTCTCCGGGGTCTGCAGCCAGTCGGCCAGCCGGCCGGCCAGCGACGCGATGCGCGCCGGGGTCTTGCCGGTGACGACCAGCGTGCTCACCGGCGGTTCCTGTTGGGCCGCAGGCACTTCCGCGGGTTCGGGGGCCTGTTCGACCACGATGTGGGCGTTGGTGCCGCTGACGCCGAACGACGAGACCGCGGCCCGCCGGATCTCGGTGGCCGGCCAGTCGAGCGGCTCGGAGGCGATGCGGAAGTTCTTCGCGCCGTCGCCGGCCTGCGGCGTCAGCTTCGTGAAGTGCAGCTGCTTGGGGATCGCGCCGTGATGCACGCTCAGCACGGTCTTGATGAAGCCGGTGACACCCGCCGCCGACTCCAGGTGGCCCAGGTTGGTCTTGACCGATCCGAGGATCAGCGGGTCGGAGTCCTTGCGGTCGCCGTACACGGCCGACAGCGCGTCGAGCTCGATCGGGTCGCCGAGCGAGGTTCCGGTGCCGTGGGCCTCGATGTAGTCGATGTCCGACGGCTCCAGGCGCGCGGACTTCAGCGCCGTGCGCATCAGCTCCTGCTGGGCCGGGCCGTTGGGCACCGTCTGGCCGCTGCTCGCACCGTCCTGGTTGACGGCCGAACCGCGCACCACCGCGAGCACCCGGTCCCCGTCACGCACCGCGTCGGACAGCCGCTTGAGTACCACCACGCCGGCGCCCTCGCTGCGCACGTAGCCGTTGGCGTCGGCGTCGAACGTCTTGCACAGACCGTCCGGAGCGAGCATGCCCCAGCGCGAGCACGCGATGTTGTTCTCCGGGGACAGGATCAGGTTCACCCCGGCGGCCAGCGCATGGTCGCTCTCGCCGCGGCGCAGGCTCTGGCAGGCCAGATGGATCGACACCAGCGACGACGAGCACGCCGTGTCGCTGACGACCGCGGGCCCGCGCACACCCAGGAAGTAGGACAGCCGGCCGGCGGCGAAGTTGGGCGCGTTGCCGAACGGGATGTACGGGTCGATGTCCTCGGGCGCCAACCTGCCGACGACGGAGTGGTAGTAGTCGTTTGTGGTCATCCCGATGAACACACCGGTCGCCGAGCCGCGCAGCGAGCGCGGGTTGATCCCGGCGTTCTCCAGCGCCTCCCAGGCGACCTCGAGCAGCAGCCGCTGCTGCGGATCCATCGCGGCGGCCTCGCGGGGTGCGATCGAGAAGAACTCGGCGTCGAACTCGTCGGGCTGCCACGACGTCAGGAAGCCGCCCTCGCGGTTGCAGATCGTGCCGGGTACGGAGTAGTCGGGCGAGTAGAACGCATCGGCGTCCCACCGGTCGGCGGGCACGCGGATGACTCCGTTGCCACCGTCGGACAGGAACGTCCAGAACCCGTCGGCGTTCTCGACGCCGCCGGGCAGCCGGCAGCCGATGCCGACCACGGCGATCGGCTCGGTCTCGGCTTTCTCGGCGGCGGCGAGGCGCGCGGTCAGATCGTCGATCTTGCGGAGCGCCTCGGTGATGATCGCCCGGCGATCCGGCGATGCGGGCGAACCTGACGCAACAGTCATCTCAGTCAACTCAATCTTTCCGACAGTCTCGCCAGCAGCTCGTCCTCGGCGAGGTCGTCGTACGTGTCGTCAGCCTCGTCGCTGATGACGTCCCCACCCTCGGTACCGGCGGTCTCGATTATCTCAGGAAGCACCGACGCCAAATAATCGGTGAGCGCCTCGACGGTCGGATAGTCGAACACGACCGACGCCGGCAGGGTCTCCCCGAGGCTTTCGCTCAGAGAACGCTGCAACGTTACGCTCATCAGCGAATCCATTCCGAACTGGAAGAAGCCGACGCCGGGATCGAGCGTGTGTGCCGAAGCCAGCCCCATGGCCGCCGCGACCTGCGAGATCACGAAATCGGTCAGCATGTCGCGGCGCTGTTCGGGGTCGCGGTCCTTCAGCTCCTGGCGAAACTTCGTGTCGCCGGTCAGGGCCGGTCCGGACGCCGCTGTGCCTTCTTCGGCCAGCAGATCGTCGAGGATGTGCAGCTGCGCGCGGGTGTGATACGCCGCGGCCAGCCGCGGCCAGTCCGCGGCCACGACCGTGCCCCGCACGGGGGCTTGCGGCCCCACGAACGCCTGCAGCGCGGTGATCGCGACCGCGTCGTCCATCGGCTCCAGCCCGGACTCGTGGGTGGCTTGGGCCTCGAAGCCGGTCTGCGCGTCGGCCAGCGACTTCCACAGACCCCAGTTGATCGCGCTCGCCGGCAGGCCCGCGGCGCGCCGGGCGAACGCGAAGGTGTCCAGGAATGTCGTCGTCGCCGCGTAGTGGGCCAGCCAGCGCGAGCCGAGAACCCCCGAGATCGACGAGAACAGCACGAACTGCTCGACCGGATGGCTCAGCGACAGCGTGTGCACGGCCGCGGCGGCATCCAGCTTCGGCCGGAACATCGCGACGACGTCCTCGTGGGTCATCTCCGCCAGCGTGACCGGGCCGCCGGCCATCGCGGCCAGGTACACGCCCTTTAGCGGCGGCAGGTCCGCGCCGAAGCGCTCGAACACCGGGCGCAGCGAGGACTCGTCGGACGCGTCGGCGGCCACGGTCACCACCGTCGTACCGGTCGCGGCCAGCCGCGCGGTGAGCTCGTCGAGCCGGGTGCCCGGGTTCCGGGACACCGCCACGACGGTCCCGGCGCCCATCGCTGCCAGCTGTTCGATCAGCCCGGGCCCGATGTTGCCGGTGGCGCCGATAACCAGGTGCGCACCGTCGCGCGCCAAGGTCGTGGGTCCGGTCGGTGCGGGCGGCAGCGCGTGCACCAGACGGGCTACGCGCCGGATCCCGGCGCGGTACACGACCTGATCCTCACCGTCGCCGGCGTGCGCCTCGGCCAGCGCCCACCGCGCCGCGACGACGGCCGGCACCGACGCGTCGACGTCGAGGACCCCGCCCCAGATCTCGGGGTGCTCCAGCGCCAGCGTCCGCCCCAGCCCCCACAGCACGGCCTGCGCCGGGTCGGCCCGATCCCCCGCCTCCACGGGCTGGGCGTTGCGGGTCAGCAGGAACAGCTTCGGCGGTGTCGGATCCTGCGCCGCGGCTCTGGCCAGCGCGCGGCCGGTCTCGAACAGCTCGTAGCCCAGCTCGTCGCTCGTCGACGGCGCATAGAGCACGTGGGTGGCGTCGGCCAGGTCGTCGGGGCCACCTGTGGTCACCGCCGCACCGAGACGGCGCATCTGGTCGGCCAGCGCATCGTCGCCGACCACCAGCCACTTCGCTGTGCCCTCTGGGTCATGGTGTGCAGCAAGGGGTTTGGCCGGCCACGTCAGTTCGCAGAACCACTCCGGCGGTACCGGGCTGCCCGCCGGAACGGCACCCGCGCGGACTCCCCCGCTGCGGCGCGCCGGCCGCACGTCGATCCAGTGCCGGGTGTGATGCCACGGCGTGGCGGGCAGCACCAGGTGCGGTTCGGGGCCGTGCGGGGTGTGCGGCGGGCGCGACGTGTGGGTCGCGTTCACGCTCGCGTGGAAGGCGACGGTGTCGTCGGCGTCGCGCGCCAGCGTGCCCACGACGAGGTGGTCCGCACCGTCGCCCAATGTGTCGCGGATCGACTGTCCGAGTGTCGGGTGCGGGCTGATCTCGACGAACGTGCCGTACTCGGTGGCCGCGGCCGACACGGCCTGGCTGAACCGGACCGGCTGCCGCACGTTGGACACCCAGTAGTCGGCGTCGAACTCCGGGGTCACGCCCGGATCGGTGACCGTCGACAGGAACGGCAGCGACGGGATGTTCGGGTCGACATCCGACAGCGCGGACCGGATGTCGTCGAGCACCGGATCCATCAGCGCGGTGTGCGACGCGACGACCATGTTGACGCGCCGGGCGAACGTGTTCAGCGAGGTGACCGTCGCGATCACCGCGTCGACCTCCTCCGGCAACCCCGCCACCACGGTCTGGTGCGGCGACAGGTAGCCGGCGATCTCCACGCTGGGATGCCCGCCGATCAGCGCCGCGCACTCGTCGGCGTCGACGTTGAGCAACGCGACCGCGCCCTGTCCGGCCAGCCGCGACATGATCGTCGACCGCGCCGCGATGACCTTCAGGCCGTCGGCGACATCGAGCGCCCCGGCGACCACGGCCGCGGTGACCTCACCCATCGAGTGCCCGATGACCGCGTCCGGATGGACCCCGTAGGAGCGCCACAGCTGCGTCAGGGCCAGCTGAACGCCCATCAGCACCGGCTGCACCTCGGCATCGCCGCTGACCTCGCGGCCGCCGGCGATCACGTCGCGCAGCGAGAAGCCGACGTGTTCGGCGAAGAGCGGCTCGATCTCGTCGAGCGCCTCGGCGAACACGGGTTCGTCGGCGAGAAGCCGCCGGGCCATGCCCGGCCACTGCGAACCCTGGCCGGAGTACACGAACACCGTCCCCGGCTTCGGGGTCGCCGTAGCCGCGGCGACGACGCCCGGCACGGTCTGCCCGGCCGCCAGCGCCGACAGCCCGGCGACGGCCTGTGCCTTGTCGCGGGCGGTCACGGTCGCGAAGCGGGGGTGCTGCGTGCGGTGGTGGTTGAGGGTGTGGGCCACCTCGGTCAGGGAGGCGTCGGTGCCGTCCATCCACACCGCGAGCGCCGCGGCGTGGGTCGCGATGCGCTCGGCCGACTTGCCGGACACCACCAGCGTGGTCACGGCGCCCTCGGGGGCCTCACCGGGAGTCGGCGGCAACACCGGCGCCTGCTCGATCACGACGTGGGCGTTGGTGCCCCCGAAACCGAACGACGAGATGCCCGCGCGGCGGGGCCGGCCTGCCGGTGCCCAGTCGGTGTGTTCGTCGATCACCCGCAGGCGCAGCTTGTCGAACGGGATGTGCGGGTTGGGGGTCTGCCAGCCGCGGTTGCCCGGGATCCTGTTGTGCTGCAACGCCAGCACCGCCTTCGCGAATCCGGCGATGCCGGCCGCGGCCTCCAGGTGCCCCAGGTTCGACTTGACCGCGCCGATCATCAGCGGCGCGTCGGCGGGACGGCCCTTGCCGAGCACGGTGCCCAGCGCGCGCGCCTCGATCGGGTCGCCGAGCAGCGTGCCCGTCCCGTGCGCCTCGACGTAGTCGACCTCGCGCGGGTTCACCCCGGCCGCGGCGTACGCGGCGCGCAGCACCGCGATCTGAGCCGACGGGTTCGGCGCCATCAGCCCGTTGGACCGGCCGTCCTGGTTGACCGCGGACCCGCGGATCACCGCGAGCACGCGGTCACCGTCGCGCTGGGCGTCGGACAGCCGCTTGAGCACCGCGACGCCGCAGCCCTCGCCGCGCACGAAGCCGTCGGCGCTCGCGTCGAACGCGTGGCACTGCCCCGTCGGCGACAGCGCCTCGGCCTGGTCGAGACCGCGGGTGCCCGCCGGGGACAACAGCAGGTTCACGCCGGCCGCCAGCGCCAGATCCGAGTCCCCGGTGCGCAGGCTCTGCGCGGCCAGGTGCACCGCGACCAGCGACGACGAGCACGCCGTGTCGATCGTGACCGACGGACCGCGCAGGTCGAAGAAGTACGAGACGCGGTTGGCGATGATGCTGATCGAACCGCCGGTGCCGTACCAGGCGTCGATGCCACCGAGGTCGGTCGCGCCCATCTGCGCGTAGTCACCGGCACTCGCGCCGGCGAACACGCCGGTGCGCGTCTCGGCGAGCGCGTCGGCCGCGATGCCCGCGTTCTCCAGCGCCTCGTGGGTGACCTCCAGCAGCAGCCGCTGCTGGGGATCCATCCGGGTCGCCTCGCGGGGCATGATCTCGAAGAACTCGGCGTCGAACGCGTCGAGGTCGCGCAGGTAGGAACCCCACCTGGTGGTCGCCGCCAGCGCCGCGGCCCCCTCGGGTGTGCCGTCGTTGAACCACGACCAGCGGTCCTCGGGCACCTCGCGCACCGACGACCGGCCCTCGGTCAGGAAATCCCAGTAGGCGTCGGGCCCCTCGATGTTGCCGTCGAGGTCGTCGCCGCCGGGCAGACGCAGGCCGAGCCCGATCACCGCGATCGGCTCGTCCATCCCGGCGGGCCGGGCGGCGCCACCGACCTCGATGGGCTCCACCTCACCGCCGGTCAGGAACTTCGCCAGCGAGTCCACGGTCGGGTACTGCCAGAAGTCGACCGGCGACACCGTGCGGCCGAGGTACTCCGAGAGCACACCGGTGAGCACCACCGCGTCGCGCGACCCCACGCCGAGGTCGTGCATGGACGCACCGCGCTCGATGTGCTCTGGACTGCACCCGTTGTTCGTGACCAGGTAGTCGATCAACCACCGACGAACAGCAGCCTCGTCGGAAGCAGAGGTCATGTAGTGGCGTCCAGACGGCTGAACGAGTCGTTGAGGTACAGCTGGACGCTGGACGCCCGGCGCACCTTGCCGCTGGTGGTCAGCGGCAGCGAGCCGGGTCCGACCAGCACGAAGTCCGACACGCGGACGCTGTGGGTCTGCGACACTGCCGCGGTGACCTGCTGGCGGACCGAGTCCAGCACCGATTGATCGAGCTGCTTCTTGAGCTCGGCGATCACGACCAGACGCTCACTGGCCTCATCGGGGACAGAGACCGCCGCGACGCGGCCGCCGGTGAACTCGGCAACCGTCGCCTCGATGTCGTCCGGGTAGTGGTTGCGGCCGTCGACGATCAGCAGATCCTTGATGCGACCGATGATGTAGAGCTCGTCGTCGAACATCACGCCGAGGTCGCCGGTGCGCAACCACGGACCCTTCGGCGTCCCGGCGCTCGGCTCGCTCAACTGCGCGGCGAACAGTTCCGACAGCTTCGGGTTGTGCCAGTAGCCGGCGGCGACGTGCTCGCCGTGCAGCCACACCTCGCCGATCTTGCCCGCGGGATTCTCGACGAGCGTGTCGGGATCGACCACCCGGGCCGTCGTCGAGCGCGGCGCGCCGCAGCTGATCAGCTCGGTGCCCGTGTCCTCGCTACAGATCTCGGCGTGCCCGGCGGCGAGCTTCTCGACGTCGAACCGGACCGCCGTCGGCGGGCGGCCGCCCGCCGACGCCGCGACGTACACCGTCGCCTCGGCCAGGCCGTAGGACGGCCGCATCGCGGAGTCCGGAAGGCCGAACGCGGCGAACCGCTCATTGAACCGGCGCACCGTCGAGCCGTGCACCCGCTCGGCCCCGTTGATCATCACGACGACCGTGCTGAGGTCCTTGCCGGCCATGTCCTCGTCGGAGGTGCGCTTGACGGCGAGTTCGAACGCGAAGTTCGGGGCCGCGGTGAACGCGCTCGGATTCGAGCCGAGCAGCTGCATCCAGCGGGACGGCTTCATCATGAACGCGACCGGGCTCATCAGCACCGCGGGCCGGCCCAGCATCATCGGGATGAACACCCCGACGATGAGGCCCATGTCGTGGTAGAAGGGCAGCCACGACACGATCGTGGTGTCCGCGGGCGGGCCGTCGGGATAGGCCTCGTAGTAGTCGGTCAGCAGCTGCTCGAGATTGACGACCACGTTCTTGTGGGTCACGACCACGCCGGCGGGGCTGCGCGTCGAACCTGAGGTGTACTGCAGGTAGGCGGTCTTGGGCAGCGACGCCGCGGGCGCCGGCTTCGGCGGCGAATCGAAGTCGAGGGTGTCGATCTCGAGGAATTTCGGCGGCCGCTGCTTCGGGTCGGCCTGGCCGTACCTGCGGACGTCCTCGACGACCGCGGAGGTCGTGAGCACGACGACCGGTGTCGAGTCGGCCATCGCGCCGGTGACGCGCTCGTCGTGGTGGCGGGTCTGCGGCATGGACAGCGGGACGGCGATGAAGCCGGCGGCCACCGCGCCGAGGAACCCGATGATGTACTCCAGGCTCTGCGGGGCCAGGATCACCGCGCGGTCGCCCGGCGAGCCGATCGTCGCGAGTTTCCCGGCGACGATCTGCACGCGCTCGTGCACCTCCGACCACGTCAGACTGTCGGTGACGCCGGCCGGGTCGGCCTCGTAGTCGACGAACGTGTACGCGATGTCGTCGGGCTGCTTCTCCGCGCGATCGGCCAGTACCGCGGGGATGGAGGCTTCGGTCAGCGCTGTCACACCAATCACTCCTTGTCCACACTCAAACCCGGCCGGAGGGCCCTCGATATGGTCCCCCTCACAGGCCGATTTGCGAAATCAGTTCTCGACGCTGTCGAACAGCGAGTCGAGCAGGCTGTCTCCCGAATCCTCCTCGGCTGCCTCCGCGACCGCCTGGGGCGCCACCTTCTCGGCGAGGTAGGCCGCAAGCGCCCCGATGGTCGGGTAATTCCACAGCATCGTCGCCGACAGCTCGATCCCGGCGAGCTTCTCCACCTCGCGCCGAATCGACATCGCCATCACCGAGTTGAGTCCCATCTCGGCCAGCGGACGGTCGGAATCGACCTCGTCGTCCCCGATCCGGAGCTCGACGGCCAGGATCGTGCGCAGACCGCTCTCCAGCTCGGAGACCACGTCGTCGGCCGACATCTGCGACCAGTCGCGCTCCGGTCCGGGCGCGGCGGCCTGATCGGTGTCCTCGTCGGCGTCCAGCGTCGGCGCCATCACCACGTGGGGGACGTCGAATCGGCTCGCGTACTCCCAGGCGGCGAAGGCCTCCGCCGGGGTGACCGGCCGTGACCCCTGGCGTTCCAGTTCGTCGATGACGACCTGGGCGTCGGATCCGAAGCCGAGTCCGCGCCACGCCACCCAGTCCAGGCTCGCCGTCACGCCACCCTCGCGGTGCCGTGCCCGGGCCAGTCCGTCGAGGTAGGCGTTGCCCGCGGCGTAGGCACCCTGCCCGGGCACACCGAACACGGTGCCCGCCGAGGCGGTCAGGTACAGGAAGTCGACGCTGTCGGTCGGGAACAGTTCGTGCAGCACCCGGGCGCCCGCGACCTTCGGCCACAGCGTGCGGCGCAACCGCTCGTCGTCGATGTCGGTGAGCAGCTGGCTGTCGGTGAGCCCGGCGCCGTGGATCACGCCGCGGATCGGCGGGGCGCCCTGCTCGTCGCGGCGGGTCAGCAGCGCCTCGACCGCGTCGCGGGAACCGATGTCGACGGGTGCGAGCTCGACGGCGACGCCACGCAGTTCCAGCGCCCGCACCGCGGCGATCTTGTCGCGGGCGTCCTTGTCGAGATCGTCGTCGTCCCACCGGCGCCGCGGCGGCAGAGCCGTCCGGCCGGCGAGGACCACGCGGCGTGCGCCCCGGTCGGCGAGCCACTCGGCCGTCACCAGGCCGAGTGCGCCCAGGCCGCCGGTGATCAGATAGGCGGCGTCGGGACGGCAGCGCAGGGGCTCGCGCACCGGGTCGGACGCGAGGGCCGCCAGCTCGGGGGCGAAGAACTCGCCGCCGCGCAGCGACAGGATCGACTTGGCCGCGACCGGCAGGACACCGGCGAGGGCTTTGGCAGTCTCGTCGAGGTCGGCGCCGGACGCGACGTCGACCAGCCCGCCCCACAGCTGCGGCTGCTCGGCGCCGACGACGCCGGCGAGACCCCACAAGCTGCTGTGCGGCAACGACTGCGCCGATTCGGCGTCCCGCACACCCTCGGTGAGGATCCACAGTCGCGGCTCGCCGGTGCCGGGGCGGTCGGCGAGTCGGGAGACCAGCGAAGCCACCTCGCCGCAGAGCCGGACCGTCGCATCGAGATCGTCACCGTCGGGGCCGGGTACGTACAGCACGCACTGCGCGGTGGCCTCGTCGGCGTCGGTGTATCCCGCGGCGGCGAGGCGCTCCCGCAGGGCGTCGGCGGTGGTGCCGGAGCCGACGACCGCGAGGGACGCGCCGGCCGGCGCAGTCTCGGACGGGGCCGTCCAGGGTCGCCAGGCGATCTCGTGGGCGACGCTGCGCGGATCGGCGGGCGCCGCCTCGGCGGGCCCTGCCTGCACGTCGACGTAGCGCAGGCCGACGATGTCGACGCGGGTGCTGTCGTTGGGGACGGTGACCGCGACGTCGAGCACCAGATCCTCGCCGGTGCCGGGGCGGCGCCGCACGGTGACGGTGCCCGAGGACGCCAGCAACTCACCGGTCGCGGTCAGGCTCTCCACCGCCGCCGGCACGAGGAGGCGGTCGTCGTTGATGTCGGCCAGGCGGGCGACCTGGACCGCGGCGTCGAGCAGCGCCACCGCGGACCCGTCCTGCCACCGCACCTCGGCGAGCACTCCGTCGCTCGTGGCGCGGCAGGTCTCGATGGACCACGGGAAGGGCTGCCCCTCCACGCCCCACCGGGACTGCAGCTCCTCGACCGTCGAGCGGTCGTAGTCGGTCGCGGCGGTGACGTCGACCGCGCCGGTGTCGGCGGGACGCGGCTGCGCGACCCGCGCGGTGGCATGGCGCACCCAGCGGTTGGCCGGGGCGTCGGCGTGGGGCGCCGAGGCCATCGTGATCGTGTCGCCGTGGGCGACGACCTGGATGACCTGCGGCTGGTCGACCACGACCGGCCGGTCGAACCGAATGTCGGCCAGCGCTGAGGCGCCCGACTCCGCCGCCGCGGCCGCCAGCGTGCGCAGCAGCACCGACATCGGGACCACCTCGACACCCTGGATGCGGTGGAACCCCGGGTACGGCTTCGCGTCGCGCACCAGCCGGGCCTGCCACAGATGGGTGGGCGGACTGGTGGCCACCGACGTCAGGTCGCCGAGCAGGGTGCCCGGTCGGGGCGCCGACGGGCCGCGACGGTCGACCTTCTTGTGCGCGACCCAGTGCCTGGTGTGGTGCCACGGCGTGGCGGGCAGGACCGGGTGTGGTTCCGGACCGTGGTCGCTGACCGGGGGTTTGGTCGTGAACGTGCTGTTGAGGTTCGTGTGGAACGACAAGGTCTCATCAGATGCCTCGTCGCCCTCGCTCCCCGTCTCGCGCAGCAGTGTGGGCACGCTGTGGTGATGGGTCGTGCCGAGCGTGTCGCTGATGCCGTAGGTCAACAGCGGGTGCGGGCTGACCTCGATGAACGTGCCGATCTCCGCCCCCGCGGCGGCCACCGCCTGCTCGAACCGCACCGGGTTGCGCAGGTTGTCCACCCAGTAGTCGGCGTCGAACACCGGCTCGGGACCGTCGTGCTCGCGCGTCGTGATCACGATCGGGATGTTGGGAGACACCGGGCGCAGACCGCTCAGCGCCTCGCGCAGCTCGGGCAGGATCGGGTCGATCGTCGGGTGGTGCGATGCCACGTCGACCTCGATGCGGCGTGCCAGCCGGTCCTGCGCGGACACCGCGGCGATCACGGCGTCCACCTGGTCGGGCGGACCCGCGATCACGGTCTGGCGCGGCGAGGCGTACACCGCGAGCGTCACGTCCGGGTAGTCGGCGATCAACGCGGTCGCGGCGTCGGGATCGAGTTCGATGAGCGCCATCGCTCCCTGACCGGACAGCCGCGACATCAGCTTCGACCGGGTCGCGATCACCTTGAGCCCGTCGGCGACCGACAGCGCGCCGGCGACGACCGACGCGGCGACCTCACCCATCGAATGTCCGATGACGGCGTCGGGGTGCACGCCGTAGGCGCGCCACAGTTCGGTCAGCGCCAGCTGCATGCCGACCAGCACCGGCTGGATGCGGTCGATGCCGGTGACGGTCTCGCCGCCGGCGAGGATCTGCTGCAGCGAGAAACCGACCTGTTCGACGAAGACCGGTTCCAGCTCGGCGACGGCCGCGGCGAACGCCGGCTCGTCGGCCAGCAGCCGCCGGCCCATGCCGGTCCACTGCGCGCCCTGGCCGGAGTAGACGAACACCTTGCCGGGCCGGCACGAGCCCTGATGCGGGGGGACGACTCCCGGGGCGGTGTGTCCCGCCGCGAGCGCCTGCAGGCCGGCCAGCGCGCCCGCCCGGTCCCGCGTGCAGACCGTCGCGAACTTCGAGTGCTGGGCCCGGTGGTGGTTCAGCGAGTGGGCGACCTGGTCCAGGGGGACGTCGGCCCCGTCACCGGCCAGCCACTCGGCGAGCATGCCCGCGGTCGTCGCGATGCGCGGCGCCGACTTACCGGCCACGACGAGCGTCGTGACAGGTGACGCCGCAGCGGGCGCGACGTCGGTGTCCTCGGCGGGCGTCGGGTCGGGCGCCTGCTCCAGGACGACGTGGGCGTTGGTGCCGCCGAAACCGAACGACGACACCCCGGCCACCCGCGGGCGGCCGACGGGCTCCCAGTCGGTGACCTCGTCGACGACCTTCAGCCGGAGGTTGTCGAACGGGATGTGCGGGTTGGGTGACTGGTAGTCGAGGTTGGCCGGGATCCGGCCGCGCTGCAGCGCGAGCACCGTCTTGGCGAATCCGGCGATCCCGGCGGCCGCCTCGGTGTGCCCGAGATTGGACTTGATCGCCCCGATCAGCAGCGGCGCGTCGGCGGCGCGGCCGCGGCCCAGCACGCTGCCCAGGGCACGGGCCTCGATCGGGTCGCCGAGCAGCGTCCCGGTGCCGTGCGCCTCGATGTAGTCGACCTCGCGGGGTTCGACGCCCGCGGCGGCATACGCCGAGCGCAGCACCGACATCTGGGCCGCCGGGTTCGGCGCCATCAGCCCGTTGGACCGGCCGTCCTGGTTGACCGCGGACCCGCGGACCACGGCGAGCACGCGGTCCCCGTCGCGCTGGGCGTCGGACAGCCGCTTGAGCACCGCGACACCACAGCCCTCGCCGCGCACGAAACCGTCCGCGCGCGAGTCGAAGGCATGGCAGCGGCCGGACTTCGACATGGCCTCGGCCTGGTCGAAGCTGCGTGTCACGGCCGGCGACAGGATGACGTTCACCCCGCCGGCCAGCGCCACGTCGGAGTCCCCGCTGCGCAGGCTCTGGCACGCCAGGTGGATCGCCACCAGCGACGACGAGCACGCGGTGTCGATCGTGACCGACGGGCCGCGCAGGTCGTAGAAGTACGACACGCGGTTGGCGATGATGCTCAGCGCCCCACCGGTGCCGGAGTACGCGTTGACCTCGGCGAGATCCTTGGACGCCATCACGGCGTACTCGCCGAGGCAGGCGCCGACGAACACGCCGGTCTGGGTGTGGCGCAACACGTCAGGGCGGATCCCGGCGTGCTCGAGAGCCTCGTGGGTCACCTCCAGCAGCAGCCGCTGCTGGGGGTCCATCTTGTCGGCCTCGCTGGGCGAGATCTCGAAGTAGTCCGCGTCGAACTCGTCGATCTCGGAGAGGTAGGAGCCCCAACGGGTGGTGTGGGCCAGCGCGGCCGCGCCCTCGGGAGAGCCGTCGTCGTACCAGGACCACCTGGTCGGGGGCACCTGGCTGACCGCCGAGCGGCCCTGCGCGAGGAACTCCCAGAGGTCGTCGGGACCGTGGATGTCGTCGCCGCCGCCGGGGAACCGGACGCCCAGGCCGACGACGGCGATCGCGTCGTCGGACACCCGCCGGATGGGCGACACCTCCGCGACGGCCTCGACCTCACCGCCGGTCAGGAACCGGGCCAGCGCGTTGATCGTCGGGTACTGCCAGAACTCGACCGGGGACACGGTTCGGCCCAGCAACTCCGACAGCTCTCCGGTGAGCACGACGGCGTCGCTGGATCCGACGGCGAGATCGTTCAGTGGTGCATCGAAGTCGATCTCATCAGGACTACATCCGATGTTGGTGACCAGATAGTCGACCAACCAGTTCCGAATGGCGTCCTCGTCGAACGCAGAGGTCATGTGGTGACGTCCAGGCGGCTGAACTCGTCGAGGCGGTAGCGGTCCGCACAGGCCGAGCGCCGGATCTTGCCGCTGGTGGTGATCGGGATGGAACCGGGTGCGACGAGCACCAGGTCGGCGACGCGCACGCTGTGCGACCGTTTGATCGCCGAGGCGACCTCACGCTTGACCGCGCGCAGCTTGTCGAGGGCCTCGGCCTCCGAGCCGCCCTTCTTCTTCATCTCGACGATCGCCACCAGTTGCTCGCTAGTGTCCTCCAGGACCGACACCGCGGCGACCCGGCCGCCGGTGATCTCCTGGATCGTGGCCTCGATGTCGTCCGGGTAGTGGTTGCGTCCGTCGACGATCAGCAGGTCCTTGATGCGGCCGATGATGAACATCTCGCCTTCGGACATCACACCGAGGTCGCCGGTGCGCAGCCAGGTGCCCACCGGGGTGCCCGGGGTCGGGTCGGCGATCTCGCCGCCGAAGGTGCGCTCGGTCAACTGCGGGTTGCGCCAGTAACCCATCGCGACCTGCTCGCCGTGCACCCAGATCTCACCGATCTTGCCGTCCGGATTCTCCATCCGGGTCTCCGGATCGACGATGCGGACGGTCGACGACCGCGGGGCGCCGTAGCTGACCAGCTCGGTGCCCGATTCGGTGCCACACCGTTCGGCATGGCCGGCCGAGAGCTTCTCGTAGTCGAAGCGCACGGTGGCCGGCTTGTGGCCGGTGGGTGCGGAGATCACGTACAGCGTGGCCTCGGCCAGGCCGTAGGACGGACGCACCGTGAAGTCGGGCAGGTTGAACTGCGCGAAGCGCTCGTTGAACCGGCGGATCGTCGCGGAGTGGATGCGCTCGCTACCGCTGATGATGCCCAGCACGTCACCGAGATCGAGGCCGGCCATGTCGGCGTCGGAGGTCCGGCGCACGGACAGCTCGAACGCGAAGTTCGGAGCGGCCGACCAGGAGTGCGTGTTCAGCGCGAGCTGCTGGATCCAGCGGGCCGGCTTCTGCAGGAACGCGACCGGGCTCATCAGGATGGCGGGGCGGCCCCACTTGCCGTCGGGCCCGTCCGGCGGGCACAGCAGCGTCGCGAACACACCCTGGATCAGACCCATGTCGTGGTAGAAGGGCAGCCACGACACCATCGTGGTGTCCTGCGGGGGCACGCCACCGCGGTGCGACATGTAGTCGGTGAAGATCTGCTCGAGGTTCGCGATGACATTGCGGTGCGTCATGATCACGCCGGCGGGCGCGCGCGTCGACCCGGAGGTGTACTGCAGGTAGGCGGTCTTCGGCAGCGGTCCGACGTTGATCTCGACGGTGCGCGGGGAATCGAAGTCGAGCGCGTCGACCTCCACCACGACCGGCGAGATGCCGCCGGGCAGTCCTCCGACGTAGGTCATGATGTCGTTGACGACCGCGGAGGTGGTCAGCACCGCGACGGGCTGGCAGTCGCGCAGCGCGCCGTTGACCCGCTCGTCGAGCTGGCCGAGTGCGGGAACCGGGAGCGGCACGGCGATGAAGCCCGCCGCCATCGCCCCGTAGAAGGCGATGATGTACTCCAGGCCCTGCGGGGCGAGGATCGCGGCGCGGTCGCCCTTGACGCCGTGGCGCAGCAGTTCCTCGGCGACCACCTGGACGCGGTGGTGCATCTGGGCCCAGGTGAGGCTCTCGGCGAAGCCTGCGGGGTCGACGTCGTAGTCGATGAAGGTATAGGCCACATCGTCGGGCTGCGTACGCGCCCGCTCGGCCAGCAAGCCAGGAATGGTCGACTCAAGCAACGGCATGGCGACGTCGTCCTTTCACTATCTCCTGTGTCCCGGCTTCATTGCCGTGGATGGCAATCCAGTTCACAGCTCTAGGGCCGCGCATTCCCCCGCTCGCCCGAAGGCTAACACCGGGCCGTGGGAAATGTTGTGCAATCCAACGAAGGATTAGACCACGAGTTGCTTGCCAGAGGGAAGCGAGCCGATCGAGGCCAATTTCGCTAAAAGAGTATCGGCGAGCGTGGCCAACTCGTTACTCAGCGCCTGCGCACCGTTTTGCCACAAATTGCAAGAGCCCACATAGTTAGTAGGTTTTATGTTGCTCAGGGGTGTGACTGCCAGCTACGCGAGTTGGCGTCCGCAGCCACCGAACGCAGTGCTCCGGTCATCTTGACGCGGCCGTAAGGGGTTTGCCAGAATCGCACGTTCGCGTCAATTTCCGATCTGACCCCTCAGTAAGGAGCAGGTCCGACGGGGTCTCGCCGAAGCGCTCCGCCAAGTCACATGCGCACCAGAAGATGTGCTCACTAGATAGCTGGGCGCTGTGACGATGTGGCGAATCCCACAGCGGAGAAAAGCTACTCGCGCAGGCTCGACCAGACCTTCTGCTCGATGTCGGGCACCACGTCGTCGAGGTGATCGTTCAGGTAGAAATGATGCCCCTTGAAATCACGGGCGGTGAAACCGGCCGAGGTCCGCCCGGCCCACGGCATCACCTTGTCGGCGGTCGCGATCTCGTCGTCGTCCCCGTAGTACGCGTGGATGGGGCACGACAGCGTGACGTCCGGTGGGCAGGTGTAGTTCGCGATCGCCTTGAGCCCCCGCAGCGTCGGCAGGATCGCCGCGGCGAACTCGGGGTTCTTCATGAACTCCGGATCGGCGCCGGTGATCGTGGTGACGGCCGCCAGCAGGCCCTCGTCGGTGTCGGGGATGTCGTCGTAGCCGACGAGCCCCGGCGCGGCCACCGCGGACACGAACAGCGCCGAGATCGGCCGGCCCGCATCCTCGAACCGCCGGGCGACCTCGAACGCGAGCAGCCCGCCCATGCTGTGTCCGAAGAAGAAGACAGGCGGTCCGTTCACGCCCCCGTCCGCGTGCGGCGACACCATCTTCACGATCTCGTCGGCGACGTCGGGCAGGCTCGTGAACGAGCCGAAGTCCTGCTTGCCGCCCTGCCTCGGGTACTGCACGGCGGTCCGCTTGATGTCGGTCGAGAAGGTCTTCGCGAACGGCACGTAGTACTGCGGCGTTCCGCCGGCGTGGGGGAAGATGAACAGCTTCGGCTGCACCCCTGCCTCACCTTTCATGTCGGTCACCCTATCGCCCGTCAGGCGAACGCCTCGACAGGCGGGCACGAGCACACCAGGTTCCGGTCGCCGTAGGCGCCGTCGATGCGCCGCACCGGCGGCCACACCTTGGGCCGGAATCCCTTCCCGAGCGGGTAGGCGGCCTGCTCACGCGTGTACGGATGGGTCCACTCCTCGACCAGCAGGGACTCCGCCGTGTGCGGGGCGCCGCGCAGCGGATTGTCGTCCACCGGCCACTCCCCCGACCCGACCCTGTCGATCTCGGCGCGGATCGCGATCATCGCGTCGCAGAACGCGTCGATCTCGGACAGCGACTCGCTTTCGGTCGGCTCGACCATCAGGGTGCCCGCGACCGGGAAGCTCATGGTCGGGGCGTGGAAGCCGTAGTCGGCCAGCCGTTTGGCGACATCGTCGACGGTCACGCCGGTGGCCTTGGTGATGCCGCGCAGGTCGAGGATGCACTCGTGGGCCACCATGCCGTTCTCTCCGGTGTAGAGCACCGGGTAGTACTCATCGAGACGGCGCGCGATGTAGTTGGCCGACGCGATCGCCACGAGCGTCGCCGATCGCAGCCCGGCCGCACCCATCATCCGGATGTAGGCCCACGTGATCGGCAGGATCGACGCCGAGCCGTACGGCGCGGCCGACACGGTGTGGTCGTCGGACAGCTCCGCGGCGAGCGGATGCCCCGGCAGGTACGGCGCCAGATGTGCACGCACCGCCACCGGGCCGACGCCGGGGCCGCCGCCACCGTGCGGGATGCAGAACGTCTTGTGCAGGTTGAGGTGGCTGACGTCGCCGCCGAACCGGCCGGGCCGGGCGAGACCGACGAGCGCGTTGAGGTTCGCGCCGTCGACGTACACCTGGCCGCCCGCGTCGTGCACCGCCGCGCAGATGTCGGCGATGTCGTGCTCGTACACCCCGTGCGTCGACGGATAGGTGATCATCAGCGCCGACAGCCGGTCGGCGTGCTCGGTGACCTTCGCGCGGAGGTCGTCGAGGTCGACGTCGCCGTTCGCGCGGCACGCCACGACGACGACCTTCATGCCGACCATCGCCGCCGACGCGGCGTTGGTGCCGTGCGCGCTGGACGGGATCAGGCAGACCGTGCGCCCCGAGTCACCGCGCGCGCGGTGATAGGCCTGGATGGCCAGCAGGCCCGCGTACTCGCCCTGGGACCCGGCGTTGGGCTGCAACGAGATCTCGTCGTAGCCGGTGATGCCGGTCAACCAGGACTGCAGGTCGGCGATCAGCCGTCGCAGCCCCGGGGTGTCCGAGGCGGGGGCGAACGGATGCTGGCGGCCGAACTCGGCCCACGTGATCGCCTCCATCTCCGCGGCGGCGTTCAGCTTCATCGTGCAGGACCCGAGCGGGATCATGCTGCGGTCGAGCGCGATGTCCTTGTCGGCCAGCGACCGCAGATACCGCATCATCGACGTCTCGGTGCGGTAGTCGGAGAACGCCGGATGGGTCAGGAACTCCGAGGTCCGGGTCGCGACGGTCGGGCCCGCGAAGTCGGTGCCCGACGGAGCCGCACCGAACGCGGCCAGTACGTCGGCGACGTGCTCGGCAGTGGTGGCCTCGTCGCAGGCGACCGACACGTGGTCGGCGTCGACGGCCCACACGTTGATCCCGCGCTCCTTGGCCGCCGCGCGCACCTCGTCGGCGCGGCCAGCCACGTGCGCGAGCACGGTGTCGAAGAAGCTGTCGTGCACCACCTCGACTCCGGCGTCCGCCAGTCCCGCCGCCAGCGCGCGGGCGTGACCGTGCACGCGCTGCGCGATCCCGCGAAGTCCGTCGGGGCCGTGGTAGCTCGCGTACATCGCGGCGAGAACGGCCAGCAGCACCTGCGCGGTGCAGATGTTGCTCGTCGCCTTGTCGCGGCGGATGTGCTGCTCGCGGGTCTGCAGGGCCAGCCGGTAGGCGCGCGAACCGTCCGCGTCCACCGAGACGCCGACGAGACGGCCCGGCAGCTGGCGGGCATGCTTGGAATGCACGGCCAGGTATCCGGCGTGCGGGCCGCCGAATCCCATCGGGACGCCGAAGCGCTGGGTCGTGCCGAACGCGACGTCGGCGCCGATCTCGCCGGGCGGGGTGATCATCGTCGCGGCCAGCAGGTCGGCGCCGACCGCCACCAGGGCGCCGCGCTCGTGCGCCTGCTCGACCAGTGCACTCCAGTCGTGGACCACGCCACTGGCGCCGGGAAGCTGGACGATCACGCCGAAGAAGTCGCCGTCGGGCAGGCCCTGACGGAGGTCGGCCGTCACGATCTCGATGCCCAGCGGCTCGGCCCGGGTCGCCAGGATCGCGGCCGTCTGCGGATAGACGTCCGCGTCAACCGCCAGCCGGGTGGCCGGCCCGCGCACGGCGCGGTGCATCAGCGTCATCGCCTCGGCGGCGGCGGTGCCCTCGTCGAGCATCGACGCGTTGGCGACCTCGAGGCCGGTCAGGTCGGTCACCATCGTCTGGAAGTTGAGCAGGGCTTCGAGTCGGCCCTGGCTGATCTCGGGCTGATACGGCGTGTAGGCCGTGTACCAGGCCGGGTTCTCGATGATGTTGCGGCGCAACACCGGCGGGGTCAGCGTGTCGTAATAGCCCTGGCCGATCATCGACACCGCGACGGTGTTGGACTGCGCCAGCGCACGCAGTTCGGCCAGCGCCTCGTGCTCGGTGGCGGCGGCGGGCAGGTGTTCCAGACCCGGCGCGACGCCGTCGGTGGAGAGCCTGTCCAGAATGACGTCCGGTAGCGCCTTGGCCGCGAGTTCGTCGAGTGACGGCACGCCGATGGTGTTCAGCAGCGTCTCGACGGCCTGGTCATCCGGTCCGATGTGCCTGTCGACGAAGCGCAGGACGGACGGGGAGGGAGTCTGATCGGGCACGAGGGGGCATCTCCAGGGGGCGCAGACGACTACGGGTCCCTCCCCCTCTGTCGTCGGCCCGATCGGGGCTGCCTGAGAGATTCGGTTCGCGCCGCACGCCGGCGAGCGGGACCTTTCCCCATGGGCGGGTGCGGTGCACCGCTTTCCAGAGGCATCGGGGCCCGGCGCGGTCCTGGGTGCCTGAGAGGTTGACGGAGAGGTGTTGCTCCTTCGGCGTCCGTGGCTGGTGGCCACGAAACTCTCCCGCGCAAGGGCGATGCGGGTGAGAGTCTACCCGCACGCCGCCGTGCTAGCCGACTACTGCTGTCTGATCGGCTCAGCCGATCTTGCGGTCGCGGTGCTTGCGCCTCGACGCCAGCTCGTCCTCCGGCGCCGAGATCGACTCGCCGCCGTCGGCGCGTTCGCCCGGGAAGTCGGCGATGGCCCCGGTCAGCTCCCGCATCGCACCCGACACGGCGATGCCGAACACACCCTGACCGCCCTGCAGCAGGTCGACGACCTCTTCGGCCGAGGTGCACTCGTAGACGGTGGTGCCGTCGGAGAACAGGGTGATGTTGGCCAGATCCTGGACACCGCGCTGGCGCAGGTGATCCACGGCGACGCGGATGTTGTGCAGCGAGATACCGGTGTCGAGCAGGCGTTTCACGATCTTGAGGACGAGGATGTCCTTGAAGGAGTACAGCCGCTGGCTACCCGATCCGGCGGCACCGCGAATCGACGGGACCACCAGTGAGGTGCGGGCCCAGTAGTCGAGTTGGCGGTAGGTGATGCCGGCGATCTGGCACGCGCTGGGTCCTCGGTAGCCGACGAGTTCGTCCGGGACGGAGTCGTCGGGGAAGAGGCCGCCCTGCACGGGCTCGCTGACCGCCTGGGGCTGGCCCTCCGTCTCGGTGGTGCCCGTGCCGGAGTCTGTGCCGGAATCTGTGGTCAGGTCCAGCTGCCCCTGGCGTGGCGTGTCGCCCACTTGTCGAATCCTCTCGCCGATCGAACCCGCGTCCTTGACCTGCGTGGGCGCGCTCAACCGCTGGCTACACCCTGCCCGAACCTTGTTCGAGCATACGCTTGAGGGCGTGTCCGTGACTGCCCGTCGGGACCAAGTATGGCTGCCGGATTCGATGTTTGAGAAAACCCGCCGCGCGTGTCGAACCCGACGAGACGCATCCGTGACCAAGCCTGTCAGGGGCCGGTCGGGTCGCGCTCAGGTGGCCTTGAAGTCGTCGGGAGACACGCTGTCGAGGAACTCCTTGAACTTCTCGACCTCGTCCTCGCGCACCCCGCCGGTGGACTCCTCGTCGCTCTCGTCGGGGATCAGCAGACCGGCCTCGGCCAGCACGGCTTCCTCGACGTAGATCGGAACGCCCACGCGCAGCGCGATCGCGACCGAGTCCGACGGTCGCGCCGACACCTTGATGTCACGGTCGAAGACCAGGTCGGCGTAGAACGTGCCCTCCTGCAGATCCACGATCCGCACCTCTTTGAGCGAATGACCAAGCGCAGCAATGACATCGCGGAACAGGTCGTGGGTCATCGGGCGCAGCGGCTCGACGCCCTGCTGTTCGAGCGCGATCGCGGCGGCCTCGGACTGCCCGATCCAGATCGGCAGATACCGGTCGCCGTTGGACTCCCGCAACAACAGGACTGGCTGGTTCTGGGGCGGTTCCACGCGGATACCGATCACACGAACCTCACCCATGTGCCTACCCTCCGCACGCCGACGAACCCGTCAGCGCGAGTCTAGTCCTCAGCGATCCAGAACGTCGCGCACGGCCGACTTGATCAACGACGTGTGCAACGTGATCGCGAGTGCGGCGACCTCACGGGCGAGATCGTCGGCGCGGTCGCGCGCGCCGGCCTTTCCGCCCTTGCCGACCGGGCCGGCGATCTGCGCGATCAGATCGGACTGTCGGTCCGCCGCCGACCGGAACGCCCTGAGATGACGTGGTTCGACGCCGTAGTCGGCCAGCGCGCGGGCGCACTGGGCGATCACCACGGAATGCTCGTCGAACAGCGTGGTCCCGGCGCCCTTGAAGATCGGGGTGATCACCCCGGCCCTGATCAGCGACGTCAGCAGGTCGTCGCTGACGCCGGAACGTTCGAGCAGGTCATCGCGGCTGAGCCGGACCTGCGCCGGCGACGGGGCGGGCGCCGGCTCCGACGCCGTCTGCTGGCCCACCGACACCAGCCGGGGCGTCCCGTACGGCGACACCGTCTGCGGCAACTCGCCGTCCGGCAGCGCGTCGAGCTGTGACTTGATCACCTTCAGCGGAAGGTAGTTGTCCCGCTGCGCGGTCAGGATGAAGCGCAGCCGCGCACAGTCGTAGGCGGTGAACCGCCGGTATCCGGACGCGGTGCGCTCCGGTGTCACCAGCCCTTCGGCTTCCAGGAAACGGATCTTGGAGATCGTGACGTCCGGGAAATCGGCACGCAGAAGGTCCAGCACGACCCCGATCGACATCCCGCTCGGTCCGGGTGTGTCGGGTTGGGTCATCGAAGCGTCCCGCGGGCTCGTCGTAACGGATGGGCGGCGTGGCGGCGGTCAGCCGTTGGCGCCGTCGTCACCCTTCGGCCCGGTCAGGAACACCAGGCGGAACTTGCCGATCTGCACCTCGTCGCCATTGGCGAGCACCGCCGAGTCGACGGGTTCACGGTTGACGTACGTGCCGTTGAGGCTGCCCACGTCGACGACCTGGAACTCGCCACTCTCGAGTCGGAACTCGGCGTGGCGACGGCTCACGGTGACGTCGTCGAGGAAGATGTCGCTGTCGGGGTGCCTGCCCGCCGACGTGGTCGGTTGATCCAGCAGGAACCGGGATCCGGCGTTGGGGCCGCGTTTGACGACCAGCAGTGCCGAACCGGCCGGAAGTCCTTCCACTCCCGAGACCGCGCTGTCGCCGCCTGCGGCGGGCGGAGCGTCGAGCTCGTTGAGGAAGTCGGCGCGGAACACCGATGTGGTCTCCACAGTGACTTCGTCAGAGTCGCCCCCAGAGTTGAAGTCCTTGTCCGTCACCCGCTGCTCCTCACTGGCTGCTGTGGCGATAAGCGGTCGGGCTCCAGCCGTCACGCCGCTGGTGTCGACCGTACCGCGCATCCGACCACGTTGTATCCACCACTGCCGGATCCGCGCGTCGCGGACCGGCCTGACGCAACGACCCTAACAACCCGGTCAGTCGGCGACGTGGCCGCGGTAGCCTTCGGCGTCGAACAATTCCGCCAGTGCCGCGTCCAGGGACGCGCTGTCGGCCTGCAATTCGACCAGCCAGCCCTCGCCGTACGGATCCGAGTTGACCAGCTGCGGGTTGCTCTCCAGATCACCGTTGACCGCAACCACTTTCGCGGTGAGCGGGGCGTAGAGGTCCGACACCGATTTCGTCGACTCCACCTCGCCGAACGACTCCCCCGCGGTCAACGCGGCATCGACGTCGGGCAGCTGGACGAACACCACGTCGCCCAGCGCGGCCTGCGCGTAGTCGGTGATGCCGACGCGCACGGTGTCATCGCCGGTCCGCTGCACCCACTCGTGTTCTTCGGTGTAGGACAGGTCGGCGGGGATCTCGCTCACGGCGCTCCTTGCTAGGCGTGGTCACTCGATGGTGGGTCACTTGACGGGTTGAGCGTATTGGCGCGGTTTCGGTTGCCGCAAGGCGGTGACGTCGACGCGCTCGGATTGCTGGACCGTCATCGTGCCGCCGACGCGTTCGATGCTGTCCATCGCGCCGCCCGGAATGTTCATCGCGGCCGCGAGCGTCGGCGGATCCCCAATGGCGAGAACCGAATACGCCGGAGCGAGGGTGGTCTCGTCGACCACGAGCGCGCCGGGGCCGCCGGTGACCCAGGTGTCCACGCCGACGCGCACCGCGACCTGATCGCCGCCGCCGCTGCGGCCGCGGATCTCCATCGCCTCGGCGCCCGCGGCGCGCAACTCGTTGATGACGTCGAGCATCGTCTCGGCGGCCACCCCCTGCGCGGGGTCGGTGACCGTCAGGATCACCCCGGGTCCGGTGGCGGCGATGCTGCCGATCAGGATCGACAGCGCCGCCAACCGGGCCCTGGCGTTCTCGATCGCGGCCTGGTCGCTGCTTCCGGAGGTCTCCAGCTGGGTCAGGGTGCGCTGCAGGTCGGCGACCTCGGTGTTCAGCGCGGCCTCGCGCTGCTGCAGCGAGTCCAAGAGGACCAGCAGGTCGGCCGGACGCGCCGTCTCCAGGGAGTCCCCGGAGTCGGTCTGGCGGACCTGCGTGGCGATCGCGACCCCGAGCAGCAGGCAGAGCAGGACGGCGAGGACCCCGAACACCGACCGCCGGCGCCTCGGCGCCTCCGGTGCGGCGTCGGGGGGCATCTCGTGGCGCCCGTGGTGTTCGTTCATGGTCACGCCCCGAACAGCCTGCGGCGCAGCGCGGCGGCGTTGCCGAAGATCCGGATGCCGAGCACGACGATGATCGCGGTGGACAACTGCGTCCCGACGCCCAGCTGATCGCCGACGTAGACGATCAGCGCCGCCACCAGCACGTTGAACACGAACGACACCACGAACACCTTGGAGTCGAAAATGTTCTCCAGGTAGGCCCGCAGCCCGCCGAACACCGCGTCGAGTGCCGCCACCACCGCGATGGGCAGGTAGGGCTGCACGAACTCGGGAACGCTCGGCTGGAAGACCACACCGACGACGATGCCCACGGCGAGTGCCAGGATGCCGATCACTTAAGGCCCCATCTGTCTGGCGAAGCGGATCTCCCGGACCGATCCGGCGGGCAGCACCAGGCCGTCGTCGGAGGAGACGTTGACGACCACACCGTACGACCCCTCGAGCAGACGCAGACGTTGCAGACCGGCGCTGCGGGTGAAGTTGTCGTCGAGGGCGTTCGGGGGGCCGACCGCGAGGATGGTGTACGGGCTGGAAATCGGCTGGTTGTCGACCAGGATCCCGCCGCCGGCCTGACGGATCGTCACGTTGGGGCCCACCCGCACGCCGCCGACCGAGATCGCCTCGGCGCCGCCCGCCCACAGCGAGTTCACGACCAGCTGCAGGTCCCGGTCGAGGATCACCTGGCGGCTGCCCTCGACGCGCTGCTTGGACACGTCGGTCAGATCCCGCGACATACCGGGGTCGGTGACCGTCACGGTCAGCCCGGGCCCGATGACCGGGGTCGCGGCAGCCGCGTAGTTCGCCTCGTCGAGGCCCGCGAGCAGTTGACGGCCCTCGGCGTCGCCCTCCAGGCGGCTACGGCGGGCCGCGTTCACCTCGGCGGTCAGGCTGGTGCGGCGGGCGGCGGCCTCCTCGGTGGCCGCTTCCGCGGCGCGCACGCTGCCGGCCATCACCTGCTGGGTCTCCCGGACACCGGGCGCGGTGTCGCGGGCCTGCGCCCACGCCAGCGCGAACACCGTCGCGATCGTCACCGCCGCGAGCACCTGCCACAGCGCCGCGGACACCGCGCTGCGGGGCCGCGTGTCCTGGGCGGCCGCGGCATAACCGGGGTCGAGGTGGTCGGTCAGCAGCGATCGCAGCAGCGACGGCACCGGGATGCGGGTCGGCGCGTCCGGCCGCTGCGCGGTGGGCCCCGTCGACGCGTCGTATCCCCCCAGGGAACTCATCTCAACGCCTCACCCGCGGCATCGTGTGTATCACCATGCCCACCTGGAGCAGGTACAGGATTCCCGACCACACGTACATCGCCATGCCCCAGACCAGGAAACCCCAGCCGATGGCCAGCACCACCCGGCTCCACTGGCCGTCCAACTGGCCCAGCAGCACCAGCGGCAGCCCGGACATCAACGCGAACGTCGCGGCCTTGCCGATGTAGGTGACGGGCAGCGCGGTCAGCCCGCGGCCGCGCAGCAGCGGCAGGGTCGCCGCCAGCACCGCGTCGCGCCCGAGCAGCAGCCCCACGACCCACCACGGGATGACGCCGGCGACGGCCATGCTGACGGGCACCGTGATCATGTAGATGCGGTCCACGGCCGGGTCCAGCAACTCCCCCAGCCGGGAGGACTGGTTGGCGAACAGGCGCGCGATCTTGCCGTCGGCCCAGTCCGACGCACCGCTGAACATCAGCACCGCGACCGCCCAACCGGTGAGGTCGGCGACCAGCAGGAGATAGAGGAAGACGGGGACCAGCACGAGGCGGATCACCGACAGCGCGTTGGGCACCGTCATCACCCGGTCACGCACGGGAGCGTGGTCCATGCGGTAAACCTAGCGGAACACCCCGGGCAGGCTCAGTGCGGAGAGGGTGTCGTCGAGCGGGTTGTCGTGGACCATGTAGGTCCACGTCGAGGTCGGGCGGGCCAGCTTCGACAGGTCCACACCGGTTTCGTCCTCGATCGCCGGGGCCGTGTCGAACGTCTGCTGTGCCGCCTCGATGGCGTCGGCGGCCAGCGAGCCGAACGCGTCGACGGCCATCCGGTGGAACTCGTCGAGCGGGTTCTGCCGTCCCAGCGCGCGCAGGTGGATGCTCTCGCGGATGTCGGACAGGAACGCCAGGTGGTCCGCCCACGCCCGGTCCAGGTGGTACAGCATGATCAGCCGGCAGATCTTCACCAGCTTCTCCTCGGCTGTGCCGGGGTCCTTCGCCTCGAGGCGCTCGCTGACCTCGGCGTAGCGCTCCGGTGAGCGTTCGGCCAGTTCGTCGCGGGCGGTGGCGGTGCGCAGCAGTTTGTCGCGCCGCTCGACCAGGATCGCGCGCTGCTGGGCGATCAGCTGGTTGTAGCGCCATGTGTTGGCGTGCACGTCGAGCAGGCGGCCCTCGGCGACGCGCTGGGCGTGCTCGAGCAGGGTCGCCGCCTTCGGGCTGAGGATCTTGCCGTCCTCGTCGCAGTCCAGCGGGAGCTTGCTGTCTTCGAGGTGGGCGACCACGACGTCGTCCTCCCAGCTGGAGAAGAACACCGAGCTGCCGGGGTCGCCCTGACGGCCTGCGCGGCCACGCAGCTGGTTGTCCAGCCGTTCGGTGTTGTGCCGCCCGGTGCCGATGACGTGCAGGCCGCCGAGTTCCACCACCTCGTCGTGACTTGCCTCGTCGGACCCGCCGAGCCGGATGTCGGTGCCGCGACCGGCCATCTGCGTGGACACGGTGACGGCTCCCAGCTTGCCGGCCTCGGCGATGACGGCGGCCTCCTCGGCGTCGTTCTTCGCGTTCAGCACGACGGCCGGGACGCCGGCCTTGACCAGGCGTTCGTGAACTTCTTCGGATTCGGCGACGTCGCGGGTGCCGACGAGCACCGGCTGGCCGGTCTTGTGCACCTCGGCGATGTGCTCGAGGATCGCGGCGTTCTTCGCCGAGATCGTCACGTAGACGCGGTCGGTCTCGTCCTTGCGGATGTTCGGCTTGTTCGGCGGGATCGGCGACACCCCGAGCTTGTAGAACTGGCGCAGCTGCTCACCGGCGGCCAACGCGGTGCCGGTCATGCCGCACACTCGCGGGTAGCGGTTGATCAGCGCCTGCACGGTGATGGTGTCGAGCACCTCGCCGGTCTCGGTGGTCTCGATGCCCTCCTTGGCCTCGACGGCGGCCTGCAGCCCGTCGGGCCAGCGCTGCAGCGTGGCGATCCGGCCGCGCGAGGCGTTGATCAGGTGCACCGCGTCGTCGCGGACGATGTAGTGGACGTCGCGTTGCAGCAGCACATGGGCGTGCAGCGCGACGTTGATCTCGGTCAGCGTCGTGGCGACGTGTTCTTCGGAGTACAGGTCGATCCCGCCGAGGGCGGCCTCGACCTTGCGCGCGCCGGCCTCGGTGAGATGCACGTTGCGGCTGTCGTTGTCGGTGGCGAAGTCGGTGTTCTCGTCGAGCTCACCGACGAGGCGGATCAGCTCCACGCGCGGGGTTTCGCGGTGGCTGGTGCCGGCCAGCACCAGCGGCACCAGCGCTTCGTCGACGAGCACGGAGTCCGCTTCGTCGATCAGCGCCACGTCGGGGTTCGGCGACACCAGGTCGGCGACGTCGGTGACCAGCTGGTCGCGCAGCACGTCGAAGCCGATCTCGTTGACCGAGGCGTAGGTGACATCGCACGCATAGGCGGCGCGGCGTTCGGCGGCGGTGGACTCGGCGGTGATCCAGCCGACGGTCAGTCCCATCGCCTCGATCAGCGGGCCCATCCATTCGGCGTCGCGGCGGGCCAGGTAGTCGTTGATCGTGATGACGTGCACGTTGCGCCCGGCGAGCGCGTAGCCGGCCGCGGCGATCGCGCCCGACAGCGTCTTGCCCTCACCGGTGGCCATCTCCACGACGTCGCCGGCCAGCATCCGCAGCGCGCCCTGCAGCTGGACGTCGAACGGCTTCAGGCCGGTGGCCCGCTCGGCGGCCGCGCGGGCGATCGCCAGGAACTGCGGGACGTCAGCCGAGTCGGCGAGGTCGTCGAGGACGAGCAGTTTCGCGGCCTTGGCGAGCTGCTCGTCGTCGAGATCGGCGGCCTTGGAGTCGAAGTCGGCCGACTTGACCACCAGATCCATCGAGCGGGACTGGTCCTTGTCGGTGCTGGCGCCGAGCAGCTTCCAGAACCGCCCGGACAACCGCCCCGTCTTGGGCTTGGCGGTCTTGGCCGCCGGTGCCGGAGATGTCGCCGGTTCCGAAGATGTCGCCGGTTCCGAAGATGTCTTGGAGGAGGTACGAGCCACACGATCACGGTACGCGGTTCCGGCGACGGAAACCGAGGCCACCACACGCCGCCCGTGCGCCGGGTTCCTCCCCCGATCGCGCGGCCACCTGCGGTAGCTTCGCCCGGGAGTCGGATCGCGGGGAGGGAGGTCGGCCGGGGCGTGGACACCGAGTTGAGCGCGCAGACGTTCCAGCCGACCCTCGACTGGGGCCGCGAGTTCGTGCACTCCGGGCAGTGGATCGCGGTCACGTTCGCGGCCACCGCGGTGTGCCTCCTGGTGGTCCTCGCGCTGCTGGCCCGCTTCACCGAATGGGGCCGCCAGTTCTGGCGTGTCACCGGCGACTACTTCCGCGGTAGGCACAGCGTGCTCGCGTGGGCGATGGTCGCGGCCCTGCTGCTGTCGGTCATCGTGTCGGTGCGCATCAACGTGCTGCTGACCTATTACGTCAACGACCTGTTTACCTCGCTGCAGGTCGCGTTCCAGGGCGGGATGGCCAGCGGCGTCGCCGGGTTCTGGGCGTCGATGCGCGTGTTCGCCGTGCTCGCGGTGTGTTTCGTGGTCCGGGTCCTGCTCGACATGTACCTCACCCAGCGCTTCATGATGCGCTGGCGGGTGTGGCTGACCCGCCGCCTCATCGATGACTGGCTGGGCGACCTGTCCTACTACCGCGCCCAGTTCTCCGGCCGGCCGATCGACAATCCGGACCAGCGCATCCAGCAGGACGTCGACGTGTTCACCGCCGGGGTCGGTGGCACCCCGAACAACCCGATCTTCAACTCGGGCAACACCCTGCTGTTCGGAGCCGTCGAGGCCGTGCTGTCGGTGCTGTCGTTCGGACCGATCCTGTGGCGGCTGTCGGAGCCGGTGAGCATCGGCGGGATGACGCTGCCGCGGGCCCTGTTCTGGATCGTGGTCGTCTACGTGCTGGTCGCGACGATCATCGCGTTCGCCATCGGCAGGCCGCTGATCCGGCTGAGCTACCTCAACGAGCTGCGCAACGCCGGGCTGCGCTACGCGCTCGTGCGGGTGCGTGACGCCGGCTCGGCGATCGGCCTCTACCGCGGCGAATCCGCCGAACGGTCGGTCCTGAAGAGCCGGCTCGACTCGGTGATGGACAACTACCGCGGCTGGCTGAACCGGATGATGCTGTACTTCGGCTGGAACGTCTCGGTGAGCCAGACCATCAATCCGCTGCCGTGGCTGGTGCAGGCGCAGGGGCTGTTCGCGCAGCGCATCACCTTCGGCGATGTGTGGCAGTCCTCGAACGCGTTCGGCGCCATCCACGACTCGCTGAGTTTCTTCCGCAACGCCTACGACCAGTTCGCGAGCTACCGCGCCGCGATCATCCGCCTCGACGGACTCGTCGACCAGAACGCCCGCGCCGGAGCGTTCACCGCCGTCGACACCGGGGCCTCCGAGGACGGTGCGCTGGCGGTGCGGGGGGTGGAGGTGCGCAAGCCGGACGGGTCGCCGCTGGTGCGCCCGCTCGATCTGCGGCTGGGATCCGGTGACGGACTGGTGATCACGGGACCGTCGGGTATCGGCAAGACGGTGCTGGTGCAGAGCCTGGCCGGGATGTGGCCCTACGCGACGGGCCGGGTCGAGCTGCCGGACGGACGCGACGGCGCGATGTTCGTCCCGCAGTTGCCGTACCTGCCCGTCGGGGACCTGCGCACGGTGGTGAGCTATCCAGAACCCTCGGGCACCTACGACGACAAGGCCGTCCAGCAGGCACTGCTCGATGTGGCGTTGTCGCAGTTGGTGATCCGCCTCAACGACGACCAGGACTGGGCGAAGGTCCTCTCGGTCGGCGAGCAGCAGCGCATCGCATTCGCCCGGATCCTGGTGTTGCGGCCCAGGACGGTGTTCCTCGACGAGTCGACCTCGGCGATGGACGAGGGGCTGGAGCAGATGCTCTACACCCTGCTGCGCACGACGTTGCCCGACACCATCGTCGTCAGTGTCAGCCACCGGTCGTCGGTGCTGCCGTTCCACACCGACCACCTCGAGCTGGTCGGCGACGGCGAATGGCGACTGGAACGACTCGACGCTCCGCGGTAGGCCCACAACCCGCTTCGGGCAGGTTGTCGCGGTACTTTGCTCCGCATGGAAACGTTCACCCCGACGCTCGACTGGGGAAACGAGCTGTGGACCTCGCTGTGGTGGATCGCCCAGGGGTGGGTCTATGCCGCGATCGCCACGATGGTGGTCCTCACGCTGATCGCCCGGTTCACCACGTGGGGCCGCCAGTTCTGGCGCGTCACCCGCGGCTATTTCACCGGCCGGGACAGCGTCGTGGTGTGGCTGTGGCTGGCGGGCATCCTGCTGCTGGTCATCGCCAGCGTGCGCCTGTCGGTGCTGTTCAGCTTCCAGGGCAACGACATGATGACCAGTTTCCAGGTCATCGCGTCCGGGGTGGGCGCCGGCGACGACGCGGTCAGGGCGTCGGGCCGGGACGGCTTCTGGCTGTCGATGCTGGTCTTCTCGGTGCTCGCCGTCGTCAACGTCGTGACGATCATGATCGATCTGCTCGTCACGCAGCGGTTCATGCTGCGGTGGCGCGCCTGGCTCACCGACCAGCTGACGGGCGACTGGCTCGACGGCAGGGCCTACTACCGCTCGCGGTTCATCGACGACTCGATCGACAACCCCGACCAGCGCATCCAGATGGACATCGACATCTTCACCACCGGTGTCGGTCCGCTGCCCAACCGGCCGAACAACACCTCGGGGACGACGCTGCTCTTCGGGGCGATCTCCTCGATCGCGGCGATGATCTCGTTCACGACGATCCTGTGGAACCTGTCGGGCCCGGTGACCCTGCCGTTCATCGGCTACGAGCTGCCCAAGGCGATGTTCTGGATCGGCATCGTCTACATCCTGTTCGCGACGGTCGTCGCGTTCTGGATCGGCCGCCCGATCATCACGCTGGCGTTCCGCAACGAAAAGTTCAACGCCGCGTTCCGCTACGCGTTGGTGCGGTTGCGCGACGCCGCCGAGGCGGTGGCCTTCTACCGCGGCGAGATCGCCGAGCGCACCGGACTTCGGAAGCTGTTCGCACCGGTCGTCGACAACTACAAGAGATACGTGAACCGGATGGCCGGGTTCCTCGGGTGGAACCTCTCGATCACGCAGGCCCAGGAGCTGATCCCCTACATCGTGCAGTTCTCCCGCTTCTACAACGGCGAGATCACCCTGGGCCAGCTGTCGCAGACCGCCAGCGCGTTCCGCGAGATCCTGTCGGGTCTGTCGTTCTTCCGTAACGCCTACGACGACTTCGCCGGTTACCGGGCCGCGATCATCCGTCTGCACGGTCTGGTGGTCGCCAATGAGGAGGGTCGGGCACTGCCGTCGCTGGACACCCAGGACTCCACGGACGGCAGGGTCGAACTCGACGACGTCGAGGTGCGCACCCCCGACGGCCGGCAGCTGCTGCAGCCGGTGGACCTGCGCCTCGAGCCCGGCGACGGCCTGGTGATCACCGGACCGTCGGGCAGCGGCAAGACCACCCTGTTGCGCAGCCTCGGCCGGCTGTGGCCGTTCGCGTCGGGCACGCTGGTGTATCCGGCCGGTGAGAACGACACGATGTTCCTGTCGCAGCTGCCGTACGTGCCGCTGGGCGATCTGCGCGCCGTCGTGTCGTATCCGAACGAACCCGGCAGCATCCCCGACGGCACGCTGCGCGAGGTGCTGGAGAAGGTGGCGCTGCCCCACCTCGCCGACCGGCTCGACGAGGAGCAGGACTGGGCCAAGGTGCTCTCACCCGGTGAGCAGCAGCGCGTCGCATTCGCGCGGATCCTGCTGACCAAGCCCGAGGCCGTGTTCCTCGACGAGTCGACGTCGGCGCTGGACGAAGGTCTGGAGCTGATGCTCTACCGGCTGGTCCGCAGTGAGCTGCCCCAGACGATCGTGGTCAGCGTCAGCCACCGCAGCACCGTCGAGCAGCATCACAGCCGGCAGCTGAAGCTGCTCGGCGACGGCCGCTGGGAGGTGGGGGCGGTCCAGGCGCGCTAGCGTCGCGCTGCGTGTTCTCCCGCCCGCCTCGCCGCGTGTTCTCCCGCCCGCCGCCCGAAAAACGACCCTTCGCCCAGCTGCGTACCGCTCGCATACCCCTTACCGTCCTGGGCGATGTTGCACGCGCACGCGCCCGCGGCGTACAGGCCCGGGATCGCGCTGCGGTCGTCGCGCAGCACCTCGCCGTCGATGGACACCGTCAACCCGCCCATGGTGAACCCGGAGTACATCGCCCGCCCGAGTGACAGGTCGAACACCGCCCACGGTCCCTTGTCCTGCGGCGCAACGTATTCCGATTGCTTGTGGAAGTCGGGGTCCTCGCCGGCGGCGGCGTTGGTGTTGTAGCGCTCGAGTGTGGCGGCCACCCGTCCGGCCGGGATCCCGAGCTCCTTCTCCAGTTCCTCGATGGTCTCGTAGCCGTCGAGGAACTTGATCAGCGGCATCTCGGGCATCTGCATGTGCGCCTCGTCGACGATCAGATACGCGGTCTGGTCGGGTTGTTCGAGGACGAACGCCGAGGTGCGCGAATGGTAGGAGTCCTCGGCGACGAACCGGTCGCCGTTCTTGTTCACGATGATCCCGGTCAGCAGGATCTCGGGCGGATACGCCGCCGCGGTGATGAACAGCTGGTCCAGGTTGTCGGTGGCGCCGCCGGCGGACACGCCGAGCTTGATGCCCAGACCGTCGTCGTTGGGGTTGCCGAGGATGTACGGCGCGACGTTGCCGTGGTGCTTGGTCTTGCGTTCCTGCCCGAGGGCCGGGGTGTACTCGGCGACCATCTCGGGGTTCATCGCGAAGCCGCCGGCGGCGATGATCACCGAATTCGCTTTGATGTCACCGGTTTCGGTGAAGTGCTTCCACCGCACCCCGACGACGGCCCCGTCGGCGTCGGTGATCAGCGCCGTCGCACCGGTTTCGTAGCGCATCTGCACGCCGAGTTCGTCGGCGCGCTTGACCAGCAGGTCGATCACCATGGCCGCGCCGCCGAGTTCGCCGGGTACCGGCACGGAGTGGCCACGCGGGGCGGGCCTGGCCTGCTCGCAGAACGGCCACACCTTCTCGTTGCCGGTGTAGGACAGTCCTTCGGTGCCCGGCGGCACGACGACCTTGCCCGGGTAGTAGCTGCGTTCGAACTGAAAGCCCAGCGCTTCAAGCCAATTGAAGTGTTCGACGCTGCCGTCGCAGTAGGCCCGGATCTTGTCGTGCTCGGGGTTGCGGGACTGGGTGACGAGGTATTTGTACATCTCCTCGGGTGAGTCGTCGTGGCCCGTGGCCTGCTGCACCGCGGTGCCGCCGCCGAGGTAGAAGTGCCCGCCCGCCATCGACGTGGTTCCGCCTGCGGCAGCGGCCTTCTCGAGCACCAGGACCCGCGCGCCGGCCGCGGCTGCGCTGACGGCGGCGCTGCCGCCGGCGATACCGAAGCCGATCACCACGACGTCGGTCTCGTCGGACCAGGACGTGACGTCCTCGGCGCTGACCGTGTCCGGGATGTGCTGCATCGTCACTTCTGCTCCTGTTTGATGTGGTCGAACAATGCGTGGATCTCGTCGGGTATGTAGGCGAATTCGAGGTAGGGCACGCCCGCGTGCTCGGCGCCGACGTAGGCGAAGCGCATGCCGCCGGGCATGGTGCCCTCCATCACGACGGGGATGCCGTCCTGCCCGGCCCTCGCCACGGCGGCCTCGAAGCTGTCGGGGTCGGGATATGCCGTGCACACGTGGTGCAGCCCCGGGCCTGAACGGCCGAGGAACTCGGTGTAGATGCTGGTGCCGCTCACCGGTGCGATGAGCTCCAGCTGGGTGTCGCCGGCGTAGCTGAGCGAGATGTCGGCGACGAAGTCGGCCGGTTCGCCGCGATAGGTGCAGGTCTCCGGGCCGAAGTGCACGCCGGGCATCCGCACCCATTTTTTCGCGCCCATCAGCGCGGTGAGAGCCGTCTCGGTGGCGGTGAGGTCCTGCGTCACCCAGGCAATCTGGACAGGTGTCTGGTCATGCATCGGTTCGAGAATATCGTCAGCGGCCCACGCAAGCTAGAACGTGTTCCAATTCGGCTCGTCGGCCCGGGCTAACGCAGGGCCGCTCGGCGCCGATGTCCTCTGTATGACGGCATGGGTTCGGGCATCGGTTCTGGCGGCGGGCGTGGCCGGTGCCGTCGTCGGCGCGTCACCGTCGACCGCCGCGCCGCCGCCGGATTTCCCGGACTTGGCGGCATACCCGGCGGTGGACCCGGCCGCCTATCAGGTCACGGGCGGCCATCCGAGCACCTCGGGGTGGGCCTTCACCACTGCCGGCGGGCTGCGGTGCCAGAACTCGCTGATCCCCGATCTCGGCATCTTCTGCGAGGGTCCGGTTCCGGACGCGCCGTCGGAGGTGATGTCGGTGAACGTCTCGCTGACCACACCCGCCGGTTTCGACCGCCGGGAGGGCGAACTCGAGACGCCGTGGTCGCCACTGCTGCCGGTGGGATCGAGGTTCGCGGCGGGCAACGGCGTGGTGTGCGCCGCACCCGACGAGGTCACCTTCGCGTGCTGGGCCGCCAAGCCGGATTCCTGGCCGGCCGACACTCCCGACCCGCCCGACCGGCATTACGGCGAGCACGGTTTCGTCCTGTCACCGGCCGGTAATCGCGGCTACTGACACAGCATCTCGGTCAGCGCAGCGATCTGGGTGTCGAAGGCCAGTGCGGGATCGGCGAAGGTGTCGGGTCCGTACTGTCCGAACACCTCCAGACCGACCGCGCCGATCAGTGCGGCCCAGAGCGTCAGGCACTTGCCGAGCAGGACGTCGTCGCCGGTGAACCCGAACTGCTCCCGCAGCCGGTCGAAATCCCCTGAGAGTGGTTGCGGCGCAGGGCGTTCCCCCGAGGTGATGTCCCCCGCGGCGATGCCCGCGGACACGACGTCGAACAGCGCCGCGACCACCCGGGTGCCGGGTGTGACGGTCCGGTCGCGCGGTGCGTGGTAGCCGGGGACCGGGCTGCCGTAGAGCAACGCCCAGCTGGCGGGCTGTCGTACCGCCCAGGCCCGTATCGCGTGCCCCAGCGCGCTCAGCTGTTCGCGCCAGTCCCCCGTCGAGGCCGCGCGGGCCGTCTCGACCGTATCGGCGAGATCGGTGTAGGCGTCGACGAGCAGCAGGGTCAGCAGCTCGTCCCTACTGGTGACGTAGCGATAGACGGCAGAAGACACCATGCCGAGATCGCGGGCGATGGCTCGCAGCGACAGGCCGGCGGCGCCCTCGGTGACGAGGTGGCGTCGGCCAATGGCGATGATGTCTCGTTCGATGCGCTCGCGTGTGTCCTGCCGCTTTCCCACCGGGCCAGTCTGGCACGAAACGAGATCAGTGCTCTTGATTCTGCGTCAGCAGCGTGGCACTCTCAAATGAGAGCACTGCTCTTGCATTCCGGTAAGGAGACACCATGAACGAGCGATACGACGCACCGGGCCCGGCCGCCCGGATCTTCAACGGCGCGATCAGGCGCCTGGCCGAGTCGGGAATCAGCATTCAGGGCAGCACCGCCGTGCGGGTCCGCGGGCGCAGCACCGGTCGACTGCGCGGCGTGGTCGTGAACCTGTTGACCGTCGACGGGCGCCGCTACCTGGTGTCACCGCGCGGCAACACCCAATGGGCACGCAACGCGCGCGCTGCCGGTGAGATCGAGATCGGACCCCGACGCCGATCCCGCATCCACCCGGTCGTCGAACTGTCCGACGATACGAAGCCGGCCGTGCTCAAGCCGTATGTGGACCGCTGGTTCTGGCAGGTGAAGGGTCATGTCGGCGGGTTGACGCCGCAGTCGGGCCGCGACGAGCTGCGAGACGCCGCGCCGTCGATCCCGGTGTTCGAGATCCTGAACTAGGGCGTGACAGGCTCGGGCGTGACGACCGCCGACGCCGCCGAGATCGTGTCGGCCTGGGCCTGCCGGCTGGCGACCTCCCAGGAGATCGCCGCGGGGAAGGTGCCCCAGGTGCTGTTGAACAGCCCGATCAGCACGGTGCGTCCGTCGGGAGTCGGCGTGTACACCGGCCCGCCCGAGTCACCCTTGCGGCTGACGACTCCGTTGGCCATCGTGAACCAGCCGTTGTTGACCGACTCGATCGTGCCGCAGCTCTCGCCGGTCACGACTCCGAAGTGGCACACCGGCATTCCCTTGACCGGCAGCACCGACGGGTCGGTGACGAGCGCCTTGCCGCTGGGCAGCACGTTGTTGATCACGACATTCTGGTTGAGGTGGATGACCTCCCAGTCGGTGATCTGGTGGTTGGTGTCGACGGTCATGCCGTCGGGGGTGTTGTCGCGGAAGCTGCCCTGCGTGCCGATCGGCGTCCCGAACTTGTCCGAGACGGTGCCCGACGCGCGGCAGTGACCGGCGGTGTAGGCGATGCGGGTGCCCGGATCGACGTAGCCGAGGGTGCACAGCACGCTGTCCTGGTGGATCTCCATGCCGGGCGACACCAGCACGCCGGGCTGCGCCTGCGCGACGGGGGCTCCGAGCGTGACGACGAGCAGAGGAGCGACGAGCACCATGAGCAGCTGCAGTAGCCGCCGCGGCGACTGACGTGACGTCCGACCTGACACAGCCCCTCCGACCCGTTCGACCAGTAAGACCCGTACCCGATGGCACAGGCGCTGTAACTGGCTCATCGCGGTTACATAACGGGGCGTTACACAACGGGGAGGGGCCCGGAGTGACGCCGTCGGGTCAGGAGTCGAAGCCCAGACCTGCGGCGTCGAGCGCACGCAGCAGCAGGTTGCGGCGTCCGGCCGAATGGTCGGCGCGGTCCAGAGACCAGCGGGTGGCCTGGATGCCGACGCTCGCCAAGGGCTCGGGCGGGAACGGAATCGGCTTGCGGCGCACCATGTTCAGCCGGGTACGGGGGGTGGGGGTGCCGTCGAGCAGATCGAGGCAGACGTCGGCGGCGAACCGTGCGGCGCCCACGCCCAGGCCCGTGAACCCGTTGACGTAGGCGACGCGGCCCTCCCGGGCCAGACCCCAGTGCGCGCAGAACCGGGTGTTGGTGTCGATCGCGCCCGCCCACCGGTGGGTGAATCGGACGTCGTCGAGCGCGGGGAACGTGAGGAAGAAGTGTGCGGCCAGACGGCGGTAGGTCTCGGCGCGATCCTCGTAGGCCGGGTCGACGCGTCGGCCGAAGTGGTAGACCGCGTCGTAGCCGCCCCACACGATCCGGTTGTCCGCGGTGAGGCGGTAGTAGTGGAACTGGTTGGCGGAGTCGCCGATTCCCTGCCGGTGGCGCCAACCGATGCGGTCGAGCTGCTCGCCGGTCAGCGGTTCGGTGGCCAGCACGTAGTCGTAGACGGGAACGGTGTGCAGGCGGTTGCGCCGCAGCAGGCTCGGGAAGACGTTGGTGGCCAGGATGACCTGGCGGCACGTGACGACGGGTCCGTCGGTGTGCACGCGCAGCGCCGCTCCCCCGGAGTCGACCCGGTTGGCGCGGGTGTGTTCGTAGATCTCGACGCCGGCGTCGCGGCAGGCCTGGGCGAGCTCGAAGACCAGCCTGGCAGGATTCACGATCGCGCACGTGTCCGGGCTGAACAGACCCGCCCGGTAGGTGGGCGAGTTCACCTCGGCGCGGACCTGGGCCTGGTCGAGGTAGGTGCCCTGTCCCTGCGCCGCCGCGTCGCGCAGCCATTCGACCTGGTGCGGTTCGGTGGCGACGGCGAGCATCCCGGTGCGTTCCCACTCGACGTCGAGCCCGAGCTCCGCGATCTCGGCCTGCATCCCGTCGAGGTTCTCGATTCCCATCGCCTCGAGGGTCGACAGCTCGTCGGGCCAGCGCGACTTCCCGTTCTCGTACCCGTGGGTCAGGCTCGCGTCGACGAACCCACCGTTGCGGCCCGAGGCGGCCCAGCCGATCCGGTCGGCCTCGATGAGCACGATGCGCCGATCGGGGTGGCGGCGCGCGGCATGCAGCGCGCTCCACAGTCCGGTGTAGCCGCCACCGACCACGAGCAGGTCGCAGGTGACCGGCCCGCCGGGGGTGCCGAACTCCGGGCGCGCGATGTCGAGCCACACCGACCCCAGGGCGGCACCGGCCAGCGAGCGGTCGATCAGGGCGGGGTCGACGGGGGCGTCGAAGACGGTCTTCACAGCGCGCACACTACGGCGCGACGGACGCGGGGGTCTGCACCTGCGCGGGCTGCCATCCGGGCGGGCCGAAGATGTAGCCCAGTTTCGCGCGGACGCCGCGCGCGGCCCGGGCGTCGCGCCAGATCGCCGCGTATTCGTGGGTCTGGAGTTTCCAAATGTTGAACGTGTCGACGGGTTTGGTCAGCCCGTAGTGCGGCCGGAACACCTCCGGCTGGAAGGTGCCGAACAGGCGATCCCAGATGATCAGGATCCCGCCGTAGTTCTTGTCGAGATACAGCGGGTCCATGCCGTGGTGCACCCGGTGGTGCGACGGCGTGTTGAACACGAATTCGAAGGGCCGCCAGAGCTTTCCGATGTGCTCGGTGTGGATCCAGAACTGGTAGATCAGGCTGATGGAGAACGCCACGAAGACCATCCACGGCGGAACCCCCAGCAGCGGCAGCGGAATCCACATCAGGATCTCGCCGCTGTTGTTCCACTTCTGGCGCAGCGCGGTCGCGAAGTTGAAGTACCGGCTCGAGTGGTGCGCCTGGTGGGTGGCCCAGACAAGCCGGACCCGGTGTGCGGTGCGGTGATAGACGTAGAACAGCAGGTCCACCCCGACGATCGCGATCACCCACGTGTACCACTGCGTCGGCGACAGCTGCCACGGGGCCAGATAGGCGTAGATCGCGGCGTATCCCAACAGCGCGAAGAACTTCCACACGCTCATGGTGACGGTGGAGACCAGCCCCATCGACAGGCTCGCCCACGAGTCGCGGGTGTGGTACGCGCCGGCGGCGGGCGTGCCATCCTCGTCCGTGCCGCCTTCCACGGCGTGCTCGAGCTTGCGCGCCGCGGTCCACTCGATGGCCAGCAGCAGCAGGAAGAACGGGATCGCGAACAGCACGGGTTCGCGCATCTGCGGCGGAAGGAATTCCAGGAACTCCACGGTGAGCACCTCCGAGGTGAGTGTACGGCGCTACAGGAAGCTCAGGACGTCGTCGCCCCAGGCGCGGCGCACGTGCGCGTCGAGGTCGTCGACCACCGAATCGTGCTTGTCGATGACGAGCGTGGCGCGGCTTGCGTCGTAGGGCCGCCAGGTGGGTGCGCCGGGTGCCGACGGGTCGCCGTTCGCGGCGAAGTTCGTCCACCGGCTCTGCATGCGTTGCGACACAGCGGTTCCCGACTTGCGGCCGCCGAGTGCGAACGTCGGGTCCTTGCGTCCGGAGCCCAGGTTGCCCCAGACGAACGGCAGCTCGGTCGCGTGCGCGGCGTGCAGTCGCGCCACGCGCAGCAGCGGTGTGGCGAAATCGAAGCGGTAGAGGTAGACGGGTGCGACCGCGCGGTGGCCGTCGGCGAACCAGATCGACGGCATGCGGAAGCCGAGGTCACTGGTCAGTCCCAGCGCGTGGTTCTTGCCCCGGCCGCGGTAGATACCGCGCAGATGGTCCTCGCTGGGCAGTTGCAGGGTGGGTTGCTCGGCCGAGATCTCGGCGAACATCGCCCTGACCGATTCAGGCGCGACCGGCATCAGCGGCGATTTCATGTACCGGAACAGCGCCGCCTCGTTCTTGTTCGTACCGATCAGCAGCGGTACCGGATGGGTCTTGCCGTTGCGCGCGAGGTTGACCGGGTAGTCGGGCAGCAGGTCGCCGTCGATGGTCGGTGCGAACGCCAACGTGCCCGGGGTGCGCACCGGAACCTCGTTGAACACCGTGCGCGAGGCCTCCACGAGGGCCGAGATGGGTGCCGTGGTGAGGGCCGACATGTCGGCGCGGTCGACCCCGATCACCTCGAGGAACCTCGTGGCCACCCGGCGGGCGCGGCCGACGTCGTACATCGACGTCGCCGGTGAACTCTGGGCGATTGCGGCGTGGAACAGTCCGGCCGCGGCGGGGCTGCCCAGCAGCGAGGTCACGATGCCCCCGCCGGCGGACTCGCCGAACACGGTGACCCGGCCGGGGTCGCCGCCGAAGGCGGCGATGTTGTCACGCACCCAGCCCAGCGCAGCGAGCACGTCGCGCAGTCCGAGGTTGGACGCGAAGCGGCCCGAATCGTCGAGCGTGCTGAGCTCGAGGAACCCGAGCGCGCCGAGGCGGTAGTTGACGGTGACCACGATGACGTCGCCGGCGCCGGCCATCGCGCGTCCGTGGTAGAGAGGCTGGCTGGCCGATCCGAGGACGTAGGCGCCGCCGTGCACCCACACCATCACCGGTTTGCGGTCGCCGGGTTGGGTGCCTGACGGCGCCCAGACGTTGAGAGACAGGAAGTCCTCGCCCTGCGGCGCGCCGAGGTCGAGCGGGATCTTCGGGTCGGTCGGCTGCGGGCAGACGGGTCCGACGCGGGTCGCGTCCCGGGGTTCGGTCCAGGCCGGCGGCGGCTCGGGCGCACGCCAGCGGAGTTCGCCGACGGGCGCGGCCGCGTACGGAACGCCTTTCCAGGACTTGATGATTCCGTCGTCGAGGCCACGGACCGGGCCGGTCGAGGTGTCCACGACCGGTGCTGAACTGCGGGGTGTCGCCTCCGCGGTCATACCGAGCTCCCTTCGGTCGATCGGTACGCCAGTGTACCAGCGGGTGGGCGTGAGAGGTTCTCGCTGCTCAACGTCGTCTGCGGGCGGTGAGCAACGCGGCCGCCAGCGCGATGATCGCGATCCCCGCGATCGGCACGCTCAGCAGGCCGGCGCGCAGGCTGACGGCGTCGGCGACGACGCCGACGATCAACGGGGCGCCGAGGAATCCGATGCGCATCAGCCACGTCAGCATCGTCAACCCGGTGCCGGGACGTAGCCCCGGCAACTCGTCGGCGGTGCGCATGGCGGCCGGGATCACGGTGGCGACGCCGAGGCCGGCTGCGGCGAACCCGACGATGGTGCCGGGGACTGTCGGGAACGCGAGCGCGATCCCCATGCCGACGGCGGTGATCATCCCGCCGGCGCGGGCGACGGCGCGGTCACCGTACCGGTCCACCAGCCGGTCACCGATCAGCCTGCCGACGAACAGGAAGCCCACCAGCGCGACGTAGCCGAACGCCGCGACGGCGCCCGGGGCGCCCAGTTCGTCACGCAGATACAGGGTGGCCCAGGAGCTTCCGGCGTCCTCCACCGTCGCACCGGCCATCGCGAGGGCCACCAGCGCGAGCAGCGTCAGGTACACCATCGGTCCAACCCGGGCGGTGCCGCCGTCGCGGGCCGACGGGTGGTCGTCGTGGTCGGGCCCCTTCAATAGGTACGGATAGGCGGCGCACACGATCGCACAGAACAGCACCGCGGCGACGACGAGGTGGATCGCGCGGGGAACACCCAGTGCGATGGCCCCGGCCCCCATCAGGCCGCCGGTGATGGCCCCCGCCGCCCAGATCGCGTGCAGGGAGTTGATGATCGACCGGCCGTAGTTGCGTTGCACCCGAAGCGCGTTGACGTTCTGCGCGACATCGGTGATCGCGTCGCTCGCCCCGGCGAACAGCAGCGTGGCGGCGAAGACCAGCGGTGTCGGCGCCACAGCAGCGGTCACGATCAGCGACGCCAACGCGACCGTCGTGGCCACCGCGACGCGCGCCGACTGAAACCGGCGGATCAACGCACCGGCGGCGGGGCCCGCGAGCAGCGCCCCGGCGGAGAACGCGGCGACGGCCGCGCCGTAGCCCGCGTTGGACATCGCGAGGTCGGACTTGATCTCCGGGAAGCGCGGAAGCAGGTTGGCGAACAGCGCACCGTTGGTGAGGAACAACGCAGCAGATGCCGCCCGGGCCCGCCTGATGCGCGCGTCGGACGCCATGAGGTGCGACCCTACCGAAGCGCCCTTGAGGTCACGCGCCGCGCGTAGCCGGGGCAAGATTGCATCCATGACCGTTGACCCCGAGGTGCTCGAGGTGTCCCCGTCCCTGACCGAACTCGCGGCGCGGTACGGGGTCGCGACCCAGTACACGGACTGGACCGGCGGGTCCGTACGGGTGTCGGCGTCCACGCTGATTGGGGTGCTCGACGCGCTCGGCGTGCCCGCCACCACCGAGCGCGAGCGCGAAGCCGCCCTGGCCGAGCACGACCGCGGCTACTGGGGCCGCGCGCTGCCGGCGACGGTGGTGGGGCGCGCCGGTGCGGCCACACCGTTCTGGGTGCATGTCACCCACGGCGACCCGGCCCGGTTGTGGCTGAGGCTCGAAGACGGCAGCGTCCGTACCGGTCTGCGACAACTCGAAAACAACAGGCCGCCATTCGATCTCGATGGTCGGCTGGTGGGAGAGGCGTCGTTCGAGCTTCCCCCCGACCTGCCGATCGGCTACCACCGGCTGCACCTGCAGATCGGCTCGCAGGACGTGAGCACGGCGGTGATCGTTGCGCCCGCCTCGCTCCCGGCGCGCCCGGTGGGCCGCACCTGGGGGCTGTCCACCCAGTTGTACAGCGTGCGGTCCCGGCGGTCCTGGGGCACAGGCGATCTGACCGACCTCGCCGATATCGCGGTGTGGTCGGCAGCGCGTCACGGCGCGGGCTTCGTGCTGGTGAACCCGATGCATGCCGCCTCACCGGTGGCGCCGATGGAGCCCTCGCCCTACCTGCCGACGTCACGCCGGTTCGTCAATCCGCTGTATCTGCGGGTGGAGGCGGTGCCCGAATACGCCTACGTGCGCCACCGCAGCCGGATCCGCAAGGCTCAGACGCAGGTGCAGGCGCGCGCCGCCCGCTCCGGGCAGATCGAGCGCGACCGCGCGTGGAAGGCCAAGCGTGCCGCGCTGGAGACGGTGTATCTCGTGGAGCGTTCGCCGGGGCGGGAGATCGCCTATCGGGCGTTCCGGCAACGGCAGGGCCGCAGTCTCGATGATTTCGCGACGTGGTGTGTGCTGGCCGAGAAACACGGTGCCGACTGGCATCAGTGGCCCGAGGAACTGCGACACCCGCGCACCGAGGCGGTGTCGGCGTTCGCCCAAAAGCATTCCAAGGACATCGATTTCCACTGCTGGCTGCAATGGCTGGTCGACGAACAGCTCTCGGCCGCCCAGGACTCCGCGGTGCGGGCAGGCATGGATCTGGGCATCATGCACGACCTCGCCGTGGGAGTGGATCCCGACGGCGCGGACGCGTGGGCCCTGCAGGACGTGCTCGCTCTCGGTGTCACCGCGGGCGCTCCCCCGGACGAGTTCAACCAGCTCGGTCAGGATTGGTCGCAGCCGCCGTGGCGGCCCGACCGTCTCGCGGAGGCGGCATACGAACCGTTCCGTGCGCTGGTCAACGCTGTGCTGCGGCATGCCGGTGGGGTGCGGATCGACCACATCATCGGGTTGTTCCGGCTGTGGTGGATCCCGAAGGGTGCACTGCCGCTGGAAGGTACGTACGTGCGGTACGACCATGAGGCGATGATCGGCATCGTCGCGTTGGAGGCCCACCGGGCCGGCGCGGTCGTCGTCGGCGAGGACCTCGGGACGGTCGAGCCGTGGGTGCGTGACCATCTGCGTGATCGCGGTCTCTTCGGCACGTCGATCCTGTGGTTCGAGATGACCGAGGAGGGACGGCAGCCCCTGCCGGCGGAACGCTGGAGGGAGTTCTGCCTGTCGGCGGTGACGACACACGACCTGCCGCCCACCGCGGGTTATCTGGCCGGCGAACATGTCCGGCTGCGCGACGAGCTGGGCCTGCTGACCCGCCCCGCCGAGGAGGAGCTGGCCGGCGACCGGGAGCACCAGCAGGCCTGGAGGGCGGAGTTGCGGCGAGTCGGGCTGCTCGGCGGCGATGCCGAGTCGGAGGCCGACGTCGACGAGACGGTGCTGGCGCTGCACCGCTACCTGGGATTGACGCCGTCGCGGCTGCTGGCGCTCTCGCTGGCCGACGCGGTCGGCGAGGTGCGCACCCAGAATCAGCCGGGTACGACCGACGAGTACCCGAACTGGCGGGTGCCGCTCGCCGGGCCGGACGGCCGGCAGGTGCTGCTCGACGACATCTTCGACGACCCGCGCGCGGCGGCCCTCTGTGAGGCGATGCGCGCCGCGGTGACGCCACCCGCCTGACTTCCGTTCAGAACGGTGGCGGGTCGTTGCCGTAGTCGTGTGGTCGCGTGGGGCGTGGGGTGTCACAGTCGCTCTGCGGTAACGGATTTGGTGTTCCTTCCGGAATGCCTGTTTGGGGGAACGGTTCGCGCGCTTGTTGTGTGGTGCGTTCGAGGTTGTTGAGGTGTCGTTCGCGGGTGATGTAGGCGGCGCGGTTGTGGGCGCGGGTGCGTCGGCGGGTGGGCATTTTGAGGTTTCGGTGGTGCTGGTCGGGCGGGGTCGGGGTGTGTGGTCGTGGGGTTGGGGGTTGTGGGGTGGTGGTGTTCCAGTTCGGGAACAGCAGGGTGCTCAACGGTTTTGTCGTGCACTGGGTTCCGGTGGGTGTGGTGATGACCAGCGTGCCGTCGGGGTGTTGGGTGTCGGTCCACCCGGGACGGAAGGTTTTGATCAGGTGATGGAGTCGGCAATAGCTTTTGGTGTTGGCCGGGTGCGTCGCGCCGGTGGGCCAGGGTTGGGTGTGGTCGATGTCGGCGTGGGTGGCGGGGCGGTCACAGCCGGGGAATCGGCAGGTGATGTCGCGGGCGTGTACGAAGCGTTGTAGGGCTCTTGAGGGGCGGTAGCGGGGTTCGTCGCCGAGGCCCTCGGCGTGGACGAAGCGGATGGTGGCGCCGCGGGCGATCAGTTCGGCGAGCAGGGGTGCGGGCACGATGCCGCCGCCGATGATGAGTGCCGGTAGATCCCCGACCGGGGCAGCAGGCTCGACGGGGCTGGGCGCTTCGGGTTGGGCCCAGCCGGGTTCAGTGTCAGCGTCTCCTTCGACTTCGACTTCGACTTCGATCTCGACTTCGATCTCGGCTTCGGCTTCGACCTCGACCTCGGCTTCGACCTCGGCTTGGTCGGCTTCGACCTCGGCGTGGGCTTGTTCGGCGGCTGTCCCGTCTTCGGCTTCGACCCCGGCCTCGCGGGCTTGGGCTTCGGTTTCGGCGTGTTCGGTGTGGGTGGCTGGTGGGGTGTCGCCGTGGGTGTGGGGGTCGGGTTCGGTGTGGAGGCTGTCGGGGTCGGCCAGGACGTGGACGGTGATGCTGGTGGCGCGGCCGTCGTCGATTTTGGCGGGGCAGTCGGGGTCGTCGCAGGCGCAGGCCAGAAAGGTGGAGCCGGCCATGACGGCGCCGAGGGCGTCGGCGCGGCGTTGGTCCATGGTGCGGGGGTCATCGGGGCACACGGTGGCGATCATGACTGCGAGGCGTTGGCGGGTCAGTGCGGCGTCGGTGGCGCTGAGGCGTCCGTGCACGGCCACGGTGCCGGTCGCGGGGTCACCGGCGGTGTCGGCGCGGGTGGCGGTCTCGACGGCGAAGTAGCGGCCGCGCATCGCGTTGCGGGTGCGTCGCACGGCGTCGGGGTCGTAGCGGTGGACCCAGACATCGATGGCGGCGGCGAGCTTTTTCTGGGTCAGTGGTCCCCAGGTGTGGGCGCGTTGGGCGATCGCGGTGTCGATCGCGGGCAGCGCGGCCGGGGTGACCAGGGCGGTGCGCCAGGCGATGACGGTGATCATGGTGGTGGCGAGGTCACCGGCGAGGAATCGTGCCCCGGTGTGGGGGAGTCGGTCGCGCAGGGTGGTCGCCAGGTCGATCAGGGCCAGGGCGTGGCCGTGGCTGATGGTCAGTGCGCAGGAGATGTGTGCGGCGGCGGCGTCGGTGTCATCGACGGCGTCGCGTTCGTGGAGTTGGCCTTCGGTGGCGCGGCGGTGCAGTTCGGCGATCGCGGCCAGTTTGCGGGCCTCAGCTGCTGCCGAGGCGGCTGCCCAGCCGGTGATCGCGTGGGCGAGGTCGGTGTCGCTGGCAGCGGCCAGCGTGGCCGGCTCGGGTAGCGATCCATCGAACATGTGTTCCATTCTGCCCGCTGCCCATAGCGGCCAACAGGGCAGATTTCAAAGGCTGTGGATCAAAACGGATCTGGGGATAAACGCGCGCACCGGACGGCTACTTCCTGCCATCGGCCGATCAATTCCTGCCACCGGAATTATCCGGTTGACCTGCGGGTTCAAGCCATCAGAACACCAGGATCGCCCACCACCACAGAAGAAGAAGTTGAGAACCATGAAGAACCTCACGATCGCCACCACCGCAGCCGCCGCCCTGTCCGCCGCGTTCCTCGGACTGGCCGCCCCGGCCCTGGCCGCCCCCACCGGAGGCGACGCCCAGGCCACCATCAGCTCCCTGGAAGCCCAGGGCAACCGGGTCATCGTGAACAAGCTCGCCGACGTCGACCTCGACGACGCCAGCGTCGTCGGCATCAACCGCGGCCCCGCCATCCGCGGCACCGTCCAGGACTACGCCAACGACCGCACCTACCAGAACACCATCACCGGCCACGTCTACTACATCAACGTGAAGTAGCCGGTGCGACCGGACGCGGGGCGCCCCCAAGGGGTGCCCCGTTCGCGTGATCGGGCGGCCCCTCTGTAACGCCGGGGCCTGCTGCAGCGGTTTCACATTCGTCACTGCTGCGATATGTTCGCACCGCATACCAACCGAGGGAGTTTTCGTGAACAAGCTCGTCGTGCTCAGCGGCGGTTTCATCGCTGCCGGTTCTGTCGCACTGCTGGGCGCGGGAGCCGCGATCTCGCAGCCGCAGCCCGGTGCTGCGGCGCATCCCTCCAATGTCGTCGGTGAGCAGTACGGGCGTGCCCTGGCGATTCTGAAGAGCCAGGGCATCAAGGCCTTCTTCGGCGGATCCACCGGCAGCGTGCTGCCGCAGTCGGCATGCCTGGTCGGCTCGCAGAAGGTGACCAGCGGCGGTCGCATGCTGTTGATGCTCGACTGCACCCAGGAGGCCGCCGACCAGATCAAGGCGATGGGCCCCACGGGTGGACCGACAGTCGGTGCGAACGGCGTCACGACGGTCACTCCCACGCCGTTGGTCCCGATCGCCGGCGCTCCCGGTGCCGGCGTGGCCCCACCGCAGCCGGGCATCGTGCAGAGCGTGCCGCAGGGCGGTGGCGCGCCGATCATCGCGAACACCTCGCCGCGCCCCTGACACGCCGCGACCACTAACCGGTACCCGCGTTCCCACCATTCGTCGTAAACTCGTCGCACGTTCACGACGAATGGAGCGCTGATGTTGCGGCCGCGCCGTTTTTCCGCCGAGGTCGATCCCGGTCCCGTCCAGATCCAGGCCCGCAAGGTGCACTTCGACGTCTCGGATGTCCCACTGCACTGGATCCCGGGCCATCCGGTCGCCTCGCACGTCGTCAGCGTGCTGAACATCTTGCTGCCCGCCGGTGAGCGCTGGTTCGTCGAGACCTTCAACGAAGCCCTGCCCCTGGTCAAGGATCCCAAGCTCGCCGACGACATCCGCGGGTTCATCGGGCAGGAGGCGACCCACGCCGACGTCCACGACCAGGTGCTGCACGACGTGATGGTGCGCCACGGGGTCGACCCCGCGCCGATACTTGGCCAGGTCGATCATCTGTTCGGTGAATCGCTTGCACCCCTTGATGATTCCGCGGACGAGGCGCGACGTCTCAACCACCTCTGCGACCGGCTGTGGTTGATCGCCGCGATCGAGCACTACACCGCGGTGATGGGCGATTTCGCGCTGAACTGCACCTGGGACGACCACGGCGCCGACCCGACGCTGGTTGATCTGTTCCGCTGGCACGGCAGCGAGGAGGTCGAGCATCGCAGCGTCGCCCATGACGTCGCGGTCTACTTCCACGACAGCTACTTCGCGCGCATCCGGGCGATGACGATCGCGGCGTCCATGCTGTTCGTGTTCTTCCAGCGTGCCGCCTGGTATCTGACCAGCACCGATCCGTCCGTGGACGCGTCGTGGTGGAAGTTCAACCGGATGCGCATGCGCGATTCGAAGCTGGGGCTGCTCCCCCTGTACCGCAGGCTGTTCGGTGCGAACACGCTGAGCTATTTCCGGCCCGGCTATTCGCCGGAGCAGCTGGGCTCCACCGCGCAGGCGGTCGCCTACCTGGCGGCCTCACCGGCGGCGCGCGCCGCGCATCTGTGATGGGTGTCCTCGGCCGTCTCCGGTACGACGTGACGATCGGCCTGGCCGACGCCGCGCTGCACGGCATGTTCGCCACGTCGGCCGCCATGCGGCGTATCCGCCCGCCGGACGGCGTGCCGGAGACCTTCCCGCTCACCGTCACCTCCCGCCGCGTCGTCGCGCGCGACCAGGACGTCGTGGAGCTGACGCTGTCCGGCGACGATCTGCCCCGCTGGCATCCGGGCGCCCATCTGGATCTGCATCTGCCCAGTGGGCGCATCCGGCAGTACAGCCTGTGCGGGGAGCCGACCGCGGGTCACTACCGCGTCGCGGTCCGGCGCATCCCCGACGGTGGCGGCGGGTCGGTCGAGGTGCACGACGCGTTGCCGGTGGGCTCGACAGTACGAACTCACGGCCCGCGCAACGCGTTTCCGTTGGCGGTGCCCGGTTACGGGTCGCCGGCGCGCCGATTCCGTTTCATCGCGGGCGGTATCGGCATCACACCGATCCTGCCGATGCTCGCGCTCGCGCGCAGCCTCGGCGTCGACTGGTCGATGGTCTACACGGGCCGGTCGGCCGATGCCCTCCCCTTCGTCGACGAGGTCGCCGCCTTCGGCTCCCCCGTCGAGATCCGCACAGATGATCGCCGCGGACTGCCGACGGCCGCCGAGCTGCTCGGTGACTGCCCGGCGGACACGAGCGTCTACGCGTGCGGGCCGGCGCCGATGCTGACCGCGGTGCGGGACGCGCTCGTCGGGCGCGACGACGTCGAACTGCACTTCGAACGGTTCGCCGCTCCCCCGGTCGTCGACGGCAGACCGTTTCGGGTCGCGGCCGCCGGTGTGACCGTCGACGTGGGCGTCGACGAGACGCTCCTGGCAGCTCTGGGCCGTGCCGGGGTGACAACTCCCTACTCGTGCCGGCAGGGTTTCTGCGGCACCTGCCGCACCCGGGTGCTCTCCGGCGAGGTCGACCATCGCGACACCCTGCTGACCGACGCCGAACGCGCCGCGGGACTGATGTTGCCCTGCGTGTCGCGTGCCGCGGAGGGAACCGTTCTCGCGCTGGACCTCTGAGGTCCGCCGGTACGTCGTACGATGCGGCAATGCCGTTGGCCGCTGGCGAGACGTTCGCGGGTTACACGATCGTGCGCCTTCTGGGTTCCGGCGGCATGGGCGAGGTGTATCTCGCGCAGCATCCGCGGCTGCCCCGTCGGGACGCGCTGAAGGTGCTGCCCGCGTCGGTGTCGGCCGACGTGGAGTACCGGAAGCGGTTCGAGCGGGAGGCCGACATCGCGGCCACGCTGTGGCATCCCCACATCGTCGGGGTGCACGATCGCGGCGAGGACGCCGGCCGGATCTGGATCTCGATGGACTACGTCGAGGGCGCCGACGCCGCGCACCTGCTGGCCGAGGACTACCGCACCGGGTTGCCGGTTGCCGAGGTCGCGCAGATCGTCACCGCGGTGGCCGACGCCCTCGATTACGCACACGACCGGCATCTGCTGCACCGCGACGTCAAACCCGCCAACATCCTGATCGCCCGCCCGGATTCGAATACTCGGCGGATCATGTTGGCGGACTTCGGGATAGCGAGGTGGGACAACGACATCAGTGGCCTCACCGCCACCAACATGACGGTGGGGACAGTCTCCTACGCGGCCCCCGAACAGCTGATGGGCCAGGACCTCGACGGGCGGGCCGACCAGTATGCGTTGGCCGCCACCGCTTTTCATCTGTTGACCGGATCCCCGCCGTTTTCGCATTCCAATCCCGCCGTGGTGATCAGCCGGCACCTCAACTCCGCGCCGGCGACGGTGGCGGCGCACCGGCCGGAGCTCGCCGCGGTGGATCCGGTGCTGACCCGGGCGCTGGCCAAGGACCCCGCCGCCCGCTACCCCCGCTGCGCCGACTTCGCCCGCGAACTCAACGCGCGGTTGGACGCCGGCGCCCCGGCGCACACGTCCCGGATCAGGCCGGCGGTGCTGATCCCCGTCGCGCTGGCCGTGCTGCTGGTCGCCGCCGTGGCGGTGGCCGCGTTCGAGGTCCTGCGCGCCGACCGTGCCGACCGCGCCGATCCGCCGCCGATGGCCCGCACGACAGCGCCCACCACATCGGCCAAGTCATCGACCACCACCGCGACCCCGCCGGCGACCCCGGCCTCCGTCGTCATCGGCGCGAACTGCGCGCCGTTGGATGCCACCGCGACGACGGGCGACGGCACCACCGCCTACTGCGCCGCGGTGCCGGGATCGGCAGGCACGATCTGGTCGCTGACGCAGGGCACGCTGCCCACCCCGACGTCCACGCCCCCGCCGGACCCAACCGAGCAGCCGTTGTCCGACGCGGAGGCGTTCCCCGTGCTGACCTGCATGGAGCAGACAGGCCAGACACGGCGCGAGTGCCGCCGCGCCATCCGGGAGAGCAACGGACAACCCCCGCTGCCATGACCCTCGACGTGCCCGACCGCCTCGCTGTGAGCGACCTCGTCCATCTCTACGCGTCGGCGGTCGACGATCGCAGGTTCGCCGATGTCGTCGAATTGTTCACCGACACAGCCGAGTTCCGTGTCCCCGACCCGCCGCGGTCGCTGGAGCCCGTACTCCGCCACCACGGACGCGACGGGGTACGCACGGCACTCGCGGCGCTGAATCAGGTGACCCGCACCGAGCACGCGATCGTCGGCGAGGTCTACGCGCGCGGTGACGACCGTGACTACGCGCTGGGGCGCATCACCTGCGTCGCGCACCACTGGACGGTGGACGGCTCCGGCGCCGCGACCGACGTGGTGTGGCACCTGCGCTACGACGACGAATACCTGCGCACCGCCAGGGGCTGGCGCATCCACGGCCGCGCGCTGACGATCAACGCGATCGAGACGCGTCCGGTCCGTCGTGTGCGAGCACCTTCTCCAGCTCGTCGAGAAGCGGGCGCTGGCCCTTCAGCAGTTTCACCCGCGCCGTCGCCAGGTCGAACCACTCCACCCGGTCGATCTCCGGGAACTCCCTGACCGTGCCGGAGCCTCGGGGCCACACCAGTGTGAACGTGTTGCTGAACGTGCCGTCGAGGTCGAGGTCGCCGCGCACCGCGAAGGCGGTGACCACCTTGCCGCCGGGCTGGCGGACCGGAGCCAGACCGATCGGCGGTCCCGCAGGCACCGGCTTGCCGGTCTCCTCGGTGAACTCGCGCTGCGCGACCGCCCACGGGTCGTCGCCGTCGGCGTACTCCCCCTTCGGAATCGACCATGCCCCTTCGTCTTTACGGGCCCAGAACGGACCGCCGGGGTGTCCCAGCAGGACTTCGACCACGCCGTCGGTCTCCCGGAACAGCAGCAGTCCGGCACTGAGCTTGGGCACCCGACCGACGATAGTATGGGCGCCATCATGACCAGTCCCCGACGGTTCGACCCGTTCCGGCCGGTCGAACTGCTCACCTCGCTCTGGTCGACGGCGGCGATGGTGCCGGTCAACAGTGGCGCGGCGACGGCCTACCGGACGCTGTTCATGACCGTGCGGCGACTGGTGTTGGGGCGCAGGCTCACCGTGCGTCTCGGCGACGGGGACGTCCGCCTCACGGTCACCCGGTTCGACTCCCGGCTGGACGTGCACGGCCTGTCGGTCGGTCAGCTCAACGACGTCACCGTGACTGCCGAGGACATCGATTGGCGGACAACCCATTTCGATCAGGCAACGGTGATCCTGCACAACGTGCACATGAAACCGGGCGCTCCGGTCGTGCTGGTCGCGGCGCCCGTCGACGTGACGCTGGATCTGCCGGCGCCGGCGCTCGACGACCTGCTCCGCGCCGCGGCGCCTCGCCTGGCCGGGAGAATCGGCGAGGACGGGGTGGCACGGCTGGGGTGGGCGGGTTATCCGCGGCTCGGCCACGTCGAGGTCGAGGCGAGGATCGACGGGTCGACGCTGTGGCTGACCGCGCGCAGGGTGGGTATCGGCAGCACACGCTGGCGGCTGCCCGGCCGCACACCGGCCTATCCGGTGTCACTTCCGGAGATGGCGCACGGCCTTCAGCTCACCGCCGTCACGTTCGGCCCCGGGGTGGTCCAGATCTCGGGGAGGTTGCCCGAGTGGCGAACCGAGCTGCTGTGACCGGGCCCGTCAGATCCCGGTCCACGCCTCGTCGATGGTCTCGGCCACGTTGATGACCTTGGCCTTCTGAGACCCGGGGCTGTCGATCTCGCCGGCGACGTGCATCGCGATGAACCGCTTGATCTCGGCGTCGATGCCGCCGATGATGCGCACCACCTCGGCGCGCAGCGTCTTCGACGTCACGTGGATCGAGATGTCGGCGGACCGGGGCTTCTCCACGTCGAGGATCAGCAGCAGCGGCTCGGCCGCCTTCGCGGTGGCGCGCAGCGAGATCTCGCCGAACACCATGAACTTCGGTTTGTCGATCCGCAGGTCGACGACCATGTCGATCTCCAGCGGGATGCGGATCGCGAAGGTGATCAGCTCGCCGAGCTCACGGTTCACCCGGGGCTGCTGGATGCGCACCCGGGCGGTCACCTTCGCGATGCGGCCGGGACCCTGCGCCATGGGTCCCATCTCGAACTCGTCGCCGGCGATCGCCCCGATGGCGGACGCGACGCGCTGCTCGGACACCGCGGTCTCGAAGAAGCGGCGCCCGAACTCCTCATAGGTCATGTAGTCGGCGGGAAGCGGCTCGACGGCGGGCTCGCGGTCGGCGGGCGGTGGCGACGACGGTGACGCGGAGGGAACGGACATGGTGCTGCTACGTTCTCACGTCCGGCGGCCTCGGCGCGATACCGCGACCGAAACGTTGCCTGATCTAGGCGAACAGCCTGACCCGCGTGATCGTGGGACGCTCGCGGGTGAGCCCGCCGGCGGTGTCGGCGAGCAGGATCCGGTGGTGACCGTCGGTGTCGACCCGCGCGGCGACGGCGTCGCCCGACGCGATGAGCTTGCTCCACGTGCCGCCCGACAGGTACCCGACGACGTCCGACGAGGTCAGTGGGTCACCGTCGCCGAGGGTGACGGGCGCGTCGGACCGCAGCCGACGCATCCCGACCTCGTCGCCGCCGCACGCGTCGTCGAGGAATCGGGCGAAGACCCGCTTGCCCGCACTGCCCGAGCCGCGGAACCCGCGCAGGAACCCGACGCTGCCCCCGATGCCCTGGTTGGCGAACATCGAGCGGCCCAGCGACACCCCGACCGGCACCACGCCCAGCCCGGCGCGGGCGAACTGACCGATCATGGCCGGCAGTTCCCAGTACGCCGACAGCGCACAGACCTGCAGATCGTCTCCGTCGGCACGCAGGTCGTAGCGGATGAAGGTCGGCACCCGCAGCGACACCGCGGGGCTCATCTCGATCTCGAGTTCCACGTCGCGCAGCACGGTGGTGTCCACGACGATGTCCTCGCCTTGCACATGCGCGGTGATGGTGCGCGGCGCGATGAAGGTGTCGTAGAAGCGCCCGATGGCTGCGCGCCCCCGGTGCGGTGCGGAGCCGACGGGATCCTCCACCCGGCCGTCGGCGGTGAACAGGCCGATCCAGGTCTCCCGGTCGTGCGCTGCGGCGGCGGCCAGGGACCGCTGCGCCGCGGCCGCGACGTCGGCTCGTGTGAAGGGCATATGGATGCCTACCACCTCGGCACGTGACAGTCGACCAGATCCGCCGGGGCGGGCACACTGGTGGGTATGAGTAACAGCAACGGCCCGTTCGGGTTCGATCCCGAGGATCTCGACCGCATGGTGCGGGAGGCCGGTGAGGGACTGCGCGACGCGCTCGAAGGTCTGGGCAGGTTCGTGAACACGCCGGGTGAGCGCACGGGCTGGTCGGTGTTGTTCGACGAGTTCTCGCGAGGCACCCGCCCGCGGACCCGGCCGGAGACGACGGGTGAGGCCGGCGACGGTGTGTGGGCGATCTTCACGGTCGACGGCGCGGGTGGCGCACGCATCGAGCAGGTGTATCCGACGGAGCTCGACGCGCTGCGCGCGAACAAGGACAACACCGATCCGAGCCGGCGGGTGAGGTTCCTGCCGTACGGCATCGCGGTCAGCGTGCTGGACTCGGGCCCGGATGCCGGAGTCGCCGGGTCACCCGACCAGCATTCGTAGGTGCTCCCATCCGCGCACGGTCGACGTCGGGGCCAGCCGCGCGGTCGGGTAGTCGATGTCCCATTCCGGCCACCGGTTGAGGATCTCGTCGAGCGCCACCCTTCCCTCCAGCCGTGCGAGGTTGGCCCCCAGGCAGTAGTGCAGTCCTTTGCCGAAGGTCAGGTGGCTGATGTTCTCGCGGTGGATGTCGAACCTGTCGGGATCGCGGTAGCGGCGCTCGTCGCGGTTGGCGGCGCCGAACAGCAGCAGCATCGCGCTACCCGCCGGGACGGTGGTGCCGGCGTAGTCGAAATCCCGGGCCAGGTAGCGCGCGACGTGGGGACCCGTGGGCTCGAAGCGCAGCGTCTCGTCGATGACCCTGCCCAGCAGTGACCGGTCCTCGACGACCTCGCGGCGCTGGTCGGGATGTTCGGCCAGCACCTTCGCCAGCCAGCCGATCAGCCTTCCGGTGGTCTCGTTGCCGGCGCCGGCGACGACCTGGGTGTAGTGCAGCACCTCTTTGCGCGTCAGCTTGCGGTCGACCCCGGTCTCGTCGGTGAACTCCACGTTGAGCAGCGCGGTCATCAGATCGTCGGACGGGTTCGCCGCGCGCCACTCGACGTATTCGGCGTAGATGCGCCCGTCGGCGATCTTGTCGGGATCGGCCACCTTCATCGGCGCACCCGGCCTGGTGCGCAGGTTCGCGTCGTTGGCGTCGCGCACCGACACCTGCTCGGATTCGGGGATCCCGAGCAGCATGCCGATCACCCGCATCGGCATCATCGCGGCCAGCTCGGCGATCACGTCGAACCCGTCGCTGCCCACCAGCGGGTCGAGGCAGTTCACGCAGTAGCGGCGGATCTGGTCCTCGATCTCGGCCATCCGGCGAGGTGTGAACACCCGCGACATCAGTCCGCGCAGCATGGTGTGCTCGGGGGGGTCCTCGAACATCATCACGCCCTTGGGCATGTCGAAGTCGGATTTCACCAGCTCGAGGATGTCGCTGCGGCTGTTGGAGAACGTCGACCAGTCCAGCAGCGCACTTTCGACGTCGGCGTGGCGGGACAGCGCCCAGAAGTCGTAGCGCTCGTTGTAATACAGAGGAGCCTCGTCGCGCAGCCGCGCGTACGTCGGATAGGGGTCGGCGGTGATTGCCGAATCGTAGGGGTCGTAATAGAGCTCGGCCACTGTCATCCGCGTATGCTCCTCATCGACTGTGCAACCGCTCAGCGTCGGGCTGTCGCTATGTCTAGCAGCGTTATTGACGGACGGTCAAGGGCGGTCCGGCGGCCCGCGGGGCGACCGGCCCCGGCGATCTTCCCGGTGACATTGTGTGACGTGGATCGCCCGTGGGATAAACGGGTTAGCAGCAACACATTGGCTTGAGTTAATCTGTGGCCGAATGAGAACTTATATCGGCTAAGTTACTCTCAGCAGAACATTCGAAACGAATTCCCAGGGGTTTCATGCGCGCCATATCGCCGGGTCAGCTGTCGTGATCGCCATCGGCAAAAAAGTGTGGCTGCCGCTGCTCATCGTCGTCGTCGTGGTCATCGCCGGAGCGACCGTCTCCCGCATCCGGACGTTCTTCGGTTCCGAGGGCATCATCGAGACACCCCGCAACTTCGCCGACCTGCCGGAACCGTTCGACCCCAAGGTGGTCCGGTACGAGATCATCGGCAACGGCTCCTACGCCGACGTGAACTATCTCGACCTCGACGCCAAGCCGCAGCGGGTCGACGGCGCGGCGCTGCCCTGGTCGCTCACGCTGGAGACCACCGAGCCGTCCGCCGCGCCCAACATCGTCGCCCAGGGTGACAGCAGCACCATCACGTGCCGGATCTTCGTCGACGACGAGTTGAAGGACGAGAGGACCACGGACGGCTTGAACGCCCAGACCTTCTGCTTTGTGAAATCCGCATGAGCGCACCCGTGTCCGACGCCCGCACCGACGAGTTCCCCGCCGCGCACGGGCCCCATCGCTCGTTCATCCCCCGCATGATCCGGCTGTTCGCCGTGCCGATCATCCTGGGCTGGATCGCGCTGATCGTCGTCGTCAACGTCACCGTCCCGCAGCTCGAGACGGTCGGCGAGGCGCAGGCCGTCTCGATGAGCCCGAACGACGCCCCGTCGATGATCTCGATGAAGAAGGTCGGCGAGCTGTTCGAGGAGGGTGACTCCGACAGCTCGGTGATGATCGTGTTCGAGGGCGACCAACCCCTCGGCGACGAAGCCCACGCGTGGTACGACGAGCTGGTCGACCGGCTGGAGGCCGACACCGCGCACGTGCAGTCCGTGCAGGACTTCTGGAGCGACCCGCTCACCGCGTCGGGATCACAGAGCAATGACGGCAAGGCCGCCTACGTCCAGGTCAAGCTGTCCGGAAACCAGGGCGAGGCGCTGGCCAACGAGTCGGTGAAGGCCGTCCAGCAGACCGTCAGCAGCCTGGAGCCGCCCCCGGGCGTCCGGGCGTTCGTGACCGGTCCCGCGGCGCTGGCCGCCGACCAGCACATCGCCGGCGACCGCAGCATGCGGCTGATCGAGGCGGCGACGTTCACGGTGATCATCGTGATGCTGCTGCTGGTCTACCGCTCCATCGTGACGGTGCTCATCACGCTGGTGATGGTGGTCATGTCGTTGGCCACCGCGCGTGGCGTCGTGGCGTTCCTCGGCCATCACGAGATCATCGGTCTGTCCACCTTCGCGACGAACCTTCTGGTGACGCTGGCCATCGCCGCGGCCACCGACTACGCGATCTTCCTGATAGGCCGATATCAGGAGGCGCGTACCGCCGGTGAGGACAAGGAGACCGCGTACTACACGATGTTCCACGGCACCGCGCACGTGGTGCTGGGCTCCGGCCTGACCATCGCCGGCGCGACGTTCTGCCTGAGCTTCACCCGGCTGCCCTACTTCCAGACCATGGGTGTCCCGCTGGCGATCGGCATGTTCGTGGTCGTGATGGCCGGCGTCGTGCTGATGGTCGCGTGCATCAGCGTGGCGACCCGCTTCGGCAAGCTGCTCGAGCCCAAGCGGGCCATGCGGATCCGCGGCTGGCGCAAGATCGGCGCCGCGATCGTCCGCTGGCCGGGCCCGATCCTGGTCGCGACGATGGCGATCACGCTGGTGGGTCTGCTGGCGCTGCCCGGCTACAAGACCAACTACAACGACCGCGACTACCTGCCCGCCGACCTGCCGGCCAACCAGGGTTACGCGGTCGCCGACGAGCACTTCGACCAGGCCCGGATGAACCCCGAGCTGTTGATGATCGAGAGTGACCACGACCTGCGCAACTCCGCCGACTTCCTCGTCATCGACAAGATCGCCAAGGCGCTCTTCCGCGTCGAGGGCATCGCGCGTGTGCAGGCGATCACCCGGCCCGACGGCAAGCCGATCAAGCACACGTCCATCCCGTTCCAGATGAGCATGCAGGGCACCACGCAGCGGCTCAACGAGAAGTACATGCAGGACCGGATGGCCGACATGCTGGTGCAGGCCGACGAGATGGCCAACACCATCAAGACCATGGAGAAGATGTCGGGCCTGACCGCGCAGATGGCCGACATCACCCACAGCATGGTCACGAAGATGGAGGGCATGGTCGTCGACATCGAGGACCTGCGCGACAGCATCGCGAACTTCGACGACTTCTTCCGCCCGATCCGCAACTACTTCTACTGGGAACCGCACTGCTACAACATCCCGGTCTGCTGGGCGTTGCGGTCGGTGTTCGACACCCTCGACGGCATCAACATCATGACCGACGACTTCAAGGCGATCATCCCCGACATGAAGCGGCTGGACACCCTGATGCCGCAGATGGTCGCGCTGATGCCCGAGATGATCGAGACCATGAAGACGATGCGGACCATGATGCTGACGATGTATCAGTCGCAGAAGGGTCAGCAGGACCAGATGGCGGCGATGTCCGAGGACGCCGACGCGATGGGTGAGGCGTTCGACGACTCGATGAACGACGACTCGTTCTACCTGCCGCCGGAGATCTTCGAGAACGCCGACTTCCAGCGTGGTCTCGAACAGTTCCTGTCCCCCGACGGACACGCGGTGCGCTTCATCATCTCCCACGAGGGTGATCCGCTGAGCCCTGAGGGCGTGGCCAAGATCGACAAGATCAAGACCGCGGCCAAGGAGGCGGTCAAGGGCACCCCGCTGGAGGGCTCGAAGATCTACCTCGGTGGCACGGCGGCCGTCTTCAAGGACATGCAGGACGGCAACAACTATGACCTGCTGATCGCCGGTATCGCCGCGCTGGGTCTGATCTTCATCATCATGTTGATCCTGACGCGGGCAGTCGTCGCGGCCGCGGTGATCGTCGGCACGGTGGTGCTGTCGCTGGCGGCATCGTTCGGCCTGTCGGTGCTGTTCTGGCAGCACATCCTGGGCCAGCCGCTGCACTGGATGGTGTTGGCCATGGCGGTGATCATCCTGTTGGCCGTGGGCGCGGACTACAACCTGTTGTTGGTGTCGCGCCTGAAGGAGGAGATCCACGCCGGCATCGGCACCGGGATCATCCGCGCGATGGGCGGAAGCGGTTCGGTGGTAACGGCCGCAGGGCTCGTCTTCGCGCTTACGATGATGTCAATGTCGGTCAGCGAGCTGACCGTCATCGGACAGGTCGGTACGACGATCGGTCTGGGTCTGCTGTTCGACACCCTGGTGATCCGCGCATTCATGACCCCGTCCATCGCCGCGCTGCTGGGACCCTGGTTCTGGTGGCCGCAACGGGTTCGCACCCGTCCTGTCCCCGCGCCCTGGCCGAGACCCGGCGGGCTGCAATCGGATCCGTCGGAAGGAGTGAGGGCATGAAGCGCCTCATGATCGGTGTCGCCGCGGCGGCGATGACCCTGGGTGCCCTCGGCACGGCGGCGCCGGCGGTCGCCGACCCGGACACCGCGTTCGCCAACGAGCTGAACACGTACGGCATCTACGGCCAGAAGGACTACAACGCCTGGATCGGCAAGATCGCGTGCAAGCGACTGCGGACCAACGTGGATCCTGATGTGTTCGCCTCGGCGAAGTTCGTGCACAACCAGCTGGAGACCGGGTCGACGACCGATCAGGCCTACCAGTTCCTGGCGGCCGCGCTGCGCACCTACTGCCCGGACCGGCTGCCGATCCTCAACCAGGCCTGACCCCAGGCCCACCACCTCGCACCGCGAGCGCGCGTGTCTGCACAGGGACACGCCGCTCGCGGTGGCATTTTGCGCGCGTTCACGCCGACGGGCCGGAAGTACATGCGGCACAAAAAGTTCGGCGGCCCCGGGTGCAGTACACCCGGCGCCGCCGAACCGTGAAACTCAGGTCTAGCGACCCGCCCAGTTCCACACGGACATGTCGCCGCGCGGGTAGTTCATGCAGACGTCGGTGGCGTGGGCCACGACGCCCTTGTTGTTGAAGAACAGCTTGGCCCAGTTGCCCCAGCGGGTGGCCACCTGCTCGTAGAAGACGTTCGTCGCGGTGTTCTCCGAGTACTGGCGACGGCCCACCGGGTCGAGCGAGAAGAACCAGTGGATGCGGTCGAACGCGGCCTGCTGCACATCGGCCGGCCGGTTGCTGCGGTCGATCATGTACCGCTCGAAGTACACCGGGTTGGTGTCGCGCACCGCGGCCATGTACTGCTCGACATCGCAGGTGGTGTGGATGATGCGGCGCGGGATCGGATAGTCGTCGGTCGAGTCGGCCATCGCCTGTCCGGCGGTGCCCAGGCCCATCACGGCGGCGCCGATGACACCCAGACCCACCCGCGCGATGCGGCTCTTCAGTCCGGTCATCGTTGCTCCTGCCCTGTCGTTCGATTGTTCGGGGATCGATCGCGCTTCACCCGCAGTGAGTGTATAGCGCAGCTAGTCGGTTTTTCGGTGCTGATCACGGTTTATCCGCCGCCCGTCACGGGGTTGGACGTCAGTGAGATGAAGCCCCCGTTGATCCAGGCGCCCCACCGCCCGCCCCAGGCCGAGTTCCACACGACCGGATGTCCGTTCCAGATCTCGGCGGGTTTCGGCGTGGCCCACGCCGGGGGCTGCTCACCGACGGGAGCCGGGGGCGGAGCGGGCTGTGCGAACGCCGGTGCGGCACCGGATCCCAGGACGGCCGCGGCGAGTCCGCCGGCCATCACGGCGGCGGGAAGCGCGGTCTTCATCCAGGTCTTCAGCAAGGCCATGCATCACTCCCACATCGAATTCGGGACAGAGTAATTAGCATATATAACCAGCGTGCTCCGCGGCGAACTCGGGTTCGGACCCGCCACGCCATTTTGACACCCCCGCCCGCCCTGCACATGACATTCTGGGAGCCGTCTGTAACGCACCCCGCGGAGGAGATCTGATGTCGGCACCGGCGGCAGCCGAAACCACCAGCGACACCCACGGACCCACCCGGGCGTGGTCGGCCGTCTGTGTGCTCGCGGTCGTCGGCACACTGAACTACGCCGACCGCTTCCTGCCCGCGGTGCTGGCCGAACCGATCCGCGAAGACCTGTCGTTGTCGGACACCGCGATCGGGGTGATCAACGGCTTCGGATTCCTCGCCGTCTACGCACTGATCGGCATCCCGATCGCGCGCATCTCCGACCGGGGCGCCTACGGGGTGGTGATCTCGGGCTGTCTGTCGCTGTGGGGCGTGATGACGATGCTGGGCGGCGCCGTGCAGTCGGGGTTCCAGCTCGCGATGACCCGCGTGGGTGTGGCGATCGGCGAGGCAGGGTCGACGCCCGCGGCGCACGCCTACGTCGCCCGCAACTTCGCCCCGGAGCGCCGTGCCGCGCCACTGGCGGTCATCACGCTGGCCATCCCGCTCGCCAGTGCGGCCAGCCTGATCGGCGGCGGTCTGCTCGCGCAGGCGCTGGGCTGGCGGACCGCCTTCGTCGTGATGGGGGCGATCAGCGTCCTGTTCGTGCCGGTGGTCCTGGCCGTGGTCGGACGCAGGCAGAAACCGCTCGTCGAATCTGTTGCGGTGCAGCAGGTCCCGGTGAAGTGGTGGGACATCCTGCGCAAGCCCAGCTATCTCGCGATCGTCGCCGGCGCGGCGTCCATCTCCGTGGCCGGATACGCGTTGACGACGTTCGCACCGGCGTTCCTGATGCGAGCCCGCGGCATGACGCTGGGCGACGTCGGCCTGCAGTACGGCATCGCCAGCGGCGTCACCGGCATCCTCGGGCTGCTCGTCGTCGGCAAGGTCGCCGACCGGTTGTCGGCCCGGGATCCGCGTTGGCTGCTGTGGCTGGTGGCGCTGATGACCGCGGCGCTGATCCCGTTCTCGACGCTCGGGCTGCTCGTGGCCAGCCCCGGCCTGGCGGTGCTCTTCATATCGCTGAGCTATGTCGTCGGCACGGCGTACATGGCGCCGTCGATCGCGGCAATCCAGCGCCTGGTGCCGGCCGAACAGCGAGCCACCGCGTCGGCGATCTTCCTGTTCTTCAGCGCGATCCTCGGCTCGGCGGGCCCGTTCGTGGCGGGATTGATCAGCGACGCGATGAAGGCCGAACTCGGCTCCGGGTCGCTGGGGCGCGCGTTGTTGTGCGTCGTACCGGTGATGCACCTGGTCGCCATCGGCTGCTACCTGCTGGCGAGCCGGCGTTATCTGCGTGAGCTGGTGAACTAGAGGCCGAACTGGTCCTCGACGACACCGAGCCAGACCTGCGCGGCGTCGATGGCGACCTTCTCGCTGATGAACGCGTGCTGGGTGCCGGTGTAGATGTCGCGGAAGGCCCGCTCCAGGCGGCTGCCCTCCCGGATCGAGGTCGTGCCCGCGGCCAGATGCGCCCACTCCGCGCAACCGCGGGCGGTGTCGGTGGCGAACACCGCGGCCACCCGCATGTCGGCGCGCATGGTCGGGGTCAGCTCGGCGCCGGCGGCCACCGCGCCCTCGGCGCCGGTGAACGCGTCGAGCACCAGCAGCCGGGCGGCGCGCCACGCCGCGACGTGATGAGCCAGGTCCTTCTGGAAAGTAGGTCGGCTGGCCAACGAGGCCATGTCGCTCATCCGGAACTTTGTCGCCGCGAGTTCGGCGACGTCGTCGAGCATGCTCTTGGCGACCCCGAGCGCCCACGCGGCGTGACCCGCGGCGGTCACCGGCATCATGCCCATCCTGCCGGCGGGCGAACTCCCCCGTTTCGGTTCCCGGGTGAACAAGGCGAAAGTCCGGTCGTGCGGGACGAACACGTCGTCGATCGCATAGTCGTAGGACCCGGTGCCGCGCAGCCCCTGCACATGCCAGCCGTCCTTGAAGGACACCTGGTCGCGCGGCACGACGGCCACCTGCATGTCGGGGATTCCCTCACCGGCCCAGCGCATCTCGCCGTCCACCATCGGGAAGAACCCCGCGGCGACGTACTCGGCGTGCCCCGTCCCCGATCCGAAGCTCCACGCCCCGGTCAGGCGATAACCCCCGTCGACGGCGACGCCCTGGCCGTTCGGGAAGAACTGACCGCCCATCGTCACCCGGTTGTCGTTCGCGGTGAACACCTCGGCGAACCCGCTGTCGGGCAGGTAGGAGGCCGCCGCGAACGACGACGGGAAGTTCGCGATCCCGACCCAGCCGAACGAGCCGTCCTGCCAAGCCATTTCGATCCAGGTCTCGATCATCTCGGCGAATGTCGGCTCGGAGCCGCCCGCCGCCGACGGATTGAAGGCCGACATCAGGCCGCTCGACCACATGGCGTCGACGACCGCCGGGGCCAACGTCCGCAACTGCTCGGATTCGGCTGCGTGCGCACCAACCACATCGCGCAACGCATGCGCCTGTTCGACCGCCGTCACGGCGTCGACGTTAACCCGTCAGGGCAGCGCAGTGAACAGATTCACCGGAACTGTCATCTCGGTGTCGGGCAGGTGCACCACCGACACGTCCGGCAGGTCGGCGGGAAGGTGCGACTGCCCGTCGGCGACGGCTGCCGGCGTGGGCTCCGGTGCCGCCGCGGTTTCCGCCGCCGCGTCGACCAGGTGCGGCACGCCCTCGGGCAGGTGCGGCACACCGGTGACCACCGAGGCCGCGGGAGCAGGGGCCACCGCACGGACCTGACGGACCGGTTGCGTGCTCTCGGCGACGGTCTCCTCGTCCGGTTCGACCACCCGGAACCCGGCGGTGGCCGGGCCGTGGGCGGGTGCGGGGACGGTGACGGCGACCCAGCCGGCTTCTGCGGCGGGCACCATGACGGCAGCGGTCTGTTCGACCTGCGTCGCGGAACCGGAGGTCAGCAGCAGCCCTCCGAATGCCGCCGCGGCAGCCGCGCCGACGACGGCTGCGCCGAGCCGCATGCGCGTCAGGCCGCGCACCCGGCGGCGGGAGGACGAGGCGATGGTCTTCTGCGATTCGATCTCGGCGAACACGGCGCCGTAGGCCAGCGCGAGGTCCGGCGTGAGGTCCGCGGGCACCATCACGACTATCGCGCGGCCGACCGGAACCGTCTCGACCGCCGGGAAACCCATGTCGCCGAGCTGGGTTCGCAGCGTGCGTCCGTCGGAGGCGACGTCCTCGTCCCACGTCAGGCGGACGCGGTCGACGTCGAATCCGGAGTTGGTGGCGATCGCGTGCGCACCGCGGGCGGCGGCACCGGCGATCTGATCGTCGTGCACATCGATCACGTCGTGGTCGAGCACCGAGCCGTCGGCCTCGTCGACCAGCACCCAGGCGACATCGATCGAGGTCAGTGACAGCCCCAGCACCACACCCACGCCGACCTCTTCTCTCTCCAGTCGTTACCTGTGTGATCTATCGGACAGTTGTGTGCGGTTGTTACCGGTGGGGCTGTCCGGCCGATCGGCAGGAGCGTATCGCCGTCCCGGCGTTCTCGCTCGGCGTAGCGCGCTGAGGCCGTTCGACCGGGGTCGGAGTTTCGTTCCAGGTGATCGCACCCTCTGGCGTAGTGTCCTGGATCACGTCCTGAAGGGAGATGCGTATGCGAGGCGTCGAAGAGCACCGGGAATCCGAGAGCTACCTGCAGAAGCGTCAGCTCAAGAGTGGCTCCGCCGGCTGGATCCTGCTCGCCGGTCTCGGTGTCAGCTACGTGATCTCCGGCGACTACTCGGGGTGGAACTTCGGTCTGGGTCAGGGCGGCTTCGGCGGTCTGGCGATCGCCGCGGTGATCATCGCGGCGATGTATCTGGCCATGGTGCTGGGCATGGCCGAGATGTCGTCGGCGCTGCCCGCCGCCGGCGGCGGCTACACGTTTGCGCGCCGCGCCCTGGGCCCCTGGGGCGGATTCGCCACCGGCACAGCCATTCTGATCGAGTACGCGATCGCGCCCGCGGCGATCGCGACGTTCATCGGCGCCTACGTCGAGTCGCTGAACCTGTTCGGGATCACCGACGGCTGGTGGGTCTACCTGGCCGCCTACGCGCTGTTCATCGGCATCCACCTGGCGGGCGTCGGTGAGGCACTCAAGGTCATGTTCGTGATCACGGTGATCGCCTTGATCGGCATCGTCGTGTTCGCCGTCGCCGCGATCCCGCAGTTCGACAGCGCCAACCTGACCGACATCGCCGTCACCGACGCGGCGGGCGCCTCGCCGCTGCTGCCGTTCGGTCTGCTGGGCATCTGGGCGGCCATCCCGTTCGCGATCTGGTTCTTCCTCGCCATCGAAGGCGTCCCGCTGGCCGCCGAGGAGGCCGAAGAACCGGAACGCAACATGCCCAAGGGCATCATCGCCGGCATGGCGGTACTTCTCGTCACCTGCGTGACGGTCCTGGTGCTGACCACCGGCGCCGGGGGCGCCGCGGCGATGTCGGAGTCGGGCAACCCGCTGGTCGAGGCGCTCGGCGACAGCACCTGGGCCACGGTCGTCAACTACATCGGTCTGGCGGGCCTGATCGCAAGCTTCTTCTCGATCATCTACGCCTACTCCCGGCAGCTGTTCGCGCTGTCGCGCGCCGGGTATCTGCCCAAGATCCTGTCGGTCACCAACAGGCGCAAGGCGCCGACCCTGGCACTGCTCGTGCCCGGCGTCATCGGCTTCTGCCTGTCGCTGATCGGGCAGGGCGCGTTGCTGCTGAACATGGCGGTGTTCGGGGCCGCGGTGAGCTATGTGCTGATGATGGTCAGCCATATCGTGCTGCGCCGCCGGGCACCCGAGATGCACCGGCCGTACCGTACTCCCGGCGGCGTGTTCACCACGGGTTTCGCGCTCGTGATCGCCGTGCTCGCAGTGATCGCGACGTTCCTGGTCGACTACGTCGCCGCGCTGGGCTGCCTGCTGGTGTTCGCCGCGTTCATGGCGTATTTCGGTCTCTACAGCCGCCACCATCTCGTCGCGAACTCCCCCGACGAGGAGTTCGCCGCGCTGGCCTCGGCCGAGGACGAATTGCGCTGAGCGGCGGCTGATCCGCCCGGCTTAGGCCGTGGTGTCTGCCAGCCGGCGGATCCGCTCGAGGGCGTCGGCGGCGAGCGCCGCGACGTCGAAACCGGGGGCGGCGCCGCAGGTGGTGATCTCGACGGCCGCGTTGTACGCCGCGACGAACAGGTTGTCGCAGTTCCAGTCGACGGCGCGAAGCGACCACAGCACGCTGCCGTCGGGTCCCTCGGCTCCGGGCGCGACCTCGAAGTCGTAGACGCGGTCGCGCATCGTGGTCACCGACAGCCGGCTGCCGAGGCACTCGTCGACGGTGGCCCGGGCGGACCGCAACGCGCCCTCGGCGTCGAAGTCCGAGAGGTACACGGCGACCATCTCTTCGATGTAGAACCGCCCGTCCTCACTGGTCCAGTGACCGCCGTCGGTGGCCACCGGCCGGCCGGCCTCGATCAGCGGAGGATCGACCTCGCGGGCGAGACCGGCGCACCGCTGCGGTTCGGCGACGACGAAGAGGTTGCCGTCCTCGCCGACCACCTCGGGGCTGAGCAGATCGACCACCTGCAGCTCCGTGATCGGGGCCGCGAGTGCCTGTGGGCGGGCCTGGGGATCGTCGACGAGGCGGGTGCAGCCGGCGAGGAGCGCGGCGGTACACAGGACAGCCGATGCCGCCGCTGCCGTACGCCGCCGCGCCGCGATCGTCATCGTCCGAAGCCGGCGTCCCGTAGCGCCTGCGCCATGGAACCGCCCGCCTTGCCGGTCTCCCGGCCGCCGGTGTTGGTGGGGCGCTGCTGCTTTCGCTGCGGCGTGCGGGGCCGTTCGTTGCGGCGCGGGCCGCGCTGCGGCGTGGTCTCGTCGTTGAGCCGCATGCTCAGACCGATGCGCTGACGTTCCACGTCGACGTCGACGACCTTCACCCGGACCACCTGACCCGAGCGCACCACCTCGTGCGGATCGGAGACGTAGCGGTCGGCCATCGCGGAGACGTGCACGAGCCCGTCCTGGTGCACCCCGACGTCGACGAACGCGCCGAACGCGGCGACGTTGGTGACCACACCCTCGAGGATCATCCCGGCCTTGAGGTCGGCCACCTTCTCGACGCCCGCCGCGAATGTCGCGGTGGTGAACGCGGGCCGGGGGTCGCGGCCCGGCTTCTCCAGTTCGCCGAGGATGTCGGTGACGGTCGGGATGCCGAACGTGTCGTCGGCGAAGTCGGCGGGCTTGAGTGCCCGCAGTGCGCGCTCGTCGCCGATGATCTCGGTCAACGTCACGTTGGCGCGGTCCAGGATGCGCCGGACCACCGGATAGGACTCCGGGTGGACGCCGGACGCATCGAGCGGGTCGTCGCCGTCGCGGATGCGCAGGAATCCCGCGCACTGCTCGAATGCCTTGGGGCCCAGCCGCGGAACGTCGAGCAGCGCGCGCCGGTTCTGGAAACGGCCCGTCTGGTCGCGGTGCGCGACGATCGCCTCGGCCAGCGATTCGGTGATGCCCGAGACACGCGACAGCAGCGGCACCGACGCGGTGTTCAGGTCGACGCCGACGGCGTTGACCGCGTCCTCGACGACGGCGCCCAGGCTCTTCGCAAGGATGCCGGGGGTGACGTCGTGCTGGTACTGGCCGACACCGATCGACTTCGGCTCGATCTTGACCAGCTCGGCCAGCGGGTCCTGCAACCTGCGGGCGATCGACACGGCGCCGCGCAGCGTCACATCCAGGTCGGGCAGTTCGTGCGCGGCGTACGCCGAGGCCGAGTACACCGACGCGCCGGCCTCGCTGACCATCGCCTTGGCCGGTGCGGTGCCGCCCGCGCCGCGGATGTCGGCGATCAGTTCGGTGGCGAGCGCATCCGTCTCGCGCGACGCGGTTCCGTTGCCCACGGCGATCAGCTCGACCCCGTGGCGGGCGACCAGCGCGGCGAGCGTCGCCTTGGCGGTGTCCCACTGCTTCTGCGGTTGGTGCGGGTAGATCGCGCACGTGTCGAGGACCTTGCCGGTGCCGTCGACGACGGCCACCTTGACGCCGGTGCGGAACCCCGGGTCGAGGCCGAGGGTGGTCCGGTTGCCGGCCGGTGCCGCGAGCAGGAGGTCCTTGAGGTTCCTGGCGAACACCGTCACCGCGTCGGCCTCGGCCCGCAACCGCAGCCGCACCCGCGCGTCCACCGACGCCGACACCGAGAGCCTGGTGCGCCACGCGAAGCCGACGGTGGCGGCCAGCCACGGGGTGGCGGCGGCTCCGGCGGTCAGGTCCACACCGAGCGCCGACGCGATCATCGCCCGGTAGGTGTCGTCCTCTCCCCCGTCGAGCGCCAGGGACAGCACCTGCTCCTTCTCACCGCGCAGCACGGCGAGCACCCGGTGCGACGGCATCGACGACAGCGGTTCGGTGTGGTCGAAGTAGTCCCGGAACTTTTGCCCCTTCTCCGAGGCCGCGGCGGCGTCGGACGCCGGCCGGGTGCGCGCCGACGCGTTCTCCCAGAACCGCTCGCGCAGGGCGCCGACCAGCTCGGCGTCTTCGGCGGCCCGTTCGACGACGATGTGCCGTGCGCCGTCGAGGGCCGCGGCGGTGTCGGCGACCTCGGCGGAGGTGAACTCGGCCGCCGCCTCCTCGGGCACCACGGACGGGTCGGCCAGCAGGCGTTCGGCCAGCGGTTGCAGCCCCGCCTCCCGGGCGATCTGCGCCTTGGTCCGCCGCTTCGGCTTGTACGGCAGGTAGATGTCCTCGACCCTGGCCTTGGTGTCGGCGGCCATCAGCGCCGCGGTGAGCTCGGCGGTGAGCTTGCCCTGCTCGTTGATCGAGGCGAGCACCGCGTTGCGCCGGTCGTCGAGCTCGCGCAGATAGCCGAGCCGTTCCTCGAGTGTCCGGAGCTGACCGTCGTCCAGGCTGCCGGTGACCTCTTTGCGGTAGCGGGCGATGAACGGCACCGTGGCGCCCTCGTCGAGCAGTCGCACTGCGGCCGCGACCTGGGCTTCGGCGACAGCCAGTTCCTCAGCGAGACGGGCGGTTACGGATTTCACTGCGTCGGATTTGGCTGGGCCAGACTTGACTGCGCCGGACGTGATCACCCGCGGAACCCTACCCAATCGGTCGGACAGTTTGAGGTAACGACTCCGGGGTAGCAGCGATGACCATGAGCACCGATGTGGCCGACTTCATCCTGGACCGCCTACGTCAATGGAACGTGACCCACATCTTCGGCTACCCCGGAGACGGGATCAACGGCCTGGTGTCCGCGCTCGGGCGGGCCGACGACGACCCGATGTTCGTACAGACCCGCCACGAGGAGATGGCGGCGTTTGCCGCGGTCGGGTACGCGAAGTTCTCCGGCGAGGTCGGCGTCTGCCTCGCCACGTCCGGCCCGGGCGCCATCCACCTGCTCAACGGTCTCTATGACGCGAAGCTCGACCACGTGCCGGTGGTGGCCATCATCGGGCAGACCGCGCGCACGGCGATGGGCGGCAGTTACCAGCAGGAGGTCGACCTGCAAGCGCTGTTCGGCGACGTCGCCGTCTACGTCGTCGAGATCAACGCATCCGCCCAGCTGCCGTCCGCGCTGGACCGGGCGATCCGCACGGCCCGGTCCCGGCGCGCGCCGACGGTCGTCATCGTGCCGTCGGATCTGCAGGAGGAGGAGTACACGCCGCCAGAGCACCAGTTCAAACACGTCCCGTCCAGCGACCCCGGCGACGTCGTCGGCGTGGTCACGCCGTCCGACGCGCAGGTGCGCCGTGCCGCGGAGATCCTCAACGACGGCGAGCGCGTGGCGATCCTGATCGGCCAGGGCGCCCGCGGGGCTCACGACGAGATCGCGGGCGTTGCCGACGTCACCGGCGCGGGGGTGGCAAAGGCGTTGCTGGGCAAGGACGTCCTGCCCGACGACCTGCCGTTCGTGACAGGGTCCATCGGCCTGCTGGGCACCAGACCCAGCTACGAGATGATGCGCGATTGCGACACTCTGCTCATCGTCGGCTCGAACTTCCCGTACACGCAGTTCCTGCCGGAGTTCGGGCAGGCCCGGGCCGTCCAGATCGACGACGACGGCGCGTCGATCGGGATGCGGTACCCGACCGAGCTCAACATCGTCGCCGACGCGAAGGCGACCCTTGCCGCGCTGCAGCCACATCTGCGGCGCCGGGCGGACACCGCCTGGCGCGACACCGTCGAGGCGAACGTGCGGCGCTGGTGGTCGGTGCTGGAGGAGCAGAGCACGCTGAGCGCGAACCCTGTCAACCCGATGCGGGTGGCCTGGGAACTGTCGAACCGGTTGCCCGCCAACGCGATCGTCACGGCCGACTCGGGGTCCTCGACGACGTGGTACGCCCGCTGCGTGCGCTTCACCGAGGGGGTGCGCGGCTCGGTGTCGGGAACCCTGGCGACGATGGGATGCGCGGTGCCGTATGCGCTCGGCGCCAAGTTCGCCCATCCGGACCGGCCCGTCATCGCGTTGGTCGGTGACGGCGCGATGCAGATGAACGGTCTGGCCGAACTGCTCACCGTCGCCCGCTACCGCCGGGAATGGGACGACCTGCCGTTCGTCATCTGTGTCTTCGGCAACGGGGATCTCAACCAGGTGACGTGGGAGCTGCGGGCGATGGGGGGATCGCCGAAGTTCGAGGAGTCCCAGAGCCTTCCCGCGGTGAGCTACGCGGAGGTGGCCCGCGCGATGGGCGTCGAGGCCAGGACCGTGGATTCGGCCGAGGACCTCGGCGCGGCGTGGGACTGGGCGCTGTCGGCGACCGGCCCGACGCTGCTGGATGTGCGGTGCGATCCGGAGGTGCCGCCGATCCCGCCGCACGTCACGTTCGACCAGATGCTGAACATGGCCCGCGCGGTCGCCAAGGGTGACCCCGCCGCACGCCATCTGACGTACCAGACGATCAAGGCCAAGGCGGCCGAGCTGTTCACCCGGTCCTGACCGTGAGTTTGAACCGCCCGACGCCGGGTACGACGAGCATCCACAGCACCGATCTGGAGGTTATCAATGCCCGCTGCGCGCAAGCGTGATCAGTCCGCACCCGCCGCCGTCAGTCCGACAGGCGCGGCCAAAGACACTCAGGAGCAACAGGATCCGCGGTCGCAGTCCGGTCGGCATCTCACCACCGCGCAGGGTCTGCGGCTTCCGGACACCGACCACTCGCTGAAGGCGGGCAGCCGCGGACCGACCCTGATGGAGGATTTCCACCTCAGGGAGAAGATCACCCACTTCGATCACGAGCGCATCCCGGAGCGTGTCGTGCACGCCAGGGGCGCTGCGGCGCACGGCGTCTTCGAGGCCTACGGCAACGCCGCATCGGTCACCAAAGCCGCGTTCCTGTCGAAGAAGGGCGCGAAGACCGACGTGTTCTGCCGGTTCTCGACCGTGCTCGGCTCTCGTGGGTCCGCCGACACCGTCCGGGACACCAGGGGTTTCGCGGTCAAGTTCTACACCGACGAGGGTGTGTTCGACCTGGTCGGCAACAACATGCCGGTGTTCTTCATCCAGGACGGCATCAAGTTCCCCGACGTCGTCCACGCCGCGAAACCGCACCCGGACCGCGAGATTCCGCAGGCGCAGTCCGCGCACGACACCTTCTGGGACTTCGTGTCGCTGCACACCGAGGCCACCCACCACGTGTTCTGGAACATGAGCGACCGCGGCATCCCGCGGTCCTACCGCACGATGGAGGGCTTCGGCGTCCACACCTTCCGGCTGGTCAATCGCAAGGGTGAGACCAGCCTGGTGAAGTTCCACTGGAAGCCCGTCGCCGGCGTCCATTCGCTGGTGTGGGAGGAGGCGCAGCTCGCCGCCGGGTTCGATCCCGACTTCCACCGCCGCGACATGGCCGACGGCATCGAGGCCGGCGCACCGCTGGAATACGAACTGGGCGTTCAGGTCATGCCCGACGACGGCACCGAGACCTTCGAGGGCATCGACCTTCTCGACCCGACGAAGATCGTCCCCGAGGAGCTCGTCCCGGTCCAGCTGATCGGCAAGCTCACCCTCGACCGAAACCCCACCAACTACTTCGCCGAGACCGAGCAGGTGGCGTTCCACCTCGGCAACCTGGTGCCGGGCATCGAGGTCACCAACGATCCGCTGCTGCAGGCTCGGTTGTTCTCCTATCTCGATACGCAGCTGACCCGGCTCGGCGGTCCCAACTTCAACCAGCTGCCCATCAACCGGCCGCGCTGCCCGGTCAACGACATGCTGCGCGACGGCATGCATCAGACCGCCATCCACACCGGGCAGGCGCCCTACCTGCCCAACAGCATCGACGGGGGCGAACCGCTGGTCGCCGACGCCGACGAGGGTGGTTACGTGCAGACCCCGCGGCCCGTCGAGGGACGGGTCGGCAGGGTCGCGCCCGCGTCGTTCGACGACCACTTCACCCAGCCGGCGATGTTCTACCGCTCGCTGACACCGATCGAGCAGGATCACATCGTCGAGGCCTTCACCTTCGAGCTGGGCAAGTGCTACGAGCAGGCGATCAAGGAACGCCAGCTCGAGGTGCTCGCCAACGTCGACGCCGATCTGTGCGCCAAGGTCGCCGCCGGCCTGGGTCTTCCTGCGCCCAAGGGCAATCCGCCCAAGGACGTGACCCTCTCCCCCGCGCTGTCGCAGGTCGTCACGACCCCGGGTCCCGTCGCGGGCCGCAAGGTGGCGATCATCGCCGACGCGGACTCCGATCTCGCCGGGGTGTCCAAGCTGATCAAGGCCATGGACAAGGCGGGCGTGGTGCCGATGGTGACGGCGCCGGTGGGCGGCACCCTGAAGTCGGGCCGCCGGTCGGTCATCGTCGAGCGGACATTCGACACCGCCCGTTCCATCGAGTTCGATGCGGTCGTGGTCGCCGACGGCGCGCTGCAGCGCCACGACATCAAGGCCGTGGTGCTGCTGCACGAGATGCTCAGGCACTGTAAGCCGTTGGGCGCGTGGGGCAACGGCAGCGCGGCGCTGGAGGCGGCGGGCATCAGCCTCTCGGATCCCGGCGTCGTGACGTCCGGGGATGTCAGCACCGCGTTCGGGACGGAACTGCTCGCGGCGCTGGGTCTGCACCGGGTGTGGGAACGCGCGGATGCGGTGATGGCCTCGGCGGTGCCGCCGGTGAGTGCGTCGGTGAAGACGACGAAACGGTCCCGCAAGGGGTAGCGGGCTTTCGTATTCGGGATCGCCCGGCCACTGCGCGAAACGGGGTTTGCCCGGCGCGGCCGGGCGATCCATTATTCGATCGTGGACAGCGACAGGGACGCCGTCGGCCCTGACGGCGCGATAAGCGTGGGAAGTTTCAGCTATCTGCGCTCAGACGACCGCTGGGTGTGGTCGGATGCCGTCGCCGCGATGCACGGGTATGCGCCCGGAACGGTCGAGCCGACCACCGAGCTCGTGCTCTCCCACAAGCATCCCGACGACAAGGCGACGGTCGCGCAGCTCATCGACCGGGCGCGCCGCGAGGGCGCGGTGTTCTCCGGGCGCCACCGGATCATCGACACGCACGGCAAGACCCGAGTCGTGATCGTCGTGGGTGACACCCTGACCGACGACGCCGGCGAGGTCGTGGGCACCACGGGGTTCTACGTGGACATCACCGACGGCTTCCACGCCGACGTGCAGAGGTCGGTGAGCAGGCATGTGACGAACATCGACGAGAACCGGGCGACGATCCAGCAGGCGGTCGGGATGATCCGGATGGCCTACGGGGTGAGCGCCGACCGGGCCTTCGACGTGCTGAAGTGGCGGTCCCAGGAGACGAACGCGAAGCTCCGCCACATCGCCGACCGGCTGGTGGCCGAACTGTCGGCGGCCCCGCTGTCCCCGGAGTCCCGGGCGAGGGTGGATCACATCCTGCTGACCGCGCACCTCGACGGGTAGCGCCGGGGCGCCGCCTGCGCGTTCGCTCGAAAACCGCTGTCGTGGGACACCTTTCGACGGGCAATCCGGGGGCACGGGTGCGCCGGATCGGCGTCGACGCCGTGTGCGTTTGAGCGCCGGGTGAATGGGTACGGCCTCGGAACCCGACAGTATGAGAGAACATGCGCAATGAATTCCACCAGTCCCTGGACGCCCTGTCCGTCGACCTCGCCGACATGTGTGGGCGGGCGGCGGAACTCGTCCGTACAGCGTCGACCGCGCTGTTGGAGGCGGACCGGGAGAGCGCCGACCGGGTGACGTTCGACCTCAAACGTCTGACCCGTCTCGGCAACGCGGTCCAGGACCGCACCTACGGCCTGCTGGCCCTGCAGGCGCCGGTCGCGCGCGACCTGCGGACCGTCGTGACCGCGCTCTACATCGCCGCCGACGCGGATCGGATGGGCGGGCTGGCCGCGCACATCGCGCGCACCGCACGGCAGAGAATGCCCGAGCGGGCGATTCCGGACGAGGTCTACCCGCTGTTCGCCGACATGGCCCAGGTCGCCACCGAACTCGGCGACCTGGTGAGGCGCACCGTGGACAGCGGCGACCCCGGGTTGGCACAGCAGGTCTGTGACGGCGACGAGCGGATGAACGACCTGCACCGGGAGTTGTTCGCCCAGCTGATCGGTCCGCACTGGCAGCACGGCCCGTTGGTCGCGGCGGATCTGGTGCTGGTGGGTCGGTTCTACGAGCGGTTCGCCGACCACGGGGTGGAGATCGCCCGGCGCGTCTACTTCCGGGTGACCGGCGAGCAACTCTGCGGCCCCAACGAACCGCGGGTGCCGGGACCCCGGTCACCGGCGGGCGCCTGACCGCTGTGCCGTGCGGCCGCCGCCAGGTAGGCGACCTCGGCGTCGGTGGCGATGCGGTCCCAGCTGTAGCGTGACCGTGCGCGGGACCGGCCGGCCAGACCCATGCCCTGCCGCAGTACCGGCTGGCTCAGCGCCGTCCGCACCGCACGGCCGAGGGCGTTGACGTCGCCCGGCTGGACCAGCAGTCCGGTCACGTCCTCGATGACGGCGTCGCGTGCCCCGCCGGCGGCGAACGCGACGACCGGGGCACCGCAGGCCATCGCCTGCAGGACGAATTCAGAGCTCGGTTCGTAGCGGGCGGGCAGCACGACGACGTCGGCGCTCGGCAGCAGCGCCGCCAGCTCCGGGCATTCGTCGCCGCGCATCATCCGGACCCGGTCGGCGACCCGGAGTCGGCGCGCGACATCCCCGAGGTGCCCGGCGTCGGGCCCGGTCGGGTCCGTTGCGACCAGTGTCAGGTCTGCGGCGCCCAGCGACGGCAGCGCGGCGACGACGTCCGCGAGGCCCTGTTCGGCGCCGAAGTCGCGGGCCACGGCAACGATGCGCGGCGGCACGTCGCCGCCCCGGGACTCGATCTCGACGGCGTCGTCGACCTCCACGCCGGCGGAGAGAACCGACACCTTCGCGCGCGGGCATCCGAGTCGGATCAGGGTTTGTACGTCGTCGTGACATCCGGCGGTCAGGGCTGTCGCATTGCGCGCCAACAACGCCTCGAGCTTGGCCGCCGTCGCGGCTTGTCCTCCCGCCGACTCCCGCCGCCCGGGGGTCGACAACTCGTGAAACGTCTGCACGATCGGCACGGGCGTCTTCTTCGCGGCGAGCTGGGCCGCCATCCCGTAGACCCAGCCGTGGCAGTGCACGACGTCGGGCGTGTCCCGACGCCAGACGTCGACCAGGTGCCGGGAGATCTCGCCGATGGCCGGCATCAACTCGGCGGAGGTCTCGACGGCCACGGTGGCCACCGGGACGTGGTCGACGGCGACCCCGGTCGGCTGCACGCCGGCCGGGTGCGGGAGCGCGGTGTGGACGCGCACCTCGTGGCCACGACGGGCGAGAGCCTGGGCCAGGTCGGCTATTCCGTACCGTCCACCTCCCCCGCGGTCGGTCGCGCCGACGCCGGACAGGTCACCCACCATTGCAAGCCTCATACGGTCCTCTCGGTCGTCCTGATCAGATGAGCCCGCATCGAACGTCGGCGAAACCGCTGCATACGCGACTGTTCGCCCGTTGTCTCAGGTGGTTCGCGGCACGGATCGGTCCCGCGCGGTTGACGCCCGGCACGCGCGGGTACCTGCGCAGCCGATGGTGGAGCGCAGCAGTACGGTGCAGGTCTCGGCGACGCCGGGGCCCGGTGGCGGCACCGCGCTGACGATCACCGGGACATTGGACGGTTCGACGTACCACGAGGTGCGCGACAGCATCATCAAGGCGGCCCTGGAGGAGCCGGATGCGGTCATCGTCGACGTCAGCGGGCTCGAGGCGCCTTCGGAGAGCGCGTGGAAGGCGATCACCAGCGCCCACTGGCATGTGCGCAGATGGCCGCACGTACCGATCCTGCTGGTGTGCGACGAGCCGGCCCGGCGCGCGGCGATCACCCGCAACGGGGTCACCCGTCACGTGCGGTTGCACCCCGACCACACCTCGGCCGCGCGCTGCGTTGCGGCGCCGACGTGGACGCGCCGACGCGCCGACGTCGAACTCGACGCCGGCGCGGACTGCCTGCAGGTGATGCGAGAGGTTCTGGCGCGGCGGCTCTCCGAGTGGGGACGCCCCGACATGACGCTGGCCGCGAGCACCGTGGCGACGGTGCTCGTCGAGAACGTCCTCGAACACACCGAGAGCCGTCCGACGTTGATCGTCGAGACGGCGGGCGATTTCGTCGCTGTCGCGGTCAGCGACGAGAACCGGATCCCCCCGGCACGCCGGGAGGATCCGGGGACCGGCGCCCACACCGTCTCCGGTCTCGCCATCGTCACGGCACTGAGCCATGCCTGGGGATGCACCCCGACGACGACCGGAAAGACGGTGTGGGCGTTACTCGCTCCGGAGAATCAGTTCTGAAGCGCCGGCACTACTGCTTCAGGTCGAACCGGTCGTTGTTCATGACCTTGACCCATGCCGCAACGAAGTCCTCGACGAACTTGCCCTGGTTGTCGTCCTGGGCGTAGACCTCGGCCAGTGCACGCAGCACCGAGTTCGAGCCGAACACCAGATCGTTGGCGGTGGCCGTCCACTTGGTCTCGCCGGTGGCACGGTCCTTGCCGTCGAAGACGTTCTCGCTGAGTTCCGACGGCTTCCACTCCGTGCGCATGTCGAGCAGGTTGAGGAAGAAGTCGTTGCTCAGCACGCCCGGCTTGTCGGTGAACACGCCGTGCTTGCTGCCGCCGTGGTTGGCGCCCAGAGCCCGGAGTCCGCCGATCAGCGCCGTCAGTTCCGGTGCGGTCAGATCGAGCAGGTAGGCCCGCTCGACCAGCTGCTGCTCCAGCGGGTTCTTGTCGCCGGGCCGGAAGAAGTTCCGGAACCCGTCGGTGCGCGGTTCGAGCACTGCGAACGACTCGACATCGGTGCTCTCCTGCGTGGCGTCGGTGCGCCCCGGCGCGAAGTGCACGGTGATCTCGTAGCCGCCGTCCTTGGCCGCCTTCTCGACCGCCGCCGAACCGGCCAGCACGATCACGTCGGCCAGCGACACCTTCTTGCCACCGGTCGCGGTGCTGTTGAAGTCCTGCTGGATCTTCTCCAGCACCGGCAGCACCTTGTCCAGCTCGGCCGGCTCGTTGGCTTCCCAGTTGCGCTGCGGCTCCAACCGCAGGCGCGCACCGTTGGCGCCGCCGCGCTTGTCGGTGCCGCGGAAGCTCGCCGCCGAGGCCCACGCGGTCTTCACCAGCTGGGGCACCGACAGACCGGACTGCAGCACCTGACTCTTGAGTGCGGCGATGTCGGACTCGTCGATCAGCGCGTGGTCGACGGCCGGCACCGGGTCCTGCCAAATCTCCTGCTCCGCGGGAACCCACGGTCCGAGGTAGCGGCTGACCGGCCCCATGTCGCGGTGCATCAGCTTGAACCAGGCCTTGGCGAACGCCTCGTCCATCTCTTCGGGATGATCGAGCCAGCGCCGGGTGATCTGGCCGTAGATCGGATCCTCGCGCATCGCCACGTCGGTCACGAGCATGGTGGGCTTGCGCGGCGGTCCGCCGAACGGATCCGGGATGGTGGCCTCGGCGTTCTTGGCCTCGAACTGCCAGGCGCCGGCGGGGCTCTTGGTCAGCTCCCACTCGTTGCCGTACAGGTTCTCCAGGAACGCGTTGCTCCACTGCGAGTTGGTGCCGGTCCAGATGACCTCGAGACCGCTGGTGACGGTGTCGTTGCCGTTACCGGTGCCGAACGGGCACTTCCAGCCCAGGCCCTGCTGTTCCATCGGGGCGCCCTCGGGCTCGGGTCCGACGTTGACGTCGGCCGCACCGTGGGTCTTGCCCAGGGTGTGTCCGCCGACGATCAGCGCCGCGGTCTCCTCGTCGTTCATCGCCATGCGGCCGAACGTCTCGCGGATGTCGTGCGCGGCGGCCAGCGGATCCGGCTTGCCCTCGGGGCCTTCGGGGTTGACGTAGATCAGGCCCATGGTGGTGGCGCCGAACGGCTCGGCGAGCTCACGCTTGTCGTCGTTGCTGCCGCCGTAGCGCTTGTCGGTGCCCAGCCAGGTGTCCTCCTGGCCCCACAGCATCTCCTCAGGCTCCCAGATGTCCTCGCGGCCGAATGCGAAACCGGCCGTCTTGAACCCGGACTGCTCCAGCGCGGCGTTGCCGGCGTAGGCGATCAGGTCGGCCCAGGAGATCTTGTTGCCGTACTTCTGCTTGATCGGCCACAGCAGCCGGCGCGCCTTGTCGAGGTTGGCGTTGTCCGGCCAGCTGTTGAGCGGGGCGAAGCGCTGCGAACCCTGGCCGGCGCCGCCGCGGCCGTCGAAGATGCGGTACGTACCCGCGGCGTGCCAGCTCATCCGGACGAACAGGCCGGCGTAGTTGCCGTAGTCGGCGGGCCACCAGTCCTGCGAGGTCCTGATCAGGTCGATGACGTCGGCCTTGAACGCCTCGACGTCGAGCTTGGCGAACTCGGCGGCGTAGTCGAAGTCCTCGCCGAACGGGTTGCCCTTCTCGTTCTGCTTGTGCAGCACCGACACATCGACCTGCTCGGGCCACCAGTCGCGATTGGTCAGCGGAGCATGCGATTTCGGTTCGGGGGAATCGATCGCCGGGTTCTCGGACTCGCTGTTGCTGGCGGTCTTGGCGTCGGAATGAGGCGGGCGGGCATCGGAGGTATCGGTCATAGTGTTCCCTTTCGTATTCCGTACATCGTTGTTTCAGTGGGCTGGTGCATCGGTGGTGGAGCATTCGGGGCACAGGCCCCAGTAGATGACCTCGGCCTCATCGACTTCGAAGCCGAGGTCGTCGGATGCCGTCAGGCAGGGTGTGTCTCCGACCGCGCAGTCGACGTCGGCGATCACCCCGCAGGATCGGCACACGATGTGGTGGTGGTTGTCCCCGACGCGGCTCTCATACCGGGCCAGTGAACCGGCCGGCTGGATACGCCGGACCAAACCTGTTGCGGTCAGAGCATTTAAGGCGTCGTAGACGGTCTGTCGGGAGATGTCGGGCAGCTCTTGGCGAGCGGCGCGGATGATCACCTCCGTGTCGGCGTGGGGGTGCTGGCCCACCGCGCTCAACACGGCTATCCGGGGGCGGGTGACGCGCAATGCCGCCGACCGGAGCACGTCGGAGAAGTCGCGTTCGTCGGTCATCACTCCGATACTGGCCTGTTTTCTGGACAGGATCAAGAATTTGGGGCGATGTGTTCGAGATTTTCGTTTTCTGGACTTTCAGACGGGGAGCGAACGTCGGGTCCGAGGTCGCGGGGCGCCACCCGGGCGCAGATCCGTGCCGCGACGACGGCTGCGACGAACCCGGCGCATGCCGCCCACCCCGCGGACTCCCCCAGCCCGAACTTCGCCGTGAGCACCAGGGCCACCCCAGCGGCGCAGACGAGGGCCCCGGCGCCGATCGCGCGTGGCCCGCTCTCGGTCACGGCCTCGTCCCACCACGGCAGCGGACGGCGCTCCAGCGGTGAGAGCAGCCGGAACAGGACCAGCATCACGACGGCGAACACCAGAGCACGCACCAGCAGCTGCGCCCAGAGGTCGGGCGCCGCCACGTCGTAGGCCTGCAGACCCACCGCGTGCAGACCGAACGCGGCGATCGCGATGGCGACGATGTGCCAGAGGTACAGCGTCATCGCACCGGCGTTGCCCGCCGCCACCACCCGCCAGACCCGGGGACGCCGGGCCCACCTCCCGATCGCGGCGGCCGCGACGACGAACACACACGACATCCACACGCAGTGCATCGCCAGCAGCAGGGTGGGCGGGGAGACGTTCGAGATCCGCTCGGCGCCGGTGACGACCAGGGAAACCTCGTAGGGGCCGAACACGACGAGTGCCCACGCGGCGGTGAAGGCCGCCGCCGCACCCACGGCCGCGGCGCGCCGACCGATGAGCCGCTGCGCGTAGCCGACCCCGATGACGACCGGGATGAGCCACACGATCACGAAGTTGGTCAGCCCGGCCGCCGCGTCACCGGTGGCGAACCGCAGTGCGTCGGTCGACGCCGCGACGACGACCAGCGCCGCGAGCACCACGGCCACGGCGCACCCGGAACGTAACCGCACCAGGGCGGGGACGAACGCGAGCGCGACCAGGTAGACGCCGAGGAACCACAGCAGTGCGACGCTCTCGCCGCCGAGCCTGACCGCGGAATCGGCGCCGAGGACCACCCGTGCCGCCGCCAGAACGGCCGCCCACACCGCCAGGTACCAGAACACGGGTCGGCAGAGGCGCTGCGCGCGGCGGAAAAGCCAAGCGCCCCAGGGCGTCCCGGGGCGATAGCTGTGAACCCCGGCGGCCCCTCCGGCAAGGAAGAACAACGGCATGACCTGGACCACCCAGGTCGCCGGTGCGACCGCCGGCACCTCGCCGATCAGGTTGGCGATGCGGACACCGCCGGAGTCGATGGTGGCCAGCAGCAGGGCGCAGTGCCCGAACATCACGACGAGGAGGGCTGCAGGGCGGATGACGTCGACGGCGCGGTCCCGCGTGGACTGGGTCATCAGCCCAGCATGGCGCGCCGTCCCCGCCGGGGCATGAGTAGTACTACCGGATCAGGGCAGTGCGCCGAGGAGTGCGCCGACCGGACCGGCCGGCGCCGGCGGGGCGGGAGTGCCGACGGCCGACGGCGTCGCCTGCGCCAGCGGTGCCGGCCCTGCGGCCGGGCCGAGACCGGTCAGGTGGGGTTCGCCGGTGGCGGCCGGCACTTCTGCGGTCCCGGTGCCGACGGTCTGTGCGGTGCCGATGAGATCGGGCGTCGCGGTCGTGGCGGGCACGTCGGTGGCCTCGGCCGCGGTCGCGGTCGCGACCTCGGTCGCGACGTCGGTGGTGACCTCGGTGGCCGTTTCGGGAACCGCGGTGTACTCGGGCTCCGGGAGGTACTCCGGCACGGAGGCGACCTCGGGAACCGCGGCCGGTGCCGGCGCATCGGCGACGACGGCCGCCGGGGGCATCATCACCGGTGCGGGCTGCACCGCGACCGGCGGCGGGGGCACCACGGCCTCGGCGACGGCGGGCTGGGGCACCTCGTGCGAGGTCGACGAGCCGAGCAGGGCGTATCCGACGACCCCGGTCACCGCGACGGCGAAGAATCCGGCCGCCACGCGGGCCACGGTGCCGCCCGGCACGCGTGAGGAGATGTCACGCCACCGGTCCGAGGCGCGCATCGCGGCTTCGCTGCCCGCGATGCGGGCCGAGGCGAAGCGGTCGGTGAGCGCCGGCGCCCCGGCGCCGCGGTCCGCGAGGTCGCGGGCGGGGACCTTCTCGGTCAGCCGGCGCAGCACCCCCTTGTCGGAGGCGTCGTCGAGATCGGCGCGCGCGGCGCCGTAGGCCAGCACCATGTGCGGCGCGATATGGCGCGCGGTGCGGTTGCGCCCCTCGCGGGCGGCCTCCTCGCTGACGGTCTCGATCACCTCGAAGCCGAAGAGCCGCAGCTTGGTCCGCAGCCGGATGCCCTCGTGCCGGGCTTCGTCATCCCAGACCAGCCGGACGCCGTCGATGTCGCGACTGCTCTGCGTGGCGTAGTCCTGCACGCTGCGCGCCGCCGCCCGAGCGATCTCGTGCGTGGAGTCCAGCGCCACCACCTCGTCGGCGATGATGCTGCCGTCGTAGGTGTCGACGAGAACCCACACAGCACTGCCGGCGGTCACTGACAATCCCAATACCACGCGCATAGTCACTCCCAGACGACGGCCGGTTGATGGCTTGTAATCGGCGTGTCCGCGCGGAATGTTACGCGGAAATCACGACCGATTTCTGGCCGGAATGCGAATTCCGAATTGATTCCGCGGCGAAAGCCACGAAACCCCGTGCCCCGAACTCTAACTCCGCGCCGACTCCAGCGCCTCGTTGAAGGTGCTGCTCGGCCGCATGACAGCGGTCGTCTTCTCCGGATCCGGGTAGTAGTAACCCCCGATGTCGACGGACTCGCCCTGCACCTTGTTGAACTCTTCGACGATCGTCTCTTCGTTCTCGGCGAGGGTCTTGGCCAGCGGTGCGAAGTGCTCGGCCAGCTCTTTGTCGTCGGTCTGCTCGGCGAGTTCCTGCGCCCAGTACATCGCGAGATAGAACTGGCTGCCGCGGTTGTCGAGTTCGCCCGCCTTGCGCGACGGGCTCTTGTTGTTGTCGAGCAGCTTGCCGATGGCCGAATCGAGCGTCTTGCCCAGCAGCTCGGCCTTCTTGTTGCCGGCCTTGGCGCCCATGTCCTCGAAGGACGCGCCGAGCGCCAGGAATTCACCCAGTGAATCCCAGCGCAGGTGGTTCTCCTCCAGCAGCTGGCTGACGTGCTTGGGGGCCGAGCCGCCGGCGCCGGTCTCGTACATGCCGCCGCCGGCCATCAGGGGGACGATCGAGAGCATCTTCGCGCTGGTGCCGAGCTCGAGGATGGGGAACAGGTCGGTCAGGTAGTCGCGCAGGATGTTGCCGGTCACCGCGATGGTGTCCTGGCCGCGGATCACCCGTTCCAGCGTGTACCGCATGGCCCACACCTGCGGCAGGATCGTGATCTCCAGGCCGTCGGTGTCCTCTTCCTTGAGGTAGGTCTTGACCTTCTTGCGCAGCTCGTTCTCGTGCGGGCGCTCGTCGTCGAGCCAGAACACCGTGGTCATCCCGGACTGCCGGGCCCGGTTGACGGCGAGCTTGACCCAGTCCCGGATCGCGGCGTCCTTGACGATCGGCATCCGCCAGATGTCGCCCTCTTCGACGTTCTGGCTCAGCAGCACCTCGCCGGTCTCGATGTCGACGATGTCGGCGACGCCGTCCTCGGTGATCTCGAAGGTCTTGTCGTGGCTGCCGTACTCCTCGGCCTTCATCGCCATCAGGCCGACGTTGGGCACGGTGCCCATCGTGGTCGGATCGAACTGGCCGTGGGTCTTACAGAAATTGATGATCTCCTGGTAGATGCGGGAGAACGTGGACTCCGGGTTGACGGCCTTGGTGTCCTTGGTGCGCCCGTCGGCGCCGTACATCTTGCCGCCGAGCCGGATCATCGCCGGCATCGACGCATCGACGATCACGTCGGACGGTGAGTGGAAGTTGGTGATGCCGCGCGCGGAATCGACCATCGCCAGCTCGGGACGGTGCTCGTGGCAGCGGTGAATGTCCTCGATGATCTCCTCGCGCTGCGAGGCGGGCAGCGACTCGATCTTGTCGTAGAGGTCGGACATGCCGTTGTTGACGTTGACGCCGAGCTCTTTGAAGAGCTTGCCGTGCTTCTCGAAGGCGTCTTTGTAGAAGACCTTGACCGCGTGGCCGAACACGATCGGGTGGCTGACCTTCATCATGGTCGCCTTGACGTGCAGCGAGAACATCACGCCGGTCTTGTAGGCGTCCTCGATCTGCTCTTCGTAGAACTCCACGAGCGCCTTCTTGCTCATGAACATGCTGTCGATGACGTCACCCTCGTCGAGGGACACCTCGGGCTTGAGCACCTGGGTCTCGCTCGACCCATCTGGACGTTCTGTCGTCAGCACCATCTTGACCTTGCGGTCCTTGTCGACGGTCATCGACTTCTCGCCGTGGTAGAAGTCGCCGGTCTTCATCGTCGCGACGTGGGTGCGCGAGGCCTGCGACCACTCCCCCATGCTGTGCGGGTGCTTGCGGGCGTACTCCTTGACCGCCTTGGGTGCCCGGCGGTCCGAGTTGCCCTGGCGCAGAACGGGGTTCACCGCGCTGCCGAGGACCTTGGAGTAGCGCTCCTTGATCTCGCGTTCCTCGTCGTTCTTCGGTTCGCCGACCCAGTCCGGCAGGTCATAGCCCTTGGCCTTGAGTTCCTTGATGGCGGCGAGCAACTGGGGCACCGAGGCGCTGATGTTGGGCAGCTTGATGATGTTGGTTTCCGGGAGCTGGGTCAGCTCGCCGAGCTCGGCCAAGTTGTCGGTCACCTTCTGCTCATCGGTGAGCCGGTCGCTGAACTCGGCGAGGATGCGGGCGGCGACGGAGATGTCGGTGGACTTGACGTCGATGCCGGCCGCCGAGGCGAAGGTCCGGACCACCGGAAGGAACGCATAGGTCGCAAGCAGCGGCGCCTCGTCGGTCAGCGTGTAGATGATGGACGGCTGCTCGGCGCTCATGTTGGTCTCCCGGGTGTGTTTCGGTCGATGCGGCGGTCGCTCTTGTGGAGCGCGCCACCCTTCAGGCGCAGCGTACCGAAGTGCCTCCACGCCGGGTCGGCCCGCTGGGTCGGTGCCCAGCGACACGCTCTGATCACGGATCGGCCAACCCGCGGCGAGTCATTGACGCGGGCGAAAAGACCGTCGCTACATTTCCGTTCCGAGCACGCGTCGACGCTGTCGGCGGGAAAAGAGGAATGCGATGTCCGACGGCCTCCCAGTCGCGGTGGCGACACCCCTGCGGTGCGGCGCCGCCGCACTGATGATCGTCCTCGCCGCGGCGGGCTGCTCGTCGGCGCCGGCGCACGAGACCTCGGCGCACGCCGCGGCCACCGCACCCGCGCTGACGGGATCGCTCGACGACTGGCAAGCGGCGATCTGCCGCGACGACGTCACCACCGTCTCCGAGACCCGCCACACCGTCGAGGGCAGCACCTGCGTCCCCCACGACGGCGACGGCGTCGTCAACTTCGACCGGTTCGAGTCCGAGCCGTCGATGAGTTCGATGTTGTCGTGGCAACCGTCGGTGTACGTCGCGCACGCGGTGGTCGACGACCGGCCGCTCGCGATCTGGACGCCGTCGGGGGAAGCCTCCGATCTCGAACCGCTCACGCGGTACGGCTTCACCCTGGCGGCCTACGAATCGCCGACGCTGTCGCGTCCCACGGCTGAGCTGCCTGCGACGGTGCCCTCCGGTGACATCGAGGTGATCCCGCCCAACGCCTACGGCTACGTCGTGGTGCAGACCGCCGGCGGAGACACCCAGTGCCTCGTGGACACGACCTATGTGGGCTGTGAGACCGAGGGCACCAACTGGCAGCAACACCTCGACGGCAGCGGGCCCTATCACGGGGTGCGCATCAACGCCGACGGCACCGGATCCTGGGTCGACGGCAACCTCGGCGCCGCCGCACCGCAGACACTCGGCGATCGCACGTACCGCGCGCTCGGGTGGACGATCGTGTCGTCGCCGGCCGGCATGCGCTTCACCAACGACAGGACCGGCCACGGCGCCATCGTCAGCGCCGCGAAGGTGCAGACCTTCTGAGGGTGCCCGGCGGCCCGTGAAACTGCGATTGGCGTCAATACCGGCCGCCCGTCGGCACATTCGGCGCGTTTGCCGTCTGCGTCTCTCCGCGGAGATTAAGGTGCTCTCTCGTGGGCAGGAACCTGTTGGGCAACGGCAGAGGACGGTGGCTGGCCGTCGCCGTCTCCGTGGCCCTGTCCGCCGCGATGGTCTATGCCCAGCACCCCGAATCGCCGCGCGCTCCGCACTCCGTGCCGGAAGCCGCGCAGGCGACGTCGCGCGCCCCTGAGACCGCATCGGCCCCGGCGCCCACGGAGGCCGAACTGCTGGCCGCCAACGCCGCCGCCCCACCGGCCGACGCCCGCGTCTTCGATTTCCCACTCCCCAAGGGGATCACCCCCGAGGGCGGGCTGCAGGTGCACACCATCTGGGTGGCCCGCGCGATCGCCACGATGTTCCCGGAGATCACGACGATCGGCGGCTACCGGCAGGACGCGCTGAAGTGGCATCCGAATGGCCTGGCGATCGACGTGATGATCCCGAACCACAACAGCGAGGCCGGTATCGCGCTCGGCAACCAGATCGCCGGCTACGCGCTGGCCAACGCCGAACGCATGGGTGTCATCCACGTGATCTGGCGCCAGGGCTTCTACCCGGGCATCGGCGCGCCGAGTTGGACCGCCGACTACGGCTCCGAGACGCTGAACCATTTCGACCACGTCCACATCGCCACCGACGGCGGCGGCTACCCGACGGGGCGCGAAACGTATTACATCGCCTCGATGAAGCGCTGACCACTGCCGCCGGAGGCGGCGATCAGGCCGCTGCCGCCGGAGGCGGCGATCAGGCCGCGACGGTCGGCGCTCCGCAGGCGAACACCGCGCTCGACACCCGCCCGTCGGTGCACGCCACCGCGATGAGGTCCGGGGTGGAGGACTCCTCCGGGCTCTCGGGGAAGCTCGGCGGTGCGGGGCGCACCAGCGGGAAGATGCTGGCGCCGGTGACACCGGTGAGCCGCGCGATGATCTGGGCGGGGATGTTGACCGCGATGTAGACGAGGTCGCCGATCAGTTTGACCGGCAGGATCGCCAGTGCGGCGAGCGGGCTGATCAGGAAGATCTCCTGGTCGGCCAGGGACTGCAACGCCGAGGTGATCCCGTTGACGATGTTGTCGACGTAGTACGGGATGGTCGCGGCGATGGTCCGCACGCTCAGGGCGATGTTGGTGCCGATGTCGGGGTAGCCGTACATCGCGATGGCATCCTGGAGCGCCTGCCGCAGCAGCGCGTCGTCGTCGCCGGGGGTGACGGTGCTGTCGTCGAGATCGGTCAGCGACACTCCGTCGGTGTCCTCGGCGGGTTCGAAGCCGAACAGGGTCATCACCGTCGCGGTGACGTCGACGATCGAGTACTGCAGGTTGACCCCGCCCTGCTGGAACAGGTCGGGATTGTTGGCGACGACGAACGTCGTTGTCTCGGCGGGTGATTGGAACCCGTGACCGAAGCCCAGCTGGGGCTGATGTCCGTGGTCGGTGACCATCATGATGGTCCACTGCTCACCGGTGGCTGCTTCCCAGGCGTCCACCGCGGCCATGATCTCGCCGAGGTTGCGGTCGAAGTTCGCGAGTGACTCGAGGTACTCGGGTGAGTCGCCGCCGAACATGTGCCCGTTCTCGTCCACCCCGACGAAGTAGCTGAACATGAAGTTGGCGACGTCGGCGCTGGCGCCCGCGATCGCGAGCTCGGTGAGGTCGCCGACGACGTCGTCGGCCTTGAACCATCTCGGGTCGTCCTCCTGCTCGGGCACGTTGAACAGGTTGTCCACGCCGAGTCCGGAGGCGGCGATGGCCGAGATCACGTTCCAGTTCGCGATGGACGTGGTCTCGATGTCGGGGTTCTGCGCCTCGAGCTGGGTGAACACCGACGGCCAGGTGTCGTACGTCCACGGGGTGAAGACGTTGTTGATGACGCCCGTCTTCTCCCCCCACGCGCCGGTCAGGATCGACGACCACGACGGGTTGGACACCGTGGTGTGCCCGACGATGGTCGACGCGGCGGTGGTGCCGCCCTGGATGAGTTTGAAGAAGTTCTGGGTCAGCAGGGGGTTGGCCAGCACCTTGCTCAGGTTGGTGCCGTCGACGCCGATCACCAGCACGTTCGGCGTGTCATCGGCGACCAGCGTCGCCGCGAACCCCGTCGCGGGGTTGGTTCGGCGTATCGCGGTGCGCTCCAACCCGTTTCGGACCGCCGCCAGCGAGGCCAGCATCGTCGAGCCCTGCAACGGCGTGGCCGGCGACGGGGCTTCCCGCGGCGCGAGGAACGCGGTGACCACCTCGGAGATGACGCCCGCAAGCGTCTGTGTGGTGGCCTGTGGCGCGGCGGCCGGCCCGGGGGCGGGCGCCGGGGCCGCCGTCCTCGGTGCACTCGCCGAGGGCTTGGCCGAAGTCTTCTGCGGTTCCGGGGCGCCGGCCTCGACGGTGGCGGTGCTCGCCGAGACGGTTCGCGCCCCGACTTCCGCGTCGGCCGCGGCGTCGGCATCGTCGGCCACATCGTCGGCATCGTCGGTCACGGCGTCGTCGGCGGCGGCGTCTCCGGCCTCCGGATCCGCGGGGTCGGCCGAATCGCGGATCGAGGACTTGCCCCGCGAGGTGTCGGTGTCGGAGTCTGCGTCGTCCGTGGTGTCGTCGGCGGTCGCCGAGCCACCCGCGCCCGGTGACGAGTCGGGCCGCGACGACGCGGACGGCTTGCTCGACGAGGCACTCGGGCCGGCTGTCGAGGATTCGCTCGACGATGACGAATCGGCGGTGTCCGCGTACGCCGTGCCGGCGGACGACGCGATCGCCCACCCGACACCCAGCGTCACCGCGAGCGCCCCGACACGACCAATGCTGTTGGCGTAACCCATGACATTCCTAACCCCGAAGGAACGGCGACCGACCCGCGGGTTTGCCGCCATTGGCCTGGCCCGATTGTTCTTCACGTAAATTACGCCGTGCCGCGGGTTCGCTGACCGGGATTGGCAGAGTTGCCTCGCATTTCCTCGGCCGGATCGGGTACGACTTCTGTCATGGCCGATCACCTTCGCCGCGCATGAGTGCCGCACGCCCCCGAGTCGTCATCATCGGCGGAGGGTTCGGCGGTCTGTTCTGCGCACGCCGACTCGCCCGCGTCGACGTCGATGTCACTCTGCTGGACCGGGCTGCCTGCCACGTCTTCCAGCCACTGCTCTACCAGTGCGCGACCGGGACGTTGAGCATCGGACAGATCAGCCGGTCCCTGCGCGAGGAACTCGAGCACCACGAGAACGTCAGGACGCTGCTCGGCGAGGCGATCCGACTCGATCCGGCCGGGCGCCGTGTCACGGCGCGCCGTCCCGACGATTCCACGTTCGACCTGGACTACGACTATCTGGTGATCGCCGCGGGCATGCGCCAGTCGTACTTCGGCAACGAGGACTTCGCCGCATGGGCGCCCGGCATGAAGACGCTCGACGACGCGTTGAGCATCCGTCGCCGGGTCTTCGCGGCATTCGAGATCGCCGAGACGCTGCCGCCGGGACCCGAGCGTGACCAGTGGCTGACCTTCGCGGTCACCGGGGCCGGCCCCACCGGCGTCGAACTCGCCGGGCAGATCCGGGAACTCGCGACCCGCGCCCTGGCCAACCAGTTCCACAGCATCGAGCCCGAGGATGCCCGCGTGCTGTTGTTCGACGGCGGCGACCGGGTGCTCAAGACGTTCGCCCCGGACCTGTCGGCCCGCGCGCAGCGGGTGCTGGAGGATCTCGGTGTCGAGATGCGGTTCGGGGTGCGCGTGAGCGACGTCCGCCGCGACGGGATCACCGTGAGCCCGAAGGACGGCTCCCCCGACGCCGACGTCGCGACCCGCACCGTGTTGTGGACGGCCGGCGTCGAGGCGGTGCCGTTCGCGCGGCACGCCGCCGAGGTGCTCGGCGCCACCACCGACAGGTCCGGACGCATCGCGGTGGACGCCGATCTGTCCGTCCCCAACCACCGGGAGGTGTTTGTCATCGGCGATCTCGCCGGACGAGACGGCCTTCCGGGCGTCGCCGAGAACGCGATGCAGGGCGGCATGCATGCCGCTGCGTGTATGCGCCGGGATCTGCAGGGCAAGCGCCGCAAGAACTTTCGGTATCGCGACCTCGGTTCTGCGGCCTACATCAGCCGGGGGCACGCGCTAATGCAGCTCGGCCCGGTGAAGCTGTCGGGTCTGTCCGGCTGGATCGGGTGGGGTTTCATCCACATCGCGTTCCTGACCGGGGTGCGCAACCGGTTCAGCACGGTGGGCACATGGCTGGCGACGATCGCCCGGTCCAACCGCAGCGATCGCACGTTCATCCTCGGCGGCTCCGGGCACCCGGAGGAACCGTATACCTGGGAGTCGCCGGTGCATCAGGGCGGCAGCTCACGCGACAACTCCGGCGAGGACAAGACCGCCTAAGACGCCCGGCGCAGACTCAGCACGACCCCGGACACGCGTCCGTCGCCAAGAAGCTCGCCCATCCGGCCGGACTGCCGTTCGGCGATCTGCCACGCTTCCTCACCACCGAACCGGCGTTCGAGCGCGTCGTCGACGGCCTCGACGCGGTCCTGCCACTCCTGTGGGATCGGCGGCAGATCGGTGGTGTTGATCCGCGCGTCGACGCGCAACCCGGCGGTGTCGAGCATCTGCTGCAGGGACTTCTCGGTGGGAAAGTTGTTGCCGTCGGGCTGTTGGTCGTCGGGAAGGTCGGTGGTCGCGACGAACACCAGCAGGCCGATCCGGCCAGGAGCACGGACCACGCGCCGCAGTTCGGTCTGCACCTGCTGCTGCGCGTCGGTCGTGCACAGCACGCCGAGACACCACGCGCCATCGAAAGCGTTGTCCGAGAACGGAAGTGCGTCGGCGACCGCCTGGATCGCCGGGTAATCGAACATCGAGCGCGCCGCCCTGCACGCGCCGATCTGGGGTTCGACGAGCACCGGCGACACCGGGACGCGGGACACCGCGTATCCGGCGGGACCTCCGACCCCGGCGCCGGAGTCGAGAAGCGACTCGCCGGGCTTGAGCTCCAACCGGTCGACCAACCAGTCGAGGGCCGCGGGGTTCCCGCTGCCCCGGCAGCCTGCCGGGACGAAGTAGTCGGGCCCGAGATCCCGGGCCACCTGCGCCGTCCACTCGGCCACGGTGTCGAACTCGGCGTCCATCGCCTCGGTCATCGCACCGACCTCTCTGCCCGGATTCGGGCGCCGACTTCGGCTTTGATCTGCGCGCCGACGCGGGTACCGGCGCCCGAGGCCAGCCCCGAGACGTTGACCCCGGCGACGCCGTCGATGGCGAGCAGTGCCCTCGCCTCGGCGACCGCCGCCTCGATCCCGGCCTCGACGGGATCGGGTGCTGCCAGCACACGGTCGACGACGGCCGGGTCGAGGGCGAGCCCCGGCAGACCCTGCAGGACCGCGGCGGAGACGTCGTCGGTGAATACGGCGACGGCGGCGAGCACCGGAATGACGAGTCCGGCCGCCCGTGCGGCGGCCATGAACTCCGCGACCGTCGACGGGGACGACACATGGTTGAGCACCGCGATGCCGGCGCCGGCGTGCTGTTTCTGCACGAGTCGCAGCGGTCGGCGGGCGACCGGGGGCGCGGTCGGCGTCTCGGGTACGGCGGCGACCATCCCGAGGGATGCGGCCAACTCGACCAGGCGGGGTCCGTCGAGGTCGAAGGTCTGCGTGACGTCGGGTCGGACGTCGTAGGCGCGACCGTCGCCGGTGACACAGAGCACCGTCTGCACACCGAGTAGCGACAGCCCGCGCAGTTCCTGCTCGAGCACCACCCGGTTGCGGTCACGACACGACAGCGTGATCCACGGCGTGACACCGGCGTCCAGCAGCAGCCGGCTCATCAGCGTCGGCGGGAAGTCCGGCCGGTTCTGGTGTTCGCCGACGAGGACGGCGTCGCAGGACGGCGCCAGCGCGTTCGCGGTCGCGGCGACGTCGTGCGGATCGAAAGGCGTGCAGCTGAAGTCGGTCAGGATCAGCGGTGCGGTCACCGGCGGCGGGGCTGCCTGCGTGGGCCACGGCACGATGTCGGGGAACGCGCACGGGCCGGGACGCATCTCACACTGTCCGTCGGGGTGCACGCCGCCGCAGGGGCCGAACGTCATGCGCTTGGGGCAGTCCCGCCCGGCGTCACGTTCGGTGACGGGCTGCGTCATGCATCTTCCTCCCGGGGGACGTGGCGGCGGCAGGGCTGAAACGACCGCGACGACAGCGTGTTCCCCGCTCTGCGCGAAGTTAGTCCTGCTCGGCCGTCAGTCGATACCGCGGGCGATCAGTGCCTCGCTGAAGTCGTCGGCGGCGCGCAACGCCCCGACGATGACGGGGACGAACACGATCCGCGGCGAGATCCGCAGCCCGCGAGCGCGGCGCGCCTCCTCCACCTGCCGGATGATCTCGACCAGCAGCGGGATCGACCGTACGGTCAGCGCGAGCGCGATGGCCACCTGCCGCACCGGGAACCCGAACCGCGCCAGCGGCGTCATCGCCCGGGTCGCGGCGTCGAGCATGTCGGCGGTCCGGGTGGTCGTCGTCACGATCGCGGCCAGTGCCACCGCGAGCAGCAGCACACCGCACACCACCAGCGCGCGGCGCCACCCGGTGAGCGCCACCTGCAGGACGAAGATGAATCCGACCACCCACAACACCGGGCGGAGCTGCGTGAGCAGGGCGACCGGAGAGAGTCGCGCCGAAACCACGACCGACACCACCACGACGGTCGCCACGCCCAGCCGCAGCGGGGAGTCCACGGCGAGGGTCATCGCGATGATCACCAGGCCGAGGCCGATCAGCTTCACCCCCGCCGGGAGGCGGTGCAGCCACGAACCGCCCGGCCGGTAGTCCCCCAGCACCGTCACGACATCAACCTGCGGTAGGCCGGCAGCGCGACCGACGGCACGTCGTCGGCCACCACCCGCCCCTCGTCGAGCACGATCACGCGCTCGGCGTCCTCGGCCAGGTCCAGGTCGTGCGTGACCAGCACGAGTTGGGTCGGCAGGGTCGCGAACGCGGCCCGCAGCATGCGCGCGTTGCGCAGGTCGAGCAGCGTCGTCGGCTCGTCGGCCACCACCACCGACGGCTCGGTCACCAGCACGGTCGCCAGTGCCAGCAACTGCTTCTGGCCGCCCGAGAGCCGGTGCGCCGGCTGGTCGGCGTGCTCGGCCAGACCGAACCGGTCGAGCACTTCGGCCGTGCGCGCGGCTCGCGCGTCGCGGTCTAGTCCCAGCCTCGACAGCGACAGCTCGACGTCCTCGGCGACGGTGGGCATCAGGATCTGGCGGTCCGGGTCGGTGAAGACGAACCCGACCAGGCGGCGGACTTTCCTGACAGAGCGTCTGGTGTCGATGCCGTGCACCCGGACCGACCCGGCGTCGGGCAGCACCAGCCCGTTGAACAGCCGCGCGAGCGTCGACTTTCCGCTGCCGTTGGCCCCGACGACCGCGATGCGGCGCTCGGTGAGCGTCAGCGACACGTCGCGCAGGACGGTGCGGTCCCCGAACGCGTGCGACACGGAGTCGAGCACCAGGGCGCCCGGCGGGTCCTCATCCATCGGATCGGGTTCTGCGCCACGGTGCGATCAGGCCCGGCCGGGCCTTGTGCACCTGCGCGGCGACATAGGCGCACAGCACCGCCTTGGCGAGGTCGCCGGGCAGGTAGATGCCGTTGGTGGCCAGTGCGGCCCACCAGCTCAGGTCGGTGCGCAGCATCAGCCCGGCGGTGCCGAACAGGTAGATGACGGCCATCCCGCCGACGACGTTGATGACGATCCCCCACACCACGCGGTAGCGCGGCATCATCAGAGCGGTCAGGACGCCGATCACGACGACGGCGGGCAGCCAACCGACGAAGAAGCCGGCGGTCGGCGAGGACAGCGAGACCAGACCGGTGCGGCCGCCGGCCAGGATCGGCAGCCCGGCGATGGCCAGCACCGCGAACAGCACGATGGCCAGCGCGCCTTTGCGGGGGCCGAGGATCGAACCGGCCAGCATCACGCCGAGGGTCTGCAGCGTGATCGGGACGCCGGTCGGGCCGAGGGTCAGCGTGCCGGGCAGGCCCAGCGCGGCGAGGAGACCGGCGAACACCGCCGCCTGGGTCAGGTCGCGCCACTCGATTCGGCCGGACCGGCCCGTGTCGGCGGGCTCGGACGTCTGAGGATTCACCCGGGGATTATCGTCGACGACGCCCTGCGCCGGTGACCGCCGGGGTCTTAGGCTGCGACGGTGACCGCCGGGTGGACGACGAGCGCCGTGTCCTTCCCGTGCGACGGGGAGCAGATCGCGGGCGTTCTGTATCGCCCCGAGGGCGGTGCGCCCCCGTTCCCGTGTGTGGTGTTCGCCCACGGATTCTCCGGCACGATGGACTGGATCCTTCCCGACTTCGCGGCGGTGTTCTGTGCGGCCGGCCTGGCCGTGCTGACGTTCGACTACCGGGGATTCGGTTCGAGTGAGGGCACCCCACGGCAGATCGTGGACAGCGCGCGTCAGCTGGAGGACATCCGGGCCGCCCTCGACGTCGTCCGGAACCGCGCCGACGTCGACCCGGGGCGTATCGGTCTGTGGGGCACGTCGCTCGGCGGCAGCCACGTCCTGCAGATCGCGGCCGAGGACCCGCGGGTGGCCGCTGTGGTGGCCAACGTGCCGGCCCTCGACATGTACACCGGCCTGCGCGGTCGCCACCGATCGCCGGACTACCGTCCCGGGCCCGCGCAGATCGTCGTCGCGGTGGCCCGGCTTCTGAGCGCGGCGGTGGTCGACGAGGTGCGCGGCCGCCGCGGAAGATCTCCGCGCTACCTGCCCGTGTACGGGCGGCTGGGTCGCGCGTTCTTCGCCGATCCGGCACTGGCGCAACGGTTTCGCGCGGTCGAGGAGCAGGCACCGTCCTGGCGTAACGCGGTCGCCCCGAGGTTCCTGCTGCACGCGCCGCGATATCGCAACGGAACCATCGAGCGGGTGCGCTGCCCCGTCCTGGTGACGCTGGCCCTGACGACGCGGAGGTCTCCACACCGTTCGTGGAGCGAAAGGTGCGCCGCGGCAGGGACGTCGAGATCAGGACGTACCCCGCAGGACATTTCGACATGTACCACGGCGCGGTGCGCGACGAGGTCGCCCGCGATCAGCGGGAGTTCCTTACACGGCACCTGCAGCCCGACCGCGCAGCACGGAAGGACCGCTGATGACCGGAGCGACCACGGGGCGCCTGTCGCCCCACAACGTCAGGCGAGCGTTGCGCCTGGCGGGGATGCGGCCGCTGCCGAGCCGGCCTCTCCGGACGCCGATCGACCTCCGCGGCAAGCGGATCCTGCTGACCGGCGCCTCCTCGGGCATCGGCGAGCTGGCCGCCGAGAAGCTCGCGGCCCACGGCGCGCGGGTGATCGTCGTGGCCCGACGTGAACATCTGCTCGCCGACCTCGTCGACCGGATCACCGCCCGCGGAGGCGACGCGACCGCGATGCCGGTCAACCTGGCCGACCTCGACGCCGTCGACGATCTCGTACTCCGCGCCGGGCCCGTGGACATCCTGATCAACAACGCCGGACGGTCGATCCGCCGGCCCCTGCTCGAATCGCTGGATCGCTGGCACGATGTCGAGCGCACGATCGCGCTGAACTACTACGCGCCGCTGCGGTTGATCCGCGGCGTCGCGCCGCAGATGGTGGCGCGCGGCGACGGGCACATCATCAACGTGTCGAGCTGGCGGGTCATGCCGGAATCCTCGCCACTGTTCGGGGTGTACAACGCGTCCAAGGCGGCGTTGAGCGCCGTCAGCCGCGTCATCGACAACGAGCTCGCCGAATCCGGCGTGCAGTCGACCACCATCTACTACCCGCTGGTGGCCACCCCGATGATCGCTCCGACACGGGCCTACGACGGGCTGGCGGCGTTGAGCGCCGACGAGGCGGCGCAGTGGATGGTCGATGCCGCGCAGCGTCGTCCCGTCCGGATCGCGCCACGCAAGCTGATCCCGCTGCGCGCACTCGACGTCGTGTCGCCGCGACTGCTCAACGGCGTCATGAAGCGATCGACTCCCCAGCCGGCCCGCGCCGCCGATGCGCACTGACAGCGTCGGCTACCGGGACGAGAACCTCGGCGTCGGAGCCGTTCTCACCACCGCGGCGTTCTTCTGTGTCGCGCTGGTCGGCACCCTGGCCAAGGTGGGCGGCGACCACACCTCGACCGGCGTCCTGCTGTTGTTCCAGAACGCGGTCGGAGTCCTGTTCCTGCTGCCGGTCGTCTGTCGTGCCGACAGGCGGATGCTGCGTACCGACAGGATCTGGCTGCATGTGCTGCGCGCGGCCACGGGTACGGCCTGCTGGTATGCGTTGTTCTTCGCGATCACCCAGATCCCTCTGGCCAACGCGACGCTGCTGACCTACAGCGCACCGCTGTGGATGCCGCTGATCGCGTGGGCGGTGACCCGCCACCGCGTCGCGGCGCCGACGTGGCTCGGTGCGGGTATCGGTTTCGTCGGGATCCTGATGGTGCTTCAGCCTCAGGGGCACGGCTTCTCGGCCGGAGAGTTGTCCGCACTGGCGGGGGCACTGATGCTCGCGGTGGCGATGATGTCGGTCCGGTGGCTGGGAGCCACCGAGCCCGTCCTGAGGATCCTCTTCTACTACTTCCTGCTGTCGACGGTCATGTCGCTGCCGATCGCGATCGCCGACTGGCAACCGGTGGGGGCTGCCAGATGGCCGTGGCTCGCGGGACTCGGCTTCGCCCAACTGTTCTCGCAGGCGTTGATCGTGCTGGCCTACCGCTACGCCTCGGCCGAGAAACTGGGGCCGTTCATCTACACGGTGATCGTGTTCACCGCCGTCATCGACTGGATCGTCTGGGATCACCGGCCGACGCTGTCGACCTACATCGGAATGGCTCTGGTGGTGGGCGGCGGACTGTTCGCGATGCGCGCTAGGAGCCCTGCTGCAGTGTCCGGATGACCTGGGGCAGCGGTTCGGGGACGGTCGAGACCGCGCCGACGTCGACTCCGAGTTCGGACAGCAGCAGGCGTACATGCTGTTCGATCTCGTCGCGGATGGGACGTACGTCGTCGACACCGCGGCCGGCGGGATCGGCGAGTTCCCAATTCTCGTAACGCTTTCCAGGGATGTACGGACACTCGTCGCCGCAGCCCATGGTGACCACGACATCGACGGCCTCGACGATGTCGGTGCTCCAGCGGCGTGGCTGTTGTCCCGAGATGTCGATGCCCTTCTCGGCCATCGCGGCGACGGCGGCCGGATTCACGTGTGCGGCGGGTTCCGAGCCGGCCGAGTACACCGTCGCCCGGTCGGCGGCGAGATGTCTGAAGAATCCCATCGCCATCTGCGAGCGTCCCGCGTTGTGGGTGCACAGGAACAGGACTGCGGGTTTGCGGTCAGCCATCGGTGGCGTCCTCTCGTGGACGATTGTCGGAGCCGGCGTGAAAGCGCCTGCGCAGGAACAGCGATACGTAAACCAGAGCGACGAGGACGGGCACTTCGATCAGAGGGCCGACCACGCCGGCGAGTGCCTGGCCGGAGGTGGCGCCGTAGGTGGCGATGCAGACCGCGATGGCGAGTTCGAAGTTGTTCCCGGCGGCGGTGAACGCCAGCGTCGTGGTACGCCGGTAGCCCAGGCCGAGGGCCGCGCCCAGCAGATACCCGCCGCCCCACATGACGGCGAAGTAGACCAGCAGCGGCAGGGCGATGCGCGCGACGTCGAGCGGTCGGCTGGTGATCTGCTGGCCCTGCAGCGCGAAGAGGACGACGATGGTGAACAGCAGTCCGTAGAGCGCCCACGGGCCGATCCTGGGCAGGAACCGGGTCTCGTACCAGGTGCGGCCCTTGGCCTTCTCTCCGAGCCGCCGGGTCAGGTATCCCGCCAGCAGTGGGATACCGAGGAAGATGAGCACCGACTGGGCGATCTCCCACGGCGAGGCGTCGATCGACGCGGTCTCCAGCCCCAGCCATCCCGGCAGGACCGCCAGGTAGAACCACCCGAGCACGGCGAACATGACCACCTGGAACAGCGAGTTCAGCGCGACGAGCACGGCGGCGGCCTCCCTGTCGCCGCAGGCGAGGTCGTTCCAGATGATCACCATCGCGATGCAGCGGGCGAGGCCCACGATGATCAGTCCGGTGCGGTACTCGGGAAGATCGGGGACCAACAACCAGGCCAGCGCGAACATCAACGCCGGGCCCAGCACCCAGTTCAGCACCAGAGAGCTCACGAGGAGTCTCCGGTCGCCGGTGACCGTTCCGAGACGGTCGTACCGAACCTTGGCCAGCACCGGGTACATCATGACGAGCAGACCCACGGCGATGGGAATCGAAATGCCCTGCACCTGAGCGCTGTTGAGCGCGGTGTCGAAGCCCGGCACCATGCGGCCCAGAAGCAGGCCGGCGATCATGGCGGCGATGATCCACACCGGAAGGAATCGGTCGAGCGTCGAGAGTTTCCCGACGACGGCGTGGTCCGGTCCGGATTCGACCTGTTGGCTCACGCCGTGACGCCGTCGGCCGAGCAGCAGGTGCCGTCGGGCACGGCGCCCTCAGCGAGGATCGCCGGGGTGCGGCCGAAGGTCTCCGAGTCGGCGAGAACGGTGTAGACCTCCCACTTCTCCCCTGCCGGGCCGGTGACCCACACCTTGTCCTGGGTGGCGAAGCAGCACGTGGTGCCGATCTCCTCGTCGGTGAACAGACCTTCGGCGGTGAGCCTGGCGATCTCGGAGTGGACCAACTCGGCGGATTCGACCTCGACACCGAGATGGTTGAGAGTGCCCCCGTGGCCGGGGTTCTCGATGAGCACCAGCTTCAACGGCGGCTCGGCGACGGCGAAGTTCGCATATCCCGGTTTGACTTTCGCGGGGGCGACACCGAACAGTTTGGAGTAGAACGTGATGGCCTCGTCGAGGTCGTCGACATTGAGGGCGAGCTGGGCGCGTGACATGGCGTACTCCGTTACCTATGTGACGTATATCGAACTACTTGGACGGAAACCAGGATGGGCCGGTTTTCGATATATGTCAATAACCTGTGGCAGACTGGCCCCATGCCCAAGGCGCTCCCCGTGATGGACATCTCCGACCCCGTCTGCTGCTCGCCGGTGGCCGCAGGCCCGATCGGCGACGACGCCGCCCTTGAGATCGCGCTGAGACTCAAGGCACTCGCCGACCCCGCCCGGGTCAAGCTGGTGTCGCTGCTGTTCAGCTCTCCCGACGAAGAGTTGTGCAGCGGCGATCTCGCCGTGGCCGTCGGACTGTCGGAATCTACTGTCAGCCATCATCTTTCACATCTGCGCCGGGCGGGACTCGTCGAGTCCGCGCGGCGCGGCATGAACGTCTACCACCGCCCGCGCAGAGAGTCGCTCGTCGCGCTGTGCACGGTGCTCGACCCGAACTGCTGCCGCTGAGCCGATCACGCCGCGCGGCGTCGACCCTCACTGGTCGAGAGTGCGGTCGGGAACCTGCCCGTAGGTCTCGCGGTAGACCGTGGTGAACGGTCCGAGTCGCCAGAAGCCCCACTTCCGGGCGATGTCGGCGACGGTGCTCGTCTGCGGGTCGGCCATCGCGAGTTCGCGGTGCACATGCTCCAGCCGCACCCGTTGAAGACGCTGCAGCGGCGTGCAGTTCCGATGTCGGACGAACAACTCCTTCAGCGTCGGCCCCGACACCCGGGCTGCATGTGCCACGTCGGCCGGCGAGATGTCTCGGTGGGCGTTGTCGTCGATGAAGGCCGTGCCGCGGCGGAGCGCGTCGTAGTTGTCGGTCTCGCCGGGCGGGCGATCGGCGCCGGTGTGAGGGAACGCTGCGAGCATGCTCGCCGCCAGGTACCGGGTCGCGTTGCCCACCACCAGGGGTTCGACGACAGCCCTCGGATTGCTCATCAGACCGTGCCGAATGTGGTCGGCGACGTCGACGACGAGCTGGTTGGCAACGTCTGAGAACGGCGCCGTGCTGGTGAGGCGCACCGCGTCACTGCCGGGGTGATCGCCGGCGACCTGGCCGAGCGCCTCCCTGGGGACGCTGATCATGTGGTAGCGCGTCTTCTCCAGCCGGCCCGACGACGGGCTCTGGATGGCGCCGAATGCGATGGCCGTTCCGATCCCGTGCCGGCGCGTCGGCTGTCCGTGATGGGTTTCCTCGAACACTCCGGAAAGCATGCGGCACAACAGGATCTGCTCGGGCGCCTCCATGTCGTAGGTGAGGTCATAGGTGTACTCGACGTCGTCGACACCCATGCTCCCGGCGTAGTTGCGCCAGACCTGGATGCGGGTGGAGCGCGCGGGGGCGGCCGCCCTGATCCGGAACGTCGTGAACGCGGCGCTGATCTGCGCCTCGGCGTCGTCGATGTCGCGCGCGTCGATCAGGAGCGTGCCGGCGGTGGCGTCAGGCAATCGCTTCCGTCCCCTCCGGGCACTGCAGTGCCTCATACCTGCGTTGGAACCATCAGTATGGCGTGCGCGCAACCTTGAGACCAGAATCCCGACATATTCGACGACACGCGCCGAAACACTCTATTCCTGCTGGTGGCTCCGTCGGAAGGAACGATCGACGAGGAGCGACCCGCGGCCTATGTGCCATTCCTGGCAAATTCGCCGACTGACGTCTGCGTCATCGCTCAGAGGGACGCGTAGACCGCGGCTTCGAACGCGAGGATGGTCTCGACCATCGTGTCGTCGAAGAACGGCAGCAGCTGCGTCGCAATCACCCCGCCGATCCCGGCCGTGCGGTCGATCCAGAAGAAGCTGTTGAACAGCCCCGACCAGTCCCCCGAGCCTGCGCTGCGCATACCGGGCAGATCCACGTGGTAGAGGTGGAATCCGAGGCCCCAGCCCTGCGGCACGGGGAGCAGCTCGACGGCTTTGGCCAGCTCGGGGACGGTCGGCTCCATCTTCGTCGGCAACGGCGCCCCGTCCAGATGATCCCGCAGGGCGAGCTCCACGGTCTCCGCCTTCAAGATCCGGGTTCCGTCGAGCTCGCCGTCGTTGAGCCAGGCGCGGACGAATCGCCCGTAGTCGGCGACCGTCCCGTAGGACCCGTGGCCGGCTGCGTCCCATTGCGGCGCTTCGGGCAGGTCGAGGTCGGTCGGCGCCAGACTGCCGTCCGCTGCGCGCGAGTGGACCGGCAGCAGCCGCGCGCGTTGTTCGTCGCTGGGGGCGAAGGTGGAGTCCGTCATCCCGAGCGGACGGTAGACGTGCTCGGTGAGGTAGTCGCCGAGCGTCTGGCCGCTGACCGCCTCGACGACCATGCCGAGCCAGTCCGTGTTCACGCCGTATTCCCACACCGTGCCGGGATCGTGCACCAACGGGGCGCTGATGCTCTTTTTCATCCCCGAAAAGGGATCGGGAAAGCCGAATTCGGTGCAGTAGCGGTAGAGGTTTTCGTTCAGGAAGTGGTAGCCGCAGCCGGCGGTGTGGGTCATCAGCTGGCGCACGGTCGCCTGAGTTCTCGGTGCGCGTAACACCGGCGCGCCGTCGTCGAATCCTTCCAGCACCTGGAGTTCGCCGAACTCGGGCACGATCGACGACACCGGCGCATCAAGGTCCACGCGACCCTGCTCGACGAGTTGCAGCGCCCCGGTGGTGGCCACCGCCTTGGTCATCGACGCGTTGCGGAACATCGAGTTCGGCGTTGCGCTCCCGGACGCGCCCTCATACAGGACACCGTCGCGGCCGACCACGGTGGCGGCGACACCGTGCAGCGAGCCGTCGCCGGTCACGCGGTGCAGCAGATCGTCGATCCGCTCGAAACCCATCCCATACCTCCTTGCCGGTGAGGTACACAGTAACGACGACATCGAGCCCCGTGAGGTGATCCGTGACCGTGCCGGCCGGCAGAGCGACGACCCCGCGACGAGTGGTCCACGTCGGCACCGGAATGACGGGAAGCGCGGCGCTGCGCGCGATCATCGACGACCCTGCGCGGCAGACTCGCTGCTGAGGCGACGGCTCACGGGTCGTCGGGAGCACCGGCGTAGGGCGGACCCAGGAAGCGCAGGACCGCAGCCTTCTCGGCCTCCTCGTCGTGCATCGGCCAGTACCAGAGCGCGAGGAATACGCGGATGAGCCATTGAGCGGCCAGGGGGTCGGCATCGGCGGTGCCGACCATTTCAGCGGCCAGACGAGCGACGACGGGAGAGTCGATCAGCCACCCTGTGCCGGGAGGACCGGGCATCGACCGCATGACCTCTGCGAGGGGGGCGGCGCGCATGCGCTGCAGCGCGACGAGGGTGGCGGTGACGATGCGCTCGGAACCCTCAAGGCCTGCGATGGCCTGGCGGACCGAGTCGAGGACGTGTTCGGCCTGACGCTCCAGCACCACATCACGGATCGCCGACTTACCGCCGACATGGCGGTAGATCGTGGCCGGTGAACAGTGCACGGCGGCAGCCAGGGCGTCGATGCCGAACCCGTCGTAGCCGCGACGCGCCATCAGGTCGGCTGCGGCGACGTAGATCCGTTCCGCGCCCTCGCTGCGTCGATCCCGACCGATCAACCAGTCCGGTGTCGCTTTCGGCCGGTCGCCCGCGCGCGGCGAACTCATGGCATCTTTTTATCACCGTGAGAATCTTTCCGGCGGACTTCTCACCGTTGTGGCTGATGCGCGCCGTGCCCTGAGAACGGCCGCACCCTGTGGCGCCGGCCCCGCTCCGCAACCTCGGCGCAGACCGTTGACGCCGTTCCGAGACCAGGTACAGCCTCGGACCATGAGTGTGGTGAGCCCCCGCGAATTCTTCGGCGGTGCCGCGATCCAGGACCCCGCCCCCATGTACGACATGATGCGCGACCGAGCCGCGGTCAATCGGATCGGCGAGTCCCCGTTCTACGCCGTATGCGGCTGGGATGCGGTCCAGGAGGCGGTGAACCGTGTCGACGACTTCTCGTCGAACCTGACGGCGACCATGGTGTTCCACGATGACGGGACCGTCACACCGTTCGAGATGGGCGCGCTCGGCGGCCCGATGCACGCGCTGGCCACCGCGGACGACCCGCTGCACGCGTCACACCGGAAGCTGTTGCTGCCGCACCTGTCGGCGAAACGGATCCGGGTGATCGAGCAGTTCGCCGAGGTCACCGCGCACCGACTGTGGTCCGACGCGCTGGTCGACGGACACATCGAGTGGATGAGCGCCATCGCCAACCGAGTGCCGATGATGGTGGTCGCACGCCTGCTCGGGCTCCCGGAGGACGATGTCGACGAGTTGATCCGGTTGGGTTACGCGACCACCACCCTGCTCGACGGGATTGTCAGTGCGACCCAGTTGGAAGCCGCAGGGACGGCCGCGATGGAACTGGCCACCTACGTCCTGCAGCACTTCGAGAAGGCCACGGGCGACCCGCAACCAGGGCTGATGAGCGACCTTGCTTGGCGCACCCAGTCGGGCGAACTGGAACAGCTTTCGGCGCTGGCAATCATGCTCACCCTCTTCAGCGCAGCGGGCGAATCGACCGCGTCACTGCTCGGCAGTGCCGCGTGGATCCTGACCGATCGCCCCGCCGTGCAGGAGCAGCTCCGCGCAGATCCCGGATTGCTCGGAGCTTTCATCGAGGAGACGCTGCGGTTCGAGTCGCCGTTTCGCGGCCACTATCGGCATGTGGTCAGAGATACCGCCCTGGCCGGTGTCGAGCTGCCCGCCGATTCACGCCTGCTGCTGATGTGGGGGGCGGCCAATCGTGATCCCCGGCAGTTCAACAGCGCCAACGACTTTCGACTCGACCGCAGTTCGGCGAAGGGGCACGTCGCGTTCGGGAAGGGCGCGCATTTCTGTGTCGGCGCGGCCCTGGCCCGCTTGGAGGCGCGCATCGTCCTGGCAATGTTGCTCGAGCGGACCACGTGGATCGAGGCGGCCGACGTCGGCCCCTGGTTACCCAGCATCCTGGTGCGCCGACTCGAGCATCTCCGACTGAAGATTCGCTGACCCTGCCGCAAGTCTGAGTCGGTAAATTTGTCGGTGGTCGAATGTATGTTCGAATCATGTCGGGTGGGGATCTGCAGGCCAGGATCGCCGCATTGCGGGCGGCCTTCGATGACGTCGCTGCGGCGGAGATCGACCTGCTGACCCGTGCTGAGCTGGTTGCCGCTCTCGATGATCTGGAGGAGCTGTCCTGCCAGTTGCCGGCGGTCGGGCATCGGTTGTTGGCGCGTTTGCAGGTCGAGGCGACGCCGCAGCAGCTGGGTGCGAAGTCGTGGTCGGAGGTGTTGCGGGTGCGGTGGCGGATCTCGACCACCGAAGCCAATCGCCGGCTGACCGAGGCGGGGCTGTTGGCGCCGCGTCCGTCGCTGACGGGTCCGGCGCTGCCGCCGCAGTTGGCGGCGACCGCGATCGCCCAGGCCCGCGGGTTGATCAACGCCGAGCATGTCGCGGTCATCCGCAAAGCGGTCAAGAAGCTGCCGGGCTGGGTGGATGTCGCGACCCGCGAGCAGTTCGAGGTCAACCTGGTCCGCACCGCTGTCGGCAACGGACCCAAAGAACTCAGAGACGCCGCCGAGCTGACCCTGTTCCTGCTGGATCAGGACGGGCCCGAACCCGACGACACCGAGCGCGCCCGCAAACGCGGCCTGACGAAAGGTAAACAGCGCCCCGACGGGATGATCGACCTGGTCGGCACCCTGACCCCCGAAGCCTGGGCAGTATTAGAAGTGATCTTCGCCAAGTACGCCGCGCCCGGCATGTGCAACCCGGCCGATCCCGAACCCTGCACCGCGGGCACACCCACCCAGGCGCAGATCGACAACGATCAGCGCAGCCTGGCTCAACGCCAGCACGACGCGCTCGTCGCGGTGGGGCGGATCGCGTTGATGAGCGGCGAACTCGGACAGTTGAACGGGCTGCCGGTGTCGATCATCATTCGCACCACGCTGCAAGACCTGGAATCGCGGGCCGGGGTTGGTACGACCGGTGGCGGCACCGTCGTACCGATTAAAGATGTGATCCGGATGGCCGGGCACGCCAACCACTACCTCGCCGTCTTCGACCGCGCGACCGGCTCGGCGCTGGATCTGTTCCGCACCCGACGTGTCGCGTCCCCGGCGCAACGGGTCATGCTGATCGCCCGCGACGGCGGCTGCACCAAGCCGTGCTGCACCGTCGGCGCCTACGGCTGCCAGGTTCATCACGCCGAGGCCGATTACGCCCACGGCGGCAACACCAACATCGATGCACTCGGCCTGGCCTGCGGGCCTGACAACCGCTCGGTCACCGACGGCGGCTGGACCACAAGGATGAACGACCGCTGCGAAGTCGAATGGATCCCCCCACCCGATTTGGACACAGGACAGGCCCAGGTCAACAACTATCACCGGCCCGATCGACTCCTGGCACCACCCGACGACCCGGAACCACCCCACCGAACCCGCAGCACGGAAACCGAACCCGTCGAGGACCTGGCGATCGGCGACCCGGAAGCGCAGGCGCCACGGCCCGCCGATGACCCCGGCGAACCCGGCGGACCCGCACCACCCGAAGGTGAGGCCGCCTGAGGTCTCCTCCCTCGACCTACCGTGGATGCTCGCGAATGCGTTCAGCAATTGCGCGTGTCGGCGCCGGTGATGCGTTAGCGTCGCGCAACGGGGTTTGCGGGTCGAGGCAGGAGCACGATGGGTTCTGGCCGCTGGCGGCTTGTGACGAGGCTGCCCATCGCCCTGCCGGCCGCGGCGTGCATCGGTCTCGCGGTACTGCTCGCGGTAGACCGCGGCGGCTCTGCGGTACCGCTCATCGACGACATCACGATCCTCGGCCTGTCCACCTATGCGACCGTGTGCGCCGTCCTGGCCGCCCTCTCGGCGGCTGGGCGCATGCGCACCGCGTGGGCGATCATGGCCGCGGCGCTGGGCTCCTGGGCGGTCGCAGACCTTATCTGGCTGCTGTGCGATTACGTCCTGCATATCGAGCCGTTCCCGTCGCCGGCCGATCTGTTCTATCTGGCGTTCAGCGTTCTGGCCGTCCCCGGCCTGCTGGCCATGGCCCCGTTCGATGCGCTGGCAAGGAGGCAGGCGAAGATCCGCATCACGCTCGACGGGATCACCGTCGCGCTGTGTGTGTTCCTGTTGGCCTGGCTGCTGGCGCTGAACACCGTCTACGAGACCTACCGCGACGACACGCTGACCCTCGCTCTGGCGCTGTTGTATCCGGCCGCCGACATCGTGATCCTCGCCGTGTCCGTCGCCGTACTCGCCCGCGTCGACACTCGCCAGCGGGCGACGCTCGGGCTGCTGGTCGTCGCCTTCGCCGTCATGGCAGTCACCGACAGCACGTTCGCCTACGGGGTCGCCGAGGACAGCTACACGACCGGCAGCATCATCGACGTCGGATGGGCCGTCTCGTCGGCGATGATCGGCATGGCGGCGCTCGTCAGCCGGCGGACACCACCGCCGCGCCCGGCGACGCTCTCGGTGCCGTCGGGCACCGCCCTGTGGGCACCGTACTTGCCTCTGCTGGTGGCGGGGATAGTTGTGCCTCCGCTGGTGACGACGGGCCTGGAACGGTACGTCGCCCCCGCCATCGTCATCACGGTCTGCCTGCGTCAGTTCTTCGCCGCCTGGGAGAACCGGCAGTGGCTCAAGGCCGCAGCCGAGCGTTCCCTGCGGGACCCGTTGACCGGGTTGGCGAACGGCACGCTGTTCCACGACCGACTGAGGCACGCGATGATGCTGCATGCGCGCGGCGACCGGTCGGTGATGGTGGTGTCGCTGGACCTCGACGACTTCGCGTTCGTCAACGACAACCTCGGCCACCCGGCCGCGGATCGACTGCTGGTGCACGCCGGCCGGCGGATCGCGGCGTGTGTGCAGCCCGGTGACACCGTGGGCCGCGTCGCCGGTGACGAGTTCGCGCTGCTGCTGGAGGGCGACGTCCACGATTCCCAACGGGTGCTGCAGCGAGTCGTCGCGACGTTCGACGAACCATTCGACGTCGATGGGGAACCAGTCACCATCCGGTGCAGCGTCGGGGTCGCCGTCGCGTTCGCCGACGAGCCGGAGGTCACCCCGGAGACGATGCTCAAGCGGGCAGACATCGCGGTGCGGGTCGCCAAACGATCCCACTTCCCCAGGGTCCGCTTCTTCGAAGACGACATCGAGGACGACTTCGAAGACGACATGGCGACGATCGATTCCGACGCCGCGCAGGGCGGTGACCGCAGCACAGATCGCGTGGCCCTTACGGGCGCGGCGAAGGTCCGCCTGCTGAGCGAGTTGCGCCGCGCTGTTGATCAGGGCGATCTGGAACTCGCGTACCAACCCAAGGTCGACCTGGTCAGCGGGCAGGTCGTCGGCGTGGAGGCGCTGTTGCGGTGGCCGCATCCCGAACTGGGCCTGCTGTATCCGGGCACGTTCATGCCGCTGGTCCGTGAGCACAAGCTCATTCGGCCGGTGACAGATCTGGTGATCGACAAGGTGCTGGACGACGCGGCGCGGTGGGTAGGCACTGGAGCGCCGATACCGGTCGCGGTCAATCTGTTCGCTCCGTCGCTGATCGACGCCCGGCTGCCGGCGACGCTGCGCGCGGCTCTCGAGCGTCGCGGTCTACCCGCCGATTTGTTGACCGTCGAGATCACCGAGGACCTCGTGATCAACGATCTGGAACGGGTCACCGCCGTCCTCGGGCAGCTCCGCGACCACGGAATACGGGTGTCTATCGACGATTTCGGCAGTGGCTATTCGGCACTGTCGTACCTACGCGACCTGTTGATCGACGAAATCAAGCTCGACCGCAGCTTCATCGCAGCGGTCACGACCGACCCGCGCGCGGCCGTGGTGGTGCGCGCCATCATCGAACTCACCCACGGTCTCGGCATGACTGTGGTCGCCGAAGGGATCGAAGAGGCGGCGACGGCGAACTGGTTGCGCGACAGTGGATGCGACATCGGCCAGGGCTTCTATTTCGGCAAGCCCGTCGACCCCGCCGATGTCCCCAGCCTTGGCCGACTCGCAGTAGGGCCGTCTTAGCGGTGCGGTCAGAGTCGGTCGAGGTGCTCCACCCGATCACACGGCGCCAGATCCGTTGTCAGTCGAACGTCACCACTACCTTGCCTGCACCACCCGGGGTATCGGCCAGCTCCAGCGCGTCGTGGACCTTGTCGAAAGGGATGGTGTGGCTGACGATCAGCGCGTACTTCTCCCAGTTCTCCACCAGATCCTCGGTGACCTGGAAGATCTCCTCGGGATAACCCATGGAGCCGACGATGGTGATCTCGTTGCTCATGATGCCGGCGAAATCGACCGGAACCGGTTCTTTGTGCACCCCGACGACGCCCAGGATGGCACCGGCCTTCGCTGCGGCGAGCGCGGTGGTGACCACCGCGCCTGCACCGGCGGCGTCCAGGTAGATGTCGGTGCCTGCCTTTCCGGGCCACATCGCTTCACCTTCGCCGTGCAACTCGATGAGACGGGCGACGACATCTTCTTCCGAGGAGTCGATGACGGCGTCGGCTCCGATTTGGAGGGCCTTGGCCAGACGCGACGCTACGATGTCGACCACCACGACGTGACGCACCCCGAGCGCTTTGAACGCCAGCGTCGCACCCAATCCGATCGGCCCGGCTCCGAACACGACGACCTGGTGTTCCGGCCGGGGTCGGCACCGATTGACCCCATGCCGGGCGACGGCCATCGGTTCGTTGAGCGCTGCCACCTCCCACGGAATGTGCTTGGGAATGACCTCCAGGCTCTTGCCGCGCTGCGCGTTCTCGATCAGCAGATAGTCGGCCAAAGCGCCAGTGGCCCCGCCATTTCCGATGATTCCGCTGGGAGCCGCCATCGGGTTGATCACCACGTGATCTCCGACATCCACGCCTGTGACCGCGGCTCCGACTTCGACAACCTCACCTGCGGGCTCATGCCCCAGCGGGGTGTGTCCCTGGCGCGGCGGGATGCCGCCGATGGTGATGTAGAACGCGTCGGAGCCACAGATTCCGCACGCACGCATGCGCACAAGCACATCGTCGGGACCGCACTGCGGCCGGGTGATGTCGATGACCTCGGTGGAGCCAGGACCGGTGACGATGGTGGACTTCACGCGTCTTCCAATTCGATGTCGAAGGTGCCGAGATACTCGGCGAAGACCGGCGTGAGCTCCTCCACGCTCAACCCGTACTGATCGAGGCTGTACGAGCTGTGCCCGAGCAAGCCCTGAGGGTGCTCGGCAAGCCAGCTCTGCATCCGGGTTTCGGTGTCCGGGGTGAGCGGATCGCCTGCCCAGTCGTACAGGCGACGCATGACGTCCATCGGGTCGCGCATCATCTCGTGGTAGTACATGTCGAAGAAGCGATCATCGCCAATCCGCTCGCGAGTGCGCAGCGGGCGCTCGACATGTTGCCGCATCTGGTCTTTGAGATTGGCGCCCCATTCGGTGGTGGTCATCGCTTCGGGATTCAGAACCATGCTCTTCGGCAACGTGAGCAGGTTGCCCAATGAGCCTGTCGCCTTGTACGGGTCACGGTGCGCCCAGATCAGTCGGGCGTCGGGAAAGACCGTCAGCAGGGCCTCGATGTGCACCGAGTGCGAGGGCATCTTCAGGCTCCAGGTACCCGGCGCTTTCGACTGCAGCACTTGCAGATACCGCTTCTGGTATTCGTAAGCGCTGATCATGTCGGCATCGTTGAGCAGCCATTCGGCGTAGCGCGGGGTGGCCATGAAGGCATCCCACGAGAGACCCTTGAAGTCCTGGTTGTGGATGAACATGCACTCGGTCGGTCCGTCCGCATCCTCCCAGTGCGGTATCGGCATCTTCGCCGCCTTCACCATGTCCAGGATCAGCTTCTGCTCGCCCAACAGGGCGACACAGCGCGGGTCGCTGCGCAGCGTGTCGGTGGTCGCGGGCGGTACCGGATTCAGGCACTCCCAGTGCAAGAGCGACCGCCGCTTCGGATCGGCGGCGAGCAGGTAACTGATGACAGTGGTACCCGTGCGCGGCATTCCGAGGGTGACCAACGGACGCTCCACCGGCACCTCGAGCACTTCTGGGTGCTGCTGAATGTAGTCGTGAACCTGCAGACGGCGCGCGAGTGCCTTGGTGGCGTCGTCGATGATCCGCGCCCGGCCGGTTTCGGTGAAAGCCGGACAGTTGTTGACTTCGTCCAAGACGATCGCCAGGCCCTCACGCCAACTGTCACCGTCGACATCGGACAGCCCGGTGCGTTGCGCCGCCAGCCTGAGGACGTCGTCAGGCGTAGCGATGTCGTCGAATTCACCCATATTGCTTGCCCTTTCAGACGGTCAGGTAGCCGCCGTCGACGGCGATCGTGGTACCGGTGATGTAGCGGGCGGCATCGCTGGACAGAAACAGCACCGCCGGGGAGACCTCGTCGGGCATCCCCATGCGGCCCATCGGGGTGTGACGCATCTCGGGTTCGAGCATCTCGGGGATGTCGAGCACCGGATGGGTCATCCGGGTGTCGATCAGGCCGGGAGCGACGGCGTTGACGCGCACTCCGTCATCGACCCAGCGGCGGGCGAGATTCTTCGTGAAGGCCACCATGCCGGCCTTCGACGAACTGTAGGCCGGGACGTTGACCGCCGAGACGAAGGCCGACATCGACACGATGGTGACCACGCTCGCTCCACCGGGAGCTGCACTGGCTCTGAGCCTTTCGTGACAGCCCATCGTCAGCCGCATGTGAGCGAACATGTTGACGGCGACCGATCCGGCATAGCCGTCGGGATCCCATTCGTCCTTCTGGCCGGCGTATGGTCCGCCCGCGTTGTTGACCAGAACGTCGAGGTCCCCGAGAGAGTCCGCGAGGGCATCGATGGCGTCGTTATCCGACATCTGGCACTGCCGAAACCGCAGCCCCGCAAGGTCTATTTCGGGGTAGTCGGCTGCAGTGCTGCGGGTTCCGGTCACAGTGACCTTTGCACCGGCTGTGGCGAAGTCGGTGGCGATGGCGTGGCCGATACCGCTGGTGCCGCCGGTGACGAGCACGTTGGTGCCGGTGAAATCGAAGCTGAGCTTGTTCATCGAGTATTTCTCAATTCGTTGATCGATTTGGTGAACCACGCTCGTTCCCAGAAGTTCTCGGTGCGCGCCAGCAGTGCCTCGTGGGCGTCGATCGCCACCTCGCGACCCGCGGGGTTTCCGGGGTTCGCGGCGAGCACCAGATCGGTGAGGTGTAACGCCTCGACGGGGCGCGCCGCGGCCAGATGCGCCCGCGCAGCGTCCAGCAGTGGTTCGACGCCCGCGGCGGCCACCACGTCGACGGCGATCGAATTTGGGCTGACACCGAACAGCTCGGTGGTGGATTGATGTCGGAACCAACCCGCGTACATCTCCCAGATGGCACGCACGTTCCACGAGGTCTTGCCGTAACCCTCACCGACGTCGAGATGGTCTGGGATCTTCACCTCACGCATCGCCGTGTGCACGTCCGCTCCGGAGTTCATCAGCTCAGCGGTGCGATCGTGGACCGCCTGCATCGCGTCGCGCATGGCCGTGACCTCCTCGGCGATGCGGTCGGCCCCGACGATCGGGTCGAAGTGTCCGGTGATGAGGGTGTCGGGGTGGTAGTCGAGCACGGTGTTCAGAGACTCGATGTACAGAACAGGGTCCCGATAGCGGTCGCCTCGGATTGTCATCAGGTTCGGCACGTGCCCGAACAGAGGCCCGAAGAGATTGCCGGTGAACAGTATTCGATCCTCCGGCAGCCAGGCGACCAGGGAATCGGTGGTCTCGCCACCCGGTGTCCATGCCAACTCGAAGCGGCGCCCACCGACATCGAATCTGTGGTGTCGGTCGAATGTGATGGTGGGTTCGGGAAACGAGAAGTCGATCGAGCCGGCGTCGATGACCTTGAGATGTTCCATGACGGCGTCGGAGAACTTCTGGAATGCGAACGCCGTCTTCGGCACGCGGTACCCCATCAACAGGGAATTGTCGTCGCGCCAATAGTGGTAATTGCGGTGCATCACCACATCGGTGCCGGCCTCCCGCAGTTCGTTGACCGCGCCCCAGTGGTCTGCATGACCCTGGGTGATGACGATCACGCGCGTCGGCCCCGCGATGTCGGCGAAGGCCCTCTTGCGGAGATACCCCTCGAAGACCAAGCCCGCGTTGATGATCACTCGTCCGTCGTCGGTGGCTACCGCATAGGAGTTGGAGACGCCGGGCGACATCCAGACGTCATTGCCCAGCGGGACGGCGGGAGTGTCGGTGGCTGCTGCGAGGTGGTCCGCTCCCGGGCGTTGGCGGTGGATGCCTGCCATACATTCTCTTCCTTTAGAGGTCTAGAGCTGATCCTCTAAGGCCATAGAGGTAAAGTCAATAGGTCTGTGCGCCCACCAGAAGGGATCTGCCATGGGACTTCGCGGATTGACCGGGAAGGTCGCCGTCGTGGCCGGCGGCGCAACCGGATTGGGTGCCGCCACGGCTACCCGCCTGGGCGAGGAAGGCTGTCGGGTGGTCGTCGGTGACCTATCCGAAGACGCAGCGGCCGAGACTGCTCGGCGCATCACCGAGGCAGGCGGAACAGCGGCCCACGTCGTCTTCGACCTGGCCGATCCCCCCTCGGTGGCCGCCCTGTTCACCTCAGCCGTCGACGCCTTCAGCGATGTCGACCTGCTCTTCAATGTCGGCGCCGACATGTCGACGATTCGGTTCGACAGCGACGTGGTCGACATCGACCTGGACGTGTGGGACCGGGTGATGACGGTGAACCTGCGCGGCTATGCGGCAGCGCTGAAGTACGCGATCCCGGTCATGCTGGAGGGTGGTGGAGGCGCGATCGTCAACATGTCGTCGGCGGCCGCATTCCAGGGAGAGCCTGCACGCCCGGCTTATGCCACGGCCAAAGCGGGCATCGGCGCGCTCACCCGTCACGTCGCCTCCCGGTGGGGAAAAGACGGAATCCGTTGCAACGCAGTGGCTCCTGGATTCACAGCGACCGATGCCATCCGCGCCGCTCCGCAGTGGCCGGAATTGGAGGCGGGCGCATTACGGCGGATTCGCGGTCCGAGGGTCGGAGCACCGTCGGACGTTGCCGGCTTGGTCGCCTTTCTGCTGTCCGACGAGGGAGAGTGGATCAACGGTCAAGTCGTCAACATCGACGGCGGTACAGTATTGCGCTGACCAGAGCAGGTGCCCATGACTACTTCCCCACCCCGCAAGCGGGACGGCGACCAGCGCCGCCGCGAGTTGTGTGACGCAGGAATTCAGGTACTGGCCGAGCACGGCTCCCGCGGCCTGACCCACGCGCAGGTCGACCGATGCGCCAAGGTGCCCGACGGCACCGCCTCGTACTACTTCCGCACCCGCGCCGCGCTGTTGCGTGGAGTCGGCGACCGAGTCGCCCAGATCGATGTGGCCAACCTCCGGTCGCTGGCCGACCGCCCCCACGATCCCCGCGCGCCTTTCGCGCATCTGGCGGAACTGACGCTCATGCAGGCCCACGGCCGCGGGCTGATGCTCAACCGTGCGCGCCACGAACTGCTGCTCAACGCCGCTCGCGACCCCGAATTGTCCGGACCTGCCCAAGGACTCGTCAGCGAGGTGATCGCGCTGACTCGCACCGCCATTGCCCGGCTGCAGCCCCGTATCACCGACCCCGACCTGTTGGACGCGCAAACCTCGGCAGTCACGACCTTCATCGCCGGGGTATTTCTCCGCTTCGTCGCCGGCGACCAGACCTTCAACGATCCCGGCAAGCTGTCACGGCAACTTCAGGCCATCGCCGACGCCGCGGCTCACGAATTCGGTGAGAACAACTGAGTGCCCTTTCGCCCATAACCTGCATCAAGCCGCGCGCCCTCCGGTGCGCACTTGCGCACAGGCACTCTCGAACAACGCCCATTCCGCAGGAGTCGGCCGGATCCCCGCGTCGCGGACCGCCGAGTCGCTGACGGTTGGACTCGGAAGTCCGTCGGCATCGATCAGCGCGACGAGGCCGTCGATTCGCCCCATCGGGCTGTCCTCATAGCTCTGATATACCCTTTTCTTCAGCCATGATTGAGCTTCCTTCACTCCAGATTCGGTGTCGAGCGGCGGCGCCGTGATGAGGCCGCCGCACTGGCGAAACTGTTCCTCGTAGCGGTCCTCCCAGAACTCGATGCGCCAGCTTGGCCACAATCGCGGTAGCCAGCGCAGGAGCCCGGGAACCGGATTGGTCACCCACAGGCCGAGGGTCTTGTCGGGCACGTTGATGTGAACGCCACTCTCGGGCACGGTCCCCAACTGCAGGGACCGCGCTCCGACACCGGGCAACCTGTCGAGCACCTGTGGACCATGCCACGCGGCACTACTGCCCCACCACAGCGGCCATGCCCGCATCCGATCGATACCATTGTCGACCGTGACGAGATGATGCAAGCGGTCGGTATCTTCGGCCAGAATCAGTTCTGGTTCAGAAGGACTGTCGCGCAACATGACCGGCGCACCCACATATTCGACGAGTTCCGCCGTCGCACCGTAAGCCCAAGAGATCGAGTAGCCCGGCCAGAGGATCTTCAGCATCTCGAAGACCGCGCGTCGTTCGTTCATTGTCGTCATGAGTTCTTCGCCGAAAAACAGCAGCCGGTGTTCGACGAGGTCCAGGAGCAGGCCGCCGTCGGAAAACAATTCGTCGGTCCAGAAGTCGCTGGTTTCCTGGGCAAGGATGTAGCGGGCAGCCATCTCCGGCCCTGCAAGAATGGCGTCGAGCATTCGGCATCCCGCCCAGTGCGCGTAGCGCAGCTGCCAGCCGCTTTCATTCACCAACACGATGTTCGCCCGATTCCCCACGATGTCCCCCTGCCGGATATGCACCGCCGAGATGGCAGCGCTTCTAACCGGCAGTATTCGCCTGCACTCTGACAACCCGACTCCATGAACGCGTCGACGGTGAGCCATCCGCAGATCATGCGGAGTGGCGTCGACATTGGTCACCCGCAGGACCAGTCTGGTGCCGGCGGGCACCTGCAGCGCGCCCGGCCGCACCCGCATGCCGTCCAGCGCGATATCGACGGTGCGGGTCTGGCCGGAAGCCGGCTGATCGACCGCGATCTGATGTCCCGAATCGGCCAGCACGACGGCAAGAATCACCGCGAAGACCCCAGCGGCGAGACCCACGACGGTGCCGGACCCGCGTGGTGGATCAGGCGCGGGAGGTGCTGGTCGAGTTGCCGTCGCACGATTGAGCGAACCCATAACCGACGTTCCTTTGGTCTCGCCCCGCCGCGGTCAGAGCTTGGTCAGCCGCAACCGCCAAGCCTCCGGGCCGCGCTCCTGGTAGTCGACGCGGATCCGGCCGCCGGTGCGGTCGTGTAGCTGCTGCAGCAGCGGGATGGGGTCGTGATGGGCCACCAGGATCAACGCGTGGCCCGCCTCGACCGCATCGAAGGCACCGAAAACCGTTGCGTGCCTGATGGAGTGCGGCACCTCCCGGACATCGAGCACCGGATCACCGGTATCGGCGGCGCCGCAGCCACAGGCGTGACCGGCTGCGTCGGCGTGTGCCTGGTGGCCGAGCAGTTCGTGCATCCCATGGGTCACCTCGGCCAGCGAGACACCGGGGTCAGCGGCCACCAACGGCAGGATCCGATCGTTCTCGTCGGCCAGGTGCGCATCGAATATGACCCGAAGCGCTTCGGCCGCGGCGGCGGCACGAAGCCCGGAGGGCTCACTGCGAATTCGCTCCGCCAGCACCCCGATGACACGGTGCGCGGCGATCATCGACTCGATCAGCGGCCGGGCCCGATCGTCTCGGGCCGCGGCCGGGTACAGCGCGTCCTCCTCTGCGACGGCGTGCGGCAGCAGTTCCTCGCTGACGAACCTCACTGTTGCCGCCCGGGTTGCCTCGACATCGCCTCCGCGTTCGGCCGCTGCCAGCATCGCCTCGGTGAGCGCGGCAAGGCTTCCGGCGAGTTGGGCGTGGTGGCTCTTGATGGTCTCGACCGCCTCGGCGTCGGCAGCTGTTGACGAGACGATGACCTCGTTGACTGACATTGCGGCCTCCTTGTTCGACGCATTACGGGGCTTGCCGTCCCGCTGCTGGCCTCAGGACCTTCAATTTACTACAGTTAATTCCGTGAATAAAGAGGGACTGGTTCTGGGCCCGCACCCGACCCGCACCGTCGCCGGCTATCCGCCGCTGTCGCGACAACGCCTCTGTGTACTCGACTACGTCCGCACGCACGCGCCCGTGCGGATCACCGCCGTGGCCGCCGCACTCGATCTGCACCCCAACACGGTGCGCGAGCACCTCGACGCACTGACCCGGCACGGCCTCGCCGAACGCGTCACCGAAACCCCCAGCAAGCGTGGACGTCCCGCAGCGCTGTACCGTCCATCCGCGGCCGATCCCGCGATACCCGCGCAGGACTACGCCGGGTTGGCCACGGCACTGGCCGGTCACATCGCCCGCACCAGCACGCAGCCCGAACGCGACGCCCGGGCAGCCGGAGCCTCCTGGGGGCATGAGCTGTGCGACGACACCGTCACCACCGACGATCCGCGTGCGGCGGTGCTCACCGTGCTGGCCCGCCTGGGCTTCGGACCCGACGCCGATGGTCCTGACGGAAGCATCGCCCTGCGCAGCTGCCCCCTCCTCGAGGCGGCGCGCCGATACCCCGCCATCGTCTGCCAGGTCCACCTGGGCATCGTCGAGGGCGTGCTCGAACGGTTCGGCGCGGTCACCGACACCGCACCCGAACTGGTCGCCTTCGCCGAGCCCGGGGCATGCCGGCTGTTCCTTCCCGATCCCGTTGTCCCCGAAAGGAATCGGCCATGACACACCCCGGCATCCCCGCCCGGGCACTGCTGCTGATCCCGGGTGGCCTGGCTCTGCTGATCGGACTGAACTCCGCGCTCACCCTCCTCGACCTACCCGCCCCGGTGACCATCACCCGCCTGGCCGAGGTGCACGGCGTGCTGTTGGTGCTCGGCTTCGTGGGCACCGTGGTGGCCCTGGAACGCGCTGTGGCCGCGGGCAGGACACTGGGTTACCTGGCCCCGGCGGCGCTGGGCGTGGGCGGAGTCCTGCTCGCGACACCAGCGCCTCCGTCATTCGCCAACGCCCTGCTGCTCGTCGGCACCGCCGGGCTACTCGGACTGTATGTCCCGCTGTGGCGGCGATCGACAGACATCGCGGTGCTCATTCAAGCCGGCGGCGCCCTGCTGGCCACCGGTGCCGCCCTGCTGTGGCTGGTCGACATCGGAGTGCCGACGCTGATTCCGTGGCTGTCCGGATTCCTGATTCTGACGATCGCGGGTGAACGCCTCGAACTCGCCCGCGTCATCGCGCTGCCCGTACGCACCGAGTTGACCCTGGCCGCCGTAGCGGCCGCCCAAATGGCCGGTGCGTTGGCCACGCTGCTCTGGCCGACCGTCGGCTACCCGTTGCTGGGGGCTGCCCTGCTGGCTTTGACCGGCTGGCTGGCCTGGCATGACATCGCGCGGCGCACTGTGCGCGCCACCGCCTTACCGCGATACATGGCGGTGTGCCTGCTGGCCGGCTACACCTGGCTGTTGGTGCCCGCGGTCATCTGGTTGCTCAGCGGTCAGGTCATCAGCGGACGCGGCTACGACGCCGTCGTGCACGCGGTAATGCTCGGCTTCGTGATGTCGATGATCATGGCGCACGCACCGGTCATCATGCCGGCCGTGCTACGCCGCCCGCTGCCCTACACGCCGCTGATGTACGGGCCGGTGGTGCTGCTGCACACGTCACTGCTACTGCGTATTGCCGTCGGCGATGCCCGTGACGTCTCCGCCGTAGTGCAGATCGGCGGCGTCCTCAATATTGTTGCCGTACTTGGCTTCATCGCCGTCGCGGTGTTCTCGGCCGCCCGGTCGACGGTGAACCGACAAGAACGGGTGGCCGCATGAAGCGTTCCAATTGGCACCTGCGCGCCGGTTCGGTGGTCCTCGGGTGGCTCGTCGCCTTGGTCATGGCGGCGATTGCACATCCGTACATCGCGCTGTCGAACTGGCTTCTGATACACCTGCTCGGTCTGGGTGCTGCCAGCAACGCCATCCTGATCTGAAGCCGGCATTTCGCCGACGCGTTGCTGCGGCGCAGTCCGGACCCGCCCTACCCGGGCCAGGTGATTCGGCTGCTGGCGTTCAACATCGGCGCGGTCACCGTCATCACCGGAATGCTGGGTGGTTGGTGGCCGGTGGTGTTGGCGGGTGGCGTGCTGGTCGCGGCGGTCGCTGCGGTGCATGCCGGCGACCTGATGCGGTTCCTGCGCGCGGCACTACCCGCCCGATTCAGTATCACCGTGCACTACTACGTCGCGGCGGCGGCGTGTCTGGCCGTGGGCGCCGGACTCGGTGTCGCCATGGCCAACTCGGCGCTGCCGGGAATCCTGGCTGAGCGATTTCGCACCGCCCACGCGGTACTGAACCTGTTCGGCTGGGTCGGCCTGACGGTGTTGGGCACCCTGGTCACGTTGTGGCCGACCATGTTGCGCACCCGGATGGCCGACGGGGTCGAACGAGCCGCACGCCGAGGCCTCCCCGCCCTGGTGCTGAGCGTGGCCGTCGCGGTGGCGGGCGCGATTCTGGGGTCGTCACGGGTCGTCGGTGTCGGCGCACTCAGCTTCCTGACCGCGGTCGGATTCGTGTTGTGGCCGCACATCGACGAGGTTCGACGCAAGAGGCCTGCCGACTTCCCCACCCTGTCGGTGCTGTGCGGCGTCGTGTGGTTGGCGGGGTCACTGGGCTACCTCAGCGTCGGACTGCTGACCGCACCGAACTCGATGGCGGCCGCAACCGTCACTGCGGCGGCCGGCCCCGCCCTGCTGGCCGGTTTCCTGGTGCAGGTTCTGTTCGGCTCCCTGGCGTACCTGATCCCGATGGTCGTGGGCGGTCGAGCCTCCGCGCTGGCGGCCACCGCCGAACTCGAACGCGGTGCGCCCTGGCGGCTCAGCGTGGCCAACTTCGGCCTGCTGATATGTGTGCTGCCCGTCCCCAACCTGGTTCGTGTCGCGGTCTCCGCGCTGGTGCTGGTGGCCTACGGGGCGTTCCTGCCACTGTTGGTGCGTGCAGTCTGGCTGGCTCAGCGCAACACCGGTGTGCGCTCGACACCTGGCCGACTGGACCCGCCCCCGCTGCGACAACGGCTCGGAATCGCCGCCGCGGGATTCGGTGTCGTCATCCTGACGGCCGCCGCCGGGGTGGCCGCCGACCCCGCGACCCTCGGAATCGGCTCCGCGCCAACGGTTACGGCGGCACCGACCGGTCACACCACCGAAGTACGGGTTCGGGTCGACGGCATGCGCTACGTGCCCGACACGATCACCGTCCCCGCCGGGGATCGCCTGCGGATCACGTTCCACAACACCGGGACCGATCGACATGATCTGGTGCTGGCCAACGGCGCCCGCACCGACCGAGTCGCACCGGGCGTCACAGCGGTGCTCGACGCCGGTGTCATCGGCTCCGATCTCGCGGGATGGTGCTCGATCGCCGGGCACCGGCAGATGGGTATGACCTTGACCATCAAGGCGATCGGAACCCCACCGGTGAGCGGTCACGAGCATGAGCTACCGGGCCATGGCCCGGACCCGTCGCTGACCGCAACCGACATCGCCCGTAGCCTCGGCGGCCGGCCCGGCCCCGGATTCGCCGCACGCGACCCGAAGCTCTCCGCCGCGGAGACTGCCGAGCACCGAGTGACCCTGACGGTCAGCGAGGTCGAACGCGAGGTCTCCCCCGGCATCACGCAGCGGCTGTGGACCTTCGGCGGCAGCGCGCCCGGACCCACCCTGCGGGGAAGGGTCGGCGACGTCTTCGAGATCACCCTGATCAATGACGGCACGATCGGCCACTCGATCGACTTCCACGCCGGATCGCTGGCGCCCGATCGACCCATGCGCACCATTGAACCCGGCGCACAGCTGGTCTATCGGTTCACCGCTACACGGGCCGGTGTCTGGCTCTACCACTGCGCCACCATGCCGATGTCGGTACACATCGCCAACGGAATGTTCGGTGCCGTCGTCATCGATCCGCCGGACCTGTCGACGGTGGATCGCGAGTACCTGATGGTGCAGTCCGAGTTCTATCTGGGCGCCGACGGCGGTGAGGTCGACGCCGATAAAGTCGCCGCCGACACCCCAGATCTGGTGGTGTTCAACGGCTACGCCCAGCAGTACGACCACGCCCCGCTGACCGCCCGGGTGGGCGAACGGGTCCGGATCTGGGTGTTGGCCGCCGGGCCCAACCGTGGCTCCGCGTTTCATGTCGTCGGTGGACAGTTCGACACGGTGTGGGCCGAGGGCGCCTATCGGCTCAGGCCTGGAGCCGGCGGCTCCCAGACGCTGGGACTGTTCCCCGCGCAGGGCGGCTTCGTCGAGCTGAGCTTCCCCGAACCCGGCAACTACCCCTTCGTGTCGCACGCGATGGTCGACGCGGAGCGGGGTGCCCATGGCGAGATCGCTGTGGGCAACTGACGCACAGAAATATCCGAACTCCGCGACGTCCGCAGCAGCCCTGGTCGTGCGGCAACTCGCGGAACGGGCGGCCGTGGCAGGGCTCCGGTTCTCGACGAAGTCCGAGCATCTTCTCGCCGGTGATGTTGCGCTGGATCTGGTCGGTGCCACCGCAGATGGAGGTGAGGTAAGCATTGAGCATGCGCTTTCCAGGGGCGTACGCGGACGCGCTGCGGCGGCATGAAAAAGACCGCTTCCCTGTGCGGAAAACGGCCTTTTCGTGTGTCGGGCTGACAGGATTTGAACCTGCGACCACTTGACCCCCAGGTAGCAGCGGTAGGACGTTTTCCCAGGTCGCTGGCAATTCTCGCGCCGGCAGCGAAATGCATGTCGTTCATGGACGCGCAGGTCGTTCGGCATCGCGCATGACGTATGGTCCCAACATGGTCCCAGCCTTCGAAGGGGCCACATGGATTGCTCATGACGACGCCAGGCGCGCTATCACTGCCGAACGCCGGCCTTCGATCCAGTGATCGACAAACGTGGGAAAGATCGGCCGCGCGTCAGGCCATGCCGTCTGGAATCTCGCAACCGTTTCATCGACGACATCAAGAACATCGGTTGCGCCGAGACTTAGCTTGTCTTGAAATTGCCGGAACGTAGTGCGGCTAATCCGGTCCATCACCTTCGTGCCGCCGAAGCTCAATCCGAAATCATCTGGTTCGTGTGGGCTCGCATACGGGGAGGTCGATACCAGATCGTAGGCAGGGCTCAGAGTCGGAACACGCCCATCGAGGTATATCAAAGACCAGTTCTTCAGATGTGCATCACCGTTACCGATCAGCACGTTGAATGTCAGGCGCCGAACGAACTCTCGCAAACTGTCAAGATCACGGTTTCTGTAGATCAGCGCCCCGACCGTCTCGAAACTCCCCGTGTACTTCGCGTTGTCGTAAAAGCCCCGTACCTGAGCGAGGTCTTCAATGTGAACGCGCTCCCCGTCACGAGTTCGATCGAAGCGAGCTATCGCGAACGCTAGCTTCTCAGGACTTGGCCACGCGCGTGCTGGTAACACCGGTAACTCGTCACGGTGAACGAGCGCAACCTCGGGAACGTCGATGCCGACAGCGCGCGCCAAGGTCATCGTGGCGAACTCGTTAGTGGGGACATCCGCGTAGCGAGCGTCCGGCAGCTTCACGATCCAGTCACCGAGCTCATCAGAGGCCGGGATGGTCAGCCGTTCATTCTGCTTCAGAAGCGAGAATTTGAGACCAACCCCCGCCAGGGAGAATTTCCATCGAGCGTTTCGACCGACCTCTGGCGTTGCTGACCGGTGAGGCTCCTTGAGCAGGTCCGGATCAAACACGGCATCGGAGGCAACGACTTCTACAGCCCCCGGGAGGTCTCGGCCGATTCTCAATAGCAACTGAAGTTCACGGTCAGCTGACACGCCCTGATCGCGTGCAATCCAGTCGCGCAGCGTCCCTTCCGGGAGCAAATTCGAGAACCACGGCGGAAGCCGTAATGCAGCTTTCGGGGAACGACGGGGGTCGTCCTCGAACCAAAGTCCCAATACGTGCCGATTCGGATCGTCCCAATAGCCGGGTTCAAAGATGAACCGAGCTACGTCCCCGCGCTGGAGGATCGAACCAATTCGATTGCCCTTAAGCAGAACAGCATGGACCGCCTCGATCAACCGGAATCACCATCAACCATAACCACGTCATCTATCAGTCCATCTGAGACATCATCATCAAAATCGAATTCCGACAACGGAGGAGTGATTTCAAACCCGGCGCCGGTCCTGTCGTCTAAAAACGACCGCAGGTAGCCCGCAAGAATTTCGGTCCGACGACTGATGAATGACACGTGATCGCCGTTGTTGATCGCATCGAGCATCTGATCATCGAGAAGCAGACTCTCCAGTTTGTGTGGCGTATCCAAGCTTCCGACAAAGACATCTCGGTCGACAGTTGCGATCACCCGGTTCGCGGCGCTGGATGCTTCAGAGTCGAGAGATCTTCGGGGGAAGATTTCCAACGCCACCGCCGACGGAGAACTTTCGCCGGACAGGTAGGGTGCGAGGTCTCCGATGGTCAACGTCTCACCAGTGGCCGGATCAATCGGACCTCGTGCCCATAGTGCGGCCAGTATGACCTTGCCTGAAGAATGGTTAGTACGAAACTTATTTAAGGCAGGCGTCGGCACCGGTTCACTTGGGTTTGTCGCAGCCAACAGCCGCTGCACAGATCCACTTTCATCGCCGGCTGCAACTAGGCCCGCAAGTGTTCGTATGTCGCCTGTCGAACCCGTGTAGCCGAGTCGCGGTGCTGCAGCAGTGGAACGCCAGAACCATCGACTCAGCAGCTCAAGGTTACGCGCGGTCGGCGACTCAAATAGCCCGAAGAACCGAGTGAGAACGAGTAGATGAAACCGGAACGGCACGAAAGTAAAGTGCGGAATTCCCGCTCTGTCCTGCAAAAATCTAATGACACGTTCGAGCGCAGCCTCAGTCCTCTCATAGGCGTCCGACTTCGATTCATGACCGAACGGAGAAACGGCTGCTCGCTCCGCACTGAACTCCATATGCGCGTCGCGCGTTACATCCGGGTGGCGCCGAACCAGAATAGCTTGATACACAATTTGCTCATCTAGACGGCCGAAGTCGGTTGCTTGGTCCAATCTGTCGGCGATTGCGCCAACCGTCAGCGGCTGCCCGTCCGCTGACTCGGTTGAACCGTGGATCGCATCAAAGATCTCTGACCCTCGAAGCCGCTTACCCGCGGAGTTGATCCGGTCGAACACTACTCGCAAGACGCTTTCGTCGGCTTGCTGAATGACCGATGCCGAAACTTCGACATCGCGCAGTAGCCCCGTCACCCGCTGTATTTCGGCTGCGTACTCGGCCGCATCGGGGTTCTTCTGCAGCCAGGCGAACGCCCTACTTAGATCGAACAGATCTGCTAGTGGGATTCCTAAAGACCCCTTCAGATCTCTCGGCGAGACAAACTTCCGCTCGTTAAGGGAGTAGGCAATACGAAATCGCTCGTCCTGGTCACCGGCGACGGGATCTACCGCGTTGACCAGGCTGGTGATTCGCTGCTGCCCGTCGACCACCCAAAGCGCATCAGCCACCGCGGGGGCATCGATAGCGAGAGCGCCAACTTTGAGGTGCGCCGCAGGGGCGGGACGCTTCCATAACAACAGACTCCCGAACGGGTAGCCGCGGAGAATGCTGTCGAACAAGGCAAGAACGTCATCAGCCGCCCACCGAAAGGAACGCTGAAACTCGGGAACTCGGATGCGGCCTTCACCGACGAGCTGTACCAGCTCCTGGATTTTAAGTTGATCATTCCGAGACCTCGTGGTCTGGTCGGACACTACGCCTCCGCATCACTGTCTTCGGGCAGGTTCGCACACTGGAGAGGTAGGCATGACCATGCAAACGCGGCCTTAGCCAGCACCATAGCGACCAGAGCCGACAGAATCGACTATCAACACTGGGAACAGGTCGGCCCAATGGTGTACCCATCGAGCGCGGCACGGAGCTCAGCCGCGGGCGAACGACGAAGTGTGCCCTCCGCTTCGGCCCGCTCGATCGCTGTCCGAAGCTGATAGGGATCAGTCTCCGTGTCCAGGCAGTCTTTGATGGTGCGCGCAACCGTTGTCACGGGTATGGCGTCGACCGACGTGATGTCGGCTTTCCGGAGGCCGCGACGGTGAAGCCGGTACAGCGCACCCCCTGCCGCGCGTGGATGGTTGTCGCGCGGGACCGTGAGGTGAATGCGCGAAGGGTTCACGTCAGCAAGGCCGTGAAGCGCCAGGGCCGATTCATGCGAGATCGCGCCCCGTCCCAACGTCCACGCCACGGCAGCTGCGAGATCGTCGTATTCACCACGCGGCAAGACTGGCACCCGGTAGACACCGCGACCGGCACGCTCAAGACGTCCGCGTGCCGTCAGAATACGAAGCTGCACGGGGTCCACACCAATATCCCGAGCGTCACGAGTCGTCACGTAGCCGTGCCGCTCGGCAGCAAATTCAACAAGCTGATCCCAGATTGCCATGTGCGCAATCGTATCAACTAGATACGTTTCGGCACACAAACCAAAGACTTACCACACATGACTAGCGAAGGATCGATGCTCGCACAAACTGGCCAACCGGCAGCGTGACAATCCCCCGCACTGTCGGCCCCGCAAAGTAAGGTCAGCTTCGTTTGGTGCTTGACGTCTAGGAAAGGGGCGCCGTATGGACGCGTTCGGTGTCCTGCACGAGGTGTTGGGCGATTACGAGAACTTCGTCAAGGGCTTCCTGGAGATCAAGGACGGCCAAATCCGCAGCAAGGTCGAAAAGGAGATCGCCGACGGCCTGCTCTGGCCGGAACCCTGGCTCGCCCTGAATCCGGCGTTCGAGTCCGGCGGTACGGTCAGCGAACTGGCTGGGAAGGGTGTTCTCGACCCCGAGTCGTCCAACATCTTCCGTGACCCGGCCGGCAACGAGATCGCCTTCCACCGCCATCAGACCGACGCCTTCGAGATCGCCAACCGCCGCGAGTCCTACGTGCTGACCACCGGAACCGGGTCGGGCAAGTCCATGTCCTACATCGTTCCGATCGTCGATCGGGTGCTGTGCGAGGGCTCCGGCAAAGGCGTGCGGGCCATCATCGTCTATCCGATGAACGCCCTGGCCAACAGCCAGCGCAATGAGCTGGAGAAGTTCCTGGGCAAGACGAACCCCAAAGTCAGCTTCGCCCGGTACACCGGCCAGGAGAACAGGGAAGAGCGTGAGAAGACGCTTGCTTCTCCCCCGGACATCCTGCTGACCAACTACGTCATGTTGGAACTGATGCTCACCCGCCCGAAGGAGCGCAAGAACCTCATCAGCAGCGCGGCGAACCTGTCATTTCTGGTTCTCGACGAGCTACACACCTACCGCGGCCGCCAGGGCGCCGACGTAGCGATGCTGGTCCGCCGACTGCGCAGCGCCGTCACATCGAACGACATCCAGTGCATCGGCACCAGTGCGACACTCGCCGGCCCGGGCACCAAAGCCGAGCAGCGCCAGCAAGTCGCCGAGTTGGCAACCAGAATCTTCGGTGTCCCGATCCCGGCCGCCAACATTGTCGGGGAAACCCTCCGCCGCGCGACCACCGGCGACACAGACCCCGCCGCGCTCACGGCCCGCCTGGCCGAATCGGCGCCGACGGACTGGCAAGCACTGCAGTGCGACCCCCTGGCCGTCTGGACCGAACACCATTTCGGCCTGCACACCGACGACGAGGGCAAGCTCGCACGACGCCCACCGTCAAAGCTCAAAGACGCGGCCAAGAAACTGCACACCGAAACAGGGGTAGACCAAACTGCCTGCGAGCAGAAGTTGCAGGAGTTGCTGCTTGCAGGTTCCCGCGCGCGCGATCCGCAGGGCCGCGCGCTGTTCGCGTTCAAGCTGCATCAGTTCATCGGTAAAGGCGACACCGTCTACACCACGCTGGAGCCCCCCGAGAAGCGATACCTCACCACGCAGTATCAGCGCAGCGCGCCCAACCGCCCATTGGGTCAACCCCTGTTCCCACTGGCGTTCTGCCGCGAGTGCGGTCAGGAGTTCCTGGTCGTGAACCTGGAGCGCGGCGGTGAGAACTTCAGCCCCCGTATCCCCAACTCCGATTTGGTCGAGCACCCCGACGCTGAAGGCCTGTTGTTCCTGACCAAGGAGCCGTGGCCGGACCCGAGTGATCCGGCCCTGCTCGATCTGGTGCCGGAGGATTGGGTGGTATCCAACGGGTCGGGCCAGGTGCTGGACAAAGCCCGGGTTCCCAAGTTGCCCAACTCATTACGTGTCGACGAGTTCGGCACCATCACCGACGACGGGATGCCGGTGGCGTTCTTCGAGCGCCTCGAATTTTGCCCATCCTGCAAGACCAGTTACGAAAGTACCCGCCAGTCGCAATTCTCCCGGGTGGCCAGCCTCGGCACCGAGGGCCGCGCCAGTGCCGTGACGGTGCTGTCCCAATCTGTCGTGCGGACTCTGCGCACTGAAGACGATCTCGATGACGAAGCGCAAAAGTTCTTGGCGTTCAGTGACAATCGCCAGGACGCGAGCCTGCAGGCCGGTCACTTCAACGACTTTGTGTTGGTCGGGATGATTCGCTCCGCTCTCTTCCGCGCGGCCGCCGACCACGAGGAGCGCGAGGGCGAACCCCTTACCGATGAGAACCTTGGACCCGAAGTCGTCAAAGCCCTCAGCGGCAAGGGGTTGAAATTTTTCGCCCGCGACGAGGAAACCGCCGACGAACCCATCCCCCGTAAGAAGATCACCCGGGCGCTGCGCGATGTCGTGACCTACCGATTGTGGGCCGACCTCAAGCGCGGCTGGCGCATCACCATGCCCAACCTGGAGCAGACCGGGCAGCTACGCCTGGCCTACGAGGGGGTGGACGAGCTTGCCGCCAACGACGACAAATGGGCAAGCTGCGGAGAACCCTTGGCAGGCGCTGGCACCGAGACACGACGCGAGGTGATGCATGTCCTCCTCGACGAACTGCGCCGAAACCTGTGCATCGACACCGAGTTCCTCACCGACGAGAAGTTCGACGCCGTCCGCAGGGCCAGCCGGGAATGGCTGAAAGACCCGTGGGCCATCTCTGATGAAGCCGGGACATACAGCGGTCTGGCCTACCCTGGCGGCCGTCCCAAGAACGTGGCTGGGATCGGAGCGGATCTGCACCTGTCTGGCTTGGGTGCGTTCGGGCGCTGGCTGCGCCGTCCCAATCGTTTCCCCGTGTTTCAGCATGCGCTGAAGACCGCCGACGCCCAGGTGATCATCGAGCACCTGATGGAGGTCATGGCGAAGGCAGGCATTCTGGTGCGCATCGCCGTGCCCAAGCGGCCAACCGGCTACCAGCTGCGCGCTGATCTCATCGCCTGGGTTCCCGGCGACGGTAAGCACCGGGCGCCGGACCCCATCCGCAGCAATCAGACCGAAGGCCGCGTCAACCCGTACTTCAAATCCCTCTATGCCGAGACCGCCAAATCACTCCTCGACTTGGAGGCCCGTGAACACACCGCGCAGGTCGAGCCGTCGAAACGCCAGAAGCGCGAAGAAGAATTCGGCGACGCCCGGCTTCCGGTGCTGTACTGCTCCCCCACGATGGAACTCGGCGTCGACATCAAGAGTCTCAATGTGGTTGGCATGCGCAATGTTCCGCCCACCCCGGCCAACTATGCACAGCGTTCCGGACGAGCCGGCCGGTCCGGTCAGCCGGCCATCGCCCTGACCTACTGCGCCACCGGCAACGCGCACGACGCCTACTACTTCCGGCGCAGTCAGGACATGGTCGCCGGAGCGGTCGCACCGCCGCGGCTGGAGCTTGGCAACCAGGATCTGGTACGCGCCCACGCCCACTCGATCTGGCTGGTGAAATGCGGCCTGGACCTCAAAGCCAGCATGGTCGACCTGTTGGAGATCGACCAACCGGGACAACCGATGCGCGCCGAGGTGCTCGCGACCATCGAATCGAAATCCAGCCGCGCCGAGGCGATCACCGCCATCACCGCGGTGTTGGAGGCCGCCACCGAGGTCACCAGCGCCCCGTGGTGGACCGAAACCTGGGTCACCGACACGGTCGACAAGGCGACGGCCCGGTTCAATAACGCCGCCGCGCGCTGGCGGGGCCTGTACAACGAAGCCCAGAACGAGCTCGACCAGGCGAACCAGACCCTGAAGACCATCGGCGCGTCGGAAGCCTCCAAACAGCGTGCGCGGGGGCGTATTTCGGAGGCACGTGCCGCTCTCGACCTGCTCAAGGGCCAGGTCGACGACGTGCTGCAGGGCGACTTCTACACCTATCGCTATTTCGCGTCGGAAGGCTTCCTGCCCGGCTACTCCTTCCCGCGACTCCCGCTGTCGGCGTTCATTCCGGCCGAACGCCGTACCCGCAGTGGCGGGGAGGGAGATTTCATCCAGCGCCCACGGTTCATGGCGATCAGCGAGTTCGGGCCCGGTGCGTTCATCTACCACGAAGGCGCACGGTATGAGGTCAACCGGGTCAGCCTGCCCGCCCGCGAAGACGGCACCGGCGTGCACATCAGCGAAATCAAACGCTGCGGCGCCTGCGGGTACCTGCACGAATCCACCGAGCCGGACCTCTGCCAGCACTGCGGCAGCCCATTCGGTATCGAGAGCACCATGGGCAACCTGATGCGGTTGCTGTCGGTCAAGACCCGCCGCCGTGACCGCATCAGCGCCGATGAAGAGGAACGCCAGCGCGCCGGGCACGAGATCGTGACGACCATTCGCTTTGTGCCGCACGGGGTTCGGGCCGGACAACTCACCAGCACCATCACCGAGGACGGGCACGACCTGGGCACCATGACCTACGGCGACACCGCGCTGATTCGCCGGATGAATGTTGGCCTGCGCCGCCGCAAGGACAAGGATGTCCGTGGCTACGTGCTGGACACCGTCGAAGGCCGCTGGTGCAAGGAATCCGACCTGGCCAAGAACGTGCACGGTGAGGCACCGCGGTATCAGCGGGTGATCCCGTATGTGGAGGACCACCGCAACGCGCTGCTGCTGCACCTGGACCCATCGATCGGCACCGACCAGCGGATGGCCGCGATGTATGCCCTCAAGCGCGGAATCGAAGCCGTCTACCAGTTGGAGGGCTCCGAACTCGCGGTCGAGGCCCTGCCTTCCAACACCGGAGACGACGCCTGGTCGCGGCTGTTGTTCTTCGAAGCCGCCGAAGGTGGTGCTGGCGTGTTGCGGCGCCTGGCAACAGAGGATGGACAACTCACGCAGGTGGCACGAAAAGCATTGGAAATTATGCACTTCGACCCCGACACCGGTGAAGACGTCAAACATGCCCCACACGCGACCGAAGACTGCGCACAAGCGTGCTACGACTGCCTGCTGTCCTACAGCAACCAGTGGGACCACCAGCACCTGGACCGACACTGCGTCCTGGATCTGCTCAAACGGCTCGCCGCGTCGAGCGTCGCCGTCGGCGCCGGCGGCGAAGCCCCGGACACTCAACTCGAGCGCCTGCAGGAGGCCTGCGACAGCGAACTGGAGAAAAAGTTCCTGACATTGCTTGTGCAGCACGGCTACCGACTGCCCGACGACGCCCAACAGATCGTTACGGGCTTCTATGTCCGGCCCGATTTCGCCTACCACGTCGATGGTATGGACGTCGCCATCTTTGTCGACGGCCCCCACCATGACGCAGCCCATCAGCAGGAGAAGGACGAACAGGCACGCATGAAGCTCGAAGACGAGGCCGGCTGGCTGGTGCTGCGATTCCCCTACCAGGACGCCGACACCGGCTGGCTCAACACGATCGCCGAACATAGCGGCGTCTTCGGCGAAGCCAAGGCCAGCGCATGACGACTCTCGACTACCCGGCCGGCAGCCTGGTCAACGCCCGCGGCCGGGACTGGCTGGTGCTGCCCGGCTCCCCCGACGGCACGCTGCTGGTGCGCCCCCTCGGCGGCCACGAGCACGAAACCACCGTCCTGCTGCCGGACATCGATGACTTCGCCGCCGCCACCTTCGAACCGCCCACCGTCGATGACCGTGGCGACGCCAGCCGGGCCCGCCTGTTACGCGATGCGCTCAGGCTCTCCTTCAGTGCCAGCGGCGGCCCGTTCCGGTCGTTTGCGCGCCTGGCCGTGACACCGCGCAACTACCAGCTGGTTCCGCTGATGATGTCCGCCAACCAGGACGTCACCCGGCTGTTGATCGCTGACGGCGTCGGCATCGGCAAGACGGTCGAGGCCGGACTGATCGCCGCCGAGCTGCTGGCCACCGGCGAAACCCAGCGCCTGGCAGTACTGTGCTCCCCCCAGCTGGCCCCGCAATGGCAAAGCGAGCTGCGGCACAAGTTCGGCATCGACGCCCAACTGCTGCTGCCGTCCACGGTCAACCGGCTGATGCGCAGCGTCCCGTTCGGCTCCAACCTCTACCAGCATCACCCCCATCTGGTGATCTCCACCGACTTCATCAAACAGAAAACCCGGCGCGACGAGTTCGCCTTGCACTGCCCGGAATTGGTGATCGTCGACGAAGCCCACACCTGCGTGGCGGCGGCGGGGGTCGGCACATCAAGCCAGGCCCACCTGCGCTACGCCCTGCTGCGCAAACTTGCCGACAACAAGGATCGGCACCTGGTGCTGCTGACCGCGACGCCGCACAGCGGCGATGACACAGCCTGGCAGTCGCTGATCGGACTGCTCGACGACGGGCTTGGCGACCTACCCGCCGACTTGTCCGGGCGCGACCGCGAAGACGACCGCAAGCTGCTCGCCAAGTACATGATCCAGCGCCAGCGCGCCGACATCCGCGAATACCTCAACGAGGACACCCCGTTCCCGGACCGCGAAACCACCGAAACCGCCTACAAACTCACCGCCGGATACCGCCAACTGTTTGACGACGTGATGGACTACGTCCGCGAACAGGTCACCGACCCCAAGCTCAGCGCCGTGCGCCAACGGGTCCGCTGGTGGTCGGCGATCGCGCTGCTGCGCTGCCTAGCATCCAGCCCGGCCGCGGCCGAGCAGACGATGCTCAACCGCTCCGCGGTTGCCGCCGCCGACGACCAGAACGAGGTGGACACCTATGCCGAACCGCGCGTGCTCGACACCGACCTCGACGACACGCTGGAAGCCGAGGACGTCACCGTCGGCGCCGACACCGGCGAGGGCGACGACACCGACACCAAGGCACGAAAGCGGCTCCGCGAGTTGGGGGCACAAGCGGCGGCCCTGAAGGGTCCGCGCTCCGACGCGAAGCTGAAACGCCTCATCCCGCTGTTGAAGGAACTGCTCGACCAGGGCTACCACCCCATCGTCTTCTGCCGCTACATCCCTACCGCCGACTACCTCGCCGAGCATCTGGGATCGGCTCTATCGAAGGTCAAGGACCTCAAGATCGACGCCGTGACCGGGACGCTGCCACCCGAGGAGCGTGAAGCCCGCGTAGAGACCCTCAGCGCCCACGGCGGCCCCCGCCTGCTTATCGCGACCGACTGTCTGTCGGAGGGGATCAACCTGCAGGACGGCTTCACCGCAGTTGTGCACTACGACCTGGCGTGGAACCCGACGCGGCACGAGCAACGTGAAGGCCGCGTCGACCGGTTCGGCCAGCAGGCCCCCACGGTGCGCACGGTGACCTACTACGGCGAGGACAACGGCATCGACGGCCTGGTGCTGGAGGTCCTCATCCGCCGCCACGAGAACATCAAGCGCAGCATCGGTGTCGCGGTGCCGATTCCTGTCGATTCCACCACCGTGATGAAGGCGATCTGGGAGTCGCTGCTGTTGCGCGGCAAGGAAGCCGAACAGCTCACCCTGGACTTCGGCGCGGCCACCTCCAAGTCGCTGGCCGATCAGGTCGAGGTCGCATGGACCAACGCCGCCGAACGGGAGAAAGTCTCGCGTTCGCGGTTCCGCCAAGCCGGCCTCAAACCCGACACCGTCGAACAGGCTCTGACTGAGGTGCGACGCGCTCTGGGCGGGCCAGCTGACGTTGAAACCTTCACCCGCACCGCGCTGTCTCTCTTGGGGGCTCCAGTCAGCGACACCGGCGACGGGTTCACCGCCGTGATCGACACCCTGCCCGCCGCGGTGCGCGACCAGCTCCCACCGGCAAAGCGTGGTCGGTTGCACTTCCACCGCTCACTGCCGGTACCGACCGGGCACAGCGTGCTGACCCGAACCGACACCACGGTGGATGCCCTGTCGCGCTACGTCCTCGACGCCGCGCTTGACTCCCGGCTCGACCCGGCAGCCCGGCCCGCGCGCCGCGCCGGGGTGATGCGGACCCGCGACGTCGACAAGGTGACGACGCTGCTAATGGTGCGCCACCGGCTGGAGATCACCATCTCAGGCTCGGCCACCACCGTCACCCAGGTCGCCGAGGAAGCCAAGTTCCTGGCGTTCACCGCGACCGGGGAAACCCTCACCTGGTTGCCGCAGGCCGACGTCGACACGCTCTTGACACTGAAACCGTCGGGAAACGTGGATGATTCGCTGGCCCGAATGCAATTGGGTCGCGCACTGGGCCGCCTGGACGCACTTACCGAGCACCTCACCATGACCGGTAGAGACGCGGCGAAGGATTTGGTGTCCGAACATCAGGCGGTACGCAGCGCCTCCAAGGCCGGCGGCCGCGCACCGACGGTGCGGTTCCTGCCCCCCGCCGATGTCCTCGGCATCTACGTTTTCCTGCCGGAAGCGGGTGCCCGATGACCGCGCTGAATGTCTTTAAAGCCGTCCGCACGGTCGGCACCGCGCTGCCCGCAGAGGCGATCCCGCGGGCCAACGAACTGCGGATGCCCGGTCAGACCGCCGAGGCCTATCAGCTGTCGCCGGGGATGGCGGTCAACGGTGCCATCGCCCGCGCCTGGGAGGCGATGCTCGCCGCACACCGCGCCTGGCGCACCGCCCTGGAGCGACTACCGGAGGGGGATGCCGCCACTAAACTCACCCGGGACAAGTGGCTACTGCCGCTGATGTACGAACTTGGATGGGGCCGCCCCGATGTCGTCAGCGGCGGGCTGCCCGTGCCGCCTGGCCTCGGCGAGACCGAGGCTCCGCACTTCCCGATCTCGCATCGCATAGCCTGGCCGGACGCCGCGAACGCCACCGCCTGGGTGCCGCTGCACCTGATCGGTGCCGGCGTCGACCTGGACACCAAGACCACTGGCGTGACCGCCCGGGCGCCGCAGGCCATGGTGCAGGACTATCTCAACCGGGAAGACCACGCACTGTGGGCCGTCGTCTCCAACGGCCATCTGCTGCGGCTGCTGCGCGACGCCTCCAGCCTCACCCGGCAGTCCTTTGTCGAGTTCGACCTCGACGCGATCTTCACCGACCAGCTCTACGCCGACTTCCGCATTCTGTTCCTGAGCGTCCACGCCAGCCGGTTCGCGCCCCGCCTCGATGACAAGGCGGCCAAAGCCGCTGCCGACAACGAGGATTCCGGGGGGGACACCGAGGTTGAGCAGGCCGAACCCAAACTCGACAACTGCTGGCTGGAACGCTGGCGCACCACCGCCATCGACGACGGTGCCCGCGCGCTGCTGAACTTGCAGCACGGCGTCGCGGCCGCGTTGCAGGAACTGGGAACCGGGTTCGTCGCGCACCCCGCCAACACCGCGCTGCGGGAGACGCTGGCCGCGGCCAGCGATGCCGACCGCGACCTGCAACGTGCCCTGCTGCGCATCGCGTACCGGCTGATCGTGCTGTTCGTGGTCGAGGACCGCGATCTTCTGCACCGCTCCGATGTCCCCGAAGCCGCCCGCACCCTGTATGCGGATTACTTCTCCACGGCCCGGTTGCGTCGGTTGGCGGCTGCGCCGATCGGCGGTTGGCACACCGATCTGTGGGAGGCGCATCAGATCGTCACCGACGCGCTCGCCGGTGACGGGCTACCCACCCTGGGACTGAGTGGCCTTGGCGCCAGCCTGTATTCGCGCGACGCGCTGAGCATCCTCTACGGCGCCAAGCTACCCAACCGAGCACTACTGGCCGCGGTGCGCGCGCTGGCCCAGATCGACGACCCCGTCACAGGGCTGCCGCGCCCGGTCGACTACCGCAACCTCGACAGCGAAGAACTCGGCGGAATGTACGAGGGCTTGCTGGCCTACACACCGCGCTACCACGCCGACGAGCGAGCGTTCACCCTCGACGTCGCCACCGGCAACGACCGCAAGAAGTCCGGCTCCTACTACACCCCCTCGGACCTGATCGCGCTGGTGCTCGACGAGGCACTCGACCCGCTGATCGACGAAGCCTTCCGCGAAGCAAATCCCGAACAGGCGCTCCTAGAACTCACAGTCGTCGATCCCGCCTGTGGCAGTGGACATTTCGCTGTCGCCGCAGCCCGGCGGATCGCCAGTGCGCTGGCCACTGTCCGGACCGGGGAAACCGAGCCCACCCCTGGTGCGCTGCGGGCGGCCACCGCCGACGTCATCGAACGTTGCGTCTACGGTGTGGACCTAAACGACCTGGCCATCGAGATCACCAAGGTGGCGTTGTGGCTGGAGGCCTTCGACGCCGACCGGCCGTTCCCGTTCCTCGACGCGCACTTCCGTGTTGGCAACGCTCTGCTGGGCACCACCCCGGAGTTGTTGCGGCACAACATTCCTGACGAGGCCTTCAAAGTGTTGGGCGACGATGACAGCGAGTGGACTTCGCTGCTCAAGAAACGCAACAAGAAGGAACGCGAAACCGACGAGAATCAGCTGTCCCTCAGCTTCGGACCCGAAACCCTCAACGTCGAAACCAGCCAGTTCACCAAAGCTGCCCACGAGGCCGACACCGGTACCGTCGCCACGGTTGCAGCGCTCCGGGCGCGCGCCGACGCCTGGCGACGACTGGAAGCCGACCCCGACCTTATCGCCGCCAAACTAGTGGCCGACGCCTGGTGCGCAGCCTTCGTGCAACCCAAGACCGGGTCGACCACGTCGGGCCAGGGCATCACTCACGCCACCGTGCGCGCGCTGTCCGAAACCCCGGAATCAGTGCCCGACACCATCATCAACCAGGTCAATTCCCTGGCCCGCCAGTACCGGTTCTTCCACTGGCACTTGGAATTTCCTGGCATCTTCACTGTCCCCGACGATGGCAGCGCCGACGCCGGTACCGGATGGACGGGCGGATTCTCGTGCGTCGTCGGTAACCCACCGTGGGAATCACTTCAACTGGAGGACAAACAATTCTTTGGCAACCTTGGGCGAACCGACATAGAAAAAGCCGCGAACGCTGATGCGCGCAAAAAGATGATCGCGAAGCTCGCGGACAATGATCCAGAACTGTATCAGCTCTACAACAGCGCTCGCCGTCAGTCAGATGCAACCACTCATCTGGTACGCGCTGGTCGGTACCCGCTCACTGCACAGGGAAAGATCAACACCTACAGTATCTTTGCCGAAACGATGCGCACAGTCGTGAGCCCCGACGGGATAGCAGGAGTGATCACTCCGACCGGCCTTGCTACCGACAGCAACACGGCATCATTCTTCGCAGACACATTGAGCAGTCACCGCCTGTATGCTTTTTATGATTTCGAGAACGAAGCCAAAGTCTTTCGAGATGTACATCACGCCTACCGATTTGCCGTCACAGCGATAACTGGAGTTCAGCGCAAGGTTCAACGTACCAAGTTTGCATTCCTCAGCCGCCACCTCTCCGATGTACCCGACAAGCGATTTCAGCTGGCAGCCAAGGAAGTTCTGACGCTGAACCCGAATACCGGGACACTGCCGATGTTCCGCAGCCGCAAGGACGCGGATATCACGCTTGGAATCTACTCCCGCCATCCCGTGCTCATCCGCGAGGGTGACCCCGACGGCAACCCGTGGGGCCTCTCGTTCAGCCAAGGGCTCTTCAACATGTCGTCGGACTCTGAACTCTTTCATTCAGCGGATGATCTTGCCGGCGCGACATTCGACGGTTGGGCTTACAGGCGCGGCGGGACGAACTACGTTCCTTTGTACGAGGGAAAACTACTGTGGCACTTCGACCATCGGTTCTCGACCTACAGGGGTGCAACGGCAGCTCAGTTAAGGATGCAAACACTGCCGCGGATCACTGACAACGAACACGACGATCCAGATCTTGAGTCACTCGCACGATACTGGGTTGCTTCAAAAGAACTTGCGGACAAAGTAGACGGCAGGTGGGAAGCCGAATGGCTTCTCGGTTGGCGCGATATTACGGGCATGGAGAAGGTGCGCACATTCGTTCCGGCGGTATTACCTTTATCCGCTGTAGGGCACGTCTTCCCACTCGTGTTCCCGAAGGATGCGTCCCGTGCTCCATACCTTCACGGGCTCTGGTCAAGCATCGTATTCGACTACATTTCACGCCAGAAGCTGAGTGGTACACATATGACCTACTCTGTCATCCACCAGCTCGCTACGCCCGCACCAGGCGCATTCGGAGAGCCTGCACCATGGCAACCACATGACTCACTCGGCGAATGGCTGATTCCGTACGTGCTTGAGTTGTCGTGTACGTCGACGCGGTTGCAGCCTTATGCCAAAGACCTTGGTGACAACGGAGCGCCCTTCCGCTGGCAACCCCCGCGCAGAGCACAACTTCGCGCCGATCTCGATGCCTGCTTCTTGCACGTTTACGGTCTCAGTCGTGACGAGGCCGAACACGTACTCGATTCGTTTCCCATCGTCCGCAAATACGACGAGCGCGACTTCGGTGAATTCCGCACGAAACGCCTTGTCCTTGAGGCCTACGACCGCATGGCCGAGGCCATCGCCAACGGCGGCAAGGGCTGGAAGCCGCTCGCCTATCCACCCGCCGGCCACGGCCCCCGTCACCCCGGATAGACAAGCAACGGAAGAACAATGCCGACACTCGCGATCGACAAGGGATTCATCACCGACCTCGCCAAAATGGAGAAGCCCGTCGCCAAGCGGGTCGCCGAGGTCTTCGACGAGTTCGACTCCGCCACCCACACCGGGCTGCACCTGGAGAAGATCAACAATGCCCGCAACCCCCGTTACCGGTCGATCCGCATCGACCAGGCCTGGCGTGGCATCGTGCTCGCTCCCGTCACCGGCGACGTCTACACCCTGCTGAAGGTGTTGCACCACGACGATGCCTACGCGTGGGCGCAGCGCAGCAACGTATCGGTCAATTCCGCCACGGGTGGCATCGAGATCCGCGACGAAGCCGAACTCGACCGCCAGATCCCCGAACGCGAAGAAGCCGCCAAGGCCGCCGGCGCCCCGATCTTCGCCCACGTCAAAGATGGTGAGCTGACCAAGCTGGGCATCGACGAGAAGGTGCTCGCGTTCGCCCGGACCGTCACCGACGCCGCACAACTGGATGCGGCGAAATCCTTTCTGCCCGAGACGCAGTGGGATGTGCTGTTCGGCCTGGCCGCCGGGTTCACTGCCGAGGAGGTGTGGGCCGACCTCGGCGCGCAGATTCTCGATGAACCGGTCGACACGGAGGACATCGACGCCGCCATCCTGCGCAGCAGCGACCGCGTCGTCCTCGTCAGCGGACCCGACGAACTGATGGATGTCTTTGCCTACCCGTTCGCCACCTGGCGGGTGTACCTGCACCCGACCCAGCGTGCCGTCGTCGACGCCTCCTACAAGGGACCGGCCCGTGTCACCGGTGGGCCGGGCACCGGCAAGACCGTCGTCGCCCTGCACCGCGCACACATGCTCGCCAAACGCGGCGAGGGCAAGGTGCTCGTCACCACCTTCACCTCGACACTGTCCGAGACGCTGCAGACCGGCCTGGACATGCTCGTCGACGACGAGCAGGCCGAGAGCCGCATCGAGGTGTCGCACGTCGACCGCATCGCCCACCGTGTCTTCCGCAAGACCTACGGCGCACCGCACCTGCTCGGCACCGAGGATGAGAAGGCGTTGTGGGCCGGACTGATTGACGAGCTCGGGCTCAGTTTCAACCCGGTGTTCCTGTCCGAGGAATGGCGACAGGTAGTGCTCGCGCGGCGCATCAGCACCGCCGACGCCTACCTGGCTGCCAAACGGACCGGCCGCGGTCGCGCCCTGGGATCGGTTCAACGCGCGCAGGTCTGGCAGGCCATCTCGGAGTTCGAGCAGACTCTGGCCCGGCAGGGCATGTGGACGCACGAAACCATCCGGCGTGAGGCGACCCGGCTGCTGGACGAATCAACCGACAAACCGTTCCGGCACATCATCATCGACGAGGCGCAAGACCTCAGCCCCGACCAGTGCCGGCTGCTACGCGCCGCGGTGGCCGAAGCACCCGATGACATCTTCATCGCCGGCGATACGCACCAGCGCATCTACGACAACCGAGTCAGCCTGCGCGAGGTCGGCATCAACATCGCCGGTCGATCTTCGCGGCTGAACATCAATTACCGCACCACCGCCGAGATCCTCGGATGGAGCCTGGGTCTGCTCCGCGGCGAACCGATCGACGACATGGAAGGCGGACTGGACTCGATCGCCGGCTGCAAGTCCCACGTGCACGGCAAGCCACCAGAGCTGAGCGGGCAAGACAGCGCCGACACCGAGGCCGCCTTCATCGCCGAGACGGTGCAGGACTGGATCGACAGCGGAATCGCGCCATCTGAGATCGGGATCGCGGTGCGCGCGAAGTGGTCGGCATCAAAGATCGAGAGCGCCCTGCGAAAGGCCCGCATCGACTGCGTCGACCTCGCGAAGGCCGCCGATGCCGACGACGCGGTGCGCGTCGGCACCATGCACCGCATGAAAGGCCTGGAGTTCCGATGCATGTGCGTCGCCGGGGTCAGCGCCACGACGGTGCCCGCCACCAACGCCGTCACCCCGATCGAGGACGACAAGCAGACGCACCAGCAGGACCTGGAACGCGAACGCTGCCTGCTCTTCGTGGCCTGCACGCGGGCGCGCGAGGAGTTGCTCGTCACGTGGCACGGCGAGCCGAGTCCGTTTCTGACCGCGGTCGTCGAGCCGTGATCGTGTCCTACGCGGCAATCCTGATCAGCCTGGGCTCCCTTTTCCTGGGCATCGTGAACTACCAATACACGCGGTACGCGTACGTCCGCGACTTACAGACCCCGCTGCGTAATGAATTGCGGAACAACCTGCATCGGTTCGACTACTGGCGGATTGAGAAGATTCTCAACCAGCTTCAGGACCGGATTCCAGCCGCCGACATCGGTGACGAGCTTCGCAAGCTCAGTGAGTCCATCGCTCTCACCAAGGGCAGCTTTGTCGCCCCCACGCCCCGACAGCTCCAAACTCTGATCGACACCTTCGAATCGGCCCGCGCCGCATTCGACGAGACCCGAATACCGCCTACGAGCGACGAAGTCTTCGATGGCCGCTATCAGGCGAAACAACGCGCGAACCTGACCAACCATTTCACCGCTCTACGCCGTGAAATTCGTTGTATTGTAAGTGGTTTGGATGCGATCCAGACCAAGCCGATGACTCGGCGCAAGCAGATCAAGCAGTTCAAAGCTCTTGATCGGAACCAACAAGGGTGACTCTGCTTCAGACCGTCTTTTCTGGAGACCGCATCATCCAGGTGTCGGACCGCCGACTCACTCTGAACGGGGCGGTGTTCGATGATGAGTACACGAAGTTAGTCTGCTGGAACCAGACGTTCTCGGCGGGGTTCACCGGCATCGCTCGTGTTGACCGGCGTGCTAGGAAGTCGACGGCGGAATGGATCGCCGAAGTGCTGTGCGACTACACAGCGTTCGTTCCCGGTGTACAGGCACTTCGCCTGGAGGCGGAGAGCCGAGTCTCCAAGTTGTCCTGGGCCGACAAGAGGCTGGCCATCGTCGTCGCTGGGTTCGACTTCAGGCAGATTCCCCTCGTTGCCGAGATCGCCAACTTCGACACAGCCACGAACGTCACCCATGACCCGGACAGCTTCCGCCTGAGGTATGCCCAGCCTCCGCCCGGACGAACGACCGGCAGCCACTCTGTTGGAGCGGGACTGGGTGACCTTGAACAGCGCCTTCTCTCTCGCTACGTCCCGCGCATTTTGCGGAAGGACAAGGCCAACGGTCACAACCGTGCGATCAAGCTGTTGGTGGAGAACCAGCGGCGGGTCCACCGTAAGGATCCGCTGGTGGGGGCCGACGCTCAGGCCGTGACCATTCCATCCACCCAGATGGGCCACGGAATCGTCATGAGCAACCTCGATGGCACCGACATCCCCTCTCACAGCAGCAGTTTTGTGTATTTCGATCAGCACGGTTTCCGCTACAAGCAGCTCGGACCGCTCATGGCGCAGGGCATGCAGGTCATCGACCAGGTAATTGGGACGGCCGACGAAAACAATCCCGACAACCAATCGATGAGTATTCGGTTCGTGAAAATACCTCCGAGACCGACCCGACCTGAGCGGCGCAGGACGTCGCACTAGTTGCTGGACGACACGCACCGTCCGAGCACATTGTTGTCGGACCCAGGTATCAGACTGTTGGCATGGTCTACCCCGCCCATGTCGTCCATGTGCTGATCGCGTCGCCCTCCGATGTTGCTGCCGAACGCACAGCCCTCCGTGAGGCAATCTGGGAGTTCAACGACGAGCACACCCCGGCCAACAAGGTCGTGCTGCTGCCACGCACGTGGGAGAAGAACAGCACGCCTCGATTGGGCGCGGCGCCGCAGGACATCCTGGATGAACAGATCGTCGACTCCTCTGACATCGCCATTGGCATTTTCTGGACGCGGATCGGACAGCTACTCGAGGGCGCGACCCCTGCAAGCGTCCACGAGTTGGAACGATTCGTAGCGGCGGGCAAGCCAGCGCTGCTGTACTTCTCCAACACACCCGTAATCCCCGGGTCGATCGACAATGAGCAGTTCGAGCAGGTCCAGAAGTTCAAGGAGCGTGCGAAGTCCTGGGGTATCTACCGGGAGTACTCGGGGGTCGAGGAACTGGTCCAACACGCCCGCCGCGACCTTCTCTCCACGGTACGGGACCAACTCAACCTTCCGCAGGTGACCGAGCCCGTTGCCACCTCGCAGCGGGCACGTCCGGTTGCCCGCGTCGAGCGCCGGGAAAGCCAGCGGTTTGACTCACGGGGCAATCCGAAGGTTGATCGGCGCACTTACCTCATCCTGGAGAACAAGGGCGAAGGTGACGCCCGGAACGTCAAGTTGGCGTGGGATCACCCTGCCGAAGACCGCAACAGCATTCCGCTGGTCCACGGAGCGTTCGATGCCCCGATCAATTCGCTGGTCGCGGGGGACATGTCGAATTCGCGTTGTCGGTCATGTCTGGCGTGCTGGATCGCGTTGAACTCCGGGTCGAATGGGAGGACGACGACGGCCCACACTCGCAGGTCCAGACCATTGTGATGTAGGCCGAGCTCCGTGCCGCTTGTCGGTGCCACCGTCCCGAATGGCCGTCACCACCTCCGTCTTGATCCCAGTAAAGAAAATTCTCACCACTGTTGTCAGCCGACGTTCGGAACCGGTCTCCTGTTAGCCACGAAAGCTCGGTCCGTGGCGGCGGACGGGAGCGCCAGCGGACGGGAGCCGTCACGGCGTTGACGTCAGGTTCGCGGCTCGGAAAGCACCGTGATCAGGTCGCCAGCTGCTTTGCCGAGATGGTCGAGGACCGCTTGCCCCTTCTCCGCACTGGCTAGAGAGGGGTAGCCGATCACGCCGCTATCGGTGTACGCGCTCATGCCGAGGGTGGCTAGGTGCCGACGGTCGGGCGCGCTGTGATCGGCGGTCTGCCATCCGTCGAGGACCTGGCCGGGATGCGTGGCGAGCAGGATTGACGTTTCGAGTTCGCCGGCGTGCATGTCGTCATGATTCGTGCTGGTGATACCGGCGGCTTCTCGCGCTTCTGTCCAGTCTTCGCGACTCGGAAACAACCCGACCCGGATCCCGACTTTGGTGTTGGCCTCTTGGACCGCATTCGCCAGCACATAGTTGCCGCCGTGTGCGTTGACAATGACGAGGCCGCGGGTTCCCTGACTGTTGAGTGCGTCGATCAGGTCGAAGACGATACTGTTCAACGTCGTCGCGGCGATGCTCACCGTCCCCGAAAAGTCCGCGTGCTCATGCGAACACCCGAAGGCCAACACGGGAAGCTGAAAAACGCTGTGCTGGCTGCTGATCGAATCGGCGATGGCTGTCGCAATCAGTGTGTCGGTGACAAGGGGAAGGTAGGGGCCATGCTGCTCGAATGATCCGATCGGAAGCAGCGCCACTGGGGCCTTCGTCCTGCTGTCCTCAGTTGTCGTCGTCGGCATGTCCAAACCGAACTCTCCTTGGTTGTGAGTCACGGGGTTAGGTCTCCTCGCAAAGTATCCTCGATTTTTCTGCGCAGCGTTTGCAGAGGCAGAGTCGTTGCCGCTCTGGATCGGTCACGAATTAGCTTGCGGCACTGGCGTAGTTCGCGCCGTGTCCGGTCTGACGGTGCCGACAAGTACGCGCTGACCGTCCGCGGAAGCTGTTCGACCGCGCTGTGGTAGTCCCCGAGCATGATCGTCGCTCGCAGCAACCGAGCCGAGGCCACGGCGAAATCGCGATGCTGGCCGCTAGGCCAGCTCCGATGGTGTTCGCGGAGAAATTCCAACGCATTCGCCGCATCGCCGAACATCATCAACCCCGAGGCGATCTCGCCGGCAACGTAGGCAGGCGAGGCATAAATCGCATGATCGTCGGCAATCGGCTCGATCTGTGCGACGTGGATTGCGTGCGCAGATAGCCGGGCAAAGGCCCGCCGGTCGCGATCGGCAGCAGCTGCCAGCGCTTGCTGGCGCGCGATGCTTGCCGCGAGCCGCCCTACGGAGATCCCGCTGATGAGTCGCGCCGCGGCGTCTGCCAGTTCGAGCGCAAGACCTGGATCGGAGTGCAGCACGATGTTGGAGCGGCGCATGAGGATGGTCGCCTGCAACGAGGGGTCCGCAGACCGGAGGTGATCCTCTGCTCGTGTCGTCAGCTCCAGGGCTTTCAGCCCATCACCGCTGTCCTGGGCAATCCAGCCACCAAGCTCAGCGATGCGCCCCGCGGCCCGACGCATCTCGGGGCGTATGGCTGGCGGAGCAGTGCGGATCAGTTCCTCAATCGTGGTCAAGTCACGGTCCACCAGTTCTCGGGCGTATGCGGGTCCGAACAGGTGTTCAGCCCTGATGTGCGCCGCACGCTGTTCCAAGATGACGGCGAGCACGTCGCTGTCGAACTCAGTTTGAACCAGCAGCGGACGCGGAAGATTCGTGTCGACGGCCAAACCGAATAGCCGGTCCTCATCCTCCTGAAGCGCTTCGGCCAAGAGCCCCCTCCACAGTGGGCCTGGCTGACGCCCCCGTTCGAACTCGACGATCTGCCGCCGAAGCGAATCAGGGTCGATGGGTTCCAGCCGCTGCTTTGCCCGAACCCGCGCAACTTCAGCGGTCAGGTCGTTCTGACTCCAGCCCCAATCAGCGCGCGCAGCACGAAGTCGCTGTGCGCTTGCTGGTCGTGAAGCTGCGGCGTCGGCCACATTCCGATTTTGCCTGATCAACCGGACAGCTAGCTGCACCTTTGCGCGCGGTTTCGGTCTCCCCCCGTCTCCCTGCAGCTCCCTTACACCGATCGGCAGCCCGCTGGTGTTCTGGCCTAGTGGCGATCGCCACAACAAATAACAGGTCAGGAGCAAATCCGATGAAACTGAAGATTGATACAACCGGGGTGTCGTTCGTCTGCACGCGGGCACCGGAGCAGCGCGTGGCATTCGACACGGGGCAACCCCGGATCGACCGCGAGACCGGCCAGCCGCTGTGGCAGGTGCAGCTGATGGCGCTCGATGTTTCGGGTGCCGAGGTCATCGCCGTCACCGTCGCCGGTGACCCCGGAGTGAGCGTTGCCCAGCCCGTTCAGGTTGACGGCCTCATCGCGTCCCCTTGGAACCAAGACGGGCGCAGCGGTGTCGCCTACCGGGCAGACGCCATCCGCGCTTCCGGTGCACCGCTATCTGGGGTGGTCGCCCCGCCGAGATCGGCGCCCCCATCAGGAACGCCGGCCGGTCCCGGCAAGACGGCCGCCTGAGCGAGTTGGTCGGGGACTGCGTCATCGACCGCGGTCAAGCGGTGATGCAGTCCCCGATTCTCGAAGGAGAATGCAATGTTTGATTCCTCGAACGCCCGTAAGCCGAAAGCGTCAGGCAGCACTGAGTCCGAGTGGGACGAGACCATCACGCTGATCCTCACGGGTGTGGCGAAGGGACTCGGTGTCCTCATTTGGTGGTCGGTGCTGTTTCCGATGATCAGCCTGCCCTTGCTCGTGAGCCTCTGGGTTGGAATTCAGTACGCGCCGATCCTTGGATTGCTCGTCGCCGTCGCATCGGGGACAACTCTGGCGGCGTGGGCATGCCTCTCACCCGAGTCGTTCGACGAATGGATTACCGCCAGGATGCGGTCGCGATGGCGGACCTGGTGGATCTATCGACACCGCTGGGAGACCATCTGCACGTTGCATGGTCTGACGGCCTCAATGGCCAATCGCACGCTAGTGCCGACGCTTCGGTCGGTATCGATTGGTGCGACCCGTGACGTCGTTGTCGTTCAGATTCTTGTCGGGCAGTCGGCGGCCGACTGGCAGAAAAAGACGCTCGCGCTCGCCGAAGCCTTCCGGGCCGAGCGGGTGACAGTTCGTTCTCACAAACCCGGCGAGGTCAACATCACCGTGCATCACGGCGATGCTTTGGCCGTCTCCATCCGGCTGCGACGGCCGATCCGTGAATCCCGTGCTGACCTCACGAACATCGATATCGGCATCATCGAGTCCGGAAAGCCTTGGCGTATACCGGTCTTGGGCCACCATATTATGGTCGCTGGCGCCACCGGCGCGGGTAAAGGATCAGTTCTTTGGTCGCTCATCTCCGGCCTCGCCCCAGGAATACGGGCCGGGACCGTCCGGATCTTGGTCGTCGATCCCAAGGGAGGCATGGAGTTTGGTCGTGGACAGCGACTGTTCGCCGGATTCGCCTACGACAACGGCGAACGCACACTCGCGTTGCTGCGGGCGGCGGCCCAGGTCATGCAGCACCGGGCGCAGCGCCTTCGCGGGCACACCCGCTTGCACACCCCGTCAACCTCTGCGCCCCTCCTCGTGGTCGTGGTGGATGAGATCGCCTCGCTGACTGCCTATATCAGCGATCGCAAAGTTCGTTCCGAAGTCGAGCAACTCCTCGGGTTGTTGCTCTCTCAGGGTCGCGCGGTTGGTGTTTCCGTGGTCGCGGCAGTGCAAGACCCCTCGAAGGACGTGTTACCGATCCGGCAGTTGTTCTCCGTTCGGGTCGGGATGCGGATGACCGAGACCACGCAGACAACGATGGTCCTGGGCGCCGCTGCCCGTGACGCTGGAGCGCTCTGCGATGAGATATCGACGGCGACTCCTGGTGTGGCGTATGTCTGTCAGGACGGGCGCGCCGAACCGCTAAGGGTGCGCGCTTTCCATGTCACTGACGACGATATCGACTATCTTGCTGAGCATTTCAGTCCCTGCCCTGGAAAGTCAGCACGGTGAATAGGTTCGCTGCGGACATCCCCACGCTGCCAGGGGCACAGGCCGACGTCGACGGAACCGCGCTTCTGGCACAGATGGTGCGGCGGGCTTCGTCTCCTGGTTTCGACACCTGGTGGGATACCGCAGAGAGGTCCGGGTTCTGCGCGAGCCCAATTCGCCTGGAGGCCTCCGACGAGTTCGGCCGACAGCATCACGTACTTACGAGGTGTAACAACCGTCGCGCGTTGGCGTGCCCGTCATGCTCTGATCTGTATGCCCGCGACATCTGGCAGCTGATCCACGCCGGCCTCGACGGCGGCCATCACGGTATTCCCAACACCGTGGCCGACCACCCCCAGTTGTTCGTCACGCTCACCGCGCCGAGTTTCGGCGCTGTCCACACAATCCGACACAACGGGCAGTGCCATCCCGGCGGTCGGCAGGCGACACAGTGCGGTCATGGACGAATCGTCCGATGCGACTGCGCTCATCACGCTGAGGACCCCGCCGTGGGCCAGCCGATATGCATAGATTGCTATGACTACGTGGGTCACGTTCTGTTCGCCTGGCACGCTCCCGAACTCTGGCGTCGATTTACGATTCGTCTCCGTCGATTCCTCGCCCAAGAACTGAGAACCCGCGGAGTCGATCCGATGGGTACACGGCCGTCCTTCGTCAAAGTTGTTGAGCTACAACGAAGGGGCGTTCCTCACTTCCACGCCGTCATCCGACTGGATGCGGCGTCGCCTCCGGGAGAAGCGCTTTCTCCTCCGGACGCCAATCTGGAGATGGGCGCGTTCGTCGAGTTGGTGCGGCGGGCGGCGTTCGACACCAAGCTCGCGATCGGCAACGAGGCCGTTCTGCGCTTCGGCGAGCAATTGGATATCAAGTGCATCAGCGGGGCCGGTATGGCCGGCACTGACACCGATATCCACAACCGCCGCGTTGCCGGTTATCTGGCCAAGTACGTCACCAAGTCCGTGACAGATCTTGGCCTTGATGCCCGGCGTCTGAGCGAGGAAGGAATCGATCAAATCGATGTGACGGACCATGTGCGCCGCATACTCCATACGATCGCTTCCGTCGCCCGCGAAGAGCGATATCAGGAAATGGTCCTCTGGCTGCACACCCTCGGCTTCCGAGGGCACGTGACGAGCAAGTCCCGACAGTTTTCGACGACCATGAAGGCGCTGCGTGACCAGCGCGCTGCCTGGCGCCGCGAGCAGGCCGACTCGGGATCGGAGGGCACCACCGTCCAGCCGCTGATGTGGGAGTTCGACCGCTCGGGCTACGACAACGTCGGTGACCGCCTGCTGGTCGTTTCGGCTTCTACTCGCGCTCGTGAGCAACGGCTCGCCGGGCGCAGCGCATTGAAGGAAGGGGCGTGAACCAACGATGCTTGTGGATGGGCGTTGGTACAGTAGCAACGAGCTTGCCGAACTCCTTCACGTCGACGCGTCGACCATCCGACGTTGGCGAACCGCGCGACCGCCGCAGGGCCCGGCATTCGTTCAAATATCTGGTCGGGTGTTCATGTACAACTCGGACGACGTTGAGAAGTGGCTCGCCAGTCGGCGCTTCGATCCAAGCGAGGTGGCGTAGTGGCCGACAAAGTTACCCTGCCACTGGGCATTTCGTTATCGGCCGATATCGAACCGCGCTCCGGCGGAGTGTACCGCGCACGTGTCCGGTGGGTCGATCCGGCGGCCCAAAAGCGAGTCTCCAAATCCGAGACGTTCGCCGCGCGCGAAGCCGCCGAGGAGTGGATCGCTCGGATGCGTCAGTCCGCCGGCCGCGGCATCGATCCGAACGCGGCAACCACGACACTTTCCGACTATGGCACAGGCAACATGAAGCTGGCGCTGCGTGGCCTCGAAAGCAAAACCACCGATCCTTACCTCGCCGGGTGGCGCAAGCGAGTCGTCCCGTCGCTTGGCCATCTGCCTCTCGCCAGATCACCAACGGAGCGGTCGATCGGGCCGTCCACGCGTGGATCGCCGACGACTGCAGTCGGTCGACCGTGAAGAACAGTCTCGCCGTGCTGGTGCGGGTCATGGAGCAGGCCCACCGTGACGGCATCATCGATCGGAACCCGGCGCGCATCAGCGGATGGCAGCGCGAGTACAAGCTCGCCGAGGATGAGCTCGACGACCCGCGTGCCCTGGCACTACCGGACTGGTCCGCTCTCGTGAGCCTCGCTGACGCATTGGTTGCGAACTCCGCCGACAAGTACCAAGGCTGGGGCGACGCCGTGATCTTCGAGGCCTGCACCGCCGCGCGCATCGGTGAAGTTTCCGGCTGTCTGGTGCGCGACATCGACACTGACAACTGGGTCTGGACCGTGTGTCGTCAGACCACGCCGTCTCCCGGTGAACTCCAAGATTGCGGTACGAGCGCCTCTGGTGGCGGGCTGGTCGACAAGAACACCAAAGGCCGACGGGCACGCCAGGTGCCGCTGATCGAGTCGATCCGCGATCTGGTCCGGCGGCGGATCGAAGTCGCCAACGGCGAGCCGGATGCCCGGCTCTTCACCGGCCCGCGGGGCGGCCGCATTACCACTGCCACCCTGCGTGACGCGACCTCATGGGATGAGGTGGTCACCAAGCTGGGCTACGACCAGCTTAAACGGCACGGCCTTCGACACACGGGCCTTACCTGGATGGCCGATGCTGGCGTCCCACTGCACAGCCTGCGCAAGATCGCCGGCCACGGCTGCATCACCACCACCCAGCGCTACCTACATCCCGATCGGCAATCCGTCGCTGATGCCGGTGAGTTGCTCACGCGCCATCTGTCGTCGACCGCTGGGCGCAAGCTGCGGGCAATCTAGACCGCTCCCCGATGTAATACCGGGTCAGAATGGCGCGCCCGGATCAAAGAGCGAAACGATGTTTGACCAATGCGAGCGAGCGGACAGCCCAAACCGTTCGCTAAGTCCCTTAGCGAAGGACCACAGCTCATAGTCCGTTGGGTAATCGCCAGTTTCGAAATGCTCGTTGCCAAGAAGCCGACACAGCCTGTCCAGCTCGACGGCCTGGTCCTCGATCGGGCCGAGAACGCCAGGCACGCGCTCGAAGGCCCACCGTGTAGGTCGCGCGTTGCCGTTCTCGTCGAACAGTAGGCCGTCCACCACACCGCGCCGGTAGTGCGCCGGCCAGTCGTCGAGCGAATCAGAATTCGCACATGCTTGAACGCCCTCGACCTGGACGAGCACGGTATCGCGCATTGCACGAATACCTACCGCATTCCCGAGCTTCTGTTGGATCGCCGCGTCGAGGCCGGCGATGTTGGCAGCCCGTAGTCGCTCTGCAAGGTTTCCTTTGTAGAAGACCGCACCGTCGAGCAGGTCACTGATCAAAGTTGCGGGTTGGCCGAGGATCAGTGGCGCCAGTCGGCGCAGAGCCCAGCGCACCCACAGCATCGTCGCTGGAACAACGACATCGACCATCTCCTGCTCGACCACAGGCTCGCGAGCGCGGCCGTGACCGGAGCCGAAGGTGTTGCGGATGACACCGACGCTCTTGACGATCTTCATCGCGTTCTGAACGAGGTTGCGTAGGTCAGGATCGTTGCTGAGATGCGCTCCCGGCTGGCGCTTGAGCACCGCATGAGCGGAATCGATGAGTGCCGGAAAATCTGTTGAAGCTGGAGCCACTTCCCCGCGCTCAGTGATCACGACTCTTGCGACAGATTCGGCAAGTTCCTTAGCGCGCCCAAGAATTAGTGACCTGTCGGCACCAGGCCTAGCTTCGGCCAAGCGACCGCGGTGACCAACGATCGCGGCCCACGCCTGCCCGTCGATACCCAGCGGACGGTCGAGTGCCAGGTCGTCTGACATACCGTCCCCTAGTGTCCCCGCCGCGATAGCGAATGCCGATTACAAACCGGACGAGTGGTGGCCAAGGTACCAGCGCACCCACCGAGGGTCGGCCAATCTGGTCCCAAGGTGGTCCCAATACCCCCGGCACCCACCTGGCCTCCTCCGGCTAAAGGGCAGGTCAAGCCTACTTCTCTCTGTCGGGCTGACAGGATTTGAACCTGCGACCACTTGACCCCCAGTCAAGTGCGCTACCAAGCTGCGCCACAGCCCGCGGTGCCTCCCGGGATCGCCGGTAGGCGGTCGAAAGCTTACATCAGCGTGACACCGGAATCCCAACCGCATGGTCACCCCCGCCACCGGGCATCCCGACGACGTGAGCACCGACGACACTCCCCTGTGGTTGTTCGCCGACCAGCTCGGTCCGGCCGTCCACGGTGGCGAGCACGCCCACCGTGAGGTCCTCTTGGTCGAAGCAACCGCCGCGTTGCGCAAACGGCGCTACCACCGCCAGAAACTGCACCTGGTTCTGTCCGCGCTGCGCCACGCCGCCCACGATCTCAGTGACCGCGCGACCCTGCTCCGCGCCGATACCTACACCGACGCCCTGGAGACCTTCAAGCGGCCCGTCCTCGTCCACGAACCCACCTCGCACGCCGCCGAGAGGTTCGTCCACCGACTCAAGGAACGGGGCCTGGTCGCCGACATCCTGCCGACCCCCACATTCGCGCTACCGCGCAAAGATTTTCAGGACTGGGCGGGAAAACGAACCCGTTTTCGGATGGAGGACTTCTACCGCGACCAACGGCGCCGCTTCGACGTCCTGATGGACGGCAACGAGCCCGTCGGCAACCGGTGGAACTACGACGAGGACAACCGGGAACCCCCGCCGAAGAAGCAGACGACGCTCGACGTGCCGGCTCCCTACAAACCTCGCGAGGACGACATCGACGCCCGGGTCCGAGAGGATCTCGACGCGATGAACCTCGATACCGTCGGCGTCGACGGGCCCCGCCTGTTCGCCGTCACGCCCGCCGAGGCCAAGCGCGCACTCTCCCGGTTCGTCGAGCACCGTCTCCCCCACTTCGGCCGCTACGAGGACGCGATGATGGGCCAGGACTGGGCCATGTCGCACTCACTGCTGTCGGTGCCGCTCAACCTCGGCGTCCTGCACCCGCTGGACGCCGTCGAGGCTGCGGAACGGGCCTACCGCGACAAGCAGGCACCCCTGGCGGCGGTCGAGGGCTTCATCCGGCAGATCCTCGGCTGGCGCGAGTACATGTGGCATCTCTACTGGCATTTCGGACCGGACTACACGCAGAAGAACGAACTGAACGCCCGTACGCCGCTACCGGACTGGTGGGCCGACCTCGACGCCGACGCCGTCACCGCGCAATGCCTGCACCACGCGCTCAAAGGTGTCCGCGACCGCGGCTGGACCCACCACATCCAGCGCCTGATGATCCTCGGCAGCCACGCGCTGCAGCGCGGTTACCGGCCGGACGAACTCACCGAATGGTTCGCGACCGCCTACGTCGACGGCTTCCGCTGGGTGATGCCCACCAACGTCGTCGGCATGAGCCAGCACGCCGACGGCGGACTGCTGGCCACCAAGCCGTACACCTCCGGCGGCGCCTACATCAACAAGATGAGCGATCACTGTGGCGACTGCCCCTACGACCCGAAGAAGCGCCTCGGTGAGGACGCGTGCCCCTTCACGGCCGGCTACTGGGCATTCACCCACCGCCACCGCGACCGGCTCGCGAAGAACATGCGGACGCGACGGGCGGTGTCGTCGATGGAGCGGCTCGGCGACCTCGAGGCGGTGCTGGAACAGGAGTCAGCGCGTGATGGTTTCTGACGCCGCGTCCGGCGTCGCACCGGGCGCCATGTCGGCGCCTTCCGGCGCGAATCTCGGTGCCCGCGACACCCGCCACGCGTACACCACCAGCGATACCCACGCGACGACGATCAGCGTGTAGATCGCGGTCGACCACGGCCACTGGATGTCGAAGAAGTGCACCAGCTTCTGGCTGTTCGTCAGCACGATCACGCCGCCGACCGCGGTGCCCAGCAGCGCGGGGCTGATCCGGCTGACCAACCAGGCCGCGAACGGAGCGGCGATCACGCCGCCGACCATGAGACCGACGACCACCGGCCAGTTCTCCAGGAACTCCTGGCGCAGGCCGATCAGGAAGCCCAGCGACGCCGACACCGCCACCAGGAACTCCGACGCGCTGACAGACCCGATCACGGTCCGCGGCGCCGTCTTGCCCTGCGACAGCAGCGTGCTGGTGGTGACGGGCCCCCAGCCACCGCCGCCCGAGGCGTCGATGAAGCCACCGAACAACCCCAGGGGCGCAAGGAACTTCGTGCTGTGGCTGGCTCCCCTGGCCCCGAAGGTCAGCGGGGTGCGCAACGAGAACCGCAACAGCACATAGGTGCCGATGGCCACGAGGATGCCCGCCATCAGCGGGGTGGCGTGCTCGGTCGACAGCGACGAGAGCACCGTCGCGCCGAGGAACGCGCCGACCGCACCCGGCCCGCCCAGCTTGAGCACCAACGCCCAGTCGATGTTCTTGAACTTCCAGTGCGAGAGCCCGGACGCGAAGGTGGTCCCGACCTCGGCGAGATGCACCGCCGCACTGGCCTGGGCCGCGCCGACGCCCGAGAGCACCAGCAGGGTGGTGGCCGTGACGCCGAAGGCCATCCCCAGGGCGCCGTCGACGAGCTGGGCGCCTGCACCGACAAGGGTGAAGATGAGAAGCGAACGCATGGCTGCCTTCGGGGGCTGTGGTCACCGCAGGTGACCGTAAGGACGGGTGGGGGCGCGTCAGGGACGCGGACAACACCACTCGTCGAAAGCCATCAGGCGCCGCGACGGCCAGAATCCCTCAAGAGCGGACACATCGGACGGCGCCGGCGTGATGAGCACGCGATCAGCCATTCGACGGTTCCCTACTGTGAGCCTGCAAAACCTCGGTCAGCCTACACCGTCAGCAGACGCCACAGCCCGACGAGGCCCACCACGACGATCACCGCGCGCAGCGCGGTGGGTGAGAGACGGCGCCCGTAATGGGCGCCCAGGAACCCGCCGATCAGCGAGCCGACGGCGATCAGCCCCGCGGCGGCCCAGCTGATCCTGTCGAACGCCACCACCGTGTAGCCCACCGCGGCGACGATGTTCACGACCAGCGACAGCAGGTTCTTCGCGGCGTTCATCCGCTGCATGTCCTCGGGCAGCAACGCCCCCATCACCGCGATCAGCAGGATCCCCTGCGCCGCGGTGAAGTAGCCGCCGTACACGCCGACGAGGAATGTTCCGGCGACCAGCGCCGTCATCCGGGCGGCCGACACATGGTCGGCGGAGCGTCCGTCGGCCTCGGCGCGGGTCTTCGCCCAGTTCTGGATCCGAGGGCCCAGCACCACCAGCACGAGCGCGAGGACCAGCAGGCCGGGCACGACCTGAATGAACACCCGCTCAGGCAGATGCAGCAGCAGCCAGGCACCGCCGGCCGCGCCGATGAACGACGCCGGCAACTGCCACCGCAGCCTGTCCCACTGACCGCGCAGTTCGCGGCGGTATCCCCAGGTTCCCGACACACCGCCGGCGACAAGGCCGACCGCGTTCGACATCGTCGCGGTCACGGGCGGAAAACCCAGCGTCACCAGCGTCGGGAAGGTGATCAGCGTGCCGGAACCCACGATGGCGTTGATCGCACCCGCTCCGACACCGGCGACGGCGATGAGGACCATCTCAAGGACAGACACTCGACCGACCCTATCGGGGTGGGCCGGTCCGGATCACCGACGGGACTTCGGGCCCCGCTTCTCGCGCACACGCACATTGATCCGGATCGGGCTGCCCTCGAAGCCGAAGGTCTCGCGCAGCCGCCGTTCCAGGAACCGGCGGTACCCGGCCTCCAGGAAGCCGGACGTGAACAGCACGAAGGTGGGCGGACGCGAGGTCGCCTGCGTCGCGAACAGGATCCTGGGCTGCTTGCCCCCACGGACCGGCGGCGGCGTCGCGGCGACCACCTCTTTGAGGAACGTGTTCAGCTGGCCGGTGGTGATGCGCTTGTCCCAGGACGCCAGCGAGGTCTCCAGCGCCGGCACCAGTTTCTGTACCGCGCGGCCCGTCTTCGCCGAGATGTTCACCCGCGGCGCCCACTGCAGCTGCGCGAGCTGCAGATCGATCTCGCGGTCGAGCAGATAGCGACGGTCCTCGTCGACCAGATCCCACTTGTTGAACGCCAGCACCAGCGCCCGGCCGGCCTCGATCACCATGGACAGCACCCGCTGGTCCTGTTCGGTGAGCGGCTGCGAGGCGTCGATCAACACGATCGCGACCTCAGCGGAGTCGATCGCGCCGTGCGTGCGCACCGACGCGTAGAACTCGTGACCGCTGGCCTGTCCGACCTTGCGGCGCAGGCCGGCGGTGTCGACGAAGCGCCAGAGCTTGCCGTCCATCTCGATGAGCGAGTCGACGGGGTCGACGGTGGTTCCGGCGACGTCGTGCACCACGGATCGCTCGTCGCCCGAAAGCCGGTTCAGCAGAGACGATTTGCCGACGTTCGGCTTACCTACCAACGCGACGCGGCGCGGACCGCCGCCGCCACCGGCGTTGACCTCCGAGATCGTCGGTAGTTCCTCGATCACCCGATCGAGCAGGTCGGCGACCCCGCGGCCGTGCATCGCGCTGATCGGGTGCGGCTCCCCCAGACCCAACGACCAGAGCGCGGCGGCGTCGGCCTCCCCACGCTCGTTGTCGACCTTGTTGGCCGCGAGGAATACCGGTTTTCCGGAGCGCTGCAACAGTTTTGCGGCGGCTTCGTCCGCGGTGGTGGCCCCGACGACGGCGTCGACGACGAAGATGATCGCGTCGGCGGTGCGCATCGCCACCGAGGCCTGGTCGGCGACGAGTTGCTGCAGCCCTTTGGCGTCGGGTTCCCACCCGCCGGTGTCCTGGACGACGAACTTCTGGCCCAGCCAGCTCGCGTCGTAGGAGACCCGGTCCCGGGTCACGCCGGGAATGTCCTGCACGACGGCCTCGCGGCGTCCGAGGATGCGGTTGACCAGGGTCGACTTCCCGACATTGGGCCTGCCGACGACGGCCAGCACCGGCGGTGGCGCGGAGGCCTCCTCGACGGCGGCGGCCACCTCGTCGGCGTCGGCGCCGAGTTCCCAGTCCCCTTCGTCGAACCAGACGCCGTCACCGCCGGACTGATCGTCCTCGCCGGTCATCGGGACACCCCCGCTCTCTGCTCGACGAGTTCGGCCAGGTGCGCGACGACCTCGGGTTGATTCATGTCGCTGGTGTCGACCACGATCGCGTCGTCGGCGGCCCGCAGCGGTGACACGGCGCGGGTCGAGTCGAGGTGATCACGGCGCCGGACATCGGCCAGCACCGACTCGTAGTCCCCGGGCCGGCCGTTGGCGATGTTCTGGTCGGTACGCCGCTGCGCACGCACCTCCGCGGACGCGGTCAGGAAGATCTTCACGTCGGCGTCGGGCAGCACCACGGTCCCGATGTCGCGGCCCTCGACGACGACATTTCCTGCCGCCGCGGCGAGTTGACGCTGGATCTCGACCAGACGGGCGCGTACCGCCGGAACCGCGGAGACCGCCGAGACGGCCTTGGTGACCGCGTCGCCGCGGATCTCGGCCGACACGTCGGCGCCGGCGAGCAGGAAACGGTCCTCGTCCGGGTCGTAGCCGACGGCCAGATCCACCTCAGCCGTCGCCGCCGCGATCGCCGCGGCGTCACCCAGATCGACCCCCGCACGCAGCGCGTTGAGCGTCACGATCCGGTACATCGCGCCGGTGTCGAGGTAGCTGGCATTCAACGAACGCGCCAAACCCTTTGCCACCGAGGACTTTCCGGTTCCCGCGGGACCGTCGATCGCGATCACCAGAGAACGGCTCACAGACCCACCGCCTTGTACAGTTCGCCGATCTCCTTCTGCGTGAGCGCGCGGATGCTCCCGGGCCGCTGATCGCCGAGGGAAACCCCGCCGATGTCGGTCCGCACCAGGTTCTGCACCGGGAAGCCGACTTCGGCCAGCAGCCGTCGCACGATGTGCTTGCGCCCCTCGTGCAGCGTGACGCGGACCAGCGTGCGACCGGGCGTGGTGTCGACCAACGCGAAATCGTCGACCTGCACCGGACCGTCGTCGAGTTCGACGCCCTCGCGCAACTTGCGGCCGAGCCCGCGCGGAACCGAACCGAGCACCGTCGCGACGTAGGACTTGGGCACCTCGTAGGACGGGTGCATCAGCCGGTGGGCGAGCTCGCCGTCGTTGGTCAGCAGCAGCAGCCCCTCGGTGTCGGCGTCCAGACGTCCGACGTGAAACAGCTTCTTGTTACCACGAACCCGATGTTCGACGAGGTCGCCGACGCACGGCCGGCCGCGGTCGTCGGACATCGTCGAGTGCATGCCGCGCGGCTTGTTGATGGCCAGGTGCACCAGCGTGTCGTCGACGGTGATGCGGGCGCCGTCGACGCGAATCACCGACTCCGCCGGGTCGACACGGGTACCGAGCTCGGTGACGATCCGATCGTCGACCTCGACCCGGCCGTCGCGGATCATCTTCTCCGCGACACGGCGGGACGCAATTCCGGCCTGGGACAACACCTTCTGCAGGCGTACTCCGTCGTTGTCTGTCATGTCAGTCCTGATCCACGTCGATGGCCGCCGGCGCCTCGGGAGCGGACGCGCCGTTGAGTTTCATGAAACGAGGCTCGTCGCTGAGGGTTTCACTGAGATCGTCGATCACGTCGACGTCCGGTAGCAGAGGTGCGATGTCGGGCAGGTCGGTCAGCGACGTCAGCCCGAGCCGCTCGAGGAACAGCTCGGTGGTCGCGAACGTGACAGCCCCGGAGTCCGCGTCGGTACCCGCCTCGGTGATCAGCCCGCGCGCCATCAGCGTCCGCATCACCGCGTCGACGTTGACGCCACGGACCGCGCTGACCCGGGCGCGGGTGACCGGCTGGCGGTAGGCGACCACCGCGAGGGTCTCCAGCGCGGCGCGGGTAAGCTTCGAGCGAGCGCCGTCGAGCAGCAGCTTCTCCACATACGGCGCATACCGCGACCTGGTGTACATCCGCCATCCGCCCGCGGCTTCGCGCAGATCGATGCCGCTGTCGCGGGCGGCGTATCCGTCGGCGAGCACCTGCAGCCTGGCCGCGACCCGCGCCGAGGGCGCGTCGATGACACCGGCAAGTGTGTCCACTGTCACCGGTGTGTCGACCACGAGAAGCAGGGCTTCGAGCACCGAGTCCAGCTCGGTGTCGTCGAGTTCGACGGCCGGCGCGTCATCGGTCTCGTCGATCACATCTGTTTCGGGGTCGACGTCGGTGACCGCGTCGGGCGCAGTGCCGGTCGAAATGTCTTCTGTCATAGTCTTTTCTATTCCGCGTCAGCGGTCGCCAACTGTTGGCTGTCCGGCCGCTCCCCTGTCCACGAGATCTGGAGCACGCCAAGCGCCTCTGGCTGGGAGAATGTTACCGCCCGCGCCCGGTACAACTCGAGGAGCGCGAGGAAGCGCCCGACGATCTCGATCGGGACCTGGCAGTCCGAGACGAGATCGGTGAACGATGCCCACTGGCCGATCCCCCGCCGCTCGAGCAGCGCGATCAGGTTCGCCGCCTGCTGGGGTACCGAGACAGACACCTGGTGCAGATGGTCGAGACCGACGGACGGGACAGGGCGGGGCGTGAACGCCGCGGCGGCGATCTCCGCGAACCGAGTCGCATCGACGCCGAGCATCACCTCGGGCAGCAGATCCGAGTACCGGTCCTCCAGCGACACCGCCCGCGGGTAGCTGCGCATCGCCGCGGCTTCCAGTTCGGCGAACATCTCGGCGACGTGCTTGAACGCCCGGTACTGCAGGAGCCGCGCGAACAACAGGTCCCGCACCTCGAGCAGGGCAAGATCCTCTTCGTCGTGGATCTCACCGGCGGGCAGCAGTCGGGCGGCCTTGAGGTCGAGGAGCGTCGCGGCGACCACCAGGAACGACGTCGTCTCGTCGAGACCCAACTGGGGGCCGATCTGCTTGGTGTACGCGATGAACTCGTCGGTGACCTGGTGCAGCGCGACCTCGGTGACGTCGAGCCGGTGCCCGAAGATGAGCTGCAGCAGCAGGTCGAACGGCCCCTCGAAGTTGCTCAGCCGGACCTGGAATCCGGCGGGGGTCGACTCGGTGGCGGGCTCGTCCGGGCTGACGGGCTCGCTCACGCGCCGAACCGGTGGATGACCTCACGCGCCAGCGCCCGATACGCCTCGGCGCCAGCCGATTTCGGCGCCCAGGTGGTGATCGGCTCGCCCGCGACGCTGGTCTCGGGAAATCGGACGGTACGGGTGATGACGGTGTCGAACACCAGATCGCCGAACCGTTCGACGACGCGGGCCATCACCTCGCGCGCGTTGACGGTGCGATTGTCGTAGCGGGTGATCAGGATCCCGCTGATCTCCAGCTTCGGGTTGAGCCTGTCGTGCACCTTCTCGACGGTGTCGGTCAGCAGCGCCAGGCCGCGCAACGAGAAGAACTCGCACTCGGTCGGGATGACGACGCCGTCGCTGCACGCCAGCCCGTTGACCGTCAGCAGCCCCAGCGACGGCTGGCAGTCGATCAGCACGTAGTCGTAGCGGTCCAGCACCGGATACAGCGCCCGGGCCAGCGTCTGCTCGCGACCGACCTCGTTGACGAGCTGGATCTCGGCGGCCGACAGGTCGATGTTGCTCGGCACCAGATCCAGCCCGGGCACGCGGGTCTTGATCAGCACCTGGTCGATCGACACCCTCGGTTCGACCAGCAGGTTGTGCACGGTGTGCTCGAGCTCGTAGTGCGGCACACCCAGACCCGCCGACAGCGCGCCCTGAGGGTCGAGGTCGACCAGCAGCACCCGTCTGCCGTACTCGGCGAGGCTGGCACCCAGGTTGATCGTCGAGGTCGTCTTGCCGACGCCGCCCTTCTGGTTGCACATCGCGATGACCTTGGCCGGTCCGTGGGACGTGCGGGGTGCGGGTTCGGGGATCTGCCGGGGTAGCCGCCCGGTCAGCCCTGGTGTCGGTTCGGGGTCCGGGGCCACCGCCGGTGCGGCTGGCGCGTCTACCGGGGCGGGAGTGCCCGTCGGGTCGGTCATGCCGGACCGTCGCTGGTCAGGCAACCTGCAGGCATGGCGGACATCCGGGCAAGTTTAACGGTGAGAGACGGATCGGTGAGGCAGACCCGCAGGCAAGACCGGATCCGGCGTCTATTCTGACGCCATGAACGCCTTTCGGCGGTGGGCGCGGCTTGCGCTCGGTATGCGGTCGTTCGTGCGCACCGGCCAGATGGGCGACGGCAGGGAGAGCGCGTGCGCCGGCCACGTCGAGACCCACGCCGCACCCGGCGACATCGATGCAGTGCTCTCGGCGATCGACGCGTTCGCCGTCCAGAAGGCCGTGCTGGTCAATGTCGGAGTCGAAAAGGGTGCGCTGCTCGACGCCGCGGTGCGTCGGGCGGACCCGGCCCTGGCTCTGGAACTGGGCACCTACTGCGGGTACAGCGCCCTGCGGATCGCCCGGGCCGCTCCGTCGTCACGCGTGCTCTCCGTCGAGTTCTCCGCCGCCAACGCCGAGGTCGCGCGACGGATCTGGACCCACGCCGGGGTGGCCGACCGCGTCACCTGCGTCGTCGGCACCCTCGGCGACGGCGGACGCACCCTCGACACCCTCGCCGGCGAACACGGCGTCGGCCCCGGCAGCGTCGACCTGCTGTTCATCGACCACGACAAGAGCGCCTACCTGTCCGATCTGCTGAGCATCGAGCAGCGCGGCTGGCTGCACCGCGGGTCGCTCGTGGTCGCCGACAACGTGCGGATCCCCGGCGCCCCGGAGTACCGGCGCTACATGCGCGAGCACGAGGGCACCCGCTGGCACACCGTCGAGCACAAGACGCACGTCGAGTACCAGTCGTTGCTCCCGGACCTGGTGCTGGAGTCGGAGTACCTGGTCGGCAGTTAGCGTGCGCGCGGGTGCGCGCCGGCCCACACCTCGCGCAGGGCGTTCACCGTGACCATCGTGTAGATCTGCGTCGTGGTGACCGAGGCGTGGCCCAGCAACTCCTGCACGACGCGCACGTCGGCGCCGCCGTCGAGCAGATGCGTCGCGAACGAGTGCCGCAGCACGTGCGGCGACACCGTCGCGGTCACCCCGGCGCGTCCGGCGGCGTCCTGCAGCACCTGCCAGGCACTCTGGCGTGACAGGCGTCCGCCGCGGGCATTGAGGAAGATCGCCGGCGTCCCACGGCCCCGGCGTGCCAGGTCGGGACGGCCACGAACCAGGTAGGTCTCCAGCGCCGTCACAGCGGGACGCCCGATCGGGATCAGTCGCTGCTTTCCCCCCTTGCCGCGCAGCAGCACCGATCGGGCCGAGGTGTCAACGTCGTCGATGTCGAGCCCGACGGCCTCGGAGATGCGGGCGCCCGTCGAATACAGCAGTTCCAGCAGGGCCCGGTTGCGCAGCGTCAGCGGCGAGTCCGCCTCGCTGTCTCCGCCGGCGGCCTCCAGCAACGCCAGCACCTCGTCGATGCTCAGGCTCTTGGGCAGCCGGCGGCTCGGGGTCGGGGGTTTGACGTCGCGCGCCACATCGATCGCCGCGATGCCCTCCGCGGCGGCGAACCGGTGCAACCCCCGCACCGCGATCAGCGCTCTGGCCGCCGACACCGCCGACAGAGGCACCACTCCGCCGTCGGGGTCGCCGAGGCGCAACGCCACCAGGAACTCACTGACGTCGGTCTCGGTCACCGCGGCCAGATCGCCGACGCCGCGGGCCTTCAGATGCTCGGCGTAGCGCCTCAGGTCGCGCCGGTAAGAGCTCAGCGTGTTGGCGGCGACCCCGCGTTCGATCGCGAGGTGGTCGAGGTAGCCCTGGAGCTGTCCGTCCAGGACCGCTCCGACGCCCACCGTCGACGCGTCGGTCACGAATGTCCCAACCGGCGGCCCAGCGCCTGCGGCCGGTCCACCCACGGCGCATCCACCGGCCGCAGTGCGTCGGTGCCGGTCATGGTGTGCGCGGCCAGGATTCCCGCGACCGCGATCGAGTTGACGATGTCACCGGAGAAGACCCGGGCGACGGCCTCGGCGAGGTCGACGCGGCGCACCGCCAGATCCGCTTCCTCGTCGTGGGCTTCGGGACGGTCGACGTCACTCAATCCGGTCGCCAGGAAGATGCGCACGCTCTCGTCACAGAATCCCGGTGCGGAGTCGATGTCCACCAGCGTCCACCAGTCGCGGGCCGCCAGACCGACCTCTTCGACGAGTTCGCGGGCGGCGGTGACGTGCGGATCCTCGCCGGCGGAATCCAGCAGACCCGCCGGCAGTTCCCACAGTCTCCTGCCGAACGCATGCCGGTACTGGTGGACGAGGACGACGCGGCCCTCGTCGTCGAGCGCGACCACGGCGACCGCACCGAAGTGTTCGACGACCTCGCGGCGAGCGGTGCCGCCGCCGGGCATGCGCACCTCGTCCCCGCGCAGCGCCAGGATCTTGCCGACGTAGACCGTTTCCGAAGCGGCAGTGGAGAACTCGTGGAGACCGGGTTCGTCCTCAGCCACGGGCCGGGGCGTCCTCGAGGGCGTGCTCGGCCCCGTTGGATTGATGGTCGGCCGTCGGAATTGCTGGAATGTCTACGGGCAGGCGTTCCCCGTTGTTGTACTCCACCGCCGCGCCGACGAACGCGACGAACAGCGGATGCGGGCGAGTCGGCCGGCTCTTGAGCTCGGGGTGGGCCTGCGTGCCCACGAGGAACGGATGCACGTCGGCCGGGTATTCGACGAACTCGACGAGGTGCCCGTCGGGTGAGGTCCCCGAGAACTGCAGTCCGCTCTCGGCGATCCGCTCCCGGTAGGCGTTGTTGACCTCGTAGCGGTGCCGGTGCCGTTCGGACACCTCGGTCGCGTCGTAGGCCTTGGCCACCAACGAATTCTTCTGCAGCACCGCCGGATACGCCCCCAGCCGCATGGTGCCCCCGAGGTCGGCCTCGCCGGCGACCGCGTCACGCTGATCGGCCATCGTCGAGATCACCGGGTCGGGGGTGTCGGGGTCGAACTCCGCGGAGCTGGCCTCGGTCAGGCCGACCGACCGGGCTGCCTCGATGACGATGCACTGCAGCCCCAGGCACAGCCCGAGCAAAGGCAGGCCCCGCTTGCGCGCGTAGCGGATCGCGCCGACCTTCCCCTCGATGCCGCGGATCCCGAAGCCGCCGGGAATGAGCACGCCGTCGACATCGGAGAGCGCGGTCGCGGCGCCGACGTCGGTTTCGCAGTCATCGGACGGAATCCAGCGGATCTCCACCTTGGCGTGATGGGCGAAGCCGCCCGCCCGCAGCGCCTCGGCGACCGACAGGTAGGCGTCGGAAAGGTCGATGTACTTGCCCACCAACGCGATTCGCACCGTTTCCCGGGGCTCGTGGACGCGGTGGAGCAGGTCGTTCCACTGGGTCCAGTCGACGTCGCGGAACGCGAGATTGAGCCGGCGCACCACGTAGGCGTCGAGTTCCTCGCGGTGCAGCACCTTCGGGATGTCATAGATCGACGGGGCATCCGGGGTCGAGATGACACCGTCGATGTCGACGTCACACATCAACGCGATCTTGTTCTTCAACGACTCGGGGACGTCGCGGTCGCAGCGCAGGATCAGCGCGTCGGGCTGGATACCGATGCTGCGCAGCGCGGCGACCGAGTGCTGGGTCGGCTTGGTCTTGAGCTCACCCGACGGTGCCATGAACGGCACCAGCGAGCAGTGCAGGAAGAAGCAGTTCTCGCGGCCGACCTCGTGGCGCACCTGCCGGGCCGCCTCCAGGAACGGCAGCGACTCGATGTCGCCGACGGTGCCGCCGACCTCGGTGATGACGACGTCAGGCCGGTTGCCGTCCTCGTCGGGCTCGGCCATCTCCAGGACCCGCCGCTTGATCTCGTCGGTGATGTGCGGGATCACCTGCACCGTGTCGCCGAGGTACTCACCACGGCGCTCCTTGGCGATCACCGTCGAATACACCTGCCCGGTGGTGACATTGGCAGACCCCGACAGATTGCGGTCGAGGAAGCGTTCGTAGTGACCGACGTCGAGGTCGGTCTCGGCTCCGTCCTCGGTAACGAAGACCTCGCCGTGCTGGAACGGGTTCATCGTGCCCGGGTCGACGTTGAGGTAGGGGTCGAGCTTCTGCATCGTGACCTGCAGGCCCCGCGCGGTCAGGAGCTGGCCGAGGCTCGACGCCGTGAGCCCCTTGCCGAGCGACGACACCACACCACCGGTGACGAAGAGGTGCTTGGTGGCCGTGTGCGGGTGCTTGCGTAGAGCGGGCAAGAACTACCTCCGTGATGACCGGGCAGGGCTTGTTCGGTATGGGTCCTCAACGCGCTGAAAACCCGTTTTGGGGCCTGCCGACCCACGGAATCTCACCCTAACACCGACGCCGACACGGCGTGACTGACGCGCCGATGGTTACTGCGGCACGGTGACCGCGGTCGCACCCTGTCCGATGCCGAACTGCTCGGGTCGTGCGCCGTTGACCAGAGCGCTGAGCGCGAGGACCGACGTGATCCGCCCCGACTCACTGTCGACGTCGTCGACAGTGCTGACGGCGTTCTTCAGCGCCGCGTCCGAGCGGGTGACCGCCACCGCCGAGGTTCCGGTGGCGGACCCTTCGCGTCCGACGAGCACGGTGCCCGAGCCGTGGCGTGCCAGACCGGAGGCGAACCTCGCGACCGTCGAACCCTGGTTGCCCGCGTCCTCACCGAGGGGGCCGCCGGTCACGATCAGGGCGGTGTCGGCCGCGCCGATGCGCTCGGTGCCGTAGGTCAGGAAACCGGTGTCGCGAAGCGCGGCGAGCACGGTGTCACGCTCGGCGTCACCGACCGGGGTGGCCCTCGGGTCCTTGTCGATCAGCAGCGAGATTCCCAGCAGGTCGCCTGCCTGGAATCCCTGGTCGACGGTCGCGGTGCTCAACTGCGCGCCGGCGGGCACGATCGGCGAGTTCACCACCGAGAGCAGCTTCTCGGCCGAGTTCGCGTCGACGAACTCCTGGGTCAGCCCCACGGTGCCGGTCACCGAACCACCGGCGTCACCGACGAGGCGGACCAGGCCGTCGACGTCGTCATCGGCCGAATCGGGGGTACGGAAGATCACCACCGACTTCTTCGCGAGGCTCTCCTGCAGGATGCGGGGTGCCATCTGGGCATTGAAATCATCGGCGGCACTGAGCTTTTCGTTCAGCGCGTTGCGATTGTCGGTCAGCGTGTCGATCTGCTGCTGCATCTCCGTCTTGTCGTCGCGCAGACCGGAGAGCACGGTGTTGGACAGCAGTCCCGACCCCAGCGCCACCCCGATGGCCAGCGCGAGGAAGACCGCAGCGAGCGAGATTGCGTGCGAGCGCAGCGAGATCACCGTCGGTCCTCTACGACACCAGGCCCTGGGCCCAGAGCAGGAACTGGTTCCAGTACTGGGTGACCCATTCGAGCACCGCCGCATCCGCGCGCGACACCCACAGCGCGGCGATCACGGCGATGAGCATCGCGAGCACGAGCAGCGCGATGGCGCCGCCGGACACCCGGCTGCGGTACAGCGTCGCAACGGCTTTCGCGTCGACCAGCTTCTCCCCCACCTTCATCCGGGTCAGGAAGGTCGACGGGTTGCTCTGCTGGCGGGTGCGGTCGAAGAACTCCTCGATGCTGGCGGTGTGACCTACGGTGACGATCAGCGAGGCCCCGTGGTGGTCGCACAGCAGCAGCGCCAGATCCGCGGCCGACCCTGCGGCCGGGAACGTCATCGCACCGACTCCGAGGTCCTGGATGCGTTCCAGCCCCGCTGCGTGGCCGTCGGCGTCGGCGGGCAGCACCACCTGGGCGCCGCAGCGCAGCACCTCGGTGCTGATCTTGTCGGGGTCGCCGACGATCAGCGCGGGCCGGTAGCCGGCTTTGCGGAGGGTATCCGCGCCGAGACCCACGCCGACGAGCACCGGCTGGTACTCCTTGATGAACGGCTTGAGCGCCTTCAGGTCGGCGGCGGCGTTGTCCTCTTCGGCGACGATCACGACGTGGCGCCGGTTCAGGTCGACGTCGATGTCGGGGATGCCGATGCCGTCGATCAGCAGCGGGCTCTCGCTGCGGATGAACTCGATCGTGTTGCCGGCGAACGCCTCCAGATGTGCGACCAGGCCGCCCTTGGCCTCCTGCATCAGCTCGTGGATGTCGGCGTCGGTGCGCTCGGTGCCCAGGCTCAACCGCCGGTCGCCCGAGTAGATGCCGCCTTCGTTGATCCGGATGCGGGCGCCGTCCTTGACCTTCTTGAAGATCTCCGGACCCGTCTCGTCGACGAGGGTGATGCCGTTGGCGACCAGCACCTCGGGGCCCAGGTTCGGGTAGCGGCCCGAGATCGACGGCGATGCGTTCACCACCGCAGAGACCCCGGCGTCGACGAGGGCGTCGGCGGTGACGCGGTCGAGGTCGAGTGCGTCGAGGACGACGATGTCGCCGGGTGTGACCCGTCTCAGCAGCCTGTCGATGTCGCGGTCCACTCGGGCGGTGCCGGTGATACCTGGCCGTGAGCTGGCATTACGGGACAGCAGCGCTGACATCTTCATGCGCCGATTCTGGCCAGCAACGCGACATTTCCGTCGGAGGCGCGCCGTAACACCAGCCTCAGAAGTTGCTTTTTGTCACATCTGTAACTGGGTCATCCCGGGTTGACCTGGAAGAGTTCGACGAAATTTTTGGACGGATCCACTGCGAGCGCCTGCCGACCCCCGCGCCCCTCGATGACCTCACCGCGAAAGGGCACGCCCGCCCGGCGAAGCGCGTCGACCACCGCGGCCAGATCGTCGACGCGAACCTGGAAGCGGTTCCAGCCGCCCGGCTGCGGCAACTCCCCGCCGGACAGTCGCTGTCCGGCGCCGCCACCACCTTCGGGCGCGTTCACCAGCAAGCGCACGCCCTCACGCCGCAACATGGCGAACCCCGGCCCAGGTTTCATGACCAGTTCGAAGCCCAGATGTCGGGTGTAGAAGTTCACCGCTTCGTCCACGTCAACCACGATGTAGCGCATGCTGAATTCGGCCATCTGTGCACCTCCAGAAGGTTATGATACGTCTGTGTCCCATAACGTGACAAGTAGCGCCAGAGAGGATCCGCGCATCGGGCATTCGAGGCGCGTGATCCTGCGCGCCGCACTCGCCGAATTCGCCGCCCACGGTTACACCGGGTTCCGGATGGAGTCTGTCGCGGCCCGCGCCGAGGTCGGCAGAAGCACCGTGTACCGGCACTGGCCCGACAAAGGGGCATTGATCGCCGACGCACTGGCCGGGCTCAGTCGCCAGCCGGATCCCGCGCATGAGGACAGCGCCGCCACCGCACGCCGGCGCGCGCACATCTTGCTGAACCACCTCGCGCAGGCGCTCACCGACTCACCGGTGTCAGCGTGCGTCCCCGCATTGATCCACGCCGCCGCCAACGACGATGCCTTCCGCGACCGGCTACACCGGTTCTCGGCGCAGCGCCGCCAACGGCTCACCGCCACGATCGCCGAAGGAGTGGCGTCCGGGGAGTTCCCGCCGACGGTGGACCCGGAGATCGCCTCGGCGGCATTGTCCGGCGCTGTGTTCTATCGCGCTCTGATGACCGCCGACGCCCCCGACACCGACTTCGTCGCAGATCTACTCGACGAGGTCCTCGGACGTTGATCTCACTCGGCGGCGCGGTCCTTGCGCGCGGCGTCCAGCAGATCCCGCGCATGGGCCCGCCCGCTGTCGGACTCCCCGAGGCCGGCGAGCATGCGGGCCAGTTCGGCGACGCGGTCGTCGTCGTCGAGGCGCCGCACACCGCTGGACTTCGCTCTGGCCTTCTTGCCGTCGCCGCTACCCGCACCATCGTTGCCGACGCCTTCGACCACCAGGTGCACGTCGGCGTACGCCGCCACCTGAGGCAGATGGGTGACGACGATGACCTGGTGGGTGCGCGCGAGCCGGGCCAGCCGGCGACCGATCTGCACGGCCGCACGGCCGCCGACACCGGCGTCGACCTCGTCGAACACCATGGTCGTGCCCTCGGTCGACGCCGACAGCACCACCTCGAGGGCCAGCATCACCCGCGACAGCTCGCCGCCGGACGCGCTCTTGTTCAGCGGCAGCAGATCAGACCCGCCGTGCGCGGCGAAACCGAACTCGACGGCGTCCACCCCGTCCCGACCGGCGTGCACCGTGACACCCGACGGCAACTCCAACGGGGCGCTGTCGTCGGCGCGGGCGGCAAGCGGCGCGACGGTGATCGCGAACTGCGCCCCCGACATCGCGAGACCGGCCAGTTCCGCGGTGACCGCCTTCGACAACCCCTTGGCGGCCTTGCTGCGCACCTTGGTCACGTCCTGCGCCGCCGCCACCACGGCCGACTGCAGCTCGTCGACCCGGCGTTGCAGCCCGGTCAGGGTCTCCTCGGACACATCGAGCGCCGACAGTCGTTCGCGCGCCTCCACCGCCCAGGCCAGCACACCGTCGATGTCCGCGGCGTACTTGCGGGTCAGCGTGCGCAGTTCGGCCTGCCGGGCCAGCTTCGTCTCCAATGTGCTTGTATCACTGGGTAATTCGGCGAGAAAGTGCCCGAGCTCGGCGGACACGTCGACGACGACCGTCAGTGCCGCGCCGAGTTGCTCGGCGAGAGATTTGAGCGCGACGTCGTCGGTGTTCTCCAGCGCCGACCGCGCCTGCCCGACGGCGCCGGCCGCGGAGAAACCGTCGTGGGCACTGTCGTCGCCGTCTCCGGCGAGCGCGGCCCGGGCCGTCTGCACCGCATCACGCAGCGCGTCGAGTTCCGAGAGCCGGCGGATGTCGGCGACCAGCGCCTCGTCCTCCCCCGGTTTCGGGTCCACGACGTCGATCTCGTTGAGCGCGAAGTGCAATCGATCGGCTTCCTGCGCCAACTCCCGGGTGCGGCGCCGGCGGTCCTCGAGATCGCGGCGCGCCTCGAGCCAGGCGTCGCGCGCGCTCCGGTAGCGGTCCAGCCGGCGCGTCACGTCGGCATAGCGATCCAGGGCGTTGCGCTGTTCGTCGGGCCGCATCAGGCGCAGCTGGTCGTTCTGTCCATGCAGCGTCAGCAGTTCGTTGGTGAAGCCGCTCAGCGATTTCGCCGGCACGCTGCGGCCGCCCAGGTAGGCGCGCGACGGCCCGTCCCTGCTCACCGAGCGGGCGGCGATGACGCTGCCGTCGTCGTCGCGCTCGGCGCCGGACGAATCCAGGATGCCGTCCACCCGCGCGCTCACCGCGTCCCCGACTTCGGTTGTGGTGAAACGGCCTTCGACGACGGCACGGTCGGAGCCGGAGCGCACCTTCGTCGCGTCGGCGCGGGCACCACCGAGCAGGTGCAGGCCGGTGACGACCATCGTCTTGCCGGCGCCGGTCTCACCGGTCAGCACCGTCAGACCGCCGTCGAACTCGGCGGTCGCTGCATTGATGGCGCCCAGCGCCTCGATCCGGATCTCGGCTAGCACTACTGTCCGCGCCACCCTGTGACCGGCAACCGGAACTTGCGCACCAGGCGGTCGGTGAACGGCGCACTGTCCAGCCGCACCCACTTCAGCGGGGTGGCGCAGCGCGTCACCTCCAGACGTCCACCTGCGGGCAGCACCATTTCCCGGCGGCCGTCGCAGAACACCAGCGCGTCGTACCCGCTGGCCTCGATCTCGATCGCGATGGCCGCGTCGGGACTGGTCACCATCGGCCGGGCGAACAGCGCATGCGCATTGTTGGGCACCACGATGATCGCCTCCAGGTCGGGCCAGAGCACCGGCCCGCCGGCGGAGAACGCATAGGCCGTCGACCCCGTCGGCGTCGAGACCAGCACACCGTCACATCCGAACGACGAGACCGGCCGACCGTCGACCTCCACCACCACGCCGAGCACGCCCAGTCGCGGACCCTTCTCCAGACTGGCCTCGTTGAGCGCCCAGCCATGGTCGATGATCTCGCCTTTGGCCCGCACGGCGACATCCAGCGTCATCCGCTCCTCGACGCGGTAGTCGCGCCGCACGATGTGGTCGAGCACCGTGTCGATGGCCTCGGCCTCGGCCTCGGCCAGGAAGCCGATCTTGCCGAGGTTGACGCCGAGCACCGGGATCTCGGCGTTACGGGCGAGTTCGGCGGCCCGCAGGAACGTGCCGTCGCCGCCGAGCACCAGCACCAGCTCGCATCCTTCGGCCGCCCGCTCTTCGGGGTCCACGACCTCGATGTCGGCGCCCAGTGCCCGCATGTCGTCGGGCGACAGGTGCAGCGGGCCACGGTCCACCGCTTCGGCCGACAGCACGCGCAGGCCGATGCCGTGGTCGGCGAGCACCTTCTCCACCCGGCGGGCGACCTCCGTCGCCTCGGGGCGGCCGGTGTGCACGACCAGCAGGATCGTGCGCTCCGGGCTGTTGTCGGTGATGGGGGCGGTCATTGAGGCCCTTCGTCGACGGCGCGCCGGACGGCGCCTTCCAGCGCGTCCTGCGACATGGCGTCGGCCCGGGCGCGCAGATGGAGGAAGTACTCCACGTTGCCCGCCGGACCGGGCAGCGGGCTGGCGGTCACCGCCACAGCGTGCCAGTTCAGGCTCGCGGCACGCCGGGCGACCGAGAGCACCGCGTCGACGCGCAACTGCGGGTCCGACACCACCCCGCCGGCACCCACCCGATCCTTGCCGACCTCGAACTGCGGTTTCACCATGGGAACGATATCGGCGCCGGGCGACGCGCATGCGGCCAGTGCAGGCAGCACCGTCGCCAGCGAAATGAACGACAGGTCGGCGACGACGAGATCGACCGGACCCCCGATCGCCTCCGCGGTGAGGTCGCGGACGTTGGTGCGCTCCATGACGGTCACCCGCGGGTCGGTGCGAACGCTCCACGCCAACTGGCCGTAACCGACATCGACGGCGACGACTTCGCGGACGTCCCGACTCAGCAGAACCTCGGTGAACCCTCCGGTCGAGGCACCCGCGTCCAGGCAGCGCCGGCCTGCGACGGTCAGTCCGAACACATCGAGGGCGCCGATGAGCTTGTGCGCGCCCCGCGACACCCAGGAATCCTCGTCACCGGCCTCGACACTCAGATTGGCCGTCACCGACACCGCGGTCGCGGGTTTGGCGGCGGGCATCCCGTCGACGCGGACCTTGCCGGCACTGATCAGCTCGGCAGCCTGCTGGCGCGAGCGGGCAAGACCCCGCCGGACCAGTTCGGCGTCCACACGCGCGCGACGCGTCACGCGGGTCAGCCCTTCTCGACGGATTCCAGCGCGCGCACCAGCAGATCGTGCGCCTCTTCGAGGCGCGCGGCGACGGAGTCCAGGTCAGACGCCGACAGGTCGGTCCGCTCGCCGAGGAGCTCGGCGATCTGCGCGCGGATCTGGTCGGGGTCGTTGCTCATGACGACGTTCACGCTAGTCGATGGCAGCCGACGCGAGTGACCATCGTTCGACGGCCTGTCGCGCCGCGTCGTCGGCGCCCACGATGGGCCGACGCCCGATCCCGGACTCCCAGACGGCTGCGGCGATCGCGCGGACCGGCGCCAGCGGATCGGACGCCGTCGTCCCGGTGGAACTGACGGTGACCGCCTTCTCCGTGACGTCGACCCGCCACGCGGGGTCGGGTGCGATGCGCAGGACGTCGGCGGCGTGGGCGGTGAGCGCACGAAGATCCTCGGCGAGGAAGCCCGGACGCTCGTCCTCGACCGCCCAGATCGCGTCCGCGGCGTTGTTCACCCCGCAGAGCACCATCAGGCTGGGAAGTCTCGCCGCGTTGGCGCCGGCGATGTCGGTGTCGAGCCGATCGCCCACCACCAGCGGGGTCTGGAAGTCACCGCGCGACAGCGCATCTGCCATCAGGGCGGGCGCCGGCTTTCCCGCTACCTGCGGTTCGGAGTCGGTGGCGGCACGCAAGGCGGCGACCATCGACCCGTTTCCCGGCAGCAGACCTCGTTCCGAAGGAAGGGTTCTGTCGACGTTGGCGGCCACCCACAGGGCTCCGGACCGGATAGCCAGGGCGGCCTCGGCGAGAATCTGCCAGGCGGTCTCCGGGTTGTGCCCCTGCACCACCGCCGCCGGACCCTCGGAGTACTCCCGCACGGGTGCCAGTCCGACATTGCTGACCTCGTCGGCGAGCGAATCGGTGCCGACCACCAGAACTTTCGCGCCGCTCGGCAGTTGCTCGGCGAGCAGGCGCGCCGCGCTCTGCGCGCTCGTCACGACGTCCGGCGGTGCTGCGCTGAACCCGAGCTCACACAGGTGGTCGGAGACCTGGCCGGCGCTGCGCGACGCGTTGTTGGTCACGAACAGAATTCTCGAGTCGACGGCCGCCAGCGTGTCCACTGCGCCCGGCGTCGGCTCATGTCCGCGGAACACGGTGCCGTCGAGATCGAGCAGCAGGCAATCATGCTGCTGCGCAAGGGTGCTCACGTCAGGACAGCTCCGTGATCCGCTCTTCGGCGTCGGTGATCCCGTCGACGTCGGCCTTCGCGGCGTGCAGGAACCACTGCAGGGCCTCGTCCCGGCGATCGAGCACCACGAGCGTGTCGGCGTAGGCGTAGAACAACCGGGCCGCGGTCTGCCCGGACTTCGACGGGTCGAGCGTCGGTGTCGACAGGATCGCCAAGGCCTGCTCGTGCTGACCGAGATCGGACCGGGCGCCGGCGACGACGATGCGCAGTTCGTCGGCGTCCTCTCCGGTCAGCGCGGCGGCCTCCTCACCTCTGGCCAGCTCGATCGCGCGCTCGGGACGCCCGATGCCGCGTTCACAGTCGGCGATCAACGCCAACAGCGGTGAGCGACTTCCCATTCGACGGGCGGCCCGCAGTTCGGCGAGGGCCTGCGCCCAGTCACCGCACTGATAGGCGGCGATCCCGACGGCCTCGCGCACAGCGGCGATGCGGCCCGAACGCGCGCGGGCGGCCTGGGCATGGGCCAGCGCCGCCTGCGGATCGTCTTCGAGCAGTTCTCCGGCGGCCACGAGGTGGCGTGCCACGGCATCGGCGGTCGCGCGGTCGAGGGTGGTGAGCTCACCGCGAATCTCCGGTGCGAGCTGCTTGGCTTCGATCTCCGCGGGGATCGGCGGCGCATCGGCGAAACGAGGATCGACCCGATCCGGCCGGGGTTGAGCGGAACGCGCGCGGTTGGGCCCCGACGTACGCGGAGCCGAACGGTTGTCCCGGCGCGGGCGCTGGCTTCCGCCGGTGGTGGCGCGGTCCGGTCGACGTTCGCCGCGGCCGCCCTGATTGTCGTGGGGCACGAAAGAAAGGATACGGCCACCATCGACCGACTCACAATTAATGCAATTCGTAAATAGCGTGACGTGAATTGCGCGCCGAAAGAACCGGAAAAGAAAATCGCCCCCCACATTTCTGTGGGGGGCGATTCCAATGTGTGTTCGGCGGTGTCCTACTTTTCCACCCGTGTGGGTAGTATCATCGGCGCTGGTAGGCTTAGCTTCCGGGTTCGGGATGGGACCGGGCGTTTCCCTGCCGCTATTACCGCCGTAACTGTATTCACTCGTTTTTGAGTGATCCCCTTTTGTGTGGGGAGGTTTATAGCCCCTGTTTTTGGTGGTGGGGTGCAGTCGTGTGACTGTGGATTGTGGTTGCGAGGTTTTGTTGTTGTTGTAAGTTTTCGGCCGGTTAGTGCCAGTTCCCTGCGACCATTGCTGGTCTTCTAGGTCTGGTCTATCGATCCCGTGGTCTGCGGGGGGCCTTATCCCACTTAATGGGTGAGAAGCCTGGTCTTGGAGGGGGTTTCCCGCTTAGATGCTTTCAGCGGTTATCCTGTCCGAACGTGGCTATCCAGCGATGCTCCTGGTGGAACAACTGGTAGACCAGAGGTTCGTCCGTCCCGGTCCTCTCGTACTAGGGACAGATTTCCTCAAGCTTCTGACGCGCGCGGCGGATAGAGACCGAACTGTCTCACGACGTTCTAAACCCAGCTCGCGTGCCGCTTTAATGGGCGAACAGCCCAACCCTTGGGACCTGCTCCAGCCCCAGGATGCGACGAGCCGACATCGAGGTGCCAAACCATCCCGTCGATATGGACTCTTGGGGAAGATCAGCCTGTTATCCCCGGGGTACCTTTTATCCGTTGAGCGACACCCCTTCCACTCAGAGGTGCCGGATCACTAGTCCCGACTTTCGTCCCTGCTTGACATGTCCGTCTCGCAGTCAAGCTCCCTTGTGCACTTACACTCAACACCTGATTGCCGTCCAGGTTGAGGGAACCTTTGGGCGCCTCCGTTACATTTTAGGAGGCAACCGCCCCAGTTAAACTACCCACCAGGCACTGTCCCTGGACCGGATAGACGGTCCGAGGTTAGAGGCCCAATACGATCAGAGTGGTATTTCAACAATGACTCCACAATCACTGGCGTGACTGCTTCCTAGTCTCCCACCTATCCTACACAAACCGTATCGAGCACCAATACCAAGTTGTAGTGAAGGTCCCGGGGTCTTTTCGTCCTGCCGCGCGTAACGAGCATCTTTACTCGTAATGCAATTTCGCCGAGTCTATGGTTGAGACAGTTGAGAAGTCGTTACGCCATTCGTGCAGGTCGGAACTTACCCGACAAGGAATTTCGCTACCTTAGGATGGTTATAGTTACCACCGCCGTTTACTGGGGCTTAAATTCTCAGCTTCACCCCGAAGGGTTAACCGGTCCTCTTAACCTTCCAGCACCGGGCAGGCGTCAGTCCGTATACATCGTCTTGCGACTTCGCACGGACCTGTGTTTTTAGTAAACAGTCGCTTCTCACTGGTTTGTGCCACCCACGCCCGCTGCCCACCGCAAGGGTGTTGACGGTATGTGGGTCCCCCTTCTCCCGAAGTTACGGGGGCATTTTGCCGAGTTCCTTAACCATAGTTCACTCGTACGCCTCGGTATTCTCTACCTGACCACCTGTGTTGGTTTGGGGTACGGGCCGTGTATGCGCTCGCTAGAGGCTTTTCTCGACAGCATAGGATCACCGAATTCGCCTCAATCGGCTATGCATCACCTCTCAGGATATGTGTTGGACGGATTTACCTATCCAACTCCCTACAGGCTTACCCCGGTATTACCACTGACCGGTACGGCTGCCTTCCTGCGTCACCCCATCGCTTGACTACTACCAGAGAAGGTCACGCGCAGCCCCACCAATCCGCACACCCGAAGGTGATTGGTAACAGTGGTTTTGGGCGCTTAGTACCTCTGATTCATCAGGGACGCTCATACACGGGTACGGGAATATCAACCCGTTGTCCATCGACTACGCCTGTCGGCCTCGCCTTAGGTCCCGACTCACCCTGGGCGGACTGGCCTGGCCCAGGAACCCTTGGTCTTCCGGCGGGCAAGGTTCTCACTTGCCTTATCGCTACTCATGCCTGCATTCTCACTCCCACACCCTCCACCACTAGATCACTCTGCGGCTTCACCGGATGCAGGACGCTCCCCTACCCAGCACACAAAAGTATGCTGCCGCGGCTTCGGCGGTGTGCTTGAGCCCCGCTACATTATCGGCGCACAATCACTTGACCAGTGAGCTATTACGCACTCTTTCAAGGGTGGCTGCTTCTAAGCCAACCTCCTGGTTGTCTTCGCGACTGCACATCCTTTTCCACTTAGCACACGCTTAGGGGCCTTAGCCGGCGATCTGGGCTGTTTCCCTCTCGACGCACGGAGCTTATCCCCCGCCGTCTCACTGCCGCATTACACCGTGTCGGCATTCGGAGTTTGGCTGACGTCAGTAACCTTGTGAGGCCCATCGGCCATCCAGTAGCTCTACCTCCGACACGAACACTGCGACGCTGCACCTAAATGCATTTCGGGGAGAACCAGCTATCACGGAGTTTGATTGGCCTTTCACCCCTACCCACAACTCATCCCCTCAGTCTTCAACCTAAGTGGGTTCGGGCCTCCACGCGGTCTTACCCGCGCTTCACCCTGGCCATGGGTAGATCACTCCGCTTCGGGTCCAGAACACACCACTACACCACACACTGTTGTGTGGATACGCCCTATTCAGACTCGCTTTCGCTACGGCTACCCCACCCGGGTTAACCTCGCGACATGTCCCTGACTCGCAGGCTCATTCTTCAAAAGGCACGCCATCACCCCACCACGAAGGAGGGCTCTGACGGATTGTAAGCGCACGGTTTCAGGTACTATTTCACTCCCCTCCCGGGGTACTTTTCACCATTCCCTCACGGTACTAATCCGCTATCGGTCACTGGGAAGTATTCAGGCTTACCGGGTGGTCCCGGCAGATTCACAGCAGATTCCACGGGCCCGCTGCTACTCGGGGACAGTTCCACGAAAGCTGTGATGTTTTCAATTACGGGGCTCTCACCCTCTCCGGCAGGCCATCCCAAGCCACTTCACCTAACACCACAGTTGATCACTTTCGCTCCAGCCGGCGGACTGAAGAAGAAACGCCCCACAACACCGCACACACAACCCCCGCCGGGTATCACATGCACACGGTTTAGCCATCCTCCGCTTTCGCTCGCCACTACTCACGGAATCACTTTTGTTTTCTCTTCCTACGGGTACTGAGATGTTTCACTTCCCCGCGTTCCCCCCCAACGCCTATATATTCAGCGTTGGGTGACACGACATCACTCGTGCCGGGTTTCCCCATTCGGACATCCTCGGATCCACGCTCGGTTGGCAGCTCCCCGAGGCATATCGCAGCCTCCCACGTCCTTCATCGGCTCCCAGTGCCAAGGCATCCACCATGCGCCCTTAAACACTTACAACACAAAACCAAAAAATGAGTCACCCACACACACCCTTCCGGGAGCATGCGGGTATCAGAAAAATTTGCATTACATAAAAGAAGCACACACACCCGAAAGCCTGTGCACCATCTTTCGATGCTCGCAACCACTATCCACAAATCAAACACCACACCCCACCACCAAAGCAGGGCAACAACACACCGACCCGCCAACGCGGAGCCACCCCCACAAAAAGGGGCACAGGCCTGTTGTCTCAAAGCCCAATAGTGTGTCTGATGACTTCGCACCACAACCCCGGAAAACCGGAATCCCGTTGCAGCACTTAATGTTTGTTGTTGCACCAGACCTGACTCCACTACAGAGACCAGGCCATCTTCACGAATCGATCAGATCACCGAACCCCCACACGATGTGGGCGGGCCTGATTCTCGTGGTGCTCCTTAGAAAGGAGGTGATCCAGCCGCACCTTCCGGTACGGCTACCTTGTTACGACTTCGTCCCAATCGCCGATCCCACCTTCGACGGCTCCCTCCCACAAGGGGTTAGGCCACCGGCTTCGGGTGTTACCGACTTTCATGACGTGACGGGCGGTGTGTACAAGGCCCGGGAACGTATTCACCGCAGCGTTGCTGATCTGCGATTACTAGCGACTCCGACTTCACGGGGTCGAGTTGCAGACCCCGATCCGAACTGAGACCGGCTTTGAAAGGATTCGCTCCACCTCACGGCATCGCAGCCCTTTGTACCGGCCATTGTAGCATGTGTGAAGCCCTGGACATAAGGGGCATGATGACTTGACGTCATCCCCACCTTCCTCCGAGTTGACCCCGGCAGTCTCTCACGAGTCCCCACCATAACGTGCTGGCAACATGAGACAAGGGTTGCGCTCGTTGCGGGACTTAACCCAACATCTCACGACACGAGCTGACGACAGCCATGCACCACCTGCACACAGGCCACAAGGGAACCGACATCTCTGCCGGCGTCCTGTGCATGTCAAACCCAGGTAAGGTTCTTCGCGTTGCATCGAATTAATCCACATGCTCCGCCGCTTGTGCGGGCCCCCGTCAATTTCTTTGAGTTTTAGCCTTGCGGCCGTACTCCCCAGGCGGGGTACTTAATGCGTTAGCTACGGCACGGATCCCAAGGAAGGAAACCCACACCTAGTACCCACCGTTTACGGCGTGGACTACCAGGGTATCTAATCCTGTTCGCTCCCCACGCTTTCGCTCCTCAGCGTCAGTTACTGCCCAGAGACCCGCCTTCGCCACCGGTGTTCCTCCTGATATCTGCGCATTCCACCGCTACACCAGGAATTCCAGTCTCCCCTGCAGTACTCAAGTCTGCCCGTATCGCCCGCACGCCCACAGTTAAGCTGTGAGTTTTCACGAACAACGCGACAAACCACCTACGAGCTCTTTACGCCCAGTAATTCCGGACAACGCTCGGACCCTACGTATTACCGCGGCTGCTGGCACGTAGTTGGCCGGTCCTTCTTCTCCAGGTACCGTCACTTGCGCTTCGTCCCTGGCGAAAGAGGTTTACAACCCGAAGGCCGTCATCCCTCACGCGGCGTCGCTGCATCAGGCTTGCGCCCATTGTGCAATATTCCCCACTGCTGCCTCCCGTAGGAGTCTGGGCCGTATCTCAGTCCCAGTGTGGCCGGTCACCCTCTCAGGCCGGCTACCCGTCGTCGCCTTGGTAAGCCATTACCTCACCAACAAGCTGATAGGCCGCGGGCCCATCCCACACCGCAAAAGCTTTCCACCACACACCATGAAGCATGCGGTCCTATTCGGTATTAGACCCAGTTTCCCAGGCTTATCCCAAAGTGCAGGGCAGATCACCCACGTGTTACTCACCCGTTCGCCACTCGAGTACCCCGAAGGGCCTTTCCGTTCGACTTGCATGTGTTAAGCACGCCGCCAGCGTTCGTCCTGAGCCAGAATCAAACTCTCCAAACAAAAACAACCCATCCACAGACAGGTGAATTCACAATCAGAGAAATCCGATCATCAAACAAGACACCAAAAAATGGCATCAAAACAACCCACCCCTAAACGGGAAAAAGAGGCAGATCAAAAAAACAACAAACAAAAACCACCAAACACACTATTGAGTTCTCAAACAACAGACCCCAGACCGGCCGCGCAAGAAACCCCCGGCCAAAAGCCGTTCGTCTCTGTGCGGACAGATGAGGACATCCACCGAAGCGGACTTCCCTCTGGAGGCCGCCGCGCTCTCCGGGTTTTGGGCCCGTGTCGCAGCGACTTGGATAAGTTACGTCAGGGATAACTCTGAGTCAAATCGCCTGCTAGAGCCGGTTTTTCGACCGCCGTTCGACACAGCTGCCAGAGCGTCTCCTCATCCAACGCGTTCGACGCCGGCGATATTCCTCTTGCCCCGCCGCAGCACCAGCCACCGCCCGTGCAGGAAGTCCGACGGCTGGGGCACCCAGTCGTCGGCCGTCACCTTCGCGTTGTTGACGTACACGCCACCCTCGGCGACCGTCCGCCGCGCCGCACCCTTGCTCGCCGACAGCCCGGTCGCGACCAGCAGATCGACGATCGAATCGGGTCCCCCGGGATCGAGCTGCGCCACCGCCGCCTCCCGGACGGCCCCGGCCAAAGTGTTCTCGTCGAGATCCGCCAACTCGCCGCGGCCGAACAAGGCCTGGCTGGCGAGTTCGACGGCCGCCGTCGCTGCCTCGCCGTGAACGAGATTGGTCAGTTCCCGGGCGAGCCGGCGCTGGGCCGCCCGTTCGTGCGGACGTTCCGCCGTCGCCAGCTCCAACTCCGCCAGTTCCTCGGCGGTCAGGAAGGTGAACCACCGCAGGTACGGGACGACGTCGGCGTCGGCGGTGTTGATGAAGTACTGGTACCAGGCGTACGGACTGGTCATCTCGGGATCCAGCCACAGGCTTCCCCCACCGGTGGACTTCCCGAACTTCTTGCCTTCGGAGTCCGTCACCAGCGGCGTGGTCATCGCGTGCACGGTGGCGCCCGCCTTCTGCCGCACCAGTCGCACGCCCGCGATGATGTTCCCCCACTGGTCGGACCCACCGACCTGCAGTGTGCAGCCGTACCGCTGATGCAGTTCGACGTAGTCGTTGGCCTGCAGCAGCATGTAGCTGAACTCGGTGTAGGAGATACCGTCACCCTCGAGCCGGCGCCGCACGGTGTCCCTGTCCAACATCACATTCACCGAGAAGTGCTTGCCGACGTCACGCAGGAACTCGATCGCCGACAGCTCGGAAGTCCACGTCAGATTGTCGGCGACGATCGCGCCGGTCTCCGAGTCGTCGAACTCGACGAAGCGCTCCAGTTGTCCCCGGATCCGGTCGGCCCAGTCCGCGACGGTGTCGGCGGTGTTGAGAGTGCGTTCGCCCACATCGCGCGGGTCGCCGATCATGCCGGTGGCGCCGCCAGCGAGCACGATCGGGCGGTGTCCGGCCTGTTGGAAGCGGCGCAGGGTCAGCAGCGGAATCAGATGACCGGCGTGCAGACTCGGCGCTGTCGGATCGAAGCCGGAGTAGACCGTGGCAGGGCCGGCGGCCAGCATCTCGCCGAGTGCCTCGCGGTCGGTGGACTGTGCTATCAGTCCCCGCCATTCCAAATCGTCCAGGATGTCCGGCGTGCTCATGGCCCCGATCTTTCCGTACTAGTCGCTCTCCCCCGGAGCCGGTGCCCGCGGGCTGCGGCGATACGCCGAGACTTCGCGGTGCCCGGGCAGCCACATCCGCCACGGCCGGTCCGCGGCCTTGCTGACACCCACTCGTGGACCGGTGTCACCGACCCGGAGTTCACCGAGCTCCAGACGGATCGGTGACGACGGATCGAACAGGTCTGTCCCGTTGTCGTCCATCGTGATCCCGAGTGCCGAGCACAGATTGCCCGGCCCGCGTGCCAGCGCGGACTCCCGCACCGCCGGCCCGCGCCGCGCCCAGGCCGACTCGTGACCGGTGTCGACGATCGCGGCGCGCAGCAGGACCGCCGCGGCCACCCCGTCGGCGGCGCAGACGACGTTCGCGCAGACGTGGATGCCGTGACTGCGATACGTGTAGAGCCGACCCGGCGGGCCGAACATCACCGAGTTGCGTAGCCCGGGACCGCGGAACGAATGGGCGGCCGGGTCGGGCCACGGCCCGTCGTCCGGACCTCCGTACGCCTCGACCTCGACGATCACCGCGGTCACGCCACGGCCGGTCAGTTCGGAACCCAGCAGAAGTCGCGCGGCGCTCAGCGGGTCGACGTCGAGAGAATTCCGCAGTTCGGCCTACCTGATCAGCCCTGCTCCGCGGCAGCGACGAGCCGTCGGTGCTCGTCGTCGTCGACCGGGACGGCTTCGTCGACGAGCAGAACCGGGATCCCGTCGTCGATGCGGTACTTGCGCTTCAGCCGCGGGTTGTAGAGGCATCCGTCGACAAGCAGCAGCGGTCCGCGGTCCTGCGGACAGACGAGGATGGCGAGCAGGGTGTCGTCGAGTGCCATTCGCTCAGCGACCGGGCATCGGGAAGATGTTGTTGCCGTCGCGCTGCATCGGGTTGTTCGGCCCCCATGCCGGTCCGCCCATGCCGACCTGCGGGCTGCCCGGGGTGGCGACCGGCGGGGCGCCGCCGCCCGACGGCATCTGGGTGGCGGACTGCGCCATCACCTTGCGCTGGTAGACCAGCGTCGACTGCAGTGCCTCGATCAGGGGCTTCTGGTTGGGACGGGCATCGAGGCCGGCCTTGAGTGCCTGCGCGTTGGCCATCGACGGACGGATCCCACGCTGGCGCAGCGTCATCACCTGTTCGATCAGCTTGGAGACCTGCCCGCCGCTGGCCCCCGTCTGGTACTCGTTCGAGATCATCATCAGGAGCTGGTCCGGCGAGATCCGCGGGGCCGGGGGCTGTTCGGCCTGGGTGGTCGGCTGCGCCGACGCGATCGGGGCCACACCGGTGACCGTCCCGAACGCCAGGGCGGCGCCGAGGAGGGCACCGGTCGCCAGCCGGGACAGCGACCGGCCGTCGGTGCTGTGGTGCGAAGTCATGAGTCCTCCAGCGCGTTGGGGCCTGCCGATTCGGCGAGCCTAACAGTGTGCCGCGCGGCGGGCATCACTGCTGAGTGCCCCCGAGCTCGCTCCGCACAGCAGCGGTCAGCCGCTTGTACCGATGGGTATCGGGGTCCAGGTACCAGGCGTTACGCGACGGCTTGGGCACGCCCTGTTTCTGCAGCGGGCCGGCGAGCGGCCGGAAGGTGGTCGTCAGTGTCATGTCGGTGACGACGTGTACGATGTCGGGGCCGGTGCCGACGGGAATGTCGGCGAGCGCCTCCGACAGATCGGCGGACGGCACACTGCCGCCGGGCCGCAGCGACAGCGCGGTCACCGCGAGGGTCCGGCCGTCGCTCTCCACCCCGTACGTCACGGCCATGTCCACCGCTCCCAGCCTGCCCACGGCGTCGTTGACGGTGGCCGCGTACACGACGCCGCGCGGGGTGTGGATCACCGCGGCGCGGTTGTCGACGAGCCAGTAATCACCGTCCTCGTCGCGGCGGAACAGGTACTCGGTGGACACCCAGGTGTCGGCCGGCGCGAACACCCCGCGCTTGACCGACGCCAACGGGTCGACCGGTCCCCGCGGGTGCGCCAGCAGCACACCGACCTCGTTGACCTCGGCCCGGCGCACGAAGCCACGCTCGTCCTCGAGGATCAGGTTGTCCTCCGGGTCGTAGGCGGCCAGCGCGATCTCGCCGCCGCCGGGCAGTGGTCTGCCCTTGCTGCCGATCTTGGCGCCCTTGACGTTGGCCAGGACGGCCTGCCCGTCGGTGGTGGCGAAGAACTCGACGACGTTGGCGGGGGCGAACACGTCGACGACCCGCTTCCAGAGACCGGCCGGCATGCCGGCGCCGATGAAGAGCCGGACCGGATGGCTTCCACGCAAGGAGAATCCGGGATCGTCGATGACCTCGCGCAGCATCGCCCATGTGTAGGACACGACGGTGACGCCGTACTGCCGGATCTCCTGCACGAACCTGTCCGGGCGCAGCTCCCTCGACAGGGCGATGCGGGAACCCCCCACGACGGCGCCGCCGAGGCTGACCAGCAGGCCGGACTGGTGGTGCAGCGGCGTCAGGCAGTACACCGTGTCGCTGCGGCTGAGGTTGGCCGCCGATGCGGTGCCGAAGGCCGACAGCGCCCATCGGTAGTTGGTGATCTGGCGGGCGACGAGTTCGCCGCTGACGGTGCTGAACCCGATGAACGCCAGGTCGCGGGCGAGGCCGGGGTTGGGCCGGTACCACCCCGGCAGCTCGACGGCGTCGGGGTCGATCTTCTCCATGTCGATGATCTGGCCGGAGTCGGGCACATCCAGATCGCGGGACTCTCCGCCGCCGAGGACCAGGACGCGCATGTCCAACGCGCCGGCCGCCGCGAGGTTGCTCGGGTCGGCGATGATCTCGGTGACACCGCCGAGCCGGGCGGCCTCTGCCAGGTCGGAGTCCGGCGGCATCAGGACCGCCACGGCGCCGAGCCGTGACAGCGCCGCGATCGCGACCAGCGCGCTCGGCCGGGTCTCCATCAGCAGCCCGACGCGGGCACCCTGCCGCACACCGACGTCGATGAGTCCGCGCACGACGTTGTTGATGCGCCGGTCGACGGCCTCGAAGGTGTGCACGCGACCGTCGAACAGCAGCGCCTCGCCGTGGGGCAGATCCCGCGCCTGCTCACTCATGATGCGGCCCAGCGAGATCCGGGTGTGGTCGTTGACCTGGCCCAGCCGCGCCAGCCGCGGCAGGGTGCGGGCGGTTTCGACGGCCAGCGTGCGGGCGGACTTGTTCGCCGTCACCAGTGCGTCGGCGGCCGACCGGGCGAGGCTGAAAGCCATCTCGGTGGCGGCCGTCGCACTGTGCGCGAGGCGCGACGCCAGTGTGACGCCGCTCTCGGTCGGCTCGGCCGGTTGCAGCGCCATCGGGGACACCCCGTCGGGCATCGACCCGCCGCCGTCGAGCCAGCGCACCCACTCCGCCACCGCGGGCCAGGTCTCGGTGCTCGCCTTCGAGCCGACAACGAGGCCGAAATGCCCTGCGCGGATGAGGAACTCGTAGACGTCTGCTTTGGGTGCGGCCCTCTTGATGCCGCGTACCGCGGCCGGCTGGCCGATGTCGTCGACCTCACCGATCACGGCCAGCACCGGGACGTCGATGTCGGACAGCGTGACGAGGTCGCCGCGGATCGCGAAGCCGCCGGTCATCATCCGGTTGTGGGCGATGAACTGTTTGAGCAGCTCCGAGATCGCCGGACCCGACCACGCGATCCAGCCGTCGGACGCCAGGAACCGGCGCTGCTGTTCACGCGGCAGCAGCGCCTCGCGGTCGTGTAACTGGCGGAGGAAGTCGATGCGCGACTGGGCGGTCTTGATCGGGTCGAGCATCTGAAAACCGGTGCGCGCCAACCATCCCGGGATGTCGATCCGGCTGAACACGTGGTCGGCCATGAAGTCGGCGGCCAGCGGCGCGAGACTCGGCGGCAGGTTCATCGGCAGGGCGGCCAGGGTGTCGACCGGTGCGCCGAACGCGGCGATGCTGGCCAGGTCCTTGGACCGGCGGTACGCCGCGGTCTGGTAGGCAAACATGCCGCCTTGGGAGTACCCCGCGAGATGGACGTCGCGGCCCGTCACCGTCTTCACGGTGTCGATCGCCTCGCTCAGCGCCACGACGTGGTCGGCGAGGTTGCGCTGCATGCCGCCCTCGATCTTGTCGGGCGATCCGAAGTCGATGACCCACGGGTCCAGTCCGGCGCGGTGCAGGATGCCGACGGCGCCGTCGTCGCGGGTGACGTCCCACATGTCGGCCGACATCATCATCGGGTGGACCATCAGCACCGGGGCGCCGGGTGTCTTGGCGCCGGGCCGGGAGTCGGGCGGGAAATAGCGCCGCAGCCGGTACATCGGGACGCTCTCGATGATCTGGAACGGCGACGGGACCGCGCCGGTCTCCAGCCCTCCGTACCGCAGGACCTCCAGACCGTTCTGTGCGGTCGCGACCAATCGTCCGACCGGTCTGGTGATCGCGGAGAGGTCCACCACCGAGTCACGCTCCTATCTCCCGTTGCGATCAGCCGAATCCCCGCGACTGCATCGTGATCACGATGATGGCACAACCCCCGCCTATCATCGGCGCCTGATGGCAAACCTGATCAACCTCGAAAAGGTCACCGTGGGCTACGGGACCCGCACGTTGCTCGACGCTGTCAGCCTGGGCGTGGAGGAAGGCGACGTGATCGGCGTCGTGGGCCGCAACGGTGACGGCAAGACGACGCTGCTGAAGATCCTCACCGGAGTGCAGGAGCCGGACTCGGGCCGTGCCACGCACACCTCCGGCCTGTCGGTGGGTTATCTGCGCCAGGCCGACGACTTCGAGAGCGGCTCCACGGTGCGCGACGTCATCGTGGGTGGCAGACCCGACCACATCTGGGCCGCCGACTCCGACACCCGCGCCGTGGTCGAGCATCTGCTGTCCGGGGTGAGCCTGGACGCCCCGGTGGCGACGTTGTCCGGCGGCGAGCGTCGCCGGGTGGCACTGGCCGAGGTGCTGCTGGCCGGACACGACGTGCTGGTTCTCGACGAGCCGACCAACCATCTCGACGTCGAGGTGATCGGGTGGCTGGCCGGACACCTGACCGCCCGGCCCGCCCGCGCACTCGTCGTCGTCAGCCACGATCGCTGGTTCCTGGATGCCGTCTGCACCGGGATGTGGGAGGTGCACGACGGTGTCGTCGACGCCTACGAAGGCGGGTATGCCGCCTACGTGCTGGCCAGGGCCGAACGGGCCCGGGTGGCCGCGGGGACCGAGACCCGGCGCCGCAACCTGATGCGCAAGGAACTGGCGTGGCTGCGCCGCGGCCCGCCGGCCCGGACGTCGAAGCCGAAGTTCCGCATCCAGGCCGCCAACGATCTGATCGCCAACGAGCCACCGCCGCGCGATTCCCTTGTGCTGCAACGGTTCGCCACGACCCGGCTCGGCAAAGACGTGTTCGATCTGCATCGGGTGCGGCTCGAGGTCGGCGATCCCCCACGTGTACTCCTCGACGGCGTCGACTGGTCGATCGGCCCGGGGGCGCGCATCGGACTGGTCGGCGTCAACGGCACCGGCAAGACGTCGGTGCTGCGGCTGCTGACCGGTGAGTTGAGCCCCACTGCGGGGACGGTCAAACGCGGCAAGACCCTGCGCATCGGGCACCTGAGCCAGGCGTTGAAGGATCTCGACGGATCACAGCGCGTGCTCGACGCGGTCGAGGACCGCCGCCGCGTCACCGAGCTGGCCGGCGGCGGGGAGATCAGCGCGGACACGCTGCTGAAGGACTTCGGCTTCGTCGGCGACAAGCTGACCACCCGGATCGGTGAGCTCTCCGGCGGTGAGCGGCGCAGACTGCAGTTCCTGCGGCTGCTTCTCGACGAGCCGAACGTGCTGCTCCTCGACGAGCCGACCAACGATCTCGACATCGACACCCTGACGGTGATCGAGGACTATCTCGACGGGTGGCCCGGCACGCTGATCGTCGTGACCCACGACCGGTACTTCCTCGAACGGGTCAGTGACGTCACCTATGCGCTGACCGGAGGCGGCCGCTGCGACATGCTGCCCGGCGGCATCGAGCAGTACCTGGCCGGCCGGGCCGCGGCCGGGACGCCGGCGCCGTCGAAACCCGAACCGGACCGCGGCGAGACTGCCGCGGCCCGGGACCGTCGCACCGGCAAGGAGATGGCGCGCATCGAGGGTCAGCTGACCAAGCTCGACGACCGGATCGCCGCACTGCACGAGTCGATGGCCGAGGCCGCCGCCGACCATGTGCGGGCCGGGGAGCTCAATGCGGAGTTGAGCGACCTGCTGGACCGCAAGACCTCGCTGGAGGAGGCATGGCTGGCCGTCGCCGAGGAGAGCGGATGACCCAGCTGCTGGCGCCCTTCGTGCTGTTCCTGAGGTACTGGCCGCAGCTGGCGGCCTGTTACCTGCTCGGCATGCTGGGCCGCCTCGCGGCGATCGAACTGGCCGCCTGGCTGGGTTGGGACAACAGCCTGTGGGCGTCGCTGATCATGCCGTTCGCGGGTATCGCCCGGCTGGGGTCGTTCGTGGCGATGTTCTTCATCGTCAGGCACGGTGTCCCCGCGCTCGCAGCGCTGCCGGCGCGCTCCGCCCGTCAGGTCGATCTGTTCGCGACGGTGATCGTGCCGTTCTTCGCGATCTACCTCGCCTGGCAGATGTTCAGCGAGGACTGGCTGGCTTTCGAGGCCCGTGCTCTGGACTACCGGATCGGCGACGCGATGATGACACCCGGTGCCGCCGAACTGAATCCGGAGTCGCTGCCGGTGTCGGCGGCCACCTGGGTGGTGATCGGCGCGGCGCTGGTGGTGCGCTACGCGCTGTCCTGGTTCAAGGACGCCCTGCCCGGTTGGGTCTTCGGTGTCCGGATCTATGTCGACGCGCTGTGGGTGTTCCTGGTGCTGTCGCTCTCGGTGAACCAGGGCCTGACGTTCGTGCTCAATCCGGGCGGATGGTTGGCGCAGCGCCGGATCGTGGTGTGGTTCAACGACACCCGTGAGGCCGTGTTCTCCCACTTCGGTCCGTTGGAGAGCGCGTGGGACACGGTGATGTGGGCCCTGCGGACCGTGTTCGGCGGAGCCGCGGTTCCGCTGGTGTGGCTCGCGGTGGCCGGCATCGTCTATGGCGTGTCGGTGACGGCGCCCTGGCGCGCCGCGGCCCGGCGGGTCGCCGGCGAACGTGCGTGGCGGGTGGTCGACCGCACGGCGGAACGGCAGAAACAACTGCACAGCAGGTGGCAGCGGGTACCTCGCAAGATCCGCCGTGAGGTCGGCGATTACGCCGAATCGCAACTGGGCAAGTTCAAACCCATCGTCGATTCGGGCCGCATCCTGCTGCACGGCGGGATCGTCGCGTTGTCGCTGTACGTGCTGGCCTATCTCGGACTGGCGTGGCTGGACATGTCGGGAAGCTTCTACCGTCCTCAACTGGGACCGGGGTACCTGTTCCGGGGCATGGCCTGGGTGCTGGGGCCCCATCCCCAGCAGTTCTGGGCGGGCGCGGCCGATGTGCTCGCCCTCATCTCACATCTGATCGTGGAGCCTCTGCGCATCTGCCTGATCGCCGCCACGCTCGGCTACTGCCTGCAGCGTGTCCCTACAGATCGAGCCGAACCAGGATCTGTCCGTCCGCTGTCGTGACGTCCAGTGCGGTCGGTACGACATCGCCGGGGACGTTGAAGGCCCACTGCAGCGGGCCGGGCCGGGCGCAGTTGAAGCTCGACCCGGAGGCCGGCGTGACCGCGAAGTCGACCGGAGTCTGTCCGCGCCAGCGATGTTCACCGTCGGTGAGGACCGCGACGCACATCCCGTCGACGGGCGGACCGTCGCGGTCGACGGTGACGAGCGTGAGCACGGTCCCGTCGGGGAGCGGCGTCGCGCCGGGCGGTACGCCGTCGCCGAGATGCCGGATGTCGCCGATCGACCAGCGTCGACCGTCGATGACCGCTGACTCCCCCGCGGCGACGACGTGCCGGGGATCCACGGTGGCGAGGTACGCCGTCCACGGCGACCACCACGTCGTGCCGGCGAGCACCGACACCCCGGCCGCGGCCACGACGCCCCCGATCACGTTGCGCTGCCACAGCGGCAGTGACCGGCTCACGCGGCCGACTCCATCGGGCGGATCACCACGGGATCGTCGCGCACCACGTCAGACAGCGGGATCGTGACCACGACGCGGGAGTCGAGCCTGCTGTCGCCCTGCCACACCTGCAACGACACCTCCGTCACGGCCTCCAGCCGGTCGGGAGCCACGTCGAACACCCACGAGCCGTTCTGGGTGATACCCGGGGCGACCTCGCCGCCGAGCTGTGCGGTCCAGAATCTGTCGGTCGGCACGTAGGTGTCCGGGCCGACCCGCAACTCGGTCACCGGTTTGACGAACATCGTCGTGGCGTCGACTGCGGCGTCGACGACCAGCCACTGCCCTGCGGCCTCTACCACCGGCTTGCCGCGCTGCAGCGCAGTCGGCGCCAGCCTGGCCCCGGTCACGGTCACCGACAGCGACCGACCGGTGACCGTCTGTCCCGCCGCGCCGTCGACGTCGAACGGCGCCCACACCTGGGTGGGCACCGGAAGGTTGTGCCACAGGAACGCAGACGCCGCGACGGCCGTCGTGGCGGCGAGCGCCCGCAGGACCGCCGCGCGCGTCATCACGTCGCGACCTTCACCGGCAGGGCCACCTCGCCGTAACCATCGACGGAGACCCAGCGCTCACCGTAGGTGACGAAGCCTTCCTGGAACTGCTTGCGCGACACCCGCAACGTGACGACATCACCTGTTGCCAGCGCATTGTCGGGTAGTTCCCAGACGAAGGCCAGCTTCTCCTGCAGCCCCGGACCGAGCCAGATGATCGGGGAACCGTCGGCCACCCGCCTCACCCCGACGAACGTCGCGTCGGGCTGGTCGCGCAGGTCGAACTCGTCGGCGAGCCGGCCGGGAACCGTGCCGTCGTTGCGCATCGTCGAAACCAGCCCGAGATATCTGCGCCCGGGTTGTGTCTTCCCGAGAACGACTGGGCCTGCACGTAATTCGGGGACGACGGTGGCCCGGTCGGCGGTCAGCGTGAACTGGCCGTCGTCGAACTCCTCGCCCGGGGCGAAGGAGGTCCGGTCGGTGTCGACGGTGTCGAGGCCGCCGAACAACGCGGCGACAGCCAGGATCGCCGCGACGCCCACCTTCCACCACTGCCGCAGACCGCGTTCCGACACCCAGCGCCGCACGCGGCTGCCTACACCGCCGGCGGTGGCCTGGTCTGCGGAGGGGACCCCCATACCGGAGGATCCTAACGACCCGTTATCGACGCAGCCTCCGGCGAAGCTCGTCCGCGGTATCGCGCACGGCGCCCAGCTGCCTGGCGACCTGAATCGGGGCGGTGCCGCCCCGGGCATCCCGGGAATTGACCGAGCCCTCGGTGCTCAGCACGTCGCGGACCTCCGCCGTCAACTCGGGATGGATCCCCGCGAGCTCCGCGTCTTCGAGTTCCTTGAGCCCGACGCCGCGGGCCTCCGCGGCGCGCACCGCGGCACCGGCGGCCTCATGGGCCACCCGGAACGGCACACCGCGCCGCACCAGCCACTCCGCGACGTCGGTGGCCAGGGTGTAGCCCAGCGGCGCGAGCTCGGCCATCCGGTCGACGTCGAAGCGCAGGGTGGCGACCAGGCCCGCCATCGCGGGCAGCAGCAGCTCCAGCTGGGCCACGGAGTCGAAAACCGGCTCCTTGTCCTCCTGCAGATCCCGGTTGTACGCCAGCGGCTGCGCCTTGAGCGTCGCGAGCAGACCGGTCAGGTTGCCGATCAACCGGCCGGACTTGCCGCGCGCCAGCTCGGCGATGTCGGGGTTCTTCTTCTGCGGCATGATCGAGCTGCCCGTCGACCACGCGTCGTGCAGCTCGACGTAGCCGAATTCCGTGGTGCTCCACAGGATGACGTCCTCGGCCAGCCGGGACAGATCGACCCCGATCATCGAGAACACGAACGCCGCCTCCGCGGCGAAGTCCCGCGACGCGGTGGCGTCGATCGAGTTGTCGGCGGCGGCGGCGAAGCCGAGCTCCTCGGCGATCGCGTCGGGATCAAGGCCCAGCGACGAGCCGGCCAGCGCCCCGGATCCGTACGGCGACACCGCGGCCCGCTTGTCGAAATCGGCGAGCCGGTCGACGTCGCGCAGCAGCGGATGCGCGTGGGCGAGCAGATGGTGGGCCAGCAACACCGGCTGCGCGGACTGCAGGTGGGTCTTGCCCGGCATGATCGCGGTCGGATGCGCCGCGGCCTGCGTCGTCAGGGCGCCCACCACCTCCAGCACGCCGTCGGCGACGCGGCGGACCGCGTCGCGCAGCCACAGCCGGAACAGCGTGGCCACCTGGTCGTTACGCGAGCGGCCCGCCCGGAGCCGGCCTCCGAGCTCGGGGCCGACGCGGTCGATCAGACCGCGCTCGAGCGCCCCGTGCACGTCCTCGTCGGAGACCAGCGGACCGAAGCTGCCGTCGGCGACGTCGGACCCCAGGCTGTCCAGCCCGGCGAGCAGGCCGTCGCGCTGCTCCTCGGTCAGCAGTCCCGCGCGGAACAGCACGCGGGCATGCGCTTTCGACGCCACCACGTCATACGGTGCGAGCACCCAGTCGAAGTGTGTCGACTTGCTCAGCGCGGCAAGGGCGTCCGCGGGTCCGTCGGCGAAACGCCCGCCCCACAGCGAACCCTCGTTGGTGCTCATGGAGTCACTTCCCCGCCAGGTCCCGGCGTGCGGACAGGCTCGACGACAGACCGTGCACGTGAACGAAGCCCTTCGCCGACGACTGGTCGAAGGTGTCACCCTCGTCGTAGGTGGCGAGGTTGAAGTCGTACAGCGATTCCGAGCTGCGCCGACCGTTGACCGCGATGTGCCCGCCGTGCAGCACCAGCCGGATCTCTCCGCTGACATGCTCCTGGGTGTTGGCGACGAACGACTCCAGCGCCGACTTCAGCGGTGAGAACCACAGTCCGTCGTAGACCAGCTCACCCCACTTCTGGTCGGTCAGGCGCTTGTACCGGCCCAGTTCACGCTCCAGGGTGACGTGCTCGAGCTCGGTGTGGGCGGTGATGAGCACCATCGCGCCGGGGGCCTCGTAGATCTCGCGGCTCTTGATGCCGACCAGACGATCCTCGACGACGTCGAGCCGGCCGACGCCCTGCGCGCCGGCACGCTCGTTGAGCTGCTCGATGGCCTGCAGGACGGTCACCGGGTTCCCGTCGATCGAGACCGGAACACCCTTCTCGAAGCCGACGACGACCTCGTCGGGGCTGCTCCAGTTGACCGTCGGGTCCTCGGTGTAGTCGTAGACGTCCTTGGTCGGGGCGTTCCACAGATGCTCGAGGAAGCCGGTCTCGACGGCGCGACCCCAGACGTTCTGGTCGATCGAGAACGGGGAGCGCTTGGTGACGTTGATCGGGATCGCGTTCTCCTCGGCGAACGCGATGGCCTTCTCCCGGGTCCACGCGTAGTCGCGGACCGGGGCGAGGACTTTGAGATCCGGTGCCAGCGAGGCGAATCCGACCTCGAAGCGGACCTGGTCGTTGCCCTTGCCGGTGCAGCCGTGGGCCACGATGCCACCGCCGTGCTCCCGGGCGGCGTCGACGAGGTGCTTGACGATCAGCGGCCGGCTCAGCGCCGACACCAGCGGGTAGCGGTCCATGTAGAGCGCGTTGGACTGGATCGCCGGCAGGCAGTACTGCTCGGCGAACTCGTCGCGCGCGTCGACCACGACGGCCTCGACGGCGCCGCAGTCGATCGCACGCTGGCGCACGACCTCCATGTCCTCACCGCCCTGACCCAGGTCGATGGCCACGGCGACGACCTCTTTACCGGTCTCCTTACCGATCCAGCTGATGGCCACCGAGGTGTCCAGGCCTCCGGAGTAGGCCAGGATGACGCGCTCGGACATAACGAAACTCCTTCTTGTCACTGCTATTAGGTCTTGGCGAGATTCTCGATGGTGACGGCCAGTTCGGCGCCGGTCATCGGCTCGCGCGCGATCACCAGGATCGTGTCGTCTCCGGCCACCGTGCCGACCACATACGGCAGCGCGGCCCGATCCATGGCACTCGCGAGGTAGTGCGCGGCGCCCGGCGGGGTGCGCAGCACGGCGAGATTACCGCTGGCGTCGGTGGACACCAGCAGGTCCCCGAGAAGCCGCGTCACCCGTTCGGTACCGCCCGCCACCCCGCGCACCGGACTGCCGTCCTCCGGCACGACGTACACGCCCACACCGCCGTCGGCGCCGCGCAGCTTCACCGCGCCGAGTTCTTCCAGATCGCGCGACAACGTCGCCTGCGTGACGTCGATCCCCTCGTCGGCGAGCAGCGCCGCGAGTTCGGTCTGGCTGTGCACCGACTGGGCCGACAGCAGCGAGACGATCCTCGCCTGGCGGCCGGCGCGGGTGGTCGCCGCTGTCACGGCAGGACTCGGGTGTTCATGCGGGCGGTCACGAGCGTTCCAGCAGCCAGACGAGCAGCGCCTTCTGCGCGTGCAGCCGGTTCTCCGCCTCGTCCCACACCGCGCTGCGCGGGCCGTCGATCACCTCGTCGGTGATCTCGTGTCCGCGGTGCGCCGGAAGACAGTGCAACACCACCGCTTCCGAATCAGCGCGGCCGAGCAGGTCGGCGTTGACCTGGAACGGACGGAACGGCCGGACACGGTCGAGTCCGTCGTTCTCCTGCCCCATCGAGGTCCAGGTGTCGGTCACCAGCACATCCGCACCGTCGGCGGCGCGCAGCGGATCGTCGATGACCGCGACCGTGGCTCCGGTCTGGTGTGCGCGTGTCTCGGCAGCGGCGATGAACATCGGATGCGGTTCGAAGCCGCGCGGCGCGGCGATCGTGACGTCGACGCCCGCGGTGACACCGCCCAGCATCAGCGAGTGCGCCATGTTGTTGGCTCCGTCGCCGAAATAGGCCAGCCGCAGGCCCTTCAACGATCCCTTGCGCTCGATCAGCGTCTGCAGGTCCGCCAGCACCTGACACGGGTGGAACTCGTCGGACAGCGCGTTGACGATCGGAACGGAAGCGCCGCTGGCCATCGCGGTGAGCCGCTCCTGTGCGAAGGTCCGCCACACGATCGCGTCGACGTAGCGCGACAGGACCGCGCCGGTGTCCTCGAGCGTCTCCTCCCGGCCCAGCTGCGTGCTGCGGCCGTCGACGACCACGGCGTGACCGCCGAGCTGGGCGATCCCCATCTCGAACGAGAACCGGGTGCGCGTGGAGTTCTTCTCGAAGATCACCGCGACGCCGCGCGGCCCTTCGAGGGGCCGCCGGCTGAATGGGTCCTTCTTGAGCGCGGCCGCGAGCGCGAGCACCTCGGCCTGCTCCTCGGGGGTCAGGTCGTCGTCGCGCAGGAAATGCCGGGTCATGATTGTGCCGCCTTGTCGAGGATGCGCGGCAAGGCCGCGAGGAACGATTCGACCTCGGCGTCGGTGATCACCAGTGGCGGAGCCAATCTGATCACGTCGGCCGCTGCCGCGTTGACGAGGAATCCGGCATCGCGGGCCTCGGCCTCGACCGACTTGGCGGCGTCGGCGGTCAGCACGATGCCGCGCAGCAGCCCCAGTCCCCGGACGTGGTCGACCAGTGGATGGTTCAACGCCTCGATGCCGTGGGCGATGGTCTTGCCGAGAATGTCGGCGCGTTCGACGAGGCCGTCGTCGGCGAGCACCTTGAGCACTGCCAGCGCCGCCGCCGTGCACACCGGGTTGCCGCCGAAGGTGCTGCCGTGCAGCCCGGGGGTGAGCAACTCGGCGGTGTCCCCGATCGCCAGGCAGGCGCCGATCGGCAGCCCGCCGCCGAGTCCCTTGGCGAGCGTGACGACGTCGGGGGTGATGCCGTCGTGCCGGTGGGCGAAGAAGGCTCCGGTGCGGCCGACGCCGGTCTGGACCTCGTCGAGGATCAGCAGCGCGCCGTGTTCGGCGGTGATCTCGCGTGCCGCCACCAGATAGCCGGCGGGCGGGACGACGACGCCGCCCTCTCCCATGATCGGTTCGAGGAACACCGCGGCGGTCTCCGAATCGACGACGGCGCGCAGCGCGTCGACATCCCCGTAGGGCACGTGGGTGACGTCGCCGGGCAGCGGTTCGAACGGCGCCTGTTTGGCGGGCTGCCCGGTCAACGCCAGCGACCCCATCGTGCGTCCGTGGAAGGCTCCCTGCGCAGCAACGAGTTTCGTGCGGCCGGTCAACCGGGTGATCTTGAAGGCGACCTCATTGGCCTCGGTGCCGGAATTGCAGAAGAAGACCTTCGCGGGCACACCGAGCAGGTCGACGAGCGCTTCGGCCAAGGCGACACCGGGTTCGGTGGCATAGAGGTTGGAGGTGTGTCCGAGCGTGTTCATCTGACGGGTCACGGCCTCGATCACCGCGGGATGCCGGTGGCCGAGCACGTTGACCGCGATGCCGCCGAGCAGGTCGATGTAGGACTTGCCGTCGGCATCGGTGACGACGGCGCCCTGCCCGCTCGCCAGTGCCAGCGGCGGGGTGCCGTAGTTGTTCATCATGACCGCCGACCAGCGGTCCAGCAGTCCGGGCCGGTGCTCGCCGGTCATGACCTGACCACCTTCGTCCCTGCGCCCTCGTTGGTGAACAGTTCGACGAGCACGCAGTGCTCCACGCGGCCGTCGATGACGTGGGCGCTGGGCACCCCGCCGTCGATGGCGCGCAGGCACGCCTCGATCTTGGGCACCATGCCCTCCTCCAGGGTGGGGAGCAGTTCGGCGAGCGCGTCGGAATTGATCTGGTTGACCAGCGATCCGCGATCAGGCCAGTCGGTGTAGAGGCCTTCGACGTCGGTGAGCATCAGCAGCTTCTCGGCCCCCAGCGCCTCGGCCAGCGCCGCAGCCGCGGTGTCGGCGTTGATGTTGTAGACCAGACCCGCGGTGTCGGGGGCGATGGTCGACACGACGGGAATCCGCCCGGCGTCGATCAGGTCGAGCACGGCATCGGTGTTGACCCGCTCCACGTCGCCGACCAGGCCGATGTCGGTGGCGACACCGTCGACCATCACGGTGCGGCGCACCGCGGTGAACAGATGGGCGTCCTCGCCGGTGATTCCGACGGCGTAAGGACCGTAGGCGTTGATGAGGTTGACCAGCTCACGGCCGACCTGCCCGAACAACACCATCCGTGCGACCTCGAGGACCTCGGGGGTGGTCACGCGGAATCCGCCCTTGAAATCGCCTGCGATGCCGAGCTTCTTGAGCATCGCCGAGATCTGGGGCCCGCCGCCGTGCACGACGACCGGATGGATCCCGCAGTTGCGCAGGAACACCATGTCGGCAGCGAACGCGGCCTTGAGCCGGTCGTCGGTCATCGCGTTCCCGCCGTACTTGACCACGACGATCTTGCCGTTCAGCGCCGTGAGCCACGGCAACGCGTCGGCGAGCACCTGTGCCTTGTCGGGTGTCGTCAGGCTCATGAGCTGTACGCCGAGTTCTCTTCGACGTACGCGTGGGACAGGTCGGTGGTGCGGATCGACGCGGTTCCGGAACCGACGCCGAGATCGACCACCACGTCGATCTCCTCACCCGACAGATCGACGTCGCGGGCGCCGGGGGCGCCGACACTGTCCACACAGACCGGAGAACCGTTGAACGACACGGTGATCCGATCGGCATCGAGTTTGACCGGCGCCATCCCGACGGCGGCGAGCACCCGGCCCCAGTTCGGATCCGAGCCGAACAACGCGGTCTTGACCAGGCTGTCGCGGGCGATGACCCGGGCGGCGGTCACCGCGTCGTCCTCGCTCTCGGCGCCGGTCACGGTGATCAGCACCCTCTTGGTGACGCCTTCGGCGTCGGCCTGCAACTGCGCGCAGAGGTCGTCGCACACCCGCAGCACCGCCTCGTCGAGCGCGGCCTGACTCGGGGTCACCTCGCTGGCGCCCGAGGACAGCAGCAGCACCGTGTCGTTGGTGGAGCAGCTGCCGTCGACGTCGAGGCGGTCGAAGGTGCGTGCCGCCGCGTTCCTCAGCGCGGACTGCAGCGCCTCCGGGCCGGCCGCGGCGTCGGTGGTGATGACGCACAACATGGTCGCCAGCGACGGGGCGAGCATGCCCGCACCCTTGGCCATCCCGCCCACCGTCCAGTTGTCTGCGTGGTGCAGCGCAACCTGTTTGGGGACGGTGTCGGTGGTCATGATCGCCCGCGCGGCCTCTTCCCCGCCGCTGAGGCCGCCGGCCATCTCCTGCACGATCTCCCGCACCCCCGCCGACACCTTGTCCATCGGGAGCCGGTCGCCGATCAGCCCCGTCGAGCAGACGGCGACCTCGATGGCACCGGTCTCGGTCCCCCAGGCCGACAGTGCGGCGGCGACGGCCTCGGCGGTCGCGTGGGTGTCCTGGAACCCGCCGGGCCCGGTGCACGCGTTGGCCCCTCCGGAATTGAGGATCACCGCGCGCAACCGGCCGGTGGTGAGCACCTGCTGCGTCCACAGCACCGGCGCGGCTTTGATTTTGTTGCGGGTGAACACTGCGGCGGCGGAGTGGTCGGGTCCCTCGTTGAACACCAGGGCCAGATCGAGCTTGCCGGACGCCTTGATGCCCGCGGCGATCCCGGCCGCGCGGAAGCCGGCCGGGGCGGTGACGCCCTGGGTGCGCAGCATCCGCGTCACGGCGCCAGCCCCACGGTCGAGAGGCCTTCTGCCTCGGGCCAGCCCAGGGCGAGGTTCATCGACTGCACGGCGGCTCCTCCGGTTCCTTTCACGAGGTTGTCGATCGCGGCGATCGCGAGGAACGTCGACGCGTCCTCGTCGACCGCGATGGCGAGCTGGGCCGCATTGCTGCCGGCCACGGCCCCGGTCTTCGGCAGCCGCCCGTCCGGGAGCAGGTACACGAACGGTTCATCGGCGTAGGCCTTCTCGTAGGCGGCCCGGATCTCCGACACCGGCGCATCGGTGCGCGCCGTGCAGGTCGCCAGGATCCCCCGCGAGGTCGGGATCAGCACCGGGGTGAACGACACCGTCACCGCCGAGCCCGACACAGCGCGCAGCCCCTGCGCGATCTCGGGGGTGTGCCGGTGCTTGCCGCCGATGTTGTAGGCGCGCGCCGAACCGATGACCTCGGCCCCGAGCAGGTCCACCTTGGCGGCGCGCCCCGCCCCCGACGTCCCGCTGACCGCGACGATGGTGACGGCGGGCTCGACGAGACCCGCCGCGAGCGCCGGCCACAGCGCGAGCAGCGCGGCAGTCGGGTAACACCCGGGTACCGCGACGCGCTTGGTGTCGCGCAGCCGTTCGCGGCCGCCCGGCAGTTCGGGAAGCCCGTAGGGCCAGCTGCCCGCGTGCTCGGAGCCGTAGAACCGCTGCCAGTCGCCGGCGTCGGTCAACCGGAAATCGGCACCGCAGTCGATGATCAGGGTGTCGGGCCCCAGTTGCTCGGCCAGCGCCGCCGAATGCCCGTGCGGCAGACCGAGGAACACCACGTCATGGCCGGCGAGCACGCCGATCTCGGTCGGCTCCAGCGTCCGGTCGGCGAGCGGAAGCAGATGCGGATGGTGCTCGGCGAGGGATGTTCCGGCACTGGCGGCCGCGGTCAGGGCCCCGATGGTCAGCCGGCCGTCGGTATAGGCAGGATGGCCGAGGAGCAGACGGAGGATCTCTCCGCCGGCGTAACCGCTGGCACCGGCGACTGCGACGGTAGTCATCCCACGATGATGCATGGTTATGCATAGAGATGCAAACTCATTTATTGGAGGGTTCTTCACATGGTTGAACGGGTCGCCGTGGTCGGCGGCGGCATCCTCGGCGTCGCGGTGGCCCGGGAGCTGACCCGGCGCAGCCCGGAGGCCGCGGTGACGGTCTTCGAGAAGGAAGACCGGCTCGCCTCGCACCAGACCGGGTGCAACAGCGGCGTGGTGCACGCGGGGCTGTACTACGAGCCCGGCTCGGCCAAGGCGGTCCTGTGCCGGCGTGGTGTCGGCCTGCTCGAGCAGTACTGCGCCGAGCACGCGATCGAACGGATCGCCTGCGGCAAGGTGCTCGTCGCACGCGACGAGCACGAGCGCGCCCGGCTCACCGGCATCGAGGACCGCGCCCGGGCCAACGGGGTGCCCGGTGTCCGCGTCATCGGCCCGGCGGAGCTGCGAGAGATCGAACCGCACGTCCGCGGTGTCGCCGGGCTGCACTCACCGTCGACGTCGATCGTCGATTTCGCCGCGGTCACCCGATCCCTGGCCGATGATGCGCGCGCCGTCGGCGCGGAGATCCTGCTGGGCCGTGAAGTCACCGGGATGCGACTGCACGCCACGGAGGTGGTCGTGCGCACGCAGACCCCGGACGGGGTCGCCGAGCGGCCGTTCGACCGGGTGGTCGCGTGCGGCGGGCTGCAGTCCGACCGGCTGGCCGAGATGGCCGGTGACGGGCCCGAGCCGGTGATCATGCCGTTCCGCGGCGAGTACTACGCGCTCAGACCCGAGCGTCGTGGACTCGTCAACGGACTCGTCTACCCCGTGCCCGATCCGCGCTACCCGTTTCTCGGGGTGCACCTGACGCCGCGCGTGGACGGCGAGGTGCTGATCGGACCCAACGCCGTCCTGGCCCTCGCCCGAGAGGGCTACACCTGGAGGGACGTCTCGGCGTCGGATCTGGCGGGGGTGGCCCGTACGCCCGCGTTCTGGCGCTTCGCGCGCCGGCACTGGCGCACCGGCATCACCGAGATGTACGGATCGCTGAGCAGACGGCGATTCGTCGCCGCGGCGCGCGCCTACGTCCCCGAACTCGGAGACGACGACGTCGTGCCCGCCAGGGCGGGTGTCCGCGCCCAGGCCCTCGACCCCGACGGTGGACTCGTGGACGACTTCCGGATCAGCGTCCGCGACCGGATCGTGGTACTGCGCAACGCGCCGTCACCCGCGGCGACCTCCGCGCTGGCCATCGCCGAGCATGTCGTGACGGCAGTGCTCGGCGAGGACGATCAGCGACGCTGAACCGCGCCGACGCGTTCCTCGGCCAACGCCACCGCGGCGTCGCGTGCGGCGCTGGCCTCTTCCTCGGTCAGGGTTCGGTCGGACGCGCGGAAGCGCAGCGCCAGCGCCAGCGAGCGCCGGCCGTCCCCGATCTGTGGTCCGGTGTAGACGTCGAAGATCCGGACGTCCTCCAGGAGTTCACCGGCGCCGGCACGCACGGCGTCGACGACGCTCTGGGCCGACACGTCATCCCCGACGATCAGCGCGACGTCCTGGAAAACCGCTGGGAACGGCGAAACCCGCGGGGCGGGAAGGGTTTCGGTGAGCGGCACCGCGTCGAGATCGATCTCGACCGCGCAGGTCCCCTTCGGCAGACCCGAACGTTCGACGACGGCGGGATGCAGCTGGCCGGCATGGCCGACCACCACGTCGCCGATGAGCACCGCCGCACAACGTCCCGGGTGCCAGGGCAGCGTCTGGTCGGCACGCAGGGTGAAGTCCACCCCGACCGCACGGCCGATCACCCGCACGGCCTCGAATGCGTCGGCCGCCTCGACCCGGCGTCCCGCCCCCCAGGGACCCGCAGGCTCCCGGAGGCCGGTCAACACGGCTGCGACGTGCTGAGGCTGATGCGGCAGAGACGCGTCGAGCACCGCGATCTCGTCGTCGGTCGGCCGACGGTCGTTCGGGATGCGCTCCACGGCACGGGTTTCCGACGTCGGCTCCACCACCTGCTGGATCGCGAACAGCGCGACGTCGACGGCACCGCGGGACACGTTGCGGGCCAACGCCTCCAGCAGCCCTGGGAGCAACGTCGTCGCCAGGCTCGGGCGGTCCGCTTCGAGCGGATTGAGCACCGTGGTGGTGTCGCGTCGCCGGTCGTCGGCGTCCAGACCCCACTGATCGAAGATTCCGGCAGGCAGGAACGGGGTTGGCAGGATCTCGACGAAGCCGCTGAGCGCCAACGACTTCCCGATCGCACGGCGGCGCTTCTGTGTCGCGGTCAGGCCGCGACCGGCAGGCGCTGTCGGCAGCACCGACGGGATGACGTCGAGACCCTCGAGGCGCATCACCTCTTCGACGAGATCCGCGGGCTGGCGGATGTCGGGCCGCCAGCTCGGCGGCGTCGCGGTGAGGAGCTCCCCCTGGACGACGACGTCCGCGCCGATCTGCGTCAGCCGCTTCTGCGCCGCGCCCTGCGGATATTCGACGCCCGCCGTGCGGTCGGGCAGATCCACGGGCATCGACACCGGCGCGGGAGACCAGTCGTCTCGAGGCGGGTCGCCCCGCCAGTCGGTCAGCGTGGGTTGGACTGTGCCACCGGCGATATCGGCGAGCAGCGTCGCGCAGCGGTCCAGGGCGGCCACCGAGATCGCCGGATCCACCGTGCGCTCGTAACGCCGTCCCGCCTCGCTGTGCAGTCGGAGGCGCCGCTGCGTGCGCGACACCGCGGCCGGATCCCACACCGCGGCTTCGAGCAGCACGTCGGTGGTGCTGTCGCGGACCTCGGTGGTCCCCGCACCCATCACGCCGCCGATCGCGGCGGTGGCGGCGTCGTCGACGATCAGCACGTCGACGGTGTCGAGTGTGCGCTCGACATCGTCGAGCGTCACCACGGTCTCGGCCGGCTCGGCGAATCGGACGCGGAAACCGCCGGTGATGAGGCTGCGGTCATGGGCGTGCATCGGATGGCCGAGCTCCAGCATGACGTAGTTGGTCACATCGACCGCCGGCGAGATCGCCCGGATGCCGCTGAGCAGAAGTCGGCGCTGAAGCCACCACGGCGACACGGCTTTCGGGTCGATCCCGGTCACCGGGCGCAGCCCGAAACGCTGGACACCGGTGCCCGGGTCGATCGTCACCGGCAGCGCCTCCCCCTCGGCGGGCAGGGGCGCGACGTCAGCGGGGTCTGTGTAGTCCAGATCGAAGGCGTTGGCGATCTCGCGGGCGAGTCCGCGCACCGACAGGCAGTAGCCGCGGTCCGGGGTGATGGCGAGGTGGAACACCACATCGTCGAGGCCGAGCACGCCGGCGGCCGGGGTACCCGGTTCCGCGGTCCCGGGCGGCAGGACGAGGATGCCGGAATGGTCGGACCCGAGGTTGAGTTCGGAGACCGAGCAGATCATGCCGTCGGAGGTGCGGCCGTAGGTCTTGCGGGTGGCGATCGCGAAGTCTCCGGGCAGCACCGCGCCAGGCAGCGCCACGACGACCAGGTCGCCGACAGCGAAGTTCGTTGCCCCACAGACGATGTCGCGAGGTGCGCCGGCCACGTTCTCGGAGCCGACGTCGACCTTGACCGCCCTGATGGGCTTCTTGAACTCGGTCAGCTCCTCGATCTCGACGACGCGACCGACGGTCAGGGGACCCGTGACGGGACCGGCCGGGATGATCTCCTCGACCTCGTGACCGATGCGGATGAACGCCTGCTCGAGCTCTTCGGGAGACACGTCCCAGCCCGGTGCGCCGGCCTGCACGGTGTCGCGGAGCCAGCTGTACGGAATGCGCATCAGGCGCCCACCCCGAACGGCAGCGAGAACCGGACGTCGCCTTCGACCATGTCGCGCATGTCCGGGATGCCGTTGCGGAACTGCAGCGTCCGCTCCAGGCCCATACCGAACGCGAAGCCGGAGTACACCTCGGGATCGATACCGCAGGCGCGCAGCACATTCGGGTTGACCATGCCGCAGCCGCCCCACTCCACCCAGCCGGGTCCGCCCTTCTTGTCGGGGAACCAGATGTCGACCTCCGCCGAGGGTTCGGTGAACGGGAAGAAGTGCGGCCGGAACCGGGTCCGTCCCTGCGGGCCGAACTCCGAACGCGCGAATGCGTCGAGGGTGCCGCGCAGGTTGGCCATCGTCAGCCCCTTGTCCACCGCCAGACCTTCCACCTGGTGGAAGACCGGGGTGTGGGTGGCGTCGAGTTCGTCGGTGCGGAACGTGCGCCCGATCGACACGATGTAGACCGGCAGCTCCCGCTCGAGCAGCGCACGGATCTGTACCGGGGAGGTGTGGGTGCGCAGCACCTGCCGCGAGCCGTCCGGCGCGACCTGGAAGGTGTCCTGCTCGCTGCGCGCCGGATGGTCGGGCGGGAAGTTGAGTGCGTCGAAGTTGAACTGTTCGGTTTCGACCTCGGGCCCTTCGGCCAGTTCCCAGCCCATCGCGACGAAGGTGTCGGCGACGCGTTCGGCGAGGATCGTGATCGGATGCCGTGCGCCGACGGGCTGGCGCGTCGACGGCAGCGTGACGTCGATGCGCTCGGCGACCAGCACCGCGGCGTCACGCTCGGCCCGCAGCACGGCGAGGCGCTCGTCGTAGGCCGTCTGCGCCTCGGTGCGCGCCACGTTGACCCGCTTGCCGGCATCGGCGCGCTCGGTCTTGGGAAGCGATCCCAGCGCCTGGCGCGCCAGTGCGATCGGCGATCGGTCCCCGAGGTACTCGGTCTTGGCCTTCGCGAGGTCCTCCAGGGTCGAAGCCCCGTCGAAGGCACGGCGGACTGCGCTGACGGCGTCGGCCAGCGCTCGGTCTGATAGGTCTACTGGCTGCTCAGCCACCCGGCCATCCTAGGGGATGCGTTCGCGCCCACTTCGCCTGCATTTGCCGCACGGCGGAGATACCCTCGCGCGGTACCGATCCGGGCGTCCCGCTGCCGGTAGCGGACGCCACCCGTCGACGCAACGGAAGAGACCATGATCCGATCGGTCGGCCGCACCGGGCCGTTGAAGGTTGCGGGCCGGGTGTGCTGGGCGCTGCGCTTCGACGTGGCCGCCCTGGTGGTGGCGGCGGCGGTACTGGTGCCGATTCCGGACGCAATCCAGGAGGAGAACGCCGTCGCCGTGCTGTCCGTCCTGGGAATCAGCGCGACGATCTTCATCGGCTTCCGCAACACCACCGCATACAACCGCTGGTGGGAAGCCCGGACGCTGTGGGGCAGCATCGTGATCAACTGCCGGGCGTTGGACAACGCCCTCAGCAGCGTCGACACCGGCGCCGAATCGCTCGCCGCGGTGCACGACCGGATGCGTCGGCGTCAGGTTCGGCACGCGTGGCAACTGGCCTGCGAACTCCGTGGTGTCGATCCGCCGGCCGCCGTCGCCGAACTGACACCGGAAGATCCTCGCCAGGACGGTGCGACGTCGCTGTTGAACCGTCAGCCACGAGACATCCAGACCCTGTCGCGACATCACGAGCTCGACAACCAGGGACGTTCGATGTTGATGGCGCTCAACACGGCGCTGGTCGGCGCCCAGAGCGGACTGGAACGAATTCGCAACCAGCCCATCCCGATCCACTACGACCTGTTCATCCGGGTGCTCGCCTGGTTCTTCGGACTCATGGTCTTCAACCGGATCGACGGCAGCAGCGACAGCATCGCCAGCATCGTGTTGGGCCTGGCGGTGATGAGCGTGTTCGTCATCGCCGAGCGGCTCGGGCATTTCATCGAGGTCCCGATGGGAAACACCGTGTTCGACCTGCCGATGTTCCGCTTCTGCAGCACGGTCACCGGCAACCTGCTCGGCGGCGGCCACCCGCTGGCCCGACCGAGGGAACCCGCGACGGCGACCGTCTGGATGTAGGCCGCCCTATTCCTCGCCCGGTACCTCGTCGTGGTCGTCCTCGTGTCCCCGAACGGGCCGGCGGGTGCGCAGCCGGTACATGGTGAAGTCGTCGGGCACGCCGTCGGCCCTGGCGGCGAACACCTGCCGGCGGAGTTTCTTCGCCGTCACCGGTAGCACGTCGAAGTCCTCGTCCGGGATGCGTTGCAGCGTCGCCTCGGAGATCACGAGCTCACCGCGGGTGGCACGCTCCATCACTCTCGCGGCGAGGTTGACGTCGATGCCGAGCCAGTCCGAACCGATGCGCTGTGGCCGCCCGGTGTGGATGCCGACCCGCATCCGCGGCGTGTAGCCGTCGACGTCAACGGTTTTCACGGCCTCGCGCGCGGCGATGGCAGAGCGCACCGCGGTGGTCGGGTCCGCGAACACCGCCATCAGCCCGTCACCCATCCGCTTGACGATGTGCCCGCCCGATTGCAGCAGCGGCGGCTCGACGACCTGCGCGACGCGGCGCAGCAGTCGCAGTGTCGCGTCGTCACCGGACCGCAGAGACCACGCCGAGAACCCGACGAGATCGGTGAACACCAGCGTGACTTCGGGATTGGCCGGACGGCCGGAGACCCGCTCGGTCAGCGCCTGCCACACCTGCAGCGCTCCGAGACTGACCTCGCGCGTCGCGGCGTCCCGCTCCAGCAAGCGGTCGGCCGCACGGGCGGCGGCGCGCGGACCTCCGACGCCGCTGACCGACAGCGGATCCCCGAAATCGGGGTCCCCGGGCAGCGCGCGTCGGGTGCGACGGAGGAAGGCGATGACACCGTCGTGGTGGTTGATGTCTCTGAACCAACCCCTCGGCCCTGCAAACTGGCCGCCTCCTGGATCACCCGGCGGGTCCTCGTCCACGCCGACAAGCCTAAACGAGGGACTTCGCGGCAATAAACCGGCAGGTCACGGCGGGATGGCACCGTGGTGGAGTCTGCGTAACACCCGCCGGACGGACCGCGGATCCGTGGACAACGGGCGTTGTCAACGCCTATCTTGGGAGGGTGCGATCAAAGGCGATGGCAAACGATTCTCTGAGTCCGGAAGGGTCGGAGACCCCGGAGGGTGCTGCGCAGCCGCAGGCTCCCGGAGCGTTCCCGCTCGGACCCGACTCGCTCACGTGGAAGTACTTCGGGGACGTGCGCACCGGCATCCTCGGGGTGTGGATCGGCGCGATCCAGAACATGTACCCGCAGCTCGGCGCCGGCGTGGAGGACCATTCCATCCTGATGCGGGAACCGTTGCAGCGCGTCGCACGCTCGGTCTACCCGATCATGGGGGTCGTCTACGACGGGGACCGCGCGGCACAGACCGGTGCCCAGATCCGTGGCTACCACAAGACCATCAAGGGCGTCGACGCCGACGGAAGGCGCTATCACGCGCTGAACCCCGAGACGTTCTACTGGGCGCACGCGACGTTCTTCATGTTGATCATCAAGACCGCCGAGTACTTCTGCGGCGGACTGACCGAGGCCGAGAAGGAGCAGCTTTTCGACGAGCACGTGCAGTGGTACCGGATGTACGGCATGAGCATGGCGCCGGTGCCCGAGTCGTGGCAGGCGTTCTGCGAGTACTGGGACCGCAAGTGCCGTGAGGAGCTGGAGATCAACAGCGCCACCCTCGACATCCTGTCGATGCGGATCCCCAAGCCGTGGTTCGTGCTGATGCCGACCCCGGTGTGGGACCAGATGTTCAAACCGATGATCGGCGCGCAACGCTGGATCGCCGCCGGGGTGTTCGATCCCGTGGTGCGCGAACGCGCCGGAATGCGTTGGACTCCCGGCGACGAGATCGTGTTGCGGCTCTTCGGCAAGATGGTCGAGCTGGCCTTCGTCGCGGTGCCCGACGAGATCCGGCTGCATCCGCGGGCGGTCGCGGCCTACCGCCGGGCCGAGGGCAAGGTTCCCGCCGACGCCCCGCTGGTCGAGGCGCCTGCGTTCATGGCGCCGCCGCGCGAGCGCCGCAGCATGCCGATGCACTACCTGCCGCCGCGCAAGACCCTGCTCGATCGGGTGGGGTCGTTGGTGCACTCGACGTTCTCTTTGGCGGGGCGGCGTCCGGCGCGCGGAACCGGTAAGGCAGCCTAGGCACATGCTTGATTGGTCAGACGTCGACATTGCCGTGCGCGACGCCGTTCGCGAGTTCGTCGACAAGGAGATTCGCCCGCACCTCGACGAGCTCGAGAGCGGCGACATGGAGCCCTATCCGATAGTCCGAAAGTTGTTCGCGACGTTCGGCATTGACGCGATGGCCAAGGAGGCCCTCGACAAACGTCTGGCGCGGATGCGCGAGGGTGGCGAGAAGCCGTCGAAGTCCGGGGGCGGCGGCATGTTCGGCGGCGGCTCCGCCGGGATGGGTTTCGTCCTGATCTCGGAGCTGTGCCGGGTGTCGATGGGTCTGGTGACCGGCATGGGTGTGAGCCTGGGCCTGACGGTCCCGACCATCCAGGGCCGCGGCACGCTGGCGCAGCAGGAGCGGTGGCTGCCCGGACTGGTCACCTACGAGAAGATCGGCGCGTGGGCGATCACCGAACCCGACTCGGGTTCCGACGCTTTCGGCGGCATGAAGTCCTGGGTAGCCCGTGCCGCGGATGGTTCAGGCGACTACATCCTCAACGGACAGAAGACGTTCATCACCAACGGGCCGGATGCCGACGTGGTCGTGGTGTACGCCAAGCTCGACGAGCCAGGTGTGGACAAGCGTGACCGCAAGGTACTGACGTTCGTGCTCGACAAGGGCATGGAAGGCTTCGTGCAGTCGAAGCCGTTCCGCAAGATGGGCATTCACTCGTCGCGCACCGGTGAACTGTTCTTCAACAACGTGCGACTGGGCCGCGACCGCCTGCTGGGCGAGACCGAGAACAATGAGGCGGGAGACGGCCGGGACAGCGCCCGGTCGAGCTTCTCGGCCGAACGCGTCGGCGTGGCCGCGATGGCCCTCGGCGTGATCGAGGAGTGCCTGCGACTCAGTGTCGACTACGCCAAGACCCGCAAGCTGTGGGGTCAGGAGATCGGCCAGTTCCAGCTCATCCAGCTCAAACTCGCCACCATGGAAGTGGCACGGATGAACGTGCGCAACATGTTGTTCCGTGTGATCGAGTCCTCGCAGAGCGGTGCGCCGATCTCGCTGGCGGAGGCGTCGGCGATCAAGTGGTACTGCTCGCAGGCCGCCACCGATGTCGCGATGGACGCCATCCAGCTCTTCGGCGGCAACGGCTACATGACGGAGTACCGCGTCGAGCAGCTGGCCCGCGACGCCAAGTCGCTGATGATCTACGCCGGCAGCAACGAGGTTCAGATCACGCACGTGGCCAGGGGGCTGCTGAGCAGCTGACCGGCGCCGGGCCGTTTCGCGAGATCGCGCCCGCCGGCGGGGCGACGGGCTAGCCTTGGTCAGGTCCGACCGAGGAGCGCCCGTGGAGTTCAGCAACGTCACCGCACTGGTCACCGGGGCGAGCGGCGGCATCGGCGAGGAATTCGCCGTGCAGCTCGCCCGACGAGGAGCCAACCTGATCCTCGTCGCCCGCCGCGCCGAGAGGCTGGAGGCGCTGCGTCGGACACTCGTCGCCCGGCACCCCGGGATCGTCGTCGACGTCCTCACCGCCGATCTCTCGGGCGCCGGGTCGGGCGCCGAGGTCGAGGGCGGCGTGCGCAAGCTCGGCCGGAGCGTCGACGTCCTGATCAACAACGCCGGCATCGGTCTGCACGGGAAGTTCGTCGACCAGGAGCCGGAAGCCAATACCGCCCAGATCCAATTGAACTGCGGCACATTGGTCGATCTGACCGCGCGCTTCCTGCCCGGGATGGTCGAGCGGCGGCACGGCGTCGTATTGAACGTGGCGTCCACGGCGGCGTTCCAGCCGACGCCCGGCATGGCTGTCTACGGCGCCACCAAAGCCTTCGTGCTGTCCTACACCGAGGCGTTGTGGCAGGAATGCCGCGGAACCGGCGTCAGGATTCTGGCGCTGTGCCCCGGCGCGACGGAGACGGAGTTCTTCGACCGGACCGGCGAGAAGTTCCTCACCGACGGAAGGCAGACCGCCGAGCAGGTGGTCGACACCGCTTTCGCCGCGCTCGACAAGTCCGACCCGACGGTCGTCTCCGGGTTGCGAAACGCATTGTTGGCCTCCGGTTACCGGATCGCGCCGCGCAAGCTGCTGTTGGCGGTCTCGGAGCGCATGCTCAGGTCGAGCTAGCAGCGCGACGGTGCGCCGCGGCGCTCTGGTACAGACAGATCGCCGCCGCCGACGCGACATTGAGGCTTTCGGCGCCCCCGGTCATCGGGATCTCGACACCGGCCGTCGCGAGCGCCGCGACCTCGGCGGGGAGACCGTGGGCCTCCGGGCCGAACAACCATGCGGTCGGACCGGACAGATCCACCTCGTCGAGGGAAACCGAACCACCGAGCACGGTCGCAAGCACCTGCAGCCCGGCGTCTTTGAGCTGCGTGACGACATCGGCGGCATCGTGGTGACTGATCACCGGGATCGAGAAGATGCTGCCCGCCGACGCCCGCAGGCATTTGCCGTTGTACGGGTCGACGCTGTCACCGGCGAGCACCACCGCGTCGGCGCCCATCGCGTCGGCGACGCGGATCACCGTGCCGGCATTGCCGGGCTCCGAGATGCCGACCGGGACCGCCACCAGGGTCGGCTCGCCGGTCAGGACCTCGGCGAGATCGACCTCGGGAAGGGTGCACACCGCGACCAGACCGACGGGGGTCACGGTGTCGGACAACGCTTTTGCGGCTTTCTCCGTGACCAGATGAACGGGCGCGCCCGCCAGGAGCGGGCCGAATCTGTCCGCCGCGCTCTCGGTGGCGAACACCTCGGAAACGAGTCCGCGCCGCAACGCGGCCTCGACGAGGTTGGGACCTTCGGCGAGGAAGCGTGCGGCGCGGCGGCGCCCGGTGTGGCGGTGCAGTTTGACCGCTGCCGCCACCCGGGCAGAACGCTCGGTGAGGGTCAGGCAGCCTCGCCCGACGGGGCGTTCACGTCTGCGGGCAGCGCGGCCTTGGCGACCTCGGCCAGCGCGGCGAACGCGGCGGCGTCGCTGACCGCGATCTCGGCGAGGTTCTTGCGGTCGACCTCGACACCGGCAGCCTTCAGACCCTGGATCAGCCGGTTGTAGGTGATGCCGTTGAGGCGGGCCGCGGCGTTGATGCGGGTGATCCACAACTTGCGGAAGTCGCCCTTGCGCGCCTTGCGGTCACGGTAGGCGTAGGTCAGCGAATGGAGCTGCTGCTCCTTGGCCTTGCGGTACAGGCGCGACCGCTGGCCGCGGTAGCCCTTCGAGGCCTTCAGTACTGTGCGCCGCTTCTTCTGCGCGTTGAGTGCGCGCTTCACGCGTGCCATGGGGTAGTCCTATCTCGGTCGGGTCAGGTCAAGTTCTGGATGCGGTGACGGCCTCTAGCCGTTGAGCATCTTCGTGACGCGCTTGACGTCATTGGGAGCAACCACGGTGCGGCCGTCGAGACGACGGGTGCGCTTGGTGGCCTTGTGCTCGAGCAGGTGCCTGCGGTTGGCCTTCTGGCGCACGATCTTGCCGGTTCCGGTCTTACGGAACCGCTTCGAAGCGCCGCTGTGGGTCTTCGCCTTGGGCATGGTGTCCTCAGTTCTGTGGTGTGTCGGTCGGTGCATCGGCAGCCTGCGCGGTGCCGCGCTGCGCTGCCGGGGCGTCTGCATCGTGCGCCGCCTTGGCACGAGTCTTCGCGCCGCGGTGCGGGGCCAGCACCATCGTCATGTTGCGGCCGTCCTGCTTCGCGGACGTCTCGACGAAGCCGTAGTCGGCCACGTCGGCGCCCAGGCGCTGCAGGAGGCGGAAACCCAGTTCGGGCCGCGACTGCTCGCGTCCGCGGAACATGATCGTCACCTTGACCTTCGACCCTGCCTCCAGGAAGCGGATGACGTGACCCTTCTTGGTCTCGTAATCGTGGGGGTCGATCTTGGGACGCAGCTTCTGTTCCTTGACGACGGTCTGCTGCTGGTTCTTGCGAGACTCGCGCGCCTTCTGTGCCGTCTCGTACTTGAACTTGCCGTAGTCCATGATCTTGCACACCGGAGGCTTGGCATCCGGGGCCACTTCGACAAGGTCGAGATCAGCATCCGCGGCGACGCGGAGTGCATCTTCGATGCGCACGATGCCTACCTGCTCGCCGCCCGGTCCGATCAGGCGGACTTCAGGTACGCGGATGCGCTCGTTGACGCGGGTCTCAGTGCTGATGGGGCCTCCTAGGTTGTCCTCAGGAGTCCCTCACGCCGTCGGCGCACTGTTCGTAGAACAGATGAGCCCTGCTCGTCGCAGGGCCCAAAGCCGACCAGGACAGGCATCTATGATGCCTGTGACCGGACCGCAGTGCCTTCGAGTGATCGTCGGCCGGCGGTGGGAGTGGGACTCCACTTTGCTGTCCTGGCGTAAGCCGGGACGGTCGCGCGTGCAAGTCTAGCAGCCATGACGGATAGTCCTGACATCCCCGGAACTGACGACTCGGCACCCGTGCGCGAACTGGCCGAGATACCGGCCGTCGAGGTCATCACCCGGGCGGCGGTGATGCTGATGAGCGCGGCCGCGGAGAAGCTGGGGTTGTCGGACACCGATCCCGATGAGAGCCCTTACCGCGATCTCGACGAGGCCCGCCGCCTGATCACCGCCCTGGCCGGGCTCGTCACCGCATCCGCGGAATACCTCGGTCTGCATGCCGGACCGGTGCGCGACGGGCTCAAGAGCCTGCAGCTGGCGTTCCGGGAAGCCAGTGCGGCCCCGGACGAGCCCGGGCACGGTCCCGGCGAGAAATACACCGGGCCTGTCTGGTAGCCGGTCGGCGCGCCCCCGACATCCCCGCGGAGGGGCTGGTGAGCGAATATCCTCCCGGCCTATGACCGCAACCCGCCTCGTCAGGGCGCATCCCGAGTCCAGTCACCGGTGGGTGCCCGCGGCGGCCGGCTGGATCGTGGGTGTGATCGCCACGTTGTCCCTGCTGGCGAGCGTGTCACCGCTGGTCCGCTCGATCATCCGCGTTCCCCGCGAGTTCGTCGACGACTACATCTTCAACTTCCCGGACACGAGCTTCGCGTGGGCGTTCGTGCTGGCGCTGCTCGCGGCCGCGCTCGCTGCCCGCAAACGCATCGCCTGGTGGATCCTGACCGGCTACATGGTGGCCGCGGCCGTCTGGAACGTCACCGGACTGCTCGACGGTGACCGGTGGTTCGAGGACGTCGGCGAGATCATCGGCCTGGGCTTCCACCTCGCCGCCATCGCGTCTCTGCTGTTGGCCCGCAGGGAATTCTGGGCCCGGGTGCGCCCGGGCGCGCTCGTCAAGGCGGCAGTCACCCTGGTCGCGGGCCTGGCCGTCGGCACGCTGATCGGCTGGGGTCTGCTCGAATTGTTCCCCGGCACCCTGGCCCGGCCTGATCGCTTCTGGTACGCGCTCAACCGGGTCGGCGCCTTCGCGGGGGCGGATGCCGGCGCGTTCTCCGGCCACCCGCACGTGCTGGTCAACGCCCTCCTCGGCCTGTTCGGCGCGATGGCCCTGATGATCGCGGCGGTCGTGCTGTTCCAGTCACAGCGTGCGGACAACGCGCTGACCGGTGAGGACGAATCCGCCATCCGCGGTCTGCTGGAGCTGTACGGGAAGAACGATTCGCTGGGCTATTTCGCGACGCGTCGCGACAAGGCGGTGGTCTTCGCCCCGAACGGACGGGCCGCGATCACCTACCGGGTCGAGGTCGGCGTGTGCCTGGCCAGCGGCGACCCGGTCGGCGACCCGAAGGCGTGGCCGCAGGCCATCGAGGCGTGGCTGACGTTGTGTGAGACCTACGGGTGGGCGCCGGGTGTCATGGGCGCCAGCGCGACCGGCGCACAGGCGTTCCGCCAGGCGGGCCTGCACGCGCTGCAACTCGGCGACGAAGCGATCCTGCATCCGGACGATTTCCGTCTCTCCGGACCCGAGATGCGCGCGGTGCGCCAAGCCGTCACCCGCGCTCGACGCGCCGGCGTCGCCGTGCGCTTCCGCAGACACCGCGAGTTGTCACCCGACGAGATGGCCGAGGTGATCGCGCACGCCGACGCCTGGCGTGACACCGAGGACGAGCGCGGATTCTCGATGGCGCTGGGCCGGCTCGGTGACCCCGCCGACGCCGACTGCCTCCTGGTGGAGGCCGTACAGAACGGGACCCAGGTCGTCGCGATGCTGTCGCTGGTGCCGTGGGGCAGCAACGGTGTGTCACTGGACCTGATGCGACGTGCCCCCCAATCCCCCAACGGCACCATCGAATTGATGGTCAGCGAGCTGTGCCTGCAATCCGAGAGCATCGGCATCAGCCGGATCTCGCTGAACTTCGCGATGTTCCGCTCGGCGTTCGAGCAGGGCGCACAACTCGGGGCCGGCCCGGTGGCCCGGCTGTGGCGGTGGCTGCTCGTCTTCTTCTCCCGCTGGTGGCAGCTGGAGACGCTGTACCGCTCCAACATGAAGTACCGGCCCGAGTGGGTGCCCCGCTACGCGTGTTACGAGGACGCCCGGCTGGTGCCCAGGGTCGGGGTCGCCTCGGTCATCGCCGAAGGCTTTCTGGTGCTTCCCTTCTCGCGGCGCCACGATCAACCCCACACGGGGCACCACATCGCCGCACCGGGCGACCTGATCGCCACCGGACGCCTGCACAGCGACGGAACGGCACCCGACCGCATCGGGCCCGTGGGCGACGGGGCCGACGACGACGCCGCCCCGCGCCTGCCCGAGCAGGTCCGGGTGCGGATGGCGAAGCTCAGCGCCCTGCAGGACCGGGGCGTCGACGCCTACCCCGTGGGCAGCCCGCCCAGCCACACCATCGCCGAGGCGATCGCCGCCGAGGAAGGCACCGAGGTCACGGTGTCCGGCCGGGTTCTGCGGGCCCGCGACTACGGTGGTGTGCTCTTCGGTCAGCTACGCGACTGGTCCGCCGAAACCCAGGTGGCGCTGGACAATTCGGCGCTGCTCGACGGAACCACCACCGACTTCACCCGCACCGTCGACCTCGGCGACCTGATCGAGGTGACCGGCACGATGGGCCACACCCGGTCGGGTTCGTGGTCGGTGCTGGTGACCCGGTGGCGGTTGATCGGCAAGTGCCTGCGGCCGCTGCCCGACAAGTGGAAGGGGTTGACCGACCAGGAGGCGCGGGTGCGCGCCCGCTACGTCGACCTCGCGGTCAACACCGACGCCCGCGAACTCATCAAGGCCCGCAGCGCCATTCTGCACGCCATCCGCGAAACCCTGGTCGGCAAAGGCTTTCTCGAGGTCGAGACGCCGATCCTGCAGCAGATCCACGGCGGCGCCAACGCGCGTCCGTTCCTGACCCACATCAACGCCTACGACCTGGACCTGTATCTGCGGATCGCACCCGAGTTGTATCTGAAGAGGCTCTGTGTCGGGGGCGTCGAGCGGGTCTTCGAGCTGGGCCGGGCGTTCCGGAACGAGGGGGTCGACTTCAGCCACAATCCCGAATTCACCCTGCTGGAGGCCTACCAGGCGCACGCGGACTACACCGTGTGGATCGACGGGTGCCGCGAGCTGATCCAGAACGCGGCCATGGCCGCCAACGGCTCCCACGTGTTCTTCCGTCCGCGCGAGGACGGGGTCCTCGAACCGGTCGACATCTCCGGCCGATGGGCGGTCAAGACGGTTCACGGCGCGGTGTCGGAGGCACTCGGCGAGCACATCGACGTCGACACCGACCTGGCGACGCTGCGCCGCCTCTGCGACAAGGCCGGCATCCCCTACCTGACGCACTGGGACGCCGGCGCGGTGGTCCTCGAGATGTACGAGCACCTCGTCGAGGACCAGACCACCGAACCCACCTTCTACAAGGACTTCCCGACGTCCGTGTCGCCGCTGACCCGGCCGCACCGCAGCATCCCGGGGGTCGCCGAACGCTGGGACCTCGTCGCGTGGGGGGTCGAGCTCGGCACCGCCTACAGCGAACTGACCGACCCTGTGGAGCAGCGCCGCAGGTTGCAGGAGCAGTCGCTGCTGGCCGCAGGCGGCGACCCGGAGGCGATGGAGCTCGACGAGGACTTCCTGCAGGCGATGGAGTACGCGATGCCGCCGACCGGAGGCCTCGGAATGGGTGTCGATCGGGTGGTCATGCTGATCACCGGGCGCAGCATCCGCGAGACGCTGCCGTTCCCGCTCGCGAAACCGAGGTAGTCACGGATCCGACCGGAAGGCGTTTCACAGCCGGCGGGCAGCTTCGGAGGCCAACCTGGGAGCCGTGACACTGCCGTACCTCGCACGCCACGATCTGTCGCTGATGCACGGGTGGGTGCCGGTCTCGGTGCAGATCCTCGCCGCGGCCTCGATGATCGCCGCCGTCGGATGGCGTACCCGGCGGTGGCGGCGGGTGTGGGTGCCGTGGGCGGCATCGATCGGCGGTGGGCTGGCCTTCACGACCTACTGTTACATCCGGTCCGCGGGTGTCGCCGACGAATCCAATCCGGCACCGCCCACGCTGTGGGTGTGGATCGCGTTGAGCGGCACGGCGTTCGGTGTGCTGGTCGCGGGCTGGCGGGGAGCGCGACGGTGGCGCAGGACGGCGTCCGCGCTGGCGGTGCCGCTGTGCGCACTGGCCGCGGCCCTGGTGCTGAACCTGTGGGTCGGCTACTTCCCCACCGTCGACACCGCGTGGAATCAACTCACAGCCGGTCCGGTCCCCGACCAGACCGACCAGGTGGTCGTCGCGGCGCTGCAGAAGCAGCACGCGGTACCGATCAAAGGGAGCGTCGTCCCGGTGCAGATCCCGTCCACGGCTTCGGGATTCACTCACCGGCAGGAGTTCGTATACGTGCCGCCCGCCTGGTTCGCGAGCGATCCGCCGCCGGCGTTGCCGGTCGTGATGATGATCGGCGGCGAGTTCAACACCCCGGCCGACTGGTTGCGTGCCGGCGAGGCCGTCAAGATCCTCGACGAGTTCGCCCGCGCTCACCGCGGCTACGCGCCGGTGGCCGTGTTCGTCGACCCCGGAGGGACATTCGACAACGACACCGAGTGCGTGAACGGCCCCCGCGGCAACGCCGCCGACCACCTCGTCAAAGATGTTGTGCCGTATCTGAAATCGCAGTACGGCGTGAGCCCGGCGGCCGCCGGGTGGGGTGTCGTCGGCTGGTCGATGGGAGGGACCTGCGCCGTCGACCTGACCGTCATGCATCCCGACATTTTCAGTACTTTCGTCGACATCGCGGGTGATGCGGCACCCAACGCCGGAACGCGGAACGAGACCGTGCAGCGGCTTTTCGGGGGTGACAGCGCCGCGTACGCGGCGTTCGACCCGACGGCGGTGATGGAGCGGCACGGTCCGTACCGAGGAGTCGAGGGCTGGTTCGCCGTGAACGCTGTCCCCGGCGCCGCGACACCCAATGAACAGGCCGTCTCCGCCGCGTCCCTGTGCGGGGTGGGCAGTCGGTCCGGTACCGCGTGTGCGGTGGTGAGCCGGCCGGGCAACCACGACTGGCCTTTCGCATCGACCGCGTTCGCGACCGCGCTGCCGTGGCTGGCGGCACGGGTCGGTACCCCGGGTGTCCCGCAGACCGGCTTCCCGGGAACCGTCCACGGGTAGTTTGGAGGCATGCCGGACCAACCCAGCGACGAGCCCGAGATCGTCGGCGAGATCCTGCCCGCCGAATCCGCGCCACCCGCCCCGGTCGAGACGGGCTACACCGCCGATGGTGTGCCGACCTTCGAATCTGTGCGGGAGAAGATCGAGAACCGCTACACGACGTCGATCGGTTCGGCCGAACTCGCGTCGGAGACCACCGAGGGGCGCACGATCGAGGCGCAGTACGACGCACGGCAGCGGGCCGCCGCCGAACGTCTCGCGCAGATCAGGGCTTCGATGTCCGAGAAGGCCGACGAGGGACCGTAGTCGGACCCGGCCGTGGTGTCGGTCGGTGGAGGTACGGTTCGGCATCGATGAGGTTTTTCACGATCGACGAGCGGCGCGCCCGGCTGGCGAGGCGGCATCATCTGATCTCCGGGGATCATCGGGCCGATTCCGTCGACGCGGTGACGGCACGCCTGGTCGCCCTGCACGCCACCGATCCGGCCACCCCTCCCCTGTCGCTGTGGGCCCGCCTGCCCGGCTTCACCGTCGCCGATCTCGATGCGGCACTGTACGAAAAGCGTTCACTGGTCAAGCATCTGGCGATGCGGCGCACCCTGTGGGTGGTGCGGCACGAGGACCTCGCGGCGATCCAGGCGGCGGCCAGTGACCGGGTGGCGGTCAACGAGGCCCGCAGGCTGGCGGCTGATGTCATCGGCGCGCAGGTCGCGCCGGACGGGCGGGCGTGGCTGGAGACTGCGTCCGCGGCGGTGCTACGGCATCTGCAGGAGCGGGGGCCGACCACCGCTCGCGAGCTGCGCGAAGCACTCCCCGAGCTGACGGGAACCTACGATCCGGCGCCGGGGAAACCGTACGGTGGCGAGGGCCACCTGGCCCCTCGGGTGCTGACGGTGCTGTCCGCGCAAGGGCGAATCGTCCGCGGCCCCAACGACGGTGGTTGGACGACGTCCCGTCCGCGGTGGGCGGCCGTTGACCGGTGGTTGCCGCCGGCCCCTCCGGTCGATGCGGAGCAGGCCCGCGCGGACATGGTCGGGCGGTGGTTGTATGCGTTCGGTCCCGCAACCGTGACCGACGTCAAATGGTGGTTCGGAAACACGCTCGGGTGGGCACGGCAAGCGCTGGCCGACATCGACGCGGTCGAGGTTGCCATGGAGGGCTCAGGAGGCACAGGGGGCTCAGGGGGCTCAGGGGGCACAGAAACCTCGGTCGGCTACGTGCTGCCCGGCGACGACGAGCCCGAGCCCGCCGTGGATCCGTGGTGCGCACTGCTGCCGGGTCTCGACGTGACCGCGATGGGGTGGTACGAGCGGGACTGGTATCTCGGGGCGCACCGCTCCGAGATCTTCGACCGCAACGGCAACGCCGGCCCGACCGTCTGGGTCGACGGCAGGGTCGTCGGTGCGTGGCGGCAGGACAGCGGCGGGCGCGTCGAACTGATGCTGCTCGAAGACGTGGGCCGCCGGACTGCCGGCCTGCTCGCCGCACGCGCCGACGAACTCACCGCGTGGCTCGGCGGCACCCGCGTCAATCCGCGGTTCCCGTCACCGCTGAGCAAGGCCGGAAACGTCAGGCGCTGACCTTGCGCCGGGCGCGGGCCTTGGGCTTCGGCCTGTTCATCCCGAGCGTCTCGGCCAGGAAGTGTCCCGTGTAGCTGTCCGGGTTCATCGCGACGTCCTCGGGAGCACCCGTTGCCACCACCGTGCCGCCGCCGGACCCGCCCTCGGGCCCCATGTCGATGATCCAGTCCGAGGTCTTGATCACGTCGAGGTTGTGCTCGATCACGATGACCGTATTGCCTTTGTCCACAAGGCCGTTGATGACGGTCAGCAGCTTGCGGATGTCCTCGAAATGCAGACCGGTGGTCGGCTCGTCGAGGATGTAGATGGTCCGCCCGGTGGACCGCTTCTGCAGTTCGGAGGCGAGCTTGACCCGCTGCGCCTCGCCGCCGGACAACGTCGGTGCCGGCTGGCCCAGCCGGACGTACCCCAGACCCACGTCGACGAGGGTCTTGAGGTAGCGGTGGATCGAGCTGATCGGCGCGAAGAACTCGGCGGCCTCCTCGATCGACATGTCGAGCACCTCGGCGATGGTCTTGCCCTTGTAGTGCACTTCGAGGGTCTCGCGGTTGTAGCGCGCGCCCTGGCACACTTCGCACGGCACATAGACGTCGGGCAGGAAGTTCATCTCGATCTTGATGGTGCCGTCACCCGAACACGCTTCGCAGCGGCCACCTTTGACGTTGAACGAGAACCGGCCCGGCTGGTAGCCGCGGACCTTCGCTTCGGTGGTCGCGGCGAACAGCGTCCGGATCTTGTCGAACACGCCGGTGTAGGTGGCCGGATTGGACCGGGGGGTCCGCCCGATCGGCGACTGGTCGACCCGGACGAGCTTGTCGAGGTGGTCGAGTCCGTTGATGCGCGTGTGCCTGCCCGGCACCAGGCGGGCGCCGTTGAGCTTGTTGGCGAGCACGGAGGCGAGGATGTCGTTGACGAGGGTGGACTTGCCCGACCCCGACACGCCCGTGACCGATGTCAGCACACCGAGCGGGAACGACACGTCGATCTCGCGCAGGTTGTGCTCACGCGCCCCGACCACGGTGAGCTGCCGCTTCTTGTCGACGACGCGGCGCATCGTCGGGACCTCGATCTCCTCCTTGCCGGAAAGATAGGCGCCGGTGATCGATTCGGGATTCGTCAACAGTTCGGCGTAGGTGCCGCTGTGCACGATCTGACCGCCGTGCTCGCCCGCCGCGGGACCGATGTCGACGACCCAGTCGGCGTGAGCGATGGTGTCGAGGTCGTGCTCCACGACGATCAGGGTGTTGCCCAGGTCGCGCAGCCGCACCAGGGTGTCGATCAGGCGGCGGTTGTCGCGCTGGTGCAGACCGATCGACGGCTCGTCGAGGACGTAGAGCACGCCGACCAGGCCCGACCCGATCTGGGTGGCCAGCCGGATGCGCTGCGCCTCGCCTCCCGACAGGGTGCCCGCCGCGCGCGACAGCGACAGATAGTCCAAACCGACGTCGAGCAGGAAGCCCAGCCGGGACTGGATCTCCTTGAGCACCTGCCCGGCGATCGCCGCCTCGCGGGTTCCGAGGGTCAGCGCGTTGAGGAATGCCGCACAGTCGGCGATCGACAGTTCGGAGACCTCGGCGATGGACTTCGCGCCGAAGGTTCCCGCCGTCATCGTCACCGCGAGGATTTCGGGCTTGAGACGCGTGCCGTCGCATTCGGGGCAGGGAACGTCGCGCATGAAGCCCTCGAGGCGTTCCTTGGTCTGCTCGGAGTCGGTCTGTTCCATGCGGCGTTGCAGGAACGCCATCACACCCTCGAAGTCCGCATAGTAGGACCGCGTGCGCCCGTAGCGGTTCTTGTACCGCACGTGCACCTGCTCGTCGCAGCCTTCGAGAATCGCCTTGCGCGCCTTGGCGGGCAGCTTCTTCCACGGCGTGTTCACGTCGAAACCCAGCTGGTCACCGAGTCCGGACAGCATCCGGGTGAAGTAGTCGGCGGTGTTGCCCATCGACCACGGGGCGATGGCGCCCTCGGCGAGCGTCAGGTCCGGGTCGGGCACGACCAGGTCGGGGTCGACCTCCTTGCGAATGCCCAGACCGAGGCACTCCGGGCAGGCGCCGTAGGGCGAGTTGAACGAGAACGACCGCGGTTCCAGGTCGTCGACGGCCAGCGGGTGGCCGTTGGGGCAGGCCAGCTTCTCGGAGAAGCGCTGTTCGCGGTGCGGGTGGTCGTCTTCCCTGTCCACGAACTCCAACACGACGATGCCGTCGGCGAGGTTCAGCGCGGTCTCGATCGAGTCGGTCAGCCGCTGCTTGGACGACGCCTTGACCGTCAACCGGTCGACGACGACCTCGATGTCGTGTTTCTCCTGCTTCTTCAGCTTGGGCGGATCGGTCAGCGGATACACCACGCCGTCGACGCGCACCCGGCTGTAACCCTGGGTGTTGAGCTTGTCGAACAGGTCGGCGAACTCGCCCTTGCGGGTACGGACGACCGGGGCCAGCACCTGGAACCGCAGCCCCTCGTCCATGGCGAGCACCTGGTCGACGATCTGCTGGGGCGTCTGCTTGGCGATGCGCTCCCCGCAGACCGGGCAGTGCGGGGTGCCGGCGCGCGCGTAGAGCAGGCGCAGGTAGTCGTACACCTCGGTGATCGTGCCCACCGTCGACCGCGGGTTGCGGTTGGTGGACTTCTGGTCGATGGACACCGCGGGAGACAGGCCTTCGATGAAGTCGACGTCAGGCTTGTCCATCTGACCGAGGAACTGCCGCGCGTACGCCGAGAGCGACTCGACGTAGCGGCGCTGCCCCTCGGCGAAGATCGTGTCGAACGCCAGCGACGACTTGCCCGACCCCGACAACCCGGTGAACACGATCATCGCGTCGCGCGGCAGATCCAGGTCGACGCCACGCAGATTGTGCTCCCGGGCACCCTTGACAACTAGGCGGTCAGCCACCGATGCCCCTTCTGATTTCTCCGGTCGTACGCCCGCATTCCGTCCGATCGCCGGCCGGTGGGCGCAGTACAGACCCATGCTAGGTGTGCCCACCGACAAGTCCCCGGGCGAGATTGGCCACAGGTTTCTCCCAGGCCCCGCCGACGCCGTTCAGCAGGGAAGTAACGTGAGGGCCATGACAGCCGCCGACGACAACTACACAGGTCACGTCGAACCGCGGACTGCGGCCCGTCGTGTCCTGCCCGGCGCCTCGATCGTCAAGGCCTCGGTGGGTCCCATGGACAACAACGCTTACCTCGTCACCTGTTCCCAGACCGGTGAGACGTTACTCATCGACGCCGCCAACGATGCCGCTCTCCTGCTCGAGCTGATCGAGCGGTATGCCCCGACTCTGTCGTTGATCGTCACCAGCCACCAGCACCAGGACCACTGGCTGGCGCTCGAAGAGGTCGTCGCTGCGACCGGCGCCCCGACGGCCGCGCACAGCCTCGACGCGGGCCCGCTGCCCGTCACACCGGACCGGCTGCTGTCCGGTGGTGACACCGTCACCGTCGGCGCGCTGAACTTCGACGTCATCCACCTGCGCGGGCACACCCCCGGTTCGGTGGCACTCGCGCTCGGCGGGCCGGCCACCGATGACCGGGTGCATCTGTTCACCGGCGACTGCCTGTTCCCGGGCGGTCCTGGACGGACAACACGCCCAGACGAGTTCAATTCACTCATGGGGGATCTAGAAGCCAGGGTGTTCGCCGAGTTCGGGGATAGCACAGTCGTTTACCCCGGTCATGGCGACGACACCACGCTCGGCGTCGAGCGTCCCCATCTCGCGGAGTGGCGCGAACGCGGCTGGTGAGTTTCTAAAGGTGGCCGCCCGGTAATGACACCACTACCGGATTGGACAACCCAGCCATGACCGTCACCAACCCCTACCCCGTCGATTCCGCGGCCCGCACCTGCTGCGGAGGTATAGGCCGCCACACCCGCTACTGCTCGGCGGTCCACCGGATCACCGACCACCCGGCCATCGTGCACACAGCAGACTCAGGCATCATCCTCGATCAGATTGACCACGATTTGCCGTTGAACTCCGACCAGGCGCGAGAGCTTGCCTCTGCGCTGCTCGTAGCCGCCGCCGAGGTCGACGGGTGGGTACAGCGATGAGCGCCCAAGCCGATGACGTGTTCGCGCTTGCCCGTCTCGACCTGGCGCACGAAGCGAACGCCATGCTGACAACCCTCCGCTACGACGACCTGACCGGCGGGGACCTCGCCGCCCTCGTCGCCATCCTGCGGACAGTCAACGAGCGCCGACAAGCGCGTGTCGGCTGTCGTGTGGTAGCACTCAGCGTTGTAAGGGATGGCAAGCGATGAGTGACCGCGACGGGGGCTCGGACCGCCCCGTAATAGCAACGGTGTCCGCAGACGACGACGGCGTCCGGGCACATGTGGTGTGGCTACTGAAGGCGATATTGAACCGTGTCAGCCCGGACGACCTCTCTACCGACGAGATGATGGCGGTTATCGCAACGCTCACTCCTGCCCATGCCCGAGTCCTAGCGCTGCGTGAGCGGCCGACGCGCTTAACTCTCGTCGGCAAGGGTGACCGATGAGCGCCGGTGACGGCACAGCCGACGGGCTTATCGTGGCTGTCGTACAAGACAACCACACCGAAAAGTTCCGTCTCCCCGCGATCGTCGCCGCCTACGTGGAAATGGTCAGCCGCTAACCGTCGCTCGGCGTCAGGGATCGCAAGTAACGTCCCCACTCGGGATGGGCGTCTTCGCCGTTGAGCATCCCGTGGTCGTCGAGCAGCTCCCGCGCCGTGCGGGGCCGGTACACCACCCGGTTATCCGGGAACACCGTCGCGGTCTGCGCGATCCACACCGTCACACCCGACGAAGACACCCGCCGATGATGCTTCAGGTACTCGGCGCTCTGGCGGACCTGGCGCGGCAGCATCCACCCCGGCACCTGCACAGGCTCCCCGGCGCGGAACGCCTCCGTCCGATGCTTCGGGTACGGGAACGGGGTGCCGTCATTGCGCGCCCAGCGGACCACCCGGGCCTCTTCCCGCTCCCGCAGCCACTCATACAGCCCGGAATACTGCGCGGCGACCACAGCCGCGATCCGAGCCATCACGCACCCCGACCGGGCTGGCGGTCCCACCGGCTGCGCGCCGCCTTCTGATGAGTCACAGATTTCGGCACGCCCACGCCAACATGCACAGTACGCACCAGATCCACCGCCTGCTTGTCCAGAGCGCGGATCTCGGCCGACAACCGCGTCAGCACAGTGGCCCGACCTTGCCCGGCCAGCTCGGTGTCATACGCCTTCTGGAGTTCCTCGGCCCGGTCAGCACATCCTGCTGCCCGCGCCAGCATCATGTCCTCGGTCTCGGCCCACTCAAGGGTCTGGCCGATGTCCTCCCCGGCGCGTTTCAGCGCCGCATCCATGTCCTGACGCAACCGGCGTCCGGCGGTCAATTTCGGGGTCATTTCGGATAGCCCTTTCAAGCCAAAATTGCTGGTGGAATCGGGTTTTGGGTCGCCCAGCCCTGGGATTGGCGCGCATTGCGGAGACAGGCAGCCACTATGTCAACCGGGCTTGGATCGAGGGATTCGTCGAGGCCCCTCCCCGGGTGGGTCACGCGGCCCTCGGGTTGTTGAGGCAGGACTGGCAGGCGGCGACGTGTCTGCGTGGGTGGATGTGGTTGCCGATGGTCGCGCAGCCGGGTTTGCCGATTTGGCATCGGAAGTTGTCGCGGGCGAGGATTTCGGCGCGCCATTGTCGGTTGGCGCGGCGGTTGGCTTTGTCGGTGGCTCTGGTCATTCGGTGTCCTCGGTGGTGGTTGCCTGCGGTCCCGAGCCGCCATGTAAACCCGGGACCGCAGGCGTTGCGGGTGCGCTGCTCGCTGGGTGAAGGAGGCACCTGCGGCGCGCGCCCACGTTGGTGTTAGCTGCCCGGCTGGACGATTCCGAAGGTGCCGCAGCGTTCGGGGCGGACGACATTCCAGCCGATGCGCCAGTTAGCGCGCACGAGGATGCCGTCCTGCCGGAACAGGGCGTGCTCACTGGTGGCGACCTTGACGGGTCCGACTGCGGAGACGACGGCGCTGCGGTCGACGACGATGCCGGAGAAGGCCGGTGCCCAGCGGTTCACGAGGACGGGCAGCGAGAGCAGCATGGGGACGGCGTCGGTGGTGCCTGCGCCCAAGAGGCTGGAGTTATAGGAGGCGCCGGTTTTGAATTTGCGGATCGATGCCCAGCCGAGCGGGTCGACGATGATGTGCGAAGGCGTGGAGCCTTCGGCTTCGAGTTCGGCGATGAGATCGACGAGGGAGTCGAGATCCCCGACGAGGTCGTTGCCTTCGGTTAGGCCGTCGATGTTGATGAGGCCGGCGGGCGGATGGACCGCGGGCGGGGTGGGTGCGACCTGGGCGAGGTATGCCTGATCGGCGCGCTTGACGATGGCACGCGAGACTGACTGCGCAATCTGCGAGGCGGTGCCCTCCTGTCGCCACTGTTCGTTACTCAGGGGGACGATCTGGGAGATCTTGGCGGTATGTACCAGGACCTCTGCCAGCGTCGGGTCTGCGTCGTCCTGGGGGCTTCCCTCGGCGACGAACTCGGCGGCGTCGTCGGAGACAAAGGCGACGTGCAGGGACGGCTTGTCACCTTCGATGCTGCCTGCGACGGTGCTGGTGCGCAAGATCAGCGCTTCGGGCACGACGTCGCCGGGGACGAAAGTGGTGTCGTCGGGGCGCCAAGCGTAGGCGCTGGTGGTGGTTGTTTCCATTGCCATTGTGTGTCACTTCCCAGTGTTGGCAGCACCCGCGAAACAGGTTGCTGCGATGGAGGATTGGTTGTCCTGGCGGCCTGCTAGGCTGCGCCTGGTTCCCCCGCTGGGGTGACGGTGCGCTCGGGGTGGGCTCCCGGCCCGGATGCCCGAGCGCACCATCAGTTTAGCGTTCCTTCGGGGCGAATGCTGCTGTGAATGAATCGCGGCGCGGGAATGTTTGTGCAGCAGCGCCGGATTGGAAACCTGCCGGCTTGTGTCGGGTTATTCCCCAGTGTGCGTGCGCGGCCAAGAGCCCCTTGGTCAGCTCGTCCACCCGCTTCGGGTCGATGTTGCCGTCGTCGTCGAGGAGGGTGTCGAGGGTGGCTCCGTCGCGCCAGACGTCGGCGGGGTCGGCGAGGCGGTCGGCGACGAGGCGTTCGACTTCGCCGCGTTGCAGGATCTCGAGTCGGGCTTTGAGGGTGTCGCGTTCGGCTTCGGCGGTTTGTGCTCGGCGCCGGTACTTTCGGGCTTCTTTGACGGCGTCGGGGGTGGCGTCGGTGGAGTCCTGGTCGGGCTCCTCCGTCGCGGTTTCCGTGTCGGTGCCCTCGGGGGTGGATTCCTCGGGGGTGGTGGTGTCGGGGGTTTCGGGGGTGTTGTCAGTCATCGGTGTCGTTCCTTCGGTAGAGGTCGTCGAGGTTGGTGATGGCGCGGGTGATGAACGCTTCGGATTCGGTGGAGGTGACGCCGTTCTCGTCAAATTCGGTGACGGTGACGGTGTGGCCGGGGCCGGTCGGCAATGGTGGAGCGTCCGGGTCCGGGGTGTGGGGGACGATGTCTCTGGGTGGCCGTTGGTATTCAGGGAATCCCTCGGACAGGTCGTGTTCTTCGCTCATGGCGTGGTGTTCCTTTCAATTGTGGCGCTGAATTGGGTTACTGCGTCCCCGGCGACTGGTCGGCATTCCCGACATAGGCCGCTGGGGTGTCTTGTGGCCCATTTCTGGCAGAGCAGGCATAGGCGTGTGGTGCGGCGGCGGGTGGGCGTACGTGTTGTCTTGAAGGAATCGTCGGGGTGGTTCATGCGGTTTTCCTTGGCCTTCCTGCCTTTTGGGGGTTGAGCCTGCCCGCGACCACACCGGGTGGACGCTTGGCCTTCGGCAAGCCGTCGAACCACGTTTCGCAGGACGCGAGCGCCGGGCACAGGCGGCACAATCCGAGTGCCTGCGAGTGGCGTTGGGTAACAACGTCGTCGGATTCATCGGCGGCAGCCTCGTCGAACAGGTGCGGCTTGCCTCGGCAGCGGGCGCCGGGTAGCGACGGCGCGCCGAGCAGCGCGGCGAACAAGTCGGCCGGGTGATGGCTCATTCGTGCTCCCATAGGTGTGCTCGTCGCATGAGTTCTCCGGTAGTCCAGGGCCAGCCGTTGCGCTCGAATCTGGCTTTGGTGCGCGACAGCCAGTCGCCATGTGCTTGCAGGATGTCGTTCTCCAGTTGCAGCCATGCCAGGATCTCGGCGGCAGCCTCGGCGTCCCAGTACGGGTAGACGAGAAGATCCAGCGGAACTTTCTGCGCGATGTCGTTGAGGTGGTCGCGCTCCTGCTGCGACAGGCTCATCCACCAGTCATGTGCGGCGCTCATTGGACACCTGCCGGGCAGCCGTCGCGGTGCCCTTGGGTTTGGATGTGGAAGCCGCATTCGGTGCAGCGGCCGGGGCCGGTGATGATCGGTGGCGGAATTGGCTTCGGTGGGGCACCCGGTTCAACCCGGTGCAGTTGGTTATCCCGGTTATCCCGGTGCATCTCCGCACCGGGTTCGCCAAGATAACCGGGTGCACCGGGCGCACCGGGGGGTGTGTCTGAGCTTTGCAAGCGCAGACGCTCCCATACCGGGGTGAGCTGTTTGCGCAGGTAGCCACGCGGGCCACGTCCACCAGGACGCTGAGACGTGACCTTGGCTGCTTGGGTCAACAACTTGCCCAACCGGGTCGGCGTGATCGACTTGCCGTACGGGCTCGATGGACCCCAGTAGTCGGGGTTGTGTTGCACCAGCAAATTGATCAACTCGCCGGTGGGCACGAGGTCATCGCGGTCCGGCCAGACCTTGCGGAGGTCAGCGAGCAGCACCATGCCGGGCGGCAGTGCGCGTAGCCCCGCGTCGCGCTCGGCCTGGTCTTCGGCGAGTCCTCGCTTGATAAGGCTGTCGACCACGGCGGGCCAGTCTCCACCAGCAGCGACCGCGACACGCTTGAGTGGGCGCCACTTCTCTTTCGCGCGGCGTACGCAACCATCGGGCAGCTCCACTGCCAGGCCCGCTACCAGTTCCCGCACCGCATCGGCGAACGCGGCGATACGGTCATGGAGCCGCTGAGCCTCATCCTCGATCAGCTCCCAGTCCGAATCCTCGGTGACATTGCCGTAGTCGGGCATCAGCAAGATGCGAATGATCCGTGAGCGGGTGTCATCTGGCAGATTCGGCGCGTTGCCGGATAGCACGACGGGCCCGAAGGTCGACATCTCTTTGGCTTCCCAGCCCCCTCCTTTCACAGGTACCAGCGCGGGTCGGGTGGCGCCGAGCCGATAGCCGCTATTGATGATGGACAACAGATCCGGCGTGGCAGGGCCGTCCGGGCGCAGCACCCGGTCAACCTCGTCGATTTCGACGGTTCGGATTTCCTGGTCCAAGAGCCGAGGTATCAGGGCAGGCGACGGCGGGCTGGCGACCAAGATTGCCCGCCAACACAACCGGTATAGATGGTCCAGCACTGTCGTCTTGCCAGACTCGGGAACTGTCGAATCCAGTTGCAGCCGTGGCGTTGTCCGCAACTCTGTCACAAGGTGGGTGTGGACAGTCCATACCGCGAGCAGCGCCAAGTCTCCATCATCTGTCACGCAGATGAACCTTCGGAACCATGCCTCGACGTCATCGAGGAGCTGGGCGCCATCAGGGTTGTCCTCGGCGTACCACTCAACAAGCTCGTCGGAACGGTCGACGGTCATTGCAGCCACCCCCCAACCTTCGGGAGAAATGTCTGACGCGCGGTCCACGGACGTGCTGCGAAATAGGAATTGTGTTGAGTCACCAGGCGGGAAGTCGCGGCCCAATCCGCACCCGCCGAGATCGCCGCCGATGCGTCACAATCCGCTGTCTGCCAGCCTTCGACCCGCAGAATCCAGTGCTGGCCCGCGTCCAAAACCGCAGCCCACTTCACCGGATGATGGTCGTCAAGCAGACACCATTCCGGCGATCCGGCCATCGGCCAGTCGCCGGCCTTCTTGAGCTTCGGCAACACGAACGCGTGCACGTCGGACCACGACACCTGTTGCGATGCAGACTCGTACGTCATGCGGTCACCGCCCCGAGCTGGTCGATAGCGGCGTCGATAGTGTCGCGGAACCGAATCAGGTCATTGCGATACCCGGCGAGCGCATCGACATTGCGGGCAACCCGATCATCGGCTGCGAGCTTGGCGATACGGTCAACTCGCGGATGCCACTTCAGAATCTCGTGGCTGAACTCGTCTGCAATTGGTCGACGTCGCGGTGTGACATCGGGTTGACGCCGAGCCGGGTACTGCTTGCCGTCGCAGCCGGTCGACTTAATCTCAGCGACACCGCGAGCGATCTGTTCAGCGTCCGCCGCTGACATCAGACCGTCATCGACAAGCAGGTTCAGTCCGTGTTCGATCTCTTGCGGATCAACAACGTCTTCATTGACGAGGTCGTCTGGCCGCGGTTCAGGTGTTCGATTCTGAACACCTAGATCGGCGTTCACGGTGGCGACGCTCGATCCGACGACATCGGCAATAGCCCGTTGCGACATTCCCTCACCGGATAGCCACCCGACGATCTTGCGGCGCTGCTCGCGTCCGATCTTCACGTTGATTCTGCAGGCATCGGCGACGTAGGCAGTCCACGACGCATACCCGAGTGCCAGATGGATCTGGCCTGCCTTGGCCTGCTCGATCAGGTCGTACAGCTTCGACAGACTGTCACCGATGCTGTTGGTCAACAAACGGATTCGGCGGTCCAGACGCTCGGCGTCAGCGGTAGGTAGAACGAGTTCGTCGCTCACTTGCCCACCGCCTTCGCGGCGCACTTCGGACCCATATGCCGGGCCACCGACGCACCTGTGATCAGCGGGTGATTGCAGGCAGTGCATCGGACTGCAACGGTGTAGCCGAGCTTCCTGATCTCGGCCAGTAACTCGGCCTCGCGGCAGTCCTCGGCCGTTGGTGCTGTGTAGCCGTCCTCGGCCCGATGCAGGCTAGAATCGGAGTATCCGTTGGTGGTGTTTGGAGAAGGCCGGTTGCCCGCCGGCCTTTTTCGTGTCTGGGACATCAGGCCGCGTCACCGCCGTCCAGTTCGGCGAGGCGCTCGGCGAGGGCCTTCCGGCGGGTGGTTCGCCTCGCCGTAGGACGCAGCAACTCCGTCAGACGTACACGTTGCTCGTCAGTCAACGGCGGGGCTTCACCGAGAACCCTTTCGATGAAGTCGGCCAATTTCGCTTCAGCGAGGGCGGCGCGCGCTTCATTGATCCGCGGTTGATCCGCCGGATGGTGTCGAACAACGCTTGCCAGCCTGTTTCGCGCATCGAGTGCACGCGATGTCATTAATTCCTCCGGGCAGCAGAAATACGCCCGGCTTGTGGCGGGGCCTGCCCGTGGAGTTCAAAGCGTCCACGAAACCGCTTGAGTGCAAGCTACCTAGGTAAGTGGGATATGTCGAGCACATTCGAAGGTGAGGCGGCGTTCATCCACCGCAGCAAGTTCGTTTCGAACAGTGGCCGGTCGAGGCCGCACCGGGGACACCGCCACCGCCACGTGCCATCCTCGGAGCGATGCTGGTCAGCCTGGACGGGCATCTTGCGGCTCACGATCGCTGGAGTCGAATCGCCATCGACCGCAACGGTCTTCCCACGTATTTCTTTCGGCACCGGGGCCGTCCGGAAGCGCCTTTCTTTAATCGCGCCATCTTCACCGACATCGAGTTCGGGCCAATCGATCTGGCCGTGGGTTCCTTTTCCCGTGCAAATGATGCGAAACGTGCGTGATCCACTCATCTACTCCCCCATTTAATCCGCACGCTGTCTGGATCAAATCCCGGGCCGGGCCGGGTTCGATCGATCAGGACGCGTATTCCCAACGCTTCGATGACGGCACGCCGCTGCGCCACGGTCATTTCGTCCCAGCGTTCCCGGGCTGCCGGCCCTGCGAGCGGACGTATGGCGTCGAGGTCCAGCGACACGACAGAATCGGCCCGGTGGGACTCGGCGTCGTCGAGGTCGGGTTGCAAGCGCGCAGTGATGCGGCGCAACTGTTCGCCGGTGATCGCCCCCTCGGCGAAAGCGTCCGCAGCCTCATCGAGACGGCGCTTGAGTTCATCGACCCGCTCAGACCAGCGGCGGGCCTCCTCGTCGTCACCGAGCAACCAATCGAGCGCGTCAGGCATCGACAGACGGCCGATCACGAGATCTCTGACCAGCGCGTCCACCGATGGTTCAGAGCGGCCCACACACCCCCTGTCGTCGCACACGTAGAGATCTAGCGGCCGACCGTACTTGCCGTGTCTGGTGACGGCACGCAACGTGCCACCGCAGACGCCGCACTCCCCGAGGCCCCACGACAGGAGATGCCGTCGGGCACCTGGACGTGCCGTCCCGTTGGTTCGCCGAGTCGGTGCTGCGAGTAGGGCCACCACCTTTTCGTGCTTCGCCTTGTCCACGATGGCGGGCCAGCACCCGGGAAAGCGTTCCTCGTCGGGCTGACCCCGATGGTGCACGCGCTCGGCGATGTTGGACTCCCGCAACGCGAGCTTCTTGACCGACGTCTTGCCCCACCGCGCCGACTTCGGGGCCGGCTCCCCTCGGCCGTTCAGGCTATCGGTGATACCGCGCAGCGTGTCGCCGCCCAGTAGCCGGTCAACGATCTCGCGGACAACCTCGGCCTCGTGCGGGTGCTCGGTCCACGTCGCGGTTGCTCCGGTGCCGTTCTTGGTCCAGCCATATCCGAGATCACCGGACGGTCGTCCCGCCCGCGCTCTGCGTGCGGCTGATGCCGTTATGCGCTCAGACTTGATTTCGCTCTCCCACGTCGCCAGGGCGCCCTGAATGTCGACCCATGTCCTGCCGGCGGCCGTTGACAGGTCGTAATCGCCGCCCTGCGCCTCGGACACGTTGACCTTGCAGGAATGGAAAGCGTCAATGAACTCGGCGCGCTCACGCCGGTTCCTGGTCATACGGGTGAGGTGGTAGACGATGACGCGGTCAATCTTGTGCTCGCGGGCCAACTGAAGCACCTTCTGATATGCCGGGCGTTGCTTCCCGCGAAAGGCGCTGATGTCGTTGTCGGAGTGTTCGGCGACGATCTGATACCCGCGTGCCGCGGCGAAGGTTCGCGCGTGCTCTAGTTGATCGGTGACGCCCACAGCTTTACCGCTCTGGTCTTGGGAGATACGCGCATACAGCGCGACTCTCTCAACCGTTGACGTATTCACGTCTAAGAGCCTACGGTATTTCCCGGCGGCGTCGGAAAGACCTGGAAGGAGGGGGACTTCGAACAGCTGCTCGGCGACGTCAGCAGCAGGGTGTTCGACGTCTTCCCCGATCAGACCGTCGTGTATCCGGGGCACGGCGACGATACGACGCTCGGGACCGAACGTCCGCATCTCGGCGAGTGGCGCGAGCGCGGTTGGTGACCCGCCGTTAATGGAAAGAAAATCAGGAAAGGGATCATGAACAGCGATCAGTTCAACAAGGCCAAGAGTGGCGCCGGCTTCATCGCCGCGCTCGACCAGAGCGGCGGCAGCACGCCCAAGGCGTTGAAGCTCTACGGGATCGCCGAGGACGCGTACTCCGGCGACGCTGGGGAAATCGACAACACGGCAATGTTCGACATGGTGCATCAGATGCGCACCCGCATCATCACCAGCCCGAGCTTCGACGGCGAGCGCATCCTCGGGGCAATCCTCTTCGAGGACACCATGGACCGCCAGATCGAGGGTCGTGACACGGCCGACTACCTGTGGAACGTCAAGCAGATCGTTCCGTTCCTCAAGGTCGACAAGGGCCTGGCCGAGGAGAAGGACGGCGCGCAGGTCATGAAGCCGATCCCGGGGCTGGACGAGCTCCTCGCCCGCGCCCGGGACAAGGGCGTGTTCGGCACCAAGATGCGCTCGGTGATCAAGCTGCCCGGTGCCGGTCTGGACGAGGTCGTCGCCCAGCAGTTCGAGGTCGGGAAGCAGATCCTCGCGGCCGGGCTCGTCCCGATCATCGAGCCCGAGGTCGACATCCACAGCCCCGAGAAGGCCAAGGCCGAGGAGCAGCTCAAGGCCGCCATCCTCTCCCAGCTCGACTCCCTCGGCGACGACCAGGCCGTGATGCTCAAGCTGACGCTCCCCGACGTCGACAACCACTACCGTGAGCTCGTCGAGCATCCGAAGGTACTGCGCGTGGTCGCGCTGTCGGGCGGCTACAACCGCGAGGACGCCTGCGCCAAGCTCGCGGCGAACCAGGGTGTCATCGCAAGCTTCTCGCGTGCGCTGACCGAGGGCTTGACGGCCCAGCAGAGCGACGACGAGTTCAACGCGGCGCTGGATTCCGCGATCACCGCGATCGCCAAGGCGTCCAACTCCTGACACCGAAAAACCCTGGGTCGACTGTTGTCGGCCCAGGGTTTTTTCGTGTCAGACCTCGGTCAGGACGTGTGCACGATCAGCACATCGGACTTGGACCGACGCGCCACGTTGGCGGGCACGGATCCCAGCAGACGGCCGGCGATCGTGCTCAGGCCGACGTTGCCGACGACGAGCAGATCGGCGTTCACTTCCTCGGCCAGCTCGACGAGCGCATCGACGGGCGCGCCCACGACGGCCTTCTCCTCGATGTTCTCCGCGCCGGCGGCCTTGGCGCGCTCCTTGGCCTCACGCAGGATCGCGTAGATCGGCGCGTTGCCGGACATCTTGTAGCCCTCGTCCTTGAGCACATCGGCCGCCCGGGCGTCCTCGCTCTGCGGGAAGTAGGCGGTCGCGACGATGAGCCTCGCGTGCGCGCCGGCAGCGATCTGACCGGCGCGGTCCACGGCACGTAACGACGAATCAGATCCGTCCGTACCAACCACCACCGTTTGATAGCCGGTCATCAATATCCTCCCAGTGTCGGTTGCAACGCCAACGGAGACAGTAACCCGCCCGGACCCGAACATGGGTGCGATTCACCACACATCGGACGCATTCGCCCTGCATTCGATGCCGTCGGAGCAGGCAACATCACCTTGACCGCGTCTGCGTGACGGCGGGTACACACCGCAAAATGCTGCTGCGCCAAAAGGACTGGCGGGCCTTCACGGCTGTGTCCGCCCGGCGATGCCGGTCACACACCGGATCTCGCGGCATCGGCAGTGTTGCCGGCAGCAGAAAGGCGCCGAAGCGCAATGTGTCCGACCGGGACAGCGGGAATCGGCAACGGTGCCGCCGTCGCCGGCTCGGTGCCGCCCGACTTTCGGTTCCGTTTGGGCGACAGGGCATTTCGTTCCCGATGGACGCGGCAGGAGTGGGTCAGTTCTGCGTGCCCAGGACGCGTCCGGCCGCGAAGGTGGCGGCCTCGTTGACCATCCCGTTCCACGGATAGGCGAAGTGCGCGAAGAAGTTGTTGCCCGACGAGCAGTACGGGTCACCCGTGGCGCACAGGTCGATGGCCTTGGAACCGTACAGCGGGCTGATCTTCGTGAGTGGCCCGAGCGACGAGATGTCGCGGGAAGGGTTGCCGAACACCGCGATCGCGGCGACGTGGTTGACCATCTTGTCCGGTAGCGGCGCCGGCTTGAAGAACCAGATGATGCGGTTGCCGACGGTGATGAGGTCGATGACCCCGGCGCCCTGGGACATACCGCCGAGCACGATCTTGGTGCGCGGGCAGACCGCGGCGACGTACTGCACATGCTTGTTGGCGTCGACCGCACCCTCACTGGTGGACTTCGAGAAGTTCCAACTCGCCGGATAGTTGACGGCGTAGACGGACACGGTCTTACCCGGAAGCCTCTTCTTCAGCGCCGTGACGAACTGCCTACCGGTGAAGCCGACACCCGGTTTGTCCGCTGTGCCGCGGGCGAAAACCACCTCGACATCCGGGCATGATGCAGCGACAGCAACGGGAGCACTGGCGATGGACAACGACAGAGCCCACCCTGTCACCACCGCTCCACCTAGGACACGGGCCACCTGGCGTGCGAGCACGCGTCAACGCTGACACAGTTTCAGCAAAGTTGGGCGTTGTCGCGACACAACGGTGATCGAACGGAGATGCATCCGTGTTGCGTCAACGGGTACAGCCCCAGCGACGTGTGGATAATCCCGCGCATTCGTGTACGCCGCGAGCCGTCAGTGCGACGCGCCGATCTCGACGAGAAGCACACCGACCATGATCAGTGCGATGCCGCCCAGCATCTTTCGGGTCAGGGGCTCATCGAACAGCAGGCGCGAGAACGCCGCGGTCAAAGCGACACCCGCGGCGGCCCAGATGCCGTAGGCCACCCCGAGTGGCATGCCGTGTCGCAACGAGGCCCACAGCAGGGTGAAGGCCGCGACATATCCGATGAGGACGATGCCGTAGAACGACGTTCTTCCCCGCGCCGCAACTCGCAGAGCGAGTGTCGCGCTGACCTCACACCCGATGGCGGCGATCAACAGGACGTACTCGATCATTCGGCGTCCACCCGGGATCCGGTCTCGACCAGCGCCACGCCCGCGATGATGCACCCGAGGCCGGCGATCATCAGCGCGGTCAATTCCTCACCGAACAGGACCGCCGACAGCAGCGCCGTCATCGCGACACCGGAAGCGCCCCAGATTCCGTACGCGACGCCGAGCCCCATACCCCGGCGGAGGACGAGGGCCAGGAAGACGAACGAGGCGAGGTACCCCAGGACGACCACGGCGTACAACGCGGGCACCGTCTCGGAGCCTTTGAGGGACAGTGTCGCGGCGACTTCGCTGGATATCGCCAGAATCAAGAACACCCACGTCACCGCGGATCCTCCCCGAGGAGTTGCAGGGAAACCGAAAGAACCTGCGGCCGTTCGTTTGGGAAGTGAGACATCAGGCCGGGCACTTGGCGAACTCTAGCTTCCGGTTGGTGAAGCTGCTCTCGGAGCCGTTCCGGTGCTGGAGGATCCCGCCTTATCGATTGCTGGACATGATCTGTTACAGATGTCCGGGGATTCACAGCAAACCCAACTTTCGGCGAATTCGACCGAAGGGTCTTCACCTGGGATTTCTCGGGATTCTCTGAATCACCTGGTCTCGTCGGGTTTAGCAGCCATGATCAACGGCCATAGTTCTCGGCGACGGGGGTCACGGCCTGCAGCGCACACCAGCGCGGCAACGGCCATGAGTGAGACACCCTTCCGGTTGTCACCATCGACGGTGATAGCGGAAGAAACATCCAGGAGGTACATGATGGAGATCAAGAAACTGACCGCGGGCATCGCGACGGCCGGCCTGCTCGGCTTGGGAGGCCTCGGCATGGCGGCGGGCCTCGCCCACGCAGAACCGCCGGCCAACCCCGGCAACTCGAACGGCCAGGGCAACGGCAACGGCAATGGCAATGGCCCCGGCGGCCCGAACGGCAACAGCGGACCCGACCGTCCCGACGTGGTGACGGGACCGGGCGTCAACGCAGGGGACCCGGGCACGCCGCTGCCTCCGGGACTCGGCTACCTGCCGCCTCCGGGACACGGCGGGCCGATGCCGCAGAACGTCATCACGCTGCCGGAGACCCCCGTGTGGGTGATCACCCCGGTGCTGCCGCCCGAAGGCGCGCCGCTGCAGCCTGAGCTGCCGGATTGGGCCGAGGGCCTGGCAGTCGTCTGGAACCCCGACCTCAGTGCGTGGGGCGTGTGGAACGGCGACACCGGCGTGTTCGTCCGCTTGTAATCGACGCGGCTCGTAGACACAGCGAAGGGCCGTCCCATCCATCGGGTGGGACGGCCCTTTCGTGCGCGTCGATCGTGCGAGCGAGTGACGGGATTCGAACCCGTGTGAACGGCTTTGCAGGCCGGTGCCTAGCCACTCAGCCACACCCGCACTGCACGCCACCCTGCCGGACCCCGACCGAACGGGCCAGGTTTCCGATCGGCCTGATCGTTAACCGTCCGGGCCCGCGGGCGCGGCAAGCCCACGGCGCACCGACGCCATTTTGTCGGTCACCTCATTTGAGCCCGGCGGCATCCATGCCGCGGAGTTCCTTCTTCAGGTCCTGGATCTCGTCGCGGATCCGGGCGGCGAGCTCGAACTGCAGATCGCGCGCGGCGGCCATCATCTGCGCGGTCAGGTCCTTGATCAGATCGGCCAGCTCGGCGCGCGGCATGTTCTTCGTGTCGCGGCCCTCGTACACCCCGGCGCTGACCGCGCGGCCCGGCTCGCCCGGCGCGCGACGGCCACGCGACGCGTTGCGGCCGGAGCCGCCGATCTCCACCGCTTCGGTGTCGTCGGCCTCGCGGTACACCTGGTCGAGAATGTCGGCGATCTTCTTGCGCAACGGCTGCGGATCGATCCCACGCTCGGTGTTGTAGGCGATCTGTTTGGCGCGACGCCGCTCGGTCTCGTCGATGGCCTGCTTCATCGAGTCGGTGATCTTGTCGGCGTACATGTGCACCTCGCCCGAGACGTTGCGCGCGGCGCGACCGATGGTCTGGATCAGGCTTCGAGGCGACCGCAGGAAGCCTTCCTTGTCGGCGTCGAGAATCGCAACCAGCGACACCTCGGGCAGATCGAGACCCTCCCGCAGCAGGTTGATGCCGATGAGCACGTCGTACTCCCCCAGCCGCAGCTGGCGCAGCAGCTCGACGCGACGGAGCGTGTCGACCTCGGAGTGCAGGTAGCGGACTCTGATCCCCATCTCCAGCAGGTAGTCGGTGAGGTCCTCGGCCATCTTCTTCGTCAGTGTCGTGACCAGCACGCGTTCGTCACGCTCGGTGCGTTTGCGGATCTCACCGATCAGATCGTCGATCTGGCCCTTCGTCGGTTTCACGATCACCTGCGGATCGACCAGGCCCGTCGGGCGGATCACCTGCTCGACGAACTCGCCGCCGGTCTGAGCCAGCTCGAAGTTGCCCGGCGTCGCCGACAGGTACACCGTCTGTCCGATCCGGTCGGCGAACTCCTCCCAGGTCAGCGGACGGTTGTCGACCGCCGACGGCAGCCGGAAACCGAAGTCCACCAGGTTCCGCTTCCGGGACATGTCGCCCTCGTACATCCCTCCGATCTGGGGAACGGTCACGTGCGACTCGTCGATGACGAGGAGGAAGTCCTCGGGGAAGTAGTCCAGCAGGGTCGCGGGGGCTGAACCGGCCGGCCTGCCGTCGATGTGGCGCGAGTAGTTCTCGATGCCGGAGCAGAACCCGACCTGACGCATCATCTCGATGTCGTAGTTGGTGCGCATGCGCAGCCGCTGCGCCTCCAGCAGTTTGCCCTGGCCCTCCAGTTCGGCCAGCCGCGCTTCGAGTTCGGCCTCGATCGTCGAGATCGCCGCCGCCATCCGTTCGGGCCCCGCGACGTAGTGGGTGGCCGGGAAGATCCGCAGCGAGTCGACCTTGCGGATGATGTCGCCGGTCAGCGGGTGCAAATAGTAGAGCTCCTCGATCTCGTCGCCGAAGAACTCGATGCGGACCGCGAGCTCCTCGTACGACGGGATGATCTCGACGGTGTCGCCGCGGACCCGGAACGTCCCTCGCGTGAAGGACATGTCGTTGCGGGTGTACTGCACATCGACCAGCAGCCGCAGCAGGCTGTCGCGGGGCACCTCGTCGCCGACCTTGAGCTCGACGGAGCGGTCCATATAGGACTGCGGGGTGCCCAGACCGTAGATGCACGAGACCGAGGCGACCACCACGACGTCCCTGCGCGACAACAGGTTCGACGTCGCCGAGTGCCTCAGGCGCTCGACATCGTCGTTGATCGAGCTGTCCTTCTCGATATAGGTGTCCGTCTGGGCGATGTAGGCCTCAGGTTGGTAGTAGTCGTAGTACGACACGAAATATTCGACGGCGTTGTTCGGCAACATCTCGCGCAACTCGTTGGCCAGCTGCGCGGCCAGCGTCTTGTTCGGCGCCATCACCAGCGTCGGTCGTTGCAGCCGCTCGATCAGCCACGCCGTGGTCGCCGACTTACCGGTACCGGTGGCGCCCAGCAGCACCACGTCCTTCTCCCCCGCCCGGATGCGCCGCTCCAGCTCCTCGATCGCCGCGGGCTGGTCGCCGGCGGGCTCGTACTCACTGACCACCTCGAAGCGCGCGCCACTGCGGACCACGTCGTCGACGGGGCGGTACTCCGAGTGCGCGAGCACGGGATGTTCGGTCGCGAAAGCCATGTTCACAGGGTAGAACCCGGCGCCGACATGTTCTGTTCCGCACGTGCCCCGCACCCCTCTGCCAGGCCTTATCCTGGGCTCATCGACCCTCCCGCGCACATCCATCCGCCCAAACGCGAGACCTTCGACGTCGCGGCACGCACCAACACCGATCCGAAGGGCATCGAGCGCGCCGTCGACATCTACGAGGTGCGGCCCTGGGGGCTCTACATGGCACGGCCCACACCGGGCCGTGCCCAGTTCCATTACCTCGAATCCTGGCTGCTGCCCGCTCTGCACCTGCGTGTGACGGTGTTCCACTTCAATCCCGGCCACGAACGCGACCAGGACTTCTACCTCGACGTCGGTGACTACACCCGCGACGGAGACCGCTGGTCCGGCGAGGACCACTATCTCGATCTGGTGCTGCGCACAGGCCACGGAGTGCAGCTCACCGATGTCGATGAGCTACTCGCCGCGGTCGGCGCCGGACTGCTTTCCCACGACGCGGGCCGGCGCGCGGTGCACGTTGCGGTGGACACCGTGGACGCGCTGGCCCGCCACGACTACGACCTGCACAGGTGGCTTGCGAGCAACGGCATGGTCCTGACGTGGCGAGACACATAGACTCCTGCTGTGAGTGCGACGAGACGTGTGCGTACCGCCGGAGCGACGCTCGGTGCCGCGGTGCTGGGCGCCGCGGGTCTGCTGGCCTCTGCCGCCCCCGCCCCGGCCCAGCCCGACCCGCAACCCGAGGTCGAGGCGCAGGCGCCCGAAATCCTGCGCAACATCACCTACCGCGCCCGCGTCGACGGGGTGTCGCGCGGCGCGTCGATCACCTACCGGGCCGAAGGCGACAAGATCCAGGGGGCGAACCCGACGATGGTCCCCGGTCGGGTGTTCGAGGCGATGACCGTCCTGCCCGAATCCCAGGTCGCGAACATGCGGGTGTCCATCGAGTGGCCGTATTCGGCGAACCTGCACTGCGAGATCCTGATCGACGACAAGCTCGTGGCCCAGGCCGACGACTTCATCGCACCGCGGGTGCTGCCCCAGCGTGAAGACCCCGACTACGGTGCTCTGACGTGCGAGGCGCCGGTGGGCGCCGCGCCCGGTCCTATGGCCACCGATTCGCTCGCACCTCCACCCGACCAGCCGCCACCGCCGGCGCCGCCGACCTAGCGAGGTCCGGCCGGCCGCCACCCGGTGGTGTCGGCCCACTGCCATGCCCTGCGGTAGGCGTCGAGAAACCACGGCTCCTTGGCGTTGGCGTGCGCGCCGGTCGTCGGATGATCCTCGGCAGCCACCCGCCGTTTGAGGTCGGCGTACTCGGTGCGCACCGCCGGATTGTTGGTGAGCCAGTCGACGAACAGCAGAGCGAACTGCTGATTCGGCCATCCGTCGACACGCACGTGCACGTTCGTCGGACGTCCAGGATCCGCCGAGCAGAACAGTCTCTTCGCCCAGTGCGCGGCGTCGTCGGAGTGGTCGAACGGCGACGCGGTGCTGCGGGCATCCGGCTTGGCCACATCCCCTGTGATCTGGGTCCGGACGTAGCCGGCCGCCTGCAGCGCGTCGGTCAGTTCGTCGGCGACATCGAGCGACTCGACCGTGACCTGGACGTCGATGACGTCCTTGGCGTCCAGATCCGGGACAGCCGTCGAGCCGATGTGGTCGACCCGCACCGCGCGGTGCCCGCACGCGGTGCGCAGGCGGGCCAGGATCCGCTGAGCCTGTGCGGCCCACTGCGGATCCGCCGGCACCGGGCGGGCGTCCGTGCGCGCGGGTTCCCCCGCCGCGAGGTTGTGGGCGAACGGGCGGATCCTCCCGTGCCACAGGTCGCGTGCCTTCTCGACCAGCTCGCCGGCGCTGCCCGAATTGTCCAGCCACACATCGGCAACCGCGCGGCGCTGCTCCTCGGTAGCCTGCGCCGCGATGCGTGCGCGGGCATCCTCCTCCGAGAAGTTGCGATGCTCGATGAGCCGCTTGACCCTCACTTCGGGGTCGGCGTGGACGATGATCACGAGCGGAAACATCGGGGCCATCTGGGATTCCACGAGCAGCGGGATGTCCTCGACGATCACCGGATTCTCCGCGGCCTCGCGTGCAGCGGCGATGAGATCCGAACGCCGTTGCGCCACAAGAGGATGCACGATCCCGTTCAGCGTCGTACGCTTTTCGTCGTCACTGAACGCGATCGCCGCCAGCGCCGGGCGGTCGAGGGAGCCGTCGGACCGCAGGATCCCGTCGCCGAAGGCCTCGACGAGCTTCGCTAGCCCCTCGGTGCCCGGTTCGACCACCTCGCGGGCGATCACATCGCCGTCGACGACGACGGCCCCCAGCTCACTGAACGTCGCCGACACCGTCGACTTGCCCGCTCCGATTCCTCCGGTCAATCCAATGCGCAGCACCGCACCAGTGTGTCAGCCGCCCGCTCAGCCCTCGACACCAGTCAGTTCGATCGTCGGATGGGCCAGGGTGGTCTCGGCGAGGACGGCGCCGTCGGAGAGGTTGACCGCCACCACGCGCCGAGTGCCGGGATCGCTGACGTAGGCCACGTCGCCCTGCACATGCAGGTTCGGCATCGGCGACTGCCATTCATCCGGCTCGGTCCACGGCTCGACGACGGGCACGTGGGCGAGGCGCTGGGCGCTGACGGGGTCGAACACGTGCAACGCACCGTCGGTGCCCAGGATGACCGCTTCGCCGCGTGGCCCACGGTCCAGCGAGCGGAAGCTGTAGCTGGCGTCCAGCGGGACCACCCGCAGCGCCCCCGTGCGGGTGTCGGTCAACGTGAAGCGTTGTGGCCGTTCGAGTTCGGCATCCGGATCGGTCTTGTAATCGCCGAGCACCACGACCGACTCCTCACTACCCGCCTGGTTTCCGATTCGTCCGTACGGGTCGGGGCTCGGGATCTTCTGAATGTCGTTGCCACGCACGATCAACAGGCCGTCCTCACAGCCGAACGTCAGCGCGCCTCCGGCGGCAGCCGCTTCGCCGTGCAGTCCCGGGCACTGGTCGTTGACGGCGATCCGGCCGCCCGCGGCATCCCGGATCTCCAGTCCGCTGCGCCCGTCCTCGTCACCGACGCTGAGCACCACGGTGCCGTCCTTCCGCGCCACCGCGACACCGTGGTGAGGCGTCGTCGTGACGACCGTTGTCGCAACGCCCTCACCGTCGAGCAGTTCGTGCGGGTCGACCACGTCGACGGCTCCGGTGCCGTCGCTGAACAGGGTCAGCCGCTCGTCGTGCGCGACGACATGGCCGGGCTCGGCACCGCCGAATCGCAGGTCGGTCATCGCCGGCGGAGCGGTGTAGTGATGTCCGTGATCGCCGTGGGAGTCCGTCCAGGTCCCCAGATCGAGGACCGCGAAGCCGTCGGTCTGCGACACCAGCACGTGCCGTCCGTCGGCGGCCGAATTGAGCCGGACGAACCCGTCGACCGGGATGTCGGCGACCTGGTGCAGCGTGCCGGCATCGAGGACCAGTACCCCGCCGTCGTAGCTCAGCGCCAGGCGCGGCGTCGCCGAGGATTCCTCCGTCGGTGCGGCCTCGGCGCTCGTCGGGGCTGCACTGTCGGTCGGCGCGGTCTCGGTGGCCGCGCAGCCGGCGCCGAGCAGAGCGGCAGAGAAGAGGGTAAGGAGTCGGGTTGTCGTCGTCACGACGATGATCCAACCCTCTAATGAAAATCATTGTCAAAAAGCGATATGTGCACATGAGCGCGCAACGACGAAGGCCCCGACTCGTCATGAGCCGGGGCCTTCGGTCGGGACTGTTTAGGCGTTGCCTGCGAGCTTCTCGCGCAGCGCAGCCAACTGTGCATCGCTGGCCAGCGATCCACCGCCCGAGGACTCCTCAGAGCGCGAGGAACCGTTGGACGACGCCGGCTTGGCGGCTTCCTCGGCCTCGGCAGCGGCGAACTTCTCCATCTGCGCGGTGTGCATCTTGTGGCGACGCTCGGCCTCGGCGTACCGGGCCTCCCACTCGTCACGCTGCTTCTCGAAGCCTTCGAGCCACTCGTTGGTGTCGGCGTCGAAGCCCTCGGGGAAGATGTAGTTGCCCTGGTCGTCGTAGCTGTCGGCCATGCCGTACTTCCAGGCCTCGAACTCCTCGGAGTAGTCCTCGTTGGCCTGCTTGAGGCTCAGCGAGATGCGGCGACGCTCCAGGTCGATGTCGATGACCTTGACCATCGCGTCGTCGCCGACCTGGACCACCTGGTCCGGAACCTCGACGTGGCGCTCGGACAGCTCGGAGATGTGCACCAGACCCTCGATGCCCTCTTCGACACGGACGAACGCACCGAACGGCACCAGCTTGGTGACCTTGCCCGGCACGATCTGGCCGATCGCGTGGGTGCGGGCGAAGTGACGCCACGGGTCTTCCTGAGTTGCCTTGAGCGACAGCGAAACCCGCTCGCGGTCCATGTCGACGTCGAGCACCTCGACGGTGACCTCGTCGCCCACCTGGACGACCTCGGACGGGTGGTCGATGTGCTTCCAGGACAGCTCGGAGACGTGCACCAGGCCGTCGACGCCGCCGAGATCGACGAACGCGCCGAAGTTGACGATCGACGACACGACACCCTTGCGGATGGCGCCCTTGGTGAGCTGGTTGAGGAATTCGCTGCGCACCTCGGACTGGGTCTGCTCCAGCCAGGCACGGCGCGAGAGCACCACGTTGTTGCGGTTCTTGTCGAGCTCGATGATCTTGGCCTCGATCTCCTTGCCGATGTACGGCTGCAGATCGCGGACACGACGCATCTCGACCAACGATGCGGGCAGGAAGCCGCGCAGGCCGATGTCGAGGATCAGGCCGCCCTTGACGACCTCGATGACGGTGCCCTTGACGGCCTCGTCCTTTTCCTTGAGCTCTTCGATGGTGCCCCAGGCGCGCTCGTACTGTGCGCGCTTCTTGGACAGGATGAGGCGGCCTTCTTTGTCCTCTTTGGTGAGGACCAGCGCTTCGACCTCGTCGCCGACGGACACAACCTCATTGGGGTCGACGTCGTGCTTGATCGAGAGTTCGCGGGAAGGGATGACGCCTTCGGTCTTGTAGCCGATGTCGAGCAAGACTTCGTCGCGGTCAACCTTGACGATGGTCCCTTCGACGATGTCGCCATCGTTGAAGTATTTGATGGTCTTGTCGATGGCGGCGAGAAAATCCTCCGCGGAGCCGATGTCGTTGACGGCAACTTGCGGAGACGTGACGGAGGGACTTGGCATGTGGTGGGTTGCTCCGGACAGGTTTAATCGTAGGGACACTTACTGGATTCTTTTCATCGCACCCGCGAACTGCACACACAGGTACTCGTCAAGGCTACTCGACTGTGTCCATGCAGGACAAACCCGCCTCCCCCCAACGGCTAATCTGCAGGCGTGTCCATCGCAGGCGCTCCCGGGGGTCCTCATCAATTCCACCATCACGGCGCGCCGTTCGCCCGCCGCATCCGCACAGTCGGGGCCCCGTTGGGCGTCCTCATCGCCCTGGGGACGGTCGCCGGCCTGATCGTCATCGTGCTGACGTTGGCCAACCCGGTCGGAACCGCGGTCGGCTTCGTGCTGTCCAGCGTCGCAATGGCGGTCGTCGTGCTCGCCTATCTGTGGCTGGACCGGTGGGAACCCGAGCCGCCACGGCTGCTCATCTTCGCGTTCATCTGGGGCACCTCGGTGGCAGTGGTGGTCTCGGCGATCCTGCAGGTCGTCCTTGACACCTGGCTCAATCCCGGCCTCGATCCGGACGCCGCCGACGTGAGCGCATTCACCCTGGTCGTCGGTGCGCCGATGACCGAGGAAGCCGCCAAGGGCCTGTTCCTGCTGTTGATGATGACCGGCGCGCGCCGCAGGGAACTGAATTCCCTGACCGACTGCCTGGTGTACGCCGGCCTGGTCGGCGCCGGGTTCGCCTGGCTGGAGGACATCCTCTACATCGCCAACGGCGAGTCCCTGGCCGAGTCGCTGTTCACCGCGGCGCTGCGACTGGTCATGGGGCCGTTCGCTCACTCGCTGTTCACCACGATGTTCGCGCTCGGCGTGTGGTTCGCCCTGCACAGGCGCACCGGTGCGGCGAAGGCCGGCTGTCTGCTGCTCGGCTATGCGGGCGCGGTGCTTCTGCACGCGATGTGGAACGGCTCGTCGCTGCTGGGAGCGGGCGCCTACTTCGGCACCTACGTGTTCTGGATGGTCCCCGTGTTCGCGTTGACCATCGCGCTGGCCGTGCACAGCCGCCGCCGCGAGCAGCGCATCGTGGCCGCCAAGCTTCCCGGAATGGTCGCCGCGTCGGTGATCACTCCGAGCGAGGCGACGTGGCTGGGGTCGATGCAGACCCGCAAGTACGCGGTCGCGGAGGCGACGCGACTCGGCGGCAAGGAGGCCGGGAAGTCGGTGCGCCGATTCGCCCACCAGGTGACCGAGCTGGCGTTCGTCCGTGACCGCATCGACCGGGCTTCGGCGACGCTCGGGTCGTCGCTCTCTTGCAGGAGGAGACCTACGCCGTGTACGCGGCCAGGTCCGCTTCTCCGGCGCTGCAGCAGATGGCGGGATTCTGGACGCACGCCCCGAACGCGCCCAGGCCTTGACGGTTCAGGCCCTGTAGTAGACGAGTTGATGGGTGGATGCGAGCAGGTTCCCCGACCGGCTCCAGATCTCGGCGGACTGGTCGAAGTAGCCGCGCGCGAACCTGTTCGCGTGCGCCCGGCAGAACACGAAATCGTCTCGGGCCGAGGCGAGTTCGTCGTCGTCGACATGGAAGTACGTGGTCAGCGAGATCGTTCCGGCCGGTGACATGGCGCCTCGGCGCAGGAACACCCGGGGATAGAAGATGTCGCTGATCGCGGCGAGCGCCGGGAAGTCGAGGGCGCGTCCCGAGCGGTCACGCGTCCACAAGGTGGTCGTCGACGACGACGCGGGCCCATCCCCGGGACGCGGTACGCCACCGTCGACATAGCGCATGTCGTAGTTGGCGGCCCAGACCACCGCATCGGGCAGTCCGGTGGGTGCGATGTCCTCGGGGGCCGGGGCCGCCGGCATCGACGGTTCGGTGTCCGACCACGTGTCTCGACGCAGACCAAACACCGCCGTCGCATTCGTCTTCACCTCGCCCTGCTGCGACAAGTCCACCACCCAGTGCTGGTTCGTGCGGTTCGTTCGCACGGCCCTGGGGTGGACGTCGAACGTTCCGTCCAGGACGGGGGCGGTGTAGTTGACCGTCAGCGCCACAGGATCCCCGACCCGGTCGGGGTGGACCGCGACGGCGCGCAGCAGTACGGCGGCGGTGATCCCGCCGAACGGCCCGACCATGTTCGCCCAGTCCGGACTCGTCCGCCCTCGTGACATCCCCCGGGACTCGGTGGGTTCCAACGCGATGGCGTCGTCGAACGGATGGCTGGGCATACACGGTCCTCTCGGCGATCTATGTATGCAACCCTACATAACCCGCCGTTGGGGATCACGTCGGGTGACGGATCGCCCGAATCAGTGCGCGGCCGCGTCCCAACTGCGCCCGAAGCCGACAGACACCTCCAACGGCACGTCGAGGGCGTATGCGGAGCCCATATGCTCGCGCACCAGGGCGTCGAGGGTGTCACGCTCGCCGTCGGCGACTTCGAAGAGGAGTTCGTCGTGCACCTGCAGCAGCGTGCGGGACTTCAGCCCCGCGTCCTTGATCGCCTGGTCGACGTTGATCATCGCGACCTTGATGATGTCGGCGGCACTGCCCTGGATCGGCGCGTTGAGCGCTGCCCGTTCGGCGGCCTCCCGCACCTGCCGGTTGCTGCTGTCGAGTTCGGGGAGGTAACGCCTGCGACCGAACACCGTCGACGTGTAACCGTCTTTACGGGCCTGGTCGACGACGTCGCGCAGATAGTCGCGCACCCCGCCGAATCGCGCGAAGTACTGCTCCATCTGCTCTTTGGCCTCTTCGGTCGAGATCTTGAGCTGCTGGGACAACCCGTAGGCGCTGAGCCCGTAGGCCAGGCCGTAGGACATCGCCTTGACCCGCCGCCGCAGTTCGGCGGTGACCTCGTCGATCGGCACCGAGAAGGCCCGCGACGCGACGAACGAGTGCAGATCCTCGCCGGTGTTGAACGCCTCGATCAGGCCCTCGTCACGGGACAGGTGCGCCATGATGCGCATCTCGATCTGGCTGTAATCGGCGGTCATCAACTCGCCGTAGCCGTCACCCACCACGAACGCGTCGCGGATCCGGCGGCCGGCTTCGGTGCGGATCGGGATGTTCTGCAGGTTCGGCTCGGTGGACGACAACCGGCCCGTCGCCGCGATCGTCTGGTTGAACGTCGTATGGATCCGCCCGTCGGAGGCCACCGCGTTGAGCAGGCCGTCGACCGTCACCTTCAGCCGCGTCGCGTCGCGGTGGGCCAGCAGATGCTGCAGGAACGGATGTCCGGTCTTGTCGAAGAGACTCTGCAGCGCATCCGCGTCGGTGGTGTAGCCGGTCTTGGTGCGTTTGGTCTTCGGCATCTCGAGCTCGTCGAACAGGACCACCTGCAGCTGTTTCGGGGAGCCGAGGTTGATCTGCTTGCCGATCACGGCGTAGGCCGCCTCGGCGGCGTCGCGGATCTGGTCCGCGAACTCGCTCTGCAGGCCGGAGAGCATCTCCAGATCGACGGCGATGCCTGCGGTTTCGAGCTCTGCCAGCACCCGCTGCACCGGGAGTTCCATGTTGCCCAGCAACGCCGAGGAGTCGATGCGCGAGAGTTCCTCGTCGAGGGCGTCGGCGAGGTCGACCACCGCGCTGGCACGCAACAGCAGCGTCTGCACGGCCTGGTCGTCGACGCCGTCACTGTCATCGAGGAGCGAAAGTTGTTGCTGCTCAGGGTTGTCGGCGCGTAGTTCGCGCTTGAGGTAGCGCAGCGACAGGTCGTCGAGGGCGAAGCTGCGCTGTCCCGGGCGGACCAGGTACGCGGCCAGCGCGGTGTCGGAGGTGACGCCGACCAGCGTCCAGCCCCTGCCCTGCAGATCGTGGATCGCAAGCTTGGCCTCATGCAGCGCCTTGGGCACGTGCGGGTCGGCCAGCCAGGAGGCCAGCGCCTTCTCGTCGTCGGGATCGAGCCCGGTGGTGTCGATGTAGCGGCCCTCGCCGCCGGAGGCCACGATGGTCAGCGCGGTCGCGTCGCTGTCGAAGGCGAGATGGTTGCCGACGACGGCCAGCCCGAACCGTCTACCGTCGCTGTTCTCGGCCAGCCACGGCGCCAGCGTCCCGGCCTGCAGCGCCTCGCCCTGGACGTCGAAGCCTTCCTCGACCTCCGGATCGGCGGAGGCGAGGGTGTCGAAGAGCCGGTCACGCAGGACACGGAACTCGAGATCGTCGAAGAGCCGGTGGATGTGGTCGCGATCCCAGGGCTGCATGCGTAGCGTGTCCGGGGTCTGGGCGAGCGGCACGTCTTTCACCAGCTCGGTGAGCTCACGGTTGAGCACCACCGAGGACAGGTGCGCGCGCAACGCATCGCCGACCTTGCCCTTGACCTTGTCGACGTTGTCGACCAGCCCCTGCAACGACCCGTATTCGGCGATCCACTTGGTGGCGGTCTTCTCCCCCACGCCCGGGATGCCCGGCAGGTTGTCGCTGGGGTCGCCGCGCAGCGCGGCGAAATCCGGGTACTGCGCGGGCGTGAGCCCGTACTTCTCCTGAACCGCCTCCGGCGTGAAGCGGGTCAGCTCGCTGACTCCCTTGCGGGGGTAAAGCACGGTGACGTCGTCGCTGACCAGTTGCAGCGCGTCGCGATCACCGGTGACCACCAGGACGCGGTGCCCCTCGCCCTCGGCCTGCGTCGCCAGCGTGGCGATGATGTCGTCGGCCTCGAAGCCGGCCTCGGCGAGCACCGTGATGCCGAGCGCACCGAGGACCTCTTTGGTGATGTCGATCTGGCCGCGGAACTCGTCGGGCGTCGCCGACCGGCCTTCCTTGTACTCGGGGTACTTCTCCTTGCGGAAGGTCTGGCGGGAGACATCGAACGCGGCCGCGATGTGGCTGGGCTGCTCGTCGCGGATGAGGTTGATGAGCATCGCGGTGAAGCCGTACACGGCGTTGGTGGTCAGCCCGCCCTGGGTCTTGAAGTTCTCCGCAGGCAGCGCGTAGAACGCCCGGAAGGCCAGCGAGTTGCCGTCGAGCAGCATCAGCGTCGGCGTGTCGTCGGCGGCCGGTGTGGCGGCCTTCTTCGAGGCGGTCTTGGCTGGGCTCACGCGTTCACTCTAGGCACCGGGTACGACAGCCGGTGCGCCGCTACCCGGGCTGACGGCCATCGCCCGCGCGCGCTCGCCGAGCACCCGCGCCGCGGGATTGGCGCCGTCGGCGCGCCACGCCCAGACCAGCCTCCCGCGCAGTTCCGGCGCGAGGCGCAGCGCGTGCAACCCGCTGCCGCCGCGGGCCATCGACTGCGGCAGGATCGCCACTCCCAGCCCGTGACGGGCGAGCTCGGCCAGCTCGGCCGGGCTGGTCGCCTCGAACGCGATCCGGGGACGCAGACCCGCCGCGGCGCAGGCGGTGTCCAGACGTGTCCGCAGGCCGGTGCCCGCCGGCAGCGAGATCAGCGGGTGTCGGCTGAGCTGTTCGAGCGACAGTGATCTGCGGTGCGCCAGCGGGTGCCCGTCGGCGACCGCCGCCTCGACCGCCTCGTCGGTGATCACCGCGACCTCGAGTCCGGGAAGGTCCTCGTCGACCGCGATGGACACGATCGCCAGGTCCAGACGGCCGTCGCCGAGCTCGGCGATCAGCACGTCGGAAGTGGCTGTGCCCAGCGTGATCTCGACATCGGGATGGTCTGCGTGGAATTCGGCGATCAGGTGGGCCACGTTCATCGGATGGAGCGTCACCGTGCCGATCGCAACGGAGCCCCGCAGCAGGCCCGCGACGTCGTCGACCGCGGCCCGGCCGTCCCGCACCGCCGCCAGCGCCGCTCGCGCGTGCGGCAGGAGCGCCTCCCCCGCCCGGGTCAGGCGCACCTCGCGGCTGGTGCGAGTGAGCAGTGGCTGACCCACCGAACGTTCCAGTCGGCGGATCTGGGCGCTGACCGCGGGCTGCGCGACACGCTCGCGCGACGCCGCACGGGTGAAACCGCCCTCTTCGACGATCGCGACGAAATACTCCAGCTGCCGCAATTCCATAAGCTTTGATTATAGATCCGAGCACGGGAATGTCTTGGACTTATGCCCAGCCGGCGGACAGGCTGGTCGTATGACGACCTACGTGCTGATTCCTGGAATGTGCCATGGGGCATGGTGTTTCGATCAGCTCTCCGAGTCGCTGCGACAACGCGGACACCGTGTCCTGGCCGTGACTCTGACGGGCGTGGCCGAGCGGTCACATCTGATGCCGGGCGGGGTCAACCTGGACACCCACATCGCCGACGTACTCGCCGTGATCGACAGCGACGCCGCCGCAGCCGGCGACCTCGTGCTCGTCGCGCACAGCTACGGAGGCATGGTGATCACCGGTGTCGCCGACCGGATTCCCGATCGCGTCGACTCGCTCGTGTTCGTGGACGCGGTCGTGCCCCGGGACGGGGAGGCGTGCTGGGACCTGGTCAACGACGAGGAGCGGCAGTGGTACGTCGACGTCGACGACACAGGGTTCGGCGTTCCCCCGATGCCGTTCTTCGATCCGCGGGCGACCGCGCACCCGCTGGCCACCGTCCTGCAGGGACTGCGCCTCACAGGCGACCTGAGCCGCTTTCGGCGCCGGGTCTACGTGTATGCCCGCGAGTGGCCGGGCGAGTCGCCGCTGCAGTCGTCTTTCGAGCGGGTGCGCGACGATCCGTCCTGGGTCACGTACGAACTCGACGGCAGACACAACCTGATGCGCGACTGCCCGGACGAACTCCTCGGGATACTGCTGGCAACGGCCGAACGGTGAGCACTGACGCCGAACTGGAACACGTTTCAATTTTGTCGCCGGACTCGGTACGCTGACCGGCGTGTCAGCTTCTGTGCAGCCCGCGGTCGACGGGTGGTTCACCACCAACGAGTCCGGTGAGACGCATTTGATCGGTGGGAAGTGCACCGGGTGTGGAACGTTGGTGTTCCCGCCGCGGACCACCAACTGCCCCAACCCCGGGTGTGTCAGTGACGAGTTGGCGTTGGTGCCGCTATCGCGGCGCGGCACGCTGTGGTCCTACACCGAGAACCGCTACGCCCCACCCCCGCCCTATCCGTCCCCGGACCCGTTCGAACCGTTCGCCGTGGCCGCCGTCGAGTTGGCCGACGAAGGCCTGATCGTGCTCGGCAAAGTCGTCGAGGGCACCCTGGCCGCCGATCTGCACGTCGGCATGGAGATGGAACTGACCACCATGACGCTCTACGTCGACGACGACGGCGTCACCCGCACCACCCATGCCTGGAGGATCGCGAAATGAGCCCGGATCCGGTGTACATCCTCGGCGCGGGCATGCACCCCTGGGGCAAATGGGGCCGCGACTTCACCGAATACGGCGTCGTCGCCGCCCGGGCCGCCCTCGCCGACGCCGGCCTGGACTGGCAACACATCCAACTCGTCGCCGGCGCCGACACCATCCGCAACGGCTACCCCGGCTTCGTCGCCGGGGCCACCTTCGCCCAGAAACTCGGCTGGAACGGCATCCCCGTCACCTCCAGCTACGCCGCCTGCGCCTCGGGCAGCCAAGCACTACAAAGTGCGCGCGCCCACATCCTGGCCGGGCTGTGCGACGTCGCCCTGGTCATCGGCGCCGACACCACCCCCAAAGGCTTCTTCGCCCCCGTCGGCGGCGAACGCAAAAACGACCCCGACTGGCAACGCTTCCACCTCATCGGCGCCACCAACACCGTCTACTTCGCCCTGCTGGCGCGGCGCCGCATGGACCTCTACGGCGCCACCACCGACGACTTCGCCACCGTCAAAGTCAAAAACGCCCGCCACGGCCTGGCCAACCCCAACGCCCGCTACCGCAAAGAAGCCACCCTCGACGACGTCCACGCCTCCCCCGTCGTCTCCGACCCGCTACGCCTGCTCGACATCTGCGCCACCAGCGACGGCGCCGCCGCCCTCATCGTGGCCTCCAAAGCCTTCACCGAAAAACACCTCGGCTCGGCCGCCGGCGTCCCCAGCGTGCGCGCGATCAGCCTGCAATCCCCCCAATACCCCCAACACCTGCCCGAACTGCCCGACATCGCCACCGACTCCACCGCCGTGGTCCCCGGCCCCGACCGCGTCTTCAAAGACCAGATCCTCGACGCCGCCTACACCGAAGCCGGCATCGCCCCCCAAGACCTCTCCCTGGCCGAGGTCTACGACCTGTCCACCGCCCTCGAGCTGGACTGGTACGAACACCTCGGCCTGTGCCCCCGCGGCGACGCCGAACACCTGCTGCGCTCCGGAGCCACCACCCTCGGCGGCCGCATCCCGGTCAACCCCTCCGGCGGCCTGGCCTCCTTCGGCGAAGCCATCCCCGCCCAAGCCATCGCCCAAGTCTGCGAACTCACCTGGCAACTCCGCGGCCAAGCCACCGGCCGCCAAGTCGAAAACGCCACCGTCGGCATCACCGCCAACCAAGGCCTCTTCGGCCACGGCAGCTCCGTCATCCTCGCCCGCTAACACCCCCACCGCGAGCGCGCATGTCTGCACACCAACACACCGCAAAAGACGAGCATCCAACGCGCGCTCACGGCTCATGGCTGAGCTCATCTCGGTACGCGTGAAGCCCGGCAGTCGCAAAGGTCCGCTCGTCGAGGCCGGCGAGGACGGGGCGTTGACGCTGTACGTGCAGGAGCGTGCTGTCGACGGCAAGGCCAACGAGGCGGTCACGAAGCTGCTCGCCGAACACCTCGGGGTGCCGCGCAGCCGCATCGAGCTGGTATCCGGAGCGACGTCCCGGCACAAGCGGTTTCGAATCGGCTGACGCACGGAAGACCTGCACGCGGGTTTCACCGCCGACGAGCGCGCGCGCACTGCCAGAGAAGCCCGGCGCGTCGACGTTCAGACCCGCGCGCTCGCGGTGCTACGCGACGCCGAGGTAGGCCGCGCGGATGCTGTCGTCTGCCAACAACTCCCGGGCGTTTCCGGTGCGGGTGACCTCGCCGGTCTCCAGGATGTAGGCCCGGTCGGAGCGGCTCAGCGCCTGCTGGGCGTTCTGCTCCACCAGCAGCACGGTGGTGCCGGTGGCGTTGATCTCGGCGATGATCTTGAAGATCTGTGAGATCACCATCGGCGCCAGGCCCATCGACGGCTCGTCGAGCAGAAGCACCTTGGGCCGGGCCATCAACGCCCTACCGATCGCGAGCATCTGCTGTTCGCCGCCGGAGAGGGTGCCGCCCACCTGACTGCGCCGCTCGGCGAGGCGCGGGAAGGTCTCCAGCACCCAGTCCAGCTTTTCGTCATGTTCGGCCTTGGTGGCGAACTTCCTTCCGTAGCAGCCCATCTCGAGGTTGTCGATGATGGTCATTCCCGGGAAGACACCGCGCCCCTCGGGAGCCTGGATCAGTCCGTCGGTCACCCGCTTGTGCGCCTTGACCCGGCTGATGTCCTTGCCCTCGAACCACACCGAGCCCGACGTCAACGGCAGCAGACCCGAGATCGCACGCATCATGGTGGTCTTGCCGGCGCCGTTGGAGCCCAGGAGTGTGACGAGTTCGCCCTCGTGGACGGTCAGCGACACCGAGTGCAGTGCCTTGATCCGGCCGTAGTGCACGACGGCGTCGCGGACCTCCAGCAGCACCGGGCGCGGGTCAGGCGAGTTCGTCATCGGGCACTCCCAGGTAAGCGGCGATCACCTTCGGGTCCTCGCGGATCTCGGATGGCAGGCCGTCGGCGATCTTGCGGCCGAACTCGAGCACCACGATCCGGTCCGTCACCCCCATCACCAGACGCATGTCGTGTTCGATCAGCAGCACGGTGTATCCGTCGTCGCGGATCTTGCGGATCAGGTCGATCAGGGCCGACTTCTCGCTCGGGTTGAAACCCGCAGCCGGCTCGTCGAGGCACAGCAGCTTCGGTTCGGTGGCCAGCGCCCGGGCGATCTCCAGCCTGCGCTGGTCGCCGTAGGAGAGGTTCTTGGCCTTCTCTTCGCCGCGGTGCGCGATTCCCACGAAATGCAGCAGAGCCGCGGATCTCTCGATCGCCGAGCGCTCCTCGCGGCGGTGTCGAGGCGACCGGATCAGCGCCCCCGGCACCGAGGTGTGGTGCCGCGCGTCGGTGCCCACCATCACGTTCTCCAGCGCGGTCATCTCACCGAAGAGCCGGATGTTCTGGAAGGTGCGCGCGATTCCCAACCGGGTGATCTGGTGGCGCTTGATCCTGCCGATCGTCGAGCCGTCGAACGTCACCAAACCCGATGTCGGGCGGTAGACGCCGGTGATCGCGTTGAAGCATGTCGTCTTACCCGCACCGTTCGGCCCGATCAGACCGAGGATCTCGCCGCGACGGATGTTGAACGTCACCGCGTCCAGCGCGGTCAGCCCGCCGAACTTCACGGTCAGCTCATTGGTCTGTAGCAGGACCTCGCCCTCGTCGGCCCGGATCTCACGGTGCACACCGGCGATCTCGGCGACGGCGTCCTCGAAGGCCTCTGGCTCGGTCATTTCGCCGGCTCCGTGTCGGTCGGCTTGGCCCGCAACAGCTTGCGTGCCGCTCTGGCGTAGGTGAGCAGGTGCTGACGCGCCGGGAACAGCCCCTGCGGCCGGAAGATCATCAGCACCACCAGCGCCAGGCCGAAGAACAGGTACTTCAGATTGCCCATGTCGATGCCGAGGAAGTGCACACCGAGGAGTCTGTTGGGCAGATAGACGATGATGAACGCGCCCAGGATCACGCCCAGCTTGTTGCCCTGACCGCCGAGCACCACCGCGCACAGGAACAGCATCGAGTTGATGATGTTGAACGTCGGCGGCGCGACGTACTGCACCTGGCCGGCGTACAGCGCGCCCGACAGTCCGCCGATGGCGGCGCCGATCGTGAACGCCCACAGCTTGAACTTGAATGCGTTGACGCCCATGACCTCCGCGGCGTCCTCGTCTTCGCGCACGGCGATCCAGGCGCGCCCGACCCGGCTGCGCTCGAGATTCCCGACGAGTAACAGGATGCCCACGATCAGGATGAGCCCGAGCCAGAACCACCAGGCGCCGTAGTTCGCGTCGCCGCCGGAATTCGACACGGAGAACACGCCTTCGGGGTGTTGTTCGCTCTCCAGGAAGTGCGGAAACGCGACTTCGTTGAGGCCGCGCGGGCCGTTGGTGACGTCGGCGAGGTTGTCGGCGAGCAGCCGGATGATCTCGCCGAACCCGAGGGTGACGATCGCCAGGTAGTCGCCGCGCAACCGCAGCGTGGGTGTGCCGAGGATCAACCCGCTCAACGCGGTGACGGCCATCGCCAACGGCACGCACGCCAGCCACGCCCACGGGGTGGTGAGAATCCCCTTGGGACTCATCTGGTTCCACGGACTCTCCGGGCTGGTCAGCAGAGCCACGGTGTACGCGCCGACGGCGTAAAACCCGACGTAGCCCAGATCCAGCAGGCCGGCCTGGCCGACGACGACATTGAGACCGATCGCGATGATCGCCACCATCGCGAACTGGGCCATGGTGCCGCCGAAGCTGATTCCCGGTGTGTCGATGAATCCCGGCTTGAACAACGGGGACAGCGCAATGCCGGCGAACAGGACGATCCCGAACACCCATTTCTGCGCTCGGGTGAGGCCGTCCCACCACTCCATCACTCGCGTCATACGCGTGCCTTCCCGAGGCTTTCACCGAGTATTCCGGTGGGCCGGACCAGCAGCACCAGGACCAACAACACGAACGCCACGACGTCACGCCACTGTGTCCCGAAGACCGCCTGCCCGTAGTTCTCCATGACCCCGAGCAGCAGACCCCCCAGCAGCGCGCCCCGCAGGTTGCCGATCCCGCCGAGCACCGCGGCGGAGAATGCCTTGATGCCCAGCAGGAATCCGCCCGAGTAGATGATTCCCTGCGGCACCTTCAGCGTGTAGAGCAGCGCGGCGGCGCCGGCGAGCAGGCCGCCGATGAGGAACGTCGTCATGATGATGCGTTCCCGGGAGACGCCCATCAACGTGGCGGTCGTCGGGTCCTGCGCGACGGCGCGGATCCCGCGGCCGAACTTGGTGCGGTTGATCGCGACGTCGGTGAGCACCGCCAGCACCAGCGCGGCGCTGATGATCACCAGGGTGATGTTGGAGATGGCCACGCCGAAGAACTCGAACTGGGTCCTCGGTTGCACCAACACGATCGGCTGCTGCGCGTTGGGCCCGCCGTAGCCGGGGATGATCTTGGGCAGGATGAACAGCACGAACTGCTGCAGCACGAACGACATCCCGATCGCGGTGATCAGGAACGTCAGCGCCCGCGCGTTGCGTTTACGCAGCGGGCGGTACGCGATGAACTCCAAACCGATTGCGGCGCTGCCGGAGACGGCCATCGCGAACAGCATGGCCACGCCCAGGTACAGGATCGTCAGGCCGACGCCCTTGCTGTAGGCGTTACCGCTCGGGGTGAAGCCGAGGATCACGTCGAGAGCGAAGTACGCCCCGAACATGCCGAGCATGAAGATCTCGGAGTGTGCGAAGTTGATCAATCGCAGCACGCCGAACACCAGCGTGTACCCGACGGCGACCAGGGCGTAGATCGCTCCCCACGACAGGCCGTCGATCGTCAACTGCCAGAAGCTGTCGACCAGCGCACCGACATTGAAGTTGATGTTTGCGGCCAGGTTCATCGGCGTGGGGAGCTCCTCAGCTGGACCGGAGAAATAGTGTGGACTGAGCGAAAACGCGTCCGAGCCAACAACTCTCGGACGCGTTTCGCTCTAGTCGTTACTGGACGTCGTAGATCCAGATGAGGGTGGTGGTGAGCTCACCCTCCGGTGTCCACTGGTATTCGCGCGCCACACCCTGCCCCTGGTAGTTGCGGACGAAGTCGAGCAACGCCGGCCGGGTGATCGCCCCGGAGTCGATGCCCTTGAGCAGGATCGTGCCCAGGTCGTAACCCTCGGCGCTGTAGGTGCCGGGCTCCTGGTTGAACTTCGCGGTGTACTCCTCGGCGAACGCGCCGGTGGCCGGGCCGCAGGGGCATGCCAGCACGGCGCCCTTGGAGGATTCACCGGCCTGCTTGACGAACTCGGGGTCCTTCGTGCCGTCGGCGCTGGCGAAGGTGCCCTCGAAGCCGCCGTCGCGCAGCTGCTGCACGAACGGCGCCGCCTCGGCGTAGTAGCCGCTGAAGAACACGGAATCCGGTGCGGCGCCCTTGATCTGGGTCACCGCGGCGGAGAAGTCCTTGTCGCCCTTCTTCACCGAGATGTTGCAGGCCGAGTCGGCGACGGGGCCGAGGGTCTCGCGGACGGCCTGTCCGAGTCCGAGACCGTAGTCGGTGCTGTCGTCGACCACGCAGACCTTCTGGTGTCCCAGCGTGTTCTTCAGGTAGTTGGCGACCGACGGGCCCTGAACGCCGTCGTTGGCCAGCCCGCGGAAGAAGGTCTTCCAGCCGTTCTCCGACAGGGTCACGTTGGTGGCCGACGCGGTGGTCGCGACCAGTCCGGCCTGGTCGAAGACGCCGCCGGTGGCCTTGGTCTCGCCCGAGAAGGCGGGTCCGACGAGGCCGATCGTGTACTGGTCGTCGACGATCTGCGGTGCGATGGCGCTGGCCTTCTGCGGGTCGCCTTCGGTGTCGAACGGCTTGAGCTGCACCTGGCAGCCCGGGTTGGCCTCGTTGTGCTTGTCGATCGCCAGCTGCACACCGTTCTTGATGTTGATGCCGAGGGCCGCGTCGGGGCCGTTGAGGGCGCCGGCCATCGCGATCGACACCGGCGGGCAGGTGGCGTTGCCGTCGCCTGCGGGGTCCGCGGGTGCGGCGCCCGTGCTGGCGGCGACCTCGGCGCCGCCCTCGTCGATCTGCACCTTCTCGACGATCTTCAGATTCGTCTGCGCCGCATCCTCTTCCGGTGAGCCCTGATTACAGCCGGCAACTGCCAGCGCAATCAGACCCGCACCCCCGAGAGCAAATGCCTTGCGTGCCACGCGACCGCGCACGTCCCACCTCCGGTTCAGTGTTCTGCTCTGGCATCTTCGGGTGTCCGTCCGGTTACCGGGACCGATCACGTCGGCGATGCTTCGCCGACGACCATAACCGCCACACCGCGCTGACGCGTGCTGTTGGAAAACGCGTCGCGTGGATAAACCAGGTCACACGGAAAAAGTCGGTGCCGGAAACGCAGACTTAACCGGCGGCGGGGGTTCGGCCCCGCTACGTCGCCTCCGGCTCCGGCGAGGCCGCGGGGGGATCGAGGGTCTCGAGGACGACCTCGGCCACGCGCTTCATCGTGGTGCGCCGGTCCATCGCCGCGCGCTGGATCCACTTGAAGGCTTCCGGCTCGGTCATCCCCTGCTTGGCCTGGAGCAAACCCTTGGCGCGCTCGACCAGCTTGCGTGTCTCGAGCCGGTCCGACAGCGTCGCCACCTCTTTCTCGAGCTCCGCGATCTCGCTGAAGCGGCTCACCGCGACCTCGATCGCCGGGATCAGGTCGGTGATGCTGAACGGCTTGACCAGATAGGCCATCGCGCCGGCGTCGCGGGCCCGCTCGACCAGTTCGCGCTGGCTGAACGCGGTGAGGATGACGATCGGCGCGATGCGCTTGCTCGCGATCTCCGACGCGGCGTCGATGCCGTCGCGGCGCGGCATCTTGACGTCCATGATCACCAGGTCGGGGCGCAGCGACTCGGCCAGGTCGACCGCTTCCTGACCGTCGCCGGCCTCACCGACGATCTCGTAGCCCTCCTCGCGCAGCATCTCCGCCAGGTCCATCCGGATCAGGGCCTCGTCCTCGGCGATCAGGACCCGATGTGGTGTGGCGGCGGCGTCCGACGGTGACGCAGAAGCGGATGACATGGAGAACATTGTGAAGCCCGCGGGCGATATGGGCGAGCGCGGGGCCATCCTCTATGGTGATAGGCCGTGCCACCTACCGTGGCCGCGACGCCCTCGTATCCCAACTGGCAGAGGAAACGGATTCAAAACCCGTCCAGTGTGAGTTCGAATCTCACCGAGGGCACCGATGATCGGCGATAGCCTTTCGGAGTGCTCAACGTTCGTCCGGTGTGCGTGCCTGATGTCGCCCTGGACGAGCGCGGCTGGTCTCCGACCCGACACCGTGACGACCGGGTGGGGCGGCGTCAGAGCGTCCTGATGATCGCCGGCTGGATCGCCGCGGCGGTGTCCGCGGCGTTCGGGGCGTTTCAGCTGACCCTCGGCGGTTCCCTGTGGTGGTTGGGCGCCGTCAACGTCCTGTGCGCCCTCGTGTTCCTGTGGATCCCCCGGCTGTGCCCTCTGGGCGAATTGCTGGCGCCACTGACCTTCGTGACATTCGCCTACATGTCGGTGACGTTCTTCTGTTACACGATCGGCACGGGGTCGGGGATGCAGTTCTACTTCCTGGTCGCGGCGTCTCTGGTGCTGCTCGTCCTCGGCATCGAGCGCGTCGCGTTGGCGGCGGTCATCGCCGGCGTCGGCGTGGTGATCACCGTCGTTCTTGAGTTGACCGTGCCCGAAGACCGTGGCCTCGGTCCTTCGTGGACGCTCACCGCCGGCTTCATCAGCGCGGTCACCTCGTCGGCGGTGATGATCGTCGCGACGATCTGGTACACGCTGCGTGAGATCGAACGCGCGGAGTCGGCCATGGAGAACGAGTACGAACGCTCAGAACGCCTGCTGGCCAACATACTTCCCGCGACCATCGCCGAACGACTCAAGGAGCCGACGCGCACCGTGATCGCCGACAAGTACGACGACGCGTCGATCCTGTTCGCCGACATCGCGGGCTACACCAAGCGCGCGAGCGACACCGCGCCGGCCGAGTTGGTGCGGTTTCTCGATCTCCTCTACACCGACCTCGACGCCCTCGTCGACCGGCACGGACTGGAGAAGGTCAAGACCAGTGGGGACTCCTACATGGTCGTCAGCGGGGTGCCGACGCCCCGCCCCGACCATCTCGAAGCCCTCGCAACGCTGGCCCTCGACATGTCCGAGGCGGTCGCCGACCTGAAAGATCCACGCGGACGCGACGTCCCGTTGCGCATCGGCATGGCAATGGGTCCCGTCGTCGCCGGCGTCGTCGGAGCGAAGAAGTTCTTCTACGACGTCTGGGGCGACGCGGTCAACGTCGCGTCCCGCATGGAGACGACCGACGAGGAGGGCCGGATCCAGGTGCCCGACAACGTCTACCAGCGCCTCCGGCATGCGTTCGTCCTGGAGGAGCGGGGGCTGATCGACGTCAAGGGCAAGGGCCCGATGCACACCTGGTACCTCGTCGGTCACCGGGCCCGGGCCGTCACACCTTCCAGTTCTCCGCCTTGAGCAGCCACGCCTGCTTCTCGAGCCCCTCGATCAACTGGTGCAGGATGTCCGCGGTGATCGGATCCTCGTCGTCGGCCCGGCCGCGCGCGGCGCGCATCGTTCCGACCGCCGCGTAGAGACGCGTCGTCATGAGGTCGATGACCTCGCCGGTGTTGCGCTCATAGGCCGGGAACTCCGGCAGGGTGGTCGTGGCGACGACGGTGTCGGAGCGACCGTCGGGCACCGCGTCGAGAGCCCGCATCCGCTCGGCGATCGTGTCGCTGCCCTCCCGGGCGGCGTCGACGATCTCGTCGAGCTGCAGGTGTAGGTCACGGAAGTTCGTGCCCACCACGTTCCAGTGCGCCTGCTTGCCCTGGAGGTGCAGTTCGATGAGGTCGACGAGCACCTGCTGTAGCGATGCGCTCAGTTCGGGTGATGCCTGGAACGAGGTGACCTCGGCTTCGGTACGACGTGTTTTCGATGTTGTTCCCATGATCACTTCAACGCCTCCTTATCTGGACTTAGTCCAGATTAGCTCATGTGGTGTCAGATGTCCTGGTCGCGGCCTGCTTGTCCTGGCGCTCGAGCAAGCGGGCATACCCCGCGCCGATGCCGAGCAGGGTCAGTCCGACGACGATGAACACGACGACCCGGAAGATGCCGTCGAGAGTCCCCAGGTCGAACAGGAACAGCTTGGCCATCGCGGCCGCCACCAGACCCAGACCGCCGCCCAGGGGCACCGACCGGTCCTCGCGCGGCAACCGTGCGGCATACCAGAACAGCACGGCGGCCATCGCGATCCAGAGGATCGTCGCGACCATGTGACCGGCGTAGAACCCGCCGTCACCCCCGATGACGAGCATGCCCGCGGTCACCGTGCACGACGTGACGGCGTAGACCGTCACCACCGCCGCACCGACCCACAGCGCGCTCTCGGTGCGATCCCACATCCACACGATCGTGACCGCGGCGGTGGCCAGCAGCAGGCTGGAGACCAGGGTCGAGATCCCGGTGGCGGTGCTGACCTCGACCGGTTGGAGCAGTACGGCGAGCGGTGCGTAGCTCAGGTGGGCGGCGGCGCCGATGACGGCGAATCCGATTGCCACCCAACGACCGACGGCATCCCGTCCCACCGCGACGGCGACCACGACCGCCATCGCCAGCAGCACGGGTCCGCCGACCCTGCCGTCGAACGCGGTCGTCACCGCGATCAGCGCAGCGATCGCCGATGTCACGGCGAACACGCGACGAACGACTCCGTCGACCCCCGGAAGGCGGTCAGCGAGCAGGGCCACCGCGAGCAACGCAGCGGCCAGTGCGGCGGCCATCAACGCGGCGACGACGCGGTCCACCGCGAGGTTCACGCACAACACCGGCACGATCCCGGCCACCGTCAACAGGGCCATCACGACCCGATTCCCGGTCCCGGGCAACAGGATCAGCGCGGCGGTCAACGCGATGACCGCGGCGATGCCGCATGCGCCGGCCAGCCAGAGGTCCTCTCGCGAGTCGATGTGACGGGCCGCCAGCGCCACCAGCAGCGGCAGCACGGCCGCCGCGATCCGCGCGGCATGCAGCCAGATCCAGTCCTTGCCGAGCTGCACCGGTAGCGACACCGCCGCCAGCGCCAGCATGAACCCGACCAGCAGCAGGGACACCCCGTCCGTGACGATCGGGGCCAAGACGATCAGCGGCACCAGCACCAGGAGCCCGAGATGCTCGGAGTCCCATCTGCGGGCCAGCGTCAGCCCCGCGCCGGCGATCACCGCGGCCAGCACGAGTCCGGCCGGCGCCGGCACCCAGTCGTAGATCGTCGTGACCGCGATGACGTCCATGTAGGCCGCGGCGACACCGGTCGCCACCAGCGCGATAGCCCCGACCCTGCCGCCTGGCCGGGTGTTGAGCCACCATCCCGCACCCACCAGCGCGGCGGCCAGCGCGCCGCCGGCCGAGACCCGGAACTCGGGGCGCAGGATGCCGGCCTGCGCGGCGAGCACCAGAAGCAGGACCACGCCGATCAGGGTGACGGCGACACCGGCGACGGCCAGCAGCTTGCCGATCCAACCCTCCGAACGTTCCTTGCGCGGTGCCGGTGTCAGCGTCGGTGCCGGTGCCGGTGCCGGCGCCGGTGGCCACGGCCGGAACGGGGCGGGCTGCGGCGGATACTGCGGCCAGTACGCAGCGGGCTGGGGCGCCGGCCGAGGCGCCGCAGCGGCCGGCGCCCGGTCGGTGAGGATCCGGTCGAGCGCGGCGAGATCGCCGGAGACGCGAGTGAGTTGGTGGGAGATCGCGGCGAAATCCGCGGAGAGCCGGGCGATGACGGCGGAGTGCGGTTCGGTCATGTCCGCCATCGTCGCCGACGAACGCAGCCGACGGATGAGTACTACTACTCGTCCAGTCCGTGGTCGATCGCGTAGCGGGCCAACTCAACACGGTTACCGACCTGCAGTTTGCGGAACGTCGCCTGCACATGGTTCTCGACCGTGCGGTGGCTCAACGACAGCCGCGAGGCAATCTGCTTGGCGGTCAACCCCTTTGCGACGTAGCGCAGGATCTCCGTCTCGCGCTCGGTCAGGGTGGGCCCGTCCGCACCCGCCGGCGAGCTCTGCTCGATGCGGCGGAACTCCCCCAGCACCAGGCCTGCCAGCCCGGGAGTGAAGACCGCGCGACCCTGGGCGGTGGCGCGCACCGCGTCACCGAGCTCCTGTTTCGACGCGCTCTTGACCAGGTAGCCGGTGGCACCCGCCTTCACCGCTTCCAGCACGTCGTCGCGCTCGTCGGACGCCGAGAGCACCAGGATCCGCGACGACGGCGACACCGCCAGCACCTCCGTGGTCGCCTGGGCGCCGTCGCCGTCGCCCAACCGCATGTCCATCACCACCACGTCCGGCCGCACCACCGCAGCGCGGCGCTTCGCCGAGGCCACGCCGTCAGCGGTGGCGACCACGTCGAAGCCGTCGTCGGCGAGATCACGGGCAACCGCGTCGCGCCAGATGGGGTGATCGTCGACGACCATCACCGAGGTACGGTCAATTCCCATTCCGTCCCCACTCCCGGGCCGGTCGTGAGTTCGGCCCGACCGCCCAACCAATTCATCCGCCCGACAATCGATTTCGCCACCCCGACGCGCCCCTCGCCCACCGCGGCCTCCAGCCGGCCCTCGGGGATCCCGACTCCGTCGTCACGCACGCTCACCGTGACCGAGTCACCGAGGTCCTCCAGAAGAACATAGACGCGGGCGTGCGGTCCGGCATGCGCCTCGGCGTTGTCGAGAGCGTTGGTCACCGCGGCGAAGAACTCCGTCGCGACAGCCGAGTCCAGCAGCACCGGCTCGGCCGGCACGCTGACCGACACCCGATCGGAGGCCCGGCTGCGCAACATCGCGCCGAGGTCGGCGGTCGCGCCTGCGCGATGCGGGGTGTCGGCGGCGCTCACCAGCCGGCGCAGCGCGCGCTCCTGCTCACCGGCGAGTTCGGCCAGTTGCGCGGTGTCTCCGCCGATCTCGCGGCCCCTGCGCGCCACCAGCGCGAGCACCTGGATGGCGCCGTCGTGCACCTGCCGGGAGATCCGCTCGCGCTCCTCCAGGGACGCCGCGAGCCGGGTCGCGCGTTCCAGTTCCGCGTGGGCGCGCCGCGCGGTCTGGGCGGCCATGCCGACGGCCAGACCGACGGCGAGCTCGATCACGATCGTGGCGTTGCGGCCCAGGTCGATGCTGACGTACCCCTTCAGCGCGGCGCCGGCCGCCACCACCGCCAGGCCGGCGAGCATCCCGGCGACCGGACCGGACAGGATCGCCGCCGAGATCGTCGCGTTGGTCGCCCACAGCGTGGTGGGCCAGGACTGGTTGTCCAGCGCCCACTGATCGGAGGCCAGGAACTCGGTTGAGAGCACCAGGGCGATCACGACGGCGACCTCGGCGAGCACCCAGGACAGCCGCCGTCCGAAGCCCTGCAGATACGCCACGGCGCAGGCCAGGCTCCACGCGAGGAGGGCCCCGAACAGCACCCAGCCGGCGACCGGCGACTCGAGATCGGCGTTGACGGCCAGCTGGAATCCGAACGCGTACACGCAACTGAGCAGACGGAACACCTGAGCGGCCCGCCACAACGGCGTGGCCGGGTCGCGGGTTACATCACCTTGGAGAGAAACGCTTTCGTCCGTTCGTGCTGCGGGTTGCTCATCACCTCGCGGGGATTGCCCCGCTCGACGACGACACCCTCGTCCATGAACACCAGTTCGTCGGCGACCTCGCGGGCGAAACCCATCTCGTGGGTCACGACCACCATCGTCATGCCTTGCGCGGCAAGCTTTTTCATCACCGCCAGGACTTCGCCGACGAGTTCGGGGTCGAGCGCCGAGGTCGGCTCGTCGAACAGCATCAGCTTGGGATCCATGGCCAGCGCCCGCGCGATCGCCACCCGCTGCTGCTGACCGCCCGAGAGCTGCGCCGGGTACGCGTCGGCCTTGTCGGCGAGTCCGACCTGCGCGAGCAGTTCCCGACCGCGCGTGACGGCCTCGTCCTTCTTCACACCCTTGACCTGGATCGGCGCCTCGACCACGTTGCCCAGCGCGGTGCGGTGCGGGAACAGGTTGAAGTGCTGGAACACCATGCCGACGTCCCGGCGTTGCCGGGCGACGTCGCGGGGCTTCATCTCGTAGAGCTTGCCGCCGCGTTCGTGATAGCCGACCAGGGTGCCGTCGACGTAGAGACGCCCGGCGCTGACCGTCTCCAGATGGTTGATGCAGCGAAGAAGCGTGGACTTGCCGGAACCCGACGGCCCGACGAGTACCAGCACCTGTCCCTTCTGGACCTCCAGCGTGATGCCCTTGAGGACCTTCAGCGCCCCGAAGTCCTTGCAGACCAGTTCCGCCTTGACCATCGGGTGCGCGGAGTTCTCGGAGGTCGTCATGGCACCGCCGAGCCTAGCTGCGCCTTCGCCAACGCCTCGAGCTGCTTCGAGGTCAGCTGACGTGAGACGCCCCGGGAGAAGTACCGCTCCAGGTAAAACTGGCCGACCATCAGGATGCTGGTGATCACCAGGTACCAGGTCGCGGCGACCAGCAGCAACGGAACGGGTTCGAAGATGCGGGCGGCGATCTCCCGCGTCGCGATGCTGTACAGGTCGAACGCGTACGGCACCGCGGTCACCAGCGACGTCGTCTTGAGCAGGCTGATCACCTCGTTGCCGGTCGGCGGGATGATCACCCTCATGGCCTGCGGCAACACGGTGCGGCGCATCGCCCTGCCCCAGGACATGCCGAGCGCGGTCGACGCCTCCAACTGGCCCTCGGGGACCGACGTGATACCTGCCCGCACGATCTCGGCCATGTACGCGGCCTCGTTGAGCGCCAGCCCGATCACCGCGAGCGCGAACGGGAACGACAGGTCCTGCAGATCGAAGTGCAGCAGCGACGGTCCGAACGGGACGCCCAGCTGGATGTTCTGGTAGATCGTGGGCATCAGGCCCCAGAACGCCAACTGCACGTACACCGGCGTGCCCCGGAAGATCCAGAGGAACACCCAGGCCACCGACGACAGCACCGGGTTCGACGACAGCCGCATGATGGTCAGGATCACGCCGAGCACGATGCCGATGACCATCGAGTAGACGGTCAGCTGAATGGTGTTGAACACCCCCAGCAGGATGCGTTCGTTGAACAGATACTCGGCATAGGTCGACCACCCGTAGGCGTCGTTGGTCGCCGCACCCCACAGGAACAGGCCGACGAGAACGATGATGACGGCTGCCGCCACCCACCGCCACGGATGCCGCAGCGGGACGGCGTCGATGGACTGAGGTGTGCCGGAGGTGGGCGGCGAGCCGGCCTCGTTCGTCAAGGTGGAATCCCCTAGGAGATCGCGCCGTTGATCACCGGCTTGTCGATCATTCCTTCTTCGAGTCCCCAGTTGGCGGCGATCTCCTGGTATTTGCCGTTGTCGATCAGGTGCTGCAGCGCCTGCAGCAGCGACTGCGCCAGCGGCGATCCCTTCTCGACCGGCCACCCGTACGGGGCCGAGTCGAACGTCTCGCCGGCCTGCTCGAGCTTGCCGTTGGTCTGCTTGATCGCGTACAGGGTCACCGGTGAGTCCGCGGACATCGCATCGGCCTGACCCAGCACGACGGCGTTGGTGGCGGCGTCCTGTGAGTCGAACGGGATGATCTCGATCGCCGGCTTGCCTTCGTCGACGCACTTCTTGCTGCGGGCGGGCAACTCGTCGGTCTCCTGGACCGTGGTCGCCTGGACGGCGACCTTCTTGCCGCACGCGTCCTCGGGGTTGATGTCACCGCCGGCGGGCTGGGCCCAGGCGGTGCCGGCGGAGAAGTAGGTGACGAAGTCGACCTGCTCCTCGCGTTCCTTGCTGTCGGTGAACGACGACATGCCGACGTCGAACGTTCCGCCCTGGATCGACGGGATGATCTTCGCGAAGTCGGCTTCCTTGTATTCGGGGGTCAGCCCGAGGGTGCCGGCGATGGCGTTCATCAGGTCGACGTCGAAGCCGACGAGCTTGCCCTCGGGGTCCTTGAACTCGTTCGGCGCGTACGGGACGTTGACGCCGACGACGAGCGTGCCGGTCGATTTGATCGACTCCGGCACGGTGTTAGCGATCGCGTCGACCTTCTCCGCAGGTGCGACCGCGGTCGGGGATCCCTCGTCGCTCGGCGATTCCGAACTGCTCGAACAACCGGACAGCGCCATCGCGCCCGTCGCGGCGAACACCGCGACCACACGCCACAACCTGGTCTGGCGGCCTTGGATTCCACCCAACACTGGCTTGCCTCAACTTTCTTCCTCGGGTCGTCCGCGTCTCCGCCTGAGTCCCCTCACCGGGTCTCTCCCAGGCGAGAACGTTAACGACCGATGATTCGGCGCGCAGCGCCGGTAACGAGACATTAACGACACGATTGAGACATCACAGCCGTACTGCGAAATCGGACAGCCCGTGTCGCCGGTGTGTCACACTGCGCGCATGGAAACTGCCGCTCCCCCAAGCATGTTGCAGCATCTGTGGAAGACGGCGCTGCTGTCGGGAATCCTTGCGATCATCCTCGGCGCGCTGGTGTGGTTCTGGCCCGCGATCAGCGTGTTCGTCGCCGCGGTGTTCTTCGCCGCGTATCTGTTGGTCACGGGCATCACCCAGGTGGTCTTCGCGTTTGCTCTGCACGTCTCGGCAAGCGGTCGGGTACTGCTCTTCCTCAGCGGTGCGGCCGCGCTCATCCTGGCGGTGATGTGCATCCGCAACTTCGGCAATGCCGTTCTTCTGCTGGCCATTTGGATCGGCATCGGTTTCATCTTCCGCGGTGTGGCCACCGCGGTGTCGGCGATCAGCGACCCGCACCTGCCCGGCCGGGGTTGGGAGATCTTCATCGGCGTCATCAGCTTGATCGCGGGCGTGATCATGCTGGCCGCACCGTTCGACTCGATCGAGACCCTGACGATGGTGGTCGGGATCTGGCTGGTGGTTCTCGGTGTGTTCGAGGTCATCTCGGCGTTCGGAATCCGGTCGGCGAGCCGGGATCTCGCTGCGCTGAGGCAGGAATCACAGGCGCCGGCGCCCCAATGAGGCCAAAAGTCCCTGGCGCCACGGGCCTGAGGAGCTACTACACTTCGTCGTAGACGGAGCAGGTCGCTCCGCCGGAGCTGGGAGTCGGGTATGGACGCGCTCGATGTGTCGCGGTGGCAGTTCGGCATCACGACCGTCTACCACTTCATCTTCGTCCCGCTGACCATCGGCCTCGCGCCGCTGATCGCCGTGATGCAGACGATCTGGCACTTCACCGGCAACACCGCCTGGTACCGCCTCACGAAGTTCTTCGGCAAGCTCTTCCTGATCAACTTCGCGATCGGGGTGGCCACCGGAATCGTGCAGGAGTTCCAGTTCGGCATGAACTGGAGCGAGTACTCCAAGTTCGTCGGCGACATCTTCGGCGCTCCACTGGCGTTCGAAGGGCTGATCGCCTTCTTCTTCGAATCCACATTCATCGGGCTGTGGATCTTCGGCTGGAGCCGACTGCCCCGCGCCGTCCACCTGGCCTGCATCTGGATCGTCGCGTTCGGGGTGAACGCGTCGGCCTACTTCATCATCGCGGCCAACTCGTTCATGCAGCATCCGGTGGGCGCCCGATACAACCCCGAGTCCGGTCGCGCCGAACTCGTCGACTTCGGCGCGCTGCTGACCAACAACACCGCGATCTGGGCGTCGCTGCACGCCATCGCCGGCGCGCTGCTCACCGCCGGCGCGTTCGTCGCGGGGGTGTCCGCGTGGCTGATGGTGCGTGAGCGCCGGCGCGACCGCGACATGGCCGATCCGGATGTCGCGCCCACCTCATCTCTTGTGGCCCACTCGATGTTCCGGCCCGCCGCGATCCTGGGCAGCTTCGTCGCGCTGGTGGCCGCCGGCGGGCTGTTCTTCACCGGCGACATCCAGGGCAAGTTGATGTTCGTCCAGCAGCCGATGAAGATGGCGTCCGCGGAATCGTTGTGCCACACCGAAACCGACCCGGATTTCTCGATCCTGACCGTCGGCACGCACAACAACTGCGACAGCGTCACGCACCTGATCGAGGTGCCCTATGTGCTGCCGTTCCTGGCCGAGAGCAAGTTCTCGGGCGTGACGCTGGAAGGCGTACAGGATCTGCAGGAGCAGTACCAGGAGAAGTTCGGACCGGGCGACTACCGCCCGAATCTGTTCGTCACCTACTGGTCGTTCCGCGCGATGATCGGCCTTCTGCTCGTCCCTGTCGCGTTCGCACTGGTGACTTTGTGGCTCACCCGGCGCGGACGCATCCCCGATCAGCGGTGGTACGGGCGGTTCGGGATCCTGACGATCCCGACGCCGTTCCTGGCGAACTCCGCGGGCTGGGTGTTCACCGAGATGGGCCGACAGCCCTGGGTCGTGGTGCCGAATCCGACCGGGGACCCGCTGGTGCGGATGACGGTGCAGGAAGGGGTGTCCAACCACGCCGCGGGCACGGTGTGGGTGTCGCTGACGGTCTTCACGCTGCTCTACGGGGCGCTCGCGGTGGCCTGGTTCTACCTGATGCGGCGCTATGTCGTGGAGGGTCCGCTGGAGCACGATTCCGAACCCGCGCCGCCGAGCCCGCCCGACAAGGACGACGTCGCACCGCTGTCGTTCGCGTACTAGGAGAGGGTCATGGGACTGCAGGAAGTGTGGTTTCTCCTGATCGCCGTGTTGTTCCTCGGCTTCCTCGTCCTCGAGGGATTCGACTTCGGCGTCGGGATGCTGATGGCGCCGATGGGCACGCTCGGACCGGGCGACCCAGACAACCGGCGACGTGCGGTGCTCAACACGATCGGTCCCGTGTGGGACGCCAACGAGGTGTGGCTGATCACCGCCGGGGCGGCGATGTTCGCCGCGTTTCCTGTCTGGTACGCCACCCTGTTCTCGGCGCTGTACCTGCCGCTGCTGGCCATCCTGTTCGGCATGATCCTGCGCATCGTCGGCATCGAATGGCGAGGCAAGATCAACGATCCGCAGTGGCGCCGATGGGCCGACTACGGCATCGCCGCGGGATCGTGGCTGCCCGCGGTGCTGTGGGGTGTGGCGTTCGCGATCCTGTTGCGCGGCTTGCCGATCGACGCCGAGGGCCGCACCGACATCGCGTTCGGCGACGTGCTGAGCCCGTACACGCTCCTGGGCGGGCTGGCGACGGGCTCGCTGTTCCTGTTCTACGGCTCGGTGTATCTCGCGCTCAAGACGTCCGGTGTGTTGCGTGAGGACGCCTTCCGGGTCGGAAAGGCGCTGTCGGTTCCGGTGATCGTGCTCGCCGGCGGGTTCGGCCTGTGGACGCAGCTCGCCTACGGCCGTCCGTGGACGTGGATCGCGTTGGCCGCCGCGGTCGTCGCGCTGCTCGCCGCGGTCGCGCTGATGTGGGGCCAGACGCGTGAGGGCATCGCCTTCGTGTCGATGGTGGTCGTCATCGCCGCGGTCGCCGTGTTGATCTTCGGTTCGATGTATCCGAACCTGCTGCCCTCGACGCTGAATCCGGAGTGGAGCGTGACGATCTACAACGGTTCGTCGACGCCCTACACCCTGCGCATCATGACCTGGGCGTCGCTGGCGCTGCTGCCGCTCGTGCTCGGCTACCAGGCGTGGTCGTACTGGGTGTTCCGCAAACGGGTGACCGCGGAGTCGATTCCGGAATCGATCGGCTTGACCAGGCGGGTGTCCTGACGGACGCCACTCGCGCTCCGATCGACCCGCGGCTGTGGCAGGCGTCCGCGGCGATGCGCCGATTCCTGGCCGCCACCACGGCGTACGGGGTGCTGATCGCGGCGTGCACGATCGCGTCCGCGGTGGTGCTCGCGTCCCTCGTCGCGCGGGTGGTGACCGACCCCGTGTCCCGCAGCGTCGAGGCGTTGGCCGCCCCCCTGGCGATCCTGGTGTCGATGTGGACCGTTCGCGTGCTCGCGCACTGGCAGCAGGGCCGCGTCGCGCAGCACGGCGCCAGCGCGGTCATCGCCGATCTGACGGACCAGGTGCTGCGCGCCGCGACGTCCCTCCCACCCCGCGAACTCGCCACCCGCCGGGACGAGGCCGCGGTGGTGATCACCCGCGGCCTGGACGGTCTGCGGGTGTACTTCACCGCGTATCTGCCGTCGCTGCTGCTGGCGGTGTTGCTGACGCCGACCACCGCGGCCGTGATCGCCTGGTACGACTGGCGTTCGGCGGTCATCGTCGCGATCGCCCTACCGCTGATCCCGATCTTCATGATCCTGATCGGGATGGCCACCGCCGACCGGTCCGAGGCGGCGCTGTCGGCGATGACGACGCTGCAGTCGCGGCTGCTCGATCTGGTGGCAGGCCTGCCGACCCTGCGGGCACTGGACCGTACCCGCGGCGCGGCCACCCGCATCGCCGAACTCAGTGCTGCGCATCGCCGTTCGGCGATGGCCACCATGCGGATAGCTTTCCTGTCCGCGCTGGTGCTCGAGCTCCTCGCGACCCTCGGGGTGGCCCTGGTCGCGGTCGGCGTCGGGATGCGGCTGGTCTTCGGTGACATGACACTGACGGCGGGCCTGACCGCGTTGCTGCTCGCCCCCGAAGCCTTCTGGCCGCTGCGCCGCGTCGGGGCCGCATTCCACTCGGCCCAGGACGGCAAGACCGCGGTGGAGGCGGCCTTCCGCTTCCTCGACGACGCCCCGGCGTCTCCCGCGGGGACCCACGCCATCCCGGATCACCCGGTGACCGTGGAGGTCGACGATCCGGCGCTCACTGCCGAACCCGGTCGCGTCACTGTGCTCACCGGCCCCAACGGCGCCGGCAAGTCGACACTGCTGCAGGCGATCCTCGGACTCGGACCGCCACCCGCCGGCCGAATCAGGGTCGACGGTGTCGAGGTCGCCGAGCTGGATCTGCGGCAGTGGTGGACCCGGGTGGCGTGGCTCGCCCAGCGCCCGGTGCTGATCCCGGGTACGGTGCGCGACAACCTCGAACTCTTCGGTCCTCTTCCGGACCTCGAATCAGCATGCCGGGCAGCCTGTTTCGATGAAGTCCTCGCCACGCTGCCCGACGGCGCGGACACCGTGATCGGTCGCGGCGGCGTCGGTCTGTCCCTGGGCCAGCGACAGCGCCTCGGTCTGGCCCGGGTGCTCGGCTCCCCCGCTGCGGTGTTGCTGTTCGACGAACCCACCGCGCACCTCGACGGACCCACCGAAGCTCGGGTGCTCGCCGCGATCGCCCGCCGTGCGGCCGACGGTGCGACCGTGATCGTGGTCGGCCACCGCGACCCCGTGCTGGCGATCGGCGACGTGGTCGTCGACATGGGCGGTGCCCGTGTCCGGTCGTGAACCCCTGCTGGCGGCTTGGCCGCTGCTGCGGCCCCGACTGCCCCGCGTCGCGCTCGCCGTGCTGCTCGGGGCACTGTCGCTCGGCAGTGCCCTCGCGCTGACCGCGGTGTCGGCGTGGCTGATCACCCGCGCCTGGCAGATGCCGCCGGTGCTGCATCTGACCGTCGCCGCGGTGACCGTGCGTGCCCTCGGCATCTCCCGGGGCCTTCTCGGATACTGCGAACGCCTGGCGTCGCACGACACGGCCCTGCGCGCGGCGGGCACCGCCCGAGAGCAGATCTTCACCAGGCTGGCCGGTGGCCCGCCGGATGCGGTGATGCGGCGCAGTAGCGGCGATCTGGTGTCCCGCGTCGGGCAGGGGGTCGACGACCTGGCCGACGTCATCGTCCGTGCGGTGGTGCCCATCGGCGTCGCGGCTGTCCTCGCGATCGCCGCCGTCACCACGATCGCGGTGATCTCCCCGGCCGCTGCCGTCGTGCTCGCACTGAGCATGGCGGTCGCCGGCGTCGTCGCTCCGGTTCTCGCCGCACGGGCCGTCACCGCGACCGAAACCGTTGCCGCCGAACATCATGCGCACCGCGATACCGCGGTGATGCTGGCACTTGAGCACGCCCCCGAGCTCCGCGTCAGCGGACGTCTCGACCAGGTGCTCGCGACCGCGGGCGCCGAGCAACGCCGCTGGGGGCACGCACTCGACCGTGCCGCCGCACCGGCCGCCGTGGCGGCCGCGGTTCCGACCGCGGCGCTCGGCGTGAGCGTGGTGGGCGCCGTGCTCGCCGGTATCGCGCTGGCCTCCACCGTCGCCCCCACGACCGTCGCGATCCTGATGCTGGTGCCACTGGCGGCATTCGAGGGCACCGCCGCGCTACCCGGTGCCGCGGTCGCGCTGACCCGCGGGCGCATCGCCGCGCAGCGGCTACTCTCCCTCACCGACCCCGGGAACGACGAAGCCGACGACCGCCGTCCGGTCGTGACCCCGCCGGTGCTCGAACCCGGGGACCGCGTCGCGGTCGTCGGACCCAGCGGTTGCGGCAAGACCACGCTGCTCATGCAGACCCCCGGAATGTTCTTCGCCGAGGACGCCCATCTGTTCTCGACCACGGTCCGCGACAACCTGCTCGTCGCGCGCGGGGACGCCACCGACGACGAACTCCTCGACGCACTGCGCCGCTGCGGTCTCGGCCGATGGCTCGCCGGACTGTCCGACGGCCTGTCGACGGTGCTGGTCGGCGGCGCCGCGGCGGTCTCGGCCGGTCAGCGACGCCGACTGCTTCTGGCCCGCGCGCTGGTGTCGAACGCGCAGACGGTGCTTCTCGACGAGCCGACCGAACATCTCGACGCGTCGGATGCCGATGCCATCCTGACCGGACTCCTCACGCCGGGAGCGTTGTTCGGTCCGGAGAGAACTGTCGTCGTCGCCACTCATCACCTGCCGGAACCCCTCGATGTGAAGGTAATCTCCCCCACATGAGCGAACCGCCGCTGCCACCGCCTCCACCCCCCGGCACCTACCCGGGCGGCTACCCCCCGCAGCCCTACGGCGGCTACCCCGGCCCGTATTCGCCCCAGCCGTATCCGGTGGCCCCGAAGAACGGACTCGGGACCGCATCCCTGGTCGTCGCGATCATCTCGATGTTCACCCTCTACGGCGGCGTGATCCTCGGCGTCGTCGCCGTCGTCCTCGGCTTCCTGGGCCGCGGCCGGGTCAAGCGCGGCGAGGCCAACAACGGCGGGGTCGCGCTGGCCGGCATCGTGCTCGGCGCATTGAGCATCGTCGTCGCGATCGCCGCGATCATCATCACGGCGATCTTCGGCTGGCAGCTGTTCCAGGATGTCGGCGGCAACGACTACATCGACTGCCTCAACCGCGCCGGATCCGATCAGGCGGCGGTCGAACAGTGCGCCAACGAGTTCACCCAGCGGGTCGAAAACGAGTTCAGCATCACCGTCACGCCCACTCCCTAGACCGTCACGGGAAGTGCTTGACGATGCCTTCCTGCACGACGGTCGCCAGCGGCTGACCGGACCGGTCGAAGAAGTGCCCGGTACCGAGCCCCCGTGAATCCGCGGCCACCGGCGACGTCGTCGAGTAGAGCACCCACTCGTCGAACCGGATGGGGCGGTGGAACCAGACGGTGTGGTTGGTGGTGACGGCGAAGATCCGGTCGTGGCCCCAGGAAAGTCCGTGGGTGGTGATGATCGAATCGAGCACCGTGGTGTCCGACGAGTACACCAGCGCGGCGCCGTGCAGGACCTGGTCGTCGGGCATCGGGCCCTGAGCGGTCATCCACACCCGGTTGTGGCCGAGGGTGCCGCCCTTGTCGCGCATGATCCACGCGGGATCGTTGGTGTAACGCCATTCGATCGGGCGCAGCGCATCGGCGAAGTGCGGCACGATCTTCTCGTAGCCGCGCAGCAACTCGTCGATCGGCAGCACCGCCTCGGGGTCGTCGATCTGCGGCGGTTCGACGCCGTGTTCGAGTCCCTTGCCGCCGGCCAGATAGGACACCAGCACCGTCGTGAGCAGCTGACCGTTCTGCATGACGTCGACGCGGCGGTTGGCGAACCGGCGCTCGTCGCGCAGCCGCACGACGTGGAACTCCAGATCCTGCTCCGGGTCGCCGCCGGCGATGAAATGGGCCGACAGCGCGCTGGGCGGAGTCGGGTGGTTCAGGCTGCGGCCGGCCGCGACGAACGCCTGCGCCATCATCTGACCGCCGAACGTCCGGACCGGGTTCTTGCTGGGGTGCCTGCCGATGAACGTGTTCTCGTCGACCCGATCGAGGTGGAGGATCGCGAGCAGCTCGTCGAAGTCTGCGTGACGCGACACCCGGTTGCTCCTCCAGCTAGACGTCGTCCTCCCCGATGCGGTGGACGTGGATCAGATTGGTGGAGCCTACTGTGCCGGGAGGCGCACCCGCGACGATGACCACCAGGTCGCCCCGCTTGTAGCGGCCGAGGTTGAGCATCGACTGGTCGACCTGCCGGATCATCCCGTCGGTGGTGTCGATGTGCGGGACGATGAACGTCTCGGTGCCCCACGTCAGCGCCAGCTGGCTGCGCACCTCGGGGAGCGAGGTGAACGCCAGCACCGGCAGCGGGGTGTGCAGACGGGCCAGACGGCGCACCGTGTCGCCGGACTGGGTGAACGCGACCAACGCCTTGGCGTCGAGACGTTCGCCGATGTCGCGCGCGGCGTAGGAGATCACCCCGCGTTTGGTGCGTGGCGTGTGGGTCAGCGCAGGCACGGCGACCGAGTTGTCCTCGACGGCGCTGACGATGCGGGCCATCGTGCGGACCGTCTCGAACGGGAACTTGCCCACCGAGGTCTCCCCGGACAGCATCACCGCGTCCGCCCCGTCGAGCACCGCGTTGGCGACGTCGGAGGCCTCCGCCCGGGTGGGTCGCGAGTTCTCGATCATCGACTCCAGCATCTGCGTGGCCACGATGACGGGTTTGGCGTTCTCCCTTGCCATCTGGATCGCACGCTTCTGCACCAGCGGCACCTCTTCGAGCGGCAGCTCGACACCCAGGTCACCGCGGGCGACCATGATCGCGTCGAAGGCCAGCACGATCGCCTCGAGGTTGTCGATCGCCTCCGGCTTCTCCAGCTTCGCGATGACCGGGACGCGGCGCCCGACGCGGTCCATGATCTCGTGGACGAGTTCGACGTCGGCGGGTGAACGCACGAACGACAGCGCCACCAGGTCGACGCCCAGGCGCAGCGCGAACTCCAGGTCGTCGATGTCCTTCTCCGACAGCGCCGGCGCCGACACGTTCATGCCGGGCAGCGACATGCCCTTGTTGTTGCTGACCTTGCCGCCCTCGGTGACCGTGCAGACGACGTCATTGCCGTCGATGTGCTCGACGACCAGACCCACGTTGCCGTCGTCGACGAGGACGCGGTCGCCGGGCGTGGCGTCCTGCGCCAGCCGCTTGTAGGTCGTCGACACCCGGTCGTGGGTGCCCTCGAAGTCGTCGACGGTGATCCGGATCGTCTCACCGTTGCGCCAGACGGTCGGGCCGTCGGCGAACCGACCCAGTCTGATCTTCGGTCCCTGCAGGTCCGCGAGGATTCCGACGGCGCGGCCGGTCGCGTCGGACGCGGCCCGGACCCGCTTGTAATTGGCCTCGTGGTCGGGGTAGTCACCGTGGCTGAAGTTGAGCCTCGCGACGTCCGTTCCGGACTCGACCAACTGCCTGACCGCTTCGTCCGAGGCGGTGGCCGGGCCGAGCGTACAGACGATTTTTCCGCGTCGAGTCACGACACCTGAGCATAGTCGTTAATCGATTCAGACGACGGCCAGCGGTAGCGCTCCCGGCCGGACCGGGGCGGGCAGATCGGACTCGCCCATCAGATACGCATCGACGGCGTGGGCAGCGCTGCGCCCTTCGGCGATCGCCCACACGATCAGCGACGCGCCCCGGTGTGCGTCGCCACACACGAACACGCCGGGCGCGTCGGTCTGCCAGTCCGAACCGCACGCCAGGGTGCCGCGCCGGTTGAGTGACAGACCCAGCTTGTCGAGCAGAGGCATGTGCTCGACACCGTCGAAGCCGATGGCCAGCAGCGCCAGATCGCACGGGATCTGCAGCGACTCCCCGACCGGCACGATGTGCCTGCGGCCGGAGTCGTCGCGCTCGACCTTGACCTCCGCGATCTCCAGCGCGCGCAGGTTGCCGCGGTCGTCGCCGAGGAAGCGCTGCACGGCGACCTGATAGCGCCGCCGGCCGCCTTCGGCGTGCGCCGGTGAGAGCTTGGTGCGCAGCATGATCGGCCATGTCGGCCACGGCGAACGGGTGTCGTCGCGCGATTCGGGGGGTTCCGGGTTGTAGTCCAGCTGGGTCACCGACGCGGCGCCCTGGCGGTGCGCGGTACCGAGGCAGTCCGCGCCCGTGTCGCCGCCACCGATGATGACGACGTGCTTGCCGGCGGCGCTGAGCTCGCTGAGTCCGTCTCCCTCGCACTCCCTGTTGGCGGGCACGAGATGTTCCATCGCCAGGTGCACGCCGTCGAGGTCGCGCCCCTCCACTTGGTTGTCCCTGGCCCGCAGCGCCCCGACGGCGAGCACCACCGCATCGTGCTGGGCGCGGAGCTGCTCGATGGGCAGATCCACCCCCACCTCGCATTCGGTGACGAATCGTGTTCCCTCGGCCCGCATCTGGGCGAGCCGCTGGTTGAGGGTGTCCTTCTCCAACTTGTACTCGGGGATGCCGTAGCGCATCAGGCCGCCGATACGGTCATCCCGTTCGTAGACGGTGACATCGTGCCCGGCGCGGGTCAGTTGCTGCGCGGCCGCGAGACCGGCGGGACCGCTTCCGACGACGGCGACCTTCCTACCGGTGGCGATGGCGGGCGGCTGGGGTTCGACCAACCCGTCCATCCAGGCCTGGTCGGCGATGGTCTGTTCGATCCGTTTGATGGTGACGCTGCCGCCGGTCTGCTCTTCGGAGATCGACAGCACGCAGGCCGCCTCGCACGGGGCCGGGCACAGGCGGCCGGTGAACTCGGGGAAGTTGTTCGTCGCGTGCAACCGGTCGCTGGCGGCATCCCATCGTCCGCGCCGCACCAGGTCGTTCCACTCCGGGATCAGGTTGCCCAGCGGGCATCCGGCGGTTCCCGAGTGGCAGAACGGGATTCCGCAGTCCATGCACCGGCGGGCCTGCTGGGACACCTCACCTGCCCGCTGGTGGGGGTCCTGCGTTTCGTAGACCTCGCGCCAGTCGCCGATCCGCTCGTCGACGGGACGTTTGGCGGCGTCCACCTTGGCCACCTCGAGGAATCCGTGCGGGTCAGCCACGACTGGCCTCCATGATCGCTGAGTCGACGTCGCGTCCCTCGGCCTTGGCCATCCGGGTCGCCTGGAGCACGCGCTGGTAGTCACGCGGCATGATCTTGGTGAATTGCGCACTGCGCCTGGGCCAGTCGGACAGCAGCGAGGTCGCGACCGTGCTGCCCGTGTAGCGGGCGTGCTGACCGACCACGCCGTGCAGCCACGCGAGGTCTTCGGGTTCGAGGCGCTGCAACTCCACCATCGCGGTGTTCACCCGCCGCGGATCCAGGCCGAGCACGAACGCGATGCCGCCCGACATTCCCGCGGCCATGTTGCGGCCGACCTTGCCCAGCACCACCACGCGGCCGCCCGTCATGTACTCGCAGGCGTGGTCTCCGACGCCCTCGACGACGGTCAGCGCGCCGGAGTTGCGCGCCGCGAAACGCTCCCCCACCCGACCGCGCAGGTAGAGCTCGCCGGAGGTGGCGCCGAAGAGCAGCGTGTTGCCGGCGATCACGTTGTCCTCGGCCAGGAACAGCACATCGTCCTGGGGTTTGACGATGATCTTGCCGCCGGAAAGTCCCTTGCCCACATAGTCGTTGGCGTCGCCGACCAGCTCCAGCGTGATGCCCGGGGGCAGGAACGCGCCGAGCGACTGACCGGCCGAGCCGGTCAGGGCGATGTGGATGGTGTCCTCGGGCAGGCCCTGTGCGCCGTAGCGCCGGGTCACCTCGCTGCCGAGCAGCGTGCCGACCGTGCGGTTGACGTTCCGCACCGGGAGCTCGAGGCGGACCGGGTGCGCGTCCTCCAGTGCACCCTCGGCAAGCTGGATCAGCGTGCGGTCGAGTGCCTGGTCGAGGCCGTGGTCCTGGTCGCGGGTCCGGCGGCGTTGGGTGGCCGTGTCCGGCACCGCGAACAGGGGGCTCAGGTCGAGGCCCCGACTCTTCCAGTGCGCAACCCCGGCGGCGGTGTCGAGCATCTCGGCGTGCCCCACCGCCTCGTCGATCGAGCGGAATCCGAGCTCGGCCAGATACTTCCGGATGTCCTCGGCGATGAACCGGAAGAAGTTCTCCACGAACTCGGGCTTACCGTTGAAGCGGGCCCGCAGTTGCGGGTTCTGCGTCGCGACACCGACCGGGCAGGTGTCGAGATGGCAGACCCGCATCATGATGCAGCCCGAGACGACCAGCGGCGCTGTCGCGAAACCGTATTCCTCGGCGCCGAGCAGCATCGCGACCATGACGTCGCGGGCGGTGCGCATCCCGCCGTCGCACTGTACCGTGATGCGGTCGCGAAGTCCGTTGAGCACCAGCGTCTGCTGAGTGTCGGCCAACCCGATCTCCCACGGCGCGCCCGCATGTTTGAGGCTCGTCAGTGGTGCGGCGCCGGTGCCGCCGTCATACCCGGAGATGAGCACGACGTCGGCGTGCGCTTTCGACACACCAGCGGCCACGGTGCCGACGCCCACGGAGCTGACCAGCTTGACGTGGATACGCGCATCGGCGTTGGCGTTCTTGAGATCGTGGATCAGCTGGGCGAGATCCTCGATCGAGTAGATGTCGTGGTGCGGCGGCGGGGAGATCAACCCGACACCCGGGGTGGAATGCCGGGTCTTGGCGATGTTGGGATAGACCTTGTACCCCGGAAGCTGGCCTCCCTCACCGGGTTTGGCACCCTGGGCCATCTTGATCTGGATGTCGGTGGCATTGACCAGATAGTCGCTGGTGACACCGAACCGCCCCGACGCGACCTGCTTGACGGCGCTGCGACGCTTCGGGTCGTAGAGCCGGTCGACGTCCTCGCCGCCCTCGCCGCTGTTGGAGCGGCCGCCGAGAGCGTTCATCGCGATGGCCATCGTCTCGTGGGCCTCCGCCGAGATCGAGCCGTAGCTCATCGCGCCGGTGTTGAACCGCTTGACGATCTCGTCGGCGGACTCGACCTCGTCGAGCGGGACGGGCTCTCGCAGTCCCTTCTTGAAGTCGAACAGCCCGCGCAGCGCTCCCCCGTCCCGGCCGAGGCGGTCGACCTCGTCGGAGTACTGCTTGAAGACCTCGTAGCGTCCGGTGCGGGTCGAATGTTGCAGCAGGAAAACGACTTCCGGCGTGAAGAGGTGGAGCTCGCCCTCGCGACGGAACGCGTACTCGCCGCCGACCTCCAGCCGTCGGTGCACCCGCTCGGTGGGGTTCTCGGGATATGCGCGCCGATGCCTGAGCTTGACCTCTTCGGCGATGACGTCGAGACCGATGCCGCCGAGCTGGGTCGGGGTTCCGGTGAAGTACTCGTCGATGACGTCGCGGTCGATGCCGATGGCCTCGAAAGCCTGGGCGGCGGTGTAGGAGGCGACCGTGGAGATCCCCATCTTGCTCATCACCTTCATGACGCCCTTGCCGAGCGCCTTGAGGTAGTTGCGCACCGCGGTCGAGGGTTCGATGCCGGTCAGCTCACCCTCGCGAATGAGGTCCTCGATGGACTCGAACGCGAGGTACGGGTTGACCGCTGCGGCGCCGAAACCGATCAGCATCGCGATGTGGTGCACCTCGCGCGCGTCGCCGCTTTCCACGACGAGGGCGACCGACGTGCGCTGCTTGGTCCCGACGAGGTGATGGTGGACCGCCGAGACGGCGAGCAGCGACGGGACGGGAGCTTTGGTGTGGTCGGAGTCGCGGTCCGAGATGACCAGTGTGCGTGCGCCTTTGGCGATCGCCTCGCAGGCGCGCAGACGGAGGTCCTCCAGGGCGTCGGCGAGACCTTCACCGCCACGCTCGACGTCGTAGAGGGCACGCAGGACGGCGGTGCGCAGCCCGGGGTGTTCACCGTCGTCGTTGATGTGGACGATCTTGCCGAGCTCGTCGTTGTCGAGAACCGGCCACGGCAGCTTGATCTGGCGACAGGACGCGGCGCCGGGCTCGAGGAGGTTCTGCTCTGGACCCATGACGCGCGCCATCGAGGTGACGATCTCTTCGCGGATGGCGTCCAACGGCGGGTTGGTCACCTGGGCGAAGAGTTCGACGAAGTAGTCGTAGAGCAGCTTGGACCGCTGGGACAGCACCGCTGCGGGGGTGTCGGTGCCCATGGAACCGAGGGGTTCAGCGCCGGACGCCGCCATCGGCGCGAGGAGAATACGCAGTTCCTCCTCGGTGTATCCGAAGCTGACCTGACGTCGCACGACCGACTCGTGGTTGGGCTGGATGTGCCCGCGGTCGGGCAGGGTGGTGAGCTCGAGCAACCCTGAATGCAGCCATTCACCGTAGGGTTGCGCGGCCGAGAGTTCCTGTTTGATCTCGTCGTCCGAGACGATCCGGCCCGCCGCGGTGTCGACCAACAGCATCTTGCCCGGCTGCAGCCGGCCCTTCGCGACGATCTCGGATGACGGGACGTCGAGAACGCCGCTCTCGCTGGCGAGGATGAGGCGGTCGTCCAGGGTGCGCCACCATCGGCCCGGACGTAAACCATTGCGGTCCAGGACGGCTCCGACGAGGGTCCCGTCGGTGAAGGTGACGCACGCAGGTCCGTCCCACGGTTCCATCAACGAGGCGTGGAACTGCCAGAAGGCCCGCTCATCGGGCTCCATCGTGGTGCTGTTCTCCCACGCCTCCGGGATCATCATCAGGACGGCGTGGGGCAGACTGCGTCCGCCGAGATGCAGGAGTTCGAGGACCTCATCGAAGGAGGCCGAGTCCGACGCGTCGGGCGTGCAGATCGGTGAAAGCCGACTCAGGTCACCGGGGATGTGGGCACTGGCTAGCATCGCCTCTCGGGCATGCATGCGGTTGCGGTTGCCGCGCACGGTGTTGATCTCCCCGTTGTGGGCGACGAACCGGAACGGGTGTGCCAGCGGCCAGGACGGAAAAGTGTTGGTGGAGAAGCGACTGTGCACGATGGCGATGGCGCTGATGCAGCGTTCGTCGCGCAGGTCGGGAAAGTACTGCGGGAGCTGCATTGTCGTGAGCATGCCCTTGTACACCATGGTGCGACTGGACAGTGACGGGAAATAGACCCCGGTTTGTTCGGCACGCTTGCGCAGCGGATAGACCCGTCGGTCGAGTTCGATTCCGCCCGGCCGTTTTCCGTCACGTTCGGGGGCGGCGACGAACAGCTGGGCCATGTGGGGCATGCAGTCCAGTGCGGTCCTGCCGATCTCGGCGCCCGCGGGATCGACGGGAACCTCGCGCCAGCCCAGGACGTCGAGATTCTCCTCGGCGGCAATGGTTTCGACGGCTGCGCGGGCGGCGTCGCGCTGCACCGGGTCCTGGGGCAGGTAGCAGATGCCGGCGGCGAAGGTGTTGCCGTCGCCGGTGGCAGGGGGCAGATCGAAGTCGGCGACGTCGCGCAGCAGATCCACCGGAAGTTGGATCAGGATCCCTGCTCCGTCACCGCTGTTGGGTTCCGCGCCGGCGGCACCGCGGTGCTCCAGATGCTCCAGTGCGATGAGCCCGTCGGTGACGATGGAATGCGAGCTTCTGCCCTGGATGTCGACGACCATCGCCACGCCGCAGGAGTCCGACTCGTTGGCGGGGTCGTAGAGACCCTGGGGTTGGGGCAGCGCTGAAAAAAGCGTGGACATGGGCCTCCGCAGTCCTGAATATCGTCGTCAGGGACTGCACCGGCCCGTTGGTCGAGTGTATCAGCGCAGGTCGGCGATCACCCGGTGAGAAGGGTCGGGACCAGCGGGAATCCGGGTAGGTTACGGACGATCGTCCACCCGATCACAGCGGCGAAGATCACAGCGAAGGCGGACACGGTGAACACCCGCAGGGACTGGCGACGACGGATCAACGCCCAGACGATCAGCAGCGGCACTCCGATGAGGATGAAGGCGTTGTCCACGAATGCGGCTGCGATGTCGCCGTGGAGAAGGTCGTGGGTCATGCGCAGGCCGCCGCACCCCGGGCACAGCCAGCCGGTCATCTCGAGAAACGGGCACGGCGGGAAGAAGCCCGGGCGGTGCGGGTCGCCGAGGCCGATGTAGGCGAATGCACCGATTCCCACCGCGCCTGCCGCCGACCCGAGCGCCCACCGCGTCCGGGTGCTCAGCGCCGGGCTAGGTGCCATCGCGCAGTGGACGCCCCTGCGGATCGCGCACCTTGTCGGTGAACATCAGGACCGCGTCGACGATCCCCCAGATCACGGGGACGATGAATCCCACACCGCAGGTGACGGCACCGAGCACCAGGCATCCGACCAGCTGAGCGACCCCGAAACCGACCTGACCGATGTACATGCGGCCGATCCCAAGGAAGCCGAAGATGCCGAGGAGTTGGAGGAGGCCGGCGACGGTCTTCGACTTGTCCGACAGCGGTTCACCGGTCAGAGGATGCCGACCATAGGGCGCCATCGGGTCGACGTAGCTGCCCGGATATCCACCGGGGTAGCCGCCCTGCACCGGTGGCGGGTAAGCCCCCGACGGGGGGTAGGCACCCGGCGGGGGCGGCACATACTGGGAGCCGGGCGGCACGTAGCCCGGTTGCTGCGGCGGAGGCGGATACTTATCTGCGCCTTCGTTGCCACTGAACGGGGGCTCGGTCATGCCTCCCAGAATGCCAGAACAGAAGCTTCAGAAGGGTGGCGGTTCGTGGGTTTCGGCGAGCCAGGCCTGGCGCTGACGTTCTTCCTCGGCGTCGAGCTCGATGCGCTGCCGCCGTTCACGCTCAATCCGGGCGCGGCGGTCCTGTTCGCGGGTTCGCTTGCGTCGCGGCATCATCGCCGACTTGTCCGACGGTTCCTGCGTCGAGGTCGGCGGCGGCAGCGGCGCCGTCGGTTCGGCGAGCTTCGGGAACAGACCGGCACCGTGTGCCTCGGTGCTGTACACGTGTCCCGTCGGGGCGATCACCACGACGGTGCCATCGGGGCTCTGCGCATCACGCCAGCCGGACGGTCCGCCGTAGAAAGTCTTGATCAAATGATGTGTCCTGCAGTAATGCTTGGTCCCCGACGCATGGGTGACTCCGAACGGCCACGGCGTCGTGTGGTCGACATCGCAGCCTTCCACCGGGGCGTCGCAACCCGGGAAGCGGCACGTCAGATCCCGCCAGCGCAGATAGTCACGTAGCTTCGCCGACGGCTTGTACCCGGTCTCGGGTTCGGTACCGGGCTGGCTGACAGGGACCAGCTTCGCCGTCCTGGCCGCCGCGCGAACCTCCTCGGCCGGCAATACGCCGAAACCCGACAGGTAGCCCGGGTCGTCACTGCGGCCCTCGACCGTCGCCTGCTCGGCCAGGATGTGGATGACCACCTTGGCTGCCGACTCACGCAACGCGGCGGCGGGGCAATCATCACCGCCGCACTGGCAGGCCAGCGTCGCCTCCCCGCGGCCCAGAGCGCCGGCAGCATCGGCGCGGCGCTGGTTCCAGGTCCGAGGGTCGTTGGCGCACACCGTGTCCGCCATGGCCTCCAGGCGCTGGTCCAGCGCCGCCGCATCTCGTGCCGTCAGCACGCCTCCGGCGAAGGCCATGCCGGGTACGTCCGGCGTCACATCGAAATACCGGTTGTCTTTGGCGGCCGGAGGTACGCGCACGCCTGCGGGGTCGAATTTGGCCACCCACTGATCCAGGCGATCTCTCAGCTTGTCTTTCGAAAACCGCATCCACTTGACGATGCGTCGGGCCAACGCCGCATCGAGCTCGGCGATGATCGCGTCGTCGACGGTTTCGGTGCGCGACAGGGTCAGCTGCGCCATGCGCTGGTCGATGTCGCCCCGGTAGAACACCTCCGCGACCTGAGGCAGGCGTTCATACAGCGACACCGCCATTCGTACTTGGCTTCCGGCACGCCAACGGCTGATGTTCTGCGCCGCCGACACTTCGGCGGCAACAGCCTCGAACACGTCGGTACGCCACAGACCCGCCTCGACGTACATGCTCTTGCGCACGCGGTACAGCGATGCGACGGCCGCGAGACGCTCGGCAGCAGCGCGCGATTCGCACCGCGCAGCAGACGTCATCGCGTCCACGAGGTCTGCCGGACCCGCCGCTTCGAACATGTGTTCTATTATGCCGGAAGCTACCGACAACAATGGGTCCGTCGGGGTGCGGGCTGCAGACTTGGATCAGCGGTTACGGCGCCGACGAATCCATTGGCGCACAAGGCCTGCGGGTCCCGACTGAGCAGGCTCAGACGACGACTCGGTGACCACCGTGTAAGGAGAATGTTCAGACGTCGGCAACGCCGGGCCTTCGGGTTCGCCCTCGGCGTCCGACTCCTCCGGCTCAGCATCGGTCAACGCCTCAGCATCAACTTCGGCAACACCCTCGACAGCCTCGTGAGCCTCCGGCGCATCCTCAACCGCCGCGGCCACCTCATCACCATCCATCGAGCCCAGACCAGCAGCCTCGGTCTCGGCATCGGTATCGGCGTCGGTATCGGCGTCGGCATCGGCATCGGCGTCGGCGTCGGCGTCGGCGTCGTTCAAAGCCTCAGCATCAATCTCGGCAACCTCAGCGACGGCCTCAGCGTCAGCATCGGCAGCCAGTTCTTCAGCCTCGGCCTCACCTTCGACCGCAGCCTCATGAACCTCCGGCGCATCCTCAACCGCCGCAGCCACCTCATCACCATCCACCGAACCCACACCCGCAGCCTCGGTCTCGGCGTCGGTCAAAGCCTCGGCCTCGGCGTCGGCGTCGTTCAAAGCCTCAGCGTCAGCATCGGCAGCCAGCTCCTCGGCTTCGGCCTCACCTTCGACCGCAGCCTCGTGAACCTCCGGCGCATCCTCAACCGCCGCAGCCACCTCATCACCATCCACCGAACCCAGACCCGCAGCCTCGGCGTCGGCATCGGTCAAGGCCTCGGCGTCCACATCTTCGTCGGCGCCGGTCAAAGTCTCCGCATCAACCTCGGCAACCTCGGCGGCCACTTGAGCTTCCGCGTCAGCCTCGGGAGCCAGTTCTTCGGCCTCGGCCTCACCTTCGACCGCAGCCTCGGTCTCGGCATCCACATCGTCGTCGGCGTCGTTCAAAGCGTCGGCATCAACTTCGGCAACCTCAGCGGCGACGGCCTCAACCTCTGCCTCAGCAGCCAGCTCCTCGGCCTCGGCCTCACCCTCGACCGCAGCCTCGTGAACCTCCGGCGCATCCTCGACGGCCGCAGCCACCTCATCGCCATCGACCGAACCCAGACCCGCAGCCTCGGTCTCGGCATCGACGTCGGTCAAAGCGTCCGCATCAACTTCGGCAACCTCAGCCTCAGCAGCCAGCTCCTCAGCCTCGGCCTCACCCTCGACCGCAGCCTCGTGAACCTCCGGCGCATCCTCGACGGCCGCGGTTTCGGCATCGGCATCGGCATCGGCGTCGGTCAACGCCTCCGCATCATCTGATACCGACGCGCGGGCAGCACCGGCGCCGGCGGCAGCTTCGGCCGCCTCCTCACCTTCGACCGCGCCGAGACCACCGGCCTCATCGGGTACCGGAGGTGCGTCGACTTCTTGGGGTTCGACTGCGCCGTCCGCGACCTCGACATCCTCCGAGGCTTCGAGCAATGCGACGAGGTCCGCCGCGTCGGCCGCCCCTTCGACGGCGGACTCATTGGCGGCCGATGCACCCCCGGCCGCTTCCAGCGCTTCATCGCCTTCGACCGAACCCAGCCCACCGGGCGGCGATCCGCCGCCATCCCGCTTCTCATCCTCGCCGGCGACCGTCGCTGCTGCGACGACTCCGACCGCGGATGCCAGAGCCACATCTTTGGCGAGGTCCTCGACGTCGGACTCGGCGTCCTGATTTCCGCGCAGCGACTCGGGAGCTTCCCTGCCCTTCGGCGCCACGATGACGTAGACCACGGCGGCGACGAACACGAAGGTGGCCGTGAAGGTGTTGACCCGAATTCCGGCCAGCAGCGTCGCCGTGTCACTGCGCATCAGCTCAATCCAGAAACGTCCCGCGCAGTAGCCCGCGACATACAGCGCGAACAACCGGCCGTGACCGATCTTGAACCGACGATCCACCAGGATCAGCACCGCGAAAACCAGCAGGTTCCACAGCAACTCGTACAGGAACGTCGGGTGAACGACCCCGATCAACTCACCGGTCGAGATGCCGTTGAGGGAGTCGAGCACGCCCGCGGAATTGCGACGCTCGTAGATCTCCAGACCCCACGGGACAGTGGTCTCCCGGCCGTAGAGTTCCTGGTTGAAGTAGTTGCCGAGCCGGCCGATGGCCTGGGCCAGAACGATTCCCGGGGCGATCGCGTCCCCGAAAGCAGGCAGCGGTATCCCCCGGCGGCGACACGCGATCCAGGCGCCGACGGCGCCGAGCGCGACCGCTCCCCAGATGCCGAGTCCGCCGTCCCAGATCCGCAGGGCCGCAGCGGGACCGGCGCCACCCTCACCGAAGTAGGTGGGCCAGTCCGTGATGACGTGGTAGAGCCGGCCGCCGATGAGGCCGAAAGGCACCGCCCACAACGCGATGTCGTAGATGACGCCGGGTTCCCCGCCACGTGCGACCCAGCGGCGGTCGCCGATCACCAGTGCGGCGACGATGCCGACGATGATGCACAGCGCGTAGGCGCGGAGCGGGAACGGGCCGAGGTACCAAACGCCCTGAGGTGGACTCGGGATGTAGGCCAGTACCGTCGTCGTCACGCAGTGATCCTCTGCCGTACGCCGTCTGCAAGTTCCGCTGTCAGCGAGCGCACCGCGGGGATGCCCTCCTTGAGCGCCGACACCAGTGCCGATCCGACGATGACGCCGTCGGCGTAGGCGCCGATCTCTGCTGCCTGCTCACGGGAGCGCACGCCCAGCCCCACACCGACCGGGATGTCCGAGATGGCCTTCACGCGCGCGACGAGCTCCGGCGCGGCGTTGGACACCGCGTCGCGTGCGCCGGTGACGCCCATCGTGGACGCCGCGTAGACGAATCCGCGGGACGCCTGCACCGTCTCGGCGAGACGCTCCGGCGTCGACGACGGGGCCACCAGGAAGATCCGGTCCAGATCGTGTGCCTCGGAGGCGGCGAACCAGTCGTCGGCCTCGTCGGGGATCAGGTCCGGCGTGATCAACCCGAGCCCGCCTGCCGACGCCAGGTCACGGGCGAACGTGTCGACTCCCTTGCGCAACACCGGATTCCAGTACGTCATTACGACCGCCTTGCCGCCGGCATTGCTGATCGCCTCGACAGCGCGGAACGCGTCGTGCACCCGGACGCCGCCGCGCAGCGCGACTTCGGTCGCCGCCGCGATGACCGGACCGTCCATGCCGGGGTCCGAGTATGCGACACCCACCTCGACGATGTCGCAGCCAGACTCGACCAGCGCGACCATCGCCTGGATCGACGTGTCGACATCCGGAAACCCGGTGGGCAGATAGCCGATCAGCCCCGAACGGCCCTCGGCACGGCAGGAGTCGAACAGCCCGGCCAGCCGGCTCATCGTGCCCCGTCCTCCATCAGACCGAACCACTTCGCCGCCGTCTCGACGTCCTTGTCGCCCCGACCAGACAGGTTGACCAAGATCACCGTTCCGGGGCCCCGCTCGACGCCGAGCTTGAGCGCTCCGGCGATCGCATGCGCGGACTCGATGGCCGGGATGATGCCTTCGGTACGGCTCAACAGCGACAGCGCGTCCATCGCCTCGCTGTCGGTGATCGGAAGATACCGCGCACGACCCACGTCCTTGAGCAGCGCGTGCTCCGGCCCGACACCGGGATAGTCCAAACCTGCTGAGATCGAATGGGATTCGATGGTCTGTCCGTCCTCGTCCTGCAACAGGTACGAGAACGAGCCCTGGAACGCGCCGGGCGATCCGCCGGTGAACGTCGCGGCGTGACGTCCGGTTTCGACGCCGTCGCCCGCCGCCTCGTACCCGATCAGGTCGACGCCCGGGTCGTCGATGAACGCGTGGAAGATCCCGATCGCGTTCGATCCGCCTCCGACACAGGCGACGACGGCGTCGGGCAGGCGTCCCGCCTGATCGAGCATCTGCGCACGGGCTTCCATCCCGATGACGCGCTGGAAGTCGCGCACCATCATCGGGAACGGGTGCGGTCCGGCCGCCGTGCCGAAGCAGTAGTACGTGTTGTCGGCGTCGGCGACCCAGTCCCGGAACGTCTCGTTGATGGCGTCCTTCAACGTCTTCGAGCCCGACTCGACGGACACCACCGAGGCTCCGAGCAGACGCATCCTGGCCACGTTCAGCGCCTGTCGGGCGGTGTCCACCGCGCCCATGTAGATGACACATTCCAGGCCCAGCAGCGCGCACGCGGTCGCGGTCGCCACGCCGTGCTGCCCGGCACCGGTCTCGGCGATGACCCGGGTCTTGCCCATCTGCTTGGCCAGCAGCGCCTGCCCCAGCACGTTGTTGATCTTGTGAGATCCGGTGTGGTTGAGGTCTTCTCGTTTCAGGAAGATCCGCGCACCGCCCGCGTGCTCGCTGAGCCGTTCGGCTTCGTAGAGCGGTGACGGGCGGCCGGTGTAGTGGCGTTGCAGGCGGTCGAGTTCATCGAGGAACGTCTGGTCGCTGCGTGCCTTCTCATACGCCGCGGTCACCTCCTCGATAACCGCCATCAGCGCCTCGGGAACCAACCGTCCGCCGTAGGCGCCGAAGTGGCCTCGGGCGTCGGGGTCGTGCGGGGTGGGCTCAGCGACCGCGGCGCTGGCGCGCGGCAGGTCGGGGCCGGCGAAATCGACCACTTAGCGAGCGGGTTTCGGGCAGGACGGATGGGTACCGGCGGTCACCAGGTCGGCCACCGCGCTGCGCGGGTCGCCGCTGGTCACCAGGCCCTCGCCGACGAGAACACCGTCGGCGCCGGCCCCGGCGTAGGCGAGCAGGTCGGCGGTACCGCGCACGCCCGACTCGGCGATCTTGATCACGTTGGTGGGCAGACCCGGCGCGATGCGCGCGAAGCAGTCCCTGTCGACCTCAAGGGTCTTGAGGTTGCGAGCGTTCACGCCGATGAGCGAGGCACCCGCCTGCAGTGCGCGATCCGCCTCTTCCTCGGTGTGCACCTCGACCAGCGCGGTCATCCCGAGAGACTCGGTGCGTTCCAGCAGCGACTCCAGGGCGGGCTGCTCCAGCGCCGCCACGATGAGCAGCAGCAGATCGGCGCCGTGCGCCCGCGCCTCGTGGATCTGGTAGGGCCGGACGATGAAGTCCTTGCGCAGCACCGGAATCGACACCGCCGCGCGGACCGCGTCCAGGTCGTCGAGCGATCCGTTGAAGCGGCGCTGCTCGGTCAGCACGCTGATCGCGCGCGCTCCGCCGCTCTCGTAGGCGCTGGCCAGTTCGGCGGGATCGGCGATCGACGCCAGCTCGCCGCGTGACGGGCTGGCCCGCTTCACCTCGGCGATCACCGCGATGCCCGGCGCGCGAAGCGCGGCCATGACGTCGAGCGGCGCAGGCGCGCGCTCAGCTCTCGCTTTGACCTCGGCCAAGCTGACGACAGCCTCGCGGGCAGCGACGTCAGCGCGCACTCCCTCGAGGATGGAATCGAGGACGGTCGCCGAACCCATGGGCGCCCCTTCCCTTCCCCAGACGGCCTTTCGATGCACCCCGAAGGGTAGTCGCCACCGCGCCATGAGTTGTCACCGCCCCTTGTTGTCGGGATTGGTCGGATCGCGTCCCTCATCGAGCGCATCCCAGATCATCCGCTCCGACATCGCCGACGCCTCGGTCGGTGCCTCGGCGGCGGGTCGGCGGGTGTAGCGCGCGGTCTCGGCGCGCCCGCGCGCGGCCGACCGCATCATCACGACGGCACCCACCAGCGACAACGCGGCCGCGATCAGGGTGATCACCGCGCCGACGTAGTCGCGCTGCGTGTCGAGCAGATCGGCCACCGGCACCTCGGCCAACCGTGCGGCGCGCACAGCCACATCGGCGACCACCCACAGGCTGATCGCCAGATAACCCATGCCGGCGCTCGCGGCGGCCACCAGCACCGCCAGGATCCGCAACGGCCACCCGCGCACGGCCAGCGCCGCGACCGCCGCCGCCAGGATCAGCAGCGCCAGCGGAACGAGCGCGGTCGACCAGGTGGCTCCGGACAGGTCCGTGGTCTTCGGCTGCCCGAGACCGTCGAAGGAACTGATCTGCACCCACGTCATCCGCGACGCCGCCCAGAGCCCCGCCGCGGCGAGGATCAGAAGGAGCTGCGCGATCCGGATCACGGCTCGCTCAGCGTCTCCGCCGCGGCGATCGCGGCCAGCACCGCACGCGCCTTGTTGGCGGACTCGTTGTATTCGTACGGGCCGTTAGAGTCGGCGACGACGCCGCCGCCGGCCTGCACATAGGCCGTGCCGTCGCGCATCAGGGCCGTCCGGATCGCGATCGCGAAGTCGGCGTTGCCCGCGAAGTCGAGATAGCCGAGCACGCCGCCGTACAGGCCGCGACGGGTTTTCTCGACCTCCTCGATGAGCTCCATGGCCCGCACCTTCGGCGCCCCCGACAACGTTCCCGCCGGGAAGCACGCCGTCACCGCGTCGAGGGCGGACCTGCCGTCGGCGAGCAGCCCGGTCACCGTCGACACCAGGTGCATGACGTGGCTGTAGCGCTCGATGTGGCTGTAGTCCTCAACCTTGACGGTGCCCGGCCGGCAGACCCGGCCCAGATCGTTGCGGCCGAGATCGACGAGCATCAGATGCTCGGCGCGTTCTTTCTCGTCGGAGAGCAACTCCTTCTCCAGGAGGATGTCCTCCTCTTCGGTGTCGCCGCGCCACCGGGTACCGGCGATCGGGTGGGTCGTCGCGCGCCCGTCCTTGACGGTGACGAGCGCTTCGGGGCTCGATCCGACGATCGAGAAGTCCAGTCCCCCATCGTGATCCGGCACATTGAGCAGGTACATGTACGGGCTCGGGTTGGTGACCCGCAGCATCCGGTACACATCGAGCGGGTCTGCGGCAGTGTCCATTTCGAACCGTTGCGACGGCACCACCTGGAAGGCCTCACCGGCCTCGATGTCGCCGACCAGTTTGTCGACGATCGCGGTGTACTCGTCGACGCTGAGCTGCGCACGGGGCTGCGGCGCGGGCCTGCGGAACGTCGCGACCGTCGACGCCAGCGGCTCGGCGAGCGCCGCGGTCATCACGTCCAGACGCGCCACCGCGTCGTCGTAGGCCTCGTCGACGCGTTCGTCGGTGCCGTTCCAGTTGACCGCGTTCGCGATCAACGTGATCGTGCCCTCGTGGTGGTCGACCGCCGCGATGTCGGTGGCCAGCAGCAGCATCATGTCCGGCAGGCCGAGGTCGTCGACGGTCAGCTCCGGCAGCCGTTCCAGCCGGCGGACCAGGTCGTAGGCGAAGAAACCGACCAGACCCGAGGACAGCGGCGGCAGGCCGGGCAGTGCGGCGGTCTCCAGCAGCGTCAGCGTGGTCCTGAGCGCCTGCAGCGGGTCACCCCCGGCGGGCGCGTCCTGCGGGATGACCCCGAGCCAGACGGCCTCGCCGTCGCGGACCGTCAACGCCGACGGGGCGCCCGCGCCGATGAACGACCATCGCGACCACGACCGGCCGTTCTCCGCCGACTCCAGCAGGAAGGTTCCGGGCCGGTTGGCGGCGAGCTTGCGATACGCCGACAGCGGCGTCTCGCTGTCGGCGAGCACCTTGCGGGTCACCGGGACCACGCGGTGCTCGGCGGCCAGCGTCCGGAAGTCCTCACGCGACGTCGTCACGGAGAGATCGGCGGTCGTCTGCACCCGGTAATCGTCTCAGAAGTACCGTGGAGATCGTGAATCGTGGCGATCGCGTGACCGAGTTCGAACTCCCGGACCAGACGGGGACCACCAGGACGTTGACCGGGCTTCTGGCCGACGGCCCCGTCGTGCTGTTCTTCTACCCGGCGGCGATGACCCCGGGGTGCACCAAGGAGGCCTGCCACTTCCGCGACCTCGCCGCCGAGTTCGCCGCGGTGGGTGCCACCCGGGTCGGCATCAGCGCCGACCCCGTCGACAAGCAGGCACAGTTCGCCGACAAGCAGAACTTCGACTATCCCCTACTCTCGGACACCGAGGGCACGGTCGCCGCCCAGTTCGGCGTCAAGCGCGGACTGCTCGGCAAGTTCATGCCGGTGAAACGGACCACGTTCGTCATCGACACCGACCGCACCGTGCTCGAGGTCATCGCCAGCGAGTTCAGCATGGACACCCACGCCGACAAGGCGCTCGAGGTGCTGCGCGCGCGGTGACCGCAGTTCTGGAACTCTCCGATGTGACGTTCCGCCGCAACGGCACACGCATCATCGACGGCATCTCGCTGACCGTCGGCGCGGGTGAGCACTGGGCGCTGCTCGGTCCCAACGGCGCGGGCAAGAGCACGCTGCTGGGATTCTGCGCCGCGGTCCTGTTCCCGACGTCGGGCACGGTGCGGATCCTCGGTGAGCAGATGGGTCGGGTGGATCTGTCCCGGCTGCGGCACTCCATCGGCCACGTGAATCCGCGCCATCAGCTGCAGTACTCGCTGACGGTCCGCGAGGTCGTGATGACCGGGATCACCGCGACGATCGACACTCCGATGCGGTGGACGGCCTCCGACGAGGAGAACGCACGCGCCGACGCGATGATCTCCGCAGTCGGGTTGTCCCACAAGGCCGACGACGTGTGGCCGACGCTGTCCCAGGGTGAGCGCGGCCGCACCCTGATCGCCCGCGCACTGATCGCCGAGCCTCGCCTACTGCTGCTCGACGAGCCGTCCACCGGGCTCGATGTGGCTGCGCGCGAACAGCTTCTGGAGACCATCGACTCCCTGGACCAGACCCACCCCGAAGTGGCGTCCATCCTGGTGACGCACCATCTCGAGGAACTGCCGACCTCGACGACCCATGCGCTGCTGATCGCCGACGGCCGCACCGTGGCCAGTGGCCCGGCCCGCGAGACCATCACCACCGAGACGGTGTCGGAGGCGTTCGCGCATCCCGTGGTGGTCGGCTACGACGAAGGCCGCTGGACCGCGCGGGCCAAGGCGTCACGCATCATCTAGGTGCTGACCGCTCGCCGACTCTGAGGCTGTTACTCATCGGCGGCTCAATTCTCGCCGATATGTTCAGACTCGACGCCCCGCCGGGAGGGCTAAGCCTCGGGGTCGAGCAACAGATCGGCGTCGAAGCACGAGTGATCGCCGGTGTGGCACGCGCCGCCGACCTGGTCGACCACGAGCAGCACGGTGTCACCGTCACAGTCCAGCCGCACCGAGTGCACGTGCTGCGTGTGCCCTGAAGTCCTGCCCTTGATCCACTGCTCGCCGCGCGAGCGCGAGAAGTACGTCGCCTCACGGGTTTCCAGGGTGCGGGCCAGCGCATCGTCGTCCATCCACGCGACCATCAGGACATCACCCGACCCGCGCTCCTGCACCACCGCGGTGAACAGACCGTCGGCATTGCGCTTCAGACGGGCCGCGATCGTGGGATCCAGACTCACCGCACCACAATCCCTTCGGCCTTCATCGCCGCCTTCACCTCACCGATGGTCAGGTCACCGAAATGGAACACGCTCGCCGCCAGCACCGCGTCCGCACCGGCGAAGACGGCCGGCGCGAAGTGCTCCACCGCTCCTGCGCCCCCGCTCGCGATCACCGGAACGGTCACCGCGCCGCGCACCGCACGCAGCATCTTCAGATCGAAGCCCGCCTTCGTCCCGTCGGCGTCCATCGAATTCAGCAGGATCTCGCCGACGCCGAGTTCGGCGCCCTGGGAAGCCCATTCGACCGCGTCGATGCCGGTGCCGCGCCGACCGCCGTGCGTGGTGACCTCCCACCCCGACGTGGTCGGCGTGGATCCCTCCGGGACGGTGCGGGCGTCGACCGACAGCACGATGCACTGCGAGCCGAACTGCCGCGACAACTCGGCGAGCAACTCCGGACGCGCGATCGCGGCGGTGTTCACCGACACCTTGTCGGCGCCGGCACGCAGCAGCACGTCGACGTCGGCGATCGACCGCACACCGCCGCCGACGGTCAGCGGGATGAAGACCTGCTCGGCGGTGCGCCGCACCACCTCCAGCATCGTGGACCGGCCTGAGGACGATGCGGTGACGTCGAGGAAGGTCAGCTCGTCGGCGCCCTCGGCGTCGTAGGCGGCGGCCAGCTCGACCGGATCCCCGGCGTCACGCAGATTCGCGAAGTTCACGCCCTTGACCACGCGGCCGTCGTCGACGTCCAGACACGGGATCACCCGGGTGGCGACATCACTCGCCGGCTTCACAGGTAGTCCTTCGGATCACCGGCCGCGCGCAGGAGCTGCAGAATCTCCTCGTGCACACCGGGTGCGGCGGCCAGCGCCGACGGTGAGGACGCGGTCCACGGTTCACCGTCCAGATCGGTGACGACTCCCCCGGCGGCGCGCACCAGCGCCACCCCGGCGGCGTGATCCCAGATGTGGTGGCCGAAGCTGATCGCCCCGCCCAGGACTCCGGCGGCGACGTAGGCGAAGTCGACCCCGGTGGCGCCGTGCATGCGCATCCGCGAGCACTCCCGGCTGAGATTCTCCAGGACCTTGACGCGGTAGCGGCCGGGATAGCGTCCGCGCGAGTCGATGTTGAACGTGCCTGTGCCGACGATCGATTCGGCCAGGCTCACCGGTTCCAACCCGGGCAGTGGCGCGCCGTTGCACCGCACCTGCTCGCCGAGGATCGCCGTGTAACGCAGGTCCATGAACGGCAGCCACGTCAGCCCGAGCACCGGTTCGCCGTCGATCAGAAGACCCAGCAGTATCGCGGCCGTCGGCAACCCGGCCGCGTAGTTGAACGTGCCGTCGATCGGATCGAGCACCCAGACCTGCTCGGATTCCAGCGATTCACCGCCGAACTCCTCGCCGTGCACCCCGATGCCGGTCAGTCGGTTCAGCTCGGCCACCACGCGCCGCTCGATCGCCAGGTCGACCTCGGTGGCGAAGTCGTTGCCCTTCTTGGCCACCGCCGAGTCAGCCCGGTGGCCGTCGATGAACTGGGCAGACGCACCGTCGAGCACACCGGCCGCCGTGGTGAGCAGATCGACCAGCTGCGAACGGTCGAGCGTCACGTCCGGACCGCGTCGAGTGCCTGCGGCAGGGTGAACCGCCCCGCGTACAACGCCTTTCCGACGATCGCACCCTCGACCCCACGATCGGTCAGGGTGGCGATCGCGCGCAGGTCGTCGAGACTCGACACTCCGCCGGATGCGATGACGGGGGCGTCGGTGCGCTCGCACACCTGGGCCAGCAGATCCAGGTTGGGTCCGTTGAGGGTTCCGTCCTTGGTCACGTCGGTGACCACGAAACGCGAACACCCTTCGCCGTCAAGACGTTCCAGCACGGTCCACAGATCGCCGCCGTCGGTCTCCCAGCCCCGGCCCCGCAACCGGTACTGACCGTCTTCGATCTTGACGTCGAGCCCGACGGCGACCTTCTCGCCGTGCTCGGCGACGACCTTCGCGCACCACTGCGGATTCTCCAGCGCGGCGGTGCCGAGGTTCACCCGCGCGCAGCCGGTCGCCAGCGCCGCGGCCAGCGACTCGTCGTCGCGGATACCGCCGGACAACTCCACGGCCACGTCGAGACGGCCGACCACATCGGCGAGCAGCTCACGGTTCGATCCTCGCCCGAACGCGGCGTCCAGATCGACCAGATGGATCCACTCGGCGCCGTCGCTCTGCCATTGCATCGCCGCGTCCAGCGCCGACCCGTACTCGGTCTCGCTGCCGGCCTGCCCCTGCACGAGTCGCACGGCGCGACCCTCGACCACGTCGACCGCGGGCAGCAGGATGAGCTTCGAAGAGGCATTCACGGGATTCACGCTGGTCAACTTAGCGCCCCGACCCAGTTCGACAGTAATTCGGCGCCGGCGTCGCCGCTCTTCTCGGGATGGAACTGAGTCGCCGAGAGCGGTCCGTTCTCGACCGCGGCCAGAAACGGCACATGGTGGGTGGCCCACGTCAGCAGCGCCGACGGATCACCCTCCCACTGCTGGGCGGCGTAGGAGTGCACGAAGTAGAAGCGGGTCTCGGCGTCCATGCCCTTGAACAGCACGCTGGAGGCCGGTGCGTCGACGACGTTCCAGCCCATGTGCGGCACCACCGGCGCATCGAGTCGCACCACCGCGCCCGGCCACTGGCCGCACCCGGTGGACTCCACCCCGAACTCGACGCCGCGCGCGAACAGGATCTGCATGCCCACGCACACACCGAGCACCGGCCGGCCCGCGGCCAGGCGGTCGGCGATGATCTTCTCCCCGCCGATACCGCGCAGCCCCGTCATGCACGCCTCGAACGCGCCCACCCCGGGTACGACGAGCCCGTCGGCGTTGGCGGCGGCGTCCGGGTCGGCCGTGACCTCGACCTCGGCGCCGACACGCTCCAGTGCGCGCTGCGCCGAGCGCAGGTTGCCCGACCCGTAATCGAGCACGACCAGTTTCTTTGTCACAGAGTGCCTTTGGTGGAGGGAACGCCGGTCACACGCGGGTCGTACTCGACGGCCTGGCGAAGTGCCCGCGCAACGGCCTTGTACTCGGCCTCGGTGATGTGGTGCGGGTCGCGCCCGTAGAGGGTGCGGACATGCAGGGCGATCCGGGCGTTGTAGGCCAGCGACTCGAACACGTGCCGGTTGACCACCGTGTGATACGGCGCCGCGGACCCGGCGATCGTGAACTGCACCATGTAGTCCGGCTCTCCGGTGTGCACGAAGTACGGCCGGCCGGAGACGTCGACCGCGGCGTGCGCGAGGCATTCGTCCATCGGGATGAACGCGTCGCCGAATCGGCGGATGCCCTTCTTGTCACCCAGCGCTTTCGCGAGCGCCTGGCCGAGCACGATCGACGTGTCCTCGATGGTGTGGTGGCCCTCGATCTCGATGTCGCCGACCGCCTTCACCGTGAGGTCGAAGCTGGCGTGGGTTCCGAGCGAGGTCAGCATGTGGTCGAAGAACGGCACACCGGTGTCGATGCTGACCTGTCCGGTGCCGTCGAGTTCGAGCTCGACGACGATGTCGGACTCTTTGGTCTTGCGTTCGACTTTCGCGAAACGACTCATGGTGCTCCTATTCGGACGCTGGCTGCCAGCAGCGCGTCGTTCTCGTCGGCCAGGCCGATGGTGGTGCGCAGGTATCCGGGTATCCCGACGTCGCGGATCAACACGCCCTCGTCGAGGTAGCGCTGCCACGTCGCGGGTGCGTCGGCGAATTCGCCGAACAGGACGAAGTTCGAATCGCTCGGGATCACCCGGAAACCCAGTTCTGTCAGTGCGGTCGACACGCGTTCACGCTCGGCGACCAGGGTTGCCACGCTCGACAGGGTCTCCTCGGCATGGCGCAACGCCGCGCGGGCGGCGGCCTGGGTGACCGAGGACAGGTGGTAGGGCAGCCGGACGAGCAGCATCGCGTCGATGACGGCGGGTGCGGCGACCAGGTAGCCGAGCCGGCCGCCCGCGAACGCGAACGCCTTGCTCATCGTGCGACTGACCACGAGCCTCGTCGGATACTGCGCGAGCAGCGCGATCGCACTGGGCTGCGACGAGAACTCGCCGTAGGCCTCGTCGACGATCATGATGCCACCGCTCTGCGACGACAGCGCGTCGAGCAGAACCCGCAGATCGTCGAGCGAAACGCTCTGCCCCGTCGGGTTGTTCGGGCTCGTCACGAACACTACGTCGGGGGCGTGCTCCTTGATCGCCGTCGCCGCGGCGGCGGCGTCGAGGCTGAAATCGTCGGCCCGGTTGGCCGCCAGCCATCGGGTCTGGGTGCCGTCGGCGATGATCGGGTGCATCGAATAGGACGGCACGAAACCGAGGGCGCTACGGCCCGGACCGCCGAACGCCTGCAACAGCTGCTGCAGGATCTCGTTGGAACCGTTTGCCGCCCAGACATTCTCGACGCCGACCGGGTTGCCGGTCTGCGCGGTGAGGTATGCGGCCAGATCGGTGCGCAGCGCAACCGCGTCCCGGTCGGGATAGCGGTGCAGCTCCCCCGCGACCTCGCGCACGGACCGGGCGACGTCGTCGATCAGCGCCTGTGTCGGCGGATGCGGATTCTCGTTGGTGTTCAGCCGCACCGGCACCACGAGTTGCGGTGCGCCGTAGGGAGACTTGCCCCGTAGGTCGTCGCGCAGCGGCAGATCGTCGAGGGTGACCCCGAAGCCCGGGCCGCCCGCTTCGAAAACGGTCACGACTCGAACCTCCGCCGGACGGCCTCCCCGTGGCTCGGCAGGTTCTCGGCGTTGGCCAGCGTGATCACATAGCCCGAGACGTCCTTGAGGGCCGCCTCGGTGTAGTCCACGACATGGATACCGCGCAGGAACGTCTGCACCGACAGCCCACTGGAGTGGCGTGCGCAGCCGGCGGTGGGCAGCACGTGATTGGACCCGGCGCAGTAGTCGCCGAGGCTCACCGGCGAATACGGACCCACGAAAATGGCGCCCGCCGAACGGATCCGGTTCGCCACCTGAGCCGCGTCGGCGGTCTGGATCTCGAGGTGCTCGGCGGCGTACGCGTTCACGGTGCGCACACCGGCATCGACGTCGTCGACCAGCACGATCGCCGACTGCCGGCCGCGCAGCGCCGCGGTGACGCGCTCCCGGTGCACCGTGGTCTCCAGTTGCAGCGCGAGCTCGCGGTCGGTGGCGTCGGCGAGATCGGTGCTGTCGGTGACAAGGACGCTGGCCGCCATCTCGTCGTGCTCGGCCTGGCTGATCAGATCGGCCGCGACGTGGACCGGGTCGGCGGTGTGATCGGCGAGGATCGCGATCTCGGTCGGACCCGCCTCGGCGTCGATACCGACCTGCGACCGGCAGATGCGCTTGGCGGCGGTCACGTAGATGTTGCCGGGACCGGTGATCATGTCGACCGGCGCCAGCTCGGTCTCGCCGTCGGTGTCGGTGCCGCCGTAGGCCAACAGGGCGACCGCCTGCGCGCCGCCGACCGCCCACACCTCGTCCACGCCGAGCAGCGCGGCGGCGGCGAGGATGGTCGGGTGCGGCAGACCGGCGAACCGGTCCGGGTTCGTCTTCTGCGGGGGGCTCGCGATCACCAGCGAGTCCACGCCCGCGGTCTGGGCGGGCACGACGTTCATCACGACGCTGGACGGGTAGACGGCATTGCCCCCCGGCACGTACAGGCCGACCCGCTCGACGGGCACCCACCGCTCCGTCACCGTCGCACCCGGAGCCAGCGTGGTCGTGGTGTCGGTGCGGCGCTGGTCGGCGTGCACGATGCGGGTCCGCTCGATCGCGACCTCGAGCGCGGTGCGCACGTCGTCGTCGAGCGTGTCCAGCGCCTCGGTCAGCTTGTTCGACGGCACCCGAACCCTGTCGGGCCGCACGCCGTCGAACGAGGCGCCGTACTCGAGCGCCGCGTCGGCGCCGCGCGCGGCCACCGCGTCGACGATGGGTCGCACCTTCGGCACCACGGCGTCGACGTCGACGCCGCCGCGAGGCAGCGCGGTGCGCAGCCGGGCCGCCGACAGCGCCGTGTCGCGCAGATCGATGCGCCGCAGGAGCGCTGGCGATACATTCACGCTGTCCATTGTCCCAGAGCAGGCCAAATCCATTTGGAGGCGTCGTGTCCGACTTGCCGCGGATGTTCCCTGAGTGGCTCGACCGGATCCAGATCAAATACATGAACCCGGTGATCAAGCCGCTGGCCGGCAAGGTCCCCGGCATTTCGGTCATCAAACACCGAGGTCGGACGTCCGGACGCGACTATCAGACCATCGTGACCGCGTACCGCGGGGATGGCCGGCTCGCGATCGTCCTCGGGCACGGCAAGACCGACTGGGTCAAGAACGTCCTCGCCGCGGGCGAGGCCGACGTGCAACTCTTCCGTGACCAAGTGCACATCGTGAATCCGCGCATCGAGCCCAACGGCGACGGGGTCACCGCGCTTCCCGCGATCGCACGCCGCCAGGCGAAGAAGATCGCGGTGTTCGTCGCCGATATCGCTTGACCTCACCTGAAACACTCATCGCCATGACCTGGCAGATGTGGCTGGCCTTCTTCGGCGCAGCCGTCGTGATCGCGGTGTCGCCCGGCGCCGGGGCGATCCAGTCGATGGCGACCGGCCTCACCCACGGCGTCAAACGCGGGTACTGGAGCATCGTCGGCCTGGAGGCCGGGCTGATGCTGCAGCTGACCCTGGTGGCCGTCGGGCTCGGCGCGGCGGTCGCGAACTCGGTGCTGGCGTTCACCGTCATCAAGTGGCTCGGCGTCGCCTATCTCGCCTACCTGGCGTGGCGGCAGTGGCGCAGCGTCGCGGTCGACCTGCACAGCCAGGTGGACCGCGGGATGGACGGCGGCCGCGTGTCGCTGATGGTGCGCGGCTTCCTGGTCAATGCCACCAATCCGAAGGGGCTGCTGTTCTTCCTCGCGGTGATGCCGCAGTTCGTGAACCCGGCCGCGCCGCTTCTGGCCCAGTACCTGGCGATCGCCGTGACGATGGTCGCGGTCGACATGGTCGTGATGGGCTTCTACACCGCGCTGTCGGTGCGTCTGCTGACCTGGCTGCGCACGCCGAGACAGCAGACGACGCTCAACCGGGTCTTCTCAGGGCTGTTCGCGACCGCCGCGGTGGTGCTGGCCCTGGTGCGCCGCGGGCCGGCCGCCGCCTAAGCGCAGCGTTCGCTGATGGCGGAGCTCACGGCCTCGGCATCCTGGAGCCGGCCCGCCTGCACCTCGTCGGTGTTCGGAACACCGGCGGTGGCCGCGGCCCCGATGTCCATCAACTGGTTGGCGAACCTGCGGACCTCGGCGGCCAGATCGGTCGGGGTCGCCGGATCCAGCTTCGCCAGCAGGTACTGACCGCCGTCGAACAGCGCGACGCGGGCGTTGGCCGCGACCGCGAGCGCGCCGGTGATGTCTCCCGACCCGCCCGGGGGCGTCACGTTGGTGTTGGTCGCGACGCCGGTGCGGACGGTCTCGAACGCCGCGCACACCGCGGCTTTCGCGTCACCGCGTTGGGCCTCGGTGTAGTCGGGCTCGGCGTCGAATGTCCGGATCAGCGCGAAGACGGCGATGCCGAGCGCCAGCACCGCCGCCGCCAGGGTCACGGCCTTCACGGGCTAGAGGTCCAGTCCGAGATCCAGCACCCGCACGGAGTGGGTCAGGGCACCGACGGCGAGGTAGTCCACCCCGGTGCCGGCGTACTCGGCGGCATTCTCCAGTGCGAGGCCGCCGGAGGATTCGAGCTTGGTCTGAGGTGACCGCGCGTCGCGGCGCTGTACCGCGATCTGGGTCTGCCACACCGGGAAGTTGTCGAGCAGCACCAGTTCCACACCCTCGGTGAGAACCTCGTCGAGTTGCTCGAGCGAGTCGACCTCGACCTCACACGGCAGATCGGGTGCCACAGCCCGTACTTCGCGCAGCGCGGCCACCACCGAGCCGGCGGCCGCGACGTGGTTGTCCTTGATCAGCGCGGCGTCGCCCAGGCCCATCCGGTGGTTGACCCCGCCACCGACCCGGACCGCGTACTTCTGCAGCGCACGCAGACCGGGCAGCGTCTTGCGGGTGTCCCGGATCTGGGCCCCGGTCCCGGAGACGGCATCGACCCACGCCGCGGTCGCGGTCGCGATACCGGACAGGTGACACACCAGGTTGAGCATCGTGCGCTCGGCGGTGAGCAGGCCGCGGGTCGGCGCCTTGACCGCCAACGCCACCGTGCCGGCATCCATCCTGGTGCCGTCGGGGATCAACTGTTCGACGCTGTATGCGCCCGACCCGATCACCTCGTCGAGCACCATGACCGCCAGCTCACCGCCGGCGAGGACGCCCGGCTCCCGCGGCACCATCAACCCGGTCGTCGACGCGTCGGCACCGACGGTCGCCGTCGTCGTGACATCCGGTCCGTACCGGAGGTCCTCCTCCAGGGCGCGGGCGATCACCGCCCGGGCTTCGGCGCGTTCGTAGTCGCTGAACGTCATCAGCATCCCACCGTGGCTGGGGCGAGGCCGGAAGCGATGCTGACGGCCTGCGCGGGATCGGTCAATGGATGGTCGGAGCGGTGGTGACAGCCCCGGGTCTCGGTGCGCGCGAGCGCGGCGTCGGCAACCGCGGAGGCGACCGCGGTCAGGGCGGCATCCTCGAAGTCGTTGCGGTTCCTGAGGTTTCGCACCGGGGCGGTACCGACCAGATCCCGGATCCGGTGCAGGCCGTCGGCGGTGCGCACCACCGAGGCGTACCGCGTCATCGCCGCCTGCAGTTCCGCACGCGGCAGCGCGGGACGGACCTGCGGTCCGGGATCGACGATCCGCGTCGGACCAGCGACCGTGGCGTGCTCGGCGGCCGCGGTTCCGGCCCGCCGTCCGACCACCAGTCCTTCGAGCAGGCTGTTGGACGCCAACCGGTTGGCCCCGTGCATACCGGTGCGCGCCACCTCGCCGGCGGCGAACAGCCCGGAGATACCGGTACGTCCGTCGACGTCGGTCACCACGCCGCCGCAGCTGTAATGCGCACCGGGCACCACCGGAATCGGCTGGCGCACAGGATCGATGCCGGCTTCCAGGCAGGACGCGGTGACCGTCGGGAAACGCGTCGGGAAGTCGGCGATGCCGCGGGCGTCGAGGTAGACGCACTCGTCCCCCGTCTCGGACAGCCGCGCCTCGATCGCCGCGGCCACCACGTCGCGCGGCGCCAGATCACCCATCGGGTGAACGCCGTCGGTCACCGAACGCCCTTGGCGGTCGACGAGTTTCGCGCCCTCACCGCGCAGCGCCTCGGTGATCAGCGGTCGGCGCCCGATCCCGGCGCCCGCGTACAGCATCGTCGGGTGGAACTGGATGAACTCGAGGTCGGCGACCGGCAGCCCGGCCCAGATCGCGAGCGCCACACCGTCGCCGGTCGAACCGTCCGGATTGGTCGTGGCCGAGTAGAGGTGCCCGAGACCACCGGTCGCCAGGATCACCGACGGTGCGTACACCGCGCCGACACCGTCGTCGCTGAGGACGGTGACGCCGGCGACCGCGCCGCCGTCGAGGATCAGATCGAGCGCCACGTGGTTGCGGCGGATGTCCAGCGACGCCGCCGCGAGGTCGAGCGCCTTCTGCACCTCGGCACCGGTGGCGTCGCCCCCGGCGTGGATGATGCGGCGCCGGCTGTGCCCGCCCTCCCGGGTCAGCGCCCAGCGGCCCGGCTCGGATTCGTCGAATCGCGCTCCGGCGGCGACCAATTCGGTGACGGCGTCGAAGCCGTCGGCGACGATCGAGCGCACGGCGGCGGGATCGCACAGGCCTGCGCCGGCGGCGAGGGTGTCGGCCACGTGGGCGTCGACGGAGTCGCCGCCGTCGCGCAGCACGTCGGGAAGGACGACCGCGATACCGCCCTGGGCGTAGAACGTGGCGGTCTCGGCGGCCTTGCTCAGCAGCACCACCCGCAGGCCGCGGCGGTGCGCGGCGAGCGCGGCGGCCAGCCCCGCGACGCCGGTGCCGACGATCACGACGTCAGCGCGCCGGCGCCACCCGCCTGCGCCGCCGCACCCGGTCATTCTCCGCCGCCGGGCTGCCCGATCTCGATCATCCGCTGCACGCTCAACCGGGCCTTCGCGGCCATGTCCGGGTCGACGTGCACTTCGTCGGCGCCCTCGACGAGGCAGCGCAGCATCGCGGCCGGGGTGATCATCTTCATGTACCGGCACGACGCTCGGTCGTTGACCGCCCGGAAGTCGACATCGGGTGCGGCCCTGCGCAACTGGTGCAGCATCCCGACCTCGGTGGCGACCAGCACCTGGCGTGCTCCGGTCTCGCGGGCGGCGTCGAGCATGCCGCCGGTGGATAGGATCTTCACCCGGTCTTCGGGGAACGCACCTTCACCGGCCAGGTAGAGGGCCGAGGTGGCGCAGCCGCATTCGGGGTGGACGTACAGTTCGGCGTCGGGATGCGCCCTGGCCTGGTCGGCCAGCTCGTCGCCGTTGATGCCGGCGTGCACGTGGCATTCGCCCGCCCAGACGTGCAGGTTCGTGCGTCCGGTGATCCGGCGGACGTGGGCGCCCAGGAACTGGTCCGGGCAGAACAGCACCTCGCGGTCCGCGGGGATGGATGCGACGACCTCGACGGCGTTCGACGAGGTGCAGCAGATGTCGGTCTCCGCCTTCACCGCGGCGGTGGTGTTGACGTAGGAGACGACGACCGCGCCGGGATGCTCGGCCTTCCACGCCCGCAGTTCGTCCGCGGTGATGGAGTCGGCCAGCGAGCACCCCGCCCGCTGATCGGGGATGAGGACCGTCTTCTCGGGCGAGAGGATCTTCGCCGTCTCGGCCATGAAGTGCACGCCGGCGAACACGATGGCGTCCTCGGGAACCTCGGCGGCGATCCGCGACAGCGCCAGGGAGTCCCCGACGTGATCGGCCACGTCCTGGATCTCGGGCAACTGGTAGTTGTGCGCCAGCAGCGTCGCCCCGCGCAGTTTCAGCAGGCGGCGGACCTCGTCGGCCCACGCCGCGTCGCCGTCGACGCCGGAGAAGCCACCCGGGCCGTCGACGACACGGTCTGCCAGTGCGGCGTCAAATGTCCCAGCGAGAACCGTCATCGCCGTCTCCTTCGCTTCCTCGAGGTTTTCGACTTACAATCGAAAACATGGCACATACTAGCACCGACCACGAGGTGCTCGCCGTCGTGTTCCAGGTGCGGCGCGCGGAATCACCCACCGCCAAGCGGAAACCCGCACTTCACGTGCTGTTGTGGCAGCGCGCGCTGGAGCCGGAGAAGGAGAAATGGGCTCTGCCGGGCGGCGGCCTGGGTGCTGATGAGGATCTGACGAGCTCGGTGCGCCGCCAACTCGCCGAGAAGGTCGACCTGCGCGAACTCGCCCATCTGGAGCAACTCGCCATCTTCTCCGATCCGCACCGGGTACCCGGACCCCGCACCATCGCATCGACCTTCCTGGGGCTCGTCCCCTCCCCCGCGACCCCGGAGCTGCCGCCCGACACCCGCTGGCATCCGGTCAGCGATCTGCCCCCGATGGCGTTCGATCACGGACCGATGGTCGAGCACGCCCGCACCCGGTTGGAGGCCAAGCTCTCCTACACCAACATCGGTTTCGCCCTGGCCCCCAACGAATTCGCGCTGTCGGCGTTGCGCGACATCTACAGCGCCGCGCTCGGCCACCCGGTCGATGCGACGAACCTGCAGCGCGTGCTCGAACGTCGCCACGTCATCACGCGTACCGGCACGACGGCCAGGTCGGGCCGCAGCGGGGGTCGGCCCGCCGCCCTGTATCGCTTCACCGAAGCCGCATACCGGGTGACCGACGAATTCGCCGCATTGCGCCCGCCCGGGTGAGTCGACTGGATTCTTAAAGCCCTCTTAAGTAACAATGCCCTGATGGACTTGGGCAATGTTGCACGGTCGACGGGTGCCGAATGGATCGGCCAGCCCCGACACGAAGAGCTCAGGCCCAGGACGCGCCCGGTCATCCCGGCCGACGACCCGTTCTACGAGCCCCCGGAGGGCTACGAGCATGCCCGGCCCGGCACCGTGCTCCGCTCCCGCGACGTCGAGCTGGCGTTTCTCGGCCTGATCCCGCAGAAATTCAGCGCCACACAGCTGCTGTACCGGACCACCGACCTCTACGGACAACCGCAGGCCACCGTCACCACCGTGCTGGCGCCGACAGAGCGGACCGACCGCCGCCCCCTGCCGATCGTGTCCTACCAGTGCGCGATCGACGCCGTGGCAGGCCGCTGTTTCCCGTCCTACGCGCTGCGCCGCGGCGCCAAGGCACTCGGCGCGGTCGCACAGTTCGAATTCCTGCTCATCGCCGCCGCGCTGGCCGAGGGCTGGGCGGTGTCGGTCCCCGACCACGAGGGCACCACCGGCATGTGGGGCGCCCCCTTCGAACCGGGCTACCACGTTCTCGACGGAATCCGCGCAGCGGTCAACCATCGCCCGCTGGGCCTGGCCGAGGACGCCCCTGTCGGCCTGTGGGGCTACTCCGGCGGCGGGCTGGCCTCGGCGTGGGCCGCCGAGGTCCACGACAGCTACGCGCCGGAGCTCAACGTCGTCGGCGCGGTGCTGGGGTCACCCGTCGGCGATCTCGGACATGCGTTCCGCCGCCTCAACGGCAGCATCTACTCGGGCCTGCCGGCGATGGTGGTGGCGGCGCTGACCCACGTCTATCCCGACCTGAACCGGATCATCCAGCAGCACGCCACGGTCGAGGGCAAGGCGATGCTCGCGCGGATCGAGAAGATGACCACCGCGCACGCCATGCTCAGCCTGGTCGGCAAGGACATGGCCCACTGGGTCGACCGGCCGCTGGAGGAGATCCTGCTGACGCCCGAGGTGCAGCACGTCTTCGACAGCATCAAGCTCGGGACGTCCGCCCCCAAGGTCCCGGTGTTGATCGTGCAGGCCGTCCACGACCGGATCATCTCCGTCGACGACATCGACGAGCTCACCGAGACCTACACCGCGGGCGGCGCCAGCGTCACCTACCACCGCGACATGTTCAGCGAACACCTGTTGCTGCATCCGATGTCGGCGCCGATGACCTTGCGCTGGCTCAGAGACCGCTTCGCGGGCAGGCCGATCAGCGCGCACATCGCGCGGACGAAGTGGCCGACACTGCTGAACCCGTCGACCTACCGCGGCATGCTCACCCTCGGCAAGATCACGGCGAAGGTGGTCCTGGGACGCCGGGTGGAACGCCAGCCGCTGTCCCAATTCGACCTGTAGGCGGGCCCACCGGAGGTCCTGAGGGAAGTCCTGCGGGAGGTCCGTAGTAGTCGACCCGCGGCCACCCTCCGAGGTCGTCGCGCGTACACGCCACTGCGGCAAGCAGATACACGGTCGCGGCGACCGCGGCCGGCAGCAGCAGCGTGGTCGCGATCTGAAACGGCGAGTGACCGAAGAACACCGACGGCGCCTCGCTGATGTAGTGCACCCGTTGCGCGTCCGATACCGGGGCGCCGGCGACGTCGACGACGCCGTGGCGAAGCCGGGCGAGCGCCGCCCCGACACCCCCCGCGCTCGCGGCGGCCGCGACCGAGCCCGCAGCGAGCGCCCCGGCCATCACCGGCCCGCGGTGAGACCTCCACTGCCACACCGCGACTGCGGCGACCACCGCCAGCACCGAGAGCATGCCCGCGAACAGGAATGCGGAGGTGAACCAGTTGTCGGCCTCGGCGCCGATGCTCGCCTTGATGCGGTCTCCGGTGCGCGTCAGCGCGATGACGCCCTTGATCGGCGGGGCGAGCCATGCCCATGCCGCCCCGACGACCGCCCCGGCTGCTGCGAGCCCGGCCACCACGGTCAGCGCCGCCCTCGTGCGGGACACGCGCGGAGCCTGCATCGGCGCGGTCACCGGAACAGGTCCAGATCGGTGGAATCGACGAGGCCGTGCCGGGAGCATTTCGCCCACCAGCCGTCGGGCCGCACCTGCACGATCATCCGCCGTCCGCAGGCCGCGCAGAACCGCGGCGGCTCGAGGCCCAGCTGGGCCGCGGTCGGGACCGCACTGCCCGCCTGATCTCCGGTGTAGACGTTGTAGGCGCCCGCGCCGACGGGCGCGGGCAGCTCTGGGCTGTCGGTGACCATCACCTGATCGGTTCTACCCTGCCGTCGGACTACAGCGTCGCGTTCAGGGCCTTGATCGGCATCTGCAGGTCGTCGAGCAGCTGCAGATCCGCCTCGGCCGGGCGGCCCAGCGTGGTCAGGTAGTTGCCGACGATCACGGCGTTGATGCCGCCCAGGATGCCCTGTTTGGCGCCGAGGTCGCCGAGGGTGATCTCGCGTCCGCCGGCGAAACGCAGCATCGTGCGCGGCAACGCGAGCCGGAACGCGGCGACCGCCTTGAGCGCCTCGGTGGCCGGCAGTACCTCGAGGTCGCCGAACGGTGTGCCTGGGCGGGGGTTGAGGAAGTTCAGCGGCACCTCGTGCGGGTCCAGCTCGGCGAGGTTCGCAGCGAACTCGGCGCGCTGTTCGAGGCTCTCCCCCATGCCCAGGATCCCGCCGCAGCAGACCTCCATACCGGCCTCACGCACCATTTGCAGTGTCTCCCAACGCTCTTCCCACGAATGTGTGGTGACGACGTTGGTGAAGAACGATCGGGCGGTCTCCAGGTTGTGGTTGTAGCGATGGACACCCATCGCCGAGAGCCGCTCGACCTGGTCCTGGGTGAGCATGCCGAGCGAGCAGGCGATCTGGATGTCGACCTCGTTGCGGATCGCCTCGATACCGGCGGCGACCTGCGCGAGCAGCCTCTCGTCGGGCCCGCGCACCGCGGCGACGATGCAGAATTCGGTCGCGCCGGTCTTGGCGGTCTGCTTGGCGGCTTCGACCAGGCTCGGGACGTCGAGCCACGCGCTGCGCACCGGGGACGCGAAAAGACCTGACTGCGAACAGAAGTGGCAGTCCTCGGGGCAGCCGCCGGTCTTGAGGCTGATGATGCCTTCGACCTCGACGTCGGGGCCGCAGTGCGCCATCCGGACCTCGTGGGCCAGCGCCAGGAGTTCGTCGAGCCGATCGTCGGGCAGCTGCAGCACCTGCAGGGTCTGGTCCTGGTCGAGACCCACGCCGCGCTCGAGCACCTGTTCCCGTGCCACTGCCAGAATGTCGCTCACACCGTCTCCCTCGCCGACTCTTGAACACGTCGGCCGAGCCGACTCTTGAACACGTCGGCCGAGCCGACTCTTGAACACCGTTCAGGTTAGGGTAGAGGTGTGCAGCTCTCCAAACGCGACGTGGTCGATGTGGCGACGTCCCTGCTGGACGATTACGGGATCGCCGACCTGTCCATGCGGCGCCTGGCCCGTGAACTGAACGTGTCTGCGGGCGCGCTGTACTGGCATTTCGCGAACAAGCAGCAGCTGCTCGGTGCCGTCGCCGACCGGATCCTGCAGCCGCTGACCCCGGCGTCGGGCAACTGGCCGGAACGGGTGCGCACGACGTGCGCGCAGTTGCGGGATGCGCTGCTGTCACATACCGACGGTGCGGAGCTGGTGTCGGCGAGCCTGGCCGCGGGACAGTCCGAGGTGATGACCGCGGTCCTGGCCCGGCTGGCCGCCGCGGCGGGCGATGCCGGCGTGGCACCCGAGCACACCGATCTGGTGGCCCGCACGGTGATCTACTACGTGCTCGGTTTCACCGCCGACGAACAGTCCCGGCTGCAGTGGGACGCGGCGGGCGCCGAGGTCGACAAGACCGTCTGGACCGAGGATCCGAACGCGCGGTTCGCGTTCGGTCTGCGGCTGCTCACCGACGGGATCGCCGCGCACAGTCGCACCGGCTCCTGAAGGCCGAAGTCAGCCGATCGGGTGCACGATCTTGGCGTTGCCGTCCCAGTGCCGCAGTCCCACCGCGGTGGCAGCGAGGTCGCGCGTCACCGCCGGCAGCGCCAGCGCCGCGGGCAACCGGCCGGAGGGGACGCGGCGCGCGAGTGTCACATGCGGCGTCCACTGCCCCGGGACCGAGTGCGGCAGTGAGCCTTTCGACATGTACGGCAGGCAGATCCGGTGCACCTCGGCGTGCAGGTCGAGCAGCTCGGCCGACGGCACCACAAGCCGCACCAGGGTGACCGCGCGTCCGGCGCCGAACAGCAACGGTGCGCCGAGCACGCAGCGCAGCGGCAACCGGTCCAGCACCGGCCGCAACGCGGCATCCACGTCGCCGGTGAGCTCGTCGCCCACCGAGACGGTGACATGCGGGCGGTTGCTCTCCGCCGTGTGGGCGGCCAGGCTGCGAATCCCCGCCTGCGCCAGGTCCTCCCACGCCCCCCGCACGGCGGCCTCGGTGTCGTCGTCGAACAGCAACTCGACCGAATGGACCATCAGCCCACCAGGCCCCGCACCCACGCCTCGTCGAACGCCTGCACACTGAGCCGCTCGAAATCCGTGCCGCTCAGAGTCCCGGCGCCTGCGGGCAGCGCGGCCCGCACCGGCCCCAGCCGCGCGAGGGCGTCGCGGTTGTCGATCTCCGCGACGCCGGGCTGGGCGGGCCACGAGCCGATCACCAGTCCCTCACTGCGGACGTCCCTGTGCGCCAGCGCCTCCAGCGTCAGCACGGTGTGGTTGAGGGTGCCGAGTCCCGGCGCGACGACGGTCAGCACCGGGGCACGCAGATCCTCGGCGAGATCACGAAGGGTGACGCCGCCGCGGCCGATCTCGACCAGCAGTCCCCCGGCGCCTTCGACGAGCGTGAGCCGGCCCGGCCGGTCGACGGCGGCGATCAGGTCGTCGAGTGCGGCACGGGACGGAAGGTCGGCGCCGGCGCGGTGAGCCGCGGCCAGCGGTGCCAGCGGCTCGGGGAACTTCGCCAGCGAGTGCAGGTCCTCGACGCCGGCCAGCCGGGCCACCACCGCGAGGTCGTCGTCACCGTCCTGGGTGCCGGTCTGGATCGGCTTGCACACCGCGACGTCGAGGCCGGCCAGCCGGGCGTGACAGGCCAGCGCGGCGGTGACGACGGTCTTGCCGATACCGGTGCCGGTGCCGGTCACCACCAGGATGCTCATGCGCGCGACAGTACGTCGGTGAGAACCTCACGGGCGAGTGCCATCTCGTCGTCGGACAGCGATGCCCGGGCTGTCAGCCGCAGCCGTGACGTGCCCGCGGGCACCGTGGGCGGCCGGAAGCAACCGACCCGGACCCCGCGTTCGAGGCAGCCCGTCGCCGCGGCGAGCGCGACCTCGGGTTCACCGAGGATCACCGACACCACCGCCGAGGACGGCACGTCGGCGACACCGCAGATCTGCGCCAGCGTGGCGGCGTGGTCGAGGACGCGCTGCGCCCGCCACGGCTCCTCGACGAGCACCTGCAGCGCGGCGTGTGCGGCGCCGACCGCGGCGGGTGCGAGGCCCGTGTCGAAGATGAAGGGGCGGGCGGCGTCGATCAGGTGATCGCGCACCGCCGCCGGGCCCAGCACCACGCCGCCCTGACTTCCGAGCGCCTTGGACAGCGTGGTCGTCATGACCACGTCGGGAGCGCCCGCGAGCCCCACTTCGTCGAGCAGGCCCCGGCCACGGTCGCCGCGCACGCCCAGACCGTGGGCCTCGTCGACGATCATCAGCGCGCCGTGCCGACGGCACGCGTCGTGCAGCTCGCGCAGGGGCGCGAGATCGCCGTCGGCACTGAACACCGAATCGGTGACGACGACGGCGCGCTCTTCGTCCCGGGTGGCCAGCGCGCGCGCGACGGCGGCGACATCGTTGTGCGGCGTGACGACGACCCGGGCCCGCGAGAGCCGGCAGGCGTCCACGAGCGACGCATGGGTGTAGGCGTCGGAGACCAGCAGCGAGCCGGGACCCGACAGCGCGACAACCGCCCCGAGGTTGGCGGTGTAGCCCGACGAGAACACCAACGCCGAATCGGCGCCGACGAACGACGCCAGCGCGTCCTCGAACTGTTCGTGCAGTTCGGTGTTGCCGGTGACCAGTCGTGATCCGGTCGCGCCGGCGCCCCAGGTGCGCAGCGCGGCGACTCCGCCGTCGATCACACGGGGGTGCTGCGACAGGCCGAGGTAGTCGTTGGAGGCCAGGTCCAGCACGGTGCCGACCGGAGGGCGGGCGCGCAACGAGCGGCGCAGCCCGGCGGCGCGGCGCTGGGTCTCGACCTCGTCGAGCCAGGCCAGCGGGGACAGTCCGGCGCGGGTCACGGTGCTCCTGGGTGCTCAGTGTGAGTCTTGAACACCGTTCAGGTTAGAGCACGCGCGACCTCGATCATCGCCGAGGTGATCGTCGCGATCTCGGCGGGCGTACAGATATAGGGCGGCATCACGTAGATCAGATTGCGGAACGGCCGCAACCAGACGCCGTGGTCGATCGCCACCGGGGTGGCGATGCCGAGGTCCACGGTCCCATCCAGTTCGATCACCCCGATCGCACCGAGCACCCGCACGTCGACCACGTTCGGCAGCGCCCGCGCCGGTTCGAGGCCGGCACGCAGACCGGCCTCGATCGAGCTCACCTGCGCTTCCCAGTCCGAAGCGAGCAGGAGTTCCACCGACGCCACGCTGACCGCGCAGGCCAGCGCGTTGGCCATGAACGTCGGGCCGTGCATCAGGGCCCCGGGCTCATTGCTGCTGATCGTCGCGGCCACGTCGCGGGTACACAGAGTTGCGGCCAACGTCAGGTACCCGCCCGTCAGGGCCTTGCCGACGCACATGATGTCGGGGCACACCCCGGCATGGTCGGCGGCGAACATCGCGCCGGTCCTGCCGAAGCCGGTGGCGATCTCGTCGAAGATCAGCAGCACCGCGTGCTCGTCGCAGAGCCGTCGCAGGTCACGCAGGTACCGGGGGTCGTGAAAGCGCATCCCGCCTGCCCCCTGGACCACCGGTTCGACGATCACCGCAGCGAGCTCGTCCGCGTGGGCGGCGAGGAGATCGCCGAAAGAACGCACGTACTCCGCGTCGTACTCCGCGGGCACCGGGTCGGCGAAGACCTGGTCGGCGAGCAGGGAATTCCGCCCGCTCCACAACTCGTGCATCCCGCCCTGCGGATCGCACACGCTCATCGGCGTGAAGGTGTCGCCGTGATACCCGCCGCGCCAGGTCATCAGGCGGCTCTTCGCGCGGTGGCCGCTGCTGCGCCAGAACTGCAGCGCCATCTTGACCGCGACCTCGACCGACACCGACCCGGAGTCGCTGAAGAACACGGTCTGCAGAGCCTCGGGCGTCACCTCGACGAGCAGCTGGGCCAGCCGGGCCGCCGGCTCATGGGTCAGCCCGCCGAACATGACGTGGTTCATCGTGGCGAGCTGGCGGGTGATCGCCGCGTCCAGCACCGGGTGCCCGTGGCCGTGGACGGCGGTCCACCAGGAGGCCATCGCGTCGAGCACCTCGACCTCGCGGCCGTCGTGGACGAGCGTGAGCCGGGCCCCGTGCGCGCCGACCGCCACCACGGGAGCCAGGGCGCCGTCGCCGATGGGGCTGTACGGGTGCCAGATGTGCGCGGCGTCGATCGCGCTGATCTCGGCAGGCCTCAACGCAGACACCTTCGGTAGATTAACCGTCGACCATGATGACCCTCGCCCCCGCCCGGCCGGCCCGACCTGCCGCTTCGGGCCTGACCCCGCCTGTCCCGGCACCGCCGGCCTCCGGCATGGGAACGCGCAGCTCAGGCTTCTACCGCCACGACCTCGACGGCCTTCGCGGCGTCGCGATCGCGCTGGTCGCGGTGTTCCACGTGTGGTTCGGACGGGTGTCCGGCGGCGTGGACGTCTTCCTGGTGCTGTCCGGATTCTTCTTCGGCGGACGGCTCCTGCGCAACGCGATCACCCCCGGCGCGCCCCTGCGCCCGGTACCCGAGGTCACCCGGCTCGTCCGGCGGCTGCTGCCCGCCCTCGTGGTGGTGCTCGCCGTCTCGGCGGTACTGACGATCCTGATCCAGCCCGAGACCCGCTGGGAGACGTTCGCAGACCAGTCCCTGGCCAGCCTCGGCTACTACCAGAACTGGGAGCTCGCGCGCACCGCCGCGGATTACCTCCGCGCGGCCGAGACCGTCAGCCCGTTGCAACACATCTGGTCCATGTCGGTCCAGGGTCAGTTCTACATCGCGTTCCTGGCACTGATCCTGCTGTGCGCGTTCGTCTTCCGCCGCGTCTTCGGCAGGCACGCGCGCGCCGCGTTCGTCGTGCTGCTCACCGGTCTGACGGTCGCGTCGTTCGTCTACGCGGTCATCGCCCACAACACCGACCAGACCACCGCGTACTACGACAGCTTCGCCCGGGCGTGGGAACTGCTGCTCGGTGCACTGGTGGGCGCGCTGGTGCCCTATGTGCGCTGTCCGATGTGGCTGCGCACGGTGCTCGCGGTGGTCGCGCTCGCCGCCATTCTGTCCTGCGGGGCGTTGATCGACGGCGTGCACGAATTCCCCGGACCGTGGGCGCTGGTCCCGGTCGGCGCGACCCTGCTGTTCATCCTCTCGGCCGCCAACCGCTACGCCGACCCGCACACGCGCGGCCGCATCCCCGCACCCAACCGATTGATGGCCACCCGGCCGTTCGTGGCGCTGGGCGCGATGGCGTACTCGCTGTATCTGTGGCACTGGCCGTTGCTGATCTTCTACCTCGCCTACACCGGCGGCACCCGCGTGAACTTCGTCGAGGGTGCGGCGATCCTGCTGGTGTCCGGCATACTCGCGTGGCTGACCACCCGCTATGTCGAGGAGCCCCTGCGCGCGGGGCACGCACCCGCGGTGGCGGCACCGAAGTCCCCGACGGCCCTGCGGCTTCTGCGCAGGCCGACCATCGTGCTCGGCTCGACCGTCGCGCTGCTCGGTGTGGCGCTGATGGCGACGTCGTTCACGTGGCGTGAACACCTCACCGACCTGCGCGCCAACGGAGGCGAACTGGCCACGCTGCCACTGCGGGACTACCCGGGCGCCCGGGCACTGATCAACGACGCGAAGGTGCCCAGTGTGCCAATGCGTCCGACGGTGCTCGAAGCCAAGGACGACATCCCCGAGTCCACCATCGACGGCTGCATCAGCGACTTCGACAACATCGGGATCATCAACTGCACCTACGGCGACAAGTCGGCGACCCGGACCATCGCGCTGGCCGGCGGTTCGCACGCCGAGCACTGGATCACCGCACTCGATCTGCTCGGCCGTATGCACCATTTCAGGGTCGTCACCTACCTCAAGATGGGCTGTCCGCTCACCACCGAGAAGGTGCCGCTGGTGATGGGCAACAACGACCCGTATCCCAAATGCCGGCAGTGGAACGACCGCGTGCTGCCGAGGATCATCGCCGACAAACCGGATTTCGTGTTCACCACCTCGACCCGGCCCTGGAACATCCGACCCGGCGATGTGATGCCGTCGAGTTATCTCGGCATCTGGAAGGAATTCTCGAAGCACGGCATCCCGGTGCTCGCGATGCGGGACACCCCGTGGATGGTCGACGAGGACGGCGAGCCGTTCTTCCCGTCCGACTGCCTCGCCGACGGCGGCGATCCCGTCTCCTGCGGGATCGAACGGTCCAAAGTACTGTCGGACCGGAACCCGACGCTCGACTACGTCACACGGTTCCCGCTGCTCAAACCGCTCGACATGAGCGATGCGGTGTGTCGCGAGGACTACTGCCGGGCTGTGGAGGGAAACGTGTTGATGTATCACGATGCTCATCACATCTCGTCGACGTACATGCGCACGATGACCAGTGAGCTCGGCCGCCAGATCGGCGCCGCCACCGGTTGGTGGACGAGCTGATGTCCTCGGCCCAGCCGGCATCCGTTCCCACCGTCTGGCCCGGAACCCCGTACCCCCTCGGTGCGACCTATGACGGTGCGGGCACGAACTTCTCGGTCTTCTCCGAGGTCGCCGAGCGCGTGGAGTTGTGCCTGATCGGCAAGGACGGGCGCGAGGAGCGGATCGACCTCGACGAGGTCGACGGGTTCGTGTGGCACTGCTACCTGCCGACGATCACCCCGGGACAACGCTACGGGTTCCGCGTGCACGGACCCTGGGACCCCGCCGCCGGACATCGATGCGACGCCAGCAAGCTGTTGCTCGACCCGTACGGCAAGTCCTTCCACGGCGACTTCGAATTCGGCCAGGCCCTGTACTCCTACGATCTGGAGGCCGACGACCTCGCCACCGGCGGGGTGCCGCCGCGCGTCGACTCGCTCGGTCACACGATGACCAGCGTCGTGATCAACCCGTTCTTCCAGTGGGGTTCCGACCGCGCGCCGCGCACCTCCTACCACGAGACCGTCATCTACGAAGCGCACGTCAAGGGCATGACGCAGACCCACCCGGGGGTGCCGGAGGAGCTTCGCGGCACCTACGCCGGGCTCGGGCACCCGGTGATCATCGACCACCTGAAGTCGCTGAACGTCACGGCCATCGAGCTGATGCCCGTCCATCAGTTCATGCACGACCATCGCCTTCTCGACCTCGGGCTGCGAAATTACTGGGGCTACAACACCTTCGGGTTCTTCGCACCGCACAACCAGTACGCCGCCACCCGCAGCGCGGGCGGGGCGGTCGCCGAGTTCAAGACGATGGTGCGCGCATTCCACGAGGCCGGGATCGAGGTGATCCTGGATGTGGTCTACAACCACACCGCCGAGGGCAACCATCTCGGACCCACCGTGAACTTCCGCGGAATAGACAACGCGGCGTACTACCGGCTGCTCGACGGTGACCTGCGTTACTACAAGGACTTCACCGGAACCGGCAACAGCCTCAACGCCCGCCACCCCCACACCCTGCAGCTGATCATGGACTCGCTGCGGTACTGGGTGCTCGACATGCACGTCGACGGATTCCGCTTCGACCTGGCCTCGACGCTGGCCCGGGAGTTCTACGACGTCGACCGGTTGTCCGCGTTCTTCGACATCATCCAGCAGGATCCCGTCATCAGCCAGGTGAAGCTGATCGCCGAACCGTGGGACATCGGCGAAGGTGGTTATCAGGTCGGCAATTTCCCAGGTTTGTGGACCGAGTGGAATGGGAAGTATCGCGACACTGTGCGTGATTACTGGCGGGGCGAGCCCGCAACCCTAGGTGAGTTCGCGTCCCGCTTGACCGGGTCGTCGGATCTGTACGAGGCGACGGGACGACGGCCCAGCGCCAGCATCAACTTCGTCACGTGCCACGACGGCTTCACCCTCAACGACCTGGTCTCCTACAACGAGAAACACAACGAGGCCAACGGCGAGGACAACCGGGACGGCGAGAGCCACAACCGGTCGTGGAACTGCGGAGTCGAGGGACCCACCGACGACCCCGACATCACCGCGTTGCGCGCCAAGCAGATGCGCAACATCCTGGCCACGCTGATGCTGTCGCAGGGCACCCCGATGATCGCGCACGGCGACGAGATGGGACGCACCCAGCAGGGCAACAACAACGTGTACTGCCAGGACTCCGAGCTGTCCTGGATGGACTGGTCGCTGTGCGAAAAGAACGCCGATCTCGTGGAATTCACCCGCAAGGTGGTGTCCTTCCGCAAGAAGCACCCGGTGTTCCGGCGCCGGCGCTTCTTCGAGGGGAAGCCGTTGCGAACCGGTGAGCAGATCCGCGACATCGCGTGGTTCAACCCGTCCGGACGCGAGATGACCTCCGAGGACTGGGGGTCGGGATTCGACTGTGTCTCGGTCTTCCTCAACGGCGAGGCGATACCCGCGCCCGACGAGCGGGGGCAGCGCGTCTCCGACGATTCGTTCCTGCTGTGCTTCAACGCCCACGACGAACCGCTGGAGTTCGTGGCACCGGACGGCGACTACGCCAACGAATGGGCCGGCGCGATCGACACCGCGGATCGACAAGGCGAGAGCACACTCACAGTGGTTGCCGGACAGACCATCTCGGTCGACCCGCGCTCGCTTCTCGTACTCCGTAAGACGGCGTGACCATGACCGTGCTCTCGACCTACCGCCTGCAGATGCGCGGCCCGGCCAGCGGCGAGGCGTTCACCTTCGCCGACGCCGAGAAGCTCGTCGACTATCTGGCAGACCTCGGGGTCTCCCACCTCTACCTGTCCCCCATCCTGACCGCGGGTGTCGGCTCCAGCCACGGCTACGACGTCACCGACCCGACCACGATCTCCGCCGAACTCGGTGGCCCGGAAGGCTTTGCGCGACTGGCGGCGACGGCGCGCGCGGCCGGCCTGGGACTGATCGTCGACATCGTGCCGAATCACGTGGGCGTCGACGACCCGACCCAGAACGCGTGGTGGTGGGACCTGCTCACCCACGGCCGGAGTTCGACGTACTGCTCTTATTTCGATGTCGACTGGACCCTGGACCCCGACGGCCGAATCGTGTTGCCGGTCCTGGGTTCCGACGACGACGTCGCCGATCTCGAGGTCGACGGCGACGTGCTCCGGCTCGGAGACCGGACATGGCCGATCGCACCGGGCACCGGGGACGGCACCGGCGCGCAGGTGCACGACCGCCAGCACTACAAGCTGATCGGCTGGCGCCACAACGTCTGTGGCTACCGCCGCTTCTTCTCCATCACGTCACTGGCAGGCATCCGCCAGGAGGACCGTGCGGTGTTCGACGCCTCCCACGCCGAGGTGAAGCGATGGTTCGACGAGGGTCTCGTCGACGGAATCCGCATCGACCATCCCGACGGATTATCCGATCCCGCAGGCTATCTCGTCTGGTTGCGCGAGCTCACCGGGCCGGATGCGTGGATCGTGATCGAGAAGATCCTCGCGGTCGACGAGGCCCTGGACACCACGCTGCCCGTGGCCGGGACCACCGGGTACGATGCGTTGCGGGAGAACGGTGGTCTGTTCGTCGACCCCACCGGACTCCGGTCCCTCACCGAACTCGTCGAAGCCGCGGGCGCGACACCGTCCGACGCCGAGCGTGAAGCACGCCGCCTGAAGGTCGAGGCCGTCACGACGACACTGTCCAGCGAGCTCGCCCGGCTGTGCCGCGCCGTGATCGCCGCCACCGGATCCGATCACGAACTGCTCGGGTCCTCGATCGCAGCGCTGCTGAGCCACATCGGTGTGTACCGGTCCGACTATCAGGCGTTGTCGGCGGTGCTGCCCGTCGCGATGTCCGACACCGTGGCCGAGAACCCGGACCTCGCCGAGCCTCTCGCGCTTCTGGCCACGGCACTGGAGGTCAGCGTCGAGGTGTCGGTCCGGCTCCAGCAGCTGTGCGGTGCGGCGACGGCGAAGTCGATGGAGGACTGCCTGTTCTACCGCGATGCCCGGCTGGTGTCGCTCAACGAGGTCGGTGGGGAGCCCGAACGTTTCGGGGTCAGCGCCGCCGAGTTCCACCAGCGCGCCGCCGTGCGGGCACACCTGTGGCCGGACGCGATGACGACGCTGACCACCCACGACACCAAACGCGGTGAGGACGTGCGGGCCCGCATCGGCGTGCTGTCGCAGGTGCCGTCGCTGTGGGCGGAGATGGTGCAGGGCTGGGAGTCGGGCACACCGTCCCCTGACCGGTCGACCGGATTGTTCCTGTGGCAGAACATCTTCGGAGTATGGCCGGCCGATGGCGCGGTGACCGACGAGCATCGGCAGCGCCTGCACGGCTATGCCGAGAAGGCGATCCGCGAGGCGGCACTGCACACCACGTGGAACGACCCCGACGAGGCATTCGAGGGGGCGGTTCACACCTGGCTCGACTCGATCATCGACGGACCGGTCGGCGTCGAGCTCAGCGCGTTGGTCGCCCGCCTCGATCCGCACGGACGCAGTGACGCCCTCGGCCAGAAGCTGATCGCGCTGACCGCGCCCGGCGTCCCGGACATCTACCAGGGCACCGAACTCTGGGAGGACAGCCTGGTCGACCCGGACAATCGTCGGCCGGTCGACTACGGGGCGCGCAGGAAGGCGCTGCAGAGCCTCGACCACCCGAAGATGCGCGTCGTGCGCGCGGCGTTGCAGGCGCGCGCGGAGCGGCCCGATACGTTCCTGTCCGGTGGGCACCGCCCGTTGTCGGCGAGCGGCGAGCACGCCACGCACCTGGTGGCCTATCTGCGCGGGGAGGATGTCCTCGTCGCAGCGAGCCGATGGACGGTGAGACTGGCCGAAACCGGTTGGGGCGCGACGACCCTGACGCTTCCCGACGGCACGTGGACCGACCGGCTGACAGGCGTTACCCACACCGGTGCCGTGCCTGCGGCCGACCTGTTCGCCGACCTTCCCGTCGCACTGCTGGTGAGGACCTGATGACCGACCACGAGTTCGCGGTGTGGGCACCGCTGCCGCAGCGGGTCCGCCTGGACGTCGACGGAACCGCTCATCCGATGACGCGGGACGAGGACGGCTGGTGGCGGGCCACCGTCGACGCGGCCCCGCAGGCCCGCTACGGGTTCCTGCTCGACGACGACCCGGCAGTGTTGCCCGATCCGCGCTCGGCGCGGCAGCCCGACGGCGTCCACGAACGCTCGCAGTTGTGGAGCCCGCCGTCGGACGGCTGGACCGACGCCGGATGGCAGGGTCGCTCGATCGAGGGCGCGGTCATCTACGAGCTGCACATCGGCACCTTCACCCCCGGTGGCACGTTCGACTCAGCCATCGAAAAGCTGGACTACCTGGTCGATCTCGGGGTCGACTTCGTCGAGGTGATGCCGGTCAACGCGTTCAGCGGCACCCACGGCTGGGGCTACGACGGCGTGCTCTGGTACGCGGTGCACGAACCGTACGGCGGCCCCGACGGACTGGTCCGCTTCGTCGATGCCTGCCACGCCCGTGGTCTCGGCGTGCTGATCGACGCGGTCTTCAACCACCTCGGCCCGTCCGGCAACTACCTGCCGAAGTTCGGTCCGTACCTGTCGAGTGGATCGAACCCGTGGGGTGAGTCGATCAACATCGCCGATGCCGGAGCCGACGAGGTGCGCCGCTACATCCTCGACTGCGCGTTGCGCTGGATGCGCGACTTCCACGCCGACGGGCTGCGCCTGGACGCGGTGCATGCGCTGGTGGACACCACCGCGGTGCACATCCTGGAGGAGTTGTCGGCCGAAACCGATTCCCTGGCAACAGAGCTCGGGCGGCCGCTGTCGCTGGTCGCCGAAAGCGACATGAACGATCCCCGGTTGATCACCCCGCGCGACCAGGGCGGCCTGGGAATGACGGCCCAGTGGGACGACGACATCCATCACGCGATCCACTCGGCCGTGTCCGGCGAGCGCCAGGGCTATTACGGGGATTTCGGGGCGGTGGCCACGCTGGCGGACACCCTGCGCCACGGCTACTTCCACGCCGGAACGTTCTCGACGTTCCGGGGCCGGCGCCACGGCCGTCCCCTGGACACGGCGACGATCCCCGCCACCAGGCTGCTGGCCTACACCCTGACCCACGACCAGGTCGGCAACCGGGCGATCGGCGACCGCCCCTCGCAGAACCTGACCACCGGACAGCTGGCCGTCAAGGCTGCGCTGGCGCTCGGATCGCCGTATACCGCAATGCTTTTCATGGGCGAGGAGTGGGCGTCGTCGTCGCCGTTCCAGTTCTTCAGCTCCCATCCCGAGCCGGAGCTGGCCCGCGCCACCGCCGAGGGACGCAAACGGGAGTTCGCCGAGCACGGATGGGACGCCGACGAGATCCCGGATCCCCAAGATCCGGCGACCTTCGAACGGTCCAAGCTGCACTGGGACGAGAAGGACGGCGGTGACCACGCCCGGCTGCTGGGTTTCTACCGGGATCTGATCACCTTGCGACGCAGCGAATCCGACATGGCCGACCCGTGGCTGGACCACCTGCGCGTCGACTACGACGAGGACGCGCGCTGGCTGGTGATGCATCGCGGCGGGCTGTCGATCGCGTGCAATCTCGGCGCCGAACCCGTCGACGTCCCGGTCGCCGGAGACGTCGTGCTGGCCTGGGACGAACCGACGGTCGGGAACGAGACCGCACGTCTGGGCGGTCACAGCGTCGCGGTGCTGCGCCGCACCGGCTAGCGGTCAGGTCAGGTAGCGGTAGGTCGGCGAGCCCGGTTCGAGCAGCTCGATATGGCACTCCGAGGATTGCATGCGTGCGAGCAGACCGTCGAGATCGGAGGCGTTGGCCATCTCGATGCCGACCAGTGCCTCGCCGGTCTCGCGGTTGTTGCGTTTGACGTACTCGAACAGCGTGATGTCGTCGTTGGGGCCGAGGACCTCGTCGAGGAACCTGCGCAGCGCCCCGGGTTCCTGCGGGAAGTCGACGAGGAAGTAGTGCTTGAGACCCAGGTGCACCAGGGAACGCTCGAGCACCTCGCCGTACCGGGAGACATCGTTGTTGCCACCCGAGATCAGGCACACCACGGTGGACCCGGGTTCGATGTCGGCGTCGAGCAACGCGGCCACCGACAGCGCGCCGGCGGGCTCGGCGATGATCCCCTCGTTCTGATACAGACCGAGCATCGCGGTGCACACCGCGCCCTCGTCGACGGTCGTCATCGACACCATGTCCCCCGCCGCCCTCAACGCCTCGAACGGTTTGGCGCCGGCCCGGGCGACGGCGGCGCCGTCGACGAACTGGTCGACGTGCTCCAGCGTCACCGGCGTGCCGTTGGCGAGTGCGGCCACGAACGACGCGGCGCCGGCCGGCTCGACGCCGAGCACCGAGGTGGTCGCCGTCCGCTCCGCGAGATAGGTCGTCATGCCGCTGATGCAGCCGCCGCCGCCGACCGGGACGACGACCAGGTCGGGCTCACTTCCGAGCTCGTCGAGGATCTCGACCGCGATGGTGCCCTGCCCGGCCATGGTGCGCAGGTCGTCGTAGGGCGGAACGAGGGTCGCGCCGGTACGGGCCACGTCGTCGAGGGCCGCCTGCGCCGCCATGTCGTAGGTCTTGCCGCCGACGATCAACTCGATGAAGTCGCCGCCGTGGTAGCGGATCCTGTCGCGCTTCTGCCTCGGGGTCTTCGCCGGAACATAGACGCGGCCGTGGATGCCCATCGAGCGGCACGCCAGCGCGAAGCCCTGCGCGTGGTTGCCCGCCGACGAGCAGACGACACCCGCCGCCTTCTCCTCGGGGGTGAGCTGCATCAGCAGGTTGTAGGCGCCGCGCAACTTGTAGGACCGCACGGCCTGCAGGTCCTCGCGCTTCAGGTACACCGTCGCGCCGGTGATCTCCGAGAGGCGGTCACAGAACTGCAGCGGGGTCCGGCTCACCAGCCCCGAGATTCGCTGGGCGGCCTCGTCGATGTCCGCGGCGCGCAGCGGCGTCGCGGGATCTATCCGGGGACTCTGGCTCAGCTCGGCGGACACCCGACAATGGTGCCACCGCGGACCGGCTCTTCAAAAATGAGTTCCGTCGCCAACCGAATAGTCGAACTAACGAAATAGGTCAGTCCGTAACCCGTGTTTCGGGTGGCCGAAAACTTTACTGAGAGCTATCGTGAATCCATGACGACCGCCGAGCGCTTCCAGGACGCGCAGGCCAGGCCGGCGTCGACGATCTCGATCGCCGGGGTGCCCTGGCCCGCCTACAAGGTGTTTGCCCTGCTGATCGGCGCATTTGTGCTGGTCACCGTGGGTGTCGTGACGGCTTCCGCAGGCCCTGCCGTGCTGTCGGCCGCCGGTGTCACGACGGCGTTGTGGCTCGCGCTCGGCGCTTTCCACCGCTCGTCACGGTAGAGACATTCCCCGCTGAGCCGGTTCAGCCTCCCAGGCAGCCCGGCCCCAGAAGCTCCTTCAGATCACCCATCAACGCCGACGACGGTGTGACCCGCAGCGACTGGTCCAGCTCCAGCGTCGTGATCCGCTCCCCGCTGATCAACCGCAGGTGGACCTGAGCGGTACCCGGATGGCGTGCCAGCACCTGCTTGAGCGCCGTCACCTTGTCCACGGTGCACTGGCGCGTCGGCAGGCTCACCGCCACCGGCCGATTCACCTGGGCACTGGTGAAATCCGGCACGATCAGTTCGTTGGCGATCAGCGAGATCCGGTCGTCGCGTTTGGCCACCTTCGCGCCGACCAGCACCACCACGTCATCGGCGATCTCGGCGCCGAACATCGAGTACGTCTGCGGGAAGAACAGCACCTCGATGCCACCGGAGAGATCCTCGATCTGCGCCGACGCCCAGGGCAGGCCGTTCTTGTTCACGCGGCGGTTGACCGAGGCCAGGATGCCGCCGACGCGCACCTGCGCGTCGTTGGGGATCGCACCCTCCAGGATCGCCGGGATCTGGGTGTCGACCTGCGCGGTCAGCAGATGGGCGATGCCGTTGAGCGGATGGCCGGACACGTAGAGCCCGAGCATCTCGCGCTCGAGGGCCAGCTTGTGCTTGTCCTCCCACTCCTCGTCGGGCACCTTGATCGTGAACGCAGAGTCACCGGTATCCCCGTCATCATCACCCCCGCCGAAGAGGTCGAACTGCCCCATCGCCTCGGCCTTCTTGGTGCCGAGCACCGAGTCGACGGCGTCGGTGTGCACCAGGAACAGGCCTTTGCGGGGATGACCGAGCGAGTCGAACGCACCCGCCTTGATCAGCGACTCCGTCACCTTCTTGGTGCAGGCGGTGATGTCGATCTTGTTGAGGTAGTCGGAGAAGTCGGTGTACTTACCCTTCTCCTCACGTGTACTCACAAGGGAGGCAACGACATTGGCCCCGACGTTGCGCACAGCGCCCAGGCCGAAGCGGATGTCGTTACCGACCGAGGCGAAGTTCTGCACGGATTCGTTGACGTCGGGCGGCAGCACCGTGATGCCGAGACGCCGGCAGTCCGCCAGGTAGATGGCCGCCTTGTCCTTGTCGTCTCCGACCGAGGTGAGCAGGCCCGCCATGTACTCGGCCTGATAGTTCGCCTTCAGATAGGCCGTCCAGTACGACACGAGACCGTAGCCCGCCGCATGCGACTTGTTGAACGCGTAGCCGGCGAACGGAAGGATGGTGTCCCACAGGGCCTTCACCGCGCCCTCGGAGAACCCGTTGGCCGTCATGCCCTCCTTGAAGCCCTTGTACTCGGCCTCGAGCACCTCGAGCTTCTTCTTGCCCATGGCTTTACGCAGCGCATCGGCCTTGCCCATCGAGTACGAGGCAACCTTCTGCGCGATGAACATGATCTGCTCTTGGTAGACGATCAGGCCGTAGGTCTCGGCCAGGATGTCCTTGAGCGGTTCTTCGAGCTCGGGGTGGATCGGCTTGATCGGCTGGCGGCCGTTCTTGCGGTCGGCGTAGTCGTTGTGGGCGTTCATGCCCATCGGACCGGGCCGGTACAGCGCCAGCACGGCGACGATGTCGTTGAACTCGGTCGGCTGCATCCGGCGCAGCAGATCCCGCATCGCGCTGCCGTCGAGCTGGAACACCCCGAGCGTGTCGCCGCGGCCCAGCAGCTCGTAGGCCTTCGGGTCGTCGAGCGCCAGCGACTCCAGGTCGACGTCGACGCCTCTGTTGGCCTTGATGTTCTCGATGCAGTCCCCGATGATCGTCAGGTTCCGCAGCCCGAGGAAGTCCATCTTCAACAGACCGATGGCCTCACACGACGGGTAGTCCCACCCGGTGATCACCGCACCGTCCTGCGGGCGCTTCCACAGCGGGATCGCGTCGATGAGCGGCTCGGAGCTCATGATCACCGCGCAGGCGTGCACACCGGCGTTGCGGACGAGGCCTTCGAGACCCCGGGCGGTCTCGTAGATGGTGCGCACGTCGGGATCGGTGTCGATCAACGCGCGGACCTCGGCGGCCTCCTTGTACCGCTCGTGCGTGGGGTCGGTGATGCCCGAGACCGGGATGTCCTTGGCCATGATCGGCGGCGGTAGCGCCTTGGTGATCCGGTCGGCGATCGCGAAGCCCGGCTGCCCGTAGTGCACGCGGGCCGAATCCTTCAGCGCGGCTTTCGTTTTGATGGTGCCGAACGTGATGACCTGGGCCACCCGGTCGCTGCCCCACTTGTTGGCGGCGTAGCGCAGCATCTCACCGCGGCGACGGTCGTCGAAGTCGATGTCGATGTCGGGAGCCGACGGGCGTTCGGGGTTCAGGAAGCGCTCGAACAGCAGCCCGTGCGGAATCGGGTCGATGTTGGTGATGCCCATCGCGTACGCGACCAGCGAGCCCGCCGCCGAACCGCGGCCCGGCCCGACCCGGATGCCGACGGACTTCGCGTAGTTGATCAGATCGGCCACGATGAGGAAGTAGGCCGGGAAACCCTTGTCGCAGATGACCTTGATCTCGTAGTCGGCGCGCTCGATGTACTCCGGCGGCACCTGCCCGCCCGCCGCGGCGCTGAAGCGGCGCTCCAGCCCCGCCATCACCTCGTGGGTGAGCCACGACCCCTGATCGTGCCCCTCGGGCACCGGGAAGACCGGCATCCGGTCCTTCGGCGCCCACACGTCGGTGTAGGGCTGCACCCGTTCGGCGATCAGCAGCGTCGAATCGCACGCACCCGGCACCTGGCCGTCCCACAGCGCGCGCATCTCCGCCGCGGACTTCAGGTAGTAGCCGTCGCCGTCGAACTTGAAGCGGTTGGGATCCGACAGCGTCTTGCCGGTCTGGATGCACAGCAGCGCCTCATGGTTCTGGGACGCGTCGCGGGTGACGTAGTGGCAGTCGTTGGTGGCCAGCGGCGGGATGCCGAGCTTCTGACCGATCTCCAGCAGGCCCTCGCGGACCCGGCGCTCGATGTCGAGGCCGTGATCCATCAACTCCAGGAAGAAGTTCTCCGGGCCGAAGATCTCGCGCCATCGGGCGGCGGCCTCGAGAGCCTCGCGGTCGTGGCCCAGTCGCAGCCGCGTCTGTACTTCCCCCGACGGGCAACCGGTGGTGGCGATGATGCCCTCGGCGTGCTCGGCGATGATCTCGGCGTCCATCCGGGACCACTTGCCGAGCTGACCCTCGAACGACGCCAGCGACGACAGCTTGAACAGGTTGCGCAACCCGGTCGCGTTCTCGGCGACCATCGTCATGTGCGTGTAGGAGCCGCTGCCCGACACGTCGTCACTCTTCTGACCCGGGTCGCCCCACAGCACCCGCTTGGTGTCGAACCGCGACGCGGGCGCGATGTAGGCCTCGATGCCGATGATCGGCTTGATCCCGGTGTCGGTGGCGGCGTTGTAGAACTCGCTGGCGCCGAACATGTTTCCGTGGTCGGTCATCCCGATCGCGGGCATCTCCAGCCGCTGCGCCTCGGCCAGCATCGGCTTCACCTTCGCGGCGCCGTCCAGCATCGAGTACTCGGTGTGGTTGTGGAGATGCACGAATGACCCGCTCATAGGGTCGCCAGTCTATGGCCGCGCACCGACACCGCTCGGCGTGTCGCGGCGACGTGTCTCGCGTTGGTCAGATCACGCGTCGGCAGGCGCCCGGAGGGCACCGTCCAGCAATCCGCTGTCGAGCACGGACAGCAATTGCCTGGCAACTTCGGGGACGCCGTCGACGCCGATGTCCGCCGTGAGCATGCGCGCATGGAAGCCGAGCCCCCAGAAGACCGCCGCGAGCATGTCGGCCACCGCATGGGGATCGTGTCCGGCAGGCAGTTCGCCCCTGGCGGCGGCTGCGAGGACGACGGCGTCGTAGAAGTCGTGCACGGTCGAGACGATGTCGGTGGCCGCCCCGCGGCCCTCACCGGTGCCGATGCGGGCACCGTGGTGATCGATCCGCGCGGTCACCACCAGCTTCATCATCGCCGGCTCGGCGACTGCCAGCCGGTTCATCTCCGCCATGAACGCGGCCAGTTGCCCCCGCAGCGAGTCCTGCCCGGCGGCCGCCGCGGCGCACCGGCCGAGACGCTCGCACACATCGGCGAGCAGTGCGTCGTAGAGGTCTTCCCGTGTCGCGAAGTAGTAGTGCAGCGTCGGGCGGCTCACTCCCGCCCGCTGCGCGATCTGCTGGAACGTCGTCGCCTGATAGCCGCGCTCGGCGATGATGTCCCGCGCCGCGGCCAGCACGGTCCTGCGCGTCTGCTCGGAGTCGGCGCCCACCGGACGACCGCGTTTGCGACCCGCGGATACCGAGAGCGTCTCATTCTCCACGGGCAAACGTTAGGACATAGCTACTGACGGGTCAACAACCCCGCGCGCAAAGACCGTCAGGCGCTAGGCCACCGGCGTCGCGGAGACACGCCGATCAGCCCGCGCGCGGCGCACCGCGTCGACGGTGAACACCGCCAGCGCGACCCAGATCAACGCGAAACCGAACCACCGCATCGGCGGCATCGGCTCCCCGCCCACCAGCACCCCCCACGTGAGCTGCATCGTCGGCGTCACGTAGAACAGCAAACCCAGCGTGACCATCGGAAGCAGTTGCGCCGCCCTGGCGAACAACAACAGCGGAAGCGCGGTGAGCACACCCGCCAGGATCAGCAGCGCGACATGCCCGCCGCCGTGACCGGTCAGCGTGCCGCCCCCGCCGCTCTGGAGTGCCACGAGGTAGGCGACCGCGAACGGCGTCGCGATCGCCGCCTCGATCCCGACACTGACGCGCGGATCGGTCGGCACGAGCTTCTTGACCAATCCGTACAGACCGAACGACAACGCCAGACCGAGGCCGACCACGGGCGGCTCCCCGAGCTGAATCGTCAGGACCACCACCGCGACCACCGCGATCGCCAGCGCGGAACCCTGCCAGCGGTTCAGCTTCTCCCGGAAGATCACCAGCCCCAGCGCGATCGACACCAGCGGATTGATGAAATAGCCCAGCGCGGCGTCGACGACGTGTCCGTTGTTCACCGCGTACACGTAGATCAGCCAGTTGGCCGCGATCAGTGCCGACGCCGCGGTCAGCAGCAGCCAGGTCCGGCCGCTGATCGCGGCGATGTCGCGCATCCGGCGCACCGCGGCCACCACCACGACCATCAGCACGAAGCTCCAGATGATGCGGTGCGCGAGGATCTCGAGCGCACCGGCGGGCTTGAGCAGTGGGAAGAAGGCGGGGAACAGCCCCCACATCACATAGGCACCGGCCCCGAAGAACAGGCCCGTCCTCACCGGTCGTGCCGGCGCAGCACGTCCAGCGCGTGCTGCAGATCCGCCGGGTACGGGCTGGTGAACTCGACCCGGCGCCCGTCGGCGGGATGGGCGAAGGCCAGCGAGCGGGCGTGCAGCCACTGACGTTCGAGCCCGAGCTTCTTGGCCAGCGTGGGGTCGGCCCCGTAGGTCAGGTCCCCACAACAGGGATGGTGCAGCGCCGCGAAGTGGACCCGGATCTGGTGGGTGCGGCCGGTTTCCAGCTCGATGTCGAGCAGGCTCGCCGCCTGGTGGGCCTCCAGCGTGTCGTAGTGCGTGATGCTGTGCCTGCCGTCCTCGACGACGGCGAACTTCCAGTCGTGACCGCGATGCCGGCCGATCGGCGCGTCGATGGTGCCGCTGGACGGATCCGGATGTCCCTGCACGAGCGCGTGATACCGCTTCTCGACGGTGCGCTGCTTGAAAGCACGCTTGAGCACCGTGTAGGCCCGCTCGGACAGCGCGACCACCATCACCCCGGACGTGCCGACGTCGAGTCGGTGCACGATGCCCTGTCGTTCGTGGATGCCCGACGTGCTGATCCGGAAGCCGGCAGCGGCCAACCCGCCGAGAACGGTCGGACCGTGCCAGCCGACGGTCGCGTGCGCGGCCACCCCCGGGGGTTTGTCGACCGCGACGATGTCATCGTCGCTGTAGAGGATGCCCATACCCTCGATGTCGACCGGAGTGTTCTCCACCGGGGCCGGCGGCGGGGGCAGCCGGACCTCCAGCCAGGCTCCGGCGACGAGCTTGTCCGACTTCGCGGCCGGGGCGCCGTCGATGTCGACGCCACCCTCCTCGGCGATCGCGGCGGCCGCCGTGCGCGAGAGCCCCAGCAGACGGGCCAGCCCGGCGTCCACCCGCATGCCGGCCAGGCCGTCGGGCACCGGCATCGACCGGGTCGTCATCCTTGCCCGGACTCGGCGTCCGGCTGGCGCCTCCCGACGGTGTCGTCTGCGTCGTCCGGCTGGCGCCTCCCGACGGTGTCGTCTGCGTCGTCCGGCTGGCGCCTCCCGACGGTGTCGTCTGCGTCGTCCGGCTGGCGCCTCCCGACGGTATCGTCTGCGTCGTCCGGCTGGCGCCTCCCGACGGTGTCGAAGTCGAACCCGAACAACGACAACACCACCAGCAGGATCGCGCCGCCGACCACCGCCGGATCGGCCACGTTGAACACCGGCCACCACCCGATCGACAGGAAGTCGACGACGTGCCCGCGCAGCGGTCCGGGTGAGCGGAAGAACCGGTCCACCAGATTGCCCAGCGCGCCGCCGAGGATCATGCCGAGGCCCAGCGCCCACCACGGCGACACCAGCCGGCGCCCCATCCACACGATGCCGATCACGACGCCCGTCGCGACCAGGGTCAGCACCCACGTGTAGCCGGTGGCCATCGAGAACGCCGCCCCCGAGTTACGCACCAGCGTCCACGTCACCGTGTCGCCGATGATCGAGACCGGCTGGCCGGGGGTCAGCAGCTTGACCGCGAGCACCTTGGTGACGATGTCGGCCACGAGCACCACCGCCGCGACCCCGAGCAGCAGGCGGAGCCGGCGCCGTACCGGCGGCTGCACGCCCTCACCCGGCTCGGCCGTGCCCTCACCCGTCGTGGGTTCGACCGGGCTCGAAGATTCATCCGTCACGCCCACCATCATCGCAAAGCGTGGTGGGGAAGAATGCCGGCCATGGGCCGCCTCGTCGTCATCGCCACCGGGGGCACGATCTCGACCAGCTCCGATGCCGACGGCGTGAAACGTCCCACCCGGTCCGGAGCCGACCTCACCGCGGGCCTCGACGTCGAGGTCGTCGACGCGCTGTCGGTCGACAGTTCCGCGCTGACCCCGTCCGACTGGGATCTGATCTCCGCCGCCGTGCGGCAGGCCGCGAGCGCGGAAACCACCGACGGGATCGTCGTGCTGCACGGCACCGACACGATGGAGGAGACCGCGCTGTGGCTGGAGCTCACCTACGACGGGGCGCCGCCGGTGGTGCTCACCGGCGCGCAACGCAGCGCCGATGACCCCGACGCCGACGGCCCCGCGAACCTGCGCGACGCGCTGACGCTGGCCGCACTTCCCGAACTGCGCGGCGCCGGCGTCGTGGTCAGCTTCGCCGGCGCGGTGTTCGAGGCGCTCGGTGTGCACAAGGTCGCGACCACCGACCCCCAGAGCTTCGCCGGACGGCACCTCACCGGCCACCGGACGCGCCCCTACCTCGGCCGCGTCGACGCCGCGAGCGCACCGCGGGTCGACATCGTCGCCGCCTACCCGGGGGCCGACACGGCGGCGCTGGACGCGTGCGTGGCGGCGGGGGCGCGCGGAATCGTGCTGCAGGCCATGGGTTCCGGCAACGCGGGGCGCGAGCTGATCGACGGGGTGCGGCGGCACTGCCGCGCCGGGGTGGCCGTGGTGGTGTCGACCCGCGTCCCCGGCGGGCCGGTGCGGCCCGGGTACGGACCGGGCCGCGACCTGGTCGACGCCGGAGCAGTGGTCGCCCCGAGCCTGCGCCCACCGCAGGCGCGGGTGCTGCTGATGGCTGCGCTGGCCACCGGCGCACCGATCGGCGACACCTTCACGCGGTGGGGCTGATCAGGTGTCGGACCGGGTCATCTCGGCGACGTAGTCCGGCCAGTCCAGGCTGTCGACCGGGTTGGCACGTGACAGGGCGGGGTCGTCCTCACGGAACGTGCGCGCGGGGCCGGGCCCCGTGCCGCGGGTCTCGAACCGCACCGTCATGACGCCGTGCCCGGCGCCCTGCACCCAGCCGTGCCCGAACTCCGTGTGGGAGACGTCGTCACCGACGCGCCATGCGGGTTCGACGTGGGGCGTCGCGGACGACAGCGGGGAGGACAACGGGCCCAGGCTGGTCAGCTCCTCGGTCGTCGCCGATTCCAGCTCCGGGAACAGCGACTCCTGCTGGATGTCCGACAGGCCCGAGAAGCCGATACCGACGAGGCGGATCGGGCCGATGTCCACAGGATCGAGGAGGAGCCGGTGCGCGGTCGCGATCAGCGTGCCCGCGTCGGTCGTCGCGTACGGCAGCCTCGCCGATCTGGTCAGCGTGCTCATGTCGGATTTCTTCAGCTTGACCGTCACTGTGCGCGCCCCGCGGCCGTCCTTGAGCAACCTGCGGTGGGCGTGCTCCCCGATCGGGGCCGCCGCATCCCGGAGCTGCCGCAGCGTCGTGAGGTCCTCGGGGAACGTCGACTCCGCGCTGATCTGTTTGGCCGGCGCGTTCTCGGTGACCGGCCGGTCGTCGATCCCGCGGGCCAGCCGGTGCAGCGCGGGCCCGACGGTCGGACCCAGGATGTTGGCCACCTCGGTGTCCGACAGCGCCGCGAACCCGCCGATGGTGTCGATGCCCAGGCGGTGCAGTTTCTCCTCGGCCACCGGGCCGATGCCCCACAACCGCCGGACCGGAAGGTCGTCGAGCAGCGCCCGCTCGTCAGCGTGCGCGATCACCGTCACGCCGTCGGGCTTCGCGAGTCCCGACGCGATCTTGGCGATCTGCTTGCCCGACCCGGCGCCGACCGAGGCGACCAGCCCGGTCACCGCCGTCACCTCGGCACGTAACGCCTGACAGAAATCCGCCACCTCACCGGCCGACGCGCCGGCGAGTGCGACAGGCTCACCGAACGCCTCGTCGAAGGAAAGCTGTTCGAGCACCGGCACTCTCGCACGCACCGTCTCGAACACCCGTCGGCTCGCCAACCCGTAGACCACACCGCGCGGCGGCAGGACCACCGCGCCGGCACCGACGAGGCGACGGGCCTGATGCATCGGCATCGCCGACCGCGCGCCGAAGACCCGGGACTCGTAGCTCGCTCCGGCCACCACGCCGCGGCCCCCGAGACCGCCGACCAGAACCGGCCGGCCCCGCAGCGTCGGACGGGTCAGCTGCTCCACCGACGCGAAGAACGCGTCCATGTCCAGGTGAAGGACCCATCGAGCGGCCACGCCTGCCGATGCTAGGGCGTGCCGATACCGTGGCCGCCATGGCACACCCGAGCGGCGAACCGTCCGAGGTCGCGATCCGCGACGACACGATCCGGCTCGGCCAGTTCCTCAAGCTGGCGAACCTGATCGACTCCGGCGCGGACGCCAAGACGGTGATCGCCGACGGCGAGGTCACCGTGAACGGCGAGGTCGAGCGTCGTCGCGGCCGGCAGCTGCACCCCGGCGACGTCGTCGGGCTCGCCGGCCACCGCGCGCGCGTCGCACGGAGCTGAACCGAACCGGGGGTCACGCCTTGGCGATCGCCACCCGCACGCCGTCGCCGATCTCCGTCGCCCCGTCGGGCTCACCGAACTCGAAGCTGGTCGCGAGGATCTCCCCCGCGATCAGGTCACGATGGGTCTGCGCCCACTGCTGATGGGTCGAGGGCACCGACATCACCACCGAGATCCGGTCGGAGACGTCGAGCCCCGTCGACTTGCGCAGTTCCTGCAGCTCCCTGATCCGGTCCTTGGCCCAGCCCTCGGCCTCCAGCTCCGGGGTGACCGTGCCGTCGAGGACCACCAGCCCGGCGCCGCCGGGTAGTGCCGCGGTGAACGCCTCGTCGGCGGCCACCAGCTTGGAGCTGAACTCCTCGGGGAGCAGCACCGCAGGACCGGCGGTGAGCGTGCCGTCATCGTTGACGACGGCCTCGCCGGCCTTGACGGCCTTGATCGCGGCCTGCACGTCCCTGCCGATGCGCGGTCCCGCGACGCGCGCGTTGACCGCCAGCTCGAACCGCCCGTGCGCGGCGATGTCATCGGTCAGCTCCACCGCCTTGACGTTGAGCTCGTCGGCGATCAGATCCCGGTACGGCTCAAGGCGTCCCGGATCCTGCACCGCGACGGTCAGCTTCAGCAGCGGCAGCCGGACACGCAGCTTCTGGGCCTTGCGCAGAGACGACCCCGCCGAGGCGACATCGCGCACCAGGTCCATGTCGGCGACCAGCCGCGGGTCCGCGGGCAGCACTCCCGCCTCGGGCCAGTCGGTCAGGTGCACCGACCTCTCCCCTGTGACACCACGCCAGATCACCTCGGTGATCAGCGGCAGCAGCGGCGCCGCCAGCCGTCCGGTCACCTCCAGCACGGTGTGCAGTGTGTCGATCGCGTCGGCGTCCTCGTCCCAGAACCGCGAACGTGACCGGCGCACATACCAGTTCGTCAGCGCCTCGGTGAACTGGCGCAGCTGATCGCAGGCCTGCGAGATGTCGCAGACATCCAGCGACGCGGTCAGATCGTCGCGCAGCTGTGCGAGCTTGGCCAGGATGTAGCGGTCCAGGACGTGGGTCGAGTCGGTGCGCCACGTCCCCTTCTCCGGTGCGTACAGCGCCAGGAAGGTGTAGGCGTTCCACAGCGGTAGCAGCACCTGGCGCACGCCCTCGCGGATGCCCTGCTCGGTGACGATCAGATTGCCGCCGCGCAGGATCGGCGACGCCATCAGGAACCAGCGCATCGCGTCGGAGCCGTCACGGTCGAACACCTCGGAGACGTCGGGGTAGTTGCGCAGCGACTTGCTCATCTTCTGGCCGTCGTTGCCCAACACGATGCCGTGCGACACGCACGTGCGGAAGGCCGGCCGGTCGAACAGCGCGGTGGCCAGCACGTGCAGCGTGTAGAACCAGCCGCGGGTCTGGCCGATGTACTCGACGATGAAGTCGCCCGGGTAGTGCGACTCGAACCACTGCTGGTTCTCGAACGGATAGTGCACCTGCCCGTACGGCATCGACCCCGAGTCGAACCACACGTCGAGCACGTCCTCGATGCGGCGCATCGTGGATCTGCCGGTCGGGTCGTCGGGATTGGGGCGGGTGAGCTCGTCGATGAACGGCCGGTGCAGATTGTCCGGCCGCACCCCGAAATCACGTTCCAGCTCGTCGAGGCTGCCGTAGACATCGATGCGGGGGTAGGCGGGATCGTCGGACTTCCACACCGGAATCGGGGTGCCCCAGTACCGGTTCCGCGAGATCGACCAGTCGCGCGCGCCCTGCAGCCACTTACCGAACTGCCCGTCCTTGACGTGCTCGGGATACCAGGTGATCTCCTGGTTCAGCTCGACCATCCGGTCGCGGAACTGGGTCACCTTGACGAACCACGACGACACGGCGCGGTAGATCAACGGGTTGCGGCAGCGCCAGCAGTGCGGGTAGGAGTGCTCGTAGCTGTCGTGCCGCAGCAGCACCGCCCCGTTGGTCGCCGCAGCCCCGGTGCCGTTCTTCAGGTCGCGGATGATCTGCGGGTTGGCGTCGAAGACGTGCTGGCCGGCGTAGTCCGGCACACTCGCGTCAAACCGTCCTTTCGCGTCGACCGGTGTCACTGCGTCGATGCCGCCGGCCTGGGCGGTGGCCATGTCGTCCTCGCCGTACGCCGGCGACATGTGCACCAGGCCGGTGCCGTCCTCGGTACTGACGAACTCGGCTGGAAGCACCCGAAAGGCGTTGGGCGAGTCCATGAAATACGGGAACGGCGGCACGTAGCCCACGTCGAGCAGGTCGGCCCCCCGATAGGTCGCGACCACGGCCGGCTCCTCGCCGAACTCGCGGGCGTATGCGGCCAGCCGCGCCTCGGCCAACACGTAGCGCCGACCGTCGGACTCCACGACTACATACGTGACGTCGGGATTGACCGCGACCGCCTGGTTGGACGGCAGCGTCCACGGGGTCGTCGTCCAGACCAGGAGGTAGGCGCCCTCAAGCTCGCCGGAACTGATCCGGAAGCCCACCGTGAGCGCCGGGTCCTGCCGGTTCTGGTAGACGTCGTCGTCCATCCGGAGTTCGTGGCTGGACAGCGGCGTCTCGTCGTTCCAGCAGTACGGCAGGACGCGGTTGCCCTCGTAGGCGAGCCCCTTGTCCCAGAGCTGCTTGAACACCCAGATCACCGACTCCATGAAGCCGATGTCGAGGGTCTTGTAATCGTTGTCGAAGTCGACCCAGCGCGCCTGGCGTGTCACATAGTCACGCCACTCGTCGGTGTACTTGAGCACCGAGGCGCGGCAGGCGTCGTTGAACTTCTCGATGCCCATCTGTTCGATCTGCGCCTTGTCGGTGATGCCGAGTTGGCGCTGCACCTCGAGCTCGGCGGGCAGACCGTGGGTGTCCCACCCGAACCGGCGCTCGACCTTGTAGCCCCGCATCGTGCGGTAGCGCGGGACGATGTCCTTGACGTAGCCCGTCAGCAGATGACCGTAGTGCGGGAGGCCGTTGGCGAACGGCGGGCCGTCGTAGAAGACGAACTCCGGGGCACCGTCGCGCTGCGCGATGCTCGCGCGGAAGGTGTCGTCGCTGTCCCAGTACTGCAGCACCTCGGCTTCGAGCCCCGGAAACTTCGGAGCGCCGGAAGTGGGTTTGGGATATGCGGTCACGTCGTGCGTCTCCTGTGCCATTCGAACAACCAGGCACGGGGACGAACGTCGCGCCGGTGCGCGAGCGCCGCGGTACCACCCCGCTTGCGCACAGAGATCGTGCGCCGCTCAAATCAGGGCGGTGACGGGCCCGACCGTTCGGTTCTACTGGGCCACGATCGGCTCGACGATGACGTCGCGGCTGTTCTTCCGAAGGCTCCCCGGTGATGGCCGGATCGACGCCGATGGAGACAGCTTAGCGGCGCCCGGTCACAGGGGCGCGGACGCGTCCGAGGTGATGTCGATGACGGCCTGGGGGAACTGCTCGGCCATCTCTTCGATCGAGTACGGGTCGAAGCGCTGCGCGTCGTACCACCAGTCGATCTGCAGTCCGCCGTCGAGGCGTTGCACCCGGAGCTCCAGTGCGCGTCCGGCGGGCGCGTCGAGAAGAGACCCGACGGAGACGTTCAACAACACGTCCGCGGGCTCCGCGCTGCGGCGCGGTGAGGACACGAGTGCGGTGTGGGCGCTCTGCAGGATGTCGGTGGGAGAAAGCGCCGGGTCAGCCGAGCAGAAGATGGCCGCGGGCTGACTGAGCCAACGGTTGCCACCGGTGACGTCGATGGTGATGTTTCCCTCGCCACGGGTCCTGCCCAGCGTGCGGCCCAAGGCGGCGAGCAGGATCTCCTCGATGGGAACTCCGAGCCATTCGGCGGATGCTTCGACTTCCTCGGTCAGTTCAGACGACGGAGTGGTGCTGAACTTCTCTAGCTGATGAGGCAACGCGTCGATCGAAGAGTGATCGAAGACATCCAGCGCTGCCGGCGCGGAGCGGAGAGGCCGTTGTTTGACCTCACCCGTGATGTATGGAGCGACCATGGCCTTACCGTACAGCGAATGTCCCAAAATTGGGAGAAAGCTCCCAAAACTGTGACGACTGGGTCGCTAAGGGGTCGGTCGATTATTTGCCGGGAGGGTGTGCCCACAGCGGGGATCAGGCGATATGGTGTTCCCATGCCCCGCACGGATGAGAACGGCAGACAGCTCAAAGCGCTGCTCGACTATCTCCTGGACGGAGAAATCGACACCAAAGATATATTTGACGCACTCGGAATTTCCAGCAGCACTTATTACCGCCGAATTAAAGAAGCGGATTATCCGAATGCCGAGGAACTTCGCCTCGTGGCCGACCGCTTTTCGCTTAGCTATCCGGATTTACAAATTCAATTCGGCCTGATGAGTCGGCAGGAGGTGTGGCAGTACGTCGAGGCGACGGGATCCGCAGCCCACGCGGTCGTTACACTACCCGAGACCTCTGTAAAGGCTGGTACAACGCAACGCACAAGGTTGGCTGATCTGACGCCCCGCCTGGATGCTCCCCCGCTGTAGCCGCTCGCCGGCACACAATTTGCTGAAATCGTCCGCCTGAAAGCGAAATTCCATGGCACTGGCCTCACTCATCGTGATCACACTTCTGTGTATCGCGTGGAGCCTGTGGATTCGTCGCGTCACATGGTCGTGTCGCTGGGAAGTCGCCGCGACACTGAATATCGCATTACAAGGTGCGGCGGTATTGCTGATGTCGCCGCTGGCGTCGCAGACGCTCGGCCCGTGGCTGTACTCGATGACCGGCAAGTGGAACCTGGAGGACTACCTCGGGCACGATTGCTACATCGTCGCCGCGTCGGCCGTTGTGTACAACACGGTCGGCAGACTTGAGCGGGACGACGCAATGCAGCAACGGTTCCGGCGACACGTCGAACTGCCCGCGACCCTGTGCATCCCGCTACTACTCGCCGCCTTCTGGCTCGGCAACGGCGCCGCGATCTACCGCCCCGACTTCTTCGACGTGCCGACCGATCTGTGGCTCAACCTGTACTGGCTGATGCTGTGCGGGATGTTGATCTACCTTCTCGGCTACGGCTCGCGGGCACTGCTGATACTGCGCACCGATCCCCGGTCGCGCCCGATCGCCAATGTGTATCTCTTCGCGTCGGTGATGGGCATCCTCGCCTGTCTGGTCCGCGTCATCACCGCGTTCGTCCCAGCCCTGCAGACAGTACAGGGAAGCACTCTGGTCTGGATTTTTGCGTGTGCCTGCGGTGCGGGCTTCGCACTGACCTCGGCGCATTCGTGGCGGATCAAGACGAAGTGGTTCTCGAACGCCGCCAGGTAGTCCGACCGGCGCCCTCGTCGAACGAGGCGACCGGTTACACCGCGGCGGCGGCGACGCCGCTGAACGGGGAGCCGTACTCACGCACCCGGCGATAACCGTTCTTCCGGGCCTGGGAGGCTCCGCGGCGAAGTAGCGCAGCCGTCGCGACGAAGCCGGCCTGATCACTGACCACCATCGGTGTCAGCAAACGATTGTGGACGAATCCGAACGCCAGGCCGGTCTCCGGATCGGCCCACCCCAGCGAACCCCCGAGGCCCACATGGCCGAAACCGGGAAGGAGACCGGGGATCGGTAGACCGTGGTATCCGAGATGGAACGACAGCGGCATCACCATGCTGTGGTCCAACCGCAGGCTCCGCCGTCCGGCGAGGGCCGCGGTCGTCTCCCGCGACAGATACTGCAGGCCGTCGATTCGGCCTTCGTTGGCGATCGCGCCGTACATACGCGCCAGCGCACGGGCCGTGGCGACGCCGTTCGCGGCCGGAATCTCGCCGTCGAGCAGCGGCGTGTCGCCCTGCACGAAGCTCTTCACACCCGGGAAATACATCGCCCCGAACCCCGCCGAGAACGGCAGCGCGGCGATGTGTGGCGCGACGGCGTTGAAGATCGGGTTCTGCAGACGGGTCTGCGGGCCGATGATGCGCGCCGGCTGGGTCGGCGCCTGCACCGGCGGGCGCCCCAGGTGGATGCCGTCGGTGTTGAGCGGTGCGGCCACCTCGGTACGGATGAGTTCGCGCATACCCGTCCCGGTGACCGACCGGGCCAGACCCGAGAGCAGCCAGCCGAACGTGAAGGCGTGATAGGCCGGGCGTCCGACGAGCCAGCTCGCCGGCGCGGCCGCGAGCCGCTCCTCCATCACGAGGTGGTCCATCAGGTCGGTCTTCGCCGCGCCGTTGAGTTGCGACAGGCCGGCGCGATGCCGCATCAACTCGCGCACCGTGATCGTCGACTTGCCGTTGACGCCGAACTCGCGCCAGTACTCGGCGACCGGGGCGTCGTAATCGATCAGGCCGCGATCGGCGAGGCGGTGGATGACGGTGGCGGCCACACCCTTGGTCGCCGAGAAGACCATCGGTGCGGTGTCGGCCGTCCAGCGGCGCTTGCCCCTGCGGTCGGCCCAGCCGGTCCAGACGTCGACGACGGGCTCACCGTTGAGGTACACCGCCAGTGCGCCGCCGCCGAACCTGCGGTGCGGGAACATCTGCGCGAACGCGCGGACCGCACAGGTGAAGTTGGGATCGGCAGCGCCTTGGACGCCGCGGGGCAGATGCCCACCGTGGCCGTGTGAGAGCGCCTCATCGCGCTCCCGGGAGTTGACGCCCGTCACAGTTTGAATTTACCCCGCCCCAGGGCAAACAATCTCGCTGTTACCGATTTGTTAGCTGCGGGTGCCGGCAGTGTCGGCGGCGGCGTCGAGGATCTGCTGCGCAGCAAGCGCCGGCGTCAGTTCGCCCTCGCGGACCCGACGCTCCACGTCCCCTCGGATCGCCCGCACCGACGGGCTCGACATCACCCGGTCCAGCACGGTGTCCCGCACCATCGACCAGGTCCATTCGACCTGCTGAGTGCGGCGTCGTGCCTCGAACTCGCCGGCCTCGGTGAGCACCTTGCGGTGCTTGAGAACGGTCTCCCACAGTTCCGAGAGTCCGGCGCCGGTGAGGGCACTCATTGTGAGAACCGGTGGGCGCCAAAGGGTTTCACGTGGGTAGATCAGACGGATGGCGCCGGAGAGTTCACGCGCGGCCGCTTTGGCCTCCACCGCGTGCTCGCCGTCGGCCTTGTTGACCACGATGACATCGGCGAGCTCGAGGACGCCCTTCTTGATGCCCTGCAGTTGGTCACCGGTGCGCGCCAGGGTCAGGAACACGAAGGTGTCGACCATGTTGGCAACCGTCACCTCGGACTGGCCGACACCGACGGTCTCGACGAGGACGACGTCATAGCCCGCCGCCTCCAGCAAAACGATCGTCTCGCGCGTCGCTTTGGCCACCCCGCCGAGGGTCCCCGACGTCGGCGAGGGCCGGATGTAGGCGTCGGGATGGACCGCCAGTTTCGCCATCCGGGTCTTGTCGCCGAGGATCGACCCGCCGGTGCGTGTCGAGGACGGGTCCACCGCGAGAACCGCGACGCGGTGCCCCCGTTCGATCAGATGGATCCCGAGCGCCTCGATGGTCGTCGACTTGCCCACCCCTGGAACGCCGGTGATCCCGACACGGGTGGCCGCATCCGAACTCGTCGGCGTCAGCTCGAGCAGCAGCTCCTGGGCGCGCAGCCGGTGGTCGGCCCGCGTCGACTCGACGAGGGTGATCGAGCGCGCGAGCGCGGACCTGTCGCCGCCACGCACCGCCGCGGCCAGTTCGTCGATCGACGGGCTCATCTAGCTCAGGCTGTAGCCGAGGCGCTCGGCGAGCTTGTTCAGCAGACCGATCGCGGCATCGGCGATCACGGTGCCAGGCGGGAAGATCGCCGTGGCGCCGGCCTCGTAGAGCTCGTCGAAGTCACCCGGCGGGATCACCCCGCCGACGACGATCATGATGTCGGGCCTGCCGACTTCGGCGAGAGCGTCGCGCAACGCCGGCACCAGGGTCAGGTGCCCGGCGGCGAGCGAGGACACCCCGACCACGTGGACGTCGTTGTCGGCGGCCTGACGCGCCACCTCGTCGGGCGTCGAGAACAGCGAGCCGACGTCGACGTCGAAGCCGATGTCGGCGAACGCCGTCGCGATGACCTTCTGCCCGCGGTCGTGACCGTCCTGGCCCATTTTCGCGACGAGGATCCTCGGGCGGCGGCCGTCGGCCTCGGCGAACTTCTCGACCAGCTCGGTCGCGCCGCTGACGTTGCTGGCCATGCCCACCTCATCTCGGTACACCCCGGCGATGGTGCGGATCTCGGCCTGATGCCGGCCGTAGACCTTCTCCAGCGCATCGGAGATCTCGCCGACGGTGGCCTTCGCGCGAGCGGCGTCGATGGCCAGTGCCAGCAGGTTGTTACCCAGCCCGTCCTCCCCCGCGACCCCGGAAGCCGCTGCGGCACGGGTCAGTTCGGCCAGCGCGGCCTGCGTCGCAGTCTCGTCCCGTTCCCGGCGCAGCCGCTCGAGCTTGGCGAGCTGCTCGGCGCGCACCCGGCTGTTCTCGACCTTGAGGACCTCGATCTCGTGGTCCTCGTCGACCTGGTACTTGTTCACCCCGATCACCGGCTGCTGACCGGAATCGATCCGGGCCTGGGTCCGCGCGGCAGCCTCCTCGATACGCAGCTTCGGGATGCCGTCGGAGATGGCCTGCGCCATACCGCCGTGCTCGGCGATCTCACGGATGTGGCCGCGGGCCTTCTCGGCCAGCTGGTAGGTCAGCCACTCGACGTAGTACGAACCGCCCCACGGGTCGATCGGACGCGTCGTGCCGGATTCCTGCTGCAGCAGCAGCTGGGTGTTGCGGGCGATGCGCGCCGAGAAATCGGTCGGCAGCGCCAGCGCTTCGTCGAGGGCGTTGGTGTGCAGTGACTGGGTGTGCCCCTGGGTCGCGGCCATCGCCTCGATGCAGGTGCGGGCGACGTTGTTGAAGGCGTCCTGGGCGGTCAGCGACCACCCCGAGGTCTGCGAATGGGTGCGCAATGACAGCGATTTGGAGCTCTTGGGGTCGAATTCGGCGACCAGCTCGCTCCACAGCAGCCGGCCGGCCCGCAGCTTGGCGACCTCCATGAAGAAGTTCATGCCGATCCCCCAGAAGAAGGACAGCCGCGGCGCGAACTTGTCGATGTCCAGTCCGGCGTCGAGGCCGGCCTTGATGTACTCGACACCGTCGGCCAGCGTGTACCCCAGTTCCAGATCGGCCGTCGCCCCGGCTTCCTGGATGTGGTAGCCGGAGATCGAGATGCTGTTGAACTTGGGCATCTTCGCGCTGGTGTAGCCGAAGATGTCCGAGATGATGCGCATCGACGGCTTCGGCGGATAGATGTAGGTGTTGCGGACCATGAACTCTTTGAGGATGTCGTTCTGGATGGTCCCGGCCAGCTTCTCCGGCGGCACGCCCTGCTCCTCGGCCGCCACCACATAGAGCGCGAGGATCGGCAACACCGCGCCGTTCATCGTCATCGACACCGACACCGACGACAGATCGATGCCGTCGAACAGTTGGCGCATGTCCAGGATCGAGTCGATGGCCACCCCTGCCATACCGACGTCGCCGGCGACGCGCGGATGGTCGGAGTCGTAGCCGCGGTGGGTGGCGAGGTCGAAGGCGACCGATAGACCCTTCTGCCCGGCCGCGAGATTGCGCCGGTAGAAGGCATTGGATTCCGCGGCCGTCGAGAATCCGGCGTACTGACGGATGGTCCACGGCTGGTTGACGTACATCGTCGGGTACGGGCCGCGCACGAACGGCGGCTCACCGGGCAGGCTGTCGAGGGGATATCCCGCACCGACGACGTCGTCGCGGTCGGCCGCGACGAAGACGGGCTTGACGTCGATGCCCTCGGGGGTCGTCCAGTCCGACTGGTCTGCCGCATAGCCGTGGGCGGCGGCCGCAGCGGTGACCTGTTCGGCGGCCTCGGCCTGTGTCGGCGCCGCGGCGGCGCCGTCTCCGAGCAGAGGCACCTCGGCGAAGCTGTCGATCGACTTGCGCGGTTCGGTGACGGTCATGTCATGCCCCCAATCGGGTCAGCAGGTCCGACAAGGCCTCGACCGCATCGATCTTCGCGGTCAGGTGACCGTCGGGCTTGGATTCCGCAGCGGCGACGGACTTCTCGGGCCCCGCCAGCAGGACGTGCCGCACACCGGCGGCCCGGGCCGCCTCGACGACGGCCGAGACCTCGTCGGCGTAGCGCTTGTCGGTCCCGCAGATGACCGCGATCTCTGCCACCCCGGCTTCGGAGACCGCCGCGGCGACCCCCGACGCATCCAGTGGTCCCGGGTTGACGGCCTCGATCCCACCGGAGGCCAGCAGGTTCGAGGCGAAGGTGGTCCGGATGTTGTGCTCGGCCAGCGGGCCCAGCGGCAACAGCAGCGCTTTCGGACGCGCGCCGTTCCGCTCGAGGAACACATCGGAGCGGTCCCGCAGCGCTTCGAAGTCCGACGCGTAGCGGACGACGCCCGGCAGCGGATCACCCTGCGGCAGCGGTACTTCCGACAGGTTCGGGAACTCGTTGACCCCGGTGAGCGCGGTACGCCGGTGGGCGATGTCGGCGGCCCGGCGCTGCGCGACCTCGGCGATCTGCGCGGCGATGTGCTCGCGCGCCGCCTCGAATCCGCCCTTGGCCTCGATCTCCTGGAAGTGCCCCCACGCCTGCCCGGCGAGCTCGCGGGTGAGGTCTTCGACGAACCACGAGCCGCCGGCCGGGTCGAGGACGCGGCCGATGTGCGACTCCTCGAGCAACAGCAGCTGGGTGTTGCGGGCGATCCGCCGCGCGAAACTGCGTGCGGTTCCGGGGAATCCGCCGTCGATCGCAACATCGAACGGGTGGACCGAGACGATGTCGGCGCCGCCCACGCCCGCGGCGAACGCCGCGACCGTGGTGCGCAGCATGTTCACCCACGGATCGCGCCGGGTCATCATCGGTAGCGAGGTGGTGGCGTGCACGGTCGCCGCACCGGCGTCGGGCTCCCCGACCACCTCGGCGATGCGGGCCCACAGTTGGCGTGCCGCACGCAGTTTGGCGATCGACGAGAACTGGTCGTCATCGACTGCGAACCGGAAGCTGATCTGGCGTAGCGCCGCAGCGGTGGGCAGCCCGGCGTCGACGAGGTGCCGCAGGTAGGCGACGCCCGCAGCGACGGCCGCGCCCAACTCCCACGACGCATTCGCGCCGAGATTGTGGAATGTCGGGCCGTCCACGGTGATCGCCCGCACGTGCCCGTCGTGGTCGAGCAATGTCTTGGCAGTGCCGACGACCTCCTCCAGACACGGCGCCGGCCGGCCGGCCAGCGGCGCGCCGAGCGGGTCTGCCCCGAGATCGATGGAGATGCGCGACCGCTGGTCCTCGTCGAAATCCGTCAACAACCCGAGAAGAGCAGACGTCGAGGGACCGTAGGCCGGCCCATCGGCCTCCAGCACGATCGGCACGAGGTCGAGGTACACCCCGTCGAGAAGACGGTCCAGTTCGGTCGGCGCCACGGCGTCCGCGCCGGTCCGCAGCACCAGCGCACTGATGCCCTCGGTGAGCCCGAGCAGGATGGAGCCGTTCGCCTCGTCGGTGGCAGCCCCGTCCACGGGATAGACGTCGGCGACCTTCCAGCCGGCCTTCACATCGCGCAGGGCGTCGCCGCCGCGCACGAACGGCCAGCTGCCGGGCAGCGCGGCTTCACCGACGTCGTCGCGACTGGTGTAGAGCGGCCGGATCGGGAAGCCGTCATAGGTGTCCGATTCCAGCAGCCGCTCGGGCTCGGGGCCCAGATCGGCGGAATCCTTCTTCGTGGTCTTGGCCAGGACGGCGGCTACAGCGGAGCGCCATCGGTCCAGATCGGAGTCGACCACACCTCCGGCAGAGCCGGCACTGGGTTTCTGCACGCCATCAGGCTAAATGATGGCCGTCACACCGCCGTCGGGCGGTCCGCCCACCGGTCCACGCCGGCAACCGGCCCGTTTGCGTGCGCGCCGTACCCTTGGTAACCGTGAAATCCGTAGTCAGCACGGTTCGTGACGCTGCGTCTGCCGTCGCGGCCACCCTGGCCACGCTTCCTCGGACCCGCCTCCTCGCGATGGCGGCGACCATTGTGATTCTCGTCGCAGTCGCGTACTTCGTGCCGCTGCCGACCGCGCTGCAGGTGCGCGACTGGGCCACCTCGGCCGGACCGTGGTTCCCGCTGGTGTTCTTCGTCGCCCATGTCGTGGTCACCGTGTTCCCTTTCCCGCGTACGGCTTTCACGCTGGCTGCCGGGCTGCTGTTCGGTCCCGCCCTGGGCGTGCCGATCGCCGTGGCCGCGAGCACGCTGAGCGCGGTCATCGCGCTGCTGCTGGTGCGCACGGCGGGCTGGCAGGTGCACAAGCTCGTCGAGCACCCCCGCGTCGACGCGATCGATCAGCGGCTGCGCGAGCGCGGCTGGCCGGTGGTGCTGTCGGCGCGGCTGATCTTCGCGCTGCCCTTCTCGGTGCTCAACTACGCCGCAGGCGCCTCCTCGGTGCGCGTGCTGCCGTACACGTTGGCGACACTGTTCGGCGTGCTGCCGGGTACCGCCGCGGTCGTGATCCTCGGTGATGCGCTGACCGGCCGGGTGAGCCCGATGCTGCTGGTGGTGTCGCTGTGCACGGCACTGGTGGGACTCGCGGTACTGGCGCTGGAGATCCGGTCGCACCGGCGCGCCGGTGCCGCCGACGCGCGCCCCTAGGAGACTGCTGAATTATTCCCGCGTGGCGGGTGGGGTTGTCCTGGGGTTTTTGGGGATGATTGATGGGTGCAGGGTCGCTCTGATGATCAGCGTGAGTTCTTGGATGCGGAGTCGGTTGCCGGGCATCTTCTGAAGTCTGACAGCGTGTTTGCCTTCCTGGCGGCGTACCGCAGGCAGTTGTTTCCCGAGGAGATGTTCGCCGATCTGTTCCCGTCGCGGCGGGGCCGTCCCAGCGTGCCTGCCGAAGTGATGGCTTCGGTGATCACATTGCAGGCCTTGCACGGGCTCTCGGATAACGAGACCGTCGATGCAGTCACCTTCGACCTGCGGTGGAAAGCCGCCTGTGGGCTCCCGATCACCGCTGGAGCGTTTCATTCCACGACGCTGACGTACTGGCGGCGCCGGTTGGCTGCCTCGGATCGCCCGAACCGGATCTTCGAGGCGGTCAAGACGGTCGTGGCCGCCACCGGGGCACTGACCGGCAAGACGCGGCGGGCCTTGGACTCCACGATCCTCGACGACGCCGTAGCTACCCAAGACACCGTGACCCAGTTGATCGGCGCGATCCGCAGAGTGCGACGAGAGGTCCCCGGAGCGGGCGAGGTGGTGGCGTCCCAGTGCAGCGCCCACGACTACGACGACCCGGGTAAACCGGCCATCACCTGGGATGACGCTGCGGCCCGGGAAATGTTGGTCAACGCTTTGGTCACCGATGCCCATCGGCTGCTGGGTCATCTGCCTGACCAGGAACTCGGCGTCCGCGCCGCTGAGGCGGTGGCGTTGTTGGCGTTGATCGCCGGCCAAGACGTCGAACCTGTTGACGATTCTGATGGCACCGATGGGCGGTGGCGTATCGCCCAGCGAGTCGCCCAGGATCGGGTGATTTCCACCGTCGATCCCGATGCCCGCCACGCGCATAAAAGCGTGCACCGCCGCCAAGACGGATTCAAAGCCCATATTGCGGTCGAGCCCGATACTGGCCTGATTACCGACTGCGCCTTGACCAAAGCCGGTGGTGCCGGCACCCACGACGCGGCAGTGGCTCCGCAGTTGCTGGCTGGTGAAAGTGCACCAGTGACAGTGCTGGCTGATTCGGCCTATGGCAGTGGGGATTTCCGCGCTCAACTCAGGAAGTCACGTCATCGCGATCGGGTCAAACCCGCACCCCTGCGCGCCGCTGTGCCCGGCGGGTTCACCATCGATGACTTCACTGTTGATCACCGCGGCCATCGCGTGACCTGCCCAGCGGGAGTGGCTCGGAGCATCAGCGCACGCGGCAACGCCACCTTCGGGGCCGCGTGCCGGGGCTGCGCGCTACGCCCACAGTGCACCACCAGCATCGACGGCAGAAGCCTGAAAATCGGGCCCCACGACGCACTTCAACGCGCTGCCCGTAAGAGGTCACAAAAACCACGGTGGCTCAACGAATATCGTCAACACCGCCCGATGGTGGAACGCACCATCGCCTGGCTGACACGCGGCAACCGCAAAGTCCGCTACCGCGGGGTCACCCGCAACGATCAATGGCTGCATCATCGCGCCGCCGCGGTGAACTTACATCGCCTAATCACCCTGGGATTGACCCACACCGGCGCTGGCTGGGCCATCGCCTGACCCCGGCACAGCCGGGTCTTGGCTCACCGGGCACCACATGCACCCTCAACACGGCCGCGGTGACACTCGTAACTGTCGACTCCCGGGTTTGACTCAACCACGGCCCACAGAGCGCTCTGAGGCACCCGCCCCCAACACACCTAATTCAGCAGTCTCCTAGCTCGTCTCGGGCCCCGTGACCGTCATCGCCCCGTAGAGAGCGAGGAAGGACGACGCCGCGACCAACCCGGGACTCCAGTCCCGGGCGCGGATGTGCGAGCCCGCCGCCAGCATGAAGTAGACCGTCAGCATCAGCGTCGTGACCCGGGCCAGTCGCGGGAAGCGGTACACCGACAGCAGCCCCAGCGCAGAGGCGGCCTTCACCACGGGCAGCACCGGCCAGAGCCGCTTCGGGAGTCCGACGGCCTCCAGCGCCTCGGCGACCGGCGCGACCGGTCCGACGCAGGCGGCGGCGTCGGCGGCCTGGACCGCGGCGAGCGCGGCGTAGGTGCGACGCGCCGTCAGCGCGCTCACTGGTCCGGGCTGCCGTGTCGCGGTTGCTGTGCGTAGTCCGTCGCCGTCGGCTGAACCTGCTGCGACAGCGGCGGATACTGCTTGGGTCCGTCGAGGGCCCCCGGGACGGGCGCGCGGGCCTCGGCCTCGGCCTTGGCGACCGCCTGGGCGATCACCGGGTCGGTTTCGGTGGAGAACCAGTCGGCGACCTCGTCGGAGTCGTCCTCTGGCCGGGTGCCGGCGTCGTCGACGGGTGACGGCGTGTACCGGAACACCCCGTCCTCCCCCGGCGCTCCGAGCAACTTGGTGAAACCCTGCAGCGCCGAGCCGAAGTCGCTGGGCACCAGCCAGACCTTGTTGGCTTCCCCCTTGGCCATCTGCGGGAGCGTCTGCAGGTACTGGTAGGCGAGCATCTCGGGAGTCGGCCGGCCGGCCTTGATCGCGGCGAAGGTCTTCTCGATGGCTTTGGCCTGACCTTGCGCCTGCAGGTAGGCGGCCGCGCGTTCACCCTGGGCCCGCAGCATCCGGGACTGCCGGTCACCCTCGGCAGCGAGGATCGAGGCCTGCTTGGCGCCCTCGGCGGCCAGGATCTGCGCCTGCTTCTGGCCCTCGGCCTGTTTGATCGCCGCCTCTCGACTGCCTTCGGCGGTCAGGATCATCGCGCGCTTCTCGCGGTCGGCCCGCATCTGCTTCTCCATCGAATCCTGGATCGACGGCGGCGGGTCGATGCTGCGCAGCTCGACGCGGGCCACCCGCAGGCCCCAGCGGTTGGTGGCTTCGTCGAGGACGCCGCGCAGTTGTCCGTTGATCGAGTCGCGGGAGGTCAGCGTCTGTTCCAGGGTCATACCGCCGACGACGTTGCGCAGTGTGGTGGTGGTCAACTGCTCGACACCGACGATGTAGTTGCTGATCTGGTAGACCGCGGCCTGCGGGTTGGTGACCTGGAAGTAGACGACGGTGTCGATGTTGACCGTCAGGTTGTCCTCGGTGATCACGGGCTGAGGAGGGAACGATACGACGCGTTCCCGGAGGTCGACCCGGGCGCGGATCTTGTCGACGAAAGGCAGCAGCAGCGTGAGCTGCCCGGAGACGGTCTTGCTGTAGCGGCCCAGCCGCTCGATGACCGCCGCCTCGGCCTGCGGTATCAGCGCCACCGACTTCGCGACGATGACGGCGGCGAACACGACCAGGACCGCCAGTAGAACCAATCCTGCGAGGGCACCGTCCACGTGGGACTCCTTCCAGCTCTAGATCACACGATCGCGGGTCACACGATCTTGGACACGACCGCGGTGGCGCCGTCGATCTGGACGACGGTCACGTGGTCGCCGGGTTCGTACACGTCGTTCTCGTTGTAAGGCCGCGCCGTCCAGACCTCACCGTCCAGCTTCACCTGTCCTTCGTGATGGGCCACCCGGTCGAGAACCAGGGCGCTCCTGCCTTCGAGCGCCTTGACCGGTTCCGGAAGACCCGTACCCGACTGCATCCGGCGTTTGAGCGCCGGACGCACCCCGACCAGGAGCAGCACCGAGACGATCAGAAAGACGATGCCGTCCGCCCAGATCGGCCAGTCGAGAAGGAAACTCGATCCGGCTGCGGCGAGCGCCCCGCCGGAGAGCATCAGCAGGAACAGGTCGCCGGTCAGCGCCTCGGCGCCGGCCAGCACCAGCGCTGCGATCAGCCAGATCAGCGGGACAGGCATGCTGCCACCCTAGCGCGCAGCCGCCTGGATGAGCCGGTTACAACTACACTGCAGCCATCATGTGGTGCCCGAGTGTTTCGCTATCGGTGTGGGCCAACGCCTGGCTGGCAGGCGCGGCCGCGCCCGACGATGTCCTGGATGCGTTATCGCTGTGGACTCCAAGGCATTCGGTGACGGCCTACGATTCGGCCGCCGCGGAGCGCACCGGGTTGTCGTGGCCGGATCTCGACGACGCGGCGTCGGTATCGCTGCTGCAGACGCTGCGCACCGCCTCGGCGCGCGGCGCGAACCGACCGACGATCTCGCTGGCGCTGCCGGTACCCGGCGATGTGCGGGGTCTGCCCGCCGGCACCCAGTTCGGCCGCGACGCGATCGCCGCCGGCGAGGCGGTCGTGGTCGGGGGTCTCGACGGCGCCATCGGGCTGGTGCCCGATTTCGAGTACGAAGACAGTTTTCCGGACTCCCCGGGCCTCGAGGCGGATTTCGAGTACGAGGCCGAGGTGACCGGGCTGTCCTGGACCGTGTACTCGTTCTCCGCGGTTCCGCCCCCGGGCCACTTCGACCTCGGCGAATCGGAGTATCAGCTCCGGGACGCGGTGCGGTCGGCGGCCGACACGCTCGGCGCGCTGCGTGCCGGCGCTTCGGGTGGCGAGATCGCCGATCCTCGCCGGCTCGTCGAGCAGGTGCTGGATTCGCTCAGCATGCACCGGGTTCCCGACCATGCCCCGCCGCGCGCCGTGCGCGTGCTGGAGAACGCCGCGCACGTCGACGCGATCATCACGGTCAGCAGCGGGCTGATCCCGAGTGGGCTGCAGAGTTCGTCGGAGGTGCAGATCGCCGGAGACGCACTGCGGCCGCTGATCTCGGTGGTCCGCTCCGCGCGCCTGGCCGCGGTGGACGCGATCCTGCACTCGGCCTGGCAGAACTAGCTCACGCGCCGCACAATTCGGTGCACAGCGCTCCGTTGACGCTGCTGCCGTAGCCCGGGACCGGGTTCTCACCGGGGACTCGCTGCGGCGGTCGGCCGGCGATCACCTCGTCGATCAGGTCCACCGCCAGCTGCGCGAAACGCGGCTGAGCATTGGGGGTCGACGCCCGCGCCAGCGCAACGCCCGCCTCCGCGGCCTGTTCGGCGAGCTCGCTGTCGAGGTCCCACACCACCTCGATGTGGTCGGACACGAATCCGATCGGACACACGATGACGGCCTTCGTCCCCGCCTCGGCCAGCGCCGCGAGGTGATCGCCGACATCGGGCTCCAGCCACGGCACCTGCGGCGGCCCCGATCGCGACTGCCAGACCTGGTCGTAGTCCCGGTATCCGGCGGCCCCGGCGACGAGGCCGGCGGCATAGCCGACCTGGCGCTCGTAGAGGTCCGGTCCGCAGCGTGACGCGGCACGCAGCGGGATCGAGTGCGCGGTGAAAACCAGTCGCGCGTCGGCACGCAACGGTTCGGGAAGGGTGTCGCGCGCGTCAGCGATCGCGTCGGCGAACATCTCGACCAGCAACGGGTGATCGAAGTACTGCCGCAGCTTCACCAGTTCGGGCGCATCGGGGCCCGCGGCGTTGCGGCCGCGCGCGATGTCCTCCTGGTACTGCGTGCACCCCGAGTATCCGCCCCACGCCGAGGTCGAGAACACCGCGGCCCGGCGAATACCGTTGTCGCGCATCGCAGCAACCGTGTCCTCGACGAACGGCTCCCAGTTGCGGTTGCCGAAGTAGACCGGCAGCTGCATGCCGCGACGGCTCAGCTCGGCCTCGATCGCGGTGATCAGGTCGCGGTTGATCCCGTTGATCGGTGACACTCCCCCGAAATGCAGGTAGTGCTCGGCGACCGATTCCAGTCTCTCCCTGGGTATTCCGCGACCTCTCGTGACGTTCTCAAGGAACGGCATGACCTGTTCGGGACCCTCCGGGCCCCCGAATGACAGGAGAAGCAGCGCATCAAAGGTCATGGCACGTCACAGGAGCTGGGTACTCGCTCCACCGTCGGCGAAGATCACGGTGCCCGTGGTGGCCGGAAGCCAGTCCGACAGCAGCGCGCAGACCGTCTTCGCCACCGGCGTCGGATCCTTCATGTTCCAGCCCAGCGGAGCCCGCTGATCCCAGCCCTCTTCGAGCAGTTGCATCTGGGCGCCTGCTTCGTCGCCCAGTGCGCCGCCGACGATCGCGCTCATCGCCAGGGTCCGGATCGGTCCCGCCGCAACGAGATTGGAGCGCACCCCGACCTTGCCGGCTTCGCGGGCGACGAACCGGTTCACCGACTCCAGCGCGCTCTTGGCCACCGTCATCCAGTTGTAGGCGGGCATGGCGCGGGTGGGATCGAAATCCATGCCGACGATGCCGCCGCCGGGGTTCATGATCGGCAGCACGGCCTTGGCCAGCGACGCGTACGAGTAGGCCGAGATGTGGATGCCCTTGGCGACGTCCTCGTACGGGGCGTCGAAGAACGGGTTGATGCCCATGCCGGTCTGCGGCATGAAGCCGATCGAGTGCACCACACCGTCGAGTTTGTTGCCCTCGCCGATGACCTCGGAGACGCGGTCGGCCAGCGAGTCGAGGTGCTCGGAGTTCTGCACGTCGAGTTCCAGCAGCGGCGCCTTCTCCGGCAACCGGTCGGCGATGCGCTGGATCAGCTTCATCCGGTCGAACCCGGTCAGCACCAGCTCGGCACCCGCCTCCTGGGCGACCTTGGCGATGTGGAACGCAATCGAGGAGTCGGTGATGATCCCGGTGACGAGGATCCGCTTGCCTTGAAGAAGTGTCACAGTGAAAGTCCTTATCTACTAGTGGCCCATGCCCATGCCGCCGTCGACGGGGATGACGGCCCCGGCGATGTAGCTCGCGTCCTCGGAGGCCAGGAAGCTGACCGCGCCGGCGACCTCGTCGGCGGTGCCGACCCGTTTGGCCGGGATGAACTCGAGCGCCCCGGCCTGGATGCGCTCGTCGAGCGCGCGGGTCATCTCGGTGTCGATGTAGCCCGGTGCCACGACGTTCGCGGTGACACCCGCCTTGGACAGCTCGCGCGAGATCGAGCGGGCCATCCCGATCAGGCCGGCTTTTGCGGCCGCGTAGTTGGCCTGGTTGCCGATTCCCCACATCCCCGACACCGAGCCGATGAAGATGATCCGGCCGAAACGCTTGCGCTGCATGCTGCGCGAGGCGCGCTGCGCCACCCGGAACGCGCCGGTGAGGTTCGCGTCGATGACGTCGGTGAACCGATCCTCGGTCATCCGCATCAGGAACGCGTCCTTGGAGATGCCGGCGTTGGAGACCAGCACCTCGACGGGGCCCTGATGCTCTTCGACCTCTTTGAACGCGCGGTCGACGGCGTCGTTGTCGGTGACGTCGCACACGACACCGAACAGCCCGTCCGGTGCCCCGGAGCCGCGGTGGGTGACGGCGACCTTGTGGCCGTCGGCGGCGAGCCGCTGCGCGATGGCCAGACCGATGCCGCGGTTGCCGCCGGTGACGAGCACCGAGCGGGACACGAAAGCGGGACGTCCGGCCACGGATTCGCCGGCGGTGTTCTCGGTCGAGGTCATCCCGTCAACTTAGTGGGTGTGCGCCATTCTTAAGAAATCGCCTTAACCCTAGTTCGGCAGTCGGCGGTTGATCAGCAGCGCGCCCAGTGCGGCCAGCGCCAGCACACCCGCGCCGAGTCGCAGCCATCCGACGCTGGCGTCGCCCTTGATGGTCTCGTAGCCGATCTGCTCCTGCAGGTTGGTGAACACCTGCTTGAGCTGCTCCAGGCTGGACGCGGTGAACGCCTCGCCGCCGGACAGGTCGGCGATCTTCTTGAGCATCTCGTCGTCCACCGGGACGGGTTGGCGCTGCTCGTTGATCTCGACGTAGCCATACGGCGTGCCGAACGACACCGTCGAGATCGGCACCCCCTGGTCCTTGGCGGTACGGGCCGCGGTGTAGGCGCCCTTCGGATTGTCCGGGTTGGACGGGACAGTCTCCTTGCCGTCGGACATCAGCACCACCCGCGCCGGTGGCGGTTCGTCGCCGCCGCCGATGACCGCGCCGACGGTCGCGATGGCCTGCAGCGCGGTGAAGATGCCCTCACCCGTCGCGGTTCGGTCGGCGAGCTGCAGCTTGTCGATCGCCGTCTTCGTCGACTCGCGGTTCGTCGTCGGCGAGACCAGCACCGTGGCGGTACCCGCGTAGGCGATCAGCCCGAGGTTGATGCCGGGGGTCAGCTGGTCGGCGAACTGCTTGGCGGCCTCCTGCGCGGCGGTCAACCGGTTCGGGGCGACGTCGGTGGCGCGCATCGACTGGGACACGTCGATGACGAGCATCACGACCGCGCGGTTGCGCGGGATCCGGACGTCGTGGGTGGGCCCCGCCATCGCGATGGTGAACGACACCAGCGACAGGATCATCAGCACCGCCGGTAGGTGGCGCATCCGGCTCGGCTGCTTGGGGGCCACACTCTCCAGCAGCTCCATGTTCGCGAACCGCAGCATCCGCTTCTGGCGGGCGAGCTGCACGACGATGTACAGCGCGACCAGCCCGATGACGACGAAGAAGAACAGGAAGAACCACGGGTGTTCGAACCCCGACAGCGACATCGGTCCGAGCAACGGTAAAGTCATGCGCTACTTGCCATTTCGTCGTTGTTTATTGCGGGCCAGGTTTCCAGCGGGCCGGGTTTCTAGCGGGCCAGCGCGCCGCGGCGCCTACTGGCGACGAACCGCACCACATCGGCGATCCAGTCGCGATCGGTGCGCAGGGTCAGCAGAGGGGCATCGCAGCGGCGCAGAGTGCGGGCGACGTCGGCGCGGTGCGCGGCGGCGGCCTTCTCGAAGTCGCTGCGCAACTGCTCGTCGATGGTGAACTCGCGGGTGCGTCCGGTCTCCGTGTCCTGCAGCACGACGTCTCCGACCACGGGCAACTCGACGTCGCGCGGGTCGATGATCTCGATGCCGAGCACCTCGTGCCTGCCCGCGATCGCGCGCAGCGGCCGCATCCAGTTGATCGGTCCGAGGAAGTCGCTGATGATCACCGCCATGCCGCGCCGGCGTTCCGGCCTGCGCAGCGCGTCGATGGCCGCGGCGAGGTCGCCGCGGACGCCGGGTGCCGCCTTCGGCATCGTCGCGATCGTCCGCAGGAGTTCCTGCTCGTGCATCCGTCCGGACAGCGCGGGCACCCGCCGCACGGTCTCGCCGTTGGCGATGATGGCGCCGATGCGGTTGCCGCCGCCGCTGTTGAGGAACGCGATCGACGCGGCCGCCGCGACGGCGAGGTCGCGCTTCTCGCATCCCGCCGTGCCGAAGTCGAGACTGGCCGACATGTCGACCACCAGCCACGTCTCGAGCTCACGGTCGGCGATCATCTGGCGGACGTGCGGATGGGTGGTGCGGGCGGTGACCGACCAGTCCATCCGGCGCACGTCGTCGCCGGGCTGATAGACCCTCGACTCCCCCGGTTCCGAACCCGGACCGGGTAGCAGCCCGAGGTGGTCGCCGTGCAGCACGCCGTCGAGCTTGCGGCGCACGGTCAACTCGAGCTTGCGCAACGCGGCCGACAGCGCCGGGTCACGGATCTCGCCCCGCTTCATCGACGGGATGTCGACGGAGCGGCTGGACCTGGACGGAGAGGCCACCAGGTCAGCGACCGCTAGCGGCTGCCGCGGCGGCCGGAACCACCGGCGGCACCGAATGTCCTTGCTGCGGAATCGCGTTCACCTGAGGCAGCGCCACCGTCTGCAGGATCCGGTTGACCACCGTCTCGGCGGAGATCTCGTCGGCAAGCGCGTCGTAGGTCAGCACCAAGCGGTGCCGCAGCACGTCCGGGATGACCTCGACGACGTCCTGCGGGATCACGTAGTCGCGGCCGCGGACCAGTGCCAGCGCACGGGAGGCGGCGATGATGCCCAGCGATGCACGCGGGGACGCACCGTAGGCGATCCAGGCCTTGGCGTCGGGCATGCCGAACTTCTCCGGCTCACGCGTCGCGGTCACGATGCGCACCACGTAGTCCACCAGCGCGTGATGGACGAAGTTGTTGGCGGCAACGTCCTGCAGGCGCAGCAGATCCGCGGTGGTCAGAATGCCCTTGGGCTCCGGCGGCTTGACGCCCATCCGGTAGATGATCTCGCGCTCTTCCTCGGGTGAGGGGTAGTCCACGTTGAGCTTGAACAGGAAGCGGTCGCGCTGGGCCTCGGGAAGCTGGTAGACGCCCTCCTGCTCGATCGGGTTCTGGGTCGCCATCACCAGGAACGGGCTCGGCAGCGGGAAGGTCTTTCCGCCGATGGAGATCTTGCGCTCGGCCATGATCTCCAGAAGTGCGGACTGCACCTTCGCCGGCGCGCGGTTGATCTCGTCGGCGAGCAGGAAGTTCACCACGACGGGGCCGAGTTCGATGTCGAACTCCTCCTTGCCCTGGCGGTAGATCCGGGTGCCGACGATGTCGGTGGGCACCAGGTCGGGGGTGAACTGGATACGGGCGAAGGTGCCGCCGACGACCTTCGCGAACGTCTCGACGGCCAGCGTCTTGGCGACGCCGGGGACGCCTTCGAGCAGGACGTGCCCCTTGGCCAGCAGGCCGACGAGCATGCGCTCGACCAGCTGGTCCTGGCCGACGATGATCCGCTTGACCTCGAAGATGGCCCGCTCCAGCGTGTGGACCTCGTTCTGCAGGCCGCCGTTGGTCTGCGCGGATCCCGGCGCCGAGTTCCCGGCGGCGTGGGCGCCTGCGGAGTATCCCTGTGCGGGGCCCTGTCCGGGATATCCTCCAGCGCCCTGCGGCGGTCCACTCGGTGAGGTCATCAACAATTCCTTCCACAGGCGCCGAACATGCTGGTCTTGGCGGCGCGGGACCCGTGTGGTCCGCGCGCTCGCCGTCAACTATTCCAGGCGGTCCGGGATCCGTCGACGTCGCCCGGTCTCCTCAGGAATAACTCAGGCCACACTCAGGATTCGATGATGCGCTGCACGGTGGGCTGCAGGCCCGACATCCGGACCTTGCTGACGACGACCTTGTCGGCGGTGCCGCCGGATTCCAGCATCTGCCCGTTGCCCAGGTAGATCGCGACGTGCTGGCTGCCGCCGGGACCCCAGAACAGGAGGTCACCGCGTTTGGCCTGCTGGACCGGCACCCGACGGCCGGTGTTGAACTGGTCGCCCGAATACTTCGGGATCAGCACGCCGACACCGGCGAACGAGTACTGGGTGAAGCCGGAGCAGTCGAACCCGACGGTGTTGGCGCCGCGTTCCACCCCGAGGCTCGGGCCGGTGGGCTTGCCGCCGCCCCAGGAGTACGGGGTGCCAAGCCGGGCGGCGCCGCGCTTGATGACGTACTCGACGGCCGCCGGGCCGCGCACCGATCCGGGCGCGACGGTGGGCGCGTCGGCCGGCACGAGGCCGAGGGTCTGCAGGAACTTCCGTCCCATGTCCATGGTCGCCTGGGTGGCCTGCGCGGTCACCTGCAGTGACGCGTTCGCGATCGCCAGCGCGTCACCCGGGGCGCCCGCGCTGGGCCGCATCGGCAGCAGCGGATCCCACGCTCCCCCGCCGGGTTGCGCCGACGCCGGGGCCATGGCCCCCGCCAGCAGCGCGGCGGCCGCGAGCAGTGCGACCAGGACACGACGTAGGGCCATCGGCACTCGGGTCACCACTCGATCATTCGGGTTACGTACGGGGTCATACCGCTGGTGCGGACGGGCGAGATCTTGACGACCGAGCCGGTGTAGGGGGCCTCCAGCATCTGACCGTCACCGAGGTACATCGCGACGTGCTGGCTGGCGTTGGGGCCGTAGAAGATCATGTCGCCGCGCCGCATCTGCGACGAGGGCACCTTGCGGCCGGCGTTGTACTGCGACCCCGAGTAATGGTCGAGCTTGATACCGACACCGGCGAACATGTAGAGCATCAGGCCCGAGCAGTCGAAGCCGACCGTCCCTGCGCCGGAGTCGATCCCGCGGCTCGGCCCGGCGGCGTTGCCGCCGCCCCACGAGTACGGCACGCCCATCTGCGACATGCCTCGCTTGATGACGTACTCGGTGGCGTTGCGGCCGTGCAGCGCCGGGATGGCGCCGTTGGTGATACCGGTCGGCGTCGGGAGCAGCCCGATGCTCTGCAGGAATTTGCGTCCCAGGTTCTGGGTGATCTCCACCGACGTGGTGATGATCTTGAGTACCGCGTTGATGATCTGGATCGGGTCGCCGCTGACGAACGCGCTCGGGATCTGGGGCAGCGTCATGTCCCAGGCCGTCTCGCGGTTGCCGGTGGCCGGGTCGACATCCCAGCTGGAGCCCGACCCGCCGGGTGCGGGCGCGCCGGCACCCGTCGCGGCGCCGGTGGGTGCAGCGGCCGGCGCGGGCGAGGACGGTGCGGGCGAGGACGGTGCGGCCAGCGATCTGGCCTGCTGCAGCCGGGCCTGCGCCTGTGCCCGTTCGGCGGTCAGCCGGTCCAGCTCGGTCTGCTGGGCCTTGAACGTCTCCTGGGCCTTCGTCAGCGCGGACACGGCGTCCTGTTGGCTGGTCTCGGCGGCCTTGACGGCGTCGTCGGCCTTCTGCTTGGCCAGGCGCGCGGCCGATTCCTTGTTGACCTGCTCGGTGCGGGCCCGCTGCAGATCGGCCATCACCTTCTGCGAGCTGATCGACAGGCTCTGGCCGGCCGCGGCGGTGTGCAGGATGTCGGTCGGATCCGACGCGGTCAGATACGAGCTCGACGGGCCGCGCACGTACATCGCGGCGGCGAACTTGTCGAACCGCGCCTGGGCGGCCGCGATGGCGGCGTTGGCGTCTTTGACGCGCTGCGCGGACGCGTCGACGTCTAGTTGAGCGGCGGCGGCGTCGTCGCGGGCCGTCTGCACGTCCAGGATCGCCTTGTTGACGCTCTCCTGCTGCATCTGGATCTGCGCGCCGAGATCTTGGAGTTGCTGGTTGACGTTCGCGACGTCGGTCACCAACCGCGCGATCCCGTCGGCCTGGGCCGGCTGGGCGAGGGCGAGGTGGGGTGCCAGGTTCGGCACCGTCAGCACCATGCCGAAGGCCAGGGACGCGGCGCACAGCCGCGAAGCGGAGGCGCCGCCAGGGGTGCGTCTCATTCGACTCAAGTCTCCTCAGGCTCCACGCGGGACGTGTCGGCACAGGTACGGCGCCGAAGCACAGGAGTCACATGGGACACAACCGCAACAACAGGCACCGATTGCACCGTACGTCACATCTGACGCTAAAGAAACTTTAGCAACAAATTACAACAATGTAATTGCGAATGGCGTTATCAAATAGTGATCTTTGAATTTGCCGGTTAGTGATGGAGGGGTCAGTCTCTGCTGCTCTGAGCCATTTCGGTCGTGGCGGACCGTTTGCCCCATTTCTGCAGGACGCGGGTTCCGGCCACCGCGAGAATGACCGCGATAACGAGGACAATCGTGAATGGCGTCCACGGAAAGTGCGACGTCGTCAACTCGGATACGAAATTCTGCGACGACTGCACGGGATTGCCGGTCTTGGCCACATCCTCGCCCGCTTCGAGGGTGACGCGGTCGAACTCCGAGCTGTAGGTGCCGGCGAACGACGGGCTGATCGCGAGCACCGTCGAACCCGGGTTCGCCTCGCCGACCTCGGTGGCGATGTCACGCAACGGGCTGTGGATGGGCGGGTTGGCGTCGATCACCACGATCTTGAGGTCGATCCCGTCCGCGCGGGCGCCCGCGACGACATCGACCAGTTGCTGCTCGACCGCGGGGTCGGTGCCGATCGGCACGCTGACGCCGGACTCGGCCACATTCGTGCGCACGATGTCCATGCAGGCATCCGGCGTGGGCTTGCCGGGTTCCATCGCCACCCCGACCGACTGGCACAGCTCCGGCGGGATGTAGGTGGGCGCAATAGGGACGAACGTCAGTCCGGACACATCAGCAAGGTACGCGATGGGTATCCGACCGGGGTGGCAGCACGCCGGTCATGAGACAAGACTGATACCGCCCTGGGATTACATACAGGACAAGCGTACTGTTAGGGTTACCAACACCGCGGCACAGCCCGTCGCGGCCATGATTTGAATCCGGGAGTTGATGTGAGCAGCAAGAATTCATCCCTGAACTCGTTCGGGGCGAAGGACACGCTGAAGGTCGGAGACAACAGCTACGAGATCTACCGCCTCGACGCGGTCCCCGGAACCGAGAAACTTCCCTACAGCCTCAAGGTGCTTGCCGAGAACCTGCTCCGCACCGAGGACGGGGCGAACATCACCAAGGACCACATCGAGGCCATCGCGAAGTGGGACCCGTCGGCCGACCCGAGCGTGGAGATCCAGTTCACCCCGGCCCGCGTGATCATGCAGGACTTCACCGGCGTGCCCTGCATCGTCGACCTGGCCACCATGCGCGAGGCCGTCGGCGAGCTCGGCGGCGACCCGCAGCAGGTCAATCCCCTCGCGCCCGCCGATCTGGTCATCGACCACTCCGTGATCGCCGACCTGTTCGGCCGCGCCGACGCGTTCGAGCGCAACGTGGAGATCGAATACGAGCGCAACGGCGAGCGCTACCAGTTCCTGCGCTGGGGCCAGGGTGCGTTCGACGACTTCAAGGTCGTCCCGCCCGGCACCGGCATCGTGCACCAGGTCAACATCGAGTACCTGGCCAGCGTCGTCATGGCTCGTAGTGACGCTGAAGGAAACACCGTGGCCTACCCCGACACCTGCGTGGGCACCGACAGCCACACCACGATGGAGAACGGCCTGGGCGTGCTCGGCTGGGGCGTCGGAGGCATCGAGGCCGAGGCCGCGATGCTCGGCCAGCCCGTGTCGATGCTGATCCCCCGCGTGGTCGGCTTCAAGATCACCGGTGAGCGCCGACCGGGTGTGACAGCCACCGACGTGGTGCTGACCGTGACCGAGATGCTGCGCCAGCACGGCGTGGTCGGCAAGTTCGTCGAGTTCTACGGCGACGGCGTGGCCGAGGTGCCGTTGGCCAACCGCGCCACCCTGGGCAACATGAGCCCCGAATTCGGTTCCACCGCAGCGATTTTCCCGATCGACGACGTCACCATCGAGTACCTGCGGTTGACGGGGCGCAGCGAGGAGCAGCTCGCGCTGGTCGAGGCGTACGCCAAAGAGCAGGGCATGTGGCACGACCCGTCCCGCGAGCCGAAGTTCTCCGAGTACCTCGAACTCGACCTCGCCGACGTGGTGCCCTCGATCGCCGGGCCGAAGCGTCCGCAGGACCGCATTGCGCTCGACGATGCGAAGAACGCGTTCCGCAAGGACATCCACAACTACGTCGAGAACAACCACCCGGCGCCGGAGACCAAGCTCGACGACACGATCGACGACACCTTCCCGGCCAGCGACCCCGCGACGTTGCAGTTCGCCGATGACGGCGCGGTGAACATGCACTCGGCGGCCAACGGTGCCGACGGCCGTCCCACCAAGCCCGTCACCGTCAAGTCCGACGAGCACGGCGAGTTCGTCCTCGACCACGGCGCCGTCGTGATCGCGGCGATCACCTCCTGCACCAACACCTCCAACCCCGAGGTGATGATCGGGGCGGCCCTGCTGGCCAAGAACGCCGTCGACAAGGGCCTGGCACGCAAGCCGTGGGTGAAGACCACCATGGCACCCGGCTCTCAGGTGGTGACGGACTACTACAACAAGGCCGGGCTGTGGCCCTACCTGGAGAAGCTCGGCTTCTTCCTCGTCGGGTACGGCTGCACCACCTGCATCGGCAACAGCGGACCGCTGCCGGAGGAGGTCAGCAAGGCGATCAACGACAACGACCTGTCGGTGACCGCGGTGCTGTCGGGCAACCGCAACTTCGAAGGCCGCATCAACCCCGACGTGAAGATGAACTACCTGGCCTCCCCGCCGCTGGTGATCGCCTACGCGTTGGCCGGCAGCATGGACTTCGACTTCGAGAGCGACAGCCTGGGCAACGACTCCGACGGTAACCCGGTGTTCCTCAAGGACATCTGGCCGTCGCAGAAGGACATCAGCGACACCATCGCCGAGGCCATCAGCCAGGAGATGTTCACCAAGAACTACGCCGACGTGTTCAAGGGTGACGAGAGGTGGCGCAACCTGCCCACCCCCAGCGGTAACACCTTCGAGTGGGATCAGGATTCGACCTACGTCCGCAAGCCTCCGTACTTCGAGGGCATGCCCGCCGAGCCGCAGCCCGTCACCGACATCTCGGGCGCCAGAGTGCTTGCCCTGCTCGGAGATTCGGTCACCACCGACCACATCTCCCCCGCCGGTGCGATCAAGCCGGGCACCCCGGCCGCCGAGTACCTGGAGTCCCACGGCGTGGAACGCAAGGACTACAACTCCTACGGCTCTCGTCGCGGTAACCACGAGGTGATGATCCGCGGCACCTTCGCCAACATCCGGCTGAAGAATCAGCTGCTCGACGACGTCTCGGGCGGCTACACCCGGGACTTCACCAAGGAGGGCGAGCAGGCGTTCATCTACGACGCCGCGCAGAACTACGCCGAGCAGAACATCCCTCTGGTGGTGCTGGGCGGCAAGGAGTACGGGTCCGGGTCCTCCCGCGACTGGGCGGCCAAGGGCACCAGCCTGCTGGGTGTGCGCGCGGTGATCACCGAGTCCTTCGAGCGCATCCACCGGTCGAACCTGATCGGCATGGGTGTCATCCCGTTGCAGTTCCCCGAGGGTGAGTCGGCGGCGTCGCTGAAGCTCGACGGCACGGAGACGTTCGACATCACCGGTATCGAGGAGCTCAACAACGGCAAGACGCCCAAGACGGTCAAGGTCACGGCCACCAAGCCCGACGGCGGGAAGGTCGAGTTCGATGCGGTCGTGCGCATCGACACCCCCGGCGAGGCCGACTATTACCGAAACGGCGGCATCCTGCAGTACGTGCTGCGCAACATGCTGAAGTCGTGACCAGGCGCGCACGACGCGTAGGACCCTGCCCATGCCCCGGGTGACCGACGATCATCTGGCGGCGCGCCGCCGCCAGATCCTCGACGGGGCGCGCAGATGTTTCGCGGAGTACGGGTACGAGAGCGCGACCGTGCGGCGGCTCGAACAGACCATCGGGCTGTCGCGCGGCGCGATCTTCCACCACTTCAGGGACAAGGACACGCTGTTCTTCGAACTGGCCCGCGAGGATGCCGAACGGATGGCCGACGTCGCCGCGCGCGAGGGGCTGATCCAGGTGATGCGTGACATGCTCGCCGCGCCCGACCAGTTCGATTGGCTGGCAACGCGGTTGGAGATCGCACGCAAGTTGCGCAACGATCCGGCCTTCAGTCAGGGCTGGGCCGAGCGTTCTGCCGAGTTGTCGGCGGCGACGACGGAACGGCTACGACGCCAGAAACAGGCGGGCCGGCTGCGCGACGACGTCGACGGCGAAGTGTTGCGGACTTATCTCGAGTTGGTGCTCGACGGCCTGGTGGCACGCCTGGCGTCCGGGGACGATCCCGAAAAGCTCAGTGCGGTACTCGATCTCGTCGAGGCGTCGGTGCGGCAGCCCTAGGCGGTGCGCCGGCCGCGGTGGTTCGGGCCGCCGCGGCTGCGCATCGTCACCCCCGCCTCGCGCAGCAGGGAGTGGATCGACCCGTAGGAATGACCCGTGGACGCCACCAGCGAACGGATGCTCGCGCCGCGTTCATAGGCATTGCGCAGCTCGGACATCAGTTGATCCCTGGACTTGCCATTGTTCTTCATCTTCGGCGCCTCCCGGCTGGTGTGCTCGGATGTGACTCCGGTTTACCCCGCACAGCAACTGTTGACACCGATCAAATATGACGACGGCCGCCACCGGGCGGCGTCGGCGCGTCAGGCCAGTTCGATCAGGTCGCGATAGTCGTCGGACCAGAAGTCCTCGGTGCCGTCGGGCAGCAGCAGCACCCGCTGCGGATCCAGGGCCTCGGCAGCGCCCGGGTCGTGGGTCACCAGCACCACCGCACCGGCATAGCTGCGCAGCGCGTCGAGCACCTGTTCACGCGACGCGGGGTCGAGATTGTTCGTCGGCTCGTCGAGCAGCAGCACGTTGGCCGTGGACGCGACGAGGCCGGCGAGTGCCAGCCGCGTCTTCTCGCCGCCCGACAGGGTGCCCGCAGGCTGTTCGAGCTGCGGTCCGGTGAACATGAACGCACCGAGCAGGCCGCGCAGGTCCTGCTCCCCGGTGTCAGGTGCGGCCGAGCGGATGTTCTCCCACACCGTCCTCATGGTGTCGAGCGTGTCGTGCTCCTGGGCGAAGTACCCGATCTTGAGACCGTGGCCGGGTTCGAGCCCGCCCGCATCGGCGGTCTCCACACCGGCGAGCAGCCGCAGCAGTGTGGTCTTGCCCGCACCGTTGAGACCCAGCACGACGACCCGCGAGCCACGGTCGATGGCCAGGTCGAGACCGGTGAAGATCTCCAGCGAACCGTAGGTCTTGGTCAACCCCTTGGCGATCAACGGGGTTTTCCCGCACGGCGCCGGTGTCGGGAACTTGATCCGCGCCACCTTGTCGGCGACCCGCTCGGCGTCGAGCTCGGCCATCATCCGCTCGGCCCGACGCAACATGTTCTGCGCGGCAACGGCTTTCGTCGCCTTGGCACCCATCTTGGCCGCCTGCGCGCGCAACGCACCGGCCTTCTTCTCGGCGTTCGCGCGTTCCCGCCGGCGGCGCTGCTCGTCGGTCGCGCGGGCGTCGAGATACTTCTGCCAGCCCATGTTGTAGACGTCGGCCTCCCCGCGGACCGCGTCGAGGAACCAGACCCGGTTCACCACGTCGGCGAGCAGCTCGACGTCGTGGCTGATGACCACCAGGCCCCCGTTGTGGTTCTGCAGGAAGGCGCGCAGCCAACCGATCGAGTCGGCGTCGAGGTGGTTGGTGGGCTCGTCGAGCAGAAGGGTGGTGGCATCTCCGCCGCCACCCTCGGAGGCGGCGAACAGGATCCGGGCCAGCTCCACCCGGCGGCGCTGGCCGCCTGAGAGGGTGCGCAGCGGCTGGGTCAGGACGCGATCGGGCAGCCCGAGGCTGGCGCAGATCCGTCCGGCCTCGCTCTCGGCGGCGTACCCGCCGAGTGCGGCGAAGCGCTCTTCGAGCTGTCCGTAGCGGCGCACCGCCTTGTCGCGGGCCGCGTCGTCGGCGACCTCGGCCATCAGCGCCTGCTGCTTCTCCAGATCCGACAGCAGCGTGTCGAGGCCACGCGCCGAGAGCACGCGGTCGCGGGCCAGCATGTCCAAGTCACCCTCTTTGGGATCCTGTGGCAGATAACCGATTTCACCGGTGCGTGTGACCGAGCCCGCATACGGCTCGCCCTCCCCGGCGAGGATGCGCATGGTGGTCGTCTTGCCGGCGCCGTTGCGCCCGACGAGCCCGATTCGGTCCCCCGGCTGCACCCGCAACGCCGAGCCTTCGACGGAGAGCAGCGTGCGCGCTCCAGCGCGGACCTCAAGGTCCGTTGCGGTGATCACGCTGATGCTCCTGAAAATGAAATGGGGGCAGGGGCCGACACATCGGGCCCGCGCCGTACATGGCCTTCGGCAAGGCTAATGGCAACGACCGGCCGGAGGCCAATCGATATCAGCTACCTGTCGTCGCTGAACCGGGGTGCCCGCTTCTCCCGGCGGGCGGCGACAGCCTCTTCGAAGTTGTCGGTCAGCAACCGGATGTAGAGCTGCCCGAGCCCCTCGGCCTGCATGTGGGCCTCAAGGGATCCGGCGTCCAGGCCGCTCCACAGCGTCCGTTTGGTCAGCTCGGTGCCGGGCCGGGAGAATCCGGCGATCCGTTCGGCGAGCTCGTAGCAGGTCTCCAGCAGGTCCTCGTCGGCCACACGCCGCGACACGAGCCCGATCCGTTCGGCTTCCTCGGCGTCGACGTCGCGGCCGGTCAGCATGATCTCGAAGGCGCGCGACGACCCGATCGCGCGCGGCAGCAGATAGCTCAGTCCGAGCTCACTGGCGGTGAGGCCGTTGTTGATGCCGGCGGCACGGAAGTACGCCGACGTAGAGGCGACTCGGATGTCGGCGGCCAGCGCAAGGCACAGCCCGCCCCCGATGGCGGCGCCGTTGACCGCCGCGATCACCGGTTGGTGCAGCTTGCGCAGCGCCAGGATGACGTCGTCGAGGACCTCCATCGACCGCAGCCCGAAAGCCGGACGGGTCAGGCCGTCGACGTGCGGAACCGATCCGGCCGACTTGTGGTCAGCCCCGGACGAGAAACCGTGCCCGGCGCCGGTGAGCACCACGGCCCGGACGTCGTTGTCGTAGGTGAGCTCGTCGAGGGCGGCCTTCAACGGGACCATCACGTCGAACGCCATCGAGTTCATCCGCTCGGGCCGGTTCAGCGTCACGAGGGCGACGTGGGGCCGCGGACGGTCGACGAGGACGTACCCGTTGGTCCCAGAGCCGTTGGTCCCAGATCCGTTGGTCGCAGAGACGTTGGTCACGGATGCACGGTAGCGCGCCGCCTGTGGACAGTGCCGTCAGGACTGGCCGTCCCCCTGCGCGGCGATCGCGGCGTCGATGTCGAAGTCCTTGACCTGCTGAATGAGGTCCTCCAGCGCGGCCGGCGGCAGGGCGCCCGCCTGGTTGAACACCAGTTTGCCCTTCTTGAACGCCATCAGCGTGGGGATCGAGCGGATGTCGGCGGCCGCGGCGAGCTGCTGCTCGGCCTCGGTGTCGACCTTGGCGTACACCACGTCGGGGTGCTTCTCCGACGATGCGGCGAAGGTCGGCGCGAAGGCCTTGCACGGCCCGCACCACGACGCCCAGAAATCCACCAGCACGATGTCGTTGTCGTTGATGGTGTCGTTGAACTCTTCTGCGGTGATGTCTTTGGTGGCCATGCCTGTCCTAACGTCGGTGTTTGTGTCGATGTTCCCCGTCGGGGCCCTCTGCGAACCCACGTTGCGCTAGACGAAGTCGAATGCCGGGGGAACTGTGACGGCGACCAGGGCGGCCCACACACCGAACACCGGGAGATAACCGGTCTGCCACCGTTCGATCGCCGCGAAGTCGCGACGGCGGCGCAGGAACCCGCCCAGCAGGTGGGCCGACCACGCGAGGTTGGTCAGCAACACGAGGTTGAGGCCCAGCGCGGTGACCTTGTTCGCGCTCGTGCCGAACTCCGCGATACGGGTCAGCATCGCGATCAGCATCAGCACGTCGACGGCCAGCGCGCTGAGGACGAGCATCAGCTGCATGCGGTCGAAGAAGTCCGGCCGCAGGTGCGGGTCGCGCGCCGAGACCGCATAGAGCAGCAGCCCGAGGACCAGCACCAAAATGACGTCCATCAGGATCAGCAGGGTGCGGTCGACGTCGACGAATCGCCCGGACACCGCGAACGCGCCCAGCAGGGCCAGCAGCATCACCGTGGTCAGCGGAGTGAACACGCGGGTCAGCACCGGAGCGATGTTCTCCACCACGCTCTGCTTGGCCTCGACCAGCCATGCCGCGACGAGAACGCCCGCAGGCGCCACGCACGGGACGATCCAGTCCTCCACCACCGACTCGATGTCGCTGCCCAGCGCGTCGAAGGCGCCGACCGTCAACGCCGTCAGCACGCCGCCGCCGAGCCCGAGCAGCGTCAGGTAGACCACCCATTCGCCGGTGAACCGGATGAAGTCCATCCGCCGGCGGGCGTCGCGCCAGCGACCACCGGCGTAGGCCACGCCGACGACGAACCACAACACGATCGGCGTGTGGATCGCTGCGATCGCCTCGGTGGCACCCCCGGAGTCGAAAGGGTAGACCGACTGCAGAACCGCCGCGGCAACGAACACCGCACCCAACACGGCGGTGACGCGCAGGGCCATCCGCCGCTTCCAGGCGAAATAGCCGACCAGGAACGGCAGCACGAATACCGCTGCGTAGCGGGCGAATTCGTCACCGAGTAGCGATGATCCGGCCTTGGTCGCCATCGCGGCCCCGACGGCGGCCCCGACCACCACGGCAAGCTCGCGGCGGGATGCTCCGCCGCCCTCGGCGTCGGTGGGCAGCAGGACCAGTTGTTTCCACAACCGCTCGGAATGCTCGCGCGCGAACTCCCGGGAGATGCTGTCGAGGTCGCCCATCCGTTTGACGGCGACCAGGAACGCTTCGTCATCGTGGAGGCCTGCGGCGTTGAGGTCCGAGATCTGGTCGCGGAGATGATCTTCCATCTCGTCGACATCTGCCGTGGAGATGGCGGCACGACGTTCGATGTAGCCGCGCCACTGACCGATCTGCGATTCCACCGTGGGGTTCTCGGCGGTCATCACGCCCACCCGGTGGCCGCAGACGGGGGCCGCTGAGCGCTGCGCCACACCTGGTCCAGCATGCCCGCCATCGCCTCCCACTGGGAACGGCGCACGGCGAGGGTGTCGCGGCCTGCGTCGGTGATCGCGTAGTGCTTGCGGCGCCGCCCACTGTCCGAACGTCCCCACGACGACGTCACCAGGCCCAACCGCTCCAGCCGGTGCAGCAGCGGGTACAGCATGCCGTCGCTCCACTGGATCTCGCCGCCGGACAGATCCTCGACCCGCTGAAGAATGGCATAGCCATAGGACTCGCCCTCGGCGAGGATGCCGAGCACCAGCGGCGTCGCCGACGCCGCCACGAGATCCTTGTCGATATACATAGCAGCGCTACCCTAGCACTGCTATGTACGGATGAGCGTCAGACGGTGAAACCCAACGCCCGCAGCTGCTCGCGGCCGTCCTCGGTGATCTTGTCCGGACCCCACGGCGGGTTCCACACCCAGTTGATCTTGATCTCGTTCACCAGCCCCGCGCCGACGAGAGCCGAGCGCGACTGATCCTCGATGACATCGGTAAGGGGGCACGCCGCCGACGTCAGGGTCATGTCGATCAGCGCGACCGGCCCCGCCTCGCTGTTCTCCAGTCCGATTCCGTAGACAAGGCCCAGGTCGACGACGTTGATACCCAACTCCGGGTCGACGACGTCCCGCATCGCCTCCTCCAGGTCGGCGATCACTTCATCGTTCGGTGCTGCACCCTCGTGGGAAACGTCACTCATGTCGATTCTCCTTCAGAATTCTCGGGCCCGTGGGCCTCCGCCAGCGCGGCTTTGAACGCTGTCCATCCCAGCAGCGCGCACTTCACCCGCGCCGGGTACTTCGACACACCGGCAAACGCGATGCCGTCACCGAGCACATCCTCGTCGCCGTCGATCTTTCCGCGTGACGACACCATCTCGGTGAACGCCGCCACCGTCTTGAGCGCATCCCCGACCGTCTGGCCGATCACCTGGTCGGTCAGCACCGACGTCGACGCCTGGCTGATCGAACAGCCCTGCCCGTCGTAGGAGATGTCGGTGACGGTCTCGCCGTCGTCGGACAGCGCCACCCGCAGCGTCACCTCGTCACCACACGTCGGATTGACGTGGTGCACCTCGGCCGCGAACGGCTCACGCAGACCCCGGTGATGCGGATGCTTGTAGTGATCCAGGATCGTTTCCTGATAGATCTGTTCCAGCCGCACTAGTCCCTGCCTGATCCCCGGGTCGCTCCGCTCCTGCCCGCCGAACCGAAGAACTCGACGGCGCGACGTACCCCGGCCACCAGGCGGTCCACCTCGTCGACGGTGTTGTACACCGCGAACGACGCGCGCGCCGTCGCGGCGATACCGAACCTGCGATGCAGCGGCCATGCGCAGTGGTGGCCCACCCGCACCGCGACCCCGTCGTCGTCGAGCACCTGCCCGACGTCGTGGGCGTGCACACCGTCGACCACGAACGACACCGGCGAGCCGCGATCGTCCATGGACGCCGGACCGATGACGCGCACGCCCGGCACCTCCGAGAGGCCTGCGAGGGCCGCGGCGACGAGTTCCCGCTCATGCTCTTCGACCGCGGGCATCCCCAGGGCGTCGAGATACCGTGCCGCGGCACCCAACCCGACGACCTGTGAGGTCATCGGAGTGCCCGCCTCGAACCGTTGCGGTGCGGGTGCGAACGTCGTCGCCTCCATCGTGACGGTCTCGATCATCGAGCCGCCGGTCAGAAACGGAGGCAGTGCGTTCAGCAGCGCGCGGCGCCCGTAGAGCACACCGATGCCCGTCGGCCCCAGCATCTTGTGCCCCGAGAACGCGGCGAAGTCGACGTCGAGGGCATGGAAGTCGACCGGCTGATGCGGCACCGACTGGCAGGCGTCGAGCACCACGAGGGCACCGACGGCCCTCGCGCGCGCCACCAGCTCCGACACGGGGGCGATCGCGCCGGTCACATTCGAATGATGGCTGAAGGCAACGACCTTCACGCGCTCATCGAGATCGAGCGAGTCGAGGTCGATGCGCCCGTCATCGGTCACTCCGTACCAGCGCAACGTGGCGCCCGTGCGCAGCGCGAGTTCCTGCCACGGAACCAGGTTCGCGTGGTGCTCGAGCTCGGTCGTGACGATCACGTCGCCGGGCCCGATGGCGTTCTCGAACCGCTTGTCCCCCAGCGCATATGCCACCAGGTTGATGGCCTCTGTCGCGTTCTTGGTGAACACCAGCTCGTCGGAGTCGGCACCCACGAACGACGCGATGGCCTCGCGGCCATGCTCGTAGGCGTCCGTGGACTCCTCCATCAGCTGGTGTGCGCCCCGGTGGACGGCACCGTTGGAGTGCAGCAGGAAGTCACGTTCGGCGTCGAGCACCGCCAAGGGTTTCTGCGACGTCGCCCCCGAATCGAGGTAGGCCAACTGCTGCCCGCCCCGCATCACGCGGCTCAGGATCGGAAAATCCGCCCGGACCCTATTGAGCACCGTGAGGTCCAACGTGCGTGCGGTGGTCATGTCACGCCCCTGCGGCGGCAGCCTGGGTGAAGCGCTCGTAACCGTTCTCTTCGAGTTCGTCGGCCAACTCCGGCCCGCCCGACTCGATGATCCGGCCGTCGTAGAAGACGTGGACGAACTGCGGCTGGATGTAGCGCAGGATGCGGGTGTAGTGCGTGATCAGCAGGACACCGGCGTTCTCAGCTTCCTTGAACCGGTTCACGCCTTCGCTGACGATGCGCAGCGCGTCGACATCCAGACCGGAGTCGGTCTCGTCGAGGATGGCGATCTTCGGCTTGAGCAGGCCCAGCTGCAGAATCTCGTGGCGCTTCTTCTCGCCGCCGGAGAAACCTTCGTTGACGCTGCGCTCGCCGAACGTCGGGTCGATGTCCAGGTCGCTCATCGCGGCCTTGACCTCCTTGACCCAGTGCCGCAACTTGGGCGCTTCCCCGCGCACCGCGGTCGCCGCGGTGCGCAGGAAGTTCGACATCGACACGCCGGGCACCTCGACGGGGTACTGCATCGCCAGGAACAGTCCGGCGCGCGCCCGCTCGTCGATGCTCATCTCCAGCACGTCGGCGCCGTCGAGGGTGATCGACCCCGAGGTGACGGTGTACTTGGGATGGCCGGCGATCGCGTAGGACAGCGTCGACTTGCCGGATCCGTTGGGGCCCATCACGGCGTGGGTCTCGCCCGACTTCACCGTCAGATTCACGCCCTTGAGGATCGGGACTTCCTCGCCCTCGGGGGTGAAGACCGACGCGTGCAGGTCTTTGATTTCCAGTGTCGTCATGTCAGTTCGCACTCGCTTCGGTGATTGCTAGTTCTCGTTCGATGGCATCGGTCAGGCGCTCGCGCACGGCGGGGACGGCGATCTTCGCGATGATCTCGTTGAAGAAGCCGCGCACCACAAGGCGGCGCGCCTGGGCCTCGGGAATGCCCCGGGCCCGTAGATAGAACAATTGCTCGTCGTCGAATCGGCCGGTGGCACTGGCATGTCCGGCCCCGACGATCTCGCCGGTCTCGATCTCCAGGTTGGGCACCGAGTCGGCACGCGCGCCGTCGGTGAGAACCAGGTTGCGGTTCACCTCGAAGGTGTCGGTACCGGTCGCCTCGGCGCGGATCAGCACGTCGCCCACCCACACGGTGTGCGCGTCGGGTTTACGTGAGTCCGGATCCCCTTGCAGCGCACCCTTGTACAGCACGTCGGACTTGCAGTTGGGCTGCGAGTGGTCGACGAGGAGCCGGGACTCGAAATGCTGGCCGTCGTCGGCGAAGTAGGTGCCGAGCATCTTGGCCTCGCCACCCGGGCCGGTGTAACGCACAGTGGCCGTCGTGCGCACGACGTCGCCGCCGAGCGTGACGTTGACGTGTCCGAGCACGGCGTCCCTACCCAGCTTCGCGTGGTGCGAGCTGACATGCACGGTGTCGTCGGCCCAGTCGGCGATCCAGATCAGCCCGAGACCGGCGGAGTCGCCGACGATGATCTCGACGTTGTCGGCGTAGACGCCGCTGCCACGCAAATCCACCACGACGATAGCGCGCGACAGTTCCTCGACGCGGATCTGCAGATGCCCGTAGGCCACTGCGTCCTCACCGGGTCCCTCGATCACGATCTCGATCGGTTCGGCCACCTCGGTGTCCCGGGCGACGGTCACGACGGTCGCCGACTCGAACGACGAGAATGCCTGCGCCGCAACACGGTCCGAGGGCACGCCGGCCTGGCCCAGGCGCGCGTCGCCACGCGCGACGGTCTCGACCGTCACGCCCTCACGCTCGGTGACGGTGATGCCGGCGGTGCCACTGGGCGTCGCGGATCCGTCGTGCAGGCCGCGCAGACGCTTCAGCGGGGTGAACCGCCACAGTTCGTCGCGGCCACCGGGTACCTCGAACGCATTGACGTCGAAGGACGAGAACAGCTCACCCTTGTTCAGGTTCAGGACCGAGCCCGATTTCACGGAACCTTCGACTGCGGATGTCAGATCGCGACTCACTAACCGACAGCCCCTTCCATCTGCAGCTCGATCAGCCGGTTGAGCTCCAGCGCGTACTCCATCGGCAGCTCCTTGGCGATCGGCTCGACGAAGCCGCGCACGACCATCGCCATCGCCTCGTCCTCGGTCAGTCCGCGGCTCATCAGATAGAACATCTGATCCTCGCTGACCTTGGACACCGTCGCCTCGTGGCCCATCGTGACGTCGTCCTCGCGGATGTCGACGTACGGATAGGTGTCGGAGCGGCTGATCGTGTCGACCAGCAGCGCATCGCATTTCACCGAGGAGCGCGACCCATGCGCCCCCTTGTTGACCTGGACCAGGCCGCGGTAGGACGCACGTCCACCGCCGCGGGCGACCGACTTGGAGACGATGTTGCTCGAGGTGTTGGGCGCCAGGTGCAGCATCTTGGCGCCGGTGTCCTGGTGCTGGCCCTCGCCGGCGAACGCGACCGAGAGGACTTCGCCCTTGGCGTGCTCGCCGGTCATCCACACGGCCGGGTACTTCATCGTGACCTTGGAGCCGATGTTGCCGTCGACCCACTCCATGGTCGCGCCGGCCTCGGCGCGGGCCCGCTTGGTGACCAGGTTGAAGACGTTGTTCGACCAGTTCTGGATGGTCGTGTAGCGGCAGCGGCCGCCCGGCTTGACGATGATCTCGACGACCGCGCTGTGCAGCGAGTCCGACTTGTAGATCGGCGCCGTGCAGCCCTCGACGTAGTGCACGTAGGCGTCTTCGTCGACGATGATCAGCGTGCGCTCGAACTGGCCCATGTTCTCGGTGTTGATTCGGAAGTAGGCCTGCAGCGGGATGTCGACGTGCACGCCCTTCGGCACGTAGATGAACGAGCCACCCGACCACACCGCGGTGTTCAGCGCGGAGAACTTGTTGTCGCCGGCCGGGATCACCGTGCCGAAGTACTCCCTGAACAGCTCCGGATGCTCTTTGAGCGCGGTGTCGGTGTCGAGGAAGATGACGCCCTGGGCCTCCAGATCCTCGCGGATCGAGTGGTAGACGACCTCGGACTCGTACTGCGCAGCCACGCCGGAGACCAGGCGCTGCTTCTCGGCCTCGGGGATGCCCAGCTTGTCGTAGGTGTTACGGATGTCCTCGGGCAGGTCGTCCCACGTGGCGGCCTGCTTCTCGCTGGAGCGCACGAAGTACTTGATGTTGTCGAAGTCGATGCCGTCGAGGTCGGAGCCCCAGTTCGGCATCGGCTTCTTGTCGAAGGTGCGCAGCGCCTTGAGTCGGATGTCGAGCATCCACTCGGGCTCGCTCTTCTTGGCCGAGATGTCGCGGACCACCGCCTCGGACAGCCCCCGCTGTGCGCTGGCTCCTGCGACATCGGAGTCAGCCCAGCCGTAGCCGTACTTGCCCAGGGACGCGATGGTCTCTTCCTGGGTCAGCGCCTCGGGCTTGACCTCCGGTGTGAGTGTCATTGCGACACACTCCTTTTGCTCTGGTAGTGGCTCCGGCGGCGGGCTGTGCGCCGGAGGTTTGCTGTGTTCGGGTCGCTATCGCTCCGGCACGAGCGGGACGTGAGTGGTGCATGCGCAGTCTCCGTTGACGATGGTCGCCAGACGCTGCACGTGGGTTCCGAGGACGTCGGACATCGCCTGCTGCTCGGCCTCGCACAACTCCGGGAACTGTTCGGCGACGTGTGAGACCGGACAGTGGTGCTGACAGATCTGCACCCCGCTCAGCGGACCGCGCACGCGCGTGGTCGTCGTCGCGTATCCGGCGCCGGTCAGCGCGTCGGCGATCCTGTCGGCGGCGGCCTCGATCTCCTCCCCGCGGGACGCGTCGTCGACGGGCTCCACACCCGCGAGGATCGTGTCGATGCGGCGGCGCGCGAAGGTGCGGACGGCGTCGTCGCCACCGATCTCGCGCAGCTGACGCATGGCCGCCGAGGCGAGGTCGTCGTAGGTGTGTTCGAGTTTCGCCCGGCCGGCCGCGGTCAGCCGGTAGCGCTTGGCGGGCCTGCCACGGCCTTCCTGCTGCCAGGCCGCAGCAGCGTTGGCCTGGGCGTCGCCGGCTTCGATCAGCGCATCGAGATGCCTGCGGACGCCTGCCGCCGACAAGCCGAGTTGCTGCCCGATGTGCCCTGCGGTCACCGGGCCCGATTCGAGAAGCAACCGGACGATGGCACTGCGGGTATCGCCGTGATGGTCGCCGTCCACAGGGTGCAGAGGCGCCGACGTCGGCGCCTCCGAGCTCTGCGAACGGAATTTCACAACACCAGTGTGACGCAATTCGGAAACCCGGTCCAGCAAGGGCACCCTTATCGGCAGGGTCGGACTTCTCACACCGGCGGGCCCAGTTCTCCGGAATAAGCCCGATTATCCGCCCGCTACGCTGCCTGGGTGGCAGCCCGCCAGCTCTCCCTCAGCTCGTCGATCGCCGGCCTGCACGGCGATGAGCGGACCGTCGGCAGCCCGCTGACCGCCGCCGAACTGGTCGCGATGCGCCGCACCCGGTTGTTCGGCGCGACCGGCACCGTGTTGATGGCGATCGGGGCGCTCGGCGCCGGGGCCCGCCCGGTGGTGCAGGATCCGACGTTCGGCGTGCGGCTGCTCAACCTGCCGTCGCGCATCGCGACGGTGTCGCTGACGATGACGACGACGGGTGCCGTCATGATGGCGCTGGCCTGGTTGATGCTGGGCCGGTTCGCGCTCGGTCAGCGCAAGATGTCCCGCAGCCAGCTCGACCGGACCCTGATGCTGTGGGTGCTGCCGCTGCTGATCGCGCCACCCATGTACAGCAAGGACGTCTACTCATACCTGGCGCAGAGTGAGATCTCCCTGCAGGGCAACGACCCGTACGAGGTGGGTCCGGCGACTGGCCTCGGACTCGACCACGTCTTCACGTTGTCGGTGCCCAGCATGTGGCGGGAGACCCCGGCGCCGTACGGCCCGCTGTTCCTGTGGATCGGGCGCGGAATCTCGCGGATCACCGGCGAGAACATCGTCGAGGCGGTGCTGTTCCACCGGCTCGTCGTACTCCTCGGCGTCGCACTGATCGTGTGGGCCACCCCGCGGTTGGCCCGCCGGTGCGGGGTGGCCGAGGTGAGTGCGCTGTGGCTCGGCGCGGCCAATCCGCTGCTGTTCATGCACCTGGTGGCCGGAATCCACAATGAGGCGCTGATGCTCGGGCTGATGCTGGCCGGCACCGAGTTCGCGTTGCGCGGCATCGACGCCGCCGCCCCGCTGATCCCCCGGCCACTCGTGCGGCCGCGCGACCGCCACCAGTGGCTTCGCTGGTATCCGCTGGCGATGCTGTTCGCGGGCACGGTGTTGATCACCATGTCGTCGCAGGTCAAGCTGCCGTCGTTGTTGGCGCTCGGGTTCGTCGCGATGGCCCTCGCCTACCGATGGGGCGGCAACGTCGGGGCGTTCCTGCTGGCCAGTGGAGCCCTGGGCGCCGTGGCGCTGGCGGTGATGGCCCTGATCGGCTGGGCCAGCGGACTGGGCTTCGGTTGGCTGTTCACCCTGGGCACCGCGAACGTCGTGCGCAGCTGGATGTCGCCGCCCACACTGCTGGCGCTGGGCACCGGCCAGGTCGGCATCCTGCTCGGACTCGGCGACCACACGACCGCCGTGCTCGCCCTGACCCGCGCGATCGGCGTGAGCCTGATCGCGGTGATCGTGCTGTGGCTGCTGTTCGCGGTGCTCCGCGGACGTCTGCACCCCGTCGGCGGCCTCGGGGTCGCCCTCGGTGCGACGCTGTTGCTGTTCCCGGTGGTCCAGCCGTGGTACGTGCTGTGGGCGATCATCCCACTGGCGGCCTGGGCCACCCGTCCCCGGTTCCGCATCGCCGCGATCGTCGTCACCCTGGTCGTCGGGATCTTCGGGCCGACCGCCAACGGCGACCGGTTCGCGCTGTTCCAGATCGCCCTCGCGACCGCGGCGAGCTTCCTGATCCTGGTGATGCTGGTCGCGTTGACCTACCGATACCTGCCGTGGCGGCCGCTGCCCGAAGACAGTCGTGAGAAGTCCGACGCCTACGCTGAGTCCCCGTGACCTCCGTTTCACCGGGCGCCGTGCCTGACGGCTCCCCGTCGGCTCCCGTCGTGCTGCGCGGGGTCAGCAAGCGATACGGATCGACGACCGCCGTGGCCGGCCTCGACCTCGTCGTGGAGAGGGCCGAGGTGTTCGCGCTGCTGGGCCCGAACGGGGCGGGCAAGACGACCACGGTCGAGATGTGCGAGGGCTTCATCAAGCCCGACGCCGGTTCGCTGCGCATCCTGGGCCTCGATCCGATCGTCGACAACGCCGAGGTCCGGGCCCGCACCGGTGTGATGCTGCAAGGGGGCGGCGCCTACCCGGCCGCGCGGGCGGGCGAGATGCTCGACCTCGTCGCCGCATACGCGGCCGACCCGCTGGATCCGACATGGCTGCTCGACACGCTCGGGCTGACCGATGCCGCGCGGACCACCTACCGGCGGCTCTCGGGTGGGCAGCAGCAGCGCCTCGCGCTCGCCTGCGCCGTCGTCGGACGTCCGGAGCTGGTCTTTCTCGACGAGCCGACCGCGGGTATGGACGCGCACGCGCGGATCGTCGTGTGGGAACTCATCGACGCGCTGCGCCGCGACGGGGTGACCGTCGTGCTGACCACCCATCAGCTCAGCGAGGCAGAGGAACTGGCCGACCGGATCCTGATCATCGACAACGGCGCCGCGGTGGCCACCGGCACACCCGCCGAACTGATGCGCAACGGCGCCGAGAACCAGCTTCGGTTCCGGGCGCCGAAGATGCTCGACCTGTCCCTGCTCGTCGCGGCGTTGCCCGAGGGGTACCGGGCGACCGAGCCGACGGCGGGCGAGTACCTCGTCGAGGGCCATATCGATCCGCAGGTGCTCGCGACCGTCACCGCGTGGTGCGCCCGCCTGGATGTGCTCGCCACGGACATGCGGGTCGAACAGCGCAGCCTCGAAGACGTCTTCCTCGACCTGACGGGACGGGAGCTCCGCAAATGAGCGTCGAAAATCGGTTCGCACCAGGGACGTTCACTCCCGATCCGCGTCCGGCGAAGGTGCCGAAGATGCTGGCCGCGCAGTTCGCCCTGGAACTGCGGCTGCTGCTGCGCAACGGCGAGCAACTCCTGCTGACGATGTTCATCCCGATCACGCTGCTGATCGGACTGATACTGCTCCCGCTCGGGTCGTTCGGGCCCAATCGGGCCGCGACCTTCGTCCCGGCCATCATGGCGCTGGCGGTGATCTCGACCGCGTTCACCGGTCAGGCGATCGCGGTCGCCTTCGATCGCCGCTACGGCGCACTCAAGCGCTTGGGCGCCACCGCCCTACCGGTCTGGGGTGTCATCGCCGGCAAGTCGCTGGCCGTCGTGACGGTGGTCTCCCTGCAGTCGGTCCTGTTCGGCGCCATCGGTTTTGCGCTGGGCTGGCGCCCCCCACTGGCGGGTCTCGCCCTCGGTGCGCTGATCATCGCGCTCGGCACCGCCGTGTTCGCCGCGCTCGGCCTGCTTCTCGGCGGCACGCTGCGCGCGGAGATCGTACTGGCGCTGGCCAACCTGCTGTGGTTCGTGTTCGCCGGCCTCGGCGCGCTGGTCCTCGAGCGCGGGATGGTGCCGGCCGCGGTGCAGTGGGTCGCGCGCCTGACTCCGTCGGGGGCTCTGACCGAAGCACTGGTTCAGGCGATGACGCTGTCAGTGGACTGGTTCGACCTGCTGGTCCTCGCCGCGTGGGGCGCCGTGGCCGCACTCTGCGCGCTGCGTTGGTTCCGCTTCGTCTGACCCCGCCAGCCGAGGCAGCAGATGTTCGAGCTGCCCGACCTCCTCGATGTTGTGTCTGACCCACGCGCGGGCTTTCTCCTCGGGGAACCGCCGACGCATGATGCGGTTGACCGGCGCCAGGGCCCGGGAGCGGACTCCCAGATCCATGACCGTGACGTAGTGGGCCCCGTCGGCGCAGGCGGACCAGGTGTGTTCGAGCTGGAACACCGGCACACCGCCGATCCGCAGCACGAGCCTGATCCCGGTCTCGTCGAGCTTCTCGACGCGGGCGATCTCGTCGACCAGGAATTCGGGGCGGGCGCCGAACGCCTCGACCATGTGGAACCGCGCACCTTCGGCGGCGCCGCCACCTGGAGCGGGGCGGGCCAACTCCCACCGGATGTGGTCGACCGGATGCCAGGCGTGATAGCGGTCGACGACGTGGCCGCCGTACTGCATCGTGCCGCCCAGGTGGGTGAACCAGTCGAGAAGCATCGCCGGCGTCACGCCCGCCAGAGGGCGGTGATCGATCGTGATGCGCCGCCTGCCGTGCGGGCAGTCCACGTAATGCACGGCGGCCGTGTCGACAGAACGCAGCGGATACAGCACGGGTAGAGACATGTGGACCTCCAAGATACGAAGTAGTTTCTTATCTGAACTCTAGAACTGTCCGTTAAGATACGCAAGCGTTTCTCAAATGGACGGGGCGAGGGAGGCCGGATGATGACGAGACGACGGGGTGCCGAGCTCGACGCCGCGATCCGGTCGGCGGTCCTGGACCTGCTCGCCGGGCACGGACCCGAGGCGGTGACGATGGACGCCGTGGCGGTGGCCGCCGGCACCAGCAAACCGGTGCTCTACCGGCGCTGGCCCGATCGGCGCGCATTGCTCCGGGACACGCTGATGGCCGTCGCGTCAACGTCGTTTCCGCGTCCGGACACCGGCACGTTCCGCGGTGATCTCCTCGCGGTGCTGCGCGCCTGGGCCCAGCTGTTCACCGGCGACACCGGTCCGCTGATGCGGTCGGTGATCGTCGCGGTGGCATCGGATCCCGACCTGGAGTCGACGTTCCGCTCCGACGTGCTCGGTATGCGCAAGGCCGAGATGACCACGCTGATCGGGCGTGCCGTGGAGCGCGGCGAGGTGCGCCCCGACGTCCCGGTGGAGCTCGTTCGCGAACTCGGGCAGAGCGTGCTGTGGCACCGGCTGCTGATCACCGGTGACCCGATCACCGACGAGCTGGTCACCCAGCTGGTCGACGAGGTGCTCATCCCCGTCACACGCCCCTACTACGACCAGTAGTTATCGAGCCTCTACCATCGATGGCGTGCCCGTAGGACGCCTTTTCCTGAGGCTCGTCGATCTGTTCCCCGAGCCGAGTCTGCGGACGCAACGCGTCATCGCCGCGGCCGTGATCCTGACCCAGGGCGGGATCGCCGTCACCGGAGCGATCGTGCGCGTCACCGCCTCGGGGCTGGGATGCCCGACCTGGCCCCAGTGCTTCCCCGGCAGTTTCACCCCCGTCCCGCACGCCGAGGTCGCCGGCATCCACCAGGCCGTCGAGTTCGGCAACCGGCTGCTGACCTTCCTCGTGGTGTTGACGGCGGCGGCGGCGGTCATCGCGGTCACGCGGGCGCGACGCCGTCGGGAGGTGCTGTTCTACGCCTGGCTGATGCCGGCCTCCACGGTGGCCCAGGCGATCATCGGCGGCATCACGGTGCTCACAGGTCTGCTGTGGTGGACCGTCGCGATCCACCTGCTCGTGTCGATGGCGATGGTGTGGCTGGCGGTGCTGCTGTTCGTCAAGATCGGCGAGCCCGATGACGGGGTGCCCGAACCCCGGGCGCCGAAGCCGTTGCGGCAGTTGACCGTCCTGTCCGCCGTCACGCTGGCCGCGGTGCTGGTCACCGGCACGATGGTCACCGGCGCCGGACCGCACGCCGGCGACAAGAGCCCGGATCGGCCGGTGCCGCGCCTGGAGATCGAGATCACCACGCTGGTGCACATGCATTCGTCGCTACTGGTCGCCTACCTCGCGCTTCTGGTCGGCCTCGGATTCGGCCTGCTCGCCGTGAAGTCGTCACCCGCGGTGAGGAAGAGGCTCGGCGTCGTCGTCGTCCTGGTCGCCGCCCAGGGCACCCTCGGTGCGGTGCAGTTCTTCACCGGTGTCCCGGAGGCGTTGGTCGCCCTGCACGTCGCCGGTGCGGCCGCCTGTACCGCGGCGACCGCCGCACTATGGGCGTCGATGCGCGAACGGACCCAGCCCGAACCGCTCCAGCGCTGACTCGACCGCGAGCGCGAACCGGCGCTGCTGACGGGCCCTGTCGCCGTCGGGTAGTTGACGCCACCCCAGAGACGGCTCGACGAGCTCGAGCTCCAGCAGTCGCGGATCGTCCGGCCCGCCGACGACGTCGACCCGCGCATACAGAAAGTCCGACGTCTGCAGCCCGAGATGGTCGGCTGCCGCGCCCAGTGCCCTGTGTCCGAGGTCCCACAGTTCGAAGTCGGGGTCGGCGGGCGCCAGACGTTCCTCGGCATAGGTTCCGGACGCGTCGAACGCCGGTGTCTCGCCCGGCGGCGGCAGCATCGGGCCCTTGGTGAACGCGTGGGACTGCTCACCGGCGAGGAACACCAGGGCGGTCTCGCCGTCGCCGATGCGCGCGTCATAGGGCTGCACCAGCGCCGTGCGTCCGGCGGCCTGCAGCGCGGCTGCGTGCGCATGCGCGTGCGTGGGATCCGAAAAACGCTCGGCCCCGACCGAACCGGCGCCCACAGCCGGTTTGACGACGACCTCGCCGTCCGGGATGCGCACCTGCTCCCCCGGCTCGAAGAACGCGCTGGGGACGACGGGCACCCCTGCGGCCGCCAGGTCGGAGAGATACCGCTTGTCGGTGTTCCACCCGACGACCTCGACCGGGTTGAGCAGATGCGACACCCGGTGCGCCCACGCCAGAAACTGCTCGGGACGCTCGGTGTAATCCCAGGTGGCCCGCAGAATCACCAGGTCGGCGCCGAGCGTCTCGGGATCGTCCCACGCCAGCCAGCGGGCATGCAGTCCGCGCGCCCACAGCGCCTCGACGAGTCCGTCGTCGTCGCCGTCTCCCTCGGGCAGCGCCCTGCACCCGGCCAGCACGATGCGGGGGTGAAAGACGTCGGGGCGGACCAGCTTCATCAGGGGCCGATTCTATCGAGGGGGCAAGATGGTGGACATGTACGCCATCGAAGTCGCCGAGACCGGCGGACCCGAGGTCCTGTCCTTCGTCGAGACATCGCGTCCCTCGCCCGGCCCCGGGCAGGTGCTCATCAAAGCCGAGGCGATCGGTGTCAACTTCATCGACACGTATTTCCGGTCCGGGCTCTATCCCCGCGAGACGCCGTTCATCGCGGGCTCGGAGGTGTGCGGAGTCATCGAGGAGGTCGGCGAGGACGTCGCCGCCCTCAACGTCGGCGACCGGGTGGTCACCACGCAGTCGCAGGGCGCCTACGCCGAATACTGTGTGGCGCCTGCGGATTTCGTCGCCTACGTACCCGATGCCGTCGCCCCGGAGGTGGCCGCGTCCGCCCTGCTGAAGGGCATGACCGCGCACTATCTGCTCAAGTCGACCTATCCGGTGCAGCAGGGCGACGCCATCCTCGTCCACGCGGGCGCCGGCGGCGTCGGCCTGTTGCTGACGCAGTGGGCGACCAGCCTGGCCGCATCGGTGATCACCACGGTGTCCACGCCGGACAAGGCCGAGCTGTCCCGGCGTGCCGGTGCGGTCGAGGTGCTCGACTACCCAAGCCAGGACGCGGGGGGCGCCGCGGCCTTCGGTGACCGGATCCGGGAACTGACCGACGGCGACGGTGTCGCCGCGGTGTACGACGGGGTCGGCGCGTCGACCTTCGAGGCAAGCCTCGCCAGCCTGGCGATGCGGGGCACGCTGGCGTTGTTCGGCGCTGCCAGCGGGCCGGTGCCGCCGATCGATCCGCAGCGGCTCAACACCGCCGGCTCGGTGTTCCTGACCCGGCCCAACCTCGCCCACCACACCCGCACACCGGACGAATTCTCCTGGCGGGCAGGCGAACTCCTCACCGCGATCGCCGACGGCGCACTGACCGTCACCGTGAGCAACCGCTACGCGCTGCGGGAAGCCGAGCAGGCGCACCGCGACCTGCAGGGCCGCAGGACGGTCGGTTCGGTCGTGCTGATCCCCTAGCCCGGTTCGGCCACCGGGAACGTCCACGAGCCGTCGAGGATCTCGGCCCGGGGTCGGTACAGGCGCACCAGGTAGTTCCAGCCCGGGGTGATCGGCAGGTGGTTGGGTTCGCCCGCAGGTCCACCGAAGCGCACCGTGACGGAACCGTCGGCATCCTTGACCGCGGTCACGCTGTTCACCGAGTACGCACCGGCCGGATTGGGCGTGAAGTAGCCCTCGGCGTTGTACACCGTGACCGACCAGAAGCCATCCACCGGAACGTCACCGACGGTGAGCCGGTGCGGGGTCCGGCCGTCGTCAGCAGCGGGATCGACCGTCAGATACAACGCGTCGCGCTCGGGATTCCCGCCCCAGGCCGCCGCGGCGCCGATCAGCCGGCGAACGGGATCGACCTCGCCGGCGGCCCCGAACATGCCGCGGGTGTCGGGCAGCGTCGCGAACAGTGCGGCCAGGGCGTCACGAACCTGCTTCTGACTCCCGGGATCCCACTCGGGCACCTCGAAGCTGCCGACTCCGGCCTGATCGACGACGACACCGTCCTGCAGCGCGTGCACGGCGGCCAGATCGGCGGGATCGTTCGGGTCGACGAGCGTGCGCAGCGCGAGCATCACGTAGCGGGTGCCGATGCCGGCCCGGTCGAAGGTGTGGCGGCCCGGCGTGTAGATCACTCTCGGCACGTAATGGTCCTCGGTGATGATCTGCAGGGAGCGGAACCGTGCGCCGGCATCGGGCAGCGTGACGGTCACCGGCCCAGCGTCGAGGTCGAAGACGCCGGCCGAGTAGAGGGTGTCGCGGTTCTGGCGCACCACGAGCTGGTTGTCGAGCGGACCGAAATCGCGGAAGTGGGTGAACTCTCCGAGCGCGCCATCACCGACGATGTTGCCGAAATACAGGTCGGTCTCGGCGCGGATGAAGTTGTCCGGCGAGACGTGCACCGGGGTGTCAGACGTGCAGCAGGGTGGGCAGCGCCAGCGCCGAGTCGACGGCCAGCGCGACGAAGACCACCGCCAGGTAGTTGTTGGACTGCAGGAACAGTCGCAGCGGCTTGACGGCCTCGCCGCGCTTGACCCCGGCGTAGAGCTGGTGTGCCATCACCAGGAACCAGGTGCCGGCCAGGATCGCGACCGAGGCGTAGAGCCATCCGGTGGTCAGCGCCAGCGCCAACGTCGCGAGGACGGTCAGCCAGGTGTACACCAGGATCTGCTTGGTGACCTGCTGTTCGGTGGCGACCACGGGGAGCATCGGCACGCCGGCCGCTTCGTAGTCCTCCTTGTACCGCATGGCCAGCGCCCAGGTGTGCGGGGGTGTCCAGAAGAAGATGATCAGGAACATCACCAGAGCGGGCCACTGGATGGTTCCGGTCACCGCGGACCAGCCGATCATCACCGGCATGCAGCCGGCGGCGCCGCCCCACACGACGTTCTGTGAGGTACGGCGCTTGAGCAGCAGGGTGTAGACGAGGACGTAGAACGCGATCGTGGCCCCGGCCAGGTGTGCCGAGAGCATGTTGGTCGTCGACCACAGCCAGAAGAACGACGCGACCGACAGCGTCAGACCGAAGATCAGCGCGTGGCTGCGCGGCACGGTGGCGCGGGCCAGTGCGCGACGCTCGGTGCGCTTCATCTTCTTGTCGATGTCGGCGTCGGCGACGCAGTTCAGAGTGTTCGCGCCGGCGGCGGCCAGCAGTCCGCCGACGAGCGTGTTGATGATCAGCAGCGGGTCGACGGTGCCGCGGTCGGCCAGCAGCATCGCGGGGATCGTGGTGACCAGCAGCAGCTCGATGACGCGGGGCTTGGTCAGGCCGATGTAGCCCATCAGCCGGGTGCGCAGCCCGATCGGGCCTTCGGCGGAGTCGTTGATGAGGTGGCCCTCGCGGATCCTCACGCAACCAACTCCTCAACGCCGGCACCACAGCCCCGGAGGGCATCTACTACAGAGGATGGTAGACCGCTACGGTCGGTGTCCGAAATTACGGGTCGATTCGCAGGTGGTTCAGGGATGACCTCTGCGTCTGCGACCCGTTCCCCACTAGGGTGGTTGATGCGGATCGACAGTCGGAACAACACTGCCCGCTGAGCTTAGGAGCGCGACTCGTGACCACGATCGAAGAGATCAACTCCCTCACCCGGCCCAACCACCCGGACGACTGGACGGACCTCGATTCGCGGGCCGTCGACACCGTCCGGATTCTGGCCGCCGACGCCGTCCAGAAGGTCGGCAACGGACACCCAGGCACGGCGATGAGCCTCGCTCCGCTGGCCTACACGTTGTTCCAGCGGCAGATGCGGCACGATCCGAGCGACGTGCACTGGCTGGGGCGCGACCGTTTCGTGCTGTCGTGTGGCCACTCCAGCCTCACTCTCTACATCCAGCTCTACCTCGGCGGGTTCGGTCTGGAGCTCTCCGACATCGAGGCCCTGCGCACCTTCAAGTCCAAGACGCCCGGCCATCCGGAGTTCCGCCACACCCCGGGGGTCGAGATCACCACCGGCCCGCTCGGACAGGGTCTGGCCTCCGCGGTCGGTATGGCGATGGCGGCGCGCTACGAGCGCGGGCTGTTCGACCCGGACACCGCGCCCGGTGAGAGCCCGTTCGACCACCACATCTTCGTCATCGCCTCCGACGGCGACATCGAGGAGGGCGTCACCAGCGAGGCCTCGTCGCTGGCGGGAACCCAGCAGCTGGGCAACCTGATCGTTTTCTACGACAAGAACCACATCTCGATCGAGCACGACACCGACATCGCACTGTCGGAGGACGTCGCAGCCCGGTACCGCGCCTACGGCTGGCACGTCCAGGAGGTCGAGGGCGGCGAGAACGTCGTCGGCATAGAAGAAGCGGTGCAGGCAGCGAAAGCCGTCACCGACAAGCCGTCGCTGATCTCGGTGCGCACGATCATCGGCTATCCGGCGCCGAACAAGATGAACACCGGCGGCGTGCACGGATCGGCACTCGGTGACGACGAGGTGGCCGAGGTCAAGAAGATCCTGGGCTTCGACCCCGACAAGACGTTCGAGGTCAGCGAGGACGTCATCACCCACACCCGCGGCCTGGTCGCCCGCGGCAAGGAGGCCCACGAGGCCTGGCAGCAGGAATTCGATGCATGGGCGCAGCGCGAGCCCGAGCGCAAGAAGCTGCTCGACCGGCTGACCGCCGAGGAGCTGCCCGACGGCTGGGATGCCGACATCACCTACTGGGAGCCGGGTTCCAAGGCGGTCGCGACGCGCGCCGCGTTCGGTCAGGTACTCAACGACGTCGCACCGAAGTTGCCCGAGCTGTGGGGCGGCTCGGCCGATCTCGCGGGCAGCAACAACACCACCATCAAGGGCGTGAAATCCTTTGGCCCGCCGTCGATCTCGACCGACGACTTCAGCGCCGACTGGTACGGCCGGGTGCTGCACTTCGGCATCCGCGAGCACGCGATGGGCTCGATCCTGTCGGGTATCGTGCTGCACGGCCCCACCCGGGCGTTCGGCGGCACGTTCCTGCAGTTCTCCGACTACATGCGGCCGGCGGTGCGTCTGGCCTCGTTGATGGACATCGACACCATCTACATCTGGACGCACGACTCGATCGGCCTGGGCGAGGACGGACCCACGCATCAGCCGATCGAGCATCTGGCCGCGTTGCGGGCGATCCCGAACCTGTCGGTGGTGCGGCCCGGCGATCCGAACGAGACCGCCTACGCGTGGAAGAGCATCATCGCCCGCGGCAACGGGAGCGGCCCGGTCGGTTTCATCCTGACGAGGCAAGGTATCCCCGTGTTGGAGGGCACGGACGCCGAGGGAGTGAGCCGCGGCGGTTACGTGCTCGGCGGCGGAAATCCCGCCGATGATGCCGACGTCATCCTGATTGCGACCGGTTCTGAACTGCAGCTGGCCGTCGAGGCGAAGAAACTCCTGGCCGACAAGGACATCAACGCAGCCGTGGTCTCGATGCCGTGCGTCGAGTGGTTCGAGTCGCAGCCCAAGGAGTACCGCGACAGCGTGCTACCGCCGGGTGTGTCGGCCCGGGTCGCGATCGAGGCCGGCGTGGCGCAGAGTTGGTACAAGCTCGTCGGCGACACCGGCGAGATCATCTCGATCGAGCACTACGGCGAGTCCGCGGACGACAAGACGTTGTTCCGCGAGTTCGGTTTCACCCCGGAGGCAGTGGTGGCCGCGGCAGAACGCACGATTGAAAATTGAGGTAACGATCATGACCCAGAACCCGAATCTTGCGGCACTGTCCGAAGCCGGTGTGTCCGTGTGGCTCGACGACCTGTCGAGGGAGCGGCTGCAGACCGGAAACCTGCAGGAGCTCATCGACACGAAGAGCATCGTCGGGGTGACGACGAACCCGTCGATCTTCCAGGCCGCACTGTCGGCGGGCGAGGCCTACGACGACCAGATCCGTGAACTCGCCGAACGCGGCGCCGACGTAGACGCGACCATCCGCACCGTGACCACCGACGACGTCCGCAATGCCTGCGACGTGTTCGCCAAGATCTACGAGCAGTCCGGCGGCGTGGACGGCCGGGTGTCCATCGAGGTCGACCCGCGTCTGGCGCACGACACCGACAAGACGATCCTGCAGGCGATCGAGCTGTGGAAGATCGTCGACCGGCCGAACCTGCTGATCAAGATCCCAGCCACCGAGGCCGGCGTTCCCGCCATCGCTTCGGTTCTCGCCGAAGGCATTTCGGTCAACGTGACACTGATCTTCTCGGTCGAGCGGTACCGCCTGGTGATGGACGCCTACCTGCAGGGTCTGGAGAAGGCCAAGGAAGCCGGCCACGACCTGTCGCGAATCCATTCCGTCGCTTCGTTCTTCGTGTCGCGGGTGGACACCGAGATCGACAACCGACTGGAGAAGATCGGTTCGGAGGAGGCGCTCGCGCTGCGCGGCAAGGCGGGTGTCGCGAACGCCCGGCTAGCCTACGCCGCCTACGAGGAGATCTTCCTCGGTGGCGAGCGCTTCGCTGCGCTCAAGGATGCGGGCGCTCGCGTGCAGCGGCCGCTGTGGGCGTCGACCGGGGTGAAGAACCCGGACTACTCCGACACGCTCTACGTGACCGAGCTCGTCGCGCCCGACACGGTGAACACCATGCCGGAGAAGACGCTCGACGCGGTCGCCGATCACGGCGTGGTCACCGGCGACACGGTCACCGGGCGTGCCGGCGAGTCGCAGGAGATCTTCGATCAACTGGCTGCCCTGGGAATCGATCTGACCGACGTGTTCCTGGTCCTGGAGAACGAGGGCGTCGAGAAGTTCGAGAAGTCATGGCAGGAGCTGCTGGAGGCCACGCAGGGTCAACTCGACGACAAGAAGTGACCGGCCGGCCGCGATGAGCGCTTGCGCGAAGAGCACACGACGATGACCGAGCCGTGGCGTAACCCGTTGCGGGACAAGCGTGACAAACGCATGCCGCGCATCGCCGGGCCGTGCAGCGTCATCATCTTCGGTGTCACCGGCGATCTGGCCCGCAAGAAGCTGATGCCGGCCATCTACGACCTGGCCAACCGGGGGCTGCTGCCGCCGTCGTTCGCCCTGGTCGGCTTCGCACGAAGGGACTGGGCCGACGAGGATTTCGGCCAGGTGGTGTACGAGGCGGTCAAGAAGCACGCACGCACGCCGTTCCGCCAGGAGGTGTGGGACCGCCTCGCCGAGGGTTTCCGGTTCGTCCAGGGCACGTTCGACGACGACGACAGCTTCGCCCGGCTCGCCGAGACCCTCAACACGTTGGATGTGGAGCGCGGCACCGGCGGCAACCACGCGTTCTACCTGTCGATCCCACCGAACGCGTTTCCGGTGGTCTGTGAACAACTGCAGAAGTCCGGGCTGGCCCGGCAGAAGGACCACAGCTGGAGCCGCGTCGTCATCGAGAAGCCCTTCGGGCACGACCTCGACAGCGCCCGTGAGCTCAACAACGTCGTCAACAGCGTCTTCCCCGAGGAGTCGGTGTTCCGCATCGACCACTACCTCGGCAAGGAGACGGTCCAGAACATCCTGGCGCTGCGCTTCGCCAACGAACTCTACGAGCCCATCTGGAATTCGCATTACGTCGACCACGTACAGATCACGATGGCCGAGGACATCGGATTGGGCGGTCGCGCAGGGTATTACGACGGGATCGGCGCGGCCCGCGACGTCATCCAGAACCACCTCATCCAGCTCCTCGCCCTCACCGCGATGGAGGAGCCGGTCAACTTCAGCCCGCATGAGCTGCAGGCCGAGAAGATCAAGGTGCTCGGCGCGACGCGGCCGCTGGGACCGCTGGATCAGACCACCGCGCGCGGGCAGTACGCAGCGGGCTGGCAGGGCAGCGAGCGTGTTCCCGGCCTGCTGGAGGAAGACGGCTTCGCGACCGATTCGGTCACCGAGACCTTCGCCGCGATCACCCTGGAGGTGGACACCCGACGCTGGGCAGGTGTCCCGTTCTTCCTGCGCACCGGAAAACGTCTGGCGCGCAGGGTCACCGAGGTCGCGCTGGTGTTCAAGCGGGCACCGCATCTGCCGTTCGACGCGACGATGACCGAGGAACTCGGCAAGAACGCGCTGGTGTTGCGGATCCAACCCGACGAGGGCATCACGATGCGGTTCGGTTCCAAGGTGCCCGGCAGCGCGATGGAGGTGCGGGACGTCAACATGGACTTCTCGTACGGCTCGGCGTTCGCCGAGGACTCCCCGGAGGCCTACGAGCGGCTGATCCTCGATGTGCTACTCGGTGAACCCTCGTTGTTCCCGGTGAATGCCGAAGTCGAATTGTCCTGGGAGATCCTGGATCCGGTGCTGGAGAACTGGGCTCAGAACGACGACGCGTCGGCGCCGCTCGATCCGTACGTGTCCGGCACGTGGGGTCCGCCGTCGGCGAACGACATGGTGCGGCGCCTGGACAGGGAATGGAGGCGGCCGTGATCGTCGAGCTGTCCGACACCACCACCAACGAGATCAACAAGAAGATCACGGGCCTGCGCGAAGAGGGCGGCGCGCTCACGCTGGGCCGGGTGCTGACGCTGGTGATCACTCCCGACTGCGAGGAGAACCTCGCCAGCGCCATCGAGGCGGCGAACTTCGCGAGCCGGGAGCATCCGTGCCGGGTGATCGTCGCTCTCCAGGCAGACCGCTCCGCCGCGGCGCGACTCGACGCCGAACTACGCGTCGGGCGCGACGCAGGTGCGGGTGAGGTCGTGGTGCTGCGCCTGTACGGCGAGCTCGCCGACCACGCCGACAGTGTGGTGCTGCCGTTCCTTCTGCCCGACACCCCCGTGGTGGCGTGGTGGCCGGCGTCGGCTCCGGAGACACCGGCCGAGGATCCGGTGGGCAAGCTGGCGATTCGGCGAATCACCGACGCCACTCTCGCCTCCGATCCGCTCGCCGCGATCAAGAGCAGGTTGCCCGGCTACTCCCCCGGCGACACCGATATCGCGTGGAGCCGCATCACCTACTGGCGTGCGCTGCTCGCGTCGGCGATCGACGAGCCGCCCCACGAGCCGATCGAGCGCGCCGTGGTGTCAGGGCTCAAAGCCGAACCGGCGCTGGACATTCTGGCCGGATGGCTGGCGAGCCGCATCGACGGCGAGGTGACGCGCGTGGTGGGCACACTCAAGGTCGAACTCCATCGAGCCAGCGAGACGGTGACGCTGAGCCGACCGCAGGAGGGGCTGACCGCGACACTGAGTCGCACCTCCCGGCCTGTGGCACTGATCCCGTTGGCGCGGCGTGACATTCCCGACTGCCTCGCCGAGGAGTTGCGCAGGCTCGATGCCGACGAGATCTACCGGGAAGCACTGACAGGCCTCGACAAGGTGATCTATCAATGACGATGAACATCGAAACCTACCCCGACACCGAAGCGTTGGTGGCCGCGACCGGCGACAGGCTGGTCGAGGCGATCAAGGCCGCGATCGCCGCGCGGGACGTCGCAGCAATCGCACTGACCGGGGGCGGCACCGGAATCGGGCTGCTCAGACGCGTCGGCGAGCGCGGCGACGAGATCGACTGGTCGAAGGTCCACATCTATTGGGGCGACGAGCGTTTCGTTCCAGCCGATGATGACGAGCGTAACGAGAAGCAGGCACGCGAGGCGCTGCTCGACCATGTCGGCATCCCCGAGGCGAACGTGCACGTGATGGCGCCCAGCGACGGCGAGTTCGGCGACGCCATCGATGCCGCCGCGGAGGCGTATGCGCAGGTGCTCGCCGAAGCGGGTCCCGATCCGACCCCGGCGTTCGACGTCCACCTCCTCGGGATGGGGCCGGAGGGACACGTCAACTCGCTGTTCCCCGACACCGACGCGGTCAAGGAATCGAAGCGGTTCGTGGTCGGCGTGACCGACTGCCCCAAACCACCCCCGCGACGAATCACGCTGACACTCCCCGCCGTTCAGCGCTCGCGCGAGGTGTGGCTGGTGGTCTCCGGTGAGGGCAAGGCCGATGCGGTGGCCGCGGCGATCGGCGGCGCTCAGCCGGTCGACATTCCCGCTGCCGGCGCCGTCGGCACCGAGGCCACGGTGTGGCTACTCGACGAAGCCGCGGCGTCCAAGCTCTGATCTGCGGACGAGAAACGCGAGGACTCCGGCAGCGAGCAGAAGCGCCGGGACGTCGCCCCACAGATGTCCGTGGTGGTGGGTGTCGCTCATCGACTGCACGGCCATGATCGCGGCGTGCACGACGCTCGACCACACGGTGAACCAGATCAGGCTCACATTCGCCTCAGGTCGGCGGGCGGCGTTGCACAGGCTCGCCCCCAGCACCGCATAGATGCCGACGATCATCATGAAGTACTGGGACTCGTGCGGCGCGCCGTCATGCCACGCCCACCCGGACGGCCAGACGGCGGCCAACGGGTAGAGCAGGAGCATCACCGCACCGAACACGACCAGTGCGATCTGAAGAAGCCGGTAACTCGTTGTGGCGGTCATGGCGCTCTCCCCTGGTTCGGACCCGAATACAGTAAGGCCGCCCCGGCGGTTTCTACCGCAGAACGGCAGGTCGACGCCGGTTTATCCCCAGATCCGTTTTGATCCACAGCGTTTGAAATCTGCCCTGTTGGCCGCTACAGGCAGCGGGCAGAATGGAACACATGTTCGATGGATCGCTGCCCGAGCCGGCCACGCTGGCCGCTGCCAGCGACACCGACCTCGCCCACGCGATCAACCGCTGGGCAGCCGCCTCGGCAGCAGCTGAGGCCCGCAAACTGGCCGCGATCGCCGAACTGCACCGCCGCGCCACCGAAGGCCAGCTCCACGAACGCGACGCCGTCGATGACACCGACGCCGCCGCCGCACACATCTGCTGCGCACTGACCATCAGCCACGGCCACGCCCTGGCCCTGATCGACCTGGCGACCACCCTGCGCGACCGACTCCCCAACACCGGGGCACGATTCCTCGCCGGTGACCTCGCCCCCACCATGATCACCGTCATCGCCTGGCGCACCGCCCTGGTCACCCCGGCCGCGCTGCCCGCGATCGACACCGCGATCGCCCAACGCGCCCACACCTGGGGACCACTGACCCAGAAAAAGCTCGCCGCCGCCATCGACGTCTGGGTCCACCGCTACGACCCCGACGCCGTGCGACGCACCCGCAACGCGATGCGCGGCCGCTACTTCGCCGTCGAGACCGCCACCCGCGCCGACACCGCCGGGGACCCCGCGACCGGCACCGTGGCCGTGCACGGACGCCTCAGCGCCACCGACGCCGCCCTGACCCGCCAACGCCTCGCGGTCATGATCGCCACCGTGTGCCCCGATGACCCCCGCACCATGGACCAACGCCGCGCCGACGCCCTCGGCGCCGTCATGGCCGGCTCCACCTTTCTGGCCTGCGCCTGCGACAACCCCGACTGCCCCGCCAAAATCGACGACGGCCGCGCCACCAGCATCACCGTCCACGTCCTGGCCGACCCCGACAGCCTCCACGCCGAACCCGACCCCGACTTCCATGGCGACACCCCACCGGCCACCCACGCCGAACACACTCAAGCCGAAGCCGAAGCCCTAGCCGAGGTTGAGGTTGAAGGACCCGCCGCCACTGGACCCGCCCGGACCCAACCCGCAGCGCCCGGCCCCGCCGATCCTGCTGCCCCCGTGGGGGATCGACCGGCCGTCATCGCCGGCGGCGGCATCGTGCCCGCACCCCTGCTGGCCGAACTGATCGCCCGCGGCGCCACCGTGCGACTCGTCACCGCCGCCAACCTTGGCGACGAACCCCGCTACCGCCCCTCAGCAGCCCTACAACGCTTCGTACACGCCCGCGACATCACCTGCCGATTCCCCGGCTGCGACCGCCCCGCCACCCACGCCGACATCGACCACACCCAACCCTGGCCCACCGGCCCGACACACCCGGCCAACACCAAGTGTTATTGCCGGCTTCACCATTTGATCAAAACGTTCCTCCCCGGCTGGGCCGACACCCAACACCCCGACGGCACCCTCACGATCACCACACCTACCGGAACCCACTGCGTGACAAAGCCGTTGAGCAGCTTGCTGTTCCCGAACTGGAACACCACCACCACCCCGACACCCCCACGACCGCAATCCCCGTCCCCGCCCCGGCCCGGCCGGAACCTGAGGATGCCGATCCGCCGACGCACCCGCGCCCACAACCGCGCCGCCTACATCACCCGCGAACGCCGTCTCAACGCGACCGAACGTGCCGCCGAAGGAGGACGCGGACGCGTCACACCGAAAGCCACACCAAGGCCGACTCTGTGGCCAGACCCCGCACATCCACCCGACTACGGCAATGACCCACCACCGTTCTAATGACCCCGGCGGGCCGGTACCACTCATCCGACGACGATCACCCGCAGCGTGCGCGGGCCGTGGACACCCTCGACGCGATCGAGCTCGATGTCACTCGTCGCGCTCGGACCGCTGATCCATGTCAGGGGTCGGGTGTGCAGACCGGATTCGATCAGCCGGGCCACCGCGTGGGGCACGTCGTCGACGATCTGATCCACGCGTACGACACATACATGCACATCGGGCACCAGGCTCAGCGCCCGTCTGCCCTGCCCCGGCCCGTGGGACAGCACGATCGTGCCGGTGTTGGCGATGCCGACCGTCGCCGTCGTCACCACCGCATCGACGGCATCCAGCTCGGCTGCAGAGAGTCCGGAGTCAGAGACCCACGACCCGACCTCCGGCCACTCACGGATCACATCCTCGTCGGCAACCACCCGACCGAACCCGTTGAGCGCCAGCGCGATCGCCGGTCCGGCGTCGTCCACCCGCGACACCTGTGCGCGGTAGTCCGCGACCCGCTCGATGAAGCGGTCCACCACATCGACGGCACCGGTCCCGACGGCGCTGCCGTACGTCCACGGCACACCCGGCGCGTCCGGACGATCGCTCAGGGCTGCCCGGATCCGTCCGAGGATCTGTTCACGCGCCTCACTCACGGGTACCGCCCTCGGTCCGCTCCCACCAGCTACGGAACGACTCCACGGGAGGGACCGGCGCATCGCGGGCCTCAGACCACCCTCGCGCCGGCCACGGCAGGGAGGTCAAGTTCTCTTTGCCGCCCAACGCTCTGCTGCGCAACACCTTTCCGCCGGCACCCGCCATCTTTTCGACCCCCGACAGCCGCCGGTGGTCGGCCATCACCCATCCGCCGGCCTTCATCGCGATCTGCTCTGCCGACGGGATGCCACCACGGTTCTCGTCCACCACCCGGGTACGCAGATGAACCAGCATCGACGGGATGTCGATGCGCACCGGGCAGACGTCGAAGCACGCTCCGCAGAGGCTCGACGCGTACGGCAGCGAACGGTCGATCTCGCTGGCGGTGCCCCGCAACTGAGGAGTCAGCACCGCCCCGATCGGCCCGGGATACACCGAGCCGTACGAGTGCCCGCCGGCACGCTCGTAGACAGGGCACACGTTCAGGCACGCCGAACAACGGATGCAACGCAACGCATCTCGGCCTTTCGGGTCGGCCAGGACCTCGGTCCGTCCGTTGTCCAGCAGCACGATGTGTACGTTCTGCGGACCGTCACCGTCAGCGGGGCCGGTCCAGATCGACGTGTACGGGTTCTCCCGCTCCCCCGTGCTGCTGCGCGGCAACACCTGCAGCAGCACCTCGAGATCCCGCCACGACGGCAGCACCTTCTCGATACCGACCACCGAGATCAGCGTCTCGGGCAGTGTCAGGCACATCCGACCGTTGCCCTCGGACTCGACCACCACCAGGCTGCCGGTGTCGGCGATCGCGAAGTTCGCGCCCGACACGGCAACCGTCGCCCGCAGGAATTTCTCCCGCAGGTGCAGCCTCGCGGCCTCGGCCAGCCGCCGCGGCTCGTCGGTCAGGTCTTCGGGGGCCGGCCGTCCGACCTTGCCCATCTCCCGCAGGAAGATCTCGCGCACCTCGGAGCGGTTGCGGTGGATGGCAGGCACCAGGATGTGGCTGGGCCAGTCGTCGCCCAGTTGCACGATGAGCTCGGCGAGGTCGGTCTCCCACGCGTCGATACCCGCCTCGGCCAGCGCCTCGTTGAGTTCGATCTCCTGGGTCGCCATCGACTTGACCTTGACCACCTCGGTGGCGCCGGCGGCCCGCACCAGGTCGACGACGATCAGGTTGGCTTCTTCGGCGTCGCGCGCCCAGTGCACCGTGGCACCGGCCGCGGTCGCCTTCGCCTCGAACTCGACGAGATGCTCGTCGAGTCGGTGCAGCGCAGCGTCTTTGATCGCCTCGGCCGCCAGCCGAAGTTGTTCCCAGTTGTCGAGTTCGGCGACGGCCCGGGCCCGCTTCGCGCGGATGGTTCCGGTGGCGTGCGCGAGATTTCGCCGCAACACCGCATCCTGCAGCGCCTCGCGCGCCGCGGTCTGAAACGTGGGCATCCCGAGGAACTGCCGCGTCACCCCGACGTGTGGATGGCCGCTCACGACGCACCGTCCGCGGCCAGGATCTCCGCCAGATGCATCACGCGCACACCGCTGCGCTGCCGCGACAACAGCCCGCCGATGTGCGCGAGGCACGAGTTATCGCCGGCGACAAGCACTTCGGCTTCGGTCTCGCGTACTGCTCGGGCTTTGTCGGCCCCCATCGCAACTGAGGTGTCCGCGTTCTTCACCGCGAATGTCCCGCCGAAGCCACAACATTGATCGGCGCCAGGCAACTCCACCAGATCGATGCCGCGCACGGCTCGCAGCAACGCGAGCGGTCGGTCACCGACCCGCAGCATCCGCAGCGAGTGACAGGTCGGGTGGTAGGTGACCCGGTGCGGAAAGTAGGCGCCGACATCGGTGACGCCGAGAACGTCGACGAGGAACTCGGAGAGCTCGTAGACGTTCGGCGCGAGGGTGTCGACCTCGTTCTGCATCGCCCGGCAGCCGGCCCGGGCGGCGATGTCGTGGTGCTGGTGGCGGACCGACCCGACGCAGGAAGCCGACGGGGCGACCACGGCGTCGTAGCCGGCGAACGTCGCGACGAAGTTGCGCACCGCGGGAATGGCTTCCTCGGCGTACCCGGTGTTGGTGAACATCTGGCCGCAGCAGGTCTGCTCGGCAGGGAACTCGACCTCACACCCGAGTCGACGCAAAAGCCGCACAACGGCTTTCGGAGTCTCCGGCCACATAAGGTCGTTGTAGCAGGTGGCGAACAGCGCGACCCGCATGTTCATGCGCGCATCCTCCCCACCGTATCCGATGGGTGGGCCATACTGGCCGAATGGCAGATAAAGGGGGCAGACCCGTCCGGACCGGTCCCGAACGGATCCGCAAGCTCGCCCAGGCGGCGTTGAACGCGGACGTCACCGTCGAGCAGGTCGACACGATCCTGGAAGGTCTGAGCGAGACGCTCGAGGATCTGAACCATTCGATGGAGAAGTTGGACGTCACACTGGAGCGCTTCAACGGTGCCATCACCCACATCAATGAGCTCGCTCCCCGCCTCATCGCCGTCGTCGACCGGATGGAGGGCATCGTCACCCGGGTCGAGCGCATCGTCGGGATGGGTGAGTCGGTGATCATGCCGCTGGCCGCGACCGAGCAGGTGATCCGGGGCGCGTTGGGCAGGGTGCGCCGAAGCGCGGGGCTCTAGCCGCTGTTGCGGCAGCAACGATCTAACCGCTGTTGCGCAGCGCGGTGGCCAGCCCACTCATCGTCAGCAGGATGCCCCGTTGAACCAGTTCGTCCTCATCCCCGGACCGGTAGCGGCGCAGCAGTTCGACCTGCAGATGGTTCAGCGGCTCCAGGTACGGGAAGCGGTTGAATACCGACCGGGCCAGCGACGGGTTGTCGGCCAGCAGATCCTCGTGGCCGGTGATGAGCCTGTGCATCCGGATGGTGCGGGCATGTTCGTCGACGATCTTGTCGAACACCCGGCGACGCAGCTCCTCGTCCTCGACGAGTTCGGAATAGTGCGCGGCGAGACCGAGATCGGACTTCGCCAGCACCTGGGCCATGTTGGACAGCACGGTCGCGAAGAAGGGCCACCGCCGGTACAGGTCCTGCAGCACCTGCAGCCGCGCCTCGGCGTCGTCACCGTCGCCCACATAGTCCTCGAATGCGGTGCCCGTGCCGTACCAGCCGGGCAGCATCACCCGTGACTGGCTCCAGGCCAGCACCCACGGGATGGCCCGCAGATCCGAGATCGACGTCGTCGGTTTACGCGACGTGGGCCTGCTGCCGATGTTCAGCGCACCGATCTCGCTGACCGGTGTCGACGCTTTGAAGTAGTCGACGAATCCCGGTGTGTCATGGACGAGTTCGGCGTACGCACGTTGTGCCCGGGCAGCGAGGTCGTCGAGCACCTCGTAGGCGCTGCCGGCGAGCTCGCCCAGCCCCTCCATGTCCAGCAGTGTGGCCTCCAGCGTGGCGGCCAGCAGCGTCTCCAGGTTGCGGTGGGCGATCCGCGGTTCGGCGTACTTCGCGGCGATCACCTCACCCTGCTCGGTGATCCGCAGCGAACCCCGCACCGCGCCGGGCGGCTGGGCCAGGATCGCGTCGTAGCTCGGGCCGCCGCCGCGACCGACGGTGCCACCGCGACCGTGGAAGAGCCGCAACCGGATTCCGGTCTTGCGCGAGGACTCCACCAGTTCCAGCTCGGCGCGGTAGAGCGCCCAGTTGGCGGCCAGGTAGCCACCGTCCTTGTTGGAGTCCGAATACCCGAGCATCACCTCCTGGCTGTCGCCGCGGGCGGAGACCAGACCGCGATACAGCGGAAGGTCAAGGGCTGCTTCGAGAATCGACGATCCCCGCTGAAGGTCGTCAATGGTCTCGAACAGCGGCACGATCCCGACGGGTGCGTACGGATGCTCCGAGGACGCGTCGAGCAGCCCTGCCTCCTTGAGCAGGATCGCCGCTTCGAGCATGTCCGACACGGACTGGCACATCGAGATGATGTAGTTCGGCACGGCCTGCGGACCGAAGACGTGCACCGCGCGGGCGGCCGCCGTGACGATGTCGAGTTCCTTGCGCGCGAGCTCGGAGAGATCGGCGTCGGGGCTGGTCAGGGGGCGGCGGGTGGCCAGCTCGGCGGCCAGTACCTCGACGCGGTCGTCCTCACTGAGCGAGGTGTAGTCGGAGTGCACACCGGCCCACGCCAGCAGTTCGGCGACGACCTCCTCGTGGACGTCGGAGTTCTGCCGCATGTCGAGTCCGGACAGGTGAAACCCGAAGACCCGTACCGCTTCCCGCAGCCGGCCCAGCCGATCGTCGGCCAGCACGGCGCTGCCGTTGGCCCGCAGCGACGCATCGATCACGTCGAGGTCGTCGAGCAGTTCGCCGGGCGCGGCGTACGGTTCCATGCCCAGATCGAGCTCGTGCTCGGGTTGCCGGTCCAGGATCCGCTGTGCGGTGGCGGTGAGACGCGCGTGGACGACGCGCAGCGCGCGGCGGTACGGCTCGTCCGCGCGGGCCGGCTCATGGCACGAGTCGGCGAGGGCGGCCAGCTCGTCGGTGATGTGCACCAGCCGCGCCGACATCGACAGTTCCTGTTCGAGGCCGGTGAGTTCGGCGAAGTAATGCGCCAGCGCGGTATAGGCGGCGCTGCCGGTCGCGAGCCGGACCACCTCGGCGGTCACGTTCGGGTTGCCGTCGCGGTCACCGCCGATCCAGGAGCCGGGCCGCACGATCGGTTGCTCCAGCAGCCCCGCCTCGGGGAACCGCTGCTGCAGCGCGGCCCGCACCTCGGCGTTGACCTGAGGGATCACCTCGAAGAGGGCGGCTTCGTAGTAGCGCAGACCGGTCTCGATCTCGTCCTGGATCTTCAGCCGGGACAACCGGATCAACGCCGTCTGCCACAGCGTCAGGATGTGGCGTCGCAGTTCCTGCTCGACGTCGCGGCCGTCGGGGGTGGTGTCGTGCCCGTGCAGCCGCAGGCGCATCAACTCGGTGATGCGGTGCTGGGTGTCGAACACGGTGCGCCGCCGCGTCTCGGTGGGGTGCGCGGTGATCACCGGGGACACCAGGGCTCCAGCCAGCGCGTCAGCGACGGCGCCCGCATCCAGACCGGCGTCGTCGAGTTTGAGGTAGGTGGCGTCGAGCCCGCTGTCCTGCGGCGGTTCTCCGGCGGCCTCGTGGATGCGGCGGCGCCGTTCCCGGTGGATGTCCTCGGCGACGTTGGCCAGCAGGGCGAAATGGGTGAATGCGCGGATCACCGGGATCGCGCGGTGCACGTCCACGTCGTCGAACAGCTTCGCCATGTCGGCGCGGTCGATCTCGGAGCGACGCACCCGGAAGGCCTCGACACGGGCCCGCTCCACGAGATCGAAGACCTCGTCACCGTTCTGTTCCCGCACGGTGTCGCCCAGGATGGTCCCGAGCAGGCGGATGTCCTCGCGCATCGGCTCCGTCGCCTCCCGACCGACCTGGGTGCGCTGCACCGCTCCGATGGGTTCGAGGGACTGGTCGGGAGTTGCCGGGGAGGAAGGCATTCAACGATTATCCGGGCTGGCCACCCGGCACGCAGACCGAGAGCGTCAGACGCCGTACTTGATGGACAGCGCCATACCGATGATCGACACGATCCAGATGCCGGTGACGAACAGGGTCACCCGGTCGAGGTTCTTCTCGACCACCGTGGAACCGGACAGGCTGGACTGCACACCGCCGCCGAACAGGCTGGACAGACCGCCACCCTTGGCACGGTGCAGCAGGACCAGGAGGACGACCAGGACACTGGTCACGACCAGGGTGATCTGCAGGGCCAATTGCATGGCCCCAACCTTACAGCCTGTCCGAGGCAGGTCAGGGCAGCGGGCCGCCCGCGGCGATCGCCGACAACGTGGCGAACTGCTCACCGTCCAGCGACGCCCCGCCGACCAGTGCGCCGTCGACGTCGCCCTGGCCGACGATCTCGCCGACGTTCTTGGCGTTGACCGATCCGCCGTAGAGAACCCGGACACCTGCGGCGACGTCGGCCGACGCGAGGTTGCCCAATTCGTCGCGGATGGCCTTGCACACTTCCTGCGCGTCGGCGGCACTGGCCACCCGGCCGGTGCCGATCGCCCACACCGGCTCGTAGGCGATGACCGTCTGGGCGATCTGCTCGGCGGAGAGCCCGGCCAGCGAGCCGCGCAGCGAGTTCACGTTGAACTCGACGTGGTTGCCGGCCTCGCGCACCTCGAGTTGTTCGCCGATGCACACGATCGGGGTCAGACCGTGCTTGAGCGCCGCAGTGGCCTTCGCGGCGACCAGCTCGTCGGTCTCACCGTGGTAGGTGCGGCGTTCGGAGTGCCCGACGACGGCGAACGTGCAGCCCAGCTTCGCCAGGAACGCGCCGCTGATCTCGCCGGTGTAGGCGCCCGAATCGTGCTGGGACACGTCCTGGGCGCCGTAGGTGAGTCGCAGCTTGTCGCCGTCGACGAGCGTCTGCACGCTGCGCAGATCGGTGAACGGCGGGATCACCGTGACGTCCACCCGGTCGAAGTACTTGTCCGGCAACGAGAATGCGATTTTCTGAACCAGCGCGATCGCCTCGAAGTGGTTCAGGTTCATCTTCCAGTTGCCGGCGATCAGCGGCTTACGGGTCAACGGACTCTCCTAATTCAGAACTTCGATGCCGGGCAGCTCTTTGCCCTCAAGGTATTCCAGCGACGCACCGCCACCGGTGGAAATGTGCGAGAAACCGTCCTCGGGCAGGCCCAGCTGACGGACCGCGGCCGCCGAGTCGCCGCCCCCGACGACGCTGAACGCACCCTTGCCGGTGGCGCCGATGATGGCCTCGGCCACTCCTTTCGTCCCCGCGGCGAACGCCGGGAACTCGAACACGCCCATGGGGCCGTTCCAGAAGATCGTCTTCGCGTTCGACAGCAGCGCCGAGAACCGCCGCACCGACTCCGGACCGATGTCGAGGCCCATCTTGTCGTCGGGGATCTTGTCGGCGGCCACCGTCTGAGGCTCCGAGTCGGCGGAGAACTTCTCGGCGACCACGATGTCGACGGGCAGGTGCAGCACGTCGCCGTAGTCGTCGAGCAGTGTGCGGCAGGTGTCGATCATGCTCTCTTCGAGAAGCGAGCTGCCCACCGAAAGCCCCTGTGCGGCAAGGAAGGTGAAGCACATGCCGCCGCCGATGATCAGGCTGTCGGCCTTGGTCGCAAGGTTCTCGATCACGGCGAGCTTGTCCGACACCTTTGAACCGCCGAGCACCACCGCATAGGGGCGCTCCGTCGACTCGGTCAGCTGCGCGAGCACCTTGACCTCGGTGTCGACCAGCGTGCCCGCGTAGTGCGGCAGCAGCGTCGCGACGTCGTACACCGACGCCTGCTTGCGGTGCACCACACCGAAGCCATCCGAGACGAACGCGCCATCATCACCGACGAGTTCGACGAGCGCCTTCGCCAGCTTGAGCCGTTCGGCGTCGTCCTTGCTGGTCTCGCGCCCGTCGAAGCGGATGTTCTCCAGCAGCAGGATGTCGCCGTCGGTCAGCCCCTCGGCACGCGCCAGGGCATCGCTGCCCACGACGTCGCCGGCCAGCTGGACGTGCCGGCCGAGCTTCTCCCCCAGCGCCGCGCCGACCGGCGCGAGGGAGAACTTCGGATCCGGCTCGCCCTTGGGCCTGCCGAGATGCGCGGTGACGACGACCTTGGCGCCGGCGTCACTCAACGCCTTCAGCGTCGGCACCGACGCGATGATGCGTCCCGGGTCGGTGATCGAGCCCCCGTCGAGGGGCACGTTCAGGTCGGAGCGCACGAGGACGCCCCGTCCCGAAACACCTTCGGCCAGAAGGTCGTCGAGTGACTTGATGCCCATCGCGCCTCGGTTCTCCCGTCGCTTCGCTCGCCTAGAGTGACTTGCCGACCAGGCCGACGAGGTCGACGAGGCGGTTGGAGTAGCCCCACTCGTTGTCGTACCAGGAGACGACCTTGGCCTGGTTGTCGATGACCTTGGTCAGCCCGGCGTCGTACAGCGAGCTGTGCGGGTCGGTGACGATGTCGCTCGACACGATCGGCGCGTCGTAGTACTTCAGGATGCCCTTGAGCGGTCCGTCGGCGGCGGCCTTCATCGCGGCGTTGATCTCGTCGACGGTGCCCGGCTTGGCCAGCTCGGCGGTCAGATCGGTGACCGAACCCGTGGGGATCGGCACGCGCAGGGCGTAGCCGTCCAGCTTGCCCTTCAGCTCGGGAAGCACCAGGCCGATGGCCTTGGCCGCACCGGTCGAGGTCGGCACGATGTTGATCGCGGCGGCGCGGGCGCGGCGCAGGTCACCGTGCGGACCGTCCTGCAGGTTCTGGTCCTGGGTGTAGGCGTGGATGGTGGTCATCAGGCCCTTGACGATGCCGAACTCGTCGTTGAGCACCTTGGCCAGCGGGCCGAGGCAGTTCGTGGTGCACGACGCATTGGAGATGATGTTCTGGCTGCCGTCGTACTTGTCGTCGTTGACGCCGAGCACGATGGTGATGTCCTCGTCGCTGGCGGGCGCCGAGATAATGACCTTCTTCGCGCCGGCGTCGAGGTGGCCCTGGGCCTTGTCCCGCTTGGTGAAGATGCCGGTCGACTCCACGACGACATCGACGCCCAGATCGCCCCACGGCAGCGCCGCCGGGCCCTCTTTGACCTCGAGGGCCTTGATCTTGGTGTCGCCGACGACGATGGTGTCCTCACCTTCGAGGCTGACGTCGTAGGGCAGCCGGCCGAGGATGGAGTCGAACTTCAGCAGATGCGCCAGCGTCGCATTGGAGGTGAGGTCGTTCACCGCGATGATCTCGATGTCGGTGTTCTTGCCTGCGGCCTTCTGCGCATCCAGCGCGCGGAAGAAGTTGCGCCCGATACGGCCGAAGCCGTTCACGCCTACCCGGATCGTCACGTGTGTCTCCTCTGGCTCGATCAGTGAATCGTCGGCAATGCTCGGCAGCCAGCCTAGTAGTAGCCGCTCCACCTGCGCGCGGTCGCCCCTGCCGCCGCTAGAACACGCCTGAACTCTGATTGACGTAGGGGTTACCGAGCCATCTGCGCCGGATGCGCTGCAGGGTGCCGTCGGCTTCGAGCTCGGCCTGCGCCACCTGCAGGCGGGCCAGCAGCTGCTGGTCGGAGGGGTTCACCGCGATCGCGATCTCCTCCACCGACAGCCCCCGCTGGACCACGTCGACCTCGGGTACGTCTTTGACGAGTTCGGCCAGCGCCGGCGCCAGCTTCATCACGGCGTCGCATCCGCCCGTCACCAGATCGGCGATCGCGGTGCCGATCGCGCCGTAGTCGTAGACGCGGACCCGCTCGGCCCTGCCCTCGGCCACCAGTTCCTCGGCGACCCGCTCACTGGTGGTGCCGCGCTGCACGCCGATGGTCAGGCCCGACAGGTCATCGGCGGACCTCACGTGCGGGAGTCGGGTGGTGTCGACGGCGAGGCCCTGCCCCGAGATCAGATATGGAGGCAGGAACGCGGCACGGCCCTCCCGTTCCGGGGTGACGGTGCTGCCGGCGATCACGCAGTCGACGTCGCCTGCGGCGAGCCGGTCGAACACCCCGTCGTAGTCGGCGCAGTCGCAGTCGGTGAACTCGGCCTGCTCGCCGATCGCGTCGGCCAGCGCCGTCATCACCTCGATGTCGAGGCCGGTCTGCCCCGGCATGGAGTTGAACGGCGGTTCCGGGCAGACCACCCCTACTCGTAACGTCATGTCGTCAAACCTAGGTCCCGTCGTCGGCCGGCGGCTATCGCCGGGCACCCGGGGAAAGGTTCGACGTGGACGATCGGCCGGCGCGGAATACAAGGTCGACACGTTCGACTACGGCAGCGTGACCTCGAACCCGCGCTTCCCGCTCCAGTCGATCGCCGACGGTGCTCGGGCACCTCAACATGGTCACCAGCCCGCACACCTGGACGGTGGCCTGGCAGCTCAGGCGTCCTCGAGCAGATCCGGGGTCACCGCCGACTCGGTGTCCGGGATGCCGTCCTGCTTGGCCTTCCGGTCGGCCATCGACAGCAGGCGCCGGATCCGCCCTGCCACAGCGTCTTTCGTCATCGGCGGGTCGGCGAGGCGGCCCAGTTCCTCCAGCGAGGCCTGCCGGTGGGCGACCCGCAGTGTCCCGGCAGCGGCGAGGTGGTCGGGAACGGTGTCGCCCAGGATCTCCAGCGCGCGTTCGACCCGTGCAGCCGCGGCCACCGCCGCCCTGGCGGAGCGCCGCAGGTTGGCGTCGTCGAAGTTGGCGAGCCGATTGGCCGTCGCGCGGACCTCGCGGCGCATACGCCGCTCCTCCCACGTCAGCCGGGTGTCCTGGGCGCCCATCCGGGTCAGCAGGGCACCGATGGCTTCGCCGTCGCGGACCACCACTCGGTCGCTGCCGCGGACCTCTCTGGCCTTCGCGCTCACCCCGAGCCTGCGCGCTGCGCCGACCAGTGCCAGGGCGGCCTCGGGTCCGGGGCAGCTGACCTCCAGCGCCGACGAGCGGCCGGGCTCGGTCAGCGATCCGTGCGCCAAAAACGCTCCGCGCCAAGCTGCTTCGGCGTCAGCGACGCTGCCGCCGACGACCTGTGCGGGCAGCCCGCGCACCGGCCGCCCCCGAAGGTCCAGCAGACCGGTCTGACGGGCCAGCGCCTCACCGTCCTTGGCGACACGCACCACATACCGGGTGCTCTTGCGGATCCCGCTCGCCGAGAGAACGTGCACCACCGCGCTGTACCCGTACAGGTCGTAGATGTCCTTGCGGAGGCGGCGCGCGATGATTCCCAGATCGACCTCGGCCTCGACGACCACGCGACCCGAGACGATGTGCAGACCGCCGGCGAAACGCAGAAGAGACGCCACCTCGGCACGGCGCGCACTCACCGAGTTGACCACCAGTCGGCTGAGTTCATCCTTGACCTCGGCTGTCATCGCCACGGGTCGTCACCTCTCGGTCCGTTGACTGTCGGGGTCGGCACAGTAGGCTGCGCGACTGCGGTGGTCGAGCCCCGCTTGCGGACTCCGTCCAGCGCCGCGGCCAGTCTCGCCGGGTCATGTAAAGGTGTACCAGGTCTGGATACGTCAGCAAACTCAACGTCGGCGCCGATGATTGTGGCAGTACGACGCAGTTGTTCGCGGTCGCGGTCGCCGGTGACACGTGCGGAATCGACGATGATGTCGTGCACCGTGAAGCCGGGCGCGTGCTGGGCCAGCACGTGGATGTGACGCTCGACCGAGAAGCCGGCCGTCTCCCCCGGTTCGGCGACCAGGTTCAGGACCAGCGCGCGCCGGGCCGTCGTCGCCTGCAGCGCGGCGGCCAGTTGCGGTACGAGGACGTGCGGGATCACGCTGGTGAACCACGATCCCGGACCGAGTACGACGAGGTCGGCGTTCATGATCGCGTCGATCGCCTGGGGGGTGGCGGGAGGGTCGGAAGGCAGTAACCGGACCCGGCGCACCTTGCCCACGGTTGTGGCAATCGCCACCTGACCGCGGATCGCGCGGCTGACCCGCGGATCGGATTCGAGCCCGACCACGTCGGCCTCGATGCTCAGTCCCACCGGACACATCGGCAACACGCGACCCTTGACCCCCAGGACGCGGCCGAGCTCGTCGAGCGCGGCGACCGGATCGGCCAGCACCTCGTTGAGGCCTGCCAGCATCAGGTTGCCGATCGGATGGCCGGCCAGCGCGCCGCTGCCACCGAAACGGTGCTGGATGATCGTCGCCCACAACCGGCCATGCGGGCTGTCGGAAGCCAACGCCGCCAACGCCATTCGCAGATCTCCGGGCGGAACCACGTCGAGTTCGTTGCGCAACCGGCCCGACGATCCACCGTCGTCGGCGACGGTCACGATCGCGGTCACGTGCGGGGTCAGCCGGCGCGCGGCCGACAGGGTGGCGTAGAGCCCGTGCCCGCCGCCCAGCGCGACGATGCGGGGGCTCATCGGTACCTCATTCGCGCCCCAGATCCCGGTGCAGCACCCGCACCGTCAGCGCGTCACTACCCGCCAGCCGTGCCGCCAGCGCCTCGGCCATCGCCACACTGCGATGCTTGCCGCCGGTGCAGCCGATCGCGACCGTCATGTAGCGCTTCCCCTCCCGGCGGTATCCGTCGATGACGACGTTCAACAGCTGATGGTAGGAGTCGAGGAACTCGTCGGCACCGGGTTGGCCGAGCACGTAGTCGCGGACGTCGGCGTTCTGACCGGTGTGCGGACGCAGGCGGTCGATCCAGTGCGGGTTCGGCAGGAACCGGACGTCCATCACGGTGTCGGCATCCATCGGCAGCCCGTACTTGTAACCGAACGATTCCACCGTGACGTTGGTGTGGGCCACCGTCTCGGCGGCGAACGCACGCTCGATGCTGTCGCGCAGTCCGTGCACCGACAGCGCGGAGGTGTCGATCACCAGATCCGCGGAGGCGCGCACCGGCGCGAGCATCGCGCGTTCGGCCGCGATCCCTTCGGCCAGCGTCTGGTTGCCCTGCAACGGATGGCTGCGACGGTTCTGCTCGTAACGGCGCACGAGGATGTCGTCGGAGGCCTCCAGGAACACGACACGGGGCACGATGTTGCGCGTCGCCAATTCGCTGCGCACCCAGTCGAGGTCGCCGGTGAAGCCGCGTGACCGCACGTCCATCACCGCGGCGAGTTGGGTGATGCGCGAGCCCGCCGCCAACCCGAGATCGACCATCTGCGCGATCAGCTCGGGCGGCAAATTGTCGGCGACATACCAGCCCAGGTCTTCGAGCACCTTGGCAGCGGTCCCCCGCCCCGCTCCGGACAAGCCGGTGACGAGGACCACGTCGATGCCGTTGCCGTTCTCGTTGTCTATGCCGTTGTCGATGTCGTTCTCGTTGTCTATGTCGTCGGTCCCGTCGTGGACAACACTGTCGGCTTCCCCCCGCAGATCGTCGCGCATGCCCTGCCTTGTCATCCCGGTACCCTGCTCTGATCATTGCCCATAACGGCCGCAGCCGCTCCCGAATCGGGCGGCGCCTCGGCCCCGGGTTCCGGAGGCGCTTCGATGCCGAGCGCGTCGAGCACCGCCCGCGCTGTCGCAGCGCCGATGCCGGGCACCTCGGTGATCTCCTCGACCGTCGCCTGCTTGAGCCGGGCCAGCGAACCGAAGTGGGTCACCAGCGCCTTGCGCCGGTGCTCACCGAGCCCGCGCACCGAATCCAGCGCCGAGGCGGTCATCCGCTTCGAGCGCTTGCTGCGGTGATAGGAGATCGCGAACCGGTGCGCCTCGTCGCGGACCCGCTGCAGCAGGTAGAGGCCGTCGCTGTTGCGGGGGAAGATGATGGGATCCGGCGCCGTGCCGTCCAGGTTGGGGACCCACACCTCCTCGAGTCGCTTCGCCAGCCCGATCACCGCGACGTCGGAGATTCCGAGATCGTCGAGGACGGCCTGCGCGGCGTTCACCTGGGGGGCGCCGCCGTCGACGACGAACAGGTTCGGCGGATAGGCGAATCTGCGCGACCGGCCTTCGGCGACCATCTCCCCGGGTTCCTGCATGTCGCGCAGGTGGCGGTGGAACCGGCGCCGTGTCACCTCTGCGATCGATGCGACGTCGTCGGAGCGGCCGTCGCCGGCGGCCTCCCGGATCGCGAAGTGGCGGTAGTCGGACTTGCGGGGCAGCCCGTCCTCGAAGACCACCAGCGAGGCCACCACATCGGTGCCCTGGACGTGACTGATGTCGATGCACTCGATGCGCAGCGGCGCGTCCTGCAGACCGAGGTTCTCCTGAATGCTCTGCAGCGCAGCACTTCTGGCGGTGAAATCGCCGGCCCTCTTCAGCTTGTGCTGATTGAGCGCCCCTTCGGCGTTGCGTTTGACCGTCTCGGCCAGTGCGCGTTTGTCCCCGCGTTGGGGCACCCGCAGCGCGACGCGCGATCCGCGCAGCTGTGACAGCCAGGTCTCCAGTTCGTCCGTCGTCTCGGGCAGCACGGGAACCAGAACCTGCTTGGGGACCGGGTTGCTAGCCTCGTCACCGCCGGCGTCGCTGGCGCCCCCGAGTTCGGCCTGATCGCCGTAGAACTGCGTCAAGAACTGCTCGACCAGGTACTCCAGCGTGGATTCGCCCGGCTCTCCGGACTTTTCGATCACCCAGCCGCGCTGGCCGCGAACCCGCCCGCCCCGGACGTGAAACACCTGCACCGCGGCTTCGAGTTCGTCGTCGGCGAAGGCCACCACGTCGGCGTCGGTGCCGTCGCCCAACACCACGGTCTGCTTCTCCATCGCGCGGCGCATCGCCCCGATGTTGTCGCGCAACCGCGCCGCCCGCTCGAAGTCCAGGTCCTCGGCGGCCGCGGTCATCTGCTGTTCCATCTCGCGGATCAGCCGGTCGGTCTTACCGGCCAGGAAATCGCAGAAGTCCTGCACGATCTGCCGGTGCTGTTCGGCACTGACCCGGCCCACACACGGGGCCGAACACTTGTCGATGTAGCCGAGCAGACACGGCCGGTCAATCTGACTGTGCCGCTTGAACACTCCGTTCGAGCAGGTGCGGGCCGGGAAAACCCGGGTCAGCAGGTCCACGGTCTCGCGGATGGCCCACGCGTGCGAGTACGGACCGAAGTAGCGCACTCCCTTGCGGCGCGGCCCGCGGTAGACCTTCAGCCGCGGATACTCCTCGTTGAGGGTGACCGCCAGCACCGGATAGGACTTGTCGTCGCGGTAGCGGATGTTGAATCGCGGATCGAACTCCTTGATCCAGTTGTACTCGAGCTGCAGCGCCTCGACCTCGGTGCCGACGACGGTCCACTCCACACTGGAGGCCGTCATCACCATCTGGCGGGTCCGCGGCGCGAGACCGGAGATGTCGGCGAAATACGAGTTGAGCCGGCTGCGCAGACTCTTCGCCTTGCCGACGTAGATGACGCGTCCGTGCGGGTCGCGGAATCGGTACACGCCCGGTTCGACGGGGATGGACCCGGGAGCGGGTCGGTACGTCGCTGGATCGGGCACGGTCCCAGGTTACTGCCGCCCTCCGACGGGGTAGAGCCGCTACCGTGGCAGTGATGTGGGCCACCCGCCGCACGACGACGTCCGCGCTGAGAGTCCTGCTGGGCCTCTCGCTGATCCTGACCGGTTGCACTGCGAGACAGGACACACCGGCCGCGCCGCCGGGCCCGTGCGACATCGTCGCCAACGGCACCCCGGTGTCGTCGGACGGCGGCCGGTCCGACGACACCGCGCCGGAGACCGCGACCGGCTATCGCAGCGACATGACCGCTGTCCACACCAGGTCCTACGCGGTCGCCACCGCCAACCCGCTCGCCACCAGGGCCGCGTGTGAGGTGCTGCGCGACGGAGGCACCGCGGCGGACGCGCTGGTGACCGCGCAGGCCGTGCTCGGCCTGGTCGAGCCCCAGTCCTCGGGACTCGGCGGCGGCGGTTTCCTGCTCTACTACGATGCCGCCGCGCAGTCGGTGCAGGCGTTCGACGGCCGCGAAACCGCGCCGGCGGCGGCGACCGAGAACTCCCTGCGCTGGATCTCCGACACCGACCGCACCGAGCCGAAACCCGATGCAAGGGCATCCGGACGCTCGATCGGGGTGCCCGGCATCGTCGCGATGCTGGCGCAGGTGCACGCCGAGCACGGCCGCACTCCGTGGCGCGACCTGTTCTCCCCCGCCGTCACCCTCGCCGACGACGGCTTCGACGTCAGCGCGCGCCTGGCGGCCGCCATCGCCGCCGCGGCGCCGAAGCTCGCACTCGACGACGACGCCGCCGCGTACTTCCTGAACGCCGACCGCACCCCGAAGTCGGCAGGCACCACGCTGACCAACCCGGCGTACGCCAAGACACTGGGCGCCGTGGCCGCCGACCCCGAGGCGTTCTACACCGGGGACATCGCACGGGCCATCGTCGCATCGGTCACCGACCCGTCAGGAGGACGCACGCCCGGTCTGATGACCGTCGAGGATCTCGCGGATTACACGGTCAAGCAGCGTGATCCGCTGTGCACCCCCTACCGCGGCAAGGAGATCTGCGGCATGCCGCCGCCGTCCTCGGGAGGAATCGCGGTCGCGGCCACGCTGGGCATGCTCGAACGTTTTCCGATGGCCGACCACGCCCCGACCGACGTCGATCTCAACGGCGGGCGGCCGTCGGTGATGGGCGTACACCTGATCTCCGAGGCCGAACGTCTGGCCTACGCCGACCGCGACCGTTACGTCGCCGACACGGATTTCGTGGCGCTACCCGGTGGATCACCGGACACGCTGCTGGGCAACGACTATCTCGCCGGACGTGCGGCGTTGATCTCCCCCGACCGGTCCATGGGCACCGCGGAGCCGGGCAACTTCGGCCCGCCCACCGCGCCGGTTCCGCCCACGCCGGAGCACGGCACGAGCCACGTCAGCGTGGTCGACCGCGACGGCAATGCGGCGTCACTGACGACCACCGTCGAGTCGGCGTTCGGCTCCTTCCACATGGTCGACGGGTTCCTGCTCAACAACCAGCTGACCGACTTCTCCGCCGAGCCCGCCGGCCCGGACGGGGCGCCCGTGGCCAACCGGCTCGAACCGGGGAAACGGCCCCGCAGCACGATGGCGCCGACCCTGATCTTCGACACCTCCGGACCCGATCGTCGGCTCTACGCGGTGGCCGGTTCACCGGGCGGGTCGACCATCATCCAGTTCGTCGTGAAAACCGTGGTGGGCATGCTCGATTGGGGTCTGGATCCCCAGCAGGCGGTGTCGATGGTCGACTTCGGCGCCGACAACTCGCCCGAGACCAACGTCGGCGGTGAACATCCGGTCATCGATACCGCGGACGACGGCGCCGACGACCCACTGGTGCGGGGCCTGCGTGAACTCGGCCACAAGGTCGATCTCGCCGATCAGTCCAGCGGTCTGTCCGCGATCGTCCGCGCCGGCGACGGCTGGGTGGGCGGAGCCGATCCGCGCCGCGAGGGCGCGGTCATGGGCGACGGGGACGCTCCTGTGAGTTGACGTCGTCGAGATAGCGGGTGATGAGCGCGCGCACCGTGTCCATCGACTCGACCGCACGCCCCTTGTCGACGGCCTGGATCGCCATCACCGGGACGTACTCGTCGTCGGGAAGATCGAGCCGCGCCCATCGGGCGCCTTCGTGGAACGACACGTCGACGACCTCGGTCCACGGGAAAAGGCGGTAGCCGAACAGATTTCGCACGGCGACTCCGGACGGCCCGACGCGCAGCCGGGGCCGCGCGAACAGCGTCACGAAGCAGGCGATGACGACACCGACCAACGCGATCGCCACCTGATCCGCGGTGCGGAACACCACCCCGGACGACCCGACCTTCAGCAGCGCTCCGACCGCCACGTGGGCGACCACGATGATGACCGCGGCACCCCACGCGAAGATCGGTGTGAGATGAGGCTTGACCTCGAGGTCCCAATCGCCGCTCACGACGGCGATGCCAGCTGACGCAGCGTCAGTGCCGTCGACAGCGCTGCCGCGGCGGCCTGGGCGCCCTTGTCCTCGGCGGAGTTCGGCAGCCCGGCCCGGTCCAGCGCCTGGTTCTCGGTGTTGACGGTGAGAACCCCGTTGGCCACGGGCGTCGACGCGTCCAGCGACACCCGGGTCAGACCCTGCGTTACGGCGTCACACACGTAGTCGAAATGTGGTGTCTCGCCGCGGATCACCACGCCGAGCGCGATCACCGCGTCGTGCGTGCGGGCCAGCGCCTGCGCGACCACCGGGATCTCGATGGCACCGAGCACCCGCACCACGGTCGGGTCGGTCACGCCGGCCTGCTCGGCCACCTTGCGGGCACCGTCGAGCAGCGCGTCACAAATGGTCTCGTGCCACGTGCTCGCCACGATCGCCAGCGTCACGTCCTCGGCGTGCAGCGCGGGCATGTCGGGAACACCGGCGCCACTCATTTCTCCGCTCCGCTCCGGGCCCTCACACCGCACCGCCGAACTCACCGGGCACTGCTTCGTCGAAATCATCCAGGCCGACGAGGTCGTGGCCCATGCGGTCGCGCTTGGTCATCAGGTACCGGATGTTCTCCGCGTTGGCGCGCACCGGAAGCGGCACACGCTCGATGATGTGCAGGCCGTAGCCGTCGAGTCCGACCCGTTTGGCCGGGTTGTTGGTCAGCAGACGCATCGACCGCACCCCGAGGTCGACCAGGATCTGCGCGCCGGTGCCGTAGTCGCGAGCGTCGGCGGGCAAGCCCAGTTTGAGGTTCGCGTCGACGGTGTCGTCGCCGGCGTCCTGCAGCTGGTAGGCCTGCAACTTGTGCATCAGGCCGATGCCACGGCCCTCGTGACCGCGCATGTAGAGCACGATGCCGCGGCCTTCCCGCGCGACCATCGCCAGCGCGGCATCCAGTTGCGGACCGCAGTCACAGCGGCGTGAGCCGAACACGTCCCCGGTCAGGCACTCGGAGTGCACCCGCACCAGCACGTCGTGGCCGTCGCCGTGAGGTCCGGCGATGTCGCCCTTGACCAGCGCGACATGCTCGACGTCCTCGTAGATGCTGGTGTAACCGACCGCGCGGAACTCGCCGTGCCGGGTCGGGATGCGCGCCTCCGCGACGCGGGCGATGTGCTTCTCGTGCTTGCGCCGCCACTCGATCAGGTCCGCGATCGAGATCAGCGCCAGGTCGTGTTCGTCGGCGAAGATGCGCAGCTCATCGGTCTGCGCCATCGCTCCCTCGTCCTTCTGGCTGACGATCTCGCAGATGGTGCCGGCGGCCTGCAGGCCGGCGAGCCTGGCGAGGTCGACAGCGGCCTCGGTGTGGCCGGGCCGTCGCAGCACACCACCGTCCTTGGCCCGCAACGGCACCACATGGCCGGGCTTGGTGAAATCGTCGGCGACCGAGTCGGGGTCGGCCAGCAAGCGCATGGTCGTCGCCCGGTCGGACGCCGAAATTCCGGTCCCCACACCGACTTTCGCGTCGACCGTGACTGTGTAGGCGGTGCCGTGCTTGTCCTGGTTGACCGCGTACATCGGCAGCAGTCCCAGCCGGTCACAGATCTCACCGGCCAGCGGCACACACAGATAGCCCGACGTGTAGCGGACCATGAACGCGACGAGCTCGGGAGTGGCTTTCTCCGCGGCGAAGATCAGGTCGCCTTCGTTCTCTCGGTCTTCGTCGTCGATGACGACCACGGCCTTGCCTGCGGCTATGTCGGCAACCGCGCGCTCGACCGAATCCAGCCTCGTCATCTTCACCACCCTTGCCGGCTCCGGGAGGCCCGGAACCACGTGTCAACACCCTTCAGTATGAACCACGGCAGGTCCTCGCTTATTGCCCGCTCGTTCGGTCGGCTCCGACCGCGCGGGCGGACACCGGGTCGCCGACGCCCGGTCAGGGATCCGCGTGACCGTAGCCACCCCTGCGGCGCCGTGTCCAGCGGCTTCTCGCCTACTGAAATTTCTCAACGCAACGGCTTAGCAGACCGGCGTCGTCGACGGGATTTTGCCGGCAACCCGTGGGGTACGCGTTTGCCAACAACATTTGTGGCAAACAAAGCACTCACCGGGGGCGATACACCGATGCAGAAATCCCGCATGAAGAAATGGGGCCCGTTCGTGACGACCGGACTGGCCGTGGAGGCGGCCGTCCTGCTGGGCGTCGCCCATACCGTCGAGACACCGGTCATGCCGGTGCACCTGCTGTCGGCGAGCATCTTCGTCGACGGCACCAAGCCGGTGATCGGAGCAGAGGACGGGGTGCCGTTCCTCCGGATGGCCGACAGTTTCCAGGGGCGCTATGCAGCGGAGGGATCGAATCTCACCTTCGTGGACTATCCCCGCAGCCTCGGAATGGCGACCGGCTTCACCGACCCGACGTACAACGAATCGGAGGCCGACGCCGCTGCCAAGATCGTCAGAGGGATACGCCAGGCGCGCGCCGACGACCCGACGGGCACCATCTACGTCGTCGGCTATTCGCAGGGCGCCGGCACGGTGGCCGGTGCCCTGGCCGAACTCGAACGCGATCCGGACTTCCACACCGGCGACGTCGAATTCGTCCTGGCGAGCAACCCTCGCCGCAACAGCGGAGGAATCCTGACGAGACTCCCCGCCGGGGTGTATGTGCCTCTGGTCGGCGTGACCTTCGGTGAGGGCACCACGCCGGAGCGAACGAAGGTGCTGCAGGTGTCCAAGATGTACGACGGCATCTCCGACGCGCCGGACTTCGTCCTCAACATCGCCGCGGACGCGAACGCCGTCCTGGGGTTCGTCTACCTGCACTCCGGCTACTACCAGGAGATCGATCCGAACGATCCGTCGGCCATCGTGACCACCAGCCGCGACGGCCTCGTCACCGACAAACTGATTCCCACCCCCGTCGGTCAACTTCCTCTGACGATGCCGCTGCTCGAGCTGGGCGTCCCGCCGGACCTGGTGACGGCCTTGGACCCGTTCCTGAGGGCTGTCATCGAAACCGGCTACGAGCGTCCGGACGCCGGCGTCGCGGGCACCTTCCCTTCCGAGCCCGTGCCGTTTCGCCTCGTCCCCCCGCCGACGCGGTGGGTCTCGGACGCCCAGACCGTGGCCGCCGGTGCCGTGCGCTCCGCACAACTCCTCAGCGACGTCGCGGAGTCGACCCCGACGATCGTCCGGCAACGACCGGTGGTGTCCGCGCCCCGCCGTGACGACGCCCTACCTGCTGTCGAGCTCGACTTCGGTGACGTCGCCGAACCGTCGGACGACATCGAGCGGCCCGCCCGTCTTCGTGGCCCTCGGCTGTGGGCTGCGGACCGGGAGGACACCGGTCGGGCGTTCAGCGGTTGGAGGCCGGGTGACCTGATGCGATCCGCGTGGGAACAGCAGCCGCCCACCGGTTCTCGGGCAGCAGATGCCGAACCGGACGACGACGCGGGCAAGACAGACGCGGGCAAGACAGACGCCGCCAAGACGGATCCGTCGACTGCCGACGATCAGAGCTGACCCACTATCCGCCCGAGGGGTCTCGCTGACCGAGCAACCGCTCGACGTACTTCGCGATCACGTCCACCTCGAGATTGACGGGCGCCCCCACGGCCGCGCGGCCCAGCGTCGTCATGTCCAGGGTGGTCGGAATCAGCGACACCTCGAACCAGTCGGGCCCGAGCCCCGACACTGTCAGCGACACCCCGTCGACGGTGATGGACCCCTTCTGAACGACATACCGTGCCAGTGTTTCCGGCAGAGCGATCCGCACCACGGTCCAGTGCTCGGACGGGGTGCGCGAGACGATGTGCCCCGTCCCGTCGACATGGCCCTGGACGATGTGCCCGCCCAGCCGGCTGTTGATCGCCGCGGCACGCTCAAGGTTCACCCGGGCGCCGACGTCGACGCCACGCAGACTGGACCGGTTCAGCGTCTCGGCCATCACGTCGGCGGAGAACGAACCGTCGGCCAACACGTCGACGACCGTCAGGCACACGCCGTTGACCGCGATCGAATCGCCGTGTCCCGCATCCGAAGTCACGATCGGACCCCGGATGACCAGGCGCGCCGAGTCACCGAGGTCCTCGACACCGACGACTTCACCCAGCTCTTCGACTATTCCGGTGAACACCACGACAGCCTAGACCTGGCGGGATCGGGGTATTCCGGAGCGATGACGGTCATCGGATTTCACTGCTCGCACGAACAGATCCCGCCGGGTCAGCTGTTGCACGACGTACAGCACGCCGAACAGGCGGGCTTCACGGCCGCGATGTCCTCGGACCACTTCAGCCCGTGGAGCGAACGGCAGAACGAGTCCGGATTCGCGTGGGCCTTCCTCGGCGCCGCCCTGGCCACGACGAAGCTGCCGTTCGGGGTGGTGAACGCACCTGGTCAGCGCTACCACCCGGCGATCATCGCCCAGGCGATCGCGACGCTGGCGCAGATGTTCCCGGGCCGGATCTGGGCTGCGCTGGGATCCGGTGAGGCCTCCAACGAGCGCATCACCGGCGACGTCTGGCCGCGCAAGGAGATCCGCGACCAACGACTCGTCGAATGCGTCGACGTCATCCGTCGGCTCCTCAAGGGTGAGGAGGTCAGCGTCGACGGACTGATCCACGTGAACCGCGCGAGGCTGTGGACGCTGCCGGAGACCGTCCCCGACCTGGTCGGTCCCGCCATCACGCCGGCGACGGCTGCCCGTCACGCGGCATGGGCCGACGCGCTGATCACAGTCAACCAGCCCGCCGAGACGCTGCGGCAGGTGCTCGATTCCTACCGGGACGCCGGCGGTCGCGGTCCGGCGCGGCTCCAGATCCACCTCAGCTGGGCACCGACCGACGAGGAGGCGCTGGCGATCGCGCACGACCAGTGGCGCACCAACGTGCTCGGCCCGCCGGTGTCCTGGGACATCGAGACCGTCGAGGCGTTCGACACGATCGGTGAGGCCGTCACCCCGGAGCAGATGGAGCCGTCTGTGCGGATCTCCAGCGATCTCGGTCGGCACGCGGCGTGGCTGCAGGAATATCTCGACCAGGGCTGGGACGAGCTGTATCTGCATTTCGTCGGCCAGCACCAGCGATCCTTCATCGACGCCTTCGGCGAGCACGTGCTGCCGCAGCTCTCGCCGAGCGCGCCCGCGGTGCCGTGATGAGAACCATCGAGACCGGCGACCTGTGGTGGAAGAACGCCGTCGTCTACTGCGCCGACATCGAGACGTTCTACGACTGGAACGGCGACGGCTGCGGAGACATCCGCGGAATGACCGAACGCATCGAGTACCTGGCCGACCTCGGCATCACGTGCCTGTGGCTGATGCCGTTCTATCCGACCGCGCGCAAGGACGACGGCTATGACATCACCGACTTCTTCGGCGTCGACGAGCGACTGGGTAACCTCGGCGACTTCGTCGAGCTGATCCGCACCGCCGGGTCACACGGGATCCGGGTGATCGTCGACTTCGTGATGAACCACACCTCCGACGCACACCCGTGGTTCAAGTCGGCCAGGCGCGGCACCGATGATCCGTACCGCGACTACTACGTCTGGACCGCCACCGAGCCACCCGACACCTCCGAAGACGTCGTGTTCCCCGACCAGGAGGACAGTCTCTGGGAGCTCGACCCGAAGACCGGCCAGTGGTACCTGCACCACTTCTACAAACATCAACCGGACCTGAACATCGCCAATCCACAGGTGCAGGAAGAGATCTCACGGACACTGGGCTTCTGGCTGCAACTCGGCGTCGCCGGATTCCGTGTCGACGCCGTCCCGTTCCTGTTCGCCCGCGACGGCGCTCCCGGCGATCCGGGGGTCTTCGACCCGTTCCAGTACCTCGGAGACGTGCGCAATTTCGTCACCCGCCGTGTCGGCGACGCCGTGCTTCTCGGTGAGGTCAACGTGCCCTACAAGGATCAGAAGGCGTTCTTCGGAGGATCTGACGGCGACGGCCTGAACATGCAGTTCGACTTCATCGGCATGCAGAGCATGTACCTGTCGCTGGCGCGCGGCGACGCGCGCCCTCTGGCGAAAGCGCTGCGAAGTCGGCCATCGCTGGACGTGACCAGCCAGTGGGCCAATTTCGCGCGCAATCACGATGAACTCACGTTGGACAAGCTCAGCGACAGTGAGCGCCAGGAGGTGTTCGACGCGTTCGGGCCCGACCCCGACATGCAGCTCTACGACCGCGGGCTGCGGCGACGGCTACCGTCGATGCTCGGCGCCGACCAGCGTCGGATGCGCATGGTGTACTCGCTGGCGTTCTCGCTGCCCGGCACTCCCGTGCTGTTCTACGGCGAGGAGATCGGCATGGCCGAGAACCTGGATGTCCCAGGACGATTCGCGGTGCGCACCCCGATGCAGTGGACCTCGGGCACCAACGGAGGGTTCTCGACGGCGCCGAAGCGCAGGCTGCCCCGGCCGCTGCCCGAGGGGCTCTTCGGCCCCGACCGGGTCAACGTCGCCGATCAACGCCGCGACCATCGGTCGTTCTGGTGGTTCGTGCGCGACCTGATCTACACCTACCGACAGCAACCCGAGATCGGGTGGTCGACGGTGGAAATCCTCAAGCAGCCCCACACCGCCGTGCTGGCCCACGTCTGCCGCGAGTCGTCGGGCTGGGCGATGGTCGGGCTGCACAACTTCGGCGCCGACGGTTGCCTGGTCCCGCTGACGCTCGGTGACCTTCCTGAGGGTTCCCGCCTGGTGGACCTGCTCGACGGGCGCGCCGAATTTCCTGTCGATGCCCGCGGCGGGATCGAACTGTCGTTGGAGGGCTACGGATACCGCTGGCTACGGCTGCTCAGACCGGACGATCCGCCGATCATCTGAGCGCCCCGGAAATCCGGGAACAGGCAGTTGGGAAGGGGTGCCACCGGGTCGACCCGCGGCGCGGAGCACACGACCCGACACCCGAACCCTCTACGATGCAGGCATGCAGACCCGCCTGTTGGCGATCTTCGCCGCCCTTTTCGCTGCCGTCGCCCTGCTCGCAGGGTGCTCCAGCTCGTCCACAGAAGACTCGGGGAAAGATCTCCCCGACCCGACGACGCTGCTCAGCGAGTCCTCCGAGACGACCAGGAACCAGACGAGCGCCCACCTCACGCTGTCCGTGCAGGGTCAGATCGCCGAGCTGCCGGTCGAACAGCTCGAAGGCGACCTGACGCAGACCCCCGCCGTCGCCGCCAAGGGCACGGCGAACATCATCTTCCTCGGTCAGCGGCTCAACGACGTCGAGTTCGTGGTGTCCGACGGCGACCTCTGGGCCACGATCACCGCCGGCGGATCGCTGTCGAACTTCGGTCCGGCCGCCGACGTGTACGACGTCGCCGCCATCCTCGATCCGAACGTCGGCCTGGCCAACGTCCTGGCGAACTTCTCCAACCCCAGCGCCGACGGCCGGGAAACGGTCGAGGGGACGCAGACCGTGCGGGTCACCGGCGAGGTCAGCGCCGACGCCGTCAACAAGATCGCGCCGCAGATCGGCGCCACCGGTCCGGTGCCCGGTACCGCGTGGGTCGCCGAAGAAGGTGATCACAAGCTCATGCAGGTGCGGCTGGAGCCCTCGCCCGGCAACAGCGTCACGATGACGCTGTCGAAGTGGGGCGAGCCGGTGACCGTCGACAAACCTGCGGTGTGATGCCCACAATCACTGCTCCCGCCGCCACCAATCGCCTGATCGCGATCAGCGCGGGCTCGCTCGCCGTCATCCTCGGGGCGCTCGACACCTACGTCGTCGTCACGATCATGGTCGACATCATGAGCGATGTCGGTATCGGCATCAACGAGATCCAGCGGGTCACCCCGATCATCACCGGCTACCTGCTCGGCTACATCGCCGCGATGCCGCTGCTGGGACGCGCGTCCGACAGGTTCGGCCGCAAGATGCTGATCCAGGTCAGCCTCGCCGGTTTTGCGCTCGGCTCCGTGGTGACCGCGATGTCCACCGACCTCGACATCCTGGTGCTGGGCCGCGTGATCCAAGGCACCGCCAGCGGTGCGCTGCTGCCGGTCACGCTCGCGCTGGCCGCCGATCTGTGGGCCGCGCGCAACCGCGCGGCGGTGCTGGGGTGGGTCGGCGCCGCCCAGGAACTGGGCAGCGTGCTCGGCCCCATCTACGGCATCTCGCTGGTGTGGCTGTTCCACCACTGGCAGTCGGTCTTCTGGGTCAACGTCCCGCTGGCGCTGGTCGCGATGGTGATGATCCACTTCAGCCTGCCCGGGCGGATGGAGACCGAGGTCCCCCAGAAGATCGACGTCGTCGGCGGCCTGCTTCTCGCCGTGGCCTTGGGCCTCGCGGTGATCGGCCTGTACAACCCGAAACCGGACGGCAAGGAGGTCCTGCCCAGCTGGGGCGTGCCCGTCCTGATCGCGGCGCTGATCGCGGCCGTGGCCTTCTTCGTCTGGGAGAAGTTCGCGCGCACCCGCCTGCTGGACCCGAAGGGGGTCCGGTTCCGGCCCTTCCTGGCCGCGCTGGGCGCCTCCCTGGCCGCCGGAGCCGCACTGATGGTGACGCTGGTCAACGTGGAGCTGTTCGCGCAGGGCGTCCTGGGCAAGGATCAGATCGAGGCGGCGTTCCTGCTGCTGTGGTTCCTCGCCGCGCTTCCCGTCGGCGCGCTGCTCGGCGGCTGGCTGGCCACCCGGGTCGGCGACCGGATCATCGCGTTCGCGGGCCTGCTGATCGCCGCGGGCGGTTACCTGCTGATCTCGCACTGGCCGGCCGATGTGCTGGAGGCGCGCCACAGCATCGGCTTCCTCAGCCTTCCGGTGCTCGGCACCGACCTGATCATCACCGGTTTCGGTCTCGGGCTGGTGATCGGGCCGCTGACGTCGGCGACGCTGCGGGTGGTGCCGTCGGCGCAGCACGGCATCGCCTCGGCCGCGGTCGTGGTGTCCCGGATGATCGGCATGCTCATCGGCATCGCCGCGCTGTCGGCGTGGGGTCTCTACCGCTTCAACCAGCATCTGGCGAGCCTGCCGGCCAGCGCGGGCGGCGACTCACTGGCCGAGCGGCTGGCGGCCGAGGCCAACCGCGTCCGCGAGGCCTACGTCCTGCAGTACGCCGAGATCTTCACCATCACCGCGGTGGTGTGTGTGGTGGGCGCCGTGCTGGGCCTTCTGATCGCGGCCCGCGACACGCACGCCGAGGAGACGGATCCGGTCGAGGACGCTCAGCAGCGCTCGAGTCCGCGTCCCATCAGCTGAAGGTCTGCGACAGGCTCGGTGTGGTTGGAGGTCAGGCCACGCCACGCATCGACGATGGCGGACTTGATGGTGTTCGGATTGACCGGGGTGATGTTGATCCAGTCCTGCAGTGCAGTCATGGTCGTTGTGTCCTTTGTTCGTGCTCACCATGCGCAACTCAACGGTGAAAGCGCGATATTCCCGCCTTACTCGGCGTACTCGGCGGCATCTGGCAGAAGTCTACCGAGATCCGGTGTCCGATCCGCCCGCCACGCGTTGGGCACGGTGTGTGCTTGCCCACCCAAGCGGCTACACCCCGATTTTGGAAACGATTGAATAACAGCCAGATAACGGATCAGTTCGGGACGAGGCTCAGCAGCACGTCGGGCCCGATGGCCTGCATGCCGTCGAACCGCCAGCGGTGCGCCTGTGTGATGCTCGACACCCCCACGTCATCGACAGCCGTCACGGGACCGCCGAGCAGAATCGGTGCGACATAAGCAAGTATCCGGTCGATCGCGCCGGCGCGCAGGAACGCGCCGGCCAGCGTGGGCCCACCCTCCACGAGCACGTCGGTGCGATCCGTCAACGCCTTGATCACCTCGTGGGGGTCGCGTGTCCGGATCACCATGGTCCGCGAATCGTCGTTGAGAACCGTTGCGTCGGGTGAGATCTCGCGCATCCCGACGACGACACGCAGCGGCTGGTGGTCGGCCAGACTGCCGTCGGGAAGACGTGCCGTCAGCGCCGGGTCGTCGGCGAACACCGTGCCCGTTCCGGCGACGATCGCGTCGGCGGCCGCGCGCCGGCGGTGTACGTCGGCACGGGACGCCTCGCTGGTGATCCACTGGCTGGTGCCGTCGGCCGCAGCGCTGCGGCCGTCCACACTGGCAGCGAATTTCCATGTCACATGCGGCTTTCCGGTGCGCTGTTTGTGCAACCACTCCCGCAGCGGTCCCCCGGTGACCGCATCCGCTCCCACCCCGGCGCTGACCCGCACACCGGCCGCGGCGAGGCGCGCGGCACCGCCGGCGGCCGCCGGATTGGGATCGGCGACGGCGAACGCGACGGCGGCCACCCCGGCATCGATCAGCGCATCGACACACGGCGGCGTGCGACCGAAGTGGTTGCACGGCTCCAGGGTCACCACCGCCGTTCCCCCGGCGACCCGCTCGCCGGCACGGCGCAGCGCCACCACCTCGGCGTGCGGGCCGCCGGTCGGAGCGGTCGCGCCGACGCCGGCGATCTCACCGTCTGAGTCCAGAATCACCGCGCCCACAGGCGGATTGGGGTAGGTCCTGCCTTTCACCCGCTCCGACTGCGCGATGGCCGCCGCCATCGCCGCGTCCAGGTTCACAGGACCAGATGACGCGACGCCGCGGCAGCCTGGCTGCGCAGCGACTGCACCGCGGCGGCTGGATCCTCGGCGCTGTAGACCGCCGAGCCCGCGACGAAGCAGTCGACACCGGCTTCGGCGGCCTCCTCGATGGTGTCGGCGTTGATGCCGCCGTCGATCTCGATGACGATGGTCAACTCGCCGGAATCGACCAACCGGCGCACGATTCCGACCTTCGGCAGCACCTCCGCGATGAACTTCTGGCCGCCGAAGCCCGGCTCGACCGACATCACCAGCAGCGTGTCGAACTCGCGCAGGATCTCCAGATACGGCTCGATCGGCGTCCCCGGCTTGATGGACAGCCCGGCCTTGGCGCCGGCGGCGCGGATGTCGCGGGCGACCGCGACCGGATTGTCGGTGGCCTCGGCGTGGATGGTCACGTTGTAGGCGCCCGCCTCGGCGTACGGCGGCGCCCACCGCTCGGGGTTCTCGATCATCAGATGGCAGTCCATCGGGATGTCGGTGACCTTCAGCAGCGATTCCACCACCGGCAGGCCGAGCGTGAGATTCGGCACGAAGTGGTTGTCCATGACGTCGACGTGCAGCCAGTCGGCGCCGTCGACTGCGGCGGCCTCCTCGGCGAGCCTGGCGAAGTCGGCGGCCAGGATCGACGGTGCGATCAGCGGTTTGGGCATGGGGTTCAGCCTACGACGCGCGGGTCACCGGGCCGCAGCGTCGACCCGAAGAGCGGCGGCGAACATCGCGTCGGTGCCGTGCCGGTGCGGCCACAGCTGTACCGACGGGCCATCTCCGGTGTCGGTGGCGGGCGAGAACAGCTCACGCGTGTCCAGGGCGGTCACCGGCTGCCGGCGCAGCGCGTCGGCCACCACGCCGGCGGTCTCGGCCAGGTGCGGCGAACATGTCGCGTAGAGCACCACTCCTCCCGGCCTGGTCAGCCGAATCGCGGCGGCGAGCAACTCGCGTTGCAGCTTGGCCAGCGCGGGCACGTCGCCGGGCTGACGCCGCCAGCGGGCTTCGGGTCTGCGCCGCAGCGCACCGAGACCGGTGCACGGCGCGTCCACGAGCACCCGGTCGAAGCCCGGCGTCAGCCCTGACTCCCGGCCGTCGACCCGGACCACGTCCACCGGCAGGCCCGCGGTGTTCTGCTCGACGAGCTCGGCGCGCCGCGGGGCGGGTTCTACCGCGGTCACCGTCGCGCCCGACGGCTGTCCCAGCGCGGCCAGCAGCGCCGTCTTGCCACCCGGGCCGGCGCACAGATCCAGCCAGCGGCCACCGTCGGGGCCGTCGACCGGGGCCAGGGTCAGCGCGCGGGCGACGAGCTGGCTGCCCTCGTCCTGCACCAGGGCGCGGCTCTCGCGCACCGCGGCGACGCCACCGGGATCGCCGTCGCCGAGGTACACCGCGTACGGCGAGTACCTGCCCACGGTGCCGCCGGTCTGTTCGGCGAGTTCGGCGGCGGTGAGCATCCCCGGCCGGGCCGCGAGGTGAACTTCGGGTCGGGAGTCGTCGCTGGCCAGCAGTGCGCCCAGTTCACCGGCCCGCGCGCCCAGCGCATCGGCGAACGCCTGGCCGATCCACCGGGGGTGGGCGTGGACGAACGCGAGGTGCCCGACCGGGTCGGTGGCCGCCGGCGGGGCGAGTTCGGCGACCCAGTCCGCCTCGTCACGGCGTGCGATGGTGCGCAGCACCCCGTTGACGAAACCTGCTCGCGCCGTGTCGAATTCGAGACCCGCCTGCTCGACGGTCGTCGACACCGCGGCGTGGTCGTCGACGCGAGTGCGCAGGATTTGATACGCGCCGAGCCGCAGTAGATCCAGCAGGATCGGGTCGATGTGGTCGACCGGGCGGCCCGCCGCGGCCGCGATCACCGCGTCCAGCAGTCCCTTGGCGCGGCACGTTCCGTAGGTCAGCTCCGTGGCGAACGCCGCGTCGCGCCCGGTGATCCGGCGGTCCCGCAGCAGCGCCGGCAGTGCCAGGTTGGCGTAGGAGTCGCGCTCGGAGACCGCACGCAGCACATCGAAGGCCGCCTGCCGAGCCGGATCCAGCCGCTTGCGGCGGGGCGGACGCTTCTTGTCGGGTCGCGTCATCGGGCCCTCCGGATGTCCTCGGCGCGCGCGCCACGCGCCCAGTCGGCGGCGTTCATCGACTTCTTGCCCGGCGGCTGCACCGTGCCGAGCAGCACCGCGTCCGTTGCGGTGCCGACGTGTACATGCTTCTTGCCCACCCGGATCTCCCCCGGCTCAAGATCTTTCGGTCCGTCCTCGGGCACCGTGACGGGCCCGACCTTGATGCGCAGTTCGCCGGCCATGGTCCAGGCGCCCGGGTTCGGAGTGACCGAACGGATCCGCCGGTCGACCACGTGCGCCGGTAGCTCCCAACGGATGCGGGCGTCGTCGACGCTGACCTTGGGCGCGATGCTGACCCCCTCGGCGGGCTGCGGCACCGCGGTCAGTGTGCCGTCCTCGATCCCGTCCATGGTCGCCTCCAGCAGGCCGGCCCCGGACTCGGCGAGCCGGCCGAGCAGGTCGCCAGCGGTGTCGGTGGGCCGGATCGTCTCCGTGACCACCCCGTAGACCGGACCGGAGTCGAGGCTGAGTTCGATCTGGAACGTCGTGGCGCCGGTGACCTCGTCGCCCGCGGCGAGCGCGGCCTGCACCGGCGCGGCGCCGCGCCATGCAGGCAGCACCGAGAAATGCAGGTTCACCCAGCCGTGGGCAGGGACTGTGAGCAGTTCCTCGCGCAGCAGGGCGCCGTAGGCGACGACGGCGCAGCAGTCCGGTGCCAGCGCGGCGAGTTCGGCGACGAACTCCTCCGAGTTGGGCCGCGGCGGCTTCAGCACCGGGATACCGTGCGCGGCGGCCAGCTCGGCCACCGGCGACGGGCTCGGCCGGCCGCGCCGCCCCGCGGCCGCGTCGGGGCGGGTCAGGACGGCGATCACGTCGTGGCGGGCGGAATCGATCAGCCGCTGCAGGGACGGGAGGGCGGGTTCCGGGGTGCCGGCGAAGACGAGACGCACCGAGACAGTCTAGGGAGGAGCCGGACGATCAAGCCCGGGGCGTCTGGTAGTACTCCTTCTCGGTCACACCGGTCAGCGGCGCGACGAACATCCACGGAATCGTGGACAGTTGCCGGTTGAGGGTGGCCGCCGCGTCGTTGTAGTACTGCCGCGCGAACGCGAGCTTGTCCTCCGTGTCGGCCAGATTGCGTTGCAGGTCGAGGAAGTTGGTCGACGAGTTCAGCTGCGGATAGGACTGACCCAGCGCCCACAGCGGCTCCAGCGCCGAATCGAGGCGCTGCTCGGCCGCGCTGCGTTCGGCGACCGAATTGCCCCCCGTCGCCGAGGTCAGTGCCGCCCGGGCATCGGTCACGTGGTCGAGGACGGCCTTCTCGTGCGCGGCGAAGGTCTGCACGGTGTGCACGAGGCTCGGGATCAGCGACGCGCGTCGCGTGAGCTCGACGTCGATGCCCGACAGCGCCTCGGCGACCCGCACATCGGCCGACCGGATCCTGTTGTAGCCCATCACGAAACCGATGAGGACCAGCACGGCCACCACCAGGATGACGGCGAGCAGGAAACTCACCACGATCCACCTCCTCCTCCGCCGCCCCCGCCGCCTCCCCCGCCACTGCTGAAGCTGCTTCCGCCGCCCGAGGACGAGGACGACGCCTGCGACGCGGTGTAGGCGCCGATCGAGGACGACAGCGCCGATTCGAAGCTGTCGAAATCACCGCCTCCGGCCCCACCCGAGAAGGCGGTTCCGGAGCTCGACGAGTGCGATGATCCATACCACTCCGGTTGGGGCGCAACCGAACCGGTGTAATCCTGATACTTCTGCGCCCATACCGCCGCGACGCCCGCGGCGACGGCGAACGGCACGTAGGCGATGTAGAGGTCTTTGCGCGCCGAGAAGTCGAACCGGCTCTCCGCCGAATCGGTGGACAACAAGCGGTGGAAGCCACCGACCCGCGACCAGAGGTCGCGGCCCGCCGCGGTGCGCCGGGTGCCCACTCCGTCGCGCCAGGACCCCGCCGAGAGCAGGAAGAACACCGCGAACGGCACCGCCCACATGGTGGCCGGGAATCCCCAGCGGAAGAACGCGCAGACCATCAGGATGAATGCGACGGCGTTGGCCGCACGCAACCACAGCTCCTTCTTGCGCGGCACCATCAGCCCGGTGTCGAGGGCCCACGACTCGACCGCCTTGGCCATGTCCGTCTTGGCCTTGTTGAGCTTCTCGCCCGATTTGGCAGTCTTCTTCGCCTCGAACTCCGACCCTCTGTTGATGATCTTCAACCGCGACGCCACCGCCACGCTGACCGGATCGATGTCACCCCATCGCCCGGGCTCGGCGGTGCTGGTGATCTTCCAGTGGGTGTCGTTGACCTGCCGCAGACGGATCAGGTCCTGCTCGGCGAGATAGAACAGGGTGGCGGTGAGCCCGTGCTTGGACACCGACTCCGTGCGGATGTATTCGGCCTGCACCGGGCCCAGCCCCGGCGGAGGTGCGTACTGCAGCGGGAAGCCCGGCGGCTTCTCCAGCACGCTGCGGAACCACAGCAGCGCGATGGCACCGAGCAGTACCGCCAGCGCGCCGACCCCCACCGCACCGCTGACGGACTGTCCGAGCACACGGTCCCAGGTGTAGGGCCAGGGCAGGGTGGCGCGCGGCGGGGTGGGCACGTCCACGCCGGCGCGCACCGTCACCGGGGTGCGCGGCGGCAGGTCCTGTGCGCTGAACCGGACGCGGTTGCCGTCGACGGTCAGGCCGTCGCATGCGCGTCCGACACCGAATCCGACCGAGCACTGTGCGGCGCCGGCCCCGCCCGGCAGGGTCAGCGTGACGTCGGCGCGTTCGATGCGGTTGTTCCAGGCGGGGGCGATCACGTTCCAGAAGAAGACGCTTTCAGATGGTGTTCCCCCGCCGACCGTCTCGGCGAACTGACGGTCGGCGCCGACATCGCCGGGGTCGAGGACACTGGGGATGGTGTAGCGGATCTCGAAGACGTGGGTGCCGTCGCTGAGATAGCGATCGGCGTCGCCGATTTTGGCCACCCGGAAGCGACCGGCGTCCTCCCAGAGCATCTGGTAGGTGACCGGTCGGCCGTCGAGCAGGATCGACTGGATCTCGGGCTTCTGGCGCAGGTGGGGGTCGTTCTGGTTGGCCACGTCCCAGTACCGGAAGATGCCGTGGCGGTCGGTGCTGTAGAACTCCGTCGTGATGGTCTCGACCGCGGTCATCGTGCCGTCGGCGGCGATGGCCATGTTCACGTCGTAGTGGCTGATCACGACCGGGTCGTCGATGTCGGTGGGGTCGCCGGACCCGCCGTCGAAGACCACCGGCCACAGCACCCCGAACGCGATCAAGATCAACGGAATCAGCGCCTTGAGCACCCGCCCCGCCGTCATGGGCATCACCCTATGTGCAACGGGTCGATCTGGACGCGGACTGGCTCGTGATCGTGGCGTGCACTCTGCACCACCGTCGCGCGTCGCAGCGCCGCGGCCAGCTCCAGGCCGCCGTCACGCGGCACCCGTACCAGCATCCGGCTCACCGTCACATCCACGGCGATGCCGGCCGGGCGGCGCGCGCCGACGGGTAGGTCGACCGGCCCGAGCACCTCCGCGCCGTCGGGCAGTGCGGCCGCGTGCAGCAGCGCGTCGACCGCAGCCGGGACACCGTCGAGGGCGGCCATGTGCGTCGCCGGCGGCAACCCGACCTCGGTGCGACCGTCGAGTTCGGCCTCCGCGTGACCGACCGGGTCCCAGCGGATCAGCGCCTGCACCGTCGGGATCGCGGATTCGGCCACCACCGCGACCACACCCCCGTCGGCACGGCTGCGGACCATCGCCGACGCCGCCATCCAGCGTCGCAGGGTGTCCTCGGCGGCGCGCAGATCCTGGCGGCCCAGCAGTGCCCAACTGTCGAGCAGCAGCGCGGCGCCGTAGCCGCCGTCGGCGACCGGCTCGACGCCCGGGGTCGCGACGACGACGGCGGCGCGCTGCGGCACCGAGGCGACGACGTCGTCACCGCCGGAGGTGATCACCTGGGCGCCGGGGAAGGCGCGGCCGAGTTCCTCGGCGGTACGGCGGGCGCCGACGACGACCGCGCGGATCGCGTCGGATCCGCACCGCGCGCAGCGCATCGACAGCTCTTCGCGTCCACACCAGCGGCACACCACGCCCGGAGCGTCGCGGGCCGGCAGCGACAGCGGACCCGTGCAGTGTCGGCAGCGGGCGACGGCGCGGCATTTCGCGCACGACAGCGCCGGCACGTATCCGCGCCGCGGCACCTGGACGAGGACGGGCATGTTCGCGGCCAGCGCGGAGCGGGCGGCGTCGAGGGCGACGGTCGGCAACCTCGCGGTGCGGGCGGCGGCATCGCGCTCGTGGGCATAGGCGCTGTCCTCCAGCGCGATCACGCGCGGCGCGTGGGCGCGGACGGTCTGCCGGGTCGCCGTCAGGTCGTGCGCCCACCCGCTGCGGACCAGCGCCTGCGCTTCGGCCGTGCGGGCGTAGCCGCCGACCATCGCCGCGCACCGCAGCTGATGGGCCCGCAGCATCGCGACCTCGCGGGCGTGCGGGTAGGGCGCCCGCGGCTCGGCGAGCGAGTCGTCTCCGTCGTCCCACATCAACACCAGACCCAGATCGGCGACGGGTGCGAAAACCGCGCTGCGCGTGCCGATGACGACCCGGGCCTGCCCGCGCAGAACCGAGAGCCACCGCCGGTACCGCTCAGCCGGGCCGAGGCCCGCCGACAGCGCGACGACCCGACCGGCGTCGACCCGCTCGATCGCGGCGGCGTGCAACAGGTCGACATCGCGCTGGTCGGGAACCACCGCGAGCACCCCCCGCCCGGCGCCCACGGTCACCGCGGCCGCCTCGGCCAGCCGGTGCGGCCACGTTTCGCCGGGCAGCGCCTGCCACACCGCACGCGCGGCCCGGGCATCCTGCAGCGCCGAGACGAACTGCGCCCCGCCGCTGTAGGCCGCCCACGCGGCGGTGTCGACCGGCGCGACAGTGAACGGTTCCACCGGAACCGGGGGCTTCTTCTCCACGGTCGCGTGCCGGGGTGGAACGGCGAGCCGCAGCACGTCGGCGCGGGTACCGGCGTATCGGGCGGCCACGGCGTCGACGAGCCGCCGTACGTCGTGGGTCAGCACACACTCGGGTGAGACGATCTTGTCGAGCCACCCGAGTTTGCCCACATGATCTGTGTCGGAACGTCTTTCGAGGACGAAGGCGTCCACGAGCCTGCCGTGGAAGCGGACCTTGGCCCGCACGCCGGGCTGGGCGTCGTCGGACTGCTCGGCGGGCACCAGGTAGTCGAACTCGCGGTCGAGATGGGGCACCGTCAGCATCGGCAGCACACGGGCGATCGGCTCGTGTTCGGCGGCGTGGCGCGCGGTGGTCGTCCCGGTCACAGCGCAGGTGTAGCAGAGGGCTCCGACCTTCTGCCGAACAGCAGTCCCGCCGTGATCAGCAGCAGCGATGTGGCGTACACCCACCAGATCGGCACCGCCAACGCCTCGGACCCGAGCACGAAGACGTTGATGCCGATCATCGCGTCCGACACCGCGAAGCACACCGCGCCCAGCGCCGTCCACGGCGTGGGCAGATCGGCGAGCAACGCGACACACACCATCGCGCCGAGCACGCCGATGTACGCGGTGACGGGCACCGCCATCCCCTGCTCGAGCAGCCGCGGCCAGAACCACACCAGCAGTGCCGCACACGCGAGGACGGTGACGATGACCGCGGCGACCCGCACGGGGGTGCGCCGGGCCAGCGGGAGCAGCGCGGCCAGGAAACACAGGTGGGCGACCAGGAACGCCGCGAGTCCGAGCACGAACGACGGTTCCCACCACGGCATCGCCAGCAGGTAGTCCCCGGCCGCCGAGAACAGCAGCGCCCCGACGAGCCAGACCCGTTCCCGCACCACACCGTGGGTCAGCGCCGCCCCGGCGAGCAGCACCGCGGCCAGGGCCTTGACCGCCGGTTGCAGGACGAACCGCCCGGTCAGCTCCGCACCGGCGTGCACCTGGGTCGCGGCGACGATCAGGAACACCCCGTAGGCCGCCGCCACGACCGCGGCCGAGATCCACAGCGTCCGAGTCATGCACAGAAGCTATCGCCTCGGCTCGTGGCGGGGTGCGTACGGTGTGGGCATGGCTGCCCTCGATCCGGTTCTGCAGACGGTTCTCGACGCCGTCCCGTTCCAGCTGACGACCGACGGCGGACCGGAAGCGGCGCGCCGACGCTTCCGGGATCTGCCGCGCAGCCCGGTCCACCCGGACGTCGAAACGCAGGACCGTGCCATCGACGGTCCGGCGGGCCCGATCGCGCTGCGCATCTACCGCCCTCCGACCGAGCAGTCGGTGCTCCCGGTCGTCGTCTTCCTCCACGGCGGCGGCTGGACGGTCGGCGATCTCGACACCTACGACGGGCAGGCACGGATGCACGCCGCCGGCGCCGGGGCGGTCGTCGTGTCCGTCGACTACCGCCTCGCCCCCGAACATCCCTATCCGGCGGCCGTCGAGGACGTGTGGGCCGCGACGCGCTGGGTGGCCGACAACGCCGACCAGATCGGCGCCGACGCGGACAGGGTCGCGGTGGCCGGGGATTCCGCCGGCGGCAACCTCGCCGCGGTGACGGCCCAGTCGGCCCGCGACGCCGGCATCGCCTTGCGCTTCCAGCTGCTCTGGTACCCGTCGACGACGTTCGACACCTCACTGCCGTCGTTCCGGGAGAACGCGGACGCGCCGATCCTCGACCTGGCCTCCTGCAAGGGTTTCAGCCGCTGGTACGTCGGTGACCTCGATCTGTCCGGACCGTCGGGGCCCCCCGTCACCCTGGTGCCGGCCCGCGGTGATCTGACGGGTCTGCCGCCGGCGTACATCGCGGTGGCGGGCCACGACCCGCTGCGCGACGACGGGGTCAGGTACGCGGAGCTGCTCACCGCGGCCGGGGTGCCGGTCGAACTGCACCACGCCGAGTCGCTGGTGCACGGCTACCTCGGCTACGCCGGCATCGTTCCGGCCGCGACCGAGGCCACCGAACGTGGCCTGGAGGCCTTGCGTGCCGCGCTAGCGTGAGTTGACCGAAGGAGCGCCATGACCAAGCCCGACTTCCACACCGTCATCGTCGGCGCAGGATTCTCCGGGATCGGGGCGGCCATCCAGCTCGATCGCGCCGGCATGCCGGACTTCCTCATCGTCGAGGCCGGCGACGAGCCCGGCGGCACGTGGTACTGGAACACCTATCCCGGTGTCGCAGTGGACATTCCGTCGTTCTCCTACCAGTTCTCGTTCGAGCAGAGCACCGAGTGGTCCCGGACCTATGCGCCGGGGAGGGAGCTCAAGTCCTATGCCGACCACTGTTTCGACAAGTACGGGCTGCGGTCGAGGACCCGGTTCGCGACGACCGTGCGCAGCGCCGAGTTCGACGATTCCGCGGGTCTCTGGCGGCTGGCCGTCGAGTCGGGCGGCGTGCAGAGCACGGTGACGGCCAGGTTCGTGATCAACGCCGGCGGCGCCCTGACGGTGCCGAACCTGCCCGACATCCCGGGCGTCGACTCCTTCGCGGGCACGACGATCCACACCGCACGCTGGGACCACGACGTCGACCTCACGGGCAAGCGCGTCGCGATCATCGGCACCGGGGCGTCGGCCGTTCAGGTCATCCCCGAGATCGCGCCGATCGTGGCGCGGCTCACGGTCTTTCAGCGCACCCCGATCTGGTGTTTCCCGAAGTTCGACGTCCCGCTGTCGAGGACGGCGAGGGCGATGATGCGGCTGCCGTTCGGCCAGACGCTGCAGCGCTTCCTCAGCCAGGCCTACGTGGAGCTGACGTTCCCGCTGGCGGCGCAGTACTTCACCGTGAACCCGATGGCGAAGCGGATGAGCAGAATGGGCCTGGCCTACCTGCGTCGCCAGGTGAAGGATCCGGTGGTGCGCGAGAAGCTGACGCCGCGCTACGCCGTCGGCTGCAAACGCCCGGGGTTCCACAACACCTACCTGGCGACGTTCAACCGCGACAACGTCGAGCTGGTGACCGAACCCATCGACAAGATCACCGGTGCCGGCGTGGCGACCACGGACGGGCAGCTGCGCGACGCCGACGTGCTGATCCTCGCGACGGGGTTCAAGGTGCTCGACACCGAGAACGTCCCGACCTACCGGGTGACCGGTTCGGGCGGGCGTTCCCTGTCCCGATTCTGGGAGGAGAACCGGCTGCAGGCCTACGAGGGGGTGAGCGTGCCGGGCTTCCCGAACTTCTTCACGGTGTTCGGGCCGTACGGCTACGTCGGCTCCTCGTACTTCGCGCTGATCGAGGCACAGACCCGCCACATCGTGCGCTGCCTGGCCGAGGCCGGTCGGCGCGGCGCGTCACGGGTGGAGGTGCGCCGCGAGGCCAACGACCGGTACTTCGCCGAGATGATGCGCAAACGGCACCGCCAGATCTTCTGGCAGGACAGCTGCCGCCTGTCGAACAGCTACTACTTCGATCAGCACGGGGACGTGCCGCTGCGGCCGGCCAGCACGCTGGAGGCGCACTGGCGCAGCCGCAGCTTCCCGATCGACGACTACGAGTTCGCCGTGTCCTAGACGGCTGACTTCAGGTCGTCGACCTTGTTGAGCTGCTCCCACGGCAGTTCGATGTCGGTGCGGCCGAAGTGGCCGTACGCCGCGGTGGGCGCGTAGATCGGGCGCAGCAGGTCGAGGTCGCGGACGATCGCACCCGGACGCAGGTCGAACACCTCGCCGATGGCCTTCTCAATCTTGACCGGGTCGACGGTCTCGGAGCCGAACGTCTCGACGAACAGCCCGACGGGTGCGGCCTTGCCGATCGCGTAGGCGACCTGGACCTCGACGCGCTCGGCGAGGCCGGCGGCGACGACATTCTTGGCCACCCAGCGCATCGCGTACGCCGCGGAGCGGTCCACCTTCGACGGATCCTTGCCCGAGAAGGCGCCGCCGCCGTGGCGGGCCCAGCCGCCGTAGGTGTCGACGATGATCTTGCGGCCGGTCAGACCGGCGTCACCCATCGGGCCGCCGAGCACGAACTTGCCGGTCGGGTTGACCAGGATCCGCGGATTCGAGGTGTCCAGCGTCTGGTGGCCGAGTTCGGTGAGCACCGCGTCGATGACGTGCTGCTTGATCTCCGGCTCCAGCTGGCTGTCCAGCTCGATGCCGTCAGCGTGCTGGGTGGAGAGCACCACGGTGTCCAGGCGGACCGGGGTGGTGCCGTCGTACTGCACGGTGACCTGGGTCTTGCCGTCGGGACGCAGGTAGTCCAGCGTGCCGTTCTTGCGGACCTCGGTCAGCTTGCGCGAGAGGCGGTGGGCCAGCGCGATCGGCAGCGGCATCAGCTCGGGGGTGTCGGCGATCGCGTAGCCGAACATCAGGCCCTGGTCGCCGGCGCCCTGCGAGTCGAGCGGGTCGGCCGCGCCGCCGACGCGGGTCTCGTGCGCGGTGTCGACGCCTTGGGCGATGTCGGGCGACTGCCGTCCGATGCCGATGTTGACACCGCAGGTCTCGCCGTCGAAGCCCTTGTCGGAGTGGTCGTAGCCGATCTCGAGGATGCGCTCGCGCACGGTGTTGGTGATGTCGGCGAAGGCTTCCTTCGCGTTCGTGGTGACCTCACCGACCACGTGGACCTGTCCGGTGGTCACCAGCGTCTCCACGGCGACACGGGACTTCGGGTCGCCCGCGAGCAACGCGTCGAGCACCGAGTCGCTGATGGCGTCGCAGATCTTGTCGGGATGACCTTCGGTCACCGACTCACTGGTAAACAGCCGAGCTTCACTCACGTCCGGTTCCTTCCACTCAAGCGCACCTGAGATAGGTAGTACGTCAACTTATAGCGAGGCGACCGCGCGACTCCGGGCGCCCCTCGCACCCAAGCCTGTCCCCCCGCCGCGCGCAACCCTTACGCGCATCCTGACAGCTTTTTCGTGGCCTTACCCCGCACCGGAGTGCAGGAAGGCTGCGATCGCGTCCACAATACGGCTGGCGATCACCGTCTTCGACCCGTGTTCGAGCGCGGATTCCGATCCGTCGGACGACAGCAGCCAGCCGTCGTTGTGGTCGACCTCGAAGGCGCGGTTCTCCCCGACGGCGTTGACGACCAGCAGGTCGCATCCTTTGCGCGTCAGCTTGGCCCGGGCGTGGAACAGCACATCCCCGTTCGCGTCGCCGGTTTCGGCGGCGAATCCGACGATCGCGGCCATGTTGGGCAGCTGGCCGTCGTCGCGGGCGCGGACCGCACCGGCGAGGACGTCGTCGTTGCGGATCAACTCGATGGCCGGGTCCGTCGTCGCGTCGGGGCCCTTCTTGATCTTGCTGGTCGCGGGGTGGGCGGGACGGAAGTCCGCGACGGCCGCGGCCATCACCAGCACGTTGGCGTCGGGGGCGTGTTTGGACACCGCATCGCGCAGCTGGGTCGCCGACCCGACGTGCACGACGTGCACTCCGGCCGGATCGATGAGGCCCGCGGTGTTGCCGGCGATCAGCGTGACGTCGGCGCCGCGCTGGGCCATGACCCGTGCCACCGCATAGCCCTGCTTGCCCGAACTGCGGTTGCCGATGAAACGGACGGGGTCGATGGGTTCGCGGGTGCCACCCGCGGTGACCAGCGCCCGGACTCCGGCGAGATCGTGGGGCAAGGCGTCGCCGCGGGCGAGCAGCAGTTGCGCGACGGTGGTGATCTCCTCGGCCTCGGGCAGTCGGCCGGGGCCGGTGTCCGCGCCGGTCAGACGCCCGGAGGCGGGTTCCATCACGACGCATCCGCGCCGGCGCAGCGTCGCGACGTTGTCGACCGTGGCGGGGTGCTGCCACATCTCGGTGTGCATCGCGGGCGCGTACAGCACCGGGCACCGGGCGGTCAGCAGGGTCGCGGTCAGGAGGTCGTCGGCACGGCCGACCGCGGCGCGCGCCAGCAGGTCAGCCGTCGCCGGGGCGACGACGACGAGATCGGCGGCCTGCCCGATCCGGACGTGCGGCACCTCGTGGACGTCTTCGAAGACGCCCGTGTGGACCGGATTACCGGACAGAGCCTCGAACGTCGCGGCTCCGACGAACTTCAGCGCGGATTCGGTCGGGACGACCCGGACGGAATGACCGGCTTCGGTGAGCTGGCGGACGACCGTGGCCGCCTTGTAGGCGGCGATGCCACCGGCGACGCCGACGATGATCCGCTTGGCAGCCACCGCTCCGCGCTACTCGCCCTCGGTGTGCTCGAGGAGGTCGCCGTGGATCTCCCGCATCGCGATGGACAGCGGCTTCTCCTGCAGGCCCGGCTCGACGAGCGGACCCACGTATTCGAGGATGCCGTCACCGAGCTGGTTGTAGTAGTCGTTGATCTGGCGCGCGCGCTTGGCGGCGTAGATGACCAGCGCATACTTGCTCGACGCCCGGTCCAGCAGCTCGTCGATGGGCGGGTTGGTGATGCCCAGCGGCGTGTCATAGGCGCTCGCGGCGGACGGATCGATGTCAGCCGCGGCGAGCCGCGAATCGGCCGTAGGGGTCAGCGGGGTGCTCACGTAGAGGTTCTCCTGAAAAAGATCTGAAAATTAGGGCTGATCGCGTCGTTCCGGCGCGTGGGCCACCAGCAAGGCTACCAATTCCGCGCAGGCAGACTCCAATTGACTGTTGACGACGATCTCGTCGAAGTCGTCCTGAGCCGCCAGTTCCGCCCGGGCGGTCTCCAGCCGGCGGGCGATCACCTCGGGTGTCTCGGTGCCGCGGCCGATCAATCGGCTCTCCAGCGTCTCCCAGCTCGGCGGTGCGAGGAAGACCGACGTCGCCTCGGGCATCGTCTTCTTGACCGCGCGGGCGCCGGCGAGGTCGACTTCGATCAGTACCGGGCGGCCGGCGGCCGCGGCCTCGCGCACGGGGGCGGCGGGCGTCCCGGAGCGGTGCAGGCCTCCGTGGATGTCCGCCCATTCGAGCAGGGCGTTGTCGTCGATGAGCTGCTGAAACCGCTCTGGGGTCACGAAGAAGTAGTCCACCCCGTCGACCTCGCCGGGCCGCGGAGCCCGCGTCGTCACCGACACGCTGAAGTACAGATCGGCGACGCGCTCCCGCAGGCAGCGCACGACGGTGGACTTCCCGACGGCAGATGGGCCGGACAACACCAGGACCGTGGCCCCGGATGCGCTGTCCGGCCCCCTACCTTCGCTCACCGACCTCCCTTTACGAGAAGTCGAACTTTTCCAGCAGAGCCTTGCGCTGACGGTCGCCCAGGCCGCGCAGACGGCGGGTCGGGGCGATCTCCAGCTCGGTCATGATCTCCTGGGCCTTGACCTTGCCGACCTTGGGCAAAGCCTCCAGAAGTGCGGAGACCTTCATCTTGCCCAGGACCTCGTCGGTCTCGGCGTCCGTGAGGACCTGCTTGAGGTTGGTGCCGCCGCGCTTGAGCCGATCTTTGAGCTCGGCTCGCGCTCGACGTGCGGCAGCAGCCTTCTCCAACGCTGCCGCGCGCTGTTCGTCGGTCAACTGGGGAAGGGCCACGGGTGTTCCTCCGTCTCGTCACCATCATCTGATTTGTCTCGGCTGGAAGTGGCGTAAACCAGAACCAGCCAGCGTGGACGACCGTACCCACGGTCGCTGACGAAAGCTAACCCCACCCCCCGGTAATCGCGTCAAAAGCCCAGCGTGTAGTGCGCGGGCGGCCGCGATCGCGCGCACGGCCCGACGCTCGACTCGGGGGCCGCCGGATGCGCTGGAAAACGGCGAACGCCCAGCACAGCGGGGGTATTGATCGCTGTCGCGCAGTGCCGTCGCCCATCCCGGGGTCACCCGACCCGGTTCGGGAGACCGTCCGGCGCACCGGACCTGAGAATTTCGCTGGTCATCGCGTGTCGGGCGTGTCGCGGATCGGCATCGGGGCGGTAACGACGGATCAGGTCAGGTATGCGACCGCGTCGCGCATCCGCTCGGCCGCGTCGCGCAGCGCAGCCACGTCCGGGCCGGATCGCAGCACCTCCCGCGACACCGCCGGCAGCAGTTGACCCGGACCGGCCCCTGCCAGGCCCGCCAGCGCTTCGGGACGTCCGCCCTGGGCGCCGACCCCCGGAACGAGCACCGGACCGTTCAGCGCGCCGACATCGGGCGGATCGCTCAACGTGGCGCCGACGACGACGCCGACCGAGCCGGGCGCCCCCGGCGGGTTCAGCTCGGCCGCGGCGTCGACGACGGTCTGGGCGACCGTGCGCCCCGCCACGTCGGCGCGCTGGACCGATGCGCCCTCGGGGTTGGAGGTTGCCGCCAGCACGAAAACCCCGCGGCCGTTCTCCCGCGCCGTGTCGAGCAATGGCTGCAGCGATCCGAAGCCCAGGTACGGGGAGGCCGTCACGGCGTCGGCGGCCAGCGGGGAGTCGCCCGCCCAGGCGGTGGCGTAGGCGGCCATCGTGGTGCCGATGTCCCCGCGCTTGGCGTCGGCGAGGACCAGCACGCCCGAGGCGCGCAGCGCGGCGATGGTGCGCTCCAGGACGGCGAAGCCGGCGGACCCGTACGCCTCGAAGAACGCGACCTGCGGCTTGACGACGGCGAAGCCCTCGAATGCCGTCACGCACAGGTCGGCGAAGCGGGACAGACCGTCGACGTCGACGCCCAGATTCCAGCTCCGCAGCAGCTCCGGGTGCGGGTCGATGCCCAGGCACAGCGGTCCCCGCCGGACCCTCGCGACCGCGAGGCGCTCGCCGAACCCGCTGTCGGTCACGAGCCCAGCGTGGAGTGCAGTTCCTGCAGCGACATCACGCCGATGTCACCGCGGATCCCCGCCTCGATGCCCTGCACCGCAGCCGACGCGCCCTGCACGGTGGTCACGCACGGAATGTTCATCGACACCGCGGCCGACCGGATCTCATAGCCGTCGATGCGCGGCCCCGAATTGCCGTACGGGGTGTTGAGCACCATGTCGACGTCGCCGGCCTTGATCGCCTCGACCGCAGAGCGCAGTGGGCGGTCCGCACTGGGTTCTTCAAAGTGCTTGCGCACTTCTTCACACGGGATTCCGTTGCGCCGCAGCATCTCCGCGGTGCCTTCGGTGGCCAGGATCTTGAACCCGAGGTCGGCGAGCCGCTTGACCGGGAACACCAGGGACCGCTTGTCGCGGTTGGCGACCGAGACGAACACGGTGCCGCTGGCGGGCAGCGAACCGTAGGCGGCGGTCTGGCTCTTGGCGAACGCGCTGCCGAAATCGTGGGCGATGCCCATCACCTCGCCGGTGGACTTCATCTCCGGCCCGAGCAGCGAGTCGATCTGCGCGCCGTCCGCCTTGCGGAACCTGTGGAAGGGAAGGACGGCTTCCTTCACGGCCACGGGCGCGTTGCGCGCGGTCGCCGCACCGTCACCGGTCCTGGCCAGCACGCCCTCCTCGCGGAGCTCGGCGATGCTCGCGCCCAGCATGATCCGCGCGCACGCCTTGGCCAGCGGTACCGCGGTCGCCTTGGAGACGAAGGGGACGGTGCGCGATGCGCGCGGATTGGCCTCCAGGACATAGAGGACGTCGTCCTTGAGCGCGTACTGCACATTGAGCAGGCCGACCACGCCGACCCCGAACGCGATCGCCTCGGTCGCGCGCCGCACCGCCTCGATGTCGCTGCGGCCCAGCGTCACAGGGGGCAGCGCGCACGCCGAGTCACCGGAGTGGATGCCGGCCTCCTCGATGTGCTCCATCACGCCGCCGATGTACACCTCGGTGCCGTCGCACAGCGCGTCGACGTCGATCTCGATCGCGTCTTCGAGGAAGCGGTCCACGAGCACCGGGTGCTCGGGCGAGAGTTGGGTCGCCCGGGTGATGTAGCCCTCGAGGGTGTCCTCGTCGTAGACGATCTCCATGCCGCGCCCGCCCAGCACATAAGACGGCCGCACCAGCACCGGGTAGCCGATCTCGGCGGCGATGCGGCGAGCCTGGTCGAAGCTGGTGGCCATGCCGAACCGGGGCGCGGGCAGCCCGGCGCGGCGCAGCACCTCGCCGAACTCGCCTCGGTCCTCGGCCAGGTCGATCGCCTCGGGTTTGGTGCCGACGATCGGCACCCCGGCTTTCTCCAGCCGTTCGGCCAGTCCGAGCGGCGTCTGACCACCGAGTTGCACGATCACCCCGATCACGCCCGGGCCGCCCTCGCCCGATCTCTGCTCGGCGTAGTAGATCTCCAGCACGTCCTCGAACGTCAGCGGTTCGAAGTACAGCCGGTCGGCGGTGTCGTAGTCGGTCGACACCGTCTCGGGGTTGCAGTTGATCATCACGGTCTCGAAACCGGCCTCGCTGAGCGTGGTCGCGGCGTGCACACAGCTGTAGTCGAATTCGATGCCCTGCCCGATCCGGTTGGGGCCCGACCCGAGGATCAGCACCTTGCCCCGCTCGGTCTGCGGGGCGACCTCGGTCTCCGCGGCGGGATCCATCTCGTAGCTGCTGTAGTGGTAAGGAGTCTTGGCCTCGAACTCGGCCGCGCAGGTGTCGACGGTCTTGAACACCGGGTGGATCCCCAACCGCTGACGCAGCGCCCGCACGCCCATCTCGCCGGCGAGTTCGGGTCGCAGCGCGGCGATCTGGCGGTCGGAGAGCCCGTGGTGCTTGCTGCGGCGGAGCAGTTCCTCGCCGAGCACGGGGGCGTCGGTCAGCTCGGCACGCAGTTCGACCAGGCCGCCGATTTGATCGACGAACCACGGGTCGACGCCCGAGGCCTCTGCGACCTCTTCCACGGTCGCGCCGAGACGCAGCGCGTATTCGATGTCGTAGAGCCGGCCGTCGGTGGGTGTGCGCAGCCGCGCGAGCACCTCGCTGAGCTCACCGACGGGGTCCTCCCCCGTCCAGAAGCCCGCCCGGCCGGTCTCCAGCGAGCGCATCACCTTGCCGAGCGCTTCGATGAAGTTGCGCCCCAACGACATCGCCTCGCCGACCGACTTCATGGTGGTGGTCAGCGTCGCGTCGGCGCCGGGGAACTTCTCGAACGCGAACCGCGGCGCCTTCACCACGACGTAGTCCAGCGTCGGCTCGAAGCACGCCGGGGTTTCCTTGGTGATGTCGTTGACGATCTCGTCGAGCGTGTAACCGATCGCGAGCTTGGCCGCGATCTTGGCGATCGGGAACCCGGTGGCCTTCGACGCCAGCGCCGAGGACCGCGACACCCGGGGGTTCATCTCGATGACGATGAGCCGGCCGTCCTTCGGGTTGACGGCGAACTGGATGTTGCAGCCGCCGGTGTCGACGCCGACCTCACGCAGGATCTCGATGCCCAGGGTGCGCATCTTCTGGTACTCGCGGTCGGTGAGTGTCATCGCCGGCGCGACGGTGACCGAGTCGCCGGTGTGCACGCCCATCGGATCGAAGTTCTCGATCGAGCAGACCACCACCACGTTGTCGCGGCCGTCGCGCATCAGCTCGAGCTCGTACTCCTTCCATCCGTAGATGGATTCCTCGATCAGCACGTTCGCCGACGGGGACGCCGCGAGGCCCTCCCCCGCCATGCGCTCCACATCGTCGGCCGAGTACGCCATCCCGGAGCCCAGTCCGCCCATGGTGAAGCTCGGCCGGACCACCACGGGCAGCCCGAGTTCGGCGACCGTGTCGCGCACCTCGTCCATGGTGAAACACACCCTGGACTTCGCGGACTCGCCGCCCACCTTGGTGACGATGTCCTTGAACTTCTGCCGGTCCTCGCCGCGCTGGATCGCGTCGAAGTTGGCGCCGATCAGCTCGACGTCGTAGCGCTCCAGCGCACCGTTCTCGTACAGCTTCACCGCGGTGTTGAGCGCGGTCTGCCCGCCCAGGGTCGGCAGCAGCGCGTCGATCTTGTTGCCGCGCTCGGCCTGCTGGGCGATGACCTTCTCGACGAAGTCCGCGGTGATCGGCTCGACGTAGGTGTGGTCGGCGTATTCCGGGTCGGTCATGATCGTGGCCGGATTGGAGTTGATCAGGGTGACCTGCAGGCCCTCGGCCCTCAGCACCCGGCAGGCCTGGGTGCCGGAGTAGTCGAACTCGGCGGCCTGCCCGATCAGGATCGGTCCGGATCCGATCACCAGCACATGGTTGAGGTCTGTCCGGCGTGGCATCTACTGGCCCCTTTCACCGCGAGCGCGCGTGTCTGCACACGACGCGCTGAGGAAACTCGTACAAATACGCGCGCTCACACGCGGCGACAGCGCGGTATCCGTCACTTCTGCCCCGCCATCAGGTCGATGAACGTGTCGAACAGGTACTCGGCGTCGCGGGGACCCGCGGCCGCCTCCGGGTGGTACTGCACCGAGAACGCGCGACCGTTGGACAGCCGAACACCCTCCACGACACCGTCGTTGGCGCAGGTATGGCTGACCTCGGCCTGCCCGAACGGGGTGTCGAACGTCTGCCCGGCTTCCCCTTCGAGCGCGAATCCGTGGTTCTGAGCGGTGATCGCGACCCGGCCGGTGGTGTGGTCCATGACCGGGATGTTGATGCCACGGTGTCCGAAGACCATCTTGTAGGTCGACAGGCCGAGCGCCCGGCCCAGGATCTGGTTGCCGAAACAGATTCCGAACAGCGGGATCCCGGCGTCGAGCACCTCGCGCGTCACGCCGACGATGTGATCGGCGGTCGCGGGGTCGCCGGGACCGTTGGACAGGAACACGCCGTCGGGCTTCAGCTCGGCGATGTGGTCGAACGTCGCCGACGACGGCAGCACGATGCTGCGAACCCCACGCTTGGCGAAGTTGCGCGGCGTGTTGGTCTTGATGCCCAGATCCAGCGCGGCGACGGTGAACCGTTGCGGCCCTTCGGAACCGACCTCGTAGTCGGTGTCGGTGCTGACCTCACCGGCGAGGTCGGCGCCGAGCATCGCGGCCTGGTCGCGGACGCGCGCGATCAGATCGTCGACGGACGCGTCGGCCTGCTCACCGCTGAAAATCCCGGCCTTCATCGAACCGCGACTGCGCAGGTGACGCACCACCGCGCGGGTGTCGATGCCGGCGATCCCGACGATCCCCTGCCGCTTCAACTCGTCGTCGAGCGTGCCGGTGGCGCGCCAGTTCGACGCGCGCGGCGACGGGTCGCGTACGGCGTAGCCGGCGACCCAGATCTTGTCGCCGCGGCTCTCGCTGTCTTCGTGGTTCCACCCGGTGTTGCCGATCTGGGGTGCGGTCGCGACGACGATCTGGCGGTGGTAGCTCGGGTCGGTCAGCGTCTCCTGATATCCGGACATGCCGGTCGAGAACACCGCTTCGCCGAGGGTCTCGCCCTCGGCGCCGAACGGCGTCCCGGTGAAGACGCGGCCGTCCTCCAGGACGAGCCGGGCGATCTGTGACGCGCTGCGTAGGGCCTTATGTGCGGTCATGCCACTTCCTCCGGGAGCCATTTCGAGTAGTCACGTCGGTCGTCTGCGCGGAATCCGGTGTCGATCTCCGTTCCCGACGGAAGTCGCCAGCGGATCGCGAGAATTCCCTCGTGGGTGAGTGCCTTCCCGGCAAGACTCTTCTCGGTGCGGATCTCGGCGATCGACTCGTCGGGGATCCAGATGGGCCCGGCGCCGGTGCGCTGCAACATGATTCCTTCGGGATAGCGGGTCAGGACGGCTTTGGCGCGGAAACCCAGATCGCCGGCGGCCACCCTGTCGTTCCAGTGCGGCGCCAGCGTGCTGCCGACGTAGAGACCCTTGGTGGCCGGAACCAGGGTCGGGCCCACGGTATCGGGCAGCGGCGGCAGGTTTCCGATGATCTGCATCTGGCGCGCCACCCGGTGGCGCCAGCCGCGCATCATCGCCTGGATCAGCACCGCGATCAGGATCGCGACGACGGCGGCCATGACCAGGGATGTGACCAGCGTCGGGGTGTTCACGCGCCGGCCTTTCCGTCGCGGGCGGTGACCGTGCCGCGCAACAGGGTCGCGGTGACGACCCCCGGCAGTTCCATCGCCTCGTACGGCGTGTTGTCCGAGCGGCTGGCCAGAGCTGGACCGCTCACCGTCCAGCGGGCATCGGGATCGACGACGGTGAGGTTGGCCGGCTCCCCGACCTCCAGCGGCCGCCCCTGGTCGGGCAGCCCGACGATGCGGGCCGGCGCCTCGCTCATCACGCGGGCGACGTCCCGCCAGGTCAGCAGGCCGGGCTGGACCATGGTCTCGACGACGACCGACAGCGCGGTCTGCAACCCGAGCATGCCCGGGCGCGCGTTGGCGAACTCGCACATCTTCTCGTGCTCGCCGTGCGGGGCGTGATCGGTTGCCACACAGTCGATCACGCCGTCGGCCAGTGCCTGGCGCAGCGCGAGGGTGTCGCTGACCTCCCGCAGCGGCGGGTTCACCCGGTTGCGGCCGTCGTAGGTCTCCAGCCTGGTGTCGTCGAGCAGAAGATGGTGCGGGGTGACCTCTGCGGTGATCGCGATGCCCTGTTCCTTGGCCCAGCGGACGAGTTCGACCGTTCCGGCGGTCGACGCGTGGCAGATGTGGACGCGCGCGCCGGCGTCGCGGGCGAGCAGCGCGTCGCGGGCGACGATGGACTCCTCGGCGGCACGCGGCCAGCCGGCCAGTCCGAGACGGGCGGCGTTGGGGCCCTCGTGGGCCACCGCGCCGACGGTGAGCCGGGGCTCCTCGGCGTGCTGGGCGATCAGCACGCCGAGCCCCGAGGCGTATTCGAGTGCGCGCCGCATCAACAGCGGATCGTCCACGCACACACCGTCGTCGGAGAACATCCGGACCCGCCCGGTACCGGCCGCCATCAGGCCCATCTCGGTGAGCTGTTTGCCCGCCAGGCCGACGGTGACGGCGCCGACCGGATGCACGTCGACCAGCCCGACCTGCTGACCGCGTTGCCAGACGTGGTCGGTGACCACCACGGAGTCGGCGACCGGGTCGGTGTTGGCCATCGCGAACACCGCGGTGTAGCCACCGAGAGCGGCTGCAGCGGAACCTGTTTCGATGTCCTCGGCGTACTCGCGACCCGGCTCGCGCAGGTGCGTGTGCAGGTCGACGAATCCGGGGAGCAGAATCCGGCCGGTGCAGTCGATCGTCTCGTCCGCGGACAGTCCGGTGCCGATCTCGGCGATGATCCCGTCACGCACCAGCACGTCGACGGCGTCACCCTCACCGTAGAGGCGCACGGACTTCAACACCACGCTCATGCGCTGATCGCTTCCTCTTCCGACCCGACGAGCAGGTGGAACAACACCGCCATCCGGACATGAACACCGTTGGAAACCTGTTGCAGGACAGCCGATTGCGACGAGTCGGCCACCGAGTACGCGATCTCCATCCCGCGCAGCATCGGGCCGGGGTGCAGCACGACGGCATGCTCGGCCAGGGTCGACTGCCGCTTCTCGGACAATCCGTAGCGCACGGAGTACTCCCGCGACGACGGGAAGAAGCCGCCGTTCATGCGTTCGGCCTGCACGCGCAGCATCAGCACCGCGTCGGCGAGGGGCAGTTCCGCGTCGAGCTCGTGGGACACGGTCACCGGCCATTCCGTCACGCCGACCGGCAGCAGGGTGGGGGGCGCGACCAGGACCACTTCCGCACCCAGCGTGTGCAGCAGCGCCACGTTGGACCGGGCGACCCGGCTGTGCAGCACGTCGCCGACGATCACGACCCGTTTTCCCTCGACAGAGCCGAGCCGCTGGCGGATCGTCAGCGCGTCGAGCAGGGCCTGGGTGGGGTGTTCGTGGGTGCCGTCGCCGGCATTGATGACCGACGGTCCGCCGTGCTCGTCGAGCGTCCAGGCCGCCAGCTGCTGGGGCGCCCCCGAGGCGGGATGACGGATGATCAGCGCGTCGGCGCCGGCGGCGCGCAGGGTCAGGGCGGTGTCGCGCAACGACTCCCCTTTGGAGACAGACGATCCCGACGCGCTGACGTTGATGACGTCGGCACTCATCCACTTGCCGGCCACCTCGAACGACACCCGGGTGCGGGTGGAGTTCTCATAGAACATCGTGATGATGGTGCGGCCCCGCAACGTGGGCAGCTTCTTGACCTCGCGGCCGACCAGGGCCTCGCGGAATCGGTCGGCATTGTCCAGGATCGCGGTGGCGTCGTCGCGACTGAGGTCTGCCGCGGTCAGCAGATGCTTCACCTCGGGGGCCCTCCGTACGGTGCGATGGCGATGATGTCGACTCCGTCGTTCTCGGTGAGGCGGACCTTCACGTTCTCACTGCGTGAGGTCGGGACGTTCTTGCCGACGTAGTCCGCGCGGATCGGCAGCTCCCGGTGACCGCGGTCGACGAGGACCGCCAACTGCACCGCTTTCGGCCGGCCGAGGTCGCGCAGCGCGTCCAGGGCGGAGCGCACCGAACGGCCGGTGTAGAGGACGTCGTCGACGAGGATCACCAGCGCGCCGTCGATGCCGCCGGCCGGGATCGACGTCTCCGCGAGCGCCCGGGGCGGTTTGGTCATCAGGTCGTCGCGGTAGAGCGTGGTGTCGAGTGCGCCGTGGGCGACCTGCACTCCGCTGAACTCGGCGATGTTGGTGGCCAGCCGGGAGGCCAGCGTGACGCCCCGGGTCGGGATGCCGAGGAGGATGACGCGCGGACCGTCGGGACCGTCGAGTGCGGTCTTCTCGATGATCTGATGCGCGATGCGGGCGATGGTTCGGCTGACGTCCGCTGCGGACATCAGCTCCCGGTCGGAACCGGACTGGTCGGGTGCGCCCACGAGGGAGCCGGACCTCCTTCTCCGCCTCACGGGACGGATCGTTAAAGGATGTCGGAAATTGCGGCGAGCTTATCAGGTCGGGGTGCGAAAACTGCACCTGGGCAAGCGCTCCGTAGCGCACGCCACAGTCGGGCTCGGGCCGGCAGGTAGCCTCTGCCGGGTGAACCTCGACCGCAACAAGGCCTCCATCGTCGACGCCATCGATGCCGGCCTGCTGGCCGGCGCGGTGACGCTGGTCTGGCATGCCGGAGAGGTGCGACAGGTCAACGAACTGGGCTACCGCGATGTCGACGCGCAGCTGCCGATGCAGCGGGACACGATCTTTCGCATCGCGTCGATGACGAAGCCGGTCACGGTCGCCGCCGCGATGTCGCTCGTCGAGGAGGGCCGGCTCTCTCTGACCGACCGGGTGGCGACGTGGCTGCCGGAGCTGGCGGACATGCGTGTCCTCGCGGAGCCTCGCGGCGCGCTGGACCGCACGGTGCCCGCGCAGCGCCACATCACGATCGAGGATCTGATGACCCACCGCAGCGGGCTGGCCTACATGTTCTCGGTGCTGGGTCCGCTGTCGGACGCCTACCGCAAGCTGCCCACGCGGCAGGACCAGGACCGGTGGCTCACCGAACTCTCCGCGCTTCCGCTCGTGCACCAGCCCGGTGAGCGTCTGACGTACAGCCACGCGACCGACGTGCTGGGCATCGCGCTGTCGCGGATCGAGGGCAAGCCCCTCAGCGAGGTGCTCGCCGAGCGCATCTTCGAACCCCTCGGGATGACCGACACCGGGTTCAGCGTCGGCTCCGAGGGCCGGCGTCGCGCGGCGACGATGTATCAGCTCGACAAGGACGGCACGCTGCGCCACGACGTGATGGGTCCGGCCCCGATCGTCGATCCCCCGTTCTGCACGGGCGGCGCGGGACTGTTCTCGACGGTCGACGACTACCTGCGGTTCGCGAGGATGCTGCTGAACGGCGGGACGCTCGACGGCACCCGGGTGCTGTCGGAGGACTCGGCGATGTCGATGCGGACGGACCGGCTGACCGCCGAGCAGAAACGTCAGGATTTCCTCGGGGCGCCGTTCTGGATCGGCCGCGGGTTCGGGTTGAACCTGTCGGTGGTCACCGATCCCGCGAAGTCCCGTCAGCTGTTCGGTCCCGGCGGGCTGGGGACGTTCTCGTGGCCGGGCGCCTACGGGACGTGGTGGCAGGCCGACCCGTCCGCCGACGTCATCCTGATCTACCTGATCCAGAATCTGCCGAGTATGAGCGTCGACGTGGCGGCGGCGATAGCGGGAAACACGTCGCTGGCCAAACTGCAGACGGCGCAGCCGAAGTTCGTGCGCAGTACCTATCAGGCGTTGGAGTTGTAGGTCCGATTCTTGTCGGCCCCGGGGTGTAGCGTCCCGGATATGTTCGAAAGTCTGTTCGACTACGACACGGAGGCGTCCGAGAAGGAGCTCCGGGTCCTTGTCGAGCAGTACGAAGCGCTGAAGTCGAGGGCGGCCGCCGCGCAGGCACGCGTCACGGCGCTGTGGGCTGCCAAGCGTGCTGCAGCCGAGCGGGCCGCCGGGATCGGGACGAGGAAGCGCGGGAAGGGTCTCGCCTCGGAGATCGCGCTCGCCCGCCATGATGCGCCGGTGAAGGGTAACCAGCACCTCGGTTTCGCCAACGCGCTGGTGCACGAGATGCCCCACACTCTGGCCGCCCTGGAATGCGGGGTGCTGTCGGAGTACCGCGCCACGCTGATCGTGCGCGAATCCGCGTGCCTGAGCGCAGAACATCGCCGTCGGCTGGATGAGGAGCTCTGCAGCGATCCCTCGAAGCTGGCGGGGTGGGGCAACAACCGCGTGGAAGCCGAAGCGAAAAGGATCACTGCCCGGCTCGACGCCGCCGCGGTAGTGGAACGGTCCGCCAAGGCCGAACAGGACCGATGCGTGACCACCCGGCCGGCACCCAACTGCATGGTCTACGTGACGGTCCTGCTCCCGGTCGCTCAAGGGGTCGGGATGTACGCCGCGTTGAAAAGAGCAGCCGACACCACGTTCGACGAGCGTTCCCGCGGCCAGGTCATGGCCGACACCGCCTACGCGCGGATCACCGGAAAAGTTGCCACGCAACCGGTTTCGGTGTCACTGAACCTGGTGATGGCCGACACGACGCTGGCGGGCGACGACACAGAACCCGCCTGGCTCGACGGCTACGGGCCGGTTCCCGCGGGATTCGCGTGCAAGCTCACCGGCGACGCCGTAGCCGACGAGGACGTCAAGGCGACCCTGCGGCGTCTGTACCGCCATCCCGGGAGCGGCCAACTGGTCGCGATGGAGTCGAGATCGCGAGCCTTCCCCAAGGGACTGGCAGCGTTCATCGGAATCCGCGACCGCACATGCCGAACTCCGTACTGCAACGCGCCGATCCGCCACCACGACCATGCCACCCCCGACCGCGACGGCGGCAGAACCAGCGCGGTCAACGGGCTCGGCCTGTGCGAGGCCTGCAACTACGCGAAGGAAGCTCCGGGCTGGACGGTCACCACCTCGGTGCGCGCCGGCGAGCACCGCGCCGAGTTCGTCACCCCGACCCACGCCACCTACTACTCGATCGCGCCGCCGCTGCCGGGCACCCGGATATCTCGGCGAAGCATTGTCGAAGACCGCTTCAGCATCGACCTCGTCACGTTCGAAGCCGCCTGACGCACAGCGCCGCGCTGGTCCAGATCTACGGGGTGGCGCTACCGCTGTCCGGGCTGGCCTGCACGGCAGCCGCGGCCGCCCGGATCTGCGGTGTCACCAGCATCACCTGGCCCAGCACACCGTTGACGAAGCCCGGCGAGTCGTCGGTCGAGAGCTGCTTCGCCAACTCGACCGCCTCATCGACGGCCACAGGCTCGGGAACATCCACAGCGTGCAACAGTTCCCACACCGCCACCCGCAGCACGGCCCGGTCGACGGCCGGTAACCGATCCAGCGTCCAGCCCTGCAGGTGGGCCGAGATCAGGTCGTCGATGTGCGCCGCATGGTCGGTCACGCCGCGCGCCACCGTCACCGTGTACGGGTTCAGCGGCGCGATGTCATCGGCGCCGTTGTCCGCCAGTGCATTTCGCGCTTCCGCGACCTCGGCGGCAGTGATCCCACGGGCTTCGGCCTCGAACAGCAGGTCGACGGCGCGTTTGCGCGCCTGATGCCTGCCCCGATCACCCTTCCGGTCAGGCATTGACCCTTCCCAGGTAACTTCCGTCCCGCGAATCCACCTTCAGCTTGTCGCCGGTGTTGATGAACAGCGGCACCTGGATCTCGGCGCCGGTCTCCATCGTCGCGGGCTTGGTGCCGGCGCTGGAGCGGTCGCCCTGCAGTCCGGGCTCGGTGTGCGCGACGAGCAACTCCACGGTGACCGGCAGTTCCAGGTACAGCGGCACCCCGTCGTGGAACGCGATCTGCACCGGCATGCTCTCGAGCAGGAAGCCCGCGAGGCGCCCGACGAGCGCTTCGGGCAGCGGGTGCTGCTCGAAATCCTCGGAGTCCATGAACACGAAGTCCGAACCGTCGCGGTACAGGTAGGTGGCATCACGGCGGTCGACGGTCGCGGTCTCGACCTTCACGCCCGCGTTGTAGGTCTTGTCGACGACCTTGCCGGACACCACGTTCTTGAGCTTGGTACGCACGAACGCGGGACCCTTACCGGGTTTGACGTGCTGGAACTCCACGATCTGCCACAGCTGGCCATCGATCTGAAGGACGAGCCCGTTCTTGAAGTCGGCGGTCGATGCCACAGTGGGTTGTACTCCTAGCTTGCTAGATGATGACCAGTTCCTTGGGGAACCTGGTCAATAGTTCTGGGTGCTTGTCGACCACGAGCGTGTCCTCGATGCGGACACCGCCGCGGTCGGGCAGATAGACACCGGGCTCCACGGTCACCGCAGAGCCAGCAAGCAGTGTACCGGCGGCTGCGGAGTTGATTCCCGGCGCTTCGTGGATCTGGAGACCCACCCCGTGGCCGAGGCCGTGACCGAAGTTCTCCGCATAGCCCGCATCGGCGATGACCTGCCTGGCTGCCGCGTCGACGGTGGACAGGGCGACCCCGGGCGCGAGTGCGTCCCGACCCGCCTGCTGGGACGCCGCGACCAGCGAGTAGATCTCGCGCTGCCAGTCGGCGACCGGGGCGAGCACGAACGTCCGCGTCATGTCGGAGTGATAGCCCGCGACCAGCGCACCGAAGTCGATCTTGACGAAGTCCCCTGCGGCCAGCACCGCGTCGGTGGGCCGGTGGTGCGGGATCGCCGAGTTCGCGCCGGCGGCGACGATCGTCTCGAACGACGCTCCGTCGGCGCCGTGTGCCAGCATCAGCGACTCCAGCTCGTTGCGGACGTCGCGTTCGGTGCGTCCGGCCCGCAACCCGCCGCGCTCGAGCAGATCCTTCAGCGCGGCGTCGGCGGCTTCACACGCCAACCGCAGCAGCGCCACCTCACCGGCGTCCTTGACTTCGCGCAGACCCTCGACGGTGCCTGCCGCTCTGACGAACTCGCAGCCGTTCCCGGCCGCCTCGGACAGCGCGGTGAACGCGTCGACGGTGACGACATGGCTCTCGAAACCGAGCCTGCGCACTCCGTCGGCGGCCGCCCGAGCGGCCAGATGGGGACCGCACGCCCGTTCGATGACGACCTCGGCGTCGGGCGCCTGATGCGCGGCCTGGGTCCGGTAGCGCCCGTCGGTCGCCAGCACCGGCGTTTCGTCCTGTGCGAGCACCAGCAACGCGGCGTTCGAACCGGTGAACCCGGACAGATAACGCACGTTGACCAGGTCCGATACCAGCATCGCGTCCAGCCCGGCGTCGGCCAGCAGGCGGCGCAGACGGTCACGGCGCGCAGAAATCGTCACAGCGGGTGACGCTACTCGCTAAGGTGAGGCCCCATGAGCAAGTGGTTGGTGCGTGGACTGGTGTTGGCCGCGCTGATGGTCATCGTCCGATTGCTGCAGGGCGCGATGATCAACGCGTGGGAGACCAAGGCCGGTCTGATCAGCGCAGTGCTGGTCGCGGCGTACGCGGTGGTGGCTCTGATCTGGGGTTACGCCGACGGCCGGTCGGACGCCCGCCGCAATCCCGACCCGGACCGGCGCGACGATCTGGCGATGTCGTGGCTGCTGGCCGGACTGTTCGCCGGTGTCGTCAGCGGCGCGGTCGCCTGGTTCATCGGCTTGTTCTACAAGAACCTCTACGTCGAGGGGCTCATCAACGAGCTGACGACGTTCGCCGCCTTCACCGCCCTGCTGGTGTTCATCTCCGCGATCATCGGTGTCGCGCTCGGCCACTGGCTGGTCGACCGCAAGGCCCCGGCACAGGAGCGCCGCCGCGAGGACGACGACCGCGCCGACACCGACGTGTTCGCCGCGGTGCGCGACACCGGCAGCTCCGAGGGCAACTCCGAGGACTACGACCGCTACGCCGACGGCACCGAGTCTCAGCAACAGAGTTCGTCGGTGGCGGTAGCCGACGACGAGACCAGACCGGTCGACAAGCGCGACAACTGATCTGACGGGTGATCCCGGACGAGCTCTGCACGTCCGACACCTGGAGTCCGCTCGCCGCGGCTGCCGGCCACTCGCAACTCGCCGGAGTTCTCGGCGGCTTCCTGATCACCGCGATAGCGCTGCTGTTCGACCGCAACAGCCGCGAAGGCGTGCACATCCTGGCGCTCTTCTCGTCTGCGGTGCTGATCCTGATGCTGGACAGCTTTCTGTTCAGCCTGATCTCGGGTAACCAGACGCCCGACGCCGGCGAACGCGGCGCCGTCTGCGCGATCAGCTGGACCCAGACCGCCCTGGCGACGGGCATGCTCGCCGCGGGCACCACCGCGCTGTTCGGCGGTCTCGGCTGGATGCTGGCCGGGCACGCCGTCAACCGGGCCGGCGCCGCGGACACCGACGATATCGCCGCCTACAGCTTCCTGGCAGACCTCGGCGGCTGGCTCACCTTCGCGGCGGCGATGTCGTCCACGCTGATCCTGTCCGAGACCACCGTCGACTACCTGCGCGCCGTGTACGACCGGTCGCCGAGCGACGCTGTGGTGGCTGCGATCACCACCACCGCGGCACTCGCAGTACTCGTCGAGTTCCTGTTCGTCTACGTCCGCACCCGCGAACTGCGGCGCTCGCTGGCGTCGGCCGCCGAGCAGACCAGGTTGGCCCTGCGCTCCATCAAGGTCGCGACGATCGGGCTGGTCGGCCTGGCGGTCGTCGCCGGCTGGTTCGCGCTCAGCGTCCCGCGCTTCCCGAGGGGGTGGCTGACCGAACCCAACCTGGCCGTGGTCGCAGTGGTGGTGGCGCTGGCGTTCGCCGCGCCGATCTTCGTGGCAACCGCGATCTGTTACTCGGTGCCCAGCACCGATGTCCGCCGAATACGTCTGCGCGGACGTCAGTCCCGCGCGACCTCCGCGTAGGCCGCGGCCAGCAGCGACGGATCCGGTCCCTCCAGACGGCCCGGTTTGGCCAACCCGTCGAGGACCACGAATCGCAGCACGCCGGCGCGGGTCTTCTTGTCGCCCAGCATCGACTCCATCAGCTGGGGCAGGGCGTCGGCGTCGTAGGTGACCGGCAGTCCCAGCGAGGTCAGGATCGCACGATGGCGTTCGGTGGTGTCGTCGTCGAGCCGGCCGGCCAGCCGGCCCAGCTCCGCGGCGAACACCAGCCCGACCGACACGGCGGCGCCGTGGCGCCACTGATAGCGCTCGCGGCGTTCGATGGCGTGCGCCAGAGTGTGCCCGTAGTTGAGGATCTCGCGCAGCTGCGATTCCTTCTCGTCGGCGGCGACGACCTCGGCCTTGACGACGACAGCCCGCCGGATCAGCTCCGGGAGCACCACACCGGAGGGATCGAGCGCCGCCTCCGGGTCGGCCTCGATCATGTCGAGGATCACCGGGTCGGCGATGAAGCCGGCCTTCACGATCTCGGCCATTCCCGCGACGATCTCGTTGCGCGGCAACGACTCCAGCGTCGCGAGGTCGATCAGCACCGCGGCCGGCTGATGGAACGCACCGACCAGGTTCTTGCCCGCGTCGGTGTTGATGCCGGTCTTGCCGCCCACCGCGGCGTCGACCATGCCCAGCAGCGTGGTGGGAACGTGGACGATGTCGATACCGCGCAGCCAGGTCGCCGCGGCGAATCCAGCGACATCGGTGGCCGCTCCCCCGCCGAGACTGACGATCGCATCCTTGCGGCCGACCCCGATGCGGCCCAGTACCTGCCAGATGAACCCGACGACCGGCAGCTCCTTGCCGCCCTCGGCATCCGGGATCTCGATGCGGTGCGCGTCGATTCCCTTCTCCGACAGGTGAGTCCGGATCGCTTCGGCAGTCTGGGTCAGCGTCGGCTGATGCAGGATCGCGACCTTGTGCCTGCCGTCGAGAACGCGGCCCAGGTCGCCCAGCAGGCCCCGCCCGATGATCACCGGGTAGGGCGGGTCGGTCCGCACATCGACGGTCACCGGTTCGGTCACTGCGGGTCCTTTCGCATGCACGATGATCCTCGGGCCTTCCTGGCCGCGACGGTGGCCGGACTCGGCGGCGCCTCGGTGGACGGGGATGCCGTCAGCGACAACGGCGCCCGGCGCCACACCGAACGCCTGCGGCGGCGATCCGGTTCGGCGTCGGGATTCTCCAGCCGCGCGCAGATGTAGCGCACCACGGCGCCGGGGTTGCGATGGTTGGTGTTGACCCTCATTGTCGCGACCTGCCGGTACAGCGGAACACGTTCTGCCATCAGCGCTTTGAACTTCTCGCCACGGTCGGGTCCGGCCAGCAGGGGCCGGACGGTGGAGCCTCCGGTGCGGCGCACCCCCTCGGCGGCGCTGATCTCCAGGTAGATCACGGTGTGCCCGGCGAGGGCTTCGCGCACCCCTTCGGTGGTCACCGCGCCACCGCCCAGCGACAGCACTCCGTCGTGGGTGGCGAGCGCGTCGCGGATCACCTGCTCCTCGATGCGGCGGAACTCGGATTCGCCGTCGGTGGCGAAGATGTCGGCGATGGTGCGACCGGTGGTCTCCTCGATCGCGTTGTCGGTGTCGAGCAGCGGCACACCGAGGCTCTTGGCCAGCCGGCGTCCGATCGTGGACTTGCCCGATCCCGGCAGGCCGATGAGGACCGCCTTCGGCGCCATCAGGTCGGCGCCCCGTTCGCGGAGGGTTCTCGGGCGGAGACGGCGCGCAGATAGCCGTCGATGTTGGCCCGCGTCTCACCGAGCGAGTCGCCGCCGAACTTGGCCAGGGCCGCGCGGGCGAGCACGAGCGCGACCATCGTCTCCACCACGACGCCCGCGGCGGGCACCGCACACACATCGGAGCGCTGGTGGATCGCGACAGCCTCTTCACCTGTGGTCATGTCGATGGTGGCCAGCGCGCGCGGCACGGTCGAGATCGGCTTCATCGCCGCGCGTACCCGAACCGGCAGGCCGTTGGTCATGCCGCCTTCGAGACCGCCGGCGCGGTTGGTGGACCTCATCACGCCGTCCGGACCCGGGTAGATCTCGTCGTGGGCGACGCTGCCACGGCGGCGCGCGGTCTCGAACCCGTCACCGATCTCCACACCCTTGATGGCCTGGATGCCCATCACGGCCCCGGCGAGTTGGCTGTCGAGCCTGTCGTCACCGCTGGTGAAGGAGCCGAGGCCGACCGGGAGACCGTGTGCCACGACCTCGACGACGCCGCCGAGGGTGTCGCCGTCGCGTTTGGCCGCCTCGATCTCGGCGATCATCAGCGCTTCGCTGTCGGAGTCGAACGCCCGCACCGGGCTGTCGTCGATCGCGGCGAGATCGGCGGCCGACGGCGGCGGTCCGTCGTAGGGCTTCGAGGCGCCGATGGAGATCACATGCGAGACGATCTCGACGCCGAGCGCCTGGCGCAGGAACGCGCGGGCGACGGTGCCCGCCGCCACGCGGGCCGCGGTCTCGCGCGCGCTCGCCCGTTCCAGCACCGGCCGCGCGTCGTCGAAGCCGTACTTGAGCATTCCCGCGTAGTCGGCGTGCCCGGGTCGGGGCCGGGTCAGCGGCGCGTTGCGCGCGGCGCTGTCGGCCAGGGATTCCGGGTCGACGGGGTCGGGAGCCATCACGGTCTCCCACTTGGGCCATTCGGTGTTGCCGATCTCGATGGCGATGGGTCCGCCGAGGGTGACGCCGTGGCGAAGCCCGGTCAGCATCGTCACCTGGTCCTGCTCGAACTTCATCCGGGCGCCACGGCCGTAGCCCAGCCGCCGACGGGCCAACTGCCCGGCGACGTCACCGGAGGTCACCTCGACGCCGGCGACCATCCCCTCGACCATCGCCACCAACGCCCGGCCGTGGGATTCACCTGCAGTCGTCCATCGCAACACGCGTCCCAGTTTCGCACGCCAGGTCAGCCGCGTTGAAATCCGAGCAGGTGACGTCGGTCAGGCCAGAGCGGCCAGGCCGAGCGCGGTTCCCGCAGCCAGACACATCGACGGTCCGTGCGGCACGTCGGGCCCGGCCCCCTGCAGTCGCCGGCACAGCGCCAGCGCCCCGGTCATCAGCGAGGCCCCGAGGGCAGCGACCACCCAGACATCAGCGCCGTAGGCACCCGTCAGAGCGCCCAGTCCGATGGCGAGCTTCACGTCGCCGGCCCCCAGTGCGCCCGGCGAGAACAGGTGCACGGTCACGTAGACGGCGAACAACGCGGTCGCGCCGAGCAACGCGGGGCCGCCGTGGCCGACGACGGTCGCGGCCACCAGGATCACCGCCGCTCCGGGCAGGGTCAGCACGTTGGGGAGACGGCGATGCCGAATGTCGAAGGCGCTCAACGCGATCAGCCAGACCAGCACACCAGCGGCGGCGACCCCCGCCGCGACGTCCCCCATCAACAGAGGCTAAGCCAGACCCAGGGCCCCCCGCATCGCTTTCTGCGGCGCGGGCATCCCGGTGAACTGTTCGACCTGGGCGAAGGCCTGGTTCAGCAGCATCTCCAGGCCGCTGATGACGCGTCCGCCGGCGGCGGTCACGGCCGCGGCCAGCGGTGTGGGCCACGGATCGTAGATCGCGTCCAGCAGCACCGGCGTTCCGGCCAGCCGCGGCGCATAGGGTGCGACCGCGTCGGCGGGGACCGTGTTGACCACGACGTCCGCGGCAGCGACGGCGCCGGTCACGTCGTCGCCGGTCAGATCGACCCACTCGGTGGTGGCACCGCACCGCCGCCCCAGCGCCACCATTCCCTGGGCCTTCTCCGCGTTGCGGGCGACGACCGTGACGTGGCGCGCGCCGAGCTGGACCAGGCCGGCGACCACCGCCGGCGCCGTCCCGCCCGACCCCACGACGACCGCGGATCCGGACACTCCGGCGTCGGCGAGCGCGCCCGCCACCCCGTCGATGTCGGTGTTGTCGGCGCGCCAGCCGGTCGCCGTGTGCACCAGGGTGTTCGCCGAACCCACCAGCCGGGCCCGCTCGGTGGCCTCGTCGGCGCAGCGCAGCGCCGCGAACTTGCCGGGCATGGTCACCGAGAGCCCCACCCATTCGTCTCCGAGACCGGCGACGAAGCCGGGCAGCTCGTCCTCGCCGCACTCGATGCGGTCGTACCGCCAGCTGCTCAGCCCCAGCGCCGCGTAGGCCGCCAGATGCAGCTGCGGGGAGCGTGAATGCGCGATCGGCGAGCCCAGGACCGCGGCCCGCCGGGGCCGATCAGCGGCCGGAGTCGAGGACACCGTTGCGCAACGCGAGCTGGATGTTGGCCAGGTGCTGCTCGTATTCGCGGGTGAACAGGGTGGTGCCCTGCAGGTCGATCGTCACGAAGTACAGCCAGTCGCCCGGCTCGGGGTTCTCCGCGGCGACCAGTGCCGGGTTGCCCGGCGAGCAGATCGGCGTGGCGGGCAGCCCCGGTCGCACGTAGGTGTTCCACGGTGTGGCCTGGCCGCGGTCGGCGTCGGTCGTCGCGACCTCGACACGATCCAGTGGATAGTTCACCGTGGAGTCGAATTCCAGCGTGCGGCGCTCGTCGAGCCGGTTGTAGATGACGCGGGCCACCTTCGAGAAGTCCTCCGGCGTGGCCTCGCGCTGCACCAGCGACGCGACGGTCAGGATCTCGTAGGGCGACAGGTCGACCGACTCGGCGGCCGTGAGCAGGCCGCTCTGCTCATACTGGCTCGCGCTGGTGGAGATGAGCGTGAACAGGATGTCCTGCGGTTGCGCCGACGGGTCGATGTTCCAGGTCCCTGGCGCGATCAGGCCTTCGAGCCTGCGATGGTCGGCGCCCATCCGGTCGACGGCGTCGGTCGCCCATTGCGGGACGCCGAGGTCGGCGGGCGCAGCTGCCCCGGCGATCTGCTTGAGGTCGTCGGCCGACACGCATCGCCGGTCGCCGTCGAGGTCGACGCACGACGCGTTCGCGATCAGGGTCAGGATGCCTGCGGTCACGGCGTTGGTCTTGACGTCCCTGACGTCGTCGAGCTGGCGGCCCTCGGGGATGGTCAGCTTGCCCACCCGGTTGGCCGGATCCGCGAGGCGTTGCACCGCGCTGGACGCCGGGATCTCGGTGCGCACCTTGTAGAAACCGGGCTGGATCGCCGAGATCGCCGAGTTTCCGTCGGCCGCGTCGACGAAGGTCTTGACGTTGGCGACGACGTTGTTGTCCTGCAGCGTCTGCCCGATCGCGGTGGTCGAGTCGCCGTCGTGCACCTGGATCACCACGTCGTTGACGCCGTCACCGGCGTAGTCGCCGGTGGTGCCGCCGAACAGCGAGTGCCACATCTTCGAGCCCAGGAAGACGGCGACGACCACCACCACCACGAGCATCGACAGCGTGATCACCAGACCGGCCCGGCGGCGTCGCCGCTGGCGCTCGGCCCGTGCGCGCTCGCGGCGCGTCATCCGTTGCCTCGGCGGTCCCACCGCCAGCGGCTCGGCGCGGCCACTCTGCCATTCGTCAGTCATCCAAGACCTCTCCGTGTGCGGGCAACGCTGCTCGCCGCTGGTCCAGCCAGTTCTGAAGGATCCCCACCGCCGCGGCCTGGTCGATCATCGACTTCTGGCCACGGGCCCGTACTCCCGCCTCCCGCAATTCCCGCTGCGCCGTCACCGTGGTGAACCGCTCGTCGGCGAGCCGCACCGGCACCGGCGCGATCCGCGCCGCCAGCTGGCCGGCCACCTCGGTGGCGTCCTGCGCCGAGGATCCCGCCCGGTTGCCCAGTGTGCGCGGCAACCCGATCACCACCTCGACCGCCTCGAACTCCCCCACCAACGTCGTCAGCCGACGCAGATGCCTGCCGGACCTGCGGTCCCGTGTCACCGTCTCCACCGGCGTGGCCAACACCGCGTCGGGATCGCTGACCGCGACACCGATGCGCACCGAGCCGACGTCGATCCCGAGCCGGCGGCCGCGCCCCGGGTCCGGGGCCGCGTTCGGATCACCGGGACGGTCGGGGACGCGGCTGGTCCAGTCGGTGTCGGGCACGGGGTTAACTCCGGCCCATCTCCGCACGTATCGCTGCCAATGCGGCGTCGATACCTGCCGCCCCCTTGCCGGACCCCTGCGCCAGGTCCGCCTTACCCCCGCCGCGGCCGTTGACCGCGGCCCCGAGCACCTTCACCAGATCGTTGGCGCGCAGGCCACGATCCTGCGCCGCCTGGTTGACCGCCACGACGAACGGCACCGTGTCGTCGTCCGCCTCGGAGATCAACGCGACCACTGCCGGATCGCTGCCGAGCTTGCCGCGGATGTCGCCGACGAGAGACCTCAGATCGCCGGCCGAGATCCCGCCCGCCATCCGCTGCGCGACGAGCCTGATCCCGCCGATCTGCTCCGCGCCCGCGGCCGCGTTGGCCGCCGCCGCTCGGGCGTTGACCAGCCGCAGCCGATCGAGTTCCTTCTCGGCGGCCCGCAGCCGCTCCACGAGGTTCTCGACCCGGGCGGGGACCTCGTCGGAGGGCACCTTCAGCGACGACGCCAGCCCCGCCATCAGGGCGCGTTCCTTGGCGAGGTGACGGAACGAGTCGAGTCCGACGTAGGCCTCGACCCGCCGCACACCGGAGCCCACCGAGGACTCGCCGAGGATCGTGACGGGTCCGATCTGGGCCGAGCTTCGCACGTGGGTGCCACCGCACAGCTCGATGGAGAACGGCCCGCCGATCTCGACCACCCTGACCTCGTCGGGGTAGTTCTCGCCGAAGAGCGCCATCGCGCCCATCGACTTGGCCTTCTCCAGTTCGGTGGTGAAGTTGTGCACCTCGTAGTCGGCCTCGACGGCCTCGTTGGTCACTTCTTCTATCTGGGAGCGCTGATCGTCGGACAGCGCACCCTGCCAGTTGAAGTCGAACCGCAGATAGCCGGGCCGGTTCAGCGATCCGGCCTGAACGGCGTTGGGGCCCAGGACCTGTCGCAGCGCCGCGTGCACCATGTGGGTGCCCGAATGCCCCTGGGTGGCACCGTGGCGCCACCGGGGGTCGACGGCTGCGACGATGGTGTCGCCCTCGACGAACTCACCGGACTCGACCGTGATGCGGTGCGCCCACAGCGTTTTCGCGATCTTCTGCACGTCGGTGACGGCGGCCTTCGCGGTCTGCGACGCCCCGGTGCCGGTGACGGTGCCCTCGTCGGCGATCTGCCCGCCGGACTCGGCGTAGAACGGGGAGCGGTTCAGGATCAGCTCGACCCGTCCGGGAGCGTCTCCGCCCTGCACATGCGACACCACCGGAACGCGTCTGCCGTCGACGAAGATCCCGAGAATCCTTGCCTCGGTGGTCAATTCATCGAAGCCGGTGAACTCGGTGGGGCCGGCGTCGACGAGCTCGCGGTAGGCCGACAGGTCGGTGTGCGCCTGCTTGCGGGCCGCCGCGTCGGCCTTCGCACGACGGCGCTGTTCGGCCATCAGGCCGCGGAAGCCTTCCTCGTCGACGCTGAGCCCCGCTTCGGCGGCCATCTCCAGCGTCAGGTCGATCGGGAACCCGAAGGTGTCGTGCAGCGTGAACGCGTCGTCGCCGGAGAGCACCGTGGACCCGGCCTTGCGGGTGGTCTCCGCGGCGTCCTCGAAGAGCCGGGAGCCGGCCGTGAGGGTGCGGTTGAACGCCGTCTCCTCGGCAATCGCGATGCGGTTGATCCGCTCGAAGTCCGTCACCAGCTCCGGATACGACGGACCCATCTCGTCGCGCACCGTCGCCATCAGCTCACCCATGATCGGCTGCTCGACACCGAGCAGCTTGGCCGCCCGGATGATGCGGCGCAGGAGCCGCCGCAGGACATAGCCGCGGCCCTCGTTGCCGGGGGTGACCCCGTCGCCGATGATGATCGCCGCGGTGCGGCTGTGGTCGCCGATGATGCGGTAGCGGACGTCGTCAGTGTGGTTGCCCTGTCCGTAACCGCGCGGGGCGATTCCGGCGACGAGGTCGATGACCGGGCGCACCAGGTCGGTCTCGTAGACGTTGTCGACGCCCTGGAGCAGGCAGGCGATGCGCTCGACGCCCATCCCGGTGTCGATGTTCTTGCGCGGCAGCGGCCCGAGGATCTCGAAGTCGTCCTTCGAGGTGCCCTCACCGCGCTCGTTCTGCATGAACACGAGATTCCAGATCTCGATGTAGCGGTCCTCGTTGGCCTCGGGTCCGCCGTCGATGCCGTAGTCGGGTCCGCGGTCGTAGTAGATCTCCGAGCACGGCCCGCACGGACCGGGAATGCCCATGGACCAGTAGTTGTCGGCCATTCCGCGCCGCTGGATGCGTTCGGCCGGCAGCCCGGCGACCTCCTGCCACAGCTCGATGGCCTCGTCGTCGTCCAGATAGACGGTGGCCCAGAGCCTTTCGGGGTCGAAGCCGTACCCGCCTTCGGAGACCGGGTTGGTCAGCAGCGACCACGCCAGCTCGATGGCGCCCTTCTTGAAGTAGTCGCCGAAGCTGAAGTTGCCGGCCATCTGGAAGAAGGTGTTGTGCCGGGTGGTGATCCCGACCTCGTCGATGTCGGGGGTGCGGATGCACTTCTGAACGCTGGTGGCCCGATCCCACGGTGGGGTGCGCTGCCCGAGGAAGTAGGGGACGAACTGCACCATGCCGGCGTTGACGAACAACAGGTTCGGATCGTCGAGGATCACCGAAGCGCTGGGCACCTCGGTATGGCCCGCCTTCACGAAATGATCAAGGAACCGCTTCCTGATCTCGTGTGTCTGCACGTCCTGACGTCCTTCGGTTCACCCTGCGAATACTCGACCGCACTACAGTACCGGTCTGGGTGGCGGGCACTCCCACGGACGACGGGGTCAGCCCGACACGAAGCTCAGCCGCACCGATCGGCGGCGATTGTCCCTGTTCAGATCGATGAGCACGACGCTCTGCCAGGTTCCCAGCAGCGGCTCGCCCCCGGCCACCGGAATCGTCACCGACGGAGACACCAACCCCGGCATCACATGGTCGGCGCCGTGCCCCGGTGATCCGTGTGCATGGCGGTATCGGTCGTCGCGGGGCAGGAGTCGCTCGATCGCATCGATCAGGTCGTGGTCGGAACCCGAACCCGTCTCGATCACCGCGATCCCCGCCGTCGCGTGCGGCACGAACACGTTGCACAGTCCGCCGGCGTCAGGGCCGCGTTCCGCACAGAAATCCCGCACGGCCGACGTCAGGTCGACGAACCTGCGCCGGGAGGTGTCGATGTCGAGCGTCTCGGTCTGCACATCGTCGAGGGTATCGACTCGGCATCGGGTTTGACGTCAGCGTTTATTGCCCGGGGGCCCAGGGTATTTCTGCGGCAGCCGCACTTCTCTTGGAGGAAGAAATGACCATTACCGGCATCATCAGCGCAATTCTCATCGGCATCGTCGTCGGCGTTCTCGGCCGGCTCGTCCTACCGGGTAAGCAGTCGATCGGCATGCTCGTGACGATCCTGGTCGGCATCGTCTCGGCGTTCCTCGGCACGGCGCTGGCGCGCGCGATCGGCATCCCGACGGCCACCAGCGGCATCGACTGGCTGGAGCTGCTCGTCCAGGTCGTCGTCGCGGCCATCGGTGTGGCACTGGTCGCCGCGCTGATGGGTCGTCGGGCAGGTGTCGCGGGCCGGGGGCGCACGGGCACGCTTCGCTGACACGACACAACACCCTGGTGATCCCGGCTGGGCCCCCGACCAGCCGGGATCATCCTTGTCTGGGGCGCGCTCAGGATGTCCTCGGGGTCTCTCGAAATCCGCTTTTTGCTGCGGTTCACTCGCACTTCTTCTGCAAAAGGTGGACTTCGGCCACTCAGCGCGAACGGCGGATGATCGCGCGCAGCTTCTCCACACGCGCCGAGATCTCACGCTCGACACCGTGGTTGGTCGGCCGGTAGTAGTCGGTACCGACCAGCTCGTCGGGCGGATACTGTTGTGACGCAACGCCGCCGGGATGGTCGTGGGCGTACTTGTAGCCCACCGCGTTGCCCAGCTTCTGCGCCCCCGAGTAATGCCCGTCGCGCAGGTGTGCCGGCACCTGGCCCGCCTTGCCCGCCCGGATGTCGGCCATCGCCGCCCCGAGTGCGGTGGTGACCGCGTTGGACTTGGGTGCCGTCGCCAGGTGCACGGTCGCCTGCGCGAGCGTCAGCTGCGCCTCCGGCATCCCGATCAGCTGGACCGTCTGCGCGGCCGCGACCGCGATCTGCAGCGCGGTGGGGTCGGCCATCCCGATGTCCTCGCTGGCGAGGATCATCAGCCTGCGGGCGACGAACCGCGGGTCCTCCCCCGCGACCAGCATCCGGGCCAGATAGTGCAGGGCGGCGTCGACGTCGGACCCGCGCACCGACTTGATGAACGCGCTGACGACGTCGTAGTGCTGATCGCCGTCGCGGTCATACCGCAGCGCCGCCTTGTCCAGCGACTGCTCGATCACCTCGACGGTCACCGTCTCGCCCGACTCGGAGACTGTTTCTGTGGCGACCTCCAACGCGGTCAGGGCGCGCCTGGCATCGCCGGCGGACAACAGCACCAGTTGCTCGATGGCGTCGTCGCTGACGGTCACCCTGCCACCCAGGCCGCGCTCGTCGGTGATCGCGCGGCGGATCACCGTCGTGACGTCGGCCGGGGTCAACGGTTGCAGTTGCAGGATCAGCGATCGGCTCAGCAGCGGTGCGACGACGGAGAACGACGGGTTCTCGGTGGTGGCCGCGACCAGCAGCACCACCCGGTTCTCGACCGCGGCCAGCAGCGCGTCCTGCTGGGTCTTGGAGAACCGGTGCACCTCGTCGATGAACAGCACGGTCTGCTCGCCGCGCACCGCGGCCTGGCGGGCCACATCGATGACGGCGCGCACTTCCTTGACCCCCGCCGCCAGCGCGGACAGCGCCTCGAACCGGCGTCCGGTGGCCTGGGAGATCATCGAGGCGAGCGTGGTCTTGCCGGTGCCGGGCGGGCCGTACAGGATCACCGACGCCGCGCCGGAACCCTCGATGAGGCGGCGCAGTGGCGAGTTGGGCTTGAGCAGGTGGTCCTGGCCGACGACCTCGTCGAGGTTCGCCGGACGCATGCGCACCGCCAGCGGAACCGACGCGCCGACGGGCCCCGCGGCGGGCGGCGCGGGCTCCCCGGGCACGTCGAACAGGCTGTCGGACACGCTCCCTGCTTACACGGGCGCGGTGACGAAGTCGATCAGCTCCTCGACCCGGCCGATCAGCTCGGGTTCCAGGTCGGTCCAGTCCCGTACCCGACCCCTGATCTTCTGCCAGGCCGCCGCGATGTCGGCCTGGTCGCGGTGCCGCCAGCCCAGCGCGGCGCACACGCCGTGCTTCCAGTCCTGCCCCTTCGGTATCACCGGCCAGGCCTTCATGCCGAGACGGGCGGGTTTGACCGCCTCCCAGATGTCGATGAACGGGTGTCCGACGACGAGCGTGTGTTCGCCACCGGGTCCGCGCCTCACCGCTTCGGCGATGCGCGCCTCCTTCGACCCTGCGACGAGATGGTCGACCAGCACGCCGAGCCGTCGGCCCGGACCGGGCCGGAAGTCGGCGACGATCGCGGCGAGGTCGTCGACCCCGCCGAGGTACTCGACGACCACGCCCTCGATGCGCAGGTCCTCCCCCCACACCTGCTCGACGAGTTCGGCGTCGTGGCGCCCCTCGACGTAGATGCGGCTGGCCAGTGCGACTTTCGCGCGGGCACCCTGGACCGCGACGGACCCGGACGCGGTGCGCGTCGGCGCCGCCGGTCCCGCCTTCTTCGGTGCGGTAAGGATGACGGGCTTGCCGTCGATCAGATAGCCCGGCCCGACCGGGAACGGTTTACGACGGCCGTTGCGGTCTTCGAGTTCCATCCGGCCGTACTCGACGCGCACGATGGCGCCGACGAACCCGGTCTGGGCGTCCTCGACGACCATCCCGATCTCGATGGGTGTCTCGACGGAACGGGGCTTGCGCGCCCGGTGCGGGTTGTCGGCCAGGATGTCGGTGCCATAGCGATCAGCCACCTGGCGATCCTAGGGAGAACCGCCCCGCGAGCGGCCGACCGTCACCCGTGTGTTGCCCACTAACTTGTCCCGTTGTCCCGCCGAGACTGCGTCCGTGCAGGAGTCCACTCGAACTTTTCCTGCTGGAATGCAATTTCGGCGGATTGTCGGCGTCAGTCCAACTGCTGGCTCTGGTCCTCCGCGGGCGCACCGACCTCGGCCAGTTTCGCCGGGCTCGAGGTGATCTCGTCGATCACCGTGTGGATGAACCGCATCTTCTCCAGCACCGGGGGCGGAAGGACGAACGGGTACACGTCCTCCTTGCCCATCGACCGGTTGACCTGATTCAGCGCCCACGACAGCGGCAGCCACAGATCGATGAGGGTGTCGAAACCGCTGGGGCCGAGGACGCGTCGGTCGTAGGTCGCGGTGGCCGGGGCGAACCCGAATGCCGCGGCGGTGTCCAAGGTGTCACGGATGTGCAGGTAGTGCGCGAACGTCTCGGCCCAGTCCTCGGCGGGGTGCATGGTCGCATAGGACGACACGTAGTCCTGCTCCCAGCCGGCGGGCGCACCCTCGCTGTAGTGGCGGTCGAGCGCAGCCTGGTAGTCGGCCTCCGGGTCACCGAACAACTCGTGGTAACGGTCCAGATAGTCCTGCGACGTTCCGATCAGCCGGTACTGGTAGTAGTGGCCGATCTCGTGACGGAAATGCCCGAGCAGGGTGCGGTAGGGCTCGTCCATCGAGATCCGCAGCTGTTCGCGGTGCACGTCGTCGCCCTCGGCGAGATCCAGTGTGATGACACCGTTTTCATGGCCGGTGAACACCTTCTCGAACTGACTCGAGAGCAGATCGAACGCCAGACCGAATTGCGGGTCGAGATCGCGGCCGACGATCGGGAGCTTGAGCTCGCACAGTTCGGCGATCAGGCGGCGCTTGGCGCTCTCCGCGGTCGCGAACGCGGCCAGAGCGACCACGTCGGCGTCGTTCGGACGGGTCCGGGTCAGTGCGCACGACACGCACAGCTTGGCGATCGGCCCCTTCTCGACGAGCCAATTGCATTCGGCGAGATGCAGATTCGCGCACAGCTGGTACTCCCGCTCGTCGACCGCACCGGCGTGTTCGCTCTCCTCTGTCGGCGCGATGACCAGCAGCGCCATGTCGTCGAGTGAGAACCCCAGCGCACTCTTGCAGTTCAGACACACCGAGTTCTCGAACGACAGCCGCTGGCCGCAGTTCGGGCACGTGAAGTCACGCATTCAGTACTCCCCCAAGGTATGGCGCGACGTCGACCGACACATCGATGACGCTGCTCTCCGAATCCGTGTAGATGATGCCGCGCAGGGGCGGCACGTCGGCGTAGTCGCGCCCGAAACCCACCGTCACGTAACGTTCGTCGACCATCTGGTTGTTGGTCGGATCGAGGCCCAGCCACAGATTCTGCGGTGTCCACACCGACGCCCATGCGTGCGTCGCGTCAACTCCCACCATGCGTTCCTTCCCGGGCGGAGGGTCCGTCGCCAGGTATCCAGACACGTAGCTGGCGGCCAGACCGTTGGCACGCAGGCAGGCGATCGCCAGCCGCGCGAAGTCCTGACATACCCCCTCGCGCGCCGCCAAAACCTCTGCGACCTGTGTCGATACCGTCGTCGAGCCGGACCGGTAGGTGAAGTCGGTGTAGATCCTCTCGTTCAGGTCGCGCAGCACCTCGATCAGAGGCCGGCCGGCGACGAAACTCGGTGCGGCGTAGGCCCGCAGCTCCTCGGTGATCTCGGGTGGCTGCAGATCGAGCGTGAACTCCTTGGCCAGCGCGCCGTCGGCGCCCACCGGCCGCGCGATCTCCCACGGTGCGCGCGCCGAGGGCCCCTGGTACAGATCCGGCGGCGGCGGGTCGACCTCGACGACCGACCGGCTCGTGATGACCAGCCGCCGGTGCCGTGCGGTGACGTGGAAATAGGAGCTGATGTTGCCGTAGACGTCGCGGCTGGTGGAGCTGTCGGCGGCGTCGGGCTCGATGGCGAGTTCGTGGAACAGGCATCGCTGACGCGCCGAGTCGCGCGGCGTGAGGAAGCCGCGGCCGTACGAGCTCGTGACGACGTCGGAGTACCGGTACTCGGTGCGGTGCGTCACCTCGTAGCAGCGGCTGCCGCCGGTTGCGACGGGACCGTCGGGGAAGGCGGTCACGGCACCACCCGCCGTTCGTCGGGCCCCCACAGCGGCTGCATGTCCCCGGGCAGCGACAGGTGGACCGTGGTGATGACAGCGGAGAGCTCGCGCAGGTCGCGGTGGATCGCGGTGAGCAGAGCCCTCAGTCCGTCCCGGGTGCCGTCGGCGGCAACCTCCTCCAGTTCACCCGGCTCCATCCGGCGCAGCCGGGCGGCGATCTCGTCGACCATCCGCTCGGGGCGCGAGGATCCCGTCGACTCCGGAAGGGATCGCAGATGGGTTCTCAGCCGCTCGAGTTGATAGGCCAGCGAGCGCGGGTTGTCGGCATCGAAGAGCATCAGATCGGCGACGCCCGCGACGCTGATCTTGCCGGGATTTCGTCGGCGGTAGATCACCAGGGACTCGCAGGCGACGAGGGCCGACTCGGTGACCGTCTGCTCGGCGCCGGGGGTGCGCACCGTGGTCAGCGTGGCTCGCAGCAGGGCGGTGAGCGCCAGTCCGCGTTCGATCCGCTTGCCGATGTCCATCATGGTCCAGCCGACGTCGTGGACCATGGATTCGGCCGCCACACCCGACAGCGCCATCATCCCGGCCAGGGCCAGGGTGTTGGTCGAGGCGAGGAACGCGTCCCCCTCGGCCTGTGAATCCGGCGGTGTGTCAGGCGCGTTGAGCAGCGCCCGGTCCAGCGCGGACAGCACCATCCAGGTGTCGTTGGACATCTGGTCACGCACGGCACGGGCGGCCAGGCCGAGCCGCTCGACCGACTGGGCCAGGGAGCCGGGGCGGTGACGGTCGGCCGTCAGCGACCACAGGGTCGTCGGCGCGGTCGCGACCATCTCGGCGTAGTCGCCGGCGGCTCCGGTGTCGGTGCCGGTGATCTCGCCGAGTGCGGTGAGCAGGACCGGGACGCACTCACTGCCGTCCATCGTGCGCCGGTACCGGTACTCGTGGTAGCGCTCCCGGGTGACGGTGAGGAGCCGGGCCGTGTGCTCGGCGCGCTCGGCGTAGCGGCCGATCCAGAAGAGGTCCGACAGCACACGCGGTGAGCTGACCTCCTGGGTCGGACTCGAGGTGGCCAGCGCCGGCAGCGGAACCGCCTCGGCGGTCACCCTGGTCGCGGTGCGGACCCAGACATCCTTGGCAGCAACACTTTTGAGTCGGTACGCATCCGCCCCAGGAGCCAGGAGATAACCGAGTCCACCGATCATCGGCGCGTAACCGCTGCGCTGGGACACGGTGAACAACCGCATCCCGACACTGGACGAGGACAGCCCGCCGGGCAGGAAATCCGATGGGGCCGAGGAGAACTCGGGAGGTTCCTGACCGACCCACTGCCACGGGGTGGCGGTGATCCTGGCCGCCAGTTCCTCGCGGCGAGCCGCCGACAGCGTGGCGCCGACGATCGGCTCACCCCCGGTCACCGGCCTGATCACCAGTGACCCCAGGTTGCTCACCAGGTGGGAGCGCTCGATATCGATACCACCCCAGTACAGGTGCGGGGTCGGCAGCAGCGGTGTCTCACCGAGGAGATGTTCGGCCATCTCGGGCAGAAAGCGAAGCAGCCCAGGGCTTTCCAGCACGCCGCTGCCCAGCGAGTTGACCACCGTGACCGCTCCACGGCGCAGCACCTCCACCAGGCCCACCACACCCAGCCGGGAGGCCGGCCGCAGGTCGAGCGGATCGGCGTAGTCGGCGTCCACCCTGCGCAGCACCACGTCGACCCGTTTCAGGGTGCCCATGGACCGCATCCACAACATGCCGTCGCGCACCACCAGGTCGGCGCTCTCCACCAGCGGAAGACCCAGCACGCTGGCCAGATAGGCCTGGTCGAACGCGGTCTCGGAGTGGATGCCGGGGCTGAGCACGACGACCATCGGCTCGTCGACCGCGTCGGGCGCGGCATCGACGAGCGCCAGCCGCAGCGCCTGGGCCCAGGGCGAGCTCTGACGCGGCCCGATCTGCTCGTAGAGGTCGGGGATCGCGTGCGCGACGACCCTCCGGTCGGCGAGCGCGTAACCCGCCCCCGACGGCGCCTGCGTGTAGTCGGCGTTGACGACGAAGTCACCCGTGCCGTTGCGGCTGATGTCACAGCCGTGCAGGAAGAGCTGATGGCGGCCGGGGATCTCGATGCCGTTGGCCGCCCGCAGGTAGCCGGGATGGGAGAACAGCAGCTCCGGTGGCAGCACACCGCCGGTGACGACCCGGCGTTCGCCGTAGACGTCAGTGAGCACGGCGTCGAGCAACCGCGAGCGTTGGACCAGACCGGCCTCGAGGTGATCCCAGTCCGACGCCGAGATGACCAGTGGCAGCGCATCGAGTCGCCACGGCCCGGCGACGGGCTCTCCCTCGCGGTCGGTCTGGACGTAGGTGATGCCGTCGTTGTCGACCAGATCACGGACCACGGCCCGCAGCCGGTCGAGTCCGCCGCGGCCGCGGTCACGGACGCAGTCGGCCAGTTCCTGCCAGGCGGGCCTCACATCGCCTGCCGTGTCGACGAACTCGTCGTAGCCGGCCAGGCCACCGAACGCCGACGCCACGTCGAACAGCGACGGCTGCGCCCGCATGGAGCCGTAGGGCTCCAGCGGATTGTCGACGTCGGTCCGTCCGGCACCCAGTCGGGGTGTCGGAGGTGTTGCGGGGACGGCCATTACTGCAGAACGGTACGCACTCGCCGCAGATCCAAGATCCCCGGCGCGCCCACATCGGTGGATTGGCGGGCAAGCTTCTCCCGCAGCGCCGCGAGGTCGACCGCACCGGGGGTGAACCCGGTGGCCTCGAAACGGCGCGCCCGGCGCGACTCGGCCTCCACCGCGTTGACCGGCGGGCTGTCGTAGGAACGTCCGCCCGGATGGGAGACGTGATAGGTGCATCCCCCGCGTGACACCCCCGTCGCGGCGTCGATCAGCTCGAACCGCAGCGGACCGTCCACCGTGATCGTCGGATGCAACGCGCTCGGCGGTTGCCAGGCGCGGTAGCGCACACCGCCGACCTGGACATCGGGGTTGTCGGTGGCGAGCATCGGGACCGGATGACCGTTGACGGTGACGAGGTAGCGCGACCGGTCGGCTCCGATGAGACGCACCTGGAGCCGTTCGACCGACGAATCCACGTAGCGGGCGGTGCCGCCGGCCGTCGATTCCTCACCCAGCACGTTCCACGGCTCGATCGCGCCGCGCAACTCGATCTCCACCCCGCCGAGCACGGCGGTGCCGATTCTCGGGAAGCGGAACTCGGTGAACGGGTCGAGCCAGCTGGTGTCGAACTCGACACCGTGCGCGCGCAGGTCGGCCGCGACCTCGGCGATGTCGTGAATCAGGAAGTGCGGCAACAGGTATCGGCCGTGCAGGTTGGCTCCGTGGCGGATCAGCGGGGCACGCAGCGGCTCGTCCCAGAACCAGGCGACCAGCGAGCGCACCAACAGCGACTGCACCATCGCCATCTGGGGATGCGGCGGCATCTCGAACCCGCGCAGCTCCAGCAGCCCGAGTCGGCCCCGCGCGCTGTCGGGACTGTAGAGCTTGTCGATGCAGAACTCGGCACGGTGGGTGTTGCCGGTGATGTCGGTGAGCAGATGACGAAGGGCCCGGTCGACGAGCCAGGGCGGAGCGGAGCTTGCGGAGCGACCATGTTCCGGAGCGGAGCTTGCGGAGCTTGCGGAGCGACCATGCTCCGGAGCGGCGCCCCCCTCGGCCTTCGACAACCGCGCGATCTCAGCGAAGGCGATCTCGAGTTCGTAGAGGGCGTCCGGACGCCCCTCGTCCACCCGCGGCGACTGGGAGGTGGTGCCGATGAAACGCCCGGCGAACAGATAGGACAGCGCCGGGTGCCGCTGCCAGTAGGTGAGCATCGACACCAGCAGGTCGGGCCGGCGCAGCAGTGGCGAGTCGGCCGGGGTGACGCCGCCGAGGGTGATGTGGTTTCCGCCCCCGGTGCCGCCGTGGGTGCCGTCGACATCGAACGCCTCGGTCGAGAGCCGGGCCAGCCGGGCTTCCCGGTAGAGCGTCTCCAGCTGGGCGCGCTGCTCGACGAAACTCTCGGTGGGCGCGACGTTGACCTCGATGACGCCCGGGTCGGGCGTGATCGACATCGTGGTGAGGCGCGGATCCGGCGGCGGGCCGTAGCCCTCGATCACGACGGGGCAGTCGATCGAGGCCGCGGCGCTCTCGATGCGCGCGATCAGGTCGATGAAGTGCTCCAGCTCGTCGACGGGCGGCAGGAACACATACAGCAGGCCGTCGCGGATCTCACCGACCAGCGCCGTCGTCGGAACCCACTCGTCGTCGTCCGACGTCTCCTCCGGTGTCGCGGTGGCCGAGCGCGCGAGGGCGGCGCCACGTCCCAGCGCCGGGCGACGGTGGATCGGGTCGGCCTCGAACGTCGGCTTGGGGGGCTTCCAGCTGATCGAGTTCAGCGGCAGCCGCAGGCCCGCCGGTGAGTCGCCGTCGAGCAGCACGATGCGACCGCGCCGCAACGTCCAGTCCGCGCTGGCCCAGCCGGCGTCGTCGTCGCGGCGGTGCAGAGGCAGGACGAACGCCGTTGGTTCGCCGACCGATTCGTCGAGCCGCTGCATCAGTGCGGCCCGGCCCGCGGCGTCGTCTGCGGCCAGGTCGTCGTCGGCGGCGACCGGAGGCCCCTCGGGTCGGCGCACGGCTGCGATGAGCCGGGTCAGCGGGTCCTCGTAGGCGGGGCGGACCCGGTCTGCCGGCAGCCCGAGGCCGTCGGCGATCGCGGCCAGCAGCGCGCGGTGGGCATCGGGGGCGATTCCTCGAACGCCGGGCGTCTCGGGCCACGGATCGGCAAGCAGCCGGTCATCGCTCCAGAGCGGTTCCCCGTCGGCGCGCCAGTAGAGCCCGATCTGCCAGCGCGGCAACGGTTCTCCGGGATACCACTTGCCCTGGCTGCGCTGCACCAGGCCCTGCGGCGCCCACACCTTCTTCAGTCGCGCGGTCAGCGCCGATGCCCGCTCCCGCTTGTGCGGTCCGTCGGCGGCGGTGGTCCACTCCGGATCCACCTGGTTGTCGATCGAGACGAACGTCGGCTCCCCGCCCATGGTCAGGCGCACGTCGGCCTCGCGGAGCCGTTCGTCCACCCGGCGGCCGAGCGCGTTGATCGCGGCCCAACTGGCGTCCGTGTAGGGCAGCGTCACCCGCGGGTCCTCGTGCACCCGGGTCACGACGTTGCTGAACTCCAGGACGGTCTCACAGGGTTCGGTGGCACCGGTGATCGGAGCGGCGGACTCGGGATGCGGGGTGGCCGACAGCGGGATGTGGCCCTCCCCGGCGAACAGACCGGAGGTGGGGTCCAGCCCGATCCAGCCGGCTCCGGGGATGTAGACCTCGGTCCACGCGTGCAGATCCGTGAAGTCCGCGGCCGGGCCCGACGGGCCGTCGAGCGCCTCGACGTCCGAGGTCAGCTGGACCAGGTACCCCGACACGAAGCGCGCCGCCAGGCCGAGCTGACGCAGAATGGACACCAGCAACCACGCCGAGTCGCGGCAGGAGCCGATCCCGGTGCGCAGCGTGACGTCCGGGGTCTGCACCCCGGGCTCCATCCGCACCGAATAGCCGACGTCGGCGTTGACGGCGCGGTTCAGCGCGACGAGGAAGTCGATCGTCCTGGTGCCCGTGGCCACGGAGAAGTTCGACACCCACGCGGCGGCGAGGTCGCCGGGGCCGGTGCCCTCCCCGTCCTCGTCGACGGGACGCAGATAGGGCTTGAGATCCTCGGCCAGCGCCTTCGGATACGCGAAGCCGACGCGTTCGGCGTAGTCCTCGATGAAGAAGTCGAACGGGTTGACGACCTTCAGGTCGGCGATCAGGCCGACGGTGATGGTCAGGCTGCGGGCGCGGGTCGGGAACACCAGCCGCGCGAGGAAGTTACCGAAGGCGTCCTGCTGCCAGTTGACGAAGTGATCGGCGGGCTCGACCTGTAAGGAGTAGGCCTCGATGGGTGTGCGCGAGTGCGGGGCCGGGCGCAGCCGCACGACGTGAGGATGAACCTCGACGAGGCGGTCGAATGTGTAGCTGGTGCGATGCTCCAGAGCTACCTTGATACCCATAGCGGCCAATCCCATCACAACACCGGATGCGATGCAGGTTGCGTCCCTCGCGTGCGCGTCCGCTACTTGCGGGCCGTGCGCGCCACCAGACGACCGCGCGGACGCAGCACCAGCACCAGGACCCCGGCCAGAACGATGCCGACGAGGTTGACCACCAGCTGCAGTGCCGACTTCGCCGCGACGTCCCAGGCGCCGACCGTCGCGGCGACCACCGCGAATCCCGCTGCGGTCACGGTGTAGACGGAGATGAAGACCCCGACGAGCCCGGCCGATCTCGCCGACACCAGCGACAGCATGCCCGCCGCGCCGGCGAGCAGCGCGACCATGAACGACACCGGACCGACCCGGAAGATGAAGTCGACCTCCTCGACGTGCGCAACGCTGTCGAGGGTGATCCAGCCGAGGGACTCGGCGGCCCAGGTGGCGATCGCGGTGATCGCCATCGCGATCGGGAAGCCGACGACCAGGGCGACGGCGGCACGGCGGGCCAGGGCCATGCGGCGCTGCACGAGCGCGACCGACAGTGCGGCGAGCGGACCGAACTCCGGACCGAGCACCATGGCGCCGACCACGGTCACCGTCGAGTCGGTGACGACGCCGATCGCGGTGAGCAGACACGCCAACGTCAGGAAGAGCACGAAGGTGACCGACAGCGTCGCCTCTTCCCGTGTGCGGCCGATGAGTTCGTCCCACACGACGGCGTCCGCGGGATCTCCGACGGCCTCCTCCTCGGCCCTGTGGGCTCTGGTCGACAGCACGGTGTCCAGGACGGTCAGGGTAATCGCACCGCGATGCTGGGCGTCGAGGTCCTTGAGGTTCTTGATGACGTCGTTCGCGCATTCGCGAGCGAGGTCGGCCGCGATCACGTCGCCGGCGGGGTCGACGGCAGCGCCCGGATGGAGCAGCACGTGGGCGACGCCGACCTGACTGCGCAGCACGTCGAGGACGTCGTCGCGCATGTCTTCGGGAACGACCACGCGTAAGTGCAGCACCGGGGCAAGTTAACCGTGCTGAGCACCAGAAATGAACAGTCGCCAGACAAATGTGGGCAACACACACTTTCCTGTTATATATTCACACCACTCGCCTCGCCGGTGCCGCAAAGTGCAGCTAGCGCGTGGTAAACCACTGTTAATTTTGCACAGAAGCCTTGGTGACCGTGGACGTGAAAACCCGCAGGGAACGGATCGAACAGCGCGTTCGATCCGCCCGCGAGGTCAACTTCGCCGACCTGGCCGCAGAGTTCGACGTATCCGAGATGACCATCCGCCGCGACGTCGAGGCACTCGAGGCCCTCGGCGTTCTGCGCCGTGTGGTCGGCGGTGCGATTGCGTTGCAGGGCAAGGACAACGAGCCGGCGTTCGCCACCCGGGTCGCCGACGCCGCGCAGGAGAAGGCGCACATCGCCGAGGTCGTCGCGGACCTGATCGGACGCAAGGAAACCCTCATCCTGGACTCCGGGAGCACCGCCCTGGCCGTCGCGAACTCGCTCAAGGGCCGCGACCTCGGCCTCACCGTCGTCACACCGAGCGTCCTTGCGGCGCTGGCACTCGTCGACGAGCCCGACACCTCGGTCGTGCTGACCGGAGGCGAACTGCGTGCCAGTGAACTCAGCCTCATCGGCCCGGGCGCCGAGGACACACTGGCCAACTACAACTGCGACACCTACGTCATGGGTGTCGCCGGCATCGACGGCGAACGCGGGATCTCCGACTACCACCAGGCCGAGAGCCGGGTGAAGCGCGCCGCAACCCGCCGGGCGGACCGGGTCATCGTCGCCGCAGACAAGAGCAAGCTCGGCCGTGTCACCTTCGTCAGCATCTCCGCGCTTGCCGAGGTCCAGATCATCGTCAGCGACGGCCCGCCCGACCACCCCGCGCTCGTCGCCGCGCGCGACGCCGGGGTCGAGGTGATCTGCGTTGCCGATCAACAGGATTCGGTGCAGGACATTTCGGCGGTGGGGTCCCGGTGAGCCGGTACACCATCGGAGTCGACATCGGCACCACCGGAACCAAGACGGTGCTGCTGGACACGACCTCGGGCATCGTGGCGACCGCATCCCGCGAAACCGCGCTGCACTCCCCCGCGCCCGGCTTCGCCGAGGCCGACACCACCCAGTGGCACGCCAACGTGATCGACTCGGTTCGGGAAGTGCTGGCACACAGCGGCGTCGCGCCGGACGAGATCGGCGCGCTCGCCACCTCGGGCATGGTCCCGGCCGTCGTACCGATCGATGACGCGGGAAAACCGTTGCGGCGAGCCATACTTCAGAACGACGCCCGTGCCCACCGCGAGGTCGACGACCTGGCCGGGGCACTGGCCGACGTGGATCTGGTGACGCTGACCGGATCGGCGTTGACTCAGCAGTCGGTGGCTCCGACCACCGTGTGGCTGCGGGAGCACGAGCCCGAGGTCTATGCGCGCACCGCGCACTGGGTCGGCTCCTACGACTGGGTTCTCTCGGCGCTGGGCGCCGACGTCCACGTCGAGCAGAACTGGGCGCTGGAATCCGGCCTGTTCAGCATCGTTGGCGACACCGCCGACGCCGTACTGGGCGCCGCGGGACTCGACCCCGCGACGCTGGCTCCCCTCCGGCGTCCCGGCACCCGGGTGGGCGAACTGAGCGCCGCGGCCGCGGACGCGACCGGGTTGCGCGCGGGCACCCCACTGGTGGTCGGGGGCGCCGACCACGTGCTGTCCGCCTACGCCGCCGGCGTGAACGGGGCCGGGGACGCGCTCGTCAAACTCGGTGGGGCGGGCGACATCCTGGTCGCCAGTGACACCGAGATCGTCGACGAGCGGCTCTACCTCGACGCCCACCCCGTGCCCGGGCGCTGGCTGCCCAACGGCTGCATGGCCACCAGCGGCAGCCTGATCCGCTGGTTCCAGACGCTGATCGGCGGCGCCGAACTGACCGAGCTCGACGACGAGGCCGCACAGCGCGCACCGGGCGAGATCCTGTGCCTCCCCTACTTTCTCGGCGAGAAGAGCCCTGTGCACGACCCCGACCTGCGTGGCGTGTTCGCCGGCATGCACCTCGGCCACACACGTGCCGACATGTACCGCTCGGTCCTCGAGGCGATCGCCTTCGGTTTCCGCCACCATGTCGACGTCTTCGGCGAGATCGGCATCCCGTTCACCCGGGTGATGATCACCAACGGCGGCTCCAGATCCACGCTGTGGAAGCAGATCCACGCCGATGTGCTCGGGTGCGAGATGAATCCGGTCATCGGTCACCCCGGCGCCTCTCTCGGCGCGGCGGTGATCGCCGCGATCGGCGTCGGGGCGCTCGACGACTGGGCGGACGCCGACCGGTTCATCACCCTCGATGCGCCCTACCGCCCTGATCCTGCCAGGCGGCACGCCTACGACGACGCGTACCAGACATGGCGGGAGCTCGGTGCGGTCATGACGCCCGTCTCCCACAAGATCGCCCGCACCACCCGATGAAAGGAACAGCACTGTCATGAGATTCGCCCAAATTCCCACTGCCCGGCGGGGCGGGAAGACTGCCCGCTCCGCCGTGCTCGCTCTGTTGGCCGTCCTTGCGCTGGTGCTCTCCGCGTGCGCCGGCAGCGGCGGACCCGAGCAGGCCGAGAGCACCGGAAGCGGCGAGGTCTCCGCCGACACCTCGGGCACCGTGCGGATCCTGATGGAGAACGTGCCCGACACCGACATCGTCAAGTCGATGGTGGCCGACTTCAACGCCGAATACCCGGGCGTCGAGATCAACATCGAGTCGCTCACGTTCGACCAGATGCGCGACAAACTGGTGTCCTCGTTCCAGTCCTCGTCGCCGGCCTACGACCTGATCGTCGTCGACAACCCCTGGATGGTCGACTTCGCCAACGCGAAGTTCCTGCAGCCACTCGATGCCCGCATCGACAGCACCCCCGACTACGACGCCGGCGACTTCTTCACGCCGCTCACCGACATCACCACCGTCGACGGCACCCGCTACGGCGTTCCGTTCTACAACTACGCGCTCGGATACCTGTACAACGCCGACGATCTCGCCGCCGCCAACCAGCAGGTGCCGACCACGCTCGACGAACTCGTCAGCACCAGCAAGGCGCTCAAGAGCGGTGACCGCGCCGGCATCGCGATGCAGCCGCAGCGCGGCTACAAGATCTTCGAGGAGTGGGGCAACTGGCTCTTCGCCGCGGGCGGGTCGATCTACGACGCCGACGGCAAGATCACGCTGAACACCCCTGAGGCCAAGCGGGCGCTCGAGGCCTACATCGACACCTACAACACCGCCGCACCCGCCAACAGCCTCAGCTGGGGCATGGACGAGGCGCAGCGCTCGGTGTCGGCGAACCAGTCCGCGTCGATGATCAACTACAACTGGCAGCTGCCCGCCCTCAACGAGCCGGGCTCCGGACCTGCCGCCGGCAAGATCAAGCTCGCCACCATCCCCGGCGGCAAGCAGGTGCTGGGCTCCTGGAGCTGGGCGATCCCGGCCAACTCCGCGACTCCCGACGCGGCATGGGCGTTCGTCTCGTGGATCACCGCCAAGCCCAACGATGTCGTGCGCACCGAGAAGGGCGGCGCGGCGATCCGCAAGAGCACGCTGCAGAATCCCGCTGTGCTGCAGGGCCAGTTCGGCGAGGAGTACTACCGGACCGTCGAGCAGCTGCTCGCCGATGCGGCGCCACTGACCCAGGGCCCCAGCGGCGAGGAGATGATCCAGGCCGTCGGCACCGCGCTCAACGAAGCGGTCGCCGGTGAGAAGAGCGTCGACGACGCCCTTGCCACCGCACAGGCCGAAGCCGAGAAGATCCAGGGCTAGCAGTTCAGCCCACCCCAAAGACGGAAACCGACCACCCCACGAAAGGAGCGAGACCACCGTGAAATTCCAACACGGCATGGTCGCCCCCCTCGTCGCCCTCTTCGTCGGGGTGGTCGGTTTCCCCTTGGGATATGCGGCGTATCTCAGCGTCACCGACTACAAGCTCACCGACCAGGGAGCCCCGGACATCGTCGGCGCCGACAACTTCGTCGCGACGTTCGGCGACAGCGGGTTCTGGAACGCGTTCGGCACCACCGCGCTGTATGTGCTCGTCGCCGTCGGCCTGGAATTGGTCATCGGCCTGGCGATCGCCCTCGCGCTGCAGAAGCAGCGCTGGGCACGCGATCTCACCCGGTCGATGCTGCTGGCACCGATGTTCATCACGCCCATCGCCGTCGGGCTGACGTTCCGCTTCCTGCTCAACGACCAGCTCGGCGCGATCCCGGCGATGCTGCACGCCATCGGCATCGACTACGACTTCTTCGGGCCCGGCCGCGCGCTCTACACCCTCGCGTTCATCGACGTGTGGCAGTGGACGCCGTTCATGGTGCTGCTGCTCCTCGCCGGGCTGGAGTCCATTCCGAAGGAACCTCTGGACGCCGCCCGCGTCGACGGCGCGCGCGGACTGTATGTGCTGCGGCGGGTCACACTGCCGCTGCTGGCCCCGGTGCTGGTGGTCGCGATCCTGCTGAGGTCCCTGGACGCGATGAAGGTCTTCGAGTACGTGTTCGCCACCACGCGTGGCGGGCCCGGCACCGAGACAGAGACGTTGCAGTACTTCATCTATCAGACCGGCATCCAGTTCTTCCGGCTCGGATCGGCGTCGTCGATGGCGTTCGTCGTGCTGATCGTGGTGCTGGCGGCCATCGTGTTCGCGTTCCGCCGGATGGACAGGGCCAGGGAGGCGGGGATTCGATGAACCGTCCCTCTGTGGTCACCGTGCTGCGCGTGGCACTGCTGTGGGCGGCCGCCATCTCGGTGCTGTTCCCGATCGTGTGGATCGCGCTGGCCAGTGTGAAAACGCCGGAGCAGCTCAATGATCCGTTCCTGCTCACCTTCACCCCGGACTTCTCGGGCTGGCGAAACGTGCTGGAGTCCGGGATTCTCGGCGCAGCGGGCCGCAGTGCTCTGGTCGCGCTGGTGACGGTCGGCATCAGCGTCGTGGTGGGCAGCATGGGCGCCTACGCGATCGCGCGCTACCGTGCCGGCGGCACGCTGACGCGCTTCGGGATGCTCGCCGCGCAGGTGCTTCCGCCGGCCGTGCTGGTGTTCCCGTTCCTGACGATGGCCTACGCGCTGCGCCTGACCGACACGCTGGTGCCGGTGATCTTCGCGCACCTGAGTTTCGTTCTGCCCGTGGTGACCTGGTTCCTGATCGGCTTCTTCGAAGCCGTTCCGCGCTCCCTGGAGGAGCAGGCCCAGGTCGACGGGCTGACCCGGTTCGCCGCGTTCCGCCTCGTCGTGCTGCCCCAGGTGCTGCCCGGCATCGGCGCGGCCGCGATCTTCGGGTTCACCCTCTCGTGGAACGACCTGTTCTACGGGTTGATCCTGGCGCCGGGCAAGGCGGCCATCCTGCCGGTGGCCATCGCCGGTTTCAACACGTTCCGCGGGGTGCAGATCGGCTCGATGAGCGCGGCGATCCTGATCGCCGTCGTCCCCGTCGTCATCGCGAGCTTCTTCATCCAGCGCAAGCTGGTGCAGGGCATCAGCGGCGGCGCGGTCAAGTTCTAGCCCGGATTTTTCGTGGAATGTTGACTGTGGGGGTGTGTAGATAAGCGAAAGTGCCTGTCCTGCAAGGAATAATTGGACTTCTCTACGGTTCAAAAACCCTGACGGGAAGGCACTTCGCAGGTGAAGAATATCGCGGCGGCATCGCCGGTGAAAGTTTCCGCCGACGGCCATGGCGTTGTGTCGCATGCCGGGATGGGCATGCTGCGTGAGCTTGCCGACCGGACCGGCTTATCGGCGCAGGTCACGGCCGCGTTGGCCGACACCTACCGCGGCCCGTGGGTGTATGCGCCTGGGGAGGTGTTCGCTGATCTGGCGGCCGCGGTCGCCGACGGCGCGGACTGCATCGACGCGGTCGGTCAGCTGTGCGGTGACCGGGAGCACGTCCTGGGGGCCAAGGCCTCAACGACCACCATGTGGCGGCTGATCGATGAGCGGATCGATGCCGCGCATCTACCCGGGGTGCGCGCAGCCCGAGCCGCGGCGCGGGCAGCGGCCTGGGCTGTCGGAGCCGCCCCCACCACCGGCGGCTGGCTGCATATCGACATCGATGCCACGCTGGTGATCGATCACTCCGACAACAAGGCCGGGGCTGCGCCGACCTGGAAGAAAACGTTCGGGCTGCACCCGCTGCTGGCGTTTCTGGACCGCCCCGACATCGCCGGCGGCGAAGCCCTGGCCGGGTTGCTGCGCAACGGTAACGCCGGCTCCAACACCGCCTCCGACCACATCATCGTCCTGCACCAGGCTTTGGCATCGCTGCCAGCGGCGTGGCGGCCCAACCCCGACGATCCCGACAACCCCGAGGCCCCGAAGGTGTTGGTGCGCTGCGATACCGCCGGATCCACCCACAAATTCGCCGCAGCGTGCCGGGCCGCCGGGGCCGGGTTCTCCTTCGGGTACCCCGTCGATACCCGCGTCCAGGACGCCGTGGACACCCTCAACCTCGGCGATTGCTGGTATCCAGCGATCGACACCGACGGCGGGATCCGCGACGGCGCGTGGGTCGCTGAAGCCACCGACCTGGTCAACCTGGCCTCCTGGCCCGAAGGGACCCGGCTGATCCTGCGTAAAGAACGCCCCCACCCCGGCGCGCAGTTGCGGTTCACCGACGCCGACGGCATGCGGGTCACCGCGTTCATCACCGACACACCACCGGGTGTCGTACCCGGTCAGGTCGCCGGTCTGGAACTACGGCACCGCCAGCACGCCCGCGTCGAGGACCGTATCCGCGAACTCAAAGCCACCGGGCTGCGTAACCTGCCCTGCCACTCCTTCTGGGCCAATGCTGCCTGGCTCGAAATCGTCCTGGCCGCCGCTGACCTGGTCACCTGGACCCGCCTCATCGGGTTCGCCAGCGATCGCGCTCTGGCCCGCGTCGAGATCACCACGTTCCGCTACCGGGTCCTGCACGTGGCCGCCCGTATCACCCGCGGCGCCCGCCAACTGCGGCTACGCATCGATGCCACCTGGCGCTGGGCGGCGGCGATCGCCGCCGCCTGGCACCGCGTCCGCACCGCCTTCGGATAACACCCCACCCCATCGGACCCATCAACGATGAAGGACCCACAGGCCCCAGGAAAGCCCGCCCCACCCGGCGACACGGGACAGCACCTCTACGCCACCACACGAAAACCACTACCCAACAACACAACTCGGCATCACACCGAACCCACACCAATTACCACGCAAAATCCGGGCTAGACACAGATAGGTTTTTGGACTCCATGGCAACCGTCCGCTTCTCCGGCGTCACCAAGGCGTACGGATCCACCTCCGTCGTCAGCGATCTCGACCTCGAGCTGCCTGACGGATCGTTGAGCGTGCTGGTCGGCCCCTCCGGATGCGGCAAGTCGACGACGCTGCGGATGCTGGCAGGCCTGGAGACGGTCACCTCCGGGACCATCACCATCGGTGACCGCGACGTGACGCACCTGCAACCGCGCGACCGCGACATCGCGATGGTCTTCCAGAACTACGCTCTCTACCCGCACCTGACCGTCGCCGAGAACATCGCGTTCCCGTTGCGCGCGAACAAGACACCGCGCCGCGAGGCCTTGGCGCGGGCGGCGACGGTCGCGGAGTCACTGGGCCTGTCGGCACTGCTGGGCCGCAAACCGAAGGACCTCAGCGGAGGCCAGCAGCAGCGGGTCGCCATCGGGCGGGCCATCATCCGCGAGCCGTCGGTGTTCCTGTTCGACGAACCGCTGAGCAACCTCGACGCCAAACTGCGCGTGGAGACCAGGACCGAACTGGCGCAGATCCAAAGGCGTCTCGGTATCACCTCGGTGTACGTCACCCATGACCAGGAAGAGGCGATGACGCTGTCGGACCGCATGATCGTCATGCGCGACGGCAAGATCGCCCAGCAGGGCGCACCGCAGGACGTGTACGCCCGCCCGGCCGACACCTTCGTAGCGGCCTTCGTCGGCAGCCCGAAGATGAACCTGCTCGAAGGCACCCTCACCGGCGGAACCTTCACGCTGGCAAACGGATTCGCGTTGCCGATCGACGAGGGTGCCACCGATGGTCCGCTGACGCTCGGCGTGCGCCCCGACGACCTGCTGCCCACCGTCGGAGCCGTCGATGCGCCGGCCCGGGTCGCCCTGATCGAGCACCTCGGCCCCCGCGCCATCGTGACCGTCGACGCCCGGGGCACGGAGCTCACCAGTGTGGTGGACACCGCCCGGCTGTCGGGGATCACCGAGGGCACCGGGGTGGAGCTCGCCGTGCGACAGGGCGCCACCCACCTGTTCGACACCACCACCGGCCGGCGTATCGCCGGCGAAACCAGATAGGAAAAGAGCTGCACATGACCAGAACCGTCGTGGTGACCGGTGCCGGATCGGGTATCGGCCGAGCGATCGCGAGCACACTGGCACAACGGGATTGGCGGGTCGTCGTCACCGACGTCAACGGTGAGGCCGCACGCTCGGTCGCCGCAGAACTGCCCAACCCGTCGGCCGGGCACGAGTCGGCCCCCCTGGACGTGACGTCACCGGACGCGGCCGCGGCGGTGGCCTCCGACATCGCCGAACGGTTCGGCCTGGACGCGTGGGTGAGCAACGCGGGGATCTCGTTCATGCACCGCTTTCTCGACGCCCCGATCGAGCGCTTCGACCAGACGATGGACGTCAACCTCAAGGGCGTCTTCGTGTGCGGCCAGGCCGCGGCCCGCGAGATGGTCCGGTCCGGGGTGCCCGGGGTGATCGTCAACACCGCGTCGATGGCCGGAAAGCAGGGCCGCGTGCCGTTCCTGGCCGATTACGTGGCCTCGAAGTTCGGGGTCGTCGGACTGACCCAGGCGATGGCCTACGAGCTCGGCGAGCACGGCATCACCGTCAACTGCGTGTGTCCCGGCTTTGTCGAAACACCCATGCAGTCACGGGAATTGGAGTGGGAGGCCGAACTGCGCGGCACCACCCCCGACGGGGTGCGGGCGATGATGATCGCCGACACCCCACTGGGTCGCCTCGAGCAGGCCGACGACGTGGCCCGCGCGGTCGCCTTCCTGCTGTCCGATGACGCCCGCTTCATCACCGGAGAGGCGCTGGCCGTCAACGGCGGCGCCTACATGGACTGAGCGCCGGCCGTCTCCCCCGAACCCCATGTTGAGAAAGAGGTAATACAGTGACCACCACCTGGCTGGACGAGGTCTTCAACGTCACCAAGCCCGTCATCGCGATGCTGCATCTGTCCGCGCTGCCCGGCGATCCCGGCTACGACTCCGCCGGCGGGATCGCGGCCGTCGTGAACCGGGCCCGCACCGAACTGGAAGCGCTGCAGAGCGGCGGCGTCGACGCCGTGATGATCAGCAACGAGTTCAGCCTGCCGTATCTCACCAAGACCGAGCCGATCACCGCGATCACGATGGCGCGCATCATCGGCGAACTGCTGCCCGACATCTCGGTGCCCTACGGCGTCAACGTGCTGTGGGACGCGCGGGCGTCGATCGACCTCGCGGTGGCGACCGGCGCGAAGTTCGTGCGCGAGATCTTCACCGGTGTCTACGCCAGTGACTTCGGCCTGTGGGACACCAACGTCGGCGAGGTCGCCCGCCACCGGGCCCGCGTCGGCGGCGCCGGGGTGAAGCTGCTGTACAACATCGTCCCCGAATCCGCGACGTACCTCGCCGATCGCGACCTGGCATCCATCACCCGCACCACGGTGTTCGCCACCGCCCCCGACGGGATCTGCGTGTCGGGCGCGACTGCCGGCTCCCCGACCGACACCGACGCCCTGCGGGTCGTGAAGTCCGCCGCCGGCGACGTGCCGGTGTTCGTCAACACCGGGGTGCGGGCCGAGAACGTCGCCGATCAGCTCAGCGTGGCCGACGGCGCCGTCGTCGGAACGTATTTCAAGAAGGACGGCCTGTTCGCCAACGCCGCCGAGAAGTCCCGGGTCGAGGAGCTCATGGGAGCCGCCCGCGACTTCCGCGCCACCCTGGGCTAACCGCCATCTGCGCTCCGGTTCCGCCGGACGAGCCGCATCCCGAGCTCGTCCGGCGGAACGGAATGCCCTTTGTCGCAGACGATGTCGACGCTCGCGTCGGCGCCGCACCCCAGATGGGTCAGCCGCAGTGACGTGTCATCAAGATGCTTGCGCCCCCACTCGAACATCGCCCACACCACGGGCATGAACTCCGTGCCGGCCTCGGTGAGCACGTATTCGTCGCGGACGCGCTGACCGGGTTCCCGGTAGGGACGCTTGGTCAACAGCCCGGCCTCGGTGAGTTCGGCCAGCCGCGCCGACGTCGCGGCCTTGGTGATCCCGACCCTGCGGGAGAAGTCGTCGAAACGGGTCGTGCCGTAGTACGCCTCGCGCATCAGCAGCATCGCCGACCTGGTCCCGACGAGCGCCATCGTCTTCTCGATCGGGCAGCGGCCGACGGCAGACCACGCGGAGCGGTCGGCGAGCGGACCTTGCAGCACTGTCATGGACATCACTCCGCAGCTGGGTTGTATTGACTATACCCAGGTGTTACACCTGAGTACACAAAATCATACTCAGCGACGAGTTCGGAGGAATCCATGGCCGCTCATTCAGACCGCGACGCCGTCATCGTGGGTGCGGTGCGCACCCCGGTCGGAAAGGGGAAGGCCGGCGGCGCGCTGCACGGCGTGCTGCCCGCCGACCTGCTGGCCCACAGCCTCCGGGAACTGGTCGGGCGCACGGGCGTCGACCCCGCCGAGGTCGACGACGTCATCGCCGGCGCGGTGACCCAGGTCGGCGACCAGGCGGTCAACATCGCGCGCAACGCGCTGCTCGGCGCCGGATTCCCGGAGTCCGTGCCGGGCACCACCGTCGACCGTCAGTGCGGCAGCAGCCAGCAGGCGATCAGCTTCGCCGCCCAGGGCGTCCTCTCCGGGGCCTACGACGTCGTGATCGCCGCGGGCGTCGAGTCCATGAGCCGGGTCCCGATGGGCTCCTCGGTGCTGCCGGGCAGCAACCCGTTCGGCCGGGACATGGCGGGACGCTACCCCGAAGGCCTGGTGTCGCAAGGCATCAGCGCTGAGCTCATCGCCGCGAAATGGAATCTGTCGCGGGCCCGGCTCGACGAGTTCTCCGCCGAGAGTCACCAGAAGGCGGCCCGCGCCACCAAGGACGGACTGTTCGACAACGAACTGGCCCCCATCGCCGGGCTGGAGTACGACGAGATCATCCGTCCGGACACCACGGTCGAGACCCTCGCCGGCCTGCGACCCGCGTTCTTCGACGATGCGATCGGGGCACGCTTCCCGCAGATCGGCTGGGAGATCACCCCGGGCAACTCGTCGCCGCTGTCCGACGGCAGCGCCGCGGTGATGATCACGAGCGGAGCCGCGGCGCGGCGGCTGGGACTGCGGCCCCTCGCCCGCATCCACACCACGGTCGTGGTCGGCTCGGATCCCTTGTACATGCTGACCGGCGTGATCCCCGCAACCGAAAAGGCGCTGGCCCGTTCGGGTTTGACATTGTCCGACATCGACCTGTTCGAGGTCAACGAGGCGTTCGCCCCGGTCGTGCTGTCGTGGGCGGCGGACGTGGGTGGAGGCGACGGCGCCGACGTGCTGTCCAGGACGAACGTGCACGGCGGTGCGATCGCGATCGGGCACCCGCTCGGCGCCAGCGGCGCACGCATCATGACCACGCTTGTCAACGCGCTGGAGCAGCGCGCAGGACGCTACGGGTTGCAGACGATGTGCGAGGGCGGCGGAATGGCCAACGCGACCATCATCGAACGACTCTGAGACGTCGCGCTACTCGGCGCGGGTCAGCTCGAACAGTGGGATGGCCCGCGTCGTCTTGGCCTGATACTCGCCGAAGGCGGGCGCCAACTCGACGAGCTTGGGATACATCGCGTCACGTTCCCCGTCGGGGAGTTCGCGGACGTCGACATCGTAGGCGTCCGTGCCGATCTCGATGAACGCCCTCGGGTGGGCCCGGACATTGTGCACCCAGGCCGGATGGCGCGGTGCGCCCGCGTACGAGCCGACGATGATCATCCTGCCGTCGATGGTCAGGTAGGCCAGCGGCGACAGCCGCGTCTTACCCGACTTGGCGCCGGTCGTGTGCAGCAGCAGCAGAGTCGCACCCTCGAACGGGCCGCCGACCTTGCCGCCGTTGGCGCGGAACTCCTCCACGATCGCACGGTTGAATTCGTCGAGAGCCGCGGTGTCGGCGATCAGCTTGTCCTTGTCGTCGGCTGTCATTGCTTCATCGTCCCTGCCTTCGGCGCACTGGGGTCGGGGTCAGGCTTGGGGACAGGATGCTCCTCGGCCCGGGTCTGCCGCCACCAGGCCGCCAGGAAGACGACCATCGCGGCGGACAGCGCGAGCAACACCCACAGGATCACCGCCACGTCGATCCACGCACCTGTCGGCGGCGCCCCCGGCAGGATGTTGCGCAACGGCACGACCGCGAACAGCATCGCCGCGTACCAGGTGATGAACGGCGGCAGGAACTTGCGCCGGTTCAGCAGCATCTCGATCGCGACGAACAACGCGGTGCCCGGGAGCACCATCAGCACGAGCAAAATTCCGAAATCGACGGCATGCGCCCCGCGGGTGCGCTCCAGATGGAACGACACGCTCGGAACCGGACCCCACGGCGCGTCCAGGACACCCATGTCGCTGTCGACGTCCCACCCGTTGATCGCGCCGGCGACGACGATGACGGCGGGAACGCTGCGCCGGTTCGGTCCCTCGCCGTAGAAGACCTCGACGCCGATGGTGTTGCTGACGTAGGTGTCCAACGGCCAGTGGTCGGGGTCGCCCACCGCCGTGAGCTCCACCGTCGAGGCGTTGCTCTTCAAGTCGTCGTGCATGTGGATCAGGTCCCCGTCCTGCGTCCACGAGCTCAGCCGCACAACAGGATTGGCGGCCGCCTCGGGCCCGCTGGCGAGCAGGTCCCTGTCCGGGTGCACGAGGACGTCGAGGGTGAGCTTGTTCTCGACCGTCTCCATCTTGCCCAGTCGCAGGATGACCGCCGTCTCTCCGATCACCGAGGACTCGGTGAATTCGAAGGGCTGCGGCGGCGTTTCCAACAGCCGGTATCCGACCAGTGCACCGACGTAGACCGCGATGACCACGGCGAGGGTGGTCAGCACGGTCGCGTTCAACGCTCGCGATGACCGGGGAGTCTCAGACGTGGCATCCGTTGCCGGAGCCGATTCAGGCTGCACGCGCGGATCGTACCGTGGCAAACCCGCGCGGAGGTCGACTACGCGCCGTCTTTACCCGGCTTGGCGTCGATCCCGGATTCCTTGCGCTGCTGCGCGGTGATGGGTGCGGGCGCCTCGGTCAGCGGGTCCACGCCACCGCCGGACTTCGGGAACGCGATCACCTCACGGATCGAGTCCAGTCCGGCGAGCAGCGCGACGATGCGATCCCAGCCGAACGCGATGCCGCCGTGCGGAGGAGCCCCGAAAGTGAACGCCTCCAAAAGGAATCCGAACTTGTCCTCGGCTTCCTCCTGGGAGATGCCCATCATCGCGAACACCCGCTCCTGGACGTCGCGGCGATGGATACGGAGGGATCCACCGCCGATCTCGTTGCCGTTGCAGACGATGTCGTAGGCGTTGGACAGGGCACTTCCCGGGTCGGTGTCGAAGGTCGCCTCCGACTCGGGGGTCGGCGCGGTGAACGCGTGGTGCATCGCCGTCCACGCCCCGGACCCGACGGCGACGTCGCCGGAAGCGGTCGCCTCGGCGGCGGACTCGAACATCGGCCAGTCCACCACCCAGGTGAACGCCCAGGCGTCGGGGTCGATGAGGTCGAGGCGTTTGGCGACCTCGATGCGGGTGGCCCCCAGCAGTGCGCGGGCGCTCTTGGCGGTGCCGGCCGCGAAGAACACACAGTCGCCCGGGTTCGCACCGACGTGCGCGGTGAGGCCCGCCCGTTCGGCGTCGGTGAGGTTCTTGGCGACGGGACCGGTGAGTTCACCGTCCTTACCGACCAGTACGTAGGCCAGTCCCTTGTGCCCGCGCTGCTTGGCGAATGCCTGCCAGCCGTCGAGAGTGCGGCGCGGCTGCGATGCCCCGCCCGGCATGACGACCGCCCCGACATAGGGCGCCTGGAACACCCGGAACGGTGTGTCGGCGAAGTACTCCGTGCATTCGACGAGCTCCAGACCGAACCGCAGATCCGGCTTGTCGGAACCGAAGCGGCGCATCGCGTCGGCGTAACTGATCCGCGGCAGCGGCAGGGGCAGGTCGTAGCCGATGGTCGCCCACACCGCCCGCAGCACCTCCTCGGACAGCGCCATCACATCGTCGGCGTCGACGAAGCTCATCTCCATGTCGAGCTGGGTGAACTCCGGCTGACGGTCGGCGCGGAAGTCCTCGTCGCGGTAGCAGCGTGCGATCTGGTAGTAGCGCTCCATGCCGGCCACCATGAGCAGCTGCTTGAACAACTGCGGGCTCTGCGGCAGCGCATAGAACGAGCCGGGCTGCAGGCGGGCGGGCACCAGGAAGTCGCGGGCCCCCTCGGGAGTCGAACGTGTCAGCGTCGGGGTCTCGATCTCGACAAAGTCGTGGCCGGCCAGGACACCGCGGGCGGCAGCGTTGACCTTGGAGCGCAGACGGATGGCGTTGCCGGGAACCTCGCGGCGCAGGTCGAGGTAGCGGTATTTCAACCGGGCTTCCTCACCGGCGGTCTCGTCGAGCTGGAACGGCAGCGCGGCGCTCTCCCCCAGCACGGTCAGCGATGTCGCGTTGACCTCGACCTCGCCGGTCGGGATGTCGGCGTTGGCGTTGCCCTCCGGGCGGATCTCGACGACGCCGGTGACGGCGACGCAGAACTCCGAACGCAGGCGGTGCGCCTGCTCCAGCACGGCGCCGTCGCGGAAGACCACCTGGGACACGCCGGACGCGTCGCGCAGGTCGATGAAGATCACGCCGCCGTGGTCGCGACGGCGAGCCACCCACCCGGCCAACGTCACCGTCTGGCCGGCATCGGCAGGGCGCAATGAACCGGCGGTACGGGTGCGAAGCACGAAGAACTCCTCTTTCGGGGTAGGTGTCGCGACGAGGGTCGACAGATCAGTCTAAGGGGCCGGTGGGAGGGCACTCCACCGCACCGGAACCCGCCGCGAGCAGACGTGAACTCGCACGCCACGCCGTCGACACACCCGACTATGCGTCTGTTCGCGGAGCACTGGCTCGACACCATGCCCTAAGGTGTATGGTCATGCATTCCTGCGAGCGCGTCGGCCTGGACTTCATCGACTCCGCCCCGTACCGCTTCGTCAGCACCGTCGACCTGGCCATCACCCCGGAGCAGCTGTTCGAGGTGCTCGCCGACGAGACGTCCTGGCCACACTGGGCCACCGTCATCACCGACGTCACGTGGACGACACCCGAGCCGCGGGGCGTCGGCACCACCCGCACCGTGCAGATGCGCGGCGGGATCACCGGCGACGAGGTATTCCTTGCGTGGGAACCGTTCAGCCGCATGGCCTTCCGCTTCAATGCGGCATCCACCCGCAGCATCTCGGCTTTCGCGGAGGACTACCGCGTGGTGCCGACGCAGAACGGGTGCCACCTGACCTGGATCATGGCGCTGCAACCCAACGGTGTGGCAGGCCGCGCCGGGCTGTTCCTCGGGCGACCGGTGATGGCCCGGATGTTCCAGAAGTTCCTGCACAACCTGCGCGACTACACCGACGAGCGCTTCGGCGGCTGATACACCTGCGCCCAGGCCTCCCGCCGATCCCTGTCGGGATCGGACGCCATCACGTCGCGGGTGGAGGTGATGAGTCGGGTCAGTCGCGCTCCGATCTCGTAGAGCGGCCAATGCCCCTCGTCGACCTCGGCGTTGTCGCGGGCGAAGTCCAGCCATGACCGCTGCATCCTGCGCCCGACACCCGGCTGGATACGCCGGCCCAGCGGGTGCAGCTTGCGTCCGACGAAGGACGCATAACTGTGGTGGATGTGGACGATCTCGCTGCCGTGGGTGGCGCCGAGGCCGAGCATGCGCAGACTCATGCCGAAGTGGTCGAACCGGTACATCCGGGTCGGCGCGTGCGCGCTGTAGGCGTCGGCGAACGCCCAGGTCGGTCCGCCGAACATCGCATCAGCGCCGATCGCGACCAGCGCGCTGCGCCGGGGATATCCCGGATAGGCCTGCAGCACCTGCCTTTTGGCGTGCGGCGCCGTCCTCTCGAAGAAGCCGTCGATCGACTCGCGGGTGGTCGGGAGCATCGGCGGCTTCGTCCAGGCGAACATCGACGCCTCATGGCTGTTGGTGCCGACGATCAGCGGGACGCTCGACATCCGTCCCTGCCGCGCCGCGTCCAGCGGATGCAGCGGGAGCAGATCGGTGCCGGTGGTCAGCCCGTAGGCCAGCGTCGGGGTGGTGGCCGCACTGGTGAGCTGCACCAGTCCGGCCGCGCGACGCAGCTGCCGCTGCGGCAGCGTCTTCACCTCGGCGGCGTCGACGCCGAGTCGGCGCAGGAATTCCTGGGCGTTCGCGGCGCGCAGGTGCCGGTCGGCGATCAGCGGCAGCGCCGGACTCTGTGCGATCGCCCGGCCGAACAACCCGGTTGCCGACGGGGCGGCCATCAGGGCCAGAACCGACGTCGCCCCCGCCGATTCGCCGAAGACGGTGACCCTGCCGGGGTCGCCACCGAACGCCGCGATGTTGTCCCGCACCCACCGCAGCGCCGCGATCTGATCGCGCAGAGCCAGGTTGTCGTCGAAACCCTCACCGAGGTCGCTCAGTTCGAATCCGCCGAAGACCCCGATGCGGTAGGTGACGTTGACGACCACGACGTCGCCGTTGGCGGCCAGGCGAGAACCGTTGTAGAGCTGGAACTGTCCCGCGCCGTAGACGAACGCCCCGCCGGGAATCCACACCATCACCGGCAGCGACCCGGTCGTGTCCGGGGACCACACGGTCAGCGTCAGGCACGCTTCGTCACGGGCCTTCGGGTCGTCGCGCCCGCCGCCGACGAACGATTTGGTCTGCGGGGGCAGCGGTCCGTGCTCGACGGCGTCACGCACACCCATCCAGGGCGCGAGCTCGGCCGGGGCCAGGAATCTGCGGAGGCCGACGGGCTGCTCGGCGTACGGCACCCCGCGCCACACCCCGACCCCGCCGTCGATGTCGCCGCGCAGGTCGCCCGACGGGGTGCTGACGAGGGTGGAATCTCCGTCGACGATCGCCACGCCGGAAATCGTAGTGTGCGAAGCTGGACCAGCCCCGGGACGTCAGTCGGCCGGGTCGACTCGACACACTCGGACGGAGGTGGCGCGATGACCTTCAACGAAGGCATGCGGATCGACACCAGTACCACCTCGACGAGCAGTGGCGGACGAGGCCCGGGCCGCGGCATCGCCGTCGGCGGCGGTCTCGGCGGCCTGCTCATCGTGGTGGTCGCGCTGTTCCTCGGCGTCGACCCCAGCTCCGTGGTCCCTCAGCAGACCGACACCCAGGGGGTCGAGGCGCCGGGTTTCGACCTGAGCCAGTGCCGGACCGGAGCTGACGCCAACGAGATCGTCCAGTGCCGCGTGGTCGCGACCGGAAACTCGCTCGACGGGGTGTGGGCGCAGCTGATGCCGGACTACACGCGCCCGCGCGTCGAGATCTTCACCAACGGCGTCCAGACCGAAGGGTGTGGCCCCGCGAGCAGCGAGGTCGGGCCGTTCTACTGCCCTGTCGACCAGACCGCGTACTTCGACACCGGCTTCTTCGACGTCCTCAAGACCCAGTTCGGTTCCAGTGGCGGCCCGTTCGCCGAGGAGTACGTCGTCGCCCACGAGTTCGGCCACCACGTGCAGAACCTGCAGGGCGTGCTGGGCAGGGCCCAGCAGGACCCGACCGGCCCGACGGGCGGTGGGGTGCGCACCGAGTTGCAGGCCGACTGCTACGCCGGGGTGTGGGCCCACTACGCGGCGATCACGAAGCAGGAGGGCACCGACGTGCCGTTCCTCGAGCCGTTGACCGACCAGCAGATCGCCGACGCGCTGTCGGCGGCGGCGGCGGTCGGTGACGACAGGATCCAGGAGACCGCGACGGGCAGGGTCAACCCCGAGTCGTGGACACACGGATCGTCGGAGCAGCGGCAGAAGTGGTTCACCACCGGCTACCAGACCGGGGACCCCGCCCGATGCGACACCTTTGCGACGAACAACCTTGGGTAGGGCCGCCACCGCCGTCGACGCCGTCGCCGAACGCTATCTGGAGACCTCGGCAGCGCTGGATCCCTGTGCGGCAACCGAATCGGGTATCGCCGGCCACGACGACCAGATCACCGACTACTCCCCCGACGGCGTGCGGGAGCGGGCCGAGGCAGCCCGCGCGGCGCTGCGTGAACTCGACGGCACCGCCCCGGTCGACGATGTCGACGTCGTGACGATCGCCGCGATGCGCGAGCGTCTGGGTGTTCTGGTGGACCTGCACGACGCCGGCCTCGACGTCGGCGAATTGAACGTGATCGCCTCGCCGCTGCAGACGATGCGCGACGTGTTCGACCTGATGGCCACCGACAGCGAGGACGACTGGACCGTCTACAGCGCCCGGTTGGCGCAGATCCCGCAGCGCGTCGCCGGCTACGCCGACTCCCTGCGGTCGGCCGCGGCCTCGGGTCGTGCACCCGCCGCCCGGCAGGTCCGCCGCGGGATCCAGCAGGCGGGTCAGATCGCCGAGCTGTTCGTCGAGATGGTCGCCGGGGCTCCCGCCGAGAACTCGACGCTGCAGGCCGAACTCCAGCAGCGGGCGCAGGACGCCGCGAACGCCTACGCGTCGCTGACGACGGTGCTGCGCGACGAGGTCGGGCCGCACGCGCGCGATACCGATGGATGCGGGCGCGACGCGTACGCCCTGCTGTCCCGCACGTTCCTCGGGGCGGCGGTCGACTTCGACGAAATCTACGAGTGGGGGCTGGATCTGCTCTCGCGCATCGTCGCCGAGCAGGACGACATCGCCGACAAGCTGTACCCGGGAGCGTCGGCGGCCGAGGCGCTGCGGCGACTCGACGGCGAGGAACGCTACCTCGTCCACGGCACCGACGCGCTGCAGGAGTGGATGCAGCAGCTGTCCGACCGGGTGGTGGATGCTTTGGCCGACAAGCACTTCGACATCGATCCTGCGCTGCGCAACCTGGAGTGCCGGATCGCGCCGACCCAGACCGGCGGCATCTACTACACCGGCCCGTCCGAAGACCTGACCCGGCCCGGCCGGATGTGGTGGTCCGTGCCGCCCGGTGTCCACACCTTCCACACCTGGCAGGAGATGACCACCGTCTTCCACGAAGGCGTGCCCGGGCATCACCTGCAGATCGGGCGCGCGGTGGTACTGGCCGACCAACTCAACCGCTGGCGCCGGCTGGGCTGCTGGGTGTCCGGCCACGGCGAGGGCTGGGCCCTGTACGCCGAACGGCTGATGGCCGAGCTGGGTTGGCTCGAAGACGCCGGCAACCGGATGGGAATGCTTGACGCGCAACGGTTCCGGGCCGCGCGCGTGGTCATCGACATCGGCGTGCACTGCGGGCTGACCGCACCCGACGGCGGCGTCTGGGATGCGGACCGGGCGTGGACTTTCCTGCAGACCCACAGCGCGATGGCCGAGGAGAACCTGCGGTTCGAGCTCGACCGTTACCTCGGCTGGCCGGGTCAGGCGCCGTCCTATGCGATCGGGCAGCGGATCTGGCAGCAGCTACGCGATCAGACGCTGGCCCGCGGAGTGTCGCTCAAGGACTTCCACAGCCGCGCGCTGGATCTCGGCGGTCTGCCGCTCGAAGTGCTGCAGTCGGCGCTGGCTGCGGGTTAGAGCCGCGACTGCTCTTTGATCGCGGTGTCGGTGGTGCGCAGCGGACGGATCAGCGCGTCCTGGGTGAACGACGCGATCAGCTCGCCCTCTTCGGTATGCACCGCGCCGCGCACATAGGACATGCCCGACCCGACCTGGGTGCTCTCGTGGGTGTAGAGCAGCCAACCGCCCCAGGTGACCGGTTCGTGGAAGCTGACCGACACCGTCATCGGCGCCGTCGAGACGGTCAGGTGCGCCTGGGCGGTCCCGATCCCCTCGTGTGCCCGCATGGTCGTCGAAATGCCAAGGTGGCCGGTGAAATACGCGATGAGCGCCTTCGCCAGGTCGTCGCGGTCCGGGATCGGGTCGTAGTGCAGCCACGCATACAGCTCCGGGGGACCGACCTCGTCGGGGCTGTTGACGTCGACGACGTCGACCAGCCGCAACTCACACCCGGCCATCGGCATCGGTGACAGATGCGCCTCGGCCGGTCCCGCCACCTCCGGCTTGGGCAGATGGTGGCGGATCACGTCACCGGTCGGCACGTCGGCCAGCACCGTCGTCGTGATGCATCGCTTGCCGTTCTGCTTGGCGGTCACCACAGCCGTTGCGGTGGAACGTCCTTCGCTGACCACGTCGATCTCCAGCTCCACCGGACCGGCGGCGACCATCACCGCGCGGGCGAAGACCGTGTATACCGAGCGGATCGACTTGTCCGGAAACCGTTTGGCTGCAGCCACGATCGACGCTGCGAGGATCTGGGTGCCCTCGACCACCTGGCGCTCGTCCTCGCCCGCAGGTCCGGTCTGCACGGTGAACATGTTGTCGCCCGTGGGTTCTGCGTCGAAGAGGTCGAGCAATCCCTGCACCGTCCACTGTGCCTCTGCCATCTGCGCAACCCCTCCACTCGGTGACCGTCGCTGGGAACAGTAACCGAGGTTCGCCGAAAGCGGTAACGTCATTACCATGTCCGCGAAGGCGCAGCCGGATCCGACCGTCCGACAGGACCCGGCTGTCCGACAAGACCGAGCGCAGTCCCGCGCCGGTCGCTTCATGCGCTCGGCTCTCGACATCCTCGGCGAGACCGGACGAACGGACTTCACCGTGCTCGAAGTCGTCGAGAGATCCAAGACCTCACTGCGCGCCTTTTATCAGCACTTCTCGACCAAGGACGAGTTGCTGCTCGCGCTCGTCGAGAAGATCATGGCCGAGGCGACCGAGCGCTGGCGCGCCGAGACCGAACAGCTGGCCGGCCCCGACGCACTGCGGGTGCTGATCGACCGCATCAGCGCGCCGGCGCAGTCGAGCACGCAGGACAGCATCAACCGGGGGCTCACCTACTACAACGACCACCTGCTGGAGACCAGGCCGAAAGAGTTCGCGACGGTGCTGGCGCCACTGCACCGGCTACTGGGTGACATTCTGCGCCGGGGTATCGCCGAGGGGTCGTTCCGCGCCGATCTGGACGTCGACACCGATGCGGCGATCCTCATGCAGACGGTGCTCGGGACGCTGCGACTGCGCGAGCTGGGCGCAGACCTGAACGGAATTCCGATCGAGGGCAGCCACGTGCACACGTTCTGTCTGCGTGGCCTCACACCGCCCTGAGCTGGGCGGCGGAAAGCACCCCGGTTGGATCTGGTGCCGTTACATTTCTGCGTGGTAATGTCGTTACCACCAATCGGTAATGTGATTACCGCTGAGTGCAAATACGTCATGTGAGGAGCCACATCATGCCGTCACGCAGCCTCGACTATCCGGTCTTCGACGCCGACAATCACTTCTACGAGCCCAAAGAAGCGCTGACGCAGTTCCTCCCGGATCACCGCAAGGGCGTCATCGACTACATCGATGTGCACGGGCGCACCAAGATCGTCGTGCGCAACCACATCAGCGACTACATCCCCAACCCGACCTTCGAGGTCGTCGCCCGCCCCGGTGCGCAGGAGGAATACTTCAAGCACGGCAGCGGCGGCAAGAGCTTCCGCGAGGTGATGGGCAAGCCGATGAAGGCGATTCCCGCCTTCCGCAATCCCGAAGCACGGCTGGAGGTCCTCGACGGCCTCGGGCTCGATTACACGATCATGTTCCCGACGCTGGCCAGTCTCGTCGAGGAACGCATGAAGGACGATCCGGATCTGATCCTCGACATCGTCCACGCCCTCAACCAATGGATGTACGAGACTTGGCAGTTCGACTACCAGGGCCGCATCCTGTCGACACCGGTGATCAACCTGTCCGTCGTCGACCGCGCCCTCGAGGAACTGCAGTGGTGCCTGGAGCGCGGCGCCAGAACGGTGCTGGTGCGCCCGGCGCCGGTACCCGGCTACCGCGGCAGCCGCTCACTGGGTCTGCCCGAGTTCGACCCGTTCTGGGATGCCTGCGTCCAGGCCGGAATCCCGGTCTGCATGCACGCCTCCGACAGCGGCTACGCCCAGTACCTCAACGACTGGGAACCGGCCGACGAGTTCCTGCCGTTCCGCCCCACCGCATTCCGGATGGTCGCGATGGGCAAACGCCCGATCGAGGACACGATGGCCGCACTCGTGTGCCACGGCGCCCTCACCCGCAATCCCGATCTGCGCATCCTGTCGATCGAAAACGGCGCGTCCTGGGTGCCCTACCTCTTCTACCAATTCGAAGACGTCTACAAGAAGATGCCCCAGGAGTTCCCCGAGAACCCGATCGACGCGTTCCGGCGCGGCGTGTACGTGGCGCCGTTCTGGGAGGACGACTTCGGCAAGATGGCCGATCTGCTCGGCATCGACCGGGTCATCTTCGGTTCGGACTGGCCGCATCCGGAAGGCCTCGCCGACCCGATCACGCTCGTCGACCAACTCGAGGAGAACGGCCTCGACGAGGACGGCATCCGGAAGGTGATGGGAGGCAACCTCGTCGACCTGTTCAAGGTGCCGAACAAGGTGGTCCACAAGCCCGACGCCCCCGCCCTCGTCATCGCCTGACATTCCTGTAACCGAAGAGGCTGAACACATTTCATGACATCCCCCAATCCGGAACAACTGCTGTTCGCCTCCACCACCACGACGTTCCTGGAGAAGCAGGCGTCCCTGACCCACGTGCGGGGGTTGCATGCGTCGGAAGTGTCGTTCCAGCCCGAATGGTGGCAACGCGCCGCCGAACTCGGGTGGGCCAGCCTCCTGGTGCCCGAGGAACTCGGGGGCGGCAGCGTGTCCGGTGACGGGGTCGCCGACCTCGCGATCGTCGCCGAACAGATCGGGCACACCGTCGCACCCGGACCTCTGCATCCGGTCAGCGCCGTCCTGGCCGCCCTCGTCGAGGCACCCAACGGGCACGAACAGACCATCGAGGCGCTGGTGTCCGGCGAGCTCGTCGCTTCGTGGGCGGTCTACGAGCCACGGCGTCCGTTCGCTCCGTCGCAGGCCGCCACCACAGCCACGCGCACAGACCGCGGCTACCGGATCGACGGCGTCAAGGACCGTGTCGAGGCCGGCGCCGAGAGCGGGGCTCTGGTCGTCGTGGCCGAACTCGACGGCGTCGTCCGCCAGTTCGTGGTCCCCACCGACGCGGACGGGGTCACCGTCACGCCACAGAGTTCGGTCGACCTGGTGAAGCGTTATGCGCGTGTGCAGTTCGACGCCGTCGAGGTCGACGAATCGGCCGTGGTCGGTACAGCGGACCAGACGCCGGCGATCATCGAGCGTCAGCGCCAGATCGTGCTCGTGCTGCAGTGCGCGGAGATCGTCGGCATCCTCGACGCAGTCCTGGCGATGACCAACCAGTGGCTCTTCGACCGGCACAGCTTCGGCAGGCCCCTGGCGTCCTATCAGGCGCTCAAGCACCGTGCGGCCGACATGAAGATGTGGTTCGAGGCCGCGCGTGGCACCACCGCGGGCGCGGTACGGGCGGTCGGTAACCGCTCCCCGGATGCCGAACTGCTCGTCAGTGTCGCGAAAGCCTATGTGGCCGAACGCGCGCCGGTGATGCTGCAGGACTGCGTGCAATTGCACGGCGGCATCGGGGTCACCTGGGAACACGATCTGCACCTCTATCTGCGGCGGGTCGCCCTCTACCGGGCCATGTTCGGATCGCCGGAGGACCATCACCGCGCGGTGTACGCGCGCAGCAGCGCGCAGGAGGCGACGGCATGACCGAGACGATGACCTCGACCGAATCGACCGGCACCGTCGAGACCTTCGAACAGTTCGCCGCCCGCGCCCGGACGTGGCTCGCCGAGAACATGCCGTCCATCGACCCGGACAATCCGCCGTTCTCGGTGCGGGCCGACCAGGAGTCGTGGGACCGCGCCAAGGAACTCCAGAAGCGGCTGTACGAAGGCGGTTTCGCGGGCATCTGCTTCCCCCGCGAGTACGGCGGGCTCGGCCTGGACTACGCCTACCAGCGGGCGTTCAACGCCGAATGCCGCAGCTACGAGATGCCGCTGATCCTCAACGTCCCGACCTTCACGATCTGCGCGGCGACCATCCTGGACATGGGCACCGAAGACCAGAAGCGCGACCGCATCTCAGCCGCTGTCCGTGGCGACGAGATCCTCTGCCAGCTGCTGTCGGAACCCAGCGGCGGGTCGGATCTGGCCGGGGTGATCACCCGCGCGGACAAGCAGGGCGACACGTGGATCATCAACGGCGCCAAGACCTGGAGCACCAGCGCCTTCGCCGCCGACTACGGGCTCCTGCTGGCCCGCACCGACTGGACCGTGCCCAAGCACGAGGGCCTGACCATGTTCCTGGTACCGCTGGACTCCCCCGGCATCACGATGCGCCGCATCAAGGAGGTCAACGGCAACGAGGAGTTCTGCGAGGAGTTCTTCGACGGCCTCGAACTCGGCGCCGACGCCGTGGTGGGCGAGGTGAACAAGGGCTGGGAGGTCGCCACCCGCCAGCTGCACCACGAGCGCCGCGCCGTCGGCGGCGGATCAGAGTTCGCCAGCGGCACCGCCGCCGAGAACGCCAGCGAGATGCCGCCCGACCACGTCGGTCTCGCCGAGGCCACCGGGCAGAGCGACAACCCCCTCGTGCAGGACCTCGCCGGACGTGCCCTGGTACGCCGCATCGTCAAGGAACAGCTCATCGACCACGTCTTCCGAAGCATCACCGACGGCTCGCTGCCGCCCAACGCCGGCACGCTGATCCGGCTGTTCCACGCCGAGACCACCGAGCTCGAGGTAGACACGGCGCTCGCGATCGCAGGGACCGCCGGCGTCATCGACGAAGGCTCCGATGACGCGCCGGAACTGTCCGGGCTGCTCGAGATCGGTGTGCGCTACCTCTCGCGCCAGACCGGGTCCCTCGGCGGCGGCAGCTCCGAGATGGCACGCAATGTCATCGGCGAGCGCATCCTCGGCTTCCCCCGAGAGCTGGCCGCCGACAAGGGCATTCCGTTCAACGAGGTCAAGCGCAACAAGAGCTGACCAGGCGGTCAGAACAGCGTCGGCTGCAGCTCGGGCGCCGCGTCCACCGGCCCGGCGCCGGGCAGGGGCGCGGCGAACCGCGGTGCGCGTGCCAGGCCGTGGCGCGCCAACAGCGGAGCCGCCCGGCATGCGAGGTCGGCGCGGTACTCAGCCGGAAGGTACGCCCCGCGCCGGTACAACCGGCGGTACTCGCCGACCAGATCGGGGTAGGCCTCGGCCAGCCAGTCCATGAACCAGCCGCGGGTGCTGCCGCGCAGATGCAGTCCGAACACCGTCGCGCTGGTGGCCCCGGCCCCGGCGATCCGGCCCAGCAGGTCGTCGAGATGATCGTCGGAATCCGTCAGCCCGGGCAGGACCGGCGCGACCATCACGTGACAGCGCAGCCCCGCCTCGCGGATCGCCGAGATCAGGCTCAGCCGCGCCTCGGGCGTCGGCGTACCCGGCTCGAGCCGGCCGTGCAGGTCCGGATCGCCGACCGCCAGCGAGACCGCGACACTGACGTCCACCCGGCGTGACGCGTCGGTGAGCAACGGCAGGTCGCGCCGCAGCAGTGTGCCCTTGGTCAGGATCGAGAACGGCGTCCCGAAATCGGTGAGGGCGCCGATGATCCCCGGCATCAGCGCATAGCGGCCTTCGGCCCGCTGGTACGGGTCGGTATTCGTGCCCAGCGCAACGGTTTCCCGCGACCAGGACGGCCGTCGCAGTTCACGGCGCAGCACCTCGGCGACGTTCGTCTTCACCACCACCTGGGTGTCGAAGTCACGCCCGGGGTCGAACTCCAGGTACTCGTGGGTCGGTCGGGCGAAGCAGTACCGGCAGGCGTGCGAGCAGCCGCGGTAGCCGTTGACGGTGAACCTGAAGGGCAGCATCGAGGCGGCCGGGATCTTGTTCAGCGCGGTCTTGCACAGGACCTCGTGGAAGGTGATTCCGTCGAACTGCGGGGTACGCACACTGCGGACCAATCCCAGACGCTGCAGGCCCGGCAACGCTCCGTCGTCGACGGCGACACCTTGACCGGCCCAGCGCATACCCTATGCGAACATACGTTCGATGCGGTGTCAAGCAACGCCGCCCGCCTCGTAGAATCGCATCTCAGCTCACATCCGTTAGGAGCACATGTCGACTCACCACCCGTCTCACTACGAGGCCGAACTGCAGTCCGAGCAGGCCTACGTGAACGACCTCTACTCCCGGCTGGACACCGAGCGAGCCCGGGTCAAGGCGCGCTACAGCGCGGCGCTGCGCGGCGACGTCGACACCCAGAACGGCGCGACGCTGCTGGCTCGCGACGCCGAGGTGCGCGCGACCGCCGCGCAGATGGACAGGCTCAACGTCGCCGACGCCGGGCTGTGCTTCGGCCGCCTCGACGGCGTCGACGGCGAGCACCTCTACATCGGCCGCATCGGCGTGCTCGACGACGCGCACGACCACGAACCCCTGCTGCTGGACTGGCGGGCACCGGCCGCGCGCGCCTTCTACACCGCCACCGGCGCCAATCCGGAGGGCATGCGCCGCCGCCGGCAGTTCCACAGCCTCGGCCGCCGGCTGCTCGATTTCACCGACGAGGTGTTCGGCAGACCCCGAGACGGCGATACCGGCGACCAGCCCGGCGATTCCAGCGACGTGGCACTGCTGGCCGCGGTCGACGCGCCGCGCGGCGAGGGAATGCGCGACATCGTCGCCACCATCCAGGCCGAGCAGGATGCGATCATCAGGCTTGACCATCCCGGCGTGTTGGTCATCGAGGGCGGGCCGGGGACCGGCAAGACCGTCGTCGCCCTGCACCGCGTGGCCTACCTGCTCTACACCCAGCGCAAACGCATGGAGAGCCACGGTGTGCTCGTGGTCGGACCCAACAGCGCGTTCCTGCGCCACATCGGCCGGGTGCTGCCGTCGTTGGGCGAGACCAACGTGGTGTTCACGACCACCGGCGACCTGTTCCCCGGCCTGCGCGCCACCGCCGAGGACGACCCGGCCGCCGCAACCGCCAAGGGGTCGCTGGCCATGCTCGACGTGCTCGCCGCCGCGGTCGCCGACCGCCAGCGCGTGCCGGAGGAGCCGTTGCCGATCGACCTGTCCGATGTGTCGATCAGCATCGGCCCCGACATCGCCCAGTGGGCGGTCCAGGAAGCGCGCGCGACCGAACAACCGCACAACGACGCCCGCGCCACGTTCGTCGACGTCCTCACCTGGGCACTGAGCGAACGCGCGATCGCGAAGATCGGCCGGGGCTGGCTGACCCGCGACGACCGCGCGGCGTGGGAACATCTGCGGGCCGACCTGCTCGACGAACTCGAGGACCACGCGGCGTTCAAGGCCGCACTCGATCTGCTCTGGCCGGTGCTGACACCGGGAACCGTTCTCGCCGAACTGTATTCGTCACACGAGCGTCTGCGTGCCGCCGGCGCGGACCCCGTGCTGTATCGCGAGGACGGCGCCGCCTGGACTCTGTCGGACATCCCGCTGCTCGACGAACTCGTCGACCTGCTGGGGCGCGACAAGTCCGGCGAGGAAGCAGCCGAGCGGGAGCGCCAGGAGGAGGCCGCCTACGCCGCCGGGGTCCTCGATCTGATGATCGGCCGCGAGGATCTGATGGACGACGAGGACCAGCTGATGGCCCAGGACGTCATCGCCGCCGAGGACCTCGCCGAGCGCTTCCTCGAACGCGACACCCGGGAACTCGCCGAACGTGCTGCGGCAGATCGTGACTGGACCTACGGGCACACCGTCGTCGACGAAGCGCAGGAACTGTCCGAGATGGACTGGCGGGTGCTGATGCGGCGTTGCCCGAGTCGATCGTTCACGATCGTGGGCGATCTCGCGCAGCGTCGCTCACCGGCCGGGACGACGTCCTGGGACGAGATGCTCAAGACCTATGTGCCCGACCGCTGGGTGTACCGCACACTGACGGTGAACTACCGCACCCCGGCCGAGATCATGAATGTCGCGGCGGCCGTGCTCGCCGAGTTCTCCCCCGACGTCGTCCCGCCCGAATCGGTGCGCTCGACCGGCGTGGCGCCGTGGGCACGCCAGCTCAGCGACGCCGAACTACCTTCTGCAATAGCGGATTTCGTCCGCGACGAAGACAACCGGGACGGCACACATGTCGTCATCGGACCCTCGGACATACCGGGCGCGGTACTGCCGACAGAGACCAAGGGACTGGAGTTCGACGCGGTGCTCGTCGTACATCCCGAACGGATCCTCGCCGAGGGGTCCCGCGGGGCGGCCGACCTCTACGTCGCCCTGACCCGCGCGACCCAGCGCCTCGGCGTGCTGCATCGCGACCCGCTACCGCCCGCTCTCGCGGGGCTCGGTCAGTGAATCACCACTGACCGAGCTGGCACCGCACGTTGTACGGATCGTTGTGCTCGGTGCGGATCTCACCGTCGACGGCGATGTCGCAGTGCGCGTTCGGAGCGGCCTGTCCCCCGCGGGTCGTGCTGCTGACCTGAAGGATCGCCCAGTTCGGATCGGCCATCGTGGTCTCGAACGTCCACGGCACACCCGGGGCCAGGTTGACCTTCTCACGCTTGGCGTACGCGTAGGCGTCGGCGTTGAAGGCCTGCATGCTCGGCGGCTGGGTCGTCAGATAGAACAGATCGAACTCGTAGGCGCCCGCAGAGGTGAGCGTGTACCGGACCTGATGGGCGTCCTGGGCGCTCGCCGCCGGCTGGCCGATCATCATCGACGTGGCCGCCGCCAACAGTGACGCGCCGACCGCCGTTCCTACCTTGGCTGTAGCTGTTCGCATGTTCGTCACATCGGCGGACGCTACCGGATCGTTACGCCCGTGCCGCTCCTCCCCCGCAGAGCGGGTTGACGGCAAACAAACTGTCGGTGACGACACAGGTTAACCTGCCCGTCACACACAGACATTTGGCAGAAACACAGGCGCTCTAACGTCCCGATTCGACACCGGGGCGGTGTCGAAACTTCGCCGTACAGAACTGTTCTGACGCGTGCCGAAGGAACCCAACACGGCGCCTCATCAGGGTATGTGTGCTGCCGTCTGCCAGAAAGGCCGTTCATGCAACAACCTCGACGCCATTCGTTCTCACGCTCGGCGCTGACTGCAGGAAGCGTCGTGGCCGTCGCCAGCCTGCTGCTGGCCGGCTGTGGCAGTAAAGCGAGCGAAACGGACTCAGCAAATGCCGAGTCCTGCGTTGACACCTCCGGCTCGTCGATCAAGGTCGGCGCGCTGAACTCGCTGTCGGGAACCATGGCGATCTCCGAGGTCACCGTGCGCAACGCCATCGATCTGGCAGTCGAGCAGATCAACGCCTCGGGTGGCGTCCTGGGCAAGCAGATCCAGCTGGTCAGCGAGGACGGAGCGTCCGAGCCCACGGTCTTCGCCGAGAAGGCGGAGAAGCTCATCAGCAGCGACTGCGTCGCCGCGGTCTTCGGAGGGTGGACCTCGTCGAGCCGCAAGGCCATGCTGCCGGTCTTCGAGAGCGCGAACTCGCTGCTCTACTACCCCGTGCAGTACGAGGGCCTGGAGTCCTCCCCCAACATCTTCTACACCGGCGCGACCACCAACCAGCAGATCGTGCCCGCCCTGGACTACCTCAAGGAGAAGGGCGTCACGTCGCTCTACCTGGTCGGCAGCGACTACGTCTTCCCGCAGACCGCGAACCGCATCATCAAGGCCTACGCCGAAGCCAACGGCATCGAGATCAAGGGCGAGGACTACACCCCGCTGGGCTCGACCGACTTCTCCACGATCATCAACAAGGTGCGCTCGGCCGACGCCGACGCGGTGTTCAACACCCTCAACGGCGACTCCAACGTCGCGTTCTTCCGCGAATACAAGAACGTCGGCCTGACGCCGCAGGACATGCCGGTCGTCTCGGTCTCGATCGCCGAGGAGGAGGTCGGCGGTATCGGCGTGCAGAACATCGACGGTCAGCTGACCGCATGGGACTACTACCAGACCATCGACACCCCGGTGAACAACGAGTTCGTCAAGGCCTACAAGGACAAGTTCGGCGCCGACAAGCCGACCTCCGATCCGATGGAGGCCGCCTACGTGTCGGTCTACCTGTGGAAGAACACCGTCGAGAAGGCCCAGTCCTTCGACGTCAAGGCGATCCAGGACAACGCCGACGGGGTGACGTTCGACGCCCCCGAAGGCCTGGTCACGATCGACGGCGACAACCACCACATCACCAAGACCGCCCGCATCGGCGAGATCCGTCCCGACGGGCTCATCTACACGGTGTGGGAATCCCCGGCGCCGATCGAGCCCGATCCCTTCCTGAAGTCCTACCCCTGGGCCGCCGGACTGTCCGGATAAGAGGGCGAGCGAAGCGACGGGAATCGCATAGGTATCACGTGGATGTCGTAATCGGGCAGCTGGCAACGGGATTGAGCCTCGGCTCAATCCTGTTGCTGGCCGCACTAGGGTTGTCTTTGACGTTCGGCCAAATGGGCGTCATCAACATGGCGCACGGCGAGTTCATCATGGCCGGCTGCTACACCGCCTACGTGGTGCAGCAGGTGGTGTCGAATGCCGGTGTGTCGCTGATCCTCTCGCTGGTCATCGGATTCCTCGTCGGTGGCGCGATGGGGGCGCTGCTGGAGGTCACGCTGATCCAGCGCATGTATCACCGTCCGCTGGACACACTGCTGGTGACGTTCGGCGTCGGCCTGATCCTGCAGCAGGTGGCCCGTGACATCTTCGGTGCGCCGGCGGTCAACGTCATCGCGCCCGTGTGGCTCTCCGGCGGCGTGGAGATCTTCGGCGCCGTGGTGCCCAAGACCCGCATCTTCATCCTCGTGCTGGCGATCGCATGCGTCGCCGTGCTGGCCGCTGTCCTCAAGGTCAGCCCGATGGGTCGACGCATCCGGGCCGTGGTGCAGAACCGCGACCTCGCGGAGACCAGCGGCATCTCGTCACGCAAGACCGACATCACGACGTTCTTCATCGGATCCGGTCTCGCCGCTGTCGCCGGTGTGGCGCTGACGCTGATCGGGTCGACCAGTCCGACGATCGGGCAGAGCTATCTGATCGACGCGTTCCTGGTGGTCGTCATCGGCGGCCTCGGCCAGATCAAGGGCACGGTGATCGCGGCGTTCGCGCTCGGCTTCCTCAACTCGTTCATCGAGTACAACACGACCGCATCACTGGCCAAGGTGATCGTGTTCGTCATCATCGTGATCGTTCTCCAGGTGCGGCCGCAGGGGCTGTTCACGGTCCGGACAAGGAGTCTCGTATGAGGGCCCTCTTAGGGCGGTGGCAGACCTGGGCCGGCTTCGGGGTCGCGGCGCTGGTGTTGTTCGTGCTGGCACCGGCGATCCTGTCGGATTTCCGGCTCAGCCTGCTCGGCAAGTTCCTGTGCTTCGCGATCGTGGCCGTCGGCATCGGCCTGGCCTGGGGGCGGGGCGGCATGCTGGTGCTGGGCCAGGGGGTGTTCTTCGGCCTCGGCGGCTACATGATGGCCATGCACCTCAAGATCGCCGATGCGCAGTTGCGGGGCGACGACGTGCCGGACTTCATGCAGATCCAGGGTGTTCGCGAATTGCCGTCGTACTGGACGCCGTTCGCCTCGCCGGCGGTGACGCTGATCGCCATCGTCGTCATTCCCACCGGTATCGCGGTCGCGCTCGGTCTCGGAGTCTTCAAGCGCAAGGTCAAGGGAGCGTACTTCGCGATCCTGTCCCAGGCGCTGGCCGCCGCGCTGGCCATCCTGCTCGTCGGTCAGACCAGTCTCGGAGGGTCCAACGGGCTCAACAGGTTCCGCACCTTCTTCGGCTTCACCCTCAACGATCCGGCGAACCGCAGGATGCTGTATTTCATCGCCGCGGCGGTGTTGCTGCTCGTGGTCGCGGTGGTGCGCCAGCTGATGCAGAGTCGCTACGGCGAGCTGCTGGTGGCGGTGCGCGACGGTGAGGAGCGGGTCCGCTTCCTCGGATACGACCCCGCCAACATCAAGGTGGTGGCCTACGCGGTCGCGGCGCTGTTCGCGAGCATCGCCGGGGCGCTGTTCGCGCCGATCGTCGGTTTCATCGCCCCGTCGCAGGTCGGCATCCTCCCGTCGATCGCGTTCCTGATCGGTGTCGCCATCGGCGGGCGTGCCACGCTGCTGGGGCCGGTCCTCGGCGCCATCGGAGTGGCATGGGCCCAGACACTGTTCTCCGAACGCTTTCCGTCGGCGTGGACCTACGGCCAGGGTCTGCTGTTCATCCTCGTCGTCGGGTTCCTGCCCGCGGGGCTGGCCGGACTCGGGGTGTTCCTCAAGCGCAGGCGCAAAGCCGAGGCCGACACGGAGCCCGACAAGGCCCCCGACACGGACCCCGACGCAGAAAAGGTGGGTGCGAGCTCATGAGTGACGTTGAGGCGAGCATCGCGGCGAAGGAGCCCGCCGAGGGCGGCAACGCGGGCATGGGCGCGCAGTACCTCGAAGTGCGGGGTCTCACAGTCGATTTCGACGGATTCAAGGCCGTCAGCGACGTCGACCTGACCCTGTTCCAGGGCGATCTGCGCTTCCTGATCGGACCCAACGGCGCGGGCAAGACGACCGTGATCGACGCAATCACCGGGCTGGTGTCGGCGTCGGGATCGGTGAACAAGTCCGGGGTCGAACTGCTCGGCAAGAAGGTCAACCAGATCGCGCGCCTCGGCGTCGGGCGCACGTTTCAGACCGCGAGCGTGTTCGAACAGCTGACGGTGCTGCAGAACCTCGACATCGCCGCGGGCGCAGGCAGATCGGTGTGGACGCTGCTCCGGCGGCGCAACGGTGTGCTGCCCGCCATCGAGCAGGCGTTGCACACCACCGGGCTGACCCATCTGGCCGACAAACCCGCCGGAGTCCTCGCCCACGGTCAGAAGCAGTGGCTGGAGATCGGCATGCTGCTGGTGCAGAACGCCGACGTGCTGCTGCTCGACGAACCCGTGGCGGGCATGAGCGCCGAAGAACGGGAAGAGACCGGAAACCTGTTGCGCCGCATCGGCGCCGAACGCACCGTGGTCGTCGTGGAGCACGACATGGATTTCATGCGGGCCTTCGCCACGTCGGTCACCGTGCTCGCCCGCGGCCACGTGATCGCCGAAGGCTCGGTCGCCGAGGTGCAGGCCAACCCCCGCGTCCAGGAGGTCTACCTCGGGACCGCCGCGGCCGGCGCCGACGGCATCGAACTGGTCGAGGAGAACTCCTGATGCTGCAACTGATCGACGTCCGTACCAGCTACGGACGCAGCGAGGTCATTCACGGGGTCAGCATCGAAGTCCCCACCGACGGTGTCGCTGCGGTGATGGGACACAACGGCGCCGGCAAGACGACACTGCTGCGCGCGGCGGTCGGCCTGCTGAAATGCACTGCGGGGAAGGTGCTTTTCGGAGGCGAGGACATCACGAGGCTGCGGCCCAGCGCGCGGGTGCACCGCGGCCTGGCGTACGTCCCGCAGGGCCAGCAGTCCTTCGGACAACTCACCACCGCCGAGAACCTGCAGGTGGTCGCCGACGGCCGAAAGAACGGCAAGGCACTGATCGACGAACAACTCGATCTGTTCCCGGCGTTGAAGGAGCTGTTGACCCGCCGCGCCGGTCTGCTCTCGGGCGGCCAGCGCCAACAGCTCGCGATCGCACGGGCGTTGATCACCACGCCGAAGTGCCTGATCCTCGACGAGCCGACCGAGGGTATTCAGCCGTCGGTCGTGCATGAGATCGAAGAGGCCATCACCGCGCTGACCAGTCGCGGCGACCTCGGCGTGCTCCTCGTGGAGCAGCACATCGGCTTCGCGCTCGAATCGGCGCAGCGCTACTACATCCTCGAGGCCGGTCGCGTAACCTCCAGCGGCACAGGCGGTTCGGCGTCGGAAGCCGACGTGCGCGCCGCGATGGCGATCTAGCGTTTCCCCGCGAGCGCGCGGGTCTGCACACCGACACTCCGTGTCGGGGTGTGCAAGACCGCGCGCTCGCTGCGGGGTTCGGCGCAGTTCGGCGCGCCTGCACTAGTTCCCGGTGGTCCTGGTGGTGTTGTTCCAGTTAACCCACGCCCGCGCGAAGTAGCTGGAGTCGACGACGCCGTTGGTGACCCGGTAGTAGCCGTCATAGACGGTGTATCTCTGGACACCCGTTTGCTGGGTGCCAAGGCCGCCGCTGTTTCCAGTCCAGCTCATCGTGTGCTGGTTTCCCGCGTTGATAGTGACCGACCCTCTCTCGAGGGTGTACCAGGGATCACCTTGGCCGTTGTTCGAGGTGTTCAAGCTGCCGCTGAGATCGTCGCCGTCCGGGTCGGTCGTCGTGATGGTGATGGTGCAGGTCCCGAACCCACACGCGAGGCCCCCGAGGCCCAGCGTGGGATTGGCGTTGATCGCGTAGATCGGCACCTTCACCGTCTGCGTGGCGGTGCCCCCGAACCCATCGGAGACCGTCATGGTGAACGCATCCTCCCAGGCAGCGAGGGCGACACCGTTGAAGGTGCTGCCCGCGGCCCCGATCCGGGCGACCGCGTGGCGCTGCGCCACTGTGAGGTTGCTCGTGTAGGTGAACGTACCGTCGGCGGCCACGGTGACGGTGCCGCCGCGCGAGCTGGTCACACTTGTCGGCCAGATCGGCGCGTCGCCGTCGGCATCGAAGTACGTGAACTTGCCCGTGCTGGTCTGAGTGGTGCCGACGAGCGTGCCGACCGTTGGGGCCGTGGTCAGCGTCAACGTCGGAGCATTGGTGACCGTCGTCGGCTTCACGTTCAGGCGCAGCGTCACCGAACGGCCGTCGGCGTCGGTGCCGATCACGGTGATCACATCGTCGTTGTCCAACACACGGCCCACACTGGAGGTGTAGGTGAACGCGCCGGTGACCGGGTTGAACGAGGTCACCGTGCCCTTCGTCGTGCCGCCGACGAGGGTGTAGCTGGTGAACGCTCCCGGCTTGTTGGTCGAAGCCGGCACCGTCCCGGTGACCACGTAGGGCGTCGAGGTGTTGACGTTGCCCGGGGTGATGCTGGTGGTGTTCGGCACGGTGACCGTGACGATCGTGTTGCCGTGGTGGGCGTCGTTGACCCGCACCTGGAAGCTCTGCGTGGCGCCGGCAGTCGCACTCGACACGTAGGTGAAATCACCGTTCTCGTTGACGGTGACGATGCCGCCGTTGCCGGCGCCGTTCTTGGTGTAGGCGGAGTTACCGTTCAGACCGTTGACCGATGATTCGACCAGGTAGTACCTAATTGGGTCGCCGTCGGAGTCTGTCGCGTTGAGCTTGCCCTTCACCACGCCCAACGCGTCCGTGCTCTGGCCCGTGACACCGGTGTACACCGGCACGGCGTTCGTGCCGTCGATGATCTCGATGCCCATCCGGAGGCTGTAGGGGACGCCGTCGGCGGAGTACGCGTCCACGGTGACCCAGTCGAACCTCTCCTCCGGGTCCTCTGCAGTGCTGCGGTGGCGGAACGCCGCGCCTTGAGCCTGGGGGTCCCACAACGCCGGCGGAGTGTAGGTGAAGCCGCCTCCGACGGTGTTGATGGTCACCAGCGCATTGCCCTCAGTGGTGTACGTCCTGCCGAGCGTGCCGTCGGCACGGAATTCGATCGAGCCGCCGTCGGGATCGACTGCGTGGAACGTTCCGGCCGCGTACATGCCCAAAGCGTTGGTGTAGTGCCAACTGTCGTACGTCGTCCATGTGGTGAACGTCGTCAGCGTGGCCATCTCCTGGAAGCGCTTGTAGATGGCGACGAGCGCTACGTAGGTGGTGATCGTGTACGGATTAACCTGAGCCTCGGTCCAGGTGGGCAGCGTGACATTCCAGGCTCTGGTCGGATCGTCGAACGCACCACCGTCACCGCCGATCAAAATAGCCCCGGCCTGAGCGGCGGCGACCTTGGTCATGATCGTGTTGAAGTCATTGAGATCCGACGCCGTGACGGTCGCCCCGGTGGTCGTCTTGATGATGTTGATCTCCCACTGAACCGGATCGTAGATCCCGTTCAGCATGTCCCTCAGAAGAGTCGCTGCGCCGACCACGGCAGCACCCGTGATCTTGTAGTTCGAGATAACGTCGAGAGTGCCCGCCCCGTCGGCGATTTTGTAAGGCGGCATGATCTTGTTCAGGAAGCTGCCCCAGGCGTTCAGGCTGTCGGTGTAGGAGTACCCGGGTATTGCCGTCAGTACGAAGAGCCCCAGAACCCTGCCCAGGTCGGGAAGCCACACAGCCGGACTGCCCGCGAACGCATTGGCGATAAGGATGTCGAGCTGATTGTCGGCGTTGTCCAGGGTCTGGTCGGTCACACGGTTCGTGATGTCGACGAAGTTCTGACCCGCCGGTCCGGGCCAGCCCGCCAACCGGTTCACGGCGCGCTGCAGCACCCACAGGAAGTGCGCCTGCGTTCCCACTGGAGGGGGTGGCGTCGCTGTCGCCATCGCTGTCATCTGCGCCGACATTTGGGCCGACATCTGGGCTGACGCACCGACGGCGTCCGATCCGCCGGCGTACAGCTTCGCCGCCGTGGGTGCGCCGACGACCGGGACCATGCCGACCAGGTCGCGGCCGAGATCACGGAATTCGTCAGCGATGTCAGCGCTGTCGCCGCGCAGCACAGCGCTGATCAGCGCTCCCAGATTGCCCACGAAGCTGGCCCCGTACAGGCCCGTCCCGACGAAGGGAACCCATCCGATCGACGTGCCGAGCTCGGCGAGCGTCTTCTCGTTGGCGAGCTCAATCAACTCTCTGGTGGCGTTTCTCGTCTCTTGATCCTTGCGCCCGAGGAAGAGGCCCTGCAGCACTTTGTCCCACGACATCGGCGGTGCGGTGCCGCCACCGTCGGTCGTGGCCCCTCCGAACACCTTCACCAACTCTTTGACGAAATTGAGCAGGTACGCCGCTTCGGTTTCGGCCTCAGTCTCCGGTGTGGCGGCTTCGTCGTCAGGTGCCGCGGTCGACGGGCCGCCCGTCGACCCGCCGGGCGAACTCGGCGCGGGCGTGGTGCCCGGGTCAGCGTTGTTGCCGCCCGTGGCGGGAGGCGCCGTTTCCGGTTGAGGCGCGTCGGTCCCGTCCGCGGGTGTCGACGGCGGGCTTGCCTCGGCAGGGGGCGTGGTCTCGGTGACGACCGGTTTCTGGTGCGTGCGCGAACCGTCGGATTCGTCGACGGTCACCTCGGACGTGTCCTCGTCGGGCTCCTCGACGGTGTCGGGCTGCGGATCCTGATCTTGTTCGTCTACCTCGACGTCCGGGCTCTCCGCGCCGGTGTCGGTGTCGGTGTCGTCCGTGGTCTCGTCGTCGGTGCCGACGCCATCGTTGTCGCTGTCGGGGGACGAAGGCGATTCGCTCTGCTCCGACGCGCTCGGGCGATCGGCGACGGCGGCCTGTTTACCCCTGGCCGTCGCGCTGCTCTCGCCCGACCCCGACGAGTCGTCGGTATCCGCGGTCGCCACGCCCTGACCGCTGATGATCGCTGCGGCCAGACCGAAGCCGACGGCACCGACCCTCAACCAGTGGGCATGGTTGCTGGGCTTGCGGTGACGGCCGGGGGTCCGACGCGACTTTCGGGGACTGGCGGCGGCCAACGCAGCTCCTTTGCTCCGTCACACCCTGCGCCCGTCGACTCCGTGCCGAGCCCCAGACATTCAGCGAGACCGTCTGGGGGCTCTACCCGCGTGTCGAACAGCCGGAGGTGTCTCTGTGACATGACACCGGACACGCGTCACGCCGCCCCTTCGGAGCTGCGCGTAACGTGCACCAGCTAAATTTACACGGACGATAATACACACACCAGCAACCGCGTGGCTAGCTCCGAGCAATCAGATCAGCAATCGAGCAGCACAGCTGAGGCTGCTACGACCAGTCAACGAGCTACCTCGGAGGGCTGCAGAATTTGCACTCTCTCGCAAACTCCTCGCGAACGCCAGCGAATACCGCAGCCGCTGCGCATCGAGGACACGTGCGCACGAGGTTAACATATGCGTCAATTAAACCCTGGTTGATCCTGGCAGATCCGGTCCCGCCGCGCGCACCTCCGTGCCGGCAACGTGCGGGCAGCAGCTGATCACAGATTTTGGACGCTGACGCCACACCCCAGGCGCGACCTGAGCTCACGGATGAACTCTCGACCCCTGGCGCCGTTCTTGACGAACCCGAAGTGCGCACTGGGTAGCTTCGGTCGCATGAGCCGTGACCGCGGGGAAGATCGGGACAAGCCCTGGCCGCTGGAAGCCGTCCGGCGCCGACGCACCGTGTTCGTCGATGCCTGGCGAAGCCGGTTGTGGCCCGTCCCCGCTCTCGGGGTCGTCTTTGCGATCGTCGCCGGCGTCGCCCTCCCAGAACTCGATGCCGCCCTCGATAAGCGGATGCCTGAGACATTGTCGGCGTACCTGTTCGGTGGCGGGGCCGACGCGGCGCGTGAAGTCCTCGGGGCAATCGCGACGTCGCTGATCACGGTGACGTCGCTGACCTTCTCCCTGACCGTGGTCACTCTGCAGCTGGCCAGCACTCAGTACACACCGCGACTGCTGCGCACATTCGCGGCGGACCCATTCGTCCAGCGCACCTTGGCACTGTTCCTCGCGACGTTCGTCTATGCGTTGACGGTGTTGCGTACCGTCCGCAACGACGCCGACGCGGGGGCGGAGTTCGTCCCCCAACTCTCGGTGACGGTCGCCTACCTCCTGGCCATGGTGAGCGTGTTGGCGTTGGTCCTGTTCCTCGGGCATTTGGTACGCCAGATCCGGATAGAAACCATGCTCGACCATGTTTCGTCCGACATCGAGACCACGGCGCGCCGCATGCTGAAACGGCTCGACGACACACCGGACCATGACTACACACCCTTCCCGCCCACCGACGCGTCTGTGGTCACCGCCCGATCGTCGGGTTTCCTCGTCGAGGTCGACGAGCAGGCGCTGTTTGCGGCGGCGGTCGAGGCGGACGTGGTGGTCTGGATCGACCGCCCGGTTGGGTCGGACATCGTGTCGGGGGTGCCGGCGGCGTTGTGCTGGTCAACCGGGCCGCCCGGCGATCCCCTTTCCGGCGAGCGCCTGTCGCGACTGCGCGAGCAGGTTCGCGGCGCGCTGAGCACCGGTCTGGAGCGCACCGCAGCACAGGACATCGGTTACGGGCTCCGTCAGCTCACCGATGTGGTGGTCCGCGCCCTAAGCCCCGGCATCAACGATCCCACCACCGCCGTACACGGATTGAACTCGTGCAGCGCAACACTGTGCGAACTCGCCAGGTACCGGTTGGGGCGCCGGACGCTGCGGGACGACGACGGAGTGGTGCGGGTGGTGCTGGCCCGGCCGGACCTGCCCGACCTGCTCGACATGGTCTGCGATCAGCCGCAACTCTATGGCGCGAGCGATCCGACCGTGCTGGCCCGATTGGTGTCGATGCTGCGGGAACTGGCTTGGGTGGTGGTCGTCCCGGCCCACCGGGAGGCCCTCAGCGACCGGCTGCGACGCATGGAACGCGTTGTCGCTGAGCAGGATTTCGACAGCACCGACCGCGACCGGCTGGATCGTCTGATCAACCACGTACGCGAGGCACTGGACAGACGCTGGCCGGCCACCTGAGAGCGATCGATTTCGCGGTCAACCGGTATCAGCCGGTCCGTCCATCCTTTCGCCGAGTTCCGCACCCGTCCAGCGCCGACCAATCGCCGACCTTGGCGACGGTGATGACGCTGAGTGAGCCGCCGGACGCCAGGATGACTGCGGCGATCTTGCTGACATCACCATGACCGGACAACCGGATCGCCTGCCGGGCGACGTACGCCGCGAAGCCGACCGACGTTACCCTGACCAGGTCGCACCAGAATCAAACGATCTGGGGTGCAACCACTTTCAGGATCGAAGTTCAGAACTGGCCGGCACTGGCCGGCAATGGGCGCGAAGATGCACTACACCGCGACCACCTCGACGAACATGCGTTGACGCAGCCGGGCCAACGTGCTGTCCAGCAGCCGGGAGACCTGCACCTGCGAAACATTCAGACGTAGGGCGATTTCTCGTTGGGTCAGGCAGTCGTAGAAGCGCATTCCCAAGATTGCGCGGCGGCGAGGATCCAGTTCGGCGATGACTCCGCTCAACACGATGAGATCCTCTACGGAGTCGAAGCCCGGATCGTCGGCACCGCGGAGTTCCCCGATGCCGGCGCACTCCTGCTCAGCGTCCCCTCGGGGCGCGTCGAGTGACACCGGTCGATATGCCCAGTGCGCCGAACGACATCGCGAGACTTCACCGTCGTCGACCCCCAGTTCCCGCGCGATTTCTCGATCCGTCGGTGCTCGCTTCAACCGTTGTGAGAGTTCTTCTGCGGCGTGCCGCATTCGCAGTTGCGTGTCCTGGATTTTTCGGGGCACCCTCATCGACCAGGTGCTGTCGCGGAAATGTCGTCGTACCTCACCGCGGATCGTCGGCACCGCGAACGCCATGAAGCGGCCTTTGTCCGGCACATAGCGATCAACGCTCTTGACCAGTCCGATGCGCGCGACCTGAATCAGGTCATCAGATGGCTCGCCCCGGCCGGCAAATCGACACGCGATGTGATCGGCGAGCGGCAGGCATTCGGTGATGATGTGTTGCCTGCGTCGCCGACGCTCAGCCCGGTCGCCGCACGCTGCCATCGACGACAACTGTTTCTCGACGTCCATCCAGTCCAGATCGCGTGCGGCCCCGGTTCCTGCGCCGGTCAACTCTGTGTTGCCGATGCGTTCTACCACGGTCATGGCGGCCTCCCTCTGAATCGCAGAAGCGATGGGCGGCTTCTGCGGACAATCTGCAGATCGCCTACCCGGGTAGGGCACCGGACAATTCCCAGCGGGAAATCGTTGCGAAATCGCAACCAGGGCGGAGTGTTTGGCCGTCGAGAGACGGCAAAGACTCAGTGGAATCGCACGCCTTCCACAGCGCGCTCTTAACTCTGTGACCTACGTACATCCGCCGGGCAAGCGCGAGGTATCAGAACCGCTCGATGGGGAACGTAGACGACCATGCCTTCAGAGAAGCTGAGTAAGAGTGGTTCGGCGTTGGCGGTCTCCGTGGCGCTGCTGACCTCCACCGTCGGGTGCGCTGACGACCCCCTTCCGGAGTCGTCCAATCGCGGATCGGGGTCGGACACCGTCGATACCTCGGTGGAGAATGCCTACATCGTGCCCACCTACGTGCCGGGCCGATGTGCGATACAGCTCAACGCCGGCGGTGCGCTGCGGTTCACCCTCACCAACAACCGCCCGGCCGAAACCGAGCGGCTCCTCGGCATATCGACGAGTGCGGCAGAGCAGGCACGGGTCATCCGCGACGTGGTCATCCCGCCCAAGTCGACGGTCAGCTTCGGTGAACCCAACGCAGAGCCGGGCGTCGACGACGCGAGCGCTCCGGCGGTGGTGCTGGACCGCCTGGACCCGGATCTGGTCCCAGCCACGAGCACCGACGTCACTTTCCGGTTCGAGCGCGCGGGTGAGGTGACGCTGCCGGTCCCGGTCGAAGCTTGCCCGGTTCAACAGCCCTGACTGTTGTCTCCCAACGACTTTCGTCGCGGCGGCCGTTCGGCGTTCTCAGCAGTCGGTGCGGATCTCGAAGGTGGCCGTCGCGGTCTCGGCGGGATCATCCCGATAAAACCCCGTTGCTGTGCCTGTGATGACAAAGTCGCCGTCGGCGACCTCGGCGTCCGCTTCGACGGCGGCCGCAGAAGCCGGCGCGGTTTCGGCGGCGTTCCAGGAACTTCCGGTGAAGCCACCCAGGTTCTCGATCCGCACCAGGAGGGCCGCTACGTCGTCACCGGTGCGAATCTGTGCGCTGAAACCGGGATTGTCCTGGACACTCTCGATGAACCACACCCACTCCACCTGGTCGCATCTCACCCGCGGCTGATCTGCGACCTCGATACCGTTCACCAACACATACGCGGTCCGGTGTCCGAGGGCTTCATAGGCAGTGGAGCACGCCACCGTAACCAGAGGCACGGTCATCAACGCGGCAACCGCCCCGAACCGGACTGGGTTTCGCGGAACCCAGGTCGCCGGTCGAACATCCATATGCACACGTACCCACCCAGCACCGACTCATACTGTCCCGGACACACATTCACGAACCAGGGGCCCGTATCAACATTTCGATCGGGGGTACGTGGCTTACATGAGGATGCGACTGCTGATCGGCGGCCTGGGCATTGTGGCCCTGCTCGTCGGAATCGTTGGATTGATAGCCCCCGTCTCGGTGTCCGCGGAGGGAAAGGTCGTCGGTTGCGGAAGCGTGATTGCCCCCGACCTGTCCGCGGCCCGGGCCAACGACGACGCCGGTGCCGCGAATACCCCTGTGCCCGGCGGCCTCGTCAACGACGCGAATTTCACCAGACTGTGCGACATGGACCTCGAGGATCGGCGGCTCTGGACCATCACGTCGGGGGCGCTGGGAGCACTGATCATTGCCGCGGCTGTGGCGCACGGCATAACATCCCGCCGGGCAGGGTCCACCCGATGAACGTGCGATCCTACCGGCGCGACACTCAGGTGAGTCGTGAAAGAACCTCTGCCACAACGTCATCAGAAGCGACATCCACCTGCTCACCGGTCGCCATGCTCTTCACCCCGACGGTCCCCGCCTCCAGGTCCCTGTCGCCCGCAACCAGCGCGATCGACGCACCGGAGCGGTCGGCGCCCTTCATCGCGCCCTTCAGGCTGCGGTCGCCGTAGGCCACATCGACCCGCACGCCGGCCGCGCGCAGCTGCGCGGCCAGCACGGCGAGACGCACTTTCGCGTCCGCACCGAGCGGCACCGCGTAGACGTCGACCCGTGCGGTCTCCCCCGCCGTCTTACCCTCAGCGCGCAGAGCGAGCAGCGTGCGGTCCACGCCGAGGCCGAACCCGATCCCCGAGAGATCTCGGCCGCCGAGCTGCGCCATCAGCCCGTCATATCGTCCGCCACCGCCGATACCGGACTGCGCCCCGAGCCCGTCGTGGACGAACTCGAACGTCGTCTTCGTGTAGTAGTCCAGCCCACGCACCATCCGCGGATTGATCACGTACGGCACCGACAACGCGTCGAGATGCGCCAGCACCGTGTCGAAGTGCTCCTTTGCCGCATCCGAGAGATGGTCGAGCATCACCGGTGCGTTCGCGGTCATCTCCCTGATATGGGGACGCTTGTCATCGAGCACCCGCAGCGGGTTGATCTCGGCACGCCTGCGGGTTTCCTCGTCAAGGTCCAGCGCGAAGAGGAACTCCTGGAGCAGTTCGCGGTACTGCGGCCGGCAGCTGTCATCACCCAATGATGTGATCTCCAGCCGGAATCCGTCCAGGCCCAGCGAGCGGAACCCGGCATCGGCCACCGCCATGACCTCGGCGTCCAGCGCCGGATCGTCGACGCCGATGGCCTCGATGCCGACCTGCTGCAACTGCCGGTAGCGCCCGGCCTGGGGCCGCTCGTAGCGGAAGAACGGCCCCGAATAGCAGAGCTTGACCGGCAGCTGTCCGCGATCCAGGCCGTGCTCGATCACCGCTCGCATGACCCCGGCGGTGCCTTCCGGACGCAGCGTCACCGAACGCTCGCCGCGGTCGGCGAAGGTGTACATCTCCTTGGAGACCACATCGGTGGACTCACCGACCCCGCGCGCGAACAGCGCCGTGTCCTCGAAGATCGGCAGCTCGATGTCGCCGTAGCCCGCGCGTCGCGCCGCGGTCAGCAGGCCACTGCGGACCGCGACGAACTCGGCCGAGTCGGGTGGGAAGTAGTCGGGGACGCCCTTGGGCGCCTTGAACGAGTCGGTCATGGTTTCAGGCCTTCGAGGAATGGGTTGGTGTGGCGTTCGACGCCGATGGTGCTGCGCTCGCCGTGCCCCGGTAATACCAGGGTGTCGTCGTCGAGCACCAACAGCTTGGTGACGATCGACTCCAGCAGGTCGCGTCCGCTCCCGCCGGGCAGGTCGGTGCGCCCCACCGACGCGCGGAAGAGCGTATCCCCGGTGAACGCGACCTGGTCGGGACCCTGTTCGACCCGGAACACCACCGACCCTTTGGTGTGGCCCGGGGTGTGGTCGACGGTGACGGTGATGCCGCCGAGTTCGATCTTGTCGCCGTCGCGGTCGAGTTCGAGCACCTGGCGGGGTTCGCGGAACACCGGGCTCAGCGCGAGCCTTCCCAGGCCGGCCAGGAAGCCCTGGCCCAGGCCCGCGATCGGATCGGTCAGCATGTGCCGGTCCGCCGGGTGGACGAACGTAGGACAGCCGTAGGTGTCGGCGACCTTCTGCGCCGACCACATGTGGTCGATGTGCCCGTGGGTCAACAACACCGCCGCCGGGGTGAGCCGGTTCTCGTCGAGGATCCGCGCGAGCGAGCCCATTGCGCGCTGACCAGGGTCGACGACGATGGCGTCGGCGCCCTGCCGAGGGGCCAGCACATAGCAGTTGCATGCCAGGAGGCCGGCCGGAAATCCGGTGATCAACACGCCTGCAAGCTTCCCATGCCCAGGTCGCGGCCCGGCTCACGAGGGTCGCGCCGTGCGCGCTCAGCATCAGCTGGCACACTCGGAGCCGACCGGATCGACTGCCAAGGAGGACACCGGCCGTGCCGACGAACGAACAACGGCGAGCGACAGCCAAGCGCAAGCTCGAGCGTCAGCTCGAACATCGGGCGGAGCGTGAACGCAAGCGCCGCCAGTACACGATCATCGGATCAGCGGTCGGAGGAGTCCTCGTGGTCGCCGCGGTGGTCGCGACGATCGTGCTCGTCAACCGCGACTCCGGTACCGAGACCGCGTCGGCGTCGACGTCCACCACCGAGACGTCGTCGCCGTTCGACGTCCCGCCGCCCGCCGAGGCCGTAACGCTGCCGGAGTTCGTGGCCCCCGAGGGGCTCGGCGGCAACTGCCAGTACCCGGAGGCCGAGCCGGCCAGCAAGCCGAACAACGCGCCCCGCACCGGCAAGGTGCCGACCGAACCGGCTCAGGTCAGCGCGAGCATGGAGACCGATCAGGGCAACATCGGGCTGCAGCTCGACAACGGCAAGTCGCCCTGCACCGTGAACAGCTTCGCGAGCCTCGCCCAGCAGGGCTACTTCGCCAACACGCCGTGCCACCGGCTGACCACCAGCGATTCGCTCGGAGTCCTGCAGTGCGGCGATCCGACGGGTGAAGGCACCGGAGGCCCGGGCTACCAGTTCGACAACGAATACCCGACCGATCAGTACCAGCCCGACGACCCGAAGCTCGGCGAGCCGGTCGTCTACCCCCGCGGCACGCTGGCGATGGCCAACGCGGGTCCGGGCACCAACGGCAGCCAGTTCTTCCTCGTCTACAAGGATTCGCAGCTGCCCCCGCAGTACACCGTATTCGGCACCATCGACGAGACGGGCCTGGAGACGCTGGACAAGATCGCCGAAGCCGGCGTGGACGGCGGCGGACCGGACGGCGCGCCGAAGCTCCCGGTCACCGTCAAGAACATCCAGCTGGACTGACACCGGTTCCCCTGCCGAGCAGACGCGAACTCGCACGACGCGCCGTAGCGACACGCGAGTTTGTGTCTGCTCGCGGGAGAACGTCAGGCCGCGGAGGTGACGCGGTAGACGTCGTAGACGCCCTCGACGTTGCGCACCACATTGAGCACATGGCCCAGATGTTTCGGGTCGCCCATCTCGAAGGTGAACCGGCTGATCGCCACCCGGTCGTTGGAAGTCGTCACCGACGCCGACAGGATGTTGACCTTCTCGTCGGCCAGCACCCGCGTCACATCCGACAGCAGCCGGTGCCGGTCGAGCGCCTCCACCTGAATGGCGACCAGGAACACCGACGACGGGGACGGCGCCCACTGCACGTCGATGATCCGCTCCGACTGCTGTTCCAGTGACGCGGCGTTCGTGCAGTCGGTGCGGTGCACACTGACCCCGCCGCCACGGGTGACGAAGCCCAGGATGTTGTCGCCGGGCACCGGGGTGCAGCACTTGGCCAGCTTGGTCAGCACGCCCGGCGCGCCGGGAACCGCGACCCCGACGTCGTCACTGGTGCGCTGACGGATCGGCATCGTCGCCGGGGTGGAGCGCTCGGCGAGCTCGTCGGCGGCCTCGTCGTCACCGCCGAGCTGGGCCACCAGCCGCTGCACGACGTGGCGGGCGGACACATGCCCCTCGCCGACGGCCGTGTAGAGGGCCGAGACGTCGAGATAGCGCAGCTCGCGGGCCAGCGCCGCCATCGTCTCGGCATTCATCAAGCGCTGCAACGGAAGTCCGCCACGGCGCACCTCGCGGGCGATGGCCTCCTTGCCGGAGTCCAGCGCTTCCTCGCGCCGTTCCTTGGCGAACCACTGACGGATCTTGGCCTTCGCGCGCGGCGACACCACGAAGCCCTGCCAGTCCCGCGACGGGCCCGCGTTCTGGGCTTTCGAGGTGAAAACCTCGACGACTTCCCCGTTTTCGAGCTTGCGCTCCAACGCGACGAGGCGGCCGTTGACTCGGGCGCCGATGCAGCGGTGCCCGACCTCGGTGTGCACCGCGTAGGCGAAGTCCACCGGGGTCGAGCCGGTCGGCAGCGTGATCACATCCCCCTTCGGGGTGAACACGAAGATCTCCTGCACCGCAAGGTCGTAACGCAGCGACTCGAGGAACTCCCCAGGGTCGGCGGCTTCCCGCTGCCAGTCGAGCAACTGGCGCATCCACGCCATGTCGTCGATCTCGGTGGCCGCACTGCCCGCCGGTACACCGTTGCGGCCCTTGACCTCTTTGTAGCGCCAGTGCGCCGCGATGCCGTACTCGGCGGTCTTGTGCATGTCGATGGTGCGGATCTGCACCTCCAGCGGTTTGCCCTCGGGGCCGACCACCGTCGTGTGCAGGGACTGATAGACCCCGAACCGGGGCTGAGCGATGTAGTCCTTGAAGCGGCCGGCGATCGGCTGCCACAGCGAGTGCACGACACCGACGGCGGCGTAGCAGTCGCGGACCTCGTCGCACAGGATCCGGACGCCGACCAGATCGTGGATGTCGTCGAAGTCGCGGCCCTTGACGATCATCTTCTGATAGATCGACCAGTAGTGCTTCGGCCTGCCCTCGACCGTCGCCTTGATCTTCGACGCGTTCAGCGTCGCGGTGATCTCGGCACGCACCTTCGCCAGGTAGGTGTCGCGCGACGGGGCCCGGTCGGCGACCAGACGGACGATCTCCTCGTACTTCTTCGGGTGCAGGATCGCGAACGACAGATCCTCGAGCTCCCACTTGACGGTCGCCATTCCGAGCCGATGCGCAAGGGGCGCAATGACCTCCAATGTCTCGCGGGCTTTGCGCGCCTGCTTCTCCGGCGGCAGGAACCGCATCGTGCGCATGTTGTGCAGCCGGTCGGCCACCTTGATCACCAGCACGCGCGGGTCGCGCGCCATCGCGATGATCATCTTGCGGATGGTCTCGCCCTCGGCGGCGGTCCCGAGGGCGACCTTGTCGAGCTTGGTGACCCCGTCGACCAGGTGGCCGACCTCGACGCCGAACTCCTGGGTCAGCGCCTCCAGCGTGTAGCCGGTGTCCTCGACGGTGTCGTGCAGCAGCGCCGCGATCAGCGTCGTGGTGTCCATGCCGAGCTCGGCCAGGATGTTGGCGACGGCCAGCGGATGGGTGATGTAGGGATCACCGGACTTGCGCAGCTGATCGGCGTGGCGCTGCTCGGCGACCTCGTAGGCCTTCTGGAGCAGCGTGAGATCGGCCTTCGGATAGATCTCGCGGTGCACCGCGACCAGCGGTTCGAGCACCGGGTTGACCGTGCTGCGCTGCGAGGTCATCCGCCGGGCCAGCCGGGCACGCACCCGGCGCGAGGCACTGGTGGGCGCGGGCTTGACGATCTCCATCGGCTGCGTCTCCGGGCTGGCGGACGCAGCCGGAGGCGGTGTCTGCACAGCCTGGCCGGAGCCGGGGTCCGTGCGAACCTTGTCGGCCATGCTCACCTCCGCAGATCTGTGCTCCTGGCAGGATATCCGCTCAGACGCTGTACAAGCTCGTGACCTCGAGCGGGTCGACCGCCGCGCGCCCGCCCAGGGCCGTGAGCTCCATCATCACCACGGCGCCGGTCACGTTCGCGCCCGCCTTCGTGAGCAACTGATGAGCGGCGGCCAGTGTTCCGCCGGTCGCCAGCACGTCGTCGATCACGACCACCGAACGCCCCGCGAGCTCGACACCGTCGGCCGGTACTTCCAGAGTGGCGGAACCGTATTCGAGGGTGTAGGTCTCACCGAGAACGGGAGGCGGCAGCTTGCCACCCTTGCGGACCGCCAGCACGCCGATCCCCAGGGTCACCGCGACCGCCCCGCCGAGCAGGAACCCGCGGGCGTCGACACCGGCCACCAGGTCCGCCCCCCGCGCGGAGTCGGCGATCGCACGGCTCACCTCCGCCAGGCCGTACGCGTCGGCCAGCACCGGCGTCAGATCCTTGAAGTGGACGCCCGGCTCGGGAAAGTCGGGCACCTCACGCATCAGCGATCTGATGACCTCGGCGATGTCGGTGCCCGGTTCGCCACTCACCGGCTGAGCTTCCAACGGTCCATGTTCCAGCCCGCTCCCCATCGTGTCGGGTTGCCGATCACCGCGGACATCTTGGTCGAGGTGAGCAGCGTCCGCTGCTGACGGTACAGCGGCAGCGTCGGCATATCCGCCCAGAGGATCGGGCCGGCCTCGCCGAGGAGCCGGGCGAACTCCTTGGGGTCGGTGGTCACCGCCAGCGTGGAGATGATCGCGTCGATGCGCCCGTTGGCGTAGCGGGGCAGGTTGTTGCCGTTGCCGCTGTGCAGCGTGTAGGCGTCCACCGCCGACGAGCCCGACGACCCGCTGCCCGCCGCTCCCCCGGTGCTCGCGATCAACACGTCGATCTGATTGTCCCGCAACGCCGTCGGCCCGGTGTCGGCATTCGCCGCGTCCTGCACGGTGATACCGGCCGGGGCGCAGGCCTTCGCGATGGTGCCGACCGTCGCCGCCAGCCGGGCGTTCGGCGTCTGATAGCCGATGCGCACGGTCAGCGGTGTGTTGCCGAGCGCCTGGCGCGCAGCGTCGGGATTGGCCACCGCGAACTCGTTGATCTGCGGCGTCAGCTCGGCCGACCCGATGGCGTCCTCGGTGGCGGTGGCGGTGGTGAGGCGGGCGTTGACCACGGGAACCTCGGCGTTGCGGGCGATCACGTCGCGCGGGGTGCAGAACGCCAGCGCGCGCCGGGCGGGCACGGCCGCCAACGCTCCCTCGGGCGCGAAGATCAGCTGCTCGATGCCCGCCGACGGGGCGTCCGTGCGGACGTAGTCGTCGGGCACGTTCAGGGTGCCCGAGGAGCCGGCGGCGATGTCGACGACGTCGTAGGCGCCCTCGTTGACGCGGTCCTGGATGTCGGGGCTGCGGGGCCAGACGGTGACACGGTCGGTGACCGGCTTGGCGCCCCACCACTTGTCGTTGGCGACCAGCACCACGGCGCCGTCGGCGGTGACGGAGTCGAGCTTGTAGGGGCCCGACGACGGGAACTTCTTGAGGTCCAGATCCGGACCGAGGTTCCAGGTCGTGTTCCACACCTGCGCGATGCGCTCGGCGGCCGGGATGTCGTTGTTCAGCAGCGCGGTCGTGACGGCACCGTCTCCGAGCCCGAGCACGTCGCCGACGACATGGGACGGCATCATCGACGTCGCCGTGAACAACTGCCCGTAGTCGGTGAACGCCCGCTCCGGCGCGAACGACACCCGGGCCTTCTTCTGTCCCGGCGCGCATTCGATCGCGGCGATGTCGGCGTAGCCCGAACGGCTGGCCGCGTCGAACGCCGGGAACCGGCCGGACTGCGACGCCCACGCGAGCACCATGTCATCGCAGGTGATGGGTTTGCCGTCGGAGTAGACCGCTTCCGGCTTGATCTCATAGTCGAGGATCAGCGGGGTCCGCCCGACCACCGAGATCGTGCCGAAGTCGTGGTCACCGACGATCTGGCCCTCGGGCCCGTGGTAGCTGAAGCCGGTGAGCACCCGCGCGAACGCCTGCGGCCCTGCCGAGGCGGCGCCCACGACCGTGTTGGTGTTGTAGCTGGTCAGCACTCCGTCCACGGCGTAGTCGACGGAGTCGGCGGTGGCCTCGCCGCAGGAGGTGAGCCCGAGTCCGCCCACCACCGCGAGCACCGCGGTCAGCGCACGCCAACGGCCTGCCATCGGTTACCGGTTCCGGGGCGTGCGCTTACCCGACGGCCGCCCGGTCCGGCTGCTGGTGGGCCGCACCGGACGCGCCCCGGGGGCGGGCTTGTCGGCCGGGGCCGTCTGCGCCGCGACCGCCGCGGCGACGGCCTCCGACTTCGTGGCGCTCTCGGAGATCTCGTCGTCGACCTCGACGCCGGCGGCCTTGGCCGCCGCGGTCTGACGCCGGTTGTGCACGCGCCGGTTGTGCTTGCGCACCGCCTCGGTGCGTTCCCGGAGGCTGACCAGCAGCGGGGTCGCGAAGTAGATCGACGAGTAGGTGCCGACGATGACACCGACCAGCTGCACGAGGGCCAGGTCCATCAATGTGCCGACACCGAGCAACCACACCGCGATCACCATCAGCGCGATGATCGGCAGCACCGAGATCACACTGGTGTTGATCGAGCGCATGAAGGTCTGGTTGACCGCCAGGTTGGCCTGCTCGGCGTAGGTGCGGCGGGTGGTGTGCTCGAAGCCGTCGGTGTTCTCCTCGACCTTGTCGAACACGATCACCGTGTCGTAGAGCGAGAAGCCCAGAATCGTCAGCAGGCCGATCACGGTGGCCGGGGTGACCTCGAAGCCGACGAGCGCGTACACGCCCGCGGTCACCACCAGGTCGAACACCAGGGTGGCCAGCGCCGCGAGCGCCATGGACCACTCGTAGCGCACGGTGATGTAGATGGCCGCCAGTATCAGGAACACCACCAGCGCGATCAGCGCCTTCTGGGTGATCTGGCCGCCCCAGGTCTCCGACACCGCCGAGTCGCTGACCGCCTGCTCACTGGGCTGGCCGTCCGGACCGACGGGCTGGAACGCGTCGAACAACGCGGTGCGCAGCTCGATGATCTCGTCGTTGGTCAGCGTTTCCGACCGGATCTGGAAGGTGGCCGAGTCACCGCTGCCGACGATCACGACCGCTTCCGGCGGGCTGCCGATGGTGTCGTTGAAGACCGTCTCGACCTGCTGTGTGGTGGCCTGGGTGTCGCTGCGCGGGAACGACACCTTGGTGCCGCCCTCGAAGTCGATCCCGAAGGTGAACCCGCGCAGGATCATCGCGCCGATCGACACGGCCACGATCAGGGCACTGACGGTGTACCAGAGCTTGCGTTTGCCGACGACCTCGAAGGCGCCGGTGCCGGTGTAGAGGCGGACGAAGAAGCCGTGCTTGGGGGCATTGATCGAAGCGGCTTCCAGATCGGCGGCTTCGACGGCGCCCGACTCGACGTCGGTGCGGTTTCCTGTGGCCATGGTCTATCCCCGTCCCGCCGCGGTGGCGGCCGCTCGGCGTTCGCGTGCGATCTGCTGGACGGCGCCGAGCCCGTTCAACGACGGCTTGGCCCACAGCGGCGACTTCGACGCCAGGTAGACCAGCGGCCACGTCACGAGGAACACGACGACCACGTCGAGGATCGTGGTGAGGCCGAGCGTGAACGCGAAGCCCTTCACCTGTCCGACCGCCAGGAAGTACAGCACCGCGGCGGCGAGGAAGGTCACGGCGTTACCGGACAGGATCGTCTTGCGGGCACGGGCCCAGCCGCGGGGCACCGCCGACCGGAACGAGCGTCCTTCCCGGATCTCGTCCTTGATGCGTTCGAAGAACACCACGAACGAGTCGGCCGTCATACCGATACCGATGATCAGACCGGCGATACCGGCGAGATCGAGTGTGTAGTTGATGTACCTGCCGAGCAGCACGAGGATCGCGAACACCATCGCACCCGAGGCCACCAGCGACAGCGCGATGAGCACGCCGAGCGCCCGGTAGTAGAGCAGCGAGTACAACAGCACCGCGGCCAGACCGACCGCACCCGCGATCAGCCCCGCCCGCAGCGAGGACAGCCCGAGCGTCGCGGAGACCGTCTCGGCCTCGGAGGACTCGAACGACAGCGGCAGCGACCCGTACTTGAGCACGTTGGCCAGCTCGCGGGCGGTGTCCTGGGTGAACTGCCCGGTGATCTGGGTCTTGCCGCCGGGGATGGGCTCATTGATGACCGGCGCGCTGACCACCTTGGAGTCGAGCACGAAGGCGGTCTGCACCCCGACGTTGGCGGCGGTGAACTCCGCCCAGGTCTTGGAGCCCTGATCCTTGAACTCGAGGTCGACGACGTACTCGCCGGCCTGCTGGTTGAGGCCCGATGTCGCATTCGCGATCTCTTCGCCGGCGATGATCGACTTGTCCAGCAGGTAGACGGTCGTGCCGTCCTGCGAGCAGGTGATCAGCGGCAGGTTCGGGTCGTCGTTGCCGGCGAGCACATCTTCCTGACCGCACTGACTCGCCTGAAGCTGCATGGCGAGGATCTGGATCATCTGGTCGGAGCTCTGCCTGCGCAGCTTCTCCTGTTTGATCTGGTCGGCCAGCGACAGGTTCTCGTCATCGGCCGGCATTCCGCCGGGCCCCGCAGGGGTGCCGGGCGGGATCGGCGCCGCCGGATCGGCGGGGGGTTCGGGAGCCGGACTCGGCGCCGGCTGCTGCGGGAACGGACGCGGCTGTGGCGCCGGCGCGACGGGTTCGCCCGGCCCGCCGGGTCCGCCCTGAAGCGCTCCCGGCGGCAGCGGCATCGCGCCCTCCGGCATACCCGGCATCGCACCCCCCGGCATGCCCGGGATCGCGCCCGGCGGCATCCCGGGAATCGCACCCGGAGGCATCCCGGGGACTCCCCCCGGCATGCCCGGGATCGCGCCCGGTGGCATCCCCTCGGGCGCGCCGCCCGGTGCCGCACCCTCGCCTGCCGGGATCGCGTGGACGACGGGACGGATGTACAGACGTGCGGTCTGCCCCAGGCTGCGGGCCTCGCTGGTGTCGTCCCCGGGCACCGTGATCACGAGGTTGTTGCCATCGATGATGACCTCGGACCCCGAGACGCCCAGGCCGTCGACGCGGGCACTGATGATCTGCTGGGCCTGGAGCAACGCGTCGCGCGACGGCTCCGAACCGTCGGGGGTACGCGCCGTCAGGGTGACACGGGTGCCACCTTGCAGGTCGATGCCCAGCTTCGGGTCCGGCTTCTTGTCGCCGGTGAAGAACACCAGCAGGAACGCGCCGATGAGCAACACCAGGAACAAAGCCAGGTAGCGGGCAGGGTGAACCGTCGAAGACGATGCCACGTTTCAGATTCTCCTCGAGATCAGGTCGTCAGCACCGCAAAGAGTACGTGCTGCTGCTGAGATCTCAGCCGTCAGTCTTTGTTCAAGTTGGGGCGTTCGGTGATCTCGACGGCCGACTCGTCGTCGAGCTCTGCGTCGTCCTCGACATCGTCGACGATGCGATCACGTACCGCGAGTTTCATCCAGGTCGTCACGACCCCCGGCGCGATCTCGACGTCGACGTAGTCGTCGCCGATCCCGGTGATGGTGCCCTGAAGCCCCGAGGTGGTGTGGATCCGGTCGCCGATCTCCAGCGAGTTGTGCAGGTCGATGGTGGCCTGCATCGCCTTCTTCTGCCGCCGCGACGCGAAGTACATGAAGGCGCCCATGATGATGAGCAGGGGCAAAAATACGACCAGATCCATGGCGACAGCGTCTCTCTACGTTTTGAGAATTCTCTTGGTGTCGGTCCCGCGTCCGGCGCTCCCCGCCCGACCCGGCGGGAGCCCGTCGACCAAGACTCAGGTGTCCAGTGTGCCATTGCGGCGGGCCCCACCGACGCCCCCCGTCCGCCCGGCGCGTTTCCGTGCCCGCTTCACCGACGAAATCCGTCGCGGTTCGTGAGTCTCTGCGATGATTTCGTCATCGTCTGCGCCGGTAGTCGACGGATCGATGCGCACAGCGACTAGGCTCCACACGTACGCGCCACGCGTCGAATCACCGTCCGGCCCCGGGCCCTGTAGGAGGTCTCCTGTGAGCGCTCTCGAACAGAGCCGCCACCTCGCCACCGCGATTCCCGGCCCCCGGTCCGTGGAACTGGCGAGCCGAAAGAACACGGCGGTGTCCCGCGGCGTCGGCACCACCATGCCGGTCTACGCGGCGCGCGCCTTCGGGGGCATCGTCGAGGACGTCGACGGCAACCGGCTGATCGATCTGGGCTCCGGGATCGCGGTCACCACCGTCGGCAACGCGTCACCGCGGGTGGTGGAGGCCGTCGCCTCCCAGGCAGCCGAGTTCACCCACACGTGCTTCATGGTCACCCCGTACGAGGGATACGTCGCGGTCGCCGAGGCCCTCAACCGGCTGACACCCGGAGACGGCGACAAGCGGTCGGCGTTGTTCAACTCCGGCTCCGAGGCCGTCGAGAACGCGGTCAAGATTGCCAGGACATTCACACGCAAGCAGGCGGTCGTGTCCTTCGACCACGCCTATCACGGCCGCACCAACCTCACGATGGCGCTCACCGCGAAGTCGATGCCCTACAAGCACGGGTTCGGACCCTTCACCCCGGAGATCTACCGTGCCCCGATGTCCTATCCGTTCCGCGACGCCGAGTTCGGCGGTAAGGAGCTGGCCACCGACGGCGAGTTGGCCGCGCGTCGTGCGATCACCGTGATCGACAAGCAGGTCGGCGCCGGCAATCTCGCCGCGGTGATCATCGAGCCGATCCAGGGCGAGGGCGGTTTCATCGTGCCCGCCGAGGGTTTCCTGCCGACGCTGCTGGACTGGTGCCGGGCCAACGACGTCGTGTTCATCGCCGACGAGGTGCAGACCGGGTTCGCGCGTACCGGCGCGATGTTCGCCTGCGAGCACGAGAGCATCGTCCCCGACCTCATCGTGACCGCGAAGGGCATCGCCGGCGGCATGCCCCTGTCGGCGGTCACCGGCCGCGCCGACATCATGGACGCCCCGCATGTCAGCGGCCTCGGCGGCACGTACGGCGGCAACCCGGTCGCGTGCGCGGCGGCCCTCGCCACCATCGAGACCATCGAGTCCGACAACCTGGTGGCGCGGGCGGCGCAGATCGAAGCGCTGATGAAGGACAGGCTGGGTCGCATGCAGGCCGAGGACGACCGCATCGGCGATGTCCGCGGCAGGGGCGCGATGATCGCCGTCGAGCTCGTCAAGTCCGGAACCCTGGAGCCGGACCCGGAGCTCACCCGGAAGTTGCTGACCGCCGCACACGCGGCGGGGGTCATCGTGTTGTCCTGCGGCACGTTCGGCAACGTGCTGCGATTCCTGCCGCCGCTGGCCATCAGCGACGACCTCCTGCTCGAAGGCCTCGACATCCTCGAACTCATCCTGCGCGACCTGTAGAAGGAGCTGAGCATGACCACGGTCAAGAACTTCATCGGCGGCGAGCTGGTCGATTCGACGGGCGGTGCGACGATGCCGCTGATCGACCCGAGCACCGGCGAGCAGTACGGCACCGCCCCGGTGTCCAACGAGCAGGACATCGACAACGCGTACGCCGCGGCCTCCGGCGCGTTCAAGGAATGGAAGAAGACCACCCCGTCGCAGCGGCAGAAGGCACTGCTCGACTTCGCCGACGAGGTGGAAAGGAACGCGGACGCTCTTGTTGCCGCGGAGGGCCGCAACACCGGCAAGCCCAACCACGTGACGGCGGTCGAGGAGATCCCGCCGATGGTCGACCAGATCCGCTTCTTCGCCGGCGCGGCGCGGGTGCTGGAGGGCAAATCGGCCGGTGAGTACATGGCCGACCACACCTCGTGGATCAGGCGCGAACCGGTCGGAGTCATCGGTCAGGTGGCGCCCTGGAACTACCCGATGATGATGGCGATCTGGAAGATCTGCCCGGCCGTCGCGGCGGGCAACACCGTGGTGATCAAGCCCAGCGACACCACGCCGGTCACGACGGTGATGCTCGCCGAGCTCGCCGCCAAGCACCTGCCCCCGGGCGTCCTCAACGTCGTGACCGGTGACCGGGTCACCGGAGCGAATCTGGTGTCGCACCCGACGCCGGAAATGGTCGCCATCACCGGATCGGTGGCGGCGGGCAAGGCCGTGGCCGTCAGCGCCGGCGGGAATCTCAAGCGCACCCACCTGGAGCTGGGCGGCAAGGCGCCGGTGATCGTCTTCGACGACGCCGACCTCGCTGCCACGGCCGAAGGCATCGCGACGGCGGGATACTTCAACGCCGGCCAGGACTGCACGGCAGCCACCCGGGTGCTCGCGTCCGCGTCGATCGCCGCGGATCTGACCGCGGCGCTCGCCGAACAGGCCAAGGGAGCGACGACGACCTTCGGTCGCCCCGCCGACGACGAGGACGCATGGGTTCCGCCGGTCAACAACGTCAACCAGATGGAGCGGGTGCTGTCGTTCTTCTCCGACATCCCGTCCCACGCCACAGTCGCAGTCGGCGGAAACCGCCAGGGCGACAAGGGTTTCTACGTCGAGCCCACGGTGGTCGGCGGATTGCGTCAAGACGACCGGCTGATTCAGCAGGAGATCTTCGGACCGGTGATCACCGTGCAGTCGTTCACCGATGAGGACGAGGCGATCGGCTACGCCAACGGCGTCGAGTACGGCCTGGCATCGTCGGTGTGGACCAAGGACGTCTCCCGTGCCCTGCGGGTCTCCAACGCGCTGGACTTCGGGTGCGTGTGGATCAACACCCACATCCCGCTGGTCGCCGAGATGCCGCACGGCGGGTTCAAGTCCTCGGGCCACGGTAAGGACCTGTCGATGTACGGCCTGGAGGACTACACGCGCATCAAGCACGTGATGGCTTACACCGGCTGAGCCGCCGCCTGCACGAAATCGACCAGGAGCGTGCGGATCTCGTCCGCCGTCAAGCCATCGCCGTCGACCTCGTGAACGATCAACTCCGACACCAGGTCGTCTCCGAGTCGCACGCAGCGATCGGCCACCAGCACGTCCACGTAGGCACCGAAGGTGTCGCGCACCCGGTCGTCGTCGAGGCGCGACGCCCATTCACAGACCTGCCACCAATCCCTCAGCGGTGCGCCGAGCGCGGTGCACACGTTGACCATCCGGGGTCCGAGTACCACGGCGGGGGCGTCGTCGACGGGCGCGCACGACAACCGGGCGGAGAACAGTTCCGCGAGCGGGTGCGACGGCAGGTTCACTTACGCCTCCGGGTTTCTTAGGCTGGCTAGCCAACAGTACCCAGTTGCGACGAGGGAACCGACCTCGCGCGGCCCTTCTGTGGCGTGGTCGACGCCGCCGGTCGCCCTGTGCTCGAGGTCTCTACCCGGGCCGAATGTCGCGGTACGCCTAGACGGTCAGGGTGTCCCTGGAGTCGCGGCGGCGCCGGCCGAACAGGCTCCGTCGGCGGCGACCCACGGGCTCGGTCACCGCATCGGGTCCGGTACCGGTGGCGGGCCCGTGCTGCGACCATCCCGAGGTGTCGGTGACCGTGGGGTCGTCCACGGTCTGGGCCCGGGAGTCCCGGTAGGCGATGTCGCGGACGCTACGCACCGACAACCTCCCGGCCGCCAGCGCAGCCAGGAAGATGATCAGAGCACCGAGTCCGGAGAAGTAGGTCAGCTCCAGCCACACCCGGTGCGCCTCGGTGGCGGCAACGGGCTCACCAGCGTTCCCGAGGCCCAACGGGCCGGCCACGGCACGCCCCACGACGAACCAGGCACCCGCCGCCACCGCCATCCAGCTGCCGAGCATCGCGGTGGCGCGATTGCGGGAGGCGAACAGCAGAAGCCCGCCCAGGACCGCGACCAGTCCGGGCAGCACCTGCAACCATCCGCGGCCCGCGGTCCACGCCCACGGACGGTCAGGGCTGAACGCGAAGTCGAAGAGTGGGCCCACGAACGGAATCAGCGCGCCCCATACGCCCAAAGCCACGATGAGCAGGCCGCTGACGGCGCCCCTGCTCCGCGGAATCTGCATCGTGCCCCGGCCTGCCCGGGTCGTCGTGTCGGCCATGGTCCTCACCTTTCCTACAGGTGATCAGCGCATACCCAGACTGCGGAAGCGATAACCGGCCACGGCGCACCGCCCCCCATAGGAGGGCCGACGCGATCGTTGCCAGAAACTGACACGCGCGCCTATTGACGACCTTTCACTACCATCGGGACGTGAGCCGAATTCGCCAGCGGTGGGCGCAGCCCGACCATTACCACTGGCTGTCGGGGTACCTCGGCGACCGGAATCTGCAGGGCTTCACACGCCGCATGATGGGCCTCATCAACCTCGTGCTCGCGATCGTTCCGGCCCTGATGGTGCTCAGTCCTTCCGGCCCCGACACCGGCTTCGGCGTGGCGGCCGGCCTCGTCCTGTCCGTGCTCTGCGCGCTGATGGCCGGGGTGTGGTTTCTGCACTGGCCCACCAGAGCCGAGTCGATCGCGTTCTCGATCCTGTCCAACATCAGCATCGCCGTCGTGGCCCTCTCGTGGCCGGACCCACTGACCGGACTGCTCGGCTGTATCACGTTCGCGGCGCTCGCCGGCTATGTGGCGTTCTTCCACTCCAGCCACTACCTGGTGATGGTGCTCGCGACAGCCGCGGGGGTGGCGATCATCTGCACCGCCGACATCACGGCCGGCGGGGACGCCTACCTGGCCGCGGTCGCATTCATGATGATCGCCGTCGCCGTGCTGGCCGTGCCGTTCTCCGCCCAGGTCCTCGTGCATCTGCTCGGGGACGACGCCCTGCACTCGCACACCGACCCGCTGACGGGACTGCGCAACCGCCGCGGCTTCTACCGGTCGGTGCGCCGCCTTCTCAGAGCCGCACCCGACCGGGATCTGAACTTCCTGACCGTGGCGATGATCGACCTGGACCGCTTCAAACAGATCAATGACACCCGCGGCCACGCCACCGGTGACCGCCTGCTCGTCAGCATCAGCGGGTGCCTGTGCCACTGCGCCCGCGGCGAGGCCGTCGTGGGCCGGGTCGGGGGTGAGGAGTTCCTGATCGCCGAGGCCACCCGCGACGACGACGCCGAGGCTCTGGCCGAGAGGCTGCGACTGGCGATCGCATCGACGTCGTGGGGCATCACGGCCAGTGTCGGTGTCGCCTGTCGCCGGCTGAACGGGGACGCCGACACCCGGGAGCTTCTCGGCGACCTGATCGAGGCCGCCGACTCCGCGATGTACGAGGCCAAACGGTCCGGCGGCAACCAGTATCGGCGCGCCCGCGAGTCGGCGGCCTGAGCTGCCCGGACGCTACAACACGGCCCCGACCACCAGCAGCACGATCGCCACCAGTGGCAGCGCCCCCTGGGTCACGGCCGCGCGCGCCTTCTCCGGCGACGACGCCAGCAGGACCACGGCGGCGGCGAGCATCGAGCCGACGCCGGCGAACACCAGCGCCCGCCCCACCGCGGTGTCACCGGTGAGCGCGAAGACCACACCGACGACGGTGACGATGCCGAGGAACAGGTTGTAGAACCCCTGGTTGAAGGCCAGCATCCTGGTGGCCTCCGCCTCCTCGGCCGTAAGACCGAACACCGCTCGGGTGCGCGGTGAGGTCCAGGTCAGCGACTCCATCACGAAGATGTAGCCGTGCAAAACGGCGGCCAGCACCGCCACGATGAGGCCTGCCAACTGCATGCGATCACGCTCCTGTCATTCGAACAGACCCACCTGTCCGAGACCGCCCGCCCCGGCGGGCGGCGTCATCCCGAGATGTTTCCAGGCCTGCGCGGTCGCGACCCGCCCTCTCGGAGTGCGTGCGATCATGCCGGCCCGCACCAGGAACGGTTCGCAGACCTCCTCCACCGTGGTCGCCTCCTCACCCACGGCCACCGCCAGGGTCGACACCCCGACCGGTCCCCCACCGAAGCTGCGGGTCAGCGCCGAGAGCACCGCGCGGTCGAGGCGGTCGAGGCCGAGCTCGTCGACGTCGTAGACCTCCAGGGCGTACTTGGCGATGTCACGGGTGATGACGCCGTCGGCGCGCACCTCGGCGTAGTCACGGACGCGGCGCAGCAACCGGTTGGCGATACGCGGCGTGCCCCTCGAACGGCGGGCGATCTCGGCCCCGGCCTCGGCGCCGAGCTCGATGCCGAGGATCCCGGCCGACCGGGCCAGGACGCGTTCCAGCTCGGCGGGCTCGTAGAAGTCCATGTGCGCGGTGAAGCCGAAGCGGTCGCGCAGCGGACCGGTCAGCGCGCCGGACCGGGTGGTCGCCCCGACCAGGGTGAACGGCGCGACCTCCAGCGGAATCGACGTCGCCCCAGGGCCTTTGCCCACGACCACGTCGACCCGGAAGTCCTCCATGGCGAGATAGAGCATCTCCTCGGCGGGCCGCGCGATCCGGTGGATCTCGTCGATGAACAGCACGTCACCCTCGATGAGGTTGGACAACATCGCGGCGAGGTCGCCGGCGCGTTCCAGCGCGGGTCCCGAGGTCACCCGCAGCGACGAACCCAGCTCCGCGGCGATGATCATCGCCAGCGAGGTCTTGCCCAGGCCCGGCGGACCCGACAGCAGGATGTGGTCCGGGGTGCCGCCGCGATTCTTGGCGCCTTCCAGAACAAGCTGGAGCTGTTCCCGCACCCTGGGCTGACCGATGAACTCGCCCAGCGATCTCGGCCGCAGGCTGGCGTCGATGTCACCTTCGCCGACCGTCAGCGCCGGCGCGACCTCGCGCTCGTCGGCGTCGTCGCCGGGGCCGTCGGCATTGGAGAAGCGACCCATCGGCTACTTCTTCCCCAGCATCGACAGCGCGGCGCGCAGGGCGCTCGACGTCGTCGCCTCCGGGTCGTTGGCCAGCACCTTGTCGGTGGCCTCCTCGGCCTGCTTGACCGCGAAACCCAGACCGACGAGCGCCTCGACCACCGGGCCCCGGATGCCGTGCCCGCCGGCAGCGGCGACGCCCGAGGACGTCGAGGACCCGACCTTGTCACGCAGGGTGAGCGCCAGCAGCTCGGCGGTCTTCTTGCCCACCTTCGGGATTCGCGTCAACGCGGTCAGATCACCGTCGCCGATGGCCTGCCGCAGCGTCGGCCCGTCGTACATCGCCAGGGCACCGAGCGCGATGCTGGGGCCGATACCCGAGACCCCGAGCAGCGTGAGGAACAGATCGCGGGCGTCGGAGTCGGCGAACCCGTAGAGCGTCTGGGAGTCCTCGCGCACGATCATCGCGGTGATCAGCCTGGCCTCGGAGCCGCGGCGCAACGTCGCGAGTGTCGCCGGCGTCGCCATGACCTTGTATCCCACGCCCGCGGCTTCGATGACGACGTGGTCGAGCGCGATGTCGAGGACCTCGCCGCGCACCGACGCGATCACCGGGCGCTCCGTGAGACCTGGCGCGTCTTCGCCTTGAGGGTCGCCTGGTACTTGCGGCGCTGCTCGGCGGCCATCTCCTCGGCGGCCGCCATCCGTGAGATCATCGGCGCACGCCAGCAGTGACAGATCGCGAGCGCCAGCGCGTCGGCCGCGTCGGCTGGAGTCGGCTTCTGTTGCAGCGCAAGGATTCTGGTGACCATCTCGGTGACCTGGGCCTTGTCGGCGCGGCCGTTGCCGGTGACCGCGGCCTTCACCTCACTGGGCGTGTGGAAGTGCACATCGATGTCGCGCCGCGCGGCGGCCAGCGCGACCACACCACCGGCCTGCGCGGTCCCCATCGCGGTGTTGGCGTTCTGATTGGAGAACACCCGCTCGATGGCGATCACGTCGGGACGGTGGGTGTCCAGCCAGTGTTCGACGGCGTTGCTGATGGCCAACAGGCGATGCGCCAGAGGATGATCCGACGGCGTGCGCACCACGTCGACATCGAGGGCGATCACCTGCCGGCCCCGGCCGCTCTCGATGACCGACAGGCCGCACCGGGTCAGTCCCGGGTCGACTCCCATCACCCGCACGCCAGCTCCTTCACGGTGAACATTTGTTCGAGAGCTTAGCTTCTGCGACCGACGGGAGCGGGCAGGGACACGCGCCCCGCGCACCTCAGGACTCCGATGACTCCAGCGTCGGGGCCAGTGTGCCCGCCCGGGCCGACTCGGCGAGTTCGGCGATCCGCTGCCCCGAGGCACGCCAGCCACGGACCCGCTCCCGGGCGACCTCGGAGCCGTCACATTCGACGAGGACCGTCCACGACACCCCGCACCATTTGGCCGCGAGCCAGAACGGCCACATCAGCATGAACGGCAGCACGATCAGGAAGATCATCGCGTCCAGCGTCGCGAATCCGGTCTCCCACGGCACGGTCTTCCACCACCAGCGGCGGATCCGCCACTGCACACCGTCGGAGTCTTCGACCTTCTCCATACGCGCCGCGGTTCCGCGCGCCTCAGTCGGCGTCGAGCTGCGCGGCGACGTCGTCGGGGATGTCGACGTTGGTGTAGACGTCCTGCACGTCGTCGCTGTCTTCCAGCGCGTCGACGAGCTTGAGCACCTTGCGGGCACCGTCGAGGTCGACGGGCACCGACACCGACGGCTGGAAGCTGGCCTCGGCCGAGTCGTACTCGATCCCGGCATCCTGCAGAGCCGTGCGGACCGCGACGAGATCGGTGGGCTCGGAGATGATCTCGAAGCTGTCACCCAGATCGTTGACATCCTCGGCGCCGGCGTCGAGCACCGCCGCGAGCACGTCGTCCTCGCTGAGCCCGTTCTTGTCGAGCGTCACCACGCCCTTGCGGGTGAACAGGTAGGCCACCGAGCCCGGGTCGGCCATGTTGCCGCCGTTGCGGGTCATCGCCACCCGGACCTCGCCGGCGGCGCGGTTCTTGTTGTCGGTCAGACATTCCACGAGGATCGCGACACCGTTGGGGCCGTAGCCCTCGTAGGTGATGTTCTGCCAGTCGGCGCCGCCGGCCTCTTCGCCCGCGCCGCGCTTGCGGGCGCGCTCGATGTTGTCGTTGGGGACCGAGTTCTTCTTGGCCTTCTGGATCGCGTCGTAGAGCGTCGGGTTCCCGCCGGGGTCACCGCCACCGGTGCGGGCCGCCACCTCGATGTTCTTGATGAGCTTGGCGAAGTTCTTGCCGCGACGCGCGTCGATCACGGCCTTCTTGTGCTTGGTGGTGGCCCACTTGGAATGGCCGCTCATGCAGGTACTACCTTCTTCGTCTCGGTCGTCCGGGTCGAGCTGAATCAAAGTCCGGTTGACGATTCTACGTGGGCGTTCACCGACACCGGACGTCGTCGGCGCCAAACCCCGCGATCGCCGGCACGGCCGGACGGCGCCCACGACTGTTAGCTGAGCCACACCCTATGGCCCAGATATCTTACTGAAGAGTAAGGTACGGCCATGACATTCTCGCTGGAGTTGTCCTCGGACTTGCTGGACGTGCAGAAATGGGTCCACGAGTTCGCCGCCGACGTGGTCCGTCCCGCCGCCGCGGAATGGGACGAGCGCGAAGAGACGCCGTGGCCGATCATCCAGGAGGCCGCGAAAGTCGGGCTGTACTCCATGGAGTTCTTCGCCGAGCAGGCCGCCGAACCGAGCGGACTCGGCATGATCGTCGCGTTCGAGGAGATGTTCTGGGGTGACGCCGGCATCGCGCTGGCGATCCTGGGCACCGGGCTGGCCGCCGCGTCCGTCGCAGCCAACGGCACACCCGAGCAGGTCGGCGAATGGGTTCCGCAGATGTTCGGCAGCGTCGACGATCCCAAGGTCGCCGCGTTCTGCTCCTCGGAACCCAACGCCGGGTCCGACGTCGGCTCGATCCTGACCAGGGCGCGCTACGACGAGGCGACCGACGAGTGGGTGCTCAACGGCACCAAGACGTGGGCCACCAACGGGGGTATAGCCAACGTCCACGTCGTCGTCGCGTCCGTCTACCCCGAACTCGGCACCCGCGGCCAGGTCTCGTTCATCATCCCGCCCGGGACGAAGGGTCTGAGCCAGGGGCAGAAGTTCCTCAAGCACGGCATCCGCGCGTCGCACACCGCCGAGGTCGTGCTCGACGACGTCCGCATCCCCGGCCGGATGATCGTCGGCGGCAAGGAGCGTTTCGACGCGCGCATCGCGAAGGTCCGTGAGGGCAAGAAGGCCGCCGGCCAGGCCGCGATGGCGACGTTCGAGCGCACCCGCCCCACCGTCGGCGCCATGGCGGTCGGCGTGGCGCGGGCCGCCTTCGAGTACGCCCGCGACTACGCCTGCGAGCGTGAGCAATTCGGCCGCAAGATCGGCGAGTTCCAGGGTGTCGCGTTCAAGCTGGCCGACATGAAGGCCCGGATCGACGCCGCTCGGCTGCTGGTCTACCGCGCCGGGTGGATGGCGCGCAACGGCAAGGCATTCGAGTCCGCGGAGGGATCGATGGCCAAGCTCGTCGCGAGCGAGACCGCGGTCTACGTGACCGACGAGGCGATCCAGATCCTCGGCGGCAACGGCTACACCCGTGAATACCCGGTCGAGCGGATGCACCGCGACGCCAAGATCTTCACGATCTTCGAGGGCACCAGCGAGATCCAGCGCCTGGTGATGGCCCGCGCGATCACGGGTCTGCCCATCCGCTGACCGCGATTTCGGTGTCGTTCGTCAACGTGGGCGTGACCAAATACACCGAAATGACCAACTACACCGCAATCACCTGAGCGAGTCGACGAACAACCGGTGCACCCGGCGGTCGCCGGTCACCTCCGGGTGAAACGCGGTGGCCAGGTTGCGGCCCTGACGCACCGCGACCGGATGGCCCGCGGCCCGTGCGAGCACCTCGACCCCGGGCCCGACCCGCTCGACCCAAGGCGCCCGGATGAACACCGCATGCACCGGACCGTCGAGGCCGTCGAACGCGATGTCGTCCTCGAAGGAATCGACCTGGCGGCCGAAAGCGTTGCGCCGCACGGTCATATCGATTCCGCTCAGGGGCAGCGCCTCGCGCCCGGGGACACCCGCGTCGGCGATCTCGGTGGCCAGCAGGATCATCCCCGCGCACGACCCGTACGCGGGCATCCCGTCGGCCAGGCGCGCCCGCAACGGCTCGAGAAGCTCGAGCTCCCGCAGCAGATGGCTCATCGCCGTCGACTCCCCGCCGGGGATCACCAACGCGTCGACCGCGGCCAACTCCGCTGCGCGACGCACCGTGCCGGGTTGCGCACCCGCCTCTCGCAGAGCAGCCAGGTGCTCCCGGGTGTCGCCCTGCAACGCGAGCACCCCGACCCGCGGGTCGCTCACCCTCGCTGAGGCGTGAAGTCGCGGGTGAAGCGGGTCAGACCCTCCTGCATCACCGCGGCGACCATCTCGCCGTAGCGGTTGTAGATCTTGCCCTGCGTCAGCGAGCGGCCACCACACGCCGACGGCGACGACTGGTCGTAGAGCAGCCACTCGTCGGCGCGGAACGGCCGCATGAACCACATCGCGTGGTCGAGCGAGGCCACCATCAGGTGCTTGCGCTCCTCGACGTGGTTGACCTGGGCCGAACCCAGCAGAGTCAGGTCGCTCATGTAGGCCAGCGCGCAGATGTGCAGCACATGGTCGTCGGGCAGCGGGTCGCGATGGCGGAACCAGACCTGCTGCTGGGACGCCTTGCCCTCCCGCACACCGAGGCGCTCGCGCGGCACGATCCGGACGTCCCACTCGTCGAACTGCTTGAAGCTCGCGTCGTCGAACACCTTGCTGACCGATTTGAAATCAGGGATGTCGTCGGGCGGCACCGCATGCGGCATCGCGTCCTGGTGTTCGATGCCGCTCTGGTCGGTCTGGAACGACGCCGACATCGAGAAGATCGTCTCGCCGTGCTGGATCGCCGTCACCCGGCGGGTGCAGAACGAGCCGCCGTCGCGAATCCGCTCGACGGTGTACACCGACGGCGAGCGGGCGTCACCGGCGCGCAGGAAGTACCCGTGCAGGGAATGCACCTGATACTTCGGGTCGACGGTGCGCACCGCGGAGACCAACGACTGCCCGGCGACGTGACCGCCGAACGTGCGTTGCAGGAATCCCGACTCGGGACTGAAGACGCCGCCCCGATAGATGTTGACCTCGATCTGCTCCAGGTCGAGGATCTCTTCGATCGCCATCGCTACCGTTACCAGCCGCGTTCGGCGAGCCGGTGAGGCTGCGCGATGTCCTCCACGTTGATGCCGACCATCGCCTCGCCCAGCCCCCGCGAGACCTTGGCCAGCACGTCGGGATCGTCGTAGAACGTGGTGGCCTTGACGATCGCGGCGGCACGCTCGGCGGGGTTGCCGGACTTGAAGATCCCTGAGCCGACGAACACCCCCTCGGCGCCGAGCTGCATCATCATCGCGGCGTCCGCGGGGGTGGCGATGCCGCCCGCGGTGAACAGCGTCACCGGAAGCTTCCCGGCCTGGGCGACCTCGACGACGAGGTCGTACGGGGCCTGCAATTCCTTTGCCGCAACGTACAACTCGTCCTCCGACAGCGACGTCAGCCGGCGGATCTCGCCGCCGATCTTGCGCATATGGGTGGTCGCGTTGGAGACGTCGCCGGTGCCGGCCTCACCCTTGGACCGGATCATCGCCGCGCCCTCGGTGATGCGGCGCAGCGCCTCGCCCAGATTGGTCGCGCCGCAGACGAACGGCACGGTGAACTTCCACTTGTCGATGTGGTTGGTGTAGTCGGCGGGGGTGAGCACCTCGGACTCGTCGACGTAGTCCACGCCGAGGCTCTGCAGGATCTGGGCCTCGACGAAGTGGCCGATCCGGGCCTTGGCCATCACCGGGATCGTGACGGCGTCGATGATGCCCTCGATCATGTCGGGGTCGCTCATCCGCGACACCCCGCCCTGGGCGCGGATGTCGGCGGGGACGCGCTCGAGCGCCATCACCGCGACCGCACCGGCGCCTTCGGCGATACGCGCCTGCTCGGGTGTGACCACGTCCATGATGACGCCGCCCTTGAGCATCTCGGCCATGCCGCGCTTCACCCGGGCGGTTCCGCGAGCGGGAGCCCCTGACGCCGCCCCCGTCAATTCGGATTCCACTGCTATCTCCTTAATTCGCTGCTGATCCAGTTTAGAGGCGGCCGCAAATCCATTCGATCCGCTGCGCCGGGCCTGTGAGCCCACTCACCTCACCTGATCGATCGCACCGGGCCGGCCGGCACCTCGTCCGGCGCGTCGGCGAGCCTGTTGGCTTCGTCGAGAAGCTCACCCAGTTGCCGGGGATACACGTTCTCACCGTCGGCGACCAGCTTGCCGATCATTGTCGCATCGCACCATCGGTGATCGTGAATGTAGGTGCGCTCAAGCCCGGATCGGCCGGCGTCGGAGGGCTCGAACCGCCGGGTGCGGTGCACGAAGTACATCTCCTCGCTGCGGATGACCGCGCCGTTGAAGTCGATGACCGCGTCGCGGCGCCACACCGGACCCACCATCGCCTCCGGAGCCACCGCCAGCCCGGTCTCCTCCTCGAGTTCGCGCACCGCGGCCTGGGCCAGCGACTCCCCCAGCTGCGTGGCGCCGCCGATCGTGAACCACCAGCGGGGCGGGGGTGTCGGCGCGTCCGCGCCGGCGGGATCGGAGCCGCACAGCAGCAGCACGGCGCCGTCCTCGTCGAGCAGCACGATGCGCGACGACGTGCGCCTGCGCGCCGGCGCCAGTTCCCGCGCAGACATCTCCCCTGCCTCGGCGATCTCGAAATAGGTTGGTAGAGAAGCAGTGCCGCCGAGACGCAGCATGCGCACCAACGGGCGCTCGCGCAGCGCGAGGGTGTCGCGGACCGCGTCGTTGTGGAAACGGCGGGCCAACAGGACACGCGCCTCGGCGTCGGCCAGTTCGGCGACCATGGCCACCGCCAGCGACGACGGGTTGACCCGGGCCAGCGCCGCGGACAACTCGTTCTCCGCGGCCTCGCGCGACGCCCGCGGCGCCCGCTCGGCGACGTCGGCCAGCGCAGCCAGCCGTCTACCCTCGGGTCCCCCGCCGTACGCCTCCACCGCGACGGCGCGCGCGACCACCGCCCGGCGCGCCAGCGCGCCGTCGAGCGCCTGCCAGGACAGGTCGTAGCGCACATGGAGACGGTCCAACCGGGTCGCGGTCTGATAGGCCCACGTCAGGATCAGCAGCACCGCGCCGACCACGACCGCGATGACGACGGCGGTGATCCACGGGATCACGACTCGACCCGCACCTTCACCCCGGAGCCCGCGACGGTCTCGTAGACCCGCATGATCTGCTTACCGACCACCGACCAGTCGTAGCGCGCCACGGCGCGGGTCGCGCACTCGATGTAACGGCGGCGCACGGCGGCATCGGAAAGCACCTCGACCAGCCCTTGCGCCAGGGCGGCGGAGTCGTCGACGGTCACCAACCGGCCGGCCTCACCGTCGTCGAGAACGCGCCTGAATGCGTCCAGGTCGCTGGCCACCACCGCGGTGCCGGCGGCCATCGCCTCCACGAGCACGATGCCGAAACTCTCACCCCCGGTGTTGGGTGCGCAGTACACGTCGGCGCTGCGCATCGCCGACGCCTTCTCCGCGTCGCCGACCTGCCCCAGAAACCGCAGGTGCCCGGCGAGCGGTCCGGCCTGGCTGCGCAGTTCGTCCTCGTCGCCGCGGCCGACGACCAGGATCTCCACGTCGGGGAATGGCTCCACCACCGCCGGCAGCGCCCCCAGCAGCACCGCCATGCCCTTGCGGGGTTCGTCGAAGCGGCCCAGGAACAGCACCGTCGGGCCCGTTCGCGGGTAACCGGGCAGCAGCGGCGCGGTGGCGAAGCTGCCGACGTCCACGCCATTGGGGATCTCGACGGCGTCGCTGCCCAGCGACTCCATCTGCCAGCGGCGCGCCAGATCGGACACCGCGATGCGCCCGACGATCTTCTCGTGCATGGGCCGCAGGATCGGCTCGAACACCGACAGGGTCAGCGACTTCGTCGTCGAGGTGTGGAACGTCGCCACGATCGGCCCGGAGGCGATGTTCAGCGCCAGCATCGACAGGCTCGGCGCGTTCGGTTCGTGCAGGTGCAGGACGTCGAAACGGCCCTGCTGGATCCACTTCTTCACCAGACGGTGAGTGGCGGGACCGAACCGCAACCGGGCCACCGAACCGTTGTACGGGATCGGCACCGCCCTGCCGCCGGAGACGACGTAGTCGGGCAGCGAGTCCTGGGCGTCCGGGGACGCCGGCGCGAGCACGCTGACCTCGTGCCCGTCGACGCGCATCACCTCCGCCAGCTGCAGCACGTGCGACTGCACCCCGCCGGGCACGTCGAACGAGTAGGGGCAGACCATGCCGATGCGCATCAGGACGGTCGCCTCGTCGCACGCCCGCGCCTCACGTTCCCTCCAGGTGGGCCCTGCGCTCGTCGGACAGGTCGGCCACCCACTGGGGCTGCATCATGTGCCAGTCCTCGGGGTGCGCGGCGATGTTCGCCGCGAACCGGTCCGCCAGGGCCTGGGTGACCGCGGAGACATCACCCGACGACGTGTCGATCGGTTCGTACACGGCGCACCCCCAGCCGTCGCCGTCGAACCAGCAGTGCGCCGGGAACAGCGGGGCACCCGTCTCGATCGCGAGCTTCGCCGGCCCGGCGGGCAGTCGGCTGGGCTCGCCGAAGAAGTCGACCTCGACACCCCGGCGGCTCAGGTCCCGGTCGGCCATCAGGCAGACGATGCCGTTGTCGAGCAGCCAGTCGCGGACCACGTCGTAGGCGGGTCGTTCGCCCCCCGACGACGGCACCACGTTGAACCCCAGGCTCTGCCGGTAGGCGAGGAACCGGTTGTACAGCGATTCGGGCTTGAGCCGTTCGGCGACGGTGGCGAAGGTGCCGTGGTTCTGCGCCAGCCACACCCCGGCCATGTCCCAGTTGCCGCTGTGCGGCAGCGCCAGCACCGCGCCGCGACCGTGCTCGAGCGCGGCGAACACCGTCTCGATGTCGCGCACCCACAGTTTCCTGCCCAGCTCCGCATGGTCCATCGACGGCAGCCGGAACGCCTCACGCCAGTAGCGCGCGTAGGACGCCAGCGACGCCCGCATCAGGGAATCCGGCACCTCCGCGGGAGCCGAGCCGATCACCCGCGCCAGGTTCCTGCGCAGCTGGTCGGGTCCGCCGTTGCGCGACGCCCACACGGCACCGGCCTCAAAGGTGTTGCGCGCCACGATGTCCGGCGCGGCACGCACCAGCCGCCAGCCTGCGGCGTACCCCCAGTCGCTGAGCTGACCCGCCAGCGCCGACGGAAACGCCAACAGTCCCCCACCGTCGCGCACCGCACCCTGGTCGCGGGTCATTGCTCGGTGGCCTCCGGCTTGTCGGGCACCGACAGCGGCTCCATGGCCGCGGCGGAGGTGCGCACACTGTGCAGCCGCTGACCCACGGTGATCAGGCTGGTGACCGCCAGCAGCCACATCGCGACGTGGAGCAGCCACGGCAGCGGGAACAGCGGGAAGCCCGCCAGACCCGCCCCGACGAGCACGATCACCAGACGCTCGGGACGTTCGATGAGGCCGCCGTCACCGGACAGTCCGCTGGCCTCGGCGCGGGCCTTGATGTAGGAGATGACCTGCGAGGAGACCAGGCAGATCATCGTCGCGACCACCAGTTCGGCACTCTGCAGGCCGAACGCGGCCCACCACAGCAGGCCACAGAACACCGCGCCGTCGCTGATCCGGTCGCAGGCGGCGTCCAGCACGGCGCCGAATCGTGTTCCGCCGCCGCGTTCGCGGGCCATCGCGCCGTCGAGCATGTCGGCGAGCACGAAGAACGAGACGGCGACCGCGCCCCACCACAGCTGCCCGATCGGGAACAGTGTCAGCGCGGCGAGCACCGATCCGGCGGTGCCGAGGATCGTGACGCTGTCGGGGGTCAGACCGACCTTGAGTGCACCCTTGGCCACGGGACGCGACAGCTTCGCATACGCCGCGCGGGTCATCAGATAGAAGTTGCTCACTTCTGGTTTTCCCACTCGGTGGCCAGGAGCAGCCGGGTGTCGCGCAGCAGCTGCGGAATGACCTTGGAGTCGCCGATGACGGTGATGAAGTTGGCGTCCCCACCCCAGCGGGGAACGACGTGCATGTGCAGGTGCTCCGACAGCGAGCCGCCCGCCGAGGTGCCCAGGTTGAGTCCGACGTTGAAGCCGTGCGGCCGCGACACCGTCTTCATCACCCGGATGGCCTTCTGCGTGAACGCCATCAGCTCGGCGCTCTCGTCCTCGGTGAGGTTCTCCAGCTCGGCGACGCGGCGGTAGGGCACGACCATCAGGTGACCGGGGTTGTACGGGTACAGGTTGAGCACCGCGTACACCAGATCGCCGCGGGCCACCACCAGCCCGTCCTCGTCCGACATGTTCGGGATGTCGCTGAACGGCTCCGACGATGCCGCCGAACCGCCCTTCACCGCGTCGGCGATGTACGTCATCCGGTGCGGCGTCCAGAGCCGCTGCAGACGGTCCGGGTCGCCGACGCCGCGATCTACGATCGTGTCCTCCGGGTCCACGTCACCCCTCGCCTGCTACCGGACTCTGCGCGTCGCCCGAGGGCAGGACGACCAGTTCGGCTGTGGGAGTGGCGTTCTCGCGGCGGCGGACCCAGTCCACGATCGCCTCCACCGCCTGGTCGCGGGGCACCCCGTTGATCTGGGTGCGGTCGCCGAAACGGAACGAGACGGCGCCCGCCTCCACGTCCTTGTCGCCCGCCAGGAGCATGAACGGCACCTTCTGGTTGGTGTGGTTGACGATCTTCTTGGCCATCCTGTCGTCGCTGGCGTCCACCTCCACGCGGATACCGCGCCGGCGCAGCTCCGCCGCGACGCCGTCGAGGTAGCCCGCGTGCGCGTCGGCGACGGGGATGCCGACGACCTGCACGGGCGCCAGCCAGACCGGGAACGCACCGGCGTAGTGCTCGGTGAGCACCCCGAAGAACCGTTCGATCGAGCCGAACAGGGCGCGGTGGATCAGCACCGGCCGCCGGCGTGTGCCGTCGGAGCTGGTGTACTCGAGCTCGAAGCGGTCGGGCATGTTGAAGTCGAGCTGGATGGTCGACATCTGCCAGTTGCGCCCCAGCGCGTCACGCACCTGCACCGAGATCTTCGGCCCGTAGAACGCCGCGCCGCCCGGGTCGGGCACCAGCGCCAGGCCGGACGATTCGGCGACTTCGCGCAGCGTCTCGGTGGCTTCCTCCCACAGATCGTCGGAGCCGACGAACTTGTCGGGATCCTTCGTCGACAGCTCCAGATAGAAGTCGTCCAGGCCGTAATCGGCCAGCAGGTCGAGCACGAACTGCAGCAGCCGCGCCAGCTCGTCGCGCATCTCCTCACGGGTGCAGTAGATGTGCGCGTCGTCCTGCGTCATGCCCCGCACCCGGGTCAGCCCGTGGATGACACCGGACTTCTCGTAGCGATACACACTGCCGAACTCGAAGAGCCGCAACGGGAGTTCGCGGTAGGAGCGACCCCGGGACCGGTAGATCAGATGGTGCATCGGGCAGTTCATCGGCTTCAGGTAATAGTCCTGGCCGGGTTTGCGGACCGTGCCGTCCTCGTTGTACTCGGCGTCGATCTGCATCGGCGGGAACATGCCGTCGGCGTACCACTCCAGGTGCCCGGAAGTGATGTAGAGCTGTTCCTTGGTGATGTGCGGGGTGTTGACGAACTCGTAGCCGGCCTCGATGTGCTTGCGACGCGAGTACTCTTCGAGCTCGCGGCGCACCACGCCGCCCTTGGGATGGAAAACCGGTAGGCCCGAACCCAATTCGTCGGGGAAGCTGAACAGGTCCAGCTCGACGCCGAGCTTGCGGTGGTCGCGGCGCTGCGCTTCCTCGATCAGCTCCAGGTGACGGTCGAGCGCTTCCTGGGACTCCCACGCCGTGCCGTAGATGCGCTGCAGGCTCGCGTTGTTCTGATCGCCCCGCCAGTACGCCGCCGAGCTGCGGGTCAGCGTGAACGCCGGGATGTAGCGGGTGGTCGGGATGTGCGGACCACGACACAGGTCACCCCAAACCCGTTCGCGGGTCCGGGGATTGAGGTTGTCGTAGGCGGTGAGCTCATCCCCACCCACTTCCATGACCTCCGGATCGTCGGCTCCGGATTTGTCGTCGATGAGCTCGAGCTTGTACGGCTCGGAGGCCAGCTCGGCGCGGGCTTCGTCCTTGGATCCGAACACCCGCCGCTCGAAGATCTGACCGTCCTTGACGATCTTGCGCATCTTCTTCTCGAGAGCCTGAAGGTGCTCCGGGGTGAACGGCTCGGCGACGTCGAAGTCGTAGTAGAACCCGTCGGTGATGGGCGGCCCGATGCCGAGCTTGGCGTCGGGGAACATCTCCTGCACCGCCTGGGCGAGCACGTGGGCGGCCGAATGCCGGATCACGCTGCGTCCGTCCTCGGTGTCGGCGGCCACCGGCGTCACCTCGACGTCGGTGTCGGGCACCCAGGACAGATCGCGCAGGCGCCCGTCGGCGTCTCGGACCACGACGACGGCGTCGGGTGCTCCGCGGGACGGCAAGCCGGCGTCGCGAACCGCCTGCCCTGCGGTCGTCCCGGCAGTGACCCGGATCGGGGCTGCCGGGGCGGGGCGGGCGGGGGCGCTCATGCGGGCTCTCCAAACTCTCCGTGGGTGGGGACGCTGTCGGTATGGCGGGTCGGGATCGACCGCGACCATGCTATCGGGGCGTCACCTCACGATCCGATACCAATGGGGCTATCGAGCCAGCCGTACTCCAGGCCGAACCACCTGCCGACGAAAGCGAGTGCCCCGAACAGCCACAGCGTGCCCACCACCACGGCGCAGGTGAACAGCGCGCCGAGCGCCTGCACCCACAGGCCCTGCTGTTTGAACCAGTCCATCACCGCGTCGTAGCGCCGGCGCGCGTAGCCCAGTAGCCTCTTGGCCCAGTCGAACTCGGTGGCCAGGATCGCCAGCCCGAGGAACACGATGGCCCAGCCGGGGCCGGGATACGGGATCGCCAGGATGCCGAGGCCCAGCACGACGAGCCCGACGACGCCCACGGAGATGCGGTAGGTGAGGTCGACGACGGGTCGCTCGCGCAGCCGGTCGCGGCGGCGCGCCCACCGCCGGGTGAATCCCGGCTTGTCGGTGTCGGTCATGGTTGACCCGGTTTCAGCTTCACGAACAGCGAATGTGCGTCGGCCAGGACGTGCTCGCCGTCGAGCAGCCGTCCCGAGACGTAGATCTTGCGGTCGACGATATCGTCGATGGCGGCTTCGACCTGCAGTTGGGCGCCGATCAGCGCGATCCTGCGGTAGTCCACGTGGAGGAACGCGGTGCGCTGAGCCTTGCTCCCGCTGAGCTTGAACGCGGTGAAGCCCAGCAGCGAGTCGAACAGGTGGGCCACGGCACCGCCGTGCGCAGCGCCGTTGCGTCCGAGGTGGTAGCGGCGGAAGCACGCGGTGCCGACGACGCGGCCGTCGGTCACCCGCAGATCGATCGGCGGGCTCAGGATGTTGCCGCGGTTGGGCAGGTCCATGCGTCGGCCCGACGGCGAGGACCATTCGTCGGCGTCGTAGGGGGCCAGCAGCGCCGAGGCCTTCTCGATCAGATCGGCGGCCGCGGTGATCACGTCGTCCGGGGCGTCGGCGGCGCGGGTGTGGTCCTGCAGAGTGCGGACCGCCTCGACGAAGCGGCCGTAGTCCGGCCCGCCGCGGTCGGTGGGCCGGGGCGGATTGAAGCCCCCGCCGACGTGGGCGTCGAATCCGGTGCCGACGTGGGCGTCGAATCCGGTACCGGTGTGCGCTTCGGCCGCATCGTTGGTGCTCACCCGCTCACCGTATTGGGTGCCGCGCCGTTCTCCCGCCCGCGGTGACAAGCTGGGCGGGTGAAACTGACCGACCTGGCCGGCAAATCGCTGACGTACACCGAGGTCGGCGCCACCGCGGGGGCGCTGCCCGCGGGGTATCACCACGTGAGCAAGTCGGCGGTGATCGGGCGCGGCCGCGAGCGGTTCGAGCGGGCCGGCAACGACGGCATGCGGTGGGGAATGCTGCGCGGCGCGGGCCTGCGCGTGGAGACGACGACGGCGGTCGCCGAGGTCGGCGCCGAGGTGCTGGTTCATCTCGGGCCTGTCGTCGCTCCGTGCCGGGTCGTCTATGTCGTCGACGAGCAGGACCGACGCGGTTTCGCCTACGGCACGCTGCCGGGGCACGCGGAGGCGGGTGAGGAACTGTTCCTGGTGCGCTACGACCCCTCCACCGACCTCGTCCACGCCGAGGTGAGGGCGTTCTCCCGGCACGCGACGTGGTGGAGCCGGCTGGGCGCTCCGCTGACGTCGGCCATTCAGCGCGCGGTCACCGACCGCTACCTGCGAGCCCTCTGACCAGAGGGTGCGATTGCGGCGTTCGCTGTGGCTGCGTGGCCGGACCGGTGGCCGTGTGCTGCGTGCCCGGGTGCACCACCGACCGCGGTCTGCGGTGCGGGCGTCGTCACAGAAGCGACATTGCCCATGCGCGCTCCCCGGGCGCGGGGCAGCGGTAATCTGGACGTCTTATTGACGCGAAATACTCGGACGGTGACGGTGAACGATTCAGCCGACGTGGAAGCCGCACACCTTCGTGTGGCGGAGTTGGTGCAGGGTCTGCACAACAGGCCCGATGCGGATTCGGACACGGTGGTGGCCGAGCTCGCCGAGCATGCCGCCGCCGAGATCCCGGGCGCGCAGTACGCCGGAATCACGTTGACGCGCAACGCCAAACACGTCGAGACCCCGGCCGCGACCCATCACTGGCCGCTGCTGCTGGACAAGATCCAGCAGCGCTACCTCGAAGGGCCGTGCCTGACCGCGGCGTGGGAAGAGCAGACTGTCCACGTCCGGGACCTACAGACCGAGGAGCGGTTTCCCAACTATCGGCGGGACGCGCTGGCCGAGACGCCGATCCGGTCGATCATGGCCTTCCAGCTGTTCATCGCCGACGAGTCTCTCGGCGCGCTGAACGTGTACTCCGAGAAACCCGATGTGTTCGGCAGCGAGGCGCGGACACTCGGCCTGATCTTCGCCGCGCACTCGTCGGTGGCGTGGAACTCGGCGCGCCGTGAGGCGCAGTTCAAGCGTGCCCTTGAGAGCCGCGACGTCATCGGTCAGGCCAAGGGCATGATCATGGAGCGGTACCGCGTCGACGCTGTCCGGGCATTCGAACTGTTGCGCAAACTGTCCCAGGATTCGAACGTCCCGCTGAGCAAGGTGGCCGCGGACCTGGTCGCCCAGGCGCAGACCTCGAACGGTCAGACCGGCTAGACCCTGACCCGACGGCGTCTGAGGGAGGTCGCTGTCTCCTCAGACGCCGCCGGGTGGCTCGTGGGCCGGCTTTCTACCGGTTGCCCCAGCGGTCCCGACGGTCACCGGTCGGTGCGGCGCCGGTCACTACCCGCGGGACCTCGGCGGCCGGCGGCGTGGCTGCCGAATCCCCTTGCGAGGCAGACCAGTCCGTGCCGACACAGAGCAGATCGGACGGCACCGGCACCGTGTTGGGCAAAGGCACCGGCAGACCCGGGATCGACGGGATGGTCAGCGACGGCGGCGACACCAGGTTCGACAGACCCGTCGCGGCCAGCGGCGCGATCGGGCTCGGCGTGCCCGGCACGGCGAGACTGACCGAGCCGGAGCCGCCGGGCACCGGCGGCGTGCCGGGAGGCGTCGCACCCATGACCGAGGACGCGGTGTTCTGCAGGGTCCTGGCGATGCCGGGAGGGGTGAGCAGATCCGTCAGGGTCAGGGTGCTTCCGGGGGTGCCGGGGGTGGGCGATCCCGGAGTACCGGCCGAGACGCCCGTCGAGTTCGGCGGGGTCGGCGGCACCGGAGGAGCCGGGTAGTTGATGTAGGTGTCGGTCGACCCGGGCGGCAATCCCGGGGTCGACGGCGTGCCGGCATTGCCGGGCACCGTCGTCGCGCCACCGGGCACACCCGGCGCCGGCGGCGTCACCGACGCGGCGGGCACCGTCGTCCCGCCGCCGGGCACGCCCGGCACGGGGGGTGTCGCCACACCGGCGTCACCGAAGACCGGCGCACCGGGGACACCCGGCGCGGGCGGGGTCACCGCACCGGTCGGCACCGCGGCCGCTCCACCGGGGACACCCGGCGCAGGCGGCGTGACCACACCGGCCGGCACCGCCGCCGCCCCACCGGGGACACCCGGCGCGGGCGGGGTCACCACACCGGCCTCACCGAAGACCGGCGCACCCGGGACACCCGGCGCGGGCGGGGTCACCGCACCGGCCGGCACCGCCGCCGCCCCACCGGGAACACCCGGCGCAGGCGGGGTCACCACACCGGCCTCACCGACGATCGGTGCACCTGGTGCGGGCAGAGCACCCGGGCCACCGACCGGGCCGCCGCCGGCGACAGGTCCACCGGGCGCGCCACCCGGCGCGGCACCGCCGGCCGCTGCGGGAGCGGCGCCTGCACCGGGACCACCGGCTGCGCCGACAGCACCCGAGGCACCCTCGACACCGGCACCACCCGCAGCACCGCCTGCGCCACCACCGGCGCCTGCGCCTGCGCCGGAACCACCGCCGGTGACACCGGCTGCGGCTTCGACGGGGGCGCCGGCGTCCCCGAAGACCGGGGCTGCCGGCGGGCCCGCCGGAGGTAGTGCGCCACCGGCACCCTCGACCGGGGCCACTGGAGCAGGCGGAGTCGCGAGTCCGGCTTCGTCAACGATGGGGGCGCCTGGAACACCGGGACCGGGAAGGGTCGCCACACCGGCGTCCCCGACCACCGGGGCACCCGGTGCACCGGGACCCGGAGGGGTCGCCAGCCCGGCCTCGGTGGCCGCGGGAGCGCCGGGAACACCGGGAGCAGGCGGCGTCACCACACCCGCATCCCCACCGGCAGGCACACCCGGAACACCCGGGGCACCCGGCGTCGTCACGCCCGCCTCACCCACCACCGGAGCACCCGGAACACCGGGAGCAGGCGGAGTCGCCACATCGACCGCGGCGTTCGCCGGCCCGCCGGGAGCACCCGGGGCACCCGGCGTCGTCACGCCCGCCTCACCCACCACCGGAGCACCCGGAACACCGGGAGCAGGCGGAGTCGCCACATCGACCGCGGCGTTCGCCGGCGCGCCGGGAGCACCCGGGGCACCCGGCGTCGTCACGCCCGCCTCACCCACCACCGGAGCACCCGGAACACCGGGAGCAGGCGGAGTGGCCACATCGACCGCGGCGTTCGCCGGCGCGCCGGGAGCACCCGGGATGTCGGGTGTCGTCACCGTCATGGAGCGCTCGATCGGGGCTGCGGGAACGCCGACCTCGCCGGGCGTCGCCACGTCGATCGACGAGTTCACCGGAGCGCCCGGCACACCGGGGGTGCCCGGGGTGGTGAAGTTCGCCGTGGCCTCGAGCGGAGCACCGGGCAGGCCCGGCGCCGGCGGCGTGGCGATGTCGATTCCGGAGTTCGCCGGATTCAAGGTGATCTCCGGGGTCGGCGGTGTCGTGTAGGTCGTCGACCCCTCCGACGGAAGGCCCGGTGTCCCGGGCGGCGGCGGGGTCAAGATCTCGACGGTCGAGTTCGTCCCTGTGCCGGGCGCGGGCGGTGCGGGCGGCGAGAACGTCTCGACCGATCCCGACGACGGCGGCGTCGCAGCCGGCGGTGCGGGCGGTGAGAACGTCTCGACCGAGTTCACCGCAGGGGTGCCGGGGGCGCCCGGGGCGGGCGGGGTCACCACCGCGGTGTCGCCGACGGCCGGAACACCCGGTCCGCCCGGCGCAGGCGGGGTCACCACACCGGCCTCGTCCACCACCGGGGCGCCGGGAGCGCCCGGGGCGGGCGGAGTCACCACACCGCCCTCACCGCCGGTCGGAACACCCGGTCCACCCGGAGCGGGCGGGGTCACCACACCGGCTTCATCCACCACCGGCACGCCCGGAGCACCTGGAGCGGGCGGAGTCACCACACCCCCCTCACCACCGGTCGGAACACCCGGTCCACCCGGTGCAGGCGGAGTCACCACACCCCCCTCACCACCGGCCGGAACACCCGGAGCACCTGGGGCGGGCGGCGGCACCGCGCCACCCAGCCCGCCGGCCGGCGGTGCGGGCGCGGGCGGTGCGGGCGGCGGGACGACACCGGCCTCGCCGATCACCGGCGCGCCCGGGATCGGCGGAGCCGGAGGGGGAACCTCGCCCCCTGCTGCGGCCAGAGGTGCGCCTGCCGGCACTGCGCCTCCGGCGCCCTCGACGGGGGCACCGCCGCCGCCCGGGCCACCGATGCCCGAGCCACCGCCTACTCCACCGGCTCCACCGGAGCCGGCCGCAGGCGCGACAGGTGCAGCAGCGCCGGACGGAGCCGCGCCGGCCTCACCGAACACCGGTGCGCCCGGCGCCCCCGGTGGGGCCGGGGGCAGCGCCACTCCGGCCGGGACTGCGGCCGGGCCGCCCGGAACCGGGGGCGCAGGCGGAGCGACGAGACCAGCGGGACCACCCGCGGGGCCGGCGGGTGCGGGCGGAAGCGGCGGCAGGACGGCACCGCCGTCGCCGAACACCGGCGCACCGGGAACGGGCGGCGTCGGCAGTCCCGGGTTGGCCACCGGGGCGCCGACGGGGGCGCCGGGCACGGGAGGAACCGGCGGCGTTCCACCGCCGGTGGACGTCACGGCCGGAACCCCGGGGACGGGCGGGGCGGGCGGCGTCGCGCCCGACGCCGGCGTGCCGGCGGGAGCAGGAGGGGCCGGCGGCACCGGTGGCGTGCCGCCACGGGTCGACGTGGATGCGGGAGTTCCGGGAGACGGCGGGACGGGTGGTGTCGCCCCCGACGACGGGGTGACGACCGAGGCCGGCGGCCTGCCGGGCACGGGCGGAGTGCCCGCCGAGGACGACGAGCTCGCGGGTGGCCTGACGACCGGCGGGGCCGGATTCGGCGGCTCGGTGAACGAGCGGGCCGTGTCGGTCAGCGCCTGGGGGATCTCGCCGGGACGGGTCACGATCTGCTGAAGGATTCCAACGCACGGCACACCGCCCCGGGTGGGAGTCGCATTTGCCGCCGGACCCAGCAGCGGGGCACTCAAGAACAATCCTGCGCTGCCCATCATGACAACGACGATGCTCTTTTTCGTCCGAGACATGTGCTCCCAGTCCTTCTGCGTCCGCGCCGTGCGAATTACATCCGCGTAGTTACCGGGCTTACTGAACCGACAATTGGCGGAATCACCGACGCGACAGAGGGGGTGTTATGCAACCGTTGCCAAGGAGAAGCACAGCCGTCACCACCCCTCCGCGCACACCGACCTGGGCATTCATCGCAGCACGCTGGGAAAACAGGATCAGACGACGCGAGTCCGGCGCGCCGCCGCGTCGGGGCTCACGGCAGTGGGGCGCGCCAGGTGAGCGTCGTGCCGCCCTGCGCACCGCGTCGGACGGAGAACGAGCCGCCGACGTCCTGCGCGCGGCGCGCCAGGTTGGTCAGCCCGCTGCCGGTGACCTCGGCGGCGATCCCCCGGCCGTCGTCGGTGACGGTGATCGCCAGGTCGTCCTCGACGGTGACGGTGACCGCCACCGTCGAGGCCTCTGCGTGGCGAACGGCGTTGCTGACGGCTTCGCGCACCACGGCCTCGGCGTGGTCGGCCAACATTGCGTCCACGACTGACAGCGGACCCACGCACTGCATCGAGGTCCGCACGCCGGATTCCGGGAACGCGGCGACGGCCGCATCGAGACGCTGCCGCAGCCTGGTGACCGCCGACGACCCGCCGTGCAGGTCGAAGATCGCGGTCCTGATCTCCTGGATCACGCTTTGCAGATCGTCGACGTTGGCCGAGAGGCGCTGCTGCACCTCCTCGGACCGGGCGCGCGCGATCGATCCCTGCAGCGAGAGGCCGACGGCGAACAGTCGCTGGATCACGTGGTCGTGCAGGTCGCGGGCGATCCGGTCCCTGTCGGTCAGGATGCCGAGCTCGCGCATCCGGTGCTGGGTGCTCGCCAACTGCCACGCTTGGGCGGCCTGATCGGCGAACGCCGCCAGCATGTCCAGTTCATCGCTGCGAAAGGGTTGCGCGCCAACGGGTCTGAGTACGATCAGCACCCCCGGGACCGCGTCCGGTGCGCGCAACGGAAGAAGCAGCGCCGGACCGACGGTCGCACCGATGCCGATGTCTGCGCCGTCCGTCATGCCCGGTGTCCGGTGCACGAAGGCGTCTCCGATCGCGGTGCCGGCGACCGGGATCGGGTCGTGGGCCGCGGCGATCGTCTCCCCCGCCGAGGCCGCCACCGTCAGCTCGGCGACCTCCCCGACGGGCAGGTCCGGATCATCGGGGATGGCGACCAGGGTCGCCGCCGCACCGCTGAGCTTCTGCGCCCGGTCCGCGACCCGCCGGAACACCCCGGCCGGGTCGATGCCCGACAGCAACTCGGTGCCGATGTCGCGGGTCGCTTCGATCCACGACTGGCGGACCTGCGACTGGGCGTAGAGCCTGGCGTTGTCGATCGCGATGCCGGCCGCGGCCGCCAGCGCCTGAACCAGCACCTCGTCGTCTTCGCTGAACGGCTGGCCGTCGATCTTGTCGGTCAGGTACAGGTTCCCGAACACCTCGTCGCGGATGCGGACCGGAACCCCCAGGAAGGTGCGCATCGGCGGATGGTTCGGCGGAAAGCCCACCGAGGCCGCGTGCCGCGAGATGTCTTCGAGCCGAATGGGTTTCGGATCGTCGATCAACACGCCGAGCACGCCCCGCCCCTCCGGGAGGTGCCCGATGCGCTCGCGCATCGGCTCGTCGATCCCCTCGTAGATGAACTCGACGAGTTCGTGGTCGTGACCGCGCACCCCGAGCGCGCCGTACTGCGCGTCGACCAGCTCGATCGCCGTGTGCACGATGGTCCGCAACGTCTCGTCGAGCTCCAGCCCCGAGGTCACCGCGAGCATCGCCTCGACCAGTCCGTCGAGCCGGTCGCGGCCCTTGATGATCTGCTCCACCCGATCCTGCACCTCGGTCAGCAGCTCACGGAGCCTCAACTGCGACAACGTGGCACGGACCGGGCGTGCGCCGTCATCTGCCCGATGGTCGCCTGCGTCCCCCACCGCTCCATCGTGCACCACCCCGGCCGCGCCGAGCCACACGTCATCTGAGGACCATTGGCCCTGCCCTCCCCCGCTGCCGCCGCGCAGTATCGAAGGTGGACCGATGGAGGCCACCATGTCAGCGACACAGGTTCGCATCGAAACCATCATCGACGCGGTGGACGTGGCGTGCCGGGCACCGTCGCTGCACAACAGCCAGCCGTGGCGCTGGGTGGCCACCGATCACGGCGTCGACCTCTACGCCGACCCCGACCGGATGATCCGGGCCGCCGACTCCACCGGCCGCGAGGCTCTGATCAGCTGCGGCGCCGTTCTCGACCATTTCCGGGTCGCGATGGCCGCCGCGGGCTGGAGCATCACCGTCGAGCGGCTGCCCGAACCGTCCGACCCCCGTCACATCGCCAGAATCAGATTCGCCACCGCCACCGAGGTCACCGCCGAGCAGAAGCGCCGGGCCGATGCGATCCTGGTGCGCCGCACAGACCGTCTGCCGCTCAGCGCGCCGCGGGACTGGGACGTACCCGGCGAAACCGGAGCGGCCGGTGCGGAGCCGGACAATCCGGTGAGAGTGCACACGGTACCGGGCGACAAGCGCGACATGCTGGTCGAGGCCTCCCAGCTGGCGGAGGTGCTGCGGCTCTACGACTCCGACTACCACTCCGAATTGTTCTGGTGGACAGCTGATTTCGTCGCCACCGAGGGAATCCCGCGCAGTGCACTGGTTTCGGCCGCCGAAGGGGACCGTGTCGGTATCGGACGCACGTTTCCGGTCACCACGCAGCCCGAGCGCCGCGGTGAACTGGAGTCCGACGATGCCGCCATCGTGGTGCTCTCCACCGAGGACGATTCGCGCGAGAGCGTGCTGCGCTGCGGCGAGGCACTGTCGGCATTTCTGTTGGACGCCACCATGACAGGACTGGCGACCTGCACGGTCACCCACATCACCGAGGTGCCTGCGGGTCGCGAGGTGGTCGCAACGGTGCTCGGCACCACGGCGATCCCCCAGGTCCTGGTGCGGGTCGGAGCGGCCCCGGCCCTGGACGCCACCCCCGCGCCCACACCGCGCCGGCCGGTCCGCGACGTACTCGAAATACACAGAGGTGCAGCATGTTAGACGCCACATCCACACCGTGCATCGTCGTCGGGATCGACGGTTCGCCCGCCGCGATCGACGCGGCGCTGTGGGCGGTCGATCAGGCGGTGGACCGCGACATCCCGCTGCGTCTGGTGTACGTGATCGACGCCGACGAGGAGGGCGCCGTGGATCCCCACGACCAGGCGCGACAACTGGCCACCGCGGAGATGGCGGTGCGCTATGCCCTGACGGCGCTGGAGTCGACGGAACAACCGGTCAAGATCGAAGTGGAGATTCTGCGGGGCAGGCCGGTGCAGACCCTGCTGGAGGCGGCGCGCTCGGCGGTGCTGATCTGCCTCGGCGCCCGCGGGCTCAAGCACTCGACCCAGGGCAGGATCGGCTCGACGGCCGCCGCGGTCTCGGCGACCGCCCACTGTCCTGTCGCGGTGGTACGGGCGCACCGTCCGCACCGGCGCCCCGACCGCGCCGTCGTCATCGAGATCACCGACAACGTCGACGGGGGCGCAGTGCTGGAACGGGGGCTCGACGAGGCACGCCGCCGCGGCGCACCGGTCCGCGTGCTGACCTCGGCGCGGCCGCAACTCGACGTCACCGCCCGCTGGGAACGCCGGCTCGCCGAATGGCGCCACCGCTATCCGGACCTCGACATCTCCGCGGTCCGCGCCCGCGACGGACTCTTCGACTACCTGGCGGCCCACGGGGACGGACTACAGCTGCTGGTCACCGGCCGAAACCGGCCCGGTGGAGTCGCCCCTCTGGTCGGAACACCCGGTAACGCCGCCCTGCGCGACACCGACTGTTCGATACTGGTGTGCGAACCGCCCAACGCACTGTGAAACGGTGCCGACCACAGGGGTAAGCCTCGCAATGGTGAAGGTCTTTCTGGTAGATGACCACGAAGTCGTCCGGCGTGGTCTGATCGACCTGCTCGGAAGCGATCCCGAGCTCGACGTCGTCGGCGAGGCGGGTTCGGTGTCCGAGGCGCTGACCCGTGTCCCGACCGCACAGCCCGATGTGGCCGTACTCGACGTGCGTCTGCCCGACGGCAACGGCATCGAGTTGTGCCGTGAGTTGCTGTCACTGATGCCCGACCTCCGGTGCCTGATGCTGACGTCGTTCACCTCCGACGAGGCGATGCTCGACGCGATCCTGGCCGGCGCCAGCGGCTACGTGGTCAAGGACATCAAGGGCATGGAGCTCGCACGGGCCATCAAGGAGGTCGGCTCGGGCCGGTCGCTGCTCGACAACCGCGCCGCGGCCGCGCTGATGGCGAAGCTGCGGGGCGAGGGCGAGAGGACCGATCCGCTGTCCGGTCTGACCGACCAGGAGCGGGTGCTGCTCGACCTTCTCGGTGAGGGCCTGACGAACAAACAGATCGCCGCGCGGATGTTCCTCGCCGAGAAGACCGTCAAGAACTACGTCTCGCGACTGCTCGCCAAGCTCGGCATGGAGCGGCGAACCCAGGCCGCGGTGTTCATCTCCAAACTCGACCGCGGACACGGCGCGGGCGGCGCCTGAGCACCGCCCGCCGATCCTCACTCCACCGGTGAATCATCCAGCTTCACAACGACTTCGGAGAGGTCGCGGCGAGGAGTGGAAGGCAACGGGTCGGCGTTGACCGGCGCCCAACCCACCCGCAGCAGCATCTGCGGGTATCCGTCGGTGCCGAACACGTCGCGGCGCACCGCCTCACGCGTCTCGGCGATCTCCAGAGGCTCGGTGATCGGGCAACTCGCCAGGCCCAGCGCGGTCGCGGTGAGCAACACGACGCTCGTCGCCTCCCCCGCGCGCAGCCAGGACAGCCGGTCGTCGCCGGCCGTCCCCAGCGCCAGCACCACCGCATTGTCCTGATCGGCGGCGGTGTCGGGTGTCTGCGGCAGCACCCCGCCCGCGAAGGCCCGCGCCGACACCGCCCCCGCGGTCTCGGCCGGGACGCTGCGGGCCGGGACACCCGCCGTTGCGGCGTACCGGCCGCTCCAGGCAGCCAGCTCCGTGAGATATCCGGCATCCGTCCGGTGTTGGAAAGCCGCGGCGCTCACGAGCCGTTTGAGCCCCGCCAGATCATCGACGCGGCGCAACGCCACGCCCGCGCGGGCAGCCCGGGCGCCCATCAGCGCGACGTCACCCTGGGGCACCGGCCAGGAGCTGTAGTACCGACGATCCGTGCGGCGCCGCGGGATCGCAGCGGCCAGCGTCACGTCCAGATCGGCCGCCGGATATCTGCGGAGTTCCAGCGCGGCGAGGTGGTCCGGTTCCGCCGGATTGGGGAACCGGTGGATCTTGGCCTGCCAACCCAGCGCAGCCAAGGCCACCACACAGTGATGCAGCGCCGCACCGCAGCTGAGCATCAGGTCCCGGGCATCGGGATCGGTGTGCGGCAGCAGCAGATCGGGGTTGGCGTACAGATGCACACTCTCGTGCCCGACCCGCCACTGCCATGGTTGCGAGTTGTGCACCGACGGTGCACGATTGGCCAGGGACAGCGCTGAGCGCAGCGTCTCGGCGTCTGGAAAGTGCGCATTCATGCTTTGCCACCCCTTCAGGAGTCGTGTTCTCCATCCAGAGTGCGCTACAGGGACTTCTGTGATCAGAGCAAAAGTCCTTTCCTCAGGTCTGCAGCCACACCGCGGTGTCGCCGGGCAGCACCCCGTCGACCCCGGGCGAGGACGCGAGCACCACCGAGGCACCGGCGGGAAGCGTGACATCAGCGGTCCCGGTGTTGACCCAGCACTGCGCGCCGCCGCGGTCGAACGCGGCCACCTCGGCCGCGACGTCGAGCCAGGTCACCTCTCCGGCGTCCCGCCACAGCGACGGCCGCAGTTTCAGCGCCGCACGGTAGAGGTGCAGCATCGAGTCCGGATCACGCTCCTGCGCCTCGACGCTGTGCTCGGCCCAGTGCCCGGGCTGAGGCAGCCACGTCACCGCGTCCGGACCGTCGGCGAACCCGTAGGTCGGCTCGGATTCGTTCCACGGCAACGGAATCCGACATCCGTCACGGCCCACGTCGGTGAAGCCGGACTGCGCCCAGGTCGGATCCTGGCGGACGTCGTCGGGCAGGTCTTCGATCTCCTCGAGACCCAGTTCCTCACCCTGGTAGACGTAGGCCGTGCCGGGCAGCGCCAGCTGGACCAGGGCCGCGGCGCGGGCACGCCGTCGCCCGAGCTCGTGATCGGGTTCCTCGCCGGACCAGCGTCCCCGTTCCCAATCCGTCTCGACGAGATGGTCGGGCTGCGACCGCGAGAAACGCGTGACTGTGCGCGTCACATCGTGATTCGACAGCACCCAGGTCGGAGGCGCACCGACCGAGGCGGCCGAGGTGATCGCGTCGTCGATGACCCCGCGCAGGTTCGCCGCGCGCCACGGCGAGCGCAGGAAGTCGAACTGGAACGCGGTGTGCAGTTCGTCGGGACGCAGATACCGGGCCAGTCGTTCGTTGCTGGACACCCACGCCTCGGCGATGAAGATCCGCTCGGGGGTGTAGCGCTGCGCCACCGACCGCCAGCCGCGGTAGATGTCGTGCACGCCGTCCTGATCCCAGGCCGGATGCTGCGCCTCGACCTGCAGCATCGCCTGCGGCGCGTCCGCCTGCGCGCCGTCGGGCAGCCCCTCGGCCTTGACCAGACCGTGGGCGACGTCGATGCGGAACCCGTCGACGCCGCGGTCGAACCAGAACGCCAGGATGTCCTCGAACTCGGCTCGGACCTCCGGGTTCTCCCAGTTCAGATCGGGCTGACCGGGCGCGAACAGATGCAGATACCACTGGCCCTGCAGCGGCCCGTCGGTGATGCGTGTCCATGCCGGTCCGCCGAACACGCTCTGCCAATCGTTGGGTGGCAGTTCACCGTTCGCGCCGCGCCCGGGCCGGACGTGATACCGGTCGCGCGCCGCCGGGTCACCGGCGAGCGCGGCCTCGAACCACGCGTGCCGGTCCGAGGTGTGGTTCGGCACGATGTCGAGGATCACCCGGATGCCGACCGCGTGGGCGGCGTCGATCAGGTCCTGCGCCTCGGTCAACGTCCCGTAGGCCGGTTCGATGTCGCGGTAGTCGGCGACGTCGTAGCCGGCGTCGGCCATCGGAGAGGGATACCAGGGGTTGATCCAGATCGCGTCGACGCCCAGGGCGCCCAGGTAACCCACCCGCGCCCGCAGACCCCGGATGTCGCCGATGCCGTCTCCGTTGCCGTCGGCGAAGCTGCGGATGTAGACCTGGTAGACGACGGCGGTCTGCCACCACGGGTGCTGGGGTGCCACGGGGAACTCCTCGGCGAAGACATCGGGATTGCGTGAAAGTTTGCGTGTTCAGCGTCGGTGTGTCGGCCTGATGTGTCAAACCTCGGGAATCGTCGCGCCGGTGTTCTCGCTCGACCATCGTCACCGTCGGGGCCGGCACCGCTTGGCGGGGCACTTCACTTGCGCCGCAACGTCGATACGGTGGCGATGATCGCATCGCCGTCCCGGGGCGCAGCAGCCGACGTCATCTCCGGCGACCACCCTGCCCACCGGACCGGCGGTCAGCGGCGGCACCGCCCCGCCGCACGCGGACCGCTCCCCCACCAGCCTTGTGAGGTGTGACACACTCTTCCCGTAGGTGAATGTGCTGCACGTGGCCCTATCGGAGACCACAACTTCCGACACGAGGGCAAACTTCATAGACGAGGACGTGATGAAACGAAATCAGTTCGCCCGCGGGCGACGGCGTCGCGCAGTCGCGCTGGCCAGTGCGCCTCTGGTGGCCGCGTCGTTGTTGTCCGGGTGCGGCGCCCAGAGCGGTCCCCCGACCTTGACGTGGTACATCCTTCCCGACAACGGCGGCTCGGTCGCGCGTGCCGAGCAGTGCGCCGAGGCGTCCAACGGCGCCTACCAGGTGCGTATCGAGTCGCTGCCGAGCACCGCGACCGCCCAGCGCGAACAGATGGTTCGCCGTCTGGCCGCCGGTGATTCGTCGATCGACCTCGTCAGCATGGACGTGGTCTTCACCGCGGAGTTCGCCAACGCCGGGTTCCTGCGCCCGTACACCGCAGAGGAGACCAGCCGGTTGACCGCCGGGATGCTGCCCGCCCCGATCGAGACCGGGATGTGGGAGGACACCCTCTACGGCGCGCCGTACAAGTCGAACGCGCAGCTGCTCTGGTACCGCAAGTCCGCGGCGGCCGCGGCCGGCGTCGACCCCGCCTCTCCGACCTTCACCTGGGACGAGATGCTCAAAGCCGCTGTGGGGCAGCAGAAGAAGATCGCGGTCCAGGCCCAGCGGTACGAGGGCTACACCGTGTTGATCAACGCCCTGGTGCTCTCGGGCGGCGGTGCGCTCCTCGAAGACGTGGAAGCCGGACGCGACGCCAAACCGTCGCTGAACACTCCGCCCGGGCTCAAGGCCGCCGAGATCGTCGGCACCCTCGGTCGCTCTCCCGCCGCGCCCACCGACATGTCGAACGCGTCGGAAGAGCAGGCGCGCGCCAACTTCCAGTCCGATCAGGGCATGTTCATGGTCAACTGGCCGTACGTGCTGGCCGCCGCGCGCAGCGCCGCCGAGGAGGGCACGCTGCCGCAGGAGGTCGTCGACGACATCGGTTGGGCCCGCTACCCCAGGGTGTCCCCGGATATGCCGAGCGCGCCGCCGCTGGGCGGTGCGAACCTCGGCATCGGCGCGTACACGGAGTATCCGGAGGAGGCCGTCGCGCTGGTCGAGTGCATCAACGCCGAACCGAAGGCCACTCAGTACATGCTCGACGAGAGTGAGCCGTCACCGTATGCGGCGTCCTACGACAACCCCGAGATCCGGGAGACCTACGAGAACGCCGACCTGATCCGGGAGTCGATCGGCGACGGCGGCCCCCGTCCACCCACGCCGTTCTACACCGACATCTCGGGCGCGATCCAGCAGACGTGGCATCCGCCCGCGTCGGTGACTTCCGAAACTCCGGAAAGGACTCTCAATGAAGAAGTCAAGCCGCGGCGGTGACCGGGGGTGAATCAGGTTGCCAGGTCCGGTTGTCACGGATGAGGGCGTAGAGAACGTTGGTGCGCCGTCGCGCCAGGCAGATGGTGGCGGGGATCGGCCGCTTTCCTTCGTCTCGTTTGCGCTGGTAATAGGCCTTGGAATCTGGGTCGCAGCGGATCGCGGTCAACGCCGACATGTACATGACTCGGCGCAGTCGGCGACTGTAACGCTTGGGGGTGTGCAGTCGTCCGGTGCGCTTTCCGGAGTCTCGAGACACTGGCGCCAGGCCGGCCCAGGCCGCGAGTTGGTCAGCCGATCCGATCAGCGCGGGATCACCAACGGCGGCGAGGAATTCGGCGCCCAGCCGAAATCCTATGCCGGGCATGCTGGTGATCACCTCGGCGAGTGGATGGCGGCGAAATCGGCCCTCGATGTCGGCGTCGGTGGTCTTGATGCGGTCATCGAGGGCGATCACCTCCCGCGCCAGATCAGCGATCAACCCGGCGGCCACCTCTTCGCCGGGCAGGCGCATCGTCTGGGTTTTCACTGCAGCCACCGCAGCCGCCGCGATCGAGGCGGCGTTGCGCACACCGGCATCGGTCAAGACTTTGGTCAGCCGCGAAACACCGCTTTGTCGAATCGCTTTGGGACGCTGGTAGCGCGCCAGCAGTATCACCCAGCCACGGTCTTGGCTCGGTTGGGCGGCTCGTTCCAGGGCCGGGCAGACCGCGACGAGTTGCTGGCGCAGCCGGTTGATCGTGCGGGTGCGGTCGGCCACCAGGTCGGCGCGATGGCCGGTGAGCATCCGCAACTCGCTGATCAAGTCATCATCGGGATGCAGAACGGGCAAGTCCTGGCCGCGCATGCGCGCCTGGTCGGCGATCACCCGAGCGTCTTTGGCATCGGTTTTGGCCTCCCCACCGCGGTAGGTCGCCGAGGCCTGCCACACCGCCCGGCCGGCCAGATACCGGACCGTTTTGCCGGCGTCGGCCAGCACCGTCAACACCAGTGCGGCATACACCGTGGTCAGGTCCACCGTCCACGACACTCGCTCGGCCAGCTCGTCGATTTCAGCGACGAGCTCCCGGATCGGTTGCTCGTCGTTGACCAGCCGGCGCGACAACACCACCTTCCCGCTGTCGTCGACCGCACAAACCCAGTGATGCTCTTTACCAACATCCACTCCAGCCCACACCTGGCCCGTCGTCATCACCCCTCTTTTCGCCTGTCTACCAACATGATCCCCATGGACAACCCCGCCAGCATTTCCTTAAACAAGCGATCACATCGCAGATCTCAATCAGCGGCCAGAGGAGTCCAGGCAGGCCGGGCGGCCAGTCCTTTCAAGCCGCACCACCAGGGCCGGCTACGACCATGCAGCCTCACCCGACCCACCCGGGTCACAGCCCAACGTAACAACACGAAGTAACTGCAACTACGAACTTAAGGACAGACCAATTCATGGCTGACGTGCTGGCGGGGAGGCGACTGCTGTGACCGCACCGGCAGACGCCCCCATCCAGAAGGACCCGGGTAAACCCTCGGTCAGCGAGCGCGCCAAAGGCGAACGCCGGCTCGGGCTCTACCTGACCCTGCCCTCGTATGTGGTGATGCTGCTCGTCACCGCCTACCCGCTCGGCTACGCGCTGGTGTTGTCGCTGTACAACTTCCGGCTCACCGACCCCGAGGGCCGCAGTTTCGTCGGCCTGGGCAACTACCTCGTCATCCTGACCGACCCGATCTGGTGGAACGACTTCGTCACCACGTTGGCGATCACCGTGGTGACGGTGGCCATCGAACTGGTACTCGGGTTCTGGTTCGCGTTCGTGATGCTGCGCATCGTGCGGGGCCGGGGCCCGTTGCGCACGGCGATCCTGATCCCGTACGGCATCGTCACGGTGGTCTCGGCGTTCATCTGGCGCTACGCGTTCGCCATCGACTCCGGCTTCGTCAACCAGTGGCTCAACCTGACCGACTTCGACTGGTTCGGAGACCGCTGGTCGGCCATCTTCGTGATCTGCCTGTCCGAGATCTGGAAGACCACCCCCTTCATCTCGCTGCTGCTGCTCGCAGGCCTGGTCCAGGTCCCCGAGGACATGCAGGAGGCCGCGAAGGTCGACGGCGCCACGGCGTGGCAGCGGTTGTGGAAGATCACGCTGCCGAACATGAAGGCGGCGATCATGGTCGCTCTGCTGTTCCGCACGCTGGACGCGTGGCGCATCTTCGACAATCCGTACGTGATGACGGCCGGCGCCAACAACACCGAGACCATCTCGTTCCTGGCCTACCGGCAGAACGTGACACTGGTCAATCTCGGTATGGGATCGGCGGTCTCGGTACTGCTGTTCCTGTCGGTCGTCGCGATCGCGTGGATATTCATCAAGGTCTTCAAGACCGACCTCTCGCAAGTCAGGGGTGACCAGTGACCAAGAACACCAAGTGGTGGACGATCGCGGGCATCGTGATCGTGATCTACAGCTTCGTGCCGATGCTGTGGATGATCAGCCTGGCGTTCAAGCCGCCGTCGGACATCGTGTCGGGCGAACCGTCGTTCCTGCCGAGCACCGTCACGTTCGACAACTTCGCCCAGATCTTCAGCAATCCGCTGTTCACCAGGGCGCTGATCAACTCGATCGGCATCGCGCTGGTCGCCACCGTCATCTCGGTGATCATCGCGATGTTCGCCGCGTATGCCATTGCGCGTCTGGAGTTCCCGGGCAAGAAGGTGCTGCTGTCGCTGGCGCTGGGCATCGCCATGTTCCCGCAGGCCGCACTCGTCGGTCCGCTGTTCGACATGTGGCGCGGGCTGGGCATCTACGACACCTGGCTGGGTCTGATCATCCCGTACCTGACCTTCGCACTGCCCCTGTCGATCTGGACGATGTCGGCCTTCTTCCGGCAGATCCCGTGGGAGATGGAGCATGCCGCACAGGTCGACGGCGCCACCCAGTGGCAGGCGTTCCGCAAGGTGATCGTGCCGTTGGCCGCGCCGGGCGTGTTCACGACCGCGATCCTGACGTTCTTCTTCTGCTGGAACGACTTCCTGTTCGCGATCTCGCTGACGTCCACGGACAGCGCACGCACGGTGCCCGCCGCGCTGGCGTTCTTCCAGGGCGCGTCGTACTTCGAATCCCCCGTCCCCTACATCATGGCGGCCTCGGTGATCGTGACGATCCCCGTCGTCATCCTGGTTCTCGTCTTCCAACGGCGCATCGTCGCCGGTCTTACTTCCGGAGCAGTGAAGGGATAGCCCCATGGCAGCAATCACGATGCGCAATATCGTCAAGAAATACGGTGACGGCTATCCGGCCGTCAACGATGTGAGCCTCGACATCGCCGACGGTGAGTTCGTGATCCTCGTCGGTCCGTCGGGCTGCGGCAAGTCGACCCTGCTGCGGATGATCGTGGGGCTCGAGGACATCACGTCCGGGGACATGATGATCGGCGACAAGCGGGTCAACGACATGGCTCCGCGCGACCGCAACCTGGCCATGGTGTTCCAGAACTACGCGCTCTACCCGCACCTGACGGTGTTCGAGAACATCGCGTTCCCACTTCGGTTGGCGGGCAAGCTGTCCGACGACGAGATCCGGCAGCGGGTCAACGACGCGGCCACGACGCTCGAGCTCGGCGAGCATCTCGACCGCAAGCCGGCCAACCTGTCGGGCGGTCAGCGTCAGCGGGTCGCGATGGGTCGCGCGATCGTGCGCGAGGCCGACGCGTTCCTGTTCGACGAACCGCTGAGCAACCTCGATGCCAAGCTGCGCGGCCAGATGCGCACCGAGATCCTGCGCCTGCAACGCAAACTGGGTGTCACGACCGTGTACGTGACGCACGACCAGACCGAGGCGATGACGCTGGGCGATCGCGTCGCGGTGCTCAAAAAGGGTGTGCTGCAGCAGGTCGCCAGCCCGCGCGAACTCTACGACCAGCCCGTCAACCTGTTCGTCGCCGGCTTCATCGGCTCGCCGCCGATGAACTTCGTCCCGGCGCGGGTGACGGGCAACGAGATCGAGTTGCCGTTCGCGACCGTCCCGCTGCGTGACGAGTGGCGCGGCTCGGTGGAGGAAGGGAAGGTCTATATCGCCGGGATCCGGCCGGGTGCCTTCGAGGACGCCGAGTTCGTCGACCGGGACAAGGCTTCGCGTGGGGTCACTTTCGACGTCGAGATCGATGTCACCGAATGGCTGGGCAACGAGCAGTACGCCTTCGTGCCGTTCGAGGCGACGACGGAGATCTCGGGCCAGTTGGCCGAGCTGGCAAATGAACTCGACAGTGAGCAGCTCCGCACGCAGATCTGTGTGGAGCTCGACCCGCTGAGCCGGGTGCGTTCCGGAGACAAGGCCACCCTGTGGCTGGACTCGGAGCGGCTGCACCTGTTCGACCCGCACTCGGGTGACAACCTGACCCGGGTCTCCCACGAGCGCCCGCGCGAGCAGAATCCACCCGAATCCCGGGGCCGGCACGCGGCGACCGCGGGCTGAGCCGACCGCCGCTCTCACCGATGGCCGCTCCCGAATTGCGGCTACGGGCCCCGCGCCCGGGGCTGATCGCGCTGCCGTGGGACCGGCCGCTCGCCGACTGGGCCGCACCCGATGTCGCGTTGCGCGACATCGCGGTGGGGCCGAGCAGGCACCTGGTCAGGTTCGTCGAATCCGACGGCGAACTGTGGGCGCTCAAGGAGTTGCCGCCCCGGATCGCCGGCCGCGAGTACGGCGTGCTGAGCCGGCTCGAAGAGATGGGGATCAACTCCGTACGTGCGGCGGGTGTGGTCTTCCAGCCGGATTTCGACACCGCGATCCTGCTGACGCGGTATCTGGTCGGTTCGTGGCAGTACCGGCGGCTCTTCATGCGACTGCCGCCCGATGCGCCCAAACACCGGGCCCGGCTGTTCGATGCGATGGCCACGCTGCTCGTCGAGCTGCACCGTCACGGTGTCTTCTGGGGCGACTGCTCGCTGGCCAACACCTTGTTCTCGCGCGACGGGCAGGTGCTGCAGGCGTTCCTCGTCGACGCCGAGACCAGCGAGGTGCATCCGGGACTGTCCGACGGGCAGCGCGCACACGACATCGACATCACGGTGGAGAACGTCGGGGCCGGGCTGCTGGACATGGCCGCCAAGCTCGAAAGACCGGATCTGCAGCCGGGTTTCATCGCCGAAGCGGTCGGTATCAGAGATCGCTACGAACAGTTGTGGAACCTGCTGGATGCGAAGCCGACGTTCGGTTTCGCCGATCGCTACCGGGTCGAGAGCACGATCCGCAAGCTCAACGAACTCGGCTTCGCCGTCGACGAGGTGTCGCTGCAGCCGGTGAGTTCCGGCGCCGAGGATCTGCGGTTACACGTCGCGGTGGGCGACCGCAACTTCCATGCGACCCAGCTGCGGCGGCTCACCGGGCTCGACGTCGGCGAGGGGCAGGCACGGATCCTGCTCGGGGATCTGCACGCCTATCAGGGGCAGCTGTGCCGGGAAGCCGGCCACGACGTCGATGAGCGGACCGCCGCGCAGTTGTGGGTGATGGAGGTGGCCACACCCACCATGCACCGTGCGCACCGAGCGGTCGGCGGCGCGGGGACCCCGATCCAGGCCTACTGCGATCTGCTGGAGGTGCGGTGGCTGTTGTCCGAGCGCGCCGGCCAGGACGTCGGTACCGAACGTGCGCTGCAGGCGTTGGCGCGCAACGTCGTACCGTCGGAGTCGGCCGCGCAGCTCGCCGTGGTGGAGGTTCCGACCGAGCCCTTCTCGGTGCTCGACGACGAGTAACGCGGCGAAGATGCGATCATCGCTACATGGACGTCCGCATCAGGAACAGCGTCCGCGTCGTCGGGCGGCCGGACGGACGCCCCCTCATGCTCGCGCACGGCTTCGGCTGCGACCAGAACCTGTGGCGACTCGTCGTTCCGCTGCTCTCCGACAGATTCCGCATCGTGTTGTTCGATCACGTCGGGTCGGGTTCCTCCGATGCCGGAGCGTGGACCGCGAAGCGGTACGCCGACCTGCAGCAGTACGCCGATGACATCCTCGAGATCGTCGACGGCATGCGGCTGCGGGAGGTCGTGTACGTCGGCCATTCGGTCGCGGCGATGATGGGTGTGCTCGCCACCGCGAAGAACCCGGGCGCGTTCGCGGGGCTCGTTCTGCTGACCCCGTCCCCGCGCTATCTCGACGATGGCGATTACCGCGGCGGCTTCACCCGCTTGGACATCGACGAGTTGCTCGACTCCATCGAGAGCAACTATCTGGGATGGTCCCGTGCGATGGCGCCGGTGATCATGGGAACCCCGGAGCGTCCCGACCTCGAAGGCGAACTGGCCGACGCGTTCTGCCGCACCGACCCGCAACGGGCGCTGGCGTTCGCGAGGGCCACATTCCTGTCCGACAACCGGGCCGATCTCGCGCGGGTCACGGTGCCGACGGTGGTGGTCGAGTGCGCCAGGGACACACTCGCACCGCGGGAGGTGGGCGCCTACTGCCACGAGCAGATCGCAGGGAGCACGCTGGTCACCCTCGACGCCAGCGGGCACTGCCCGCATCTGAGCGCCCCGGAGGACACCGCGGCCGCGATCGCCGACTTCGCCCTGCGGTTGTGACAGACGATCCGCGTCCGATCGGGGGGCTCGACGAATTCTTCGACAGTGCGCCCTGCGGGCTGTTGCTGACCTCACCCGACGGTCGGATCATCCGCGCCAACGAGACGTTCAGCCGATGGGTCGGATACCGGTCCGAGCACCTCACCGGCCGGCAGTTCCCCGATCTGCTCGCCGCCGGCAGCAGGATCCACTACGAGACCCACTTCGTGTCGATGCTCCACATGAACGGCTCGCTCGACGGCGTCGCGGCCGATCTGCTGACCGCGGACGGAACGAGGCTGGCGGGATTCGTCACCGCGAACGTCGAGCGCGATGCCGCGGGGGCGGTGGTGGCGCTGCGGATCGCGATCCAGGATGCCAGCGAACGCCGTTCGTATGAACGCGAACTCCTCGAGACCCGGCGCCGCGCCGACCGTGAACGGGAGCGTGCGCAGGTGCTCGCCGCGACCCTGCAGCGGTCCCTCATCCCGCCGACGTTGTCGCCGCCGCGCGGGTTGACCGCGGCGGCCCACTACCACAACGCCTCCCGCGACGACGTCGGTGGAGATTTCTACGATCTCTTCCCGATGGCCGAGGACAGATGGGGCATGTTCCTCGGCGACGTGTCGGGTAAGGGCGCCGGTGCGGCCGCCGTGACCTCGCTGACGCGCTACACCCTGCGCGCCGCCGCGGTCAACGACCGCGACCCGGTCGCGGTGTTGCACACCCTCGACGCGGTCCTCAGCCACGAGTTCCACGGCGACGACCCCCGGTTCTGCACGGTGATCTTCGGGGTGATCACCGCGGCACCCGACGGCTTCGACGTGCAGCTCGCCACCGGCGGTCATCCCCCCGCGCTGCTGCTGCCGGTGGACGGCCCCGCACGCTACGTCGCCACCCCCGGGGGTCAGGCCGTGGGGCTGATCAGGAACCCGAGATTCGTCTCGACCAGCGTGCATCTGGGCCCCGGGGACACGCTGGTGATGTACACCGACGGTCTGACCGAGGCGAAGACGGGACGCACGAGGCGCTTCGACGACGACGACGCCCTGCTCGAGTTCGCCGGGCGCCACACGCCGACCGACGCCGGTGCTTTCGTCGAGGCCGTTCGCGTGCTGCTCGCCAGCTTCGGCGACGGACTCGAAGACGATGCCGCGGTGATCGCGCTCAGCGTGCCCCGCTGAACCTCCTTCCGTAGATTCGGAGTAATCTCGGCGTCGTGTCCGCAGATGCGGATGGAAGTCGAGGGTGTCGCGTGACCATGATTCGGATCAGGGACGCCGCGGCGCTGCTCGGCGTCAGCGACGACACCGTCCGGCGCTGGATCGACAGCGGCACGCTGGAGTCCGCCAAGGACGGGGCCGGGCGCAAGGTGATCGACGGCAGGGTGCTCGCGAACTTCGCCCGGGAGCACGCCTCGCCGCCACCGGATGTGCTCGGCGTCGGGAGTTCGGCGCGCAACCGCCTCGTCGGCCTGGTGACCGCCGTGACCGCCGACACCGTGATGAGTGAGGTGCAGATGCAGTGCGGGCCGTTCACCGTGGTGTCCCTGATGAGCTCCGAGTCCGTTCGCCGGCTGGGGCTCGAGCCCGGGGTCGTGGCGGTGGCGGTGGTCAAGGCGACCACCGTGATCATCGAAACCCCGGGTCGGCCCTCGTGATTCGACGTTCAGCGGCCGCAGTCGCGCTGACCGTCGCCACGCTCATGTCGGGATGCTCGACCGCCGGCGAGGACCGACCCGCGGCGACACTGCCGACCTCGGACGCGGTCACCGGTGACCTGACGGTGTTCGCCGCGGCGTCGCTGAAGTCGACCTTCACCGAACTCGGATCCCGCTTCGAGACAGACCATCCCGGCACGCAGGTCGTGTTCAACTTCGCGGGTTCGACAGATCTGGCCGCGCAGATCTCCCAGGGCGCTCCGGCGGACGTCTTCGCCTCCGCGGACACGTCCACCATGGACCGGGCCGTCGACGGCGGGACCGTCGCCGGTGATCCGGTCGTCTTCGCGACCAATACGTTGACGATCGTCACGGCACCCGGAAACCCCAGGGCCATCGCGTCTTTCGCCGATCTCGCCGGGCCGGGCGTCCAGTTGGTGGTCTGCGCACCCCAGGTGCCGTGCGGATCGGCGACCGAAAAGGTCGAGGCCGCAACAGGTGTCACCCTGACACCGGTGAGCGAGGAGTCCGCCGTCACCGACGTGCTGGGCAAGGTCACCTCAGGCCAGGCCGACGCCGGCCTGGTCTACGTCACCGATGCCGCCGCGGCCGGCGACGCGGTCACCGCGGTCGCGTTCCCCGAAGCCGCGGATGCGGTGAACAGCTATCCGATCGCGGCGCTCGCCGACTCCACCAATCCGGCGGCGGCGTCGGCGTTCATCGAGTTCGTCACCGGCCCGCAGGGCCGCGACGTGCTGGCCGCAGCGGGTTTCGGGAGGCCCTGATGCCGGTGCGCCGTCGCGCCGGACCGATCGAGGTCGGTCTCCCCGCGTGGATCTACCTGCCTGCCGCCGTCGGCGCGTTGTTCGTCCTCACGCCGCTGGCGGCGATCCTGCTGCGGATCGACTGGCCCGACTTCGTCCCGCTGATCACCTCGGAATCCTCGCGGGCCGCACTGGCGCTGAGCCTGAAGACGGCCGCGGCGAGCACCGCGGTGTGTGTGCTGCTCGGTGTCCCGATGGCCCTGGTACTGGCGCGCGGGGACATCCCGGGACAGAAGGTGCTGCGGGCCCTGGTACTGCTGCCCCTCGTCCTGCCCCCGGTGGTCGGCGGCATCGCGCTGCTCTACACCTTCGGCAGACAGGGCCTCCTCGGGCAGCACCTCGAGGTGCTCGGCGTCCGGATCGCGTTCTCCACCACCGCCGTCGTGCTGGCCCAGTCCTTCGTGTCGCTGCCGTTCCTGGTGGTCAGCCTGGAGGGAGCGCTGCGCTCGGCCGGCGCCGGGTACGAGCGCATTGCCGCCACCCTGGGCGCCGCGCCGACGACGGTGCTGCGCACGGTGACGCTGCCGCTGGTGGTGCCGGGCCTGATCTCGGGTGCGGTGTTGGCGTTCGCGCGATCGCTCGGCGAGTTCGGCGCGACGCTGACCTTCGCCGGCTCGCTGCAGGGCGTCACTCGGACGTTGCCGCTGGAGATCTACCTGCAGCGCGAGACCGACGCCGACGCCGCAGTCGCCCTGTCCCTGGTGTTGATCGTGGTCGCCGCCCTGATCGTGATCGGCTCGGCGAGCCAGCGCCTCGCGGGGCCGCTGTGAGCGGCGTCCGGGTGCGCGCCCGACTCGGCGAGCGCGACATCGACCTCGACGTGTCGGTCACCGACGGCCAGGTGCTGGCGGTGCTCGGACCCAACGGGGCCGGCAAGTCCACCCTGCTTCAGCTGGTCGCCGGTCTGCTGCGCCCTGACGACGGCCGGGTCGAGGTCGGCGACACGGTCGTCACCGACACCGCGTCGGGAACGTTCGTGCCGGTGCACGCCCGCGGGGTCGCGATGCTCAGCCAGCAGGCGATGCTGTTCCCGCACATGTCGGTGGCCGCCAACGTGACCTACGCACCCCGCTGCCGGGGGCAGTCCCGGTCCAGGGCACGCGCGAGCGCACGCCGCTGGCTGGAGGCGGTCGGCGCCGTCGAGCTCGCCGACCGCAGACCCGCGCAGCTGTCCGGCGGGCAGGCGCAGCGCGTCGCCCTGGCCCGCGCGCTGGCCGCCGAGCCACGCGTCCTGCTGCTGGACGAGCCGATGGCCGCGCTCGACGTCACGGCCGCGCCTCCGCTGCGACGGCTGCTTCGCGAGATTCTGCGGGAGCAGCGCCGGACGGCGCTCATCGTCACCCACGACGTGCTCGATGCGATGGCCGTCGCCGACCGGGCGGTCGTCATCGAGGACGGCCGGGTTGCCGAGGCGGGTCCCACCCGCACGGTGCTCACGGCGCCGCGCAGCAGGTTCGCCGCCCGCATCGCCGGGGTGAACCTCGTTCCCGGAACGGTGAGCGCCCCCGGCGTGCTCCGCGCGGCCTGGGGCGCGGAGATCTGTGGAACCGGCGACGCGGTCCCGGGCACCGCGGCGGTCGCGCTGTTCCGACCGGCCGCCGTCGCCGTTCATCTCGCACCCCCGCGCGGCAGCCCCCGCAACGTGATGGCGGTGACCCTCGCCGAGGTCGACGTCCACGGCGCAGCGGTGCGGGTACGGGGCACGGACCAGCCCGACGGCGGCACGGGGCTGGCCGCCGACATCACCGCCGCCGCGGCGGCCGACCTCGACCTCACTCCCGGCCAGACGGTGTACTTCGCGGTCAAGGCCCAGGAGGTCGATCTGCATCCCGTGCCGGGGTGACGCCGTGGCGTGGGCGCCGCTTCGACGCGGTGCGACGCGGGTATGGGGTCTCGGACCGACCGAACCGAGAGCCTGGAGGTGCAATGCACGAGTGCGCGGGAAGCGGCCGCGAACTGCCCGGTGATCCGCCGCCGGCGAGGGCAGCGACCTGCCCGGTGTGCGGACGCGAGACGAAGGTGGATCCCAGCGACGACGCCGGTGACGGCGGCGGATTCGGCTTTGTGGTGGCCCCGCACGACGCCGTCGTCGACTGACCGACCCGCCTGGGCGCTACGCGTCCGAATAGGCACTTCGCGACGGCATCGGTAAATTGTCGGCCAACGACGGCCGGTGTCGTTCACCCGGCCGCGTACATCCGGTGGTGTCAGTGAGGCGGTGAAGTGTCGGGCGTGTCGGTATCAGCGTCCCCGGGCCGCCGCCGAGGGGATCTCGACGGGCTGCGGGGCGTCGCGATCGCGCTGGTCGCGGTGTTCCACATCTGGTTCGGGCGGGTCTCGGGCGGCGTCGACGTCTTCCTCGTCCTGTCCGGCTACTTCTTCGGCGCGATGGTGCTGGGCCGTGCCCTCACTCCGGGCGTTTCCCTGTCGCCGCTGCCGATGCTGCAGCGACTGGCCCGCCGCCTGCTGCCGGCCCTGATCGTCGTCCTCGGCGGTGCCGCCGTGCTCACCTTCACGCTGCAGCCGCAGACACGGTGGGAGTCGTTCGCCGACCAGAGCCTGGCGAGTCTGGGCTACTACCAGAACTGGTACCTGTCGGCTGCGGCGTCGGACTACGCCCGCGCAGGGGAGGCCATCAGCCCGCTGCAACACCTGTGGTCGATGTCGGTGCAGGGACAGTTCTATCTCGCGATGCTGGCCGTGACACTGGGTCTGGCCGCGGTGCTGCGCCGCTTCGTCGGCAGCCGTCTCAAAACCGTCTTCGTCGGGGTGTTCGCGGTACTGGCCGCCGCGTCGTTCTGGTATGCGATCGTCGCCCACGGCGAACATCAGGCCGGCGCGTACTACGACAGCTTCGCGCGCGCGTGGGAACTGCTGGCCGGGGTGCTGGCCGCGCTGTTGCTCACCCGGGTGAGCATGCCGATGTGGGCACGCACCGCCGCGGCGGCCGTGGGCGTCGTCGCGATCCTGTCGTGCGGAGCGCTGATCGACGGGGCGCAACTCTTTCCCGGGCCCTGGGCACTGGTCCCCGTCGGGGCGACCGTGCTGGTGATCGCCGCGGGCGCCGGGCAGCCGCGGCGCGAACCCGCCCCCCTTCGACTGCTGGCGGGGCGCCCCGCCGTAGCGCTGGGAGCGATGGCCTATTCGCTGTACCTGTGGCACTGGCCGGTGCTGATCTTCTGGCTCGTGCACACCGGAGCGCCCCGAGTCGGCATCCTCGACGGCCTGGGTGTGCTGGCGGTGTCCCTGGTGCTGGCCTACCTGACGACCCGCCTGATCGAGAACCCGTTGCGCCACCCGGATTCGGCCGGTGACGCCGACCGCGCGGCCCGGGTGTGGGTCTGGGTACGACGCCCGCGGTTCGCGCTCGGGTCGGCGGTGGTGCTTCTCGCCGTTTCGCTGGCGGTGACGTCGTTCGCCTGGCGCGAGCATGTCGTGATGCAGCGCGCGAAGGGGCACGAGCTCGCGCAGCTCCCCGAGCGCGACTACCCGGGCGCACTCGCTCTGACGAACCGGATCCGCGTGCCCCAGTTACCGATGCGGCCGACGGTCCTGGAGGCACGCGATGACATCCCGGCGACGACCTTGGACGGGTGCATCAGCGACTTCGTGACCGTCGAGCTGATCAACTGCATCTACGGCGACCCGGACGCGGTCCGCACCATCGCGCTGGCCGGCGGTTCGCACGCCGAACACTGGATCACCGCGCTCGACACCCTCGGGACGCGCCACGGGTTCCGGGTGGTGACCTATCTGAAGATGGGGTGTCCGCTGACCACCGAGATGGTGCCCACGATCGCGATCTCCAGCGAGGAGTATCCGCAGTGCCACGAGTGGAATCAGCGGGCGATGGACAAGCTGCTCACCGACCGCCCCGATTTCGTGTTCACGACGACGACGAGGCCGAACGCGGACGAACCGGGCGATCTGGTACCCGAGGCCTATCTCGGTATCTGGGACACGTTGTCGGCCAACGGGATCAGCATCCTCGGGATGCGGGACACGCCATGGCTGATCCGCGACGGACGGCTGGCGGACCCGGCGGACTGTCTGTCCCGGGGCGGGGACTCGGTGAGTTGCGGGGTGAAGCGCTCGTGGGCGCTCTCGGAGACCAATCCGACGCTGGACCTGGCGTCCTACTACCCGCTGCTGCACCCGCTGGACATGTCAGACGCGGTGTGCGACGAGACCGACTGCCGGGTCACGGAGGGAAACATCCTCGTCTACCACGATTCACACCACGTGTCCGCGACCTACATGCGCACGATGACAGCAGAACTCGGCCGCCAGATCGCGGCGGCGACCGGATGGTGGTGACGAGCGTCAGCGCCCGTCGACGGTCCCCTTCGTCACCATCGCCAGGAACGGCGCGATGGCGTCGGGATCCTGCAGCGCCTCGCGGCTGACCGCCTTCTCCGGGTCGGCTCCGGCGAGGATCTTCTTCACCGGAACCTCACACTTCTTGCCGCTCAACGTCTTCGGTACCGCATCGATGGCGATGAAGCGGTCGGGTACGTGTCGCGGGGAGAGCTCGCGGCGCAGCGCGGTCCGCAGCGCCGCCTCGACATCCGCCAGGGAGGCCGAGGGCGCGAGGACCACGAAGCAGAGCAGCTCTCCTTCGGCGTCGTCGCCGAGTTCGGTGGTGTCGATCACCAGCGAGTCGAGGACCTCGGCGAACCCTTCGACGACCGCGTAGAAGTCGGCGGTGCCCATCCGTACCCCGCCGCGGTTGAGAGTCGAGTCGGACCGGCCCTGGATGACGAACGAGCCGCGCTCGGTCGCCACCACCCAGTCGCCGTGGCGCCAGCAGCCGGGGTAGTCCTCGAAGTAGGCGGCCCGCAGCCGGGTCCCGTCCGGATCGTTCCAGAACATCACCGGCATCGACGGCATCGGTTGGGTGAGGACGAGCTCACCCACCTCGCCCCGCAGATCGGCACCGTCCTCGTCGAACGAGTGCACGTCGGCCCCCAGTGCGGCGCAGGACAACTCGCCGAGCCACACCGGAACGGTCGGCGCCGCGCCCAGGAACGCCGTGCACACGTCGGTGCCGCCCGAGACGGAGCAGATCTGCACGTGCTCCCCGACGTGTTCGCCGATCCACCGGAAACCCTTGACCGACAACGGAGATCCGGTCGATCCCAGAACACGCATCGAGGACAGGTCATGGTGTTCACGCGGGCTGATCCCGGCGTCCATGCAGGAATGCACGAAGGGGGCCGACACCCCGAACAACCGGACCCTGTGTCGGGCGGCCAACTCCCAGAGCACGTTCAGGTCGGGGTGACCGGGGCTGCCGTCGAACAACACGATCGTCGCGCCGACCAGCAGTCCGCCGACAAGGTAGTTCCACATCATCCAGCCGGTGGTGGTGAACCAGAAGAACCGGTCGCCCGGACCGAGGTCGCTCTGCAGTCGCAGCGCTTTGAGGTGTTCGAGCACGATCCCGCCGTGCCCCTGCACGATGCCCTTCGGCAGGCCCGTGGTGCCCGACGAGTAGAGCACCCACAGCGGATGGTCGAACGGCACCGGATCGAAGTCGAGCGTGCCGTCGGCGGCGATGAAATCCGCCCAGCCGATCGACCCGCTCAATTCGGCCGCGGGATCCAGGTACGGAACAAGCACGGTGGTGGTGACGGTGGGGAGGTTCCCGCGCAACGTCTCGAGACGGTCCCGGATGTCGAATCGCCTGCCGCCGTAGCAGTATCCGTCGACGGCGAGAAGCACGGTGGGCTCGATCTGCGCGAACCGGTCGATCACCGCGCGGGTACCGAAATCCGGCGAGCACGAGGACCACACCGCCCCCAGAGACGCGGAGGCCAGGAACATCACCAGCGTCTCGACGCAGTTGGGGGCCAACGCGACGACACGATCTCCGCGGCCGACACCCGCAGCGATCAGCCCGGTTCGCGCCCGACCGACCAGATCCCGCAGCTCGGCATAACTGACCGTGCGTTCCACGCCGTCCTCGCGCACGAACTCGACGGCGGTGTCGGCATCATCTCTGCCCGGAGCGGCGGTGAGCGCGTGCTCGGCGTAGTTCAGCGTCGAGCCCGGGAACCACTGCGTGCCCGGCATCTGCGCGCTCCCCAGCGTCCGTTGCGGCGGATCCCGGAACATCACGCCGAGAAACTCGGCCGCCGCCGACCAGAACCCCTCCGGGTCACGCACCGACCACGCGTGCAGGGCACGGTAGTCGAGTTCATCGGTGATGCGGGTGTCCCGGCACGTCGCCGCCCAACGGGCGAACCGGACGATGGCCGTGTCGCGGACCGTCGAGGGGTCAGGGCGCCAGAGGATCGACGGCTCGGCTCCTGCGACACCGGACGGATCCATGGGGCGTTCTCCTTCGCAGCCGGAAAGCATCACGGTAAGCGTGATGGGACAGGTTCAATGTAAATGAACCTGCTCGCACTCCGTCGCGCCCGTGCCCCTGCACGCCGCGAAGCCCCGGCGGCAACCGGGGCTTCGGGGCCGGCCGAGAGATGCGCGGGTCACTCCGCCGACGATGAGGAGCGCGCTGCGCCGTCGGAACTCGGTTTCGTCGAGGTCCTCGTGGTCGAATCGCCGACGTCCGAACCCGCCGACTCGCTCGCCCCGTCGGACGTGGACGACTCCGTGTCGCCGGCGTCCGGGGTCAGGGGGGTTGCACCCGTGTCATCGTCTGCGGTCGTGGATCTTTCGCTGATCGCTTCGACCGCCGCACCGATCGTGCGCGACGTCGGCGCGGGCGAGGTATCGGCGCCATCCTCGGCGTTCTGCGCTGCTTCGAGTTGCTCACCGAGACTGCGCTGTCCGTCGATCTCGGGGATCGCGCCGGCACCGCTCTCCTCGTCCTGCTGCACCGCCGCGGTGATACCCAGGTCGACGTCCTCGGTGTCCTGCGCAGCGGCCTCCGGTGTGACGATGTCCCGGATTCGTTCGGGGACGTCGGGACCGGCGAGTCGGGCCGCGACATTGGCGGGATCGTTGCGACTGTAGCCGCGGTCGACCTGGGCCCTCAGCTCCGCTTCGCGCGGGGCGAGGCTCGGGTTGGACTGGACGAGTGGCAGGGTTTCGGCGGGTACGAGGTAGCGGACCGTGGTGCCGCCCAGCGCGTTCTCCGTCACGGTGGTGTTTGCTTCGGCACGTCGGACAGATCGGAGAACATCGTCTGCACGTGCCGCAGCACCGACCCGGCCAACGCGTTCGAGATCGCGGTCAGATTGAAACGGTCCGGGAAGTCGGCCATTCCGTCGTACTCCCCGGTCACCTCGACCGTGTCGTACACGGTCTCCGGAGCCTTCCGGTAGGTGTAGTCGTAGGTCGGGTTGTATTGCTCGGTGTCATCGATGATCTCCTGGCGGCTGGAGTCCGCGACGACGACGAAGTTGATCTCCTCAGCGTCCGGATCCTCCTTGTCGTCCGACTGCCAGCCACGCAGGGTTTCGGTGACGACCAGGGAGCCGGCGGACAGTCCGACGACGGTGACCTGTTCGCCGTCGAGCAGGTTCCCGTCCGCGTCACGTTCGAGCTGGGCGAGCGCGGTGTCGATCTGGGCGTTCAGGTTGGCCCTGCCGATCTCGATCGACTGGCCGAGGGTCATGTCGTCCTCCCCCGTGTACGGTCGCGCCTCCGCCGGCCAGTTCACACTGACCCGCTGGTCGTAATCCTGCAGCGCGCCGCCGAGAAGTTGGTTGGTCACGACCTCGTGCATCGACGGTGTCCCGATGCCGCCGATGACGATCGCCGTGCTCACGCCCCACCCGGAGGTCGCGGTGCTCACCGCGAGCGCTGCCGATGCCGCGACGGTGCCGCACGCCATGCCCGCGCTGCGCGCTCCCCTCTTCGTGATTCGCATGTGTTCTGCCCCCAGACAAGTGGTTTCGCTGTGTGTGTCGCCGCTGTAGGCGTGACCAGAGGGTGAACCGGGCCGAAATCGACAAAACGCACAATTCTCATGGTCGGTGGTTCAGCAAATCCACCGGCGATTGTCCGGATCGCCCTCGCGGGGACTGAAGCAGCGGCCGGCCCGGCTCGTGTCCCGCCGTAGGCGTTGCCGGATCACACCGGAGTAAAGAATCTGACTCCCGAGGTGACCGCGCGGTCGGGCCGATCCCGGCCGTCGGCAGCGACAGCGACAGCGACAGCGGAGGTTATGGGGTGGGAGCGGTCGGCGTGCCGCCGTCGGAGGCGCCGGGTTCCGCCTCCTTCTCGAGCTCCTCCTCGAGCTCCTCCTCGAACGACACAGCGACCTGCTGAAAGCTTTTGGCGCGCTGCGCTTCCGCCTGCCCGGCATACGCTCGGCGATCGGCATGGGTGAGATCGACGTTGTCGGTGAACGCTGTCAGCAGTGCACGCGGATGCAGACGATCGACGCGCACCACGTTGATCTCGGCGCAGATCATGAAGGCGGTGGACACGAGATACAGGAATGCCAACAGCCCCAACACGATTGCGAACACACTGTTGGTCACGCTCGCGGACGCGACCACATGCGCCACATAGGTGGCGCCGAACCACTGCAGCGCCTGCCACAACACCGCGGCCAGGACCGCCCCCGGCAGCACCTGGGTCCACGTCAACGGTCGCACCGTCGTGACCCGCAGAGCCACGGCGCAGACGGCGGCGTTCAACAGAACCGAGCCGACGACCACCGCCGAGGTGCCCAGAAAGCCCAGATTCGCCCAGTTCCGTCCCAGACCGGTCAGCAGCGTCGTACCCACCAGAAACGACCCGAGCACGATCAGCAACAGGATGCTGTACACGCGGGACTTGATCGGGTCACGCCGCACGTACCGGGGAACCGCCCACACCGTGTCCATCGCGTTCTGAAGCGCCTGCCCGACACCCAGTCCGCCGTAGAGGGCGCCGACGATGCCGATGACGACCGCTGTCGTTCCGCCGCTCAGCGATTCGGGGCGGCTGAGTTGCTCACCGATCAGGGGAAACTGGCTGATCGCGGAATCGATGATCTCGGCCCGCCACTGCGGCCGGTTCCACAGCAGCACGCCGAGGGTGGTGGTCAGCAGCAGCAACAGCGGGAACAAGGAGACGAACGCGTAGTACGCAAGCAGCGCCGCGAGGTAGTTCCCCTGGTCGTCGAGATACTTGTAGATGACGGCGATGACGAAGCCGGCAGCTTTGCTCCGTCGCTGCAGACGGTCCAACCACTCGACCATCGTGACCTCCCGCAGTTCCCGGCACACCCGGATCGCCGCGGCTGGAGTACCCGTTCACCTGGGGATTCACGCCGGTTCTCGGGCCGGAAGGGGAGCTCAGGAGACCCCTTTGGGCAAGACGCGTTTGGTTTTGACGAAGTGGGCAATACCTCTGGGCGCAAGCGTCACCCACCTACCGATTGGATTTGCCATGATCATCCTCGGAATCATCCTCTTGCTGATCGGATACTTCACCAGCCTCTCGATCCTGTACACGATCGGCGGCATTCTCGTCGTCGTCGGTGTCGTGCTCTGGATCCTCGGCGCCGTCGGACGCCCGGTCGGCGGCCGAAAAGTCTGGTTCTAGCCGCTTTTCCCTCGGACACTCGCTGAAAGCCCCTGCTTGCAGGGGCTTTCGGCATGTCCGGAGGCCGGATCAGCGCGAAAGGGTCTGCGAGGCAGCCGATGACGCGGCGAGATGGGATACGACCTCGGCCGCGACGTCCGGTGCCTGCCGGCGGAACGCCCGGAGCGGACCGATCAACGGCTCCTCGTACCCCGCGAACCACAGCCCGGGGGCCGCGGCGGGCGGGCCGTTGACCACCGGATGACCGTCGTCGGTCAACACCCCGAGGTGCCCGACAAGCGCATCGAGACCGCGGCGGTAACCCGTCGCGCCGATCACCACCTGGGAAGCCAACGCGGTGCCGTCGGCCAGAACGACACGATTCGTCTCGAATGATTCCACCGCGGAGACGATCTCGATACGGCCGTCCTTGACCCGCGGCACCAGCTCGTCGGCGATCGTCGGCACTTTGGCCCGCGCCCGCAGCGCGGTGTAGATGCCCTGGCGCGGCGGCGGGAGCCCGACGCCTGCGAGCTCGCCGAACCAGACCCGTCGCATCGCGGTGGCGGCACCGTCGAGAAGCCAGACCGGCAGCGTCGCCAGAAGTGGCCCGAGCGTGTCGATGGGAAGACCTGCCGTCGAACGCGGAACCAGCTGCGGGGGTGTCCGTACCGACATCCACACCTTGGCCGCGACTGCGCTGCTGAGCTGCAGTGCGATGTCCACGGCGGAATTCCCCGACCCGACCACCAGCACCTCCTGCCCACCGAAGGGCTCCGCACTCCGATAGTCGGCCGCGTGGAGAAGCTGTCCGGTGAATCCGTCCATCCCCGGCCAGGGGGGCAGGCCGGGCGTGTTGTGGTTGCCGAGGCCAACGACGACCGCCGAGGCCCGCACGTCCGCGTCATCGGTGGTGATCGACCACCCCGCACCGTCACGGTCGATCCGCTCGGCGCGCACTCCCAGCCGCAACCGCAGTCCCTGACGCCGGACGTAATCGTCGAAATACTCCACCATCTGGTCGCGTGTCGGCCAGCGCCCGAAACTCAGCGGGATCCTCTGCCCCGGAAGGTGGGACCAGAATCCGCATGTGTTCAGGCGGAACCCGTCGTAGCGCGCCCGCCAGCTCGCCGCGGGCGCGTCGGACCGGTCGACGATCAACGGATCGACTCCGTGCCGGTGCTTGAGTTCGCGCGCGATGCCGAGGCCTGCCGGTCCGGCTCCGAGCACCACCACCTGTTCGGCCCCGGGCTCGACGGAACCGCGCTGCGCCACGGAATCGTGCTGCGTCACCGCCACTTCCGATCAGGGAAGGTGACGGGTGGTCATCAGGCCCTCGGTGAGGTCACGCCGCAGTTGTTCGAGCATCGAGCGTGGGCGCAGTGGCGGACTTTCGGTACTGGCCTGGCGGGCCACACCGTCGATGACGTCGGCGAGCGCTGCCACCGACGACCACGTGGGCTGCCAGCCGAGTTCCTTCTCCGCCCGCGCACAGTCGAGCAACGGGACGCTGAAAGCCATGTCGAGCCATCCCCGGTCGATCGGTTGCAGCCGTGCCCGCCAGGTGAGATCGACGAGTGTTCCCAGGATCTGCGACGGGACGTGAATCTGTCTGGCGTTCAGGACCTCGGCGACGTCGGCGCGGCGCACCGGGAGCTCCGCGGCGACGTTGAACGGCCCCACGGCGCAGCGGTGCACGATGGCCACGAGTGCCGCGGCGACGTCATCGGCGTGCACGAGCGGAATGCACAACCTGCGGTCGAGAGGCACGATCGGAAGCAGCGGTACAACCGGCATCGGCACATAGCCCGGCAGCGCGTAACGCATCAAACCGCTGGCGGCATCGCGCTGCACGATGAATCCCGGCCGCAGCCTGGCCACCGGGATCGCCGCACTGCCCTGCTCGTCCAGATACTCGTCGAGGAGCGACTCCGCGCGGGACTTGTCCCTGCTGTAGGGCGAGGTCCGGATCCCGAGGGTGGGCCAGTCCTCGTTGACGTAGTCACCGTATCTGCCCGGCGCATAAGCGCCCACCGAGGACATGTGCACCAGATGTCCCACGGCGGCGGCATGTGCGGCGCCGAGAACGGCGCGGGTGCCCCCGACCCCCACTCGCGTCAGGTATTCGGTGTTGCGGGTGGGCTGGAACCCCCACGCCAGGTGTACCACGGCATCGGCGCCCTCGAAGATCGGGCGGAGCCGGTCTTGCGCATCGGCGTCAGCGAGATCAATTGCGTGCCAGGTTACTTCGCGATACACGCCCTCGGCAGGAGGTGGCCTGCGCACAATGCCGACGAGGTCGTGTCCGTCGCCGGTCCCGATCAGACGCCGTAGCAGCGCGGTGCCGACATTGCCCGAGGCGCCCGTGATGACGATACGCACAGGTCACACGCCATGCCGGGGGCCGTCATCGCCCGTGCGCCGCAACGAGATCACGGTGGCCAGTCCGGCCGCGGCGGCCGTGCCGATCAGCGCCGGCCAGAAGAGCAACTGGGCCAAGGCCACCCGTCGTTGGACCTTCAGACCACGTCGCGCCAGCGAACGTGAACGACGAATGACACTCACGGAATCGTCTCCTCAATCAACGCACGGACAGTGCACGAGCCTTACCCCTGCGGATCGTCACCGAAACCGTCATGCCGCCCCCGGGACCGCCGCAGAACCCTGCCGCGCAGCCGGGTCTCGTGCTCCTTGGCCTTGTTCTTCTCGATGAGGCTGGTGTCCCGCAGCGGCAGTTTGAGGGTGTCCTCCGCCCTGATGCCCGCCTGCAGTTGGCGACCACGCTCGAGTTCGGCGTCGACCTCGGCACCGAAGAGCAGCGCGAGATTGGTCAGCCACAGCCACAGCAGGAACACGATGACACCGGCGAGCGTGCCGAAGGTCTTGTTGTAGTTGCCGAAATTCGCGACGTAGAACCCGAATCCGAGGGAGGCGCACACCCAGGTGACGATCGCGATCGCAGCACCCACACTGATCCACCGGAACTTCGGTTGGCGCACATTCGGACTCACGTAGTAGAGCATCGCCACACCGAACACGACGAGAACGAGGAGCAACGGCCACCTGGCGATGTTCCAGACCGTCAATCCCGTGGCTCCGACCCCGAGGTATCCGCCGACGGCCTCTGCCACCGGCCCGCTGACGGCCAGCAGGAGCGCGGCCGTCGCGGCGACGATCAGCCCGACCAACGTCAGGAACAGTTGCTGCAGGCGCAGTTTCCAGCCGGGTCGGCCTTCCTCCACTTCATAGATGCGGTTCATTGCCCGCCCGAACGCCCCGACGAAGCCCGAGGCCGACCACAACGCGCCGACGATGCCCAGCACCAACGTCAATCCGGCCGACGGTGCGTTCACGAGCTGTTGGATCGGCTCCCGCAGCACGTCGACGGCTGCTCCCGGGCTGACGTCATCGACGATCCCGAGCACGGCGTCGGCCGTGCGCTCGCTCTGCCCGATGACTCCGAGCAGAGACATGACGACGACGAGCGCGGGGAACAGCGACAGCACCGCGTAGTACGTCAACGCCGCGGCGAGATCGGTGCACTGGTCGTGCGTGAACTCCCGGGCGGTCTTTCGCAACACGAACAGCCACGACGGCCGGGTGAGGTCGGTGGGCGACTCGGGTTTGGCCGGATCGTCGGCCGGCGGGGCGTCCACCTTCTCGGCCTCGGCGGGCTCAGGGGCAGCCGACGCAGCGGACTCCGGCAGTTCATCCGGGCCGGCGTGGGTGTTCCGCTGCGACCGTGTGAGGACACCGGTGGCCAGTCCCGCGGCGAATGCTCCCGCTACCGCCGCGGGTCGAAGTGCTCCCACGGGGGACTCAGACGCGCGGGCGGGTGCCGCGGCGACCCGTGATTCCGAGGTAGGCGGCGATCAGCGCGATGGCGACGATGATGCCGACCAGGAACGGGATGACCTCGAATCCCCCATTGGAATTCGAATACCCCAGGGTGTAGGTGATCCACGTCCCCAGGAACGACCCGAGGGCGCCCAACACGATGGTCATCAACACGCCGATGTTCTGCTTGCCCGGCATCACGAGCCGTGCCAGCGCACCGACGATGAGACCGACGACGATTGCGCCGATGATGGTTCCGATCATGTTCTGCTCCTCGCTTGGGCTCCGACCAGCGGACGGATAACCAGGCAGATGTCGCTTAAACACCGGACCGTATGCGTGTCGCGTCGGCTCCCTCGTCGCGGACCGGCAGACGCCCACGCGAAATCCTCACGCCACCAGCCTGTTACGTGGTCACCGTCCTGTATCGCCCGAGTCGCAGCGGGCCACGGGGCACTTTGCTCGCGGCATGAAAGCCCAGGAAAGCCGATTGCGCCCGGGCGCGCCCCGCGACTCAGGACGGTTCGCCCCCCGGGCCGGCAGGAAGCCCGCCTCAAACTGCGCCTTCCTGAGGATTCCATGAGGAGTACACCGGCAATGAGAGACAAAAAGCGAAGCGTCGACGCCGAATTCACTGATCAGACCCGGTGCACGCGATGCTCACCCGTGTCGCTCGGCCGTGACGGCCGCGTTGCAGGGTTGCTTTCGACGGCGGACGACGTATTCTCGTACTCAGGTGTTCGAACGCATGTATCGCCGTGACGACGACCTTGAGCACCTGTGAAAGCCATGGCGATAAACCTGCCGTAACAAGCGCATGTCGAGACTCCGGCGTGACCTCATTGGCCTGGTGCCAACGCAAGTGAGCGGTTACTCAGCGTTTCGCGTGCGTGCTACGCCTTACCGGCCCGGAAAGCCGGAACGACAGCACATCGGTCCACCGCCGCCGGACGTCCCAGTTCGACCGACGGACCCCGGACCGACCCGCGAAACGTGCTCGACACGGAAGCCGTGATTCCAGTGCACACCCAGTCTCTTTCGCCCCCCACCCGCACCACCTCTCCGCGCAAGCGGGACGGATACGACGACGTCCTGGACATGTTCCGCGAACTCGCCGTCCTCGACCGCGACTCGGCGGCGTTCCGGCGGCAGCGCGAGGCCATCATCGCTCGCTGCCTCCCCCTGGCCGATCACATCGCGCGACGGTTCCGAGGCCGTGGCGAGGGCCACGAGGACCTCGTCCAGGTGGCCCGCGTGGGACTGCTCAATGCCGTCAACCGGTTCGACGTCGACAGCGCCAACGATTTCCTGGCGTTCGCGGTCCCCACCATGATGGGTGAGGTCCGGCGGTACTTCCGCGACCACGGATGGTCGCTCAAGGTCCCGCGACGTCTCAAGGAACTCAATGTGCGACTCAACGCGGCGCGGGCCGACCTGACCCAGGACCTCAACCGTGCGCCCACTCCCAGCGAGCTCGCCAAGTATCTGGGGATCGACCGCGAAGAGGTCGTCGAGGGGCTGGTGGCGGCCAATGCGTACTCCACGCGGTCGACCGAACAGCCGACGACGTTCAGCGGAGACGGCGAGGGATTGTCGCTGCAGGACACCTTCGGCGCCCCCGACGACAACATCCAGAAGGTCATCGACGTCAACACCGTGCAGCCACTGCTGGCGGCGCTGCCCGAGAGGGACCGCCTCGTGCTGAAGCTGCGCTTCTTCGAGGACAGGACCCAGAGCCAGATCGCCGAGCAGATCGGGGTCTCCCAGATGCACGTGTCGAGACTGCTGGCCCGCGCCCTGGCGACGCTGCGCGATCAGGTCGGCGGCGAGCCGGCGACGCACTCCTGAGGCTGCGTCCACGCGGCCCGGCGGGGACGAGGTTTGCCCAGGTGGTCGGCGGGGTAAACACCGCCACCTGGTTCAGCGACGAGCCGTCGTTCACCGCCTTGTGAGGAGTCCTCCGTTGTCTGAGCCCCGCCGCGAGTACAGCGACGTGCCGAACATGATCCGCGCACTGCGTCAGCTGGATCCGGCATCGCCGGAGTACCGCCGCCTGCACGAGCGCATCATCGCGATGACACTGCCGTTGGCTCAGCACACCGCGCGGCGTTTTCGCGGCCGCGGTCAGTCCCACGACGACCTCTTCCAGGTCGCCAGCGTGGGCCTGGTCAACGCGGTGAAGCGGTTCGACCCGGACAGCGGTTCGGATTTCCTCGCCTATGCCGTACCGACGATCATGGGCGAGGTGCGGCGCTACTTCCGCGACTGCAGCTGGGCGGTGAAGGTTCCGCGCCGGCTCAAGGATCTGAACAGCCAATTGGCAAAGGCGCGTGCGGAGTTGACCCAGCAGCTGGGCCGTGCCCCGACCCCGAGCGAGGTCGCCGCGCACCTGGGCATCGACCGGGAAGAAGTCGTGCAGGCGACGATCGCGAGCAGCAACTACGCGACGCTGTCCACCGACAGCACGTCCGGCCCCGACGGCGACTTCGTCGCGCTGCGGGAAACCCTGGGAGAGCCGGACGCACGGCTCGACGCCGTGGTGGACAACGAGACCATCCGCCCGCTGATCGAGAAGCTGCCGCCGCGCGAGCAGGCGGTCCTGAAGCTGCGCTTCTTCGACGAGATGACCCAGACGCAGATTGCCGAACGCATGGGCTATTCGCAGATGCACGTGTCCAGACTGCTGGCCAAAGCGCTGGCCACCTTGCGGGACCAGGCGCTCAGCGACGGAACGGCGGCCGACTTCGTACCGTCGCGATCCGGCCGGGTCGCCTAGCTCCTCCCCACGTCTCCGCGCAGCGTCGAAAGCGGTCGCAGCACAGTCGGATTCACGTCACATCCGGTCACGTTTTGACCCTCTTGCGGCGGGTAAGCGCAGTCATACGTTCGCCGGGCAACCCGGGACGACGGCCTCGCGGCGCGTGCGTCCCCGCCTCGCGACACACCTCACCCGGATAGGAGTCGTGATTTGTTGCGCGTTGCCTCGGTGCCCGGCTCGCACGTCTACGTGCGGCACCTGTCCCACCCTGACATCCCCGGGGTCGTTCGTCTGCAGGACCCGGTACCCGCTGACCGACGGAAGGTGCCCGGCGGCTGGTGGCCGCCGCTGATGCTCGAACCAGGCTGGGTCGGCGCCCATCACGATCTCTTCGACGTGTTCCACGTCCATTTCGGCTTCGACGCTGTCGGCGCCGACGTGTTGACCGGTGTGGTGCAGGAACTCAAGGCCTGCGACAAGCCGCTCGTGTACACGGTGCACGATCTGCGCAACCCCCACCATGTCGACCCGGTCGAGCACACGGTGCAGCAGGATGTCCTCGTCGCCGCCGCCGACGCGTTGATCACGCTCACCCCCGGCGCCGCGCAGGAGATCCGGCGGCGGTGGGACAAGGACGCCGTTGTACTCCCCCACCCCCACGTCCTCGACCGTCGTCGCATCGAGGCGGCCCGCGTCCCCACCGACCGCTTCGTGGTGGGAGTGCACGTCAAGAGCATCCGGGCGAACATGGACCCCCTTCCGGTCCTCGCCGCGCTGACCGAGATCACCTCCCGACTGCCCGCCGCCCAACTGGCGATCAACATCCACGACGAAGTGTTCATCCCCGACAATCATTGGTACGCACCGGATATCGGGGAGGCGGTGCGCGCCTTCGGCGACTACGAACACGTCCGGGTCACCGAGCACCCCTACTTTTCCGATGCGCAGCTGTGGGATTACCTCGCGTCGCTGCAGGTATCGGTACTGCCGTACCGATTCGGCACGCACTCCGGATGGCTGGAGGCCTGCTACGACCTCGGCACCGCCGTGATCGCCCCCAGCTGCGGGTTCTACAGCGAGCAACGCCCCTGCCACGAATACACCTTCACCGAAGAGGAATTCGACGTCGACTCCCTGAGCAGCGCTGTCGAACTCGCCTACGGCGACTGGCTCGGCGGGACCCCCGCGCCGAGGGCGACATGGACCGAGCGCAGGACGGAGCGCTCCATGCTGGCCTCGGCGCACCACGCGATCTACCGTCAGGTTCTCCGATGACGACGCCGCTGCGGATCGCCTTGATCGCCTCGTCGCGGTTTCCCATCCGCCAGCCTTTTGCCGGCGGCCTGGAGGCCCACGTCTGGCACCTCGCAAAGGCGCTCGCCGATCAGGGACACACCGTCGCGCTCTACGCCGCCGACGGTTCGGACGCCGACCTGGACTGTGCCTCGCTGTCGGTGCACCCGCTACGGCTGTCCGGCGCCGCGATGTCGGACGTCTCGATGCCGGCCGCGGACTTCATGGCCGACCACCACGCCTACCTCGCCCTGATGATGCAGCTGGCGGGCATCGACGCCGGAAGTTTCGACGTCGTCCACAACCACAGCCTGCACTACCTGCCGGTGGCGATGGCCGCGACGCTGTCCACACCGATGTTGACCACCGTCCACACCCCGCCCACACCCTGGCTGGAGTCGGCGATCCAGGCGTCGCACCGGCACGGAACCCGATTCGCCGCGGTGTCGGCGCACACCGCGGCGGCGTGGGCGTCCAGCGGAGGACCGTTCACGGTGGTGCCCAACGGTATCGACGCGCGGGCGTGGCCGTTGGGCCCCGGTGGTGACTCGGTGGTGTGGTTCGGCAGGCTCACCGCCGAGAAGGCGCCCCATCTGGCGATCGCCGCCGCCCGCCGCGCGGGCCGGACCATCACGCTCGCCGGTCCGATCTCCGATCCGCTCTACTACGCCGAGCACGTCGAGCCGCACCTTGGCCCTGACGTGCGCTACGCAGGGCACCTCGTCCACCGGGAGCTGGCGCGCCTGGTGGGCTCGGCGGCCGTCGCGCTCGTCACCCCGGTCTGGGACGAGCCCTACGGTCTGGTGGTCGCCGAGGCGATGTGCTGCGGAACGCCGGTGGTCGCCTTCGAGCGCGGCGGGATCCCGGAGCTGGTGTCGGCCGAGGCGGGGTTGCTGGTCCCGCCCAACGACGTCGACGCCCTCGCCGCCGCGATACCGGCCGCGTCCCGACTCTCTCGAAAGGCGGTGCGCGAGCACGCGATCCGGCGGTGTTCGGCCACTGCGATGGTCGATGCCTACCTGTCCCTCTACCGGCAGATGATCTCTGCGAGAAGCGACGACACCGATGATCGGTTACTACATCCACCATCACGGCCATGGCCACATGGCGCGAGCCGTCAGCATCAGCGCACACCTGCAGCGGCCTGTCACAGCGCTGACCTCTCGACCCTTGCCTGAGGCGCATCCCTTCACCGCGACCGTCACCCTCCCCCGTGACGACACCGCGGAGCACGTCGCCGAACCCACGGCGCACGGCGCCCTGCACTGGGCACCCCACCACGACGCCGGCTACGGCGCGCGCATGCAGGCCCTCGCCGAGTGGGTGGCCGACACCGGCCCCGATGCGTGCGTCGTCGACGTGTCGGTGGAGGTTGCCGTGTTCCTGCGACTCCTCGGGGTGCCCGTCATCGTCGTGGCCCAGCCCGGCGATCGCACCGACCCGGCGCACACGTTGGTCTACCAGGTCGCCGACCACATCCTCGCCCCGTGGCCGCGCGAGCTGAACACACCCCGCTGGCTCCTCCCGCACGCGGCGAAGACGAGCTACGTCGGCGGTATCAGCCGGTTCGAGGGGCGCACGGTCGACGGGTACGACGCCGATCGGGACGCCCGGATCAGGGCCGGGGAGTTGAGCGTGCTGCTGCTCGGCGGGGACGGTGGTGGGTTCGACGAACGGATACCGTCGGCGGGACCGGACGGGGTCCGGTGGAATGCGCTCGGCGGTGCAGGCGGGGACTGGGTGGACGATCCGTGGGCGGCCATCTGTGACGCGGACGTCGTGGTGAGCCACGCCGGTCAGAACAGCGTCGCCGACCTCGCGGCGGCGCGGCGGCGCGCCATCGTCATCCCGCAGCCACGGCCCTTCGACGAGCAGGAGGCCACCGCCAACGTCCTTGCGCGCCACGGGCTGGCCGCCACCGCCACCGGATGGCCGGACGACGACGCATGGCCGCTGCTGTTGCAGACCGCGCGAGAGTCCGATCCGGGTCGGTGGCGACGCTGGCGTGTCGACGGTGCGGCCGCACGCGCCGCCGAGGCCATCGAAGACACCGCGCACCGCTGCCGACGGCCGGTCGCGTGAAGACCGCCGTCGTGACCGTCGCCCACGGGCGGCACGGGCATCTCCGGCGGCAGCTGCGCGGCCTGCGCCTCAGCGCTGAGCAGCCCGACACGCACTTCGTGGTTGCGCTGGCCGACCCGGCGATCGCGGGCGTGGTGCGCGAGGAGAACGCAGCGGCAACCGTCCTCGAGTGCGCAGCCGGACCGCACCTGCCCCTGGCAATGGCCCGCAACCTCGGAGCCGACGCCGCCCTCGACGCGGCGGCCGAGTTGATCGTCTTCCTCGACGTCGACTGCATCCCGTCACCGCGTCTGATCGCGCGCTATCGCGCGGCCGCGGATCACGGTGACCACCGCGACGCGCTGCTGTGCGGCCCCGTCACCTACCTCCCGCCACCGGGTACGCGCGGCTACCCCCTGCCCGTTCCGGACGATGCGATCGACCCGCACCCCGCCCGTCCCTCACCGCCGGGCGACACCGTGGTGTGCACCACGGATTACGCGCTGTTCTGGTCGCTGTCGTTCGCGGTGACTGCGGACACCTGGCGCACCGTCGGCGGATTCTGCGAGGAGTATCAGGGGTACGGCGGCGAAGACACCGACTTCGCCCGCTGCGCCGCCGCCAGGAATGTCCCGATGCGATGGGTCGGCGGCGCGCACGCATTCCATCAGCACCACGCCGTCAGCAACCCCCCGGTGCAGCATCTCGCCGACATCGTGCGCAACGCGCGACTGTTCCACCGCCGGTGGGGTGAGTGGCCGATGGAGGGCTGGTTGAGCACGTTCGAAGATCGCGGGCTGATCACCCGGGACCCCGATGGCACGCCACACGTGGCGGGAACCCGGCCGGGTCGGGCCGGGCTCGTCTAATTCAGCAGCTCGAGCTGATCGTCGTCGAGAAAAACCAGCTGACCGTCGTCAAGAGCGACAGCCCAGCGGCGCGACCGGACGGTCGACTCGGCATCGACGACCACCGGCGTCCCCGCAAGGTCCCCGAAATCCTCGACGATCTCTCCCGTCGCCCCGTCATCTCCGACGGTGCGGACCCGGCGGCCGACCGCCAGACCGGCATCGTCGCCTTGCACTTGTGCCATCGCTGCACTCTAGCGCCGACCGCCCCCATTCCGGGCAAATCCGGATGCCGCGTCCGGTCCAGGGTGTCGGCTGCCACACTGTGCCGGTGACGCAATCCGGCGAGACGCGGGGGCTGCGCGAACGCAAGAAAGCCGCCACCCGGCTCGCGATCCGCCGCGAGGCCTTCCGCCTGTTCGAGGATCAGGGCTACGCAAACACCACGGTGGAACAGATCGCCGATGCGGCCGAGATCTCGCCGAGTACGTTCTACCGGTACTTCGCCGTCAAAGAGGCCGTCCTGCTCTCCGACGACCACACCACACCGATCGTCGACGCCTTCGTCGCCGCACCGTCTGACATGTCCCCGATCGCCGCGTACCGGCACGCCGTCGCCGAGGTGTTCGCCGGGCTGTCTCCAGAGGAGCGGGACAACGCGATCCTGGGTCAGCGACTGCTGTACACGGTGCCCGACGCGCGCGGGCTGGTCTACAACAAGTACGTCCGGCTGCTCGGGTTGATCGCCGACGGTCTCGCGCACCGTCTGCCCGAACCGACGGACGCGATGGAGCGGCGGGTCATCGCCGGCGCCGTCGTCGGCGTGCTCATCGCCGCGTCGCACAACAACCCGCTGCCCGGCGACGTCGTCGACCGCGCGCTCACCTTCCTCGACTCGCGACTGCTCTGAGGATCACGCTGCGCAGAACCCGGGATCGGTCCCGGGTTCTGTGCGACAATGAAGCACCCGCTGAACCGAAGCATCACCAGTTCGCAGGTGTTCGACCGGGTTGCCGTTCAGCATTCAGCGCCAACGCCAGAGCGAAACGTCGCATGCGCGACCTCTGCGCAACCTCAGCGCGACCCCAAGGCCCTGAAGGGAATCCGATGACAGCCCCCACCCGATCGATCGACGTACTCCTTGTCGAGGATGACGCCGGCGACGAATTGATCACCCGAGAAGCGTTCGAGCAGAACAAGATTGCCAACACGCTGCACGTCGCTCGCGACGGGCAGGAGGGCCTGGACTTCCTGTACCGGCGCGGAGCCCACGAGCTGGCACCTCGCCCTGATCTGGTACTCCTCGACCTGAACCTGCCGAAGTACGACGGTCGGCAACTGCTCGAGCAGATCAAGTCCGATCCCGAGCTGTGCGACATCCCGATCGTGGTGCTGACGACCTCGGCCGCGGAGGAGGACATCCTGCGCAGCTACAAGCTTCACGCGAATGCGTACGTGACCAAACCGGTCGACCTCGACCAGTTCATGAGCGCGGTGCGCCAGATCGACGAATTCTTCGTCCAGGTGGTGCGCCTGCCTCCGCGCTGAGTGCCCTACGGATTCCGTCGCCGGGGACACCTCAGATTGACGGAGCCGTCAGTATCACTACCCGCGCCGGGTGGGAAAACGTCAGGCTACGGCGACATTTCGGTAATTTGTCGCAAGCGTGTCGACAACTTCGGATTTCGTACTATCCTGGTTCACGGTTGAGCTATCAGCCCGCGGAAGCGCTTGTTCAGCGCACCCTCGGCCAGCGACGACCGGCGAGGCTCCTCCGCACGAACTGTGAGAGTGAGAATGGTAGCCATCAGGACCGAGCGGATATTCGCGCCGTCGATCTCGTCCGATGAGGACCAAACCCGTTGCGGTGCAGCAATCTTCGCTACACGTCCCTGTTCTCCGAATCGAATCGCGGTCGCCGTCGTCGGCGAGGTCGACGCGGTGAACGGGCGCGAGCTCGCCCGCTACGTCGAACGGCACCTTCGGGTTTCACGGCAGCTCGTGCTCGATCTGCGTGCCGTCGACTTCTTCGGAAGCCAGGGCTTCACCGCGTTGTACTACATCAGCGTGCACTGCACCCGCAGCGATGTGGACTGGGCGATCGTCGCGAGTCCGCCCGTGCGGCGGCTCCTGTCGATCTGCGACCCGGAATCCGAACTGCCGCTCGCCGACGACCTCACCGCGGCGTTGGCACGACTGGACCGGCGTGCCCAGCGCCACACGCCGTTCGTCTGGTCGGCGCGGTCGGGTTGGCGCACGGGCTAGACCCGGCGCGGGTGGTTTGGCCCGTGTGCTTCGTGGGCAACATGTACAGCCATGACGCACGCGAAAGTTTTTCTGATGTCAGCACTGGCGGCGACGGCTGTGTTGAGCGGCTGTTCTCAGGTCACCAATGACGGTGGTGACACCACGTGCGCGGACTTCGCGTCCGCCGACGAGAAGAAGCAGAACGAAGCCATCACCAAGATGCTCACCGACGAGGGCAAGAACGAACCCGCCAACGCCGAGCTCACCGGAACCCGGCTGTCGATCACCGCGTTCTGCCAGACCGTCGGCAAACAAGACAGCACCATCAAGGAAGCACCGCACCTGTAACCGGTCCCGGCCCCCGGGCCATGACGTCCGTCACACGAAGTTGGTATCCGGATAGCGAACGGGTATCGGGATCTCACCTCGAAAACACGGCGAAAGGAAATGCCATGGGCGACAGCGGACCTGAGAACGCGGTCGAAGGTGTCATCGAAGACGTCAAGGGCAAGGCCAAGGAAGTTGCCGGCATCGTGACCGACAACGACGGCCTGCGCGAAGAAGGCCGCGCCCAGCAGGACAAGGCCGAAGCCGAGCGCGACGTCGCGAAGAAGGAAGCCGAGGCCGAGGCTGCCCGCGCCGCCGCCAGCGCCGCCGAGGCCCGCCAGGAGAGCGCAGAGAGCGCCAAGTAGCCACGCACCCAGACAATCGGGCCCCACCGTCACCGGTGGGGCCCGATTGCGTTGCGCAGGTGGCGGGTGTGACGCGCGGCGGGTCGGCTAAGGTCTGTATGGCTGGTCGACCCGACCGGCCCCGATGAACAGGCAGGAAGCCGGTGTGAATCCGGCGCGGTCCCGCCACTGTGACCGGGGAGCGAACCCCACGTCGACCACGGCCGAGAGGCTGGAAGGTCGGGGTGAGCGCTGATCCGGGAGTCAGGATACTGCTCTCGTCGGCCCTCTTGCTGGGACGCGGAAATCCCGGATGGAGCCGAAGCATGATGCCTTCACGTCGCTGCCTGTCCTCTGTCGCCGCGGTGATGGCCGCCCTCGTGTCGCTGACCGGTTGCGCTGCGTCCGCCCCGCCGGAGTCGGGCGCCACGTCAGCGGTCGTGTCGGTCGACAACTGCGGTGAGCAGATCCGTCTCGAGGCTCCTCCACAGCGCGCCGTAGGTTACTTCCAGCAGTCCGTCGAGTTGATGCTCGCACTGGGACTGGGCGAGTCCGTGGTGGCCACGGTCTACCCCGACAATCCGCCGCTGCCGCGGTACGCCGAGGCCTACCGGTCGATCCCGCAGTTGTCGAACAAGGACGCGTCCTTCGAGCAGGTCCTCTCCGCGGCACCCGATTTCGTCTACGGCGGGTATGCCAGTGCGTTCGACGACACCGCCGGACGTTCCCGGCGGGCATTCCACGATGCCGGCGTCGCGACCTATCTCAACCCGGAATACTTTGCGACAGAACCGATCACGATGGACGATGTGCACACCGAGATCCGCACGATCGCCGCGATCTTCGGTGTGCCGGAACGGGCCGACGCGCTCATCGAGGAGATGCAGGACCGGGTGGCGGCGGCAGCCGCGGCCGTCGACGGCGTCCGCACCGCGAAGATCTTCGTCTACGACAGCGGCGAGGACACCGCGTTCACCGCCGGCCGTCAGGGCATCGGCAACCAGATCATCGAACTGGCGGGCGGGACGAACATTTTCGGCGATGTCGAGGACACGTTCGCCGACGTCTCGTGGGAACAGGTGGTACAGCGCAACCCGGACGTCATCGTCATCTACGACTACTTCGGCACCCCGTCGGTGGAGGACAAGTGGGCGTTCCTGCAGTCCAGGCCCGAACTCGCCGGCGTACCCGCCATCCGTGACGACCGCTACGCAGTGCTGACCCTCCAGGATGCGGTCCTCGGAGTCCGCGCGCCCTACGCGGTCGAGACCCTTGCCCGACAAGTACATCCGGAGCGCTTTCGGTGACACGGGCCGCGCGGGCCTCCCTCCCCTACCCGGTGCTGATGCTCGGTCTCGCGGCCACGGTGCTTGCCGCCGTCGTCGCGGGACTGGCGATCGGCTCGATCGCGATACCGCCGGGCGACGTCGCCCGCATCCTCGCCCACCAGATCGTTCCGAACCTCGTCGACCCCACCTGGCCTGCCCACTTCCAGACCGTCATCACCCAGGTCCGCGGACCCCGGGTGGTGCTGGGCGCCGTGGTCGGGGCCGGCCTCGCCGTCGTCGGCATGACGTTGCAGGCGTTGGTGCGCAATCCCCTGGCCGATCCCTATCTGCTCGGGGTGTCCTCCGGGGCGTCGGTCGGCGCTGTGGCGGTGATCGTCACCGGGGTCAGCCTCGTCGGGGCACTGTCGACGTCGGCGGCCGCCTTCGCCGGCGCACTGCTGGCGTGTTCGCTCGTGTACGGCCTGTCTCGCGCGGGCGGACGGGTCACCACGACCCGGCTGGTGCTCGCCGGGGTCGCCGTGGCGTACGTGCTGTCAGCGGTCACCAGCCTGATGCTGATCACCGCCGATGGTGGCGACCGGGCCCGGCAGGTGTTGACGTGGCTGCTCGGCGGTCTCGGTAGTGCGCGGTGGGACAACCTCTGGCTGCCCCTGGCCGTCGTCGGCGCGGGCCTGGTGGTGCTGATGGCCCACGGCCGTACCCTCAACGTCCTGCTCGCCGGTGACGAGGCCGCCGCGACGTTGGGCGTTGACACGCAACGCTTCCGGGTGCGCGCGTTCGTGCTGACATCCCTGGTGACCGGCGTGCTGGTCGCTGTCAGCGGACCGATCGGTTTCGTCGGCCTGATCCTGCCGCATGCCGTGCGCCTGTTGGTCGGCAGCGATCACCGCCGCGCGCTGCCGGCCGCGGCGCTGGCCGGGGCCGGCTTCCTGGTGCTGGCAGACATCGCGGCGCGCACGTGGGCGTCGCCGCAGGAGATTCCGGTCGGCGTGCTGACCGCGCTGTGCGGCGGGCCGTTCTTTCTGTGGCTGCTGCGACGCGACGCGCGGCGGGCCGACACCGGAGCGGCTTGGTGACCGCTGCCCGCCTGAGCACCGCCGGGCTCTGCGTCGATCTGGGCGGCCGCCGCATCGTCGAGGACGTGTCGATGGACGTTCCGGCGGGCAGGGTCGTCGGCATCGTCGGCCCCAACGGGTGCGGCAAATCGACCCTGCTGCGCACGCTCGGCGGCATCCTGCGACCGGCATCGGGCGTGGTGAGCATCGACGGCACCGACATCGCCACCCTCGGCGCACGGCAGCTCGCACGCACCGTCGCGGCGGTCCTGCAGGATTCCGCGGGCGATTTCGACCTTCGGGTCCGCGACGTGGTCCTGATGGGGCGCAGCCCCTACAAGCGGATGTTCGAGGGCGACAACGCGTCCGACATCCGAATCGTGGGTGACTCGCTGGCACTGGTCGACGTCGCACACCTCGAAGACCGCCCGTTCCCGCTGCTGTCGGGCGGCGAGCGCCGGCGAGTCCTGGTTGCCAGGGCGCTCGCGCAGCAGCCACGCCTGCTGCTCATGGACGAACCGACCAACCACCTCGATGTACGGCACACGTTCGACGTGCTGGCCCTGCCGGCAACCCTCGGCGTCACAGCCGTCATCGCGCTGCACGATCTCAATCTGGCCGCCCAGTACTGCGATGTCATCCACGTGCTCCGCAACGGACGTCAGGTCGCGGCCGGAAGCCCGGCGGACGTCCTGACCGCCGAAATGCTGGGCGACGTCTGGGAGGTCAGTGCAACCGTGCAGCGCCACCCGGACACCGGCAGACCTCACATCTACTTCGATCCTCGCCGCAGGGTGACAGAAGAATCTCGGTCGGGTTGAGATGCAGTTGCAGGAAACGACTCTCGGCGCACTTGCTGCCATCATCGGACGGTGGCGCGCAGAGCACTGAGTAATACCGACAGCGGACTGGCGGCGCGTCTGGCTGCCTTCGCCTCCCTCGGGGCGGGCGTCATCCATGCCGCAGTCGTGCCGGCGCACTGGAACGAGTGGATGCCCGCCGGTGTGTTCTTCGCGGCGATGGCACTGGCGCAGGCGGGGTGGGCGCTTCTGATCCTGCTCCGGACGACGGCACCGGTGCTGTTCTTCGGGATTGCGCTCAACATCTCGGCGATCGTGCTGTGGGCGTTGTCCCGTTCCGCCGGAGCGCCGTTCGGCCCGCACGCGGGAACCGTCGAACACATCCAGGGTGCCGACCTGTGTGCGCTGCTGCTCGAAATCTATGCGGTGATGGGGGCAGGCTGGGTATGGCGGCGCGGACGCCGCGGGGAGTCGATCCCCGCGTTCGCGAACGCTCTGGTCTCCCTCGGCGCCGCCGGCGTGGTGATCCTCGCGTCCACCGTGGGGGTCACGTCGGGTCTGCGCCACGGGCACCACGACGCGGGAGCCGGCCACGCCGAAGCGGGTTCGCACCACGCGCCCTCCGCGCCGATGCCCGTGATCAAGATGAACGACTCCGGCCCCGGGGCGCCGACGCCTCCGCCCCTTCAGTCCCCCGGGGTTGCCGGGGCGCCGCCGGCGCCGTCCGACGGCCACGACCATCACCACTGAGAACCGCCCTCGTACCGGCCTCCGGGCTCAGATCCAGGCGTCGCAGCAGCTGCGCGTTGAGCGCGACGACGATCGTCGACAGCGACATCAGGACCGCGCCGACCGACATCGGCAGAATGAAGCCGACCGGCGCGAGCACGCCGGCGGCCAGCGGCACCGAGACGAGGTTGTAGCCGGCGCCCCACCAGAGGTTCTGCTTCATCTTCCGGTAGGTCGCGCGGGACAGTTCGATCACCGACAACACCGAGCGCGGGTCCGAACTGGCAAGGATGACACCGGCGGACGCGATCGCGACATCAGTGCCCGCGCCGATGGCGATACCCACATCCGCCTGCGCCAGCGCGGGCGCGTCGTTGACGCCGTCGCCGACCATCGCGACCTTCTTGCCCTCGTGCTGCAGCGCCGCGACCTTCGTCGCCTTGTCCTCCGGCCGCACGCCCGCGAAGACCCGGTCGATGCCGAGTTCCCGGCCGACGGACATCGCGACGGCGTCGGCGTCGCCGGTGATCAAGACGACCTCGACACCCAGGGTGTGCAGGGCGTCGACGGCGTCACGTGATTCGGGACGGATCTCGTCGGCCAGTCGCAGCCCGCCCACTACCGCGCCGTCGCGCACGACGTGCAGGATGATGGCCCCTTCGGCGCGCCACCGATCGGCCTCGGCGACCTCGTCGGCGTCCACCTCCTGAAGCAGACGTGGTCCGCCGACACGGATGTCGTGCCCCTCCACGGTGGCGGCCACACCGACCGCCGGGGACGACGTGAAACCGGCGGCGGTCGGCACGGTGATCCGCCGCTTCTGCGCGGCGCGCACGATCGCCCGGGCGAGGGGATGCTCGCTGTCGGCCTCGGCCGCCGCGGCGAGGGCGAGCACGGTGTCGCTGTCGAGACCGGCGACCGCGTCGACGGCGGTCACCGTCGGCTCGCCTCTGGTCAGCGTGCCCGTCTTGTCGAACAGCACCGCGTCGACGGTGCGCATCCCCTCCAGCGCAAGGCGGTCCTTGATCAGCACCCCGCCGCGGGCGGCGCGCTCGGTGGCGATGGAGATGACCAGTGGGATCGCCAGACCCAGCGCGTGCGGACACGCGATGACGAGGACGGTGATCGCGCGGATCACGGCGGCGTCGACGTCTCCGATCGCCGACCATGCCGCCGCGGTGACGAGGGCGGTGACCAGGGCGAACCAAAACAACCAGCCCGCCGCCCTGTCCGCGAGACGCTGGGCGCGCGACGACGAATTCTGCGCTTCGGTGACCAGACGCCGGATCCCTGCCAGCGCGGTGTCCTCACCAATGGCGGTGACCTGCACGCGCAGTCCCGAGTCCGTCGCGACCGTGCCCGCGGTCACGGCATCGCCGACGCCGCGACCCACGGGCCGCGACTCCCCGGTGATCATCGACTCGTCGACCTCCGCGCGGCCGTCGATGATGCGGCCGTCGGCCGGGAGGCTGCCGCCGGGTCGCACCACCACCACATCGCCGACCCGCAGATCCGCAGGCGCCACGGTGATCGTTCGGTCACCGTCGACCTTTTCGGCTTCGTCGGGCAGCAGCGCGGCCAGGGAGTCCAGCGCCGAGGTGGTCTGCGCCAGAGAGCGCATCTCCACCCAATGACCGAGCAGCATGATCACGATGAGGAGTGCCAGTTCCCACCAGAACTCCAGTTCGTGGTGGAGCAGCCCCAGGCTCGCACCCCAGGACGCGACGAAGGCGACGGTGATCGCCAGGCCAATCAGCAGCATCATTGCCGGTTTGCGGGAACGGATTTCGTCCAGCGCCCCGGAGAGGAACGGGCGTCCGCCGACGACGTACATCACCGTCCCGAGGAGCGGAGCGACCCAGCGGGCCCCAGGCACGTCGGGAACGTCGTAGCCGACCAGCATCGCGAACATCCCCGAGAACGCGACGACCGGAACGGCGAGGATCAGATTGAGCCAGAACAGTTTCCGGAACTGCGCGACGTGGTCACCGTGCCCGGCATGTCCATGATGGTCGTGATTGCCTGTCACGTTGCACTCTCCTCACATGGGAGCTGCCTCCGGCGGTCAAGCGACGCGCACGGCCGAGTACCCGGCTTCCTCCACCGCGTCGAGAATCTTCGTGTCGTCGACGGGGCCACTGGTGGTCACCACCAGGGTTCCGGTCGCGGCGCTGACATCGACGGATTCCACCCCGGCGACCTCACCGACTTCCTCGCGCACCGATGATTCGCAATGCCCGCAGGTCATTCCGGACACGGCGTATCTGCTTGTACTCACTGTCATTCCCTTCCGGCACGCGGGGTATCGACCAGGTCCCACCGTATACCCCTATGGGGTATACGGCAAGCGACCGCGCATCGCCCCTGGGTACGTGATCGCGCCACCGGTATCGTCACGGCGCAGTCGCCAGGCACCATGAGCACTATGGACCATCCACAGGGTTCGCCCTCCGAGCACTCCAGGGGATACCGCGCGCTCGTCGTCGACGACGAAGTTCCACTGGCCGAGGTGGTGGCCAGCTATCTGCATCGTGAGCAGTTCGACGCGGTCGTCGCCGACAACGGCGTCGACGCGATCGCGCTCGCGCGCGACTTCGACCCGGACGTGGTCGTCCTGGATCTGGGTCTGCCGGGAATCGACGGACTGGAGGTGTGCCGGACGCTGCGCACCTTCTCCGACGCGTACGTCGTCATGCTGACCGCCAGGGACACCGAACTCGACACGGTGCTCGGCCTGACCGTCGGCGCCGACGACTACGTCACGAAACCCTTCAGCCCTCGCGAACTCGTCGCGCGCATCCGGGCCATGCTGCGACGTCCCCGGCTATTGCAGTCCCCGCCGACCGGCGCCGATCGAGAGGTCGCGCCACCGCGACGCTTCGGTGCGCTCAGCATCGACGTCGCCGCCAGGGAGGTCCGGATCGCAGACGAACCGATTCTGTTGACGCGCACCGAGTTCGACATTCTGCAGACGCTGTCCGGCCGACCGGGAGTCGTGCTGAGCCGGCGCCAACTTCTGGAGATCGTCCGCGACGAACCCTGGGTGGGCAACGACCAACTCGTCGACGTCCACATCGGGCATCTGCGGCGCAAGCTCGGTGACGACGCCACACGCCCGCGCTACATCGTCACGGTGCGCGGTGTCGGTTACCGGATGGGCACGGGCGAGTGAGTGCCACCCGCCGGACCGCCGCGTCGCCGACGCGCCGGTGGCGTCGGCCCGGAATCGGTCTGCGTCTGCTGGCCGCCCAGGCCATCGTGTTGGCCGTCGGCGCCGCCACCACCGCGGTGGTGGCGGCCGTGGTGGGTCCGCCGTTGTTCCGGGAGCATCTGCACCGCGCGGGTGTCCCGACGAACTCGCCGGAAGAGATGCACGCCGAGGAGGCCTACGGATACGCCACGGTGATGTCCATCGGGGGCGCGCTCGCGGTGTCGGCGCTGGCCGCGCTCGCCGTGAGCGTCTACGTGAGCCGGCGACTCCAGCGATCCGTCACCGAGGTCGCCGGTGCGGCAGCGCTCGTCGCCGAGGGGCGCTACGACGTACGGGTGTCCCCGCCCCGTCTCGGCGACGACTTCGACGCTCTCGCCACGGCGTTCAACCAGATGGCGTCGCGGCTGCAGTCGGTGGAGCGCACACGCCGACGGCTGTTCGGTGACCTCGCCCACGAGATCCGCACGCCCGTCGCGGTGCTCGACGCGTACGTCGAGGCGCTCGAGGACGGGGTGCGTACCCTGAACGCGGAAACCGTTGCCGTGTTACGGGATCAGACGGGGCGCCTGGTGCGCTTCTCCGATGACGTCGCCGCGCTGGCGAAGGCCGAGGAGAGCTCCGTCACGATGGCCTACGCCGAGGTCGACACCGAACGGCTGGTCCGTCACGCCGTGGCGGCCGCCCGCGAACGCTACGACGCCAAAGGTGTTGCGCTGCAACTCCGGACGGCGCAGGCACTGCCGCCGCTCTGGGCCGACGAACAGCGACTCTCGCAGGTCCTCGACAACCTGCTCGACAACGCGCTCCGACACACCGCACCCGGAGGTCGCGTCGAAATCCACTGCCGCGCCGACGGTGGCCGGGTGACGATCACCGTCGCCGACAACGGTGAGAGGATCGCCACCGAGCACCTGTCCAGCGTGTTCGACCGGTTCTACCGCGTCGACGACGCCCGCGACCGCGAACACGGCGGAGCAGGGCTGGGCCTGGCCATCGCGAAAGCTCTCGTCGACGCGCACGGCGGATCGATCGCCGCGGTCAGCCGCGGGACCGGCACCGGCGCGACGTTCACCGTCGAGCTGCCGACGACCCCTCTCTGATCAGGGCATCATCCGGCGAGCATTGCGCGCATCTGGTCGATCTCGGCCTGCTGCGACGAGACGATGGTGCGCGCCATGTCCACCGCGGCGGGGTACTGACCGCCCTCGATCTCGCGCTGCGCCATCATGATCGCCCCCTCGTGGTGCGTGATCATCTGGGTCAGGAACAGTCGGCCGGCTCCGGCTCCCTGCGCATTCTGGAGCGCGGCCATGTCGGCCTGCGACATCATGCCGTGGCCGCCGGCGGGCATGCCGGGCATCGAACCCATGTCGCCACCGGCCGGCATCTGGTGTCCAGGCATGTCATGGCCGGGCATCTGGTGGCCGGGCATCGCACCGCCCTCCGGCGGGGTGGAACCCACCCCCCATTCCTGGAGCCAGCCCTGCATCTGCTCGATCTCCGGGCCTTGGGCGCTCTTGATCTGTTCGGCCAGCGACACCACCTCAGGGTCGATGTCCTGCTTGCCCAGCAGCATGTCACTCATCTCGATCGCCTGCTGATGATGCGGGATCATCCCCTGGGCGAACATCACGTCGGAGCCGGTGTGCGCGGTGGCACCGGAGGCCACGCTGGAGGTGGCCGACGCGGCGGCGGAGGTGGTGGCCGAGTCCGACGACGAGTCCGTCGACCCGTTCGAACACGCGCTCACCACCAGTGCCGACGCGGCGATCGCGGCAACGCCGAAACGAAATCCCTTGTGCTGCATGGCGCATCCTTTCTCAACGGCGTCCGAGACCCCGTCAGGCAGGCAGGATCTCTGCTTCCAGCCTCCGACGCCCGGATAAGGGTGGGTTCGTGTTCCGGTGAAGATTCGATGAAGGCGACGACGTCCACGACGAAGATCGACATTGGCGCTCGGGCGACCTCAGCAGGCGCGCACCGGAGTCGGCCACGGTGGCGAGATGAAGAATTGTGTGGTCCCGGCTGGTTTCGAACCAGCGACCTTCCGCGTGTGAGGCGGACGCTCTCCCACTGAGCTACGAGACCGGCCATCCGACGAGTCGAACGAGGCAGAAGACTAACACGCGGCGCCGGTCCCCCGAGAATCCCCCGGCTGTCGATTCGGCAGTCTGCCTCTGCTCAGCGCCCTGCGTCAGTAGTGTCAGGCCATGAAGCGCTGGATCTGGGCCGCCGCTGCGGGGGCGTCGGCCGCGATGCTCACCTCCCCGACGGCCACGGCCGATCTCGTCGGATTCACCTCCCCGAGCGGCAACATCGGCTGCATCCTGACCGACGAGATGGTGCGCTGCGACATCGCGTCACGGAGCTGGGACCCTCCCCCTCGGCCCGCCGACTGTCCCGACGTCACCGGTTACGGCCAGGGCATCACGTTGAGCCCCACCGGGCCCGCGGCGTTCGTCTGCGCCGGCGACACCACGCTGGGCAGTGGGCCTGCGCTGCCGTTCGGGCAGTACGAGGCCGGAGGCGGTATGAGCTGTAACAGCGAGCCGTCGGGCATGCGGTGCTCAAACTCCGACGGCCACGGATTTGTCCTCGCCCGGGAGGCCTATCAGGTGTTTTGAACCGCGGCACGCCGCACGGGCAAGGGATTTGTATATGCCCGGCTCAGTGGACTAATGTCGTGCATCGCGACGGACGACGATCTCGCCCGTGGCACGCGGATGTAGCGCAGTTGGTAGCGCATCACCTTGCCAAGGTGAGGGTCGCGGGTTCGAATCCCGTCATCCGCTCGAGGATGCAGTGGCATCAACCCCAGCGGTGGAGTGGCCGAGTGGTGAGGCAACGGCCTGCAAAGCCGTGCACACGGGTTCGATTCCCGTCTCCACCTCCAAAGTTTGTCCCGGCGCGATTAGCTCAGCGGGAGAGCGCTTCCCTGACACGGAAGAGGTCACTGGTTCAATCCCAGTATCGCGCACCATTGTTCGGCGAGGTCAGGCCCGGTTTTCACCGGGCCTTCGTCGTTTCCGCGCAATAAACGCGCAATAGGGCCGGTGGGAACAGCGTCGCCCCGGGAGGAAACGAAATGACGCAAACGAACCCTTACCCCGTCGATTCCGCCACCCGCACCTGCTGCGGAGGTATAGGCCGCCACACCCGCTACTGCTCGGCGGTCCACCGGATCACCGACCACCCGGCCATCGTGCACACAGCAGACTCAGGCATCATCCTCGATCAGATCGACCACGAATTGCCGTTGAACTCCGACCAGGCGCGAGAGCTTGCCTCTGCACTGCTCGTCGCAGCTGTGCAGGCCGACAAGACTGCGCAGCGATGAGCGCCCAAGCTGATGACGTGTTCGCGCTTGCCCGTCTCGACCTGGCGCACGAAGCGAACGCCATGCTGACAACCCTCCGCTACGAAGACCTGACCGGCGGCGACCTCGCCGCCCTCGTCGCGATCCTGCGGACAGTCAACGAGCGCCGACAAGCGCGTGTCGGCTGTCCAGTGGTAGCACTCAGCGTTGTAAGGGATGGCAAGCGATGAGCGACCGCGACGGGGGCTCGGACCGCCCCGTAATAGCAACGGTGTCCGCAGACGACGACGGCGTCCGGGCACATGTGGTGTGGCTACTGAAGGCGATATTGAACCGTGTCAGCCCCGACGACCTCTCTACCGACGAGATGATGGCGGTTATCGCAACGCTCACTCCTGCCCATGCCCGAGTCCTAGCGCTGCGTGAGCGGCCGACACGCTTAACTCTCGTCGGCAAGGGTGACCGATGAGCGCGGCGAACCGCACGGCGTTAGTGAACGAGCTGCGCGAAGCCCTGGCTGATCTCGCCCCGGCCGATATGAGCACCGACGAGATCATCACCTTGCTGACCGTCGTGAGGACGCCGCTGGAGCGCAAACAGATCCGGCAGCAGAAACCACCGATCCCGCTGCGGCTCATGCGAGATCCCGAGCGCGTCTGAACCCCCGAAGCCCAGTAGCGCCCCGGCTCCGTCGATACGGTGCCCGGGGCGCACTGCTGTCATAGCCCGCGCGGCCAGCCCGCAGCGTGGTCGCGGCCCATCTGTAGGACTACCGGGCTAGGCTCCCCACCATCGATAATGCTCTTGTAGTTCCAGGTTCCCGGCAGACGCATCAAATCCTTATCGGTGTACTTGGCGTCCCCGTCCAGCGTCACCGCCAGCCGGCGGCACAACGCTTCATGTCGCGTCACCGAAACTGAACTTGGCAGCGGCACGTAGACGTGACCGTGACCGCCAGTGCCCGACCACACGATGAACCCGCCCAACCGGGCCACCTTCTCCTCGTCTACATCAATATCGACATCGGCGTGAATCAACGCCCGGCGCACCGATCCGCCCTTCTCCCGCCACGGCACCCGCATCAGATACGGGCACACATACACATCACCAACCGGGGCGCGCTCCGCGAACCAGTCGGCCGCCCGGTCAACATCCCGCGGCCAACGGACTGCCACCTCGTTCCACTCGTGGTGGTCATACATGCCGCCCGGATGCCGAAACGGGTCGCTGCCGACGGCCCCACACAACCAGCCCTCCGCATCACCAAAGCAGGTTTCAAGGAACTGCCTGGCCTCGTTCATGCGGGGTCGTCCCTTCAAAGATCGCGGTACTCGGCCAACTCGGCATCGGCCGACTCGACGACACCGAGCCACTCCACCGAATCATCCGGGGCGACACGGGCCATCTGACGAGACCCCGAGACCCTCGCTGGCCGCCCCGACCGGATCACCTCGGGCAACGCCCACCAACCCACCACCGCGGGCTCATAGCCGTGTAAAGCGTCGAGGGTCGCCTGGTACTGGTACCGGCCCGGTGACCTCTCAGCGTCCCGCTCATAGGCGACAGTCACCGACCCATACAAGCCGTCATGGCTCACGCTCGGGTCTCGCACAATCTTCGCCATCAGGCGTTCCTCCGCTTCGGACGCTCCGCACCCCACCGAGCCCGCGCAGCCTCCGAATGCTGCCGCGACCCTTGTTCCGGCGCCAGCGTGTCGAGATTCAGGCGACGCAAATGCTCTGACACCGCCAACCGCTGCAACCGCTGCTCGGCCGCCAACTTCACAATCATCGAAGGCCGGCGCTCTCCGGCCCGCTCGGCGTCCAGCAGCTCATCGAGCACATCGACAACCTCGGCAGCCGCAACCGCAGCCTCGACATGCTCACGCTCGCGCGCATCCCATTCCAGGGTCGCCCCGATCTGCTGACCAGCCTCAGCCAGCGCAGCGTCCAAGCCAGCGCGGACACGCTCCGCAGCAGTCATATTCATCTCCTCATCTCAGGCCCGAAAGTGCATCCACGGAGCGGCAAGCCCTATGCCATCCGGGCTTGGATCGAGGGAGCGGCAAGCCCTATGCCATCCGGGCTTGGATCGAGGGAGCGTCGAGCCCCCTCCCCAGGGGGTTGACCTGCGGTGATGGTGCTCATGCCGCTGGCTTGCGGGTGAGGCAGGGTTCGCAGGCGGCGATCTGTTTGGTGGGGTGGATGTGGTTGCCGATGATGTTGCAGCCGGGTTTGCCTATCTGGCATCGGAAGTCGTCGCGGGCGAGGATTTCGGCGCGGTGGTGGCGTGCGGCTCGGCGTTGGGCTCGTTCGGCGGCTCGGGTCATTCCCGGTTCCTTGGTTCGTGGGGTTGGGGTGTTGCCTGCGGTCCCGGCCCGCCATGAAAAGGCCGGGACCGCAGGCGTTGTGGGTGTGGCTGCCGCTGTTGGTGAAAGGAGGCACCGTGAGGGCGCCGCGACCCACGTCTTTTAACTGCCGGGCAGTGCGATTCCGAAGGTGCCGCAGCGTTCGGGACGCACGACGTTCCAGCCGATCCGCCAGGTGGCGCGCACGAGGACGCTGTCACTGCGGAACAGGGCGTGCTCACTGGTGGCGACCTTGACGGGTCCGACGGCGGAGACTACGGCGCTGCGGTCGACGACGATGCCGGAGAAGGCCGGTGCCCAGCGGTTCACGAGGACGGGCAGCGAGAGCAGCATGGGGACGGCGTCGGTGGTGCCTGCGCCCAAGAGGCTGGAGTTATAGGAGGCGCCGGTTTTGAATTTGCGGATCGATGCCCAGCCGAGCGGGTCGACGATGATGTGCGAAGGCGTGGAGCCTTCGGCTTCGAGTTCGGCGATGAGATCGACGAGGGAGTCGAGATCCCCGACGAGGTCGTTGCCTTCGGTCAGGCCGTCGATGTTGATCAGGCCGGCGGGCGGATGCACCGCGGGCGGGGTCGGCGCGACCTGCGCGAGGTAAGCCTGATCGGCGCGCTTGACGAGGGCGCGGGACACTGACTGCGCGATCTGCGAGGCGGTGCCGTCCTGGCTGAATTGCTCGGCGGAAAGCGGGACAAGCTGGGAAATCTTGCCGGTATGTACGAGGACCTCTGCCAACGTCGGGTCGGATTCCGGTATTTCGGTTGCCTCGGCGATGAACTGGGCGTCGGCGTCGTCGATGTAGGCGACGTGCAAGGACGGCTTGTCACCTTCGATGCTGCCTGCGACAGTGGAGGTCTTGAGGATGAGCGCTTCGGGCACGACGTCGGCGGCTGCGAAGGTGGTGTCGTCGGGGCGCCAAGCGTAGGCGCTGGTGGTGGTTGTTTCCATTGCCATTGTGTGTCACTTCCCAGTGTTGGCAGCGTCCACGGAAGGGATTGCTGCGGTGGAGGATTGGTTGTCCTGGCGGCCCGCTGGGCTGCGCCTGGTTCCCCCGCTGGGGTGACGGTGCGCTCGGGGTGGGCTCCCGGCCCGGATGCCCGAGCGCACCTCCCAGTTTAGCGTTCCTTCGGGGCGAATGCTGCTGTGAATGAGTCGCGGCGCGGGAATGTTTGTGCAGCAGCGCCGGATTGGAACCCTGCTGGCTTGTGGCGGGTGATTCCCCAGTGGGCGTGGGCGGCGAGAAGTGTTTTGGTGAGGTCGTCGACGCGTTTGGGGTCGATGTTGCCGTCGTCGTCGAGGAGGGTGTCGAGGGTGGCTCCGTCGCGCCAGACGTCGGCGGGGTCGGCGAGGCGGTCGGCGACGAGGCGTTCCACTTCGCCGCGTTGCAGGATCTCGAGTCGGGCTTTGAGGGTGTCGCGTTCGGATTCGGCGGTTTGTGCTCTGCGCCGGTACTTTCGGGCTTCCTTGACCGCGTCAGGGGTGGCGTCGGGGTGGTCCTGGTCGGGCTCGTCCGGTGCGGTGTCCGTGTCGGCGCCCTCCGGGGTGGTGGATTCTTCGGGCGTGGCGTCGGGGGCGTCGGTGTTGTCAGTCATCGTTGTCATTCCTTCGGTAGAGGTCATCGAGATTGGTGATAGCGCGCGTGATGAACGCTTCGGATTCGGTTTGGGTGACGCCGTTCTCGTCCCATTCAGTGACGGTGACGGTGTGGCCGGGCCCGGTCGGGATCGGTGGCGCGTCCGGGTCCGGGATGTGCGCGACGATGTCTTTGGGCGGCCGTTGGTATTCGGGGAATCCCTCGGACAGGTCGTGTTCTTCGCTCATGGCGTGGTGTTCCTTTCAATTGTGGCGCTGAATTGGGTTATTGCGTCACCGGCGACTGGTCGGCATTCGCGACAGAGGCCGCTGGGGTGTCGTGTGGCCCACTTCTGGCAGAGCAGGCACAGGCGTGTGGTGCGGCGGCGGGTGGATGTCATGCGGTTTTCCTTGGCCTTCCTGCTTTTTGGGGGTTGAGTCTGCCGGCGACCACACCGGGTGGACGCTTGGACTTCGGTAGTTCGTCGAACCACGTTGCACAGGACGCGAGCGCCGGGCACAGACGGCACAGACCGAGCGCTTGTGAATGACGCTGGGCGACAACGTCCTCAGATTCGTCGGACGCCGCCTCGTCAAACAGATGCGGCTTACCCCGACAGCGGGCACCGGGTAGTGACGGCGCGCCGCGCTGCGCGGCGAACAGGTCGGTCGGGTGATGGCTCATTCGTGCTCCCATAGGTGTGCTCGTCGCATGAGTTCTCCGGTGGTCCAGGGCCAGCCGTTGCGCTCGAATCTGGCTTTGGTGCGCGACAGCCAGTCGCCATGTGCTTGCAGGATGTCGTTCTCCAGTTGCAGCCATGCCAGGATCTCGGCGGCAGCTTTGGCGTCCCAGTACGGGTAGACCAGAAGGCCGAGCGGCGTCTGTTGCGCGATGTCGTTGAGGTGGTCGCGCTCCTGCTGCGACAGGCCCATCCACCAGTCATGCGCGGCGCTCATGCCGCACCCGCCGAGCAATCGTCGCGGTGCCCTTGGGTTTGGATGTGGAAGCCGCATTCGGTGCAGCGGCCGGGGCCGGTGATGATCGGTGGCGGAATTGGCTTCGGTGGGGCACCCGGTTCAACCCGGTGCAGTTGGTTATCCCGGTTATCCCGGTGCATCTCCGCACCGGGTTCGCCAAGATAACCGGGTGCACCGGGGGGTGTGTCTGAGCTTTGCAAGCGCAGACGCTCCCATACCGGGGTGAGCTGTTTGCGCAGGTAGCCACGCGGGCCACGTCCACCAGGGCGCTGAGACGTGACCTTGGCTGCTTGGGTCAACAACTTGCCCAACCGGGTCGGCGTGATCGACTTGCCGTACGGGCTCGATGGACCCCAGTAGTCGGGGTTGTGTTGCACCAGCAAATTGATCAACTCGCCGGTGGGTACGAGGTCATCGCGGTCCGGCCAGACCTTGCGGAGGTCAGCGAGCAGCACCATGCCGGGCGGCAGTGCGCGTAGCCCCGCGTCGCGCTCGGCCTGGTCTTCGGCGAGTCCTCGCTTGATAAGGCTGTCGACCACGGCGGGCCAGTCTCCACCAGCAGCGACCGCGACACGCTTGAGTGGGCGCCACTTCTCTTTCGCGCGGCGTACGCAACCATCGGGCAGCTCCACTGCCAGGCCCGCTACCAGTTCCCGCACCGCATCGGCGAACGCGGCGATACGGTCATGGAGCCGCTGAGCCTCATCCTCGATCAGCTCCCAGTCCGAATCCTCGGTGACATTGCCGTAGTCGGGCATCAGCAAGATGCGAATGATCCGTGAGCGGGTGTCATCTGGTAGATTCGGCGCGTTGCCGGATAGCACGACGGGCCCGAAGGTCGACATCTCTTTGGCTTCCCAGCCCCCTCCTTTCACAGGTACCAGCGCGGGTCGGGTGGCGCCGAGCCGATAGCCGCTATTGATGATGGACAACAGATCCGGCGTGGCAGGGCCGTCCGGGCGCAGCACCCGGTCAACCTCGTCGATTTCGACGGTTCGGATTTCCTGGTCCAAGAGCCGAGGTATCAGGGCAGGCGACGGCGGGCTGGCGACCAAGATTGCCCGCCAACACAACCGGTATAGATGGTCCAGCACTGTCGTCTTGCCAGACTCGGGAACTGTCGAATCCAGTTGCAGCCGTGGCGTTGTCCGCAACTCTGTCACAAGGTGGGTGTGGACAGTCCATACCGCGAGCAGCGCCAAGTCTCCATCATCTGTCACGCAGATGAACCTTCGGAACCATGCCTCGACGTCATCGAGGAGCTGGGCGCCATCAGGGTTGTCCTCGGCGTACCACTCAACAAGCTCGTCGGAACGGTCGACGGTCATTGCAGCCACCCCCCAACCTTCGGGAGAAATGTCTGACGCGCAGTCCACGGACGTGCTGCGAAATAGGAATTGTGTTGAGTCACCAGGCGGGAAGTCGCGGCCCAATCCGCACCCGCCGAGATCGCCGCCGATGCGTCACAATCCGCTGTCTGCCAGCCTTCGACCCGCAGAATCCAGTGCTGGCCCGCGTCCAAAACCGCAGCCCACTTCACCGGATCACGGTCGTCAAGCAGACACCATTCCGGCGATCCGGCCATCGGCCAGTCGCCGGCTTTCTTGAGCTTCGGCAACACGAACGCGTGCACGTCGGACCACGACACCTGTTGCGATGCAGACTCGTACGTCATGCGGTCACCGCCTTCGCCTTGGCGTGGCAGTGCGGCCCGCGCATCCGAGCCAGACTCGAATCAGTGGCGATGACGTGCCCGCAGTCGATACACCGAGCGGAGACGGCGTAGCCGTGATCGGCCAGTAGCTCGATAGCGGCACGCACGGCACGGTCCTGCGCGCTTTCGGGCTCGTGACGGTAATCGCCGCTATTCTGGTGGTAGTCCGTCGCCCTGGACTTTGATGCCGCCCGAGTTCCCCCGCTCGGGCGGTTTCTCTTTGCGGTCGTCATGTCAGGCCGCACCGCCGAACGGCTTCATAGCGGCGTCGATCTCGTTGAGGTCTACGCGGACAAGGCGATTGCCGCTGCGGTAACCCGTCAGTCGACCGTCGGCGATCATCTGCCGGATAGTGCGGTCGGTGACGCCGAGGTAGTCGGCCGCTTCGCCCAGTTTGGCGTAGCGGCGACGGCGGATGTTATTCGACGAATTTCCAGGCATGCGGAAACCTCCAGAGGTTTCCGAGGTGCCGACTACATTCTCGGGTTAGGCATTCCATGCCGGGCGTCGATGAGACTCACTATAACCGTATGTTCGCGCCGCGACATTCCATGACACTCCGGGCGCACTGCGTGTCACGCGACCCGCATCCCTATGGAACGAGGATTCTTAGCGGCCGCCCGGGCTGCGCTGCGTCCAACACGAATCGCCCCGCAGGAACCGCTTCTCGGACGTGGTCGCAGGTAAGGGTTAACCCAATGAACACGTCGGGTGGGCCACCGGCGGCGAACTCTATTAGTTCGTCGACCGAGCCCGCACGTTCACGCCATCGGCGGTATCCATCCGACGTGCGCTTGCGACGCGCTGATTCGGCAGTCTCGAGTGCGGTGATCTCGGGCGACAAGCGATAGGGCGGCTGGTAGTAGTACCGCCCAGTGGGAGCCTGCCAAATGTGCAGAAGTAAACATCGCTCGTGACAACGGTATTCAGCAAGCAGGACGCTACGACGGTCCTTTGCCGTCATAGCACGGTACGCGGCAACAGCGTCCATCACGCTCCCCCGTTCTCGGCGATCTTCGACAGCAGTGCGGCAATCTGTTTGTCGCGCCCACCGGCAATGTGCTGGTACTTCAATGCGGCCTGGGGGGTTGAATGTCCGAGCCTGCCCATGAGTTCGGCGAGGGTCGCGCCGGTCGCCGCAGCGAGCACCGCACCCGAGTGCCGGAGGTCGTGCACGCGGAGATCGTCACGACCGGCCTTCGATCTGGCGGTGTAGAACATGCGGTACAGCGCCGACGGCGCGAGGTGACGCTCAGGATCTCCCACCGAAGGAAACAAGAGCGAGTTCTTCCCAGGTCTGACGTAATGGTCGAGGTGGTCCTCGATGGCCGGAACGAGGTGCGGCGGAATGCTGATGTCGCGGATACCGGCGTCTGATTTCGGCGTCGTCACCTTGAAGTCGTCACCCGCACGCACCACGGCACGGCGCACGCGCACCACCTCGTCGGCCAGGTCGACATCCTTGCGGCGCAGTTCGGTGAGTTCCCCGAAGCGCATCGCCAGCCAGGCGGCCATGAGAACGAACGCCTGATAGGCCGCCGGCATGGCGTGGGTGATGGTTTCCAGTTCGCCGAGCGTGGCGGGTCGGATCTTGTGAACACGGCGGGCCGTCGAGGCACCAGAGATCCGGCACGGATTGGAGTCGACGAGATCGTCGGCCATCGCGGTCTGCATGATCGCCCGCAGCAGCGAGTAGGCATGTGCGCGCATGGTGGGCGTGCCGACGGCGGTCGTGGCGTACCAGCGGCGCACGGCGTCGGGAGCGATGTCGCGCAGCTCGACGTCAGCGAAGTTCGGCAGGATGTGATTGTCGAGCAGTTTGCGGTAGTGCTCGCGGGTGCGGTCCTTGATGCCCCGCTGCTTCAGCCACCCTTCGGCGTACTCGCCGAACAGCGCTGAGGGCCGTTCTTCCTGCCCGCTATCCGGCGACCAGAGTTCGCGGTCGATCTCGCGCCGGCGGTCGGTCAGCCACGCTTCGGCGTCGACCTTCGCGTCGAACGTCTTGGGTGCGATGTAGACGTTGGCGTCGGGTCCGGTGTAGCTGGCCTGCCACCGGCCGGACTTGAACTGCCGAATGCGACCGAACTTGCGGCGGTCCCGCTTTTTCGCCTGCGTCACTGTGGCCTCCCGTCCGCGCAATAAACGCGCAATAAGAGACTAGCCCAGGTTCCTCTTGCTTCCGCTTGGCTCCAGCGTTACTGTCGTGCGTGTCGCCTGTTCAGAGGCTTTCTGCACAGGTCAGACGGTTCCACACCGGCCGCCTAATGAAACTGGTTCAATCCCAGTATCGCGCACCAGCGTTTTACCAGGTCAGGCCCGGCAATTCCGGGCCTTTCGTGTTTCTGTGCCCAATGCGGGCGGCTCTCCGATGGTTGGTGCATCCCCTACGGCACCGCAATGACCCGAAGGCGCGCCGGCAGGCGTCACGCTCGGGCAATCCGGGTCCGTTGAACCGAGAACGAACGTGAACTAGGCAGACCGCATAACGGCGGCAAGGTCGCGTGGCACCGGCATCGGTGTGGTCAGCCCCGCGGCGACACGTCCCGTATTTCCCTCGGGATACCGGCCCGTCAGCGAGCCGGGAGCGGCTACCAAGATTCGGATGACTTGGCCGAAAGCTTCGCGCCGATCATGTTGTGTGAGCGCGAGTCTGAGCATGGCGATGTGGTTGCGGGTGTGCAGCCACGCGAAGGGCTGAGAGACGATATGCGCCCGCTCAAGGTGGTGCCAGCGCTGGTCGGCCGAGGCGGTCGCGCGGGCGGCCTGCATTTCGGTGTCGTAGACGGCCCGCGCCTGAGCGCTGATACGGGTCATTGAATCCGGTCCCCTCGGTTGTGTGCGTCAACAGCAGTGCTCGCCGCGCCATGCCTGGCGGCCTTCCTTGACCGCAACACCGGCGATGACGAGCGCAACGATCGGATCGGCCCATGACCACCCGAACAGAGCGTTGAGTAGGAGGCCGACGAGCAGGACGCCCGACAGATAGGTGCAGAGCAGAGTCTGCTTCGAGTCCGCTACAGCGCTTGCGGAACCCAATTCTCGGCCGGCTCGGCGCTGCGCGTAGGACAGGAACGGCATGACGGCGAGCGACACCGCCGCGAGCACGATGCCGGCGGGCGATGGCGCCGCTTCCGCCGCGCCGAAGAGTGCTCGTGCCGACTCGACGGTGACGTAGGTGGCAAGCGCGAAGAACGAGACGGCGATGATCCGCAACGCTGTGCGCTCGCGTTCCTCAGGGTCTCGGCCTGCGAACTGCCAGGCGACGGCGGTGGCTGAGGCGACTTCGATGAGCGAGTCGAGCCCGAACCCGATGAGGGCCGCAGACGACGCGATCGTGCCTGCGCTGATCGCCACTACGGCTTCGATCAGGTTGTAGGTGATGGTCGCCAGGACGAACAGCCTTACCCGACGGGTGAGCACCGCTCGACGCGCGGGAGAGACCGTGGCCGCGGTCGCAGTGCAACCGGCGTCGGTGCAGCCCGCCGAACTGGCGATCAGCGGTTTCAGCTCCTCCGCGGCGGGGTCGGTCATCGGAGTCGTCCTCAGCAGCAATCATCGGCGGGCGAAGCGGGGCAGGCGCTCGGATCCGTCACCAGGACGAGTTCGAGCAGGGCGCCGAGCGCGTGCGCAAGACGAACGTCCGCCAATTCGTATCGCATGCGCCGGCCCTCGGGTGCAGCCACGACCAACCCGCAGCCACGCAGACACGCCAGGTGGTTCGAGACGTTCTGCCGAGTCGCGCCCAGGACATCGGCGAGTTCAGCGGGGTAGCCCGGCCCCTCGCGCAACGCCAGGAGCAACCTCGCCCGGACCGGATCGGATAAGGCATGCCCGAACCGGGCTAGGGCATCGCCGTGGAAAACCGTCCGCACGGCGCCATAGTACAGCGATCAATGTATAGACGGAACTCTTCGCGGAGTCGCCGGAACCGTTGCACGACGTCGTAACGTCGGTTCGCGACTCTGGCGAGCCCGGTACCTCACGGTTTCAGAAATGCGACTGACCTACGTCAAACCCAGGACCTCGCACCAGATTTCCTCGCATCAGGCCCGGTTTCGACCGAGCCTGAGTCGTTTCCGGGCCGACCTTCACCGACGCCCGTTTCGAACATATGATCGAGCAATGGCGATGCAGCAGATCGGGCACGGCGGTCAACCGCTGCGCCCGGTCTTCCGCCGGGTCCATCCACCGCACCGGGTGCTGATCGATCTCGTCGCCCTCTTCCCCCGCGAGGCCCACTGCGACGGCAGGTACCACCCCAAAGGTCTTCAGATGGATTCGATCGTCGAGGGCCGGCTGACGTGCTGGGGCCTGAGCGAGCAGGGCCGGTGGTGGGGACTCGTGACGTATCCGATCACCCACGGCGGCCAGAAAGACTCCGTCACCCACTGGGTCCCGGCGTCGGTCCTGCGGCTCAAGTGACGGCGACCCGGAATTTTTCGTAGCGCAGACCTATGTAGCTATTAGGCCCCTCTCAGGTTGGGGCCATAGCTTCAGAGTTGTTCGACTGAGAAACGAACTGCGAAACCCGATACCCTCGGCCCGCCACCAACCCCCCGGGTGGCGGGCCGAGATCGTTTCAGGCCTCTTCCCCCGCGGGAAAGCTTCCAGCGCCCCATCGCACCGACTAATGTCGCAAGACGCCGGTACGGCCGTCGACGACGTAGGGGTGGAACATGATCCGCAAGATGCTCGTGGCCAGCGCGCTCGGCGCCGCCCTCTGTTGCGCACCCGTCGCGTCCGCGCAGCCCGGCCCGATCTACTGGGACGATCCCGTCCGCTACTCCACCGATGTGCCGGGCATGAACTACGACGCCCACCTGACCGGCCCCTGCACGAACATGGACCGCTTCACGTTCGGTCGCGGACCCGGTGGCGAAGCGCTGCAATGCCGATGGATCCCGAATCAGTGGCCGCCCATCTACACGGGCTTCTGGCAGACCAGCTACGAATTGTTCGGCGTCCAGGACATCGGCGCACCGTGCCCCAAACCGCAATCCGCCGCGCAGGCTCCCGACGGACGGCCCCTGGTGTGCCTCGGGGCTCAGGGATGGCAGGCCGGGAAATACAACGGGGTGGGCTTCACCCCGATGTAACCCCTCGCCGGCCTGACGCCCTACGAACTGCGTAGCGTGCGGCTCGGTTCGGTGCCGAACACCTGCTTGTAGGCGCTGCTGAATCTGCCCGGGTGGCTGAACCCGCATCGTCCCGCGATCGAGGTCACCGTGTCGAAGGACGGGTCGGCGGACATCAGCTCTCGATGCGCCCGTTCGAGCCTGATACGTCGCAAGTACTCCAGCGGCGTAGTGTCCAGGTGCTCGCGAAACGCGTACTGGATCGCCCGGGGAGTGACATCGGCCGCCGACGCGATGTCGCGGATCGTGATGTCGTACTGGGCGTTCTCGTGCATGAAGTCCAACGCCCGACGCAGCATCCTCGGTTGGATCGTGGTCTTGTCGTTAGCCCGCATCATGCGTTCGAGTTCCCGGTGCGACGGCGGAACGAAACAGGAGCGTGAGCTATGCCACTGCATGACACGATGGCGCCATGACCGATCGCATCGAAGTGTCCCGCATCATCGCCGCACCGCCCGCCGACATATTCGGGGTGCTGTGCGACCCCCAGGGCCACGTCGCCATCGACGCCACCGGCATGCTCCAGGACGCCGACGGCTCGCCCGCCCGCGCCGTCGGGGACTCCTTCGTCGTCCACATGGACCGCGCGGCGCTCAATGATTTCCCCGAACTCGGCCGCTACGACGTCACCGTCGCCATCACGCAGTACGAACAGGACGCGCTGATCGCCTGGACCATCCTGGGGCAGCTCAAGCCGCAGATCGGTCACGTCTACGGCTACCGCTTGGAGCCCGCCGACACCGGCACCCTCGTCACCTCGTTCTACGACTGGTCCGACATCCACCAGCACTGGCGCGACATGGGGATCTTCCCCGTGATCTCCGAGCTCGCCCTACGAGGAACGTTGGGGATCCTCGACCGCACAGTCCGGCGCGGCTACCCGCGCAGCTAGCGTCAACTACTGGTTGACGCTTTGGTGGCGTCAACCTACAGTTGACGCATGAGTGATGCCGCCAAGATCAGCCGCCCCGTCCGTCTCGACGACCTCATCGAGGTCATCACCCGCGTCCACGACGAACCGCTCGACCAGTTGACCGACGCCGTTCTGGCCGCCGAAGCTCTCGACGACGTCGCCGACCACCTGATCGGGCACTTCGTCGATCAGGCCCGCCGCTCCGGGGCGTCGTGGACCGAGATCGGTAAATGCATGGGCGTCACCAAGCAGGCGGCCCAGAAACGCTTCGTGCCGAAGACGCCGACCGACACGGCCGCCCTCGACCCCGACGCCGGCTTCAGCCGGTTCACCGAACGGGCCCGCGCCGCGGTGGTCCACGCGCAGAACGAGGCCCACGCCGCGGGCAACGGCGAGATCGCGCCCGCGCACCTGGTCCTGGGACTCTTCTCGGATCCGAGCGGTCTCGCCGCCCAGCTGGTGGCGGCTCAGGGCATCGCCCTCGACGGCATCCGGGACCGCATCGTGCTGCCCGCGCGGTCGGAGGACGTGCCCGCCCTCGTACCGTTCGACGGACGCGCGAAGAAGGCCCTGGAGCTGACGTTCCGGCACGCACTTCGCCTGGGCCACAACTACATCGGCACCGAGCATCTGCTGCTCGCCCTCTATGAGGAAGAGGATGCCGACGGCGTACTGCACGGGCTCGGCATCGACGCAGAGCGCTTCGAGCGCGACCTGCGACAAGCTCTCGACGGGTTGCCCGGGACGTGATCTCACATCCCGGTGTCCCCCGGCGTCTTCATGATGTGAAGGTGCGACCGTTCGAAGAAATCGTGGCGTGTCACGGTGCGACCGTGCTCCGGGTGTGCCGCGCCGTCGTGGGACCGGTGGATGCCGAGGACGCGTGGTCCGAGACGTTCCTGTCGGCGTTGCGTGCATACCCCGAGCTTCCCGAGGACGCCAATGTCGAGGCATGGCTGGTGACCATCGCCCACCGGCGTGCCCTCGACCTCGGCCGAGCCCGCTCGCGGCGGGCGGTCCCCACCGACTCGGTCCCCGAACGCTGCGATGCGCGTGCAGACCCCGCCGCCCGCGACCCCGACCTGTGGGCGGCGCTCGCTCGGCTTCCCGACAAACAGCGCCACGCCGTGGCCTACCACCACATCGCCGGACTGCCCTTCACCGAGATCGCCGTCATCCTGGGCAACTCCCCCGAGGCCGCGCGGCGTGCCGCGGCCGACGGGATCAAGGCCCTCCGCTCGTACTACCGTGAGGACGAATCAGCATGATAGACATCGCTTTTGACGTTCCGGGCTTCGACATTCCCACCTCCGACGAGGACGACACGTTGCGGAGGCTGCACGACCGTCTCGCCGAGGCGGCCGAACCGGCCGGAGTGCTCGACGTGGCCTACCGGACGATCGACTCCCCCGTCGGCACCCTTCTGCTGGCGGCGACCCCCGCGGGCCTGGTCCGGGTGGCCTTCGACGTCGAGGGGCACGAGGTCGTGCTGGCCCGTCTCGCCGAGTCCGTGAGCCCGCGCATCCTGCGGGCCCCCGACCGACTCGACGACGTCGCCCGCCAACTGGACGAGTACTTCGCGAAGCGCCGCACCACGTTCGACGTCGCCGTGGATCTGACTCTGGCGCGCGGGTTCCGACGCAACGTCGTCGAACACCTGCGCCACATCGGCTACGGGCGGCGGGCAAGTTATGCCGACGTCGCGGCCGCGGTCGGAAGCCCGCGCGCCGTCCGCGCGGTGGGCTCGGCGTGCGCCCACAACCCGTTGCCGGTGGTCATTCCGTGCCACCGTGTCGTGCGATCCGACGGGACGAGCGGCCAGTACATCGGCGGGCCGGAGGCCAAGACCGCGCTGCTGCAATTGGAATCGAGCAGCGGATGAAGCACCAAGACCATCCAGTCGACGGAAGGGGTGTGCGATCATGCCAAGCATGCGTCGCTGGCTCGTTCTCCTGACCGCCACCCTGGCAACACTGGCGGGGGTGATGGCGTCACCGGCTTCGGCGGCCGGCATCCCTATCGGGCGGCTCGGCGACGTGTTGCGGGTCGAATTCAAGGGGCTCGTTGCCGACGTGTCGGTCAACAACATCGTGCCCACGCCCCCTCCGCCCGGATTCGGCTATCCCCCGCGCGCCCCGCGCAATCAGGTGTTCCGCGCCGACGTGACGATCACGCCCGTGCAGTTGCCCACGCCGTACGCCATGGGGATCACCTTCGCGTTCCGCGGGGTCACCCCGACCGGAGACGCCTACGAGCCCCGCAACAGCGACGCTCCCGACGCGCTGCAGAACATGATGGCGAGCGCCCGGGTCGGCCAGACCATGACCGGTGGTGTGTGGTGGGACTGCTACCGCGACCTCGTCTCGAACGTCGTGCTGCTCGACAAGCTCACCGGACTGCGACTGGCCCAGTGGAACGTCGGCTGACGGTCCAGCCCGCCACCGAAGACCAGCTCGCCGAACTCGCCGACGTCGCCGCCCGCACCTTCCCGCTTGCCTGCCCGCCGTCGGTCAGCCCTGACGACGTCGCCGCGTTCATCGCCGAGAACCTGACCCGCGAACGCTTCGCCGATTACCTCGCCGATCCGCGGCGCGGCGTGCTCGTCGCCGTGGCGGATGGCCGAATCATGGGGTACGCCATGACGATTGACGGTGTCTCCGACGATCCGGACGTGTCGTCGGCGGTGACTGTCAGACCGGCCGTCGAGCTGTCGAAGCTGTACGTGGTGCCCGAAAGTCACGGCGCCGGCGTGTCGTCGGCACTGATGGACGCCGTCGTCGAGCGCGCCCGGACCCGGGAGGCCGCGTCGGTGTGGCTCGGCGTCAACCAGCGCAACGAGCGGGCCCAGCGGTTCTACGCCAAGCACGGCTTCGCCGTCGCCGGCACCAAGACATTCCGCCTCGGCGGCCACTGGGAACAGGACTATGTGATGGTGCGGCCGGCCTGACCCGCCGCCGTCAGCGCCAGTAGACGCGACGTTGCCCGCAGGTACTTCTTGCGGAACCCGCCGGCAAGCATCTCCTCGCTGAAGATGGTGTCGAGCTTGGTGCCCGACGCCACCACGGGAATGCCCGCGTCGTAGAGCCGGTCGGTCAGCGAGACCAACCGCAACGCCACGTTCTGATCGTCAATCGGATGCACGCCGGTGACGAACACCTGCGAAACCCCTTCGATCAGCGTCAGATACCGCGACGGGTGCATCGTGGCCAGGTGCGCGCACAACGCATCGAAATCATCCAGCGTGGCCCCGTCCGCCTCGGCCGCCCACCGGGCCACCTCGTCGTCGGTCGGCGGCTCCGGCGCGGGCGGCAGGTCACGATGCCGGTAGTCAGGTCCCTCGATCCGCACGGTCGTGAACATCGATGCGAGCGTGTTGATCTCACGCAGGAAATCCTGGGCGGCGAAGCGGCCCTCACCGAGTTGCTCGGGCAGCGTATTCGACGTCGCCGCCACCGACACCCCGCGCTCGACCAGCGCCGACAACAGGCGCGAGATCAGCGTCGTGTTCCCCGGATCGTCGAGCTCGAACTCGTCGATGCACACCAGCGCGTAATCCGACAGCAGCTCGATGCACTCCATGAACCCGAACACCCCGGCGAGCTGGGTCAACTCGCCGAACGTCGCGAACGCCTGCCGGTAATCCGAACGCCCCGCCACCTCGTAGTACGACGACGCCAGCAGATGGGTCTTGCCGACGCCGAAGCCGCCGTCGAGGTACACCCCGACGCCGGGCAGCACCTCGCGCTTGCCGAACAACTTCTTCTTGCCCGCCCGGCGCTCTACCGCCTGCTCGGCGAACTTCCGGCAGGTCTGCACCGCCGCGGCCTGCGACGGTTCCGACGGGTCGGGCCGGTAGGTGTCGAAGCTGACGTCGGCGAACGTGGGCGGCGGGATCAGCTGAGCGACCAGCCGCTCCGGTGTGACGCTGGGATGCCGATCGACCAGATGCTCGACATCGCTGGACCCGTGCATGCAGGCACCTTAACGGCGTGTTCTGATTTCTCGTATGTCCGGTAGCGGTGACGGGACGCACTTCACACTCTTGGGCCGAACGGATGCCGTCGGCGTACCGGACCTCGCCGCGCACTACCCCTATCCCGACGGGCTGGACTCCTGCTGGGTGCGCGCCAACATGATCACCTCCGTCGACGGCGGCGCGACCAGCGCCGGCAAGTCCGGCGGCCTCGGCGGCGACGGGGACCGCGCGCTGTTCTCCGCACTGCGTGAACTCGCCGACGTGATCGTCGTCGGCGCGCAGACCGTGCGGTCCGAGGACTACTCCGGGGTGCGGCTCAGCGCCTCCGCCCGCCTGGCCCGGCAGCAACGCGGACAGTCCGAGGTGCCGCCCATCGCGGTGCTCACCCGATCCGGCCGGCTGGACCGGGACGCGAAACTGTTCACCCGCACCGACGTGCCCCCGCTGATCCTGACCTCGACGCGCGCACTGGACGACACCCGGCGGCTGCTGGGGTCGGTCGCCGAGGTCCTCGACGCGTCCGGGGCGCAGCCGGACTCCGTCGACCCGGCCCAAGCGCTCACGCTGCTCGCCGAGCGGGGGTTGCGGCGCGTGCTCACCGAAGGCGGACCGGGAATCCTCGGCATGTTCACCGACGACGACCTCGTCGACGAACTCTGTGTGACCGTCGCGCCGCTGCTGCTGGGCGGCGGCCCCGGACGCATCGTGACCGGCGACGGCGAGGTGCGCAGCGGCATGGTCCTGGGCCACGCGCTGACCGACGGCGACGGCTATCTGTACCTGCGCTACCTCCGCGACCGCTGATCACCGGTCAGTACTGTGGTGCCCATGCGTCGAGTGGTCCGGGCTGTCGTGCTGTCGCTGGCCGTGGTGCTGCCGTTGTCGGCGTGCTCCCCGGGCCTGGCCGCCAACCCGCGCTACGCCACCGACTCCGGCGCCGGCCCGCAGGGCGCTCCCGAGACCAGCGACCAACCCGCCGGCCCGCCCGCCGTCGAAGCCCCGAAGAACGAACTGTCCTGGCGGGACTGCACCTCGCGGGTGTTCGCGTCCGCGTCGGTGCCCCCGCTGCCCGGCGTCAAGCTCGACTGCGCCAGCTACGACGCCGACCTCGACTCCATCAACGGCGCGTCCGGCACCGTCAGCATCGGGGTGGTCCGGGCGACGTCCCAGCAGACTCCCGCCGACGCCGGTCCCCTGGTGATGACCACCGGCTCGGACGTGCCGTCCTCGGTGCAGCTGCCCGCCTGGCTGTCCCGCGCCGGCGCCGACGTGCTCAAGACGAACCCCATCGTGTCGGTCGACCGCCGCGGCATCGGGATGTCGGGCGCGCTGGACTGCCGCGACCTGTTCGACCGTCAGGAGATGTTCGAGCAGGCGCAGTTCCAGTCCGGTGACGACCCCGTCGCCAACCTCGGTGCCGTCACGATGACCGCGACGACCAGCTGCACCGACACCATCGCCCCCGGCGACTCGGCCTACGACAACGCCCACGCCGCCGAGGACATCGAGCGTCTGCGCACCACGTGGGACGTCCCGGCGCTCGCGTTGTTCGGTGTCGGCAACGGCGCCCAGGTCGCGCTCGCCTACGCCGGCGCGCACCCCACCAAGGTCGCGCGCCTGGTGCTCGACTCGCCGCTACCGCTGGGCGTTTCGGCCGAGGCGGCGACCGAGCAACGCGTCAAAGGTGAGCAGGCCGCGCTCGACGCGTGGGCCACGCAGTGCGTCGCGACGAACTGCCCGCTCGGCCCCGACCCCAAAGCCGCCGTCGACGCGCTGATGACCGATGCCCGCGCCGGGCGGGGCCCCGGCGGGACCTCCGTCGCCGCCCTCGCCGACGCGATCTCGACCGCGCTGGGCTACCCGCGCGGCGGCCGCGTCGATGCCGGCAACGAGCTCGCCCAGGCCATCGCCGACGCGCGCGGCGGCAACACCAACCGGCTCAACAACCTGATCAACCAGGCCGAGACGCTGCGCCAGACCGACGGGCAGTTCGTCAACACCTGCAGCGACGCGCTGAACCGGCCCACGCCCGATCGTGTCCGTGAACTCGTCGTGGCCTGGGGAAAGATGTACCCGCAGTTCGGGACAACCGGCGCCCTCGACATGGTGAAGTGCCTGAACTGGCCCAGCGGCAGCGCCCCCGCCGAGCCCAGCGAGCTGGAGATTCCGACGTTGCTGCTCGGCGTCGCCAACGATCCGATCGTCGGCAACGAGGGTGTCGCCGCGGTCGCGGCGACCGCCATCAACGCCGGCTCCTCCAATCGCCGGGTGATCTGGCAGGGCATCGGACACGGCGCCGCGATCTACTCGCCGTGCGCGCTGCCACCGGTCCTCGACTACCTGACGTCCGGTGAACTGCCGTCCACCGACACGTACTGCCCGGCCTGACGGTTCCCGGCGAACACTGCGGTACCGTGCGGGGCGTGCGTGATCTTGTGCTGACCGCGTTCCGCCCCCGCACGGCCCCTCCGACGACGGCCACGGTGCTGCGGTCGATCCTGTGGCCGCTGGCCATCATGGCGGTCATCCACCGCAGCTACGTGCTCGTGTTCAACCGCTACATCACCGACGACTTCGCGCCCGTCTACCGCGCGGTGATCAACTTCAAATTCGGCTGGGACATCTACAACGAGCACTTCGACCACGTCGACCCGCACTATCTGTATCCGCCCGGCGGAACGCTGATCATCGCCCCGTTCGGCTATCTGCCCGAGGTCGCGTCGCGTAACTGGTTCATCTTCTTCAACACCGTCGCGATCATCCTCGCCGGCTACTTCCTGCTGCGGCTGTTCAACTACACGCTGTCCTCGGTCGCCGCACCGGCGCTGCTGCTGGCGATGTTCTGCACCGAAAGCGTCACCAACACACTGGTGTTCGGCAACATCAACGGCGTCCTGCTGCTGCTGGAGGTGCTGTTCTTCCGGTGGCTGCTCGACGGCAACCGCAACCACGAGTGGCTGGCCGGAATCAGCATCGGGCTCACCCTGGTGGTCAAACCACTGCTGGCTCCGTTGCTTCTCCTCCCGCTGCTCAACCGGCAGTGGCGGGCACTGGTGGCCGCGTTCGTGGTGCCGCTCGTGTTCAACGCCGCCGCCTGGCCGCTGATCAGCGACCCGATGAACTTCGTCACCCGCACGGTGCCCTACATCCTGTCCACCCGCGACTACTTCAACAGCTCGATCCTGGGCAACGGTCTGTACTACGGACTGCCGATGTGGCTGATCATGACGCTGCGCGTGACGATCATCGTGCTGGGCGCGATATCGCTGTGGCTGCTCTACAGCCACTACCGCACCCGCGATCCGTTCTTCTGGATGCTGACGTCCTCGGGTGTGCTGCTCACGACATCGTGGCTGGCGCTGTCACTGGGCCAGGGCTACTACTCGATCGCGCTGTTCCCGTTCCTGATGACGGTGGTGCTCCCCAACTCGGTGATCCGCAGCTGGGTCGCCTGGCTGGCCGCCTACGGCTTCCTGACGATGGACCGGTGGCTGCTGTGGCAGCTGCCGAGCACCGGCCGCGCCTTCGAATACCTCAAGATCACCTACGGCTGGTCGCTGATGATGGTGGTCGTGTTCGCGGTGCTGCTGTTCCGCTATCTCGATGCCCGGCAGGACAATCGCCTCGACGAGGGCATCGACCCGGTGTGGATGAAGCAGCTCACGCCGGCAGCCAAGCCGTCCGAGTAGCCTGGCAGTCATGACTGCCCCGAAGCTGGTGCTCAGCGACGACCAGTGGCGCGAACGCCTCACCCCGCAGGAGTTCGCCGTGCTGCGTCAAGCCGGCACCGAACGTCCCTTCACCGGCGAGTACACCGACACCAAGACCGAGGGTGTGTACCAGTGCCGCGCCTGCGGCGCCGAACTGTTCCGCAGCACCGAGAAGTTCGAATCCCATTGCGGGTGGCCGTCTTTCTTCGATCCGGCGGACTCCGACGCGGTGATCCTGCGGACCGACGACTCCCTGGGCATGCGACGGGTCGAGGTGCTGTGCGCGAACTGCCACAGCCACCTGGGCCACGTGTTCGAGGGCGAGGGATACCCCACCCCGACCGACCAGCGCTACTGCATCAACTCGATCTCACTGCGGCTGGTGCCGTCGGGGTCCTAGCGCTGCGACGAGCTACGGCAGCGCCGAGATCAGCTTCTCCACCGACACGCGCGGCCCGGTGAAGAACGGGGTCTCCTCGCGCACGTGCCGGCGCGCGTCGGTGGCCCGCAGGTCACGCATCAGGTCGACGATGCGGTGCAGTTCCGGCGCCTCGAACGCCAGCAGCCACTCGTAGTCGCCCAGCGCGAACGCCGGCACGGTGTTCGCCCGGACGTCCTTGTAACCGCGGGCGGCCATCCCGTGCTCGGAGAGCATGCGACGGCGCTCCTCGTCGGGCAGCAGGTACCACTCCAGCGACCGCACGAACGGGTACACGCAGATGTAGGCGCCGGGCTCCTCCCCCGCGAGGAACGCCGGGATGTGGCTCTTGTTGAACTCGGCGGGGCGGTGCAGCGCGACGTTGCTCCACACGGGCGTCGAGGCGCGGCCCAGCGTGGTGGTGCGGCGGAAATCGGCATAGGTGGCCTGCAGCGCCTCCACGTTCTCGGCGTGCGTCCACATCATGAAGTCGGCGTCGGCGCGCATCCCGGCGACGTCGTAGAGCCCGCGCACCACGACACCGTTGTCCTCCTGATGCTTGAGGAACGTCGCGGTCTCGTCGACGAGTGCCGCGCGGGCGTCGTCGTCGCCCAGCACACCGGGCTTCACGGAGAACACCGAGAACATCAGGTAGCGGATCGTGGAGTTCAGTTCGTCGAAATCGAGCTTGGCCATGCGGTCATTGTCCCACTGACGAACCGGCGACCAACGACGCCACCGCCCTGGCCGCCGACGCCACGCACGCGGGCACACCGATGCCGTCGAGGTAGGCACCGGCGACGGCCAGCCCCCGCGGCAGACCGGCACGCAGGTCCGCGACGCGGTCGGCGTGGCCCGGCCCGTACTGCGGCATCGCGTCGATCCACCGGACCACCCGGGCGTCGACCGGTTCCACCGCGATGCCGAACAACGTGGCCAGGTCCTCGTCGGCCCAGGCCAGCAGCTCGTCGTCGCCCGTGCTGCGCGCCAGATCGTCGCCGAAGCGCCCGTAGGACAGTCGCAGCATCTCGGCGCTGCCGCGCCGGCCCCACTTGCGCGACGACAGCGTCACCGCCTTGGTGTGCAGGGGTCCACGGCCGGCCACCAGGACGCCGGACTGCTCGGGCAGCGGCGTCCCGCCGGGCAGCGCCAGCGCGACGACCGCAGCGGAGGCCACCGGGATCCGGCGGGCGATGTCCGCGCTGTGCGGAGCCAGGTCGGCCAGCAGCGCGGGCAGTCGCGGCGCCGGCACCGCGAGCACGACGGCGTCGGCGGGCCAGTGGCCGCCCTCGTCGTCGACGACCTCCCAGCCGGCGCGCACGGGGTGCACGCCGCGGGCCGCGACCTGCGCCCACTGCAGACCCGAGCGGCGCACCAGTTCGTCGAGCAGAACCTGATAGCCGCCGTCGATCGCGCCGAACACCGACCCCGCGCGCGGCGGCGGCAGCGCCGCGACGACGGCCTCGGTGAGGCTGCGGGCGCCGTTGTCGAGGGCCGCGGCGACGGTGGGCGCGGCGGCCCGCATGCCGATGGTCGCGGCCGACCCGGCGTAGACCCCGGCCAGCAGCGGATCGACCGACCGCACCACGACCTGCTCGTCGAACCTTTCACCGACCAGCTCGGCCACCGTCGGGTCGGCGCCCGACCGCCACACCAGCGGACGCCGCGGTTCGTCGAGCATCCACCGCACGGTCGCGTCGTCGACGAGGCCGCTCAGCGCCGACGGCCGCGACGGGATGCCGTTGACGGTGTCGGTGGGAAGTTGGTGCAGGCGTCCCTCGCTGTAGATCAGCGGCCGCGCGCCGGTGGTGGTGATCTGCCTGCCGGACAGCCCCAGTTCACCCAGCAGCGCCGGCACCTCCGGCCGGCGTGCCACGAACGCCTCCGCCCCGACGTCGATGGCCTGCCCGCCGATGCGTTCGGTCCGCAGGATCCCGCCGAGGCGGTCGGCGGGATCGAGCACCGTGATCACCGCGTCCGGCCCGGCGGCCACCCGCAGCCGGTAGGCGGCGACGAGGCCCGAGATGCCTCCGCCGACAACGCAGTACCGCGCCGCAACGCTCACAGCTGATGCACCAGCGCCACCGCGTCGGTGATGATCGCCGGGTCGGTGGCGGGCAGCACGCCATGGCCGAGGTTGAACACGTGCCCGGTGGCACCGGCATCGACTGCGCGCCGGCCGTCCTCCACGACGGCGCGCACGGCACGCTCCACCACCGGCCAGCCCGCCAGCAGCACCACCGGATCGAGGTTGCCCTGCAACGCGCAGCCGGGCCGGACCCGCGCCGCGGCGTCGGTCAGCGACGTGCGCCAGTCCACCCCGACGACGGCCGGGACGCCGTGCCCGGAGACCGCTTCGCTCATCGCGCCGAGCAGCTCGGCGGTGCCGACCCCGAAGTGCGTCATCGGCACGCCGTAGCCCGCCAGCGCCTCGAACACCCGCGCGCTGTGCGGCAGGACGTAGGCGCGGTAGTCGGCCAGCGACAACGTCCCCGCCCACGAATCGAACACCTGGATCGCGTCCACACCGGCGTCGAGCTGCACGCGCAGGAACTCGATCGTCACGTCGGTCAGCGCCGCCATCAGGGCGTTCCACGTCTCGGTCTCGCCGAGCATCATCGCCTTGGTGCGCTCATGGTTGCGGCTCGGGCCGCCCTCGATGAGATAGGACGCCAGCGTGAACGGCGCGCCCGCGAAGCCGATCAGTGCAACGTCGCCGAGCGCCGCGGTCAGCTGCCCGATCGCGGTGGCCACCGGCGCGACCGTCTCGCGGCGCAGCGGCGAGACGGTGGCGACGTCGGCCGCGGTGCGGATGGGATGGGCGATGACGGGTCCGACGTCGGGAACGATGTCCAGGTCGATCCCGGCGGCGCGCAGCGGCACCACGATGTCGGAGAACAGGATCGCCGCGTCGACACCGTGCCTGCGCACCGGTTGCAGCGTGATCTCGGTGATCAGGTCGGCGTCGAAACAGGCCTGCATCATCGTGTTCTTGGCCCGCAGTTCGCGGTATTCGGGAAGCGACCGCCCGGCCTGGCGCATCATCCACACCGGCACGCGGTGGGGCTTGCGACCGGCCGCGGCGGCCAGATAGGGGGATTCGGGCAGTTCGCGGCGCGTGTTCATCGCCCCCCATGCTGCCATGTCGCTCTCGGCGCGCCTGCCGACAGACCTGCCGGGATGGACTAGCGTCAAACGCCGTGACCACCGCCGAACCGGCTCAGTTCCGTGAAGCGGTGGCGGCGATGAATGCCACCACCGTGCGTCCGGAGATCGAGCTGGGGCCCATCCGGCCGCCGCAGCGCCTGGCGCCCTTCAGCTACGCGCTGGGCGCCGAGGTCAAGCATGCCGAGACCGCGATCATCCCCGAGCGCTCCGAAGGCGACGCGTTCGGTCGCCTCATCCTGTTGCACGACCCCGAGGGCGCCGAAGCCTGGGACGGCACCATGCGTCTGGTCGCCTACATCCAGGCCGACCTCGATTCGACCGAGGCGGTCGATCCGCTGCTGCCCGAGGTGGCGTGGAGCTGGCTGGTCGACGCGCTGGAACAGCGGGCCGAGCATGTGACCGCGCTCGGCGGCACCGTCACCGCCACCACCTCGGTGCGCTACGGCGACATCTCCGGACCGCCGCGCGCCCATCAACTGGAGCTGCGGGCCTCCTGGACGGCCACCACGCTCGAACTCGGACCGCACGTGCAGGCGTTCTGCGAGGTCCTCGAGCACGCCGCCGGGCTGCCCCCGACCGGGGTGACCGACCTGAACTCGCGTACCCGCGCCTGAGGCCCATGCCCGAACCCGAGACCGCCGGCTCCGCGCCGGAAACACCTGAACCGACCGACATCGAGGCCGAACCTCTTCTCACCCCGCGCGACGGGGTGCCGGACGTGTCGTCCAGCCGCATCGAAATCGCCAGGGCGGCAGACCTTCTCGCGTCGGGTACCGGTCCCTTCGCCGTCGATGCCGAACGCGCGTCGGGCTTCCGGTATTCCAATCGCGCGTATCTGGTGCAGATCCGTCGCGTCGGGGCGGGCACGGTGCTCATCGACCCTGTCAGCCACGGCGGCGACCCGATGGAGGTCCTGGCCCCGGTGGCCGCGGTCCTCTCCACCGACGAGTGGGTGCTGCACGCCGCCGACCAGGACCTGCCGTGCCTGGCCGAGATCGGCATGCGCCCCACCGCGCTCTACGACACCGAACTCGCGGGTCGCCTCGCCAACTTCGACCGGGTGAACCTCGCCGCCATGGTGCAGCGTCTGCTCGGCCTGCAGTTGACCAAGGGCCACGGCGCGGCCGACTGGTCCAAGCGGCCGCTGCCCGACGAGTGGCTGAACTACGCCGCCCTCGACGTCGAGGTGCTGACCGATCTGCGCGAGGCGATCGCCGCGATTCTCGATGAGCAGGGCAAGGCCGAATGGGCACGCCAGGAGTTCGAGTACCTGCGCACGTTCGAAGGATCCCCCACCCGACGGGACCGGTGGCGCCGGACCTCGGGTATCCACAAGGTGCGCGACCCCCGGGCATTGGCCGCGGTGCGCGAACTGTGGACCACCCGCGACCAGATCGCGCGGCGCCGCGACATCGCCCCCGGACGGATCCTGCCCGACAGCGCGATCATCAGCGCCGCCACCGCCAACCCCGACACCATCGAAAAGCTCACGGCCCTACCGGTTTTCGGTGGCTCGAAGCAGCGCCGCAGCGCCCAGGTGTGGCTCGACGCGCTCGCGCGCGCCCGCACCAACGACCCACCCGACGCGCAGGAACCGTCCAACGGTCCCCCGCCGGCGTCGCGCTGGTCGCGGCGCAAGCCGGAGGCGGCGGTACGACTGGAGGCCGCCCGCGCCGAATTGACCGCGCTCGCCCAACAGGTGTCGGTACCGGTCGAGAACCTGCTGTCCCCGGAGACCGTGCGGCGGCTGTGCTGGGACTGGCAGCCGCCCGCCGACGGCGACGCCACCGCTGCGGTGGATGCGTTCCTGCGCGAGTCGACGGCCAGACAGTGGCAACGCGAGCTGACCGTGCCGGCGTTGAGCCGGGCGCTGAGTGAGCCCCCGGTCAGCTGAAGGCGCGCGCCAGGAACGCCGTCGAATCCGGCACCGAGGTCAGCACGGTACCGCTGTGATCGGCGTCCGGATACACCTTGAGCGTCACGTCCTGCCCGTTGGCCGACAGCGCGTCGGCGAACCGCAGCGTCAACCCCGGCGGCACATCCCGGTCGCGCATCCCGACGCCGAGGAACACCGGCCGGTCGTAGCCCGACAACGGGATGCCCATGTACGCATCGATCGCGTCGGCCGCGCCGGGAATCGACGTGACGGGCGCAGTGAAGAAGCCCGGCACCGACAGATCGGTGAGCGAACCGGCGAGGTCTGCCGCACACAGTGTTTCGGCCCGGTCGGCGGCCTCACGCCCGGCCGGGGTCAGCACCCGGTCGATGTCGAGATCCGGACGTGCCTCCCGCAGTGCCGCCACGATGTAGGCGGTGTAGGCCGAACCCATCGGACCGAGCTCCGGTGGCACCGTCATGTCGGGGCCGGCCTGCTTGACGATGGATTCGACGTTCGCGGGGGTGCCGGTGGCGACCACCCCGCGGTAGTCCAGACCCGAACCGGCGCTGAACTCGGTGGCCCACCGCGCGGTGGCCACCGCCGCGCCTCCACCCTGGGACTGGCCGACCACCGCCCACTTCGGTGACAGGTCGACGTCGAGATGGTGCGCGGCGAGCACCGAGTCCACCACGCCGCGCGCGGTGGTGACGCTGTTGAGGTAGCTCATCAGGCCCGGGGTGCCCAGTCCGGTGTAGTCGCTGCCGACCACCGCATAGCCCTCATCGAGCCAGTGCGACAGGTAGTCGCCGTCGCGATCGCTGCGCTCACGCGCCGACGGCGTGCAGGCGTCCCCGAGCCCGACGGTGCCGTGCGCCCAGGCCAGGACCGGCCAACCGCCGGGCGGCGCAGGCGTTCTCGGCAGGAAGACCGCCGCGGTGCTGACCGCGGGGCGGTCGTGCTGATCGACGGTCGAGTACAGGATCCGGTAGGCGCTGCCCGCCCCCGGCACCGACAGTGCGGGGTCCAGCGGGACGGCGTCCAGCAGTGCCCCGGGCGCCGGGACGGGTGCGTCGTAGCCGCGGACGTCGAGTCCCGACCACGCGGGCACCACCGCCCCCGCGCCGGGCGCACAACCCATCAGGACCGCGATCGTTGCTACGAGGGCGATTACCGCCCGGCTTGTAGTGAGTCCCAAGATCAGTCGACGGATTCGCTGACCTGGCGGTCGCCGGCCGTCGCGCCGAGAGCGGCCACCCAGCCGGTGATCTGGCGGGCGATGGTGCGCTCGGTCAACCCCACCTCGGCGAGCACCTCACCTCGCGAGGCGTGATTGAAGAAGGCCTGCGGCAACGCGGCGTCGCGGCACGGTACGTCGATCTCGGCGCGACGAAGGGCCGCCGATACGGCCGACCCGACACCGCCGTGCCCGCCGTTGTCCTCGACGGTGACCACGAGCTTGTGCGCGGCGGCGAGGGTGTTGACCGCGGCGGGCACCGGGAGCACCCACCGCGGATCGACCACGGTCACGCCGATCCCCTGATCGCGAAGCCGCTCGGCCACCGCGACCGACATCGCGGCGAACGCGCCGACCGCGATGATGAGAACGTCGTCGGACAGACCGTCCGCGGGCACCGCGAGCACGTCGACGCCGTCGCGGCGTTCGATCGCCGGAATGTCTTCGCCGACATCACCTTTCGGGAACCGCACCGCGGTCGGGCCGTCCTTGACCTCGACGGCCTCGGCGAGTTCCTCGCGCAGGCGGGCGCCGTCGCGCGGGGCGGCCACCCGCATGCCGGGCACGATGCCCAGGATCGACAGATCCCACATGCCGTTATGGCTGGCCCCGTCGGGGCCCGTGATGCCGGAGCGGTCCAGCACCATGGTCACCGGAAGTTTGTGCAGCGCAACGTCCATCAACATCTGGTCGAACGCGCGGTTGAGGAACGTCGAGTAGAGCGCGACCACCGGGTGCATTCCGCCCATGGCCAGGCCGGCGGCCGACGTCATCGCATGCTGCTCGGCGATACCGACGTCGAAGAACCGGTCCGGGAAGCGTTTCCGGAACGCGCTCAGACCGGTCGGACCCGGCATCGCGGCCGTGATCGCCACGATGTCGCGGCGCTTGGCGGCCAACTCGATCAAGGTCTCGGAGAACGCCGCCGTCCAGCCGGGGCCGGGAACCGAAGTGGCCAGGCCGGTTTCGGGGTCGATGACGCCGCAGGCGTGCATCTGCTCGTCGACGTCGTTCTCGGCCGGCGCGTAGCCCATGCCCTTGCGGGTGACGACGTGCACGACGACGGGGGCGTTGAACGCGCGGGCATGCCGCAACGCACCCTCCACCGCCGACTCGTCATGACCGTCGATGGGGCCTACGTACTTGAGGCCGAGATCGGTGAACATCACCTGCGGCGACAGGGCGTCCTTGATGCCGGCCTTGATGCTGTGCATGCACTGGTAGCAGAACTCGCCGATCATCGGTACGCCGCGGACGGCTTTGCGGCCCTCCTCGAGCACCCGCTCATAGCCGGGCTGCAACCGCAGACCCGCGAGGTGCTCGGCGAAGCCACCGATGGTCGGGGCGTAGCTGCGGCCGTTGTCGTTGACCACGATCACGACGGGCCGGCGCGAGGCCGCGATGTTGTTCAGCGCCTCCCAGCACATTCCACCGGTCAGCGCGCCGTCACCGACGACCGCGACGACATGGCGGTTGCGGTGGCCGTTGAGCTCGAAGGCCTTGGCCAGACCGTCGGCGTACGACAGCGCCGAACTGGCGTGGCTGGACTCCACCCAGTCGTGCTCGCTCTCGGAGCGCGACGGATATCCCGACAGCCCGTCCTTCTTGCGGAGGGTGTCGAAATCCCGGCTGCGACCGGTCAGCATCTTGTGGACGTACGCCTGGTGTCCGGTGTCGAACAGGATCGGATCGTGCGGGGAGTCGAAGACGCGGTGCAGCGCAAGCGTCAACTCGACAACGCCGAGGTTGGGTCCCAGATGTCCGCCTGTCGCCGCGACCTTGTGGATCAGGAAGTCGCGGATTTCGCGGGCCAGGTCCTCCATCTGGGCCCTCGACAGGTGCTGTAGATCTGCTGGACCGCGGATCTGTTCAAGCATCCCGTCAGTCTACGCACGGTCCTCAGGTCCGGTCCTGTCGAGTCTGGTACACATCGGGCACTCCGTCGCGGTCTTCGTCGACCGTCTCTTCGCGGTAAATGCGCCGGTAGGCACGGTTTCTGGTGAGCAGGACGACTGCCGCCACACCCGCTGCCAGCAGTGAGCCGAACAACACGCCGATCTTCACAAATTCGTCACGTTCGGACCCCAGCCCGTAGGCCAGATCGCCGATCAGCAGCGACACCGTGAAGCCGATCCCGGCCAGCATCGACATTCCGACCACGTCGACCCAGCGCAGCGACGCGTCGAGGTTGGCCCGTGTCACCGCGGACAAGACCCGGGTGGTGAGCACGATTCCTATCGGCTTGCCCAGGACCAGTCCGAGCACGATGCCCAACGTGATCGGGTCGCTGAGGGCTCGGGTGAAACCGTCGAGGCCGCCGATGCTGACGCCGGCGGCGAAGAACGCGAACACCGGGATCGCGATGCCCGCGGAGACCGGACGCACCCGGTGCTCGAAATACTCGGCCATCCCGACCCGCTGCGACGGCGCGGGACCGCGGCCGCGCGGGGTCGCCTGGCGCCGTACCGGCACCGCGAAGCCGAGCAGCACACCGGCCACCGTCGCGTGCACACCGGATTCGTGCATCAGCACCCACGTGGCCACCGACAGCGGCACCAGCACCCACCACTTCTGCACCCCGCGCTGCACGCAGAGTGCGAACAGCGCCAGCGGGACGGCGGCCAGCGCCAGAGCCAGCCCGTTGATGTCCTCGGTGTAGAACACCGCGATCACGGTGATCGCCAGCAGATCGTCGACCACGGCCAGAGTCAGCAGGAACGTCCGCAGCGCCGACGGTAGATGTGTGCCGATCACGGCGAGCACCGCCACCGCGAACGCGATGTCGGTCGCGGTCGGGATCGCCCAGCCGCGCAGCGCGCCGTCCCCGGTGTTCAGATTCACCAGGACGAAGATCAGTGCGGGAACCACCATGCCGCCGACGGCCGCGGCGATGGGCAGTGCCGCCCGGCTCGGGTCCCGGAGGTCACCGGCGACGAACTCCCGCTTCAACTCCAGCCCGACCACGAGGAAGAAGATCGCGAGCAGCCCGTCTGCCGCCCACGCCCCCAGCGTGAGGTTGAGGTGCAGCCCGAACCACTCGCCGCCGAGCTCGAGGTCGCGCAATGCGAAATAGCCCTCCGCCCACGGAGAATTCGCCCAGATCAGCGCTGCGGCGGCGGCGGCCAACAGGATGACGCCACCGACGGTCTCCTTGCGCAGGATCTCGGTGACCCGCCGGGTCTCCGCCCATGATCCGCGGGAGAACACCGGGCGGCGCGGCGGTGGCAGAGGTGTGGTGGCCAATTCGAGAGTCCCATCATCTGTGGTCGGTTCAACGACGCCGACCAGACTTCCCGGCACACCAAGTACGAACAATGTATGCCATCGGCGCCGCGGGCACCCGTCGGGACGGCCCCGGCGTCACCGGGACAGCACCGCCACGCACTCGACGTGGTGGGTCAGCGGGAACGAGTCGTAGACCTGCAGCTCCTCGACCGCGTAACCGTGTGTGCGATAGAGCCCGACGTCACGCGCGAACGACGCGGCCTCGCAACCGATGTGGATGATCCTGGGCACCCCGGCGCCGGCGAGCAGATCGATGACCTCGCGGCCCGCACCGGTGCGCGGCGGATCGAGCACCGCGACATCAGCCCGCTCGCGCTGCGCGCCCAGCGCGCGCCGCACCGAGTCCGTCACCACCGTGACGTTGCCGAGGTCGCCCAGCGCGGCCCGGGCCGACCGCGATGCCCCGCGGGAGGTGTCCACGGTGAGCACGCTGCCGTCCGGACCGACCCCCGCGGCCAGCGCGGCCGCGAAAACCCCTGCGCCGCCGTAGAGATCCCACGCCGACATCCCCGGCTCCAGCCGCGCCCACCGCGTGACCAGCGCGCTGTAAAGCTCCGGCGCGGCACGGTGCGCCTGCCAGAACGCGGTCGCCGGCACGCGCCAGGACCGTCCCGCGACGCGCTGCACGGTCTCGTAGTCGCCCTCGACGACCGTCGTGCGTACACCCCGGTCGCGTCCAGCGGCCACCACCACATGGCGGTTGCCGTCGTCGTCGAGCACGACGTGCACCGCCGACCCCGGTGCCCACCGCATGTCGGCCAACCCGTCGACCATTCCGGCGGGCAGCTGCGCACAATCCAGGCGGTGCACCAGGTCGCCGCTGTGGTAGCGGTGAAAACCCACCCGTCCGTCGTCCGACGTGTCGAGCCGCACACGGGTCCGCCACCCCGTCGCTCCCCCGTCACCGACCGGCTCGGCCGCCGCCTCGGCTTCGTCGCGCCACTGGAAACCCCCAAGGCGGGCAAGCTGATTGGCGACCACCTCGCCCTTGATCCGGCGCACTGCCGCGGGCTCGGCGAATGCGAGGTCACAACAGCCCGCCCCGTCGGCGCCCGCGATCGGGCACAGCGGGTCGATCCGGTCGGCCGACGACTCGAGGACCTCGACCGCCTCGGCGTTGAGGTACGAGCCACGGTCACCGACCAGACGCGCGCGCACCGTCTCACCCGGCAGCGCGTAGCGGACGAACACCACCCGCCCGTCGTGGCGGGCGATGCAGCTCCCGCCGTTGGCCGGCGCCACCGTCGTCAGGGTCAGTTCCTCGGCACTGTCGTCGGCGCTCATTCGAGGAATCCTCTGCGTGCGTCGCCCGGCGCGGACTGCGGCGCCATCTTCTTGAGACGCTCCGACGATGTCAGCTGCCACGGTACCGAGGTCACCATCACGTTGGGTTCGAACAGCAGCCGGCCCTTCAGTCGCAACGCACTCTGGTTGTGCAACACCTGTTCCCACCAGTGACCGACGACGTACTCGGGGATGAACACGGTCACCACGGTGCGCGGCGAGTCCTTGGTGACCCGCTTGACGTAGTCGAGCACCGGACGGGTGATCTCCCGGTACGGCGAGGCGATCACCTTCAGCGGGACGCTGACGTCGCTGTTCTCCCACTTGTGCACCAGCTCGCGGGTTTCCGCGTCGTCCACGCTGACGGTGATCGCCTCCAGCACGTCGGGCCGGGTGGCTCGCGCGTAGGCCAGCGCACGCAGCGTCGGCATGTGCAGATTCGACACCAGCACGACCGCGTGATTGCGGCTGGGCAGCACGATGTCCTCGGCGTCGGCGGCCCGCGCCTCGAGCTCACGGCTCACCGAGGCATAGTGGCGGTGGATCAGCTTCATGATCCCGAACAGCGCGCCCATCGCCAGGATCGCGATCCACGCCCCGACGACGAACTTGGTCACCACGACGATGATCAGAACGGTTCCGGTGCACAGGAAGCCGACCGTGTTGATCACGCGCGCGCGCACCATCCGCCCGCGGGCGGCGGCGTCGGTCTCGGTCCGCAACAGCCGTGTCCAGTGCCGGACCATGCCGATCTGGCTCAGCGTGAACGACACGAACACGCCCACGATGTAGAGCTGGATGAGCTTGGTCACCTCAGCCTGGAACGCCACCACGAACGCGACGGCGCCGAATGCCAGGAACAGGATGCCGTTCGAGAATGCCAGTCGATCGCCGCGGGTGTGCAGCTGCCTCGGCAGGAAACGGTCCTGGGCCAGAATCGATCCCAGCACGGGGAACCCGTTGAAGGCGGTGTTGGCGGCCAGCACCAGGATCAGCGCGGTGACCAGGGCGATGAAGAACAGGCCGAACGGGAAGCCGTGGAAGACCGTCTCGGCCAGTTGGGCGATCAGGGTCTTCTGGTGATAATCCTCGGGCGCGCCGACCAGCTGTTCTGCGGGCCGTTCGGCGATCTGCACGCCGATCGCGCGGGCGAGCATGATGATGCCCATCAACAGGGTTGTCGCGATCAGCCCGAGCAGCAGCAGGGTGGTGGCGGCGTTGCGGGACTTGGGTTTCCGGAACGCCGGCACCCCGTTGCTGATCGCCTCGACACCGGTCAGCGCGGCACTGCCCGACGAAAATGCCCGCGCCACAAGGAAGATCAACGCGAACCCCAGGACATCGCCGTGCTCGGAGTGCATCTCGAAGTCCGCCGATTCGGCCCGCAACGGCGTTCCGAGCACATAGATCTGCACGAAGCCCCAGATCAGCATCACGCTCATGCCGACGATGAACGCGTAGGTCGGAATCGCGAACGCGGTTCCCGACTCCCGGATTCCGCGCAGATTCAACGCCGCCAGGACCAGGATCGCCGCCACGGCGAACCACACCTTGTGCTGGTTGATGAACGGCACCGCCGAGCCGATGTTGGCCATCGCCGAGGACATCGACACCGCCACGGTCAGCACGTAGTCGACGAGCAGCGCGCTGGCCACCGTGAGCCCGGCGGTGGGGCCGAGGTTGGTGGTGGCGATCTCGTAGTCGCCGCCACCCGACGGGTAGGCGTGTACGTTCTGCCGGTAACTGGCGATCACGATCAGCATCACCGCGGCGACCGCCAGACCGATCCACGGCGCCATCGAATAGGACGCCAGACCGGCCACCGACAGCACGAGGAAGATCTCCTCGGGCGCATACGCCGTGGACGACAGCGCGTCGGAGGCGAAGACCGGCAGCGCTATCCGCTTGGGCAGCAGAGTGTGCGACAGCTTGTCGCTGCGGAACGGCCGGCCCAGTACCAGCCGCCGAGCGGCGGTCGAAAGCTTGGACACGACTGCCAAGAGTAAGCCTGCGGTCCGCCGGGCGCCGCAAAGCGGTAGCGTTTCCGGGTGCACTGGTTTTGCAGCGACCGTGGCCGGGAAAGGACCCTCAGGTGCGTGTAGTGGTGATGGGGTGCGGCCGGGTCGGCGCATCGCTGTCGGACAGCCTGTCCAGGATCGGGCACGACGTCGCGGTGATCGACCGTGACGGCACCGCTTTTCACCGGCTCTCCCCCGACTTCTCGGGCGAGCGGGTGCTCGGTATGGGATTCGACCGCGACGTGCTGGTTCGCGCGGGCATCGAGAATGCGTCGGCGTTCGCGGCGGTGTCCTCCGGTGACAACTCGAACATCATCTCCGCACGGGTGGCCCGCGAGACGTTCGGCGTCCAGCGGGTCGTCGCCCGCATCTACGACGCCAAGCGTGCGGCCGTCTACGAGCGTCTGGGCATCCCCACCGTGGCGACCGTGCCGTGGACCACCGACCGGTTGCTCAACGTGCTCACCCGCGAGACGGAGACCACGAAATGGCGCGACCCGTCGGGCAACGTCGGGGTGATGGAATTGGCGCTGCACGAGGCCTGGGTGGGTCGGCGCATCAGTGAGCTCGAGTCCGCGACGTCGGGTCGGGTGTCGTTCATGATCCGGTTCGGGGCCGGTCTGCTGCCGGAGGCCAAGACGGTCATCCAGGCCGGCGATCAGGTGTATCTGGCGGCGGTCTCCGGGCACATCGCCGAGGCGTTGGCGATCGCGGCGCTGCCGCCGGGCGAAGACGCAGAAGGCTGAGGTGACCGTCCGATGAAAGTCGCCATCGCCGGAGCAGGAGCGGTCGGCCGCTCCATCGCCCGTGAACTCGTCGACGCCCACGAGGTCACCCTGCTGGAGCGCAACGCCGAACACATCGACGTCAACGCGATTCCCGCCGCGCACTGGCGTCTCGGCGACGCGTGCGAGCTGAGCCTGCTGGAGTCGGTGAAACTGCAGGAGTTCGACGTGGTGATCGCCGCGACCGGCGACGACAAGGCCAACGTCGTGCTCAGCCTGCTCTCCAAGACCGAGTTCGCGGTACCGCGGGTGGTCGCGCGGGTCAACGACCCCCGCAACGAATGGCTTTTCGACGAGTCCTGGGGTGTGGACGTGGCGGTGTCCACCCCGCGCATGCTCGCCTCACTGGTCGAGGAGGCGGTCTCGGTCGGCGACCTGGTGCGGCTGATGGAGTTCCGCAAGGGCCAGGCCAACCTCGTCGAGATCACGCTGCCCGACGACACCCCGTGGGGCGGCAAGCCGGTGAAGCGCCTCGAGCTCCCCCGCGATGCGACCCTGGTGACGATCCTGCGCGGGCCGCGGGTCATCGTCCCGGAGCGTGACGAGCCGCTGGAGGGCGGTGACGAGTTGTTGTTCGTCACCGCGGCCGAGGCGGAGGACGAGCTGCGGACGCTGCTGCTCAATCCTCAGCAGCGCTGACCGACCGGGCGTCGGTGTCGGTGTCGCCCAGACCGGCTTCTCGGACGTACCGCTGGGCGCGCCGGATCGCGAGATAGGTCACCAGAGCGGCCACCGCCGTCAGCGGCCATCCCATCGCGATGCGCGCCACCCCGAGCCAACCGGTCTGATCGGCGTCGTAAAGATGGTGCTGCACAACGAATCGTGACGTGAACACCGCGACCCACACCAGCGTCGCGAGGTCGAACGCTAGTACCGCCCGGCGGACCTCCCGCCAGCGCCGGTCATGGGTGTTGACCCACCCCCAGATGTAGCCGACGACCGGCCGGCGGATCACCACCGACAGCGCGAACACCACCGCCCAGAACAGCGACATCCAGATGCCGAGAAGGAAATAGCCTTTCGACGCGCCGACCAGATAGGCGATCAGCGCGCTGATCCCGACGGCGAAGAATCCGGAGATCGCCGGTTGCGCCGTCTCACGCCGGACGAGCCGCCAGATCAGGATCACCGTGGCGACGCCCAACGCGGCCGCGATGGCCGGCAGCAGGCCGAAAGCCGAGGACACGGGAACGAACACCACGACCGGCAGCGACGAATAGATCAGGCCGCTGATGCCGCCCATCTGTTCGAGGACGGCTGCGCCTCGCGCCGGTGGTGTCTGCGTGCCCGGATCGGTGCCGGGGTCGCTCACTTCTGAATCTCGTAGTGGGGGTTGTAGATCGCCTTGGATCCGTTGTCCAGCTTGCCGACCCGCCCGTGCACCTTCAGGGTGCGCCCGGACTCGATGCCGGGGATGCGGCGCTGCCCCAGCCACACCAGCATCACCGAGTCGGTCCCGTCGAACAGTTCGGCTTTGACGCCGCCGGCGCAGCTCTTGCCGTTGCACTCGACGCTGCGCAGGGTGCCGATCATCGTGACTTCCTGCCCGCGCTGACAGTCGATCGCCTTCTGAGCGCCGGTGTTGGCGGCCTCGTTGCTGAGCTCGTCGACGTCGAGCTGCTCCGGATCTTCGGTCAACCGGCGGGTGAGCCGTCGAAGATATCCCTCGGCCGTGGCCATGGCCTCTCCTGACCTTCTACTGAGCCTCTGTGGCTGCATTTGCCAACGCCACGGTAGACCTGTTGGTTCCGAAGTGCTAACTGCGGACGGGGTGTTGCGCGGGTCGCTTCGACCGGCCTTCCCCGACCAGGCACGATCGAAACATGACGATCGATCTCCGCGGCGTCACCGCGGTTCTGCTGCCGGGAACGGGGTCGGACGACGACTTCGCCTACCGGGCCTTCGCCACGGCATTGCACGAGGCCGGCGCCGTCGTGGTGACCCCGCGGCCCGAGCCGCAACGACTGATCGACGGCTACCGCGAGCAGTTCGACAGCGCCTGGCACGCGTGCGAGCCGCAACCGATCGTCGTCGGCGGGGTGTCCATCGGCGCCGCGGTCGCCGTCGAGTGGGCGGTCGCGCATCCGGGGTGTGCGCTCGCGGTGCTCGCCGCGCTGCCGGCCTGGAGCGGTGACCCCGACACGGCGCCCGCCGCGCTGGCCGCGCGGTATTCGGCGGAGCAGCTGCGGCGCGACGGGCTGGGAACCACGACCGCGCAGATGCGCGCCGGCAGCCCGGCCTGGCTGGCCGACGAGCTGACACGGTCCTGGGCGGGTCAGTGGCCGGCACTGCCGGACGCGATGGACGAGGCCGGACGCTACGTCGGACCGACCAGCGCCGCACTCGAGACGTTGACCGCGCCGTTGGGCGTGGTGTCGGCCACAGACGATGCGGTCCATCCACTGGAGGTCGGCGTCGAGTGGGTGTCGGCGGCACCGCGCGCGGCGCTGCGCACGGTGACCCTCGACGACATCGGCGCCGACCCGGGCATCCTCGGCAGGCTCAGCCTGGCCGCGGTGCAGGACGCGCAGTCCCGCAGCTGACGCTCCCTCGACCGTGGGCCTTGTGGACGCAAATTCGCCTATTCGCGTGCACAACCCTCACCGCTCGATCGTCATCCGCCGGTGATGGTCCTCAGCTGTTGCATCGCCGATCCCGGCGCACTGCGCCGCGCGTTCGGCTGCGGAGGCTCCTGCTGTGCGGGCGGCTGCTGCTGCGCGGGCGGCTGCTGCTCGGTGGCCGCCTGCTGTTGCTGCGCGGCGGCCTGCTGCTGGGCGGCGGCCAGCTGTGCCGCCATCGGCTCGGGCAGCGTCACCGGCAGCGGTGTGCGCACCGGCAACGGGGTGTCTCCGCGACGTACCACCGTGTCGGCCAACGCATCCCGCGCCTGCTCGGTGAGCTCTGCGATCCGTTCGAAGGGACCGTTCACCACGCACCGGATCATCCACCGGTAGCCGTCCACCCCGATGAACCGCACCATCGCGGCGCCCTCGCCACCGGAACCGACGACCTCGCGGCCCCACGGCCCGTCCTCGATGCTGACCTTCGGTGCGTCCTTGCGCAGCGAATCCGCCAGCTCCGAGGCGACCTCGCGCCACAGCCCGGCGGACTTCGGCGCCGCGTAGGCCGCGATGGTGAAGCGGCCGTTCGGCGTGACCACCCAGACGGCGCTGGGCGTACCGGCCTCGTTGAGCTCGACCTGCACCTGGCCGGCATCGGGCATCGGGATCAGCACCGAGCCCAGGTCCAGCCGCGCGACCGCGGCCACGGCCGGGTCGTCGAAGTCGTCGATGTCGAACGGGCCTTCCAATTCTTCGTCGTCGGTGTCCACCGACGTCACCTCCTCGGGCGCTTCGGCCCTCTCGCTGCGGTGTCTACCCATAGGTCTACCTGGTGCCACGCGGCCCCCGCCTACAGACTGGCATGCCCACCGGAGGATCCGTAGCCACCGTCGCCCCGGGTCGTGTCGGCGAGCCCCGCCTCGTCGAAGGATGTGACCTCGACGAGCTCGGGCAGCTCGACCCGTTGCACCAGCAGTTGCGCGATGCGGTCTCCGCGCCCGATCGTGATCGGGGTCGACGTGTCGAGGTTGATCAGGCACACCTTGATCTCGCCGCGATACCCCGCGTCGACGGTTCCGGGGGTGTTGACGATCGAAAGTCCCACGCGCGCAGCGAGTCCCGATCGCGGATGGATGAGCCCGACCATGCCGTGCGGAATCGCGACCGCGACGCCGGTCGGAACGAGCGCACGTTCTCCGGGGCCGAGCTCGACATCCTGCGCGCTGTAGAGATCGACTCCCGCGTCGCCGTCGTGCGCCCGGCTGGGCAACGGGAGGTCGGGGTCGAGTCGTACTACCGCCAGAGAGGTGGACACGACGTCAGAGATTACTCTGGGCCTCGTGTCCGACACGCGCGCCACTGCCCGAACAGTCCGCTACCGCGAGCGGCTGTGGGTGCCGTTGTGGTGGTGGCTTCCCGGACTGGGGCTCGCCGCTCTCATCGCACTGGAGGTCGATCAGGGCGTTCGCGCGGTCCCGGACTGGCTGCCGTATGCGGTTCTCCTGCCGGTGGCCGCGGTGGTGCTGATCGGCCTGGGCAGGACCGAGGTGCAGGTGGTCGGCGACGACGGCAACACCGAACTCTGGGTCGGCAACGCGCACCTGCCGGCGTCGGTGGTGACGCGCTCGGCGGTGGTGCCGCGCTCGGCGAAATCGGCGGCCCTGGGTCGCCAGCTCGATCCCGCCGCGTACGTCGTGCACAAGACGTGGGTGGGTCCGCTCGTGCTGCTCGTCCTCGACGACCCGGACGACCCCACCCCGTACTGGTTGATCAGCGCCAGACACCCGGACAAGGTCCTCGCCGCGCTCAACTCGTGAGCGCGGCGCGACCCTGACTCAGGCGGCGCAGTCGGTGCAGATCATCATGCCGTTCTTCTCGCTGGCGAGCCGGCTGCGGTGATGAACCAAAAAGCAGCTCGAGCACGTGAACTCGTCTGCCTGCTTGGGGATCACCCGCACCGACAGTTCCTCGCCTGAGAGATCGGCACCCGGAAGCTCGAAGGATTCCGCGGATTCGGATTCGTCGACGTCGACGACAGCCGACTGCGCTTCGTTGCGCCGCGCCTTCAGTTCCTCGAGTGAGTCCTCGGAAACGTCATCGGTCTCCGTGCGCCTTGGGGCGTCGTAGTCGGTGGCCATACCTGTCCCCTCCATGAAGCAATGCAGCAGTGCTTTGTACCAGCGTCGAACGCATCCGCCAAATGATTCGTGCCCGGATTGACACCGGTTCTATTGTGATTTGCATCACAGTACAATTTTCGCGGTCTGTCGAGCGGGTCGATGCCCAGGTGACAAGGGCTCTAGAGTGCTCAGCGTGGTCGCGCAAATCACCGAGGGTACGGCGTTCGACAAACACGGCCGTCCGTTCCGGCGCCGAAACTTCCTGCCTGGTGCAGTGATGTTCGCGTGCCTGGCCGTCGCCGCGCTGCTGGTGTGGATGATCGCGCTGTCCCGCCCGCCGGAGGTCGTCCAGGCCGCGATCTGCAACCCGCCTCCCCCACCGGCCGAGCCGAACACCCCCGCCGTCGACCTCGGCGAGCAGGTGACCCGCTCGTCGATGCTCGACGTCACGCCGGCCAAACTCGCCGACACCAGGATCCGCGTGCTCAACGCCAGCGGCCAGGGCGGACAGGCCGGCGAGGTCGCCGGCGCACTGCGCGACCTCGGCTTCACCGACCCCGAGGCGGCCAACGACCCCGTCTACGCCTCCGCGCGCCTGCAGTGCCAGGGCCAGATCCGGTTCGGCCCGTCCGGGCGGGCGGCGGCCGCAGCCCTCTGGCTGGTCGCACCGTGCACGGAACTCTTCCAGGACGGGCGCACCGACGACACCGTCGACCTGGCTATCGGCACCGACTTCACCGAACTGGCCCACAGCGACGACATCGACGCGGTGCTCACCAGCCTGATGCCGGACGCCACCCAGCCCGCGGACCCCGACCTGCTGACCAAGGCCCATACCGGGACCTGCTGACCGCGGCTACAGCGCGCCCGAACGTGCCAGCGCCTCGTCCAGAGCCGCGCTGATGCCGGGTGCGGCCGCCACCATCAGACCCGACCCGTCCTCAGTCCGGGGCGGGCGCACCAGCGCACCGGCCTCCGAGGCGATCAGCGCGCCCGCGGCCCAGTCCCACAGATGGACGTCGTCTTCGAAGTACGCGTCGAGGCGCCCGGCGGCCACCGCGCACAGATCCAGCGCACAGGACCCCATCCGCCGCAGATCCCGCACCTCGGGCAGAAGCGTCGCGATGATCCGTCCCTGCTGCTCGCGGTGCGCGCGGTCATAGGAGAACCCCGTGCCGACCAGAGCCATCGACAGGTCGGTCGCGGACGTGACGTGCAGTTCGGTCGCGACTCCGTCGCGGCTGAGCCGGGCGCCGTGCCCGAGCGCGGCGGAATACACCGCCCCGGCGGCGACGTCGGCGACGGCCCCCGCCACCGAGACGCCGTCGCGGCGCACGCCGACCGACACCCCGTACGCCGGAATCCCGTACAGGAAGTTGACCGTGCCGTCGATCGGGTCGAGCACCCAGGTGAGTCGGCCCTCGGCGATGTCGACGGACCCGCCCTCCTCCTCGCCGAGAATCGCGTCGTCGGGGCGAAGCTGCCCGAGCCTGTCCCGCAGCAGGCGCTCGGTCTCGGTGTCGACGATCGTGACCGGGTCGGTCGGGGTGCTCTTGGCCCGCACCGACGGTTGCGCGGTGTCCGGCGCCGCACCTGCCGATCCGTCCCCGAAGACCTCCACCCGGCGGCGGCGGACGAACTGCGCGGCCTCGGCGGCGAGCCGCTCGGCCACCTCCTGGAGCCGGACGGGTGCGTCGGCGGCGTGCATGGTGTTCACACCGTCCATCGCAGCACATCGGCGCCCGTCGGGTCCCATGGGATGCGCGACTGGCACACATCACAATTGGCGAGCCGATAGGGTGACATCGCGTTTGCCGCCCACCTGCGCAGAGGAGCCTGCATGACTGCCGACGCCGAGCCATCGAGCTCCGTGCCCCAGCGCCGCGGTTTCGGCATCGACGTGGGCGGCAGCGGTGTCAAAGGCGGGATCGTCGACCTCGACACCGGTGCGTTGATCGGTGAGCGGTTCAAGCTGCTGACCCCGCAGCCCGCCACGCCCGAGGCCGTCGCCAAGACCATCGCCGACGTCGTCGCCCACTTCGAGTGGAAGGGCCCCCTCGGTGTCACCTACCCCGGCGTCGTCGCCGACGGGATCGTGCGCACGGCCGCCAACGTCGACAAGGCCTGGATCGGCCTGAACGCCAAGGACGTCATCTCCGCCGCCCTCGGCGGCCAGTCGGTGACCGTGCTCAACGACGCCGACGCCGCGGGACTCGCCGAGGAGAAGTTCGGCGCCGGACGCAACAACACCGGCGTGATCGTGTTGCTGACCTTCGGGACGGGAATCGGCTCGGCGGTGATCCACAACGGAGTGCTGCTGCCCAACACCGAGTTCGGACACCTCGAAGTCGGCGGCAAAGAGGCCGAGCACCGCGCCGCCAGCTCGGTGAAGGAACGCAAGGAATGGACCTACGAGCGCTGGACCGTGGAGGTCACGAAAGTGCTGGTGGCCATCGAGAACGCGATCTGGCCCGACCTGTTCATCGCCGGCGGCGGCATCAGCCGCAAGGCCGCCAAGTGGATCCCGCTGCTGAAGAACCGGGTGCCCGTCGTCGCCGCCGAATTGCAGAACACCGCGGGCATCGTCGGCGCCGCGATGGCCGCTGAGTCCGACGTCACGGCCACCGGCAGAGAACACCACTGAGCACGTCCGCTCCTCGGAGGGCCTGCGCCCGAACGGCGCGCCACCGCGCGGAATTTGCCGCTGTGCGCAGCCTCGACCCACTCTGTCGTTACAATGGTCGACGGCGGCCGCCGACCGGATAGAGGCGGAAGTATCCCACCCCGACACCACGCCGTGAGATCGACGCCGACATTCGACATAGCCGACACATTTCGGTGGCGCATGTGTGCGCCCCGACGACCCGCACGACCGAAAGGGTGTACGTGGCAGCGACCAAGGCCAGCGCGGCGACCGACGAGCCGGTGAAGCGCACCGCCGCCAAGGCCCCCGCGAAGAAGGCGCCCGCGAAGAAGGCCACCAAGGCCACCAAGCCCCGCGCTGCGAAGTCCGCCGACGCCCCGGCGACGCGCGGCCGCGCCAAGAAGGCCACCGCCGCCGAGCCGGGTGTCGTCGACGACGAACTCACCGGCACCGAGGTCGACGCCACCGACGACATCGAGCCCGGCGAGGATCTCGTCGACGACGGTGACCTCGAGCTCGACGACATCGAGGTCGAGGACGAGGCCACCGAGGACGACGATTCCGACGACGAGTCCGCCGAGGCCGATCCGGTGGTGGCCACCACCAAGGCCGCCGCGAAGCCGGCCAAGGAGGCCGACGACGATTCGCTCCCCGAGCCGTCGGAGAAGGACAAGGCCTCCGGAGACTTCGTCTGGGACGAAGAGGAGTCCGAAGCGCTGCGTCAGGCCCGCAAGGACGCCGAGCTCACCGCATCGGCCGACTCGGTTCGCGCCTACCTCAAGCAGATCGGCAAGGTCGCGCTCCTCAACGCCGAGGAAGAGGTCGAGCTCGCCAAGCGCATCGAGGCCGGCCTGTACTGCACGCAGCTGATGGCCGAGTTCGCCGAGAAGGGCGAGAAGCTCACCACCGCGCAGCGGCGTGACTACATGTGGATCTGCCGCGACGGCGACCGTGCGAAAAATCATCTGCTGGAAGCGAACCTGCGCCTGGTGGTGTCGCTGGCCAAGCGCTACACCGGCCGCGGCATGGCGTTCCTGGACCTCATCCAGGAGGGCAACCTCGGCCTGATCCGCGCCGTGGAGAAGTTCGACTACACCAAGGGTTACAAGTTCTCGACCTACGCGACGTGGTGGATCCGTCAGGCGATCACCCGCGCGATGGCCGATCAGGCGCGCACCATCCGCATCCCGGTGCACATGGTCGAGGTCATCAACAAGCTCGGCCGCATCCAGCGCGAGCTCCTTCAGGACCTGGGTCGCGAGCCCACCCCCGAAGAGCTGGCCAAGGAAATGGACATCACGCCGGAGAAGGTGCTGGAGATCCAGCAGTACGCGCGTGAGCCGATCTCGCTGGACCAGACCATCGGCGACGAAGGCGACTCACAGCTCGGCGATTTCATCGAGGACTCCGAGGCCGTCGTCGCCGTCGACGCCGTGTCCTTCACGCTGCTGCAGGACCAGCTGCAGTCGGTGCTGGAGACGCTGTCCGAGCGCGAGGCAGGCGTCGTCCGCCTGCGGTTCGGCCTCACCGACGGCCAGCCGCGCACCCTCGACGAGATCGGCCAGGTCTACGGCGTGACGCGCGAGCGCATCCGTCAGATCGAGTCGAAGACGATGTCGAAGTTGCGCCATCCCAGCCGGTCTCAGGTGCTGCGCGACTACCTGGACTAGGAACGTCCAAGAATTGGACAAGGCCGGTCTTCTAGTTTGACCGGCATGACACACACCTCGACCCCACGCGGCTCTGCTGCGCGGTCGGCGCCGAACAGGGTTCCGCCCGTACGCCTCATCCGTGCGGTGGATCGTCTGCGCGCGGGACTGCAGCGGCTGCACCGATCCACCGCCCCCGGCAACGTCGCGCTGATGGAGTTGGCGACCGGGGCGTGGACCACCCAGGTGCTCTATGTGGCCGCCACACTCGGGATCCCGGACGAACTCGCCGACGGACCCGCTCATGCCGCCGACGTCGCCACCCGGGTCGGCGCCGATGCCGGCGCCGTCTACCGCCTGATGCGGGCGATGGTCAGCCGCGGCGCGCTGCGCGAGGAGCGCGACGGCCGGTTCGCCCTCACCCCGGTCGGTGACGCGCTGCGCACCGACTCCGAGGTCTCACTGCGCGACATGGTGCTGTTCATCGGCCACCCGGCCCGATGGGCCGACTGGGGCAGCCTCGAGTACTCGGTGCGTACCGGTCAGCCGGCCGCCGACATGCTGCGCGGCATGCCGTTCTTCGACTACCTCGACACCGATCCGGAGTTCGCGACGGTGTTCAACAACGCGATGACGTCCGCGAGCGGACTGTCCGACGACGTGGCGCTGCAGGCATGCGATTTCACCGGGGCCCGCCTCGTCGTCGACGTCGGCGGCGGGCACGGGGCGGTGCTGGCCACCATCCTGCGCAGCGCCGCCGGCGCCCGAGGGATTCTTTTCGACCTGCCTGCCGTGGTGGCCGGCGCGGCCCCGCTGCTCGCCGACGCCGGGGTGGCGGACCGCTGCACCGTCTCGGGCGGATCCTTCCTGGAATCGGTGCCCGCGGGTGGCGACGTGTACGTGATGAAGAACATCGTTCACGACTGGGACGACACCGACGCCGCGACGATCCTGCGCAATGTGCGCACCGCGATCGCCGAGGGCGGAAAGCTCGTCCTTCTGGAGATGGTCCTGCCCGAACGCGCGTCGTCGTTCATCGGACACATGCTCGACCTGGAGATGCTGTTGATGCTGAGAGGCAAGGAGCGCACCCGCGCGCAGTACTCGGAGTTATTGGAGGGGGCGGGTTTTCAGCTGACCCGCGTCATCCCGACGGTGAGTCCGATCTCGGTGATCGAGGCCCGCGCCGTCTAGCGACGTGTCACCGCTTGCGGTCGCGCACCTTGTAGGTCGACGGCCACGACTCCCGCGTCTCGTCACCGACCAGGGGGACGCCCTTGCTGCCGATCCGGACGTCGTAGGCCTCTTTGCCCGCGCCGGCCTCACGGTTGGCGTGCTCGGTGGCGAGGTAGATCAACTGGTCGATCTCGGCCTCGGCGAACGCGACGAACGTGGTCTTGCGCACGATCTCCTCGGCGGGCGGCACCATCCGGTCGGGCAGGATCCGCGTCAGCAGGGCCGCGACACCGAGCAGCGCGAACGGCACCACCCAGTAGAAGATGAACGACAGCGGGGTCTGTGTGTCGAGGATCGTGGCATCCCCCTGCACCATCGGCGGGATGGCCGAGGAAACCGTCATGCCGGCGAACGCCGCGATCCAGATCCACGTCAGCACGGAGGTGATCCGCGCGAACGGTTCGCTCTCGACGACCTCCTTGGGTTGACCGACCACGGCGAACTCCCGGACGAACGGCCGGCCGGCGAGCACGCCGACCAGCGCCGCGACGAGGATCCCGGCGTTGCTCAGCGGCTGGAGCCACTGCTCCAGGAAGGACCCGCTGACGGTGAAGGTCAGGACGGTCAGGACAGCGAACGTCGCCACCGCGCCGATCTCCAGCACCCGACCCGGGGAACCCGACACCCGCGCGACGACGAACGACGCAACCGCAACGGCCAGCGCGACCAGCACGGCAGTGTGGAACGGGACGTTTCCGACCAGGACCCAGTACACGAGCCACGGCGCCAAGCCAAAGATGATGCCCACGGCACGTCAGTGTATTGAGTCTCATCCGGCCATCGAAAGCGGCCTATGCCGCATATGAGAATGTCGCTCTTACGACCGGGACGTACTCTTCGGCCCGTGGCTGAACGCATCAACGTCTCCTCGGGTTCGGAATTCGAAGCCGCAGTCGGTTACTCGCGCGCGGTAAGGGTCGGCGCCCACGTGTTCGTCGCCGGGACCACCGGGCGTGGGGACAGCGCGTCCGCCCAGGCCCGGGACGCGCTCGTGCGCATCGCGGCCGCCCTGGGCGACGTGGGCGCATCGCTGACCGACGTCGTGCGCACCCGGATGTTCGTCACCGACATCACGGCATGGCGCGAGATCGGGTCCGTTCACGACGAGGTGTTCGGCGCCGTCCGGCCGACCGCCACGATGGTCGAGGTCTCGGCACTGATCTCGCCCGAACTCGTCGTCGAGATCGAGGTCGACGCGATCGTCCCCTGATCACTCCGTCAGCACCGGGTAGCGGCCGTCGGGACCGGGACGGTAGGTCGTGACACTGGTCACAGCCGCCACCGGCAGCGGCCCGTACAGATGCGGGAACCGCATGCCGTCGGGATCAGACGGAAGCCCCGGTTCCCATCGCAGCGGAGAGGTCAGGCGTGCGGCATCGATGCGCAGCAACAGCAGGTCGGTCCGGTCGGCGTAGAGCCGGTCGGCCGGCAGATGCACCTGCGCCGGGCTCGACAGATGGACGAAACCAACGGATTTCAGCGAGTCCGGTTCGTGGGTTCCGCTGCGCCGGGCCCTTTCCCACTCGTCCGCGCCGCAGAGGTGGACGAGGACGTCAGGTTTCGAAGTGGTCTCCAGTGGAGATTCCATCCCAGCACTCCTTTCCACCCGCACTGCCCGTGAGACACGACACACCTGTAAACCCCCGGGGAACAAGGCCGGAACCCCAAGCGTCTGACACAGTAGATGTACACCGCTCCCACCCTTTGGAGGTGCCATGACCGCAACGCTCACCAGCCCGGGATTGACCAAGGCTGACCGCTGCGACCGTTGTGGAGCCGCGGCCCGGGTACGGGCCACGCTTCCCTCGGGTGCCGAGCTTCTCTTCTGCCAGCATCACGCCAACGAGCACGAGGCGAAGCTCGTCGAACTCGCCGCCGTGATCGAAGTGAGCCCGCTGGAGCCGTAGGGCAACCTATCGGCGATGCTGTTCTGGTCATGGATGACCAGTCAGAGCGGCCACCGGAACGGACTTTCTCGAAAGCCACACCGTCACGCCACCACATCCGGCACATCGTCGCCCGCACGTTGGGCAAGAGCTGGGACGATTCCATTTTTGCCGAGTCGGCTCAAGCTGCCTTCTGGTGCGCGCTGTCGTTGCCTCCGCTGCTGTTGGGAATGCTCGGCAGCCTCGCCTACGTGGCACCGTTGTTCGGTCCCGACACGCTGCTGACGATCGAGAACCAGCTCATCAGCCTGGCGGGAAAGTTCTTCTCCCCCAACGTCGTTGGCGAGATCATCGAGCCGACGGTGCGCGACATCGTCAACGGTGCGCGCGGCGAGGTCGTCTCACTGGGTTTCGTGATCTCGCTGTGGGCGGGCTCGTCGGCCATTTCGGCGTTCGTCGACTCGATCACCGAGGCTCACGGCCAGACGGCGCTGCGACATCCGGTCCGGCAACGGTTCTACGCGCTCGGGTTGTACGTGGTGATGCTGATCGGCGCGATCGTGACGGCGCCGTTCCTCGCGCTCGGCCCCCGCAAGGTCGCCGAGTTCATCCCGGACAGCTGGGACGACGCTCTGCGATTCGCGTACTTCCCGGTGCTGTTCGTGGCCCTCGCCGTCGCCGTGAACGTCCTCTACCGGGTGTCGTTGCCCAAACCGCTTCCCACACACCGGCTGCTGACAGGGTCATTGCTCGCGGCCGGGGTGTTCCTCGTGGCGACCTGGGGTCTGCGGGTCTACCTGACCTGGATCACCAGCACCGGCTACACCTACGGCGCGCTGGCGACCCCGATCGCGTTCCTGCTGTTCGCGTTCTTCCTTGGCTTCGCGATCATGATCGGTGCCGAGCTCAACGCGGCGATCGAAGAAGAGTGGCCGGCCCCCGACACCCATGCCAAGCGTCTGCACTGGTGGCTCAAGGCCAAGGCCGAGTCCCGCAACGGCGGCGGCAGGTCTACTTCTTGAGCTGCTCGTAGACCCGCTTGCAGTCGGGGCACACCGGCGAGCCGGGCTTCGCCGAGCGCGTCACCGGGAAGACCTCGCCGCACAGCGCCACGACATGGGTTCCCATGACGGCGCTCTCGGCGATCTTGTCCTTCTTCACGTAGTGGAAGAACTTCGGAGTGTCGTCATCGGTCCCGTCGTCGACGCGTTCGTCGGCGTCGGTGCGCTCGATCGTCTGGGTGTCCATGACCCCTATTCTGCCTCGCCATCGATCGGTAAGAAATGCGACGGGTGTAGCTGCGCCCAGATGTGGAACAGTGGAGGCATGAACGCCGGATTGATTCGCTGATCCAGTGCGTGACTCTGAACTGAGTTTCGACGACGAGGGCCGCCCGGTACTGATCACCCGGGCAGCTCCCGCGTACGAGGAGCAGCATCGCCAGCGGGTCCGCAAGTACCTGACCCTGATGTCGTTCCGTGTCCCCGCCCTGATTCTCGCGGCGGTGGCCTACGGCATCTGGGAGAACGGGCTGATCTCACTGGCCATCATCGTGGTGTCGATTCCGCTGCCGTGGATGGCGGTGCTGATCGCCAATGACCGGCCACCCCGCAACGCCGAGGAGCCCCGCCGCTACGACATGCCGCGGCGGATCCCGCTGTTCCCGACCGCGGAGCGGCCGGCGATCGAAAGTGCGACGCGCCGCGCGCCGCAACATGGCGCCGGCGATACGTCCGGCGACGTTCCCGGCTGAGCCCGTTCGGGGCGCATTCTCAGCACTTTCTCAGGTCTCCGCATAAAAACCGCAGATCAGAACGTGTGAACCGCGGACAAGGTGGGAACTCTTTGCCCGCTCAGGGCGTTGAAGCTCATGAATGTTCCACCCGATCAGGAGGCCGCCATGGCAAATGCCACCACCAGCCGATTCGACCAAGATCTGGACGCCCAAAGCCCCGCCGCAGACCTGGTGCGGGTCTACCTGAACGGCATCGGCAAGACGGCTCTGCTCACTGCCGCAGACGAGGTCGAACTGGCCAAGCGGATCGAGGCGGGCCTGTATGCGCAGCACCTGCTCGCGACCCGCAAGCGTCTGGGTGAGAACCGGAAGCGCGATCTGGCGGCGGTGGTACGCGACGGCGAGGCGGCCCGCCGTCATCTCCTCGAAGCCAACCTGCGTCTGGTGGTGTCGCTGGCCAAGCGCTACACCGGCCGCGGCATGCCGCTGCTGGACCTCATCCAGGAGGGCAACCTCGGGCTGATCCGCGCAATGGAAAAGTTCGACTACGCCAAGGGTTTCAAGTTCTCGACCTACGCCACCTGGTGGATCCGTCAGGCCATCACCCGTGGCATGGCCGACCAGAGCCGCACCATCCGGCTCCCCGTCCACCTCGTCGAACAGGTCAACAAGCTGGCCCGGATCAAGCGGGAGATGCACCAGAACCTGGGTCGTGAGGCGACCGACGAGGAACTCGCCGAAGAGTCGGGGATCCCGGTCGAGAAGATCAACGATCTGCTGGAGCACAGCCGTGACCCGGTGAGTTTGGACATGCCGGTCGGCAGCGATGAGGAGGCCCCGCTGGGCGACTTCATCGAGGATGCCGAGGCGATGTCCGCCGAGAACGCGGTCATCTCCGAGCTGCTGCACACCGACATCCGCTACGTGTTGGCCACTCTCGACGAGCGCGAGCAGCAGGTCATCCGGCTGCGGTTCGGCCTCGACGACGGTCAGCCGCGCACGCTGGACCAGATTGGCAAGCTGTTCGGCCTGTCCCGCGAGCGCGTCCGCCAGATCGAGCGCGAGGTGATGGCGAAGCTCCGCAACGGAGACCGCGCCGACCGCCTGCGTTCGTATGCGAGCTGAGCCGTCCTGATCCCACTCCCCGCGAAGGCCCGCCACGATTCTGGCGGGCCTTCTGCATGGGCGGCGGCCGGCCCACGGCGGTGTGTCCCGTGTCGCGTCGGGAAGCGCCGCTGCTGGTCCCCCAGCCGGTAGACTCCATTCGAACCGGAGGGTGTGCAATGAACGATCTTGTCGATACCACCGAGATGTATCTGCGGACGATTTACGACCTCGAGGAAGAGGGCGTGATCCCGTTGCGTGCGCGCATCGCAGAGCGTCTCGACCAGAGTGGACCCACGGTCAGCCAGACCGTCTCCCGCATGGAGCGCGACGGACTGCTGCATGTCGCCGGTGACCGGCATCTGGAACTCACCGACAAGGGACGCGCTCTCGCCGTCGCGGTGATGCGCAAGCACCGTCTGGCCGAACGCCTGCTCGTCGACGTCATCGGCCTGCCGTGGGAGGAAGTCCACGCCGAGGCGTGCCGGTGGGAGCACGTGATGAGCGTGGACGTCGAGCGGCGCCTCGTCCAGGTCCTCAACAACCCCACCACCTCTCCGTTCGGGAACCCCATCCCCGGTCTCTCCGAGCTCGGTGTCGGCGACGAGTCGGGCGAAGCGATGAGCCTCGTGCGTCTCACCGAGTTGCCCGCCGGCATGCCCGTCGCGGTCGTCGTGCGGCAGCTGACCGAGCACGTGCAGGGCGATGTCGAGCTGATCGCCCGTCTCAAGGACGCCGGTGTCGTGCCGAATGCGCGCGTGACGGTCGAGAACAACGACCACGGCGGCGTGATGATCGTCATCCCCGGCCACGAGCAGGTCGAGTTGCCCCACGAGATGGCCCACGCGGTCAAGGTCGAGAAGGTCTGACCTATCCCACGCGGCGGCCGAACAGCCGTCGCGGCGGTAGCCGGACGCCCAGCTGCGCAGCAAGCCGATAGCCGGTGGTGGCGAGCTCCCGGATCTGCTCGGGCCGCATCCCGCACTGAAGAGCACGGTCGAGCATGCCGGCCATCCGGTGCGGGGCGTGCCGCAGTGCCGCGTCCAGCGAGATCCCGGCAAGAGGACCGTCACCGCGCACATAGGCTGAAAAGGCCAGCAGGACAAGCGCTTCCACTCGCCACGGTTCGGGAAGCGTGCGCGACAACTCTGCCCACAGCGCCTCGGCCGTGCCCGCCGCCTCCCCGACGGCCAGCGCATAGAGGGTGTCGCGGACGCGTGTGTCGGTCAGCGCCCAGGCCAGTCGGCTGAGGTCGTCATCGCTCAACGTGTCGCCGGCCTCGTTGCGGCGGGCACACTCCAGCGCGTGCTCGATGTCGTGGCGTGCCTGCGAGTCCGGACGCGGCGCCTCGGGTGGCGCGGCCTGCTCGATCACCGCGGCGAGCGCGCCGGTGCGTCGGCCGTCGACGGTCGCGACCACATCGAGGAGTTCGTCGCGCCGGGCATAGAGACGGCGACCGTCGAGCACGGCGGCCAGCGCGGTGGGCGACGCCATCGGATCGTCGACCACACCCGAGGAACCGCACCCGTCCACGCAGTACCAGCGTGCTCCGGCCGCCACCTCGGGGACCACGTGGGCCGCCATCAGTTCGACACCGACCCGGGCCAATTCGTCGCCCAGGGTGCTCGTCGCCTCGCGGTGCTCGTCCGCGCACATGGCGCAGCCCGCGCCCTCGTCGTCGACGATGACGGCGATCGCGGCGTCGGCACCGGATGCGGCGGCCAGTTCGGCCAGCTCACACAGACGCTGCGGTGACTGATCGGACAGATCCCCGCGCAGGACGGCACCGAGCTCGCCGTGGGCGACGGTGACGAGGACGAGGGAACTCTCCGGGGTGAAGCCGAGTACGGCCGGGAGTGCGGCGATCAATGCGCCGGGGCGGTCGAGCGAGATGTCGAGGTGATTTTCCGGGTGATGTCGGGATGCCATGAGGCAAACCTCGCAACCGCCACCGACGTCGAGCCGCCGTCGGGGCCGTCGTGGCGCCGCGCTGGGGATGAAATCGGGTTTGGGGATGGAGGCAGCGGGCCGGCGGCCGGCGCCGAACGGCGTTTCGTGGCCGGCGGGCAGGGTAATGGCGGTTACCACCACGGAATGTCACACGGTGGTCCGCACGTTCGAACAAGTGGGTGACGCTGCCGAGGCAGCAGTGGCGGATATCCCGCCGTGAGAGACACTGGACGCTCACGCCCCCGTGCACGACAGACAGGGGCGCGTCGAGGCGAGGAGACGACAATGGCAGACGACGCACACGATTCAGGCTCGCGGTATCAGCCGGAGCAGACGGGCATGTACGAGCTCGAATTCCCCGGCCCGCAGCTGTCCACCCCCGACGGCCGGGGTCCGGTGCTGATCCACGCGCTGGAGGGCTTCTCCGACGCCGGACACGCCATCAAACTGGCCGCTGCGCACCTGAAGAACAGCCTCGACACCGAGCTCGTGGCGTCCTTCGCGATCGACGAGCTGCTCGACTACCGGTCCCGCCGGCCGCTGATGACGTTCAAGACCGACCATTTCACCCACTACGACGAGCCCGAGCTGAATCTCTACGCGCTCCACGACAGCGTCGGCACGCCGTTCCTGCTGCTCTCGGGGATGGAACCGGATCTGCGGTGGGAGCGGTTCGTCACCGCGATCCGGCTGCTCGCTGAACGACTCGGGGTGCGCCGGGTCATCGGGTTGGGATCCATCCCGATGGCGGTACCCCACACCCGGCCGATGACCCTGACCGCACACTCCAACGACAAGGAGCTCATCGCCGAGCACCAGCCCTGGGTGGGTGAGGTTCAGGTTCCGGGCAGCGCGTCCAACCTGCTGGAGTTCCGGATGGCCCAGCACGGCTACGAGGTCGTCGGATTCACCGTCCACGTGCCGCACTACCTGGCGCAGACCGACTACCCGTCCGCCGCCGAGACGTTGCTGGCGGAAGTCGCCCGGACCGCTTCGCTGGATATCCCGACCGCGGAGCTGACCACAGCCGCGGCGGTGGTGTTCGACAAGATCAACGAGCAGGTCACCGCCAGTGCGGAGGTCGCTCAGGTGGTGGACGCCCTGGAGCGACAGTACGATGCGTTCGTTGCCGCGCAGGAGAACCGCTCTCTGCTGGCGCGGGACGAAGATCTGCCCAGCGGGGAGGAACTCGGTGCCGAATTCGAGCGTTTCCTCGCCCAACAGGCCGGCGAGAAGAAGAGGAAGGACGGGGACGACCAGCCCCGCGAAGGCCTCTGAATCCTGCCGGCGCACGCCGGTTCGACGATGAGGTGGGCGAGATGCCAGTGATTACCGAGTGCGCAGCCCCGGAGTGCGCCGGATGACCGAGCGCAAACCGAACCTGCGTCCCGTTCGGGAACTGACCCCGACCCTGCGGTACTGCACCATCCACGGGTACCGGCGCGCCTATCGGATCGCCGGCTCCGGGCCCGCCATCCTGCTGATCCACGGCATCGGCGACAACTCGACCACCTGGGCCGGGGTGCAGACTCAACTGGCGCAGCGGTTCACCGTCATCGCCCCGGATCTGCTCGGCCACGGCAAGTCCGACAAGCCGCGCGCCGACTACTCGGTGGCCGCCTACGCCAACGGTATGCGCGATCTGCTCAGCGTCCTGAACATCGACAGCGCCACGGTGGTCGGCCATTCCCTGGGCGGCGGCGTCGCCATGCAGTTCGCCTACCAGTTCCCGCAGCTCGTCGACCGCTTGATCCTGGTCGGTGCCGGTGGTGTCACCAAGGACGTCAACATCGCGCTGCGTGCGGCGTCGTTGCCGATGGGTACCGAGGCACTGGCACTTCTGCGGCTCCCGCTTCTACTGCCCACCCTGCGGCTGCTGGGCCGGGTCGGCGGACCGCTGCTCGGCAATACGCGCATCGGGCGCGACATCCCGAACATGCTGCGGATCCTCGCTGACCTGCCGGAACCGACCGCATCGTCGGCGTTCGCGCGGACCCTGCGGTCGGTGGTCGACTGGCGAGGCCAGGTCGTCACGATGCTGGACCGCTGCTATCTGACGCAATCGGTTCCGGTGCAACTCATCTGGGGCAGTCAGGACTCGGTGATCCCGGTCAGCCACGCCGAGATGGCCCACACCGCGATGCCCGGCTCACGACTGGAGATCTTCGAGGGCGCGGGCCATTTCCCCTTCCACGACGAGCCGGACCGCTTCGTCGAGCTCGTCGAGAAGTTCATCGATTCGACCGAACCCGCAGTCTACGACCAGGAGTATCTGCGCACTCTGCTCCGCACGGGCACCAGCGAGAACACGCTCTCCGGGGACGTCGACACCCAGGTCGCAGTCCTCGATGCGATCGGCGCCGACGAACGCAGCGCAACCTGACCCGACGGCTCTCGGAGCACGTAGCATCGGGCTCATGGCCATCGATGTGACAGTGCTTCGCGTATTCACTGACCAGGACGGCAGATTCGGCAATCCGCTCGGGGTGGTGGACGCCTCCACCGTCGATCCGGGTGACCGGCAGCGCATCGCCACCGAATTGGGCTACAGCGAAACGGTTTTCATCACTTTGCCGCCCGAGGGAACCCACAGCGCGCACGCGCACATCCACACCCCGACCCTGGAGCTGCCGTTCGCCGGGCACCCGACCGTCGGCGCGGCGTGGTGGCTGCGAGACCGCGGTACGCCGATCAAGACGTTGCAGGTGCCGGCCGGCATCGTGCAGATCTCCTACCCGGGTGAACTCGCCGCCGTCAGCGCCCGCGCGGAGTGGGCACCGACCTTCTCGATCTACGACGTCGCGACCCTCGACGAACTGGCCGCCGCCGATCCCGACGATTACGCCGACGAAGCCGAACACTATCTGTGGACCTGGATCGACCAGGCTGCAGGCACGATCCGGGCCAGGATGTTCGCCCCGCACATGGGCATCCGCGAGGACGAGGCCACCGGCGCAGCGGCCGTGCGCATCACCGAGTACCTCAGCCGCGACCTGACCATCGTGCAGGGCAAGGGCTCGGTACTCCAGACCACGTGGAGCGCGTACGGGTGGGTCGAGGTCGCCGGCCGGGTCGTCGACGACGGACAACGCCAGATCGACTGAGGCCGCGGCGCCCTAACTCCAATACCGTTCAGTTAAGACTACATGGGTGTAGTTTGTTGGTATGCCTCGCGCGGGTTGGCGGAAGCCTGAATCGGATCGTCGGTTGTCGGATCTGGTGTCTGTGGGTGTCCTGACGAGGGTGTTCCCGCCGGCGATGGTTGATGAGGTGATCGAGGCGACGGGGCGTACTCAGGTGCGTCATCGTGCACTGCCGGCACGGGTGATGGCGTATTTCGCCATCGGCATGGGCCTGTACTCCGATGGCTCCTACGAGGATGTGTTATCCCAGCTCACGGATGGTTTAGCGTGGGCTTCCGGGTGGCGTGAGCAGTATCAGTTGCCGGGGAAGTCGGCCATTTTCCAGGCGCGGGAGCGATTGGGGTCCCAGCCGTTGGCTGCGTTGTTCGCGAGGGTCGCTCGTCCGTTGGGCGCGGCGGATACGCCGGGGACGTGGGTGGCCGGACGCAGGGTGGTCGCGATCGACGGGACGTGCCTGGATGTGGCGGATAGCCCGGTCAATGAGGAGTTCTTCGGGCGTCCGGGGGTGAACAAGGGTGAGAAGTCGGCGTTTCCGCAGGCGCGGTTGTTGGCGGTCGCCGAGTGCGGCACTCATGCGATCTTCGCCGCCACGATCGGCGCCTACCGCGACGCGGAGTCCACGATGGTCGAGCACGTGCTCGATGCACTGACACCGGAAATGCTCGTGCTGGCTGATCGTGGATTCTTCTCATACGCGTTGTGGCGTAACGCTTCCGATACCGGAGCCGATCTGCTGTGGCGCGTGAGCGAGCCTGTCACGAATTTTGTGTAAGTCAGAGGTGATTTGACTACGAATTGTATTCTAACACAACGGAAGTCGCCCTGGAAACAGCTTGGCGAGTGTGTTCAATGCCACAGTCCAGTTGTATGTTCCGGTGCCCGAGAACCCTCCTCTCTCGCTGGAGATGTTGCGCAGCCCGAGGTACAGCAACTTCATCGCGGCGTCCTTGTCGGGGAAATGGCCGCGGTTCTTGGTGATCTTGCGCAGTTGGAAGTTGATCGATTCGATCGCGTTGGTGGTGTAGACGATCTTGCGCAGCTCGACCGGATAATCCAGGAACGGCACGAACTCGGGCCAGGCGTTGCGCCACACGTCGATCGCGCCCGGGTACTGGGCGCCGTAGGCGGTGTCGAAGTCCTTGAGCGCGAGCTCTGCGGCCTCCACGGTCGGCGCGCTGTAGATCGCGCGCATCGATGTCGCGACCTTCTTGCGGTCTTTGTAGGACACGAACCGCATCGCGTTGCGGATCACGTGCACCACGCAGACTCCCGCTGTCAACCTTCTGATTCCGGACGCGTTCGTTCGCGCTGCAGCGATTGTTTGCTGCCTGCAGCGGGACGCTTCTGTAAACCAGTTAGGCCGCGGTCGGGCGGTGATGAACTGCCGGGTCGTAAGCGGTGTGGTCTTGCCAGCAGCGCCACAGGATCCGCACCCAACGAGCACCGAGACCGCGTAACGCTCGATGGTGGGCATGGCCGGCAGCACGGGCCTGCTGGTAAATCTCGGCCGACCACGGATCTTCACGGGTGGCGACGAACATCCACCAGTCAATGGCGTGCCGCATGCGGCGGTTAGCGGCGTAACGGAACCGAACCTGCCGTGTGCGCCCGGAGGCCTTGGTAACTGGCGCCAAACCGGTGTCGGCCAGCAGCGACGACGGCGAGGGAAACCGGGTGCGCTCTTCACCCATCTCCGAGATCAGCACTGCGGCGGTGACGGGTCCGATACCGGGGAAGCTGGTGAAGATGTGGGTGTCGGGGTGAGCGTCGAGTAGTTCACGTAGACGCTTGTCGTGGCCTCGTAAGTGGGTGTTGAGCAAGGCGAGTTGTTCGGTGAATGCTTTCGCCGCCACCGCTTTACCGGCCACAGTGCCTTCGCTAGCGGACAAAAGGTGCGGCTGCATGCGCTCGATGAGCGCTTCGGGCTTCTGGCGGCCGCTATAGCCGTGACGGCCGGTGAATCCACCCATCCGCGTCGCGGTGATCCTGCCCGCTTGCGCGGGCGTGGGATAGGTCTGGATGAAGGCCAGGGTGATGTCACGGTCCAGTGAGGAGAACAGGTGCAATGGCGCGGGATGGTAGGCCTCCAAGATCGAACGCAGCCGGTTTTCGGTGTCGACCTGCATGTCGAGGATGCGTTGACGGTCGCGACTGATCGCGGTCAGCTCGGCAAGGACCGGCGACGGGGTGGCTAACGGCCGCCACTGGGCATGCTGGTGACGCAACGTGTCGGCCAGCACGTAGGCGTCGAACTCGTCGGATTTTGCTGCCGCCATCCGATACCGTTCACGGGCCCGAGCCGAGATCTTCGGTGATACGCAATAGATTTCAGCTTCGCATTGCTGTTGGAGATGTTCGACAAGCAAGCCCTCGGCGCGTTCGATAGCGATGAGCACTGAGCCGGCCAACGAAGCGATCACCTCGACCAGGGCCATCAGACCGTCGACGGTGTGCGCGATTTTGCGGCTGAGGAGCTGTTGGCCGTCGTCGTCGAGGACGCAGAGGTGATGGGAGCGTCCGCCCCAATCGATGCCGCACCAGAAACGTTTCCCACCGTCCGGACTATCCTGAATCACTGCAGTCAGATCCCTTCGATCCGAAAGTTCACGCTGCAATGACGGGGCGTGCCCGGAACCTCATCTCGGCACTCACCGCTGATACCGGTGGTGCTGCTCTCGCTGGCCGGTCCATGCCCCGCAGCCACCACGGGCGGACGGGTCTGCATGTGGACCTCGAAGGTGACGCGTTTGCACAGGTCCTGCCCGTGGTGGTGCAGGTGAACGCCGAGACCATCCCGGCTCGTCCATTGTTAATAGATGAGGTCTGCACCACGGTCTCGGGGTAGATCGAGCGGATCGCGTCGGGCAGCCCGGTCAGCCCGTCGCAGCAGGCGATCAGGATGTCGCGCACCCCGCGGTTGCGCAGATCGATCACGACTTTCTGCCAGAACTTCGCCCCCTCGGAGTCTTGGATCCAGACCCCCAGGGCGTGTTTGCGGCCGTCGAGATCCACGCCGATGGCCAGATAGGCCACCTTGGTGGTGACGACCCCGTTGTCTTTGATGCGCAGCCGCAGCCCGTCGATGTAGAGGATCGGATAGACCTCGTCGAGCGGGCGCGATTGCCAGGCCTTGATCTCATCGACCACCACCTCGGTGATGTTGGAGATCAGCTCTCGCGACACCGACGCGCCGTACACCTCCTCGAGATGTGCTTCGATGTCGCGGGTGGTCATGCCGCGCGAGTACAGCGACAACACCACCGAGTTGAGGTTGCCCAGCCGGCGGACCTTTTTGGGCACGATCGCCGGCTCGAACGAGCCGTTACGATCACGCGGCACCGCGATGGCCACCGGGCCGTTGACCGTGGACACCGTCTTCGGTGTCGTGCCGTTGCGGGAATTGCCGCTGCCGCGCCCGGCCGGGTCACCGGCCTCGTATCCCAAGTGGTGGGTCAGTTCCGAATCCAACGCCCGTTCCAGCACCGCCTTGGTCAACTCGTTGAGCAAACCATCGGCGCCATCAATCGGGGTTCCCGACTTCACCGCATCCTTGATCAACGAATCCAGCGTCTCAGCCGAAAACGTCTCCGCCAGTTGCCGAGCCGCCGACTTTCCCGAACCCGACGACGCTATGGCCTTGGTCACAAATCACTCCTTCTGTCCGCCCGAACGGCGGTCCGATCTTGGACCACCCCGGACTTACACAGATGGAATGACACGCCCACTCGCTCGTATCCGCGACCGACCTGAATCGAAATTCCGGACAACTCCTGGCCCGAGCCTCGAACGGCGAACGGCTGGTGGTGCTGAACCAGAATCGCCCCTTCGCCGCGATCGTCTCGATCGACGACCTGAATCGGCTGGAAAAGCTCGACATCCCCGACATCCCCAGTGCCCCTCGCCAACCCGCTTTCGATCCCAGTTTCGCGCCCAAACAGCTCGCCGATCTCGACGCCGCCCAGGGCTACACCGCGATCGGACAAACCCTCGACGAGCAGACCGTGGCACTGAAACTGGCCTGCCACACCTTGGTGATGGGTGCGCCCGGATCTGGGAAATCCGTCACATTGAGCGCGGCGATCGCCGGCGCCCGCTCCGCCGATGCGCCGGTGGAGTTCGCGATCGCCACCGTGGGTCTGGTGGGGCCACAGCTTGTGCATCAGCTGGTTGACCGCGCGCCGTCGGTGGTGGCGGTCGCTAACGACCTCACAGACGGTGATAGGAGTCTGCTGACGTTCATCAATGATGTAAAGGACCAAATCAGCCGTCGCAGAAGCCTTCTCAAGGAACAAGGTGCATCCACCATCGAGGAGTACCGGAACCGCGCCCCCGCCGATCAGACGCCGATGAACGATCTGATCATCATCGTCGAGGGTCGGTCGCGACTGGCCAACCACAACGGCCGCCCCCTCGACAGAATCATGAGCAAGGTGCTCACCGACGGCGCGGCGCTTGGCATCTACCTGTGGTACTTCGACGCCGAAGCCCCTGAACCTGATGGGCTCCTCCCCGAACAACCGGGGTTCCTCGACGACTGCGCGGACACGTTCGCCCAACGGATCGCGCACCGCACCGACGCAAGCGCCTCGCGCCTCGTTGTTGGCTCCGACGAGGCCTCGCTCATCTCCACAGCAGGCGAGGGCCTCCTCCGCACCGCCGGTAGCGGCGCTGCGGTTCGCTTTCGCGTCGCCGCGCCGGATACTGAAGCCACCATCATCACCGCGCCTCCGGTCAAGCTGCCCGGAGGCGCCGGCAAAGACTTCTGGAAGACCATGGTCGTCGGCGGCAGGTGATGCGGGGCGGCACGGGTTCGCGCTGCTGGAACGGATCGAAGCCAGGTCACTGCCGCACCGGGCGGGGCGCTGCAGGTGGCCGGACTTCCGGTAACCCTGTGATCGGGGATGATTCCGGCCTGAATAGGTGTTAACCTGATTGCGAGCAAAGGAACCGGCCCTCCGGGCGTATGCCTCGACAGTCGGTCTGGCCCTCGGTGTAGCTACGGCAGCCGGGGGCTGCTTCATTTCTGGGGTTGGATGGCCGTCTGCGGTGAGGGCAGCGCGACGAAGTGCGTCTGGTCCTTGATCACGTCGAACAGACTGCGGTCGCTGTGGGTGATGGTGCGCCGATACGCCGCGGCGACGAGATCGGGCAGCCACAACAAGCGCTCACATGCCGGTGAGATCTGCACGAGCCGGGTCTGTCGGGGAACCCGCCCTGCTGAGATCAGTTCTTTGTGGTTGAGCTGGTCCTTGTTCTTGAAGTTGCTCTGGTTGCGCTCCTCCAGGATGAGCAGGTCCACCGCGTCCCAGACGCCCGGCCGGCCGGCGGCCAGCTCGACGGCCAGGGCGTGGTAGCACTCCCGGCGCGCCCCTTCGGCGTCGGCGTCCTCGGCGTCGACGTTGACTCGGTGGGCGACCACGCACGGTTCGACGCCCTCGGCGAGGTAGTCGAGCATCTCCTGCGTCAGGGCCCGCCCGTCGTCGGTCTGCAAGGCGTCGCGGGTGTGCCAGTAGTCGCTGCCGGCGATCTCGCCGAGCCCGGTCCGCAGTGTGTCCATGTCTTTGACGGCCACCAGCACAGCGGTCAGAACGTAGAACGAGCCGCGGTGGGTGCCGTTGGCCGGGGCCTGATACGACTCGTCGAGGAACGCGACCGGCCCCTTGGTGCGCTTGTAGGCGTCGTCGACGACGCGCTGAACCGGATCAATGTAGCCGCCCAATGCGATCAGCTCGCCTCGGTGGCGCGGCGCACCGGCGCCTCGGATGTCTGATCGGCGCGGGCCAGGCGGCGGGCCTTGCGTCGCAGCCGGTCACCTTCTGCTGCGGTGCCGCCGCAGGCGATCGCCGCCGCCGGCCACGTCACCCTCGGCTTGCTCTTCTCGCGCAGAATCTCGCGCTCGCGGTCGGTGAACTTCCACCACAGCCGGGCGATCCGCGGGTCGGCGATCTCGGCGTCGTCGACGTCGGCCGGATCGGGTGCCGCTCGATCCCGAACGAGGTCACGAAGCACCGTGACCGAGCTGTCGGCGTCGGACACCTTGACCGGCTGGTCGAGAGACAGCAGCGGCTTGCCTCGGAAGCGAAGGTCGGGGTCGGTGCTCAGCCGGCTGACCGCCCGATGTTCCTTCAAGGTCAGCGCGCGCAGCCGGGGGCAGGGATCGAAGGTCCCCGCCAGCAGGTTGTCCGGCAGCCATGAGCCGACGTTCATCAGGACCAACGTGGCCGAGCACACCAAATCCCAAGTCGCGTAACTGAAGTCGAGCCACTCGATCAGGAAGTCCCGCACCGCGTCCCGCGCCTTCGGGTCGTTGCGCTCCAGCATGCGGACGATCCGCAGCGCAGCCCACAGCGCAGACTGCGCCGCGCGCATGCCGCGGTCGGCGAGCGGCCACAGCGACCGCATCATCTCGGTGATCGACTCCGCAGGGCGGAACAGATCGTTCATCCATGCCGACGGCTCAGGGAACCGCGACGTCCCGTACATGAACTCGTGGATCGAATGCTGCGAGCGGCGCATCATGTCGTCGAACGCGGACGGATAGGCGCCCAGAGCTGCGTGGCGTAGTTGATCGGTGATGCTGGCCGCGTGGCCGCCGAGCAGGTTGCCGACACCCCACCGATCCGACAGGCCGGCATCTAGCGACGAGTGGAACCCGGCCAGCGGGTTCACCCCGTGCCGGCCCAGCACGTCGAAGGCCGACGACCGAGGTCCGAAGGCGTCGATGGCGGCCTGGGCGCCGGCGCCGAGGCCGAGGTCGGGTCCCTGGATGCCTTTGAGGTGATCGAGAGGTGAGGTGAAGGTGCCGGGCCCGATGATGTCGGCGAGCGTGGAGCGGCCCATCAGGTCGTCGGTGCGCTGCTTGAAGGCGTCCATGGCGGCCTGGGCGCCGGCGCCGAGGCCGAGGTCGGGTCCCTGGATGCCTTTGAGGTGATCGAGAGGTGAGGTGAAGGTGCCGGGCCCGATGATGTCGGCGAGCGTGGAGCGGCCCATCAGGTCGTCGGTGCGCTGCTTGAAGGCGTCCATGGCGACCTGCGCGCCAGCGCCGAGGCCGAGATCAAGGTGTGGGCCGCGAACGTCCTTCATGAAGTCGATCGGTGACACCAGGTCGCGCGCACCGATGATGTCGGAGAGGCTCCCGCCGAGAATGTCGTGCGCACGCCCGGAGATGGCCTTCGTGAGAGCGTCACCAACTGCCTGGGCGGCAGCACTCAAACCGAAGTCGAACTTCTCGCCCCGCAGCTGATGGGCGGGCGAAGCCCACGCGCCAATGCTGGCAGCGCCCAGTGCGTCATGGGCAGCGCCGCGCATGCCGGCGTTGAGGACGGCGGACAGTGGGCCGCCGGTCATCGCAGACCTGATCCCCTCTGTGACGGCGTTGGTCACGGCGGTGCGATCGAGCTGTTCGTCGTCGTCGGGTGCGGACGCGGCGTGGTCGCGTTCGGGGTCCTCGTTCATAAGCTGTTCCTCCTTCGGGCACCCCGCACTGTTCGCGGGTCTCACCTTGAAGGGGCCTCAACAGCCCGAAACGACACTATTGTGACGCAAATCACTTCGGCGGTCGTTCGGGCTGGTCGGGAACCCATTCCGCCTTCTGGAGGAAGTGGTGCCTGCTCACCATTATCGCAGTCACCCCCGACGGACAGCGCGTGTCGCAACACCACTCCCGCGCGTCGTGGCATGTCGGCGCGTTGACGAAGCGTTTGCCCACCGTGCCGCCTCCATGCCGCATCCTTGAACGCATGGTCTCGGTGGGCTCAGTGATAGCGGGGTACCGCATCGAACGTGTGCTGGGCACCGGCGGCATGGGCTCGGTGTACCTGGCGAAGAACCCGACCCTGCCCCGGCGCGATGCGCTGAAGGTCCTCGACGCCGAGCTGTCCCGCGATCGCGCGTTCCGGGAGCGGTTCATCCGCGAAGCCGACATCGTGTCTCAGTTCGACCACCCCGGCATCGTGTCGGTGTACGGGCGCGGAGAAACCAGCGACGGCGAGCTGTGGATCGCGCTGCAGTACGTTGACGGCACCGACGCCGAGGAGGCCCTGCGCGCCGGTGCGATGACACCGCACCGGGCGGTCCACATCGTTGGTGAGGTCGCCAAGGCCTTGGACTACGCCCATCAGCGCAACGTCGTGCACCACGACGTCAAGCCGTCCAATCTGCTGCTCAGCGATGAGATTGGTGATGGTGAGCGGGTGTTCCTCAGCGACTTCGGGGTGGCCCGCCCGATCGAGGACGCTGACCGGGAGATGGACGGGGCGTTCACCGCCACCCTGGCCTACTCCGCGCCTGAGGTCATCACCGGTGACCCGATCGACGGCCGGGCCGACATCTACTCGCTGGGCTGCACCCTGTTCCGGCTGCTCACCGGCCGGCAACCGTACTTCCAGGCTGACGGGGTGGTGGGCACCATCCGCGCCCACCTGCAGCAGGCCCAGCCGCGGGTGTCCGAGCACCTGCCGTGGGCCACCCCGGATCTTGACGCGGTGATCGCCAAGGCGTTGGCGAAGAATCCGGCGCAGCGGTTCGGGTCGGCTCGCGAGTTCGCCGCGGCCGCGGCCGACGCGGTGCGCGGTGCTGCGCCCCCCGCTGGGTCGGCTGCGCCGTACCGCGCGATCCCGGCGTCGCCGGCTCCGCGGCGCGTGCCGCCGCCGAGGCCGGCTCCGGTCGTCGAGCAGCCGGCCCGGCCGATCCCGCCGCCGCCGCGGCAGCAGCTGTTCGATCACGCCACAGAGTTCCGGCCTAACCAGGCGCCGCGGCGCGCACGACCGCAGGTCTCGGTGCCCAAGGTCTCGGCGTCGAAGCTGTCGGTGCCGAGCGTCTCGATGCCCCGGCCGATTGTCATCCTGTGGAGCGTGGCCGCCGTCCTGATCGTGGCCGCCGCGGTGCTGATCAGTCTTGTGGTGCGGCGGGAGATGAGCGACCCGCCGGCGGCCGCTCCGACGTCGACGCCGGCGCCGGTCGGCGATACCGCCGCCCAGGAACAGCTCACCGAGCTGCTTCCGCTGGGATACCCGGCGGGCAGCTGCGAGCCGGCCCCGATCGGTGCCGGCGCTCGTGCCGTTGTGTCGTGCGGGCAGAACACCGATCCCGGTGGCCCCGTGTCGTCGACGTTCACCCTCGCCGAGGACGAGACGGCCCTGCAGGGCGCGTTCACCGACGTGATGAGCCGGTCGTCGGTGGTCGTGTGCCCCGGAAACATTCAGTCGCCGGGCGCGTGGCGGCGCAACGCCAGCCCGACGTCGGTGGCCGGGACGCTGTATTGCGGCACCCGCGACGGCACGGCCGTGATCGCCTGGACCACGACCGCTGACCTGCTGCTCAACGTTGTCGAGGCCGACACCTCGGAGATGGCTGACCTGTACCGCTGGTGGTCCTCGCACTCTTGACCCTGTGAAACGGGGCGTGAGTCCCCGGAATAGGTGGTGACGCCACCTATTTACGCGGCAGCGGCGGAGCCAGAGGACTGCGGTCTTCTGCCGCGATTTCCCGGAGGGAACCGCGTCGTGAAAAACGCAAGCATCGTGATGCTGGCCGGAGTGCTCTACCTGTACCTGGTGTTCGGCTTTTACGTGGTGCACACCACCGGCAGCGCCGCTGGCCTGGCCGAGATCGGGAACGCCAAGCTCGCGTGGGTGGGCGTGGCGGCTTTGGCCGTGGCTGCCGGCGCCCGCAGGAAGTAGCGGGGCTACGCGGGGGTCGGGAGCAGTGTCTGGCTGGGATCTGAGGGCCGCAGGCCCTTGAAGCTGGTGTGTCGGAGCCATCGACCCGCGACGTACTCGCGGTAGGCGACCTCGGCGACGAGCTGGGGCTGCACGAAGCGCACGCCGGGCACGTCGGCGTGGTTGGCGACAGGGGCGGTCGAGCATCGCAGCGGCTGCAGCAGGGCGTGCAGGGTCCGGCGCGTGAGGTCGCTGAAGCCGGTGCCGACCTGGCCGATGGCCATCAGGTCGCCGGTCTTGTCGTGTCCGGCGACGAGCAGGGACCCGACGCGGGTGCGTCCGCCTGGGCCGCCGGCGTTCCAGTACCCGACGATTGTCAGCTCGATACTGGCTCGGATCGGGACCTTGATCCAGCACGGGCTGCGCTCCCCCGGCCGGTACGGCGAGTCGAGTTCCTTGATGACCACACCCTCCATCCCGTGCGCGGCCACGGCGTCCAGCGCGTCGGAGGGGGTCACGCCGAGCATGGGGCGCGGCACGGTGAGTACCCGCGATTTGTCGACCACCATGAGGTCGTCGAGCAGGTCCCGGCGCCGGGTGTAGGGCTGCTCGGTGACGTTGTGCCCGTCGGCGTGCAGGATGTCGAACGCCCAGAATCGGACGGGAACCGAGCGTACGAGGTCCGCGCTGGGCCGACGCTGCTGAGGCCAGCGCCGCTGTAGCCGGGTGAACGATGGCCGCCCTTGGGCGTCGAGGGCGACGATTTCACCGTCGAGCACGACGCGGCGGTCACCGATCGCCGCGGTGACGCCGGCCAGCTCGGGGAACGTGCGGGTGACGTCGGTGCCGTTGCGCGAGAACACGGTGACGGCGCCGTCGGCCACGACGATCGTGCCGCGCTGGCCGTCGGCCTTCACTTCCACGGCCCGCCCGGTGCCCTGGGGCGGGGCGCCCAGGGTGGCCAGCATCGGCGCGTACGCGGCGTCGCGCACGGCGGGCTTAGTCCTGGTGGTGGGCACGTTTCGACGGTACGCGCGAGACTCGGCTGTGCTCCGTGCGTGACCGGTCGGTGATGCACGGTGCATCACTGTCGGGGGTGAACCGTCAGGGTGGGGGTGCCTGTCCGTCGATACCGATGAACTGTATCTCCGACATTGCTACCGAGGTCACTTCGTCCGGGTTGGGTGAGGCGGTTTCACTTGTCGGCGTTGCTGGTTGGGGCGGTGGAGACGTTTCAGCGACGCGGATAAGCAATTTGCTGACGGTGGCCGGCGGGTTCAAGGCGATGAATCGCCAGTCGCGGGCGCCGCCGGTGTCGATTGTCACCGGGTCTCGCCTGAGGTCTTTCGGGAAGTACACCTCGAGTTTGGTGACGATGCGGTGCTTGGACCACTGGTCGGTGCCGTCGGGTGCGGTGGCGTCGAAGCCGCCGATGATGCGGATCTGGGTCAGCGTGACTTGCCGGCCGAAGTCGATCTGGATCTGCTGGCCGTCCTGGTTCTTGGCGCGGGTGCACACCCACGCGGTGTTGAAGTCGCTGTCGAACGCGCGGTTGGCGTCCGAATAGTTGGGGTCGCGGGGGCAGACGTCGGAGGCGGTGGCCCCGGACAGGATCGTGTCGCGGTTGAGCGGTGCCTGGCTGGGTGGTGGTGGTGGAGCCGCGGTGGCCGGCGTCGCCGGTGCCGGCGGATTGACGTCGGTGGTGAGGTAGTTGACGCCGGCCAGGGCGACTAACAGGATCGCGACCGCGGCGACGGTCATGATGGACTTCGGGCGGCCGGGTGCGAGCGTGTATGGACCGATGTGGCCTCTGGGGCCCGTGCGCGCCGCCCGGGCCTGGATGAACTGGTGGCGGCCGTCGTCGCGGGCGACACCGTGGTTGTTACGCGGCTGGATCGGCTAGGCCGTTCGCTGCCGCATCTCCTCGGCCTGGTGGAAAATCTGGCGGCCGCCGGGGTAGGGCTACGGTCGCTGGCCGAGGAGATCGACACCAGCAGCGCCACCGGCCGGCTGGTGTTGCATGTGTTTGGGGCGCTCGCCGAGTTCGAGCGCGGCATTAACCACGAACGCACGATGGGGGGCCTGGCCGCCGCGCGTGCTCGAGGCCGCATTGGCGGCCGACCGCCGGCGTTGAGGGGGCGCCGACTGGCTCACGCGCGAAAGCTGGCCGCCGCCGGTATGCCGGTGGCCGAGATCGCTGACACCTTGCTGGTCGGGCGCTCGACGGTGTACCGGGCTCTGAATGGAAGCAGAGAACAAGATGGGGAAGAGATGACGAGTAGTCCGATTGACCGGGTATGGAGCGTGCGGGACGCGGTCCTGAAATGGCTGTATCTCAAGGCGATGGTCGATGGCAACAGACACCCGGTGCTGAAGGCCGACGACATCGCGAATGCCGTTGAGTGGCAAGGCGACTCGCTGACACAACAAGAGGTCGCGGAGGCCTCTGAGTGGCTTCGGGACCAGGAGTACATCAGTGGCACCGCATCTTGGGGCCATGGTGTGGTGCGCCCATCCATCACCGCCAAGGGCGAGGCGCTAGCTGATGCGGGAAAGTCGGTGCGGGGCGGTAACGCGCCGGCAGACCCACAGGGAGCGACCACGATTCACATCAGTAACAGCGCCAATGTCGCTATCGGCAGCCCTGGCGCAACCCAGACGTACACGGTGGCCGAGCAGATTAAAAGAGCGCTGGCGGTTGCCGACGCCCTAGTACTACAGCCGTAGATAGCGTTCATTGTTGTTGATGTTGTTTGCGGTAATGGTAGGTGCGGGCTCTCGTTTGATGTCGTCGCCGCCAGGTGGACCAGGCGAGGACGTCGGCAACCGCGTGTAGCGGCTGCAATACCAGGGCGATGAAGAGTCTGCGGAATTCATTGACTGTCAACGTGATCAGTGTCTGGCCGGTCTGGTCGTCGGGTTCGTCGCTGCGCCGTTGAGCGGCGGTCGTGACGACGAGGAAGGCATGGGCAAGCATGGATAGGGTGACCCAGCGGTGCCAAGAGGTCCAGGTCCGTACCTGGTGCTCGTCGAGCCCGGCCAGGCCCTTGCCGGCTTGAAACGATTCCTCGACCTTCCAGCGCCGCCCGGCGACCCGTACGTAGTCGGCCAGGGTGACCGGATTGGGGCTGTAGCAGCGGTAATAGGCCAATTCAGCGGTCTTGTCGTTGCGGCGCACCAGCAGGTGATGGTGGCCGGGCTCGGCGTCGGTGATTTCGACCAACGTCCAGGAGTACCAGCGTTGGCCCTTGGCGCCGGTTCCGGCGCTGACGCGCCGCCAGGCCCGCCGCGGCAGAGACCGGGCAAGCTCGTCTACTCGCTGGCTGCCCGTACTGGTGGTGACGGTGCGATTGGACCCGACGGCCAGCACATAGCCCAGCCCCTGGGCGGCGATCGCGGCGCGCAGGTCGGGGTCGGCGCCGTAGACCTCGTCGCCGGTGGCCCATCGCGCAGGGACTCCGGCGGCCACAGCACGAGTGATCATCCGCTCGGCCAGCGCAGGTTTGGTGGCGAACTCGACATCGGTGGGCACCCCGGCGCACTGACGGCGTTCCGAGTCGTCGATCCACGACTTCGGCAGGTATAGCTCGCGGTCCACCAGTGCGTGACTGTTGGGCCCCGCATAGGCCAAATACACAGCGACTTGGGCGTTTTCGATCCTGCCCGCGGTACCGGTGTACTGGCGCTGAGTCCCGACGGTATGAGTGCCCTTCTTCACGTCTCCAGTCTCATCGACGATCAGGATCGCCTCGTCATCGCCGAGGTGGTCGACCACGTAGGCGCGAAGATCATCACGCACTCCCTCGGCGTCCCACTTCGCCCGCGCCAGCAGATGCTGCATCCGGTCCGGGCTGCTGTGGCCGCAACGCTCGGCCAGCGTCCAACAGTTCTTACGGTCAATGTCACAGACCAACCCGAGCATCAACGCGCCGGCGTTGCGCAGCGGCTCGCACCGAGCGAACCGTGACGCGACCCGATCCAGCACCTCATCAAAGCCACTTCGCCACCGATCAACGTCTACCCTGTAAGCCGCGGCGACCGCGGCATCATCGTTAGTTCTCACAAACTCCGAACGATGCCGCGGTCACCCAATCCAGCAAGGCAAACACGCCGACGAGCAACGATCTACGGCTGTAGTACTAGAGGCGGCCGCGGATGGGCCTCCTGAAGCAGTGGAGCACGCCCATCAGATCGCCGTGGAGATCAAAAGGGAAGCCGCTGAGCCTCAACCAAATCCCAGCCGGTTAAAGCAGCTTCTCCTTTACGCCATCACGGCTGGCGTCGGCGCCCTGGGCCAAACTGCCGCGACAGATTTGGTTCATCTGGCGAGCCAAGCGCTGCAAACGTTTTGAGCAGCGGCGTTTCTACAACGAGACAGCGACTACCGTTGACGGAGCCCGTGCCGTGTCTTGAAGAGCACCCGGCCGGGTCAGGCGGGGGCGCTTTCGGCCTGCCATTGCGCCCAGGGCACACTCCAGTCACCGTTGTTCTGCAACGACAGGGGCGGGCCCCCGGTGTTGCGGACCTCGACGATGTCGCCTGGTTGGGAAAACCCGAAGAACCATTTGGCGTTGTCGCCGTTGAGGTTTAGACAGCCATGGGAAGTGTTGGTGTTGCCTTGAGCCCACACGGTGCTGTCGAGTTGGTGAAGATAGATGCCGTCGGGGCTGATGCGGGTGGCGTAGTTGATGGTCTCGCGGTAGCCGAGGTGGGAATTGACGGGCAAGCCATAGGTGGACGAATCCATCACGACCGGATTGGACTTATCCATCACCGTGTACACCCCGGGTGGGGTCCAAAACGTGAGGGTCTGCCCGGCGACGGTTTGCGTGCCGCCCATGCCCATCGAGGTGGGCATGGTGCGCACCAGAACGCCGTTGTTGTAAACGTTGACCTGTTTCGTGTTGTCGTCGGCGATCGACACATGCGCGTCACCGATGGTGAACGAGGTCTGCTGGTCCTCTTGGCCGTACAGTCCGCCACCCAGCGGCGCGCCGTAGATGTTGGCCGCCACGGTGATTTTCGTGCCCGCCGCGTAGTAGTGCTCCGGGCGCCAATGGGCGTTCTGGTCATCAACCCAATACCAGGAGCCGTCCACGGCCGGAGCGGTCGTCACGGTCAGTCGGCGCTGCGCGGCCGCGCGATCGATGATGGGTTCATCGAAGTGGGCAACAATGACCGTGCCCACCCCGTAGGTGCCGCCGTCGCGCAGCGCCGCACCCGACGTCGTGGTCAGCGACACCGCAGCCTGATTGCTGGGTGTAAGCGTGGTGAACCTCGACATCTGCGACGCGAAAGTTCCCGTCGGCCCGCGACTGGCCACGGTCAGGGTGTAGCTGCGGCCATACCCCAGCGGCACGCCGGGCTTCCACACCAGGTGGTCAGGGGTCATAACACCCGGGATCGGCGTGTTTTGGTCGTTGACCATCTGCACATCGGACAGGGTGCCGTTGGCCGCGCTCACCATGACCGCGCCCAGCGGGTCAACGTTCACCGCGTCGGGGCCCGGAGTGACAGTGACGGTCGCAGGCGTTTCCGCGCGCAGGACCGACGCTGCGGGCAGCGCACCATTGTGGTCATCGCCTCGCCCGATCACCACGGCCACCACGGCCACCACCATCACACTGATCACAGCGACCGCGATAAGACTCATGCGAGTTCGTCGATCGATAGCCACAGACGCCTCCTGTCCTTTCTCACATTCGTCGCCGCCGGCGCCGCCCGGTGTATGTGTGCCGCACCGTCGTTGGGATCTATGTGTCGGGCAGCAATTTTTGGGTGCGTATGCGCGTCGCATTCCCGCTGAGACGAGCATCGTCACAGTCTGGTTTGTACCCCCTGCGGGTATCTGTACCCCGCCCGGGTACGGTATCAAACAGCCAGTAGTGTCACCGACATCGTCGCTTCGCGCAGAAGGGTGTGCTGGCGAATCCGGCATAATGCGGTGTAGGCGCGTGCGCCGTAGATGGTTGGCCCGGCGCGCCATGCGTTGCGTTCCAAAACCGACAAACGTCCTGACACGATGCCTATCAGCACTCCTGATTCCACGACGCGTAAAGCCGTGGACGGCTTGGTGGTCCGCTGGTTAAGCCCTCAGAGTTGCTGATTTCGGCCCGACAGCTACGGAGGTGTGCGTCGGTCTGCCTCTCGGAAAGTCCACGCTCACCGTTTACGGGAGTGCGTGCCGCGCCGCTGGCCAGGGCGGTCGCATACCCCCTGGCAAGGTGGCGGCCCCCCCACACGGCAAAGCCGTCGATCGGCGTGGCCGCCGCAAAGCAGGCTTACCAGCAGTGCTTGCACGTTAATCGCAATGCTGTCCCGATTCGAAGTCGGGTCGTTGCGCACGGACCTGGAGGACCAGGTCCCGCAGCAGCCGCTCCTCGGGGCTGCCGACGTATAAATCCAGCCATTCCGTGAGAGCCGCCAGCACGGCAGTCGACAACGGGAAGCCGTTTTCTACGACGGCATTAAGAATCGTCTCGATCGCCAGATGATTTTCCCCGCAACCCAATTCGACAAACACCATCGCGCGCTGGTCACCGGTTAGGCATGGCCCTGCCGCGTCAGCCAGCAGCCACGCCATGCCCGCGTCTGAGTCCATCACTTCTGCCAGTCCACCAAACAAACACACCAATCCCGAAAACTTTTGTTCCCCACCGACGTCGGCGCAGACGGCAGCTAAGCAACGCAGTCGCGGGTCGGCGCCTTTCGTGATCTCGGCGATTCGCTCACGGCGTGGTTGGGCGATAGGTCTGTAGCTGGCGACGGAGCCCACCCTCGATGACCTCGCCAATCTCGTAGGGATCGTCAGCGACCACGAGCAGCTGGACGTCGTCTGGCGAAATCATTCCCAGCTCAAGCAGCTGGGTCCGGATCCACTGCTCTAGTCCGCCCCAGTGCTGCGAGCCCGCAAGCACGACCGGGAAGTGTCGTATCTTCTGGGTCTGGATGAGCGTGAGCGCCTCGAACAGCTCATCAAGCGTGCCAAAGCCGCCCGGAAACACCACAAACGCCGACGCGTAGCGGACCAACATCAGCTTACGGACGAAAAAATACTTAAACTCCAGCGAGAGATCCACAAATGAATTCATGCGCTGCTCGTAGGGCAGCTCGATAACCAGGCCGATCGAGCGCACCCCCGCCTCGCGGGCGCCCCGGTTGGCGGCCTCCATGATCCCGGCCCCACCGCCGGTGATGATGTCGAACCCCAAGGCCCCCAGCCGTGCGGCCAGCGTGCGCGCCAGCTGGTAGTACGGATGATCCGGCGGGGTGCGCGCGGAACCGAAGAACGACACCGCACGGGTCACGTCGGCTAGCGCCGCAAACCCGTGCGCCACCTCATCGCGGATCCTCACCACACGGTCAGGATCGCTGCCCGCCAACGCGGGAAACCCTGGTCCTAGACAGCACAGCAGCTCCTCATCACACGTGGCGGGGCGGTGCGCTTCGGATCCAGGCATTGACCCGATCGTGCCACACGAAGCCGCCGATGACACTGCACGCACCCCAACTGGAACCCACCGGGGATTAACTCAAAGTTCGAAAAGCCAACTGTTTACTCGACTTACGAGGGGCTGCTAGCTTATACCCTCACGGGGTAACGACGAGTGAGGAGATCTGTCATGGCGGTAACGGCCAACCAGGCCTGTCTGGATGCGTGCGCGAAATGTCAGGCGGCGTGCGAAGCGTGCGCCTACAACTGTTGCGTCAACGACGCGAAGATGGCCGACTGCGCCCGGTTATGCCTAGACTGCGCAGCGATTTGCGCGGTGTGTGTGACGCTGGTGTCTCGCGGGTCGCGTTGGGCGGCCCAGTTGTGCCAGCTGTGCGCAGAGATTTGTGATGCGTGCGCGGCCGAGTGCGACAAGTACGACAACGATCACTGCCGCGCCTGCGCAGAGTCGTGTCGCCGCTGCGCTCAAGAGTGCCGGGCGATGGCCTGATCCGATCAAGCGCACGCGCGCAATCAATCCAGGCTTTAGAGTTCGAGTCCGGAGTCGAGGCTCTGGTATTGGCTGCGGCTGCGGTGCTGGTCGAGCCAGTGCTGGTGTTCGAGGGCTTGCTCGACGCGCTGGCCGTGCCAGTTTCTGTAGGCGGCCCATCGCTGCTGTACAGCCCGATCACGGCGGTCGAGCAGGCGTTGGACGCGCTTGGGTAGCCGGGCGCGGTCCTGGGTGTGGGCGGCGATGTCGTGGGCGGTGCGGGCCCGCTCGTCGCGATTGGCGATGATGCCGCGCACCAGCTGAGCGGCATCGGCGCTGGTGCCGCGACGAGCCACGTGCACACCGGGCTGTTGGTCGGCGTGTTCGTGTTCGGTTTCGCCGGCCAAACGCTCATACAGGTAGGCATGGTTGGTGTGGCGGCCGCGGGTCAACGCGACATACAGCAGCGAGCGGGTGGTGGTTTCGCCCAGCACGGCATGCGTGGTCTCGGCGGTGACCCCTTGGGCCGAGTGCACGGTGACCGCATAGCCGTGGGTGACGTGCTGGTGTAGGTAGTCCCCGGAGAACACGGTGCGCGCGCCGTCGTCGAGCCGGCGGGCGGCGATGCGGTGCTTCTCCGGGTCGACAGCCAAGACGCGCCAGCGTTGCCCGTTGCGCACCGGATCGGCGGCGGGTGTGGTGATGTCGGTGGCCTCGACGACCGGGATGGCCGGGTCGTTGCGGCGGCTGATGATCACATCGCCTTTGGCGATGCGATGTCCGCGCGCCGCGGTGACGGTGGGCGCCTGGGCGTCAATCGATTCGTCGTGGATGCGCCGGTTAAGCGCATCGGCCATCTCTTTGGTGTCGCAGATCAGCAGCGCATCCTTGCCCGCCGCGGTGTCGGCCCGATAGGCGGCCAGGGCGTCGGCGGCCATCGCGATCGGATCCCCGGTGCGCAACCGGCCATGCGCCCGGTACCACGCGGCGGCGCGGCGCACCGGGGCCGCTCCGACGAGCTGAGCGCAAGGCGCGGCGCTGCTGAAAGCCACCGGCGTCCGTCAACGTGCCCTCCCGCAACGACTTGACAGCCTTGGCGCGGGCGGTCGCAGCCGAGGCAATGATGGCCACGCGGGCGCGGTTCTCCCGCGGTACCCGGTTGTTGAAGGCACGTCCGCCGGCGGTCACGGCACGGCCGGAGGCCCGCATTCCGCGGCTGAGAAGACCGGATTTGCGGGTTCCGTCCGGGTCGGCCTGAGGGGCGCTGTCACCGTCAGCGGGTGTGCTGCGGCGGGCCGGGCGCGTGGCTGAGCGTGGGGCCAGCGACGCCAGGATCAGGCGCCGGTTGTCCCAGCTGCGGTCGATCGGCAGATCGTTGTCGTCGTTGTCTGTGCCCATGCTCATCGTGTCGTGTCGTCGTTCATGTCGATGATGTCGTAGATCGCGTCGTGGGCCTTCTGGCCCTCGGTGCGCACCGGCAGGGCCGGGCGGCTGTAGTCGGGTCGCGGCATCGGCTGTGCTGCCGCGGGTACGTGGCCGTAGAAGTGGTAGTGGTTCACCTGAGTCAGCTGCGGCGAAGCCGTCTTGGGTGTGCGGGCGGGAGCCCTGTGGCGGCGGCGACGGCGGAGCGCCAGGCGCACGAGACGGCGCAGCAGGGGCCAGAAGAACCACAGCGTGACGCTGAGGACGAGGCTGTACCCGAAGGCCTCGTAGGGGTCGGTGTGCAGGAAGTGTGTCGCGGCGCCGGTCATGAGCGCCGCGATGATCAGGGTGCGTATCACGGTGATCCTCCTCCGGGGCTGACGGTGGTGATGTGGTGGCCGGCGGCGGCGCCGGCGAGTTCGGGGTCGTAGGTGACGAGGGTGCGCAGTCGTGGTCCGGCGCTCAGGGCCGAGGCGATGTGCAGTGCGTCGACGGTGCGTGCGGGGCTGGGGGCCAGCGCCACGGCGGCGTCGAGGAGGCGCTCGGTGACGGCCACGGTGTCGAGCCCGGCCAGGACGTGGTGCGCGTGACCGGTGGCTTCTGGCGGTAGGGCGGCCACTGCGCGGAGCAGCTCGACTCGTGACAGCGCGCAGGTGATCCACCGGGTGTCGGTGTGCGCGCTGAGGTATGCGGTCAGGGCGGCGGATTCGGGCGCTTCGTCAATGAGTTTCATGAGGGCGGTGGGGTCGAGGTAGATCACCGGTCGTCCCGTGGGGCGGCGGTACTGGCGGTCTGGCGGTACGAGCGGGGTGGGCGTTTGAGGATGTCGGTGACACTGTGTCGGGCGGCAGTGACTTCCTTGCTGGCGATGAGCGCGGTCCAGGGGTCGTAAGCGGCGGGGATCATCTGCGCGACGGGGTGCCCGTTGTTGGTGATCTCGACGGTTTCTCCGGCGGCCACCTCGCGTAGAACCATGGCTGCATTCTGACGCAGTTCACGGACACCGTAGCTCTTCATGTACACAGCGTAGCTCCCAGTAGCACACCGTGTACACAAGTCGATGTGAGAGGGCCGGCGGCGTTGGACGCGCCGAGGCGTGGGGGTAGCGAGCTGCGAAGCCGCATTCATCGCCGGGGCCACGGGTGAACGAGCTGCGCGAGGATCAGCCGGATGCCTGCGGCACAACCTTGGGTACACCCTCGGTTCGGTCGGCCGCTGTGACCGCCCGTGTCGGTCCGAGGTGGGCGGCCCCCTCGCCAGCGGCCGGGGTTGGTGAGGCCGTGGCGCGGGTCGTTGGCGCGCCCTGGCGAGCGGTGGCGCACAGCCTGCGCACCGGCGGCAGACGGGCGTTCAAGCGACATCAGGCCGGGCGTCGACCCGATCCGCCCGCCCGTACCCATCCGGCCCCGGAACTTGGTGGTGGTGCGCAATGGTGCGCCCCGTACGCGGGTACCGCGACCGCCCGCCGAGGGGCCAGCGGCCGAGCCCAGACACACGTCCCGATCTGTCTCCCTGAGGAATGCCGGCGCATGCGACGCGATGGTCGAACAGCCGAGCACCGTGTGTGGACCCGAGGAGCCCCGCAGAAGTGTCAGTGGGTCAGCTTGGCTGCATTCACTGAGCGTGTGTGAGCACCCTCTGGCGCAGGGTGGCGCAGCTGATCTGGGCGGTCATTTCGCGGTGGCCTTCCGGCCGTCGAGAGCGCTACGCAGGGAGGCAATGTCGGGGTGACGGACGTACACGTCCCAGTTCCGGTCGAGGTCGTTGAGGTCGGCTCCAGGAGCCAGATCGAGACCAAGATCGTGCAGGCAGTCGGGCAGCTGCTCGCGGTCGTCGCACAAGTCGTAGACGGGCCAATGGTCGGTGCGGGCCGGGGCGCCGGAAACGGCGTCACCGCTGCCGGTCTCCGACCATCCGGTGAGGGTGATGCGGCCGGTGTCGTCGGCGAGCAGCCATAAGCCGTAGTCCATGTACAGGAGTCCCTTCTGCATTAGCAGCGCTCGCGGGGTGCGGTGTCGATGGTCATGGGGGCGGTGCCTTTCAGACGAGCTTGTTGATCTGGTTGACGAAGTAGCGCTGCACGATCTGAGTGCCGGTGTGGCCGGCCTTGTCCAGTGGCGTGGTGGCGTAGTTCTCGTGAAACCCACCCTTGATGAACTCGGCGTAGTGCTTGACGGCCTGAGCGACGTTGGCAGCGGAGAACTGGGAGAAGGTGGGTCCGAACATTCCGGTGGACTGGCTGCCGACGCCGCCGGTGGCGACGCTGATGGCGTTGAGCACGGCGGTGGCGAGATCGCCGATGTTGACGCCGCCCCCCTGGGAGATGCCCGCTCCGACGGGGCCGAAGCCGCTGACGTTGATGGTGGTGGTGCGGTCCTTCATCTGGGCGAGTGCGGCGCCGACGCTACTGGCGGTGGTGGCGATGGTGGTGATGGCGGCGGGGATGGCCGCCCACGCACGGGAGGTCACCAGGTTGATGACGTTGGTGACGGCGTTGACGAGGTTGGTGGCAGCGCCGGCGACTTGGGGGCCGGCCAGGTAGAACAGCTGCTGGGCGAGGGCCTTGGCGAAGGCGACGCCGCGGCTGATCAGGTTGGGGATCAGGTTGGGATCGTTGACCAGCTGCAGGATCTGGTTGATGGCGGCGGCGGCGGGCGCGATGAGGCCTCCCATGAAGATGGTGGCGAGCTTCTGGGCGGAGCCGGAGGGGTCGGCGGCGTCGAGCTGAGAGCCGAGGTGACCGATCATGCGCATCACGAGGTCACCCTGGGGCAGGTTGCAGTAGTAGTCCCGGGGGGCGCAGACAGAGAGCAGCCCGTTGCGCTGCAGCAGTGACCCAAACCCTCCCGAGCGGACGCCGGCGAAGCCCATGCCTGGATCGCGCAGGCCGATGGTGGGTTGTCCGACTGGGGCCTGGGACGGGTCGGCGACCAGGGCTACGCCGAGCAGTTTGTTGGCGGGGATGACGCCGCGGTTGTGCCCGATGGCGGCGGCGACGTCACCGGCGACGTCGGCGCCTTGGCTGTAGCCGGTGAGGATGAACACGGTGTTCGGGCAGGCGTTCGCGACGGCTTTCAGCCGAGCATTGGTGGCGTCGATGCCGGCGTTCTTGGAGGCGCGGTATCCGCCGCCGTCGGTGCCGCCGACGATGGTCGCGGGGTAGGGCGTGTAGTAGGTGACCATTCGTACGGGGGCGTTCTTACGGAGCGGCTCCAGGATGTTGCCGAGGACGCCCACGGGCTTGTCCGGGTCGGCCTTCGGGTTGGTCTGCGTGGTGCCAGGGACGGCGATGGCTTCCACGGCGGGGCAGTTGGCGGCCAGTGCCGTAGGTGCGGTGTTCAGCAGCAGGGCGACGCTGACGGCGGGTGCGAGCGCCAGTGCGGTGAGGCGGCGGGTGCGGATCATGCGGCGACCGCACCGTCGTAGAAGGTGCACAGCTTGCGGATCGCGCGCTGGGCGCGGCGTTCGACAGCGCTGACGTTGGCGCCCAGGACGCGGGCTGCGGTGGAGGGGCTGAAGACGTCGGAGGTGAGGTAGAGAGCGCGCAGCGTGTCGTGCTCCAGGGCGGTGATGATGCGGCGGTCGCGAGCCTGCTGCAGCAGGGTGGAGGTGTGGTCGTAGTCGTTGCCCAGATCGGCCCTGTCGAGGACGACTGAGTGGGGATCGACGCGCACGGCGACTGCCGGTGATTCGGCGGCGGGCCGGGCTTTGAGGACGCGCTTGAGGGTCTGGCCGTAGAGGTAGCGCGAGTTGAGCAGCTGGGGGTCCCCCGCGGTGCGGATGATCTCGAAGAAGATGCGCAAGGTGTCGTTGTCGCGGGCGTCACGGTCGCTGGAGCGGTAACCGTCGGGGTCGGCCATGTCGGCGATGCGTCGCAGCGGGTGGCGCATGAGGACTGCGGCCATCAGGAGGGCATGGCGGTCACCGCTGCGGGCATAGCGGGCGATCTGAGGTAGGGCGGCGGAGGCGGTCTCCAGGTGCGCGCAGATCGCGGCCGGCGAGGGCGGCGGCTGCTTGTGCAGTGATTGGACGAGGGTCACAGAGGGGGTGAGGTCGCCGCGGCTCGGCCGGGTGAGGAGGCGGTGGGCCTGCTCGGCGAGGTGGTCCCAGGTGTTCATCGAATTCCTTGGCGTCGCGGGTTGGTGACGCGTTCATGGAATCCGCGGGGGTTGTTGCGGGGGTTTGCACAGGAGTTGGCCGCGGCATTGTCAACGCCGCGAAAAGCAAGTGATCTGGGTCACAGTAGGAGTCGGTGACGTGGCCTTTTGTGGTTGACAACTGGGTTGTCAGGGAAGTGGTGTGCGCGGCGGACCGAACGTCGCTGTGCATTGCTGGGGATGCCCAGAAGATGCGGCGCCGGGCCGGCGGAATCGCACGTGAGGACGCGCTGGTGCGGTACGTGCGGGCGCGGGAGGTATTCGCCCAGGTCGTGTGCGCCGCATATGCGGTGATGCGGTTGGCGAATAGTTGTCGAGCTAATTGCACTAGGGGTGTCGCTCGGGATTCCTCTACGCAAGCTCCGAGATCCCGAGCGTAATCCCCTTGTCAAGCATCTAGCGAACATATGCGGCGCATACGCGCGTATGCGTTATCAATTCGTTACATATGCGGTTGTCGGGATTTCGGGGTCGCAGGGGTCATAAGGGGCTGCTCGAGCCTGTCACGAATTTTGTGTAAGTCAGAGGTGATTTGACTACGAATTGTATTCTAACACAACGGAAGTCGCCCTGGAAACAGCTTGGCGAGTGTGTTCAATGCCACAGTCCAGTTGTATGTTCCGGTGCCCGAGAACCCTCCTCTCTCGCTGGAGATGTTGCGCAGCCCGAGGTACAGCAACTTCATCGCGGCGTCCTTGTCGGGGAAATGGCCGCGGTTCTTGGTGATCTTGCGCAGTTGGAAGTTGATCGATTCGATCGCGTTGGTGGTGTAGACGATCTTGCGCAGCTCGACCGGATAATCCAGGAACGGCACGAACTCGGGCCAGGCGTTGCGCCACACGTCGATCGCGCCCGGGTACTGGGCGCCGTAGGCGGTGTCGAAGTCCTTGAGCGCGAGCTCTGCGGCCTCCACGGTCGGCGCGCTGTAGATCGCGCGCATCGATGTCGCGACCTTCTTGCGGTCTTTGTAGGACACGAACCGCATCGCGTTGCGGATCACGTGCACCACGCAGACTCCCGCTGTCAACCTTCTGATTCCGGACGCGTTCGTTCGCGCTGCAGCGATTGTTTGCTGCCTGCAGCGGGACGCTTCTGTAAACCAGTTAGGCCGCGGTCGGGCGGTGATGAACTGCCGGGTCGTAAGCGGTGTGGTCTTGCCAGCAGCGCCACAGGATCCGCACCCAACGAGCACCGAGACCGCGTAACGCTCGATGGTGGGCATGGCCGGCAGCACGGGCCTGCTGGTAAATCTCGGCCGACCACGGATCTTCACGGGTGGCGACGAACATCCACCAGTCAATGGCGTGCCGCATGCGGCGGTTAGCGGCGTAACGGAACCGAACCTGCCGTGTGCGCCCGGAGGCCTTGGTAACTGGCGCCAAACCGGTGTCGGCCAGCAGCGACGACGGCGAGGGAAACCGGGTGCGCTCTTCACCCATCTCCGAGATCAGCACTGCGGCGGTGACGGGTCCGATACCGGGGAAGCTGGTGAAGATGTGGGTGTCGGGGTGAGCGTCGAGTAGTTCACGTAGACGCTTGTCGTGGCCTCGTAAGTGGGTGTTGAGCAAGGCGAGTTGTTCGGTGAATGCTTTCGCCGCCACCGCTTTACCGGCCACAGTGCCTTCGCTAGCGGACAAAAGGTGCGGCTGCATGCGCTCGATGAGCGCTTCGGGCTTCTGGCGGCCGCTATAGCCGTGACGGCCGGTGAATCCACCCATCCGCGTCGCGGTGATCCTGCCCGCTTGCGCGGGCGTGGGATAGGTCTGGATGAAGGCCAGGGTGATGTCACGGTCCAGTGAGGAGAACAGGTGCAATGGCGCGGGATGGTAGGCCTCCAAGATCGAACGCAGCCGGTTTTCGGTGTCGACCTGCATGTCGAGGATGCGTTGACGGTCGCGACTGATCGCGGTCAGCTCGGCAAGGACCGGCGACGGGGTGGCTAACGGCCGCCACTGGGCATGCTGGTGACGCAACGTGTCGGCCAGCACGTAGGCGTCGAACTCGTCGGATTTTGCTGCCGCCATCCGATACCGTTCACGGGCCCGAGCCGAGATCTTCGGTGATACGCAATAGATTTCAGCTTCGCATTGCTGTTGGAGATGTTCGACAAGCAAGCCCTCGGCGCGTTCGATAGCGATGAGCACTGAGCCGGCCAACGAAGCGATCACCTCGACCAGGGCCATCAGACCGTCGACGGTGTGCGCGATTTTGCGGCTGAGGAGCTGTTGGCCGTCGTCGTCGAGGACGCAGAGGTGATGGGAGCGTCCGCCCCAATCGATGCCGCACCAGAAACGTTTCCCACCGTCCGGACTATCCTGAATCACTGCAGTCAGATCCCTTCGATCCGAAAGTTCACGCTGCAATGACGGGGCGTGCCCGGAACCTCATCTCGGCACTCACCGCTGATACCGGTGGTGCTGCTCTCGCTGGCCGGTCCATGCCCCGCAGCCACCACGGGCGGACGGGTCTGCATGTGGACCTCGAAGGTGACGCGTTTGCACAGGTCCTGCCCGTGGTGGTGCAGGTGAACGCCGAGACCATCCCGGCTCGTCCATTGTTAATAGATGAGGTCTGCACCACGGTCTCGGGGTAGATCGAGCGGATCGCGTCGGGCAGCCCGGTCAGCCCGTCGCAGCAGGCGATCAGGATGTCGCGCACCCCGCGGTTGCGCAGATCGATCACGACTTTCTGCCAGAACTTCGCCCCCTCGGAGTCTTGGATCCAGACCCCCAGGGCGTGTTTGCGGCCGTCGAGATCCACGCCGATGGCCAGATAGGCCACCTTGGTGGTGACGACCCCGTTGTCTTTGATGCGCAGCCGCAGCCCGTCGATGTAGAGGATCGGATAGACCTCGTCGAGCGGGCGCGATTGCCAGGCCTTGATCTCATCGACCACCACCTCGGTGATGTTGGAGATCAGCTCTCGCGACACCGACGCGCCGTACACCTCCTCGAGATGTGCTTCGATGTCGCGGGTGGTCATGCCGCGCGAGTACAGCGACAACACCACCGAGTTGAGGTTGCCCAGCCGGCGGACCTTTTTGGGCACGATCGCCGGCTCGAACGAGCCGTTACGATCACGCGGCACCGCGATGGCCACCGGGCCGTTGACCGTGGACACCGTCTTCGGTGTCGTGCCGTTGCGGGAATTGCCGCTGCCGCGCCCGGCCGGGTCACCGGCCTCGTATCCCAAGTGGTGGGTCAGTTCCGAATCCAACGCCCGTTCCAGCACCGCCTTGGTCAACTCGTTGAGCAAACCATCGGCGCCATCAATCGGGGTTCCCGACTTCACCGCATCCTTGATCAACGAATCCAGCGTCTCAGCCGAAAACGTCTCCGCCAGTTGCCGAGCCGCCGACTTTCCCGAACCCGACGACGCTATGGCCTTGGTCACAAATCACTCCTTCTGTCCGCCCGAACGGCGGTCCGATCTTGGACCACCCCGGACTTACACAGATGGAATGACACGCCCGCTTGTCACCGGCGTAGGTCTCGGCCAACACCTGCGAGATCAGTTTGGGGCTCCACCCCTCATCCATCCACCCCGCGATCAGCGCGCACAACGCGGGGTTGTCGAGCTTGAACTTCTTGGGCCGGCGGGCTTTCTGGCTGGCCGCCGCATGGGCCATCAGCGCGTGATAGCGACCGTCGGGCAGACAGTTTCGCTTCACCTCCCGGGCAATGACCGAGCGGTCGCGGCCCAGCTCACGGCCGATCTCGGCATAACTACGCCCTGCCTGCAAGCCTCGATCGATCTCAAAGCGTTCCGCGAAGCTCAGTCGGTGCCCGCGACCACCCGGACGTTCCAAATCCCCGGCATCGGCCAAACCGCCGAGCCCCTCACCACCTTTGCGCAATGTCATCCCGCCAGCCTGGCGCCACCAGAACCATCCAGTCCGTCGTGACACACCCACCGCCAGCGATGCCTCAGTCGTCGGCATCCCGCCACAAACCAGATCAAAGAACTCCCGCTTCACCGGCCACCCAACAGCCACTCCCGACGGCATAGCAACTCCTCAAATCCACGGATGTTGCACTGACCGTATGAATCCGCCCTGAACGGTTGCTGTGTGAAACGTTTCAAGAGCAGTTCAACGGCCTTGCCCCGCACGTCGACGACGACCTCTTCTCGCTCGGACTAGACAGTATCGTGGCAATCTCGGTAACTCTCAAGGCTCGTCGGCGTGGCCTCACATTGAGTCCACGGATGCTGTTCACCGCCCCGACCATCCGTCAACTCGCGGCGTCGATCGATGCGGCCGGCCCAGACAACCCCGTCCGGAGTGCTGAATACGGTGAGGTGATGCCACTGCCTATGGTGTGCTGGCTGTACGAGCACGGAAACTACCGCCGCTTCACCCATACTATTTTGCTTCAATTGCCCGCCGAAATCGACCGCTCGTCGATCGAGTCGATGCTTCAACTGTTGCTCGACGGCCACGACATGCTCCGATCCACCCTGGTCGATACTCCCAGTGGACCGCGCTTAATTACTCGCGAACCCGGTGCGGTCGCCGCCGCCGACTTGCTTACCCGCGTGGAGCTGAGGAGACCGATCGATGCCGAATTCCATGCGGCGATCACGCGTTCCGCACGCACGATCATTGACGAGATTGATCCCCGGACAGGTGCGGTGGTGCGAGCGGTCTGGTTCTCCGGCAGCGAAGAGGGCCAGGTGCTGCTGCTCACTGCGCACCATTTAGCGGTGGATGTGGTCTCCTGGCACATCATGCTGGGTGAGGTCGCCGAAGCCTGGCGCTCGGTGAGTTCGGGAGAGGCGCCGAAGATGTTGCCAGAATTCACCTCTTACCGCCAGTGGTCGGAGCTGATGTGGCAACGAGCCACGACGCCCGAGGTAGCGGCCCAGCACGAATACTGGGTCACGCAGGTACGCGAACCCGATCCCCCGTTGGGTGTGCGGCACCCCGACCCAACCCGTGATATCTGGTCCAGCCTGCGAGTCACTCCGGTGGTCACCCCCGTTCATGTCACCGAGCGCCTGCTGGCCACACTCACCAGAGAAGAGGGGATGCGCGAATTCCTGCTGGCCGCAATGACGATGACGATTGCGAGTTGGCGGAAGGAGCGCGGCCACGATCCAGCTTTCGGCACGCTCATCGACCTGGAAGGGCATGGCCGCGCTGATGCCATTATGGGCACCGACACCACAAACACGGTCGGTTGGTTCACCAGTGTATTTCCGATACGTCTCGGCGTAGGTGAGGCAGCCGTCGATGTCGAGCGGGCCGAAGAAGATCCGGGTGCAGCTCGGGCTCTACTCGACTCAGTGGCTACCCACCTTGCCGCGATCCCGAATGAAGGTCTGGATTATGGCCTGCTTCGTTATATCGAACGCACGCCCGAGTTGCGGGCGGCCGCCGAACCCCAGATCCAGTTCAACTATATGGGCCGGATGGACCTCGGCGGTGTCACTGGCCAACCGTGGTCACTGCTCACCGGACCCCAGGTCGACGCGCTCCCGATCGATCCTGAGCCGGATCTGCCATTGCATTTCGCTCTCATCATCGGTGCGCTTGTAGGCGCCTCATCCGAAGGCCCCCAACTGGTCACCAACTGGTGCTGGAATGAAGCCCTCTTCGCGCCTGCCGACATCGACCGACTGACGGACCTCTGGCGACGCAGCATCAACGTACTGGCTGGCGAATAGACCAGGCAAGGAGAAAAGTGGGGCCGCCGCAGAATTCTGGCACTACTCGAGACGCAGCACTGGCTGATGAGGAGGTTTTTTGTTTCAGGACCGGCTCGGCGGCTGACTTTCGGCGGGCGAGCCGACAACGATGCTGCCGACGCTGCACTCTTGTAACTCATCGACCCCGGTGGCCGCGACGAACGCGGCGGTATCACTGAATCCCTGAGCGCACGCACCAAGACCCATCGCGGTAGCAGCCAGATAGATCGTCTGCATGAGGACACCGACATTTTTCAGAATGATGGCGTAGGAGACCTGCTCGTAGGTCCACATCACGCGCCCGGTGCGCGCGGCCATGACGACGAGCACTTGCGGCTCGGCGCCTCCAGCCAGAGTCGCTGAAGCCGGTTTCAATAGCTGTAACACCGCCCGTGAATCCGCGGCGGCCACTGGGCGGAGCACGTGGTCGAACGAATCGTAGTGGTACATGCCGGGTTCGAGTCCGGCGACATTTCGCACCACCGGATAGAGTTCCAGCTCATAGAGGCCGCCGCCGGAAGGATATGGCCGTGACAGGAGTTCCTCGCCCTCACCGACCGGCTGGACGCTCCTTGTCCGTGCTGTGCGGTATAGCAACTCCGCCAGTTGTTCAACGCTGATTGGATCGCCGTCGTCGAATGACCTTGTCGAGACTCGATCTTCGATCACGGCCATCAGGGAGGGGTCTTGACTCCGTTTCACCGTCAGGTCGGGAACGGGCAGGATGATCGATTCACCTGAATAGTTTGCCCGGCGTGCCCGGGGCTGCGGGAATCGGTCCTTCGCCCATTTGGTCGGACCAAAATGCTCCCATGTGACGATGCGCTCACCGAGCGTGCTGCGGCGGTGAAACCACACATCCGGGGCGCTCCAGCTGACGGTTTCAAATCTGGAGTCCTCGTCACCGTAGGCAGCAAGGATGCCGCACCAACGCAGGTCCTCTAAGAATTGCGACGTCACTGCAAGCGGCAAGTCAGAAACGCGTGTCGATGGTCCGTCGAGCAAAACGAGCAGACGTGGGTCATAGATGCACAGATCGCACCACGCCAAGGCATGCTCGAGGATAAAGCCCTCTGAGTTCCGATGCAGCACAGCGAATTTCGACATTACGACAGATTGAGGCGGTGCGGTCGGCCGCGGTGCGGGTTGTCCGAACGGCTGTATCGAGTATAGAGGCTTCTCTTCCTCGCGCACAGTGACCGTCAACCAGCCGCCGGCGATGAGGCGGTCCAACAATGCGCCCATATCGCTTGCATTTTCTGATCGAAACAGCTCCGCCACGGTTGCCCCCCCGTCGTTGAGTGTCTTGAGCGCCTGTAGCTGACCAGCGGTCAAGCGCGTAAGCCTCTCACTGCGAGGAGGATTCAACAGCACCGCCCCGGCGGGAGTGGTCACACAGGTGACGCCCGAAGCCAAGGCCAATGTCGTTTCGTCAGGATATCTGATGTACGCCAACCCGAAAGCCCTTCCGTTCTCGAATTGCATCGCCGCACCAAGTCTCAGCGTAAATCAAGCGCAACCAGCAGTAACGCCAAGTCCCTCTTGTACGTAGACTGCGGCTGCCGAGGCCAAAGACCCTACGCCGCGTGACGGCGAATACCCGCGCGATCGGTGATCGCCAATTCAGCCGTCGCCGCGATCGCTGCACTGTGGGTGCCCGGCGCGCCGGTGAAAACGTTCGAGCTGGGCTACCGACGCGGACCGGTTGGCCTATAGCCAACGAGGTATCGGTTTGAATTGCAGTATCCGGGGCCGGTTCGAATGGTTGCGGGAGTGAGCGGCGATCCCGCGTGATCTCGCACTCGGGCTGTTGATCGTCGGTGCGATCATCGCATGGGTTGCCAAATCTATGGCAGCAGTCTGGTTACCGACCAACCAGTGGGCCGGTGAGTTCTGGAAGGAGATAGGTGATACACACCCTAGGCAACAGTCACTTTGTCCGCCTACCCGACGGGCGCAAGCTGCACTACATGACGGCAGGCGCTGGCAGCCCGACTGTGGTGTTCGAATCGGGTTTAGGCGCTTCGCGATCGGAGTGGGGACTCGTGCAGCCGCTTGTGGCGCAACGATTCCGGACCGTCGTTTATGACCGGGCCAACCTGGGGCGCAGTGACGACGACCGTGAAACACGCACGCTGGACCGCATCGCCGATGACCTCAACCAGCTGCTGTCAGCGCTGGATGCGGCCCCGTACGTCCTAGCCGGGCACAGCTACGGCGGAACGATCGCCCTTGCTGCTGCAGCCGCGAATCCGTGCCGGATCGCAGGGCTGGTCCTCGTCGACCACGCTGACGAGCATCTCGACGTCTGCTGCGGGTCGTCGCTCAAACACCTGCGGATGATCGTGCTGGCCGGCCGGTGGGCGCTCGGTGTCCTGCGGCGTCTGCGCCTGCTACCGCTGGCCGTCCGGCGGGCCATGCCGGGCATGCCTGCGGACGTGGTGCACGATCTGGTTACCGAAGATCTCACCGTGCGTGCCGTCCAGGCGGCCGACGAGGAGGAACGGTTCTTCATCCAGGGTCTGCAAAGTCTGCGGCGTAATCCGCCAATCCTCGGAGACACCCCGATCACTGTCATCTCAGGGATGAGGTCGACGATCTTCGACAGGTCCATCCGTAAGGCGTTCTTGGGGGCGCACCGTCGGGCGGCAGCGCGTTTGAATGCGCGTCACGTCGAGGCGACGCGGTCGAATCATCAAGTGGTCGTCACCGAACCACTACTAGTCGCTGACGAGATCATCCGAATCGCCGGCTACCGGCGCGAGCCGGCACCCGACGACCC